>CAVYFJ010000006.1:0-326996 GCA_963767815.1 Candidatus Melainabacteria bacterium | reverse complement strand
CAAACTGTTGCAAGCCGGTAGAAATGCCTTTCAACAAGGTAATTACGCTGAAGCGGAAAATGCATTTTTATCAGCGAAGCAAGTAGTCGAAAAGTCTGGGCACAATGATGAACAACTAGGAATTACTATAAACGACCTCAGCGTACTCTATGCCACAGAAGGTAAATACAGCCAAGCAGAAGAGTTATCTAGACGATTTCTATTAATAAAAGAAAAGTCCTGCGGTCAGGATGATGTGCGATTGTGTGCTCCTTTAAATAATCTGGCCATGGTTTGTAAGAAAGAAGCTAAGTACCCTGAAGCAGAAGCATTATATAATCGCTGCTTAAGGATAATGGAAAAAGCTTATGGTCCAAACGACACCAAGGTAGCCATAACGCTAGACAACCTCGCTTTGCTATACGAAGCTCAACATAGATTTGATCTTGCCAAGCCGCTGAGCGAGCGCTCTTTAGACATCGAAGAGAAAGCTTTAGGTCTAGAGAACATTGATGTAGCAATTACAATGGATAATTTGGGAGTGATATTCAAAGAATTGGGTGAGTATTCCAAAGCACAAAATTTGCTCGAACAGTCGCTTGCCATTCAAAAAAAACTACGTGGACCTGGCCATCCGGCGATAGGATCGGCTTTGGATAACCTAAGTTCAGTTTATCAGGCGCAAGGTAAGTACAAAGAAGCCCTTGCCTTAACCAAACAAGCATTAGAAATTGAAGAAAAGACACTGGAGCCGACAGATCCAAATATTGCAATTACTTTGGATAATTTGGCATTTCTCTATAAAAAATTGGGACAACCCGATCAAGCCGAAGCCTTATATAAAAGGGCATTGTCTATTTTTCAAAAGTCGCTGGGTAACAATCATCCCGCTACGAAAAACTGTAGACGCAGCTATGTATCCTTATTGCGTACAATGAACAAGATACAAGAAGCTAATCAGTTAGAAAGACAAGCACAATAGTATTCAGGGCGAAATATAATCCCATGGAAAAAGTCGAACAAATACTGGCACAAAACCACTACATGACTATAGCCACTTCTAGCCTCGACTCGAAACCGTGGATTTCTTCTGTGTCCTTTGCCTATGACACCGACTACAATTTTTTTTGGGTTTCCGACAAAAACGCCTTGCACTCTTCCTTGATAAGAAACAATCCACGTGTGGCAATGACAATATTTAATTCTTCAACTGAAACTGAGGAAAATGAAGCAATCTACTTGGAAGCCGAAGCACACGAATTAGAACGCGAAAGTGATATAAAATATGCCATTAACGTGCTTTCAACACGTCCTAAGCGAGAGGATCTTCGAGTAAAAGAAGTTGAGCAAGTTGTTGGAAAGAATGCCTGGCGAATTTATCAGGCTATTCCAATTAGAGTCCATAAACTTACCAAAGGCGAACATATTAACGGCCAATATGTAGATAAGCATATTGAGATAAGCATTAAAAAATAATTTTCAATAAAGTTGGATTGCGACCTAATTCTGACTTGCGACAATATTTTTCAATACTAATATTGTATTCAGATCAGCCTTTCACGAACTGCTTTCACCGCGGACTTTGTTCTATCGTTAACAGAAAGCTTATTCATAATTTGCTTTAGATGGCCCTTTGCCCTATCTATGCTCATATTTAGTTGCAGAGCTATTTCCTGGTTGGTCTTCCGCTCAACCCCTAACGTCAGCACCTGCAATTCTCTATTGAACAGGTTATAAGAGTTGCTTTTTGATGTATTCTGCTCACTCTTCAGAAGGAAACTGACGCATATCTCCCGAAGTCACATATAATCAGCCTCTTTTGCTTATATCCAAATCATATACTATCATAATAAGAATTCAATCGTTTACCAAATCAATGCGGGGTAGGTACATTGGTCAGAAGCCGGAAGACTATAAATCAAGCAGACAAGCTTTTTAAACAAACTCCTATAGCGGCAGCTTATCTAGAGAAGCCTGCACATTTGCAAACTAGAAATGATCGTTACGAAGTGGGTCGCACCCTGAGAGTAAAATGTCCCCGCGAATCACATGCTGATTTTACAGTCAATAAAAGGGGCAGGGCTAACCCCATTCAATTACTGATTGAATCAAACAAAGGACGAATTGAGAGCCTTTTGCCTATTCGCTATGGTCGGATGCTTACTTCAACTTTCGCGTTTTTTAGAGGTGCCGCGGTAATTATGTCCGCCGATTTAGCTAATACAGCTTCTACCGGCTATCCTGTGCAGTCCTG
Source organism: Candidatus Melainabacteria bacterium (assembly GCA_963767815.1). Taxonomy (GTDB): domain Bacteria; phylum Cyanobacteriota; class Vampirovibrionia; order Obscuribacterales; family Obscuribacteraceae; genus CAVYFJ01. The sequence goes on along the minus strand of CAVYFJ010000006.1, from coordinate 324,763 downwards.
TGGAGATTGCCATCTTATGAATTTTGGTGCATTTGCCACACCAGAGAGAAATGTCATATTTGATATAAACGACTTTGACGAAACTTATCCTGCTCCGTGGGAGTGGGACCTAAAACGACTGGCGGCAAGTTTTATCATCGCCTCAATTAATAATGGACACACTCGTTCGGACGGAGTTGCTGCCACAATTCAACTAACAGAGGCCTATCGAGACAGAATGTGGGAGCTTTCAGAAATGAAAACGCTGGACACCTGGTACAGCTATATAGACTATGAATCCTTAATTGAACTCACTACTGATCAACAGTTAAAAAAGAGGCGAAAGAAAGTGCTAGCCAAAGCCTTGGCTCACGATTCGCAAGCTGAGTTTGTCAAATTAGCTCATGTTATAGGAGAAGCACCACGAATTAAAGATCAACCTCCACTTATTTATCACGAAGAAGGGAGTAATAACCCTCAGTACAGAAAAAAACAATTGCGTTCACTTGAGATATATCGTCAATCTCTCCCTATTGAACGACGCGTACTCTTAGATAGATATGAGATGGTAGACAGTGCTATCAAAGTAGTTGGTATAGGCAGCGTCGGTACCATTTGCGGTGTTATTCTGTTTTTTGCAGCTGAAAATGACCCCTTATTCCTTCAAGTTAAAGAAGCTCGGCAATCTGTTTTAGAACCATATTCTCAGTTTAAACTTTCCGGAACTAATGGCGAAAGGGTAGTAAATGGACAAAAGATAATGCAGGCAGCAAGCGATCTTTTCCTTGGGCACTATGTTAATCAGAATAATAAACACTTCTATGTTCGACAACTTAGAGATGTAAAAGTAAAACCATTAATTGAAATCTACACCCCAAAAAATATGCTGGGATTCGCTCGTACTTGTGGCTGGGCACTGGCTAGAGCACATGCCCGCTCCGGCGATCCATGCATAATATCTGGTTATATCGGTAAAGGCAAAACCTTTGCAAAAGCAATAGCAGAATTTGCTAATCTTTATTTAGATCAAAATAAATCAGATCATAAGAAGCTAATTAGTGCCATTCGATCCGGTACCATCGAAGCTACTCCTTAGTGATATCTGGGATAGTACTATCGTCTTCGTTGATGCAATTTAGCAAAGAAGTATCCTCTGTGGCCTGCAGTGAAGGCTTCTCGTTCCATAGAATCATTATAATAGAGTTGTTCTCGTTCAAAAATTAGCATCTCTTTTTTAAATTTGAATTCTTTCTTTAATTTCTCGCTCAGGGCTCTATAAAGTTCTTTGACTTGGGGAGCTCCGCTCTTTTGTGCTTCGTCAAGAATTTTAAGATCTTGCGCAACTTCGTTAGGAACTTTCTCGAGTATGCCTTCTAGTTTAGCTTTACGTTGCTGACTATCTTTTACTTCCAAAAGGGACCTAATCGAACGATCAGAATTGAATGCATCTGTGTAAGGACGCAATTGCGTTAATTGTCTCTGTATACGAACATAGTCATCTTTGGCACCATCGGATCGAATAAGCGTTTCCGCTCTCTCATTTTCACCTTGCGTTAGATGTTTATTGGCCAAATCTTTATCGCGCCACTGAAGAATATTTTCTAGAAACTTTTCGTCTAAACTACGGCCACTATCCTGATAGTAGCGTAACCTCAAACGATCTTTATCTATTTGTTTATTATTCTCAAGCTCATCAGCCAACTTTCTAATAACCAAAATGTTCTGCTCATGATGAGCTACTTCATGGCTAAGGACACCTACTAATTCTGGATCCAGATGATTATCACTAATGATTTTAGATTCTAAAATTTCTATTTTACCAGTCCCTCCGTGGTATTCCGCTGCTGCTGCTGCCTCAGTCGATAACCGATTGATTTCCTGGACAACTTTCAATTCAAATTTTGGTAAGTTTATACCTGCTGCCTTTAATATAGGTCTTAAATTATCATTGAGGAATTTCTCACGTTCGGCGTTTATAGTATTTAGTCTCTCGCGCAATTGCTCTACTTTTTCTATTGCCGCCGGGTTGTTAACGGCATCTTTTTGTGCCTCCAGCCACTGATTATAAATCTTTGCTGCATCCTTCGTATTTTCAGGCCAGCTCAAGGCTTCAAGTTGATTAGAGATCTTTTGCAAGACATCACCAACAAACAGCGGACTAATGCTTTGTTCATTCATTGGTTTCTGCTGCTCGCTGGTCCATTTTTGTTCAAATTCTTTGGCTAAGCGAGCCAATGTAGGAGAGTGCTCAATATCACCAGTAGCCATCTCAACAAGCGCACGTTCAGCGTTAGGTTTTTTGTGTTTTGATAAAAGTTCGACTGCTTCTTTTGTTCTTTCTTCGCGGACCGCAAGAAACCGATCATGCAATTCTTTAAAGTCCTCTCTTGTCAAAAGAAACTTATCTGCCAAAGCTCGATCATCTAATTTCGCTGTGCCATCCTTTCCCGATGGGGAAAAATATTTTTCTAAGTGATCGTAAATCGCGCCATTCAATAACCTTTGCTCGTCTTCGCTCAGTTGCGCTCCAGCTTGTCTGCGTAATTCCAAAATAAACGCCTTGTCTTTAATGTCTTGTCCAATGGAATTAGTAGGTAACCAACCGATTAATTTGCTGATTTTTGATGCTCTCTTTAGTTCATCAGAAAAGCTATTGGATCACTTAGTTCTAAGCTATAGAGATCTTTTGCTTCCTTTGAAGAAAACAATTCCTCAGCATTTAGTTTTTCTTGCGGTAAAAGCGGCTCATTTACTTTTGATTTTCTGAGGCTTATAGTCTCATTTAGTGAATGAATGTGTTCCTCTAATGGGAATGTGTCCGCAGCAGGATTTGCTTTAATCTTGTTCCAAGCCTCGGTAATTTTACTTTCTGTTGCTTGAACACTTGCCTGTGGAACACCTGCTCCGGGTTTTTCCTGGCAAGCATACGCAAGCAGAGAATCAATTGGACGAGGATCATTCAATTCGGTTAATTCTTCGTTATGGATGCTAGCTTCCATAAAACAATTGCCACCTCAAAAATAATAAATGCAGAATCCATGAGAGGAGTAGCTCTCTTGATATTAGCTAATATTTGTGAGAAATTTGTGAGCGCGGCGGCACCAGAAGAATTTAAGGATCCAAGAATTAATCTTCTAAAATACGTACTAGAGCAGCTTCCAACCAGGCACCAGACATACCAAGTTAGTGTCTATATAGTTGATTGCTCACATATTTTTCAGATTTTTTTGCATAACCAATACAAAAGGTATCGCAGTCTTGTCTGATTTCTGCGATGGTGCTGTTGATGCTTTCTTCACGGAAGTTTGGCGTTGAGCTGCCTCAACTAAATCTATCTTTTCTAAACAGGATGCCAGTGTGCTTGAATTGGAACCGTTGCTTAACTTTGCCAGTTCCAGAGTTTTTTGGAAATAGGATAGTGCAAGCTTGTATTTATGCTCCTCCGCATAGAGAGAGCCGAGGGAAAATAAAGCGCTTGTCCTTTCATCCATGCTCGCATGTTGATTCTGGCTAACATTTTGAGCCTGCACGTATAGTTTTTCTGCTTTCTCATATTTTTTCTGCAAAATGAGGCACTTAGCTAATTTATCCAATCGCGTGTGCACTTCATGACTTTCCGGGGGTAAAATTCTTTCCGTTATTCTCAGGGCATTGGAAAAGTACGGCTCCGCTTGCACTGGATCATTTTTCTCCAAGCTTAGATTTCCCATACGCTCATAGCTATTTGCCAAAGACAGATGATTACTAGAAAGCAAAGCTGTTTTGATATTTAGAGCTGTTTTGAAAAGTTTCTCAGCAAGTGCAAAATTATGAGCGCAATAATAACGGTCTCCGGCAGCATCACAGATAGTTGCCCATTCAATCATTGGCACTTGGTTTGTCTTTGATCTGTTCTCGATCAGTGAAAGCATTTTCATGGTCAGAGGAATTGATTTATTCTGCATATCATAATTAAAGTAGAATTGGATTAGCGAGCCCATTGTCGGAATGCATTGATATTGTTTATTGCCCAGTAATTGTTCTTTTACTTTAAGCTCAGCTTCTAAATAAAGTGCGGCTTTAGAAAATTGTCCACGAATAGTATAAAGACGTCCAAGTTCAGCAATGCTCTTTGGTAAACGCATGTCTGTTGGTCTAAAGTCCTGTGCCTGTGCCAGAGCTTTTTGCAGCAATGGCTCGGCTATCCAATATTCATTAGCATCAAGTGCTGCTATACCGCGCCCTTCGAGATCCTGCCAGTTTTTATCATCCGGAGATAAAGCCAGTAGAGGATTAATTAGTACGACAAAGGCAAAGGCAAACATTGTCGTAATAAGCACAAATTTATTGGCGAACATATATTTAGCTCAATGCTGAAAGATTCCTGCCCGGGAGGACTCGAACCGCCAACCTCAGTTTGTAGAGGAAGGAATGTTTATACCAAATTCTCTCAGGGTTTACAAGTACTTCTAGGTATTGTTATTTCGAAATATAATAAGAATGCAAACAAGAGAATCGTATGAATTACAGCACTGCTGAGCGTAGCGGATTAAAGCAAAGATATATTTACTATGGTATCGCATGGGTGCTTGTATTCTTGGTCATCGTATTGGCTCCAGCAATTAGCCATGCGCAAGAACAGAATCAGACTTCTGCGGTTACAGTTACGCTGAGCACCGAGAAAGATGATTTTAAGTTTGGCGATCCAGTTGTTATTGATTGCACAGTAAACAATTTACACTTTAAAGGACGACCTAACTTCTGGCCATATATTACATTCGATGTTGAGCACAACGGTAAACCGATTCCCGCCGGCGAAAGAGACATATCTTGCCAGTCTGTTAGCGGATTACATAGAGCTATTCCAGAATCAGGTTCACGCACAACACGTATACGCCTGAATCGCTGGGCAAAATTGACAGAACCAGGCACTTATAAACTTACTGCCATATTACATAGCGGTGATAAGACTACTGACGACGATGAACAGATAATTGAGCTGCAGTTTAAGTCAAAGCCAGTTACTATTGCGCTTAAACCGAGAAGCAAGAAAGAAATGGCCAGTTATATTGCCGGATTGAAAGAAAAGCTCTACCAATATGACGAACTAGCAAAAAAATGCCGTGAAGGCAAAGCAAGTATGCCGGAGCGTGAAGCTGAGATTGCTGCCCGCTCAACAAAAGCTATGTCTCCGTTTATTTATAATGACTCCGGCGTTACATGGGGCCCGAGCGATGCCTATATTCAGCAGCTCATGTTTACTTATGATCCATCTTTAATTCCCACATTTGTAGATTTGCTTTATACACACGGAGCAGGTAATAATCTATGGGTTAAAGATGGGCTGATGAATTATTTTCATAACGATGATACGTGGTCAGCTCTAATAAAAGCAGCGACCACACGCGGCTTAGCTCCCAATATGGAATCAATTATTTGTGATTGGTCAAGAACATCTATTTATAGTCCAAAAACAGATCCATTGACCCCTAAAGAGTGGAAACAAATAATTGAACTGTCCCTTGCCCCTGATAATAAAGTTTGCTGGTCGGAAGGATGTGTCGCTGCTCGGCTTCATCCGGATGATGCCTTTATAGAGCGCCTGATTGCCATAGCTACAGATCCTAAAGGTCCAGCAAGAGACTTGGCAATGCGGGCTTTGGCCTTTAATCGCACAGATAGAAGTATTAGTACTCTGCAGCAGCTGCTTAAAGATTCTAATAAATTGACAGCACAGTTAGCCAAACAGGCTATATCGGAAGGAAGCTTTCATCCTGCTGTAGCCCAAAAGCATTCTGCACCGCCAGTACCACCAGAAAATTTAATTGTTGGTAAATTGCAGGCACCGTCACATTATAAACTTAGCCTTAATTTCGACAAGCCAGAATATTTTCTTGGTGAAAATGCCATTATGCACTTTTGTGTGCAAAATACAGGTGATAAACCAATTGCAATTGATTATGGAAGCGATTATAGATTTGCCCCGCGGGCTCTGCGTTTCAAAGTAAAAGCAGTTGATGAAAAGGCATAGCTGCTGAGGATCCACACCCTAATGCCACTTGTGAAGGTGGCTTAGGCGGCACAACCTCCATCAAACCCGGAGATAAATTTGATCAGATCACTGGCATTGATGCAATATTGCCGCATTGATAAACCTGGTAAATACACAATTTCAGTATCACATGATCTTGGTTGGGTGGCTGGCTATAATTTCTGGGGAAAGACTAATAACAAAGACCTGCCCACAGCCACTACCACTGTGACGTTTATTGCACCAACGGCTGCCCAGGCGCAAAATATTATAGGCAATATGTTTAAACCACCGGCGGAGCCACATTTGCATGCCGGACAATTTGCCAATCAACAAGCCGGTTTTACTGTACTAGGCAATCCTATTTATTTGCAAATTTTGTTAAATACAGTGCACGCCGGCGATAGTCCTCAAGCCAGAAATGCAATCCATGGAATCAACAGTATCGCTACGCCAGAAGCGACCCAGGCACTCATAAAACTAGCCAGCGACAATAACCCTGCTATTGCCAAATCAGCTTTTGCCGCTTTGGTTATGCGTATACCTGATCCGGAATGGAGTGGCGAATTGCCAAGACGCTCTGCGTTTGGAGACACTGCTAGCGACGAACGCAAACAACTTGCACAACATTCCTGGAAACCGGAATTTGCCCCTCAATTGCTTGCCATAGCCAGGCCGCTTCTTCTGAGCACAGATAAGCTTCAATGCGAGCGCGCTGCTTTCATTATAGAAAGTATTGGCAGTAAGGAAGATATTAAATATATGGCACCAGCTCTTGATCAAGCGCTTGAAAAAAGCAAAACTCTGCCTTTTGAAAAATATGTTTATCCTCGTCCCCGTGGTTCACTAAGCGAATTGATGCGAACTACGCAAATACTTGTAAAACGTTCCAGTTCAGCCCCGAACATCCAAAATCTCCTGGCGAAATGGCGATATTTTTGACAGAGTTAGCAAATAATGCCAATTTTCGCCCATCAGGCTGGCAGCACCAATTAGAAAAGTGCTTTAGCAGCGATATTCCCTATCTACGAGAATTAGCTATTCAATCTATTCCCAATCCCGTGCCACCAGATTTGATGCCTAAGATAATGCCTCTTTTAAAGGATAATAACGTAGATGTGCAAATAGCTGCTTGCAAATTTGTACAACAGAATCCACAACCTAAATTTAAACAAGCCGTGCTTGCCGTCACTCGCACAGCTACGGACGAATGGCTGCTCAACGAATCAGTAAATGCAGCAAATGAATTAGGAGACAATTTCCAGGTATTAGAAATAATGGCATCTAGGCTTGATGAAGAAGGCGTGTCGCAAAAAGCTTTTCAGACTTTAATTTTTGGCTGCTTCTATCCCGAAGGCAGCTGGGGCGGTAGTACAGTTGACAAAACTATGGGCAGCAAACTCAAACCGATCTGGTTGAACTGGTTGAAACGTAATAAGGACCGCATTTCCACTAAGCATTTCTTCAAGCCAGATGATTCGGCAGTGAATCCGGATCTTTTTCCACCAGGGTATAGCCATAATAACAAGATTCTGTCAAAGCCATAACCAAGTGCTGGTTATCAGTTAATCTCGATTCATTGCGAAACCAGACTGGAGCGGATGACTATTTCATATATATCAATTTGATTGAAATAGGAAGAATAGCCTTATAGATGTGCAACAATTATTCTAATCTGCTTTTGCGTTTTTTTATGTATGGCAAATTCTGAGACAAATTTTTGGAAAGTTTGAAAGATAAGCCTATTTTAGTTACTGGCGCCACTGGCTATGTGGGAGCAAGGCTTGTGCCCAGATTACTGCAAGCCGGTTTTCGAGTAAGAGCAATGGCACGATCGGCTACAAAATTAGGTGGGCGCCCCTGGGCTAACCATGAAAATCTAAAAATCATTGCTGCCGATATTTTCAATCAAGATGAACTCTCGCAAGCCTTATCAGGATGCAGTGTCGCTTACTATTTAATTCATTCAATGAATCCGCAAAATAAAGATTTTGTCGAAGCGGATAGACGTGCCGCCAATAATTTTCGTCATGCCGCGGACATAGGTGGTTTACAACGAATAATATATTTGGGTGGACTGGGTGAAAGTCAATCAGATTTGAGCAAACATCTGCGCTCAAGGGCTGAGGTTGCTCAGATTTTGTGCTCTGGCACCGTGCCAGTGACCGTTCTAAGGGCTGCAATGATTATTGGTTCTGGCAGCGTTTCTTTTGAGATTTTGCGTTATCTTGTTGATCGCTTACCGATTATGATTACTCCCAGATGGGTGCGCACGCCATCACAGCCGATTGCCATTCGCAATGTATTAGAATATTTAATTGCTTGTTTGGATAACCAACAAACAACAGGACGTGTTTTTGATATCGGCGGTCCTGAAGTCTTAAGTTATCAGGCTTTGATGGACATATACGCTGAAGAAGCGGGACTGGGCCGCCGTATTGTCATTCCTGTACCGTTGTTTACGCCGCGCCTCAGTTCATTATGGATTCATCTAGTAACACCAGTGCCAGCTTTTATCGCTCGCCCATTAGCTGATGGTCTACGCAATCCGGCTGTTTGCAAGGAAAATAGTATTCGATCAATCATTCCCTTAAAACTATTAGACTGCCGCTGCGCCATAAAACTAGCTCTTGAACGTATTCAATTGCAAGCAGTTGAAAGCCATTGGACTGATGCGGGAGCAATGCCACCTGATGAATGGTGCACAGCTGGTGATCCAGCCTGGGCTGGTGGTACTGCTTACGAAGACCGGAGGAAAATTATTGTTGATGCGCCACCAGAGGATCTCTGGCAGGTATTACTGCGTCTAGGTGGAACAGGAGGTTGGTACTACGGTACATGGCTGTGGAAGCTGAGGGGCATCCTAGACAGGCTTTTAGGTGGAGTAGGGTTGGGCAGAGGTAGGCGCAGGGCTGGTGAAATATTACCAGGGGATGTGCTCGATTTCTGGCGAGTTTATGCAGTTGAACCTAATCGGAAATTATCACTAATTGCTGAAATGAAATTACCTGGCCAAGCTACGCTTGAATTTCACATTCGTCCAACCGGAAATAATAGAACCGAGCTTGAACAAATTGCCCATTTTCGTCCCACCGGTCTAGGTGGCATTGCTTACTGGAAAGCGATCACGCCATTCCATAACATAGTATTTAATGGCATGCTCAAAGGTATAGCCCATGCCAGTACTCAACAAACCATAGGCATCAGCCAGCAGTGAAAGTTTCTGCTTTCTCTTTTTTTTCCCGCCTTATTTCCATGCCCGGCTAAAAGCCTACCATCAGCCGGCCCAGCGTCAAACACCAAGCAGCGCAACTGTGGCTATGCCAGCGCTTGACGCCGGGTCCTCCCATTGATACTTCTCGGCACGTCCGGCATGTGGTTGCGGCGGGCGGTGATTTTGGAGATAATTATTAGCAGTATATGTTAACCTTAACCTATGTGTTAACTAGCGCTTATTGTCTTAAATTGTGCCATCATTAATATTCGGAATCCCGAGCGTTTTCAACCAAGGAGTCATTTGTGATAAGGACAGATAGAGAATACAACAAGCTGATTAAGCAAATGGCTCAAAAAAAGGAACTGATAGCCAAGCAACGTAAAACTTTAGCTATACAAGGATTATCAGGAAAAGAAATTGAAAAGGCATTGGCTCCAACCATATCATTTAGTAATCAATTTGTGGAAGAACTAGAATTTTACAGAAAGCTAAAAAAGGGAGTGCTCCCGCCGGTTGATAGTTTCGAATCTATAGGACGAGCGCTTATGGCTTTGCGAATTGCCAAAGGATTAACCCAGCGTGAATTGGCTCAAAGGCTAGATGTTGCAGAAGCCCAGGTATCTCGTGATGAACGTAATGAATATCACGGCATCACTATTGAACGTGCGCAACGCATCCTTAATGCTATGGGCGCAATAGTCAAGGTAGAATTGAAAATTCCAGCTTGAGCTTACGTGTACAAGTACGGAAGATGCAATCGCGAAACCCTTCCCAATCGCAATCCTTCACATGGCAGATCTGTATATATATCAAAAATGACTATAATTCTGGATAAGAGCGTTTCACCCATATAATGTGTTTCACCGTTTGGTGAAACTACCCTTTTAGTGAAAGTTTGATCTTGTCAACACTTACCAGAAATGGTAAGGTTATATTATTGGGGAAAGGGATAGGAAATTGGAACTTCGCGGGGAACTGCTAATAGATGAATTCATCGAGCATTATCCTCGGTCAAAATCCCCATTAACCAAGTGGGTAAAGGAAGTCCGGAAAGCTCACTGGAGAAACTTCCCTGAACTCAGAAAAACTTACCCGTCAGCCGATTATGTTGCTCCTTATGTGATTTTCAATATTGGCGGCAATAAATTTAGATTGGTGGCAGTGGTCGTTTTTTACGCAGGAACAGTAATAGTTAATAGGGTTATGACACACGAGCAATACAACAGGTGGAAACCATGAAAGCGGGTAAAGAGTACATAGATTTGGTGCAAGAGTTTCCTTTAATGCCAATAAAGAGCAGAGGTGAATATGATGCGGCGATGCGGATGCTCACTAAACTAGGCATCAAGGATTATGATATGACCGCTGTTGAGCGCGACTATTTTCGTATTCTGGACATGATCATCCGTGACTATGAAAAGGGAAAGTCAAAGATAAAGGCTCAGCCTCGCCACAAGACCTATTGAAATATTTAATGGAAGGGCATAATTTTAAGCAGGCAGACATTGCCCGAATAATTGGACATGAGTCGCATGTGTCAGCCTTTTTCGCCGGTAAGCGAAATTTGAGCAAGGCGGAGGCAATGAAACTAGGGACATACTTTGCTGTTGATCCATTGGCATTCCTGCCATCATTATTGAAAAAGGCGGGGTAATAGTTGCGGCGAGCAAACATTACAAAGCATTGGACCATCTTAATTGAGCTGTGCAATAAAAATGACTATCTTTTTTACGTCCGATCATCACTTTGGACATTACAATGTTATCAAATATTGTAATCGTCCATTTGCGTCTGCCCAGCAGATGGACGAATCAATGATTCTCAAATGGAATGAAACTGTTTTACCCGATGACGAGGTTTATTATCTAGGCGATTTTGCTATGCACCCATCCATAGTATCTAAGATTTTGCCACTGTTAAATGGCAGGAAGTATTTGATTATGGGTAATCATGACCGTTGCTTCAAGGGCAATTCGGATAGATGGAACTCACATTATACCGATGCAGGATTTAAAAGCCTGATGAGAGAGAAAGCAATTGAGATAGCTGATCAATCAGTACGCTTACATCATTTTCCATATAAAAATCCAAATGATCCAGATCAACGATATTTTGATCATCGTCCAAAAGATGATGGTCGCTGGCTGTTGCACGGGCATGTGCATAACAGATGGAAAATAAACAACAAACAAATAAATGTGAGCGTGGAGGTTTGGAATTATAAACCCATACCTTTGGCTGAGATTGAAAGTATTATTAAGCAAAACCAAATTGACTAGCAAAAAACTTCTGCCAAATGAAAAAGCGGTTATCTACTCGAAAACCGCTCCCCATCTAAGTTTTAATACCCTGCCCGGGAGGACTCGAACCTCCGACCTCATGGTTCGTAGTCAACCCTGCCAATTATATAAGCAAATTTCCATTTATTGATAAAAACCTATAACAATTGAATGTATGGGCTTCTCGGGTTATCTGCATGTGGATAACCATGGATATTTATTATATAGTTGTATCATAATTCCTGGAATTTCATGTGGATGGCCTGTGGATGAGAAAGCAAAAACCCCCAATTGCCAATAGCAAATCTGCCTTCACTATTGATGGCATTGAAAAGTTGCCACCTTCAAAAAAACGCAATGACTTTTATTTTGATTCAAAGGCGGAAGGTTTATGTTTGCGTGTCAGCAGTACGGGCGTTAAGTCATTTCTGATCCGCAAGTGGTGGCAAGGAAAAGTTTATGAAAAAACACTTGGCCGCTACCATCAATTCGCCAGACAATCAAAGGACTTTGAGATTAATCCTCTTTGTGTAATAGGAAATAATCCCAGCCTTACTCTTGATCAAGCTAGGAAGCTAAGTAGAGCTTATATTGGTATGTTATCTGGCGGCAAAGATCCTGTAGAAGAAATCAATAAAACGCAAGAAGAATTAACACTTGCACAACTCTTTAATGAGTACATTGAAAGACATGCCAAGAAATCCCGTAAAACAGCTAATGTTATGGTAAAAGACTTTGAGCGTTATGCTGGCAGTCTAAAGAGCATGAAGCTATCTAAGATTACACATACTATGGCTGAGCATTTACATGGCGAACTGGGCAATGAAAAGGGTAGTTATACAGCTAATCGAACAATCCAGCTACTGAGAGCAGTCTATAACAAAGGAAAATCCTGGAAATTATTTTTTGGTGATAATCCATTTTCTGGTATTAGTCTGTTTCCAGAAAAACCACGGGAGCGATTTTTAAGTACCGAAGAAGCTGGCAGATTATTCAAGGCATTAAAAGAAGAACCTAATGAGTTGATTAGAGATTTTATTACACTGTCCTTATTAACTGGTGTACGCAAAACCAATCTTACCTCAATGCGCTGGTCAGATATTGATTTTGATGCTGGGGTTTGGATCATCCCGGATACAAAAAATGGTACTGCTCAACATATTGCTTTGGGTAATGAGGAATTGGCTGTACTGCAACGCAGAAAGAAAACCATATCTGGTGATTATGTTTTTCCCAGTAATAGCAAAACGGGACATTTATTAGACCCAAAAAAATCATGGGTCAGACTTAGGCTAAGAGCCGGTATAGCTGATTGTACTTTTCATGATCTCAGGCGTTCCCTCAGTTCAGCTATGGCCGGTGCTAACGTAAATGTTGCTCTAATTAAAAGTGCCCTGCATCATAAGGATATGAAGACCACGCTAAATGTTTATGCCCATACCCAAAAGGATGCTGTATTACAGGCAAGGCAAACAGCGCACAACAAATGGTTTGAAGCGGCCGGGCTACTCAAGCCTAAGAAGGGTAAGAACAATCGTAAATCAGTTAGACGTAGGAGAAGCAGTATATGAGTGATGAACAGGCTTCGACATCCGAAACAAAAAGCACTACATTTGAGGAACTCAATAAATTAATTGTTGAAGCTATTACAGCTAGAAAGCTTAGTATGAGTGACTTTCATGGCATTGTTATCAATTCGTGGTGTGCCTGTATCAATAACATTTATGCAGATACTGTTGACCCAAATCACAAAATATCATTTAAAAGGGCGTACCTTTTTTGAATATGCTTTTTGCTAATATCACAAAGATTCATTTGGTAATAGGGACACTGATAGGCACTTCTTCAGAATATCACCAACTTCCTAATCCGCTAATAATATTGAAAGACCTAGAGCTTAAAGTTAGCCCAAAGTCAATCGTTATCGATGACCTCAAGAATTATCTTCCGAGCTTATATGAAATAGACTGCTCATACCGAGCAGATGAACCCTTAATAAAATTAATGCAATATCCACAAGATGTGTTCATGTTTGGAGTCCTACTTGCAGAGTGCTGGTTATATCTTTATCAAAAGGAAAAAGAAGAAGAAAAAGGGCCATGAAGAACAAATGAGCTATGACAAACCTCAGTCAAAAGGGCATGAATATTACATCCAAGAAGCTCTAAAGTCAGACACAGACAACCATATAAAATTACTAGTGGGGCAAGGAATGTGTATTGGTTGTGGGCATGACAGGATGGAAGCAGATAATTATTGGGACAGGTATTGTTCTCTTGATTGTAAGGAAGCCCTTGACCAGTTTTTCAACCTTTGGAAAAGAAAGAGAATAAAAGGTGACCCTGAAAGTGTGGTGTTTGGTGAAGTAATGAAAATTTTTCAAGACAAACGGGGTGACCCTAAAAAGTGCAAACGGTGTGGTCGTTCACTTGAACAAGATGAATACAAAAGAAATGCCAAGCATTGTTCGGATTGCAACGAATTGAAGAAGACAAAGAGCGCAGGGAAAAATCAAACACAGGCACCGCTGGATTAATACCTGCACTTAGGCAGGTTATTGACTCTTACTATATAAGGAATGGGGTGGGGAAAAATCATCAATTTTCCCTACCCCCATCAGTGTTTCAGTAGGGTGGGGAAATTCTACAATCTTTCCCCACGGGCTATACAGCACATTGGTAGACACCTATGATGAAATAGTATTGATAGACACATTCAATTGTGAATATCAAACAGTTGATATTCATTATATAGGTACAGACCAATGACACACGCAAGCATTTTAGAACTAGAAGACCCTTTTGTACCAAATACAAAGGCAGCTAAATACGTAAATTGTGAATTGCAGACCTGGAATAAAAATCGTTCTGAACAAGTGCGAAAAGAACAGAACAATCGAGATTCCAGATACTGGGTGCCTTTTTACAAAATTGGCGGAAAAATTTATTACAAACAATCTGACCTCGATTCATATATTGAACGCAATCGTGTTGTATAGCAGTAAAAGTAGCTTCTTAAACAATTCAAGAAGCACAAGGAGCAGTAATTATGGGTACTTACGTAAGGGAATATTCAGCAGAACATATTGCAAACGCACTAGACAAAGCAACCCAGTCTAGTGATGGATGGGTTTCTTGTTGTCCAGCACACGATGATGAAAGGCCAAGCCTTAGTATTAATGACAGTAATGATGGCAAAATATTAGTGCGCTGTCATGCTGGCTGCTCTCAAAAAACAGTAATAGAAAAATTAAAAGAATTAGGACTATGGCCAGATACAGGCAAAGTTTGTACTACATATGATTACGTAGATGCAAATGGTAATCTTCAATATCAAGTTCTACGATTTAAAGATAAAAAGTTTGTCCACCGCCGACCGGATGGGCATGGTGGCTGGTTCTGGAATATGGATGGTGTTGAAAAATTACCATACCGACTACCTGAGTTAATAAGGGCCATCAATGCCGGTGAAACAATATTTATTGTCGAAGGTGAAAAAGATTGTGAAAGTTTAGCCAAATTAGGGTTTGTCGCTACTACCAATAGCGGTGGCGCTGGCAAATGGAAAGATGAGCTAAGTAAACATCTTACTGGGGCAAAAGAAGTTTTTATATTGCCAGACAATGATGAAGTTGGTTATGACCACGCTCATGATGTAGCAGCATCATTAAGTAAATTGGGTATAGCTGTAAAAATAGTACCTTTGCCAAACTTGCCTCCCAAAGGTGATGTTAGTGATTGGCTTGCCGTTGGTGGTACTAAGGAACAGCTATTAGACTTATGTGCAGCGGCCTCTTATTGGAACTCTCAAAATAATGAATCGGAAGCCAAGGATAGTTCAAACGAAAACCACAAAGAACCATCTATTGATTTAGAGGTGCCAGCAGGATTTATTCAGAATCAACAAGGTATATTTAAAATAAAAAAGGATAGCGAGGATTTAGTATGTGGCCCGCTACGGGTGACCGCTCTAACTCACTCCCAGGAAGCAACTGATTGGGGAATGGTTCTGCAATTTATTGACAGAGATGGCAACTTGCGTGAGCATAAAACATTATGCAAACGGCTATATGAAAAGGATAATTCGCTTATAGTAGAACTTGGTTCGCTAGGATTATTGATAGTTCCGGGTAAGGAACAGTATTTTAAGCAATATCTTGCTGCTTATGTCACAGAAGAACGGCTTGAATCAGTTGACAAACTAGGTTGGTACGAAACAAAGGATGGTCTTAACTTTATTCTTCCTACTGAAAGCATCAACTGCACTGGTAATGAATCCATTATATTTCAACCAGAAAAGCATAATGCAGCAGCAGATACTATGCAAATAAAGGGTACACTTTTAGAATGGCAACAAGAAATAGCTGGGCTTTGTTCAGGACAGCCATATTTGATATTTTCATTAGCAACAGGACTGGCGAGTCCTTTGTTAAAACCTGCAAATATGGATAGCTTCGGTATTCATATTGCCGGGCCATCTAGCCGTGGCAAAACAACTGCAATTCAAGTAGCAGCATCTGTTTGGGGCAATGGTTCCGACCCTGCCACTAATGGTGATAATTCTTACATTCGCAAGTGGAACTCAACTGTTAATGCTCTTGAGGGACTTTGTGCAGCCAGAAATGATTTGCCGCTGATTATGGATGAGCTTGGTACTGGTGATGGTAAAGACTTTGGCAAACTTATCTATAACATATTTGGCGGACAGGGTAAGGCTGCCATGACTGCAAACCGTGATTTAAGACAACAGCGTTCCTGGCGTAATATAGTCGTTTCAACAGGAGAAATATCTATTAAACAAAAAATGGATGAAGCCCGTTTAACTCTCAGGGCTGGTCAGCAAGTTCGTTTTCTTGATGTACGTGTTTCTGGTGATATTATAAAATCCGAAGATGCAGCCACGTTAGCTAATGAATTGAAACAAAGGTGCAGTCAATATTACGGTACTGCCGGCCCCGAATTTATAAAACGTCTTATTACGGGAGCAGTAGACTGGCTAACTCTGAGCGCATTAGTAAATGAGACGGTAAATTGCTCAGTAGCACAATTTAAGTTTGATGGTGCAAATCAAGAACAAGCAAGGGCTATACGTAGATTTGCCTTAATTGAGGCAGCGGGGATACTTGCAGTTCAATTAGGAGTATTGCCATTTACAGAAGAAGAAATAAAACAGGCAGTACAAGTTGTACTTAATGACTGGTTAAAAGAGGTACAACTTCTATCTGATGTAGAAAAGGGGATTGAATCAGTTCAAAATTTTATACTTAGTTATAGAGAATCCAGATTCAAACAAATAACTGATAAGCCCAAAGATAATTCAACTGAAGATTCGTATGAACCAATGATTCGAGACATTGCTGGTTATTTGCATGAGCCAACTGGAGAATTTTGGTTTACATCAGAAGGCTTTAAAGAAGCATGTGGTGGATATAATAATACAGAAGTTGCCAGAGGACTGCATAAAAAGGGTTTACTTATTAAAGATGAACCTGACCGATTCAACAGTAAACGTACCTTACCTGAAAATCAAAAGCAAGTGCGTTTATATATTATTGATGAAAGCATTTTGGAATTAGACCAGACTGAGGTTAACTGCGCTGATTCAAATGCTAAAAATAAGGAGGCGGCCTTAGCTTGATGTTAGTATCCCGGTAATGCGGGATACTATACCGCACTATTCCACTACTCTGGGATAGGTAAATGCACAGCCCATCAAGGTTTCAAGCAAATTATCCCGGTATCCCGGCAAAAACAAACATATAACAGAGTTATTATAGCCTCATCTGAATTGGAGAATTAAATATGAATCTTGGAGAAAGAAAAAAATGATTTGTAATCTATATATTATTTATTGGGATAACCGGGATAGTCGGGATAACCCGGTTAAACAGGACGTTTTCAGTATCCCGGTAAAAATACGGCTACTGGGATACCGGGATAAAAATAAAATGCCAACAATTGAAGTATCAGAGTTTTGAGTAAGTGAGTAATAAACAATGACCAGCTATAAGTTAAATCCAGTCAAAAGAAGATTTGCTTCACTATATAAGAATTTGATGCGGCGGTGTTATCCCAGCAACAATCAGGTATATATGAATTTTGGCCGGCCGTACTATTACCTTGGTTTGTTGCAACAGAGAATATTCAAGTTAGGACTGCAAGACCTAAGTAATCCTAAAAATGGCGGAATGGTTGATGAATGGCTTTATTCAAAAAATAGCTTTATTTATTGGTGCCAACAACAGAATCCACCAGCAAATTACTGCCTTGAACGGATAGACCAAAATAAGCCTTACGGGCCAGATAATTGTCACTTTATTTGTCCAGAAGAAAAATACAAAAACTTATCCAATAACCACTGGGTTGAATATAAAGGTGAACGAATGACTTTTTCTGAACTTATTAAGCTATATTCTGTAGTTAGCAGGGCTGCGGTGTTGGAAAGATTGCAGCGGGGGTTCACCCTTGAAGAAGCATTAACCACAGCAAGCCGCAAAAAGAACAGCAATTATATGGAGAAGCAAAAAATAAACCAAGCCAAAAAAGAAGCTGCTAGGATGATTGAGGCTGACTATCGCCAGAAATGGCAGGAGATAACAGAATCCGTCTATCTTATATCAAAGAAAGTCCCAATGCTTGATAGAAATTGGAAAATGGTTGTTAAAAAAGCTAACAAGGTTGAAGTTGGGATGGAGAAACAGGTCGTTGAAGAATGTAATAAAGCGTTTTTGGAAACAGAACCAATCAACTCTGAAATCGGCTCATTGGTAACTGATATTGGTAGACTGTTTCAGAATTGGCCTAAGCTACGGCCTTGGTCTGTGGCTCTTTCCCTCGCTACGGTTATGCTTACTTTAAGGAAAAGGCGTGGTCAGTTGTTAGCTTGCATAGAGAATACCAAAAACAATGAGGAAGCAATGGTAAGGTTCAAAATTAACTTACGGAAATGGCCAGTTGCAGTTCCAACTTACACCTGGTGAGTAGCTGACTGTCTTGATTGATGGACAGAAGTTAGTTTAAAGAGCTAAAAAATGCAAAAATATAGCAAATTTCATCGAGAAAGATAATTTTACAAGGTGAGGGGTGTACCCTTGTAGATTCGAGATTATTTATTGATTGAAAGCCATAGAAGTCTGATACAATGAGCACTTTGGAGCATTTATTTGATTGACCAATCTATTAATCAAATTGACCAATAGATTGGTCAAAAAGTCCAAACTATTGGTCAAAATAACTGTCTCTAACGGCCAAATGGGGATGGTGGTCGAACATTGATTGACTTTGAGATAAGCTCTTTGATGAAGGTAAACTCCAACACCTTAAAATAAATTGGAACAACGCTTAGAATAGAATTGGCATCAGGTTTAAAATAATGACTATTGTTTCAAAAGGATACCTACCCAATAACTCTACCGTTGTAGATAATGACTGGCCCTTATTTTGTCAGAATATAAATTGCTGATCGGACATGAAAGAAACATTCTTAATTGTGCAGATTACTTTTCTCAAATCCATCTTTTGCTTTTTGCTCCTGGCCATATGTTAATGGTGACGGCAAATTGTTTTTCGGCTATTTGCTCTTAGGGTGGCGAAATGACATCCTGATCGAACAATGTCCAGTTTGCACATCAGGAAAAGTCTTAATAACTTCTTTTGGTGGAAGTCCACTTAGCGGTAATAATGCCTGGACTGGAATTTGCCTGAGCTGCCGCCAGAAACAAAAGGGCATAGAATCAAAACATTTTCGCCTATGGATGGATCTGATATTAAAACTTAGGCAAACTTTTCCAGATAAAGTCTGTGATCAGGAAGAATATCTCGGTCAAGAATTTAGTTGGGGTGGTAGCGGATTAAGACCAATAATGAAAAAGAGGATTGTATGGAAGCCAGTGGCAAACCAGATTGCCCTGGCAGTTGTGATTGAAGAACTAAAGTCCAACAATATTCGCAAGAGTCGGCCGATTAATGTAAGTCTACTAAATAGGGATCTTAAACTCAAATTTTCTAGTAATGGACTGAACTCAGTCCAGTTTTAATATCAGTTGTTATATCAAATCAACTTCTGCACAGTTGATTTGTACTGAAAGCTTCCGTAACTTCCAAAGACGATTTTGTCCATAAGATCTCCATTGATATTTATGTGCATTTGTCTATATTATTTTGATGGTGTTGTTACTATGGTTTTTACCAGTCCGGTATAATTTGCGTTTCTAGGTTTTGAATATGGCAATAAAATGACTAATCCAACACAAATGCAAAATGAACTTTGGTCGTGGTTTACTCCAGAGGAAAAACGCATTATTGAGAAAATTATAGAAAATGCTAGTCCATCTCCTAATCTTCATCCTTTGGTGAAACTTTTAAATTGTGGTACTGATTGCAAGAGTGCCGGTGGCACAAACTACATTGCTTTTGATATACAGAGATTAACTAATATTTGGTGGGCAATTCAAGAGATACGGAAGAAGTCTCCTTTATGGATAGTATCTCAAAATGATAAGTGTCGATTACTGGATGACAATATTGGTACTTGTGCAAGTGTAATTGCAGAATTGAAAGCGTATGGCTATTGTCTAAATGCCTTTCGCAATGCTGAGCGTATTCCTGAGCAGAAAAATAGAAAGACCGCAGATTTACAAGTAATAGGAGCCAAGAACAGTAAAGTTGAGATTGAAGTTCATGCTAAAAACTGGTCTAATCAAATGGAAAGTAATCGTTCCAGCAACCCCATACTTGTGCAGGCGGCATAGATTTGCCAATATGAATTTGCTTCGGTTGCTTTCAGCAAGTGGAGTAAAGGCAGTTGGTAATTTAGGGCGGTTAAATAGTGTCAGCTTGTTTCGGGATTATTTTTTGCAGCTTCCTGCAGCTCTTTCCATTTATCCGGCAAAAACTGATCGATTTGCGAAGTGGGTGTTGCCGGCAGACGGGCAAGTGTATCTTTAAGATAATCAAATGGATTTATTTTAAGTCGCCGGCAGGTATGAATGAGAGTCATCCAGATAGCAGCAGTATGTCCACCTTCTACAGAGCCGGCAAAGAGCCAGTTTCGACGACCAAGAACGGCAGGTCTCAATCCATTTTCGGAAGCATTATTATGGCTTGGCACAAATCCGGTATCAGCATACAGACAAAGAGCATCCCATTGATTTTGCAGGTAAGTCAAACCTTTACCCAGAGGATCTTTGGGCAAAACACTTTGGCCTATTTCGTCAGCCCAAGATTTAAGTATTACCAGTTTTGGTTTAGACAGGCGGTGCCTGAGGTCTTTGCGTTCTTCTTCGGAAAGTTCTGCTGCCACTCGCTCGATATCAAACAGGCTCTTGATGATAGCCAGGGCGTAATCAGCACGTTCGTCTTCTTTTCTAGCCTGTTCAAAATACCGAAACAGATGTGCCCAGCAACCAGCTTTAGTGGCTCCGCCTCTAATGACACCATTGAAAACATCGGCACCATCGGTAAGCAAAACTCCTTTAAAGCCGGCAAGTACTTTTTCCGGGTGTATCCCCTCACCTGTTTCAGTAAATTTGTAGAGTATATATTTTTCGTCACGATAGAGCCAGGTAGAGCCGTTATGCGTTTTACCAAGACCTTTTTTAATTACGGGCATTGTGGTGGAATCAGATTGAATGAGGCGAGATTCGAGCATGAGCTGGTGCATACGCTTGACGATAATATCAAGCATATCGGCAGCTTCTTTGAGCCAGCGGCACATGGAAGAGCGGGCAATAGGAACGCTCTGGGCAAGATATATTCGCTCTTGCCGATTGAGAGGTAAATGCCAATCAAACTTAGAGACACCGATATGCGCGATAAGTCCAGATGTTGCGTAGCCTTTATCGATTGGCTGGTATGGCTTAGGAGCCAGTTCAACTTGTCCTTCACAGTCCGGGCAAGCATATCTATATTGTATATGCTTAAGTGTTTCGAATATTGCTTTGATAATATCAAGCTGGTAGGAGACTTCAAAGCCAATAACTTTTCTTGGTTTGTTACAACCAGGACAAGCAAGAGCTTGTGCTTCGGTAATTTTGTGTTCAATCTCACGTTGCTGTGGTGCATTTTTAGGAGCTGTTCTTCCACCACCGCCATTCTTTTTTTCTTCAGGAGCGATTTTCAAATCAGCTTTTTCAGATTCAAGTTCGCTAAAGCTTTGATCGTAAATCACTTTGCCAGTACCGGTAAGCGAAGAGGCTGGTACTTTTGCTGAGCTTTTGCCAAAGATCATGCGATTGCGCACACGCAATTGTTGTTCTAGTTCTGCCATGCGAGTCTTAAGTATTTTCACTTCTTCTGCCATTTCTACCATACTGGACTTAAGTGTTTTAACCTCGTTGCGCAGGTCAGTTATTAATCTATGGCATTCAGGAAGATTATCTGGTAAGTAGCTTGGATCTTCAGGGCCAGGTTTCATGATGCTTTGACTCAGTTTTGGGGACAGCAATAATTATACTATATGCCACCGCCGGCGGTGGCATATGTTGGTATTAAATCTCCTTCCTTTTTAGGCGGCAATGAGCGTCTTAGAAGATCTCTTATGTTTCATTGTGGTCAAAAATGGCGAACAAGGTCGGTCAAGAGGATAGCAGCTGCTGAAGGGCGTGCTATTTTCGATCATGACAACGAAGCAGCACACTATATCTGGGGTGCAATGAATTCATCGGTTGATTTATCAGACCGTGGTAAAAATCCAGATATGGTGGTTAAGGCCTTATGGTCTGGCGGCGGCAAAATTTTGCTCCAGGGGCTTCTGTGCGGCGCTAATGAATTGTGTATTTTGCGGTTGAGGCAAATTATTGGCATTTATTTTGTAGCGATGTTGCCGGCGGATGGTGGAAAGATCAATGCCGTCAAGAATCAAGCGCAAAGTAGAGTGATCAATTTCCAGTCCAGCGGAGGAATAATTCTTTAAGTCAGGGAAACGAAAAGTGCCGCGTTGCAGTTGTTTATACCAAATTGCAAAGCCGTCGCTATCCCAATAGAGCACTTTAAGTCGGTCACCGCGCTGATTTCTAAAAATGAAAAGATGCCCAGAGAGAGGGTCGAGCATCATCGATTTTCTAACCAAGCCGTTAAGTCCATTAAAATTCTTGCGCATATCAGCCGGTTCGGTGCACAAAAAAATACGAAGTTGGTGGGAGATGGCATTGAGCATCAGGCTTTTTCCAGTGATTGGAGTATGCAAGCCAGTGTAGACTTATCTGTGCCAGCAGATATGCGTAAAACAATTTTGCTTATTTCTATCTGTTCAGTGGAATCACGCTTGCTGTTAAAATCAACGTCATGGGAACTTTCAGAGTTACAAACGGTAAGGCTGTTATCCTCAATAATGGCTTTGCCTGATTTTTTATTTTTTGCCGTTTAGCCAAAACGCCTTTCCAGTAACAAAATTGTTGGCTTAACCCTTCGTCCTTACAAAATTGAGACTGGTTCTTTCCGCTTACTTTTTGTCGCTCAATTATTTCCTGCCAGTACTTCTCTTTCTTCAAATCTCTCATGCCGTTCGTCACAGCCATATCTCCATCTACCCAGCACTACTGTTCTACAGCAAAAAATTACCGCCCGCTAGATGTAGTTCGTGGAACGGTTTCAATGGAAAAAAAATTAGCTAAACATTATAGTGACTTCAGAGCAGGAAAGGTTGGACATAATCGAGGTGGAGTACGAATTGCAGAAATGTTAATCCAACCATTTTGCTGGAGAAAGCCTGATATTTCACATTCGTGATGCTGTGAGTAAAATAGCCGGTATTCAACAAAAGAGCAATCAATTTTCAGCAAACACACCAGGAGTGTTGTGGCTAGACTTTGAACAACCCATCTGGGATTTGAACATAACTCCAAAAGACGCATTTCCTCTTTACACAACAACAGGTGGCAAAGTATTCTCTGGTCGTATATGGTCAGCTTTATATGGCTCTAAAGGACTGCCATTGTTAGACCACTATCCAGACGGTTTAGTAGTTGATATGGAACATGATGGCATATTTGCTAAGTGAATGTATCAGGAGTTTTAGTATCATTTGCCAGGAAAACAATTCTTTTTGAGAACCCTTATGCTGAAAGACCACTGCCTCCCTGGTTTCGCAGACTATGCTTTAATCTCAGATGGTTTGCGTTGGAATACTCAATTTATAATGTGACACCAAAGCGAGTAAGAGCAATAGTAAATATGCAAAAACGTAATATTAGGGGCACTACAAATTTACGACTTATTCCATTTTGGTAACCGACTGAACTCTAGTTGCCCAATTCCATGACCTTCTAGAGGACAGTTAAAATCAATAGCGGTACGACATTAACAGTTGCTGGAACCATTGCGTAAACCAGGTTGCTGGATATCTTTAACGATTTTTGCTTGCTGATGTTTTTTCAAACAGGTCAACCATATCAATTTTTAGTGCATTGGCTAATCTTACAAGGGTTTCTAGCGTCACATTAATTGCCCCTTGCTCCACTCGCCAGTAATAGGATTCCCCACTCCACTTTCAATAGCTAAATTTTCCTGGCTTATTCCCCTAGACTGCCTCAGTTGGCGTAGCCGGTTGGCTAATCTTTTGGCAACTTTGTCTTTTGTTAACATAAAGACAGGTTGCCCTAAAGCCCCAGATATGTCGACTCCATATGTGGAGGGTAGATTTAATGTCTAAAGTGGCACTACCGGGGGATTATTGGTTTAACACTCTGTGGTAGGGTCATATTAATGGGCCAAATTCTTAGCAACTCAAAAACATGTGCAGATTTTCATTACTAATCAGTTTGTATATATTTATTTGTCCGGTGGTTTTTGCTGCCCAATATCCGTATGGTGATGATAAATCATATTTGTCTCAGCCATATAATGCACTAGCAATTACCGAAACATACCTGACACCCTACGACAATGCTGAAGCACGATTGATTGCCTTCTTAGATCAAGCCCAGCGCTATTGTTATATAGCCAGCTATTCAATCACTAATCCTAATATTATTAATAAGTTGATCCAGTTACATTTCCGTGGTGTTGATGTTCAAGTAATTACTGATAGAACACAAGCAGCAGGCAAGAATGAGCGGGCTGCACTTGCAGCATTGCAAGCAAATGGCATCCCGGTATTTGCTGGTAAATCTGTTGCTAACGGGCTTCTCCATGTAAAGTTTGCTGTGATTGATGATCATCTTGTTGAGGACGGCAGTTGGAATTTTACTGCTTCAGCTAACAGAGAAGACAATATTTTGAATTTTGTGGATTCAAAACAGAGAGCTAAGCAGTTCCTAAACTATTGGCTCAAAATACGAAGCGACATGAAATATTAATTGAGGAATTTTGCTATGGAACCAAACCACATTCAGACTATAGTCCGTGCTTTTAAAAACAGTTTGCCTGAAGTATTTTCTAATCGAGAAGAAGTGCCAAAGACGCTTATTTTTGCCAAAGACGATAGTCATGCAGATGACATTATTCAGGCAGTTCGGGAAGAATTTGCTGAAGGGAATGACTTTTGTACGAAAGTGACTTATAAGGCCAAAGAAGATCCCAAAACAATTCTTGCAGATTTTCGCAATTCATATAATCCCCGCATTGCCGTCACTGTTGACATGATTGTTACCGGCACTGATACCAAATCATTGGAGTGCTTGATTGTTATGCGTGATGTGCTACCGCCAGTACCATCACATGCAATTGGTAAATAAAATGATTAAAGAAGGCAGGACAATGACAAACAAATTTATTGGCAAATTTATTACAAGTATAGGCTTATTCATACTGTTCGTTTTTGGGAGCATTATCATTGGCTTAATTATGGACAGTAAAGCAGCACCGGAACGGCAAGCAGCAATAGTGCAATATGCCGCTAATAATAGTAAAGTTAAGCAATTAATACTTAATGGGGATTTAAGCGAATATGGGCGGTATTCAGGCCCCTATGGCACTAAAGAGTGGGTTGAACATATTTTAAAAGTCAATAACTTAGTGTTGGATTATGCTGACATGGATGAAATTGATAAATACCGTACTTTAACTATTGAAGATTCTGATTATCGTTTAGAAACTATTGGCAATCAAGATAACTGGACTGTGGCATGTATTAAAAGGATTAGGTGGGCTGGCAGATAAAGAAAAAGCAGTTGCCTGCTTTTAATAGGCTATAAAGCCTCGCATAGTGACTGTGGGCTGAAACATTTAGCTCAATAATTACCTAACACCTTAAGAGCGATGCCACAATCAACCAGCAGCTCTATGCTGTAAGTAAGTTGAGGTCATATTTTATGAAGATTACCAATCTGTTTATTCTATTATCTTTTTGCTGGCTGCTATGTTTACCAGTTATGGCTGAGTCACAACAATCACTAGTTTCTGATGACGCTAAATTAGCATTTAGCAAATCTGCGAATGGCAACGATATAACCGAAACTAGAGTCAAAATCAACAACAGTCCAGGGCAGAATCAAGACAATCATAGTCAAAAATTAATTGGCCGGGTTGGACTGCAAATCGATAAAGAATCAGGAATAGTTACACAAATATATGCCCATAGTCATTTAAGGGAATATGGCATTGAAGAAGGTGATCGGCTGATAGCTTTAAACGGAAATCAGATTGATGGTATTGGTTTCACTAATTCTTATTTGGGCTGGCCAGGAGATTTTGTAAATCTAACTTTTGAACGACAAGGGTTATATAAAACTGTTCATGTTCAATTAGTAGATGCAGCAGTATTAAAATGTGACAACATAGATTATCAAAGATGGGCTAATCAAGAGAGAATTTGGTAATTGCGGTCAACTGACACATTTTTTAAAAGGAGAACTTATATGTTTAGCTGGACTATTGATCATCCCCTGTATAGTCTAGTAAATCCTCAACCTGGTGGTGTAAATCTTAATTCAGCAGCTCAAGCGGCACTGAACCATATTAATAGTAATTCCCAAAGAGCTAGCTGGTTTGGCCGAATGATCAATTTACTTTTAGAGTCTGGAATGACAACGGAGAATCAGTGTTTGATCAAAGGCTTGTCATTGAGCAATTGCAACAATTATTATCTGACCAACATTGACTGGCTCTACTTTACTTTTTCATACTGTCTTACTATTGCCATAACAGTAGTAGAATTGATTTGCATTTCGTGGGCAATCTATCCGTATGATCGACCATCAGCCAGGCAATATAATTACTGCTCAATTTTTATTTGCCAAAAAAGACAAAAATCATTAGGCAAGACCAACCATAACTTCTTGTTGCCAGGCAATTGTTGTCTTTTTTAAGTGACTTCTGTCCAATATTAACGCCGCTTGCAAAAATAACTGGCACCGGCAGCGGAGGCATTGTATCAAGCAGACTGTTCACAAAGAGACCCAATTGTGAATAGTTGAGGTAGGATAGTAGTGTAAATACTATTATTTCAGCCCTGTCACCAAACAGCCTCCAAAAGCCGAAATGTGAACAGTTGCATGATTAGTCTTAAACGATAGCCAATGAGCAACAATAGCCGAAACTATCTTACACCACATGAAGTAAAAGCTCTATTAAATGCAGCCAGAAAAAATAGGCATGGATTAAGAGATTATCTGCTTGTCTTAATTACCTTTCGTCATGCCATGCGAGTTAGCGAAGTTATTAATCTTAAATGGTCACAAATTGATTTTTCAGAAGGCAAAATATTTGTTGAGCGGGAGAAAAATGGTGATGCTTCTGTTCACTTTCTTGAAGGCGAAGAACTACGAAAGCTAAGAGAACTTAAGCGGCTGAATCATAATTCACCATTTGTTTTTATTTCGGAAAGGAAAACACCTTTTACTCGATTTGCTATTAATCGACTGATAGAAAGGCTTGGTATTGCTGCTGGTATAGAGTTTGCAATACACCCCCATTTATTGCGTCACGCCAAAGGCTATCAATTGGCTAACGCAGGCATCGATACAAGAAGTATTCAGGCTTACCTCGGACATAAAAATATAGCTCATACGGTTAAATATACTAAATTGGATGCCAATCGGTTTAAAGGCTTTGGTAAAGACTTGCCTGGAGCTGCTTAAATTGATGAGACGGTTTCTGCGAACAGTTGATAAAGTGTCAGTTATTCATGGACAGTCCCCATAGAATCAAATATTATGTGAATAGTCCAGAACTTTAGAAGCGGCAATAGCCAGGTGATCAACATATCAAAGGTCATAAGCTTGCACCAAGAGGCACTTATACTCGCCAATCCAGGCATATTTGGCGTATAAAAATGTTCAACATACGGTTATTTATTCAAAATTAAATCCAACAAGATTTAAGAGATTTGGTAAGGAATAAACTTTACGTACGGGGGGTATAAATCCTATAATGGCAGCTCAAAGCTCAAAGGAGCTTATTAGTTTAGAAGTAGCTGGGGTGAGCCTTATGATTGATGCTAAGCTTATTGTGAGGAGAAAATTTAATCTTTTAGCCGGCTTAGGCAAGATAGCCGTGGTTCTTGATGGCAAAAAAATCGGCAATGTAGGTAATGGAGAAGAGAAAACTTTCGAAATCTCTTCTGGTAATCACACTATTTTTATCGAGAGGTTGTCTAGAAGTGAAGAGATTACCTTCAATGTGCCCACTAATGGTGCGATCGAATGTGAAAGTGGAATTTCGCCAAGGTTCTGCTATTTAAATTTTTCCTTCGCCCTGTTCGTATTTATCGGATCTTTTATGCTTCCAGCACTAAAGCCCTTAGCTTATGACGTGCAACTTTTTGTGTCGGGGCTGATCGTTGGCATTGTTATTATAGTTGGTGTTTGGGTGATGAGAGAAAATTTCCGCCCAGGAGCAACTTACTATTTAAAAAAGCAACGGGTTTTAAATAGTGAGGGTAATATACGCGCATGACCAACACGGCGATAATGTTGAACCACACATATTGTCTGCGAAGCTCAAACAGACAGTAAAAGGCAAAATAATCTCCTAAGCTGTATTTAACCAAAGAGTGTTATTTTTATGCGATCTAGTTGGTTTTTATTTTTATTGCCGATAGTTCCTCTTGAGCTTGAATCGGCAAGAAGTGTTGAACAAATTCTTCTGGAGATCAAGGAGGCTGGAGAAAGTACTAATCAACGTGCTGTAAATCCACTTTTGTCAACTACGGTCGATGGTGAAACATTTTGTATTTATTATGGTGTTGGTTTAGTTGACCAGTATTCCGTAATTCGTGGCAATATCAAAACACTCGCTACTGCAACCAAAATCTCTGCCACACTTAAGCTTAGTGCTGGACTTTTGATTTGTAATTACGGATGCTTATTTATGGGCGTGTTGTGTCCAATTTACTGCTTGTTCACACACTCATTTTCTAATCTGTATGTGGTACCTTTTATTTGGCTAATGCTTATATATTCACAGCATCACTATATACATCAACCCATTCAACTCCTCAAAAAACTTACTTATTCTAAATAATCATGGGGCCACGTGCGCTGCTATATAAGCAAGAAATTTATGCACCACCAAATTATGTGAAGCAAAATTGGCGAACGAGCCTGGATGGAAAGCTGGTTTCATTACGAAGCTGATGAGCATAATCACAGAGCTACAATAAAAGTTACTTGTGGAAGCGAAAAGTGGGAAAGATCTGCCTGATGACAAACTCAGAGGGAAATCTGCCATCAGTTTCGAAGTATGCTGTTTGTTTGCCGTCACTCAAGAAGCCTGACAGGCAGGAACCAGCAATCGGGTGAAATCCATTGGCATCGGATATGCCGCACATAGAAACAGCATACAGCCCACTCAAAGCGCCAAATTTGATAGACTTTGTTTCGTCCCTTATACCCATTCTCCCAGGTCGATAATACTTACCGTGCTCATCCAGCTCCAGGGCGCCTGATTGGTCGATGGCTTTTTCCAGCGATGCCTTTATAAGCTGAACAGCCAGGAATCCGCCTTTCCAATGTACAGTCACCGAATCCTTGCTACTGCTACCATGATCTGTATTGCCTAGAGTAGTTGTGGCCGTTGCCGGATATTGAAAGGTAAAACCAGCCGAAGGATGTGTGAACGTCTTCAACACCGACCGCTTGGCGGCAAAACCTGGCAATTGACACAACAGCGCCAAAGCCAAAAGAAGAACTAGACCCATGTCCTTACGCATCATTGTTGTTACAGACTCTCCCCAATCGCTAAATACTGCATAGAATGATTTTACCCAGATCTCAATCAGAATAAATTTATTCTGTGACGCCGCTCCCACCAACTTTGTTTGTAGCAGACTGTTGCGGTATTGAACGGTTATCCATACCTAATAGTTGTTTATTCTGGCTGAAAGTATTTGCTACGGCGCAATTTGGACTGCAAATGCATAATAGAAGTAAAGCAAAGCACAATATCTTGTGTATAGAACCGAGTTTCATAGGTTTGGTTCCTAACTTAAATCAATGAATCATTCGATGTCTAATGGTTATTTGTGGATTTTTTTGAATCGTCTATTGCAGTCTGCCAGCACTATGGCCGAAAAAGGTAAATAACTGCAATTGAATATCAATTTCGTAGTTTGCATAACATATATAGCATTGACTAAATTAACGGGGGGCAGTAGGGTTACTAATACCTTGTAAAATTTCGGAGAAAGCTGTTTATAATGACTGGCTTACCATATCGAAGATCGATTTTACTAACTGGCTTTTCTTTTTACTAATGAGTGGCTTACCTGCTTATTCGGATACTGCTGCCCAAGATCTTGCTTCAGATCAACACGATAATAAAGAACCCTGGAAGGTTGATCAAAACATCTGCTGACCGGATGTTTTTCAGATTCCACCTTTGAGTACGAGGCACCTTAATTTAGTACCCAATAAAGACCCTTATCGATCATCTTTGGATGCAGAAGAGCGTTATTATTTTGCACCATTAGCTCCCAACTCATTGGACATCTCTATTCGGGCAATAGAAACAAAGGAGATCGATCCACCGCCACGTTTCCACCATTTCCAGCCATGATTGATTTGCCAGTAAAGCTGGATGATAGCAAAGAAACTAGAAGCTTACACTCCACATATATTCCAGGGGATACCAAGCATCTTCCTGCAGATACTCCGAAGGATATAAAGCCGCTTCCTCACGAGGATACGCCTGTTACAGAAGTAAAAGAGTCTGCAATTCTACAAAATAACCAGGGAGTTAAGTTGGGGCATGATGATAAATGGGCTGAGGCTATTGAAAAACATAAGATTGCACTATCAGCACAACCATTGAATCAGGCATTTATAACCAATCTGTCTAATGCAGAGTTGAAATACGCTGAGCAACTTGAACACAGTGGAAATTTATCAGAAGCCGTCAAACATTATAGAGATGCTATATACACTGACAGACTTAATGCTTCTGCTGATATAGCTTTAGATAGATGTTTACGGTTGCTGGGCATTAACAGAACTGATCCCATTAAATGTAAAGAATTGGCGGACAAACTGATAAAAGAAGGAGATTTAGAGGGAACAATTGTCGAATATTATAGGCTTATTCGTTTAACGGATACCGGAAGTGTTCGTGCCGCTTTTGGTTTTCTCCTGCTCAAAGCTAACAAGGTCGTTGACGGATATATTGAACTAAGAAAGGCGGTTAGTAAAACAGACTGGAATACAACTGAAAATGCAAAACTTGCACAGTGCCATCGTCAATTGGCAGAGCTTTTGCAAAAGTATAGCGATGTAGCTACAAATTCTGGGCGTAAAACTGTGGGTATGGAACGTATGTTAAATGCCTGGCTAGAATATAAACGGGCATTATTCCTGCAGCCCACAGATCAAGAATGTATTGGGCAATTGGCGTTTTTGTCGCCGGAGCCGTCAAGATTAAACCATCCTATAATAATGTCGGCAGCACTAGGAAGTGCATACTTGTTAATAATGATTTGGATAAAGCAGAAGAATCGTATGACCTGTGTGCTCGGCTTGAGCCAGATAACCCAACTCTATTGAAAGCAGAAACAGCTTTAAAGATTGCTAGAAAAACAAATAAAGCTTTTCTAATACCAAACACTAGATTCCGAGTGAATGGACAACTGAATGAATTTCTCAAAGGCAAGACCAATACTCTTAACGGCTATGATGCATTTTGAATAGGTGTCCAATATTAACTGAAGTAATTAACAGTAGCTGTTGACTGCTTCTTCTTTTAGCATTTTTTGCTCTATACGTTTTGCCAGTCTTCGTAAATCATCAATTGTTGTAGGCGGCCATATTGGTATTGCCCCAGGCAACTGCAATGGAATATTATCCTCGCCACTAAATCCACAAGGTTGAGCAAGGACTGTCCGTTTGATAACTGTGCCGCTAGTCATTAAATTTCCAGCAAAGTTTTAAAGCCCATTTGTTTAAAGTGCCGGTCATGGCTTAAGGCATCATTTATATGATTATCACGCATAACGCAATATGATAGAAAGCGTTCCACGAACTACATCTATCCAGTGGTAATTTTTTGCTGTAGAAATAGTAATGCTGGATAGACGGAGATAATGATTTGACCAACGGCATGAGAGATTTGAGGAAAGGAATTACTGGCAGGAAATAGTTAGTCGGCAAATCGAAAGCGGAAAGAGCCAATCCCAATTTTGCAAAGACGAAGGGCTAAATGCCAACCAATTTTACTCCTGGAGAAGTATCTTAATCAAGCGGCAGAAAGTAAAAAATCCGGCGAAGTCATCAGAAAATAAAATGCCGTTGCCATTTGTGGCTCTCAAAGTTCCCGACATTGATTTTAGCAACAGTCACGATTCTGCTCAACAAATAGAAATAAGCAAGATCGTTTTCCGTATGTCTGCCGGCACAGATAAATCTACACTGGCCTGCATACTTCAATCACTGGAGAAAGCTTGATGCTCAATGCCATCCCTCACCAATTACGTATTTTTTTGTGCACTGAGCCAGCCGATATGCGCAAGAATTTTCATGGGCTCAATGGCTTGATTAGAAAATCAATGATGCTCAATCCCCTTGCTGGCGATCTTTACATCTTTAGAAATCAGCGCGGCGACCGACTCAAAGTGCTCTATTGGGACAGCGATGGCTTTGCCATCTGGTATAAACAATTGCAACGTGGCACTTTTCGTTTTCCGGATTTAAAGAATTATTCCTCCGCCGGACTGGAAATTGACCATTCTACATTACGCCTCATCCTTGACGGCATCGATCTCTCCACTATCCGCCGCCAACATCGCTTCAAAATAAATCCCAATAATTTGCCTCAACCGCAAAATACACAATTCATTAGCGCCGCCCAGAAGCCCCAACAACGAAATTTTGCTGCCGCCAGATCGTAAGCCCTCAACACTAAATGTGGCTTTTTACCACGGCCTGATAAAACCAACCGCTAAATTCATCACACCCCAGATATAGTGTGCCGCTGCGTTGTCATCATCAAAATTGCCACGCCCCTCAGCAAGCTGCTTCCACTTGACCGACCTTGCTCACCATTTTTGACCTCGATGAAACATAAGAGATCTTCTAGGACGCTCACTACCACCTAACAAAGGAAGGAGAATTAATACCAACATATGCCACCGCAGGCGGTGGCATATAGTATAATTGTTGCTGTCCCAAAACTGAGTGAAAACATCATGAAGCCTGACCTTGAAGACCCAAACTACTTGCCAGATAACCTTCCTGAATGCCATAAATTAATAACTGATTTGCGCAACGAGATTAAAACACTTAAGTCCAGCATGGTAGAAATGGCAGAAGAAGTGAAAATATTTAAGGCTCGCATGGCGGAACTAGAACAACAATTGCGTGTGCGCAATCGCATGATCTTTGGCAAAAGCTCAGCTAAAGTACCAGCATCTTCGCTCACCGGCACCGGCAAAATGGTTTACGATCAAAGCTTTAGCGAACTTGAAGCTGAAAAAGCTGATTTGAAAATCGCTCCTGAAGAAAAAAAGAATGGCGGCGGCGGAAGGACAGCTCCAAAAAATGCACCACAGCAACGCGAGGTTGAACACAAAATTACTGAAGCGCAAACCCTTGCTTGTCCTGGTTGTAAAAAACCAAGGAAAGTC
The DNA here is from genome assembly GCA_963767815.1 of Candidatus Melainabacteria bacterium. GTDB lineage: Bacteria > Cyanobacteriota > Vampirovibrionia > Obscuribacterales > Obscuribacteraceae > CAVYFJ01. Next base: position 291,291 of record CAVYFJ010000006.1, on the reverse strand, counting down.
ATTGGCTTTGAAGTCTCCTACCAGCTTGATATTATCAAGGCGATTTTTGAGACACTCAAGCATATACAATATAGATATGCTTGCCCGGACTGTGAAGAACAAGTAGAACTGGCTCCCAAGCCATACCAGCCAATCGACAAAGGCTACGCAACACCTGGACTGATTGCGCATATTGGTGTGTCTAAGTTTGATTGGCATTTACCTCTCTACCGGCAAGAGCGAATATACCTTGCCCAGAGCGTTCCCATTGCCCGCTCTTCCATGTGCCGCTGGCTCAAAGAAGCTGCCGACATGCTCGATATTATCGTCAAGCGTATGCACCAGCTCATGCTCAAATCTCGCCTCATACAATCTGATTCCACTACAATGCCTGTAATCAAAAAGGTCTTGGTAAAACGCATAACGGCTCTACCTGGCTCTATCGCGATGAAAAATATATACTCTACAAATTTACTGAAACAGGCAGGGGGTACACCCGGAAAGAGTACTTGCCGGCTTTAAAGGAGTTTTGCTTACCGATGGTGCCGATGTTTTCAATGGTGTCATTAGAGGCGGAGCCACTAAAGCTGGTTGCTGGGCACATCTGTTTCGGTATTTTGAAGAGGCTAGAAAAGAAGACGAACGTGCTGATTACGCCCTGGCTATCATCAAGAGCCTGTTTGATATCGAGCGAGTGGCAGCAGAGCTTTCCGAAGATGAACGCAAAGACCTCAGGCACCGCCTGTCTAAACCAAAACTGGTAATACTTAAATCTTGGGCTGACGAAATAGGCCAAAGTGTTTTGCCCAAAGATCCTCTGGGTAAAGGTTTGACTTACCTGCAAAATCAGTGGGATGCTCTTTGTCTGTATGCTGATACCGGATTTGTGCCAAGCCATAATAATGCTTCTGAAAACGGATTGAGACCCGCCGTTCTTGGTCGTCGCAACTGGCTCTTTGCCGGCTCTGTTGAAGGTGGACATACCGCTGCTATCTGGATGACTCTCGTTCATACCTGCCGGCGACTTAAAATAAATCCATTTGATTATCTTAAAGATACACTTGCCCGTCTGCCGGCAACACCCACTTCTCAGATCGATCAGTTTTTGCCGGACAAATGGAAAGAGCTGCAGGAAGCTGCAAAAAATAATACCGAAACAAGCTGACACTATTTAACCGCCCTAAATTACCAACTGCCTTTACTCCACTTGCTGAAAGCAACTGAAGCAAATTCATATTGGCAAATCTATGCCACCTGCACAAGTATGGGGTTGCTGGAACGATTACATATGATAAGCAATCTACAAAACCCCAGTCTTTATCTGCATAGCGTGAGTAAATTCTTAGAGCATTTATAAACTGCTCTCTTGATTGTTCAATAATTGAGTACCCTTTAGTGCCATATAAATGGCTAACATAATTGGCTACCAATTTTTTCATAAATTGTCCTTGGCTAGAGAAGCTGTTTAATACTTCTGCCAGTACCATATCGGTAGTGAAAATTTCAATGCCTTCGAGCTTGTTGTCTAATGCCAATGCTGAAGCATGGTATTGGTCATTCTTATTCAGGAGGGCAATCCAGTAACTGGTATCTGCAAAAACCTTCTTCACGGGTTATCTTGTTTTGGTGCCCCATATAAATAATGGTCTACATTTATTGAGAGATCAGAAGGAACTTTGTCCCATGCTTTATCCGGTATCCCTGCCATAAGTTTGGAAGCAATTTCCCATGGTGTTTCATGCCGAGACACACCTTTGCTAGCAGAGGTTTTTGTAGCTCTAGCTTTGGTTGTTTTACGGGTTACTTTTTTTACTTGGTGCATATAGTTATTCTCAATAGACTACAGTTAGCTTATCTAAAATCTGCCCTTTATGCAAGTCAAGATGCTTGGCGAAAACATGTGGATGGCATGTGGATGGAAACATGTAAAGTCTGGAAAGATGCCTGCCCGGGAGGACTCGAACCTCCGACCTCATGGTTCGTAGTCGAAGAATTAATGTTTTTCCCAAATTTTCTCTTTCTTTCCAAGCATTTCTAAAGGCTCATGTAGTCTTGCTTTCATTCATTTTTTGAATTTTCCAAAATTCACCTTTTATGCTAAAGTTTTATCTTCAATTTGCCACCAGGTTACCACCAGGAAAATTTGTAAAACGGTGATCGGCAGTTCTGGCACCGTAATAGTGTTCCAAAGAGCAAGCTTACCGCAAAAGTATGCAGAAGAAAAAAAGTCAAAAATATAATCTCACTAAGAGATTCATAGAAGAGCTGGCAATTCCGGAAAAACGTATCTACTACCGGGATTCTAAGGTTCGCGGACTATATCTGGATATTACTCCCAGCGGCGTTAAAGCTTTTTATGTCAGGCGTATGTCTGGTGGCCGGCTCGGACAGGCTCTTTATAGGAAGGTTTCCGGATATTACAGTCGAGCAAGCCAGAGACAAAGCGATGTCTTTTCACGCCGATCTTGCAGTTGGCCACAGCCAGGTTGAGGAAAAGCGTAATCTGGATTCAGAGCCAACTCTGTCTGAATTATTTGATCTGTATCTTGAAAGGCACATGCTCAAGTCGCGCAGAACAGGGCCGGCGATGAAGAAAAATTTTGACAATTGGCTTTCTCATTGGAAAGATAGGAAACTAAGCTCCATTTCTAGAGAATCAGTAGAAATACTGCACGCACAACTGGCGAAAGAACGGGGCAAATATACTGCAAACCGTTGCCTTCAATTAATCAGTGCGATTTATAACAAAGCAATACTTTGGAAAATCTGTAAACAGGACAACCCCGTCCGTGGTATCACTAAGTTTGCTGAATTTTCGAGGGAGAGAGTATTGAGAGAAGATGAAATTGGACCATTTTTTCAATGTCTCGATCAAGAGCCGCGAGATCAGTTTTATGATTTCATCATGCTATTGATACTGACCGGACAACGTAAAGGCAACGTTCTTGCCATGCGCTGGCAAGATATAGATTTCACAGCAAGAACCTGGACAATTCCAGGGGAGCTAATGAAAAACGGGCAAACGATGACTATTGCTTTAACCGAAAAAGAGATCAATATATTAGAGCGCCGGCTAAATAAAAAAGTAAATGACTTTGTTTTCCATTCTGTTGGAAAACGGGGACACTATATTGAGCCTAAGCGTAGATGGAAAGAACTTCTTTCAAGAGCAAAGATAACCGATTTTCACATCCATGATTTAAGACGTACCCTAGCAACCTATATGGCTAACAGCGGTGCCAACGTAGCATTAATTCAAAGTGCCTTAAATCATAAGGATCTGCGAACTACGTTGAAAGTCTACGCAAAGATTGCTAGACGTGCAGAATTAGAAGCCAGAGAAAAGCGCACGAACTTATGCTGGGTTCGTTGGCAATTGCATAATTATTGGTCACCAACATTTACCATCTTGAGACTAAACTTTTAAATTAAACGGACCATAAGGAATACTTACTTTCGCTTCAATGTCAGTTGTATTCTGCAGAAAAATCCATTTACAGTGTTCATCAATATCTCTTATCATCTCTTTCATTCTATCTTTGACAAAATCTACTAGTGGTAATGAGCGCTGCGCCATTACAAATGATTTTGGCAGATCAAACCAATAGCACAGGATTGGCGGACCTTTTATACTCGCGGCGACAATTTCAATATTGAACGTCAGAATTTCCGGGTGAGTAAACAATGGGGAGATTAGCTCATTAAGCATCAAATGCGACACTATTCTGATTGAGTACGCCTGCTTAGTCGGATGCGCTCTGGATTTGTTTACCGCTATCATCGCCCCAGGGAAATAGTGTTTGAGTTCACGCTCGACCGCCTTTAAGTTTTTAAGCAAGAGACTTAATCTGCCCTTTTCAAAAACGAATATCTCAGGTGCCCGACCAAATGCCTTAATTATCCATCCAAGCGAGAGATCATTTGCTCTCATTATCCTATCTATTTTTTCTAATAAGTTATGCTTGGGACCAAACGGAGCAAATACAGCCTCGTTCGGCTCCACCGGATCTGGAAATGACGAGATAGAGAGGTTATTCTGCTTGCAGTAATAGCGCAAAGCATGCTTTCTCCAGGCCATAAGCACGGCTTTTTGGGCTTTGAGACCTTCCTTTATAGCTCCGTCAGAAAAGAAATTTGGACTATGATATCTTAACCAGCCGCGAATCGTAGCACAGGTAGAGTCAGGTGGGTCTGGATGAGCAAGCAGCTTAATACATCGAGCCGGATTATGCGGCTTATGATTTCGAAATTCATCCGGCTCTTTCGGCAGTCCGCATATGTGTTTTATCGTTTCCGGTAAACATTTACCGAATCTACAACATTCAGCGCCTTTATTTCGCTCTTTCATCGTCTGATAATGGCTAAAAACCAGTCCAGTATAGATTCCTCTATACCACCAACTCGCATGGCTTAAGCCTAGCTCAGGCTAATTCTTAAGAACAGAGTATGGTAGTTTTTAGGTCTAGGTTGGTAAATTAATTAATAGCCTGGATTGTTCAATGCAGCAGATAACATTGCTCAGATTAAAATACAGACCGATTTGCCAACGGATAATTACAAGTCGCCAATGAAAAACACTGACTCGGGAATTGAAACGGTCAATAAGGAAAATAATAATTCACCAAATGATTCGCTTATTGGTGAGGTTATCGATGACAAATACCAAATCATCGAACTTATTGGCGCTGGCGGTATGGGTAGAGTTTATAAAGCCAAACATCTGTTAATGGGTCAAATAGTAGCCGTCAAGGTTCTGTCCAAAGAACTTACAGAGAAGCCACTAGCCATGAAGAGGTTTGCTCGTGAAGCGCAGGCAGCCTCCAGAATGGACCACATTAATGTTGTTGCAGTTAGAGGCTTTGGAATATGTAAGAAGAATAAGGTTGCCTATCTAGCTATGCAAAATCTAGAGGGTAAATCGCTGAAAAAAGTTTTGAGTGAAGAGGGCAAACTGAATATCGCCCGTTGTCTTAATTTATTTATTCAGATCTGTGCTGGACTCTCAGAAGCACATCGCAAAAAAATAGTACATCGAGACATGAAACCCAGCAATGTACTTTTAACTGAACACAATGGTAACAACGATACCGTAAAAATAATTGATTTTGGTATCGCTCAGGTAAATACAGCTGACGGCGCGACTGTTCTAGAAACTTTAACAGCAACACAAGAGATGATTGGCACACCATCTTATATGAGCCCAGAGCAAGTTAGCGGAAAGGAAATAGATCAGCGTTCAGATATATACTCGGTTGGTTGCATGCTTTATGAAACGTTGACCGGGCGAGTTCCATTTAAAGACGAGACGTTAGCTACGGTATGCATGCTTCATCTGACCGGTCAACCGCCACGCCTGGTAATGCAAGATGGGGACCCTATATTAGTGCAAAGGCTGGACACAATTATCCAAAAATGCCTGGCGAAAGAACCATCCATGCGCTACCAGGATATTGAAGATTTACAATCTCACTTAGAACAAGTCCAATTCCGACTCAAGCAATTAGAGTCCGAGAATGCCAACAAAGCTTTATTGGCTATGGAAATGGCATGGCTACTCTTATCACAGGCTATAAGAAAATTAAAGGATAAGGTCTTTTCTAAGCAGATAAGTTCATCTGGCATAACCATAGGATCGGTAACGATCATCGCTAGCTTCGTTCTAGTTTTTGTTGTTGCAATCAGTACAATTGTCCTTTTCGCCTCGTTGTCCACAACTAAATTTACCGATCGTGAATTATGGCTCAAACCAATCATAAGTTCATCAGCTAAGCAACCAGATCAAAATACCGCTGATCCACTTTGGCACAAACTTCAGTCTGAATCCGAACATCAGCCAGATATATTAGAACGTGCTCTCCGGATGTTCATTAAGTTGGGGAATTTGAATCAACAAGCTGGTAACTATTATAAAGCTGACTTGCTTTATTCAAGAGCAGAACAAATTGTCCACTGGTTGAAGCTAGATTCCTCAATTTTATTCGTTGATATTTTAAATTTTCATGCTGAAAATCAATTATTAGCTAATATGTCCATAGGTTCCCTAACACAGCAACGAAATGAACAGGCTTTGTTGAAAGAAAAACACTTTGGACTGTTCGTTAAACCCGAGACATTGCGATCTTTGGGATTAGGATTATCTACGAATGCTGCCTTAACTAGAGATTATTCTTTGCAAGCACTTACAATAATGAATCAGCTTGGCAAAGGCGAGAGCGTACAATCGCTTCTTGCTTTTGCCCTTTTAGCTAAATCACATATAGAACTCAATTATGGAGATCTTGCAATGAAGCCATTTGAAACCTTTCGTCGATGGCTTGAAAAACCAAATCTCAGTGACCAGTTAGATAAATCTCGTCGCGCCATTACAGAAGCTTGGGCTGGACGGGCGTATATGGAACACAACAAACTCATAGAGGCACAAGAACTACTCACTCGCTCGCAGTCAGATCTCGCTGAACTTGGTATTAGCGCACAACGTGACCTGGCGGCAGTTTATAACGACCTTGGATTAGTGTACGAGCTAAAAGGAGAAAATAGAAATGCAGAGCTATTATACCGGGAGGCATATTCTGCGCTACCTACAGATGATAGAGATGCACGGCAGCAAAGGTTTGTAATACTGAATAATATAGCAAACGCAGCGCTCAAGTCAGCTGACTATATAACTGCAATTAAATCAAAACTAGCAGTACTCTTAAAGTTGTCCGTTCAAATTTAGCGTATAATTCGTTAATTGCTAATCTGTGTACAGATACGAACAGCAAATTGTTTTTGTTGGACATCCTCGAATATCCAGCTTTAATAAAAATGTATTCACTATCAGTCTTTACGGGAGTATGTGAATTGTTATCTACAAGGACTGACCTGGCACAAAATCATGACATCTGCTTTGCTGATTTTAATAAAAGTTGCAGATATGATTCGCCTGATCTCAATGATTCTATTCCTCTAAATACAAAAGACCTTCTGAAGTTCAAAGATCAAACTGCAGATTCTACGAATAAAACGGCTTTGCGAGCAAAGCGCTCACACCATGCGTGAATGTCAGACCGACAGAAACGGCAGTACTAACATGCTCATGGTAGTTTTTCTTTGCATTGTTAATTGCGTTGTGCATTTTCCAAGTATAGGCAGCTATTTCCTTGCCGATGATTTTGTTTATATCGGCTACGTATACAATGCATTTCACGGTCACCCTAATCTTTTACTAGCAAACTTCTATAGTAACTCGATCCAAGCAGCAGGGACCCAGTTCTACCGCCCCCTGCTTACCCTTAGTCTCGCTCTCGATTATTTTCTCTGGAAAAACAATGCTCTGGGCTATCATTTGAGCAATCTATTCTATCAAATTTGCTCAACGATCCTGCTCTATTTTCTTATCCAACGCCTAGTAATTACATTCGGCAACGGACAGTCCAAAGCGTTAGCAGCAATAACTGCAACTTTATTTGCTGTGTACCCATTGCATCCAGAAGTAATAAGTTGGGTAACTTGCAGAGTCGATGCCATAGCAACAACGTTCTATCTTGCTGCCTTTCTTCTATTTCTTAAATACGAGCAAGATCGACCTAAATCACACGCACCAATAGCTGTCTTACCGATGGGACTGTCACTGCTCTGCTATTCGTGCAGCTTGCTTTCTAAGGAAATCGCGGTTACGCTTCCAGCGGCCTTGTGGTTATGGTTAGTCATATTTGGAAAGAATGAAAAAACCATTTGGCAAAACATTCTTTATGCTGGAAAAAGAACATTGCCGTATTGGTTGGTACTTTGCGGATACCTGGTCATAAGGACAGCCGCTTTAGGAACTTTATTCGGCGGATATTCCGGTTCGCTTGCATTATTAGATCTAAGTATATTCAAGCGCTTTTTTTTAGAACAAAATCTGGTTAAGATAATTCTGCCATTCAATGATGATTTGTTCCCTCCGAGAGATCTCTTCAGGCAAGCCCTGAAGATCATCTATGCTATAGCAACTGGTGCCTTTCTATTGCGGTTGATTGCAAGGCGCTCCTACCTTATACCTGGCAAATTTATTATCTATAGCTTTCTTTGGTTCTTCATTACTCTGGCACCAGAATACTCCGTGTTCTCTCTTAATGCTAACTTGCAGGGCAGCCGCTTTCTCTATCTAGCTTCAGTACCGCTCTGCCTGATATTGTCTTTAGTGCTAGTCCCGCTGGTCAAGACAAATGGAACTCACAGTTCGCTCGCGGAGAGAAATGCCGGTAATACACAGCAGCAAATTTTCATAATAATTTTAAAATGGGTTAGCTATGGATCATGCCTTGCAATTCTATTAGCTTTCACTTTTATCGCTTATATCAATAATCTGCCATGGCGAAGAGCTGGTGATGAGCTAAGAGAGTTACAAAAAGCTCTTCTTACTAAACAAACATTAATTGGTCCGAACAAAAAGCTGATTTTGGTTAATATGCCACATCATTACAGGGGTGCACATATGTTATACAACGGGACCACTCTAAACAGCCTCTGCTCACCAGCTCTATGTGATGATGACGTTACACACCGGATAATAACTTTTGAACATCCTTTATTTGGTGATCCTGATTTACTCAATTTTACGCGATTACAGCGATTCCTGGACAGTAGAGATAAATATGTGATTGTTGCCTGGCAAAGAAAATTGTCATCCAACAATGATAAGAAACATCCTGGTTATCTAGACGATCTCCTCAATGAAGGTCTTGGAAAATCTGATTACTGCGGAGTTTTACGAGAAATCGATTTTAACGAGATCAAGGCATCCAGCCCTAGCTTCACCCATAGTATGCCGCCAACGTTAGTAAACAACATGGATGCGAGCATCATACTAGATAGATCCAAAATAACCTGTATCAATCCAGACAAATTTGAGTCCATTCAATTACCCGTCGTAAACATTCAGCCTGCTAAAGTTGGGTTACTGGAGTTAACAGCAGCCGCTGTCGAAGATAACAAATCAATTGCAGAGAAAACTGGTTGGTTACAAATACAGTGGTCCTCGTCTAACCATGACGCAATTAGTAAAGGTGGTTCCCTCTCCCAGCCACTAATTATGGACGGAAAAGTGCACAAATATTTGTTCAATTTAAGCGAACACAAGTCCTGGATACTGTGTAATGGCATCAATGAATTGAAAATTACTGCAATGCCCGCCAAATATAAACTGAAGCTATCACAAGCGCGCTTTCTAAATACGGCTTCAATGATTCCACGATTAGATTTGCACTGCAAACTAACATGTTTTGAGGATGATTCTGGCGTCTATCATTTAACACACAGGCAGGTCTTTTGGTTGCAATATGACGCCAGTCAGATAAAAGGGGCACAAGCAGTTGTCTACCAAATTTCTCGATCCAATTTTTGGTTTGAACATGAAGATCAAACTTTTAATAGCGATCACTTTTCGTCCAATGCAATAGTACGGAAACAGTTACCAAATCTGCAAGGTGAATTCATGATTTCTGGCAGCGAGCTGGGAGAAGATTATTTTGAGGTCCATCTGGGCGCTGTAGACAAAGATGGGCATATATTGGGGCTAACGTCTTATCCGGTATGTGGACAGGTAGGTGTTCCATAATTGTTCATGAATACAGAGCCTATGTAGTTTTGAAATTTGCATGAAGGTAGAAGCTATTGACCACACAAATAACGACCATTAGCACACCGGCAAAGCATTATCCAATCAAACAGCAGCAACCAAAACCTATGTCTCAATGTGCATTGCTATGGGCAGTAGTGCTATTTGCTTTGGTTAACATGAGTTGTTTCTTTGCTAGCGAACTGTACCGACGATTCAGAGGCTATTATACCGGCTGTGACTACATTATGAGGTCCTTCAAGCAGGCAAAACCAGAACCAAATATAGTGTTGCTTGGTTCTTCAATCATGAGAACGCCTTTTCATTTGGCTGACAAAGAGCACTCGTATTATGTTCCTGAGTATAACCAGTATTGCCGGAGTCGAACATTACAAAATGTTTTAAGAAGCAGCGGTTTGGACAAGAGCGACGTTTTTGATCTTGCCATAGATGGTTCAATGGTATCTGATGTATTTCTTGTACACAAAACGTTCTTGAGCGGCGCGAACGCGCCAAAATGGATAGTATATGGTTTAGCACCGCGTGATCTGTTGGATAATTTGCTTAGCAAAGAAACAAGAACGCCACTTTTTGATCGTCTTTTTGACCTTAAAGACATATGGATGACAAAAAGTCTCTTCAATATAAGTCTGCAAGAAAAACTAGATCTAACACTAGAAAAATTATTCACTATCTATGGTATTCGCAGTGATATACAACAATCAATAGTAAACGTCGTTCGTGACATTTCAGAAAATGGCTTATCGTATAGACAAACCAAGCCGTTTGTCGACACGTATACGATGAGAAAAGAAGTTTCGAGTAAAAATATCAGAATATACAGGCAACGCTATAAAACATTTCAATCAGCGAAGTTTGAAAAACAAAAGTTATTTCTTGAAGCACTATGTAAGGAATCAACAAACAATGGAACCAAGATCTTGCTCGTTAATATGCCATTAACTCAAGACATAATTAAGTTGATTCCAGTTGAGGCACATAATGCATATAATCACACCCTTACTGAAACGGCAAAATTGCCGGGAGTATTTTTATTGGATCTACAAAATTCAAAAGAATTTCCAAAGGATTGCTTTGATGACCTCGTCCATTTAAACGGATACGGCGGACATCTTCTAAATATGATGATTTCTGATACGTTGTTGGCTTGTAGTCGACAGCAAAACAGTTTTCCGAGACAGGATTTGGCCGGCAAACAGACCAAAAAGATTTTCAATTTATCAAATTGGAATAGAGAAAGAACGATAACAGATAACCTAGCAAGCTGGTGGTTGGCAAAAGCATACTTTGCAGCGCCACAACCACCCGACGTAGTAATTCTAGGCAGCTCTCAAACCGATGGACTACGCGGCGCCGATGCATACTCATTTGATAGATTGGTTGATGTTACAGATAATCATCGCTCATATGTCATTGAGCGAGATTTAAAAAGCTTTTACGAAAGCCACTCCGGGTGTTAATTGGCGGATTACCTGAGGCAAGGATTTCGGATCAGTTGATTATTAGTCGCGCTCTTTTTTCAATTAAATCTAGCCCTAAGGCTGTTGTTTTAACTTTTTCTCCAAAAGACTTCATAGATAATGCCCATTCTCCAGACACTTCTACAGAACCATTCACTTTTTTCTCAAAGTACGCTGACCTGGGATCGGATTTAGATCTATTTTATCCTGAGTCCAAATCAAGGCTTCAGCAGAGACTCGGACATTCACTTTCACTACGCGATCAAGTACTGAAAGATATACCAGACGATATTCCCCATCCGGACCATGTTGATCGTGTTCAAAGTTTATCCCCATTATGTTTTGCTAGACCGTTCGAGCGCTTTTGCCCAGGAGAATTTGTAATCGGCTCTGGTGATGGCTATCTGTTCATTGATAACACTGAAGAATATAGACGAAAATACAAAGACCCAGTTACTGGCCAGTTATCCAAGCAATTGGGGTGCCTAGACGCTTTGCTTTCATACTTAGCCAAACAACACATAACTGTATTTGCCGTTGATATGCCATTAACAAGTACAAACAGACAATTGCTGCCTAATAGTTTTTGGTCTCTTTACCATACAAGGCTATATGAGCTTTGTCAGAAGCACGGTGCTACCTGTATCGACCTTTGCACAGCCCCACTTGACTCCAAGATTGATTTTTGTGATACTGCCCACCTAAATTTGCATGGAGGTACCAGCATTGCCATGTATTTGGCGCGAAGAATCGCTGAAAAGTTAACAACTCACCAGAGTATCCCAAAACACTGAATAACCTATTTCATTGGCAGCCTTATAGTTATTAAACACAGGAGCTGGATTCCAACATGCCAATACGCTCATCGTATTCTTGACTGATGCGCATCGCGTGGGTTCCACAGAAATTCGCTTTGCAAACCTTTAAAAGCTTGTCCCGTTCTCTAATTAAACTATCTTTTGTTTCAACAAGACCTTGCCCTGGATCTCGTTGAAGCAACTTGCAAATTCGCAAGTAGGCTTCTTTGACTTTTGGTAGCTTTTTAGAATAATAAACATAATCTTCCAAGCCTGGTTTTGCCTTAGCTTGATTATATTTGTACAATTGGTGCCTGTATGCAAGTTGAATTTTCTCAAACGGAGCTTTCTCAAAGACATCAAGAATCGCATAGCAATCCGCTATTGTTGTTAGTGGTGCTGTTGCTCGCTCATTTAATTCAGCATCAAGCTGTTTGAGAACTCCTGCCCTAATTTTACTGTTACTGTCCTTTTCGTTGCTCATGATTCACCTCCGATAATTAACGAACGTTTTGATTATGCAAAACTGTTGTGAAGGTTTTGTGATTACTGGCAACGTTAGGTCAATCTTTTTGCTTATAGTATTTTTGCCCGCGAAATGTCCAACATGCCAATTTGTATATATAGCTGTTCTTTTCTCTGGACTGCCCCTTGTGGTTCTAAACTTGATGGCAATCTAGCACAACTTTTCCGGATGGCAATGGCAACCTTTTTCAAGGCGCGCTGCGCGCGTCCATTGTCATCTGGAAAAAGCGCCTGCGGCGGTGTAACCACTTGCGCTCTTTAGATTGCATCAAGGACCACAAGGAGGTACCAGATTATGAATAACAGCATCACTATAATTGGATATGTAGGCCAAAACCCCACGGAAAAGAGCTTTCCTTCAGGCAAGAAGGTCGTTAACTTCTCAGTTGCGGTAAAAGAATATGGAACTTCACAAGAAGATCCGCAGCCGACATGGTTCGACGTTCAAGCCTGGAACGGGCTCGGTGACAGCGTTCTTTCCAGTATAACCAAAGGACGTGAAGTCATTATCCAAGGCAGGCTAACGCTGAATCAATATAAAGACAAGGCTGACCATATCATGGTTAAGCCGGTCATTAACCTCAGCGGCTATCATCTCTGCGGAAGAAAGCCAAGCTCCAATTCTGCTGAAAGCAAAATTGGGCTGGAGGCTACTACAAAGAAATCAAATAAATAGCCTGATAAAAACCATAGGCAGAAGGCAGGAGTGAAAGCTTCTGCTTTCTGTTTTTATTTACGCCCACCTTATTTTCCATGCCAGGCTAATAGCCTAATATCAGCCTGCCCTGCGTCAAGCACCAAGCAGCGCAGCCGTGGCTTTGCCAGTGCTTGACGCCAGGTCCTCCGGCTGATATTTTCTCGCATGTGCGGCATGTGATTGCGGCGGGCTAACTGTCAAAGCCAATTAAAGAAGTACTTTTGACGCCAGATCAGGACCGAGATTAATTGTTTTTTTGATGCAGGGATGAATGATATGGGCGTAATAACTCGGTGCTGCTGATTGCAGCACCGAGTTTGATTCAAACGGACAGAGATCTCAGTCAGTTTTGTAAAATGGGGCTGGATTTTTTAACCAGGCTTGATTCCAAGCTTCTCCCATAGCACGAATAATTTCGGCTGGCGGTCTCTGCTGTTTCAACGCCTCTATCCCTGCCTCGCCGCATTTTTCGTAAGGACTGCCAGCCATTTTGGGCACCATATTACAAAAATCAAGCTCGCGCCTGAGTAGATTGGCTGCTTCTTTTATCTGATTACGTCCTAAAGCATTAAGTGCATCGACCACCAGCGTATCACAGTGCTTCGGGGCAGCTAGGGAAGTGTTCCCGTCTGACAAAGATTTGATTGGCACCGAATCATAAACCATTTCTTCAAGAAGCTGCCATTTATCGTCGATAATTTCAGAAAATCGTTTAACGCTTGAATCGGACCAGGCTTCTTCAACTAGCTTTGCATGGCTTGCAGCTCTCTCGCTGGAATGTTTTGTTTTTTCGCCGACGGAATCAAAAATATTTATGTCTCCCATACTATTTCCTCTCTCAGAAACTGCGAAATTTTATTGAAGTTTATAAAATTTTTGTGGCAAAACGATGACTGCAAATAAAGAAAGTAGATTTTTATGGCGGAATTAATGATTGGAAAAACTTGTTTTTGTTGGTGTGTTCCCTTAGCATGAACTCATGTCTCCATCCTCACTAAGGGCATAATTCACAATAGTGAGATATAGGTTTACTCTTATCTACAATTTTGAGTTTTGTTCAAGTGGTTGCTCGGCTTGTTCGTCTTTGTCGAAGTTCATTAAGGAAATCTTGCACGGTTTGATAAAAGAGCCGTTGCTTAATGACTCTTGCCTCTGGGTCATCGATTCCAAGAAAATCAACTATCGAAACTGGCCCATAGTGTTCTGGAGACGAGAAAGCGGCTTCGATATTCCGCAAAGACTCTTTGACAATAGTATGGTTAATGTCTACTGCGATCAGCTGAGCAACAGCATGTACACCGCCAGGATAATTGCGCAAGACGTACTCCAAATCATAGGCATCTTTTTCCTTTTTCCGCCGTGTCAAAACTATTCCTTTCATTATTATAAAAGGAACAATACCGGCAACTTTGCACGTCAAAATATCTTTGCCGCCCTGATTGGGTAAACCCCCTTCAATTGTTACTGTTTCAGTTCTGTCGAAAACTAAATCTACGCCGCGAGCCTTTAGGGCCTTTATATCTTGAATAGATTCATGGCGGCGATTGCGCCCAGTCTCGCCTAGATACTCGCCGGTTAGAAGATCAACTTCTACCGTGTATTCAACCCCCTCAACTGTGACGGTCTTGAAGTATTTGAATTGAGCGTTGCCTTGATCATTTGGGCTAAAACCATGTGTTGTTAGTAGTTCATTGATAGTTGTGTAGGCGTCTTCACTAATATTCTCAGGATTGAAGGCTAAATCTATATCCATGGTGCCGACGTGCTCTTCATGCGGATTTGGAATAAGCAATTCCGGCACCCAACCACCAACAATTGCCATGTCGTCCACAAAATCCCCTAGAATATGTATAAGCTCTATTAGTACAGAACGACAAGCTTGCCGCTGAGGCCATGTATATTCGCTTGCAAGTGGATGCGTCATCTTGCCTTTTTCACTTCCCGTCCTTCAAGTTGCGGCCTTATTTTTGTTTCAAGCAAGAATTCAGCTGCATCCTCTCCGCGGCTTTTATGGCTTGCAAGGTCTAAGTATAGTTGAATGTTGCTAACTAATGGATAAGACGATTCTTCCAAAATTCTCGAGTTATATAAAATAAAATCATCAAACGGTTTGAGAAGTAAAAAATTAGCACCAGTTGGAACTGGCTTCCACCCGAGATCAGAAGCAACCTGTTTTAAATCAGCTTCGATATACATAGCACTTTGCAAAAATCCCCGTACAAAAGGAGCAATACGATTAGCAGCAGAATAAAGAGTCAATGCGCACCTGATATTGCGTTGCTGACAGTATTTGGATAAATGATCTTCCAGTTCATACATTCCGCCAGAGGCATAGCATGCTAAAAGTTCATTATCTCTGTAGGAGTAATTCTTTGCCCAGTCAATCAGCGCAGCTTCTGGATCTTTTAGTTTCACGCTATCCCTTTTATCAGCAATAAAATCTAAATCTATAAGTTTTTGTTTTACTTTGGAAGCCAATCCCAAGCTAATCTTGGCAGCGGCGGCAAGCTCTTGGACGCGCCAGGTAATTAAAGGATTTTCTAGAAGCAGGCGGACTATTCGACTAGATTTAGGAGAAAAGAGACTACGCAGGGGCCGCTTTTCAACTTTTTTATTTTGGAAACCCTCTTTTTCAATAAAAATAGAATCGAACGCAAGTCTGCAATTTCCGGATAGGTCAAGATAGCCAACATTCATTTCGTTGCAAATCTGGGCTGCACGTTTTGTTATGTATGAAGCAGCAACGACAGGATATACATTTTGCTTTTCTGAACGATCGATAGCAGATCCTAACCAGGCACATGATTCTCTTACTAGCCGCGGTTCGCCAATTGCTCTAACTAGCACTATGAGGGTCCAAATTTGTCCCGAAGGTGTTTTCAGCAGGATTTCTAACCCATGTTTCTGATCGAACTGATCAATATCGATGTCATGGAAGAGAATCGCGCTTTTGGCACTGGTAAGAATCTGATTTTCATCGATTGATACGCCAGGAACAGTCTTTAGAAGATTTACTAGGATTGCCTGGACTGTCTCTATGTGAGTTATATAGGACGGCATATGAATTAAAGATCTCCTCTTTACCAATATAGCATATTTCACCAGTTGGTGAAATATATAAATATAGTAAATTCATACTAAAATGGCTTCTTTCACCAATTGGTGAAACTACCTATTATAGTGAAAATAAGGCTGCTCTTTGGGCTCTAGGTATGGAAACCGCGCGTAGCGCCAGCAGCTGGGCTTTAAGCCGGCTGCCCCCTCCGTTCAATAAAATTCTTGAAACAGTATAGTTTTTGAAAAGGAGGGGCAGGATAAGCCGCTGCCAGCAAAAAACCGCAATGGCAAGCTGGCAGACAGTTTTTATGGCAGCCACTTCCTTTTTGGGGCGCCAGCCAAAACCGGAAACACTTGTCTGGCAAGGAGTTTAGTAGCAGCCGGATAGTGATATTTCTCGCGACTATGCTTTCGGTATGTTTGAAAAGCAGTCGCCACTCACTTTGAAAGTAAGAATTTTTGCTTGACCGGAAATCCTGGTAAGCAGGCAGAGAAAATATCTAATTTCTCTACCTGCATGACAACCTCACTGGATAACTAATAAGTTGTTATTGTGTGCGATACAAGAAAATAATGGTTGACGGTTCTGTATTAGTCCTGTATGTTTACAGTATCCCTCGGCGATCAAAACCGGATTGCCACATTAGGGTCCAAAGGAGGAGTTATGGCGCGTAATCAAAACGCAAAACAAATCAATTTCATTCCAGCGGAAGACATCGCTGATCGACTAAGTAACTGTGACAACAAGACAAAGATAATCAATGAGGCACTTCGCATGTATTTTGACAGCTTTCCAAAAAATGACGATCTCGTTCAGCGCCTTGAACATTTAGAAGACTTTGAACGCCGCTTTCTGTCCTACTTCGCCAGAAAAGACAACGAGCCGCATTCAGAGTTCTGCACGTGTGACGTCTGTAAAAGTAATCGTCGCGCCTTCGCTCCTGTAATACCATTGGATCCGCCCGCGCAAACTTTTGAGAAGGTCCTTTCAATTATTGAGCGCGCTATAGACCAAGCACGTCGTACGAATGCCACTGTTATTTTCGAAAATCGTGCAGGGTACAAATTCCGCATCACGGCCAATTCGAAAGCCGATGATGAATATGCGCGTTATCTGGAAGATGCACAGTCAAGAAACGGCAATGGCATTATGGTAAGCGTTTCGAATCCATTGTTATGAAAGCCGTTTGGCGTTCCCTGCCGCACGTCAAACAGTCGTCGGCTGATTGCTACAGCTAAGTAGAGTCTACGACGCTATAATTGATGGTGCAATAAATTTCAATTTGCCCAGGATGCTGTAATGTCAAATCAAACGAATCAAGCTGTAATTGCCAGAAACGCAAGAATCGCGGCGCATCAAGGGCTTTTGACGTCATTTGTTCAGTTGTACGGCAAGGTCACAGGACAAGCCTTCGATGACGTGGTCTTTCCAGACGTAGCCCAGCGCTCTACGCCTGAGTGTGATTGCGTTGCAAAACATAGGGGCGCCGGTTCATTTCTTGCGATAGAACACACAGAGCTTGAGGTTTTGAAAGGCAAAAACGAAAATGACAAAAAGTTCATGGAGCACTTTCAAGGTCGGGAAGGTGAGTTTTTGTTTTCTGACTTCGAGCTGCAGGTGACGATTGCTGGCAACGAGTTGATCAAAGAAGCGAGGATTGAATGGCGCAAAGTATCAGATGCAGTCGTCGAGTATCTGAAGCAAAATACAGACTTGCTTCCGTTTGGCTACTCGAAAATATCGCCACAAGCGAATATTCCATTTGCCTTGCAAATGTGTAAAACGAGGACTACGGGACAGGGAAGGCTTAATTTTCGGCGATTTGATTCGAGAGAGTTCCGCGACATGAGCCTGAACATTGCAATTCAAAAGGCAATTTTAGAGAATAAAACCAAACTGGCCAAATACAGTCCTCCAAAGTACTACCGTATATTATTGATGGAAAATAAAGATGTGCAAATAACGCATGATGGATTGCTATACGAAATCTATTTGCGCGCAACCAACGGAGTGGCACCAGAAGGATACGATGGAGTCTGGTTGTGCTGGACATTACCGGAGCCTGCTAGTCCGGTCTACAACTTTATTTGCTTTGAAGGGAGTGAAGAGATAGGCCGTAGAGCAAATGATTTGTTTGATGTCGGACCACACTGGAAGGATTATTGGTTGGGTCTGATTCAAGCGAACAACAAAGATTTGCCGACATTGCGAAAGCCCATATTTTCCAGGACTGCAGAAAAGTTGATCGAATTGGACAAATTGTTTGATTCGTAAACAGGAGAGAAGATGTGAATAACGGTCCTCAATGGCACATTCTTTGCCACGATGAAGTCGCGTACAGCGCCGAATGTATAAGCGCACTGGCTTCCGTCGGCTGGGCACAACCGCTTTTGAAAAAGATCGCCGATCAAGGCGGCTGTAGTACTGTGAAAAGCCGATCGTTTCTATTTGAAGCCAGGTTCGCGTATGAACTATTTCGCTCGGGAATTGAGCCGAAGTACGAGTACGCTACCGGCGTCGGAGACTCCCAAGTCGATTTTGCTATTTCTGTCGGCAACGCTCTGTGGTTAATTGAGCTTGTCGCCACCGATGAGACAAAGGCTGTTCAAGCCGCTACTTACGAAGAAAAACTGCTTGATGAGAACGGAAAGCCGATGGGAACCATAGGCAAATTCTTGGGACTTCGGAGCAATGCCGAAGATCAGCGGAAAACCACTGCTGGCGAGATGCTGAAGCTGCAAGAAAAGTTGTACGAAAAGGTGGAGAGAAACGGACATCCGCACAAGTTTCCGGAGCCGAAGCCAGACACAAGACACGCAATCATTATTGATGCACGTGCGTTTGGTGGAGGACAAGGTCCGTGCCAAGACGAGATAATGCAAATCACATATGGGCCGGAGCAAGTGAAGGATCAGTGGTTCGTTCAATTTTTCAAAGACGAGCCTGTGATCGGTATATTCGACCAGCGTAATAAACGCAGTGGGGCAGTTCTCTTGCAGGAACGGATACACATGATTGGCTATGTCGTCGAAGAGGAATTTGGTCCAGGCAAATTTAGAGAACAGGTAAGTTATCGTCCGAACCATTTGCTTGCCCCGTTGGAAACGTTCTTTGAGTCATTTCCGTTGAAACGCTCGACACCGGTTTTAGCCGGATAGGAATGGTTCAAAAAAATTTTGACTGACCTGCCATGCTCTTAAATTCTGACTTCACTCAGGTTAGTCACGACATCAAAATCGACCCCTAAGCTCTCAAAGTGCTTTGCACCACATTGAATCTTCTGGTTTTCTTTGGCGCGCCGTTCGTCCGAATCAAGCGTACTTTTTGTTTCTCGGACAAAATAGAGACGTTTCTCATCTTCGGTAACGAAAGCCCAGTCAGGATTATAGGAGCCAAGGGGTGTGTCAATCTTGAACCAGCCAGGTAACTTCACGAACAATTTCACATGCTCATTACTATCCAGATCACGGGCGAAGCGCTTCTCTACCTCTGAATCAAATTGTATATAATCAAACAAGCATTTTTCCTTATTTTGAATTCGATATAAATTGGCTAAATAGCGAAGCATGCCTTTTTCGGCATCCTCCTCGATACGTTTCATATCCCAAGATTCCTCAATGCGCTCGTATTTGATCCCATCAAGCATGAGATCGTGCATGGCTCGTGATATTTCTTGACTCGTACTGGCCATGAATTGCTGCGGGTTCTTCAAAAATTCCTTTAGTTTCCCAGATTCACTGAGGATTTGCACCAGAGTAAATCGCGTGAGTTCCGTTTCTTTCTGAAGATAAGTAATTATGTCTGGGAGAATAGTTGGTGCTTCCCGATCAAAAGACTTATGCTCCAACTGTCGATCTGTGCCTATGCCCGATTTTTCAAATTCGAGTTCAACACGCTGCATACTAATCTTTAAAGGTTGGACCGGTTCAATCAACTTTAAGCGAGCCACGGCATTCGTTATTAGTTGAGGAGTCTCGAAGTGAACCCGGTAGCGTGTTTTTGGCTTTATACGTTCCCACAACTCTTGAAAATCTTCTCTTAACTGAATGCGTTTATTAAATGTCAACTTTTCTTTCTTACGTGCATTGACGACTCGATCTTTAAACAGATACCGCCGTACCTCATCAACAATTGACGGTGTTAGATCGGTGAATTCTTCTGGTAACTGCATTGTGAACGATACATTCATTGGGTTGAATTTGTCTTGAATATCGCCGTTGCCATCGATATAGCCCTCGCATTTGAGGGCTTCCCATATCTGCTCGGAGACCTTTTGTCCAACACACTGTTCAGATCCATCTTTGGCTAATCGGATAAGCCGCACAAAAGCGAGCTTATCGACATGCCCGAATTTAATACCATAGTCGTGTTCGTATTCCGTTTGCAAAGCTCGTGCAAAATCTTCATAGGCTTCCCCAGCGATAACCGTAAGCCTATTAACGTGTTCTTCATGCACGCGCTCGCCGTTTCCATTGACGGCAAGCCGCAATCCTCTACCGATCTGCTGCCTGCGCTCTAACTCAGTGCCTACGTCTCTAAGAGTACAAATCTGAAAAACATTGGGATTATCCCAACCTTCTTTTAATGCAGTATGACTGAAAATAAATCGCAGTGGTACTGCAATATCAAGTAATTGCTCTTTTTCTCGCATTATTAACGCATAGATGTCTTCATCTTCTTTGGTTGTGCCTTTAGTGTCCTTCAGTTGCCCATTCTTATCCTGCGAAAAATATCCATTGTGAACACTTTCCACGGGAAAAGGGATCAGGTCGCGATATTGAGGTTTAGAACATAGCGCTTGATATTCCTCTTCAAACCATTTGCCAATTTTTCCAAGACCAATTGTGCCATCATCATTGTAGACTCGATAATTTGCCACTTTATCAATAAAGAAGAGCGACAGAACCTTGATACCACTGTCTTTCAAGGACCGTTCTTTTTAAGATGCTGTTCTACCGTCTCGCGTACCATTGCTCGCATGATGTCATCTGCTGTACCACCCGCTTCCTGTTCTATCTCAAGAAATAGACCCTGATTAAATTCTATGCTTTCACATCCAGGAGTAGTGTCAATGTTCTGTATCACATAGCCATTGCGATATGGAAAAAACTCACCGGAAAGTTGGTAGAGATCATCGGCCTGTTTGACCCATGTTTTATATCGTTTTGGACCAGAACCATTGTCTCTAAAAATCTCAAGCTGCGCTTTAATCCCACTTTTGTTATCCGTCTGCAATAGCTTTATATAAGCATTACCAAAGTCATCATCAGCACGTACCGAAGCAATTTCAATTCTCTTTACTAGACGCAAATCATAAGCATCAATAGGTCCGAGTCGATAAAGGAGATTATATGACTCTCGATGCGTTGCCGAATATCGGAGCGTAGCAGCCGGTCTGAGCTGTTGAATGGCTCTACGTGATTTTACAGTATTGTCAACACTCTGAGGTTCATCAATAATGACGATAGGATTTGTCCCTTGAATAAATTCAATTGGTTTGCCACCCATCCGATCATTGTCTCGATAGATTACGTTGAGCTTTTTCAGTTCTTCCTCGTTAAGCTCGTCAATTTCCTGATCGGCAACATCCTTCTGGAAAGCCTGTATGTTAATGATCATTATCTGAACGTGATTGCTATTTGCAAATTGTCGAACTAATCCCAGGCGCTTTGAGTCATATACGAATTCCCTAAAAGGCTCATTGCCATAGATAGCCCGGAAATGCTCACGCGTGATGTCGATGCTTTTCAATACACCTTCCCGTATTGCAACACTTGGAACAACGATAATGAACTTCTTAAAACCGTATCGTTTGTTCAGCTCAAATATCGTGCGTAGATAAACGTAAGTTTTGCCGGTACCCGTCTCCATTTCCACCGAAAATTCGTGACCTTGTAGCTCCTTTACTTTGGGTATATCATTACGTTCTTGGATAGCATGAACATTAGCAAGCAATTGATCGTCGGACAAAAGCATGTCATTACCAATACCATGCTCAGTGCGGATCAATCCTGTGGGGAAGCATGGGCTGACTTCAAACGTTGCTTGGCTGAAAGGTTGTCCAACAAACAGGTCAGCAATTGCGTTAACAGCTTCCTGCTGAAAAGTTAGGGAGGGATCGAATTTGAGCTTCACGTCTTGTTCTCCTAAACGGTCTGCAAGACAATTGCGCTCTCTTTATCTCGGGCGCGAGCTTTGAATGTTTGCACAGCATTAGCCTTAAGTTGATCATTGTTCTGAAATCCAGCATCAAGAACAATTACTCTGGCTGGATCTAAGGCAGCCATCGCATCCATCACTTCTTGAGTGAGCTGAAGTTCCAGACAGATAAGTAAAGCACCTTCAGCGACTGAAAAAACTTTCTTTGTCTCTAACGATAATTGCTCGATCGGTACTGTCAATGTAAAGCCGTCTTTGAGCAGAAGCTCGCAAAGAATATCTTCGGCTTTTGCATTTCCATCAACGTGATTAGCATGAGACTCTAGCTTCAAGACTAGCTGCCTTTCTGCTATATCTGCGATCTGTCCATCCCATTGCTTGAAGCAAGAGCTATCCAGCTTGTAGACTCGAAAGCCGAGATCGCCTACGCCTGAGAAAATGGGATTTTTTTCTCTGATTTGCGCCGCAGCCCGACGAATGCGCTCCTTCCCAATATCAGAAATAGTCTCAAAACCTTGTTTGAACTCTTCAGAATTCTCAGCAGTCTTTTCGGGTAATTGAACACATATAAACGGTCTATTTTGACCGGTTTCCGAGGATAACTCCATAGCAGCATGAGCTGTAGAACATGACCCTGCAAAAAAATCAAGTGTTATATCACCTTCTTTAACTCCGCAAGTTGTCATCAGGAACTTAATTAGCGCCGATGGCTTCGCAAAATCGAATGGTATCTCTAAAGCTTTCAATTCCGCGGAACTATGCCTGCTTTCAAATTTTTCGAGTATGTTACCTGGAAGTTGCCCTTCTTCGAGCCGGTCTTGGAGCCAAATTTTATAATACACATTCCATGATGCTTGTGTCCCATCAGGATAAATCAATGATGTTTTATCACTTTTGATAAACTCTATATTGCCATCTTTTTTTCTTGTTTGAATCTACTGTAAGTCCATCGCCAAACACCATCACCATCCTGTGGGGCTACTTGGTCCCCTTCTTTCTGAGTCTCTGGAAATGAATCGCCTGGTGGAATAACAAGGTTTCCATCCGGACATTCTATATAAAACCGCTGATTGGCTCGCTTATCGAGCATGGCTTGGTACAAACCCATGGATTTGTACTTCTCGCCTTTTTGGTCCCTCAGTTTCGGTTTTTGTATAAACTTTATCAATTAAGTTCTGGCTAATTTCTTCTCTGAAGTCATCAAGCTCAGTTATATTTTTTGCGTACACTAAGATGTAATCGACAGATGGAGAGAAGAATGCCCCCTTTTTGTCCACCTCTCTTCATGACACGCGAGCAAATTGTAATTAGATTCTCTTCGCCAAAAACCTGATTGCAGAGTTCGAGTAAATTACCAATTTCTTCTTGACCAATGGAGATGCAAATGACACCATTCTCTTTTAATAGGTTTTTCGAGAGATAGAGCCGAGGGTACATCATATTGAGCCATCGGCTATGAAATCGTCCGCCAGCATCTGTGTTGGTGCTAAATTTGCGGCCTTGATTGTCTTTCTGTCCCGTATATTCTAGATATGTATCCAGCGTTTCGGCATACTTGTCAGGGTAAATGAACTCCTTGCCAGTATTGTAGGGGGGATCGATATAAATCAATTTCACCTTTGCAAAATATGCTTTTTGCAACAACTTCAGCACCTCTAAGTTGTCACCTTCAATGAAGAGGTTCTTTGTTTTATCCCAATTGAGACTTTCCTCAGAGCAAGGCTTCAGCGTTCCAACGCTTGGAGATTGGATCACTTTTAGGCAAGTGGCTTTCCCTGGCAAATCAATCCAAAGCGCTCTCTATCTGGTTCGATCCATTCTCCTAGAACACGTTTGAGTTGATCAAAATCAATACGTCCTTCCGTAAGAACGTCCGGGAACAGCTCTCCAAGCTTTTTTGTTGCTCTGCGGTAATATTCATAGATTGACCGTCGACCTTTTGGGCTCTTCAATTTCAACATTCTCTAAATCAGGCATTTGCTGGAATCCTCAATGGATACAACTTGACGAGTCCCGATTTTGTCTCCCAGCATTCGCCGCTTTTATCCCGGTCAGGGAGATCACCATGATCGGGACAACAAAGTAGTTCTCCAAGCTCTAGCGCCGCTTGTCCAAATGATTTGATGTCTTTGTCACTCACCAACGAACTATCAAAATTGAAATGGCTGCCAACCTGGTTACGAACAGCAGTCAACTCCTTAATTGCATCGATCTTTTCCTTCAACGTGGTCTCCGTCCATTCTTCAGATTTCTCATCACGCTCAACATCATTCGCAAGTCGACGTTTTATTCGTAATAGTCCAATCAAGTTCTTTTGGGACATCTGCATCCGCAAGTTCTTTTAATGAATAGTTGTTATCTATTCGGCGCGGAAGGCGGCAACTATACTTAACTGTGAGCCAGTCAAGAATATTTTCAAGAAAAATGCCTGCGACATTGGCTATTTCACGACGATTAAAGTCTACTGCATTGATTGAATCTCTAAGTTCCCCCATCATGCCCTTAGCGGATGACAAGCGAATTCCGGTGTCAATGCTCCAATCTCTGAATTCAATAAAATGTAAGCTGTTGCCTGGTGCGCGATGCTGGCGATAGCGGTCCCGCCAAGGACGGTAATGAGTAGTAACCAAGACATGGGCAAAATTGTGCGCCTCATCATGCAATATTTTTATGAATCGACCTAAATGACTCTCATCTACTGATGTAACTATGTCGTCCAGAATAATAATGGAATCGTCAGCTTGATACTTTTCGCCAGCGCAAAGAATACAACAAAACCAAGCGTATCTAAGTGTGACTCACTATATAAAGATTGAGGTGTAATATTACTTTGGGTGTAAAAATTCGCAGTGAGGTGCAGTGACCTCTGATGTTCCTTTGCAAGCGACAATTTAACACCACCAATTTTTTCGCCTGGGTGCAGTTCGCTATATAGTCTGTCAACTTCTCCGGCAATGCTATCCAGTTCTTGCTGGATGAACTCCTTGCGTAATGATTCAATTACTTCCAAAGCAGTTTTGGTATGCAGAGCGAGCTTTTCTGTCGCAAGTGATCTGGTGCGGTTTTGCAATATCTGCTTATGAACAGTGACAATAGCGTTATGCTGTGCAATGGTTTTTAACCATACTTCCTTCGTATTATCCAATGTATTCTTAAGTTCCCATGCTGACTCCCAAAAGTTTGTTTCAGCACTCAAACAATCAATCTCGGCCCAAGTAGTATCTGTAAGCACCTTCAATTCGTCAGTCGCCAGATTTACTTCCTTTACGCATTCGAGGGTGCTGGCATTTAGCTGAGACGCCGAAAGTTTCATCTGGCAAACATACGCTGTTATTGAATCGGACAGCCCATTCTCTGCTGCTTTACGGACTGTTTCCGCCTCTGACAGTTGTTTTGACAGCAATGCAAGCTTCTCCATGGAACCTATACGTGCAGACAATGCTGCGCTAAGAGACTCCTTATTTATGATCTGTTCGCAGACAGGACACTTACTAAGTGTGGGCTGTATGTCGACGAACTGCTTTGCATTTTTCAGCAGATCAGATAAGTGTCCGTCCCTGCCCAGAAGATGCTGCTTCCTCTGCCTTAAGTAGATTAATTGCAGTAGTGACAGACTCTGCCGCGGCTTGAAGTTGGCTTTGTTTTTGAACCCAATTAGCTCTCTTATACTTCAAGTCATTAAGAGACGTGATAATTTCTTCTGCTGAAATTTTGTACTTTTCGATTGCCGTAATATCTTTAGTTGCCTCAGTGGCAGCCCATGATTCGGCATCTTTACCTGGTTTGTTTTCCTTTTCCCAAAGCTCTTGTACGCTTTGCGTGGCGTTTCGTAAATCCCTCACTGCTTGATTAAACTCGTCCTGGCATGTTTTTGTAGCTTTTCTAAGTGTGTCTTCGCATTTAGAAACCCCTGGAATTTCAATGTATTTGCCTAGCGCCTCATAGCGTTTACTTGGCTCCTGATCAATTAACCGTAATATCTGAGCGCGCCGTAGGACACGAGCTGACGGAAAGTCGGCAGGTGGACTTACTTGGATAGCATTGCTGGCTGCTTTAAGTGTAGCCTCCCAGTTACCCATATCAGTTAAAAGTTTGACGCTCAAAGATGTTCGGCTGCCATTAATGGAGATGAGGTAATCTTTTCCGACACCAGAACGATCCTAGTGATCCAGATGATTGTTCGCATAGAAAAGAAAAAGCATCGACAATTGTAGACTTACCCGTTCCATTTTCGCCAAAAACCATGGTAAGTTTCTTGTCCTCATCAAACGGTATAGCAAGAGGTTGAGTAGCCCCTCGGAAGTGTTTGAGGGTTAAAGATTTCAATTTCATACGATAGTATCGTCCTTCGCGGCTGGAACGGATTGTTCTTGAGCAGCAGCTCGAAACATAGTCAGCCAGTCATTTTCTTTATTTGACCCCGCGCCAATTTTGCAGCAAGCGCCTTGGCGTCAGACTCAGTTACTAGCTTTTTTCAAGTAATGCATTAGTGATTCTATCGGTGATAATATCGTCTGGAGTGGTCATGCTACGCTCCATCTTATTGTGAATAATTCTTGTTCCTGAACTTGCTGCTTAAGGCGCTTTTCTATATCATCCATTAGAGCATCCTTCTTTAGTTCAATTTCGCGAGCGGCTTGCTCATACAACTTCCATGCTTCGTCTCGCTCGGCTTCCAACTTGCGTTTCTCGCGCTCAAGTTTCAATTTATCAGGAAGATTAGCTGCCGTTCGAGATGCCCGTTTTACGTCTTTAATACCATCCTCCAACTCTTTAAGCTGAAGTTTTAGAGCAGTTCGTTGATCGTCTCCCCAACGATCCAGTTTGTCTAGTTCCTGCTCGAAGTAGGTGCCGTTTTTCGCACTCAGATTATCGAGGATAAATCGGCGCTGAGTATCGATTTCAGACTCTAATTGTGTATAGACGGTGGGAGTAATTTCGCTGCCATTGATCTCAGATGTTTCGCCAAATAGAGTAAATAGTCGCTGGCATTGCTCCGGTAATACATATGTACCGTCATCACAACAACCAGCAAGCAAGATATTATCTTGCGTCTCAAAAGCAGTTACCGTTAGCCTGCGAACGGTGAGCCATCCGGCAGAACCAAGCAGGGGATCAAGAGCGGCAATTTTACGACCAGTACCCGAATAGACAAAGCGAACTTGGCCGGATTGGAGATCCATAGACTTGCACTGCTCAATGATACGCTGTGCCAGTGGATGTCCAACGCGATACAGATTGGCATTCTCAACATTTTTTCCAGCTCTGTAGGGTCCGGGATGAATGGTATCTGCTGGGAAAGGATTTCGATCCAGAACAAACGAGCTATCGACATCTGAAAACTTAGCATAGTCTTGGAGATAGTATTTAGTCATTAACCAAAGCCATTGTTCATATCGACTCAAAAGCTCATTGCTCTCTTGCATTCGCACTCGAAGCTTTTCCTGGACTTCCTCATCAAAATTTTCCAAGAGCTTTTGCCGAGTCTCTTGCATACGCTCGTCAATCTGAGCCTCCATCTCATGTTGAAGTTCGTTAAAACGTTCGTCTATTTCAGTCAATGTACGGCAGCTCTGATATATCTCAGCGATCCGAGTCTCAAAATCTACACCACTTTCGATACTACCGAGAACCTCGTCGCTGGCACCAAATACACCACTGAAGAGCTGGAATTTATCTCGAAGAAGTTCATATACTCTTTGATCAGCCGCATTATTCTTATTGAGAAAATTTACCACAACAACGTCATATTTCTGTCCATATCGATGGCAACGTCCGACACGTTGTTCGATACGCTGAGGATTCCAAGGCAAATCGTAATTAACTACTAGCGAGCAGAATTGAAGATTAATACCTTCTGCGGCCCGCTTCAGTTGCTATCATTATCCCGGCTTCGTCACGAAAATAATCAACGAGTGCTGCACGCATGTCTGCTGCTGGCGATCCCGTGATCCGATCTGTTCCCTGGTGGCGCAACATCCATGCTTTATAAATTTCGCGGGAACGTTGATCGTTGTTCGTGCCATTGAAGAGCACAATCTTTCCTTGGTAAGGGGATGCCTCAAGCACTTGAACTAGATATTGTTGCGTGCGCGTGGACTCGGTAAAGATGATAGCTTTTTCTGGAGCGCCGAGCTCATGCGCCTTATCAAATCCACTCCGAAGAGCTGCTAGAAGTGCCTCTCCTTTTGAGTTCTTTATTATAGAATCGGCTAGATTCTTGAACTCTAAAAGTACTTGGCGTTCTTTATGAAGTTCTATCAATTGCTCAGCGCTAAGAGGTTCTTTGGCTGATTTTTGTTGACTGTCGTCGCTCAGCTCATCTTCAATTTCATCTATCAATTCGTAATCTGGCGACACCGATTGAGGCTCAATTTCAGCTTGACTCTGCTTTTGCGCTGCTTCATCCAATCGGCCAGCAAGTGCTCCAAGAGTACTAGAAATCGCATATGTTGAAGACGCCAGCAGTTTCCGTAAAACAAGAGTCATTAACTTGCGCTGGCTTGATGGAAGCGCGTAAAGATTATCGCGCTGGAGATAATCAGAAACTAAATCGTAGAGTCGTTGTTCCTCCGCAGTAGGCACAAACTCTTGTGTAATTGGAATTCGATTTGTATAGCGGATGTATTCAAGCACTTGCCGCCGCAATGTCCGTTGACAGACGGGCTTCAAACGTTCACGAAGGGCTATGTAATTTTCATCATTATGAATGGTGCCGAATTGTGCGCGAAAACTTTTAATATCACCAAAAATATAATCATCAATAATGCTAATAAGTCCATAAAGCTCTTGCAAGGTATTTTGAAGCGGAGTTGCGGTGAGCAATATTTTTGGTGCATGCGCAACCGCATTCTTAATTGCGTTTGCTATACGATTGGTTGGCTTGTAAACGTTGCGCAGTCTATGAGCTTCATCGATGATTACCAAATCCCATTGGACGAGTTTCAGATAGGCTTCTTTCGTGCGAGCAAAATGGTAAGAACAAATAACAATGTCGGTTTGCTCAAATGGATTGAGCTTGCCTCCCTTTATGAATATATTAAACGATTTTGCCTCTATGATTACCGCTGGCAGAAAAAACTTGTCGGCTAACTCTTGGTGCCATTGCTTGCGCAGATTTGCAGGAACGATAATTAGAAGCTTGCGTTTTCGTTCAGCCCACTTTTGGGAAAGGAGTATTCCGGCTTCAATAGTCTTCCCTAAACCAACTTCATCTGCTAGCAAAGCTCCTTTAGAGAGAGAGAACTAAATGCAAACAATGCAGCATCAACCTGGTGGGGGTTCAAATCAACCTGGGCATCGGCTAGAGAAGCAGCCAATTTGCTAACACTATCAGAAGGACAACGCTTCGTTAATTCATAGGCGAAGTATTTAGCATGATAGGCAGTTGTAATCGGCTGTTCTTTTGTGCGGACTTGGCGTGCAGAATCTAGCATACAAGCCACCACATATACGGTGTCACTTCTTATGTTTCTCCAAGTATTCAGTCAAAAGTTGTTCAACCAAGCCAGAAAAATCCTGTTTTGTTCCCTGCATCAACAAAGAGATCTTGGTATCGCGATGAGTGCTTTCTCGTAAGTAGACACTATATTGGCGGATGCCTGCGCGTTTGCGCATTCGGCTGCTCTTAGTAGTAGAGGTCCTTTTCGGTAAGGAGCTATTGTCGAGAGGTACTTGATTTGGTTCGATTTTATAAAGCGTTTGTGATTTACTCATTGCAACAGCACCTCCCGGCTAATCCGGTCAATCAAATACTTTGGTACTAAAGTACTAAGAGTCTATCTGGTAAGTCTTGAATCGATATTAGAGCGCATTAATTTCATCGTTTTGCCGTTTTAGCTAGCTGTGCCACAGGCATGCCACAAATATTTAGTAAGCTCTAAATGCCCCAACTATCAGTCGCCCAAATAGAGCAGGGGTTAATATGCCAGATCTAGAAAGGGAATCGGACAACGCCGCAGCTAAAGAATCTCACGATCTCTTTCGCGACGCCTACAACCTTGGTAAGAAAGTATATGCTGATTCTGAGGGCAGAGACCGCCAATTCGACTTATTGGAATACGGCGCTTTGTTGGGCGGCATTAAGGATATTCCGAATGAATTCATTCATCACCCCTGGGAAACAATTGGCAAACTGTCTACTGCCGGTGTTAGCGGCGTCGCTCTTAGTGCGGCTTTAGCTGCCGAATCACCAATAATTGTTAGTGCCGCCACCGCAACCAGCGTTGTAATTACTGCTGCCGGGCTCTGGCATACCTATGTAGAACTCGCCAGTAATAAAAAACTTCAACAAAGTCTGGACGCTATGTACAAATCTGATGATAAGCATACTCTGAACACAAGTCAGCAAGTAGCTTCGGAAGTAATTGGACCAGTGGCATTTAATTATGGGATTGCGGCTGTAGGCGGCTTCGCAGGAATGCATGGACCCGGGGCATATGAAAGTCTGACCACCGCTGTTCCAGAAGAGATAACGACAGAATATAATCCTCCTAATGTGCTTGGACCGGAAGCGCTTAAGTATGGTACTGAAGTTGCAGACAGCATCGCCAAAACGTATGGGCCAGAGGCATTTGAAAATATGTCTACTACGGCTCTTAAAGACATACTGCAACATTACATACCAATGCCAAGGACTTATTCCGATGATCCAGTTCATATGATATTTAAGGGCGGTACCGTTATTCATATTCATGGCGATCAGGCTATCGAGCAAACAAACGGCTGGGAACATGATCTCAAGGTTACCGAAAATGGCATCCATATGCAGACCCTCCGGTCTCTTGCTGGGCGCGAGGTTATAAGGGCATGGCGCCAGGGTCTTGAAGGGCAAGGTACATACAATTCTGAACCGATAGAGATAGATTCTGACCCAAACACACGCATTAGAAAAATTACAAGTGGCGAATCTTCTGCATATTTTCACCATGAGAAAGCCGGGACTGATCCCACTAAAATGGTCTGGTCATCATGCAGGCAATGTAGAATAGAAGATGATCTTATAAACAGATCTCCGAAAAAGCGCCTAAAATAAAAAAATGACGCAGCAGTTGATATATGCAAAACTTGAGCCGCTTAAGTTGCCTCGCAAAGAGGCTTTGGCTTTTGAACAGCAAATTATAGAAGCGGATGAGCAGGTCTTAGAACGGGATCTAAAGCCGCTTTGGCGCAAACCGCCAACTATACTAAAGCGAGTTGCCAGGCCGGTATATGAGCGAATTCGCTGTAACGAATTTACGTTTGTTTTTAAATACGACGAAGATAATCCGGAAATGCTGCACATTTTTGCCAGGCACTCAACTACGCCGGATGAAGCCATACAATTATTCTTCACCGAAGATGCTGTTTGGCATGAGGAGCGCGAACGCTTTGAGAACCATTCCCAGACCCACGGATTGTATTGGTTTTGGCGAGATGAAGACAAGAAGGTCGTTATGGTAATTTCTTGTTTCAAGTAATGATAATCTCTGACTTGCTCTCATTCATTCGATCAGTTTCTTGCCACCATTTTCTAGTTCTTCATTGTCTTGCGCGGTTATAGATAACGATTTCTCAAGTTGCTCTATCCTTTTATCTGCGACATAAAGCATTTGCTTGATTTGCCAGCACACTGCCGCACCAAGGGCAAATACGGTTGCTGCACCTATGTGAGGAGGCATGATCATTATCGCAAAGAACATGAACGCAACAACCAATAAAGCCGCACCGCCGGACCTGGTTATATTCGCGGGCAAGAGCTTACTGTCATCATCGGACTGAATCATCTTGTACAATTTCATTTTTGCTATCTCTTCCATTTTCATTATCTCCTTTATTTATCAGTATCGTAATGCTGCGTTTCCGCAACTCCTCTTGATATTTGCTCCCAGTAGGTTTCTTCTTCTCTGTCTTCCTTTTCTTTATTTTCAATATCTGAAGTGTTATTAGTTTTCCGGCTGCGTCCCATGCGAGGATAATTTATATCTTCTGGTAGCGGCGCCTCAGCAATCCATGGTGGCGGACAGTTAGCCTCTCGGGTCTCATAGCGACTTTCATCAACTATGATAGTTGGTTGCTGCGGTGGATCATGACTTATTGATCCCTCGTAAACTTCCCAGGACTTGATCGGATCAAGTTTTATTGTTTCCGTTGCCGTTAAGCAAATATATTTTTGTTCTTTCTCTAATCGCATAAGATCTGAAGCATCAACAAGCGGTCTTGGGAATTCCCGATTAGAAAGCTGCCCGGAGGCAGATACATCTTCCTTTTCAGTTTTTGTGCCAAGCATTTTTGATAAGCGCACCGCGACTAAATCATCCGCTGGAGCAAAAAATACCTTTGTCCGTGGCTGACTAAATAAAATACGTGCATCCTTCTCTTTATAAACCCGCTCCAGCTGTACCGGATCTTGTAGTCCTAAAGTTATCCCAATACCGGCATTTCTAATCACCGTCATATAACGCGGCATATCGGGCAAATAACCAAAGTTTGTGAATTCATCCGCAATAATAGTAAGTGGATATTTGAATTGATCTAAATCTTTAAGCACCGTTGAGAGACAGAAATTAAATAGCGTTACCGCTAAAGGCGTATACTCGGGTTTATGTATTGGCGTAGCCAAGTAAATGGTAAAAAGCTTGTTCTTAAGTTCATCTGCCGAAAAATCGGTTACTTCGGTCAACGCGGCAACATTAGCATCAACAAAAAGATTGAGACGCATCATCAAGCCGGAAATTACACCATAACGGAAATTGGGGCTGGTGCAATTGAGATAAGCCATATATTCCCTTCTAGCAAGCGTTAGCCGGGTGTTGCTTAATTCGCTTTCCATGCCTTGCGGCCCTCTTGTTAAAAGCCGCCTTATATATCCTAAATTGGCATTGTCTCCTATTTCCGACGGCTTATTGATGTCTTTTCTAAATCCAGCAACATGCAACAAAAGTGACTGTAAAAGATGGGTTTCTGATTGTGCCCATACTTGGTCGCCCATATGTGATTCTGCTGTGGTATTAGCTACAATCAAATGCGCTAAGTGTTGGGCGTCTGCAAAGTTTCGCACCTGGTCAATAGGATTAATCCGACTGCTGCTCAAATCAGCCGGATTGAAATATATAATTTCGTGCCCTGCATTCGCTCGCCAGCCAGCCGTTGAACTATAGAGAACCGGTTTTTTATTCCCGGAAATCGCCTCGGTAACAATAGCCGAAGTGCCAACTCGTTCAATTAAATTCGGCATGAAAACAAACATGGTTTTGCCGCTACCTGTTGGACCACAAACAAGAACATGTCTTTGTGTCATTCGCTCCGGCAGTCTAAGACTTCTTTCTTCAAACCGCCCAAGAAGAAAGCTGTTTGCCAATGTCTTGTTGTCGAGCTTTTCGCTATCCCTCAAGGATATATCCTCCTGTTTGTAGGTCGGACAGATTAGCAAATCTTGCTTTATACGGCACGTCTTTGGGTATTAGTGTTTTAGAGCGCTCAACTATTTTGCAAATCTCTTTCCAGATATCACGCACCCGATCAACACATTTATCAATGTGATCGTCCTCGTAATTTTTTTCACGCACCTCTATGGTTAGCTCAATGCCTTTTGCGACTTCTTTCCAGCTAAGAACCGCCTGGTAAAGTACATTCCATGTCTCAGCCCCATAAGTTTCAACGGCTGGATCAAGATAAATAATTTTGTTGTCATGCTTATCGTGCATGTCATTGCGATAAGCTAATGTTTTCAATGCATTCACCGCAATGCGAGGAAATTCCTCCGCTGCTACGTCAACCATCTTCTTAAGCTGTGCTGCAAATTTACTCATTGCATTTACTCGTCACTCCGCACTATCCGTATTTCTGGGTCATCACCACCACCTCTGCGTTTACCGCCACCACTGTCAGGAAATTCAAATGCCTTAAGCTGTACGCGCTGCCCGCTCTGGAATGTCAGCCTGATGCCCAAAATAAATAAGTTGATTAATGCCCGCAACACTGTTCCCACCAATCCGAAGAAAGGCTTGAGCACGCTTTCAGGATTGACACCAGCCATCATTGAAAAGCGATTAATATAAACGCTATCAATATAAATGGTGAAAAGAAGCCAATTATAAACCCGTCCATAAACATCTACCTCGTTATTATTTGACTATTGCTACTGCAAAATCTTTTCCGCGGCCGGCTACAGAGTAAAGCTTGTCTGTGAATGTTTTGTGAATAAAACAAATTAAACGCCTCCATCGGCAAACTTGACTTCGCCACTTGCCAAATCTTTCAAAGCACTTCTTATGGCCGCAGTTGTATATGCCTGAAACTCATCACATTCCGCTCGCCCCAAAGGGGAAACCATTGTCCATTTCATGCCTAGCTCTGCCAATCTTGTTTGGCTATTGCGCCTGAGTGCTATTTGCAAAATCATTTGCCTGGTGAGATATCCATCTGGTGCCACTATCTTGTGATCTTTCATTGAATGATCTCGCCATTGTGACTTTGCCGTGATTGAATAATTACTCTTTTCATCATGTATTATTTTCCAGTCTCGCTCTTTATGAGAGAAAGTTCTCAGCGTCTTTTTAATAACGGCATAAGCTTGTCCCACCGGTAAGTCATAAGTTTCAATTGATGGACTATCAAGCAATTCATGTATCTTTTGTTCTTTATTAGCAGCCAGCCAGTACACTATGCCAGCACTAACAATTGCTGGGAAAAATCCAGTCTCTAAATTTTGAATGGTCAAGGCAACCAAAAATTCAAAACCAAAGAAAGTTAAGATCGCTATTCCTAAAGGCATTACCTATGCCTCACGTCGTCGTCATCATCCCGTTCCCTGCCATCATCATCAGACATCATTGCTTCATCTATTGCCCTGGTATCGGCGTCAAGCTCATCCCCAACATTATCGTCCGCCTGCTGTTCCTCATATAGATCATTGGTTACTGCTTCATCCCAGTTCTGATTTTCTCTTGACTCTTTTGCTTCCGATTCACCATATAAATCGTCAACCGGCTGTTTTTCAGACTGCCAATCAATATCATCGAAATCATACTTATGACCAAGCCCAAGATCATTTTGATCTTTGACAAAATCTTCGTATTTGCTAAGCCCCGCTGCCTCTTGATCGTCGCGGTAATCCCCAGGGCTCATATGAAATTCTTCTTGAAACTCGCGATCGTTCCGCTCCTGGCGGTCAAACCCAAACTCTCTGGACACAGCCCTATCAAACGCCCTGTCAATCATGCGCTCGCGAGCTATATAATCATTGCCAATTTCTCTTAAATTTGTCAGATCACCCCTGTCAAATTTGACATCGTCTGCTCTGTCCATTGATGAGGCTGGGATAATAAGATGCGCGTGATAATGCTCAGTATTTTTATGTTCGATGGCGTAATAATCTATGCGATAGCCAAACTGTTCCTGCCACTCGTCCATCGTTTCTCTAGTAAATTCTTTAATATCGACACTGTTATCCCCTGGAGAAAGAATCACTGTATGGAAAGCGATGTCTTTTCCGAACTTGCTTCTGATCTCTGCCCTGATATCTTTTCGATCTAGCTCTTCTTCTCTCTCGGTAAAAAATGTTCTTTCGTCTTCATCCTCGTCCGCGCTCCCTTTCCTGGTTATATCTAAGCGCTCCCCGTAACCTGCTGGCGGCCTTTTGGTCATTGCCCACCCAGTTTGATATTACGACCACATTGATCTTGTCTGCTCGCGTGCTAAGAAACCGTCCCGGGCCGCTTCTGCCTCGCGGACTTTTCACTATAATCTTTAAGCCTGTGCCACTCTTGGATAGTTCTATTGCAGCTGCACCACCGCCGCCAGCTTCACTATCTTTTTTCCGGCGGTTTCTAAACTCATTTTCTAAGGCTGCAAATGCGCTTGCTTCACTCATTGCTTGCCTGATTCCTCAACTGTTACTACCTTTACGGCTTTGATTTGTTCTTCATCCACCCATGCCTTTTTCAACCAGCTGGCCGCGAACGCTCGGCTTTGATCCCATAACATTTGAAACGCCTCCTTGGGTAAAGGCTTGCTCGGTAATCCACCTTTTGTGTAAGGCAACGTGGAAAACCACAGCGCTTGACCGCACACTCTTACGAGTTTAGCCATCAACCCGGCAAGACGATTTTCTAGCTTTTGCATACGCTGTTCCAGCGGAGACTGCCAGGCAGCATTTTTTTCACGTTGAATATTTGCCAAATAAAATTCAACGGCTCGATTAACCTCCGAAGAAACTGCCTTGCCATTTGATTTTGCGCTTTCAATAAGATTAGAATATAGCTTCCAAGAAAGCCTTATTGTTATTTTCACTCGCCCTTCCGGAATTCCTTTTTTTGGCATCAATTGCTTCTCTTTCGATTCAAATACCGCATACAGCTAAAAGCGCCGCACGCGATATCAGGATATATGGGTGCCGATGGCTCCTATTGCGCGTCCGACAAGCCGACAAAATGATTGCAAGGATCTACCTTCTGGGCTTGTGTCGCTCTTGCCTTCCGCCGCGCCTCTACTAGCTCTTGTAAATCTTCTTCCGTATATATGGGCTTGAGGCACCCAGGGGGCATAGCCCAGCCGTATGGAAAGAGCTCTGGCTCTGTGCGTGCTTTTTGTGATTTAATTTGTTTATTTGATTTGTTTTGTTTTTTCATACAACATTCCTTTTTTGTCTAAGATTCTTGGACACGTTTTGGTTAATTGGCGGAAGAAGAAATAGTTTTCCGTCCTGTTTTCCATAATGCTCCAGGTTTTTTAAAATGAACGCATCGAGATCTGCTTTTCGATATTTGATAAGCCGACCAATTTTCACGAAGGGTAGTTCATATCGCATCGTACATTTCCAGATAGCTAGAGTTTGCTCTGAAAGCCCCAAGTAAATCGCCGCTTGCTTGCGTGAAAGAAGCGGAGGTGGGGAAGAATTCTCATGATCAGTGTTTTGTTCCATAAAATAACTCCATTCTGAGAGATTAAGTACTGCTGTCCATGGTCGGGCACAAACATTTCTAAAAAACAAAGCAATCCCGAGGACGCAGAACTCCCGAAATTGGAATTTCCGCAATTAATTTATTTGCTCAGCTGCACCACCCGGGCGCAACTGCTCGATTTGCTTTTTTAAACTTGTATCGCTTTCCAGGTTAACTGGAGCCATCGATCTCGCTGACTTTTCTCTATCAATGTTCTTTGCAACAACCGTTGCCTTTGTGAAAAGTCACTATCGAAATTAACACGGAAAGAACTCAAAAAGCAATTACAAAAAGATGAAGATTTTTGACCAAGAAAACCTTATGTAGAGAGGGAAAAATAGAGAAAAGAAAAACAAACAGCACACCGCGAAAAAAATAAGGTACAACAAATTGAGTTGATGCTTTTTATTTTTTGGTTAACCGCTTGGCAAATCTCACTATAAATTATTTTGATCAGCTGGTTGGGGCAGCTTTTACCGGCATTGCAACTTTTTTTGCGGGCATAGGTGTGGCAAGAGCTGAGCAGCTACTACAACCCAAGGCCCAAGTGGTGTGGTGGTCTCCGCGGGATGTTGTTTTCGAGCTGCCTTTGAGAGAGGCGACACAGGGTGCGAACCACGAATTGACAACCATGCATGCTCCCACTAAGAATTTGCCCAGACAACTCTCAGAAGGGACAGGAATTCAGCCCGAAAAGTTTGAGGTCAGGACACGCTCAATTTTTATTCAAAATGTCGGCAAATCGGCTGCGCAGGGAATTGAAATAGCGCACAAGCGAAAACCCCAACATTTTAAACTCTATCCATCTCTCAATTATAGGGAAACAATCACTCCAGATGGTGTGCATGTTGTCGTAATAGATTCTCTTGCAGCGAAGGAAGTAATCACCTTTGAATGCTTATCCGTAAATAGCATCCCTGAGTTCTATTATGTCAGGGCAGCTGAGTCCAACTGCAAAATGATTTCTTTCACGTATCAGCAAATCTTTCCCAGATGGTTTAACCTGCTGATTCATTTTTTAGTGCTAGTTGGAGCAGGCTGTCTTATTGTTGTGGCAGTGGTGGTTATTCTTTCATCCTTTGGCATAATCAAATTTGGATAAATTAAATAGTAGTATCTTTTGAAAGCATTTAAGTATCGGGTGACACCACTAATAGTTACCCTATCTTTCTTTGTCTTTCTAATCATTACCGTATATTGTGGGTGGAAGTTACCACCAGGTTACCACCAGTCGAAATTTAATGTACAATGAAAAAGCGGCTATCTTCTCGAAAACCGCTCCCCATCTAAGTTTTAATAACCCTGCCCGGGAGGACTCGAACCTCCGACCTCATGGTTCGTAGCCAGGGAGAATGGTGATTTTCCCATGTTTTCGTTGGTTATCTCAATTTGTCTCAAATGCTCTGTAGCTGAGGCTTTAAGTCGGACCATATTTTTCTCAAGCTTTCTCTAGGTTACCATATTTTTCTCAAATTCATATCACCGGCATATCACCAGAAAAGACACCAATGGGTCACGAGTGCTAAAATTCTACTTTAACTTGGCTGCAAAGTAGCCCTTGTAATGTGGAGAAATTTCATGTCTAGAAATGAAGCTACATTCAGTAATGCATTTGTTGACGGTTTGAAACCCTCACCGGAGTTTAAACGCCTCTACTACTACGATACAAAATTGCGTGGACTGGAGCTTTGTGTAAACCCAAGCGGCGTCAAGTCGTTTGCCGTGTATAAATGGATATCTGGCCGTCCGCGCCGCGTTCAAGTAGGGCGCTACGACCGGCGCGCGCTGCAGGGTGCCGAATTTAATCAAGATCCACTTATTGTGCTTGGTAATAATCCGACGCTGACCGTTGAGCATGCAAGAGAATTAGCAAAGGCAGTCATGTTGCAGTTGGCTGCTGGCGAAAAACCAAGGCAGATTAAGCGCAAAGAAGAAGTGAAAGACATCACTCTCGGCAAGCTATTCGATGAATATATCGATAAGTATGCAATGGAGCATACTAAGACCTGGAGGGAAATGCAGGATTGTTTCGAGCGATATCTGTCTCAGTGGAAAAACCGGCGTATCACAGAAATCACTCGCGGTGATGTCCAGCTGCTAGTTAATAAGCTTGGGAAACATAATGGGCATACGACGGCAAATCGTACTCTGGAATTGCTCCGCGCGGTAATCAACAAGGGCAAGCAATGGTCTTTGGTATTGGGCGAAAATCCGGCTGTCGGTGTCTCGAAATTCAGACTTAAGGTGCGGCAACGCTTTGTTACCGAAGAGGAATTGCCTGGGCTGATGAAGGCTATACACGCCGAAGAAAAGGAGGAGATTCGTGACTATGTTCTTTTCAGCTTATCTACTGGTGCGCGTAAAACAAATGTTCTTGCTATGCGCTGGG
Organism: Candidatus Melainabacteria bacterium; assembly: GCA_963767815.1. Lineage (GTDB taxonomy): Bacteria > Cyanobacteriota > Vampirovibrionia > Obscuribacterales > Obscuribacteraceae > CAVYFJ01. Next base: position 251,702 of record CAVYFJ010000006.1, on the reverse strand, counting down.
ACCAGCTTGATCTGAAGTCGGGTATGTGGACAATCCCTGATACCAAAAATGGTACCAGTCAAACTATCTTGCTAACGCCTGACGAGCTTGCCATTCTTAAGGAAAGACATGAGCACCGCAAGAGTTTGGAATGGGTCTTTCCGAGTACAAAGAAGAATGATCATTTGAAGGACCCTAAGAAAGGCTGGGCTAGAATTTTGAAACAGGCCGAGTATCACGAACCTTCATTTGCATGACTTGCGACGAACGCTAGGGAGCTATATGGCAATGACCGGCGCGAGCCTTTCGGTAATTGGTAATGCTCTTAATCATAAGGATCTAAGCACCACCCGTAAAGTATACGCACAATCCGCCTGGGAAGCCGAACTTGCAGCTCGCCAACGCGCTCACGAGAAAATGTTCAAACAGGAACAGCCTTGACCAGATACTAATGTCATACCAACAAAGAGGCAAGTGTTAAATACTAGCAACTATAGAGGATTTTCATGAAATGGCCGGAAAGCCTTCCAGAGATTACGATCCCGGCTTTTGCGGCCTCCCCGCTTGTATGCAAATAGACTTGCAATTTGCCGGTTTTTGCATATAATTGGGGAATGAAAGAACTTGAGCACTATTTAGATCAACAACTCATCCGTGGGCGTTTTCATTTCACCAGGAAAGAAGCCATAAAAACTCTTGCCCTAAACGCACGGGCGTTTGGTGACGCCGCAACCAGACTAATAAAGAAGAAGCAACTTGTCAGCCCTTGGCGTGGTTTTTATCTAATTCTTCGCCCGGAAGATCGTATTGCTGGAGCACCAGATCCGGTGCGCTGGATTGATCCACTCATGAAGTATCTCAAACTGGATTATCGCATTTCGCTGCTCCGCGCTGCTGCCTTCCATGGCTCTTCGCACCAAGCGGCTATGGTATTTCAGGTCATTGTTTCAAAACAATTACGGGGATTTGATCTCGGTCGCCACAGGATACAGTTCATCTACCAGAGATCGGCGGCCTTTAGTTCAACTAATCAAGACGAGTGGCTTCAGCAACTTAAAAGTGATACAGGCTTTGCCAGAGTAGCAGGAGTCGAGCTTACACTTCTTGATTCAGCGCGGTACTTTCATAAAGTTGGTGGTATTAATAGCGTGGCTCAGATGGCCAATGATTTAGGTGGAAAGGCTGATGCGCGGAAACTGGCTAAGGCTGCCGCCTGCTATGAAAACTCTTCCGTGCGCCGCCTTGGTTATTTGCTTCAATACTTCGGACATGAGCGGCAGGCCAAGGCAGTTTTGCCGTTAGTCAAAAAAGCCAAGTCCATGAAGCCGCTTGATCCGTCGGTTAGACTGCTGAATGAGAACATAGCAAGTCTCCCAGAGACAGATGCTACCTGGATGCTAACACTCAATGCGCTTGTGGAGATAGATGAATGATACCAGCAGCTTATATACAAGAGTGGAGCCTGAAGGTAGCATGGCCAGCTGCAAGGCAGGTCGAACAGGATCTGATCATTTGCCGGGCACTCTGCGATCTCTTCAACTCGCCAGCGCTTTCGGGCAAGATTGCATTTCGTGGTGGCACCGCAATAAACAAATTGCTGTTTGAAAAGCCACTAAGGTACTCGGAAGACATCGACCTGGTTCAAATCCGACAAGAGCCTATTGGTACCATGTTTAATGCTATTCGCGAAGCGCTGTCATGGCTTGGTGATTTTAGTTGGAAACAAGCCAGTCACTCCTTGCACCTATTTTACAAATTCTCCCCGGAAGAAGCACCTGACACCACGCTAAAGGTGAAAATCGAAATCAATACCCGCGAGCACCAGAACCTATACGAGATCAAGAATTACCCTTTTGAGATCGACAGCGACTGGTACAGAGGGCGTGCCGATATAGCTTCCTTTGAGCCCGAGGAACTATTCGGTACAAAACTTAGAGCCTTATTGCAACGACGGAAGAATCGCGACTTGTTCGATCTGAACGAGGGACTAACGCATCTGTCCCTGGACTATAGCAAGCTGCTCACCTGCTTCGAGCATTATCTCGCTCTTCAAGAGCTCGCCATAAGCAGGGCAACCGCAGAACAGCGGATGTTGGAAAAACTCCAGTGGAGCTTGACTGAAGACATTGCACCACTTTTACCGGTAGGTATAACATTTACCGAGGACGAAGCGCTTGCCGCTTTCGGAAAAGTCTGGTTTGAGCTAATTGCTCGCATTTCAGGAGATCCGTGGAAGCTCTCAGAGAAGATCATCGAAGAGCAACGCGCGAAGATGCCAAATCTGCTGCGCTAGATCACAAACTCGCAAAGAGGTATTAGCTGAGACATGTGCATCATAAGCTCATTATAGTGCTTGCAGCCTGGATGCAATGAATGCATCCAGATCAGCCTTCTTGTACTTCGCTAGTCTGCCAATCTTATAAACTCGTACACTGTACCTGCCGGTCGACTTCCATATGGCGAGCGTCATGCCAGAAACGCCTAGATAAGCCGCAGCTTCTTGTCGGGTCATCAGGTCAGATTCAAACTTTGGGAACTGCTTAACGGCGGCGCGGCCATTTTCTACGGACATTGTATTCATAAGATCTTCCTTTTACGATGCACTTGTGCGCGTATCGAACATTCCAAAAATTGCTCAATCAGTTGAAATCACAACGTAAGATTTCTTGGAAAGCTTCCTAGCATTTAAGCAGCAACCTGCTAAACGAGCTTCCAGTAATATATTCAACCGAGGATTCAGAGATAAATTCAGATATATGCTCCGTTGATTTCCCGTAGGAGCAATTATATGAAGCCCTCTGAACTTAATTCTTAGTATAACTATCGACTAATCTTTTTCTCGCGTGCAGAAGCATAAGAAGCAAGGCCTATCGATCCAAGAACTTCTGCATATCCCTTTGGTGGTCCATCAAAAAGCCACCAGTCAGTTTTGTTGGCAAGCTGCGCTAAATGAGTTCCAAAATATTCAGGATCTGGTTTAAGTTTATCGCATGCCTTCAAATGCAAATCGCGAAATGTAGCAATAAAGTAATCTAGCTCACACTCATCTTGGAGTACAGAAATGGAATCTAGCCCAAGTAGCGCATATTCAGCTATTTCTAGAACCACGTTCTGCCTAGTATTAAACCATACATGTGCTAGAGCATCTGCAATGTCATATAGTGCTCTACGGGGAAGCTTGTTTCTCCAGTCGGCAGGACCATGATCCTTTATTTGTTTTAGCGCTTTATCAATTGTGGCTTTGAAATCTCTAATTATTTCGAGTTCATCGTTTTTTTCGGCAGAGAGATAAAGTAATATGCGATCCGCATTTATGTCGTCATCAAACGCAAATTCACATAGTCGGTCCAGCAGCCATTCTTTTGTTTGCACTTGCAATTGCTCGCGAATGGCCTTAACAAATTGATCTCGCTCTATTTTGTTCACGAGAATCCTCTCCTGAGTTAATGTGACTCATTATACATACGAAACGTATCAAATTGAGCGAAATGAAATTCTGTTTTTCGTCCATAATATTGTTTTGGTTTAGAACCGACTTGCTGAGGCACTAAAAGTGAAACCAAAAGAATTGTTTGACGAGTAATTGGGACTAAATAATAGTCGTCAAGACTCAAGATCTTTTTAAAACCATCGCGTATAGCAGAGTGATCGCCGTTTAATGTTCATTAATACTGGACTTTCGGCATTGGCAATGTTAAATTATGAGCGTTTGCTATACAATGCTATACGAATAGGGTATAATGATAATAATAAGACCGAGCGCACTCAAGCACGGCTATACCAAAGAGGAAATTGAACAAGTTTTAGCTTCTGGTGAACGGTTTGATGTGGAGCCTGATAACGAAGACAATCCCCAACAAGCAGTTATTGGGCACACGCAAAAAGGTGTTGTGTTTGAGGTGCGGGTGACTTATTTGTCAAATCCAGATCTCGATTCCGTATATCACTGTATGAAAGCAAATGCACATTGGACTGGGCTCTATTCAGAACGTTTGAGGAGTATTTTATGACCAAGTTGTCAAAAGAAGAAATCGAAAAGCGTGGTAATCGGTTACAGCAAGAGGCGCTCAAGTCTGTAGCTAAAACCGAACAACTAAATATACGCATGGAGGAAAAAAATATTTTTCGCTTATATTCTCTGGCGAAAAATAGAAAAAAACCAGTGGGAACGATGGTGCGCGACTGGATAATTGAACGACTTGATTTAGAGGAAAAAGCCAATGAATGCGACACCAGACTTTTTACTTATACAGTTGAAGCTGTGACGAAATTATTGCCAGAGGGAATTAAACAGGCTCTAGCAAACAATGCCCTTCGCCATGATGACAGGTATGATTTTCAACGTGGTTCGTTGACGCGTGGAATTTACTATCAAAGTCAATACAGTGAAGCCATTGCTGTAATACTGGAAGGGAGTCCAGAAAAAGAGCTTGAATATTCTAATGGTATTTTGTCTAAGTCTTTTATTCTAAGAGCAGCTAATGCGCTGGGAAGTGCAGTATGAACACTAATACAATGACTACTGACTGGGAGTCGCTCATAGATAAAGCGAAGGGATTGGGGCGCGAAAAAGATCTAAAAGGATCTACCGACTTATTTCAGCGTGCCTATGATCTTAGTCGTGATTTCGAGCAAGGCGATTTACGGCGAGGGGAAAGTGCCTATTATCTAGCTTACGGACGTTACGTGGGAGGAGATAAAGTTGTTGCATCTGAGCTATTCAAAGAATCTCTGCAATATTTTGATTTGGATATAACCAACGCTGTCAAAATCAGCCATATTCATTCAATATTAGGCGATATTTATTACGGACTAAAACAATTCGAAGCTGCCGAGCACCACCTAAAGGAATCTATTAAAATTGAGAAGCAGTTTAATATCGAGTCATGGGACAGTGAGCAGCTTCTGGCGTCTGTCTTATTTGCGCAAAAAAAATATGAGCAAAGCATTCCTTACTTTGAAAAGGTTCTGGAGCAACAAAAGAAATTAGGGCTTGCAGATGCAATACCTAAAACGCTTTCTATTTTGGCATTTTTATGTCGCGAATCAGGACAACCGGCTGATGAGGCCAAATGGCAAAAGGAAAATTTAAAGACACGGGGGCTGAAGTCTACCCCTAGAAATTTGCCTTTGGAGCCATTGCCAAACGCGATACCTCCAGGATGGGGGGCAGATTTGTTGACTCACTTTATGCATAGTTCGCAATATAATGAACGCGCTAATTTTGCTAATAACCATGAACTATGTGCGCAGATAATAACTACTAATGAAAGATTTTGGGCGACCCGCGAAAATTTGGCAATTCCAATAGCTAAACTATTGGGTGAGCGCGAACAGATAAAAGACTTTTCTAATTTGCGTGTTAAACCGGAAGAGTGGTTAGAAATTTATTTCTTCCTACGCTGTCACGCCTCATTTATGAGCGCATCACGTTTGGCCTTAGCAGCGCAGATCCCAGAAACATATATGATTCTTCGTGGCTGCTTAGAAAACGCAATGTATGCTTTTTATGTCATGAATAATGAGCAGTATAAGCAGGTTTGGCTAAACCGCCATAATAGTGAAGAAGACTATAAAAAAGTGAGAAAGCTATTTATGGGGAACAAAATTGAGGAGGCTATTGAAACTCAGGACCCGCAGTTAGCCCAAAAAGTATTCGCCTTATACGACAAAGCTATCGATGATGGTGCTCATCCAAACGTAAATACCTTCTTCGATAACGCCCTGCAACTTAATACTAATGGTGAGCTTCTACTTGCCGTTTCTTATTTAAATCCATCGCATGTCGAGTCTGTATTGAAGCAAGTTAAAGAAATTGGGGAGACTGCATTGGCGCTTTTTGCTTTTGTTTTTCCCCACCTAGTCGAATAGGGCAGGATCGTTGCAATACGCCATAGTGAATAATCAAAGACGGGAGGCATTCGCTGGTGGGCAGGGTAGTTGTCCAGGATGTCTTTCTCCAATGATAGCTAAGTGTGGGTCACGTATTATGCATCACTGGGCGCATACGGCTGACCGTAACTGTGACCCATGGTGGGAAAATGAAACACCCTGGCATCGTTGGTGGAAAAATCTGTTTCCAGAGAACTGTAGGGAAATAGTCCACCTTGCGGCTGATGGCGAAATTCATCGTGCTGATATAAAAACTCCAACAGGAATTGTGATTGAGGTCCAGCACTCTCATATGTCTGACTCTGAGCGCATCTCCCGAGAATCATTCTATGGAAATCTTGTTTGGATTGTGGATGGAAGTACATTCCGGCAAAATTTCAACGTATGTCACATGCTTCCCGATCCCACTTCAGAATTGGCCAGAGATCTAGTTTGGCTAGCCTCGTGTTTTTAGCTGGGTGAGGATACGCAGAGCAATATCGACCGTCGGCAAAATTCTGAATCCATTTCCGAAAGCCCGGCTGAAGCTATTGCTGGAATCTCTTATTGCAACTTATTGCTTAAATACTATGACGTGAGGGCAATGTCACGTCTTATTTTTAAGGTGTTTGCATTGTCAGCCCTTTGTTTCAGCTCCTCATCAATAAAAGTGATACCTAATGCCCAAAAACCCTGATTTCCCATCACACGTTTCTTCTCTAGAACCAGCATTGCGCCTGGTCGAAAAGATTCGCCGTGTCCTAGGTACTACGATTTGTAGGTGCTTAGAAGAACCTGGGGTTGTGGAAATAATGCTCAATGCAGACGGAACTTTTTAGCGCCGGGATGGAATGCATTGGGACGATGCTACCATCTCAAGCAGAATCTGTAATATGCAGTGTTGCTGCCTATCATAAGGAGATAGTGACTCGGGAGAATCCCATTTTTGAGGGTGAGTTGCCGCTCAATGGCGAGCGTTTCGAAGCGCTCATTCCACCAGTTGTTTCTGCCCCAGTTTTTACTATCCGTTTGAAAGCATCGAAAATTTTTACTCTAGTTGAGTATGTCAGCGCCAATATCATGACTGAGCACCAGAGGGAAATGATTGAGTCCGCTGTCTTAAACCGACAAAACATATTAGTGGTAGGCGGAACCGGAACCGGAAAGACCACTCTTACGAATGCCATCATTGCCTTGAAGAATAAAATGAACATTCCTTGTCGATTCAGCCTTTCTGTCTGCTGAATCAATAAAGTAGTTTTGGGTCTGGGAGTCTTGGTCCGGGTTTGAATTTGGCTGGACTTCTAGGAGCACATGGTTTTTCATTTTTTGCTGACTCTCGTTGTATTGGTGACCTAATGTCTGATGATATTTCAGTTGATGCAATGGATTGTGATGATGGTTTGTCGTTGTCTCCTCGCTGTTGAGATATAGACGGGAAGTTTTTGCGGACGAGAAAGGTGAACTGGCTGTAAGAGGCTCCAGCTAGTGAGTCTTCTGTCTGCTGATATATGGTGGTCAACGGCCAGTCCGCATCAAGCAGTTCTTTAATAGCCAAACGATTGGCGCGGAATGCGATGCGTGCCTTTCCCCATGCCGTCCGAGTGGAAGCGACTCTCTCTCTTTCCAAAATTGCCTCCGTAATAGAGAAGATCCGTAACTTTATGCCGCTATTGTAGCCCTAGGTAATATCAGAACCTTCCAGCCATGGATACAGGAATGGATTCAGAATCCCGCTCCCACTGACTCTCTCCCCAGTCACTGCCGCACTCCCGGCAACTCCCAGCCGTACCCAGCAATTTCCAGTTTGTCCCAGCGTCCCGCAGCAATTTCCAGTAATGGTCTTGGAAGATTCCAGCACATCACAGCATCCCCCAGTACATCACAGCAGCTTCCAGCGAGTCACAGCATGTCCGAGAATTGTTGCAATTTGCTGGAAGAATACGTAAGATTTTGTAGGCAGGATGTGTGCTGTACCGGTACGCGACAAGTCGCCTACCAGTCCGGTCACGATTGCGGCACAGCTTATATCGCAACTTCGTTGCTCAACGCGCAGTGTCTTTGGTGGCATAAAGAAACTTTTTTACGCCAGGGAGGAAATTATTAGAATGATGATTCGAGGAACCCGCCCGCGAAAAAATCGTATTGAAGTTTGGTGCGATGATGATGAACTCGCAAAAATTAAAGCGAATGCAAAGGACACCAAGTTATCTAACTCTGAGTTTCTGCGGAATCTAGGGAAGGGCTATGAGCCCAAAAGTGCCTTTGACAAAGAGGCGATCAGAGGGCTTGCCAAATTGCACGCTGATCAAGATCGCCTGGGTGGTTTATTGGCACAATACCTATCCGAAGGCAAAGGCGGTAGCTCACCGCTCAAAAATGTAGGACTCTCTGTTACAGGAAATTGAAAGCCTACAAATATTCATTGCAAAACTGGTAATGGAACAGGCTCGCAGCTTATGATTATTAAAGTAATAGAGCGCAAGACGAGCGAAAAGTCGCGTTTTGACCGGCTCGGGCGTTATATATTAAATGCTAAAGACAACGAGTCTATCTTGTTTGCGCGGACTGCTCGATACGTTATGGATGAGAAAGGAAATGGTGAGAAAGTTGCTTGGTATCGAATCTCAAACTGTCAATCAAATACGCCAGCAGTTGCAATTGCCGAGGTGTTGGCTACTCAAGCTGAAAATCAGCGAGCTAAATCAGACAAGACATATCATCTGGTTGTTTCCCTACCGCATTGGGAACAATTGAATCGAGAGCAAGCGGAAGATATCGAAGATACGATTTGCGCCGGTTTGGGATTTGCTGAGCATCAGCGAATCAGCGCTGTACATGAAGACACAGATCATTGTCACTTGCACATTGCCATTAACAAAATCCATCCGAACACATTTCGTTGTGTCGAGCCGTATTATCCTTACTACAAGCTAGATAGCCTAGCGAAAGCTCTAGAAATTAAGCACGGATTGTACCAGGATAATCGCATTGGGCAGGGAACACGTTTTGCCAAAGTTGGCGAACTAGAAGCGCACCAGCAAGAAGAGTCTTTTTTGAGTTGGTTAAATGAAAAGGTGGGCGACCAACTCAAGCAAGTTCTGAAAGAAGCCAAGGGATGGCAAGACGTGCACGATTTGCTCACTACATATGGTGCTGTAATCAAGCCCAAAGGGGCTGGATTAGTAATAGCCACAGCTGGACGGTACTGTTGGGATTAAGGCAAGTTCATTGGATAGGAAACTGTCTTTCAAATCATTGACTGACCGTTTTGGGATATATGAGCCGTCTCAAAACCAGGGCAAACCGCTCAAGCAATATCAACGGGGCTTGCATAAGTCGCTGGGTATGAATTCTCTGTATGCGGAGTTTCAAAAGGTTCAGGAAGCCGATCGCCAGGTGAAAATAAAAGCACTGGCCGACACGCGCACCAAGCATAATGAGTACCGAATCGAGCTCAGAGACTGGTATCGGCAACGGCGTGATTCGGTGAAAGTAAACACGGATTTGGATAAGAAATCAAAGAGAACCATCTATCACGAGCTTTCCCAGGAAATGAAAATAGATTTTGCCGAGTTGAAACAGCGTGAACAGGAACAAAATAAAGCAATTCGAGAACAATCACGGGCGCAGACGTGGGACCAGTATCTGGCCAGTCGCGCCGAAGAAGGTGATGCCGAAGCGTTGCGCATTTTAAGAAAACGGAAAAACTATAGACGAGAGATCGCTCAAACTTTGCTGACCATTGACAGCTTTGAGGAGGCTATGGATGTTATAAAAACTCAATTCAAGCCGACCGTTCTCAGAAATGGCAAAGTTATTTACCGAGCGCAGGACGGTGGTGTCGTTTCTGATGAGGCAATTGCAATCGCGGTGCCAGAAGTAACAGAAGCATCCACATTGTTGGCCCTGTCATTGGCAGATGAACGGTTTAGCGGTAAGCCAGTGGTTGTGGAAGGTTCGGATGAGTTCAAGGTGCTGGTTGCAAAACTGTCTGCTATTAAAGGACTGTCTCTTCGTTTCGCTGATCCGGTGTTAGAGAAAGATCGGCAACGCCATGTTAGGGTAAAAGAACTGAAGCAGGAGGGGCCTACTCATCCTGCGACACAGATAATCCATACTCGATTGTGACCGCCGCTATCTTGAGCGTTCTAATTGGGCTAATTGTTTGCCTGGTCTCGGGATTCTTGAACACGGAATAGTATGTCGACTTCACAACTTTGTCCTATGATAGAATTAATCCGAATGGAAGAATGGAAAAGTTAGTTTGAGACACGCAACAGATCAAGCTTTAGATCAATTGGAAGATCTCCTCACGGAGATACGTAAATATGGACATCTTAAAGAAAACAAGCGAGACTTAGAGAGCTAAAACGTCTAAATCCTAATTCGCCATTCGTTTTTATATCAGAAAGAAAAACACCTTTTACCAGATTCGCTATTAATCGCCTAATAGAAAGGCTCGGTATTGCTGTTGGTTTGGAGTTTGCAATACATCCCCATTTGTTGCGTCACGCCAAAGGATATCAATTGGCTAATGCAGGCATAGACACAAGAAGTATCCAGGCTTATTTGGGACATAAAAATATAGTTCATACAGTTAAATACACAAAATTAGATGCCAATAGGTTTAAAGGCTTTGGTAAAGACTTACCGGGGTTGTTTAGTTGATGAGACAGTTTGCAAACAGTTGATAAACTGTTCTCATTCTCTTTAATTCTTATGCTTTGTTGGTTATCCTGGGTATTATTAATGAAAATCGGATGTGTTAGATGAAAGCAGAATATTCCCCCAGTTATAGACAAAAATATGCCCTAATTTTTTTACTCTTACTGGTTTTATTCTGTCTGCGCGTAATAGGTCAGGCATTGGTGGCATTCTGCCATGTCTCGTTTCTGCCGCCGATGGAGGAATGGTTTTCTGGCGCATTATCTTATCCATTGCTTCTTGCTAGTCAAATATTGATTATTATTCTTTACGGCAAAGTCTGTTTCGATTTTGCTACCGGATCGGGGTATTTTGTAATGCCCAAACCACGCTTAGGAATTGGTTTGTTATACTTCGGAGCAATTTACCTCGGTGTAATGGTTCTTCGTTATGCATTACGTATGTTTTTGTATCCTCATGAAAGATGGGTAGGCGGTTCAATCCCTATATTTTTTCACTGGGATTTGGCTGCGTTTTTGTTAGTACTAGGATATTATCATTGGTCTTCTAGTCAAAAAACTGAAGCCAATCATAGTTCTATTGGCTTTTCGTTAGGCAAACGAATCATTCGATGGTTGCCTAATATTTGTGTGGTCCTAGGAATAGTGCTATGGGTAATTTATCAAATTCTTCCTTCCTTTGTCGGCCATGAACTTGGTTTTCCAAAAGCACAATATGCAGTTCGCGCAGAAAGGCATGTTTCTATGTTCACCACGGATGGCATCAAACTGATAGCTGACATTTATCACCCACAACATCTTAAGCAAACAGCTACTGCTCTTGTTCGCATACCTATGTCCAGATTGTTAAAAACCTCTATATTTGCTGATGTTATTGGCAGAATGTGGGCTGAGCATGGTTATACCGTTGTAATCCAAGGAACCCGAGGACGTTTTGGATCGGAAGGTATTTTTTATCCATTACGAATGAACGCCAGGATGGAATTGATACTTTGGCGTGGCTTTGTAAACAACCGTGGTTCAGATGGAAAGATTGTCACTTGGGGCGGCTCTGCTTCTGGATACACTCAATGGGTAATAGCTGACCAAACAAATCCAGGACCATCAGCATTAACTATTTATCTTGCTAGCACTGACTTTCATCGAATGTTTTATCCAGGAGGCGCGTTTTCGCTTTATAGTGCTCTTAGTTGGGCTTTGACGAGTCATGGGCGTGAAGATAGAGAAGATTGGCCGATATAAGCGAAATAGTAAAGGCAGCCACTGGTTTTCCAATGCAAGACGCTGATAAACGGGCTATTGGCAAACAAATTTCATTTTTCCGCGATTGGGTTAATCATCCACAGCAGGATTTTATCGGCAGACATCGACGGCATTGATAGAAATCAGACCCTCAAAGCACCGGCTTTATTATTATGCGGTTGGTATGATCCTTTTCTTCCTACACAATTGAAAGATTTTGTCCAAATCAAAAAATTTGCCCCAAAAGAGATTGCATCCAAAAGTCGCTTAATAATTGGACCATGGACACATGCCGGTCAAGTAACTTTTCCCGATGGTAAAGAATCAGAAAATTTTAGATTGCAAAGTCTGGCTATTAGTTTGCCATGGTTCGATGCCAATATATGTTTGCCAGCATCAGGACAACAAGATGATTTGCCCGTAAAAATCTTTGTGATGGGTATAAACAAATGGCGCTTTGAAAAAGAGTGGCCACTGGCTAGGACTCACTATATACCCTTTTATTTATCTAGTAATGGAAAAGCTAATAGTGTTACTGGCGATGGCAGCCTCGATTTGACCCCTTCTTCCGCAAAAATATCAAAAGATACGTATATTTATGACCCACGCAATCCTGTGCTCACTGCCGGGGGAGCCATGCTTGGTAAAGCGGCCAGTATCGCTAGCAAAATGAGATTGAATCTCGTTCAGACGTACTAGTCTTTACAACGCCTGTGTTAAAAGAAGATATTGAAGTCACAGGTCCTATTACTTTCATTCTTTATGTTTCTACTTCAGCAATTAACACTGATTTCACTGGTAAACTGGTAGATGTTTATCCTAACGGGTACACATATAATATATCTGATGGAATTATAAGGCACCAATATCAACTACCAAATCATATAGCTAAAACTTCTCCTGTTGAAAAGATTGAGATTCAACTTTCGCGAACAGGTACAGTATTTTTTAAAGGGCACCGTATTCGGTTAGAAGTATCCAGCAGCAATTTCCCAAGATATGATCGTAATCCAAATACTGGTAATCCTATAGCTCAAGAGACTAATATGATTGTTGCCCATCAAACTATACATCATGATTTACGTTATCCATCAGATTGATCTTCCAGTCAGAGGATTAGAAAACGAATAATGTCTGGAGTCACAGAACAATTTGAACAAAACAGTAAACAGTATCCTGGAGAACTGGTTAATGATGTACATTCTCGCTTGAATCCAACTATTGTTAAAAGAGAGTAGCAGTAAAGTCTTGCCAAGAAATAATTGATCTAATTCAAAATGCACAACTCAGTGGCGAGCGCATTTGCATTGCTGGTGGACGCCACGCCATGGGTGGACAACAATTTCTTACGTCTGGATTGCTAATAGACACTACTGAAATGAAGAACATTCTTGATTTTGATTATGAACGTGGATTGATCAAAGTCGAAGGCGGAATACTCTGGACGGATTTAATTTTTTATTTACAGAAAGAACAACAAGGCAAGCTCATCAGTGGACGATTGCACAAAAACAAACTGGTGGAGATAGTCTGAAGTATCGGTGGGTCTATATCTGCTAATGGACACGGTTGTGGACTTTTGATGCCACCCCTAGTGGCAGATGTGGAAAGCTTTGAATTGATTTTGGGAGACGGGCAGATTGTTAAATGCAGTCGCAACGAGATAGAGAATTCTGCCGCCTGGCAATAGGTGGCTATGGAATGTTTGGCGTTATCGCATCGGTTACTCTCCGCTTAATGCCACGGACAAAATTGCAACGCACAGTAGAGTTAGTAAGATCCGATGAAGCAGTAAGCAGACTTGAACACTATAAAAATGCTGGAGCAACTTATGGTGATTTTCAATTTAGTATTGATCATGAGTCCCCGGATTTTCTAAGCAAAGGCATATTGAGTGTTTATACTCCAGTAGATGGAACGCAAGAGCCTTCTCCTAACAATAAATTACTGTCGCTTGAGAGCTGGCGCCAATTGCTTTATCTTGCCCATACTAATAAATCTATTGCTTTTGATAAATATGTCAATCACTATTTAACTACCAATGGGCAATTGTACTGGTCTGATACATTTCAATTAGCTACATATCTTGAAGATTATCATAAGGCTCTAGATGAGCAACTTCCCGGCTGTTGTCAGGGAACAGAAATGATAAGCGAGCTGTATGTTCCTTAATGCAAGCTTGGTGACTTTATGTGTGATGCAGGAAAATTATTGCGAAGAGGATATGCGGATGTAATCTACGGTACTGTGCGTATTATTGAGAAGGATAACGAGACCTTCATGCCTTGGGCGAAGCAAAGCTATGCTTGTATTGTAATCAATTTGCACGTAGAACATACTCCACATCAAATTGCTTGGGCGAGCAAAGCATTTTGTGATCTGATTTCATTGTCTATTAGTCTTGGTGGTTCTTATTTTCTGACTTATCATAGATTTGCTGGGCGAGATCAACTATTGACCTGCTATCCAGAAATGCCTGAGTTTATCAAATACAAGACCAAGTATAATCCAAAGGGACTTTTTTGGAGTGATTGGTTTGAGCATTGCAATAAACTAATAAAAGTGAAATAGACTACATTTCCATGATGACATTTATATATTTTTCCAGCTAAGAATCATTGTACGTTTATTCATGCGCTTGTTTTTCTCTTTAGAATGTGACGGCTTACACTACATAGAGGAACAACCCGGAGCTGTTATTCTTGCCGGCAATCATACAGGTTGGCTTGATGCCCTAGTAGTGTGTGTTGCTTGTAATCGGCGCGTTCGCTTTTTTAGTAGCCGACTGGGTTTTAAGGTTGCCCATTATAGGAGCTATAATTTCCGTATTTGGTGGTATTTCTGTTCGTCCGCACAAGGGTGGTTATGCTATAGAAGAAGCCAGGATCAAATGTCTTGCACGCGGGGAAAACATTACCATTTCCCCGGAAGGTGTTCTTTCAAAGGATGGCAAAATTGCTGAATTTCGCAGCGGAGTTGCCAGATTACACAGGGCTAGTAAATGTTCGGTTGTACCATTTGCCATATATGGTGGGTACGAAGCATGGCCCTATAACCGGCGATTGCCGCGGCTGTGCAAAATAGCAATTCATTTTGGTGTGCCATTGAATCGCTATTGATTCTGATGCAACCGAAACAAGGCGCGAATTGCGGGAGTTCTAGTCACGTATATGAAAGATTCTCTTTATCGCAGACACTCTAAAGACAACGTTTCAGGATATGAGGCAAGCCTATTAGATTTGATTCAAAATAAATCTGATACATTCTGTCTCCGTCCAGCAGCAAGTTTTAAAAGAACGAAATGGAAAATGGAATGATAAATAGTTTTTCTGAAGTATATTGCACAGCAACTAAAAATTTCAGTATTTATTTATTTAATGGAGAAGCGATTTTAACCCTGGCAATAGCGCCTTGCTCTTCTATTTGAATTAGGCGTCCCTAAATTGCTATATGTTTTTTTGCTGCCTGGCGCGCAGGAGCTACTGTTGTATCTCTTGATACAAACACAGAAAACTCGGAATTGAAGAAGATACTACAGGAGGGTCATCCCAAAGTAATATTTGTATCTGCAAGAATGGCAGCAAGAATCGAAACAATTAAGACTTCTATTGACAGTCTTCAGAGCTGTTTTTTAATCAATGAGCAACTAACAGACAATAGTCAATTTGCATACATAGATACGCTGATACCAAAAAATAAACTGGCTTCGGTGAATCGTAGTCTTGAAGAAGTGGCAGTTATTACTTATACATCTGGCACTGGCGGTGTCTCAAAGGGTGTTATGACTACTTTTCAAAACCTTATTTTTCAAGCTAAGTTATTTGAATTGATTGCTGATCTAAAGGAGGGAGAAAGATTTATTGCAATACCTCCTATCAATCATCTTCTTTGGTTAGCTCAAGGATTTTTAGCTGTGTTACATGCGGGTGGCACCATATATTGCAGTCGCAATTATTCCGCATCTGAAATCATAGCCCTAATTAGGGAGCGCAAATTAACTGGCATAATTGCCGGTCCTGCATTTTATGAGTCTTTCAAAGATGCAATTGAAGAAATTGTTTTAGATAAAAATGTCATCCGGAAATACTATTGGGAAACACTAATTTCATTGTCCAAAATATTGCCTTCTGACAGGCAGTCGAGCAGAAGAATACGCTATTTTATTTTTAGCCCATTGCGGAAGATTCTGGAGGCAAACTCAAAATCCTACTTTCTGGCGGCGCTCCTTTAGATATTGCTGTTGCCCAGTTTTTTGAATTGATAGGTATGCCAATATTATCAGGCTATGGACAAACAGAGGCTAGTCCTGTTATTGCCTGCAATACACTAGTAGCCAATAGATTAGGCTCTGTTGGTCGAGCGGTGGCAGGCGTTGAAATAAAGATTAGAATTGTAAATGGAGAAAATGATAATGAGGCAGGTGAAATCTGTACACGCGGCCCGCACATTATGAAAGGGTATTATAAAAGAGATGATCTAACCGATGCCGTTATAGATAAAGAAGGATGGCTCCATACAGGCGACTTAGGAAAAATAGATAGTGACGGATATCTTTATGTGATCGATAGGCTTAAGCCATGATTATAGATAGCGGGAATTTAACTAAGATCATTAAGAGGCAGAAGCGGTTAGACAACTTATTTCGGTTCGGGAAGTTTTGCTGCGAGATCCTTAAGGAATTGCTGGTCAAGGCCTTTTCCACCCCGTTCACGAGCTTCTTTTACCCTTTGCCAGGCTGCTGTATACTTCCCATTATAAAAGAGAGCATAAGCCCAATTTGAATATGCATATCCCGATTTAGGGTTAAGTTTTAGAGCTTCTTGATACTTGCAGATTGCTTTATCAAAAAGTTGTTTGCGTAGCTTGTCGTCTTTTGTGCTAGCTCCCCAGAACATATAACACCGACCCATATCAGTGATAATGTCAGCATTGTTTTTATCTAGTTTTGTAGCTCTAGTAATCAAATTGATGCCGTCTTGAAATTGACCAAGGGCACCTTGGGCAGCACCTAATCCCCAATATACGTTTGCATTATTTGGATCTAGAAGCCAAGCTTGATTAAAACGTTTAATAGCTAAAAGGGGATCTCCAGAATTTAAGTATTGCCAACCGCGCATGATTGCATGTTGGGCACATTGGGATCGGGACAATCCATGTGATATTCGGTCACGATCAATTCCTTCTACCAATAACTTATTGATCTTTTGCTGCTCTGGTGTTAAGCCTCCGGCATACAATGGGATTTCATTTGGCTCCCTTGCTGCCCATGCAGGTACTATAGATGGAAAGGCAGATGTAAGTATTAACAAAGCTGCTGCGATTAAACGAATTGAATTTAACATTTATTACCTATTACTGGTCACCAAGACATCCCAGATGTCCATATAATATTGGGTTCTATGACAACTGTCTATGACTAACTGACAGTTAATCTACTGTTTTGTCCTGGGATAAAGGATACTGATGCCAACTAAATCCATAGGTACGCTTTTTGAGAAACATCACGCTGGCTTATTGGGCTATAAGTTGCTATAAGGTTGGCAGCCGCATTTTAATTTCACAAAAAAACATTGATAATTTTTTGACAGCTGCTGGAAGAGCTAATCACAAAACAGACTTTAACTGTGACATATCTAATTCATTCCGGCTGTAATTCCATATACACCCTGCTCCGGGTGAACAAGAAGAGAAATTGTGTAAGGGTTGTTAGTGTTTAAAGTTTTTGGTTCCTTGTAACTATGAATATGCGAGGAATGCACATATTGAAATGCCTCAAAAAAATTGAGACACTTTTGAACAGTTTCGACTAAAGAGGCAAATTTTACAGATTCTTAGTCCTCCTTGTATTGTACTTTTTCCCCGTCCTTATGTTGGCTGCTTCTTGATGCTGAAGAAATCTGCCTTCCCTTGTTCTGAACTCATCCTGGTGCAATGTGTAGTCAGAATGGAAGAATGCGTTACGAATACCTTCATCAAAGAAACTTTCAATGGAATCTGCAAGACAGGGAATATTCACTTGTCTGGCATGCTCCGTTAAGTACGTCACCACCTTTCTAGCAGATGGTGGTGATGGTCGTCTGCTTTTTTTATTATACAGATGGGAAAAAGGACTCATATGGCAGGGCTTGTTCTCAATTATTCTGAGCATATTCTCAAGGATTATGTAAACGGCATCTACCTCAGTAAGATGTGAATAAAGCAATAGCATTAGCCTGATTTTTGTATGCCCAACTAACGGAGCATTCAACAATGTAGTTATATCTTGCGTTAGTAGAAACGTCTCAGTAAGCGGATCCCAACCAGCATCCTCTTCGCCCCTAATTCTTAGCAAGGTACAGATGTATTCATATTCGTTAGTCTCTCTAGCTTTGTTGAACAGACTGTTTAAACAATCAAAATACTCTCCCTGAAACTCAAGTTGAACAGCTTTGAATTGATTATCATAATCGTTTTTTCTATGCATTCTTTCCTTTAATCTAATATGGGCTGAAGTTTACTTGCTATTTTTATTTTTGAATGGAAAAACTTCGTGAAGGCTATGATAATCTGATCTCAAATAATTGAAATAATAACTGATAGATGTGGCAATCTCATTGGCACCAAACTTTTTCTCAAAAATAAAACCTATTGCATCAATCCGCTCTTTCAACAATTGAACATATTGTCTTTTATTATTGGGATCGAATAATCCCAAAATGGGGCTTTTATCAATAGAGTAAATTGTGTCCAACTCTTCGTGATCTGGACCATATATTAATTGACGGCGTTGATCTCGATCCAGGCTATCTCCACCACAAAAGCCACGTTCATCAACAATTATTATATTTAGATTGTCATGGCTTGGTAATGGAAACTTTGTAGCTTGACCTTCTTTAAATACTTTTTCTCCGATCTTTTGTTGCAGCGTTATCATTTCTTTTGCTTGATCATTACCACTCAAGTGAAGAAATTTGCCTACCTGGCCAATAGGCTCCTCTTTTTCGTCTAAAAGGGCTTCCTGATATGTCATATCTTTGACATAATCACTTTCATTTACACTTACCAGCTCAATCAATAGATTAGGATTTTGGGCTAAGAAGAAGTCAATTGTTGAGTTTGCCATACCAGTAGGATATTCATGAGTCGGCGTATATTTATTCAAATACAGTTCATGCGCAAATCTAAGTTCAAATAAATAGCCTATTGTTCTTGGATCTTTCAATCCACCATTAGTGTCAATGTTTTTAATTATTTTACGTGCCCATGGAACGCTTTTTAAGGTCGAGAAACAACGCTCATTACAAGCAGTTTCTTCTACAGTACGACGGTGCCATTGATTGACAGTATGGTTGGTCGAATTGATGTTAGTTGTTCCCATAATCTTTTTCCGCAACGATATTTTATTATTAACGCTTTAGTGCCTGCTTTATGCGTTTTCGTTGTTCCTCTGTCATTTCAGCCAGTACATCAAAGCTGCCAGAAAGCATAGCCGCAATTGTTTGACTTTCTTCGGCCGCCTGAACCATTAGCTCTAACTTCAATTGTTCTTTAGACAGAGCAGGTTTACTTGCTAACACATAACAGTCATTAAGATCCTTAAGAACAGCGTCACCGATTGACCAAAACTGGGCGGTCCAATGTGCAGCTGAAGTCTTGCCGTCTTGAAGATAAGTATTGTGGCACCCAAGCTGTTTAATACGCACGATCAGATCATGTAATGATCGGCATAGAGCATCATCACTTGAACTATTGAACAATGATATGAACTGGTTTAGCTCGTTTGAGCCTGAGTCAAGAATCTGCTTTGCATTATCTGTAGTCACACTTCAGCCCGGTCATTCCAAGAGCTTTCCCATCTTTTCCTTACTTATCTCTTATCGTTTCAAAAACATATCACCGGCATATCACCGGCGTGATATGCCTCCCCAATAAAAAACGGCTCATTATCTTGGAAGCCGCTCTCTGTCTAGCTTTTAATAACCCTGCCCGGGAGGACTCGAACCTCCGACCTCATGGTTCGTAGCCATGCGCTCTATCCAACTGGGCTACGGGCAGATAAGATATCAAGCTATCCTAGCATGCCAGTCAATAATAAGGCGCTTGCAACCTCTCTCTAATGCAAAGATTGTGAACCAAAATCACTTGGCAGCTTGGGCGCTCAGTTTTTCTTGGCTAACAAGCTCTTCATACCATTTTGGCAAATAGACTTTTTGCTCTGCTAGAATGAGAAAAAGCGGCGCTATTTGAATTTTTTTAAATAGATTCTTTAGTCTTAAATATTCGCTACGCAAAGTATCCAGCTCATCAACAATAGAAAGGCACTTTTGCTCGGTTTCTACGAATTCTTTTGCTTTTTCTTCTTCCCAGCCTTGCTCCGTTAACGCTTGCACTATCTCCGGTTTGAATTTAATAAGCTTAGTCATGCCGCAATCATCATGGGCTACCAAAATTAGCGTATTGACACCGCGAGAAATGGCATAGCCGATAGCCAGCTCAGCACCTGTGAGGCGACCACCGGGGGTGCGAATGACATAAGCAAAATTAGTAGGAATAGGAATGCTGTAGCGGCATTCCATACAAGCCGACATCAGTACTTTTGCTCTTGGTTCGGCAAAAATTGCATAGCGTAAATTTTGCGCCTTTATAAATTGTTCTACAGGCGTACCGCGCCAATTAGCCGGGATATCGATTGTGGTTGATAGGGGCAGTAATTCTTCTTTATTCATATGCTCAATCTTCGAATTTCCGCTTTTCAATAAACATATACCCAAAAGATTATTAACCTCTCAAGTCAAAGATATAAATATCAATGAACCGAGGCGTCATTGTAAACTAGCAGCATTTGTAAACCTGTCCATGCCTTGAAATTAAATGCCTTATTTGCCGCCCAAAATAAAAAGCAAACAAATTATCGCTTTTCGCATCTGCCTGAATTTGTTTATTGCCATATTTATTATTTCTTGTTTTCACCGTCCCGTAGCAGCCGAGGCAAGTGGTGAAAAGCAAGAGGGAGCCAGCAATATAGCCTCTAGTGAGGTTTCAGCAAACCAAAGTACAGATTTAGAACAAATTACTCGGTCTATTTTGCACAAACAAATAGAGCTTGAGAAATTGAACACACATTTTCGCATTGAGACCACTTTGGTCGGACCCTGGCGGCAACGACGGATGTTTGTTTATGGCGAAAGCAATGCCTCTTTGACCGAATCCGGGTTGATAACAAGGCTGCCTGTAAATTTTAACTTAGCCAGAAAAAAAATTGCCAAGCCGCCAGTAGATCAAAAGAATAGAAGCCGACTGGTTTCTGCCACCAGGCAGCAGTTGATTGGACAACTCATCGGAGCCGGCGGTGACGTCTTCGAATTAGGGCTAAATTTCGTTCACTACTGTTCGATCAAAAACAGAGGCTTTAATCCGACCGGCTATCGAAAGCAAGTGCGGGTATTGCAAGGGGAACTTGATAGGTTAATCGATAAGCGTCGTTCAATTCTAGATCACAGCGTCAATCTCTCTCCAAATGAGATTCATTTGGCACGAGCGGAAGAAAAACTTCTCGACGAATTGAGGGACTTATCATTACTTGAATATGCGCAATATCTTTCTGCTACTAAAAGATTTTGGGCGTTTCAAAATACCGCCTTCCTGGTGGATTTTGCAAAAAATGCTACTGGTGCGGCCGGTAATATTGTCGGCTTAGAAGCCAATCATAGACGACGTTTACACATGGTTGGCAGCGCATTTCTTTTATCTACTATTTCCGGCGCTATTGTCATGGTCACACCCATGGTCGGTCGCGTAACGGGCAATTTATCCGGCTTAGCCGCTGCCAGAACAGCTTCTAGAGAATTGACTCATATACAAACAACCAATGCTGAAATTTATTTATCAGACAAAGATCAATTTCTTCGAACATTAAAAGACCAGACAGCCGATACCCCGTATCTGTCCGGATTATATAAGCGAAAAGCTCTATATGAAAAGCAGGAGGAAATTTTTCTTAGCGCGCAACAGTTTCTAAAAAGACAAAGAGAAAGAGCACGCGGCACACTAACAGAAAATATTGTATTTGCCGCGCTCGTCGGTCCACCAAGAATAGCCAATGGAGTGTTAGGCATGATCGGCAGCTGGCATTATTATAATAATTCCCCAGATCGAAATAGGCTTTTTGCTGCCGGCACAACTGCTTATCTTGCCGGAACAACTTTTAATATGTTCGAAACCGCAAGGGTGCAAGCCTTCATTGAATTACAAAACCGCGAGCTGGCAAAAACAAATTTATTACCCAGGCAACAATTTAATCACAGGCTTGACTTGTTAGAAAATATGGATCAAATATTAACCAAATAGCTCCAGAGTGTTTATTGCCGGATGCTGCAGGGAACATGAATTGCACTGCTGTTTACCGGGAAAATGGGAATGGATATACGACTCTTAGCGCCAATTGCTACTTGTTTGGCAATTATTGTCAGCATATACCTCTGGTATTTAAACCGCAAAAAGGCGCTTTCATACAATATTTTACGTCGTGCCCCATTGCTTAATTTGAAAGGTGCCGCCTCTAACGAACTGGATGTCCGTTTTGGCGGGCATAGTGTACTGGACGCTTATTTAATTGTTGTCCGTCTTTTCAATTCCGGTCACTTAGCAATTAATTCGACTGATTATCAAAGTAGTGTATCAATTATGCTCAATCCCGGCGCAGAAATATTAGCCGCAAGTGTGATTGAAACTATACCTGTCGATCTTAAAGAACGCATCAAAAATGCTGCTGAACAACAATCATTGATTCAAAATATCGAAAAAGAGCGCATTTTACTGACACCGGTTTTACTAAACGAAGGGGACTCGATCACGGTTCAAATATTAGCTCGCAATGCTGCTGGGGAGATAAAAGTGCGCGGGCATTTACATGGTATTAAAACAATTAATATCTGGCATGAAAACCGCCTATTGCCTAAATTACTTATTCAAACAGGCGCCTTAATTATGGCTTTCGCTATGCTCGGCGTCCAACCGTCAGACCTGATGCAATTGAGATTTGAATTTATTCTGCCCTGGATCTTAATTTTCTTACTCGGTGTTGTTTTTCTTCAAGCCGGATTATATTGGCCGGTAAGTGTTGAACGCAAAGATTCGCTGAATTCCTTCAGCACCTAACTCGATTCTTTTGAGGTAGCAAACAAACTTATGAGAGTAGCCACAAGACTGAGTTTATTGATCGCCGGCGCAATTTGCATTGTAGTGCTCATCGGCTTTACATCATATGTTAGCGTTTCTGATTTGATTAAAGCCAATAAATTGGTTTCCCATTCACGTGAAGTACTGCAGGAGCTCAATCTTACTTCTATACAATCTTAGCGACGCAGTGGGCACACAAAGAGTATATATAATCACGGGACAGGAAATTTATCTTGATGCCTATCACGCTCTGGTAGCCTCTACAAATGAAAGTATTGAAAGAGTTTCTAACCTTGTGGCGGATAATGAAGACCAAAGTTTTCGCGCTAGAAAACTCAATGCCTTAATAAAAGAAAGACTTGCCAGTTTAGAAACAACCGTAAAAACATACCAAGAGAAAGGAACAGCAGCAGCCTTTCTCAGAATTCGCACTGGTAAAAGTTTGCAGTTTCGCATTGCTCTGCATAAAGCGATAGATGAGATGAAGCAGCATGAAATAGATCTCTTGCAGGCACGAGATCAAGAAATGCAGCACAGCGCCTCTTCTACTCAATTGACTATTGTTGCGGGTGTATGCCTGGGCCTGGCCATATCGATTCTATTCGGTTTTCTATTTGCAAAATACATATTAACCTGTATCAGGCAATTGATTCGTGCCGCCGATAATATTAGATATGGCAGATTCGACCTATCAACATCAATCAACTCCAATGATGAGTTTGCCGAACTCGCCACTGCATTTAATACCGTAGGTCAGCAACTACTGACTGTCTCCAAAGAACTCAGTGAACAACAAAAACAGACAGAATTTAAAACTCATACTGTTCAAGAATTGGCCAAACAAGTGGGCGAATTAGACACTAGACTATTTAAGCTCGGGCAATTGACTGGCGATGAACAAAGCATCATAGATCGACAAGAAGCCGAAGCCTCGGAACTTGTAGAAATGTTTGCCAATCTGCACGATATTGCCGTGCAATTAGAAAGAGCCGCTAGACATAATCATGAGCTGATTTATCGTATAGGACGGTCAAAAGATCGTCTAGAAGAAAGCGCCGCTTCAGCAAATAATAATGCATCAAGTAAAAAGATTCTTGCCGAAAATATTCAAGCAGAATTATCTCGCCAGGCTGATTTGTATCGCGAACTAACCGAAAGTGGCCTGGAAATCGTAATCCAAAATTACACCAAATTGCTTAATAGCAAAAAGCAAACACCAGACAGAATTGCTAAAAACATTTGCAGCTTGCGAGAATCAATAAGCAAACACCGGGCTTTACTAGAAACCATCGATCGATAACCGGCACAGATATCAAGTATATCCGTCTTATTGTTTGTAATTTAGTAGGATGCACTAAACCAGATTAAATTGCCAAGCGTTTTCATCACCGATGCCTGGCAGCTTTCAGTTTGTCACAGCCCGGTCACAAAATTTGCAGACAATACACTTACAGTCCGCCCAAATAATATTAGCTTGCAAATCAGGAAACATAAGATTTCCCTGAAGGAGGTTTTGATGCTTACTAATCTCACAAAACGCTTTTTTACTGATCAATCCGGTCAAGGCATAACAGAATATGGTGCACTTTTAGCCTTTATTGGTGTACTTATCGGTATAGCGCTGGCAGCCGGTCAAGGTTCGCTACAAGTAGCAGTTAAAAATTCATTCTCATCAGTGAGCACTAATTTGGCCCAGCTAGTATCTAATGCATCTTCTTAGACCAATCTGCTTCACTGTTCTTTGCGCACTCGGCGAGCCCAATGCAAAAGACTACCTTTTACATGAGTGGTAGCATTTAAGTCTGATGCTGCTTGGGGATTGAGCTGTTCGGCTGGATAAGTAGTATATGGCTTATAACCGCGTATTCCGTTCGCTGCAGTTGGTTTAGAATGTGCTCCAGCACTTAATCGGCCAGCACGCCCTTTGTTCCCGGCTCCAGCTGCTGTATGCGCTGATTGCGACTGGCGCACAGGTCCAGGCACTTTTGGTAAATTGGGATTTAGTCCTGGAGTTTCCACAGGCGCATATGGTTGCCAACCAGCTTTAGGTAAAGGTGTTGGGCGATTAAGCAATCCCCCATTTGCGCCACCAGCTGTACCACCAGTTTTATCATTGACAATGGGCGAATCGTCCTCAATAGTAATTTGCTGGCGGCCCATATAAAAATGTCCCAGATTTGGATCATAAGTGCGCTGTCCAAAAGCAGGCAATTGCCAGCTAAGCACTACCAGCAAACCGCCAATCACAATATCTGTCAGATTAATAGAATTGCTCAATCGCATGCGCACGGCACTGAAATTACCTGGTAGGAGCTGACTTTAAGTCAGTTTAATCAATTTTGCATCCGACTGTCAAGATTTCCAATAGCTAATTAATTGTCTACCCGAAAGAATAATGCAAAACTGTACATTATTATAGGGAACCCCTGCCAACTTATAAAATCTCCGCAGTTGGCTTTAAATAGTGAGCACGTTTGATGAAAAGCACAATACAAATGGTAGTAAGACCGAAAAGTGAGACACAGACAGGCGCTTTAGGACTGGTTGCCGGCGAGGGCAAGCTACCTGCCATACTTGCTCAAGCAGCCAAAGAAAAGGGTTATCGGGTGGTGGCCTTTGCCCTTTCTGAAACAGCCGCACACCAGGTTAGTGAAATAGTGGACAAGGTTTACCGCATTGCCCCAGGGCAACTGGGGCGCAATCGCGAATTGTTTCTTAATGAAGGGCTGAAAGAAGCAGTTTTTGTCGGTAAAGTGCCAAAGCTCAATTTGCTGCGCAATATCACTAAGCTTGATTGGACCGCTATCAAGACATTGAGCAAATTGCCTAATCTTAATGATGACACCATACAATTTGCCGTTGGCGACTATATGGAGACTGCCGGCATTCGGGTGCTTACCCAATCAGAGTTTCTGCGCCATTTGTTTCCCGATGTTGGCGTTTTGACTACCAGACAACCAAGTGCAGATGAATATGCCGATATTAACTATGGTCTTGTGGTCGCCAGAGAAATTGCCCGGCTGGATATTGGTCAAACAGTCGTTGTGCGCAATCGCATGATTTTGGCCATTGAAGCTATCGAAGGCACCGATGAGGCCATTAAGCGAGCAGTTAATTATGCTCGCGGTCCGGTAGTGGTAGTAAAAGTTGCCAAACCGAATCAAGATCAACGCTTTGATATTCCCACTGTGGGCATGAACACCCTGGAGAGTATGCTGGGCGCACATCCTTATAAAGGAAGTGGCGGCGTATTAGCATTGGAAGCCAAAGAAACAATGGTTGTGGAGCAAGAAGCAATGATCAAATTTTGTGATGAACACAATTTGTCTATGGTGGCGGTATCCTAATGCTTAGGGCTTATATACTGGCGCTTAAATCTCGCCCTTGCCAATCATCGAGTGAATACCGCTTGCATCCCTGGGCGATAATCCTTGCCTGGTTAGTTCTTTTAAGCCAGCAAATATATGGTGGCTCGGCGATCAATCAATCTATAGCCCAGGATACTAGCCAAACAGTAATTGAAATTAAGAACCAAAATACTACATCGGTAAGGATTAACGCACCACCGGGTACCAGCATACAAGTTAGCACTAACACAGCCAATATAAATAGCGAAGCTTTGGATTTTGAAAAGCATTATTTATTAGCTCAGCACTATTACTCGCGGGCTGATTTTAAATTGGCTGAATTAGAAATCGAACAAGCAATTGCTCTCAAACCAAATTCGCAAACTGCCCACCGCTTTTATTGCCTCATTGCTCTTATGCGTTTGCATATATGGCAGGCGGTGGCTGAATTTATGATGACAGTGGGACTGGGTCACGCCATTCCGCTAACTGATGATCAGCAAAAACAGTTAAATAGAGAATGCGCATTGATCCATTACCGCAAAGGATTATCTTATGAAGCACAAAGTCGCTACGCTAGAGCAATTTCCGAACTGAAATTCGCTTATTATTATGCGCCGCAAAGCACCATGATTTTGCACTCTTTAGCTTTCAATTTGGGCAAAGGAGGATTATTTGATCAGGCAGAAAAATATTATCAAGACAGCTTCAACTTAAGCCAGCCGGAATCAGCCGATGATGCTTATGCTCACGCAGATTATGCCTATATGCTGTCCGCCATCGGAAGACTTGACGACGCTATTGCCCAATTATCAAAAGCAATCGCCATTGCCCCTGGTGTGGCGGCCCTGCATGTGGATTTGTCTTTATTTTTAGAAGCCAAAGGTAATCTCGATCAAGCGATAAAAGAAATGCAAATAGCAATCAATACTGCTCCTAAGTATGCTGACCTAACAACACCAACCAAGGGATCAGCCGCCATATCCAGACATCCTGCCGCCAGCAAAATAATTAGACGCCCACCAAGCTATGCCAGCCTCTGGGCGCATATGGGTAGGCTGCTGGACAAAGAAAATAAATTAGAGCAAGCTAAAGGTGCCTATCAATATGCCTTGACTCTTGATCCCCAACAGCCTGAGGTAAGAACAAGGCTTGACGAATTAGACAAACAGCCGCCAGTGAAATATCCTTCATCAGCCGTGGGTCAAGAGATAGAAAATAGGCTAAAACAACTGCAAAAGTTCTAATGGCCTACCAGGTCTTCGCAAGAGTTTCTTCCTTTTAACCTATAAGACTTATATATGCGATAAACTTATAGACATCGAAATGGCGAGCAAATACCTTGACTTGCCCATTCTATATTTGTGGAGGTTAACCACTCTTGAAATCCTCGACGCTGACGCGTGCTGAAACCAAGTATCTCTGGTTTGACACAAAGACTCGGCGCGATTATATAAGAATTACCGATCAGGTAGCGCAGTTTGTTGCCGATAGCGACTTGCGCGATGGTATGGTGCTCATCTCCGCCATGCATATTACTGCCGGCATTTATATAAATGACTGGGAAGAAGGTTTAATTGAAGACATTGATGCCTGGCTGGAGAAGCTAGCCCCGGTTAACCCCAATTATAAGCATCACCGCACTGGTGAAGATAATGGAGACGCTCATCTTAAGCGACTGCTGATTAATCACCAAGTAATCGTGCCAGTTACAGATGGCAAGCTGGATTTAGGTCCCTGGGAACAGATTTTTTATGCAGAGTTCGATGGATGCAGACGCAAACGGGTTATTCTCAAAGCACTAGGTATATAAAGCGGTGGAGGAAAAGTCCGGAATTATAATGACAAGATAATAAGGGAATCACACATCATACTGAAGAGGCTGCATAATCATGACAAAGACGCTACCCCTGGAAGGATCCTCAATAGCAACAATGAGCACACATTCAAAACCTTTTAAACGTAATGGTCACAATGGCAGCACGCGGGTCAATCTCGCTGGCAGCGTTCGCCTACACCAGAACGCGCCAAGCCCGGTTGACTATACGCAAACTCCACTGACAGAAGTTTTTGGCAGCAATGTTTTTAACAAGTCCACTATGCGCGCCCTTTTGCCCAAACCTGTTTATAAAGCTTTGCTCGCCTGTCTGGATCATGGTGAACCATTGCCTCCTGTGATGGCTGATGTTGTTGCTAATGCCATGAAAGATTGGGCAGTTTCCAAAGGAGCAACACATTTTTGCCACTGGTTTATGCCTATGACCGGATTGACTGCAGAAAAACATGATTCATTCGTGTCCCCTACAAGTGAAGATCTGGCCTTGGTTGAATTTTCAGGAAAATTTTTGGTCCAGGGTGAACCTGATGCTTCCAGTTTTCCATCTGGCGGCATTCGTTCTACTTTTGAAGCCCGAGGCTATACCGGCTGGGATCCAAGCAGTCCTGCTTTTATTATGGAAGGCAGTAACGGCAAAACTCTGTGTATTCCTTCAGTCTTTCTTTCCTGGAGCGGGCATGCACTGGATAAAAAAACTCCGCTTTTGCGTTCGCTTGATGCAATCAATAAACAAGCCGTGCGTTTGTTGCATATTTTAGGCAATAAGACTGTCAAGCGTGTTATCTGCACAGTCGGTCCAGAGCAAGAATATTTTCTTATTGATGAATCCTATTATCTTGCCCGTCCTGACTTAATTAATGCCGGCCGCACTTTATTTGGTGCCAGGCCACCCAAAGGGACAGGAAATGGAAGACCATTATTGGGGTTCTATTCGTGAACGCATATTAGCTTTCATGATGGATGCCGAATATGAGTTGTATAAACTTGGGCGTGCCCGTAAAAACCAGACACAATGAAGTAGCACCAGCACAATTTGAAGTGGCGCCGATTTTTGAAAGCAGCAATCATTGCCTCTGACCATAATATGCTGCTGATGGAAGTATTCCGCAAAACAGCACAAAAACATGGCTTGCGCTGCCTGCTGCATGAAAAACCATTTAGTGGTATCAATGGCAGCGGCAAACATAACAACTGGTCCATGGCGGACAATGAAGGCAATAATCTGCTTGAGCCTGGTTCAACCCCGCATGAAAACGAACAGTTTTTTGTGGTTTTATCAGCAGTCATTCGCGCAGTCAATAAATATGGCGCCTTGCTGCGCGCTAGTATTGCCAGTGCCAATAACGATCATCGCCTGGGAGCTAATGAAGCACCACCGGCAATTATGAGTATTTATCTTGGTGATCAAGTTAACTGAAGTTGTGCAAAGCATTGTTTCCGGCAAAACAGAAGACAAAGGCAAAAGTAAAAAGACTCTTGAAATTGGGTGTTCTATGCTGCCCGAAATCGCCAGAGATTATTCTGACCGCAACCGCACTTCGCCATTTGCTTTTACAGGCAATAAATTTGAGTTTCGCGCTGTTGGCTCCAGTCAATCTATTGCCTGGCCCAACACCATACTCAATACTATTGTTGCTGATTCACTGCAATATATGGCAGACGCCATTGAAGCGGAAATCAAAAAAGGCACTTGAATTAATAAAGCAGTACAAACTGTAGTCAAGAAAACTACTCACCGAAAATGAGCGGGTTATTTTTAATGGCGACAATTATTCAGCAAGCCTGGCATCAGGAAGCGGAAAGACGCGGGCTACCTAATTTCAGACACACGGTTGAATCACTGCCCACTCTTGTCACTCAAGAAACAAGAGAACTTATTTGAACATCATGGTGTATTTAAAGAAGATGAGCTAGTGAGCAGATATAATATCTTGCTTGAGGCTTATTGCAAGACAATCAATATCGAATCATTGCTGACAGCAGAAATTGCCAAAACAATGATCTTGCCGGCAGCAATTGAATATCAACATCGGCTGGCATCAACAATTGTGCAAACTCAATGCGGCTGTAGGCAGCCTCAATCTCTCCGGCGAAGAAGCTCTGCTGCGTGATTTGTGCCACAAAATAAATGAACTACACAATGCTATCGAAGTGCTAGATTCTCTAATTAAGGGAAGCAAGGATGATGAAGGCGGCGAATCAGATGCTTATAGCCATGCCCGCTTCTATCGCGAGCGAGTGATTCCAGCTATGGATGAAGTGCGCACAGCGGCCGATCAGCTAGAAATGCTGGTTGAGGATAGTCTGTGGCCCTTGCCTAAATTCAGAGAAATGCTATACATCTATTAATGCAAACAAGATAGCCGATCATGGATGAAATTAATTTTGGAAAGAATGCCTTGATCGGCTTCTTGATGATCTTGATCGGAATCATTTTGATCTTTCAAGATGTATTGCGGCTGCAAAAATTCTATCGCACTCGCGACTGGATGTTTGTTGATGGCACCGTATCAAGCGCAGACGCGGTAAATCTCGTCTATCGACTCGTACATTTCACATACTCCACTCGCTCCGGGAGGTGCAATTCATCTGAGATGATGCCGCGAAATATCCTGGTGGAGCGGCTGACAATTGGCAGCTCTGTTCCGGTGCGCTATAACAAATACAACCCATCCTCCGCAATAATTGATTATCAGGAGGCAGGAAGCTATTGGTTTTTCATCTGCCTGAATTCAATATGGATCATAGCCGGCATAGGGCTGATTTCTCACGGCAACTAGCAAGTGCGCCCTATCTTCTGCCCAGTTTGCGCTTGCGCATGCGAATGCTTTGCGGCGTCACTTCCACCAGCTCATCGGATTGAATATATTCCAGGCAGCGCTCGAGGCCCATTTCCATTGGTGCTTGCAGAGTGACTAATACTTCACTAGTGGAGCTTCGCATATTAGTCAATCTTTTCGCTTTGCAGATATTTATATCTAAATCTTGGTGGCGGGTATTCTCACCAATAATCATGCCGGCATAAACCTTTGTCGCATGGCTTGATAAAAAATATGCCGCGATCCTCTGCGCCCTGTAAAGCATAGCCTGTAGCTACGCCTTCCTCCCAGGCAACCAGAACACCATTGCGCTGTCCGGCTATTTCACCGCACCATGGCCGGTATTGAAAGAAGGCATGATTCATGACGCCATTGCCTTTAGTTAAGCGCAAAAATTCACCACGAAAACCAATCAGTCCTCGTGTGGGCACTATAAATTCAACCACTGCCTGTCCCTTATCGACATGCATATTTTGCAATTCACCTTTGCGGGAGCCCAGTCTCTTGCATCACCGAACCCATATATTCTTCTTTCAAGTCTAGAAATAGTTTTTCAAACGGTTCGCATTCTTGTCCGTCGATTGTTTTAACAATTACTTCCGGTCTTGATACTTGAAATTCATAGCCTTCCCGGCGCATAGTTTCAATTAATATGCCAAGATGCAATTCACCCCGCCCGCTAACCATAAAAGTGTCAGTGTCATCTGTATCCACCACACGCAAGCTGACATTTGTTTCCAACTCGCGCATAAGCCGGGCACGTAATTGTCTGGAGGTGACATACTGTCCTTCTTGACCGGCAAAAGGGCTGTTATTAACGATAAAAGACATTTTCATGGTTGGTTCATCAACCTTTATGCGCGGCAACGCTTCAGGCTGCTCAATATTAGCAACGGTATCGCCAACATTGGCAGTGGCAAAACCAGCCAGTCCAACAATTTGTCCGGCACAAGCCGATTTCACCTCAATTCGCTCCAGTCCACGGAAAGTGAATAATTTAGCTACTTTGCCTCTTACTTGTTCGACCATCTTCTTTAAGTAAAACTACTTGCTGCCCGTCGTCAATCTTGCCATTATAAATTCTGCCAATGGCTAAGACGCCCAAGATAATCACTGTAATCCAGGATAGTCACTTGCATTTGCAAGGGCGCACCGATATCGCCGCTTGGTGGCGGAGCAATGTTCAAGCATCATATCCAGTAAGGGAGCCAAATTCTTTTCTCGTTCAATTGAGATCGCGCACGGCAAATCCCAATTGTCCAGAAGCAAAAATATAAGGAAAATCAAGCTGTTTCTCATTGGCTCCCAGCTCAACAAATAAATCGAATACTTTATCTACGGCTATGTGCGGGTCAATATTGGGCCGGTCGATTTTATTGATCACCACAATTGGTCTTAATCCACGCTCAAGCGCTTTACGCAAAACAAAACGTGTTTGCGGCATCGGTCCTTCAGCAGCATCTACCACCAGCAAAGCACTATCGACCATTCCAAGAATTCGCTCTACTTCGCCACCAAAATCAGCGTGTCCGGGTGTATCAACTATATTGATCAAATGATCTTTATAATTAACCGCCGTATTCTTAGAAAGAATAGTAATGCCGCGTTCGCGTTCCAGAGCATTGGAGTCCATCACACAGGCAACCATTTCTTGATTTTCTCTAAAAATACCTGTTTGGCGCAAAAATCCATCAACAAGAGTGGTTTTGCCATGGTCTACGTGGGCAATAATGGCAATATTGCGAATATGCGCCAGGCTAAACTCATTTTGCGCAGCGGCTAAAGGACTATCTATGCTAGCCTTTGACTGAGTATTTGGATCTATTTTGTTTATCTGGTCGGAATTGATCTGGTCCATTGCTTCCACTTCTTTGACTTGCACTTTCATATTGTCACTTATAATTGCCTTTGTGTAATAAGAGTTTGATTCAGTTTGTATTTTCAGGGCAAAATTATAAATAGTCCCCAGTCTTTATTATTTAGAGCGGAAATTTCGTAAGTGGTTATTGGCACAGTTTTAAGAAGTCATGCCGGTGGCTATCTTGTTTATCAAAATGAGTTAGACCTGGAGCTCTAATGTACTGCCCGCGGGCCGCCTCAAAAAAGAGCATGTTTCTATTTTGGCAGGCGACAGGGTCAAGCTTAGAAGATATCGACCGCCACTCATTGAAAGCTCAAATATCTGCCTGTCAGCGTAGGAATAATGTTCTATCTCGTCCACCACTGGCTAATATAGACCAAGTAATTATCGTTCAGGCTATACACCAACCGGAATGGCATCCACTATGGTGCGATCGCTATTTGATTCATTTTCAGCTTGAGCTGCCGCAAGTCTCTTTTGTATTTTGTTTCAATAAATGTGACCTAGCTAATGAAGACGATATACTGGCATTGCGTCACACCTATGAAAGTCTAGGCTATGAACTGATTATCGCCTCCGCGCGTACTACGGTAGGCTTAACTGAGCTTAACCAGGAATTGTCCGGAAAATTTTCCATCCTTGCTGGACCATCTGGAGTCGGCAAATCAAGCTTGCTTAATGCTCTTAAGCCTGGATTGAATTTAAAGGTGGGCATTATGGAAAATGAATTTGGTGTTGGCCGCCATACCACCGCTGCTACCGTGATTCACCGACTGCATAAGGGCTTGAATAACCCAGCCACCTGGGTAGCTGATACGCCAGGATTCAACCTGGCTGAGCTAAACTTAGCCGAACCAACAGAGATAGGCAGATTATTTCCTGAAATACGAGATTTAGCCCAGGACTGCAAATATGCTGATTGCCTACACATACTCGAACAAGATTGTAATGTGCTTGCTCATTTGACTGAAATTAACAAAGAACGCTATCGCAGCTATATGATTTTAGTGCAAGAAGCAAAAGAAAAACAAAAATTGGGGCAAAGCCGCTCCACCAAGTTTGAGGAGCAAGTGAAACGTGTCGGTGGTAAAGATGAACGAGCGAGAAAAATTCCCCGCTTGCAAAAGCATTATCGCGCCTCATCACGCCGCAGCGAAAAACAAAAACTCAAGCCGCATGCCCCGGACGACGAATAAATTGAAGGGGTGCGAGTAGGGGCGGGGCTTGCTCCGCCCATGTTCCGCCCGCATTATCCGGCGGCCAAAAATGGCGACGGCAATTGTTTGGATAATGAATCTTGTAAAGATTCCAATTCTGCGCCCAAACGCTGGCCATCCCAACCTAGAAGAGCCTGCATCTGGCGAGCTACTTTTGGTGCCGCTTCCATACATTGCTTGTGATCCAAGATCGCCAGCCGAATTCGTCTGGATAGAAAATCTTCTAAAGAGATTGCCATTTCATTTTGCACAGAATAAGTAATTTCGGCCATTAGTGGTGGAAATTCCGGAGAAATTCTTTCTTTTAACTCGCCATTTTCTTCAACTAAATCAAGAATCGCCAAAGCTTCTTTTCCATAAGTTGAAGTCAGATGATCAATAGTTGCTGGATCTAATGAAAGGCGCCTGCCACGAGAAGCAATCAAAGCCGAACTGACAAGAAAGTCATTTTTATCCAACCAGCCACCAAGAATAAGTCTTTTGGTGCGCGAGGACTTGCTGCCCACACTAGTTAATCCCGGGAATCGCTCAAACAGTCGATCAACCACTTGCTCAGCCATTAAGCGATAATTAGTTAGCTTCCCGCCAATAATACAAACCAATCCTTTTGGTCCAACAAAAATTTTATGCTCTCGCGAAAGCCTGGTCGTATCCTTGATTGCATTATCATGCGGACTAACTAGAGGTCTTATTCCTGCCCAGGCAGAAATAATGTCACTGCGATTAACAGTACTCTTCTCAGTGTATTGATTCATGACGTTCAATAAATAATCTATCTCATCGCTATTTGCCAGCGGGTTGTCGAGATCACCCTTGTATATGTCATCTGTAGTACCCACCATCAATGCCCTTTGCCAAGGTAGTACAAAGACATATCGTCCCGGGGTAGAGGGAAGAAATAAACCTGTATTAGTGGGAAAAGCGGACAAAGGCAAAACTATATGAATCCCTTTAGCCGGCACAGTGCGAGATTCCCAGGTGCCCTTAAGTAAGCGTAAAATTTGGTCGCTGAAAATGCCAGCCGCATTAACACATGTTTTGCAGCGTACATTAAGGATATTGCCATTTAGGCGGTCACGGCATTCTATGCCGCGCACTAAATTACTCTCAATTTTTAAAGAAGCGGCCTCCATATAGTTAATTACGTGCGCGCCCTGTCCAACAGCCGATTTGAGAACAGTAAGAACCAGACGAGCATCATCGGTGATCGCATCATGGAATCTCAGCCCGCCGACAATATTGCTGGCAGAAATAGCTGGTGCAGCCTCAAGCACTTCACGCGGGTTCAATCTTTCATGACGTGTTGCCCCGTGAGAAAAATTAAAGGATAGCAAATCATATATGCTTAAACCAATGCTTGCTTTCCAGGAGAAAAAGGTTTCTCCATTAATCAGCGGTAAAACAAGACTTATGTCTTTCACTAGATGAGGCGCTAACTGCTCTAGCAGCTCCCGTTCTTTGCTAAGCTCATAAGTAAGCTTTAATTGCCCAGTTTCTAAATATTTAAGGCCGCCATGAATCAATTTTGTCGTTTTGCTGGAAGTGTGCGAAGCAAAATCGTCTTTCTCAATCAGCAAAACCGAGAGTCCTCGAGAAGCGGCATCCTGGGCTACGCCAGCACCAACAATACCGCCACCAATGACTACTAGATCATATTCTCTAATGCTGGCTAATTCTATGATGCGCTGTCGACTTTTCATGTCCTTACCGTACTACAAGCAGCAGGCTGCAGCTGAATTAAATGATAACTATATCTGCATCTTTTTTAACATTCAAGTGAAGCAAGCATGTCATACTCTATTTCTGATATGGTTTGGCCGCGGGGGTTTGCCTGCCTAAATCTATATCTATTCATCTATTTTCACTGGAGTTAAAGCATTGAAGTACTTCCGCAGCAGATTGATAATCTTTTCTCTCATAATAAGCATTTCCGGCTATGGTCCTATATGTGGTGCTTTGGCTGCAAGCAATACCCCCTCCCCAAACAACAGTGATTCCACTGTCCACAAGTCTGAAATGACTACGGTAAATCCACAAATTGGCTCGTCTCAACCAGCCAGCCTCAATTTGCAACAATTGCCTAGTTTAATTGAAATTCCGCAGACTCCTGAGTCTATCGAAAAAGTGCTCAAGCTGGAAGATGAAGGAGAAAAACTCTTTCAACAGCGTTTACTTGATAAAGCTCTCGTCAAATGGCAGGAAGCGTATGGAATGTCATTAGAGATGAAGTATAGCGAAGGAGAAGGGCGTTCCCTAACCAATATGGGACGCGTTTTTCTCGAGCGTGGACAATTTATTAAAGCCAAATATATGGGCGAAAACGCTATAGAAATTTTGACTGGCGTATCAGATAAAAAGGCACTCGGGCGTGCCCATCTTTATCTCGCCGAGGCCTATTATGGTCTCGATAATCCAGCTTGGGCAGGCGAACAGTTAGACTTCGCCATGAAAGCCTTTACAGCGGCTGGAGGAAATAATGCCAACGAAACGGCCAAAGTAATGTCTTTGGCCGCCAGTATTCTTGTCAAAGTGGGCAAGCTAAAAGAAGCGCTGCAATTCTTGCAAGCAGCCGCCACATATTATGGACAAGCTGGGGACAACATAGGTGCTGTGAGTACGCGGGCTCAAGTAGTTCATATACTACTGGCACTGGGACTATTAACAGCGGCGCAAGAGGAAGCAGAGAAGGCAGTTTCTACTGCTCGCACTGCCCCTGATCAAATAGCAAATTTAACCTCCGCTCTAGCATGCTTGGCTAATTGCAAAGTCGCTCTGGGCGAATATCTAGAGGCAAAAACAATTTACGAGCAACTTTTAGCGTATAGCCTGAAAATTCCCGGCGAGCAAATGAATAGTCTTAGCAGAGCGAATATATATCTTGGCTATGGCACAACTATGTCCGCCCTTGGTGAATATGAGCAAGCAAAAAAGGCCTTTGATTTTGCTTTACCCGTATTTAAGTCTGCCGGTGCTTCGCTGTCCCAGGCTCAAACAGCTAATAATCTTTCCATAGTAGAACTAGGACTAAATCATCCCACACAGGCCAGAGAGTTACTTGAACAGGCGCTTGATTTGCACAATTTGATAGAGCCCAAACAAGACGCTTTCCGAGTCACTGTTTTGCAAAACATTGCTTGCGTTGAGTCAAGGCTTGGTCAAGATCGCGATGCTCGTGCTCACCTAGAAACAGCCGCCAATTATTTAAAAAAGGTAAAGGAAGATACCTGGCTTGGCCGTACTGACCTTGCCCTTGCAGAAACCGCTTTCAAATTAGCTGAACAAAGCGAAGCAGAACGCGTTCTTGATGAGGCGATTAAGCTGTCGCAAAGTGTTAGTGATGACTCAAGCCTATGGCGAGAATACACTTTGCTAGGCAAGCTTCAAATTGGTCAAAACAATTTAAAAGCAGCGCATGAATCATTACAGAGCGCAGTTTCTTTCTTTCGCTCTCCTCAAGCAGGCGTTTTTCCTTCTCCTGAGAAATGCATTTATATAAGCCGCCGTCAGGATGCCGCATACCAATTAATACGTTTGTTAGTACAAGAAAAAATGATCGATCAAGCGCTGCTAGCGTGCGAGCAACTCAAGCAAGAATCATTTCTTGAAAATTGGACTACACGTGGGGCGAAGTTGCGCGGTGAGGATGCTGAGCTTTATACAGATTTAGCCACTCAGAGAGCACATCTTCACGCCGCTGAGGTTTCCAGTCCACCAAGCAAGATCACCAAAGATTGGCAAGAGTGGATTGTACGCTTTCGCACTTTGTGCTCTCAAAACAAGTCTCTAGCTAGAATGATTGCACCCATGCCCATTTCGCCAACTGATTTAACGCGTGTTGCTCAGGCAAGTCGCGGCACAATTTTCGAATATTTACTGGGCAAGGAATCATCCATAGTTTTCACGCTGAATAAAACAGGAAAGCTAAATGCTATCACCTTGAATATCAACACTAAATTGATTACCACTCAAATCAATTCACTGCTTTCATCCTTTGGACAGGACAATCCATCTTCAGATAATGCTGCAAGCATAAAATTATTACATTCTCTATACGGTGAATTATTCCCGGACACAATAAAGGAATGGCTACCGGCAGATGCGCAGGAAACACTAGTGATCATTCCTGATGGGGCTCTGGCCAATTTGCCATTTGCGGCGCTGCTTAATGGACAAAATAAATTTCTCATTGCTAATCACACTATTACTTTATGTACTACCCTGGATTCCTTGCTTGAATGCCCTCCCCGCTATGCAGACAATTCTGGTTTTCTCTTTGTCGGCAGTGAAGACTTAAAGGCTATCGGCAAATCTTTACCCTCTTCCGCAGTAACATACCTCAGTGGAGCACAAACAAGCTTGAATGATTTACAAGATCAAGTTAGAGCCAAAACAGCCGTACATTTAGAGGGCAACTGCGAATTTGGTACTAATATTCTGGATTCAGTACTTCCTTTATATGCCAATAAAAAAGGTGGATCATCTGAAAATGCCAATTTACTAAATGTATTCGCTAGTTCGCTTCCCTGTGATCTCATCGTTCTAAATGGTGCCACGGTCAAAAAGGCTAACAATCTTGAAAGTAATACCATGTCGCCAGTATTGATGGCTGCGCATGCATTTCAGTATGCAGGCACACGGAATGTTCTGATTAGTCTGTGGCGCAAAGCACTCAGCGAACAAACCGGGCTCTGGCAAGATTTCTATAACAACCTCGATTCGGGTGACGGATTTGCTGTTGCCTTACGCAAGGCAGAACTATCCAGCGCCTCGCATAATCCTTATCCTGGAAACTGGGCCATGCTTCAACTCTTCGGACCCGGGTATTAATTATAGGCGCTGCCTTCACATCGCTCCGCTCGGTCAGACGCGCGTATCCACGCTCTACTCTTCACGGCTCCTCGCCGCTCATCGTTCCGCTGTTTATCCGTCCATTCCGTAATACAACCTCTTGATTTCATCCAATGTCATCTTGACATTAACTGGCGAAAAATTTGACGTTTAGTATTGCTTAAAGAAGTGCATGAAAAAAATGAGCGCTTGTTAAGATAAGCCAACTTAATCACCGGTGATGATCAGGCTACGCTAAATACGCTAGCATATAACCGGATATAGCACGGACATCTTAAGGCGCCAAGACCACCTAAACAATGTGGTCCAATAGTTAGCATGAAAGAAGGTAAAAATGTCCCGGAAAATTGCTATTAAATCCTCCAAATCGACGATCGCGCTTGCCATTGCCGCTGGTGCTTGTCTTTTTGTGTCTTCAGCTCTACCATCCAACAATTTTGCTGCCTTTGCCGGCGAAATTAATGGCAAGGTAGTAGACGAAGTTATACTTTCTAGTTCGTCTGTTGACAATTCAACTATCGCCAATCATTCCGGATTAGATGGCGATACCTTAATTGACTCGGCATCATCCATGGTGCCAGATAAAATGATTCAAGCAGCAAATTCCGCTCCCTTGAATAATAAAGACGATCTTTTTAAGTCAGACCTGGCCATTGGCTTACCTCCATCAACAGTATTGGGAACAATTGAGCAGAATGTACACCTCAATTCCGAAGCACCAATTATTATTGACAATGACGAAGCAATTGAAGTCAAAGAAACAATTAGATTTAAAGAACTACCCACTGACGACGGCAAAACAAAAATAATTGCTGGAGCACAATTCCCCGTAGTCATTTGTTCTCAGATTAATAGTAAAACGGCCAAAACTGGCGATCCTCTTGAAGCAAGACTTAAATACGATCTCAAAATTGGTGACCGCCTGATTGCTCAAAAAGGTTCCCAAATAAATGGACATCTTAATTATGTATTGCGAGCACGCAGCACCACGCACTCATTTCTCTCTGTCGAACGCTGGTACAGAAATTCTGGTTGCATTGGTGTTTCTTTTGACGAAATTGTTAACGAAAAAGGTGAGCACATTCCGCTCATCGCCATGCCCGCTCAAATTGCCCGTATCGTGCAAAACAAAGGAGAAGGTAGGGTACTTGGCGTAAATCACTACGGGCAAATTACCGGCCCATGGTCACAGCAATTACGTTATAAAGCAATTCGCCTCGGACTAAACGCTGCCATGGCTCCAGCAGGTGTGTTCACATTTGGTGCCATGCCTGTTGCCCTAGGACTTATAGGCGCAGCCAATCCTTCTTTTGCTTTTACCAAACCAGTTGGTTTGAATGTTCGGCACCGCAGAATCAAAGGCTTTGCCCTGGGCTTTCTCAGTGGCTTACCTGGAAGTTGGATAATTGAAGATACATTGATTAAAGGACAAGAAGCAATTATCAAGCCTGGCGACGAATTGTTAGCTGAGTTCCAGGAAGAATTTACTGGTGAACCAACGACTGACGCCAGCTTGCTTGCCAGCAATAGAAGCAAAGTACATGGACAGGTCCTACCTAAAAAGTCCAAAAAGAAACTATCAACCTAGAATGGTCAACGTAAAGGCGGCCCATTGTTCTGACTGGTGCTATATCCGCCTGGGTTATAGCCACCGAACTGGTTAGATCCACCAGTTTGTCCGTAGCCACCCCCCGGATTATATCCACCACCCTGGTTATATGAACCGCTTGCAGCATAGCCACCGGCTTCGGCCATAACCACCACTCGGATTATATCCACCGGCTTGTCCACCATATCGGCCACCAACATACTGGTTATTTCCCCCAGACTGGCCATATCCGCTAGCAGCCGACTGATTGTATCCACCTGGCATAGCCCCTGCAATGGTAACCGGCGCATCCAATTGCAATTGAATAATTGTTCCGGAAGGTACCGTCACATCTTTACCTTTGCGCAGTAAAAGACTATCAGCGGCCCCAGTCCACCACCAATTGCAGCACCGGACCAGGCGCCCATACCAGCACCATAACCACCACCAGCAATTGCACCAACTGCAGTACCAAGGGCAGCGCCGCCGCCAGCACCGAGCAAGCCGCGAAAGGCCACGGAGCCTACTTTATTCTTCATCGTCTCACCGACCACTTCATCCTGATTCTTGCCTTTGGCGTATTTACCTATGCCACCAACTATGTGCGCGGTGATTGGCGCTTCAGACCCATCCGGCAAGCGCAAAGTAGTGAATTTAATTTGTAATTCACCAGTACGTGTAAAATGTCTACCTGCTTGAGCGCTAGCCACCTGGCCGATCACTTCTGAACCTGCTGGAATGACAGAATCACCCAGATTAATATTCTGGCTAATTGATGCTTGAATATAATCGCCAGCCTTAGCTGCTTGTGTAGAAATTGAAGTCTGTAAGCTAGCAGGAATAATTTGTCCGCGGAGCATACCCTAGTCGCCCCTGTCTATAACCCTCGTTGGCCGGCGGTGGACTACCCCAACCGGCACCAGCACCGGCTCCACCAGCAGCACCAGCCGCAGCACCATAACCGGCATTATAACCAGGATTATTATTGTAACTGTCATAACCAGGCTGACCCTGCCCCCCAAGCGGTGGCGTATTGGCCGGAGCATAATTACTTGTTGGCTGATTAATCGCCCCAACAGAATTATTACGGGCCCGTTGCCTGAGCTGTATTTGCTGCTGGAGCATTGAGGGCGTAACTGCCTGATAATTGAGCAACATAACTTGTGACGCTTGCCTGATTGGTAAGAGCATTGCGAATACTGTCCGCCCAATGACTGGCAAGCAAAGCTGGCGTAGTGTGGGCAGCAGCTGCGTCACGCGTATCGACTGTTAATACCTGGTAACCACCAAGTGTAATCACAGGCATACCCTTCACATAAGTAATATTTACCGAAGAAGGACTACGATCTTGAGCAGCCACCAGGGCATTGTCAAGATTATTTTGAATGGTTTCCGCTCGCTTGGCAATCGACCCTGCATCCGCTGCACTTAGTATAGAAAAGACCGGTTGTCCAGCTATTTTTATATCGCCGCCACTAGCAAGCACGGGCATAAACAGAAAACTGAGGCTCTGCAAAAGAGCTAAAACAATGATTACTTGAATATATTTTTTATTAAAAACTGTCATATTTACTCCAGGCAATAAAAGCTAAATTGCATGAACATCTATATTTTCCTAATCGCAGCATACATCGACAGGGTAGTGCAAAACAGACTAAAAACTTTATTTGATCATGCTCTTTTAAGGCAGCCCGTAAGCATTCGTTTTATATTTGCTGGCCGCTGAATGCACACCGCTTCAGTCTTTCAACCATTCTTGACAATTGACATTCAGGGCCAATTAAAACTCAATATGAGCGCCGCCATCAATAAACAAGCATTCACCTGTAACGAAAGGATTGGCTAATAGAAAATCAATGCCTTGCATCAAATATTGCGGACCACCAGGCATCTGTAAAGGCACTTGCTTGGCCCGTTTACTCAAATAATCAGAACCTGGCTCATCAACTGGTTCACTAGTAGAACCAGGGGCAATGGCATTTACCCTTATGCTTGGCGCCAGCGCCTTGGCGCTTAGTCTAGTCAGCTCGTATAAAGCTTTCTTGCTTAGCAAATAAGCAAAATAAGTGGTGTCCGTTTTAGTAACCATGGCATCGACTATATTTATAACGTTGCCGCTTTTACACACTTTGGCAAATTCAGAAGTGAGAAAAAAAGGTGCTTGCACATGAAGAGCCATATTGCGCTGAAACAGCTCAATATCCGTGTTGAGAAAG
This sequence comes from Candidatus Melainabacteria bacterium, assembly GCA_963767815.1. Lineage (GTDB taxonomy): Bacteria > Cyanobacteriota > Vampirovibrionia > Obscuribacterales > Obscuribacteraceae > CAVYFJ01. The sequence continues at coordinate 209,053 of CAVYFJ010000006.1, read as the reverse complement.
TCAACTCGATTAAAGATCGAAGCATTGTTGATCAAAAGCCGAATATTGCCAAGTTTTTCGGCTGCCTTTTTCACCAGGCCGCATTTCTTTTTCATCGGTCAAATCGCAACTGAGCAAAATACACTGCCTGCCGAATTTCCTAATTTCCTCTGCCGTATCGCGGGCCTCTTGCCCGGAGCGCTGATAATGCAAAGCAATATCAAACCCTCTTTCCGCCAGACCAATCGCCAGACTGCGCCCGACCCGCTTTGCTGCACCAGTTATGATTGCACTTTGCTGCGCCATATTTGTTGTACACCATCGAGGGTAATTACTTTAATCACCCAATATACAAAGATTCACGGAGTAATCTTACTACGATCTATAATTTCTCCATTAGACAAATTATTATTTAGAGGCTCGCCAATGCCTTATGCGCCTGTAAACGATATCAATATGTATTATGAGGAGCTCGGCAGTGGCGAGCCCTTAATCCTTTTGCATGGGGCATTAGGCTCATTGCTCGATCCGGAATGCAGTTGGTTGGAATTGATGCCTGTTTTTGCCAAACGATATCGGGCGATTCATATTGAGCATAGAGGACATGGACGAACCAACAATCCAGCAAATTATTACAACTATGCCATGATCGCCGATGATATAAGTAAATTTATTGAATTGTCCGATTTAGGTCAGGCGCATCTGGCAGGAGTAAGTGATGGCGCTATTAGTATTATGCATCTTGCTATGACACGCCCAGATCTGGTTGCCAGTCTCACTTGCGTTGGTGCCAATTATTATAATGACGATTTGGTAAAAGAAGCCAATCGATTCGCTGACTTGCAAGAAATAGAAAAAGATGCAAAAGAAATTGAAAAGTTATCGCATTTGCATGATCATAATAAACAACCAGGATATTGGCGTGAATTAGTGCGACAAACAGCCGAAAATCTGGCTATTAATCCACAATATACCTTATCTGATCTGGCTTCTATTAAAGCACCCACTCTATTACTTTCCGGTCAAAATGATCTATGGGCTAATTTAAACCAAATGTTAGCGATGAAAAAAGCAATCAAAAATTCCGAAATTATGATTATCGATCATGCTGGACACGATATTCAGCACACCCATGCCCAAATCATTGCTCCTGTTATTCTTGATTTTTTAAGCCGATCCAATAAAAGCAGTGGTAAACTTGAACTGATATGAAAAGCATAGCCACTGAATTAAAAGATATTGCCTTATCTAAAAACCCCTGGTCGGTGGAAACAAAAGCAGGGCTACCCTTGGTATTTTCTCCTTTGCTCAAACGCTATCCGTCGCTCGTCCATGCTTTCACCACCCGCAAAGGCGGCAACAGTCAGGCTCCGCTGGACAGTTTCAATGTCGGCTTTCCTCGCCAGGCGGACAATCAGTTGCGCGAAGATGTGCAAACTAACCGAGCCAAACTCTGTCAATCTCTCAATATACCTTTTGAGCGGCTTATCGTCCCGGGAAGACAGATACATTCAGCCAATGTAGTTCTCGTCGCCGGTAAAGACGAGCCTGGTGAGGTCGATGGTATTGCTACTGATAAAGCGGCGAATCCAATTATTATGCAATATGCTGACTGTGTACCAGTAATAATCTACGATCCAGAAAAAAACATCGTTTGTGTAGTGCACGCCGGTTGGCGGGGCACTGCAGAAGGGATCTGCGAAGAAGCGGTACGCCTGCTCATTAAAAATTGCGGCAGCAATCCTGCTCAATTGGTTTGTGCCATCAGGCCCAGCAATCGGCTCCTGCTGCTATCCGGTGGGACTGGAAGTGGTGATCAAGCTGACGCGCAAATTAACTGGCAAACTAGCTTTAACCGAGATTGAAGCTGAATTAAATCACTCGGAGACTATAAATGCAGTCTCGCATGAAAAACGATTAAAAGACACGCAGCTGCATGAAAAAGCTCATGCCCTCATAGAAAAGCTGGACTTGTCAGGCTTTTTTCATTTTGGTGGTCAACAAATTCATGTAGACCTGAAAGCCATTAATGCCTATCAATTGCTTAGTCTGGGAGTTTCTAAAATTGATGTCAGCGACTTTTGCACATTTTGTCGTTCAGATCTTTTCTATTCTTTTAGGCGCTCTTTCGTCCATAAACTTGGCAAAACTGGACATCATGGGGCTATTGCCTGCCTTGTCTAGTATTATTAATTAATTAGATCTATTGAACAGTTCCGCTGAAGAGCAATAAAATACAACCGTTATGAACTGTTTTCCGAAAATCACTACTTTCACTCTTATATGTTTATACTCGGCAAGTTCTGCTCTAGCCGTACAACAGCCCGTTTTAATTCAGGAAACTGCTGTTGCTGCGCCAACTAGGCCGATCCACCCCAACTAACCCGGTCTCGCAAGGTTCGCCCCATCCTGGAGGATCAACGCCGCAGACACAATCTAATACCCCAACAGGGGATAAAATTCTTCAAGAAGAAAGCAATTATCCACTAATTGACAAAATGGAAATTATTACCTTCGGTAAGGCCAAAACAAATGAGCCTCTGGAAAACAGGATCAGCGCCTTAGAATTAGCAGTATTTCTTACCAATTTCAAAGGCCTGTCACTCTTTGATCGCACACAAAAGCTTAAGCTGACCATACTAGGCGCTAGCGATCCTACTGGGATCGACAGTGAAGATCTTTCTGAAACCTGGTTGCCCCCACTGCTAAGCCCGCCTTCCGGACAAATGTCTGGCAATCAACCCAGTCCAGAGGTAACTTACTTTGAACTGATTGCCCAAAATCCCGATAATCAGGTAGAAACTGAATCGTCCCAGTTATCTAGTTATGCGCTGCAATTAGCTAATTATGCTCGCAGTCAGTTAAATTTGCCTCCTCTCGCTCTAGATAATGTAGCTTTACGCATGGCCAACGAACAAATGTCCGATTTGCGCAAGCGCAAACTGGTATCGCACGCCAATGAACACGGTGAAAACCCGGATTTGAGATACACAACCCTTGGTGGTACAGGCGCTGTAATAGAAAGCGTGGTATCACTAAAACCTGAGCACATCCCTGAAGAGAAATACACAAGGGCACTTGTTGCTCGTGTCTTTAAATTACTATTTGATAAACAAGATGATCGCGATGCTTTGCTATCTCCGGATGCTACTGGTCTGGGTTTTTCCCTTGGGCTACTGCCAGGCGAAAGAAGAGCAGTTGCCTGTCTGGAAGTTAGCACTAATCACGCTAACATCTCCTCGCTAACCGCACCGGTTAAAGTAGGCGACAAGGTAGAAATTAAAGGAAGCCTGGAAGCTCCGTATAAGTTTGCCCGCCTTACCCTGGCCTGGGAAGGCTTATCTAACGATCCACCTTTAGCAAGCGATGAAAGTGATGAGGCTTTGCCTTATTTTCCCCCACTCGATTATGTGGGATATGCCCATCACTCAGAACATGATTATGGCGCAGCCATGACGGCTGTGCGCGTCGGTTGTCTAGTTGGTATCATTGCTGGTAGCATGTTTATGCCACCGGTCGCTCTTGCTGCTCCGTTAGTGGCCTTTGCCCCGGGTCCGGACTCGCCAAAGCCGATGTCGGACATCCCCTTGCATAGTGGTGTCAAAGTGGATGGCGATAATTTTTCCGGTAAGGTACCCATATCTAATGCCGGCAAGTCAGGCATTTACTATGTCACGGTCTGGGCAATGGCAGGCAAGGGTAACAAACCTGTGCCCATTAGCCGCCGGGCATATATGGTCATAGATAAGAATAGCCCTGCACCAGGCAGACCGATTGCCAATGTGAAAACACAGAGTTGAAAATGTCCTTACTAAATAAACATATGCCAATCAAACGATTGCTCTATCTTCGCTTCCGATCATTACTTGTCTTGATTGGTCTTCTATGTATAGCCAGTCAAAGTTCCTCATTTGCCCAAAGCAATGAATCAATACCCTATGCACCGCAAAGACAAAAAGTTATAACCGAGCAAAATAATTCCTCTCCATCATTCCAAAGCGGGCGGATGCAAGCGGGCGGAGCAAGCCCCGCCCCTACGATTCCTTTGCAATCTAATACACAGTCGGCGAGTCTAAACGTTGGCACTCAAACTTCTTTGGTTGAAGGGCAGATTGAAAGATCAACTGCGCCAGTAAATATCCTTTTCTTCTTGATTGCTCATTTAGCATGAAAGAAAAAATGAGCGATGGCATGCAAAAGATTGAAGCCGCCAAACAAGTTTTGCAAAATGCTCTTGCCCGCATTCCCTCTGACATTAATATTGGCTTGCGTGTATTCGGACAAAATGGCTCAACCGGGATGTCCAGCAAATTCTTCTCTAATTTAATGGGTGAAGACTGTCAACAGACTGCTCTACTAGTACCTCTGGGACAAGGCAACCGGCGCAGTGTCCTTGAGAAAGTAAGGGACATCCGTGCCTTTGGCATGACCCCTTTGGCTTATGCATTGACTTTGGCAGCACAATCTGATTTTTCCGGTGCGCAGGGCAATAAAATTATTATTTTAATTAGCGATGGAGCTGATACCTGCGGTGGTGACCCATGCCGCGTGATTAGCATGTTGCCCGCTTATGGTATCAAAATTAAAGTCGATGTGGTGGGGTTGAATCTCAAAAGAGATCGCCTTGCCCGCGAAGAATTGAACTGTATCACTGAACGTTCCGGTGGCAAATACTCCGATGCTAATTCGGCTAATGACTTAATTGACAGCGTATCCGCTAGCGTCAATAAAGCTATCTATGGCCGCGTTATCCTAAGACCAAGTTCACCAGCCCAAAATAGCCCACACAATCCAAGCAATCCTTAATTAGCCGACAGCTCATCGCCAAGATTATCGAATGCTAATGCCCACGGCGGCCGCAAAAAACCGAGGGCCCGTACATCTTCTGCCCAGAAACCAAAAGGTGAATGGCAAGAATATGTGCCACCGCCAAGTATTTTGCAAAGTCGAAAGAGAGCAGATTCCGCCAGCTCAGCAATTACTGTTTTGGCCATCAAAGCGTCTTTGCCGCTGTTTTTTTCAATACTCGATAACATCCCGCAATACGCCTGCTCAATTTGCCACTCCTGCATGCATGCCCTTACCCACTCCACACGTTCATAGCTAGTTAAAGTTTTACGTTTTTTGATCACCAGACGCGCCTCAGTAAAAGCCGCCTGAACTATCCCTACGATTACCGATGTAAACAAGCAGGGGCTAACGGTTTTTGCCGGCTTTTTAATATTAGCCAGATTATCCGTCCAGGCTATACGAGTAGCAGGAAAATTCGCAAAATTCACGGCATGACTTTGTGTAGCCCGCATACCATGCCCTTCCCACTCGGCAATTAACTTTGCCCCAGTAGATCCGTCCAGCACGATATTACGGACATCAAGAAAAAATAACTCCGGTTCTTTTTCACTTTCCGGCAAAGCGGTTGTCACCATATATGATACCATGCCCAGCCCACTGCCAAAATGCTTTTCCCCGGTTAATCGATAGGCAAGAGCACCATCCACACATTTTGCCTGCGTTTTTGTTTTGAGAATGTCTCCCCCACTACCAGGCTCAGAGGTAATGGTTCCCCACCAGGCACCAGCATGGACAGTATCAAAGATTTCTGCTCTCTGCTTTTTCCATGCGTCAGCAAACGGTGATGGAGCATCCACTGTACACAACCAGGATGCTAATACAGAAGAATGCATGGAAGCAACGAGTGCTACAGAAGAATCTCCATGGGCAAGCACACGCAGACACTGGCAGATCTCACCAAGAGATTCTGGCGTACCGCGCCAAAATCCACCTGATTCTTCCGGCACGGCCATTAGCAGAAAGCCTGCCTCTTTCAAGCTATCGAAGTCTGCTTTAGAAAGCCTTGTCGCCTTCTGGCGCACAGCCCTTTCACTGGCAAATTTATTAGATATTGCCTGAATATTATTTAAAAGATTCTTGGTATCACTGGAAACTTTCGCCATCGCAAGCGATACCTTATCATAGACTACAAGCATGCAAATGCTTGGAATCTTACAAATAGCAGCTATCGCCTGATACAAATTGCTAATATACTGACTGGTTTTGCATTGTTGAACCAGCTAACGTAGCGAATCAACTCATGATAAGCCGTGCTGCCATGTCCTTAGCTCCCGCATGCTTCGAGTTATCAATCTTGTCGCTAGCAAGATGAGTGACGATATTGACGGATGTGTCACCGGACAATGACTGTGTATGAGGCTGTTTCTTGTCCTACTGGTATAGTGCCGGTTAAAGAAGCATCGTAAGCAGTTATTGTTCCTCCAATCGTTGCTGTTTGAGTTATGTTTACTACGGCTGATTTAATTGGATTAACAGTGGTACCTTGAAATCTTATTGGTCCCCCGGCAGATGAGGCTGTTAATTCATTGACATTGTTGTATGTATATTTAGTTGCTGTAGTGGTTAAGCCAGTAGGGAAGCTACCGGTACTGTCTGCTTGTACGCCCATTCTATTACCGGCACAATCGTAATTGTAATAAAGCTGCTTATGCAAAGACTGATAGCACTACTTGAACTTAGGGATATGGTGTCAGTAGCACCAGCACCTGTGACAGCACAAGTAAATTGAGTACAGTAATTTGGTGATGTGCTTATTGATATTACAGAACCAGTGGCTGATGCCGTAACACTAATATTGCTCATAGTAGTACCAATATTGCTGGCAAGATTAGTTGCGATATTAGCTGATGTGTCACCACCCATGACTGTGTATGATGCTGTTTCTTGTCCTACTGGAATAGTGCCAGTTAATGAAGCATCGTAAGCGGTTATTGATACAACATCCCCTGTATGAGGTGTGCCGCTTATGTAATCCAGACAATTGATCATTAAATTCCATCAAAACGTGATTTATAACACTGAAAAGTCCATTTTAATCAATGACAATACAGTAATTCTGAACTATATTCTAAAATACGGGGGTTAAATTGAGGACTGAATAATGAAACTTGTAGCTATCCGTGGGTTCGTTAGAAGAACACATATGAGTCGGGTAAAGAAATTGATTTCCTTTCTTACATTAACGTGCCTATTCGTCTATTTTGTAGGCACTTGCTATCATGCCTTGAAAGTTTCTTCATATCACCTCAAAGGATATTGTGGAGACTTTCTATAAATTTGTTTTCTCTCGCTATTTCATCTTGTTTCGTCAAGTGGACAGGGCTTAATCCAATTGCATATTATGAAAGCCAAACCTTATCTGCGCTCTATTGGTTTAAAACAAGGTTTTAATCGGGATTGTTATCCATTTAATATTCCTGCTATTTGTAGCATTGAACAGCTTGACTTTCACGAGGATGTCACATTTCTAGTTGGAGAAAATGGTACCGGCAAATCGACTCTCCTTGAAGCCATTGCAGTAACTATGGGATTTGGTCGTGAAGGAGGCACAAAAAACGTTCAATTTGAAACCGCGAATACGATATCTGAACTCCACAATTATTTGAAGATCACTAAAAGTTTTGAAAAACCGAAGGATAGCTACTTTTTGCGTGCTGAGAGCTTTTACAATGTTGCAACTTATATGGACGAGGTTAATTACTTAGTAGGCTATGGTGGAAAATGCTCTTTTTCTGCCTCGCTCGATCAGTCGGGGGTCTGTCAGTGCTATTGCGACGGCCACCACCACCGCCGCCAGCAGTATCCTCATCGCCAGTACCTCTATTTTTACCACTAGGGCTGGGAGGAGGATTGTTGTCATCATCATCGTCAGGCCATGTCCATGGAAACTTCGATTTTGGAGGTCTTGGCGTACCGTCCCCTCCTCCAATCCCTCCTCCTAGCGGAGTATCTCCAGAATTATCTGGCTGATTGTTATCCGGATTAGCAGGGAGGGGGTGTGCAGTCAACAATACAAAGCGATCTTTAAATATCTGTTTTTATTTATCAAGTCCTCTTGGGGAACACATGAGCCATATAACAGAGCCGTTAGTGATTGCGTATTCGCTCACGTGCCTATGTTCATCAAGCTTCTTTAAGCCATCCTCACTTTGTTGAGCTAAAAATAAGGACGCTTTTTGGGGCAATGAATCAATTCCTCCCGCAACCGAATCTATACCATCGTCACCCTGTAAACCATCAATTCCTCTCTCCATCACGGCCAGATACCAAGGACTGAGTTCTTGTCTTAATGTCACCAAAACTTCACCTACTGTTGGATCGTTGGCTGATATGGTCAAATTAATGCTGGAAGTTGGTTCATTTGAATTGCCAAGCTGTACCGTAATTTTCATTTTGCTCCTTTATATTAGCTTCCAAAACCACCAGCTCTCAAACAGTTATTTAAACAATTAACAAATACTGCCCAACTTTTAGCACCAATACACGCATTCCAACATTTTTGAAATAGATCACCGCTACCTCCGCTCTCTCCCATTCCATTTCCTCCTGGCGCCGAACATGCATCTAAACCAGATGGATCGGTCTTGGATATTGGATTATTTTCAACGTAAACATACCAGACGTGATTGAATATCTTCGAAACTTGCACATTTACCGGTTGGGAGTCAGTCCCAGTTTTAGTCTCTATTTTATTTATCGATAAAACAGAAAGATTGTTCTGGCTTCCAGCAGCACTATACATAATTGACGATCCGCTCATCATGGAATTTTTATAGTTCATCAATTCTGAATATGAACGGATCGCCACAGCCGTTAAATCTTGAATAGGATCTCGATTTATCCATCTACCAAGTCCAGGATTATAAGCTCGGTTGAGTGTGAGATTCAGTCCACTAGGTCCATGATAGTAATAGCCGGCATATTGGAAATCTGAATCTGGACCACTGCCTGCTATTTTGGTTACTTGTCCATATGGATCGTAAGCATATTGTGCCTGGATAGTACCGCTGCTATTGGTGATTTCTCGAATAGAGCCTAGATGGTCCTTGCTGTAGTAATAATTGCTGCTGCTTATCGTTTCTCCTTGCAAGAAATATTGGGCTGTTATCGTGCTGCTAGCGTCCCGGGCTTCGCACATTTGGTTGCCACACCAGACAAATTGCTTGGTGCTGGTTATGCTTCCGCTTACGGTCTCTACTATCTTGGTGCAGCGTCCTAGTGGATCATATGTAAATGAGCTGTAATTGTTTACGCCTGGGTATGTAATTTTTATTAGTCTGTTTTCTACATCCCATGCATAACTGTTTGTGCCATCGCTGGTCATGTTGCCATTGCTGTCATATGTTAAAGACTGGCTTGTGGCAGCGTTTATTGTTATTGGATAAGTATTAGTAGCTGGGGTGCCACCACCACTTACTGCCGTAACATCGGCTGTGTTAGTACCTGAAGCTAGTTGTGGATTGGCTGTGAAGGCTGTTGATGGGCTTATTGTTGCTGTGCTGCTACAATTACCGCCAAGCGTTATTGTTTCAGTTGCACCAGCGCTTATTGTTTGTGTGTATTTCGTTGAATTAACTGATGAGGATGAAATTGTAATTACTGCTCCAGATGATGTTGCTGTTACTCCTAGAGCTGTCAGTGTGCTGTCGGCATTTATTGCATTCTTTAGGGCTGTCGCTATTGATGTTGTTGAGTCTCCAATTAAAACAGTATAGTTAACATTCTCTCCTTGGCTCAGTCCTTTATCGTGCACACTAATCGTTAGAACATCTCCTGCAGTTATTGTTCCTCCTATCGTTGCTGTTTGAGTTATGTTTACTACGGCTGATTTAATTGGATTAACAGTAGTACCTTGGAATCTTATTGGTCCACCGGCAGATGTGGCTGTTAATTCATTGACATTGTTGTATGTATATTTAGTTGCTGTAGTAGTTAAGCCAGTAGGGAAACTACCTGTACTGTCCGCTTGTACGCCTATTCTATTACCGGCACAATCGTAATTGTAATAAAGCTGCTTATGCAAAGACTGAATAGCACTACTTGAACTTAGAGATATGGTGTCAGTAGCACCACCACCGGTAACGGCGCAAGTAAATTGGGTACAGTAATTTGGTGATGTGCTTATTGATATTACAGAACCAGTGGCTGATGCTGTAACACTAATATTACTCATAGCAGTGCCGATATTGCTGGCAAGGTTAGTGGCAATATTAGCTGATGTGTCACCACCCATGACTGTGTATGATGCTGTTTCTTGTCCTACTGGTATAGTGCTAGTTAAAGAAGCATCGTAAGCGGTTATTGATACAACATCTCCAGTATGAGGTGTGCCGCTTATGTATGCATTGAAGGCACTGCCTGAATCGGAAAGAGCAGATGTTAATTGGCTGGCGGTGTCATAGCCAAGATCAAAATGGGCATTACCACTATTTTGCTGTTGTTGCCATTGTGTTATTTCTGCAGCTGAGTCGTAGGCATAATTAAATTGAGAGAGTGTGGCAGAACTGGGATTGAGATTGGCTATTTGCTGTAGACGTTCATCGCCAATATTGGGTAAATAACTGAAATTGGTAGTCTGGCTATTAGGATAATTAATAGACGAAAGTCGTAAATCCCCTTTCGATGAGCCAGAAACATTATTGATATAGTTATAGCCGAATGTGCCAAGTGGATTTACTTCTTGTGTTATGCGATTTATCGCATCATATGTGCAGGTGGTTGAATTGCTTGAAGCGTTAATAGAGCGGTAGCCCCTGCAGACTGGACTTTAGGTATAATAATAACTAGTATTAATTATTGTTTCCTGCTTTCTGATTTCCGATTCAATCCAAGTCAATAATTTAAGTTTTGTTAGAATGATTGCTAATTAAAGAGTATAATTAATGCATAGATACATATTAGACAGTTTGAATCTATTTCTTATTAGGCATTTGCCATTGAGGGATTTGGATTATAAAACGAAAAATGACGCTGAATTGGCGCTCGTACTGCAAGAATATACAGAGTTCATTCTGAATGATCAAACTGCAGAAATAAAAAGGAAATGGGATACTACTTTTACTAGACAGACGTTTGACAAAATTGATCCGAAGTTGTCTATGTTTGCACTGATAATATTAGGAATTACTGAAACACTATCTCGTGAATATCGGCAAGCCTACACGTCATTTGAATTTGCAGATACCTTTGCTTCAAGTGTTGCGAGTACAGAACCAGGAGCAAATATACCTATTCAACTTGCAAAAGCCACCCTGGGATGTATTTCAAATCGAATTGGTTCTTCTGAATGGACTGAATCACTACGTACCCTTAGAGAAGTAGCCGAACTCGCATCCCGCAGCGATGCATCCAATCAAAAATATGTTGTACATGCATTATTGTCCTTTGTGCGCGTATCCTGCTGTGAGCCTATAACGTCTTGGTTTCCTATTGTTGAAAAGGCTTTTAATAAAGGAAAAGAGATCGTTAGAGAGCATTGTCCAAATGATTTTTGGGAACAGTCTCGAATTTATCAATGTGAAGCCTCACTCTGCTTCCGCAAAGGGGAATTCGACAATGCTGAACGTTGGTTGAAAAGTACGTTAGAAATACTAGAAAGGCGTTTGGTAGATCATCATCCATTGAAAATGGAAATTATGCTTGATCTGGCACATACCTACATCTACAGTAAACGCCCGGAGCTAGCACGAAATATACTCGAATCTGCTATTGAAAATGAATTACAAGGACCAAAAGAAGAATTGCGTCTTGCCTTATTATTCCACAACCTGGGAGAGGCTGAGCATTTAATCAACGGTCCAAATCAAGCTTTTCCTTTTCTACAAAAAGCCCTCACGCATTATGAAAAATTATCTAATGAACATCTTTTTGATCGTCTTTCAGCGCTCTTCTTAATGCGACTGTGTGATGCAATTCCTGCCGCAGAAAGAAAAAATATAGAAGATCAAATCGAAAACATAAATATTGCCATTGATCAGTGTACACGATAGTTCTTATGTAACTAATTATTTATATACGGCTTATTTATGCGTTCCCACCAGCCGGGCGGTATTAACTCTTCATATGGTGGCTTATTGCCGCCGCCATATGTTCTGTTACCCTCGCGTGTTTCATCGCTCGGAAGCCCACCCGGAATGATAGGTCCTGGCAATGGTTTTGGCGAGGGAGGGCCATAGGGTCCACCAGGACTTCCAGGTGGAAGGTCTGGGTTCGACATAAGAGGCCCTGGTGGTGGAGGAGCAGGTTGAAATCCTTTAGGGAGCGGTGGCGCTGGAGTAGGTTGAAATCCTCCAGGAAGTAATGGCGGTGGGGTAGGTTGAAATCCTCCAGGAGGTGGTGGCGGTGGTGTCGGTTGAAACCCTCCAGGAAGCTCTGGCGGTGGGGTAGGTTGAAATCCTTTAGGTAACAGCGGAGAAAGTGCCTGCCACCACCAGGGAGGAAGGCATATCACGACGGCTGCAAGTCCAGATGGGTCAATGACACTTATTGTTTCGTTATTTACATACGAATAAAGATTTGCTCCAAGTGTTTCGCCAATAGGATCTCGATTTATCCATCTACCAAGTCCAGGATTATAAGCTCGGTTGAGTGTGAGATTCAGTCCACTAGGTCCATGATAGTAATAGCCGGCATATTGGAAATCTGAATCTGGACCACTGCCTGCTATTTTGGTTACTTGTCCATATGGATCGTAAGCATATTGTGCCTGGATAGTACCGCTGCTATTGGTGATTTCTCGAATAGAGCCTAGATGGTCCTTGCTGTAGTAATAATTGCTGCTGCTTATCGTTTCTCCTTGCAAGAAATATTGGGCTGTTATCGTGCTGCTAGCGTCCCGGGCTTCGCACATTTGGTTGCCACACCAGACAAATTGCTTGGTGCTGGTTATGCTTCCGCTTACGGTCTCTACTATCTTGGTGCAGCGTCCTAGTGGATCATATGTAAATGAGCTGTAATTGTTTACGCCTGGGTATGTAATTTTTATTAGTCTGTTTTCTACATCCCATGCATAACTGTTTGTGCCATCGCTGGTCATGTTGCCATTGCTGTCATATGTTAAAGACTGGCTTGTGGCAGCGTTTATTGTTATTGGATAAGTATTAGTAGCTGGGGTGCCACCACCACTTACTGCCGTAACATCGGCTGTGTTAGTACCTGAAGCTAGTTGTGGATTGGCTGTGAAGGCTGTTGATGGGCTTATTGTTGCTGTGCTGCTACAATTACCGCCAAGCGTTATTGTTTCAGTTGCACCAGCGCTTATTGTTTGTGTGTATTTCGTTGAATTAACTGATGAGGATGAAATTGTAATTACTGCTCCAGATGATGTTGCTGTTACTCCTAGAGCTGTCAGTGTGCTGTCGGCATTTATTGCATTCTTTAGGGCTGTCGCTATTGATGTTGTTGAGTCTCCAATTAAAACAGTATAGTTAACATTCTCTCCTTGGCTCAGTCCTTTATCGTGCACACTAATCGTTAGAACATCTCCTGCAGTTATTGTTCCTCCTATCGTTGCTGTTTGAGTTATGTTTACTACGGCTGATTTAATTGGATTAACAGTAGTACCTTGGAATCTTATTGGTCCACCGGCAGATGTGGCTGTTAATTCATTGACATTGTTGTATGTATATTTAGTTGCTGTAGTAGTTAAGCCAGTAGGGAAACTACCTGTACTGTCCGCTTGTACGCCTATTCTATTACCGGCACAATCGTAATTGTAATAAAGCTGCTTATGCAAAGACTGAATAGCACTACTTGAACTTAGAGATATGGTGTCAGTAGCACCACCACCGGTAACGGCGCAAGTAAATTGGGTACAGTAATTTGGTGATGTGCTTATTGATATTACAGAACCAGTGGCTGATGCTGTAACACTAATATTACTCATAGCAGTGCCGATATTGCTGGCAAGGTTAGTGGCAATATTAGCTGATGTGTCACCACCCATGACTGTGTATGATGCTGTTTCTTGTCCTACTGGTATAGTGCTAGTTAAAGAAGCATCGTAAGCGGTTATTGATACAACATCTCCAGTATGAGGTGTGCCGCTTATGTATGCATTGAAGGCACTGCCTGAATCGGAAAGAGCAGATGTTAATTGGCTGGCGGTGTCATAGCCAAGATCAAAATGGGCATTACCACTATTTTGCTGTTGTTGCCATTGTGTTATTTCTGCAGCTGAGTCGTAGGCATAATTAAATTGAGAGAGTGTGGCAGAACTGGGATTGAGATTGGCTATTTGCTGTAGACGTTCATCGCCAATATTGGGTAAATAACTGAAATTGGTAGTCTGGCTATTAGGATAATTAATAGACGAAAGTCGTAAATCCCCTTTCGATGAGCCAGAAACATTATTGATATAGTTATAGCCGAATGTGCCAAGTGGATTTACTTCTTGTGTTATGCGATTTATCGCATCATATGTGCAGGTGGTTGAATTGCTTGAAGCGTTAATAGAGCGATTAGTAGTGCGCCCCAAAGCATCGTAAGTATAGGTAATGGCTGAATTAGAGATAACATTATTGGTCACCGAAGTCAGTCTGCCACCGCCAGTAATGGCGCTGCCGGTTGTATAGTATGGATTATACGTATAAGTGTATTGTCCCCAGTCGTTGGTAATATTGATTGTGCGTGGGAAAACAGTATCGTATGCAGTGGTAACTGGCGAAGTTGCATTAACAGCATTAGAATAAGTTATGTGCTGTAAGGTATTGTCTAAGTTATATAAATAGTTTGTGGTTTGACTTAAAGCATCTGTTTTTGTTAAAAGTCTGCCTCCGGAAGGCTCGTAAGTGTAATTTATTGCTGTGCTATCAGTATAGATTTTTTCTATTACTCGTCCTTCCAGGTCATGCTGCCAGGTAGTGGTGTGGTGAGAAGGGTCGGTAAGTGCCATCAGCGAACCACAAGCGCACCAGCAATAGTTTGTTTTTCGTCCCAGCGGATCTGTCTCGTAGGAAAGTTGATCTAAACAATCGTAAGCATCTTGTGTCCAACGCCCAAGCCGATCAGAACGTAAAACCGCATCCAATCTATCGTATATTATTTGTTCGGCAGTACCATCCGGGTAAGCAGTGTTGGTCAAGCGGTTTAAATTGTCATATGAATAAGTAAGTTCGTAACCCTCAGAATTAGTAATTGTTTCTACAGGTCCGTAACCGTAAAATGTGAAAGTAGTTATATCGTCGCTTCCTGAAAGAGGCCCTTGGATTTGTGTGAGATAACCGCTGCCGTCGTAGCTTAGGGTGGTCGTATTGCTATTTGGGTCAGTTATCGTGGCCAGTTCAGAAAAGCCATTGTATGTATATTGTGTTTGCTGCCCTGAACCATCTGTGTATAACGTTGGACGGTGCGGGGCGTAGACATCAGTATATTGCCATTGGCCAATCATAAAATTATTAGGAGAGGCTGGGCTATCAATGCTGAGCAGGTCGATATTATTTGCTGCATAAGTGTATTGGAGTTCGCGGCCACACTGGTCAATAGATTGGGTAATATAGCCCAGGGTATTGCGATCATAGGCAGTAGTTTGCTGTATGCCTGATGTGCTTGCAGCAAGGCTTATAGTCTCTGTTGCTCCACCACTTTCTGATGAAGTGTATGTTGTTGAATTGGGCGAATTGGATTGAATAGAAAGATACGGAGACCCGCTAGGCACGCCAGTCCAAACAGCACTTACGCCAAGTGCTTGCAAGTTGGTGTCCGCGCTTATTGCAGTTGCCAGGGCTTGCGTAATGGTGATCAGAGTATCAGTACTCTGTACTGTATAGTTTACTGATTCCTGCCCTCCGCCTAGACCGCTATCATGAACGGTAATGGTGAGAACATCACTGGAGCTTACAGTACCACCAAATGTTGCATTTTCTGCCGGATTAGGACCATTGGCAAAGGTAATAGTTTCTGTGGGACTTCCGCTGGAGACGTTACTATAACTGGTGGCATTAATTGATTGAGATGTCATTATTACCGCATTAGAAGCAGATGTAGCACTTACGCCGAATGCTTGCAGTAGATTATTAGAATTGATTGCCGCCGCCAACCCCGAAGCGATACTTGATAAAGTATCACCGGGCTGCACAATGTAATACACAGCTACATTGCCAGAGTAACTAGCTGTCCAAGGCAGTAGCAGATCCGAAACATTAATTCCTAACTTATCACCAGAGGTGATTGTTCCTGTGATGGTTGCGGTATTTCTAAAGCCGGTCAACTGTTTATCAATCTGCGTTGGCTTATTGCTTGTGCCGCAAAAATCTTGATAAGTTTCCCCTGGATAAGTATAAACCACTGGAGCTTCAAGAGCCGGTCGTGTCCAGTTTATAACTGGAGACTGTAAATTCGTTGCTTGTTCCCAGAGCCACCTTGTTGATGTGCAATGGCTGTAATTATGCGCTGCAGGATCGCTTGGATAAAGCGCTGTTGCTTCTCTGTCCCAATAATATGTTTGCTTCTGCTCACCCAACCAATTTTCTATAACTGCAGTGCTGCTATCCGGAAAGGTGAATCTTAGTCCTGTGGGAGGATAGGAAACATTGCCGGCAGCCGGTGTGTATTGATAGAAGGAAGTGGAACCATATGGAGTGATCATCATATTAATGAACGAAGAACTTGGATCGTAGACAAATTGCGAGACACTCCCCACTGCATCAGTGATCGATGTCAAAAACGTCGTAGTCGAATCATAGGCGAACGAAGCCGATCGACCAAAACCATCTGTAATACTGGCAATTTTGTAAAAGCCGGCATTGCCGAAGGTGTTAGAGACATAAGTAAACGTAGTGGCGGGATTGCTTGATGCGTCAGTAATACTAGTAACTCTGTAATAGGCGTCATAAGAAATGGTTGCAGCATTACCCTGTGGATCGGTTACCGATGTCATATAAGTGTTAGTGCCGTCGGATAGTGTGAAATTCTCAACGCTGCCGTCAGGCAATAGTCGCTGATAGCTGCCGCCACCAAGATTAACGATCCGGGCTTGTGATGTCAGATTCGGTGAATAGGAGCCGCTGTAATCGTAAAGTTCGTAACCACCACCACGCGTTCTTACTGTGATATTCGAAGATCCGTCAATTGTAAGATAAGAAAGCCAGTTTATGCTCCAGTCTTGTCCTAAATTCGTAAAGGTAAAGGTGCCCGGTTGATTGCCTTCGTTGTAGTTGTAGTTTATGCCAATATTCATGCTCGGCCCGATAGGTGGATTGTATCCAAGCGGAGTATCCACAATGTTCAGCGTGGCATTCATGCTAAATACAGACGCTACTGCCATACCAGATCCACAACCACACGAAACAGTGCAAGTTTTTGGATAGGAAGGCGTTTTGCTCCCATCCGGACCCGAAGCTACCCCTTTGCCCCAAACATTTTCAGCCTTTTTACGAGTAATTTTTCGCCAACCGGTCGGTAATTGTCCATTAGGAACCAGGAAGTAGCCGTCGGTCTGATTATCAATTGCCTTGGCAGTTAGCCAGAGGTTTCCCTGATTACCAAAAGTTGGATCTTGAATTCGATAACGACCTTGACCTTGGGCGGTAATTGCGCAGAAGTGACCCACTTTCCAATGCATCACAGCAGGAACAATTATTTTTGCTCCAGATGATCGCTGAGCCATCTGCAATTTAAGTCCGATTTCTTTGGACCAGTCTTCTACTTGTGCAAGGTTGGTTCCTTTTGTGGTAGACGGTGCTTTTCTAATTGTCCCACTGCAACCAATAGTTTTTGAGTTTAAATATAGAAGAGTGTTTACTGCAAAGGGCCCGCATTTAAAAGAAGTTTCCGGAGAATGCTGCATTGACCACAACCCATTACGAGCCAATTTTACTTTCTGCTCAACGGTACCTGTGAGAGTGCGTTTTCTAATTTCAGATAGATGTTTATCTAAACTGTCCATAAGACCAAGTTGTGCTTCCAATAATACTAAATTTGATATTGCCTGGTCGGCTATTGCTTTACGTTCAGGCAATGTTTGTTCTTTAGAGTTTTTCCACGCCCGCGCCCAGTATTTAAGAGCGTCCGTAAGATAACCTGTTTCGAAACGGACTTGTCCTAAATTTTCTTCAACCGCCGCCTGCCAACGAGATTTAGGATAAGTGTCAAGGAATTTAGTCAGATCAGAAATGTCTTCGGGATTATTTTTACTTTTGAATGCGACTAACGACGCAGCGAGAGCGCTATTCTCGTGCGGAGAGCCTTTGCTATCCATAGGTACTAGCGCAGTGGCAAAGATACGGGCATTAAAAATTTCAAGGTCTGACGGGTTTTGCGACAAAATAAGTTTTCTATGGACTGGCTTGGTCAGCTCAGCCGGACTTGGTCGCCGTTTTGCTACCGATGATTTTAAAGCTGTGCTGTGAATTATTTTACTGGTGCTCTGCACTCCGTTTTTTTCGGGTGCACTTGCCACAGCCAGCTGCAAAGAATTAGATGCAAAAACGAGCACCATAATCAGCAACCAGGCAATATTACGTCGATATCCATAAGGAGAAATCATTTTGTTGATTGACATCAAAGTTTTATTCTCCATGTTAATAAGTCGGCGCCGGCAATTGCAAATTAATGGTTGGTGCTGTCATATCGCCAGAGCTAGGAGCCGGCCATTGACTTGAGTTTAGAATATAAGTAGCGGTAGCAACACTGCTCGCCACTCCGTTCTCAAAAGAACAAGCTTTCAAAGTCTGACCGTAATTAATAGTAAGTGGACAGCCGCAATAGACCGGCGAACTAGTAGTTGGCGTGCTGCCATCTATAGTGAAGTACGTTACGACATCAGGTTGCGTCGTGATAGTTACTTGAGTAGGTCCACTTAGAGTACCGCTGCCAACGCTAATGATCGGTGTACGCGGCACGGTGGATAATGTTTGATATTTCTGTATAAAATATGTTTCTACGGCTGCGCGTTGACTGGCAGTAAGTTGACTAGCATATACTAATATCTCGGCGATATTTCCTGCATAATAGTCGCCTCCGCCACTTGCCTGTCCAATAAAATTATTGTGGCGAGTTATATTGTTCCCGGTTTGCATACCGGTATTCTGAGCTTCTTGTAGTCCATTTGTAAAAATAGTGGCGGTATTTAGACCGTTGTAAGAGCCTTCTATCAATTGAAATTGGCCAATTGTGATAGCACTGGATGAAGAAACAGAGCTGTCTGTAGAACCATTAAAAATATGAAGATCTGCACCATTAGTTGATGGTTGGGACATGTAAATATTGTCACTTGCCGTACCATTTCCCAAATCAAAAAAGCGGGCACCCGTGCTTGGTGAATTAGGTTTGACTACCAAAAAAATGCTGGCACCAGTTGTAATGGCAGCAAAACCGGAAGGCAGTGAGAGATACTGTGACGTACCATTGAAATTAATACTAGGATTAGCATTGGGTGAACTCTCAAGAGCAGGCTGACTACCTAAAACACCAAATGCATTATTTCCGCATCCGGATAAATCAATCCACTGCGTAACCGGTGCTGGAGAGCCTGTTCCGGACACAATTCCAAAAGTGCTAAGCCTAAGGGCGAGCCCATTGTATAACAAAGGTGCCAGCGCAGAATCAACATCCAAATATACAGTAGCTAATGCACTATAAGTGCCGGACTGATATGCCACAGCGTTGATTTGTGTTGGCGAGTTAATAGTTATTGGTGAAGTATAGGCTGTTGATGAATTAGTTGGAATACTGCCATCGGTCGTAAAATAGATATTACCTATGCTTGCAGTCATGGCGACGGTCAGCGGTGATGCGTAAGAACCTGTGACTGTTGATATAACAGGTGCGGGCACTGTCTGTGCCTTAGCAGGAATAGCTAATTGTATGAATGACACAAAGCAAATGAGCACAAGCCGGCTTAAGATTAGACAAGTTACACGAAGAGAAATTTTCATCTCGGCACCAATAATGCTAGTCCTGTCTAATTCAATAAAATCACTTGCATGAGCATTTGTTATCCGCCCGAACAATGTATTTTACCTATGTCTAAAGTTGTCGGAGTGCTGGTCGTATTTGTAGTTTCAGCAACGAAACTCAGACTGTTGGTAATCGGTGGATAATGCGTCAGATTACTGGCCCTCAGTGTTCCATTAATAGACCCTGTGGCTCCGCCTCCCGATAACATTTGTATTTGCAGAAGAACATTTACCGTAGTGGACGGTGTAATTCCAGTATCCGTATCCTGATAATGGCCACTGGCATCGTTTGTTACGAAATGCCAGGTAGTATCACCATCTGCCGGCGAATAACGAAAAGAAGCTACATTGCTGCTACTCGGCGGGATAGCTGAGTTACCCAAGTATTGATCGGCAAATCCTATCCAATAACGAACATTCGCTGTCTGTTGCGGACACACTACGAACGTCCCCAGAGGTGCAATCTGAGATGTCGTATTGAAGCCATTGTGATATAGCTGAGCCATAGATCCGGCCCCACTACCTGTAGAGTACGGAATGACCAGAGCATACGACCCATCCGCACATATTTGAGCAAAAGCATTTCCAAGACTGCCATTGGTTCCAAAAGAGCCAAAATACTCTAAAGCAGAACTTGCATTATCTTGGGGCTGACACCATTGCTGTCGTTTACATGCTGCAATTGCGGCATTATCCACATAAGCAGTAGTAGCTATATTTGACGAATTGTCCTGAGGATTTTGTGTTGTGGTAGTTGGCGAACCCGGCAGGGCAACGTTGCTGGGTATTTTTGCCGTCACAGCGCCTGTTGTGGGGGTAATTGTCAGCGTGCCATCAGCTGCAGTTACACTGGTGACGGTTCCGCTACTGCCACCACCTGTAGCTGCTGAGGTTACAATACCCTGTGCATTTACAGTAATGTTGGCGCTCGTATAACTACCTGCGGTGACACCGGAATTTGGTAGTCCGACACTTATCTGACCAGGCGTACCGGTATTAACTACGGTGCCAGTTCCATTCACCAGTTGGCGGCTATTAGGGACACTGGTAGTTTCATCCATTACCGTTATTGGTGTTGTAGGTGTCGATGATTGGCAATCGGCAATTGCGCTACCACACAAGCTAGATGCAGCCATTGACCCAATGCATCCTAAAACAATCAGTCGATATTTGAGTGAAAGCATAATTTTGATCATTGCCTCGCCGCTTTTCTATACAAGAATGACAAGAGAATAGTTTGATCCAAGATGGGCACGATGCTATAGCACGAATATTTGTCTGTCTATAAGCAGAATGCAATATACCGAAAATAGTCTTGGATAAGTATCCAATAGTAGGTTGGCCGAGATTCCAAGCTCTTATCGAACAGTGCTTGAAGACTCAAAAGAGTGAAGCTGTCGTCAAAGACTTACAGAAGATTTAACTATATTTGATTAACTTTACTGAATGAATCACGAAACTTTTGAACTCAATTTCGATTAATGTAATTTCCGCTGCAGTATGCGGAACCGATCGCGCATCGGATTCATATAATTACCAGGAATTTTATTAATAGCCTGCGGCATTGGACTATTCGCCCGCACGGTGAGCATATTGGTAATCGCTTCAGCAGCATTGGCATATTGAACTGCTATTAGCAAAGGGCAAATTCCCAAAATTAGTACAACGACACTGAGCGACCAAGCAACAACTTTTTCATTAAAAGTAGCATCAGTAAAATGTCCAGCCCAATTACGTGTTTCCGGTCCGAAGAAAACGCGCTTTAAAAGCCAGAGCATATACCCAGCCGTAAGAATCATACCGAGCGTGGCAACAATCACCGCTGGTTTCGGCCATAATGGCATGCAGTAAAGATGAAACCATCAAAGAAGTATAAGAGCCATAAAAAACCGCTGTCTCCGCAACGAAACCTGAAAGTCCTGGCAAACCAAGATTGGCTAAGCAAGCAAACATCCAGAAGTAAAAAAGCACACGCAGACACTGGCAGATCTCACCAAGAGATTCTGGCGTACCGCGCCAAAATCCACCTGATTCTTCCGGCACGGCCATTAGCAGAAAGCCTGCCTCTTTCAAGCTATCGAAGTCTGCTT
This sequence comes from Candidatus Melainabacteria bacterium, assembly GCA_963767815.1. GTDB lineage: Bacteria > Cyanobacteriota > Vampirovibrionia > Obscuribacterales > Obscuribacteraceae > CAVYFJ01. Next base: position 187,239 of record CAVYFJ010000006.1, on the reverse strand, counting down.
TAGAAAGCCTTGTCGCCTTCTGGCGCACAGCCCTTTCACTGGCAAATTTATTAGATATTGCCTGAATATTATTTAAAAGATTCTTGGTATCACTGGAAACTTTCGCCATCGCAAGCGATACCTTATCATAGACTCAGGCACGGAAATGCTTGAAATCGTTTCCATTCTTTCTGAATGGAAACGCCGCCGCCTGAAGCAATCTGCCCATTATGGCTCTCAGTATCACTTTTCAACCCGCCAGAAAAAGTGTAGTTTCTCTTCGCGACTTGGATTGGGCACCATATACAGCACTTATCAACTTACGCTAGACTATAATGTAATACACCAAGAACATTTCGAACCAAGCTGCCAATCATATTAGTGGGGTGTATTAGGCGATGACAAAACTTGCTGGCTGGACATTAGTGCTTGTCGGTTGCTTTCAGTTATCGACCTTGTGTGCTATCGCGGACTATTTACCAGGTCCTCTATCTCAATACTGCCTGTATATCAATAATAAAATCAGACCAATTTGCCAATCAATTACTGACCAAGATTGTCCGATCCGGATTCAGTTTTGTGTTGACAGCCATGGAAACATTGATCAAGTAACTAGCGATCACCAATCCAGGCAGACCGAAGTATTACAACAAGCAGAGACGATACCCGGTCGTCGAGCTAGTCTTACCCAAATGATAATTCAACAAATAGAATCCCTGAGAGTGCTTGATCCACCCCCCTCAGGCTGCCAGCTTCCTTTGTGGTTTTTAGCCACAATCTCCGGTCATCCACCTAGCTGTTCAGTTGGTCTTCGCGATGTGGATTTCGGACCATATATGGCTGATGTGCAGCGTTATGTCAAAAGACATTGGTTCCCTCCCACGGGCCTTGAATTTCAACCAATCACTTTATCTTTTAAAATATTGCCCGACGGCAATATCAATAACTTAACTCTATCCAGAAGCTCAGGTGATCCTCAATTGGATCAAATGGCCTTAAGAGCCGTGCAAAGTTCTGCACCTCTTAGACCGCTTCCGGATGGTGTTCCTGATTCTATCGATATGCAGTTCAGCTTGGATTGCAACCATGCAAAACAATCACAAAACTTTTGAACTCATTTGCTCTTAATGTAATCTGTGGGGCAGTAAGCGGTACTGATCGCGCGGCGGATTCATATAATTACCAGGAATTTTATTAATAGCCTGTGGCACTGGACTATTTGCCCGCACAGTGAGCATATTCGTAATCGCTTCAGCAGCATTGCCATATTGAACTGCTATTAGCAAAGGGCAAATCCCCAAAATTAATACAACAACACTGAGTGACCAGGCAACAACTTTTTCATTAAGAGTAGCATCAGTAAAATGTCCAGCCCAATTGCGTGTTTCTGGTCCGAAGAAAACCCGTTTTAAAAGCCAGAGCATATACCCAGCCGTAAGAATCATACCGAACGTGGCAACAATCACTGCTGGTTTGGCCATAACGGCATGCAGTAAAGATGAAACCATCAAAGAAGTATAAGAGCCATAAAAAACCGCTGTTTCCGCAACGAAACCTGAAAGTCCTGGCAAACCAAGATTGGCTAAGCAAGCAAACATCCAGAAGTAAAAAAGCACAGGCATATGTTTGGCTAGCCCGCCACCAATTTCGGAAATATCTCGCGTATGGCAGCGTTCATAAACAGCACCAACAAGAAAAAATAAAAGAGCTGAAATTACGCCGTGGCTTATCATTTGGAAAATAGCCCCTTGCAAAGCAAGGGCCGAAATTGCAGGCAATTCCCAGTAAAACAAAACCCATATGACTGACGCTGGACAAAGCAATAATCCGCTTCATATCCTTTTGCACCAGACAAGCCATAGCTGCCCAAACAATATTGAATGCCCCCAAGACCATTATCCACTGACCGTAGTCAACGATAGCACTTGGAAAAAAGCCGACACAAATTCTCACCAGACCATAAGAGCCCATTTTTAACAGCAGTCCAGCCAAAATCATGGAAATTGGTGTTGGCGCTTCCACGTGCGCATCAGGTAACCATGTATGCACAGGAAAAGAAGGCAACTTGATGATGAAAGCAAGAAAAAAGCCAAAAAAAGCAAATGCCTGGATCATTTTAGGCAATAGCGGGCAACGCTGAGAAAGGGTGATTATATTGAATGTAGTACTTGGATCATCATGGAACAGTTGAGTATATGTATAAATGATTGCCGCGAGCATAAACACGCCACCGAGAAATGTATACAGCAAAAATTTCATTGCCGCATAATTTCTGCGCGGTCCACCCCAGATAGCAATAAGAAAATACATCGGAATTAATTCCAATTCGTAAAAAACAAAGAATTGCAAAAGATCAAGCGATAGAAAAACACCCAATAAAGAAAGTGTCAAAAGCATAACCAAGCTGTAATAAAGCTTCGGCCTCTCTTTAATTGATTCACTGGCCAAAACAGCCATAAGCACAATAAAAGTTGTCAGTACAATCAAGCAAAGATTGATACCGTCAAGCCCAACATGGATATTCAATTGGCAAAGGCTGTTGAATCCAGCTCAGCTTCTGCTCAAACTGAACGCTATTCACGCCTGGGTGAAAGTTTTGCCAGACAAACATAGATAATGCAAACATCACCAGGCTAAAACCAATTGCCAGTGGCCTGGCCATTTTCTCACTGGAAAGAGCAATGACCAAAGAAGCAATCAAGGGCAGAAGCAACAATATGCTTAATGGTGAATGGCTCAAATTAGATAACAGCATTTAACCCCAAAGTAATCAAGAGTAAGATTTCAATTTAGCCCACTATAGTTCAGAACTTCTATTGAAGTATAAACTCTGCCCAATAACAAAATGAATTGATTCGATACCATTGTCTAATATCGGCATACAAAATGTAACAGGTTGGGAACCGAGTTAAACGTTGATGAAGAAGTGCTTGTCAATGAGCAATTAAATAACTTGCATTCAGATAGACTTAGCTTTATGTACACTCCCAAATCGATCGTCAAAGAGAACTTTCTACCCAGCAAACCAACTAGATGAATCAATAAGTATTCAGGAGAAAGAAAATTGTCCGCCAGACCAGCTAACAACTTTAGTGCATAGCATAGCTTATATTGTCGCCCTGCCTTTTCTTGCTGGGCTGCTAATTATTCTTGGGCTATGGCGGTCCAAAACTATATCCATGCTGCTTTCCATTGGCTGCTGTCACCATTGGCTTTTTATATTCTCTTTTACTCTTCTATGCCATTTCGATTAATCCGTCGCTTGTTCCCTGGCACTTTGATCTCGCCTTCCTTGTCAGTTCAGGACTGGCATTATCCATGGGTGTGTTGGTCGATAATCTTGTCGCTGTCATGATGATTATAGTGACCACAGTTAGTCTGCTTGTGCAGATTTATACTCATGGCTATATGCGCGATGATCCGGGCTATTCTCGCTTTTATGCTTATCTTTCTTTATTTACAGGCTCAATGCTGGGATTGGTTGTAGCTACTAATCTTATTTGAAACTTATTTTTTCTGGGAATTGGTGGGGTTTGCAGTTATTTCTTAATTGGCTTTTGGTGGTATAAAAATTCGGCTGCCGAAGCGGCTTTAAAAGCGTTTCTTATGAATCGAATTGGCGATTGTGGCTTTTTAATTGGCATTTTAATTCTTCTGGCTGCTACAAAAGATTTCTGGGGCGGACATACTTTATTGGGTTATGTTGGACCAGCAGGTTTTGATTTAGGCGGTGTCATTCAAAAAGCTTATCAATCAGGGGCTTTGCCGGCCGGACTACTAACTGTTGCTGCTTGTCTGATTTTGCTTGGTCCAATGGCTAAGTCAGCACAATTTCCTTTGCATACCTGGTTACCCGATGCCATGGAAGGACCAACACCAATTTCAGCCTTGATTCATGCTGCCACTATGGTTGCTGCTGGTGTTTATTTAGTCGCTCGGGCTTATCCTATCTGGTTAACCCCGGATGGGCATATGGGCAGTATTGGACTGGCTGTCATAACAGGCATAGGAGCGATTACTGCTTTTATGGCCGCCACCATTGCTCTTAGTCAATTTGATATCAAGCGCATTCTAGCCTGGTCAACCGTTTCGCAACTTGGTTATATGTTTGTTGGTTTAGGAACCGGTGCTTTTAGTGGTGGCATTTTCCATCTTTTCAATCATGCCTTTTTTAAAGCCATGCTTTTCTTATGCAGTGGTGCTGTTATCCATGGATTACATCGGCGAGCAAGATATTAGAAAAATGGGCGGCTTAGAAAAGTACATGCCGATCACTGCTTTTTGTTGCTTAATAGGCACTATTTCCATCTCCGGTTGTCCCGGATTAAGTGGCTTTTTCTCCAAGGATGAAATTATTGCTTCCGCCTGTAAATACAATTTGTGGCTTGGCGCTCTAATGATTTTTACCGCCTTTCTGACCGCCTTTTATATGTTCCGTTTTTATTTTATGACTTTCGAAAATGAATATAGAGGTGACGCTCATCCCCATGAATCACCGCCTGTAGTCTGGCTGCCGCTTAGTGGTTTTAGCCGTACCATCAGTACTGTCAGGATATTTAGGTTTTAATTGGCAATCACTCAATTTTTTCAGCCCCGCCCATATAAAATTTGATGGTACTGATTCTGCTCCCTTAGCTAATCATTTTGCTGCTTTCATTCATTTTGGTAATTCTCTGCAATTCGAAGGTATGAATGGCCTAATCATGCTTGTTTCCACGGCCTTTGCTTTTTTTGGTTTTGCGCTCGCCGCTGCTGTTTATTTCAATCACCGCTTGAATATCAACACAAATATTGCTACCAGTAAACAACCATTAATTGCCTTCTTATATAAATTTTCATATGATAAATGGAGATTCGATGAAGTTTATCTCTGGCTGGTCAACGGGCTATTTTTGCCAGCTGCTAATAATGTCTGGCAAACTGTTGATAAATACATAGTCGATAATTTAGTCGATTTTTCAGGTTCAGCTACGTTATTTGTGGGCAATCAAATGCGCTATCTGCAAAACGGCAGAGGACAATATTATGCTCTGATAATTTTTGCCTCTGTAGCTGGTCTAACTCTTCTTACTTATTTATTCAAACCTTAGTCAGAATTCAGGCACACCCCAGACTTTAGAGGGACCAACTCGTATGACTAGCCATTCTGCCCATAATCATACAAACGATGATCACCAAACTCATGGTATTGCTTTTGTTGATGCAAACAGTATCCATGACAAATTTCTCTCTATGCTGGCTATACTTGCCCTTGCCGCCCTAGTTATCTTAGGAGTTTACTGGCAATCACTGCCCTTACCGGCCGTACAAACGGAAGAAGAGTCAAACTGATCTTTATTAGCGCTGCCTCGCCTTCGCTCCACTCGTCTCAACGCGCGTTTTCCACGCTCCACTCCGCACGGCTCTGTCGCCGCGCTGCGTTCTCGCTGCTTTTTCATGCTGCATCTCAGGTTAGCTTTTCCTAAGAAATGAAGCAATCGAGAAAAATGATTAATCTCCACTAAGAATAGTTTTTACTGCACAGGTTAATCAATATTAGCTGCTTATGAGTACAGTCTTATTTCTTATTCAAGTTGTTTTGCGGAATACTTGCTAGCTTTGGGTATTGTGGTATCTTTAGCAGGGATTTTCCATCCCCTTTGCTTGTGCCCTCCGGGGCTTAGCTAGGTAAGCGCAGTTTGATCTGGGTTGAATTGATTATTGAGGAGAGACAATGCAGGAAGTGACAATTGGAATTGGCGGTGCTGCCGGCGACGGTCTGGATAAATCAGGCGATACGCTTAGCTAAAATTTGCGGGCGGCTTGGTCTCATGTGTATACGCTTACAATAGCTATCAATCCATTATTAGAGGCGGACATATTTGGCTGAGGTTGCGGATTGGCAGCTGACAAGGTCACTAATCATGGCGATCAATTAAATGCCCTCATTGCTCTGAATCAAGACACTCTCGAACGCCATGCGCCTGAAGTTGAGGCGGGTGGCATTATTGTTTTCAATGGCGATAAATTGAAATGTGATCCGGCTTTGGTCAGAAAAGATGTAAAAATTCTTCCTTTACCAATTGGTCAAATGACAGCTGAAATTGTCAAAGAGCATGGCGCTCTAGCTCCAGTAATGCAAAATACAGTTGCTTTAGGAGCAGTAATTAATGCCTGCCAGCTTGGTTTGGATAAAGCAAACGAAGTGGTCACTGAGACTTTCAAACATAAAGGACAAAAGATAATTGATCTCAATATCGGTTTACTTAAGTGTGGTTATGATTATGCTGCAGCTGAAGCTAAGCCCATTACCAAAGCTTGGCAATTTAGCAGTAAAGCTAGACCTTTTACAACTGGCAATGAAGCTATCGCTCTGGCTGCATATGCTGCCGGCTGCAAGTTTTATTCTGCTTATCCAATGACACCGGCTTCAACGATTTTGCACTGGATGTGTGCCAATTCACAAAAAACCGGCATTGTTGTAAAGCAAGGCGAAGACGAACTCGCTGTAATGAATATGACCATTGGTGCTGGCATTGCTGGAGTAAGATCCATGTGTGCCACCTCTGGTGGTGGCTTTGCTCTAATGACCGAAGCAATAGGTATGGCAGGCATTATGGAAATACCAATGGTCTGTGTAGAAGTGCAACGTGGCGGACCATCTACAGGATTGCCCACCAAAACAGAACAAGCAGATTTATTCCAAGTATATGGCGCTTCTCAGGGCGAATTTCCTCGCTTAATTGTTGCTCCTCGTGATATTCCTGATGCTTATCAATCGACTGTTGATGCCTTTAACTATGCCGATAAATATCAATTGCCGGCAATCATCATGTCCGATCTTCTTTTATCCGAGCATCATGAAACCGTGGATCGCGAAGCTTTTAATTGCGACATAAAAATTGAGCGCGGCGAAATTGTCAATTCCTGGTCAGAAGAACAAGGCAAATATAAGCGTTTTGCCTTTACCGAATCGGGCATTTCTCCACGAGCTTTGCCTGGTACAGCCAATACGCTATATGTCTCAGCCAGTGATGATCATGATGAAGAAAGCATTCTAATTTCAGACATGTTCACTTCACCGCCAATCCGCAGAAAAATTATGGAAAAACGGATGAGAAAACTGGATCGTTTGCGTAAAGAATTGCCAGCACCCAGTATTGGAAGGAACAAAAGATGCCGATCTAACCCTGGTTACTTGGGGTTCGACTTTTGGCGTAGTGGAAGAAGCTGCCGAACAGTTGAATGCAGCCGGTATAAAAACCAATATTCTTTGCATCAAATATATTTATCCTTTCCACGCCAAAGAAGTTACAGCGAGTTTTGAGCAAGGCTAAGAAAAAGATTTCTGTCGAGCTGAATTTCACAAGCCAGATGGCCCGGTATATTCGCAGCGAAACCGGTATCGGCATGGATGCCCATATCAATAAATATGATGGCGAACCATATACACCAAAAGAAATTGCCGATCAGGTCAAAGACATTCTTGCCGGCAAACCGGACAGCCTTGATGTTACCGAATCAGACGCCAGAGAAATCGCCTGTCATTACTTGCGCACACATAGTTCTGAAAAACTTCGCCCAGGGAAGATTGTCCAGGAAGCGGTCAATGGTTTTGGCGAACCAACCTGGTACATAGAATTAACCGAACGCTCCTCGGGTAAAAAGACTGGCTTTATGAAGGTAGGACTGAGGACCGGTGCTACTTATGCTGTGCATAAGAGAGTCCGAAGAAAAAGTAGATGAGCAAATAGTTTTTAACGGAATATTTAATTTAGAGGGGATAAAGAAGTGATGACAACTGTGATTGAATTGCCGCTTGACACATATAAAGGTCCAGTTAGTCCAGACTGGTGCCCTGGTTGTGGTGATTATGGTGTTTTGCGCTCAGTGCAAGAGGCAGCCGGCAAGCTGGGTATTCTGCCAAAAGATTTGATGATTGTCTCCGGTATCGGCTGCTCTTCAAATTTGCCCGGTTTTATTCATGCTTATGGCGTACATAGTCTGCATGGACGGTCAATTCCTGTAGCAACCGGCGCTCATCTGGCTAATACAGATATGAAAGTAGTAATTACAGGCGGGGATGGAGACGGCTACGGTATTGGCGTTGGACATCTTGTCCATGCTATGCGCCGCAATTTAGATGTCACCTATATTGTCATGGATAATCAGATTTATGGACTGACCACCGGACAGGCATCGCCGACCAGCAGTAAAGGAATGGTCACCAAATCAACTCCCACCTAGGCAACGCCGAAAGTCCTCTTAATCCTCTGGCTCTTAGCCATCACATGTGGCGCCACATTTGTTGCCCGAGGTTTTTCAGGCGAAGCCAAATTACTTACTGATTTAATTGCTCAAGGCATGGCTCATAAAGGTTTTGCTTTAATCGATGTCTTCAGTCCCTGTGTAACCTATAACAAGATCAATACCTATCCTTTCTTCAAAGAAAGAGTCTATAAACTCGAGGATGAAGGATTTGATCCCTCTGAATTTTTCCGTTCGCTAGAGAAGTCCCTTGAATGGGATGAGCGCATTCCTCTTGGTGTGATTTATAAAACTGAACAACCAACTTATGAAGACAGCGAACCTATTTTCAAAAAAGGTGCCCTGGTTAAACAACCATTGCCCCAGACAAGAAGCTCTTTGAACAGCTTGTCGAGCACATGATTTAGCCAGAGCAACCGGGCACTTAGCGATCTTCGATATGCGCCCGTTCTGTTTCGCTAGAGCCTTTTAAAGCCCGCCCGTAATCCTGCAATGAGCTTTTGTAATCTCCCTGTTTTGAGAGGGCATCGCCCCGCAACGTAAGAGCATCCGCATTGTTAGGATTTATCAATAGCGCTTGGTCGTAGTCTTTAACCGCTTCTTTATATTTCCCTTGTTTGGCATAGGACAGCCCACGGTTTCTGTAAGCCAAATCGTCTTTAGGATCGATAGAAATGCATTTATTGTATTTTTCAATAGCTGTCTTGTAATCCTGTTGATGATAGTAAGCAAGTCCAAGATTGTTATATACAAGACTTTTGCCAGGATCCAATTCTAAGGCACGTTCGTAATCTTTAATCGCATCTTGATAGTTGTGCTGATAATTGCGCGCCATCCCGCGATTGTTATAGGCTAAATAATCATCCGGCTTAATTTGTATCGCCTGATCATAATCTTTAATGGCCGCAGAATAATCACCCTGATGAGCATAAGCCATGCCTCGGTTGTTATAAGCCAAGTAATTGTTGGGCTTTAACTCAATAGACCGATCAAAATCTTTTATTGCTGCTGCATAATCGCCCTGATGATTGTGCGCTAGTCCGCGATTGTTATATGCAATGGCAAATTTAGGATCGCTTGATAAAGCCAGATTAAAGTCTTCTATCGCCGCTCCGTAATCACCATGATTAAGACGAGCCATACCGCGATTATTATATATTAATGCGGTTGAAGTTTTTTCCTGCCCAGGCGGTGGATCACCGGCAACTGCCAGTTCAGTTGAGCATGAAAAAATAACCATCTCGCACAAGCAACATAACCATATTACTGTTCGCCAATTTCTTTGCCTAGTTACTTGCATATTTCAAATGATTGATTGAAACTTCACAGCCTAACATTAGCAGCAGACAACTTCTGCGGGAAACCGCTACTTGGTGTGACGACAAAAATCAAATCAGCTGTAGCTTGCTTATCTATATTAATTACATTTGTCCAATTATGCAGACTGGGTAATTTTGTTCGTATCGCATTTATATCCAAAGACAGGGAATGGACAGAATTTTCTACTATTTGCTCATGCTGGCACTCAGCAAGGTCTGCTCTATATTTTCCTTTGACGATTATCCCAGCGTCAGCCAATATAAGAGCCAGAGCCTTGACTTGCTCCTCACAACCTTTTGGATAACGAATAATTGCTGTGCATTGATTCTTCTCCGAAGAGACTACTACGGGGGAATCGGCAACATCAGGCGTATAAGCCATGGCACTATCCTGAGCGACTGGCAGCCCTTCGTTGGCTACCTGACCATTATTTGGTAAGTCCATTGGCGAATCGTAGCGCACCAACTTATTAAATATCGCTCTTGCAGCCTCGGCATCGGGTACCCAATAGCTAATGCCACTGATACTACCAGGCTCACCAGGCAAGCTAGCCATTTCTATATTATGGGAGTCAAGGTGACAGGCAAAACCGACCAGCTTGACCATTTCGTCCACTGTTAAATCAGTAACAGAACAATCGTTGGCTATTTTCAATAACTGTGGCAATTTCAGAATCGTCTGCGGATCCGAAAATTTAGTGGCTAATTGGCGAGCGAACCATTGTTGTCTCTCAATACGCCCAATATCACCTTTAGCATCATGACGGAAACGGATATATCCTTCTGCTTGTCTGGCATCAAGCTGCTTTAGCCCTGGCTCAAGATCTATCGACAAAGCAGCTGAGTGATCCGCATAATTCATTTTCTTTTCGACTAAAACGTCAACTGGTCCAAGTACTTCCAGGGCACGTTTAAATCCTTCCTCATCAATGACTAAATAGCGATCGGCACTGACGTTAAATGTTTGTTTAATTGTTGCCATGGCTAATTGCGGACCACCAAGGGCATGAGCAGCGTTAATTTTATCTGAGCCACCGCGACCATTAGCTATCTCTACTCTGCTATCTCTGGGTATAGAAATAACCGCTAGCCTGTTCCTTTGCGGATCGATACTGACGAACATCATTGTGTCCGAACGCGTACCGACAAAACGCTGCGTCCCTTTGCCGTTCGAATCCACACCCATGACCAAAACGTTAAGCGGATGCTCGAGGGTTGGCAGAAATTGTCCACCTGGTAAATTTACCAGGGCACTGGGATTAGGCTCTGGTTTACTGATTGCCCGGCAGACGTAGAGAAACCATTCGTTTACTCAAGGAAGTCAAATTCTTCAAAATTACCGGCTGAAAATAAGCAAATAGCACCCCTACAAGTAAAAAAATGCTGAGAACAGCCAGACGCGGTAGCAAGGAACGTCTTGGAAACGATGCTTGCGACCTTCTATCTGCTCTAGCAGGCTGAACTCGGCTTATTTCATCCGCTTCTGAATTTTTAAATTTGATCATTGCACTTTGAATTCTTTTGTCATTAGATTCTAGCGCGGCTGGCTTTCGCTATACTGAAAGACTATTAAGATTGAAGAAGGGAGAACAAATATTCTCTCCATAAGTTTAGAAGAGCGACAAAAATAGAAATATTATGTTTTCCGAAAATTTTTCCCAAACTCCCTCAGCTAAAGGTCCGACCGGATTTATTACCGCTGGCGATCAAATGCTGGTTGTTGCCGATGGTCAAATATATAAAGATGGCCTGCCAGTCGGATATCTGTTTGAGGATGGTTATTTACAAAGCATAGGAGATATTTTTAACGATCAAGCTCAGCCGGAATTAATCGACGATATCCCAAACTGTCATTTTCGGGGTATTGACTGTAACGGTCTAGAAATAATTTTGCCTGTTTTACCTGCAGGACCAAATGGAACCCTTATTTATAATAACCATTCATTTACTGTAACTAATGGCCGTGTCGCTAATAGCAATCATCAGTACCTGGCAAACATTACTACAGAAGGCCGAAATATATGTGCGAGATAAGAATGGCGAAGCTGGCAGGCTTAAATTAGATAATCACACCTTGTTAAACTTTACCTTTCAGGGAAAAACCAGCACGGGGGAAACCTGCCAGCATCAATTTTCGCGCCCTCTCTATCGTCCAGACAAGTCTTATACCGATAATGAAATTATTCGGTATTTCGATCGTTTTGATTCGCTCAATAGCCTACAAAAAAAATATGTTCTGGAGACCATGTCTTTGTGGTCAGCCAGCGGATTGCTGCAAGTGGTGAGAAAGAGCGAAGGAGATGCTTCTTTAGGCAATGTGAAGCATGGTGCTACAGGCGTCACTCGCATCCGCACAGGGAACGTAACTTTGGACAAAGAGGAATTCGAGCGAGAAATTAGTTTCTACAAACAATTTGGGCCAAGCATGAAAGCCTCTAAAAATGCCAAAGGTGATTTGGTGGAGGTAAGACTTAATTTGGTTATGGCTCACGAATTTGGGCACCAGGTAGATTTTGTTATGGCAACCTCGGTAAGAGAGCGAATCGCTGAGGCATACGAGAAAAAATACAAGAGTTGTGAAAAACTGCATCCGCTGCCACCTAGTTATGAAAGGCGATCAGAATTCCTGAGAATAGACCAATTAGATCAAAGACACTTTATTTCCGGTTATGCTATGCAAAGTGTTGAGGAATATTGGGCAGAGTGTCTCGCCGCATTCTCTGTCAAGGAAACCAGAGCCCAATTAAAAATATTAGATCCCGTTACCCACCAAATTCTAAGCGATCTTGTTTTACATCCAGGCACTGTGCTAAGCCGCGTGTTACATGAAACAATTCTCGCTCTGCAAGCTAGTCTTCGATTAGGCGGAGAATTCACAGAGGATATATTATCATGATCCAGAACTCTCAAGTATCTTTTGCTCACAGCCCAGATTGCGATGATGCCTTCATGTTTTATGGCATCGCCAGTGGTGCTGTAGATACAGGCAACTTCGCCGTCAAACAGATTATGAAAGATATTCAAACCTTGAATGAGAGAGGCCATAGAAGGCAAATACGAAATCACCGCCATATCATTTGCAGCTTACCCGCAGATAAGAGATCATTATTTACTCATGCCTTGCGGGGCTAGTTTTGGCATGCAGTACGGACCAATCGTTTTAGGACATAAAAACATGTCTGCTAAATCACTAAGAACAGCCACCGTTGCCATACCTGGCTATATGACCACAGCCTATCTTTTATTGCGTTTATACTTACCAGAAATAAAAGTAATCGTCCTCCCTTTCCAGGACATTATTCCGGCCCTGCAAAATGGTCAGGTCGAAGCTGGTTTAATTATTCATGAAGGGCAACTGAGCTATCCTGATTCTGGTCTGAAAAAGCTACTAGACTTGGGTCTTTGGTGGTATCAAAAAACTAATCTACCGCTGCCACTGGGTGGCAATGCCATTAAGCGTAATCTGGGACAGGACAGAATTGCTGATCTAACCAGAATTCTCAAAGAGTCAGTGATTTATGCACTAAATAACCGGCAGGCAGCCTTAAATTATGCTCTTAGTTTTGCTCGAGGTATGTCTAAAGAACTTGCTGATCGCTATGTGCAGCTTTATGTGAACGAACTGAGTGTTGATTGCGGCACAGAAGGGCAAGAAGCTGTCAAGATCTTATTTAGACTAGCTGATCAAGCAGGACTCACTGAGAGAGAATTTAGTCCGGAATTCGTGGCATAATTGATCATTATCTTTGTATCAATACATTTGTCGAGTATGGGAAATTAGGTTGATGTTTAAAGAAAAGCCAGACAATAGATATGCAAAAAATGTCCCAAGAACATACCCCTCAAAAAGATCACCCGGATTTCAGACAATAAACATCAAATATTGGCTGGTGCCAATCCTGGTTATCGTCATACTGGAAAGTACATATTTTTATTATTGCCGTCAACAATCAACACAGTTCTCACCGGCAAAACTCTTCGTTAAGGAATTTACCGACCCGGTGAGCCAATTATCTGATCTAAAGGGAGATAGTAATTCGAGTTTTGGTTTTGATAGCTGGATCAGATTCAAATCTCCGACACCTGTGCACCTGCGTGATGCTGAGCAATTCAAGCCATCCATTGAAGAGGTTGGCCGTTGCTGGTTCGCCGAAAAATTACCAAATGATCCAGCATTAAACGATAGTGCTGATGAATACGAATATGTGGTGCGCTCCGAACATGGTGTAGGACAAATGATAAACGAAACCCTTTTGGTAAACAAAAAATCACACGATTACTTCTACCGCACCTGGGGCATGTAATGTCTCTCTCTCACACCTGAAGGCATAAACCAACAATTTGATCAACAAAAACGACCAAATTTTAATTAGCCTCTTTATAACCGCCTATTTGCTTGCGGTCACTGTCTTTATTATGCCGGACTGCCCATTGAAACTGTTCATCAATCAATTTACTAGAACACCTATAACCTTATTAGGAATTGATCAGTGCTGGAAAATGTTTTGTCCGAATCCCCGCAGTTTCAATTTGCATCCGTACGCCATAATCACCTTCGTCGATGGAGCAACGGCTTATTATGAATTCCCGCGCATGGAGAAAATGAGTCAATGGGATGCTCTTCAGCGAGAACGCTTACGCAAGCTTTTTTTTGATATTATGCCCTGGGATGATTACAAGACGCTGCGCGCCAGTATAGCTCGATATATTGCCCGCTGCTATTTTGACCCAGGCAATCCACCCACCACAGTCAGCTTAAGCTACAACTGCCAGGATATCCCGCCTTTAGAGCACATGGTCCAGCGCATTCCGCCACCAATAGAAACTGTCGGCAAAAATTTTTTTGTCTATAAAGTAAGACCGGGGGATTTCCAATGAACATCAGAGATGTCTTGCGGTACTGGCAAGATTTCTGGTTTAAGCCGCAGTCACCCTTATCAATGGCCCTATTTCGTATTGCATTTGGACTGGTGTTTCTCAGTCACATCTTCACTCAGTACGGCAAAGATTTCAATGTTTTATTTGGGGAACACCCAAGTATTCCTTATCAGGATTATATCGCCTACTGGTGGCACAAATCTTTTCTAATTAACGTGTTTGAATTCGTACCTACTGAAACTTCCTGGCACATAGCCATATTTATTGTTCTGTCGATCACCACTTTCATGATGACCATAGGCCTGTTTACGCGCTTCAGCACATTCATAACCTACCTTCTATATTGCTCAATAACTCGTCAATTCCCATTTCTATGCAATGCCGGAGACGATATGCAGCGGCTTATTTTTTTCCTACTTTTTTTCAGCCGTTCAGGCGATGCCCTTTCTGTTGACTGTATCATCGGTAAACCAAAGCAATCATGGCATCAAGCTTTGTTTAAACCGGCACCATCCGCCCCCTGGGCACAAAAGTTACTCCAGGTACAGGTCTCCTTAGCTTATATATCAACCGCATTATTGAAGATCAATTCAGATCCTTGGTTTCAAGGAAACGGCGTATACTACGCAAGCAGATTGACGGATTTTTCCAAGTTTTCTGTTCCTTTACTTTTCGATCACCAATTGCCGTTATATCTCCTTAATTGCTCAGCGATGTGTATTGAATTGTCTATGGGAACTTTGATCTGGATCAAAGAATTCAGATACTGGTTATTGCTCCTTGGTCTGATTTTTCACCTGGTAATTGACTGGACAATGAATATTCCTGTCTTCGAATTCGTATTTATATCAACGTATATCCTGTTCATCGAGTCAGCCGATCTGGCTAGATTAGCCAGCTGGTTTAAGCAACTATTTAAAGGACTGCTCGCCAAACAACGTTTACTGAGATTATCTGATTGAATTATGGAAGCTTAAATTGAATCGACAAAATATTATTCGAATCTTTCTGGCAATCATAGTTTGCTTATGGCTGGCCGCCGCAAGAATGCCTTACCATTTAGCAATAGTGCAAGATGGGCAGCGTACCAGCTACGATATCTATGTTACATCGCAAGAATTTTTAATCAGAAAACAAATAGAAAAGCTAAGGAAAATAAAATCTGTTTCGACAAATACCAACTTGGACTGGGAAGAGGCACTGGCAAATATTTTCTGGGGTTCGCATAGACTCGATGAAGCTCTGTCCCTGTATAAGCAAATTCGCGCCCAGCGTGAGAAAATCGATAAAGCCTATGATCAAAGATTGGTAAGCACTATACTATCTTTGGCAGGAGTTTATCGAGATACAAACAACTTAGAAGAAGCCCGGTCCTGTTACGAAAGAGTTTGGCAATTAGACCAGATGAAATTACCAGTAAATGACCCGCGTCTGGCAAGAGATCAGTCTTCTTTAGCCCTTATTGCCTATATGCGCGGAGACCAAGAACAAGACCCCCAAAAACGACAGGAATATTTTAAGAATTGCCTCAAGCATCTGGATAACGCTCAAATAATCCTGCAAAATCAGACACATCCAAGAACAGCTGCCATGGCCAATCTCCTTTACTTAAGATTTTTGACTTGTCGAGATTTAGGAGAGAAAGAAGCAAGCAAGTTATACAAGAAAGAAGCGGATTATCTTACACAAAAATTGAAAAGACCTTATGTAGCCCCCTGGTCTTAATCGAGCAGAGTATATGCAAAGAAATGCCATTATAATGATCTATCTCTCAGCCCTAATTCTGGGGACAGGCAATTCTTTGCCCGCAGCCGCTGAGACAGCCGCCACTGGTGATACCACCAATATAATAGATCAAGCCGAGAATGATTCGGCGATGGACAATCAACCAGTAACTATTCCAACTAATCCAGTTACATTAACTTCCCCAGACGCTCCACCTGCTTCTAATACTAAATCCCCTCCCAGTGCTGAACCTAATCCAGATACGTTAGTTCCTTTTGATACATCGATTAGCCCGGCTACAGAAACTTCTAATGCCCCAAAACATTCAGCCGCCCGAAAACATTCAAATTTCTTCAAAGCATTCAACCACTTCTGATACTATCCTCGCTCCGGATAATTCAGATAATTCAGCTTCTACAGACACTTCAACCAATGAGCCTGCGAATAAGCTGGCTAAGGCTGCATTATTTATAAAGAATGGTTGTGGCAAAACATGTGACTTTATTGTCCGCCTGCCACGTCGAACCGGAGTATTCACCGCTGGAGTCATAATTGGCACTCCAGTTTCTTTTGTGCGCGAATCGGTCGAAGATACAAACAATGATATACAGGAACTAGTTGGTGACAAAACGAATCCCCTATTAATTGGCGCAGCTGGGGCGATGACCTTGCCTCATAGTTTGGTGGGTGGACTACTGGAAGGCGTGTCTTCGGGAATCACAAACAGTTTCAAACATTGTAGTGATGAACATATTAGCCAAGAGACCTTAGGATTGAAAAAAAGCGAGTCACAATAGCAATTCTCATTACTTGTTAACACAAAGCATATTCGCGTCGCCATCGCTAATTAACTTCAGTAATTCATTTCTTTTAACCTTTCTGGTTGCGGTTTTAGGCAAATCGATATCCATAAATATTATTTTCGTCGGACGTTTGTACGAACTCAATTGCATATCTAAAGTTTGCAATTCGCTGGTCAGAGCTTTCTCCATTTGTACTCGATCCGAAAATTCTTTCTTAAAAGTATCAGTAGGCACTACAACTGCACAAACCTCTTCGGTACCTTCTTTTGCACCGGATTTAGCCAGCAAACCTAATACACATATCTCCTTTACATTGGGACTAATGGATAAAACAGTTTCCACTTCTTCAGGATGAACTTTTTTTCCGCCACCAAGAACAATCAAGTTTTTGATTCTCCCGGTATATACAGATATCCTTCTTTATCTATTTTCCCTAAATCACCTGTGTGAAACCAATCGTCTTTGTCTATAGCCGATGCTGTTAGATCATCTCTCTTAAAATAGCCTTTCATGATATGTGGTCCACGAGTTAAAATTTCTCCTTCCTGACCCTCTTGCCATTGGTTTCAATTTTTACTTCAACTCCTGGGATGGGTTGACCCACTGATCCTAGCCGATTAGCATAGGGTGTATTACACGTAATAACTGGACTGGTTTCAGTTAATCCATAACCTTGCAAAATTGAAATGCCAATCAAGTCAAAAAATTGGGCAGAAGATAATTCTAATGGTGCTCCGCCTGAAATCATTATTTTTAATCATTGCCTAGGCTTTTATGTAAGGGAGCGAAAATGAAACCTTCGCCATTTCTGAGTCTTAATTATGGTAGCGAGTAGTAGTGGCACATTTGCCACCATATTGTTTTTAGCGTGCCACCTTTAGAAATTTCACGTTCAATACCATTTTTTAAAGTTCTATAGAACAGATGGCACGCCAATCATGCCATGTAATGCGTTTCTCTTTCATCAAAGCAATGATATCTTTGGGATAAAGGCTCTGACTATAATAAATAGTGCCACCAGCATGCAAGACGCCAAGAAAACCATGAGTTAATTCCAGAAGATGATTAAGTGGCAATATGGATAAAAAACGATCACCTTCTTTGGGATTGACCATTTTTCGAATTGAGCTGGCTTGAAAGAATAAATTGCCAACAGTATTCATTACGCCCTTAGGACTGCCGGTTGTCCCCGAAGTGTAGATAATGACCGCCACTTCTTCCAAAGATCGCTCTCTTGGATGGTAAATTTTTTGGTGGAGCAAGAGCTTTGCATGGACTGATAAGAAGGAGATTTGTAGATCATGATCAATTAAAAAGCATAGAATGTTGCCATCAAACGACTCTTTGATCTCTTCAAAAACTTTCACTAGAATGGCTAGATATGAAAGATTACTTTTGGAGTGCAATCTATCAAGTAATCCTTTTAGTTCATGGCTGGTTAGTTTTATATCCAAAGGCACAATAGTGGCACCAGCTCTCATAGAACCAAAAAAACAAACGGCAAATTCCGGTCGCGACTCCGACAAAATGGCAATGCGATCACCATAAGTCAATCACCTGATTCAATTAAATAAGAAGAAAGCTTGATTGCCTGACGCGAAAGTTCAGCATAACTAAGTTCATACCAACCATTTTTTGTTTTCATACTCACAGCCGGACGAGCAGAAAATCCATCTGATTTAGCTTGCAATAAAGACAGAAAACTTGTTTCTCTTTCTTCTTGCGAACGATATCGGCGTTCCAGCGAAGCTTTCATAAAGCCAACCATGTCTTCTAACTCGCGGGTAGTTTCACTCAAGAGTGGAATCGATCTTTGAAAGAGGCACACCAAAATGTATAGCTATTTTATGCAAACGCGGTAAAGGCGCGATTATATGGCCATGCCTCATAACCGCCATAGATGGCAAAGGGTATTATTCGGACAGCCACTTTCTTTGTGTAGCTTGGATACACCACTTCTAAATTGAGCCAAATTACCGTCAATCGAAAGAACGCCTTCTGGAAAAATACAAACGTCTTCTCCAGTTGCAAGCACTGGACCGCCTCTTCAAGCGCTTTTGTGCCTTTGCCAGGACGAACCGGGATTCCGCCAAGAGCAACAATCATCGGACCAAGTACTGGGCCATTTTGTTACCCATTCGGCAGTTAAAAAGCGTACTCGCCGATTACAAGCGGAGCCAAGAGCTAATGTATCCAACCATCCTGTATGATTACCAGCCAGAATAATCGGGCCTCTTGTTCTCGAATATAATGCAAACCATCATATTCAAGAGAGAAGAAAACCCGCATAAATATCCGTACTATCTGTCGTAGCGCTATGTAAAACAATGTTGAAAGACTATAAGTCCTTAATTTGTCTGGAAATTGTTCTGTCCGACCACCATTCATCTTTATTACCCACTAATCTCAATGACATGCCCAAGCAATTACATCTTACCCTCCATGAGCAACGATGACACATGGAATAAACAGTTAATCTTCTGTTTTCTAAGGAGACTAGCTTCCCACAAAGATATACTTCCAGGACTCATACAGATAATGCATTGCATAGTGCAATTGCATCACTTCTTATGACAAGGCTTTCTTTAGGTTACCAAGATAATATTCCGAAGTACGGGCCACTGTTTGAGCAAAAGGCGTAGACTGAAAGCCGATCTCCAAACAGGCTTTCTTAGCACTAAAGAATATTTTGTGCTGACTCAGCCATGCGACTTGGCGAGTTAAAGGCGGATTAATGCCCAGCAATGGTAGGACATTTTCAGCTATTGTCCCTAACCCTACCAAGAAATTGCCTGGAATCTCAAATAATGGTCCCCGCACACCATTAATACCGGCAAAAACCAGAGCGGCCTCTTTAAAGGAAAGATTGGCACTGACCAGCGCATAGCGCTCACCGCTGCGACCTTGCTCAATACAATTTATTAGAGCATCAATAACATCATTAATATCTGAGAACGTCACACCGCCCGATGGCACGCCAATCATCCACCCTCTAGACATGGCCGCGAAAATAGCGTGATGATGAGGATGAGTGTCTCCTTCGCCAAATATAATACCGGGGTTGATAATTATTGCCTGCAGTCCCTTGTTAACACACTTCATTACTTCCTGTTCAGCAAGATATTTTGTATCACAATAAGTCAACCCCAAATCAGACAGATTATATTTTATGTCTTCTGAACCAATCTCGCCTTGATCAGGAATTCCCAGAGCAGCTACAGAGCTGGCATGGATTACCCGCTGAATACCAGTTTTCAGGCTCGCTTGCATCACATTACGCGTACCTAAAACATTACTTGCATAAATTCTATCAAGGTCTCGCTTTTTATAAGAGACAAGCCCAGCCAAATGATAGACCAGGTCATTACCTTGCACCGCTTTTAATACCACTGTCGGATCAGCAATATCGCCTTGATAGTGGTCCAAGTTCAAACTTGCCAATGAAGGTGGCAAACTTTTTGATCGTCCCAATGTTCTAACTTTATGCCCAAGCTTAACCAGTCTCGGCACAAGATTTTGTCCCACAAAGCCGCTGGCTCCAGTTACCAGTATATTCAGGGCTCCCATTTTATTTCTATTGAATTCCATGACTAATGATTTTTGATTTATTCACTGTTGGCCAAATTTATAAGAATCAAGCGCTTCATCAATCGTCGTTGCATTCCTCTTGATTAAAGTTAGCAGCTTGTTATTGGCACAGATATTGTCCTGCTGAGCAAGCTTTACTTGATCGCGGTTAAGAATTGGCACTTCTTGAGTAGCTTCGGTTATACCTGCTAGCGGAATGGCCAAAGCGGGAGGTAAGTCTAGAAAAGAACGGTGGATACCTATCTTTTTCATCATCTGCCCGGTCAATTCTTTCAGGGTCAAAATCTCAGATCCACCCAGTTCTAACACTTTCATATTTTCATAAGAGTCGGCTTCCTCACTAAATATACAAGTGATCATTGCTTCAATGAGATCACCAATAAAGAGTGGCTGAATTTTATTTTTACCACCAGCTATTAAAGGCACCATTTTTTTATGCCGAATCAAATCCTCCAGCCGGGCAATAAGTTTGCTATTTCTGTTCCCTACTGTCTTGCCAATCACCAGTGAAGGACGCAAAATGATTGCCGGCAACCCACTTTGTTTAATGACCTGCTCCGCCAACCACTTTGTACGGTGGTAGTCGGTACTGGCTTCCGCATCCGCCCCACATGCGCTGACCATGATTACTTTGCCAACTTTGGCCTTAAGACAATGTTGCACAAAATGTTCGGTTTGCTGAATATGTAAAAGCTCAGGGGTTTCCCCGCGTCTTGGAGCAATACTGCCAATCAAATGACAAGCAATATCTACCTGAGCAAAAGCCTGTTCAAGTATATTTTCATCTTGCGCCAAATCAGATCTGAATACCTGTCCGCCAATTGTTTGCAAAAAGTCCGCTTCGGCATCTTGAGCATGTTGCTTAATCAAACAACGCACGTTCAAGCCTTCAAGAACCGATTGTCTAAGCGCATTCACTAAATGAGAACCAATATAACCATTGGCGCCATCAATAAGGATATTAGCTATCTTCCCTTTTTAGCTTGCTCATTTTTAAATTCAGTTTTCATTGGTGTATTCATATAGGTATCTTCATTTCTCAACAGTCTCAATTACCTTTCGTACCAGATTGCTTACTTTGCTTCAGTTGGTTCATAACTGCCCGCCAACCTTTTTTATCAGAATCACTTCCCCTACTTCATTACCCTGTGCTCGATGCCCAAGATATTGAAACAAATACCCAAGCACAATCAAGCTGAGCCCCTTCTCCCATAAGCCGCCTATCAATAGAAATAGTCCCCAGAAAGCCAATGGAACCCCAAAGAGGTGCAATATGGCATTAACAGGGTGTGCATGTCGTTGAAAATAATCAATAACAAAGTCTTTGACACTCACCTGAAGTTACCCAACTTTTACTTTTGCCTGTTGATCAACGCAAGCAGCCATTGTATCCTGCTTATAATAATTAAGCGTCCTTCGCATGCCCACAGCGAAGGGTATTCGATCTTTGTATCCCAATTCCTTCTCAGCTTTACCGATTGCAAAACCTTGATTTACACCAATCAATCGGTAAGCAGCCCTGGAAAAACGAGCCAATTTTTTCCTGTTCTCCAACGGTAAAAGTGAGGCGACCGATGATATTACGTCGAATATTGGCTTAACCAGCCAACCAGGCAGCACCTTGTTTACCCTGCGCAGATTCAGTCCGTCACTGATTGCATCAAACAATTGCTTCTTCGTAATTTTTTGACCATCAGTTAAATTATAAATCTGCCCATAAGCCTGCTCATTAAACAAACTAGCTTCAATGGCGCGATTGAGATTTTCCACATAGATAACATTCGTTTCCTTGTCGCCACCATCAATCAAAACAGCTCTACCGCTGGCGATAGCCTTTATTAACTGGGGCAACCAGGCCTTTTCCCGCGGTCCATAAATAAAACCAGGTCTAAGAATCGTAATCGCCATTTTATTTTTGCCGACAAAATTGCTGACAATTTTTTCCGCCTCCAGCTTTGAATCTGCATAGGGCTCACCGCAGCTACACAATGGCGCCTGTTCGCTAGCATTATATTGATCGCAATTGCCGGTGATCACCGACAAACTGCTAATAAAAATGAGCTGTTTAACACCTTGATCGTCCGCCGCCTGTAAAACTGAATGGCTACCTGCGACATTCACAGCTGAGATCGTATCGGGTGAGGCATAAGGATCAACTATGCCTGCAGCATGCACCACCACATCCATTCCGCTAAAAGCTTGGTCTAATTCACTGGCATGCAGAACATTTGCTTCCTTAATTTCTATGCCCAAATCAGCAAAAGTCCTGGCCAACGATTCATTCCCGATACTAGAGCGCACTAGGGCTCTTACATGATACCCTTCCCTTGCCAGATATTCGGCTAAATGACTACCGACCAATCCGGTGCCACCTGTGATCGCTATTTTCATTGGGGTCATTGAAGTATTAACTCTTAGTTTCAACGAACAAGTATTTTATTGTCCTGCAAAAGCGCCAAGCTACTAGAGAAAGAAGAAGAAGTGCTTAAGAAGGGCATTTTTACCTGAGCTTCGGGCGCTCCTTCCATAACCCGCTGCTGCCTCAAATGTTTATAAGTACCTGCAGGTAATATTTCCACTCTGGGCATTGCCAATCTCTGGCTAGAACGCTTTTCCTCGTACTCAGGATTTTGCCCACGCAAAGATTGATCAAATAGTCTGACAAATTCTTCTTGCACTGATAATGGCAAGGAAGAATCAAGCTCAACGAAACAAACATAATACGGAGGCAAAGCAAGTTTCACTTCAGCGGTAAAATGACTTATAGTCTCAAGATTAAGTTGGCGTGCCGCTTGCCTGAAGGCAATTAATACCTGTTCCTCAGTAATTTTTTCTCCGGTAATTGAGCTAATACCGGCACCTTTGCGCACGAATTGAATAATCGGTGTTTTTTCGTAAAAACCGACAACCTCCACCAGATCATTTATGTTATAGCGATAGAGTCCAGCGCTTGTAGTGAAGTATATGTAATAGCGTTTGTTCAACTGTAACTGCGAAACGGTCAAAAATTCTGGTGCTTTTGACTCAAGATCGCTTTCGGCAACAAATTCAAAAAAATGACTGGTAACAGCCAGTACTCCACCTGCTCCCTGATTAGAAATAGGAATACTGCCTCGCCCTTCACTGGCCATATAACCAAAATCTCTCACCGGAACATTTCCATAATATTCGGGTAGTTTTTCCAAATAAAAAGGCATCGGCCCGCCTTTCCAACAAGAAATAATAGATAATTGCGGCCAGCTGTCTCTAGGCAAAAGCACACCTTGCTCATTGAATATCCTATCCAGTTCTCTTGCCCGTTCGCGATTGCTATCCAGACGCCCGCCAAAAGCACCTAGCCAGTCCGCTGGTGGCGCATAGCATTTCTTTATGGTGCCATCAAATATATCGGCAATCAGATCGGCGCTATGCTCTTTTAGCTGTGCCGCCAATAAAAGCAAGCTGGAAGGATTGCAGGCAAGCAAGGCGGTAATATTTTGCACTAATGCCGTTCGCAAAATCAAATAGTATTTCATATCCACATTTTTGACTTTGCATAATTCATAAGGTATAGCAAAATGACGGCGAATGAGCGGCGATTGCCTGCGATTTAAAAGTCCTGAAACAGCTCCATAAGGTAACCCGGATGGCACATACCCTTCTTGATCATTACTGCTAATTATGAGCGCTTGACCATTTGCCGCATGATAAAAATCATTGATTATATGATAATTGTATATCTGAAAGGCATGGGTGTAATCGGCCAAATGACTATTGTTGATCGGAATAAATTTAGGTTTGCTCGTAGTACCGCTTGTAGTGGCAAACATGAATGGCTCATCAGCAGTTAGTTGATTTTTATTCCCTTCCATTGCGGCGTCAATATAAGGCTTTAAGGCTTCGTAGTTTGCGCAAGGAACTTGCCTTTGATAATCTCGCCAATTTGATATTCGATTAAACCCATGCGCTCGCCCGAACGCAGTATCTTTATTAGCCTTGATAATCCGCAAAAGCTTCTCTTCTTGAGCGAAGCCCGGATCTTTGCACGCCAAACGAAACCGACGCACATGCGTCACCTTTCGCCACACTTGACCTATAGCCACATCCACCTTAGCCCAATTCATCTTTTTTGTTACCCAAAAATTCTATTTATTTACCATCAAGCCAGGGGATTTAGAGGCTAGCACATGATCGCCTTGCTCAGTGAACCGCATAAGCTTGGTTTCGTCAACTGTTATTCCTAATCCAGGCTTAATTTCGCCAGATCTGTAAACTGGCAACTTAACAATTCCGCCATAACCAAAGGTAAGGTTTTCCCTAGTTAAGTCATCTTTCAGTAAATACAGATTGGCTGCTCCTTCGCAATTTACAAAGGGTCCCTGGGCAAAGGCAAACATTTGATTAGCGGCAGTTAGGACACCGCTTTCACCTACTTGCGCGCCAAGATGACATCGTATTCCTGCTTCCCGAGCGATATCGTGAATGGCTCTAGCAGTAATTAATCCTCCTACCTTAGAGACACGAATATTAAATTCGACTTTGCTTAGACTCTTAGAATACTCTTTTGCATTTTCTGCAGTGCACAAAGATTCATCCAGCACAATCGCCTGAGGTATAGAATCTGATAACCGCCTCAATCCCTCAAGATCATCGGGCTTCAGCGGCTGCTCAATTGAAGCAACATTGTAGGCTTGCACTGCTTCAGCAAATGCTACAGTTCCCGCCCGCGACCAAGCACAATTGGCATCCACCCTTAAAACGCAGTCATTCCCCATAATCAATCTGGCTAAGCGAACATTTTCTACGTCTGTCTTTAGATCGCTTCCTACTTTCAGTTTGACAGTTGAAAATCCATACACCTTATAAAACAAAAGCAAAGCAATCAATGCTTTTCTAGCAGCAAAAGGGACAACTGCACCATATTTGATACTGGTATTTAATTTCGGAGCATAAGACTCGTTCATCAATCGGGACACTGAAATTCCTTCTGCTTTGCAGGCGGCATCAAGCAAAGCAGTTTCCACGGCACACCAAATTGCTCCGGGTGCATGCCCTCTTTCAGTCAGATTTTGTATTTGTTCTGTTAAATAAATAACCAATTGCAGAGCGTTCGAAGAGTGTTGCCCAATCAAGCAAGGAAAATAGGTATTTGTTAATAACTCTGGAGCATGTTCTATCGTTTCTCCGGTAACATACTCTCTTGGTATACCTTCACCAAAACCAGTAACCAACTGACCATTATCAGTTTGAATACTTGCCTTTACTATCACATTTTGAGAATAAGACCGACTGGCCAGACTATGCTTGAAAGCAAAGCGGAAAGGTAAATTGACTAAATAAAAAGACAAATTCTGGATTTGCATTGTCAATCCAATACTGCTATCTGGAGACAATCCAGTTCATAAGCATTCGTGTATATTCCATAAACCAGGTGCTATCAAAATCAAGACTGTGAGTAGCTTCCGGAAAAACATGCATTCCCTTATCCTTGGCCAATATCTTTTCATACCAGCCCTCCAGTTTTTCAACATCAACAATCTCATCCAGCCCCGCTTGTAGAATTAATACCGGCACATTAATATTCTTTGCCGCTTTTCTAGCCGCTAAAGTCAGAAAAAAAGTTTGCACAAAAAAGGAGCTAGTGGCTTCTTTTAAGCGCAACGGATCCTTTTCCAAAAACTCGAGATATACTGGATTGTTTGTTAGCATACTCGTTGTTATCGGTAAAGGCCATAACTTCAAGCTACAATCGCCCCCTCGTAACCAGTTATAGGCAATCTTACATTTAGCGGCCAAAGGAATATCTATATGCGTGTATATTGCTGGTGCAGTTAAAATCAAGCCATCTAAAGGGGTAATCGAACTCTGGTCGGTGCTTTTATAGTTATGCTGAGCGAAAAGAGCCGCAACCTTTGCCGACCAGCAATTGGCCATTAAAATAAGTCGGCAGCCAGGGTTCTGGCGTCTTATATAGCGCACGTGTGACTCAAGATCGGTTAACAGAAGGCGATAATTATTTAAGTGCCCGCGCGCCTGTCCATTCATTCCCGAACCACGTCTATCCGGAGCATAAATTGTTATGCCGTGTTCATTTAGAACGCTGGCCGTATTCTAAACCATTGACTATGTCCTTCAACGCCGTGAAGATATAGAACAACTGGTAAACTATGGTTTCCCTGCCACACGCGACAAGCCAGCCGGGACCTGTCCGGAGAAATAAGCCCCTCAATTACAGGACTTCGTTTAGTAGTGGCTGCCCCTGGTGGCATCGAGGGAAATGTGGTTATAACGTTTGTATCTGGATTGGCCATTTTTCTCTTTTCTCTATCTAACCTAACAAGTCTCAGGTTAATTTTACTTCAGCCTTGATTTGCGATATATAATTTCCTTCTGTTTAGTTTACCTGGAAAAAAGATCATGTACTTAAATTTACCCACTATATGTACCTGTTTGATAGTAACGGCTGGCATAGTCGTCGCTACTCCAGTTTTAATCCGCGGATTTAAGCGCCGAGGCACTGGAATTAAATATGAGAGGAATTTCCTAATACAACGGGCACCACAATTCATGGCCCTCCTTAATGTTGCCTTAATCGTCTTTTCTTTTTTGATCTATATCCAGCTAATCCCCGAATCTCCCGACGGTTTTCTCCCCGCCTGGTTCTTTGTCCTTAGCCAAGGTATGCCCACCGGCATCGCCGCCTTTATCTCATGGCTGGGCATATTGATTTTATTTAGCGGCATGATTTTTATGATCGGCGGCTGGTATTGCCTGGGAGATTATTTTTCTACTGACGCTGAAGTACTCCCTGATCATGGTATCCGTGATACCGGACTTTTCAAATATGTCATGCATCCAATTTATTCAGGCATTATCCAGTGCCTGCTTGGTGCCTCACTAGCTAGCACATCTATTTTTTGCAGTCTGTTTGCACTTGTTGTCGTCGCACCACTCTGGCTCAGACGGGCACAATACGAAGAAAAATTGTTACTGGAAAATTTAGGTCCAAGCTATAAGCAATATGCCGAACAACTTAAATGGCGCCGCCTTGTGCCAACCATATTTCCCATTGGTGTTTAACGACTTCAGACGAGCGCCATCTTGACAGGGAATCATTTTGTGTATACAATGTTGTTACAAGAGGTGAGCTCAAAATGATGAAGCATCTAATTAAACATGGAAATAGCCACGCCCTTGTAATTGATAAGGCAGTTCTAGAGTTACTGAGAATCAACCCAGAGACAACTCCCGTTGATATAGCAACTGACGGTAATGCGCTTTTAATAACTCCGGTGAGGAATAAGAAAAAGCAAAAAGAACTCAAGGACACACTGGCTAAAATTGATGCCAAATATGGTGAAGCCTTTAAGAGACTGGCAGACAGATGAAGCCTCGTTTTCTGGAACTTGCCGAAGTCCTAGAAATCCATCAATCTCGTATCCAAAAGTATGGGGGCAAAGACGGCATAAGAGATCTAGGATTATTACAGTCCGCGTTAGCCCAGCCTTCAGCAGGCTTTGCAGATAAATATTTCCATACTGACCTCTATGAAATGGCGGCTGCCTATTTATTCCATCTCTCTCGAAACCATCCTTTCTTGGATGGGAATAAGCGCACGGCTCTCGCTTGCTGCTTAGTCTTTCTTGCCTACAATGAAATAGAAATCAAAACAGAATCAGCAGAACTAGAAGAACTTACGGTACAAGCCGCTCAAGGCTCGATAGAAAAAGTACAGATAGCTGACTTTTTGCGCAAGCACTCAATTTGCTAAAGAATACGCCGAACAACCTAATTGGCGCCGCCTTGTACCAACAATATTTCCCATTGGTGTTTAATAATTAAAATAGATGTTTTTTTGTGCTTGACCTTGATCAAACCTTAGCCTTTAAAGCATTCAATTCACAATAACTTCACAAATCTGCTGTTTAATACTGGCAGCCCAGTGAACAGAATTCTATTGAAGAAAATCTATTCCGAAAATAGTTGATGAATAAGCTTATACATTTATTAGTCTGCTTTTTGATAATTCACTCGCTTATCTCCATACCGGCGCTATCGGCTGATTACACTGTTAATAAAACTCTATCACCGACCACATCAAGATTATTATATGGACAAGTGGATATTATTGGATCATCTTGCGCTGCAGCTGGAATCACCCTTTCTTCCACCAAGTTACCTTCAACCATCAAAAATGTTCGCCTTGGCTCGCCTGCCTTTTATGCCAACATTGCCAAAGAGGACCAGGTCCTTTCCGCTCAGGTCATTGATAATAAACTGTGTCTAGTAATCGACCGGAATGGCCAAAAATTTTCCGCACAGCTAAAGACCACAGTAGTCGATCTTAAAACACTGAGAGCTAACACCTCAAATGGCCGACACGGAGCACTTAAGGACGTCTTAGTAAATCATGATCTGGTTATCATTGTTGATCGCTCAGGAAGCATGGGCACTAGAGATTGCCCAGATGGCATGACCCGCTGGCAATGGTGCTGCGCGCAATCGTCTCAGTTGACGCAAGCTGCTGCATCAGCTGCAAGCACAGTTACTCTGGTATTTTTTAACCAGAGATACGATGTTTTTGACAAAGTGAATGCACAAGACATTCCCAACTACTTTGCGGATTACGCACCGGCGGGCGATACCCTTCTGGCTGCACCGTTAGGACAAGTACTGGATCGATATTTTCAATCACGGGCTAAACCATTGATCATTATTGTAATTACGGACGGCATGCCTCAAGACGTACCTGCTGTTGCTTCCCGGATCAAATCAGCCAGCCAGAAATTACATTACGCCGGGGAAGTAACAATCACATTTCTGTTAATTAGTGATGAAATCAGCAGCGACAAATGGGGCGCGGAAATTGGCGAGCAGGCTGGCGCCTCAATACAAAACGGAAACATAGCAGACATCATTCCATTCAATGTCCTAGCCTGGCAAGGTATTAACAGCGCACTTTTCGATGAATTAAAGAAAAAACAATAAATCCGTGTAAAATCGAGCAATCTCACTAAAACCTTCACAAAAACTCCACGTTTTATCAGTAAGCTTAAATCCCCAAACAACCCAAGGATATTAACATAAGTGCTTCAATGCAGAACCGAACAAAGATGCGCACCATTAGTTTAATATGTCGAACCTCGACATTATCAGCTCTCATTACATTAGTGGTCAACATACCTTGTTTTGGTATAAGCTTTCAATTGCAGGATGAAATTAATGCATATAATCGAGGTGATTATCAAGAAACAATCAATATTGGTCGCCAGATTACAACCCAAATACCGCACAATGAAACTGCTCACTATTACTTAGCCAACGCATATTTAAAATCAGATCAGCCACAACTTGCGCAGCAAGAATACAGCTACTGTTTTCAAACCACCGAAGATCCAAAAATCAGAGATTATTC
This sequence comes from Candidatus Melainabacteria bacterium, assembly GCA_963767815.1. Taxonomy (GTDB): domain Bacteria; phylum Cyanobacteriota; class Vampirovibrionia; order Obscuribacterales; family Obscuribacteraceae; genus CAVYFJ01. The sequence continues at coordinate 157,306 of CAVYFJ010000006.1, read as the reverse complement.
CGCACTAGCCATGCGTCGTCTAACCAATGTTCAATTCCGTCCCTCCACAAATCAATCAGGTTATTCATCGGACATACCTAACTTGGCACAAATGCGCGCAGAAGTACAGCAAGCCAGAGGCAGAATTGTTCAACAAGGAGTAAACGGCATCAATGATGCCGTAAGAATAGGCAGGATGCAAATTAGCAAAATCAAGGAGAACGCCAATGATGATCTGGCGACATTCTTAGGATATTATCCTGATGGCCTTTTGTATCATAATGATAAATATCATCCCTTTGACCGTTATTTCTATAAAAATGATTCACTCGATTATGGGTTACATACAATAACAGCAAACTATTTCTATCCGACTGTGGGCGGTCGGGATGGTCGGGGTAAGGACGGTAAGGACGGCAAAGATGGGGCAGGCGGATTAGGTGCTCCTACCATTCCTCAAATTATGCGTAAAACAGCGGATGCTAATATTCAGACAGTTCTTAGCAATTCATCCATACAAAATAAGCAAATTACTACCGCTACGTGGAAAACAATAAATGCCCTTGATTCCACAGCATCAGGACTTATTTCACAGTTAAAATCCCCTACGGGAAACATAGAATTATCTTCTTTAGGATTAGATCTATATGTCCGCAATTATATAAACTATGATGACGCAACATCGCTGCCACCCCCTGTAGTGACAGGATTGAAGGCCACCGAGAAAACAATTAATTGGAAAAAATCCTCAACAGATTGATTGGAGGCATTTATGTTTAGCATTTACACAAAATATCTCTCTGAGATCCACCCTAATATGTATAAGAAGCTTCCCTGTTTTCTGGTAATTTATGCCCTTACTTGCTCCCCTGTCTTCGCAGGCTTCAGGAGTGATATTTTAAATGGTGAAGCAGCGTATGACAAAGGTTGGTACAGTGTAGCCTTAGCTTATCTAACCGCAGCCGAGTCAAAATCGCCTCGCGATCTCGACGCCATCTATTACAGAGCAAATACACTGTATTACCTTGGAAGAAAAGATGAGGCCGCAAGAGAATACTCTAAATGCATTTCTATTGGTCACGTCGGGCCTTACGTAGATTCAGCTCGACAAGCTTTGCAATCCTTAAAACCCAAGTATTCTCCAACGGAAAAATCGATTTTACAGCAGGGCAAAGCCGCACGAACTGAGCTCTTAAGCGCCGGGCAAAAGTACGCCTCAAATGAACTGTCCAATGGACAAGATGCAGTTGCCGGAATCCGCCAATACGAGAATGATACATTAAATTACCCCCATCTTCACCAGAGTTTTATAAACGACTTCCAGTATGACGAAGATCAAAAAGCCAATGGTGTGGCGGCTCAATCCCAAATTAATGCTCAGTCAGCCACAGAACTGGCAAACAAGCAAGCTCAGGCTATCAAAGACACGGCTCATGAATTAGCGCGACAATTAGCAGCGCCACACTCTGCCGGTGAACCGCAAGTGAATCCAGTCGGCACTAATCTATATGTGCGTGATTATATACTGACTAGTCCAGCCGTTCATGACAAACCTACACCGCAAAAAGCAAACTCTGCCAGCACAAACGCTGCCCAACAACATACCGCCAATCACTAGCTCCAAGTCGTTGATCACATGACATTATGCTTTCGTAGCAGCTGTGTTCAATTCCAAAACAAGTGATTTTTTGAATTGATTTTCAAACAGCGATTTCTTTTCTCTAAAGGCCCAGGCTTCCGCTTTGCCATCTTGTCCAGGAATTATCGTGGCGGCAAATATTAGTGAGCCGATTTTTTTATTTTGCTGTTGACGGTCTTGCAAATCAACACCTTCTTTATCTTTAATTTTTAAGGCAGAAATGATTTGCCGGTGACTGCGATCAAGCCCCTCTGCCAGGCGCAAAATAGCTGCCATATCGGTAACTAGTTTTCTTTCTGGAGCTGGCAACGCATTAAATGATTCATGAGTTTCTTTAGGTACACTGCCTCTATGATAACGGGCAATGCTGGCAATAATTTGCACCTCTTCGCGCGTGAAGCCCAGCAATTCCTCCTGGTTAATTAAATAATATGAGTGCTTATGGTGACCACTGCGATTAATAAACATGCCCAGATCGTGCAGCATCGCAGCAGCCCAAAGTAGATTTGCCACTTCGTGGGAATAGTGATGCAAAAACTGGCGTGTTTGCCAGAAAATTTCATGAGCAAGATAGGCAACCTGTTCAGCATGCTTTAAATCTGCTCTATATTTTTGCAATAAATTATTTAGACTAATTGAGCGCGGATCTTGATGAATCGCAAAACGTTCCCTCAGCCAGCCGGTTCGCAAAAAGCGATCTACGGCCACACCTTCGCGCAAGGCCGCCGTACATATTGTAATTTCATTCGCCGAAAGCGACTTCATCGCTTCTAACAAAATTATAGAACCCGCCAAGATAGTCTGCGCGCGATCGCTGTTCACAAATTTTATTTTTTCATGTCGCAGTGCACAATCCTCAAGATAAGAAATAATTGGCTTGAGGCGCTCCAGCGACAGTCGCCAGCCCTGAAGGTCTGACTGCGACGAACCACTTAGTTCACGATCAATCTTGGCCAACGCCTGAATCGTTCCTGATGTACCAATTAGCTTCTGATAGCCACCACTTGCTTCTACCTTAACCGCCGCCGGTTGCAATACGCTTGCTACTTCTTCATGCACCTGTTGAATTCGTTCATTATTGACAGAATCTTTAGTTAAAAGTTTCTGACTCAGCCTGGCCGCACCAAGTTTATACGACTGCAAAAACACGGGCTTGGTTTGATCGGCAACAACGATTTCAGTACTACCACCGCCAATATCAATGATCGCGAATTTGCCATTGAGCTCAGGCATGCTGGAAAGCACGCCTAGATATATCAACCTGGCCTCTTCAGTACCAGACAGCATATCTGCATCGATGTTTAAATCATCCCTGATTCGTTTGAGAAATTCCTCGCCATTTTTTGACTCCCGCACAGCTGAGGTAGCAACAGCAGCAATGGTTGTTGCGCCCTTGTCCCTGGCCTGATGAGTCATATCTTTAACAATGCGTAAAGCAGCCCGCATCGCTGAATCATCAATAAAGTGATTGGTCAGAGATCGTCGAAAGAACGGTACCGCCTCTTTCGTTCGAAACATTATCTCAAAATGATCACGATCAGGTATAGCCTGACAAACAATCATATGAAATGAATTAGTACCAAGATCTATACAGGCCAAGACTGGCCAATACTATATTTGGACGATTGTCCCACTTTATTTTCTCTGCCTTTTAAGCTACTTACCTGAGGCATTCAGATTTTTCCGCTCCTATACTCTCAGCCCTGGATAGCATATTACATGTTGCAGATAGGAGCAATTTGCGCGCGGCGACCTCAGCGCTAAGCACACAATCCGGGATGCCCAGTCCGTGATAAGAGGCACCGGCAAAGAAAAGTCCTTCATGTTTCAAAGCACAATCCTCTAACATTTGCACCGTGCGAGCATGACCAATGCGATATATGGGCAGCCCCATCGGCCAGCGCATTAGCCACGAGTTCTCAGGAAGATTTTTAATTTGTAGATAAGGCACTATTTCAGCATGAGCTAAGCGTTTCAATTCTTGATCATCCAATTTACATAAATGAGGTACCATTTGTCCACCAAGAAAAACTCTAATCGTTTCGTATCCGATTTTCGCCCGATGGGAAAACTTTTTGCTGATCCAACCACAAGCAATAATATTTTTCTTCTCAGTTGTCGGTACGACAAAACCAAAACCCTTAAGGTCACGGCCAATATTTTCCCGCTTGTATAACAAATTTACGACCACTGAAGATGCATTTTCGATACTGTCTAAGGCTCGACTTAGATCTTTGTCTAGAGTGAAAATAATAGGCGCCGCCAACTTTGCCGGTATGGCGAAAACAATGGCATCAGCTTCCAACTGGCGACCATTTTTCATTGTCAGTTGCCACCTTTTTCTTGTCCGCGATCAATCGCTGACAATTCGGTATTCAAATTAATCTCGACATCCGTCAATTTTTCTGACAATCGCTCAACGAGTACCTGCATACCCCGGCTAAAGGAACTGAATAAATTAAAACGTGCCCCACTTGCAGCACTAGCAGAATGTCCGCTTGTTTTAATCAGCCCTCTAATTAGGCTGCCATACTTTTGTTCAAGTTGAACAAAATAAGGCATAGTTGATTTTGCACTCAACAAATTAACATCAGCCATATATATGCCACCTAATAAAGGCTGTCCAACACGAGTCAATAACTCCATACCGAAGCGCCGACTAATAAAACTGGCAACACTTTCATCTTCAACAACATTCTTTTGGCCGGCAAAAACATCTCCAATAGAATACGCAATTTCCCAGCCGTAGAGAACAGAGGACTCCTAATCAAGGACCACAAATTAGTTGGAGCAATCATGAAAAAGCCCTTGGGCAGAGCAAGCAATTGATTATCGCAGGCAATGAAAGCCCGCCGATTAGATTCATCCGTCGGCAATAGCGCAGAAGTAAGATCAAGCTCTGCCAGCAAGTTTCTTAACTCCGGTCGGTCAGCAAGAAAAGCATCTGGACCATGTTCGACCCAGAAATCATCGAGCCGTTGGGACTTTATCACTCCACCTAAACGATCGCTGCCTTCAAGTAAAATCAAATCTAAGGGCAGATTATTCTTCCTCTTTTCAGACATAAGTCTATAAGCAGTCGTTAAGCCGGTGATGCCTCCACCAACAATTACTATGGTATTTTTCATTGACCGCTTTTCCTGCTTAATTCATGCACGATGTTAACTAAATGTTTAACATTTTCGACAGGTGTTTCCGGTAAAATTCCATGACCCAAATTAAAAATATGCCCTGGTCGATTTCCAGCCGCAGAAAGAATTTTCTTTACTTGCCCAGTAATATTTTCTTTATTGCTTAATAGAACAACTGGATCTAGATTACCCTGTATTGCTATTTTATGGTCTAACTTTGCCCACTGATAAGCAAGATCAACTCGCCAATCCAAACCAATTACCTGACATTGGGTTTCTTTAATTAAACTCAATAAATTGCCCGTACCGGTGCCAAAATAAATCACTGGCGCCTTATCTCTTACTGCTGCCACCAGCTGTTTGCTGTATGGCAAAACATATTGGCTGAAATCGGCCGGAGATAAATAGCCCAGCCAGCTATCAAATATTTGTAATATCTGTGCTCCCGCATTAACTTGCCCAAGAAGATATTCACTACTGGCAGCAGTAAGTACTTTCATCAAGTGCTGCCAAGCCACTGGATATTGATACATAAACGTCTTTGTGCGCGTGAGGTTATCCACCGCCCCACCTTCAATTAAATAGGCAGCCAAAGTAAATGGTGCGCCGCAAAAACCAATCAAAGGTATGTGTTGGCCTAACACCTTGCGGGTCTGCCTCAATCCAGCAAAAACATATGACAAATCCTCAAGAATAGTGCCCCCACCCAAACGGTAAGCATCCGCTTCTTTTACGATCGGATTATGAATTATCGGACCCTCACCCTTGGCGAAACTTAAATCTATCCCTAACGGTTCAAGCAAAAGCAAAATATCAGCAAAGATAATCGCTGCATCCACACCCAGTTGATCAATTGGCAACATGGTTACCTCGGTAACCAGATCGGGATCCTTACACAACTCAAGAAAGCCAACTTTTTCTCTAATTTTTCTATATTCAGGCATAAATCGCCCGGCCTGCCTCATTAACCAGACAGGTGTATACGCTGCGGGCATGCATTGACAGGCTGAAATTACTGGTGAATTAACTGCTAAATCTGCTGGCATGAAATGTTTCTTCCGCAGCACTTATGATACGTAATTAGCAAGCTCGCAAGTTTTCTCAATTACTTGCGCTACGACTTGATCAGGCGTTGAAGCACCAGCTGTAACACCAACCATTATTTTCCCTGCAGGAAGCCAGTTGTCAGTTCGCTGCAAATGCCCTTCGTCTTTGATTTTATGCTCTATCGTATTGCCGGGACCAATGCGCTCCACTCCATCAATATGATAGGAAGCAATTCCCTTGCTTTCGGCAATTTCCTGCAAATGCCCGGTATTTGATGAATTAAAACCGCCGATCACTAATAAGCAGTCCACAGCTGGCTCAATCAATCTATACATAGCGTCCTGGCGCTCTTGCGTAGCATCACATATGGTATCGCCAGCCGAGATAAAGTGTTCATCCAACTGACTTGGGCCATATTTACTGAGCATGGTTCGCTCAAAGAGTTTGCCGATCTGTTCTGTTTCCGTTTTTAGCATAGTGGTCTGATTGGCAACTCCCACCCGCGCTAGATGTATTTGTGGATCAAAACCGACCGAGCTGGCCTTTGAGAAACGTTCCAGAAAAGTGCCAGGGTCACCGCCGCAAAGGATGTACTCACAGACCCAATTTGCTTCATCTAAATTTTGCAAAATCAAAAATCGGTTGGCCCGTGAAGCTGTAGCAATCGTTTCTTCATGATTGTATTTGCCATGAATGATTGCCGTAAATTCAGCCTGCTCGTATTTTGCCACCCGGTTCCAAACTCGTGAGACCCACGGGCAGGTAGTATCGACTATCTCACAGCCAATATCGGTCAAAGCCTTCAGTTCATCTGCACTGGCTCCGAATGCCGGAAGAATTACCACATCAGCCGGCGTAATTGTACTTAAGTCTTTGTTACCGTCGGGCTTTAAAGGCAAAAATCCGACTGCTTTTTTTTTGCAAATTTTCATTCACCAGTGGATTGTGAATAATTTCATTTGTAATCCAGATTTTTCGGTCCCCAAAATGTTGACGAGTCTCATAGGCCATCGAGACTGCACGTTCCACACCCCAGCAAAAGCCAAAAGCATCGGCCAGCCGAATAGTCACCCGCCCCCGCACTAATGTATTGCCGTTAGCCCTTAGCTCAGCGATTAGGTCCGACTTGTATTCTGTTGTCAATTCACCAGCAATCTGGTCCTTGAGACCAAATCCTTTACGATGATAAATAGCTTTTGCCATATCTAATTATGAATATAGGAGCCAACTGCAATCAGACTGCCTGACATTACCAAATATTATCAGCTCCCCGGCATACTTTTAACAATGCACCGGCTAAGTTGTAAGCTTTGAACATAACAATCCGCCGGATAACCGTAAAAATTTCCCGTTTAAAACAACTCAGGCAACAAGTTTCAGGATTTTTATCAGCAACAGAGATAAGCAGAAACTTACTGGGTATCATCAGGGTATAAAGGGCTGATCAGGAAGCAAATTATGAAAACGGTGCAGGATTTAAAATCAATCCAAACGCAGTCTATTTTGAGGATAAACTGCCCTGGCTTTGGTCAATCTGCCCTCCTATCCAGCGACAATGCTCTTCGGCTCACCGAGTATAAAGTAATTATTGTCAATCCATCAAGCATTCTCCATCTCTTCGGCGGACAGACTGATATCTTGAAACAAGTGGATATAGGGCTGTCTGAGGGGGTTACTTCTTTTAGGCTCCCTGATGATCAATTAATTAATCAAATTAGCGGACAAATCGAGCAAAGATGGCAAGAATTTGTTGAATTTTTAGGTCAGGGCGGGTTATTGATCTACTATTTGTGTCGGCCTTTTGCCCTTATGGGAAGCTCACGAACTCTCGATAGCTATGCTTGGTTGTGTGGATTAGTACCTGATCAATCTGGCGAATCTACAATCGGCGAGAATACAGTCCGCCATATGAGCACAGTCGCTCATGGACGCAACATCGACAAAACGCCAGACGCGAGCAATTCTCCGTTTAGTAAATACTTCGATCAGCCAGGTTTGGAGTGGAATACCATTGTTAGAACTGACTTTCTTACCGATGGTTATACAGTATTTGCTCTGGCTGGTCCCAAAAAGTGTATTGCTGCCCAGCTTTACGCCGGCGATAATGGTGGGCAAGTAATCTTTCTGCCTGCACCTTATTCACCTGACTTTGACCGCACACTGATTGAATGCATCAATCAGTGGTATTTGGCTAGTTCTTTTGCATTTCAGTCTGCAACTCCAGAAACAAGTGCTCCTGAAACTCCTGCCCCACAAACTGCTGCTCCTAAATCTCCTATGCCGCAAACTGCCGCTCTTCAAGCTGCTGCTGCTAAATCTCCTATGCCGCAAACTGCTGCTCCTCAAGCTGCTCCGCCCAAATCTCCTACTGCGCCAGCTGCTGCTGCTGCTCAAGCCGCTGCGCCTAAATCTCCTCTCCAGCAAGTCGCGGCTCCTAAAACTGCTGCTCCTAAATCTCCCCCTCCGCAAATGCTTCCCCTCAAGCCGGTACTGCCTAAACCTCCCCTCCAGCAAGTAGCAGCTCCTAAAACTGCTGCTCCTAAATCTCCCCCTCCGCAAAGTGCTTCTCCTCAAGCCGGTACTGCCAAACCTCCCCTCCAGCAAGTCGCGACTCCTAAAACTGCCGTACCTAAATCTCCCCCTCCGCAAAGTGCTTCCCCTCAAGCTGCCGCTTCTCAAACTGGTGTCCTGAAATCTGCTAGCGCCCAAGCAACTGTCTCCAAGACGCCCCCTGTCCCGATAGCCCCCTCATCGCAAAACATAACCAAGAAAAATGTCCAGGCTATGGCCTTTGAAAATAAGCAGCCCACAATTGTGAAGAAATCGGAGGCCAAACAAGAAATCAAATCAGACCAGGATAATACGGGAAATAACCAGGACCTGCTTAACAGGTTACCCAAGCTGAACAGTCTTGATGCAGCAACGACACCCCAGCCGTCACCGCAGAATGCCAACTGGTCGACGAGTTTTTACCTCCCTGGAATGGATAATTTGAATGAAGAGACATCGGCTATTCGCTTGAGAATAAAGGAACTGCAAACCCAGATATCAATCAACGAGCAAATAGTCTATTTTCTTGATGCTGTTAAAGTACCTTTGCTTACCGGTGGACCAACTAGCTTAATGGAGAGCTGCAAGGCTGTCCTTGATAGTCTTGGCTGGATTAGCGAAGAATGGAAAACGGCTAGAAATGAGTTTATCCTGAATTATGGTGGCAAGCCCGCAGCATTAGCTCATGTCACCATGAGCAAGGGCGAACCAGAACGGGTCGAAGTCGGCCCAATTAGCCGAATCAATGATTCATTTCTGGGATGATCGAGGCCAGGAACTTAAAGGATTGTTAATCGCCTGCACCTTCTGCGATACACCCCTTCCTCAGCGAAAAGAGGCTGACTTTTCTGACAGCATGATCGAGTTTGCCAGACATAAAAACATCTGTTTAATTACAACGGTGCAATTACTTTGTATTTATCGTGATCTCAAGCTTGGCAAAGTACAGCCGGATACTATTTACCAATCTATTATTTCCAGCCAAGGCTACCTGCCTGGATTTACTACATGATTAATACACGCGGGCATATAACGGATACCTATATTAAGCCATCAATTTTCGCCGCCAGGATAAAGTCATTTTCTGTTAACGCTTGCACAGCGTGCGTATAGATTGAAATAGACAGTAGCCCCCAAGCAACTAGTAGATCAGGATGATGATTTTCCCGCTCGGCAATATCCCCAATGCGATTAGCTAAACTCAATGCATCCTTAAAGTCCTTAACCTTAATCCGCCGCTCCAATTTGCCTTCTTTTAGCTGCCAGCTTGGCAATAGGTTAATATAATCGCCAATTTCTCTTTCGCTTAGTCGCGGAGGAGGTGATGTGCAAGGACTGCAATGTTTAGCTGACAAATCAGTGATCTTCATAGCAATATAAATACCTGGGTCTTGCTTGTTACTATATGCTATCTACTAAAATATGGTAGCGAAAATTCTTATCAGCCACACCATAATTAAGTATTGACTACCGCGATTTCGTCTTTTGAGTAAAGATCAATTTTAATGAAAACAATCGATGTTGATTTTGATTATCTGCTCTTTGCTTATCAGGATGACTCACCAGATAATATTTACTATCTAGATACCGAATATGGTGATGTCCGTTTGGTCCATCGTAATCTTAAAGATTTACGTGATTTGACCGATGAGATAGAGATATCCCATGATCGCTTTTTGTATATCCCCAAGGGAAATAAAGAAGATTTGCTTGCCGATCTGCGCTCCTTTTTCGACCAGATCCAAGATGCTCAAATAAAAAAGTGCTGGTCATTGCCTTTGAAAGCCCTCATGTTCAGGATACATTCAAGAAAATCTTAGCCAAACACCAGCCCCTAGACGCTGAATTAGAAAATTATTTGCGGGAACGAACAAAAGAACGTTTATTATCCTGGCTAACAGCCAATGCACTAAGCGTTGCAGCAATTAAATGATCAAGAAGGAACAACAGGTGGTCGTCCAGGTCCGGGAGATGGATATGGATTACCAATCATTCTTTCAGGCAATGCCGGCCCACGCACACATTTGATTGCACTCCACGGCAGGTAGAGAGTTTCCTTTTCGCGTCTTAAACACAAGTATGTAGCTTGATCGATCATTGCCACTTCACCCTCCACCTGTTCGCCGCTAAGCATCATGACCGTTACTGACGCATTAAGGGGAATAGCCACAAAAAACCTCCTTACCTGGAAAACCGTAGACAATTTAGTGCAATATCAATATTATCGTTCCAACAAATTGCCAATTTAAAGCAAGAATTAATACCAATGCAGCAACACAATCAATTCTCCAACCCTCCACTTGTCATTCGCCAATGTGCAAAAAGATGGCCTCTTCATCTGTTAGCCTGTGTTTTATGTTTGAGCATCGTGCAAACTGGTTGCAGTCAAATTTCTCTCCCCAAAAAAGCCGCGCATAATCTGATTAAAGAGCCCAGTTTAAATGAAGAGCAGAATTCTGCTTCCAGCACTCAGCTATCTAAACCAATTGATTTAACTGGTGAGTGGAAAATCGGCTTCCGCTTTCAGGGCAAGACCGGACTTGGCAGCATGCAACTGACACAGACCGATCAAAACTTTTCCGGATCCGGGAAGGATGATAGTGGCGTCGCTTTTAAAATAGATCATGGTTCTATTAAAGATAATGAAATTATCTTCCTTAAGCGCTATGAGGCTAATCCCAGCCAGGCTGTGCAATACCATGGACAGTTCTCATTATTATCTGCCGATAACGGGCAGCAAATACCTTATATGGGTGGGGACTTTTCGCTTGAAAGCAACGGCAATCTGGTTGCCGGCGAATGGGAAGCAAGTAAAAATGTCACCCAGCAAGAAGCTAGCCAAAATAATCAAAATCCGCCAAGCATGAACGAAACCCAAAGCCCCGCACAGCAACAAGCGCCGGACTATGATGCCAAGAGCAACAAAGAGATCAATGCAACACGCAGTCCGGATCTGTCCGGAAAATGGCGACTGGCCTTTGAATATAATTTTAAAACTATCCACTCCACTATGTTTCTCGAACAAGATGGAAACAAGCTCAATGGCCACGGCATCGATACCGAAACTAAAAACAGATTTGTCATTAAAAACGGCTCGTATCACTTTCCTCGACTAAGTTTTGTTCGCCACTACCTAGATAATCAACCGGCCAAGCATGCCATACCTCTACGTGAGATGACCTTCAAAGCTGAAGTGACTGTGATTTCGGATCCTGATTATCAAGGCCCTTATTTAAGCGGTAAAACTGAAGGTGGCGGAAATTGGGAAGCCGAAAGGGTGGACTGAGATTACTTTGTTATAGACATCTTCTTGACTTCGCAAGCTTCAATACAAAAATAATTTTTCCAGCGCACCTTTTCTGATAAGACTGGATAGAGAGGCAACGACAAGCGTAGCTATGCGCGTCAAGGCGAGGACAACAGACAACTGGTAGTAGGGGCGGGGCTTGCTCCGCCCGCTTGAGCTTGCTTCTGGAACCAAGGAGCCGTCCGAAGCGAGAGCGTATATATACGCGCGTCGAACTGAGCGAAAGCGAGGATGAGGCAGCGCTTAATATATGGAACATAATATTGACCCACAGCAATTGCTGACCCCATAATGGCGTTATGAAATTTCTAGCTTGCCTGGCAACAACAACCCAATTAACTACCGAGAAGCACCTTCTTAGGGAGCTGGGTTGAACATGCTTGTAGAAATAGTCTGAACTTTATCATCTACCTTGTCTAATCGAGCCTCAAAGAAGCGGCTCGATTTTTTGCATTTGGAGTATTTATGAACAAGCAACACCAGTCCGCTAAATCAACCAAACATATAGCCATGGGCATGATTGGCTTAGGCACAGTAGGCACTGGCATTGTCAGGCTGTTAGCAAGACAGCACCGTCTCGTTTTGAAAAAAATAGCTGTCCGCCACCTGCAGAAAAGACGGGTGCTAAAACCAAGCTGTCCAATATCAAACAATGTTGCAGACATAATTGCTGATCCAGAAATAGAAATTCTCATTGAGGTTATGGGCGGCGAACATCCTGCTTTGGAATACATACAGCAGGCTCTCGAGAGCGGTAAACACGTCATCACAGCCAATAAGGAAGTACTGGCTAAACATGGTCCGGCCCTATTCAAGATTGCTCAAGAAAAAGGCGTAAATATTTTCTTTGAAGCGTCGGTGGCAGGAGGCATTCCTTTAATTGCCACCATGCATAAGGGCTTAGGAGCGACAAAAATCATATCGGTAATTGGTATTTTGAATGGCACAACAAATTTTATTCTTTCGCAATTAGAAAAGACCAACCTCAGTTATTCGTCAGTCTTATCACTTGCTCAACAACTTGGTATCGCCGAGGCAGACCCCAGTGCGGATATAGACGGTCATGATGTGGCATATAAACTCTCAATCATATCCGCTTTAGCATTTGGACAATTTGTTAATCCAGATTCTATATATAAAGAGGGAATTGCCTGCATTAATGCCGCAGACATAAAACAAGCAATGGAGCTTGGCTATCGCATAAAATTGATCGGCATTACCAAGCGAACAGATAATGAGCAGTTGGACGTACGAGTGCATCCAATGCTAATACCAATCACCCATCCTTTGGCATCGGTCTCAGACAGCCAAAATGGCATCATAGTTAGTACTGAAGCTATTGATCAAATTATGCTGGTTGGTCCTGGAGCCGGACAAATGGCAACAGCCTCAGCGGTAATTGGGGATATCGTCAATCTATCCACTGCCATGCATCTTCCCGATTTTGGTAGCTATTTTCATTTCAAGATTGCTCCTGATCTGGCAGAAATTGCTGCTGCCGAAAAATGCATCTGTCCATTTTATTTGCGTCTGTCGGTGATCGACATACCAGGAGTGATTGGTCAAATAGGCACAATATTTGGTGCTCATAGTATCAGCATCAATACCATTCTACAAAAAGGCATAAGCAATGACCGGGCAACAATTATCATCCTCACTGAAAATGTACAAAATAGTGACATGTATAAGGCTCTCCAGCAACTATCTAAGTGCGATTTTCTAAAGAGTATCGAAGGATGCATCCGTGTTCTCAAACCGGTGATTCAAAATGCACAGTAATCAATCTCTGATCGATAAATATCGACATTATCTGCCGATCACTCATAGCACGCCAATTATTAGTCTGGGTGAAGGTAATACACCCCTGGTAGAAGCTGCTGATCTAACTCGACAACTTGGCTTTCCCGAACTGCAATTATTCTTCAAGCTAGAGGGTCTTAATCCTACAGGCAGCTTCAAAGATCGCGGTATGACTTTAGCCGTTTCCAAAGCCGTTGAAGAAAAGGCAAAGGCTGTAATTTGTGCCTCCACCGGCAATACCAGTGCTTCGGCCGCTGCTTTCGCAAGCAAGGCTGGACTCCCTTGCTATGTTGTCCTGCCTGCTGGGCAAGTGGCTCTGGGGAAAGTAGCCCAGGCAGTAATGTATGGCGCAAAACTTGTACAAATAAAAGGCAATTTTGATCAGGCTTTTAAATTGGTAGAAAGCTTAGCCAAACAATGCAATATCACGCCAGTAAATTCTATTAATCCCTACCGGCTTGAAGGACAGAAAACTGCGGCGATAGAAATCGTCGAGCAATTGGGTAAAGCACCTGACCATCTCTTTATTCCCGTCGGCAATGCCGGAAATATAAGTGCCTACTGGAGAGGCTTCAAACTCTGCAAAACTTTGCATATCTGCAGCAACACTCCCCACATGTTTGGTTTTGAAGCACAAGGATCAGCAGCCATAGTCAAAGGTGAACCAATTGCCAATCCTGAAACCATTGCTACCGCAATTCGCATAGGCAATCCAGTGAGCTGGCAAGAGGCTGTCACTGCCGCAAAGGAATCAGACGGTAAGATCGACTCCGTTTCTGATTCCGAGATCTTGCACGCCTATAAATTACTGGCCCAAACAGAAGGAATCTTTTGCGAGCCATCAAGCGCTGCTAGTTTAGCGGGTTTGATTAAGTATCTGCAAAATGAAAGATTAACTGGAAAATCCACAGTTGTCTGCATATTAACCGGCAATGGACTCAAGGATCTTGATGCCCCTTTTAAGCTGGGCAAAACGAATTTGCCCGTAGTCTCGCCAACAATAGACAAATTAAAGGAAGTGATGTCCCTATGAATAAGAAAATGAGTATCAGCATTCAAGTACCTGGCAGCACGGCTAATCTTGGCCCGGGCTTCGATACTGTTGCTTTGGCTCTGGGTATTTATCTTAAGCTAACATTGACCCTTTTACCTGATGGCAATGACAAAATGCCGCTAATTATAACTTCAGGACCAAATGGTGAATCTTTGGGCGAAAACGCTTGTGCTTTTGTGCTCAAAATACTGAAAGATTACCTTAAATTGGAGCAATCAGTATTGCATCGGATGCGGGTATCCATCGAATCTCAAATTCCCATTGCTCGCGGACTGGGCAGTAGCGCAGCTGTAGTGATCGCCATCTTATATGCCGTCAATAAACTTACCGGTCTAAATATAGACTGCAATAAATTATTGAGCGAGGCGACAGAAATCGAGGGACACGCAGAAAACGCTGCCGCCAGTCTTCTGGGCAGTTTCACTGTAGTAGCCAGATCGAATGACGAGCAAGCGATTCTTGCCCATAAAATTGCCTGGCCAAAAAAATGGCATCCGATCCTGGTTATACCGGATCGCCAGGTGTCCACAAAAGAATCAAGACAATTGCTACCCAATTCAGTCTCATATAAAGACGCCATCCATAATTTACAACGTACAGCCTTGCTTTTAGCGGCCATCCAGGCGCAAGACGATCAACTTCTACAAGAATCCCTGCATGACCAATTACACGAAAAATATCGCAGCCCACTCGTACCAGAATTAGAGCAGCTTCGACAGGTACTTCGTGATGCTCCATCTCTTGGCTGCGCCCTTAGCGGTGCTGGCTCCTCAATACTTGTCTTAGTTCATAAAGATAAGAAAACCGACGTACTGAAACAAATTGCCCACTGGCAAAAAGACCAGCATCCGCAATGCAAAATATTAGACCTTACAGTTAACCTTGATGGATTAAAAGAATTGTCTTCAGTAAATACATTAGACTAAAAAATATTGGTTTTCAAGAACCGCTTAAAATATCTTCCAGTACCGACCGGTATTCCTGAGCATTTCTAAAACCAATAACCCTTCCCCTCAGCTTGCCATTTTGATCCAGAACAAGCCCGCTGGGATATGCATGAACGTCATATTCCTTAGCAAACTTTTGTCCCTGTCCTTTATCTTCCGCATTTGCCTTCACACAAATAAACTTCTGATCGAGAAAATCAATAAGGTCTTGATCACTAAAAGTTTCTTTGTCCATAAGACGACATGGTCCGCACCAGTCAGTATATACGTCCACTAAAACAAATTTACTGGTGCGCTTACCTTCAATTAGCCCGGACTTCACATCCCACCAATGAATTTTGCCTGCCGCCAGTGCTACTGCGCCCGTGGTAAAAATAGTAATTGCCAGAAGCAAAATGTATAGAATTTGCCTATTTTCTATAGGGACAATATGTCGCTCACTGGAAACTCTTTTATTCATAACTAGCACCATTCTCCCCCAGCCAACATGCTTGAAGCATTTGCCTATTAGTTCTTTAACTGCTAGCGCTTCTCTCTAACAATAAGTCTAGTACATTGAGCTTAATCGGCCAAAACTAAATAATCTCTGAAAAAAGCGTCCTGTAACAAAGCTCATTTTGCCAGCTTCATCCACCTTGAATCCGGGTAATATTGATTGGGGGGCATTTGCGTGGGGAAAAGTAGCAATTACAATATTTTTGTTCTAGTCAAGCAGGTTCCTGACCAGGGTGCTAAGGCAGGGCTAAATCCTGATGGCACAATTGATCGAGCAAAAGCCAAAAGGATGCTTAATCCTTTTGATCGCTATGCTTTACAGGCTGCTCTTTTCACCAAACACAGCTATGGCGGTACTGTGACTGCTATTTCAATGGGCCCGCCACCAGCCACTGAAGTTTTACTGGAAGCGCTAGAACACGGAGTGGATTGCGGTTATCTATTATCTGACAGGCGCCTGGCGGCCTCTGATACTTTAGCAACAGCCTATGCCCTTTATAAAACTATTTCGTTATGTAGGCACACCAGATATTATTTTTTGTGGTCTACAGACAACCGACGGCGATACTGCTCAAGTTGGCCCCCAATTAGCCGAAAGACTAAACTTTCCACAAATTACTTATTGCGAAGACTTTGCCATAGTGGACGGGAAAGTTGAAGCCAGGCGGATTATCGAAGGTGGTACACAAAAGGTAAGAACCGAGCTGCCAGTTTTGGTGACAGTAGCCAACTCATATCATGCTTTGGAATATAAATCATTTCGGGGCGCCTGGCGGGTACAACATCTTATGCGCAACCCGGAAGAAATGAGTAAATATATTCGCACTATTGATCTTGATGTAATTGGTGCCGATCCTGAGCGCTGCGGACTTAAAGGATCACCAACCATTGTTGCTGCTACGGAAAAAGTTGGTGAAATTGGTGGCAGTTGCTGTATGTACGAAGGCAATTCGCCTGAACATTTAGTTAAAGACCTTCTTGACTGCAGAAAAAGTAAAAGACTATCTGGTGGCATTGGAAACAAAATGAGCGAAGAAGCTGTCCTACAGCTTTTTGTCCTAAAGGCGATGTTCTGGTAATCGCCGAAGTTAATCTTAGGTGAATTACAGCCAGTTACCCTTGAATTACTTGGTGCTGGGCGCATACTAGCTGACAAAATGGAGCGCTCTTTAATTTGTCTGGTTATTGGTCATAATCTCGATTCAATTCCCCAAAAATTAATTGAGTACGGCGCCGATATTGTTTATGTTGCTGAACACCCGGAGCTTTATCAATACCGTACTTTAACTTACCGTCGAGTTGTCTGCGATTTTCTTGAATCTTTGCCTGAACCGCCTCATACAACTTTGCTTGGTTCAACAACCACAGGGCGAGATCTAGCCCCGCGCATTGCCGCCCATTTCGATACCGGACTTACAGCCGACTGCACTGAGCTTGATATTGGTCCTTATGAACATAAAAGCAAAGTCGATCCAAGCAAAGTTGGTCTTTATCCCAATTGTCTTGTATGCCATCAGACCAAGTTTTGGCGAAAGTCTAAAAGCAAGAATTCTTGGGCCATGGAAAAATCCGCAAATGGCCACCACTCGCCCCGGTGTAATGACTCCTTTAAAGCCAGACCCAACATCGCACAGGTAAAATAATAAATATTCCTGTTAATCTGAAAGACAGAAGACTATCGGTTAATAGTCGCTGATACTATTCGTGAAGTTTCCAAAGGCATTAAACTGACCGAAGCAGATGTCATTGTCAGTGGCGGCTATGGTCTTGGCTCGCCTGAAGGTTTTGATTTAATCAGACAACTTGCCCAGTGTTTTCCTAATTCAGCCATTGGGGCTTCGCGCAAAGTAGTAGATTTAGGCTGGATTCCCTATCAACATCAAGTTGGGCAAACCGGCAAAACAGTCAAGCCCAAACTATATATTGCCTGCGGTATTTCTGGGGCTATTCAGCATCGAGTAGGCATGTCAAAATCAGGAATGATTATTGCTATCAACAAAGATCCAGATGCGCCTATTTTTAAATTTGCCCATTACGGTATTGTCGGAGATGTTTATCAAATTATTCCGGAGATGATCAAACAATTCGAGGCACTCCATAAAGAGCAGGAGGCTCAAGCCAGTTGGCAGCCAAACGCTAGCACACGCATTGAATATGATTTGCTTCTTGTGGGTGGCAGTCCCTCTAATTTGACTTTGGCCTATCAGTTTCTTGAACTAGCTAAAGTAAGCGGCAAAGAATTTTCTATTGCTATTTTGGAAAAATCAAAAGAATTTGGCGCCCATATTGTCAGTGGCGCTGTCTCTAACCCGCATGTTATCCAAAAAATTTGGCCCAATTACAAAGAACTCGGCTTTCCTATTGAAGCTGTTTGTGAAGAAAGTGAATTTTCAGTTCTCGGCATAGAAAAAAAATGGGACATGCCGCATTTTGCCTTATCCAAAATCGCTTGATAAAACAGGCTATCTCGTGCTTACCCTAAGCTATGTGACTGGCTGGATGGCTAATCAAGTACAAGAAAAAGCTAAAGATGTACCCAATGTCACTGTTGATCTATTCACCGGTTTTTCGGCTCATAAAGTCGTATTTGAGAATGGCAGAGTAGCTGGTGTTTGTGTCAGTGAAAAACCGAAAAGTGACGATGATTATGTTTTTGCCAAATTCACTTGTTTTGGCGACAAAGGCTTTATTTCCCGAGATGTTATTGACTGAATATAAATTGCGAGATTGCCCGCAAATCTGGTCAATAGGTATTAAAGAAGTCTGGCAATGCAAAGAAAGTTATGCCGGCAAAGTCTGGCACACTTTAGGCTGGCCATTACTTGATGGCACCTTTGGTGGTGGCTTTGTTTATGGCATGAAAGACAATAAACTTAACCATTGGCTTGGTTATTAGCTTAGATAGTCGAAGATCCTAATTTAAATCCGCAATTAAAATTGCAAGAATATAAAAAGCATCCCTGGCTGCAAAGCATGATTAAATGGCGGCAAATTACTTAAATATGGAGCAGCAGTATTGCCGGAAGGCGGCTATTACAGTCTTACCCAAACAATTTGCTGTTCCTGGAGCAATTTTCTTAGGCGATGCCCTGGGTGCTCTTGATGTAAAAAGCTTGTCTGGCATCGATCGAGCTATGGAATGTGGTTATATTGCCAGTGAAGTATTACACGATGCCTTGCTCAAAGCAAGACTATAGTGTTTCCGCTCTTGAGCCATATCAGCAAAGACTGAATGAAAGTTTGTCATTAAAGATATGTATAAAAACAGATATTTCCGCTGGGCTTTTATGGAAAATCCAAAATTACTTGGCGAATATTTACCCTCTTTAGCCTCAGCATCGATAAATCAAATCCATATTTAGGCATGCTCAAAATAGGTTTAACGCATCCAATTAAAGCCCCTCTCGATGGCTTTGCGCGCTTTGTCTCTTAATCGAAGGCTGGTAAATATTGGTCCAATTAAATACAAACCTGACTATACACACATATTGTGCCTGCTTATGTGCCGCCAAAATATGATGAGCCTCGTCTATGATAAAGCAACTATCTATTCCAGACCGGATGCCGTTTTTTATGCCTCCACTCGTTATCATGAAGGCAATCATCATATTGATGAATTCAATGCCAATGTCTGTGTGAAATGTATCAGCAAATATGATGCTCTTGGTAAAACTACTCCCTGTGTATCCGACTGCACGGCAGAAGTTCATCGTATAGACATAATTGACGATGTCAAAAAACATGGCATGTCTTTAGAAAATTGCATTCAATGCCGCACCTGCGAAATTGTTTGCCCGGAAGTAAATTTGCGCGTTAATGCCACCTCTCAAGGCAGCGGTCCTGATTTTTCCGGACTCTGATACCAATCTGACATTAATGAACAAACGCAACATAATTAATTAGTGCATTATTAAATATGCCCTCTTTAATCTAATTTGGAGCATAATAGGCATAGAGAAACCCAATGAGAAACACGTTAAAGACGACTCCTCTTGGGCAGCAGGCAACCGAGCAATGCTTCGAGCCTGAAGGCCTCGGTAATACCGAGGCCTATTTTTATGGCGTATTAATCACCGGCATGCCAGTCAATGTCATTGTACATTTGCTCTTGTTCTGGATCATTTTCCACATAAATCATAAGCAGGTTATCTCTTTCGGTGCTCCCACATTTTGGACAGGCTAATTGACCGCCCGAAAACTTAAATTTAATTTGACAGTTTTGGCAAAGATAGACGCCTGTGTCTGGAACTTGTCCTGTCATTTTTGCTTTCATATCTGAAGCTTCCTCCACTAAGTGCAATATTTAGTTAAAGATCCCTTTTCACGTGCCGATTCAAATAGATAGTGAAAAATGAAACCAGAAATAATCATATAAATAATATTGAGCAACAATGCATATTGTAGATGATACCAATCCATTTGCCCGGTGGAAATAACCTGTCTCATGCCTTCAAAAACATGTGTGGGCGGCAAACAAAGGGCAATTGGCTGCAGCCATGGCGGCAATACAGATACCGGATAAAAAACAGCTGAAAGTGGTTGAATGAAAAAGGGCATCACCCAGGTTAACATCTCCGCTGATTGTCCAAAACGAATAATCAAACCGGTGGTAAATAATCCAATTGACCACCCCGTAAACAATATATTTAAAAATAGCAGAGGACAATAAAGCCCAATAGTCAAAAAATTAAATGAACAAACAAAATAAGCAATTATGGCTTGCAGTGCCAACACAAACACTGCCTGAACTAAACCCATAAGATAACAGGCTACGATATATTCACTGATTCGCACAGGTGCGGTAAACATATTAAGCAAATTACGAGACCAGACATCATCAAGAACAGAAAGACATATTACCTGTTGGGCCCGCAAAAGCACATTCCAGAAAATAATTGCTGCAATAAAAAAGGTAACTAGTCCAGGTAAAGCATGACTAACTCGCAACATATAATTAGTGACGAATCCCCAGACCAACAAATCAATCACTGGAAAAAAAATAAAGTCAGCAGTTCTAAAACCATTGCGAAACCAGATAATGCTGTATTTATGCAGAAGTGCCCTTATGATTATCCAACTCATGTTCTTCCTTTGTTCTAAAAATTCGCTTTATTTCTTTCAGCCAGAGTGATATATACTTCATCCAGGCTCTGGCTGCCAAACTCGTTCATTATTTCATCCGCTGAGCCCTGAGAAATAATCTTGCCTTTCTGCATAAATAAAATGCGATCACACAGTGCATGCACATCAATCATGTTATGCGAAGTATTGATTATGGTCATATTATTTTCCTTGTGTTGTTGAGCAAGAATTGTGCGCACCCTGTCAGCCATATACGGATCAAGGCTGGCCGTCGGTTCATCTAAAAGCAATAGTTCAGGACTATTAAGCAGAGCCTTGCACAGATTGACTCTAGTCTGTTCACCGGAAGAAAGTCTACCGGTCAATTGGTCCCTTAAATCTTTCACCTCTAAAAGCTCAAGCAAGTCATCAACTCTTTGTTTGCTTTTTTTTACCCCATATATTTGAGCAAAAATATATAAATTTTCCCGGACGCTCAAATTATGAGGAAGAGATTGATAGGCTGAAGCAAAATTCATGCGCCTTAATAACTCTATTCTATGTTGGTGCAAATCTTGATTGAAGATTTTAATCTGTCCAGAACTCGGTTTAGTCAGTCCTAAAAGCATATGTATCGTGGTTGTCTTCCCTGCTCCATTAGCACCGAGTAAACCAACAATTTCTCCCCTGGTAACACTGAACCTGAGATTGTCAACCACCGGAATGTTGTTAAATATCTTAGTTAAGTCTTTTACTTCAACTATGTTTTCTGGCATATAGCTTGATCTTGTCAATCAATTAGCACAATCAAGGTTGGACAGGTAATACTGGACTGGGAAATCTGCAGTCTAACATAACGTATTTAAGGAATTAAGGACAGCGAAACCGCATAATCTATTGCAAACAATTAGCCTGCTTAGGCAAATATCACAGAGAATAAGTAAAATTAGGTACTGGAGATTAATGCAATGACCAATTCGTCCGATTGGCAAGACGATGAAATTTCAGGTACTGATCAAGAGCTTTTGCTAGAAGATAAACAAGAGCTGAAGAAACCACGCCTATATAAAGTCATTTTGCATAATGACGACTATACAACCATGGAATTTGTCGTTTTTGTCCTGCAATCTATTTTTAAAAAATCCCAACCGGAAGCGCAATTGATTATGCTATCTGTTCATCAGAAAGGAGCCGGTATAGCTGGAGTCTATCCATATGAAGTAGCGGAAGCAAAAGTTGAGCAAGTAACTCGTTTAGCCAGATCAAAGGAATATCCGCTGCTATGTACAGTAGAAGAAGAATAGTTAAATCGTATGGACCGACAGAGATCGTTGGAATCGTAGGGGCGCGGCCAGTGTCCGTGAGGCATATGAGTTATGCCAAGCGGGTGCCACTGATTAAGATAATCAATAATGCCCGCTAAAAAGACCCTTAATCTCACATTATCAAACGGTTGTGAGATTCTTATGAGCGCAGCAATAAGGAAGTATATGAATCAGAGAATTAATCGTTAGGAATGCATCTTTCGCCAATCATTCATCCCTCTGTCTCAAACGACTCAAGAAGTCTAGCTCATCTTTGCTTTCTTTGGCTTCTGCCTTTTTACCCTGAGCCGTATAGATTCGCACAAGTCCGGCTAAGGCTGTCATTCGATGCGAGCGACCTTCTCGGTCGTTCATGTGTGCTCTATTTTCGTATCTCATATAAGTTTGTTCAGCTTTTACTAAATCCTTTTGCTCTTCATAATAGGGAGCCAGCCAAGCAAGAGTGTCCACTGCTTGCCGATTGAGCGCATTAAGTACTTCCATATAAGCGCCTTTTGCTTCTCTTGCTTGGATTGCTTCATTAACTTCTTCCAGCATTTGAGCTGCGTCTTTCATTTTTTCAGGCTTGCCCTGTTTGGTTGCCAGCTGAGCGAATTCTACGCAGCTTGACACGGGTCTGACAGATAGGCCAATCTCATCAACTGCAACTATAGATCTGTGAAGTAAATCTTGCATTTGATCTAATTGACCTTTTTCGCCATAAATTTTGGCCAGTCGCTCTGTAAATTCACGGCTTCGTGGCAAATTACTATCTAGCTTGAGGGCTCGCTCCATATTTACCAGCGCAGATTCTTTGTCTTCAAGTTTCAATTCAATTTGAGCTTGTTCATCTATTCTTTTGGCTATTTCAGCGCCCGGCAGTTTCAAAATCTTTGCCGTGGTGACTTCGCGCTTTTTAAATTTCAATGCTTCTTCTAAATAGCCTTTTCTTTCAGCACCTTCAACATTCCAGCTGCCATCTTCTGAATGTCTAGAACGATATCTAAGAGCCAGCAATGCTGCCTTTGATGTGCCGCCAGCCTTCACAGCTTCGTCAAATAAATCTTCGCAGATTTTAATAGCGCCTGCCCTGTCTCCAGTACTGGCCTTGGCTTCAGATAAAGCCACTGTTCTTTCAGCAATTTTTTCCATTGGTTCATTCAGACTTCTTGCCAGTGCTAAGGCTTGTGTCAATATGGGCAGCGCTTCCTTAGAGTGGTCGGAGTGAAATTGATCCGGGCGCTTATAAAAGGCTGAAATTTTGTCTAAAGCGGCAAGCAGATGCGGGTTTTTATTATTTGTTTCTTTGGAAACGAATTCGGCAGACTCACGATATAAACGCTCTAGATCGCGATTGAAGTCTTCTCTTTTCTCGCGCTGTCGGTCACGGTTATGTCTTTGCGCGTCAGTCTCTTTTTCGGGAATCCGTTCATGCTTCAATTCCACTTCGCTAATGCTGAGCATGCTAGCCAACTGGTCTGAATTAAAATCTACACCTCTATTTAAGCATCCTTGAAAAGATTCTAAAGCTGCGTCATAATTTTCCAAAGCTAGATTGTGTTTACCGCGTGCGGCTAATGCATTGCCTGCTTCTATAAGGACTTTGCCGAATTCATGCAATCCACTGGTTAACTTAGTTTCCGCAGCCAAATTGTCTTTCGTTTTGTCAATAGTACTGGACGGCCTTCTTGCAAAACTATGCATTGAGCCGGTTAATTCGAGGGCAGAGGAAAAAGCCTTGTCGTCCTTTGCAAATTCTTTTTTGGCCAGCTCGATAATTTGTCTGTATGCCCTTGCACCTTTTTCATAATCTTTGCCTTCAAAATACTCAGTGCTAATTTCTTGCAGTGTTTTTAGACGTTTCTCAACACTTTGATTTTGACTTGTCTGTAGATCATATATTTTTTCATACAGAGCCGCTGAGTTTTCATGCAAGTTTGCATACCCGCTTCGTGTAGCAGCTCTTTCTAAGAAGGATAGATAACGAGGATCATTTTTGGCATAGCTTTTCTCACCCAGAGCAATTGCTTCTTCAAGTCTCTCGACGCTTTTGTCTGCAGTTTGCGAGCCATATCTATATAAGTGGGTCAGACGTAAAAGTGTGTCAATTCGTTCTTCCGGGCTTTCTTTCGAGTCGGGGCGTGACTGTAAGTCGCGTACTCTCTCCAGAAACTTTATCGATTCAGGGTAATTGGACATTGCATAATGTCTAAAAGATGCTTGTGACAAAGCTGGTATCATGCGCTGATCATCTTTACCGTAACTGGTTTCGGCTTCTTTGACCATTTTATCCAAAATACCCACAGCTATCGTTTTGTTATCATCGAATTTATAGTGTTCATAACTAAGCGCGGCCAGAGTTTTACTGCGCTCGCCCATATCTGTTTGCATTGATAAAATTTTCTCAAGCACGTTAACGGCGTATTTAGACTTTTCCGGTGATGGTAGCTGGGGATTAGTGACGCAGACACTTGCCACTTTTTGCAATATCGGCAGCAGGCGTTGATCTTTAGGACCATAAATCTTTTCAGCAATATCGACCACTTCTTTGAGTTGATCGGCCACTTTTTGGTGATCGCCACCATGATATTTATTAGCCGGTGACTTATCTATGGCATCTACATAAGTACCGACAGCTGAAAGTAATTTTGCGCCGGTATTGTCCGGTAAACCTGCTGCTGTTTTAACAGCTTTTAGATATTCAGGGAGGGGATCTTTGGCCGGCTGTTCGGATGCGGGCTCGCCGTTATTGCTCTGCCCGGGCTTTTCTTGCCCCCTTATGCTGACTGGATTTTGTCCCTCAAAAGGAGACATGTCAGTAGATGCGACCGACAGAGGCTGATCGCCTGTAAGAGAATTGACCCCCTCTAAGACCAGACCGTCGATATCCTGATCAGGTTCATCCTTAGTTGCTTTTGATTCTTCTAAATGATAGTTCATTCCGGTAAGCTTAAACAATGATTGTGAGCTTATTGTGGGAAATATGTGAGCGATTTGTGAGATCAAAGCCAAATTTATTAATTGTAAGGGCGCCTTAGGGGCGCATTGCATGTGCCCCTTCCGAGCGACATTGTGTACCGTATTATTTCAGATCGTCGAGCTCTTTTTGTTTTTCTTTAGCCTGGGCGCTTTTGCCCTGAGCCGTATACACTCGTACAAGACCGGTCAAAGCATCTCGGTAATGGGACATACGTGACTCCATCTCGCCATGCATTGATGGCGCTCGATTCCTGTAAGCAGTATAAACTCGTTCAGCTTTTACAAAATCTTTTTGATTTTCATAATATGGTGCCAGCCACGCAAAGGTATTTATCGATTGAGTTTGCAGCGCATTATATACTTGTTCGAGGGTACCCTTTTTTAATATGGCGTCGATTCTTGCAGTTACTTCTTCCAGCATCTCAGCTGCATCTTTCATTTTTTCAGGCTTTCCCTCTGCTGTTGCCAACTTGGCGAATTCCAGGCAGCTGTAGCCGGGTATATTAGAGTCAGGATTTTTCTTAAGTGCAGCTATGGATCTGTGAAGTAAATCTTGCATTTGATCTAATTGCTTATTTTCCCCATACATTTTGGCCATTCGCGATGTAAATTCGCCATTTTGTGCCAAATCATTATCCAGCTTGAGGGCTCGCTCCATATTTACCAGTGCAGATTCTTTGTCTTCCAGTTGCAATTCAATTTGAGCTTGTTCATCTATTATTTTGGCTATGTCCGCGTCCGGCAGCCTCAAAGTCTTTGCCATAATGACCTCGCGCTTTTTAAATTTCAACGCCGCTTCAAAATAACCTTTTCTTTCATCACCTTCAACATTCCAACTGCCACTTGCTGAATGTTGAGAAAGATATCTTAGAGCCAGCAATGCTGTTTTTGATTTGCCGCCGGAAGCTTTCAAAGCTTCGTCAAATAAATCTGAACAGGTTTTAATAGCAGCTGTCCTACCTGCAATATTGGCTATCCTATCTCCAGTATTGGCCTGAGCCACAGATAAAGCCACTGTTCTTTCACCAATCTTTTCCATCGATTCATTTAGACTTCTCGCCAGTGCTAAGGCCTGTGTCAATACGGGCAGCGCTTTCTTGTAGCGGTCGGAGCCAGATTTATCAGGGCCCTGATAAAAGGCTGAAATTTTGTCTAAAGCGGCAAGCAAATGCGGACTTTTATTGTCTGTTTCTTTGGAGACCAATTCGGCAGACTCACGATAGAAACGCTCTAGATCACGATCGAAATATTCTGTTTCCGAGTGGTGGCGGTCACGGTTATGCCTTTGCTCGCTGGTTTCATTTTCGGGAATCGGTTCATTCTTTATTTCCACTTCGCCAATGCTGAGCATATTGGCTAGCTTGTCTGAATGAAGATCTATGCCCCTCGTCACGCATGTTTCAAAAGATTCTAAAGCTGCTTTGTAATTTGAAAAAGCTAAATTGTGTTTGCCGCGCGCAGCTAATGCATTGCCTGCTTCTATAAGGACTTTGCCGAATTCATACAATCCATTGGTTAACTTAGTTTCTGCAGCTAAATTGTCTTTTGTTTTGTCAATAGTACTGTCCGGCCTTTCTTGCAAAAAAACGCATTGAGCCGGTCAATTCGAGGGCAGAGGATAAAGCCTTGTCATCATTTGCAAATTCTTTTTTGGCCAGCTCAATAATTTGCCTGTATGCCCCGGCACCTTTTTCATAATCTTTGCCTTCAAAATATCCAGTGCTAATTATTTGCAGCGTTTTTAGACGTTTCTCAACACTTTGATTTTGACTGGTCTGTAGATTATATATTTTTTCATACAGAGCGGCTGAGTGTTCATGCAGTCCTGCATACCTACTGCTTGTAGCAGCATTTTCTAAGCAGGATTGATAACGAGGATCATTTTTGGCATAGCTTCTCTCACCCAGAGCAATTGCTTCTTCCAGTCTCTCGACTGCTTTGGCTGCAGTTTGCGAATTGTATCCATATAATGTGGTCAGACGTAAAAGTGTGTCAATTCGTTTTTCCGGGCTTTCTTTCGAGTCGGGGCGTGACTGTAAGTCGCGTACCTTCTCCATAAACTTTATGGATTCGGGGTAATTGGACATTCCATAATACATAAAAGATGCTTGTGCCAAAACTGATATCATGCGCTGATCATCTTTACCATAACTGGTTTCGGATTCTTTCAACATTTTATCTATAGTGCTCTGAGCTGCCTTTTTGTCGTTAATCACATAATATTCACGACTGAGGCTGGTCAGCGTCTTTCCGCGCTCTCCCATATCTGTTTGCATTGATAAAATTTTATCAAGTACGCCGATGACATATTTAGACTTAACAGGGGATGGTACCTGAGGATCAGTGACGCAAATGCTTGCTACTTTTTGCAATATCGGCAGTAGACGCTCATCTTTAGCACCATAAACATTTTCAGCAATACTGACCACTTCTTTGAGCTGATCGACCACTTTCTGGTGATCACCTTGATAATATTTATTAGCTGGTGATTTATTGATGGCATCTACATAAGTACCGACAGCTGAAAGTAATTTTGCGCCGGTATTGTCCGGTAAACCTGCTGCTGTTTTAACAGCTTTTAGATATTCAGGGAGGGGATCTTTGGCCGGCTGTTCGGATGCGGGCTGGCCGTTATTGCTCTGCCCGGGCTTTTCTTGCCCCCTTATGCTGACTGGATTTTGTCCCTCAAAAGGAGACATGTCAGTAGATGCGACCGACAGAGGCTGATCGCCTGTAAGAGAATTGACCCCCTCTAAGACCAGACCGTCGATATCCTGATCAGGTTCATCCTTAGTTGCTTTTGATTCTTCTAAATGATAGTTCATTCCGGTAAGCTTAAACAATGATTGTGAGCTTATTGTGGGAAATATGTGAGCGATTTGTGAGATCAAAGAGAAATTCATTAAAGATTCCGCCGCTCGCCTGTAGGGGTGGGAGTTCAGCGGCCGTGAGGCATATGAGATGCCATTCGGGCTTGCCGCTGAAACGCTCCCCTACGATCTTGGGCATGATCGCCATTCCTAACAAACACCTGCAACTTATAATTTACGTTAAATAGACTATGAACATTAAAATAGGGAATAATGAGGCTGGGAGTGTGAGTCCATATGTTGACACGCGAACTACAAGAATCTCTTAATAATGCTTTCCAGGAAGCTCTAAAGCGCCAACATGAATATGTGACGCTCGAACATTTGCTCTTTGCCCTATTAAATGAGACAAGCGGCCGCGAAATATTAGAAAGCTGTGGGGCTGAGCTAAAAACATTAGAGCGCGATTTGCGTATATATCTTGAAGAAAAATTGGAACCGATGCCCGAGCACAGTAAGCATTTACCAGAACCGACTCCGGCGCTGGAACGAGCATTGGCTCGCGCAGCCGTGCAAGCCGAGTCTGCAGGTGTCAGCACTATCAACAGCGGCAATGTGCTTGCCGCATTATTACTGGAACAACGATCTTATGCCGTCTATCTTTTAGAAAAACAAAATATAAGCCGTCTCGATATCCTCAGTTATATCTCGCATGGCGTTGCCAAAAGCGCCTCTTATTCTCCTGAACAAGTAAATATTCCAGATGAGGAAGACGACAAGCCTGATAAGCCCAACCGTTCCAGAAAAAACGCTCTTGATTCTTTTGCCGTCAATCTTAACGAAAGAGCACGCCAGGGCAAAATAGATCCGTTAGTCGGGCGGGATTCCGAATTAAAAAGAACAATTCAGGTATTAGCTAGGCGGCGCAAAAATAATCCAATATATGTTGGCGATCCAGGCGTTGGTAAAACGGCCATCGCCGAAGGGCTGGCGTTGATGATTGAAGAGGGTAAGATTCCTCAGGTTCTCAAACAAACCGAGGTCTATCTACTCGATATGGGAGCTCTCCTCGCCGGAACAAAATATAGAGGCGAATTTGAGCAGCGTTTGAAAGCCTTAATTGAAGAGTTGAAGAAAAAGACCGGTGCTGTTTTATTTATTGATGAAATTCACACAATAGTCGGCGCTGGCGCAGTCAGTGGCGGAGCGCTTGACGCTTCCAATATCCTCAAACCAGCGCTTGCCTCAGGCGACATCCGCTGCATCGGCTCAACCACTCACTCTGAGTACAAGGCTACTTTTGAGAGAGACAAAGCATTGGCTCGCCGCTTTCAAATGATTGAAATCAACGAGCCTAGTTTGGAAGATACGATAAAGATTTTGCAGGGACTGCAATCGTATTATGCAAAATTTCATGGCGTGACTTATCAGAATGAGGCTCTTGAAGCGGCAGCCCAACTTTCAGCTAAATATATCAATGATCGGCATCTGCCGGATAAGGCAATTGATGTAATTGATGAAGCTGGAGCAGCCGTAAAGTTGGGTCTGGAAAATGAACGCACCAGCACAGAAGTTGCTTTGGCCGATATTGAAATAGTTGTCGCCCGCATGGCAAAAGTGCCACCCCAATCTGTCTCCGTATCGGATAAAGAGCGCCTTAATTCTCTAGAAGATGATTTAAAGTCAGTTATCTTCGGACAAGACCATGTCATCAAACAATTAACCAAGGCCATAAAACTCTCCCGAGCCGGGCTTAGCCATCCAGATAAGCCAATTGGTTCCTTCTTATTCTCCGGGCCAACTGGAGTAGGCAAGACAGAGATGGCCAAGCAGTTGGCGCGTATTCTTGATGTCCAATTTTTACGCTTTGACATGAGCGAATATATGGAAAAACATACCGTATCACGACTTATTGGCGCACCACCTGGCTACGTTGGTTTCGATCAAGGTGGCTTGCTCACAGACGCTATTAACCGCACACCACATGCGGTATTAGTACTTGATGAAATTGAAAAGGCTCATCCTGATCTATTCAATATATTATTACAAGTTATGGATCATGCAGCACTAACTGATAATAATGGCAAAAAGGCCGATTTCCGCCATGTTGTGCTCATTATGACCACCAACGCAGGCGCACGCGACCTTTTAGCCGAAGATATAGGCTTTCGTGCATCTGCCGCTCCAGATAAAGACGACGATCAGCCCAAGAAACAATCTCCAACCATTAAAAGTCCTATTAAAGGGAAAGAAGCGATAGAAAGGGCGTTTAGCCCCGAGTTTCGCAATCGACTTGATGCCTGGATGGTGTTTAATCAATTATCCAAAAAAGATATTGAGCGCGTAGTGGATAAATTCGTCGGGGAAGTATCAAAGCAGCTCACGGAAAAATCTATCTCTATTAAGTTAACTGAGCCAGCCAGACAATGGTTTGTTAAAAACGGCTTTGATCGTCAATATGGAGCCAGACCAATGGGCCGCCTAATTCAAGAACAAATCCGCGAACCATTGGCCGAAGAATTATTATTTGGCAAATTAATTGACGGTGGCCAAGTTATCGTTGGCGAAAAGGATGACAAAATTAGTTTGCAGATTGAGGCGGCTAAATCTGCA
Organism: Candidatus Melainabacteria bacterium; assembly: GCA_963767815.1. GTDB lineage: Bacteria > Cyanobacteriota > Vampirovibrionia > Obscuribacterales > Obscuribacteraceae > CAVYFJ01. The sequence goes on along the minus strand of CAVYFJ010000006.1, from coordinate 126,590 downwards.
CCTAAAAAACCTTCGTCTAAGTCCAAACAATAATAAATTCAAGTACGAATCAATCCTATTCCTATTAGCGTAAGGGCTGATGCAATCAACCCCTTATAGATGCTCGTAACTACGTCGAAAGATCACCCGCAATAGTGATGGCAGCGCCTATGTCAGTCGATGTCAGCCAGTCTGAAAAGGAATAAACTGGACACTAGAAAATAATATTTGGCAGACGGCTCAGGAGACGTATTAGACATATGGCACGCATCGACCGCAGGCAAAAGCTGGCACTTGATCAAGCTTATCAGTTATACAGACAAATAATTAAAGGGGAGAAAAGGGCTGATTTATATCAGTTGGCCAATTGTCTAACAACGATCAATGAAATCTTGGCAGGTAATGTCAGCGACCAATTTAAACTAACCAAAAGACTCTGGCAGAGAAATTTTGAAAGCCTGTGCGATTTATTAATTACTTCATTCCCAGTATATATTGTCATTTATGATCAATTCGGGCAGATGCAAAAACCCTTCCAGCGAATATCAGAACCAGCAATAGTGGAAATTCATGCTGAAGGTTTAATGCGCAAAAGCGATATTTTTCGCTTGGAGCTTGAAAGGCTGAATGTTCTGACTAGAACCCAACTAGAGAAGGTCTGGACTAGCCGAGGACCAAGATTGAAGCCGGAAGATTTTCAGAACATTGACTGTGGAGAATTTTGTGCTCCTAAAAATTTCCTGATTGGCGATGAAGTTTTAACAAACGAGTCAGAACTTGGTAAAGAACGGGCATATAAAAGATGGTGGGATTTATACTGGCAAGCCTATTGCGCTCCCAGTCCACCGGAAAGACAAGCAGTACAGGAAGAAATGTACATCCTTGAGAAAGTCTGGGGAAATCTGTACTATTAGTAAAAAATCAGTTATTAAATTCACTTCCGGTACACAAAGTGGTTTTTCTAAATTTAATGTGTCCGGGTTCTGTTTATTGGGTTGTAATTAGGAAATGCTAAAACGAATTTGTATTTTTTGCGGGAGCAACGAAGGTTTAAATCCGATCTATAAAGAAAAGGCCGAAGAAATGGGAGAGCTGCTAGCCCGTAAGGGCATCGGCATAGTTTATGGCGGCGGCAGCATCGGACTGATGGGCGCCATTGCCGAGGCTGCTCAAAAAGCTGGCGCCGAGGTGATTGGCATAATCACAAAAGACTTGTTTGATGTTGAAGTAGCTAATAAAGCCATTCCTCGCTTATGTGTGGTCAATTCAATGCATGAGCGAAAATCTTTAATGGCCGATCTCTCTGATGGTTTTATTGCCATGCCTGGTGGTTTTGGCACCTTAGAAGAGTTTTGTGAAGTGGTTACCTGGTCACAACTGGGTGTTCATTTGAAGCCGTGCGGTTTATTGAATATCAATCACTTTTATGACCCGCTTTTACAAATGTGCGATCACGCCGTACAAGAAGGCTTTATTACCCCAGTCGATCGCCAACTAATTTTGTCCGATTCAGATCCGGAAAGTTTAATCGACCGCTTGAATACCTTTGAAGTACCACCACCAAGCAAATGGATGAGTATGGCTCAGACTTGAAATTAGCAAAATAACAAAATCAATTACAATATTAGGCTGCAATCAGTTCCTTGAAGCTTGGGGTATTACCGGTGATTACTTCTCAAAGAAAAAATCTATGGACAAAAGTTCCTTTAGCCGTTTTCCTTTCGTCTTCAACTTACCTCGTCCTGACACATACCGCTGCATTGGCCAAAGATTCAATAGCAGCAATAGGACAACCAAGCACACTTACTCAATCTAACAATACAAGTCCGGTAGCTACTGAACCAGTCAACACAAATCCAATCAACACAAACCCGATCAATATAAGTCCCACCAATAAAACGCCTGCCAATAAAAGTCCAATCAATAAAAGCGCCGGCAGCAAGAGCGGCAAAAGCTTTTCTGGAAACGTCTCCTGGTATGGACCTGGATTTCAAGGCAAAAAAACAGCCTCAGGCGAAATTTTTGACATGAATAAACTGACGGCTGCACACTTAAAATTACGCCTGGGGACAAAGGTATTAGTTGAAGATCCAAAAACTGGTAAATCTGTAATCGTCAAGGTTAACGATCGCGGGCCTTATGTGCGCACACGAGTCATGGATCTAGCCAAAGGCGCCGCTAGAAAAGTAGATATTGTTACCCACGGCGTAGCTTATATGAATTGTTTAGTTATTAGCGAACAAGATTGATTTATTCATTGTTTTTTGACTCAATTGTCGCTGCTTCTTTATTTAACTTGTTTGCTTCAGCATTGCGATTCATTTTTTGCAAAAGATCGGCATAGTTTCTCAAACTAGCAGCCACACGCAAATCATCTGAGTTAAACAAGGATCTTCGTAATTCAAGCGAGCGCTTATAGCATTTTTCCGACTCTATATAATTGCTCTTCTCACGATATAGTCTAGCTAGATTATTTAAGTCGTTGGCAAGCGCTTCCCCACTGACCCCAGACGAAGTCTGTTCAGCTGTCTCAATTGTTCGTTTAAAGAGTGTCTCCGCCTCAGTATCCTTACCTGCTTCCTCATATAGTATCGCTAAATTGTTTAGACTGGTGGCTAACGGACTCTTATCAGACTCACCGCTATGCTCAAGAATATCCACAATTTGCAGTCCGAAACTGGTTGCCGAATCGTATTTTCCTTCTTGCCTATCGAGTTCCATCAATTTATTTAAGCTGACAGCTACTGGTTTGCTTTGAGAACCAAATACTTTTTTGCGTATTTTAAGAGCCTCTTCGTATGGTTAATCGGCCGCAGCATAGTTCTGCTCTTCTAAATACAGATCGCCAAGATTATCCAAACAGTCGGCACGTTCCTTGCTTTCAATACCAAAAGTTTTTTCAGCAATAGCTACGCTTCGTTTATACAGTGGCTCTGCTTCATTGTATTTTTGCAATTCCCGATCGACTATCGCTAGATTATTTAGACTAATAATTATTTGCGCGGGGTCAGCATCGTTGCTTCCATCCATAACTTTTAATTCTTTCTCCAGCAATAATCTGGCTTCTTCAAACTTGCCCTGGTTTCTATAAAATGCCGCTATTTTATTCAAACTTACCGCGACTTCTGGATTGTTTTGACCAAGCGACTTTTCTCTTATGGCTAGCGCCTGCTCATAAAGTTTGCTTGCTTCTTCTATTTTTCCTTCTTCTTGATAAACATCGGCCAGATTATTCATTATCACAGCCACAGCTGGATTATCTTGGCCATAGGTAGATTCAGTTATAGTTAGCACCCTCTGCAGAACCGGCTCCGCTTCAGCCAATTTATTTTCTTGTCTTAAGACAATTGCTAAATTATTCAGGCATACGGCTGTGGCTGGATGCGCAGCACCGTTGTTTTTTTCAGTAATTGCTAGCGCACGTCGATAATATGCCTCGGCTTGTGGCCAATCAGACTTCTGACGGTACAGTACAGCCAGATTATTCAAAGTAGGTACTAAATCTAAATTTTCCTTCCCTGCAACTTGTTCTTTTATATTCAGGGCCTGCTTAAAAGTCGCCTCGGCTTGATCATTTTTTCTCTGAGCTTCAAGAACAAGTCCAAGATCATTCAAGCCAGTGCCCAGATGAGCATCATTGGCTGACTCTCCGGATTTACTTTCATCAATCGCTTGCATAAAATACTTTTCCGCAGCAGAATAGTCGCCCTGTTTATAAGCATTTTCTCCAGCATTGATAAGCTTTTCCCATTCCGCTCCTGACACTGGACTGGCGTTTGCCACTTGCATAAACGAAAGAATAGAAAGCAGGGTTGCCGAAACGCCCCGCATGCTATAAGCAGATTTTTTATTCCTGATCATATCGTAGTTAAGATACAGCTGGTTAAGGATAGACTCGTTAGCAGGACTCGTTTGATTTTTATCCTGCTAAACTTTGAATACTAACACTATCGATTATGGGAGACAAGGTCTTGCCTTTTTCCGACCAGCCAAAAGATCTTACTGGCCGCCTTGGAGCATCCACCTACGCCTGGAATGAAGCAATCTGTTTGCTGCCCGTACTTCTGATTGCCTGTCTTTGCTTTTTGCCGGGTCTGGGAAGTTTTGGACCGCTTGATCCAACCGATAGTTTCTTCATTGAATCAGCCAGAGAAATGATCGAGCATGATCATTATGTCACCGCTTTATACAATTATGCTGATTGGCTTGATAAGCCAGGCCTAGCCTTTTGGCCAATTATTCTTAGTTGTAAGCTACTGGGCATGAATAGCTGGGCTGCCCGAATACCTGCAGCAATCAGCGGCATCACCCTGATCATTGCCGTATATATTTTTGCCCGGCGCTTGCTTGGCAAGCGGTCCGCCATTTTATCAGCAGTAGTTCTATGTGCAAGTCCACTATTTATAATTACCGGAAGGGTTGCGCTGCCTGATGAACTGCTGAGCATGTTTTTTGGTATTTTCATGCTGTATGCCGCTGTTGCATTGTCTAGTCCAAAGCAAAAGTTAGACTTATGGGCTTATGTATTTTTGGCTTTAGCCATTTTAACGAAGGGTCCAATTACTTTAATTCTTGCTCTCTTAGCCATCGCTCTTTATTTATTTACTACAAACAATTCACTATCGGTAGCGCTGGATAAACTTAAAGACCTAAGACCAATAGCCGGCATTGCAATTTTGCTATTACTTTGTCTGCCGTATTATTATCTTGCTCATACCACTACAGATGGTGCTTTTACTATCCAGTTTTTTTTGCACCAGAATATGGGCCGCTTTCTAGGTGTCGTAAATCATCAAGAGCCAATTTGGTTTTACCTGCCAATTCTTTTAGGTGGCTATTTCCCCTGGATCTTGTATTTTTTTATGTCTATACCCTGGCTGAAACACTTATATGTTCGGCGAAGCCGATTATCACAAAGACAGTCAATGATTATTTTTTGCTGTTGCTGGGCGGCAACGGTGCTGCTTCTTTTCACGCTTGTGCCAACCAAACTACCAACGTATATAGTGCCCTTTAGCCCAGCACTAGCCATTATTGTCGGCACTTATCTTGACTGCTTGATCCGCACCCACGCCCGCTTAAATAATCGGCACAAACTCATAATCTCTATTCCACCTTTGCTAATCTTTCTTGCCGGACTGGCGTGCTTATCACTCATGCCAATCTTGGCAATAAAAACAGTTCCTGCCCCTATATTGGTCAGCAGCACGTTAACTCTTATCGTTATCCTAACCGTGGCTTCCTGCAGCGCATTTTGGCAACGTAAATTGACTTATGCTGCCACCACTTTAAGTCTTGCCTCAATACTCGCTTGTGTAGTTTTGATACCTTGTTCATTTCAGTGGTTTTACCAAACTCATCAAATGAGCATTAATAGGCTAGCCATAATTGCTAAAGATAAAAATGCCAATCTGGCCACACTCTTTTCCTGGGAACCATCAGTCGTTTTTACCTTGCGCCGTAAAGTACCAGCCATTAATTCTTTGCCCGAGCTAGCTAGTTTCTGCCAAACTGGCCAATCACCGCATTTCCTGCTGGCAACCAAAAATTGTCTGCAAATACCTAAATTACAGGCTCAACGGCACGTTGTAGCCAGTGATGGCCGATGGTATTTGCTCAATATCGAGGGCTTTCCTTGGCAAACACCTGGAAGTTTATAAAATCTGCTTAGCAGCTAGAATAACCCTTATCTCTTACTGGGTCTTGCAAAGACCAGATCAGTCTGCCTTAGGTTTGCCGCCAAGATTTGTCTACTTTCGCTCCGCATAAGTGATTAAATTAGAAAGATCATTGTTGGTCTATAAATTAGGGCGCAGGCTGGGTATATTGATTAAGTATTGCATAATGTTTTTGACCATCTGTTTTAATCTAGCTGACGGTTAGCTTGAATGGAACGACTTATAAAGTCCCAATATTGGAAAATTGTCTGGATTTTGGTATCTTGCCTGGCCTTAATGATTCTCGTTTTGCCACGCGTTCCAGATAAGGTTTTATCTTGTCCACTCTGGATAATTACAGTCAGTGAATGGCTCTTCGCGCTCATAATTACCATTGCCACACAGTTTCCCGCTTTTCGGCAATCTATCTTAAATTTGAGAATTCAACCAGGGTGCTATTCCCTGGGACTTGTTCTTCTAATCGGCGCCATTGCTGTAATTTTCAGCCCAACTGCCCAGTTAGGGGAAAATGGCACAGTTTCAATTGGCATCGCCCAATTAGCCATAATAAATTTTGCTATTTTTCTGTCCATTTTAACCATTGAACAAATTCACCATAGCAATGATGACGAGGCAATCACGCAGGCATCACACTTGCATCGCGTGACGAGCAACAGACTTAAGCATGCCCGTATCGATACCACTTCCAGAAAGGGGCTGACAGCTCCAACGTCAACCAAGTCAGCTGCAACAAACGCCGACAGTCAAGTCGCAGATCATGCCAACGTGCCGGATAATTTATCAAGCCAATCGCAGCCAACCGTTCCGAAAATAGAAAGCATGCCTGCCAAACGCGAAGCTACTGTTCCAGAAGTATCTCCGGAACTTAAACGCCTCCAGGCTTTGCATGCTGCTAAGCCGCCAAAAGATCCAGGGCGAACAACAAGTAGAACAGCAAGCCAGCTCCAGGCGCTCTCAGCCAGTGGTGTTGGTAGATTGCATCCGCTCAGCAGGCCTGCTGAGTTAGTTGCTGGTCTGGATCAGTCAATGACAAAGCCCACAATTAACAAGCAAGATAATCCCTCACCGGTGCAAGCTGATGTAGGGGGATTTGCTGCAGCACCTGAATTGCCTGCTAACAGCCCATCAGTTTTAGCTCAGCAAACCAGCAACATTGGACAACCAATTACTGCTCCATCTGACAATATCGCCCCAGAAACCAGCTCGCTGCTCTTTAAGAAACCTATTGATAAAGATATGGATGATGTGTTCGCTAAAATTGCTCCCAATGCTGCTCCTGATAAGGTTACCTCGCCGATACAAACTGCCACACAGAGCGAAAAACCAGAAAATATAACGGTTCCCGTAGGCAGCTCATCTGTTTTTAAACAATCTGTCGACAAAGATATGGATGATTTGTTCGCTAAAATTGTGCCTGCAGAAGCGCAAAAAGAAGTTAAAGATATTGCCGCATTGTCCAGCAAGGCAACAACACCACAAACTATAATCAACGAACCGCTGCGGCCGAACAACACTCCATTAGAAGCAAAAAGCGCCGCCTCACCGCAGGAAATCTCCTTAGCGGATCAACCGCGCATGTTCAAAGAAAAAGTCGATGATCAAATAGAACAACTTTTCGCCGGAATCACTGCGCCAGAAGCACAGCGGGAAGTGCAAGATAAGACAATCACAGATAAAACTGCGAAAAAGCCGCTTCTCTCCTTTGAGGCACCCGAGCGCACACCTGAACCAGCCAATCGGACTGCCAGCGAAGAACCTATGGGCGGTCCAATCGAGCATCAAAATAATCAACCAGCCAACAATATTAGTTTTGACGAACAAGCAACAGCTGACCTAGAGGCTATTGCCCAAGAACTTAAAGATTTCGGGCGTTTGTCTATGAAAGCCAGCGGTCAGGCTGCGCCTGCCGGTCCAGTTGGCACAATGAAAACAATTGGCAAGCTTTTAATTGATTCTCAGGACATCGATAATATTATCAAGAGGGCCGAATCTGGTGAAATCGCTATCAACTTGCCTTCTGCCCGAGTAATCAGTGCTGCGCATGGCGAAGGCATACAAACGCTTCTGCAAACTATTGATAATTACCAGGGTGTAGTTGGCAGTCTATTAGTAGGCAGCGACGGACTGGTAATTGCATCCACTTTGGACAATAATACTGATCGTGAAAGCACCGGAGCTTTAGCCCACGGCTTATTGGGTAATACCAATTTAGCTATGCTGCGCCTTGATTTAGGCAATTTAGAACAAATGATGCTTACCAGTAATATTTCTGAAAATAATGATATCAAGCGAGTAACTACTGTTCTCACTGACGTTGGGGTAGGTATGTTTGCTGTTTTTCTAGACCGGGAGCCAGCAATCGGTTTTGAACAATTGTTGGAGAAAATTCGCACAATTGCCAACGGCTAGTTTCCAAGGCTGAACCAATGCTTAATATCCGATCAACGTCGGTTAAACAGTGGCAAGATATAAGAGTTTAGTACTGTATGAAGTGAGGTGCGGATTATGACGCCATTACAAGAATCGGCCGTAACTGCGGTCAAAGTAGGAGACCCGGCACCAAAATTTAAATTGCCAGCTTTCCCATCAGGCACAATTAGCCTTGATGATTATCTTGGCAAGAAAAACGTAATTCTTGCGTTTTATCCAAAGGACGACACTCCTGGTTGTACCAAAGAAATGTGTGCTTTCTCTGACGATTTAAGTCATTTTCAAGAAGCAAATACACAAGTGCTTGGAATTTCTTGTGATACTGTGGAAAGTCATGAGAAATTTTCCGGAAAGTTCACTCTCAAGCAACCTTTGCTTGCAGACACTGAAGGCAAGATTGGTAAAGCATACGGGACGGTAACTGCGGATAAAGCAACTGCCAATCGTATTCTATTTGTCATCGATAAAAAGGAATCGTCAGGCATATATATCAGGGAATTCCAGATAATAAGACGCTTCTTTCTTTTGTCAAAACTCTAAAATAAGCGCCTGTTTATTCGCTCAAGCTTGGTCCTGCCTGATCAAGATTAGAAATTACAATTTGCTCTGTTAAAAGCTCAGGCAAAACTATTGGTTGAGCAGGGTCTTTGCCTGGGAAAATAACATAGAAAGGCACACCTGAGCGGTCAAACTTTCTCAACAATTTTGTCACCACAGGGTCTTGCCTAGTCCAATCTGCTTTGATAAATATTGCGTGTAACGAGCGCAGCTTATTTTGGACTGCAGCAGTATTGAGAACAGCATTTTCATTTACTTTGCAGGTCAAACACCAGGCAGCAGAAAAATCCAAAAAGACAGTTTTGCCGCTGCTCAAAGCTTGATTTAATCGAGTTAAATTAAATGCCTCTACGCCCGCTTCATTTCCCCCCACAGCCGAGTTTTGGCTAGTATCGAGTTTGGTGCCGGGTCGAGAAGCAAGATCACTCTGAAAGAAACAAAAATAAGCAGCACCAGCAACCAGCAATAATGCCAGCAATCGCACAGCAATAGTTTGCCTGGACTCACTATTTAGTGCAGCAAAATTTTTGACCAACCAGATAGCAAATGACACGATCAACAAAAAGTAAACAAAGGCAATCAGTTGTTGAATTGAAATTTGATAGCTCAAAACGCTGATTAGCCAAATTACAGTAGCCAACAAAACAAAGCCGCATATTTCCTTTAGCTTTTCCATCCAGGCACCAGGCTTAGGCAAAAATCGCACATAGCCTGGAGCAATTATCAAAATAAGATACGGCAAACACATTCCCAACCCAATTGCTACAAATAGCGATAATGCAATCGGCCAGGATTGCACAAAAGCAAAACCAAGTGCTGTGCCTAAAAATGGAGCAGTACAGGGCGTGGATAAAATCGTTGCCAACACGCCCTTAAAAAAATCACCGGTCAGCCCTTTTGCAATGACATGGTATCAATGGCTTTTGGCCAAAAGAAATTGAAAGATCAAATAAACCAAACAAGCTCAGAGCGAAAACCAAAATCAAGCAGGACATAAGCATTAAAAAAATCGGTTGCTGAAACTGAAAACCCCAACCAACCTTTTGCCCAGCCGCTTGTAGACTGACAACCAGCAGTCCCAGCAACAGGAAAGAAGACAATATACCTGCAGCAAAAGCAATAGTCGTAGCACGAGTATTCCCCGTTTTTGACTGTTCAAGTAAACTCAGAATTTTTATGGCTACCACTGGCAATACACACGGCATGGCATTCAAGAGAAGTCCACCAAGCACAGCGAAAGCAAAGTAAATAAGCAATTTGCCATGCCGATATGAATCACCTTCTCCAGTTAGAGATGTCTCAAGAACATTGAATCCGTTGTCTGGGTGCTCGAAATTGGCATTGACAAACTCCGGACTATTAACAGACAAATAATCCAAACCATTGGCCGTTCTCTGAGAGACAATAGGCAGAGTCAAATGCAATTCAGCTTTCCCAGGAACGCAAATATCCTTGCAAGAAAGCCATTCCACTTGCGCACCAAAATCGAGTTTCTTTCCTATGGGCAAGTTCGATGGAGAAGTGATTTGCGCGGCAATTAAATTCTTCCCAGTATAACCATATGTGGTGATACCGGAATCCGAAAACATATACGGTTTTTCCCACAACAACTTGCCACTTTGAAAACCTGATGGCAAATGCCAGCTGATTTTTGTTGGCAATCCGGCATCACCAGATTTTTTGTAATAAGTATGCCAACCTGGTTTCATGGTTAGTTCCACGCCTAAAAGAAAGGGTCTTCCAGGAATTACGCCTTTAACGTTGGTTAAAAGTCTGGCCGTGACATATTCATTTCTGCCTGATTCAGCACTAAGACTAGTACTGGCACTGGTTAGCATCAGAAGAATGAATTGAGCAAATAAAAAAATTAGAAATCTATTTTTCATAAACCACAATTTGTCAAACTATTAGTCCTTGCTATTTCAGCATACAGATGAGCGCTATCTCTTAATGTTCTTTCTTGCCCTGGATATGCCACTCTAACTAGCCCAAACCTCATCCGCAATCCTTCTGCCCACTCAAAATTATCTAATAAAGACCAGTACAGATAGCCTCTAATATCTATGCCGACTTTAATTGCATTGTAGACCGAAAGGAGATGCTCGTGTATGTATGCCGATCTTCTTTATCTTTCAGTGACCAATCACCAGCGTCAACAGATAAATCGGCTGGGAAGTTAGAAGCATAGCCATTTTCAGTAATATATATTGGCCTACCTTTTCCGTGACTGTCCTTTTGATACTCTTTAGTATCTACACTAAGTAAATTGAATAAGCCGGCAGGATAAATTTCCCAACCAAGAGCATTTACTGCCGATCTGTCCACATCCGAACGTACACCAAAAAAGAGTGAAGTAGCACGTAGAGAAAATTCACAAATATCGCGCGTGTAGTAATTAATGCCCAAGTAATCCGCGGTGTCCTTAAGATTGGCTATCGGCCCGGCGTAATTCTTTTTGAGCTCCTTATACAAAGAAAAAGGAAACGGAACATCAAAACTGCCTGATTGAATTGAGCGCGGAAATAAGTGATTGAAAACAGCATTACGGCAATGAGCAACAAACAGATCTAATGGGTTCAGTTTATTCCGGGCCGATAAAAGGCTGCCAGTGCATAATATAGCCAACTTGGGCCTTTTCGTTAATAGCATGAATAGCATTATATGCAGCCGCGTGCCCAATAAGAAAATTACGAATTGCCTTAAAAGCCTGCAGGTATTGATATGCCATTCCCGGGGCCAGGAACCAACAATATAACCATGATAGACATAACTTAATGGCTCATTAATCGTCTGCCAAAAATCGACCAAATCGCCTAATTCACGATATGCCAATTCAGCAAATTTGCCAAATTCAACCGCCGTTGTTTCACTCAGCCAACCTCCTGTTTGAGAAAGCCATGTCGGTAAGCAGAAATGGAAAAGAGTGACAAAAGTCTTTATATTTCTCTTTTTGCCTCTTCCAGCACGCGTCGATAATAGACAATCATTTCCCTATTTATCGTTATTTCACCAGATATATTCCTGGCAGTAGGACAGATTGCAGCCCAGTTCAAACTCAAACGGAAAGCATTTAAATTTAGCTTAGCTAGCAAATCAAGATCTGAGGAAAAATGCCGATAAAACTGACATGCATGATCGGCTGAACTATGATCGACGATATGATCTGGATCTTCAGTCCATTGAGACCAATCAGATAGACGATTGGCGATCTCGAAAGGATTTCCCTCAACCTGAAAATGCGAAGTCGCAGCCCCCCAAATAAAGCCTTCTGGAAAAACCAGCGATTGAAGATCCGGAGCTATTTTCTTGACTAGTTTTCACTGCTAACCTAATGTGACCAATTACTTTAATAGCACGAATTGCTCAAACTGATACACTGACGATTAACACCTTAGCTCGAACCATCCGAAGATCGGGAAAAATTAGCCAGCCAAACTTTACAAAATTCAAGCCAGATAAAAACCACAATACTTATGCTTATGACTGCACCTATAAACAATGATTACCAACTTGAATCAGCACACCTTGATTGGTATAGCTTGCGCACACAAATCGCGCTTGGGCTAACAGCAATATTTTGCCTCTGCCTGACAAATTTCCTCCCGGTTTGGCAAAACAATCAGTCAGTGGTCGAATCGTATGATTCCATTTTTATTCCCGCTAGCCTGCAGCCAATTTTAGATATTCCCTTGAAACTGCTTGATTTCGGTCTTTATTTTTCTTCTTGCCTACTGGTAGCCCTGATTACCCTGGAAATCACCGGCCGTTTTGGGAATCGCATCCGTGCTAGCTGCGCGATCTGGGCCGCTTTAATATTTTGCGTATTCCCATGGCAAATAATCGACTATTTCGTCACGGACAGATTCAACCGCCTACTTACCTTGCTGATTTTGGTTTCTCTCTACTTATTCCTAAAAATCGAAAGCAATCGCCTTATCTTTTGGACATTGCTGATTCTAGTTTGCACACTTAGTTTTAGTATGATTAATAATCATCAATTGCCAATTTCACAGTCGATTGGTCTTTTTATTTTCCCCGTTTTGATGCCCTTATTTAAACATAGCTTGTCTGTTCACGTGCTAGAGCTAGGGTATCTGACAGCAGGATCTATATTGCTAGTCCGTATTCTCTGCCGCACTCTAAAATGGCCGGCATTAAGCACAATTGGTCTTTGTGTGATTGCTATTTGTTTGCTGCCTGGTCAAACCTGTAGTTATCTAAGTTGGGGGACCTTAGCCTCCGCCGCATTAGCCATTACTATCAGCCTAATCTGCCTGCCTGGCTTAGATACTGCATCTGTTCGTATCAGTCGATTACTTGGCTGCCTGGGACTTGTGGCGTTAATTGCACTGACAATAATCTATGAGCAATTATTCTTGTCTTATCAGGGCCAAATGCTAAGCTTGCCTAATATCAGTGCAAAACATCATGCTCAGAAAATAAATTAGCTAAGTACCATCCGCAAACGCTATTCTCTCAAAAAGAAACAGGCTATCTAATCATAAGACAGCCTGTTTTTCTATTTTGCAAGCGGCAATTTATCTGCGCTTTTTAGCTTTGTGCTTTTTGGCTGGCTTGTGGCCACTTTTCTTCTTAGCTGGCTTATGCGCTTTTTTCTTCGGCGCTGGTAGCTCAAGAGTAGGTAGTTTGGCCCGACCATCAACTACATCTTTAAGCTCTTGTCCGGCACGGAAGGCAGGAACTCGAGCAGCCGGTATGCGCAATTTTTGGCTAGGATCTTGCGGATTAACTCCGACACGAGCTTGTCGCTGACGGCGCTCAAACGTACCAAAACCAATCAATGTAACCCTTTCCCCTTTGGCCATAGTGGCTGTCAGTGCGTGCAAAGTAGCCGCAACGGCATTATGTACCTGGGCTTTACTTTGTCCAGTTGTATGGGCAATAGCTGTAACTAATTCTGCTTTATTCATTTTCTCCCTTCCTAATCTTATCTAAATGCAGTGATAAACGGGATTCCCAAAGAGATTACCGAACATACCTAAAATAATCGAGTGATACTATCACTCCTATGATAACTGTGCAAGTATCCAAAGCAATCAAAAACCTCTTTAAAAGCTGTAAGAGCAATAATCGAAATTTCTGATTGGCAGAATTGTACTATATGTAGTATCGGTTTAGGACCCCTTAATTAGGCTAAAAACAATGGATTTTGATCAAACCATAGCCGCTATTTCTTCAGCCCCAGGGAGTTGGGGCGATAGCCATTGTACGGCTTTCCGGCTCTAGAGCCTTGTCGATTGCAAAGTCTATTTTTAGATCTACGCTTAAGGAAATAACCCAAGCGGATTTTGTCTCACATCAGGCCAGGCATGGGTTTATCTATGATCAGCAAAGCGATCAACAAGTGGATGAGGTCATGGTGACCACCTTTGCTAATCCGCATTCTTACACCGGAGAAGATGTAGTTGAAATCAGTTGTCATGGAAACCCACTCATAACCCGCCGTATCCTTGGTTTGTGCATTAAATATGGAGCGCGATTAGCTGAGCCCGGTGAATTTACTCGCCGAGCATTTCTTTCCGGGAAACTAGATCTCACGCAGGCAGAAGCCGTATTAGATCTAATTCAGGCAAAAACGAATCGAGGCAGCCAAGCAGCTTTATCAGCATTAAGAGGCAATCTTGGCCGACAAATTGAACTCATACGCAATGAGCTGAAGCAATTACTGACCAGCATTGTTGCCTCAATAGACTTTCCCGATGAAGTGGATCAACTAGATAATAAGCAAATCGAATCCGTTGTTGAGCAAAGCTTAATCAGGCTGCAAGAGCTTCTTAGCACAAGCCCGCTGCGGCAAATATTTGCGCGAAGGTTTGAAATTAGCAATAGTCGGCAGACCAAACGCAGGAAAATCCAGCCTGCTCAATTGTCTATTGAAAGTCGATCGCGCCATTGTCACTGATATTCCAGGCACAACTCGCGACACCCTTGAAGAACAGCTAGACATCAACGGCATTCCCATTACCTTAGTAGACACTGCTGGAATGCGATCTACAGATGATTTGCTTGAAAAAATGGGCATCGAAAGAACGAAACAGGTATTAGGTGATTCTCAACTCGTATTATTGGTCGGTGATCTAACCCATGGTTGGCAAACGGAAGAAGATGACATATTAGCTGCAATTCAAGAAAAGCCGTGGTTAATGCTCTGGAATAAAATTGACTTGGTTGATAGTAAAAGACAAAATGCTAATGTTTTCGTCACTAAATCAGCCATAGGCTGCATAAATATTTCCGCCAAGACAGGAGCCGGCATAAATGAATTAGCCAAAATGATTGAAGAATGGGTATTTGCTGAAGGGAAACCCAATGAGTCCGGAGCATCGCTAAACACACGTCAAGCTGTGCTATGTGAGAACGCTATTAATGCCTTGCTGTTGGTAAAAAAAGGCATTGCTGATGGACGGCCCCACGACTGCCTTACTACTGATTTAAAGTCAGCTCTGGATTGCCTTTCCGAAATTTCCGGTTTTTCAGTATCCGAAGAAGTAATTACCTCTGTATTTGCCAATTTCTGCCTGGGTAAATAACACATCAGTGCAAGCCTAAGGCGGGGCTTCAGCGGCAAGCCCGAATGGCATAATTTATATGCCCTTCGGCCGCTGTGCCCGCCCCTACGATTCCAACGGGCCGGAACTGGTCCAATGGATAGACCACATCTATACGCCATTCCAATCGCTCTTGCTACACTTCGTTATTGATCTCTTGCCTGGTAGGCAGAGATCTAAGATAATGACAAGAGTAACCATTAAGATCGAAAGGTAGTCAGATTTATCCGGCTCCTGAATCGGCAGTGATTTTTATCAAAGTAAAAGTGGCAGTTTGTAGATGTCACTTGCGGAGGAATATTTTATGTCAGCAGTAGAAGCACAAGTTTCAGTAAAACTCCCAGATGGATCAAATAAAAATTTGGTTACAGGATCAACTTGTGCTGATCTCGCTCACTCAATTTCTCCATCTTTAGCCAAAAATGCTGTTGGTGCCATGGTTAATGGCAAATTATCTGATCTCTATACCCCCATAAAAGATGGCGATCAAGTAAAAATTCTTACGCCTAAAGATCCCGAATCTCTTGAATTGTTGAGGCACTCCAGCGCCCATGTTATGGCAGAAGCTGTGCAAAAATTATTTCCGCAAGCCAAAATTGCCATTGGTCCAACTATTGAAGATGGCTTTTATTATGACTTTGAAATTCCTGATCACACCCTGACTCCTGATGATCTCTCCAAGATCGAAGAAGAAATGAAAAAAATCGGTCAATCGGCGCAAAAAATCGTTCGCTTTGATATACCCGATGTAGACAAGCAATTGAACGAATTTAAAAATCAGGGAGAAAAATTCAAAGCCGAACTTTTGCAAGAACATAGAGATCATCACCCCACTCTTTATCTGATGAAAGATAAAGATGACAAAATCATATGGAATGATTTATGCCGCGGACCGCATTTGCCTTCTACTGAACCGATCAAATTCTTCAAACTGCTAAAATTATCGTGGGCTTACTGGCGCGGGGATGAAAAACGCGAACAATTACAGCGCGTATATGCTACATCCTTTTGGACACAAAAGGACCTGGATGATTATTTGCGCCGAATAGAAGAAGCGGAAAAACGAGACCATCGCCGCTTATCCAAACAGCTTGATTTATTTTCCGTACATGAAGAAGCAGGTCCGGGCTTATCTTCTGGCATCCAAATCTTGCCACCGTGCGATCTGCTGGTTGAAGATTTCTGGCGAGAAGAACATCGCAAACGTGGTTATCAATTTGTTTACACACCACACATTGTCAGCGAGCAGTTGTTTGCCTTAAGCGGTCACCTGGAAAATTACAGTGAAAATATGTTCGCGGCCATAGACGTGGACGGAGAACCGTATCGCGTCAAACCAATGAATTGCCCAGGGCATATCATGATTTACAAATCCGGCTTGCACAGCTATCGCGATTTGCCAATCAGGCTCGCTGAATTAGGAACCGTCTACCGTTATGAACGCTCAGGCACATTACAGGGTATGTTCAGAGTACGCGGTTTTACGCAAGATGATACGCATATATTTTGCACACCCGAACAACTAAAAGCTGAGATATTGGGCATTCTCGATTTAGTAAAAACCGTCATGTCTACGTTTGGCTATTCCTACAAGGCATTTCTTTCCACTCGCCCAGCAAAATATATGGGTACGATCGAAGAATGGGATAGAGCAACTAATGCTTTGAAAGAAGCCTTGGAAGATCTAAATCTAGATTACGAAATTGACGAAGGCGGCGGCGCCTTTTATGCACCTAAAATTGACGTCAAACTCTTTGATGCCATTGGTAGAGGCTGGCAAGGACCTACCATCCAGGTAGATATGAATTTGCCGGAGCGCTTCGATGTAAATTATATTGCCGAAGATGGCAATCGCCATCGGGCAATAATGATTCACCGCACAATCTTAGGATCGTTGGAGCGATTCTGCGGTGGACTCGTGGAACACTATACCGGCGCTTTCCCTGTCTGGTTATCCCCAATTCAGGTAGCAATTATTCCTATTGCCGAACGGCATCATGAGATGGCCCAAAAACTGAGATCAACTTCTGAAAGAACAATCCATTCGTACAAAACTGGATAATCGATCCGAAACAATTAAATATCGCATCCGTGAAGCGCAAGAAGAACAAATTCCTTACATGGTGGTAATCGGCGATAAAGAAGTTGAAAATAACACAATTTCCATTCGACACAGGCGCCTGGGTGACCTCGGCAGCATGCCTGTCGATCAATTTATTACTCAGGTCAAAGATGAAGTATCAAGACGTGTACTCGATTCTCTTGAAGCTAAAGTTGAGAACACATAGGCAAAGCGCATGAAGTCCAGTCTAAAAATCTGGCTCTGATTGGATCTACCGGCTCTATTGGGCGGCAAGCGCTTGAGGTAATTTCTGCTCACAAAGATCAATTAAAGATTATTACCCTGGCAGCAGGCAAAAATAATCTTGAAGAGCTAGCTCAGCAGATTGTGCAATATACACCGGAAGTAGTGGCAGTACCAGATACTGATTCCGCCCAGCAACTAAAATCATTGCTCACCCGCAATTCGACCATTAGTCACTCCCTCGAAATTCTGTCCGGCGAAGAAGGATTGATTGCCGTCGCCACTCACACGGATGTTGATATTGTTCTCACCGCTATTGTCGGCTTTGCCGGTGTCAAACCAACTTATGCAGCAATTAAGCAAGGCAAAACCATTGCTCTAGCTAATAAGGAAACTTTGGTTGCTGCCGGCTCCATCATTATGCCTCTAGCAAAAACAACTGGTGCGCAAATCATACCAATCGACAGCGAACATTCGGCAATTCATCAGTGCTTGCAGGGAAATAAATCCTCGGATATCCGTCATATTTGGCTTACATCCTCGGGCGGCCCATTCCGCACCTGGACCAAAGAACAAATAGATAATGCTACTGTCGCTGATGCTCTATGTCATCCAAATTGGTCCATGGGTAAAAAAATCACCGTTGATTCAGCAACGTTGATGAACAAAGGTTTGGAAATTATTGAAGCCCGGTGGTTATTTGATTTTGATCCCGAAAAAATAAAAGTGGTCATTCATCCTCAATCAATTTTACATTCGGCCATTGAATTCAAGGATCGCTCCATTATTGGCCAATTTGGTTTGCCAGATATGAGATTGCCCATTCATTATGCTCTTTTCTATCCCGAACGAGTCGAATTCTCAGACGGTCCACAGCTTGATTTACGCACTCTTAGCAATCTGAGCTTCGAAGAACCGGATTATGAACGCTTCCCATGTCTTAAACTTGCGCAATCAATTGCCGCCGAGAAATCTACCTCCGCTAGCGTACTCAATGCTGCCAATGAAATAATAGTAGAAGCTTTCCTCCACGACTCATTGCCTTTCAAGGATATTCCCGATCGCTTATCTCGCGTGCTGGATAAACATAAAGCTATTGCCAATCCTACATTGGACGATATACTGGAAGCTGATCGATGGGCCAGGCAGCAAGCAACAGCTACTCTCACTGCAATGGTATAAAACTATTTGAAATGTTGGAGCATTCGTATGGCGGCACAAACAGTTTCCACAAAACAAGCTAATCCTACAGTTAAAGTTGTCAATCACCCACTGGCACAAAATTTGTTGACTCGCTTGCGCGATTATCAAACACCCTCAAGTGAGTTCAGACAAAAGTCCTTACAATTAAGCAGCTTTTTGATTTACGAAGCGGCCAGTGATTTAAATTGTCGCCAAACAGGAGTAGAAACACCGATTGCACCGGCAAAAGGCATTGCTCTTAGTGATTATATAATTCTTGCCCCCATTTTACGGGCAGGGCTGGTCTTGGCTGAAGCAGCCCAGGAATTATTGCCCAATGCTCGTATTTATCATATTGGATTACATCGAGATGAAAAAACATTGCAGGCTAAGTCTTATTATTCCCTGTTGCCCGAAGTCTTGCCAGCCGATAGCAGTGTATTTATTCTAGATCCTATGCTGGCTACTGGTGGCTCAGCGATAGCGGCAATCACTTTATTTGTCGGGCTCAAAGTAAATACAATCAACCTGATTTCCTTTGTTGCCTCTCCTGAGGGAATTGCCAAAGTGCAAAAAGCCTTCCCGCAAGTAAAAATTACCACTGCCTCTATTGACGATCAGCTAAACGAGCATGGTTATATTGTGCCTGGTTTAGGGGACGCCGGAGATCGTATTTTTGGCACCTGATCTCGCGGGCAGGGTATGGACTCAGAACAAAGAAACAATCTCTCCGAAGCAGCTAGATGGATTGCTTGCGCTTATTTTAGTATTGTTTTCTTCTCTGGTTATTTTGCTTTGGCGGACTGATTGCCAATATCGCTTTAAATGATTCCGATTCCTGTTGGCTCTTAGCCATGGGACGCTGGATTGTTGGTCATCTATCTCTGCCAATCGCAGATCCATTTTCAACTGGCGTCTCCACTTATGCCACCATTATTCCCGGCGCCCCTCTTAGCCCAATATCAATGGCTGGCAGAAATTCTTTTCTTCATCATCTACCAATTATCAAACTTACCTGGACTGCTAATTTTAATTTCTGCTATTGCCTTTATCACCTTTATTTATTTCCCATATATCTGCTCTCCAAAATAAATGCCCAAAAGCGTTGTATCCTCTTGCTCACTTTCCTCTGCGGCATCACGGCATATTCTCGCCTATTTGTTCGCCCCCATACTTTTCCTTTTTATTTTTAGCCGCTCTGATTTACTTATATATACCCAGCAAAAGCACTTCAGAAAAACTCTCGCCATTTAAAACCCTAGCCATAATAATCATAATGTTGCTATGGGCTAACACACACATATTCTTTCCCCTGGGAATCGTTTTCCTTAGTCTGGTGATCCTGGCTAGATTTTTGGAAAGCCGATTCATCGACCACGAAAATGATTTCGATCGCTCTCAATTTCTTTTGCCGATAATCGCCTTTCTACCAACTCTTATTAATCCATGGGGTGCACAAATATGGGCTTATATAGACCGTCTGCGCAACTGTCCGGTTAATCAATTAGCACCGGAAATGGTGCCTGTCAATCTTATGGATTGGCAAAATCCAGATACTATATATTTGCTTCTTATTCTTAGCGATCTATGTCCTATTGTGCAAATATTATCGTATATCTTCCATAAAACAATTGGGCATTGTCTCGCCATTACTTACCATTTCTGCCCTATGCATGAGCTTGCAACATTCTCGATTGATACCGGTATGCAGCCTTTTTATTTTAGCGGCATGTGCCGAATTAATTGCCCGCCAGCAGACCAGAGATTTGCAAAAATCAAGTAATATCCTGGCGAACAACGAAAATTTTTGGCAGATGATAGATATTTATTTACAAACAAAGCTTGCTAAAACACGCCTTTGGATGGCTGTGTTCGCATCAACCATGCTCGCTGGAACCATACTGATCACCGTCTTGAATCCACCACTCCTACCCCACGCCTCTCGCTTCCTTCCATCCACCATTTGCCGCCATCAATTTTCTTAAAGCGCACCGGCCATCTGGGAAAGTCTTCAATGATGCTTTATTTGGCAGCATGATGACCTGGTATTTGCCAGATCCAAACATATTCTATGATTCACGATTCTCTCAGTACGAACCGGAAAGAATGACCGAATATCTACAAATAGCTACTTGTGGTCCCGACTATGAGAAAATCTGGCAAAAATACAACTTCAATTGGGCATTTATTCAATCATCAACACCCTTAGCCAAAACCTTGCAACAAAAAGACGGGTGGGCCGCAATCTATAAGGACAAGATAGCCGTAGTTCTTGTTAAAGAGAACTGAGTTTTGTTTGGGCGCGAGCATTTTTCAAATTAAGGCTTATCTTTTTCCTTCCAGCCCGGATTCTTTAACTCTCGAATCTTTTAGAAAGCTCAGATTCCTTCTCGCGCAAAGAGGCAGCCTTATCAAATTCGTGATCACGAATTGCCTGGTCCGTTTCAAAGCGCATTTCTTCCAATTCTAGCGTGAGTTTATAGATCTCAGGGGATGATGCATATTCGGACAATTGTTCTAAAAGTTTTTTTTCTTCAGCACGCAAGCCCACAGCTATTTCGAGTTCTGAATCACGGATAGCACGCTGCCTGCTTATAATAATGTCGCCAAGCTTAAGGGCAAGTGGTTGGGCCTTCTTTGGCAAAGCACTAACTATAACTTCAAAAAGTGCATCATTTACCGTAATTTCTATGTCATCGCTCTCCATTCTCTCCATTGGACTGCGCGGTTTGTCTCTTTTGACGCTGGCCGATTCTGCACCTACTTCGCCCAATAAGCGAATAACCTGCGTTCGTATGTGCTGCGGATCTATGCTAAAGCTAATCAGAACTTTATATCCAGCACTCTCATCAAGCCGCAAAAGTCCCAATAACAAATGCTCAGTGCCAATATAATTATGCCCCAGTTTGCGGGCCTCGTCCCAGCCGAATTCAAGCTGGCGCTTAGCATTTGCTGTGAAAGGTATTTCTACTGCCACGAAACCAGAACCTCGACCAAGAACTTTTTCTACTTCAATCCGCGCATCCTTTAAATTAACGCCAGATGACTTCAGACTCTTAGCCGCAATGCCTGTGCCCTCACCAATTAAGCCAAGCAATAAAAACTCCGTATCAACAAAATTATGTCCCAGCCGGCGCGCTTCTTCTTGCGCCAACATTATTACCTTGATTGCCTTTTCGGTAAATCTTTCAAACATTCTCCGACTCCGATAGTCTTACGCAATTTTTCAGTAATGTCCATTTGCTCATTAAGCAATGAAGCAGCCTTTTCATAATCCTGACTGCGCAAAGCCAATTCTTTATTGCGCAAGACTTCGCGCAATTGTTCAACTAATGCTTGTCCATCCACCGACAACATATTAATGAGGGGTTCAATTAATAGATTAGATATTTTCGGTAAATCTAAAAACTGATCCACTCTGCTCATCCTCGCGACAGAATACGTTTGCTGTTTAGTAACGGTCGGTATACTTGGTTTAGTCGATATTGTGCCTGGCTTTTCACCTTTGCTCCCTGGCAGTAATTTTAAAATCTCAGCCCGGAGCTGTTCTAAGTTAACATCAAGATTTTCAAGCGCTCGCGCTGCCACGCCTTCTCCTTCTCGAAGCAATCCCAGCAAAAGGTGCTCAGTACCAATATAATCAGTTCCCAGTTTTCTAGATTCATCCCAAGCAATCTCAAGTACTCGTTTCGCTCTTGGGGTAAAGGGAATTTCAATCGCTACAAAACCAGAGCCACGACCGATAATTCTTTGTACTTCGCGGCGAGCGTCATCTAACGTAACACCCGTTGCCACCAGAGCCTTACTACCAATACCTGTACCTTCACCAATTATGCCTAATAGAATCTGTTCGGTGCCGACAAAATTATGCCCTAGCCGACGCGCTTCCTGCTGGGCAAGCATAATTGATTTGATTCCCTTTTCAGTGAAGCGCTCAAACATGATTATGCAAACCTTAAAGAGGCAAATTACCCATTTGCATTTCTTATACCCAAAGCATCTTGGGCAATTATTAAACGTTGGATTTCACGCGTACCTTCGTATATATTTAGAACCTTCGCGTCGCGGAAATAGCGCTCAACTGGATATTCATCTGAATAGCCATAGCCACCAAAGATTTGCACCGCATTATGAGCAGCACGATTAGCCGCTTCACCGGCAAATAATTTAGCAATTGATGTTTCGCGCGTATTGCGCACATCTTTATTTTTTAAATGCGCGGCTCTTAAATACAATAATCTGCCCGCCTCGCAATCAACCACCATATCGGCGATCATTGCTTGCACTTGCTGATGTTCACCAATAACTTTGCCAAAAGTTTTTCTTTGCATGGCATACTGGGTCGAAGCATCAATACAACCTTGAATAAGCCCCACTGCTCCAGCTGCCACAGAAAAGCGGCCATTATCAAGCGCCGACATGGCTACTTTAAAGCCGCCGCCTACTTCTCCCAATACATTACTTGCCGGCACTCGTACATTTTCTAAAAATAGGGCAGCAGTGTCCGAAGCACGCAATCCTAGTTTGCCTTTAATAGGCTGCGCAGAAAAGCCCGGTGTTTTTGTGTCAACAATAAAGCAAGTAATACCCTTATGTTTAAGAGCAGGATCAATAGTGGCAAATATCAGGGCATGCGTGGCAATAGAACCGCAAGAAATCCAGACCTTTTGCCCAGTCAATAAATAATCGTTGCCGTCTTTTTTCGCTCTTGTTTGCTGATTGCCGGCATCACTGCCTGCTTCTGGTTCAGTCAAACCATAACAGCCGATTATTTCACCATTGCATAATTTAGGTAAATAAACCTGTTTTTGCTCCTCAGTGCCCCAACGCAAAATGGTCAATGCCACTAGAGATGTCTGCACAGAAAATAAGGTCCTAGTGGATGAACAGACACGATTTATTTCTTCGGTCATCAGTCCATAAGTAATATAGTCCTGACCCAAGCCGCCATATTTTTCAGGTATAGGACAGCCTAAAAATCCTTCGGCAAATATTTTCTTAGCAATATCCCAGTCAAATTTACAGGCTCGGTCATTAGCCGCTGCTTTCGGAACAATCTCACGCTCGGCAAACGCTCTTACATGCTCGCGAAAAGAAATTTGATCAGGTGTGAAATCAAAATCCATTTGTGTTTATCTCTCGTCCAAACGTATTGAATTCGTGTAGGGGTGGATTGCATCCACCCGCGGGCGCATGCAATGCGCCCCTACGATGCCAACGATCGTGTGTCGATTCCCATTCCATTCCACAATTCCTTCCTTATTCGGCACCGGTATCGATTTGAGCTTTCTGCAAGCGCCCGGAATAATCAACAAATATAGTCTTCCATTCGGTAAATTGATCAATAGCTGTTATGCCCGCCTCACGATGTCCATTGCCGGTTTGCTTTGTACCGCCGAAAGGTAATTGAATCTCAGCTCCGATTGTTGGTGCATTGATATAAACGATGCCGGATTCTAAATCATCCATCGCTCTAAAGGCTTGATTAACATCTTGCGTATACATCGACAGAGACAAACCAAAATCTGTGCCATTAGCTACTTCAATCGCTTCAGCAAAGCTATTTACAGGAATAATCGCCGTCACTGGTCCAAAAATTTCTTCCTGAGCGATACGCATTTTGGGACTAACATCAGCAAAAATAGTTGGCTCATGGAAACAACCGTTATTTAAATTACCGGATTCAACTATTTTGCCGCCATACAAAAGCTTGGCTCCTTCTTTTTTGTCCAATCTCCACATAGCTGTTAATACTGGCTAATTGAGATTTATTTATTACCGGACCTATTTGCACAGAGGGATCTAATCCATCGCCTAATTTAAGAGATTTTGTTTTTTCCAAAAAGGCTGCTTTAAATTCTTCATAACGCTTTTTGTGGACGATAATTCTACTAGCTGCTGTGCAGCGTTGTCCGGATGTGCCAAAGGCAGCCCATACTGCGCCATCGACTGCCAATTCAAGATTGGCATCTTCCATTACACAAATAGCATTCTTGCCGCCTAATTCACAAGAAATGCGCTTCATCAATTCGCCACAACGGCCAGCCACTTTTTTGCCTACTTCAGTGGATCCGGTAATACTAATTGCTCGCACCAGTGGATGCTCAACCAGAGCCATGCCAATTTTGCCCCCAGGACCGGTAATTAAATTGACTACCCCTGGCGGAATCCCGGCTTCAATAATGATCTCCACCAATTTAAGCGCGCAAAGTGGGGTATCCGAAGCTGGCTTAAGCACCACAGTATTGCCGCTAACCAGAGCCGGAAATAATTTCCAGCTAGGAATTGCTATAGGAAAATTCCAGGGGGTAATTAGACCGACCACACCAATAGGAGCTCGGATAGCCATAGCAAATTTGCTTGGCAATTCAGAAGGCACAGTGTGTCCCATAAGGCGGCGCCCTTCGCCAGCCATGTATTTTGCCATGTCAATTGCTTCTTGCACGTCCCCGCGTGCTTCTTTAAGGACCTTGCCCATCTCTTTGACCATGATTTTCGCCAGCTCTTCTTTACGTTCTTCTAGAAGATAAGCGGCTTTCAAAATAATATCGGCACGGTGGGGAGCAGGCATTTTTTTCCAGGCTGGAAACGCCTTCGCCGCCGCTTCTACTGCTTTGGCGACATCTGCCACACTTGAGGCGGCAAAATGTCCAATTACCTCTTGATTATTAGCTGGATTGAGGCTGGGAAAAGTTGCTCCACCTTCAGCCTTTTGCCAGCGCCCGCCAATATAATTATCATAGATTGGAGCCTTGTCAGACTGACTTGTTTTGCTGGCATTATCTTTATTAAGATCGCCCTTGACACTACTAGTGGTGCTCATCAGTAACATCTCCTTCTTTTATGTCCATACTTTCCTCAAGAATTTGACACGCTTTTTCCATCTCAGAGTCAGATATATTAAGTGGCGGCATTAGTCTAATTACTTGACCATGCTCGCCGCAGTTTATTACCAACAATTTACGCTCCAGACAACGTTGCATAACATGCTTGGTTATTAGCTTGCTTGGCTCACCATCTGGGCCATTAAACTCAATACCAATCATCAAGCCCCGTCCTCTAACCTCGCCAATATATTGACGTCCTTGAGCAAAGCGCCGCAAGCGCGTCATTATTTCGTTGCCCAGCTTTGCTGCTCGCTCAGCCAACTTCTCTTCTTCCATTACAGCAATTGTCGCCAAGGCAGCAGCACAAGAAACGGCATTGCCACCAAATGTAGAACCATGTCGCGCCGGCAACCACTTAGAAGTAAGTTCTTTAGAAGCAACAAAAGCAGAAAGCGGCATACCACTTGCCATAGCTTTAGCCATAAACATAATATCCGGCACTATATTTTCATGCTCAATAGCAAACATTTTGCCCGTGCGACAAAATCCCGACTGTACTTCATCAACTATCAGCAATATGCCATGAGCGCTGGCAATTTCTCTTAATTGCGAGAAAAACCCTGGTGGCGGCACCACATAGCCACCTTCTCCTTGAATAGGTTCAACAATAATTGCTGCCACCTGCGAAGGGTGAACAAACTGCTGCAAAAGCAATTTCAAATTATCAATGCAATCTTTTACGCAGGCTTCTGGTTGACCACGAAAAGCAGATCTATAAACATAAGGAAAAGTACTTGTATAAATAGGACCAGGCAACGGCTCATAACGCTCGCGCAAATAAAGCTTTGAAGTGGTCAATGCAGTAGCTAGCAGTGTCCGCCCATGAAATGACCCACGAAAATTTATTAGCGCCGGACGTCCGGTCACATAGCGAGCCAACTTAACCGCTCCCTCCACCGCTTCAGCTCCACTGTTGGCCAAAAAAACTGAATTTAAATTACCAGGACTTATCTGGGCCAACTTTTCCGCCAATTCAATATAACGAGCATTATATGTAGTCACCGATGTATGAATAAGCTCAGCCGCCTGCTTCTGAATTGCTTCCACTACTCGGGGATGACAATGACCAATACTATTAACCGCAATCCCACCGCCTAAATCGAGATAAGCGTCGCCGTCAGCATCATATACATATGCCCCCTTGCCCTTGACCGCCACTATTTTTGTATAGCGATCAAGAACTGGATTGACAAATTGAGCATCCAGCTCCAGATAATGCTTCGCATTGCTGCTCTTGGCTGGAGCAGGACTCACGTTCTTGAATTCGTTAAGCCCCTCTTCAGGGCGCTCTTTTTTACTAAACATAATGCTTATACCCCAATCCGGATATGCACATCCGGCGCAAGGTAATAACATCATATCAGTCTATTGAAAACTTTGCATTACTTAGAATTCTGGACCGATCTATTTATTTTCAGCCACGTTATTACTTCTGGATACTTGACGATTATTTACTTTTGCCGGCAGGAAGGCGCTTTGTTTGTGTTTTGCCTTTAAAAGCAATGTTTAACACTTCATCTAAATGGCTAACCGGAATCATCTCTAGCTTTTTGTGTACGTAGTCTGGAATTTCTTGCAAGTCCTTTTCATTAGAACGCGGGTAAATAACGGTTTTTATGCCAGCTCGCAAAGCTGCCAAAACTTTTTCTTTTAAGCCGCCAATCACTAAAACATTGCCGCGCAAAGTAATTTCGCCAGTCATCGCCAAACTAGCTTGCACTGGGCGCTTGGTAATAGCAGAAATCAAAGCAACTGCTAATGCTACGCCGGCGGAAGGTCCATCTTTAGGTGTAGCACCTTCTGGAATATGAATATGAATATCAAGATTATCCTGAAAATTAGCCTTGATACCAAACTGACTGGCATGGCTTCTGATATAACTGAAAGCAGCCTGGGCTGACTCTTTCATTACTTCGCCCAATTGTCCGGTTAATTGCAATTTGCCTTTGCCGGGCATTGTGTTCACTTCAACGGCTAAGGTTTCCCCGCCCATTTCTGTCCAGGCAAGCCCTGTGACCACACCTATTTGCGGTCCTTGGATTTCTCTATCGCGTGGAATTTTTGCCGGTCCTAAATATTTATGCAACATATTTGGTGCCAAGCGAACCACTGTCGCCCGTTCTTTCTGACAATTTCACTTGCCACTTTGCGACAAACGGCAGCAATTGAACGCTCAAGAGATCGCACACCGGCTTCACGAGTATATTCTTGAATAATTTTACGAAGAGCTGGTTCTTGAATTTGTAGCTGCTTTTCTTTCAGTCCATGCTTTTGCCAAAGTCTTTGGGAATTATATGTTGTTCGGCAATAGCCAATTTTTCTTCTTCTGTGTAACCAGAAATTCTTATTACTTCAAGGCGATCATAAAGTGGGCGCGGCACATTCTCAAGCGAATTAGCTGTGGCCACAAAAATCACTTCACTGCAGGCTAAATGGAGCATCAAGATAATGATCTGTGAAATTCTCATTTTGATCAGGATCAAGAACTTCCAACATGGCGGCAGTTGGATCGCCCATATAATTTCTGGTCATCTTTTCAATTTCATCCAATAAAATAACTGGATTTTTTGTGCCCACTTGTTTAATGGATTGAATTATGCGCCCTGGCATAGAGCCAATATAAGTACGTCTGTGCCCACGAATTTCTGCTTCATCATTAACTCCACCAAGGCTAATGCGAGCAAATTTTCGATTCATAGCCCGAGCAATAGATTTAACTAAGCTAGTTTTACCAACTCCTGGCGGACCAACCAGACAGAGAATTGTTCCCAATGGCTGTTTAGATAATTTGCGCACTGCCAGATATTCTAAAATTCTCTCTTTGACTTTTTTGAGACCATAATGATCTTGCTCAAGAATTTTTTCAGCTCGATCCAGGTCAATAATTTCGCGCGATCGTTTGGCCCAGGGCAATGATACCAGCGTATCCAGATATGTCCTAATCACCCCAGCTTCAGCGCTTTGTGGCATCATTTTTTCCAGACGCTGCAATTCTTTTTGTGCCTTTTCCAAGAGCAACGCCAGTCATTTTCGCTTTAGCAATTTTTTGTTTGTACTCGGCTATTTCGCCTACTTGCTCGCCATCAGTGTTTAAGCTCATCTTGAATAATGCGCATTTTTTCTCGCAAATAATATTCTCTTTGCGTTTTTTCTAAGTTAAAGCGCACCCGATCATGAATTTGTTGTTCCAATTCTGCTAATTCAATTTCACGTGAAAGCAATGACTTACATATTCAAGCCGTTCTGTACTGTCGATAATTTCTAAACACTGTTGGCGTTCAGCTAAATCCAAACCAAGATAAGTGGCAATAATATCTGCTAATCGTCCAGGTTGACCAATACCAGAAACAGCCAGCAAGACTTTCTGGATTGATTTTTTTGTAGTTTTTACAAACTGCTCGAATTTTTCCACAGCCACACGCACCAAAGTTTTGGTGGATATATCATCGCTGACCAATTTCTTCCTGGATAGTTACACTGGCTTCAAATATATTTGTTGATCATCGATAAAATCAATGCTTACACGATTGGATCCTTCAACCAATGTCTTTACTGTGCCATCCGGCAGTTTGAGCATTTGCATCACTTCAGCTAGAGTGCCGATTTGATAAATATCTGAATTCTTGCGGATCTTCACATTCGGGATTTTTCTGAGCAACCAAAACAACCAGACGATCATCTCTTAATAATGCTTGTTCAAGAGCGGCAATTGACTTTGGCCGACTGACAAATAGCGCCTGCACCATTTGCGGAAACACCACCACATCGCGCAAAGGAATAAGTGGATAATAACCACTACCCACATCGTGAAAGTGGTGCTTGTATCGGCATACTTTTGCTGTAAAGAGAGACATTAATCTAATAGCTAACTGGCTGACTTAGTTTACTTGTATCGTTTATGGGATTCTCGGTGTACGCTTAGGCAATTTCACCTTTAAGCTTGGTTTGCGGTAGCTGGAGAAGTTCTGCTGTGGAACGTTTTTCCACCAATTCTTCAGTAATATGGCAAACTTTGATGTCCGAGCGCGATGGCACTTCGTACATTATATCGAGCATGATTTCTTCAACTATGGAGCGCAAAGCTCGGGCACCGGTTTTACGCTTAATTGCTTCTTCAGCAATTGCTTTAATTGCCTGCTTGATCAAAGCGTAATTCCACGCCGTCAAGAGCCAATAGCTGCTGATATTGCTTAATAATGGCATTTTTCGGCTCAACTAATATGCGCACCAGAGCTTCTACATCTAATGCTTCAAGCACTGCTACCACTGGCATACGTCCAACAAATTCAGGGATAAGACCAAATTTCAACAAGATCATCCGGAGCAGTTTCTTTTAGATATACGGCTAGCTTTTTGCTCACGTTCGAAAGCAGTGGGTGGACGATCGCTACCGAAACCAATGCTACGATTAGAAGAAATGCGCGCTTCAACAATTTTATCCAATCCAACAAAAGCACCGCCGCAAATGAATAAAATATTGGCAGTATTGATTTGGATAAATTCTTGATGGGGGTGTTTGCGACCACCTTGAGGTGGAACATTAGCCAGCGTACCTTCAATCATTTTCAATAATGCTTGCTGTACACCTTCACCGCTTACATCACGGGTAATACTGGTATTTTCCGACTTGCGGGAAATCTTATCGATTTCATCTATATAAATAATGCCTCGCTCAGCCTTTTTAACATCATAATCAGAAGCTTGGTATAGGCGCAGCAAAATATTTTCCACATCTTCGCCAACATAACCAGCTTCAGTAAGCGTGGTGGCATCAGCAACAGCAAAAGGTACATCAAGCAAACGAGCCAGTGTTTGAGCTAAAAGTGTCTTACCGCAACCAGTAGGACCGATTAATAAAATATTTGACTTTTGAATTTCTACTTTATCAGCTAATTCCGAATTATGGTTAATGCGCTTGTAGTGATTGTAGACAGCCACAGAAAGAATTTTTTTGGCAATATTTTGACCGATAATATGCTGATCGAGAAAGCTCTTTATTTCATGGGGCTTTGGGAATATCAGCAATGCGCGGGGCAGCAGACTCCGTTGGACTACTGGGCGGAACGCCTTCTAAAAGCTCTTCATCTAAAATTTCATTGCACAGATCAACACATTCATCACAGATGTAAACTCCAGGACCGGCAATCAGTTTCTTAACTTGATCCTGGCTTTTTGTGCAGAAAGAGCATTTAAGACGACTGTCGTTCGGTTTGACCATTGCTTTTCCTATTTCTAGTGGTGGTTTCCCTGTATCTATCATGGACTCTATATTTCACACCGCCGCTAAGCTGGTGGTTGATCAAGACGCACAATAACTTCGTCCACCAGACCATATTCTTTAGCTTCTTCAGCAGTCATAATATTGTCTCTATCCGTATCTTTCTCAATTTGTTTCACTGATTGTCCAGTATGTTCGGCCATCAATTCATTAAGTTGTCGTTTAATACGCAAAATTTCTCGGGCTTGAATTTCAATATCTGTGGCCTGCCCTTGCGCACCACCAATGGTTGGTGAATAAGAATGCGTGAGTGGGGCAAAGCCAATCTTTTGCCTTTTTTGCCAGCAGTAAGAATAAATGCGCCCATGCTGGCTGCTTGTCCAAGACAAATGGTCGAAACATCAGAACGTATATGCTGAATAGTGTCATAAATAGCAAATCCTGCTGTTACTGAACCGCCAGGGGTATTGATGTATAGACTGAATATCTTTTTCAGGATCTTCCCCTTCCAGCAGTAAAAGCTGAGCGACAACCATATTGGCAACAGTATCATCCACCGGAGTACCCAGAAATACAATTCGTTCTCGCAACAAGCGAGAAAAGATGTCAAATGCTCGCTCGCCCCTAGCTGTGGTTTCAATTACCGTTGGTGGGTAATAAAACTCTGGAGAAGCCATAGGAGTCATACTCCAGATATCGAATACAGATTTGACGGTTGGTGTAGAATACTGGGCTATTCATCAATGTAGAACTCCAATTTCTCTATCTTTGTCGGTGACCGGGAACGAAACTAAAAATCACATCAAGAAAACTATATCTTATGAACAGACTAACATGGCTTACCTTACTATCTTACATAAATATGACAGGAGGATATTAATTCTTGCTCTTAATGTTTTTGATCTGCCTTTTTCTCTGCCTTACTTTCCTTCTCACCGGCTTATCAGCTGACGATATAGTTGTATAGCTTATTTTGGCATTTTGCAAGAGAAATTCCAATACTTTGGCAGTAAGCAATTCTTCCAGAGCCTGTCTGACGCACATTTTCGTTATGAATAGGCTTTCTCTGGTGGCAATCCATGCCGCTGAATAAATCTCTTCCAGATGACTTTCCAATTCTTCTTCTGCCACTGAGATATCTTCTGCCTTGATAATTGCTCCAAGCACAAGGCTGGTTAAAACACGCTGTTGCGCTTCTTCGTATTTGCCTGCTTTGACCTTCTCGAATTCAGGTGACTTTTCAAACTCTTCGAAAGACTGCCGATTATGTTCCAAATAATGCTTTAGCTGATCCAGCAAAAGCTTTTGCTCGCGTTCAATCATTGCTTTCAGGTAGATCAACTGAAGCATTTTTTACAATCGCCTCCACAACCAGCTTCTGCTTGTGAGCTTCATTTCTCATCTCAAATTCTTCTTTCAAATTTCTCAGTCAACGACGCTTTTAATTTGTCGAGAGATTCTTGTCCTAATTTTTGCGCTAAAGCATCGTCAAGAGCAGGAACAATTTTTTGTCTCAATTCGCGTACTTTTGTTTTGAAAATACGCTTCTTTGCCAGCTAATTGTTGGTTGCGATAATCAGCTGGAAAATTTGCTTTGATTTCTAGTTCGGCACCTGGTTCTTTGTCCACTAATTGCTCACAAAATCCTTCATAAATCCGCCAGGCTTAATTTCCAGAAGCATTCCTTCTGCCTTACCGCCTTCAACAATTTGTCATCTACAAAACATTCAAAATCCAATAAAACAGTGTCGTCCATTTTTAGCGGACGCGGATCAATAGTATTCATTTCAGCGCGAGAATTGGCTAAACTCTGCAAAGCATCATCAACAGTGCTTTCTTCAAATTCTGCTTGTGGAACCTCGACTGCAATACCTTTGTATTCACCCAATGTCACTGATGGGCGAACTTCAAACTTTGCCTGCAATTTCAAAGGTTCACCAAGATCAAACTGGCATGAATCAATTTCCGGCTGAGTGATTACATCCAGACTCTCTTGCAAGATGGCTTCATTTAAAACTTGCGGCAATAAACGTTCCAGTGTTTCTTGCTTAATATATTCAATACCTACTGTCTTCTCCAGTACATGGCGCGGCACTTTGCCACGGCGGAAGCCTGGGATATTTACTTTATGACTTAATTGGCGGCAAGCTTGCTCATATGCTCGCATCGCCTTATCCGATTCCAGCTCCAATCCAAGCTTGACTAAATTTTTTCCTTCCCGATCAAGAGTAACCTTCATTTCGTTTTCCTATGTAATCGTCGTCCTAATTATCAACCCGGTTCGCATTTATTTAAGCCGACTTTATTTAAACCGGGCATACACCGACACGAAGCAGGCATTTTATCACACTCTAAAGAACAGGCACAAGTACAAGATGGCTTCCTAGCCCGTCTCTGCACGCGTAATTTCCCGATGTTATTTCTACAAAACTAAAAAGATGGAGGGTGCTCAGCGGTGCACTAGCCAATACTAAAGACAAGATAATGGTTATATTAATAGCAAGAAAAATGCCGACATAGGCAAAAGCTTTGATTAATTGCCAAGTCAGGAAAGCTTGCCGCGGTCCCATGGCTGTAAGAATGCCCAAACGATTAAACACATAAATCATCAGCGAAATGCCAAGAAAAAAGTCACAAAGCAAGGTCAATTCTAGAGTCAACCCGCTCAGATTGTGCAAAAGAAGACACAGTACAACTGCTAATGAAGACAAAAGCACTGCCAAACCAGTTACACGATCACTGTCTCTAATCTTCAATTCCGGTTTTTTAGCTAGTGAACTAATATATGCCAAAGCATCAAGACTCGAACGCCATCGGCTGCGGCGTTGCGCATAAGTGCCATTCGGCTCGTTCGGTTTGGATTCTCGTCTGCAGTCATCGCCCAACTCAACTTTTTCCAGCCATAAAATCAAAAATAGAATGCCTTAATAGTAATTATAATGTAAGATTAGCATTTCCTAACCATACCAATCCTAAAATATATCAGTTCTGAAACCCATCAGAGCGTTCCGGGCTTAGAAAAGGATAAAGTTGGTCATTAAAAAGTGGAGCGGGAGACGAGGCTCGAACTCGCGACATTCTCCTTGGCAAGGAGACATTCTACCACTGAATTACTCCCGCAGATTCGCCCCTAAGATTATATATCGCAGATCTAATTACTCAGAGTCAATAGCTCTAGATAAAAATTACAAGTTTAGCAAGTTCAATCAACTATAGAAACCGATGCTTTACCAACACCACTGACAGTATCTGCTTTAAAGGACGGTCGCGGTGGGCGCCTCAATAAGACGCTGTTCAACATCAGCCAATATACTCACCACTTGGTAAGCATTGTTTGCATCCGTGCGCGGACGCTCGCCAGTAGCAAGACATTCTAAAAAGTGCTCGCACTCTAAATGTAAAGGTTCAGCGGCAGGATAATTCGGATACTCCACCACCATGCGTCCTTCTGACGTCAAGCTATGCAAAGCCAATTTATTTTCTGCCTGGGCATCATTCAGGACTGCACTTTTCAGCGAACCGTTTACCGTTAAACGCACCAGTTTTTGTGGATCAATCCAACTGTTGCGCACTTGCCCAGGTATTGTACGACCGTCCACTGAAAATGAAAGATCCAGATAAGCCACATCAACTAGACCGTCGCGCAAGGTGTCCCATCCTCCAACACGGCTTACGTGAACATTTTCACAATCAAGCAAATAGCTCATCATTGAAATGTCATGCGGGGCCAAATCCCAGAGAACACTCCAGTCTCTCCTATTAGTATTAAAATTCATGCGATCTGAACGCACGAATAACAATTCGCCTAATTCGCCTGAGGCAATCAATTGCTTTAAACAATTAACAGCAGGATGATAAAGAAGCAAATGGCCAACCATTAGAACTACATTGCGTTCTGTAGCCAGAGCGTCTAATTCGCGAGCATGACTAACATCCCGAGCTAAGGGCTTTTCTACATACACATGCTTATTAGCTAATAAAGCTTGTTTAGCCAGCTCAAAATGTGTGTCGCTTGGAGTGGCAATGACAAACGCGGCGATATCTGCTCATCCTTAAGCAGGGATGACAGATCATTGGTTATCTTCAGCACCTCGATATTCCTTGGCAGCATTCTCCAGCCGTCCGCTGTCTGAATCACAAACAGCAGCCAAAGCTCCTAGCTGCGCAAAA
The DNA here is from genome assembly GCA_963767815.1 of Candidatus Melainabacteria bacterium. Taxonomy (GTDB): domain Bacteria; phylum Cyanobacteriota; class Vampirovibrionia; order Obscuribacterales; family Obscuribacteraceae; genus CAVYFJ01. The sequence goes on along the minus strand of CAVYFJ010000006.1, from coordinate 91,614 downwards.
TTGCGCACCAGGTTCTTACCCCAGTTACCACAACCAACAACCGCTACCTTCGGTAACTCCAATAGATTTCCTTTCAACCTAGCACCGCCGATTTCCCGCTTATCGCTTTTTGTTAACCGCTTCACCAAACTCTTTGCCTACTCTAAAGCCAGGTACTCGTTTGGCCGGAATATGCAAAGGTTGATTGGTTTTAGGATTACGTCCAGTACGTGCCTTTCGGTGTCTGGCTTCAAAAGTGCCAAAGCCGACCAAAGTCACTTTATCACCACTGGCTACATGCTTGATGATTGTTTCCATGGTCTTATTAATTATTTGCTCTACATCTTTCTTAGTTGCGCCGGTATCTTTGGCTACAACTTCAACTAATTCAGCTTTATTCAAGACCTTTCCACTCCTTCTTTCTTTCTAATAATTTTAACTCGACTGAGATAAAACTAGTAATAAATCCAATTCATTTAGCAATTTACGGGTTTCCTTGATTCCATGTAAGTCTGGCACAAACATCCACTTCAGCATAAAGGGCAAGTCCTTGTCTGAACAGCTCAAACCTTGAACAACCCAATAAAGCTTACTTGCTAAATATTTAACTGTATTCCCGGCTATATTGTGGGTTTGTATAGTTTTCTTATCTGTTTTGTCTATTTATTTGCTTCAACCTTCCAGTATTTTACCAGTCATTAGTCATGAAAAGCCTTTCCAGATATATGTTTTGCTCATAATGGCTATTTAAAGGAATGAAGCAATTAATTCTCGATAATGCTAGCATTGAAGACTGTTTAGATTGAGATTATTGTCACCCTTAGCCAGGCTGGAGATGATCATGACTACCTCACCCCAGGTCGCTAACAGTGCTTTATTGAAGCATGATCAGCGTGCTATGCAACGTGATGCCTGGGTAGAAATAGACTTAAACTGTCTGGAAGCAAACGTACAAACAATTAAAGGCTGGCTTTATCAGCAAGCCACAAAAGCTGGAATTAGGCCGCCACAAGTTATGGTTGCTTTAAAGGCAGACGCTTATGGTCATGGGGCAGTGGCCACTGGGCAAGCATTATCCGCCTGTGGGATTAACTGGTTGGGAGTAGCCTCAGTTGATGAAGGTAGTCAATTGCGACAAGCAGGAAATAAATCGTCCATTCTTGTTCTTGGCACCAACTCCATCATGGGCAATTACTAGTGCTCTGAAACAAAAGCTTGATTTAACTGTCAGCTCACTAAATCAATTGCACGAGTTGACTAACCAACTCGCCAAACACGCTGGCAAAATACCAATCCACTTAAAAGTTGATTCAGGCATGCATCGTCTGGGCATGAACCTATCGGACACTGAAAAGGCAATTAAAATATTGCAAGAGAACAAAAGATTTAAATTGGTAAGTGTTTTTAGTCATTTAGCCATTGCGGCAGATTGCGCCAGCACGACGAAACAAAAAGAACATTTTGACAGTTTATAACCTATTTAAAACAGCAGGTTATGAACCCAGATTTTTATCATCTAGCTTGTAGTGAAGCAATAAGAAAATTTCCTTTTGCTTATTATGATTTCGTACGTATAGGCTTGTATGTCTATGGCATGGAAGCAAATAGCATCTCCTCGGAACTTATACCAATTATGTCCGTGCGCGCGCGCATTAATCAAATAAACTCGATTGATAAAGGTGAAACTGTCAGCTATGGAGCAACCTGGCAATCGGAAAGACCAACGAAGCCTGGCCAATATTCCCATTGGTTATGCAGATGGAGTAGATAGACGCTTGTCTAATAAAATGCACGGTTTATTGCTTGGCAAATTAGTAAAACAAGTAGGCACAATTAGCATGGATCAGATGATCTTCGATATTACCGATATCCCTCAAGCAAAAGAAGGAGACGTCATAACCTTAATAGGCACCGACGAGTATAGCGAACATAAGGATCAACAAAAACAATGTTTGTATTTGGCAGACTGGGCCAATAAACTTAATACCATGGTTCGTGAATTATCGTGCCGTATGCGCATGCGCTTACCTTATATCTATACAAGAAAACCGCTAGTGGGACAAAAACAACAAGACTTACTAAATGCTTCAATAGAATCAGGTAAACGACTGTGAGTAATGTGTTACCAATTGGCCTTTTTTGCGGCACATTCAATCCTATTCATAATGCTCATTTGCTCTTAGCCCAATGCGCTTGCGAACAATTTGAGCTTAAGCATATATATTTTGTCACCAGCCCCCGCCCACCCCATCGCCAAGATGTGTTTTTGTCTGCTGAAACAAGACATAAAATGGTATCACTTGCAGTATCAGGCAATAATAGCTTCATTGCCTCAGAAGTTGAATTGGAAAGACCAGGACCATCTTATACCGTTGATACAATCAACTATTTCCAAGAACATCTAAAAGATGAAAAGGAAAGCACTCTAAAATAAATCTTTTACTAGGTGCAGACAATATTTTATATTTACCAACTTGGCACAAATACGCTGAAATCACTAGAAGGTCCGTCTGTTAGTCGCTCCTCGCCACCTTACCCATCCCGCGGAGGAAAAAACAAATAAGCAATTAAATCCATTTAGCGAGGCTGAGTTGGCAATCTTATCCACTTTTGACTATGCAATCATCGACTTTCCTCTAATAGACATTGCCAGCTCACATATAAGGCAGCGCCTTAAAGAAGGAAAGTCTGCCCGCTATATGGTGCCAGAGTCCGTCTGGCAATTAATCGTCAAAGAGAAGATTTACCAATGAGTACCGACAAAAAGAAATATCATCCGCGGTGGATGTCAAAAACGTACCGCCACCGCTAAACGACCTGCAATATGTTCAAAAATGGGCAAAACCGAGGGTGTCAGCCAAACGCTTTGCCCATATTGCCGGCGTTGCTCAGACCGCTAAAGATTTAGCTCATAAATTTATCCGTGATCCAGAATTAATATATTTAGCTGAATTGGCAGGATGGCTACACGACGCCTGCAAAGAAACTAAAGACAGCGTGCTTATTGAGCAAGCAAAAGCATATGGTTTGAAACTCGATCCGGTTGAAGAAGCAAACGGGCATTTATTGCATGGTCCTGTGGCAGCCCAATTGATCAAACACGAATTCGGTCTCCAGCACCAAGACGCCCTAAATGCCATTGCCGAACATACTCTTGGCGCAGTAAATATGTCGCTTTTATCTAAAATTGTTTTTCTTGCTGATGCTATTGAACCAAATCGACCCACTGAATATGCCGATCCGATTAAGCAAGCACTAAATAATGATTCAACCAATGATGATATCTCTCCCTTGGACAAAGCAATCTTGATTGCCTGCAACAGCAATTTAAAATTATTACTTGAAACCAACAAAGTCATACACCCGCGCACTGTAGAAGTACGCAACTATTATTTGCAAATTTGCCGGGACAACAAGTGACGGTCTGTCGTATGATAGTAAGGATAGCGAATTTCCATAATTAAATATGAGCAAATCTTCTTCCGCCGGTGCAAAATTTAAAGCAGCCCTAGCTGCTGAAAAACCGCTGCAAATTGTCGGCACTATCAATGCTTACTCAGCAATTCTTGCCGAACAGTCCGGCTTCAAAGCCATTTATGTGTCCGGTGCCGGAGTAGCCAATGCTTCATACGGCATACCCGATCTTGGTATCACCAATCTCAATGATGTACTAAAAGACGTCAGGCGAATTTCAAACGCCTCTTCATTACCCATTTTAGTGGATATCGATACCGGCTTTGGCACAGCATTCAATATTGCTCGCACAATTAAAGAAATGACTAAAGCAGGTGCTGCTGCAGTCCATATCGAAGATCAAATATCAGCCAAGCGTTGTGGTCATCGCCCAAACAAATCAGTGGTCAGCACCGATGAAATGGTTGATCGTCTTAAAGTTGCCGTGGATGCCAAAACCGATCCGGATTTTGTGATTATTGCCCGTACTGATTCTCTTGCCAGTGAGGGATTAGATTCAGCCATAGCCCGAGCCAAAGCATATGTAGCTGCCGGCGCTGATATGATCTTTGCTGAAGCAGTAACAGAACTGGATCAATATCGCCAATTTGCTAAGGCAATAAATGTACCGATTCTGGCCAATATTACCGAATTTGGTTTAACACCAATGTTCACTGTAGACGAGCTAAGTAAAGCAGGTGTTAGCCTAGTCTTGTATCCACTTTCTGCTTTCAGAGCCATGAGTGCTGCTGCTCTCAACGTTTATCAAACCATACGCACCAAGGGTAGCCAAAAGGACGTATTGAATACAATGCAATCAAGAGAAGAACTGTACAAGTATTTAAATTATGATCAATATGAACAAAAACTGGATAAGCTACTAGGCAAAGAAGCAAAGAATAAACAGGATTGAACCTTTTATATCAAGGGAGAATTTGAGTTGGTTACAGAAAGCACAACAGCACCTAAACATAGCGGCGGATTAGCTGGAATAACAGCTGGTGAAACAGCTATTTGTACGGTTGGAAAAGAAGGCAAAGGTCTTACATATCGCGGTTACTCTATTGAGGACTTGGCCGATAAAGCTTGTTTTGAAGAAACTGCCTATTTACTGCTTTACGGCAAATTACCTAATCAAACTGAATTATCAGACTACAAGACACAATTAAAAAAACTGCGTGGCTTGCCGACTGCATTAAAGAATATTCTTGAGCAATTACCAAAAAGCGCTCATCCTATGGACGTCTTAAGAACAGGCTGCTCCGCTTTGGGCACCATGCAACCTGAAGGTACTGCCCATCAGCAAGTCGACATCGCCAATAAATTAATGTCTTCTTTTGCTTCCATGCTTAATTACTGGTATCACTTTAGCCAATTCGGCAAAAAAATCGAAGTGGAAACAGATGATGATTGTATCGCCGGTCATTTTCTCCATCTTCTACACCAGAATAAAGCTGATCCATTACACATCCGTTGCCTTGATTCTTCTCTAACACTTTATGCCGAGCATGAATTCAATGCTTCCACTTTTGCTGCTAGAGTAGCCGCATCCACACTCTCTGATTTTTATTCGGCGATCACTGCCGCTATCGGCACCTTACGCGGACCGTTACATGGTGGTGCTAATGAAGCAGCAATGGAATTGATTGCTCAATTTAAAAATGCCGATGGTGCTGAAACAGCATTGAGAAAAATGCTTGCTGAAAAGAAATTGATTATGGGTTTTGGCCATCGTGTCTACAAAAATTGTGATCCACGTAATGCCATAATCAAAGACTGGAGTCTAAAACTTAGTCAGGCAGCAAAAGACATGACCCTTTTTGATGTCTCGCAACGCATTGAAAAAATCATGTGGGACGAGAAAAAATTATTTCCCAATTTGGATTTTTACAGCGCCTCAGCGTATCATCTGCTCGGCATTCCCACCGATATGTTTACGCCTCTTTTTGTTATCGCCCGCACTTCCGGCTGGTCAGCGCATATAATTGAACAACGAAAAAATAATAGACTCATTCGCCCCACTGCTGATTACACCGGTCCTCAGCCATTGTCCTGGCTACCTATTGATAAAAGATAGAACTCGCATGGCGAATAATTTTGACCTGCCTTTGCAACAAATAGCTGATTATGTAGACAGCTTCTCTCTTGATGGCAGCAAACTTGCTTATGAAACCGCTCGCCATTGTTTAATGGATGCTCTAGGCTGCGCCATTCTTGCCCTGCGTTATCCTGAGTGCGCCAAACTTTTAGGACCCGTCGTACCGGGTACGATTGTTCCACATGGCTGCCGCGTGCCAGGAACAAATTATATACTTGACCCGATTACCGGCGCATTCAATATTGGTTGCCTGATTCGTTGGCTGGATTTTAACGACACCTGGCTGGCTGCTGAATGGGGACATCCATCAGATAATTTAGCGGGAATATTAGCCATCGCTGATTATATTAGCCTGAGCAATATTGCAGCAGGCAAAAAGCCTCTTACGATCAAAGATGTGCTCACTGCGATGATCAAAGCTTATGAAATTCAAGGGATAATTGCTCTAGAAAACAGCTTCAATCGTGTCGGTTTAGATCATGTCATTTTAGTCAAAGTAGCCACCACAGCAGTTGTGGCAAAAATGCTTGGCTGCAATCGGGATCAAATCCTCAATGCTCTGTCTAACGCCTGGATTGATGGGCAATCTTTGCGCACTTATAGGCACGCGCCTAATACCGGCTCTCGCAAATCATGGGCAGCAGGCGATGCATCTAGCCGCGGCATGGCTCTTGCTCTGATGGCTCAAAAGGAGAAATGGGATATCCCACTGCGCTAACTGCAAAGACCTGGGGTTTTGATGATGTATTATTTCGCAGCAACCCAATCATTATTGCTCATCCCTTTTCTTCATACGTAATAGAAAACATATTATTTAAAATCTCTTTTCCGGCCGAATTTCATGCTCAAACCGCAGTCGAATGTGCTTTTAAATTACACCCAGTAGTCAAAGATCGCCTCGACCAAATTGAACGCGTAGAAATCATCACACATGAATCAGCCCTTAGAATTATCGACAAAAAAGGACCGTTAAACAATCCTGCCGATCGAGATCATTGCCTGCAATATATGACTGCCATCGGTCTAATTTTTGGTCAGCTGACCGCTGACGATTACGAAGACAAAAGAGCTGCCAATCCCCACATTGACAGCCTGCGCAGCAAGATGATTGTCCATGAGGACAAACAATACACTACGGATTATCTAGATCCTGAAAAGCGATCAATTGCCAACGCTTTGCAAATATTTTTCAAGGATGGAAATAAAAGCGACAAGATGGTAATTGAATATCCCCTTGGTCATCGCCGCCGGCGCACAGAAGGAATTCCCGTGTTAAAAGAAAAATTCGCTAAAAATTTATCCTCGCATTTTTCCGATGAACAAACAAAACAAATTGTCTCTGTTTGCAACAATATCGAGCAATTGGAGTCCATGCCCATCAATAAATTTATAGATCTATGGACAGTCGATGGGAAATGATTTAATAAATCCTATTGCATATCGTACGCAAATAACGTATAATTGTATGCATTATGCGTACGAATTTATTGCTTGATACATTAATGCCACAGACTCGCCAAACAATTTTGGCGGCTACTGTATTGCATCCTGAAAAATCATGGTATTTACGAGAATTGGCAGAATTTTTACATGTTTCCCCTTCAAGTTTACAGCGTGAGCTAATTAGCTTAAGTGATGCAGGTATACTTATTAAAACGATCAGTGGTAACAGAACATACTTTACTGCTAATCAAAACTGTCCTATATTTCCTGAATTAAAAAATGTATTGGTAAAGACAGTTGGTATTGCTGGTCTTTTACAAAATTATCTCAAGCCATTATCTAAAAGAATTTTAGTTGCCTTTATATATGGTTCTATAGCTTCTGGAACTGAAAATCCTGACAGCGATATTGATTTATTCGTTGTAGGAGATGTAAAACTCACAGAAATGGCCCTAGTTATAAAGGAGGCTGAGGACCAACTTCATCGTTCACTCAATCCTGTTATATTTTCGGTAACCGAATTAAAGCGGAAGCTCAAAGACAAAAATCATTTTATTGAAACAATACGTCAAGTGGAGAAGCTATTCTTAATAGGTGAAGACAATGAATTGGGAAAAGCTTTTAGCAGAAAAGCGCATAAAGCTTCATAAAACCAGTCTTTCTGAAATGGTGCAGTTCCGCGAAATCATTGCGCGCGATCTTAAGGATGCTCAAATTATAGAACTCTCCATGGATCGGAGATTTGCCTGTCTTTATAGCGCAGCTCTACAACTTGCACACATGGTTACTGCATGTGCCGGTTATCGTGTTGCCGCGATTTCTGGACATCATAAGACAAGTTTTGAGGTATTGAAATTAGCCATCGGCAACGCTGCAGCCCAACATGCCACATACTTCGATGCTTGCAGAAGAAAACAAAATATTGTTGAATACGACAGCTCATCTGTCGCCACAGAAACAGAAGTAGTAGAACTTAAAGACAAAGTCTTAGAATTTCAGGAAATGGTAGAACTGTGGATCAAACAAAATTATCCTAAGTTGACCAAGTAATATCCTGTTTCTAATAATCAACCTAGTGTTTGGTCAAACTTAGCATATGCTCTGCATCGGACATACCTCTATATGGAACGGGCTGAAGCACTGCATGTATGTTGAGCCTTTTAAGATCCTTTATGAGCGGTGCCAAATACAAATGCGTTGTGGCGTTTGGTCCCTTCAGTGGATAAATGCGAACTTCCTTTGAGCAAAGGCGATACAATTCTAGAACGGCCTTGAGATGGAAGTCATAATCGAGCGCCGATTCTGCTAAGCATCCTCCGTTTTGGATATCGCTATAGAAGAAAAGTAGGTTGGCGGATAAAACAAGATCAAAATATCCATCAGGGTGTGGAATAGCCGGCAAAGAAGCTTTAAAGTAATGACCCTCAATTATTCCTTGTTGATAATCTTCAAGAAATAAATTCAATGCACCAAGTCTTTTTTGCTTGTATAAATTGGTGTCCAGGAATAGTTTTTGATCAAATAATTGAGGAGCCAATTGCTGTTGGGCTACCATTAATTCAACATCTGCCTTTCCAGCCATTATCAATTGCTCGATGTCATCTCCATAAAGAGGATCGCAACCAAAAACCTCTATGCCTTGCTGTCTAGCTTCTACAACAAATGAAGATGGTCCGGAGGGACAATCCAACATCCTACATTCCTTCCATTGCAGTATATCGAGTCCGAACATCGCCTCATAGTCGGACAATGAGCGACCAAAAAACAACACATGTTCGAACGATAATTTTATGCAGTTATTAATCATAGGAATGTTTCTAGCCAGCGACTAATTGAGCTTTTTCGCGCAATAATTTCTCTACCAGTTTTTTGTCGCGTAAATATGTAAGCGGACGTTTAAAGTCCACCGCAACATCTTTAACTGGGCAACCAATAATCTCAATCTCTTTCGGATCGACATTGCCAATTACTTGCCCAGCTATCTCAATATAATCAAGCTCTTTAATTTCATAACCCATAATTCTGGCACAAGTGGCGTCCACGGCTGCTGGATCCCTACCAACAATGATCAAACCCATTTCGCGAGGAGTGCCGTTTATCGGACCATCTCCCTCCATGGCTGTAATCGCGTCAACTATAACCAAATCAGTTTTAGCAATACGATTTAAATCGATTATGCATTGTGGAATACCTTGAATATGCAAAAGATTTTTTGGATATCCATATTTGCGACCAGGTACAAGACCAAAATAATTTTTCAATGCCCCAGTCATACCTACCCAGTGATGCGTTTTCATTTTGGGTATATTGATTACAGCTTCAGCATCAACCATCGTTTTTGGTAAATAGAAATAGTCTACGTGGCAAAAGCTCTCAATAATTGGCACCTTTACTAAATCATCAAGATTTAAGTCAACAAAAGGAATGCCCATTTTTTTGCAAACCTGGTTGATGCCGGTCGCTCCTAATATGTATTCCGTATCTCGCATATGCCCAGGACCTTCAGCCACAACTATTTCTTTGGCACCCAAATAATCAGCTAACTCAATAGTTGCCTTTAATACTGCCGGATGAGTTGTCGCTGGTTTTCCCGGCGGACATTCAACCAAATTAGGTTTTAAGACAACAGATTTGCCCTTTAGACTTTCAATTTTCAATTCGTCAATATGTTTTTTGATAATCGCAAATAGATCATCATCATAAGATGGAGCTTTTAATATGCCAACAATCGAAGGAGCCGGTAAGCGAGACGATTTCTGCTTTGCTGTCGGCTTGGGTAATTTTTCCACCAAAGGCGGCGGCGTGGCACAACTACCAAGAGCTAAGGATGCAATCGATGCCTGAATAAAGGAGCGCCGCTTAAGCGAATTATCGTTCTTTTCACTCATGATTTACCAATTGTCCTTGCTTGATTTTAAATATATTGGCACCATTGGCGGTATTAAGCGCTAAAGCAGAAAGAGCAGTAATCATATAATTGCCACCAAAACTGCCGTTCTTGTCTTGCAACCCCAAAAGCAATTTAAGATTAGTTTGACAATCATAACCGTAATAATCGAGAGCTAAAATACTCCAGGCCAATGACCATGGAGAAAGGGCTTCAAACTGAACATTACTTAAATAATGCAAAGCCTCTTTAATTGTTTCATTTATTGGCATGTCCTTCAAAGCAATCAAAGCTTCGGCAGTTGTAAGAATATACGGAGGAACAAATTCACCCAAACAATAATAGGCACCATGATTCCAACCACCACCCTTACAGGATCGTTCAAGCAAAAATCTATTGGCGTGATTAATCGCTATATTTGTCAATTGGTCGTCAACAACATCAGGTATTTTGAGAGCCATTAAGCAATAAGCAGTTGGCTCAACCCAGCTATAAGAATTTCTTGTCCAGGGCCAGCCTTTTCCAAAATGGGGTCCTGACTCAGATTGCGCCCCCAAAACCAGCAAGAGTCTTAGAACCGGAATCATAAAGTCCTTTCTTGAGACAATCAAATAATGAAAAGCATTTTTAAGTGACTCTCGCAAAACTTTTTCCGGAACAAGGGCTGATGGTAGATGGTTCTTGCAGACGCAATGCCAACACAACTACACCGGATGTCCAGTCTGATTCTCCTATACCAGGACCTGTGGACCAGCCACCATCTTCATTCTGGTTAGCAAGCAAAAATGACATTATTTTCTTCGCTAATTCTGGATTGCTTTGAAGCATAGCAATTAAAACCCAGGAACTAGCCTCCATTGATGGCGTTTTTCCTCTAGCAATAGAATATGGATACCAGCCATCCATTACTGAAGAATTCAAAAATTCTTGCGCTTTATTTAATTGCTCGTTTATTTTCACAATAGAATCTCTAGCACACTATGGATTAAAGGCGAAAAGGGCAATAGTAATCATATTAAAACCAGCGTGTCCAATAATTGTTGTACTTGTGTTTGTGTATCGCTTTACCAATCCCATTAATACTGACCAGATAGTAACTTGCAGAATAAAAACAGGTGAATGAACAAATAAACCAAACATTAGACCATGCATTAAAGCTGAAGGCAGAATACCAAATACCGGCTGCAGAGCACCGCGAAATAAAGTCTCTTCGCCAATGCCTGCACAAGCTGTGAGCACTAAAGCTAGAATTATGGAAGGCACAAATTGGCCAGCCATAGTAAACGTATTGCAATTGTAATAAGAAAGATTTGTTGCCAGATCCTGCCTACCCCAGTTATGAGTGTAGATTATCCATAAGGCATTATAGACAAAACAAAACAGCACCAAAATGAGACCAATGCCAATTTGTGCCTTAGTAGGGTTAACCCAGCCTAGTCTTTGAAAAGCATCTTTATATGATCGGCTAATATAAATACCAATGCCACAAAAAGATAGCAGAATCAAGGCAATGCCACTATAAGGCAATAGTTGTTCGCTAATCGGTTGATTCAAGAATGGCAGCCCAAACAATTTCAAACCATCCGGTCCAACGTTAATAAGCATATAAAAGGATGCAATTATATAAATAGTTAAAGCCATTAGATGTGGAAGAGATCGGGACAGAAAGATTTTTTTGCTCAAAAAATATTCAGCGGGCTTCACTTTTTTTCTAATTAGTGGCACCAGCATTTGCAAAGTAATGATTAAATCCAGTCCGGTAAAAAACCAGGACGCCAGTTCTCTGACCGGCGCAAACAAAAGAAGGAGTGTTGTCGCACCGGCAACAGTTACAATCCAGGCATTTAAATCCGAAATTCCGCAAAAAATCAGGGCTAAACTCTCGAGCAGCCCCACACCAAAGATAATTGCTCTGAGAACCCACTGCAGTACAGGCTTATCATTTGCCAGATGAGCAAAAAGCGCCAGCCCACCAAAATTTACGATTAAAGACAATTTGTCACTGAGAATTTGTGCTTTATCGTACAAGGCAATTTCCTAAACTATGACTGGATTTGTATTTTCAAGGGGCATATACACCCAAGCCTCGGCTAAGGCATGAATATAAGCCATTTTATACAAATATGGTCTCAGTTGGAAACTATTTCGTCAGATGCAGGCAGATCACTACTATTAGTACTGTCCTTCTTACTACCTAATAATCTAATATTATTGGCATGGATAATTGGTCGAATATTTTTATTGCCGCCGTCGTCAGTCCAGCGATTGAAATCAAGGCGACCTTCAACACCGATTAAGCTGCCCTTGCGAACATATTCTCCAGCAATTTCCGCTTGCCTACCCCATAACTCAATATCAAACCAATCTGTTTCTTTCTCTTTGGTCGGGCGATTAACAGCAACAGAAAAGCTTGTTTTAACGCGACCAGACTCAAAATATCTCATTTCGGGATCGCGGCGGCTCTGCCGACCAGGACAACGGAATTAACCATCTGTCTTACCTCATTCTCATTGGAATCTCAGCGCCAATATCTGAATTAGCAATTATAACCTAAATAGCAATCTGGTTCTTTAAAACACGAGGAAAAACATATTTTTAAAGTTCAAATTGAATATGCTTTTGCTGGATTAAAAGCCATTTTTCTTCGCCCATTTTTTTAAATTGGCTACAGTGCCAAGATCTAACTTGGCCGCTAGCTGTAATAGGGCCATTGTGAGTTGATTTTCACTGATGCCAAGTTCGAGTGCTACCTTATCTGGCTTATTGGAGCGGCTGGCTTGCTTCAATATGATCCGTTCCTGCTGGGTCAAGCGGTTGATATGGCGGGGCAAAGATGAGGAAATAACATCCCGAGATCCTCGAGCTACCATGAGAATAGACATCCGAATTAAAGCTGATGGGTCCGATTTGAGAATATAGCCTGAAGCGCCAGCATCAAGTACATCTTGAACTTCAACACCCTTACCAGCACTGGCAAATGCCAAAACTTTAGTGTTGCGCAATCCGGTTAATTTCTGAATAAGAATTGCCGGAGTTAAAAGCCCTGGTAAATGCAAATCCAACAGAACAACATCTGGAAGCAGTTGTTCAGCTAATTGAAAGGCTTCATCAGAGGTCTGGGCTTCTCCAATGACGTCAATTAAATTACCCGATTTAAGCTCTTCGATAATTTGTAAACGCGTCGGTGCGTGATCATCAACAACTAATAGACGAATCATCCCTCAAATATAGCGGCTTATTTATCTGCGGTGAATACGTCTGACCACCAAATAAGCGAAAGCTAATTCTAAATAAGCGCTGCCTGGTCTGCGTCCCGCTTGCCCAGACGCGCGTATCCACGCTTCACTGCGCACGGCTCTGTCGCCGCGCTGCGTTCCCGCTAAATCTCGTTACATCCCCTAATTTCCTTACTTTGCATAATGTAAGAGTCAATTAGGCATCGAACAGGTATAATACTGCGTTGTAAATTACTCAGGGAAAAAAGCAATGAAAAAAATATGCCGTCAGTTATTGTTTTTAAGCGCTGCTGCATTGGTATTATCAAACTGCGCGCAGATCGTCTATGCATTTCCTGGCAAGGGGGCAAAACCAGTGACACAAACTACTGTTACAACACCAACCGGCTTAGGTTACACCGATGAGGTAGTAGGCACCGGCGCATCGCCGCAAAACGGACAAACGGTAATTGTCCACTACACCGGCTGGCTAACCAACGGACAAAAATTTGATAGTTCTGTAGATAGAGGTCAGCCCTTCTCATTCGTTCTGGGGGCTGGACAGGTAATTAAGGGCTGGGACGAAGGAGTCGCCGGTATGAAAGTCGGCGGCAAACGACGTCTGGTTATTCCACCTGCACTTGGTTACGGTGCTAGCGGTGCTGGCGGTGTCATTCCTCCAAATGCTCAATTGATCTTTGAAGTACAACTGTTAGGGATCAAATAAGCATTTTGCCCAATCATCGTGATAGTTAATCGGTTTTCGGCAACTATTATCGCTAAGACTATTATTAACTAGAGTAAATTTTTCTCTTTAGAGAAGAATTTAAATTCTATTGCCAAGTGCTGCTTGGTTTTAAGGCTTCAACCTGCTTCACCGCATCTCTTTTAATCCCGAATATGCGCAAAAGGTTGATATGATATTCAAAGATGTTCTCAAGATTTATTCCGCAAGAAGCGGCTCAGGGAGGATTTGTAAATGTTGGAAAAGCTGTGGGAAGCAGTTACCGGTCGTTGGGGTCTAGCAGCACTTGTTTTGCTCGCTATTCCAGATGGCCGCAAAGCTCTGAAGTCAGTAGCTAAAGAAGCAGTCAGAGCAGGATTAATTGTTTCAGAAGGAGCCAAAGACTTAATTGCTGAAGTCAGAGAAGAAGCAAGTGATATGGTTGCCGAAGTAAAGGCAGAACGCAAGCAAACCCATCACGATAATAAGCACACTGCCCAGAAGCATTAATTGAATGGTTCGGTATGGAGAAAAGACTACCGGCTAAAACAAATGGTCGTGTCCGTGGTGTAACTCATCATCTGCCACGCAGGACTCGTTATCGCCTGGCACGCCAGCATCGCAATGCAAAAGTTTTGACCCGCGTACGCGACTCAATCATTAATGTGCCTGGCGTAACCAAAGTGGAATTGAATGAACGCACAGGCAGTGTACTTGTTCATCATGAAGAAACGCCAGATATACTAAACTCGCTTGACAATACCCTTAATAGTATTGCTTTAGACTTGTTTGAAGAAATAGCTGGAGACGAACTGGGATTATTTCCCGGCGCATCGCTTATCTCCAATTTCATCAAATCTCGATCTGGCAATGCCAACCGCAGTTTGGCAAAATGACAAATAACTATCTTGATCTAAAAACACTTTTGCCGGTTGCCTTTCTGGTGGGAGGAATTTATCAAGCATCTAAAACTCGTGCCTGGTGGAATCAAGTACCAGCTTGGGTATTATTTTATTATGCCTTCGATTCGTATGTTAAATTCCACGGTCCAGGTACTGATTCAGAATCAGGAAATTTATCCGCAACTGAGCGAAATCCTGCTTAGTATTTGAGTAGTAATCTCTTGAGCGCAAACCTAGCTATTAATACCAATTCTGAAAAGACAGACGCTCCTGACTGTCAGCAGACTCTGCCCGCGCCAAGTAAACTGCGCGTTCTTGGAGAAATTCATGTTCGGCACGAGGCTGTTTATGGAGATTTCGGACGCATTCGCTTTCAATGCGAAGCCTTGCGCGATGAATTGGAATTATCACGCGTGCTGTGCCAGGAGTTGGTCAATTTACCTGGCGTAAAGAGTGCCAGAGTCAATACCTGGTCTGGCGCGTTGATCATCGTTTTTGATATCCATATACTGAGCAGAGATCAATTAGTCAGCCACCTGGGGCAAATCTCTCTTGCCTGTAATGATTTTCCCAATGATCAGTCAGCCTTGGTTGTCCGCCCCCGTATATTACAAAGCATCCATAATTTTGTAGCTCCGCTGCTTAATTTCCTGGAAAGAATTTTCCCAGCGACAATAAATCTTTTTCTGAGCAGCGCCACTCTCGCCTGCTCGCTTCTCGGGGCACCAGCCGCTTTAACTAGAACGCTATTATATGTTTCCATAGTACCAATAGGATTGCGGGCAGCTAATACTTTTTTGATTGAAGGAAAAATTGGTGTCGATGCCCTGGATGGTATCGCAGCCGGTCTAATGGCCGCTAATGGCAAAACTAAAGAAGCCTGTTTTATGACCGCTCTCATTAGCCTGGGCGAATACATACGAGAGCGCACCTCGATTCACTGTCGCAAGATGGTCGATGATTTGCTCAGCCTTTCCGGTCGCTCAGCGTGGCTGGTAAAAGGACGCAAACGAGTTTGCATTCCTGTAGATCAAGTAAAAGTGGGTGATTTGTTGGTTGTTTATCCAGGTGAATTAATTCCCGTAGATGGAACAATTACCGAAGGACAGGCGTCAATTGACCAGTCCAAACTTACTGGCGAAGCAATACCCGTTGAAGTAAACGCTGGCGATCAAGTTTATGCAGCGACAATATTGCTTGAGGGGAAAATTTATATTCGTTGCCTTTCAGTTGGCACGGACACTAAAGCGGGAACCATATTGCAATCACTGAAATCGGCACCGATTCATGAAACGAAAATCCAAAATTATGCCGCCCTCACGGCTGATAAGTTGGTACTACCAATTATTTTTGCAGCAACACTTTGCTTTATATTCACCCGCAATCCAATGAGAATGATCAGCATACTCATTTTCGATTTTAGCACCGGCATAAGAATTGCCGCACCAACAGCCGTATTGTCCTCAATGTATAATGCTGGGCGCAAAGGCATTCTCGTAAAAAATGGGGCTGCCTAAGAAACTAGCCCAAGTAAGTGCCATTATTTTTGACAAAACAGGCACACTTACTCTTGGCGAACCCCGGGTAACACAAGTGATACCACTATCAAGTAACGGCAACGGTGGCGCCAGGTCTTATACCCCAGACGAAATTATTGCTATGGCAGCGGCAGTTGAACAACGGCACCATCATCCAGCTTCTAGAGCAATAGTGAAATACGCCGCCCACAAACAAATTGTTATTGGTGAACGCACAGAGTCTTGCCAAATGAGCGGTATGGGCGTGAAAGCAAAGATTGAAAACAAAATCATTGCTGTGGGCAGCAAGCGCCTCATGGAAAGCGAGGGCATCGATATTAGCCCGCTAACGACCTATGAGACGCAGATGAATGATGCTGGTGAATCACTGGCTTATGTAGCAACCGATGGTAAGCTCATTGCTTTAATTGCTTACACTGATCAAGTCCGCATTGAGGCAGCTCAAGCTATCTTCGAACTTAGGAAATTGGGTGTGCAAAAATTTTATGGCCACCGGCGATGGCGAAATTGTAGCTAAAAAAATTGCCAAACATTGTGGCATAACAGAATATATTGCCGGCGCCTTTCCTGAACAGAAAGCCGAGTTGGTTAAACAATTGAAGTCCCAAGGACATACAGTAGCCGTAATTGGTGATGGCATAAATGATTCTCCCGCTTTGCCCATGCCGATATCGCCTTTTCTTTGCATGGCTGTACAGAAGCAGCTCGTGAAGGGGCCGATATTGTACTTACTGATGGCGATCTTGAGACGATTTACCGGAGGCAATTCGTATTGCCCGCGGCGCCATTAATTTGGTCAAAGAAAATCTTACTCTGGCGTTATTCCTAACGGTGTCGGTCTTGGTTGGCAGCTTTTGGTATGGTGGGCCCAGCCGGAGCAACCATGCTCAATAATGGCTCAGCGATTGTTTGTGGTTTAAACAGCTTGCGCCCGCTTTATAGTGATCCTTGGTCTAAAGATTAAAGCAGTTATTCAAGCAATCATCAATCAAAAGCAGAAAGCCCAGCAGGAGGATAAAACTTAAGTGCCTCTTAAATAAAGGTCTGCCATCGCATATAATACCGCGACCCTGCACTTACGATTTATGGATCCGCAAGCTGTTTTATCCGATTTGATCGGTCTGAATTTATTGGGACTGGATTCTGATCTGTCGCTCTATGCATTACTCGTGCTGTGCGTCATTTCCATGATTGCTACGCGCGGGTTACCGCTTTCCTGGAGTTGGCGGGTTTTTGTGAAAGCTGCCTCTCTTGTCATGATAGCGATATTAGGATTGACAATTGGTCCAAATGGCTATTTCGCCTGCGCTTGGCTGGCTGTTATTTGCCATTCTCTATGTACTGCCGCTGCTTTTGTTTAAAAAACTCACAAAAGCAATGGCTGAGTTAAATGGTAGCGCCAATCTGTGGACATTGCCCTCCTTTTAAAATTATTCAACTGGGGAAAATCTAGGCAATGCTTATACGACTCGGCAAAATCCTTTGGCTCTATAATCTTAGAGGGCGACAAAGAATCCGCCGACGAAGTTATTAATGCCTGGCTTACAGATAAGACTCCCGCTCATATACAGACAACTGAGGACGCTCGCCTCTCAAGATTATGTCTTATCAGCAGATTGGCAGCCTCGATTATTCAAGAATATGAACTGAAGAAACAACAAAATCGCGGCATTTCAAATCGTCTATATCTGACCGCCAGCCGTGCTTATGCTGAGCGTGGCAATTTCATGGAAGCTGCACAGTGCCTGCACAAGCTAATTCACCAGGCTCCAGGAGCGATACTTATTTGTCCGCCCTGGCTTTATTGCAGTATTATTGCTTAACCGGTGCCAGCGAAAAATCCAAAGACATATTGAATGTCTGCAGCTATAACCGATACCCTTTGCCTGAGTATACAAATACTATTGGCTTGGCCGAATGGCTTTAAGTAAAGGTCAGCCGGACGAAGCAACAAATTTATTTACTATCTTTAAAATCCGCTGATCAATTACCCGCCTGGCAAAAGCGTATAAATGATCAAATAAATCAATTAATGCCAGATAAGCCGTCCAGCATCAGTAGGCTATATGGACAAGCTCTAAGTACAGTCGGCTTGCTAGCCAAAAACAATCCTCATGAACGGAAAAAGTTTGGTATAAACTCAACGCATCTATTCGCGTTCAAGAACTTATATCTCCAAAACGGTAACTCACCAGCAGTGACTGTGTTAATAGCGATTATTTTAGTCTCTTTTCTTGCGCAAATATTATTCGCTTTTTCCCAACAAAACAACAGCAATGATTGAAATGTACTGTTATAACAATGGCATACTAGTTCCAGCAAATGTAATCGGCCGGTGCAATACTGGCGCCTGATTACATTCCTCTTTTTGCATGCACACCTGGTACATGCAGCTTTAAATATACTTGCTCTCTATTGGTTTGGCCGTATGTGCGAAAAGATATACGGTACAACGTCTTTTCTATTTATATATTTTGTTTCAGGCATAGCCAGCGGACTTAGCTCAGTGGTTTATTCTCCACTCACTCCAGCCATCGGTGCCTCAGGAGCGATCATGGGCATATTTGGCGCGGTGGGCATAGGAATATTCCGTCTGAAAAATTTTTTGCCACAACAATTGCGACGCAGGCAATTAACAGTAATGGTAACCCTGCTTGCCTTTCAACTGGTAATCGACCAGATAATTCCACACATCGATGTCTTTGCGCACATAGGTGGACTTATAGCAGGAATTGTCATTGCGATGTGTTTGCCAATACCATTTTTCAAAAATGGTATCAGTCAGAACCCTGGGATGGAATCTGATAAGAGAGCCACAGCCCTATCAACAGATGCCTGCAATCATTGTTTCTGCCCTAACTTAAATCCTGGCGATTACAACGCGGTTGCATCCTTCGGTCTTAGCAGTAGCCAGCGCCTGACAAATATTTTCCATTAATTCGCTTGCTTCACCGCTAGTCAGGCAAGTAGCCTGCCACAGCCAATGAAACAGTCACTTTTACTGGTTGCCCAGATTCGGGATCAATAATTTCCATAGAGGAAACTTTTCTTCTCAATTCTTTCGGCAACCATAGCTGCCCCTTCTGCATCCGTTTCATGCAAGACGGCTATTAACTCTTCACCTTCCCAACGAGCAGCCATATCTACTTCACGCACCGAGCTGCGAAAAATTTGGGATACTTTAACCAAAACGAGATCACCCATCTCGCTGCCATGACAACGATTGATTCCTTCCAAATGGTCAACATCTAAAATTAATAAAGCCAGTGAATATCCAAGTCTCAATGCCCGCTTCACCGAGTAGAGCAAATGCTGCTTAAAGGATTGTCTGTTAGGCAAACCGGTAAGACTATCAGTGCCTGTCATTTCCTGAAGCTGAGAGTGAAGATTACCTACTTTCTCCTGCAGCTTTTCTATTTCGGCTTCCTTTTCTTTTAGAGCGCGCTCTAAAATGAGATTTTCGACTTTGTAGCGTGTGCAGCTGTACTTCGTTTTGCCTTAAACGACTTTGTCCGTTTATGGTCTCCAAAACATGAGCTATGCGCGCCTTCATAATTACTCCTGCAAACCCACAGCCAGTCAATACATTTTACATCCGCCAACCATGTATATTAACGCCAAATGGCATTTAATACTAGTAATCTAGTGGGAATAACCGCAAGTTTAATTTACCTGACAGCGAGCTATTTCCTCACGATTGAGCCTATCCAACAGAATCAACCAATATTTATGCTTGGCGCCGGCAACATTAAATGCCAGATTGGCAGTAACCGTACTATGAGGTCTGGCCTTGTTTTTAATTGCCTGCAGTCCACCAGGCAATGACGGATAATAGCGCTCGCCCCGGTCTGATAATACTGCTAAATCAAAAAGCTTACTTGCTTGTCTGTTTGGTTATCAATGGTAATTGATAAAGTCAGCTGCCTGGAAAGCTTGTCACCAAAGGGATCTCTTCTAAAAACATAGCGATTAATTGCCAGTCTCAAATGAGGCGACACTCTTGGTTTTTGTGCCGAAGGAATAAATCGTGGATCAAATCCGGGCAACGTAATTGGTTCAGCCGTGGTGATAGTCATTTCATCACCCGGGAAAAAGAGGCGATTTTGCCCTTGCGCTTAAGCTCCAATCAGCCCTAGGCCGCCACCAACAGCCGCACCTGCTCCAACCGATATACCGTGTGTTGCTATAGCTACTGGTACTCCAGTTAATTGCACAGAAAAAATACTACCGCCAAGTGCTCCCAGAGTAACGTAGCCACTATCAATTAAAACCTCCTTGCTAATTGCCTTAAGCTGGCTATCCTTGGTGGAAAATTTAGTATTAAACGGCAAATCAATATCCCCTTCCGGACTGATCAATTTATCAAATTCAACTTCCACGTAGCCATCTCGCCCCAGGCGCTTTTGCAAACCAATGGCTGTTACCTGTCCGTGCATAAACCAGCCTGCAGGTAACAATACATTGTCGCCTGCTCCACATCGCCTGCCACTCGGGCAAGAACTTCATCCCCTGGCTTGCTTAATTGAGAATTCAAATTACCCATAACTGATAGATTTATCTTCGTACCTTTTGGTACTACCTCTATCGAACCATAAAGAAAAGGCGAAGCACGCACAATTTCAGACACCGAACCTTCAAGGCGCGTATTGACTGTTCCGGCATGAAAAGTGGTTTTTCCAGAGTTTTCCTTATTATCATTGTGCTCGCCTGCCAGCACAGGCTTTGCGCTAGCTTTGACCGATTTTGAGCTAGTCAGGACAGTTTTTGCGTTTGCTTGAACTGGTTTTGCGATCGCTTGAACAGACTTTGAGGCTGGCTGGACAGGTTTCTTAACTGTGCCATCCGCTATGCCTGCTGAAAGTCCACGTGGAACGCAAACTGACAATAAAGCTAGAGATGCCATTAATGCTCTCTTGAACATAGAAAATGCTTTTCCAAAAGGGGATATCAGGTGCCTAATAATACAACGAGTGCTTGCCAATGAGATCGCGGCTTGCACTTCTTAATAAATTGTACAAATATTAGGCGCTTATAAATTGAACCAAGATAATAGTACCATTAGTCATACACAAGGATACCGGCTTGATTTAGCTTACGTTTGCAGGATGGCGACATGAATCTAGAAAAATTTACCAGTAAGGCGCAAGAAGCAGTTACAAATTGCCGCAGCGTATTATCCCGCTTTGGTCAAAGAGAAGTGACTCCGGAAGCTTTGCTTCTCTCCTTACTCGAACAAAGCGACGGCATGGCCAGCCGTATTCTCAAGCGTCTAGAAGTAGAGCCTAATAAAATCATTGAAGAAACAGAACGCTATCTAAGCCGCCAGCCCAAAAGTTCCAGTGTCACAACCAACCAAGATGAAATTCTTGTCTCCAGCAAGTTAATGGCTACTTTTGATGCGGCGCAGAAAGAAGCCGACAGGCTCAAAGATCAATATATAAGCGTAGAACACTTATTACTTGCTCTTTGCGATGAAAGTAGAAGCCAGGCTGGCACTATCCTCAAGCAAGCAGGCATAACCCATGATCGCATTTTACAAGCGCTCACTGCTATTCGAGGCAATCAGCGTGTGATCAGCCAAGACCCAGAATCAACTTATGAGGCACTTGCCCGCTATGGCCGAGACCTCACTGAATTAGCGCGGGCAGGCAAATTAGATCCTGTTATCGGCCGGGATGATGAAATTAGACGCGTGATGCAGGTTTTATCCAGACGCACTAAAAATAATCCTGTTCTTGTCGGTGAGCCAGGCGTAGGTAAAACTGCCATTGTCGAAGGACTTGCTTCGCGCATTACTCGCGGGGATGTACCCGAAGGTTTAAAAGACAAAAAACATAATTACTCTTGACATGGGCTCATTGATTGCCGGCGCCAAATATCGCGGCGAATTTGAAGAGCGTTTAAAAGCAGTAATTAAAGAAGTAATTGATGCCCAAGGCAAAATTATTTTATTTATTGATGAATTACACACAGTGGTGGGCGCAGGCTCAAGCGGTGGCGATGGTTCCATGGATGCCGGCAATTTGCTCAAGCCACCGTTAGCTCGTGGCGAGCTGCATTGTATCGGTGCCACCACACTTGATGAATACCGCAAACACATTGAAAAAGACCCGGCTTTAGAGCGCCGTTTTCAAACCGTACTTGTTGATGAGCCAACTGTTGAAGACACAATTTCTATTTTGCGTGGACTTGAAAGAAAGATATGAGGTACATCATGGCGTGCGTATCAAAGACTCGGCTCTGGTTAGTGCAGCTGTTCTTTCTCATCGCTATATCACTGATCGCAGTCTGCCTGATAAAGCTATTGATCTAGTCGATGAAGCAGCAGCCAAAATGCGCATCGAAATAGATTCTATGCCCAGTGAATTAGATGAACTTGAGCGCCGCCGTATTCAATTAGAAATTGAAAGAGAAGCCTTAAGAAAGAAACAGATGCCTCCTCACGGATCGCCTACAACGCTTGGAGCGCGAATTGGCCGATATTAAAGAACAAGCCGATGTTCTGCGCACGCAATGGCAATCAGAAAAAGAAGCGCTTGGTCGGGTACAAACAATTAAAGCCGAAATCGAGTCTACAAAACATCTAATCGAACAAGCAGAACGGGCCACTGATTTGCAAAAAGCAGCCGAATTAAAATATGGCAAATTAATTGAATTAGAAAAAAGTCTCAAAAAAGAAGAAGATGCTTTTGTCAATAAAAACGGCAATAAAAATGTCGCTCGATTAATTAAAGAAGAAATTGACGAAGAAGACATTGCCGATATTGTTTCCAAATGGACTGGCATTCCAGTCACTAAACTCTTAGAAGGTGAAGTACAAAAGCTTTTGCATTTAGAAGAACATTTACATGAGCGATGTGGTAGGCCAAGACGAAGCCATAGAAGTGGTATCAAGCGCAGTGCGCCGGGCACGCGCAGGCTTAAAAGATCCTAAACGCCCAATTGGCAGCTTTTTATTTCTTGGTCCTACCGGTGTTGGTAAAACCGAATTAGCTAAAGCTCTGGCTGAGTTTTTATTTGATGATGAGCAAGCAATTATTCGCATTGATATGTCCGAATATCAAGAGCGTCACACGGTCGCCAGATTGATTGGTGCCCCTCCAGGCTATATTGGTTATGATGAAGGCGGGCAATTAACTGAAGCAGTGCGCAGGCGCGCTTATTCTTGCGTACTTTTTGATGAAATTGAAAAAGCACACAGTGATGTCTTCAATGTCTTATTACAAGTATTAGACGAAGGCCATCTCACTGATTCCAAAGGCACGAACAGTAGATTTTAAAAATACCGTTTTAATCATGACCTCCAATATCGGCAGTCAGTACATTCTTGATTATCAAGTAAAAGCAGCTGTTGATGGAGATGCCAGTTATCTGGTGATGAAAGAGCGAGTGCTTTCCGCCTTGCGCGAACATTTCCGCCCTGAATTTCTCAATCGTATTGATGAAACAGTTGTATTCCATGCCCTCACCGCCGAACAATTAAAGAAAATAGTCGATATTCAGTTGAATTATTTAAATCAGCCGTCTAGCCGAGCGCAATATCATGCTCCTTCCCACTGAAGCAGCTCGCGATTGGCTCGCGCGCACAGGTTATGACCCTGTATTTGGTGCCCGACCACTCAAACGCTTGATTCAAAAGGATATCGAAAATCCTCTAGCCACAAAACTTTTAGAAGGCGAATTTCTTGACGGCGATCGTATCACTGTGGATTCCGACGGTGAAGGATTGTCTTTCAAAAAGCAAACAGTCCTATCTGCTGTATAAACAACCGCATTCGATTATCTCTTTTAAGGTGATCGTCCGCAGTAATACGAAAAGTACTGGCAAGACACTTGGGTTTCTCCCGGGCAACTGATGTTATGACGGTGGCATGGATTGGCGAGCGAGTTCCGCTCCTGTTTGTAGGTCAATTTTCACTCGGTGCCAACCACTGGGTGGATCCATCTCGGCAGCTACTGTCAAAAATGTCTCGCCGATTTCCTGACACACAACGCCGTCCACAGCCAGTCCGTGAGTTGACCATATCTTCTGGAAATATCTGTCAAAGGATAAGATTTCAGAACCGGTAAGTACCAAGAGCATGTGCTGGAATGGCTCAATCTTGAAACTACCGAAATACGATCCAACCCTTTCGTGAAACATCTCTGCACCTGTGTGAATATCCAATGCGTAGATCTCATTATGGGCACCGAATAGTACGGCATTCGCTTCTTTCCAAACAAGTTGAGATTGGAAAGGGTTAGAGAATGATTCCCATAGGATTGCCGCCTGCCAGGCAAGCGATTCATCTTTTCGTAACTCAAAACAGTCTCTATCAGAGAGCCTTATTCCAACCGCTCCACCAATCCACAAAAGATTTGGCGTTTTCTCTACATCAAAGTTAGGGATTTTGCAGATTTCGTATAAGTGTTCAGTCATCTTGGGTACTCCTCAGATTTGCCTCATCCGCTCTACATTGAAGTTGTAGCGGCCAATCCAATCTGTTCAAGGTTCCAGGCAATAATAGCATTGTGCAGAATTGCCAAACAACTAAACGTATGAAGTTGGTCGTAAAACTGACGTCCAGTGAACGCACCTTCTTTGCCAAAGACGGTGGCACCCTTTTAGACTTAGAAATGAACTGGCTTTGGTAGACCGCGCCTGTTGTATTCCTTTTTATAAGCCTCTACTTCTCTTTCCGTATAAGGATCTAAGCGCTCTCCCATTTGTCTGTACATATATTTTTCCGGCACAAACTCTCCTGCCTTAATTTCTGTTGCCTTATGTGCCCCAGCGGGTAGTAAATTTCCACTAGCAATGACGCGACCGTCTACATTTTTGATTTGCACTTTTTCCAATCCGTGTTTATCTTTAAAGTACTCTCCCTGCAGGTTATTATTTGCTGCCGTAGCTATTTCTTTTATAAATTTATCTACAGAGCTCCGCCCCCCAAGCGCCTCGACTTCTTCCAGTCTCTGGGAAAGAATTTGAGAAAAACGTTCCGGTGTCATAAACTCTCGTGAATTCACTAGGGCTGAAGCTCTGCCAACAAGTTCCTGCAATCTTTCCTCCCTCTCCGACTGGATTGCCCTCATCTCATCTTCGTATGAAGCATTCGCCGGCAGATTTTTTGCGACCTGAATTTTCTCGCCGAAACCATTAAACCATTGTTTGTTGCCGCCAGAATCCTCAAATCGACTTCCATCCGGATATTTAATAGTTGTTGTTTGCCGATCATCATATTCAGTGATCACTGAACCATTACGCGAACTAATAAGCGCAGTGTAATTAGCGTTAAGATCTCCTGGTTTATTTTTATCGAAATGGGTTTCTAGATAACGTACTGTGCCATCTCCACCGGTTACAGATTTACTGCACCGATATCCAGACTGCTGCCGGCCATCCGTAAAGGTTGTAGCCCAGGTTCTTTCACTGTCCGCCATGGACACTCCGATGCTATCGGCCCAATACTTTAGCAGTAATTTGCCTTTTGCTTACTTCATTAAATTCGTCCTGAAACCTTGCCAGAGGATCTTGTTCGCCTTGATCTGGATGACGTTGCTCAATCTCATTAAAATGCATGAAGATGCTCCTAAGATCGCATTCTAATTAATCTTAGAATCCAGTTGTGAGATTTTTGTGAGCACAACCTTATTTGCACTCCCGTACTGCACAATTAATCTTAAGCAGAAAGAATGCTTGGCGAAATTTTAAGGATAAACAATAATTGGCCGATGGATTCTATGAAAAATGACGCGTCCACCAACCCGAGCAATACGGTCAACAACAGTCTTATGACTACCTCGTGGAAATGCCAATACGGGATCTCCATCTAAAGCCTTGATAGAAGCAACTACTACATCAGCTCCACTAGGAATAGGCGTTCGAACAGAAATTATACGCACGTGACAATCACTAGTAACTTGCCATTTTACGTATGATTGGCCACAAGCGGCGGCCCCACTGCTGATCAGTGGTCCCCAAACAGCTTCCGCTACCCTTTCTGCCCAATCATGCCAGTCGACGTCATGCTCATTATATTCTTGTTCTAATGTGCGTACTCCGGACAACTCTTCGATTGGTTTATTTATGAGTTCTTCGCCGTCGGATGATTCATTAAAATCGGATGCTTCAGAATCTGACGATTGATCTTCAGGATTTGTAGCTTGGGCTTTTACTGGTAATAATAAACAATTTGGTCTAACTGCTAAGACAAATCCTATTCCTATAAACATCCCGATGCACAATAGGCATATAAATATCTTCTTGATTGAGCGCATATAACTGCCTCTGATAAAAATATAGGGTCATGCAGAACCGCAAGTAACGATATCAATGCGGCAAGATATATTATACGTATACTTTGTGCAGATTTTGTGAAGTACTATATTTCGCTGTCCGTCGTACCTCAGCATTATGTATAAGACTTTATTGCTTGCCAGCAGCATAAGGAACAGTAAGTGGTCCCCAGACCTTATCTTCGTTCAAGTTATGGTTGGATTTTAATCGTTGCTTGAATATTTCTGCAAGAGTCAATCCTTTCTTTAAAGTCGCATTCTCCACAAATACTACTTGCCAGGGACCTTGTTTGTCCAAAGATGTAAGTTTTATTTGTGGCACTGCCTGAAGCAAAGAAAGATGTTGATCATGCACAAAGACCAATAGTCTCTTTTTATCGCTGATTTGATTTGTATCGTTTGCGTCTGGTACCTGACCATTTAAAATCAATTGCTCCGGAATAAAAAATGAGTCAACTGGTCTTCGGGTGTAAAAAATAACGGATGGTTTAAAATTATGGAACATTGCCAGACTGTCGTTAGAGTCTCTATATTTCAGACATAATTTCTTCAGATCGCGGGCGCCACATTGATCAATGAATTTAAAAGTGAAATGAAAAGTAAAAATGCAAATAACAGTTGTTGTTGTAAAAAACACAAGGATCATCGGTCCAATCTTACCCTGCCTCCCTAGCCAATATTGAATTCCATAACCAGAAGATAGTACAACAGCAATTAAAAACGCCATTATTTTTATAGCTGCCGAAATAGGCAATACAACTGCTACAACGGATAGTATTAAACCAACTACACCAATTATGGCTAGTATTAAGCTAGTCACTCTCAATTCGGCCATATGCTTATCAGTATTTTCGATCGCATATTCCAGATAATAACCAATCACTATTGATAAGGGTGCAATGATTGGCAATAAATAAGTATCCATCTGTGTACCAGAAACACTAATGACAAAGAAAACGACAGCGCTGTAACAAATCAAGCAAATAAGCGCTCTGATTGGTTTATTGTCTGCAGCTTCGCCACTTTGCTTATTTCCACCGGATATGAGTTTTATTGCTGGAATAAGAAATAATATCCAGGGAAAAAAGCTATAAACAAAAATAGGAATATAGTGATACCAATGACTATGGGCAAAATTAGTTTTCCCGGAGAAGCGACGCAGGTTTTCATACTGCCAAAATACTTTTAAAAATAATCCCCTGGTCGCTCTTTGCACCTTTATATACCAGGGCAAAGTTATAGCCAGAAAAATTAGAATGCCGCCTATCAGTTGAAACGGCTTTAATTCTTGAATAAAGTTCTTTACTGAAAATAAAAATCGATCTCGCTTCGTCGTATCTGTAGACGAAATAAAACGTCGTTTATATGTTCCCCACTTTAGACTGTTCATTACAAAATCAATCAGTAAAAATGGTGCAAGACAGAGCATAAAAAGTACAAGAATAACCGGTCCTTTGGTTAGTACCGCCAGGGCAAGAGAAATATAAATGCAAGGCCAATACTTGTGCTTACCAAAAATATAATTGGCAATCCAGGCAAATATAGCCAAATTTAGAAAGCAGGTCAGCTCTATATCTATAGGAGAAAAGCGGCTGGTTGCCATAATCAAAGGAGACGTTGCACATATAATTGCCGATAAAAGTCCGCAACGCGTTCCAGCTATCCGGCGAGCTAAAAGAAAAACTCCAATAAACAATAGTAAAGCAAGCAAAGAAAACCCAATACGCGCTGAAAACTCACTCACACCAAATAATTTGTATGCCTTCGCAATTAGCCAATAAGTAAGAATTGGTTTTGAAAAGTAAACCTGATAATTAAGGTGAGGCGTAATCCAGTTACGAGTTTCCACCATTTCTCTTGCTGCTTCAGTATAGTAACCTTCATTGGGGTCGAAAATTGCAGTCTGCCCTAATCCCAAAATATAAATAGCCAGCCAGACAGCTATTAACGTAAACAGAGCAGCTTTATTTGAAAAAAATGTTGTCTTATTAATCACATGCATTTATCAAATTGATCGTCTACCAGCCCAGACATATCGTTTTAAAAGTGGTGCCGGCCGATATCTTTCACCATAGATCTTATATAAGCTTTCTATCTTGTTCAAACATTTATCTAAGCCAATACCACAGGCAAATTCGAGTAAGCCTTTTCGCATACCCAACCCAGCTTTTAGGGCAGGATCAATATCTTGAACATTCACTATTTTTTCTTGCATAACTAAAAAAGCTTCATTGATCATTGGTAAAAACATTTGTAGAGGTTCGAAAGTTGGTAGTTTACCAGAGATTTTTGCATCAACCTTAATTGTATGCACAAGCTTTTCAATTTCACCGTTTACACGTATTGGTTTGCGCACTTCTGGATCATATTCATAAAAACCGCGCCCAGCCTTTTTACCCAGCAAACCTTGCTCAACCATTTCTTCCATCAGATCTGGTGGCTTAAAGCGCTCACCATATTCTTGATAGTTAAAGCGGGCAACTGATAAACCAATGTCTAGTCCGTTCATATCGCGCAATTGCAATGGTCCAACGGGCATCAATAGCTCGCATGCTGCTTCGTCAATCGTCTTAACATCAGCCAAGCCAGCCTGCAAAATCCAGATTGCCTCATTTATATATCTACCAAGTAAGCGATTAACTAGAAAAGAAGCGCATTCCTCAACTCGAACCGGCAACTTACCTATTTGCTTGACAAAATCAAAAGCAAAATCAACGGTCTTCGAACTGGTATTTAGTCCCGGCACTATTTCTACTAACGGCATCAAATGAGCCGGATTAAAGAAATGCAAGCCGATGACCTGCTCAGATCGCTTAGTAAAAGACGCAAGCTGAGTAATAGAAAAGCTGGACGTGTTAGAAGCAAAAATTGTTTTGGGTGAGCATATTTTATCAAGTGCAGACAATACTTCCCTTTTGACTTCGATGTCCTCATTAACTGCTTCAATAACCAGATCTACATCAGACAATTCTCGATAATCATCTACAGAGCTAATTAATGCATGGCGTGATCTTATATCTGCTTTCCTATTCTCCCCTGAATCAGCCTTACGCTCGAGACCGGCAAATAATTGATCAATTTTCTTCAGACCATTTTCTAACGCAGCAGTATTGGCATCAATTATTTTTACTGGTACCCCTAATTCACTAACTGCCACAGCAATAGATGAGCCCATTGTGCCTGCGCCAACAACAGCAATCTTAGATACGTCACAAGCAGAAGGTTTACTAGTCAAGCGCTACTGCTCCTTGTTACTCATGCCGATTTTTGCAGCAATTGCGCCAGTGCCCTTAGTCCAAATAAGTAACTGTCAATTCCCAAACCTGCTATCAGGGCATCCGCCGCCCCCGCCGTAATTGAAACGTGTCTAAATTCTTCTCGCTTATAGACATTCGAAATATGAACTTCAACAATGCGTTTTTGTACAGCAGATAATGCATCTCGCAAAACAATTGATACATGCGCCAAACCACCTGGGTTAATGAGAATGCCATCAATATTTTTCATTGACTCTTGAATCTTATCAATTAATGTACCCTCGTGATTTGATTGAAATATTTCAAGCTCAACTTTCAATTCTTTTGCCAGCTCACTCAATTTATCGTTTAGCTGTGCAAATGTCACTTGACCATAAATTTCTGGCTCACGCGCACCCACCATGTTTAAGTTAGGACCATGAATGACAAGAACCTTCTTCTGTTTCATTTCTGAAAGCACTCCATACGACTGCAACCATGTCCTTATTGTTCAGCTAGCCTTTGAAAGTATAGGGCCATTTAGTCTGGAAGGAATATGAGGCAATCTCCGTCCTACCGCGGAAGCAATACCTTCCAGACTCTCAATTAAAGCAAGCATATCGGGTAAGGATAGTGCTTGACGAGCATCTGAAACAGACAATTCCGGCTGCGGATGACACTCAATAATTAAACCGTCCGCCCCGCAAGCAATGGCTGCTCTGGCTAGATCCGGCACCAATTCACGCTTGCCAGCTGCATGGCTTGGATCGACGATAACCGGTAAATGAGTTATCTGGCGCAGAGCCACCACAGTTCCTAAATCAAGGACATTGCGGGTGTAGCTATCATAACTTCGAATACCCCTTTCACAAAGAATAACGTTGGGGTTGCCATGATTAAGTACATATTCAGCGGCAAGAATAAATTCTTCAATCGTCGCCGAAAAGCCACGCTTCAATAATACGGGCTTGTTGAGCTTGCCAACAGTCTTCAGTAATTCAAAGTTTTGCATATTACGACTGCCTATTTGCAACATATCAACGTGATCAACAATTGCCGCCACTTGCTCGCAAGACATTGCTTCCGTGACAACTGGTAAACCACTTGCTTTCTTTATCTGTTGCAGGATCACTAATCCTTCATCGGCAAGCCCTTGGAAGGAATATGGGGAGGTTCTTGGCTTGTAAATGCAGGCTCTCAATGCCTGGATTGTTCCTAGCGGTAATGATTCCACCACCGCCTCCATCTGAGGAAGACTTTCCACTGAGCAAGGACCAGCGGCAATAAATAATTCCTCCCCGCCGCAATTAATACCATCAGTAATATTTATGACGGTACGCTCGTTTTCTGTTTTCTTTAGAGTTAAGCGAGCATCAAACATAATGTTCTCCTTTTCCTTACTGTGCGCCCAATTAGCAAATAAAAAACCGCAGATATAAGATATCTGCGGTTCATCTGGTACAAACGAATGACTAATTCACCCCAGATGAACCTCCTTGATATACCAAAAATAAAAACCGCTCTTGCAAGTATTCATTGATTTCCCATTATCAAAATCGCATTGCCCATAAAACAAAAAAACCGCAGAATTTAAATCTGCGGTTCACCTATGATGCCAGCACTTAAGCTGATTCATCCCAGATGAACCTCACAAAAGTACCAAAAATAAAAACGGCGACTTGACATAGGCAGTCATACTAACCACCGTCAACCACTAAGTCAAGCAATTGTTACGGACCCTAATTGAGTTCTTACCGCGAACTTATCTCCCACCAATTTAACCAAAACAAAGGTGGTGTAATTATCGTCTGCGTCCTGCAGATTTTCAGCAATGATTTTTAGTCCATGTGCTTGGGCGACGGCATTACTGCTTACAGTGGCTACTGTTTTGGGCAGCTTCTGTTGAGAAATCAGTTCTGCTATCTTAGCTGGATCAATCATTTCCCCTTCTCCACTGACCAGTTTAAGATGAGCAAATTGTTTTTCTAAATTTTGCTTACATTGGCGAAGAACCTGTGGATGAGTCATTATCGTGTCAATGTCTGACAGCTTAGCGGCCGATTCAATCATCAATGCATGGGCAATCTTAATTTTGTAGCTGGCTACAGCAGAAATATCGTCCCTGTTCATCGCTGTATAGCTCTCTTCGACTTCTCCTCCAAGCGTATTGTATACAGCAAACTGACCAAAATCAATCTCGCCGTTCTCCAATGCTTTAAGCACATTACCAATTGTATGCAAATATCGCAGCGTATAACTACCAATACCGGTACTTGCTAAATGTGTTAAGCCTGCCTGCTCATTGAAGCTGCCACGGCCGCCTTGAATACCAATAATTTTGTCCAATTCAGCCACGTCATGTCTCCTGAATATTTGTCAGCGGCTCAGTAGGATACTAATACTTTTCAATGCGCATCATTTACGTTAGTATTGAGCAAAGAGCAGCTCTTAGAGATGAATTAAGCAATCTTATAATATGCCAGTGAAAAAAGTAGCTCGCCAATCGACCATTAAAGCATTCGGCAAACGCTCGGACAACGATAAAAGTTTAACATTGCCGCCACTTGCCGCTATGCGCAAAGAAATAGACCAATTGGATCTTCTCATTTGGTCGCTTCTGGAAAAACGCTTTTCCTTGGTGGGCAAAATGTCCAAAATCAAGCGCCAGTTCAAGGTCCCAGTGCTTGACGCCAAACGTGAAAAGGATGTTTTAGAAAGAATCCGTACTATGAATGCTGATCCTGATGTATCTGCAGCTATTGGCAAACTATACAAATCTCTATTTGAACTAAGCAGAAAATATCAATTGTCACAATTTAAAATTTCTCGCTAGAACCCCAATTCTGCCTTAATGCGAGCAACAACCGCCCCAATGCTCAGATCGCTTGTATCCAGGCTAAGATCAGCCCGAGCATAAATCTCTTTACGCTGTTCAACTAATACTTTTAGCCTCGATTTTTGCGCATTGATATCAGCATTCTTAGTGCTGGCATCTGGCATATTAAGTAAAGGCTGATTGCCCTTCCGCCCGCTCTATCATTCAATACTTCAATTGAGGCATAGAGGTTTATTAGTTTGCCAATTTGAGCAAGATTAGCAAAATTTTCATTTACCACAGGCAAGCCACCCCCAGTAGATATGATCGTCCCCAACTGTGTTTTTGGATAATCCTGTTTCATATTATTATGGAGCTTCACAATCTCTTCCACCAGTTTTCGCTCCAGAGCTCTGAATGCTTTTTCGCCGTGCTGCGAAAATATTTCTGTAACTTTCATATTGCACGCTTGCTCAATGATTACATCGGTGTCCCAAAACAGCCAACCGAGATCACTAGCCAAGGCACAGCCAGTCTCAGTTTTACCTGCTCCCGGCGCGCCGATAATTACAATTACCGGCAGTGCAAAACCGGAAAGATTGAAATTGATATGGTCGATGTCCAATTTTTTAACCAGCCATTCTTAAACCAAAGCAAAATTTGCTTACCAATATTGAATTGTCACATTATAGGATAATTTGCTATTTATAAGGCAATTAGCCGCGTTCAATCTCAAAATCCTGATTCACTGATAGCCAACATACACCTTTGCCTGCTAATATTCTCTTGGTTATCTGTTTGTTTTTCGTCAAGAACTGGGTAGACTTCTATGCTACGATTTTTTACCAGTGGTGAATCGCATGGACAGGCAGGTCTTGCTTTTGTTGAAGGATTGCCGGCCGGACTTAAAATTGATCTTGCTGGCATTAATGCTGAACTAAAGCTGCGCCAAGCCGGCTATGGTCGCGGCAATAGGCAAAAAATAGAAACGGACGAAGCTCAAATTTTAAGCGGTGTCCGTCATGGTATTACTACTGGTGCACCGATTACTCTGATGATCGTAATCGCGACTTTGAAAACTGGACACATGTAATGTCCGCCGACGAAGTTGACTATAAGAATCAAACAAGTAATCGAACAATTAGAAAAAAAGGCAATTAAGCATTTCCGTCCCGGACATGCTGATCTTGCCGGCACTTTAAAATTTCGTCAAAAAGATATAAGAGATGTTTTGGAAAGATCTTCTGCTCGTGAAACTGCCGCTCGCGTAGCAGCCGGCGCTCTTTGCCAGCAATTATTGCAAGCATTTTGGCATTCAATCTACAGCTCATGTTCTGCAGATTGGCTCATATCAAAATAAATGAAAAGGCTGCAAATATTTCTCTTGAAGAAATTGACAAAACGCCACCAGCCTCCGATTTACTTTGCATCGATGGCCAATCTGCCGAACAAATGAAAGAATTGATCACTGAAGACATGGCAAGACGGAGATACTTTAGGCGGTGTGGTGGAAGTAATTGTGGAAGGATTGCCGGTTGGCTTAGGTAGCTATACGCAATGGGATTTGAAACTCGACGGTAAATTTGCCCAAGCTATCATGAGTGTGCAAGCAGTTAAAGCAGTAGAAATAGGTGATGGCTTTGAAGTCAGCTGGTAATTTAGGCTCTCAAGTACACGATGCTCTTTATCCAGCTGAAATGCAATCACCTATTGCCTTTCAAACGCAATACCAATCACGCCGGCGGACTGGAAGGGGGCATGACTAATGGTGAGCGCCTCGTAGTCAGAGGCTATATGAAACCAATCTCTACCTTGCGCGAAGGACTTAGATTCACTTTCATTTCCTGAATTTACTGAACATAAAGCACATTATGAAAGATCTGATGTTTGCGCTGTGCCTGCTTGTGCCATCGTCTGCAAAGCAATGGTCAATATAATTTTGGCTGGTGTATTACTGGATAAATTTGGCGGTGACAGCATCGTTGATCTCGAACATGCCGTAGAGCAATACAAAGACTACTGTCGCAATTTAGCTCAAAAGAGCAACGCCAAATCATCCTAAAGCCGGTCAAAATCAAAATGACAAAACACAAACACCACGCTGAGCCACTCAATCTTAATTGGCGTTCTTCAATTGGTGTTCAAACTAGAGTTGTTATTGGTCAGGGCATCTCTAAATAAACTAGTCGATCTTTTATCTCAAATGCATGTGCGGCAGTAAAGTTTTATTACTTAAACAGCCAGGTCTTTTCATCGAAGAAATAGCAAAACATCAAAACAATCTCTCCATACTACAGCGAATGTCGGCTCACATTATTGGAAATTCCGGCTGGCGAAGCCTGCAAATCAATTCGATTATCTTATTAAAAATTTGGGATGTTCTGCATGAAATGAATTTTTCCCGCCAAGACACTCTGGTAGCTATCGGCGGTGGTGCTGTCAGCGACGTCGCCGGTTTTGCTGCATCGACCTATATGCGCGGCATAAATCTAGTCACAATACCGACAACACTACTGGCTCAAGTCGATGCAGCCATCGGCGGTAAAACTGCAATTAATTTTACATGACGCAAAAACTTGGCCGGCACTTTTTATTTTGCCAGAGCAATAATTATTGACATTAATACCCTTGTCCACATTACCCAATGATCAATTTATATCTGGCTGGGCGGAAGTAATCAAATGTGGATTGCTTGGAAAAAACTATCGCTGCGGAAAGTGAATATTCACCAGGTCCTAAACCTCTACTTGACAGTGCTGGGACGAATTAGTCTGATAATCCAACCTGGGATAATATTTTATTACCGGGCATCATTGCCGCCTGTATCAAAATGAAATTAGCCGTCGTGGCAAAAGATCCTCTAGAAAACGGGCTGCGACGCTGTCTAAATCTAGGACATACGCTTGGTCATGCCCTGGAAACAGCCAGCAATTTTCAATTAAGTCATGGGCAGGCAGTAGCCATAGGAATTGCTTTTGCTTTTCGTCTGGCTGTTTCGCGGGGCCAAATAACCCAAGCAGACGAATCAAAAGCTGTTTCTTTACTTAAGGCATTCGCCTTACCAATATCTATCCCCGCGGAAATCTCCGCAGAAAAACTATTAGATCCCCTTTTCCGGGACAAAAAGAGAGAGGGTGAATCAATCAAAATGGTCTTGCCCGCAGGATCTCTTGGACAAGTGGATTATCAAAGCCTGATTAAAAGGCAAGAAATTGAGGCTATGCTCTCGGTTTTTTGCTAGAGAAAGATACCTAACGGGGCATTTCCCCTAAATCCCAGCCGGTTTAATCCTCGATCTCACAAATTTCTCACAAAGTTTATATAAGATTGTCTATGTATTCCAGGGTCCTACGCAGACCAGAATAACTATATTTATGCCAGGAGAAAAGACATGGGTGATCAAGTTATAGATGTACCAGAAACTGCAGACGAGTCGGCGACTAGTCGATTTCAAGACGAGCTGGCTAGTATTAGACAGAGCGCGAGAGGTGGTGGATGCGAAGGCGGAGGCTGCCCTCAAGGCGGCGGCGCTGGGAGCGGAAGCTTTAAAGGACTAGGAGACGTAAGTAAAATGCTAGGCAAAATGCCTGGATTGCAAATGCTAATGGCTGGCATGAAAGGCATAGGCGGTCTCATTGGCCGTCTTGTGTAGATAGAATAATTTGCCGAAGACGTCTGAACAAGTGGTAGGATTTTATCTGTGCATCACTAATTGCAGATCTTCCATAAAACCAGGATAAGAAACAGCTGTTGAAGCTGTTTCTTCCATTTGTACCGGATTCTCAAAAAGAAGATTGGCAATAAGTCCTGTCATTGCTAAGCGATGATCTAAAGCGGTCGTCCACGTCGATCCGCCTGCTATGCTCTTTTTCCCTTCAATTACAAATCCATCTTCCCGTCCTTCTATCTGTGCCCCGGCCGCTTTTAAATTCGCCACAATCAATTGCAGTCGATCGCTTTCTTTATGTCTAAGTTCGTCGGCATCTTTGACTAAAAATGTACCATCACATAAAGCCCCAGCGAGAGCCAAAACAGGTATCTCATCCACTCCCCGAGCGATGTCGCTACCGGAAATCTCTGTGCCCATCAATCGATCCACACCCTTGACCCTAATATCTGCTATCGGCTCTCCGGCAAGTTCTCGCTCGTTAATAAGCTCAATATCTGCGCCCATTCGCTTTAAAACACCGATTACCAGATTGCGCCCCTTATTAATTCCCATATTGGGCAACAAAAGATCCGACCCTGGCAAACATGCTGCTGCCACCATAAAAAAAGCAGCCGAAGAAATATCTCCAGGCACGACATATTGAAATGGCTTAATCGGCTCTTCTAGAGCGACCACGCTAACTGTATTCTCTTCACGCATTTCATACGGTATGCCAATATGTTTAAAAAAGTTTGGCGTATGATCGCGAACAATACTCGGCAATTGCACCGTAGTACGTCCACTCGCTTGCAGTCCGGCTAATAACAGAGCTGTTTGCACCTGAGCAGAGGCTATTTTCAAATTACAATGCATCCCCTTTAAGTTGCCGCCGGTAATGCTAAATGGAGCACATCCTTCCGCATCAAGATATTTGATCTGAGCACCCATTGTCTTTAAATGATCAAGCACTCTGGACATTGGCCGCTTACGCAATGAGTGATCACCATCAACTCGAGCACTAAAAGGACGCCCGGCTAATAGTCCCGACATTAGTCTCATTGTTGTGCCGCTATTACCGGCAAAAAGAATATCTTTTGGTGCGGTAAGACTTTTCAATCCACCAGATTGAATATCTACCTGTGTTTGATTTTTCTTTGCATCATTATTGCTAATCTTAATCTGCAAACCCAATTTACTCATGCAGTCAGCTGTACTCTGGCAATCCTGAGCCGGAGACATACCCGAGACGACACTTGTCCCCTTACAAAAACTGGCAAAAATCAAAGCCCGATGAGATATGGCTTTATCTCCAGGAATCGCAATTTTACCAATCAATTTTGTTTTGATCATCCGCTCTCTTTATCAAAAGCTTTGAAACGGTCTCTATAATAGCAAATTCTTTATAGTAGGGTTCATTCATGCACGAAAGCCGGTGACAATTACAGTACTGTCCTATAAATACGAATTAGTACTTCCAGTAACTATGTATCACATTATTATAAAGCGTGCGCGGCTTCGAACCGGTTATCTGTTCGATAGCTAATTCAAAATTTCCATCATTTTCTTTTGCCTTTTTAAGAATGCGTCCAGCCGTGTCTATGCGATTATCAGGAATTATCTGAGCAACCATCAGCCTCGCCAGAGTGTACGCAAGATCTGGATCATCGTCATACATTGCGTGGCACAAAGTATCATAACTTGGCGGCCTTTTTTCCCGAGCAATCTTTTTTAAAGTAATATCTGATGTACTATAGGTATAAGTCAAATACTTCCTGGCAAAAGCGTCCGCCAGTCCTTCATCAAACCACTGCGGTACTTTTCGATAGTACGCATCTCCATAAATAGTACCGCAAAGGGCATGACAATATTCGTGCATAACACAACCGATATTCCAATTTGGAATTGCCTCACCCACAATGTGTTCTGTACGATCACGCTCACAAAATAGCACTACATTGAAGCTTCCTGTACCATTCTGCCAGGCTCGACCTCTCTTGTAATTAAACACATTAGTATAGAATTGGTTAAAGTCCGAGCGCTGCTTAAAGAAATAAAAACTAATCAGCGGAACAGGATCACCAAAGGCTATTTTAGCCCTCTCCAAGAACTTAGGCATTTCAAGGCAAATTGATCCAACCCAAGGCGTGTTATAAGCAAAAACCGTGCTACTAGAATTTCCCAAGGAGTAATTATGCAATAGCGGCGGGCATAGTCTTTCAATGCTTTTAATTCGCCCAAGAAGCTCTTCTGCACTTTCCCAACCTGGATAGCCCAGAAATCCTGATTCCACCGCTGAGTATAAAAGCGGTTTAGCTTTACTAAATTCGTGTCTTCGCATATAAGCACAGCCGGTCAAATAACAATTATGCCGTTCATGCTTCAGGTCTGAGGGCAACTGCGTATAGCTATCGATAACAAGTGCATCGCTACCGGCAGAACAAAGAGCAAGTAATTTTAAAGTATCTGGGCAATCTTCATCGAATTGTCTAGTTTGTACAGGAATAAGACAAAAGGCAAAAATACCGACCAATAAAAGACAGACTAAGACTACTCTAAACATTAATGACCTTCCGACAACTAACGATCTTCACAAACACCTTTCCTGACACAAGTTTACAACATTAGATTCTATGGCGGTGCAAGCGACTTATGGCGCAGCCGCATGCAGCACCCCCAGCGGTGGCACCAGAAGTTGCTGCGACTATCAATAATGCAGACGCAAGAGCATGCCAGCCAATATTCAATCCTGTTGCTTTGCCTACCACACAACAAACAACTACCAGGGCAATATTGATCAGGTTAAAGATAATCACCGGCAAGGATGCAAAAATCTGAGCAGCCAACGCCGCAGATTGATTAGAAGCACGAATTGAGAGCGGAGCCCAAAAGCCAACCGCAAATAAAAGACCACAATAAAGCGCAATTTCTTGCAATAGATGGCGAGAACCAGCTAATCCAGCAAACGAAATTGGCAGTATTGCTGCCGGTAATAGAGCAATTAGCAATGAATTTAAAAGTCGCTTTGCCTTAGTACGCTGCGCCAGCTCCTTGTATAGGCGGTCAAATCCCATGCTAGAGCAAATCGCCACCAACCATACGCCCAACACATAAGGCAACATGTCCAAGACGCTCGGTGGCAGACCAGCCAATATTAAATAATGAACAATGATTATCGGCAATAATAGTAATCTCCAGAGCCAATGGCCACCCAGCATACCTTTCAGGATTGAAATGGCCATCGATCCATAAATTGCCGGTGCTGCCAGCATAGCTAAAAAAAAGCACCGGCATATTGATCGTCGTTACTTGGTTGGCCTATGAAGTGCTCAACTGTGTAGTACCCCCAATCCATCCCCAATTCGCTAAGCTTGACACCACCACAAATCCAAACATAAGCCAAGACTATCGCCGGCAAATAAAGCCACCATGTTTGTTTCATTAATCGGACTGGCTGAGCAAGTACTTTACCCGATGCCCACACCGAGGATCCGGTTTGTCCGCCTAAAGGAACACCTTGCCCCACCTGCGACTTCTGCTTCCCGACACTAGCTACTCTAGCCGGCAGTTGAGGCTCTTGCTTATCCTCGGTAATTTTTACCTTCTTCGCTTGCTTAAGTTTAAATTCCATAATAGCGATTCTAGTACAAGCTGGTTGATAAGCAAATAGCAATGACTATCTACAACACAATAAAGGCAAAAGAATTGAGCGGTAAAAGTCTTCAACTCCAAATTAGTTTTATGAGAAGTATTTCAGCATGCTGGTCTTTTGATAAACCAAAGCGACAATTGTTGCAGGCTAAGGTCCCGTCCAAGCACAAGCTATTGCATAACCAATAGATTTTGTGTAGGATTACAAGTCTCAAATATTTGCTCAGAGAATTTTGGATGTATGTTCATTTTTAACACAACTCGGTTTTCATTGCACTGGTGGCGCAAATTGTCACAGCCAGGTAAGCGTATGCCGGGTTGTTCTTTCTGAACATTTCAATTATAGAATTTTTCTAGAGAATAATACCCAGTAAAAGATTTTAGACCGCAGCTTACCTGTAACCCAGCTGCGGTTTTTGTTTACCTATAAGAGTCAATAAAATGAAGCAAACGATTTGTCAGGACAATTTAATTCCAAATCTAGTTAGTAACTGTCCCCCCGCCATACTAACTTTCACTTCAGATCTTGGCGCACCGGTTGATATTTTTGCCAGGTTGAGCTCTCAGTCCCAGCATGCCTTTTTGCTTGAAAGCGTGGAGGGTGACGGCAGGCTGGCTCGTTATTCATTTTTAGGGTTTGATCCTTTGCTAACTGTTGTTTTCAAAGATCAATCCGCAATTATCAATTATCGCGACCATGCTCATACAGCCAAGCAAAAAATAGATAATCCAATTCAATTTCTCCGCGAGGTGCTGGATCAATATCTCAAACAATTGGAACAAATAAATAGATTGGCCAAAACAGAAGACATTAAGGACATAGAAGAATTTGCCAAACAATCTCGAGATTTGCCTTTTGCTGCCGGACTAGCTGGCTATATGGGCTATAACGCATCTAGTTATCTGGAAAAAATACCGCAACAAGAAAAGGACACTCTAGGGGTACCGGAAGGCTATTATGGTCTTTATGACGGCGCAATTGTTTTTGATCATCAATATAAGCGCATCCATATTTTATCTCTGCGGGGCAAAGAGCACGCCAATTCCGTTGTGCAAAGGATCTTACAAACAGAGCAGATCAAGCCACTTCAATTGACCAACACTGTGCTGGATGAAAAAGCAATATTTGAAAACTCTATGGCCTCTTTCAGTAAAGATGAGTATATGCAAGCACTGATGCGCGCCAAAGAATTCATCAAGCAGGGTGAAGCATTCCAAATCGCCTTGTCGCAGCGCTTTAGCATAGGCTGTAAGGCCAATTCGCTCGACGTTTATCGCCTGTTACAAGCCACCAATCCATCACCTTATGCTTATTACCTCAAATTTCCCGATTTTGTTTATCTTGGTTCTTCGCCAGAAACATTTTTGCAATGTAGACATGGATATTTATTACTAAGGGCAATCGCCGGCACAAGAAGGCGCGGCGCCAATGCTCGTGAGGATGAGCTGCTCAGTCAGGAGCTAAAAAATGATGAGAAAGAAATGGCCGAACACCGCATGCTGGTTGACCTGGGACGCAACGACCTTGGCCGCGTCTGCAAGCCAGGATCTATTCACCCCGAAGAATTAGCGGTAATCACTAAATACACCCATGTCATGCATATGGCTACAGCAATTAGGGGTGAATTACTGCCTGATAAGACCTGTTTTGACGCCTTTCAAAGCTGTTTCCCAGCCGGAACTGTATCCGGAGCACCCAAGATCCGCGCCATGCAATTACTTTCTAAATTGGAGCCGGAAAGAAGAGGAATTTATTCGGGTGCTGTTGGTTATTTTGACTTTCATGGCAATACGGATAGCGCCATTGCCATAAGATCTGCCTTAATTAAAAATGGCATTGCCCATGTCAATGCTGGTGGCGGAATTGTTTTTGACTCACAAGCAGAAGCTGAATATCAAGAAACACGCAATAAGGCAAAAAGCGTATTGCAGGCCGTTAAACTGGCGGAGGCCATTAAATCATGAAAGTAATCATAATTGATAATTACGACTCTTTTACTTTCAATCTCTACCAAATGCTGGCTGAAGTCGGTGCTGATGACATTTCCGTCTTTCGCAACGACGAGATTGACTTAAAAGGAATAAAAGATTTGAAGCCTCAACGTCTCGTTTTGTCCCCCGGACCTGGACACCCGGCGGTGGATAGTGATTTTGGTGTCTGCAAAGAGATTATAAAACAATCCCCTAGTGTTGCCTGTCCTATTCTGGGTATTTGTCTTGGTCATCAAGGCATAGTCCAGCATTCAGGCGGTAAAGTTATCGGCGCACCACAGATAGTGCATGGCAAATCAAGTGAAATTAAGATCACAGGCAATTCGCCGTTATTCCATAATTTACCAAATAGTTTTCAAGCCATGCGTTATCACTCTTTGATAGCCGCCGATGAGGAATTTCCCGACGATTTATCTGTAACCGCTCGCGAATTAAATCATAATATAATCATGGCCATTCAACACAAAACTCGGCCCATTTATGGGCTGCAATTTCACCCGGAATCAATCGGTACTCCGCTTGGTCGACAAATCCTAAGTAATTTTATTGAAAAATGTTAGCAATCTCTAAAATCACAAATCTCCTAAATGGTAAATTGAGCGATCAAGAGGCTCGCGACTGCCTATTGGCTTTAAACGCTCAAACGCTCAACGCTGATTTAATTAACGAAGTCATAACTGGTATTCGCCAGACAAGTGATCCTTCTTTGCTCAATCTGCTCACGGATCCTGATATTATCGACTGCTGTGGCACTGGTGGTAGTGGCATCGTAAATTATAATACCTCTACATCCGTTGCCTTTGTTCTAGCTGCTGGCGGTTTAAAAGTAGCAAAATTTGGCAATCGAGCAGCTAGTGGATCATCCGGTAGCGTTGACTTTCTCGAATATTTAGGCATTCCTGCTTCATTGCCCTTTGCTGCCTTAAAGAATATCTTCGAGATCACAAATCTGGCTTTCCTTTTTGCACCACAGTTTTATCCCAGTCTAGTTAAACTAGCACCAATTAGGAAGTCTTTAGGTGAACCAACCATATTCAACATAATTGGACCTCTTTTGAATCCTTGCAGACCAGGATTTAGAATTTTAGGTACAGCATCAACGGCTGCTCAGAAAGCAATCGCTGAATATCTGTTTTCAGACAAAGACAATAAAAAGTCCCTTGTGGTACACGCCGATTCTGGTCTGGATGAGCTGGATCCTGCAGCTAACAATAATCTTTTACTGGTGGAGCAATCAGGGATCACCCAAAGTAGTTTAAGCTCCAATAAAAAGATGGAACCCTGGGGCGCTCCATCTTTAGTTGAACGAGAAAGAGCGCGCATTTTTCAAGATATGATCGGTGGTCTTTCCGGACCAACAAACTATTTCCAGGCTTTGGTAATGCTAAATGCCGGTGCCGGTTTCTTTCTCGCTGGAAAAACGACAAGCATAGAAGAAGGGCAGGAATTAGCCGCTAATCTTTTATCCTCAGGGGCAGTTTTGGATAAATATGAACAATGCAGGAGCGTTTATGCCCAATTCACTTAACGAGATAATTTCAGCAAAGAAACTGGATATCGAAAAGAGAAAGAGCGTGCTTCCGCTTGATAAACTAAAACTGATCGTCACTCCCGGTGATGGATCCTTCTTACACGCATTACAAAAACCTGGATTAAAGATTGTCGCCGAGATCAAACCAAAATCTCCCAGCGCAGGCATTTTGAATAACAATCCCAATGTAGATGAAATAATTCGGACTTATGATCAATACGCTAGCGCCATTTCGGTTTTGACAGATGAGCAGTTTTTCGGTAGCAGCGTAGAATTATTGACTGCGGTCACACGAAAAAGCAAGCTACCTGTTCTTTACAAAGATTTTGTCCTGGATCCTTATCAATGCTTTCTGGCTAGAAATGCGGGCGCCCAAGCAATATTGCTCATAGCTAAAATTCTAAGCGA
This sequence comes from Candidatus Melainabacteria bacterium, assembly GCA_963767815.1. GTDB lineage: Bacteria > Cyanobacteriota > Vampirovibrionia > Obscuribacterales > Obscuribacteraceae > CAVYFJ01. Next base: position 47,818 of record CAVYFJ010000006.1, on the reverse strand, counting down.
CGATCAGATGCAGCAACTCTACGAGCAAACAAATGCGCTTGGTATGACAGCGGTAGTAGAAGTGCAAAACGAAGCTGAGTTGAAGCGCATCAGGCGCATACAGCCAACTCCAGAAATTATTCTGATCAATAACCGTAATTTGGAAGACTTTTCTATTAATCTAAATACAACCAAATTGCTTGCTCCGCTTGTCCCCACTGAGACAGTGGCAATCTCAGCAAGTGGACTGCAATCAAAGTTAGATATTGCAGATCTTCTGCCTTTTTGCTCGACCTTTCTAGTCGGAACATTATTTATGCGCTCCAACGATCCTGCCAGAGAATTTAAAGATTTTATTGATGCTTGCCGGTCACTCTCACCATCTATTACGCGAGGTGAAAGAAGCTGATGTTGAATTCCAGCCCAGATATAAAAATTTGTGGCGTCTGTAGTGTCAGTGACGCGCAGATGGCTATTACTTACGGTGCAAAATATTTAGGACTGATCTTCGTTCAATCCAGCCCTCGCCACATGGATCCAGTCACTGCTCGATCTATCATCGATTCTTGCGATCGTCAACAAATAAAAGTGGTGGGTGTCTTTCAAAATTCCCCCTTGGAAGAATTGGAAAATATTGCTTCTTCCGTAGGCTTTGATTATTTCCAGTTACACGGCAACGAATCACCAGCGGTATGCAGCATTTTATCCCGGCCGGTTATCAAAGCATTTCAAGTTGCAGATAAAGAATTAGCCGAGCAACCCTGCATTACGCTATCATTTGCTGGTATAGAGCCCGGCCAAGACATCGATGATAACCTGGCAATACTTGAGCAATACCGTCCATATTGCCGTCATTTTCTATTTGACAAATCAAAGGATAACCAGAAATCTAACTGGCTAGACTTTGTAGGCGAACAGCTTCAGTTAATCGAACAAGAATTAGGCGAGTATTTTCTAGGTGGTGGACTAAATGCCGATAACGTAGAGACAGTCTTACAAAGGCTAAGACCAAGCGTAGTTGATATAGCCTCGGGTATAGAAGAGGCGCCCGGAATAAAGTCCAAAGTCTTGATGGCAGAATTTTGCTCAAAAGTGCACGCATCGCGTACAATACCACTCTCATCTCAATTGGGGGCAGACCAAAAATGATCAGTACCGGAAAATTTGGCCAATATGGCGGCATCTATGTGCCAGAAACACTGATGCCGGCTCTAGAACAATTAGAGGACCAATTCATAAAATTCCAAAAAGACGAAGCTAGCGTGGCTCTTTATAAAGAACTTTCACAAAATTATGCCGGCCGTCCCACCCCGCTTTATTACGCACGCAATATCTCCAAAAATTGGGGAGCAAAAATTTATCTAAAACGAGAAGACCTTCTTCACGGTGGTGCCCATAAAACCAATAATGCTCTGGGCCAAGCATTACTGGCTAAAGCAATGGGCAAAACGAGAATTATTGCCGAAACTGGCGCTGGTCAGCACGGTGCGGCTTGTGCCATGGTTGGGGCGTTACTTGCTCTGCAAACAGAAGTTTATATGGGAGAAATAGATATTGCTCGCCAACAATCAAATGTTCAGCGTATGAAACTGATGGGCTGCACAGTCCATCCCGTAAAAACAGGTAGCCGCACTTTGAAAGATGCGATCAATGAAGCATTGCGTGACTGGATCACCAATCTGGAAAATACTCATTATTTATTAGGCACAGTCGCTGGGCCACACCCTTTCCCAGAGATAGTCAAATATTTTCAAAAAGTAATCGGTGAAGAGGCGCGCGCTCAATTTATGTCTGACTACAATTGTTTACCTGATTATGTAATCGCCTGTGTTGGTGGCGGATCAAATGCCATTGGTGCATTTACTGCCTTCATCAATGATCGCCAAGTAAAGCTAATTGGTGTTGAACCAGCAGGTGAAGGACTTGATACCAAAAAACATGGAGCAGTGTTAAGCAAAGGTAGTATTGGCTGTCTGCACGGGATGAAAAGTAAGCTCATGCAGGATAATGACGGACAAGTTCTTGAAGCACACAGTATCGCCGCCGGACTTGATTATCCGTCTGTTGGGCCTGAACATGCTTATCTACAAGAAATTGGTCGAGCATCTTATGTAGCAGTGGAAGATAGAGAAGCAATTGAAGCTTTCCATGAATTATCAATAAATGAAGGCATTATTCCCGCCCTAGAAAGCGCCCATGCGCTAGCTTATGCTAAAAAATTAGCTAAAGAAACGGGTAAATCAAGTTCTATTTTGGTTAATTTGTCTGGACGCGGCGACAAAGATCTGGCGGAGGTAAGTAAATATGACCAGTCGTTATGAAACTAGATTCACCCAATTAGCCAAGAACAATCAAAGAGCATTTATACCGTTTACGATACTGGGCTCGCCGGATAAAACACGCTCTATAAAGTTAATCGATCAAATGATTAAAAGCGGAGCCTCCGCCCTTGAACTGGGCATTGCTTTTAGCGATCCGATTGCTGACGGTCCAATATTGCAAGCTGCGGCCTTCGAAACAATTTCGTCCGGTTTTAGTGTAGATGATGCCTTTGCTTTGCTCAGCGAAGTGCGATCGCTGGATCAAAACATTCCAATTGGTATTCTTGTTTATTTTAATATCGTTCTGGCCAAAGGAATTGAAAATTTCTTTGCTCGCGCCAAAAACGCCGGAGTTGACGGAGTATTGATTGCTGATTTACCTGCTGATAGTGCAGATGAAATAGTTCCTGCTGCCCGCAAAGCCGGCATTGACTTGATATTTTTGATCTCACCAGTCACCCCAAAAGAGAGACTGGCAAAAATAATTTCACAGGCAAGCGGATTTTTATATCTAATCTCACGACTGGGAGTGACCGGTACAGTAGAGCGTTCTCATTCAAAAGATCTGCAATTAAAAGAACTAATTCAGGAAATAAGAACAAAGACCAAATTACCCATTTGTGCTGGTTTTGGCATTTCTACTCCTGCGGATGCGCAATCAATGTTTGCCGCAGGCACTGATGGCGTAATCACCGCATCACAAATCATCAAAATGATTCAAACCCAGGGCATGGAAAACTCTTCGGCATCACTCAATAAATTTTATGCAGAAATGCTTGCCACTTGTTCCAGCTCTGCTAAAGCACTCTCCAAAAGTTGAGATTGTTTATTCAATTGCCCGATATAAGACTTCACTGGGTACGTTTATACCGGTCCAATATTCAAAGGCAAATCTTGCTTGATGAATAAGCATAGGCAGACCATCTATTGCTTGCAGCCCTCTTTTTATAGCCAATCGCGATACCATTGGTTTGAATTTGTCCTTGCCATAGACCAGATCAAAACATAAACAATCATCAGGCATACTATCTATTAATTGATTCAACCAATTAGGAGCCGGTTCCTCGACAAGACCGAGCGGGCTAGCATTAATTACTAAATCAATCTCATTTTCTCTTTGATCATTATATTGGCATAAGCTAATTGTTTTGAAACTCTCTTCTTTTTCTTCAGCTAGTTTTTTTTCCATTTCAGATATCAATAAACTAACTTTGGCAAAATCTCGCCCTTTGACCTGGATTTTTTTCAAACCCATTTGCGCCAAAGCAACAATTACAGCTCTGGCTGCTCCACCAGCACCAATAATCAGTGCGGACTTGCCAGACAGACTGACATTAAAAGCTTCTTTGCAGGACAACTGGAAACCGATTACATCAGTATTATGTCCCGAAATCTGACCATCACTTTCAATCTTGACAGTGTTCACCGCACCAGAAAGCGTCGCTTCTTTTGTCTTTTGTACAGCCCATTTATAAATCCTTTGCTTGTACGGAATACTGACGTTAAATCCGCTTACACCTTGAGCATATATATTCTTCAACCAGTGATCTATTTCATCTGCCTCAATATCAAAAAGAGAATATTCTCCCTTTAATTTGGCAAATTGTAAGGCAGCATTATGCAACGCTGGTGACAGCGAATGTGAAAGCGGATGCCCCAGCAGACCCAGTATTAGATATTCAGACATTTGAAAAGGTCACACCGTGCGCAGTTGATTATGTAAGATGTTTTTGAGTGTCCGGAAACCAAGTGAGAGTGAACGATTGCGGTTTCGTACTGATCAAGAAATTAATCTCTTGAGATCGCTCTTTATATGAGAAAACCATATCTTTCTTATTATTTCTTCGTTAGTATCATCAGCATAGTCTTTTGTCCTGCATCCGTACAAAATTTTTTAATTTCTTCCCTCCGCGTGCATAACTACCGAACTCTGGACTACTAAAGTCCGGGAGTATTTTATGTTTGCTTACTTGATCATTGGGATTGAATTGGCGATTCTCTATGTCGTCTTCTGGATTGTATTCCTGCGCGAACCCAAACAAAGCGAAATCCGCGCAGACCTGTGGGGAAATTATAGCGATGCGAACGAGGAAATCTTTTTCGCCAATAACAGTGAGTTTGAACAGCCTAGATATCTTATCGATCGAGAGCAACTAGAATTTTACTTACCGAGCCCACCAAATATAGTCAGACCGCCAGCTTATAGAACAGGACGAGTGTCGAAAATGCGGCGCGGGCATCATTTTGCTCGCAAAACGCCACCCCAGCAATCACACAACCCCGCCTGTTCTTGTTCATGCGTCTGCCATACCCAAGAAGCAGGAGCAAGAAAAATACGCCGCCGCACCTGGCATTGGCGAAATATCGAGCAGCCCAACATACCAAAAGCTAGCCGCAGCGTAGTTGAAGCATTTTTGGTTTCATTGAATCATGTCTTAAATCGATTATCGGTCAAGCTACCTTGAACAGTTAATAGCACTTCTGCCTAATTCCAGTTATAGTAATAATTGGATTGACCTTAGAATTGGAGAATTAGATGTCGGCATTAGTTAGCATCAATAATTTGAAGAAACATTTTCCAATTCGGAAAGGCTTTTTCGGCCGCCAGGTTGGTGCCGTACGTGCGCTTGACGGAATCAATTTAACCATATTGCCTGGTGAGACATTAGGACTGGTTGGTGAATCCGGCTGTGGTAAATCAACTTTGGGGCGCGTGATGTTGCGTCTTTTACCGGCCACGGAAGGTAGCGTACATTTTGAAGACATCGACGTTTTTTCTGCCGATAAAAAGCGCTGAAAAAAATCAGACGCAATTTGCAGATTGTTTTTCAAAATCCATATGCCAGCCTCGATCCACGCATGACAGTATTTCAAATCGTTGCCGAGCCACTGGAAATCCACAAAGTAGAAAGCGGCAAAAATCTTCAAGCGCGAGTTTTACAACTATTGGATTTAGTTGGACTGAGCAAAGACATGGCTGATAGATATCCACACCAGTTTTCCGGTGGTCAGCGTCAGCGTATAGGAATCGCTCGAGCACTCGCTCTTCGCCCACGTTTAATTGTAGCTGACGAGCCAGTTTCTGCGCTTGATGTTAGTATCCAAGCACAAATTCTCAATTTACTGGTCGATCTAAAGCAAGAATTTAAGCTCACCTATTTATTCATTGCCCATAACCTTGACGTTGTTCGTTATATAAGTAATCGACTAGCTGTCATGTATTTAGGCAAACTGGTAGAGTTAGGACAAAGCGACGATGTCTATAAGCATCCTCTCCACCCATATACTCAAGCCTTGATTAGCGCTGCACCTGTGCCAGATCCTCTCTTCGACCGATCCAAGCGAATCATCTTGCTTGGTGATTTACCCAGCGCGACTAATCCACCACCTGGCTGCGCCTTTCATACTCGTTGCCCCATAGCTCAAGAGCGTTGCAAAATTGAAGAGCCCGCCTTACGAGAGATAAAACCCGGACATTTCTCGGCCTGTCATTTTGCCGAGTCTTTACTGGATGCGGTCTCCTCCCACCCTAGTTGACAATAGCAATAACACAAATAAGAAAATGTTGAGTTTCAAGTTTTTAAAGACTATGCAGCCCAAAAGATTCTGGCAGCGCCTTAGTTTGTTTATCTTTTTGCTTTTGCTTGCTCTCTTTACCGCCGGACAATTATTGGTTGCTTATGCCGTTTCCACCTGGGATAGAAGCCGGGTAGAGAATACAATTTCACAGAGCCTTCACCGTCAAATGCATCTGGGAAAAGTCAATTGGCGTATGGGCTTGAGAGGCTTGGCCTTTGATACAGAAGAAATCTCAGTCCAGAATAAAGATAATACTCCATTCCTTCATTCCGGAAAGGCAACCATACTTTTTGGCATATTCCCTTTAATGCGTGGGGAATTACGAATAAAGCATTTGGATTTGCGGCAACCGCAAGTATGGATCGAAAGACTAAATCAGACTGAGTGGAACTTCAGCGACTTTCCTCAAGCCGATGTTTTCTCAAAATTCGCTGACTGCAAAATCACCGACGGAACCTTGCAATTAATTGATAAGCGTCCAAGGGCTAATGTACATTATGCTGTTACAGAAATAAAGCATATTCAATTTGAGGTACACCGGCCCATTGGAAAATATTTTTGGCCTTTTACTTTGTCGGCTGAAATAGAACAGCCGGAAGGACTATGTAAGGTTGCCTTAAGAGGCTCTGGAAGCGGAACGTTGAATGAATGGCACAATTGTCACTATTCATTTGAGCTTTCTGCACAGAATCTTGCGCCGATGCGATTAGTCGACTTCAGCGATTCAATTCCGGAGACAGAAGGTATAGTTGATATAGACATTAGGGGCAGTGGCACACCATCCAGCGAATTTAAAGGTACAACCGATATTAAAACAAAGCGCATTGTTATTAAGCGTCACGGTCTAACGCCGTGGAAAATTTCGAATACAACCACCCGCGCACAAATTGTATGCAATAAGAAACAGATTACCTGGAAAGGTTTAAGCTTGAAAGTAGGCAAAAGCGAACTTAGATCTAATGGCCAACTGAATGACTGGTTATCAGCATCACATACATATGCAGCTAACTTGGATAGTCGTATAGAAGAGCGTGCAGATATTCTGAAAAACATTGAGATTGATTGGGTGACCCAGATATTAACGTCTTTACCTGAAGATCTTGCTTTATATGGCAAAATGGATTTGTCTGGTTCGACTAATACAAACTCTACTAAACAACAATATATTGCGCAGATAATTTTGCATGATGCTCAGATAAAACTGAAGGAAAAGAATATTATTGCTAGTGCGCTTAATGGCTCAGTGAAATTTGACCAGGACGGCCTGTCTATAAAACAAATTAAAGGATCTCTAAATGGAAGCAATGGTAAAAGAATTGGTGGAGGCGATTTTCAGCTTGATGGCCACGTTAATCTTGTCACTAATGCACCTACAGACCTCAACTTAGTGGGACACAACCTGGATCTACATAGCGCAGCGGACATTATTCAATCACTCGGACTCCAGAATAAATCAATTACCGATCAACTGATATCCGGCACAATTAAGGATATGACTTTACACTGGTTTGGGACACAGCGAAAGCCTCAAATAACACTATATTTGGTGCCCGGAGATATTCTCTATCGGCCTATTGACTCTTCCAGTCCGATACATCTGACTGAAGGTGTCATCAAATATGACACCGATATCCTTAACTTTGAGAATGTGAACGTCAAAGGGATTACTACGCGATTTGGAATAAGCGCGAAGATATCGCATTGCACAACTCAGCCCCAAATCGAGACTATGAATGTTAGCAATGCTGTTCTGGATCTTAAGGAAATTAGTACATATTTGTTAAGCGCAAAAAATCCAGATGTTCTACAGCAATCAATCAAAAAGCTACTAGACAATTGCGGGATTTCAGCTATCCAGGGAACACTAACAGGCAGTCTGTCTGGTAAAAACACCAATGGCACTTTCAACTTGGATGGCAATGGCGATTTGCATGCAGTGCAATTTAAGCGGGCCGGAGAGCTCATTATGCTAGCGTCTGGTTCATTCTCCACCAATGCTACAAATGATATGTATTTACGAGAAATTAATTGTTCCATTAATAAAAGTATCTTTACGCTTAATGGCCGCTTTCTCGATTTCTATAATTTCGAAACTATACATCCGCGCATAAGAATCGAAGGTCAATTCTATTATCAAGACATTGCATCATTTTTTTCTGCCCCTGCAATTGGATTAACCAGCAGCAAACCAATAACAATGAAGGCGTTTATTTCGGACCACGATCAGTCGACCACACTTAAATTCTCGGCTAGGCTGGATGATAATGCAACTGCTTCATTCACTAATGGCAATATCACGTTTGTTAAACCACTGGGGCAACCAATTAGGATGGAGGGTATTATGACATTGAAAGGTCCCAACTTGAGTGTCGGTACTAGCCAATTAACCATCGGACAGCTGCCTTTTCAAATAGCGGGCACAATTTCAGACATTACGACGGCTGTGCCCAATGTTAATATGAAAGCCTGGATTCATGATCCAATTCCTATCCAAACCGTTCTCGATATTGCTCAGCAAGGACAATCCAGTAATGATCTGGGCGAAATAACAGGTAAATTGCGTGGCGGTATACACATTCTTGGTCCTATAAACGGACTCACCGTGCGTGGTGGCTGCAAATTATTCGCTGCTGGCATTCCAAAATTGAATCTGACAAATATAAACGGGCATCCAAAAATGATATCAGTGCAAAGTGCTGAAAACCAAAATGGACAAAATCCAGTTATTTCCTTACAGTTTGATACGGTCAATTTTGGTTCATTATTGATTAAGGACATAACTGGCTCAATAACTTGCGTTTTAGACAAACCACAGGCACGAATTAAAATTGATAATCTTAAAGGTAATCTTGCCGGTGGAGCATTTACAGCCTCCGGAGCACTGGATCTCATCCCTCAGTTGCCATTTAATACTACGATGCAAATCAATGCGCTGGATGCAAATGAGCTGACTCAGGAGTTGGGTGGCAAAAAAAGTGAGTTGATTGGAAAAGTAGACATGTCACTTACTCTAGCAGGTAATGCAAAATCATCACCAGAATCCATTAATACACTCTCTGGTTCGGGCAATTTTCGCGCGACAAAAGGATGGGTAGATAAATTGAGTGCGTTGCAAATAAAATTGGAAGAAGCCAACATTGTTGAATCAGGCATCTTAGGTTTCCGCCTCTCTAATCTTCGCTCTACCAACAATCCAAAAGAAAACGGCGAGTTTCTATCTACCAGTGGTCAATTTGTGATTAATAATGGCATTGTGCAATTAGATAACATTATTTTCGACGGAGAGGAGATGAAACTTAAGGCAGCTGGAACTCTAAACCTAAATTCTAAGCGAATTCTTTTACACGCCACTGGTGATATCCCTCGTGTTGCATCGGAAGGCTCCGTAGCTAAGGTAACATCACTCATAAGTATTGCCCCATTGACTGACCTTATTTCTAAGGAGACCCACATTACAGCAAACGTGCCTGTTATCGGCGGACTTTCTCACGCTTCCATACGTCCATTTACTTTTACTGTGGATGAATCTCTCGATCAGCCCAATACGATAGCTAGCTCGATAGCAAAATCATTCCATTGGCTAGGCAATCCGCCCACCGCAAAAACGACTAGCGCCCAGAAGCCAGTAGCACAGTCACAATAACGTCCCATCATAGGGTTGTCTTCGTTTCAATTATTTATTCGCAGCTCCCCATACAAAGACCATAGTTTAATGTAGACAGTATCGTGGTATTAAAGTGTTGGTTTGGTTATCAAAGATAGCATTAATGTTTCATTGGGGTAAACACAGTTGTGGCGATTGCATGCTTCGGTGCATTGATTGCAACGCGCAAATTTGTCCCAAGTGCATGGTGGAATGTCTAGTTGGCAATCGCTGCCGGAATTGTGCAAAGCGCTTCACAAGTCATGTACTGCAAATTGATTTTTGGGTCATCTTGCGAAGCTTTGGTGCCGCTTTTGTAGCTGGACTCTTGTTTGCCTTACTACAAGGACTTTGCCCATTGGGCGGATTTTATATGCTGATCTTCGTTTATTTAATTGGGGCTTTTATCGGTAATATAATTTTCAAAATCGCAGGACGCAAGCTCGGAGCAAAGGTAGCCATTACTGTGGCGGCAGGCTTATTAGCTGGCAATCTTTGTCTTTGTTTTGGCTGGCAGAGACTTTATGAAGTTACCATCAATCGCCTAATGTCTCAAAATGCGATCAGTGATTCGACAGCTAATCAAAGTCACTCTGTAAGTCCCACCGATGGCCAATCTCAGTCCGTCGCTGTCCCTACAGGAAACAATAACATTTCACCCAAGACTAATTCACCAGACGCTCTTTATGCATTAGCTGCAGCACAAGCCAGCGCAGGACTAGCACCTTCGCCAATATCATTATCTCTAATCATATTCATACTCGGTACTATCGGTCCATTCCTTGGTTGGGCAACCCCAATTCCAGGATTTTTTCGTCGTTAGGTAATTTGCTTTAAGCATGAAAGTATTGTCAAACACATTAACAGGCTGGCTCAATAGTGGCAATCTTGTTTGGATCTCGATAGCTTGCAGTATTATCTGTGCAGTAGCTTGCTTTAGTGGAAATCCAGATCCACGCTCAAACGAAGATGGCTTTGCTCGCAATGCCGCTCTTTTATTTGTCGTGAGCATGGCTGCCTTGGCTGAAGCAGCAAAGAAGCGTAATCGCGAAAAGGAAAAACTTTTCGAACTAACAACTGGAAAGGGTGGCGCTTATGAAAATATGCCATCGTATGTTGATTTCTATATTGCCCTGGCAATATTGCTTACCAGCTCTGCATTCTTTGCTCTCAAAATTGGACTAGTGCTTTTAGCCACGCTGCTTTTTGTAGCAACACTAATGATATTGTTCATAGGCGCCTCCTGGACTTATGGTTATTCAATGCTACCAACCATCGGTAACGGCGATTGGATAATTATAGAAAGAAGATTTATTATTCGGCGACCCATTAAACGTGGCGACATTATTTGCTTTTTTTCTCCTCCCGGATTAAAAATCGAACTGCCAAAACGGCTTTTTTATCAAAATAGTAAACTCTCTCCAGGAAGATCGCTATTAAAGCGTGTCGTTGCCTTACCAGGAGAGACTGTACGAATAAATCATGGCAGAGTTTATATCAACGATCAACAATTAGAAGAAGACCAGAACATTCCTCCCGCTGCTTACGAAATAAATTGCTTAGGTGATTTGGGTAATAAACAATTCAAACCTTATTCAGATCCTGAATACTGCAATAAACCAACAGTAGTGCCTGAAGGACATTATTTTGTTCTTGGGGATTTTCGCATTAATGAAAATGTTGACAGTCACATATTCGGTTTTGTACCCGAAAAACAAGTGATCGGTCGAGTGCTTACCAGCCTAGCGGTTGGTGCATGGGGAATAAAGATTCCGCGATCAGATCTTTATATGCTGCTTAGACATTTACAGGCTGCTAAAAAGCTTATACAGGAAAAGAAATTTGTTGAAACGATCGAAGAATGCAATAAAGCAATTGCCATCTCTGATTTATGTGCTCCCGCGTTTGCCTATAGAGCACAAGCCAAATACAGCTTACAGCAATTAACAAACGCAATTGAAGACTGCAATCAAGCAATTCATCTCTACAAAACAACAAAAGACCCATTAGCAGGACTTTGGGAAAAAATTGCTCTTCCTTATTTGACAAGATGCACAATATACAATCAACAAAAAAAATACAATGAAGCATTGCGCGACTGCAATAAAGTTATCAATTTAAATGCTGAGGATGCCAATGTGTATATCATTCGCGCTGGTATTTTCAAAGAAATGAAAAAATATAATCAGGCTTTGCAAGACTGCGCTCACGCCCTCAAAATTGCACCCGATTCAAATCTTGCTTATATAGTTCAAGCAGGAGTACATTTATTGACAAATAATTTTAACGGGATACTCAGTGATTGCAGCAAAGCGGAGAAACTAGGGGCGCCCAAGCAAGTAACTTATTTCTTAAGAGCTGGAGCATACCATAGGCTTAATCGCTATCAGGATGCCTATGAAGAGTGTACACGTTTCATGAGCCTAGAGGAGTCTGCATACAACAACCCTGAATACAGCAAGCGTGTCTACGGGCTACGCGGAGCTACCTGCATTTTTCTTAAAAAATGGACAGAAGCAATAGAAGATTTGAATAAAGCAATCAGTATGGAATCTAATAGTGCAACAGATTTCAGCAATCGCGCTTTTGCCTACTTCGAGGTTGGTCGATATGATCAATCCTCAGAAGATTGCCAAAAAGGCGATCGAGCTCGATCCGGCGCTCGCTCCAGCCTACAAAAACAGAGCGCGCATTCGTCTGCAAAAAAATGATCCTCAACTAGCATTAGAGGATCTAAATATAGCTATTAATCTGGATTCAAAACGCGGAGACTTTTATTACTACCGCAGCCAAGCATATCGCGCCTTGGCAAATACTGCCTTATCCAACAAGGATCTTAGTAAAGCTAATAAACTGGGCTACGTTCCGACAGCCGGTACCTAAGGTAGCAACGATAAGTACAGCTCCAGGAATTGACGCTTAATTTACGCCAGCCAAACCTTCTGAAAAAGGAAATGCAACAGTGTATTTCGCAGGAATGACTAATTTACCAGTTTTATCAATATAGCCCTCGCTGCCGCCAATATCTTTTTTTACATGCACTGCAGCTCGTCCATCGGAGAATGCTTCAGCCTGATCATATTTAGGTGAAATTTTCCAGGCGCCAGTTTTGTCAATATAACCCCATTTATATGAATAATTTTTCTCTTTGTCCGATTCTCGCAATGCAGCTGCTGCCAGTCCTTCATGAAATTCACCCACTTTATCAAAAATGGGTTGAATGACCATCTGCCCCTGGCGATCTATATAGCCGTATGCTTCTAAGCCAATTGGCATCACTGCCGCTAAGCCTTCTGAAAAGTCTCTGGCCCTTCTGGAACTCTTTAGTAACCCTTTTGCCTTTATTATCAATAAACCAGCATCTCCGCTCAGGATTAGTAGGACTAGCAGCATTCATCTGCATATCAACTAGGGCTCGGCCCTCTGAAAAATTCTCCGCGTAGATCACCCCCGAATATTTTCCAGGATCCACCTTAAAAACTACCTTGCCCGTTCTATCAATAAATTCCTTTAGAAAACCGTTTTGACTAGAAACCGCCGCTAACCCCTCTGAGAATGGTCGGCAAGTCATGCCCTGCGGCTTGACTATATAGTTTCCCGCTTTATCTATATAGCCCATAGACCAAAGCTCTTTTTCCTCGACAGAACAAAGTCCCTCGCGAAAAACAGTAAATCCACAATATAGGGCATGCGGATTGAATTTAGCCGGAATAACTAATTTTCCCGAATAATCAACGAATCCACACTGATCATTAAGCTGAACACAAGCCAAACCATTTGAGAAATCCCCGACAGATTGAAACTGAGGCTTAATAATAATTTTGCCGCTTTTGTCTATAAAACCCCACAGTTTCCCTACAGCCACCGCGGCCAATCCTTCGTGAAAACTCTTTTGGGACTGAACTGTAAAGGCTAGCGATCCTTCGCCTATGCCATTTATCCGATCAAAAATAGGCTTTATGACTATATTGCCCTGTGTATCAATAAATCCCCATTTTTTTGTTCCCCATATAGGAATATCGAACACACCAACAATAAACACCAGCACGATTAAAATGATAAATGCGCGGGCCCAAGTCAACTGCTCATCTCCTGATTTACAGAAATCATACCGGGATTTTGGTGATATTACCGCTGGTGCAACGGGCATTTGCTGAAAGAAAGCCATGGGTAACAACTTCATCGTACAAGCTAAACAGGCAGCGCTCGTGTGATATCCCTGCCTTGTCCAATAAAGGCAATGTCCACTGCTGTAAAACATCAAGACGCTTTTCGTTCAGGGTAATAATCAAGATCGGTAAATTCGCCTTTAGTAAAGCATTTATTTTCGGTATCCAGTGACGGCTTTGCCGCAAATTTCCTGTTTCCAAAACAACCAGTACCGTCTGGCTAGAGCCTTCTTTCCTGCTAAATGTAATCGTGGCGTCGGCATTCCTTTGCGCTAGATTCAGCTCAGGATGACCATTTTTAGTGCTCTCACACACCCTCTTTGTCAAAAAGCCAAAGTTCAATAACTTTTCTTGCTTCGCTGTACGCTGCCAGGAAAGATGTAGTTCCAATAATCTTGCTAGATGTTCCTTATGATTGGCATTAGGAGGACCAATAATGATTGTTCCTTCCGAGATGTCTTTGCCGTGTGCCAATGCCGCAATTGCATTTGTGCTCAAGAAAAATGCATGCTCCGGCCTGCCCTTTTCTTCTTTATTATTTATAGCAGTGGCGTCTATATAGCCACCCTCACGCAATTTTCTTAAGCGCTTACGAGATGTTTCGTGGCTTACATCTGGGAAACAGAGCTGCGTCAGCTGGCGAGAGTTTAAGGCGCCATGCAAATGCAACGCATCTAGAACAAAAATATCCCTTTTCCCTAAAACAAGGCGCCTTTTCATTTTTTGACAATTACTAATTTTTGCAGCCTCTAACCGTACCAATCAAATTTGACACAACTTTGCCACAAATCTTTGTTAGCTTGTCGTCAACTTCATACAAATTGGTTTTTAAATTCCAATTTAATCAACGGATCAAAATTTACTAGCTGTTCTTTCAGACAAATTTGGAGAAGGAAAATGATAGCGCAAATAACATCAATCGGCCAAATGCAGACCAACAGAAATTCGCAAAAAATGAATAAACTAACCCAAACGATTAAAAAGACAGGACCATCAGTCCCTTACTTTGAGCGCCACAACTTTCTTAAGGAAGAAGTAAGCGCTCAAGAATTGGCTTCAATCCACGATCTTGGTTTGGTAAAGATGACCAGTGAAGATTTGCAGGAAACAAAAGCCGCAGTCAATGTCATTAGTTATGATCCAGCGATTAAATTAATAAATCTGATGATTGAAAATGATGTCCTGGCTCTTAGCCGCACTGGATTGAATTGTCACCCACATCTTACATTTATTGCCACTCTATTGCCTAAACTAAGGAAAGAAGCGGGGGCGACACATCTTGCTCTGTCTCTACCAAGCTCTTTACAAAAATTGCTTGATGTTTTTCAGATGACAGGAGAGTTTTTTGCCAACTTATCTCCTCTCAATCTGGCAGATTATGGACTTAACGGTCAAAATGATTTTACCGACCTTTTAAAAGCAGCTAGGTTGGCTGGCTATCAGCTGGTAGCCGTGGAGTCTGACGGACCTGTAATTGCTTTTAATCCCGAGCGCGATAAAAGAATGGCTTTACGCATATTGACTATTCTTGAAGTAGAACAAAACGCAAAAATCGTTTTCTTGGCTGCTGATAGACATCTAAGCTACGAAGCTGTTGGCGATTGGCTGCCAGCATCTGCAGTCTTAAGAGAGAAAGGCGTAAAGCTTCGCACGATCAATCAATTCTGGCACTCAGAATTCATTCCTAAAGTACTAAATTGCCTATTTCAAGGACTAACCCGCCCCTTAGTACTCGCTTCGAAAGATGTCAAAATGTTTTCCGCCTTGCAAAGTAGCGCTTTGCCAATCGAGCATATTTTCCCCAGCAATTGGGATTTGACAATCATTTATCCTCGTTTGTTAGCTAATCAAAACAAACTAAAACATACTTTGGTGGAGCTGCGCACTGCCCTTAGCAAAGTTTTCATCAGCAAACAATAAAATTTAGTTTCATAATGCAACTTTGTTTGCTAATATGAAACTAAATGAAACACAAAAGCTTTGCTCACGACACATGCCCAATTGCTCGCTGCCTGAATATAGTTGGCGAATGGTGGACATTACTGATTATAAAAGAAGCATTTTCAGGCGTAAAAAAGTTTGCTGATTTTCAATTAAGACTGGGAATTGCTAAAAACATTCTTGCTATCAGGCTTAAGCATTTAGTTGAAAATGGTATCTTACAGCAAGAGACCACTCGCGGAAAACGCTTTCAATATGTGCTTACCGACAAAGGAAAAGACTTGGTCTATGTTTTGCTTTCTCTCAGTCAGTGGGGGAGCAAATGGCTTTTCCCGTCAGGGCGACCGTCCCTGCGCCTGGTTGATAAGCAGGACTTGTTGGAACTTGCGCCATTAGAAATTCGCTCCCGCAATGGACGCATTCTTGGCAACGCCGATATCGAATTCTTACGCGACGATAAGCGCAAGCCAAAATCACAGTCAATAACACCCGGACATTAACTTACGCCGACTGACAAAGAATAATTAGTAATCACTTATGACCCCCACAAGCACACTCAGTTCAAAATTGTCTTATTTGTCCGTGCTTGGCCGTTTTTATTCTATTCCTTTCTCATTTCTCATCCAGCCCAAGCGCTGCTATGGAGACGGGGAATTTAAATAATAAAAATTCTCCTGCAGTAACTAGTTCGCCCTCCCAGACAAAGAGTCCTCCTGTTCAGTTAAAAAATTGTTCCGTATATAAGTTCGTCAGCCTGCTGGATGGCAAGGAAGATTGTTATGCCTTGAGGGCAGTCAAGAAAGTTGAACATAATTCCAACAATAAGACGACTTCTCGAAACCAGATAATACTGGCAAACAATACGCTTTTGATTTATTTGCATAGTCTAACGGGTGATTTTTCGGAGGTTTTTCGCTCAGACTCAGATTCTGTGTTGGCTGATGTGATTAACAAAGAATTTCCCTCTCTGTCTATTCTTTCCTGCAATTATGGGAAATCCCCCTCTTGGGGTAATGCAATCGCCAGAATGGATATAACCAGTAATTTGCATAAGGTAATCAAAGAATTGTCCATCAAACATATCGTCCTCCTTGGCACATCCATGGGGCCTCCACTGCTCTTACCTACGCGGCCACTGCCCCCAGTTACGTTAAGGAAAAAATTGTGGGCATTGTCACAGTGTGTCCTTGTGCAGATCTCGAAGATCTCTACAACCAAAGCCAGGCACCAGAAATAAAGTCATCACTCGAATCTGCCTTAGGGGGCAGTCCGGATAACAAATTGATCGCATACGGACAAAATAGTTTCAATACCTATTTAGCATTTCTACCAGAGCGAATTAAGATTGGCGTCATTTCCGCCACCGAGGATACAATGATCCCTATGAGCACACAGAAAGATGTGGTGCGAGATCTGAATAATAGAAACATGGACATTAAGGTATTCGAAATTGAAGGCAAATGCGAACCAGCACCAAGTAAGTCAATTCTTGAAGCTCTGCATTTTGTTCTTGCCAATAAATGATCTACAATACCTGCTCATTGGATGCAAATAAACTTATGAAGCCCTTATCTGTCTGAACAGAAACTCTATCTATGTTAGACTAGTACGCTATTTAAGCTCCCCAGATTGCCCAACTATTCCTTACTCTCGAACAGGAATCATTGCAGTTTAAATGCTGTTTAATTATTTATCCCGAACCATTAGCTATTTGCCTAAATTCATCACTGCTTTGTGCTTATATTTGGCGCTGAGCATTCCGGCTCATTTTCCTAAAGAGGCTCTCCTTCAAAATGCATCCGGAGCTGATGACGTAACTTCTACTTTTTCGCAATTTCGCCAACTAAAAGAGACACCTGAGGTAATTTTGGTTGGATCCTCGCTTATGCGCAGCCCCATCTATTGTACCGACTTCAAACACATACCATCTACTCCACCTTTCAAACACTACCACTACGCGAAGTGGCTGGAGAAACAGCTATCATTGAACGACTTAAAACCTTGGCATTGTTTTAACTTAGCCGTCGATGGCTCAATGACTTCCGATGTTTTTCTGGTTTGCAACAAACTCTTATATGGGAAACAAACCCCCAAATTAATTATCTATGGTATTTCACCTCAGGCTTTTAGCGGTGCATATTATTACAGCGAAACCAATACACCATCGTTTCAACTGTTGTTCGAGCCCTACGACTGCTTGACTCTGTCCAATTTTTATACAAGCACCTGGCAGGAGCGGCTTAATTTGTATTTCAACCAACTCATTTCGCTTTATCGAGAACGATCCATCTATCTGTCCAAAATGGTCGCACTGCAGACTAATATGCTGGCCAAATCTGATAACGAAATTAGCCCCATCGCGAAGAAAATTGAATTAGAGCATAAGCTAAAAATGTCTGGATTACAGATACTCGTATCTGATGAAAACTCAGCCAACCAAAATCAATCGCAAAACTCTAAGCTCACCAAGTATCCCGGACAAGTAACCGCCCTAGCAAACTGTCATGTAAAATGTCGCCTGGATTGGAATCCGCAGCTAAATCAAGAGCGTTTCGACAAACAAGGCGCATGTTTAAACGCCTTATCAAAATTAGTGACTGAGAGAGACATTACCCTTTTGCTAGTTAATATGCCATTGACCAAGGAAAATTTGGACAAGATACCGCAATCCGTGAAGGATGACTATAGAAAATATCTGGCGAATTACGCTGTCAGAAAAAATACCTTTTTTCTCGATTTGGGTGAAGATCATCATACGTTCGATCGATCGTGTTTCATGGACAGTATGCACCTAAATGACAACGGCGGCGACAAATTTATTCCTATTCTTGCTTCCTGGTTTGCTAATGTTTATCTCACGCCCAATCAGCACAGTAATGCCAACAAACTGGCTTCTGTCTCAGCGCACAATCCTCAATGACTGGTACAGATGCGGCTGCAATGAAGTACACCGCCATCCTATTGCCCGCCGACAATAGGCCAATCACCTATTTGTTTCCGCAACTCATTTGCCAGCTGGCAAATCTGGCGGTGTCTATTGCACCTCGAAATCTCATGGGCTCCCTAGTTGCCCCAACCGACATTGACGCGCTTTTTCAGTGGCTGAAAGAAACAGTTGCCCAGACGAACAATGGAGCAATTTTTGTCTGCTTAGATAGCTTACTTTATGGCGGACTAATTCCCTCCAGGCGTAGTAATGATAGTTTTGAAACTATTCAATCTCGCCTGGCACAGATAGCTGATCTAAAAAGATGTCTGCCGGCAGGCTAAAAATCTATGCTCAGTCAAGCATCATGCGTATTTCAGACAATTATGATAATACCGAAGAAAAACCATATTGGTCAGAATATGGGCGAGAAATTTTTCGCTGGTCCGAACTTCTACATAAGCAAGAACTGGGACTGCTTAAATCCCACTCGGACCTATTCGAAGCACAATCACGCATCAAAGAGGAGATCCGTGAAGATTATCTAGCCACAAGAAATAGAAATTTTTTGATTAATCAAAAGGTGATTGATTATGTTCTAACCGGTGATTTGGATTATCTGATCTTCAGTCAAGATGATTCAGGACAATATGGTTTAAACGTAATTGAAAAAAATAAGTTAATCAGCCAGGTCAGAGACAATAACCTTCATAACGTGCGCGCATATGCCGGTGCTGATGAGGTATTAATGACTCTAATTGCCCGCTATTTAAATGACCAGCGCAGCCAACCTCCTAAAATATCCATTCATTATTCTTCGGATAATGGCCGACAAATTAACAGTAATTACGAAGGACAAAGCATTAGTCGCAGCATGGAGTACCAGTCCGAGGCCCAGGGTCTAGAGGTGGTGGATTCTGATATTACCAGTGATGGCACCGCCTTTGCTGTTATTGTACACACTGGCGCGACCATTCAAGGAGACCGCATCTGGTTACCTGGATTAAAAGATTTGCGCTCAGTTGAAACAGCATCCTCTGCCAAGAAGGCGCTTGAATTAATTGAAAAGGCAAAAGCACCGATAGTGTTATGCGACGTGGCATATTCAAATGGCGCCGATCCGCTCTTAGTGGACCTTTTGCTTGAACATCCACAATTATTAAAGCACATATGGTCTTATGCTGCCTGGAACACAACTGGCAATACAATAGGCAGTGCCTTGTCGGTTGGTACGGCTTGTTTACATGCTTTGTCTACCACTGGTCAATTAGATGAGCGATTGCACAAAAGTATGATGTTTCTACGATTTATGGACGACTGGGCATATCAGACCCAAGTCCGCCCAGAAATCACATCAGATAAGGTTGTTCAATTAACGCGAGAAGAAGTCCTGAACCAGTTAATGATTAAGTATGCCGCCCGTGTCGCCCGGGCCCTCAACTTTGGGTTTGGATCCACAACCTATAGTTTACCCTGGCAAAGAACATTTGAAGTAGAAATTAGCTTAAATCCTCAACTTATCAAAACCTAGGCTGAGCTTTGTCACGGCTTTGCCACGTAACTTCCGTAATTTATTAGTTAACTAAAAGCAATTGAATTTGCCGCTGAAACTAGTTAACCGGAGGACATCTATTATGGTTAGTGCGTTATCCAGAACAATGATTACCCAGGTAATAAATCGACAGGTGAAAATACACAGCAATCTCCCCCAGGAAGAGATAAAACAAGTTCAATCCGCACCGCTGTCCACGCAGATTAAAGAGCTGACCGATTCATATAGATCCAATAGCAAGCGCAATTTTCCCTACGCATTGCGCGACTTTTTTAATTCAAATCTGGATTTGCCAAGCTTCGAAGAATTAGCTAAAAACTCTAAAGAACTGGCGAAGCATTTCACTTAGGAATGACGTCCCGCAAGAACAGCGGCCAAAGTGCGTATAATTTACGCGATTTGGGCTTGCCGCTGAAGCCCCGGAGCCATCCGATCAAGGAGAGAAACAATGTCGCCAGACCAAAATACCAACCAATATATGGAGTGGGGACTGGTACTCAGTCGTGTCAAAGATATCCTGCTTAGCTCTCGAAATAAAGATGAAGCCCAAGCACTCATCGAAGCAACTAGCTGTATGAGCAGAGCAATCGAGCTTTCTTGCGAATTCCCGCGCAACGACATCAGACGTTTTCTTACTTTAAGCACGTCGATCGCCCTGTATTGTCATTTGCGTTGTTATGGTTATGTTGAATTTGACAGACAAATTCTGCTCCGCATGTCCAAGCGTTATCCCCGCCCAGCAATTGGCGACATACTGAATAGCTTGGGCATGCTCTATCAAGAACACGGCAAAATCAAAGAAGCCACACAATTATATAAGCGTGCAGTTAAGCTCTTGCCTGTCACCCATCCGCGTTTTAATTTACTAGTCTCCAATCTTGAATCTCTCCCCCAATTACCATTGCCCAAAAAAACAAAATAAGAGGTAAATCTATGTCGCACTCACATGAATCTAGTTCTTCATTTGCATCGGGTGATCAATTTGAGAAAAACAACCGACAAAATTCGACAGAAAATAAAATGTCGCAAACGGCTTTAGAGCAATGGCAAGACATTAACAAGCAATTGCACGATTTTGGATCAGGATATATTGAGGGAGCTTCAGGTACCATAAAAGAAACCGTCAAAGTTATATGTAACCCTGGTGAAGCAGTACAAAGTGTCAGTCGCTCAATTTCTTCTGATGCTCACTATCTAACGGATCTTCCCCCTTTGACAAGGCGCAAGAATTTAGCAAATAGCAACCAGGTAGAGCATTAGGCGATTTTTTTATTGGACTTTTTACTGGGCACGTGGTTACCAGTTGGTATCTGGACTTTCAACCGTTGGAGAATACCGTCAACTTCCGGCGGTGGCGTAGGAATAGTCGGCACTATTTTGTCGGCTAACACCATATCAACTTTGGTCATTCTGTTCAGTTGTTGCAGAACATCAGTGACGCTCTCATTATCGTCTAAAACCTCTTCTATTTTTCTAGCAATTGAATAAGCTAACATGCATATAAAAACATGCGCTCTCGTTCTGTTCCCTCTGCGCAGCCAAATCGGACGCACCTCTAAAAGCCCTGTTTTAATTGTTCTAAATCCGCGCTCCACCCTTGCTAAATCTTTGTAGCGCCTGTGGACTAATTCCTTGTCAGCTTCCGATACTGGTAAATCTGTTTTTAATACATAGCATCCATCCAGCTCTTGCGCCTTTTTTAATTCTTCTTCTAAGACATCTATCCTGGCTTTGCGTCCCTCTATCGATATTTTCACTATCGCATCTATCACTAACCGCTTTGCCAGTGCTTTTAGCCTTTGCTCTACTTTCTCTGTTGACGCATACTCATGTTCTTCCAAATATTTCGTTTCTACTTTTGCCTTTTCTTCCAATTTCGCTAATTTGTTTGCTCTGGTTGCTTGCATCTCTTCAGCACGTACAGGATTTCGTCTCAGTATGTATCTAATACCTTTCTTGGTAACTTCATTTAGCTCCGTATCAAATAAACCAAGCTGGATTACTCCGTCTTTTAGTAAGGTCTTAATCTGGGGCTTTGTGATTGCTGTAATGTAGAAAAATTCATGCTTGTGCAATTCATCAATGCCAGTGCTTTTAGATCATCCCACGGTCACCTACAAAAGTGACTTTCTTTACTCCAAAACGTTCACCGAAGCTCTTTATTAGCTCAACAAAGGTTGTCTGATCTGCCGTATTACCTTCAAATACTTCAACTGCTATTGGCTCTCCTTCTTCATCAGTCAATAAACCAAAGACTATTTGTTGCTTTCCCTTTTTGCCATCTCGATTGTATCCCCACCAAGCAAGCTCATTATCCATTCCTTCAAGATAACTGCTCGACACATCATATAAAAATAAATTAGGAGCTTTACTACCATAGCGCTTTTTGAATAGTGTTTGCTGAATGTTTTCTTGATTGTCCGCCAACCAATCAAGTGCCTCATATAAATCATCTTCGTTAAATTGCTCAAGCTTTAAAATACTCGTGTCATAGCGCTCCGCCAAACGAACACTAGATAACCTAGAACCCTGCTCTGTTAATCGAGCAAAAATTAGCCAGGCACATAATGCAGCCTTACGGCTAGAACCTAGCGCATCAGTAATTCCTGCACGCTTCATCAGTTCAACTACAACCTGCAGGGAACCAACTATCTTGCCAGCCTCAAGCTCAATATCTTCAGGCTTAATACCAGCCTGCTTGTACTTCAATGCATACTTAATTGCCTCAATTTCTTGATCTGAAAGATGAGAAATATTGGCCATCGTCGTCTTGAATGTTCTTTTGCCCTCACGATGCGTTTCACGCAATAAAAAACAAGAATGGATCTTGCCGCTTGTGCTCTTAGTCTTAATTTCTTCCACATACATAATGGACACATTATACTAGATGCTACTTATTTAATACAAGTAGTAATACTAAATATGCATCGTATAGTACTGGGCACATTCTTAAAAGCAAAAAATAACCAAAAGCAGTCATATTGCCACTCTTATTGAATTTTATTTGATTTCAAGAGCGGAAGATCCGATCTAACACATACTCCCATCCAACAGCAAATCAACGACCTAAAAGACTGGTTTGGAGGCTAAGCAAGAAATCATAAACAAGTTTGGCCATCCGTTAACTGCTACAGAACTTGGCAGATTTTTCGGCGAACATTTCTATCTGGAATTACCGCTTCTCCCCAAAATTTATAAATTGGCTACGCGTGAGAAAACCTTGGGCGAGACAGTCGCTAAGGTAGTAAACAAATTGCCAAAAGCACCAGAGGTAAAAGTCGCTGAAGAATTACCAATAGCACCTGATCAAAAAATAATTCTGCCAGAAAATGCCCCGGCTTCGCTAGAGCGGAAACCAAATAAATTTTAGTGCATAAAAATTACCGCTCAAATTATCGCCATAGATGCCCTTCTCTATCGATTACCCATAAAGATAAATCAATTGGTCTGGCATAAGCATACGTTGCCATGCTATTCTTTCCTCTTGGCAATCACTCGTACGCTGCCAAGCAAACCTATTGACAAGCTAATCTATAAGGTAGACATTGACCTCACAGCTCACCAAGCAATCACTTAATAGTCATAGTCTGGACACACAAACTGATCCAGACAACCAATATATTGGTCAATTATTTACTACTCCAGGCACTGGCAAACCATTCATAAAAAGCCAATTTATTGCCGCCCTGGTGTTGTTACTTATACTGGATCTATTTGTACGATTTGAATTTCATCCTAATCCATACAATTTGCCTGAGCGAAGTTTTGTCTGGTGGTCCGTACATGACTATCGGCAACTAGAAAAAGCACCAGATATCATTTTATTTGGCTCGTCGTTAATGCTCGCCGTAGTAAATTGTGGAGACGCCACACATTATAAAAAAATGATTGATACTGCATTGCATCACAAAAATGATTATTTAGAAGAATTGCTGACAAGCAAACTTAAAAAACCTGTTTCTACCTTTTGCTTTGCCATCGGGGGTCAAATGGCATCCGATGTTTATACTATGGCTTCCAATTTCATTACCCCGAATTTCAAGCCACGTGTCATTATCTGGGGCATTGCTCCTCGTGATATTTTGGACTGGGCATTTCCAGGGGCAGCATCCACCGACACTGCTCGCTATATGAATAAAATAGCCGGCAAGCAATTAGTAACCGATGATCGCAAATCGTTCAATATCTATCTTGATCAATTTTTTTGCAAGCTATCATCGATATATAGCCAACGGCAGGACTTCTTCTCAATCATAAAACAGGGGCTGAGAAAATTGCAGGCCGAAAAAACTATTCCCTGGTTATCTTATGATAATCAAGGGTATTCGCCTGCTGGCAGAGCAAAAATGGTAAGAGAACTAATGAATCCTCGCGATGGCAACATGGGAGATATTGAAATTGGAGAGTGGCTTATTAATCCAACCTTGCAACCTTCAACGGAATTAAAAGACAATATTCCCGAGTATAAATTGCGTTATCGTTCTTTTAAGCCTAAAACTTTTTTTGCTCAAATCAATTATCTAGATCATTTTTTACAGATGCAAAAGAAACTGGGAGTTAAAGTCTTTCTGATTAACATGCCGCTGACAAAACAAAATATGTCTATCCTGCCTCCACTTATGTATAACAGGTATTTGGGCGCTGTTAAATCTTTAGCCACTACATATGGTGCATCTGTTTTGAACTTCAACCATGATCAACGCTTTGTATCAAGTGATTTCTACGATACCGCCCATCTCAATGGCATTGGCTGCGAAAAATTAATTGAGTTTATCTCCAGCGACAAAGAAATTGAAGATGCAGTTGACGGCCACTAAAACTTGCTCTGCTGAAAGAATTGGCATTTTCTCCAGCTTATCGCCCCGAACCTGGTGGCTGATAGCAATTTTTGCCATATTCCTTCTTGCGCTCATCGCCGCTGCCTATCAACCGGTAATGTTCAATTTTTTTACATCGGACGATTTTTATATCATCTCCTGGTTGGACGAAGCAAAAAAACATCCCCATCTCTTATTCACAGATGTATATGCCGGGACTCCGTATTACCGCCCCTTATTGAACGCGTTCTTGTTTATTGAATATTTAGCTTGCGGTACTCACAGTTGTGCTTATCGCATTATTAGTCTTGGTTATGAAATCATCGCCGTTGTCGTCTTAACATTTCTACTGGCGGAACTGGAATCAGTTAATAAAGTCCAGAAAAGAACGCCCTCGGCTGTCCTGTGGCCTCTGTGTTCAGTTGGATTTTTTCTTTTGTATCCGCTGCACACAGAGCCAATCAACTGGTTTGTAAGCACAACAGAAGTTTTAGCTAATTTATTTGTTCTTGCAAGCTTACTAGCTTATGTTTACTGGCGCAAAAATGGTAAAAATGTTTTTGCCGTAATTAGTTGTATTTTCACTGGCTGCTCCTTTTTAATCAAGGAGGTCACCGTAATATTGCCGGCAATACTGGTATCCTACGAGCTTTTAGTCAACAGTCATTCTGCAACTGATGATTTTGATTCATCAAAAAAGAAAAGGCAAATTTAAACACTATGCTTCAAGCTTCGGCACACTGCCACATTGGATTTTGTTAGGTGGATACTTACTAATTAGAAAATTGGCTACTGGCAATTTCTTTGGTAGTCTAAACAAAGCGGGGTTCCATTTTCCTGACAATCAAACAATGTTCAAAGCCTGGGAACAAAGTTTGAAAATGATCATTACCCCTTTATCATCAGCTGCTTTTGACCATGGTCATATCGCTTATTTTGTTTGGACCATTCTTGTAATTGCTCTTGCTGGACTGACAGTGGCCTCAATCGGGAAAGATCGCCACCGTCTCTTCGTTGTATTGTTTCTTTCCAGCTGGTTTTTTATTTGTTTGCTACCGATGCACAGTTTGCTTATAATCACCCCTGATTTGCTTGATGCCAGATATGGGTATCTTGCATCAGTCCCATTATGCGCAATTCTGATGCTTGGATTAACCAGCAAAGGTAGTCTTAAGAATTGGGACTCTTTCCGCTATCCAATCATTGTTTTGATTTTGATCTTTTCTTGTTATGTTTTGCGCATGAATAATATTGCCTGGACCAGGCAGGCAAATTGACTAATAATCTACTCGCTGAGTTTCAGCGCCTTCACAAAGAAATCCCTGGCGATCCCCCCATGTATTTTGTCAATATTCCTGTTAATTATCATGGCGTTGCTATTGCCGGCATAACTTGCAGCCAATCTATGAATCACAGACCTTTTTCGCAACAGGATTTCGATAGTTCTATTTGGTTATTGGACAGTGATCAATCACTACCAATTGGCTTCATGCAAAATCTCCTAGAACAAGGGAAAAGTCATGTCTATTTTTATTACTTGAATGCTAAAGACCAACATTTTTATCCAGTCAATTTTCCCAGACTGCAGCTGCAATCCCCAGCAAGCAGAACACCAACTGTCTCAATTAATATAGGCGGAGTGGAGCAAAAATTACCAATCGTTGATCACATCGGAATACCGACTCTAACAAGTGATCACAAACCAACTTTTATATTATCTAGCCCTAGTACCAAAGAATTAACACCCTGGCTAGTTGACGCGATTGTTTTCCAATTAAATATCCCAAAACCTAAGAAATTGCCAAACACAATCCCGGTAGAATTTGGTTATCTTAATGACGCTCAGCCAGAAAAATTGCATACGGATCACCTATTAGTACCTCTAAATCAACTTAGCGATAAACAATCAATAATTCTCCCTTTAAGGGGACTGCCCATTTGGTCCTGTGGTGGCCATTGTCATATGATGAAATTATCTTTCCCGGAGAATTATAAAATTGAGATGCATAATGCTTTTGCAGCAAGTATAAAAACTCTGATACCACAGATTGTATTAACTAGCCCCAATTATGATTCACGAATTGGTGAACTTGTTCTAAATAGCAAATATCCTCAATCAGTAGTTAGTTATGATGTGAACGCCATCAATAATTGTGCTGGCGTTGTCGCTGAAATAATTGAGCCTGGAAAATACTATACTGAGCTGAACACCTGCCACTCAGACGGACACTCAGTAATACCAATAATCTCTATGCATCCAAAAGGAGAGATCAAGCTTGTCCGCTCGATGTTTAAGTGCAGTGGACCATACAAAATACGCCTGCGCCCGATAAACAAACAGGGCAAGCAAATTAGCTTTTGCAGCGATCACTTTATGTTACTCGTATCCAATTAGTTGCCACAGCACCACCTGTTAACAAGCAGTTATCATATTGCAATGAATATTTTAAATATCAAAACGCCCGGAATTATCAACAGCTTCAATTTTTCTGTCAACGATCAGGCAAATCCCCAATCAATTACCAATTTAATGGTTGTGCTGTCTGCATTCCTTGTCTCCTCATTAGTTCTATGGAAAACACTTTCTGTAGGCTTTCTGCTCGATGATTTCTATCATGTCCAATATTTTCACAATGCATTTTCTGCTGATTGGAGCGGATTCCTAGCTAAGCTACATGGCGATTGGTCCGGCGATTCGGATGGCATGACCAGCTACCGTCCCTTATTGTCCACCACCATGCTCTTTATCTTTTTCCTGGGCAAACAAACCGCATTAGGGTTTCATATAGCAAATATTTTCTTGCTTGCCCTATGCGGCATTTCTGTCTATTATTTGTCCTACATAATTATTAACTTAGTCTGCGGACATTGTTCAAAGCTGACCTCAGTGTCGGCAATGCTGCTCTTTCTCACTTGCCCATTGCATATTGAAAGTTCTGCCACCGCCACCAATGGCGGCGACTTACTTTCCGGTCTTTTCTATTTAACTAGCCTAATTGCTTACTTTAAATATAAAAATAGCGAAAATCGATGGCTTATTGCTGTTTCTCTTTTCAGTTCTTTCTGCGCCCTGCTGACCAAGGAAATAGCCGTTACTCTACCGGCAATTGTCTCCATTTCCGCCCTACTATATCCAAAGGACAAGCAGTCTAAACAAAAACGTATAGAAATCTTCTATTGGCTTGAGTTGCTAATTTATGGAATTATTCGTACCACAGCCTTGGGCACAATAATTGGCGGCTATAGGAGCATAGGATCCAAAATGCTAGTTAGACAATTCCAGGCCTTTGGGGACGGAAACACAATACAAAAACTTTTTTTCCCCCTAAACGAACACATACAATTTCCCCACTTTTTGACTATCGGACTTTCAATTCTATATGCTGTGATTGCCTTGCGGGCTATATTTTTGCTCGTAAAAGAAAAGAAGAATCGGCGTCTTTCGCTGTTTCTTCTCCTTTGGATTATAATCGGTATCCTGCCAACATTTCAGATTTGGCACATTTATCCAAATATGATTGGCTCTAGGTTATTCTTTATCTCTTCCGTACCGTTCTGCCTTTTACTTTCCTTCTTTGCCACAAGCAATACAACTGCTGAAGAATCAAAGAGCGCAAAATTATTCTCTAGATTAATTCCCTTAACTCCAATATTCATCTCCGCAATCTGGGCTTCCATTTACATCACTAATCTCACGCCTTATGAAATAGCTAGTACTCGGCTGGAAACAATAAAGTCCGATTTAAAAACACTAGGCACTCAGACTGCACAACAAACCAAGATCGTCCTCCTTGCTTTACCCAAGGACTATTTTGGCGCCCCTATGCTCAGTCATGCTGAATATCTATCAACATTTTGTCAATCCCCCTGCATGAATATCGATCTTTCTCATAAAGTTTTTGGCATCGAACAACCTGGTCCAGGAGCACATGAATTTATATACGTTCGTCCCCTCTCAAAAATCCTTAGCCAGCCTGCCCAGAATCATATTATTCTCGTCTGGTCGAATAAAGACGGCCGTTTTCTAGCCTGGCACAAGACAGAAGGAGCGTCAGCATTTTCAGCCGATCTAGAATCTGAAGCCAACGGCGTTCAGAACTCGGCAACTAAAGAGCATTTGATCTCCTTTAGCGGCCCTATTAACACCCTTTCCGCAAGTATTGCCACTCTCAAAGGTAATTTCAAGCAAGCGCAAAAATCAATAAAGTTTTTTTGGCATGCTGAGATGATGCCATCAATGCGCGATAATCGAGCTCAATCATTATTTATGTCAGTTCCTGTGGACTACTGCGATTCAAAGAGCGCTCTATTTGGCTTGCAAAAATATCTGGACTGGACTTATGCCACCAGAATTATCGACTTTGGCCTTGATGTGCCACAAGATTATCCAAATGATAGCTTGCAAAATCTATCGATTGTGCCCAATGTGAAAGTGCAGCCACAATTGGATCTTATAAAAAATGATCAAACGATGACCTCAAACCAAATAAGTTTCTCTAACCTGGCTGTTGCTCATTTCCCTGTAAACAATTCAATCACAATGTCCTTTAATCTACAAAATGTGCCCGATGCGCACAGCGCTGGAATTGAGATTCCAACACATAGCCATTGCTTTCTAGAGGCATTTTTAAGTAACCCGGGCAACGCCCGGATAATTAAAACCGTAACAAACCGGAGCGGCCAGATAACTCTTTCAAATTCTGAACTTAGACAATATTTCCCTCGTTTGCATAACAAAGTGGCACAGCTGAGAATATTAGCCCTGAATTCACTTAATCAACCTATCGGGTTACCTAGTGAACCGGTATCATTTGCCTTGGATATTCCCTAGGGAGAATCGGCGTGCCTGAATGTTATCAGCGCTTTAGTCAAATCGATCGAAGAAGTATCGAAATATTTTTGCGCCTTATACTGCCCTTATTTCTTGTCTGGCTTATCACCAGTGGAATAATTATTTATCGCCTACAAACTATGGGCGCCTTTGCCTCTGTTTCCGGAACAAAATTATTGAATTACATCAAAACTCACTCAACACTCGATCCGGGAAGCTTGCGCCTGAATCAATCATATACTCAATGGGCACTGGCTCTCAATATGACTGACCCAGCCAATTATATAAGGGCCGGACTTGGCTTTGCCGATGGCAAAGGAGTAAGTCTAAAAAATATCACGCCCGAACATCCGACCAATCAAACTTATCTGCCCTATTATTTTCAGTCACCTGGCACACCAATTGTTATCGGAATAATGATCAAGCTATTTGGACAAAATAGCATCCTGCCATATTTCATTTTAATTTTATCCATTCACTGGCTAACCGCCTTATTAGCCTGTCTTCTATCCGCTCGGTTCATTAGTGATCATCGATACATTCTTGGTACCGGCATACTGAGTTTGTTGGCTCTTCCAGTCTTGGATTTTGATTTTGGTATGGGCTTATTCTCTTCAGAACCGCTTGCTGCACCGTTTATAGTGGCATCATTCATATTTTTATCCATCTTTTGGACAACCCTACAAAAAAATCCGCGCCCAAATAAGCAAATGATTTTTGCCGCCATTGGCTTTGGCGCTTCGTTAGCCATTGCTGCCTACTTCCGCGACATTTACACTACTTTTGCTCAATTCTGTTTACTTGTACTTGTTATGGTCAGCATTCTTAGAAAGAGCGGCTTCAAACAAACTTTGTTATTTGCGCTAATAGCCTTTATCACCTTGTCTGCTATTGAATATCCCTGGGAAAAGCGCAACAAAAGGAATTTTGGCGAATTTACCATGACCGGGTCAACTTATCGCGGTTACGGACTATGGCATGCCACCTGGGACGATTATCGAGAATCGATGCAATGGAGCTGGAGTGATGGCATTGGGTTGGGCTTTTATCTTGCACCAGAAAAATCCCCTGAGGTGATTGCCAAGCTAGACAAGGATAAGAATCACAGGCAGTTTGTATGCTTTGCAATGCCTGGCAAAGGCAGTAATCAAAAATCCGTGGTCTGCAATTCAATATAAACTGAAAATCTATGACACACTCTGGTTTGGACAACGATGTCACTATTTCATTTATTTTTGGTGTCTCCTATCTACAATTGCCTTCTTTGGTTTTCTATATTTAAAACAATTTCAATTCATACCTGAAATCTGGCTATTTCCATTATTCATGCTCTGTTTGTCTCCGTTCATCCATTACGAACATAGATATACACAACCATTTTTTCTTTTCATCACACCAATTGCCGCTATGTATGTCTTGAAGCATTTTAAAAAGACCAATGTTAGCCTCTTTCTGGATGCTTAATTTCTAGAATTCTGCCACCCCGACTAAGAACCGTCTTGCCGCTTGGATAATGTTCAAATGTATTCGCTTCCATTTTACTTACAAGCCGATGGCGAGTTATGATTTCATCATAGTCAATCGAGCCAGGTAAGCAACGTTCAAAGCCGAAGTAATGTTTACCATCAGCGGCGGTTTTGACATAGCTATATTCAATAATTCCATTCTCTAGAAGAATGGCTGCTTCAGAGAAATCTGGTGTTTCATCCAGAAGATCAAAGTAATTTATCTTTATTGTATGGTTTATTGATGAGTTCTCTTCGATCTGTATATGCGTATCATCGACAACTGGGCGAGTTGCAAGTATTGGATTATTATTGAGTAACGGCATAATTTTCTCCCCTTTGTAGGGGCGGGGCTTGCTCCGCCCACTTTGCTCCGCCCGCTTGCATCCACCCAGTTTTGTTCATCCTTCTTTTCTCTTAGTAATGACCATTTGCCCTGCGGTTGTTTGATTTTTTGTTTAATAAAGGCAAATGGTCTTTTAAGTGCATGTCAGTCTAAGCAAGTTCTGTGACAAAGTTGTGGCAGAAAAGCATCTTGGCATAATAGTTCCTATAACAAGAATTAAATTGCTGTGTAGAATAACTAGGGCGGCAATTTTGCTTAAAGATTAATTTGCAGCCCCTCGGTAAAGAACAGAGTGATTACAATGCCTAGTTCACTTAAATGGACAAAATACTTCGACCCAGGAACAGCTTTAATTCTGCTTTTTTTTATTAGTCTGACAATCAATCTTTCAGTAGGCGCTGATGGAAAACCTACCAGAGGCGAAGAAGGCTGGGTAATTCGCCAGTCTAGTAATTTTGCTGGCACGGTTTTTTCAGATCTCACCCCCCATGCCCTAAGAATGCATATTGGTCGCCTGGGTCTGACCATCATTACTAAGGCACCCAAGTGGAATGCCCTTGTTTTTAATGAAAATGCCAAAACTTATGCCGATTTACCCTACAAAAGGTGGCAGCAACGCTTTTGCATTAGCCCTAAAAGCAATTACCGTGATACTAGGGGACAACTGGCGTTAATAGCCAAAGACACTGGCAAAACGATGACCATCGAGCACTATCAGGCCTTTGAATGCTGGGTAATGAAAAAAGGCGAGCCCAAAAAACATATTGCCGAAGAAAAACTTTCACAATTATGGATTGCCTCTGACATAAAGCCACCAGCCCAAATTGCTCAATTATTCTGCAGTCATCTTGGCATTCCTGTCAAAAGGGGCATACCCCTGAAAGCCAGCCATAATAATAACGGTAAAATGGTTTCGGTATTGGAAACACTCTCTATCGAGAGGCGAAGAATCCCCTCATCCACTTTTGCCCCTTTACCTGGCTATAGGAAAGTCAAAGATGAGCTTGAACTGGTAATGGGTGAATCAACTGATGAAGCCATGGGAGATTTGCTTGATTTACCCACTAGTAAAGTCGATGCTCAATCGAGTAAAACAAAATGATCTCTTTGCCTACTAGAACGGATGAATCCACTGTTCGGGATAATAAGCCAACCATCGGAGAGTGGTTTACCATCCTGACTATCCTGATCATCGTAGCTTTTATCTATTGTCCTGTGCTTACAAATGCTTTTAATGGTGACGATTTCGTTCACTTGAGTTGGCTTAACCAGGCAATCCAGCAACCATCATTAATCTGGCGCAATTTTCATTCTAGCTGGCTAGACCTGACCACCGCCCAATTTTACAGACCATTGATTTCAATATTTATGGTCGCTGATTATCTCATGTGGCACAATAATGGCATTGGCTTTCATTTGACCAATTTATGTTGTCACCTGGGAAATACTTTTCTTTTGTGGCTTCTTCTCAGAGCATTGGTTAGCGATGACAATCAACCTATCTCACTTAATCACCATATCTGGTGCGCAGCCACCGCTGCTTTATTTGGTCTTTATCCCCTGCATCCCGAGGCGGTCTCCTGGATTACTGGACGTGTAGACACTTTTGTTACTCTTTTTTCTCTGTCCACCATTCTTTGTTATATATATTGGCGAAAATCCCACAATTACAAATGGCTATTTTTAAGTATCGCGGCCATGATTTGCGGCTTACTATCAAAAGAAATGGCTATCACAATACCCTTCGTGCTCGGCATGTATGAGTTATGTTTTGCAACACCCAAACTAAGTTTATTTAGATCTATGCTATCAGCAGGAAAGCAAACAAGCCCATTTTGGTTGACTTGGTTATTTTATTTTGCCCTCCGTTATTATGCCCTTGGCACTTTGGTTGGCGGTTATGATAATACGCTCTTTGCCTTTGAAAACTGCCGACAATGGCTCAAAATGTGGCTTTATTCAACTTATGTAATGGTATTTCCATTTAATCAAACTATTCTGAGAGAACATGACCTAACCATTATTCTCTGGGCAGCATTAATTGCCCTCAGTTTAGTTCTTTCTCTAAAATGTCTTTTCTTGGATAAACTCAAAACAAAAAAAGATGCAGCCAATTTTGTTTTTATGGTTAGCTGGCTTATTTTAAGTTTGATACCTGTATATAGGCTCTTTAATATCAGCGCTGATTTGCAAGGCAGTCGATTGGCCTATCTGGCAACAGCACCACTATGCGCCCTGCTGTGCTTTGGCTTTGCTAATTGCACTAAGGAAAATGACCGAATCCATTACTGGACATTATGCGCCTTAACAGCAATGCTCTCTATAGCCGGCGCCGGCTTATTAGTCAATAACTACGCCTGGATAAAGGCGCAGACTGCATCACGAAATATTTTGCGCGCATTAGATAGCCTCGCCAAGACAAAAACAACCGAGACCATCACTTATATTGTCGGCTTGCCGGATCAAATCAATGGTGCTTATGTATGCCGTAATGCTCTTGATGGTATGACAAAATATCCACAAATTTCTAAAGACATTCACAACTGTTTTAATCTCAGTGAAATAAATCAGATCTTCCCATTTGGTTATGCCCGTCAATCTATTATCCGCCCTGCTTCCAGTTTTCAATCTCCACAATTTTACCTCTGGAATAACACACAACAAAACCTGCAGCCTTTTCATTTGCAAAAATTGCCTGACGACCAAAACAAACGGAAAAACTTTTGGTCGGGCATTGAGTTAAAAGATATTGTCATTGTTCCAGATCAATTTAAAAATCTAATCAATTTTGACCAGAACGGAAACATGCTGGTCGATGCTTCGAAAGCAGGGAAGAGCAGTCTGTACCCTTATGTTGCTCTTAATCTTAATGGCAGACCCTGCTTTGAAACCGATTGTCTAGTCATAGAAACCGATTGTCCCGGCGACACAGCTATGTCCGATATATTTAGCTTCCTCTATAAAAACCGCCTTTCTCCAGATTATGACCAAGCTCATCAATTAAATTGGACCGCACCCTGCAGCAACCAAAGGCAAAAAATTATTTTCCCCCTCCAGGGTCAAATAAATTGGGCAATGGGTGGAACAATTCAGGGCATACGACTAATACTGCCGCAACATCCCTGCAGAATTGTCAGTTTCTCCTTAGAGGCGATAAATAAATATATGCCCCTTTTATCTTTTACACCTAATGCCAATCAGAATGCACTTGGATATATTGAGCTTGATAATTCTCATCCTTCTTGCCAATTAGATTATGATGCCAAAGAAATGACCAAGGCTAAAACATTGATGCTTGAATTTAGCCCGGCTAATCAGACCCTTGCTGTCCTCAACGATTTTAGACCACCTAAATCATCATTATTACTTAAAGAATTGCCAACCCTTACTGGTAATATATCCTTAAGTAAGTTGGACTTCCCCAGCCCAGGTATATATGAATTGAGATTGAGAGCCTTTGACAATAACCATCAAACAATCGGAGTAGCTGGGGATCACGTCGTAATCACAGTTAAATAGTCAAACAAATAATCAATTAACAAGATATGGCGAACAAAACCAAGAGCAAAAATAAACCTGCAGAAAATAGTGAATCTCTGTTAGCTCAAGCCAAAGGCATTGAGCCATTAATTATTGGCATATTTATTATCATTATTTACTGGCTGGCTTCCGCAGTAATGCTTTTCCTCTCCTATAAGTTTGGCCGACTGTAGGGGTGGATTGCATCCGCCAGCCGATACGTATACTTACTTATGAACAGAGGGCTGGCTTCAACGACATCACTCAAATGCCCTTGTGCCCCTACAATAATTTCGATAATTTCTCGACCCCTGCAGGAACAACTATTCCAGTTTGGGCACTGGTCTTGGCAGATCAGGATTTAGCGACGTAATTGTTCTTTTAGGAGCTGGATTTGTTTGACCAATATCTGCGCTTTGCGTATAAGATTGTCTGAGAACCTGATTAATTGTTTTTCGCTCTTGAGCTGGCTCTGGTGCAAATTCTTCTACAATGTTCTGCATTGGTTGACTGACAGGCGCGCTCGTGGCGAAGGGAAACGGTGGCGCGACAACCGAGGAAGACGCTTGCCCGGCGGGAATAGCATCAAGGCGCTCGCGCACCACAATTGAAGCAGTCCGTTCCAGCTCTATTTGTTTATTAGGAGTATCCATTATTGTTACTGGTCCGAGTAGTGCACCACAATTTGTACAGAATTTCTTATTTGCGGCTGGTTGTTTGCAGGCTGGACAAACGCGTTGAGTTTGCTCTACGACAATTTGCGTTGGTACAGCACTAACTACTTCGTGTGCAGCTTGGCCAATCGTGGCAGGCACTGCGCTGGCAGCCTGTGCAAGCGCCGCTGCAGGCATGGCACTCGTTAAAGTATCCGCAAGTTTACCAACCGCACTTGTTGAGCCTGTACCGACTGCAACCGCGCCGCCGCCGGGAGCACCAAATTGTCCCTGCGCAGCATGGGCAATATTCTCCGCAGCAGGACCAGTCCAAGCGCCTTGGCCTGAAATTTGATTGCCATGGCACATGCGTGGGCGCTACAGGAACAGCTTGACCACTGCCATCAGGCGGCGCAAAGCGTCCCGGCATATTGTGCAGTAAATGCAGGCGGGCAATTTCTTCAATACCTCGTAAATCAACCATAAATGGCTTCACTTCACCAAATTCAGGATCTCCAGCAGGGGAGAGATAAACAAGAGCATGATGTTTTTCCATGCGCTTTAATAGAATCAGGATCAACACGCGGCACTACTTGTTGCGAGTGAATTCTGTTCCAACTAGTTGGGAATAGTACCAAAACCTTGAGATTTGAAGTGATCCGATATACCGGGAACGATTACAGCATGTTTACCAATTTCATCCGAGAAGAATCGCGATGTGGCTTTCATCAGCGTTGTGCAAACAAACACGAACAGCGGCGTTAGAGAATATAGTTCTCAATTCTGAAGCACCAGAACTATTTGGATCTGTTGAGATTACCCCAGCCAGTAATTTGACTGATGTTTTGCAAAATAACAGTCAGACCACCATTAGCACCGCGGACGATAGCTGACAATCTACCGGCTATATCCAAGTTCAAAGTTTGATATTCATCAAAGAAGGCAAACAAAGGCAAAATTGAGGCAATACCATATCTGGTGTGTAAAGCCTGTTGCAATTGATAAACAAAGCAAGCAGCAAGTGACTCAGCATCTGGTCCTAAAGAAGCAGGAGCACCAAATATCAAAACAGTCGGCTTATGCATAGAAGCTTGAATATCCACATTGGACTGTTCAGTAACTCTAATCACGCTCGGATTCTTAAACATGCGCAAACGACCACGCACACCTTGAATGTTTTTGTCCCAATCAGTGTCTGTACGAATAATCGAAGACAATGTCTGGGTCAATTCGCTTAATTCAGCCGGATCAACATCCGGATTGTCTTTTAATCGACGCAAAGATTCAACAATATTGCGGCGATTATTAACCAGTCTCATCAATCCGCGTGGATTACAAGGCAATGGTGTAACATCCGAAACAAAGCCTTCTTCATCTTCACCGGCTACTTGTACAGCACCCCATTTAAGCAATTGTGTTAATCCTGTGATATAGCCATGGTCACGTTCCGCCCAGTGCTGTTCTTCAGGAGCTAATCTGTTTATATCTTGAACAATGGAAGAAGCAAAAGTAATTCGGCGATACATCCAGCGGATTCCAATGAATTGATTCTTCTGTATCCAATGGATTGAAATAAAGTGTATCAAAACCAGCTGCTTGGCTTCCGGCAATATCGTATATTTAAAACCTTCTTTCTTTTCATCTAAGTGTGGATCATTGGCTTTTGCTTCTAAAGCAATGATTACGCAAGGCTTAGCCATCAAAGCTTTAATAATCGCTCGCATCAAAGTAGTTTTACCTGAACCGGTTGGGGCCACAATGAACATGTTTTTGTTTGGCAGTCTTCCAAGCGGAATAGTGACCGGCAAATGTGTGCGGGCTAAGAAACCAAACGGCAACACCACGCCATCAGCTTCTGTCCAAGTAGCGTTTGGATTACGTTTACCCAATCGTCCGTGACGTCTTAAATTAGGTGGGCATAAATAAGACTTTTCATATTCTCTTGGAGACATCAAACCAGAAGGTGGATTAAATGTGCGGATAGTTTGCCAGGGGAAAAGACGTTTCTTGTGAGCAGCAGCAATACTTAAAGCAACTAATATTAATGTAGGCAGCAATATAGCAATTGAAGTAGCATCCAGAAATCCGTGCGGCTGATAAGCAACCGGCCCACTACCAATCAAGTGACCAGGCATGCCTTCTAATCTTAAATTCTTACCTTGTATGCCACCGCCGGCTTTGCTGGGTGCAGCAGTATCATCTTGCGGCATCGGTGCAGTTGTACTGGCCGATGGCATACTGCTTAAGCTGTTTGGCATTTCTGCCAGAGCACCTGTATTGCCAGGGGCAAGTATCTGTGCGCCGGGTTGAATAAGAGGATTATCGGCAGTAATTGCTGAAACTGGCGCCGCTAACTGAGACTGCATGGGTTGAGATTGCATGCCCATAGGCAGCTGAGATTGCATAAGCATAGGCGACTGAGGCTGCATTTGGCTAGGCATAATCATTGGCGATGATTGTATTTGCTGCTGTGGCATAGGACCAGACAAACCTCTATAAGGCAGGATCATCTGGTGGCGCAAAAGGCATAGCTTGACCGCTATATGGCATACTGCTTTGATTACTGCCATTTGTGCCAGGGCTTACCGGTGGATAACCATTACTATATGGATTGGTCAGTGTTCCAACTGCAGGACCAGAACTGATTCCTGGCTGGGAATCGCTCGGTGTATAGCCGCCTTGCAACATCTGCATACGCCTTTCATATTCCTGAGTGGTAATTACCTCCCCGGTATCTGAATTGCTAAAGCGAACAATTACGCCTCTATCATTTATTTGTGGTCGCCAGCTCATAATTATCACCTTTTAGCTTTTGCCCCCTTCACTTATACCAGCGATACGCAGCCCATCTGGAGTATTTTTAACTAAATATTCAAGTTTGACCTGTCGTGTTTTAGAACCTTTGTTTGGTACATCGAGAACTTGCTTACCTTCCACAGTAATCACTACCGAGCCATCCGGTTGATTGCTGCTGGCTGCCACTCGGCTAGCACTGAAAGTACTCTTGATACCGGAACCATCAATTTGCTTGGCCACCTCAGGGGTCCAAACATTTTGCCTGTATGCTTGCGCGCACTCATCAGTCATATATTGTATAGCTTTTTCTTGACTATCACCTGCTGTACCAGCGCTTAAATCCCAAGCCATGGGTAGCCAATCCTGAACAAGAGTAAGGGCTGCGAGAGGATCTGCTGTATTAGCCGGGTTTGTTTGTGTCTGAGCAACCTGTGTGCCGTAGGCTCCCGCCTCGGGAGAGGCAATTGGCTTATCACCTGCAATATCTGGGTTGTCCATGTAAGCAGGACGAGGCCTGTACTTTCGCTGGCTCTGGTCCAGCAGAAAACAAGATGGTGAAAAATGCGCCAGCCATTAAACCCGCTATGGCAACCATAATCAGGGTTAATTTATATTTTTCTCCGGCTTGATAATCAAACATTGGACAACCTCATTTACTGCAAAACTTCAATTAACTGGCCTCTTAAATATTCAGTCGTGAATGTCTCTGGAGTGACACCTTGGGCAAGCAAATGGCAAGCTAATCGAGCATCGCCACCACAAAGACTGATCATTCTGCTTCGCATCGGTTGATCGTAGTTGGGTTCGGTAGTAGCAACCCAATACATAAAGCGTGGCACAATAAGTTTTACCACTCCGCGCGAGAGTTTATGATAAACCAGGAAAGCATCACTATATTCACGATTCTTCCTCGTCAAATGAGCGATGGCATCCATTTCTTGAGGAGTTAAGCCACAAGCATCTCTAATCAAATCAAAATTGCTCGGGTCATTGCCAAGAATAATCTTTATCGCACTATTGGTAGCTAAGTTACGAGCCCGATCATCGCGCAATAAGTCACTTAATTCTTGCGAAATACCGATAAAAAGCAAGCCAAGGTGGCGGCTTGTTCGTGAAGCATCTTCAACCAGTGTCTTGCCACCTTCATAACGCAATAAACGCCACAACTCATCTATACAAAAGACAAAACGCGCCGGCAATCCTTTGGCCATTTGTTCCGCTTTATGCTGTGCCGCTCGCCGCAAAACAAAATCAGAGACAAACAATGTGACAACTGCTTCTAAAGTTTTATCATGAGATAGATCAGAAGTATCAAAAATCATCAATTGCGCATCAAGCGGAATAGAAGTTGGTCCATCAAATAGCTTGCCAAATATGGCACCACGGCAATAAAGACTTAAACGATTAGCCAAGTCCTCACAAATTTCTGCCCGCTTTTGTATTAGATGTTTGCCCAGCTTCTGCAGTTAACCAGGCAACCAAATCAGATTCAAACGGCACACGTCCTTCCGCTGCCGCCAATTTATAGATTTGCTGAATACCTTGCATCAGAATTGGCTTTTCATCTTTGTTCAAGGCCTGTTCGCCTTGATCACCAAGCATCACTGAATGGAAATTTAAGATCTTATCATGCTGCTTCTGCTGCTGTTCGCCCTGCCGGGCGGCGTGCTGGGTGGCCTGGTGCGCCTGTACGGCGCGCTGCACCGGCGCGCGGTGCGGCGCTGATGCTGGAGATCCACGGCCTGCACAAATCCTTCGCCGGCTTCCGCGCGGTCAACGACGTCAGCCTCACCGTCGAGGCGCAGCAGATCGTCGCAGTGATCGGTCCTAACGGCGCCGGCAAGTCCACCTTTTTCAACCTGATCACCGGACATCTGCGCCCCGACGCCGGCCGCGTGGTGCTGGGCGGGCGCGATGTCACCGGGCTGCCGCCGCACCGCATCTGCGGGCTGGGCATCGGGCGGTCCTTCCAACTGACCAACATCTTCCCGCGCCTCACCGTACTGCAAAACGTCCAGGCGGCATTGCTCGCCCATCGCAAGCGCGGCCGTGACTTCTGGTCGCGCTCAGAATTGCTCTTCCGCAACGATGCGGAGGCGCTACTCGCCTCGATCGGACTCGCTGCGCTGGCCGATGAGACCGCCGGCACGCTGGCCTACGGCAACCAGAAGCAGCTTGAACTTGGCATCGCGCTAGCGTCCGATCCGACGGTGCTGTTGCTCGATGAACCCACCGCCGGGATGTCTGCGGGTGAGACCCATGAAGCTATTTCTTTTCTGCAACGCATCGCCACTTCGCGCGGCCTGACGTTGCTGTTCACCGAGCATGACATGGCGGTGGTGTTCCGCGTCGCACAGAAGATCGCCGTTCTCTACCAGGGGCGTAAACTGGCCGAGGGGCCACCCGAAGAGGTACGTGCCAACCCCGAAGTCCGCCGTGTCTATCTCGGGGAACACGCCTGATGTCCCTGCTGTCGGTCGAGGACATCCGCACTTCCTACGGCCTGAGCCAGGTCCTGTTCGGCATTTCGCTGGAGGTCGAACAGGCGGAGTGCGTCTGCCTTCTCGGCCGCAACGGGGTCGGCAAATCGACCACCATGCGCTCGATCATGGGGCTGACGCCGCCGCGCGCGGGCCGGGTGGTTTGGCGCGGGCAGGACGTGGCCGGCTGGCCGCCCTACCGGATCGCCCGCGCCGGTATCGGCTTCGTGCCGGAGGATCGGCGCATCTTCGCCGAGCTCAGCGTATGGGAGAACCTCGACGTCGCCGCCCGCGCCGCGCGCCGTCCCGGACGGTGGTCGATCTCGCAAGTCTGCGAGCTGTTCCCGTGCTGTCAGAACGCCGCGATCAGCGAGGCGGATTCCTGTCCGGCGGCGAGCAACAGATGCTGACCATTGCCCGTGCCCTGGTGGGCAATCCCGAGCTATTGCTGCTCGATGAACCCTCCGAGGGGCTGGCGCCATTGGTGGTCGATCTGCTGCGGGAAAAGATCGGCGAGTTGAAGGCGGAGGGGCTGACCATCCTGCTTGCGGAACAAGGCGTGGCGTTCTCGCTGGCGCTGGCCGACCGGGTCTATGTGCTCGAGAAGGGCACGGTGCGCCACGCCGGCCCGGCGGCGGCGTTGCGGGAGGATCCCGCGCTGCTCAACCGGCTGCTGGGGTTTTAGCGGAGATTGCGCGGGAAAGCCGCAAATGGGAGACGCCGCGTCGGTAGTGGTGCCCGTCGGCGCGGCAATACCGCGAGAGCAGTTGCGAAGCCGGGACGCGGCAATCGCACAACGGTGTGACCTTCGTCTGCTTGAATTCAGCTTTGAATTCGGCCGAGATTTCGGGGCCGGAAGGTCCGCTCTAGCCCGAGCGGCGGTAACGAC
Source organism: Candidatus Melainabacteria bacterium (assembly GCA_963767815.1). Taxonomy (GTDB): domain Bacteria; phylum Cyanobacteriota; class Vampirovibrionia; order Obscuribacterales; family Obscuribacteraceae; genus CAVYFJ01. The sequence goes on along the minus strand of CAVYFJ010000006.1, from coordinate 5,872 downwards.
GAGACGGCCGGCTACTTCCGCAGTCAACCCGAAGCGGACTTTGTCCTTTGCGTGCCACTCCTTCTTCGACCAATCAGCCCGGTGGAAAGTCATAATATTTGATCTCGACCATCGAGCTTCTGCAGGCCGAGGAGGTTTGGATCGCGAACAAGCGGCGGACCAAACCGCATCCACGGGACGTTGCTCTAATGAAGCGGGTTAGAGATCGTTAGTCCCTTATCAACCAACTCGTGACACTTTCTGCACCAAAAATCCCATCAGATCAGAGCCGGAATGAGAACGCTCTGGATCAGGTGGCAAAGCGCTGCTGTGGCACTTCGTCCAAGTCGGGTGAGATAGTAACGGTAGGTTCCGGCCACCCGCTTGATCACGCCGATGTCGCGCATCCTTCGAAGCTGGCGTGAGAGCCGAGGCGGGGAGATATGATCAAGCAGCGGCATCAGGTCGGCGCGCCGGATCCCGGCGATGTTGACCCGCGGGTCCTGCAAGGCGTGCAGCAGCGCGTTGTCGACAGGATCAAAGAAGTTGATCCCCTTGACGGTTTTGTCCTTGACCCAGCGCGGCTTGGTGAGCCGGTCGAGCGCACGCACCCCGACGGAGAAGTCGTCGAGGGCAGACAGATGTGCCAGGTAGCGGCGGTTACAGCTGAACAGTATCTCGCGCAGGTCAATCAGGCTGTAGATGCTTTTCTTGAGCAATACGTAAACTCCTAGTCCAGAACATTGCACCGTCATCGGTCGACTTGCTGATTGCCAGGCCCAGGCCGCTGCCTTGTGGCTTCGTCGTAAAGAACGCATCAAATATCTGGCTGCGGGGGCTTGCTTCCTGCAGGATAAGGAAGTAGCCAGGCTTCTTGTTTGCCATGGTCTCCGGCCCGAAAGAGCAGCAGCCTCTTCCCGTCGGGCGAGAATTTAAGGTTAGGTGACCACTCAAGGCTCTTACTCGCAAACGGGGACGGTATATAGGGCCGCAGCGGAGACCCAAGCGGATCGGATACTTCAACGTTGTATTCGCCGTCTTTGCTTTTTCTAAGAGCTGCCAACGCGGTGCCATCGCGCGACAAATCGAAGGTATAGCCATCGGTAATATCCATGATGAACTCGGGGTCGCCGCCAACGGTGGCGACGGAGTACAGCTTAATGGTTGGCGTTTCTTGATTGTCCGTGCTCTCCAGGATGATGAGGTGAGCCTTGTCGCTCGACCATCCGATCGGCCAAACGCTGCGGGCCTCATGCGAAAGCTGCACCGGAATGGGTGAGTTCAGATATCGGAGAAAGGCCTGGTATATTCCATTGACCTTGCTCGAATAGGCCACCGCATTGCCATCGGGCGACCAGACTGGTGGGATCGCGTCGCTGGCAAACGGCGTATAGCGATAGTTTGCGATGTCTTGACCGGACGGCTTTAGAACGTAGACGAGCATGGCGGTGAGAACAATGCAAGCGGCGCAGGTCGCCAGCAATCTCCTGCCTCTGCTGTGTGGTTGGTCGCCCACTACAGGGGTGAAGACCGCGCTCGTATATGCCTCGGAGAAGTGGTCGCGGAGGTTGCGTAAGTCGCGATAGAGATCGCGGGTGGATTCGTAGCGTTGCTCGGGCTCTTTGTGCAGGCAGCGGTCGATGATCCATTTGAGCGGAGCGGGGATCTTCTCTTCTATAGCCGATGGCTCGTCACGGACGATGGCCGCCATGGTCTCTACGCTGCTGTTTCGCGCGAAGGCCCGTTTGCCGGAGGCCATTTCATGCAGGATCAACCCGAAAGAAAACTGGTCGGAGCGGTAGTCGACCTCTTTGCCGAGCGCCTGTTCTGGGCTCATGTAGCTGGCCGTGCCCAGCACTGCGCCTTCGCTGGTGAGGTGTTTTGTTTCGTCGGCGGGAAGGGCGACAGTTTCTTCCTGGCCCGTTGCTCGTCGCGGCGAGGTGGTTGCGCGTGTCTGGCGGGCAAGGCCGAAGTCGAGGATCTTTACCCGCCCATCTTTGGCGAGCATGATGTTTTCGGGCTTAAGGTCGCGGTGCACGACTCCTGCGGCATGGGCGGCAGCGAGGCCATCGGCGACCTGCGCCGCGATCTCAATGAGTTTGCGGACGGGGACGGGTTTGCCGTGAAGCAGGGACCGAAGCGACTCGCCCTCGATCAGTTCACTGACGATGTACTGCTGACCGCTCTCAACTCCGAAGTCATAGACCGCGACGATGTTGGGATGATTGAGCGTGGCAACGGCGCGAGCCTCGCGTTCGAAGCGGCTGCGTAGGTCGGCGGAAGCGCCATCCTCGCGAAGGACCTTGATGGCGACATCGCGGTTCAGGCGGGAGTCGCGGGCGCGGTAGACTTCGCCCATGCCGCCGACCCCGAGGGCGGACTTGATCTCGTAGGGGCCAAGCTTCGAGTTCGCGACCAGAGGCATCGATTGAGGAATCCCGTGTCTCGCAAACCTGCAGCGTGAAATCCGAGACAAGCAGGGACTTAAGGCTGATGCTGCGCAAGCCCTAAATTACCAGACACCTCGCAGGAACGAACACTTTTTGTGGATGATGGCCCCATGTAAGCCTCGTGGTTCCGCCCGTTTCTTCGAAAGTCGGCTTTTCGGCAACTTCAATTTGTGGCGGATCGTAGTTTTCGAAAAGCCCGTTTTAGTGAACTAATCATTCCAAGGTCGGGTATTTCCTGAACCGCAAGCGATCGCGGGAGGTGCACGTGGGGGCGGTCTTTTTTGGGCACTTCAGTTTTTCGTCTCCTCGCGCTCCGGTGCACTCGGTTTGACATAGGTTGGCTCGAAGATAAGCCGATCGAAGCCGTAAGCCATGCGGAAATTGTGTGTAGGGCAGTACAACGCATACACGACTTGATTGCGACCGAGATCAAAAACCCGTTCGAAATGCATAAGCTTTCCGCCGATCATGCCCTCCGCACCGAGTACATCTTCGACACTTGCAAGTGTTCTATGTGTAAGACCGCGCTAATCATTGTCGATCCAGGGGATTCGGGTTTTGGAAGGATCCGGCCATGCCCACTCCACTTTGGAGCCTCACCGGACTAGTTTGGTCGTCGTGTCGCGGATTGGAATCTTGGGATATCCGAGGTGCACGAGATTTAGTACGCGCTCCTTTCGATGCCAAGCAGATTTGCCCGCTGTTTTGCCCGCTCCCAGGCAACCCGCGTCTGTGGGTTGTTGTGCTCTCCGATATCAATTAACTCTCCCAGCGAGTATGGATATTGGGGTCGATCTCGATGAACTTCTCATCAGGAATTGCGTGGGCGGCGCACGAGGAGGCAGCGCTGGGGTTGCTGAGCTTGTGCGAACCGACTGAATCGGCAAAGAGTAATATTCAGTATTCGCGCAATCCTATGGGAGCATATTGATGGTGACTCGGGCCCCGCTGATGCCATGCTCGCTGGCTACGATGTGCTTGTTCTGCGCAACCTATACGGTGTCCGCGCAGGAACCCAATCGCACCGTGTTGCCGATTGCGCCGCCGCCATTTCGCGGGACCGTAGGCACAACGTATAAAGAGTCCGTCCCCGCGCTGATTCCGCCGTTGCGTGCGCCGGCGGGTGCCCCCAATGTTCTGGTGGTACTGCTGGATGACGAGGGCTATGGCCAGTCGGGTACGTTTGGCGGATTAATCCCGACTCCGACGCTGGACCGGTTGGCAGCGGGCGGCCTGCGCTTTACGCGCTTCCACGTGACGGCGCTGTGCTCGCCCACGCGCTCCGCACTGCTGACGGGGCGCAATAATCATGCTGTCAGTATGGGAGTTATCACCAATTGGAGCACAGACGAACCCGGCTACACCGGCTCCATCCCCAAGAGTGCGGCCATGCTGCCGGAGGTATTGCGCGAGAACGGGTATGCAACCTCAGCCTTTGGCAAGTGGCACCTGATTCCGCAGCAGGAGGCCACGCTGGGGGGACCGTTCGACCATTGGCCGACGCACCAGGGGTTTGACTACTACTACGGCTTCCTCGATGGGGAGACGAACCAGTGGTTTCCGGAACTGACGCTGCGTACGCAGCCGGTCGAGATGGTTGCGCCTTCGGGGCGCAAGGACGATTACACGCTGAATGAAGACCTGGCCGACAAGGCAATTGATTGGATCAAGTCTGAAAAGTCCCTCGCCCCGCACAAGCCATTCTTCGTCTACTATGCACCCGGAGCGAGCCACGCTCCGCTGCAGGCGCCGCGTGAATGGGTGGATAAGTTTAAAGGCCAGTTCGATATGGGCTGGGACCGCTATCGTGAGATTGTGCTGGAGCGGCAGAAGAAGCTGGGCGTGGTGCCGCCGGATACGAAGCTGACGGCACGGCCGGCAGAGATTCCGGCGTGGGATTCGCTGACGCCCGACCAGAAGAAGGTGGCTGCGCGGCTGATGGAGGTCTATGCGGGGTTTACGGCGCAAAGTGATCACGAGATTGGGCGTGTGATTGATGCGATTGATGCGACCGGGCAACTGGACAACACGCTGATCGTTTACATCGCCGGTGACAACGGCGCGAGCCTGGAGGGTGGCCTGTATGGAACGGAGAATGCCATGTCGCAGATTAATGGCGAGCCGCAGAGCACCGAAGACGCGCTGGCTGTGCTGGATGAACTGGGAGGACCGCATACCACTCCGCACTATCCGGTGGGCTGGGCGTGGGCGGGGAATACGCCGTTCCAGTGGGGCAAACGCATCGCGTCGCATCTTGGCGGCACGCGCGACCCGATGGTCGTTTTCTGGCCGAGCAAGATCAAGGATGCGGGCGGGGTGCGCTATCAGTTTGAAGATGTGACCGACGTTGCGCCCACCATTCTGGAGGCGGCGGGACTTCCTGAGCCGACCGAGGTGAATGGGGTGAAGCAACAACGGGTGGATGGTATGAGCATGCTAGCTACTTTTACGTCTGCCACTGCGCCGAGCCAGCGAACGAAGCAGTACTTCGAAATGATGGGCAATCGAGCGATCTATCACGACGACTGGATGGCGTCGGCACGCAGAGGGCTGCTGCCGTGGGTATATGCGGGATCGTCCGACAACATGATGCAGCAGCCATGGGAGCTGTACGACCTGAGCAAGGACTACTCGGAGGCCAACAACCTGGCGCGGCAGTATCCCGACAAAGTGAAGCAGATGCAATCGCTCTTCGACGAAGAGGCGAAGAAGAATCAGGTGTATCCGCTGGACCCACGCATGAGCGGTCGGGGGTTCCACGCATCGGCGGGACGCTCCACCTTCTACTCCGGCGCCGGACATCTTTACAACGAGCTAGCACCGCCCTTTGAGACGAAGTCGCACACTATTACCGCTTATGTCGATATTCCCAAAGAAGGTGCAAACGGTGTGTTGATGGCGGACGGTGCCGAAGGTGGAGGCTTTGCGCTCTTCCTGAAGGATGGGCGGCCAACTTACACCTACGACTTCTTCCGGAAGAGCACCACGATCGCGTCGCCGACCACGCTGCCACCCGGTCCGGCAAAGATTGTGCTGCAGCTAACGTACAGCGGTACCGGTTTGAACAAGACTGCGGTGGCAACGCTGTCGGTGAACGACCGGCAGGTCGCCACGACGCAGATTGCCCGGACGGTTCCGAACGTCTTCTCGTTTGAGGAGACGTTCGACGTGGGTGAGGACAGCGCATCGCCGGTGGGCGACTATGAGAGCCCATTCGCGTTCACTGGAACAATCCGACGAATCGATCTCGACTTTGCACCGCCGAATTAGGGTCTCTATTTGCCACGCACAGGGTGGGGCGAAAGCTTGCGTGTCTCCGAACTTGCGGGTGCTGACTGCGAGCGAGTGACCGGTAAACCAGAGTAAATCCCCGGAGTGCCCGCAAAGTAGGGTTTTCGGAACTACAGGTCCTGCCAGCATCAATACTTGCCGATATCCGGGGC
>CAVYFJ010000005.1:0-621101 GCA_963767815.1 Candidatus Melainabacteria bacterium | reverse complement strand
TGGCAAAGTTCATATAGCCGGGTATGATAAAGAGACCAAAAACTATCAGGTAACAAATGTCTGTTTTTCTTGTTAATGGCATATCAATGGCAAATACAGTTATATGTTGCTTAGCTAAGTATGAAAGCAAAGCATCTAGGCACCGTAGCTGCAGTACAAGTTGCTGGTTGAAGGGATTTTTGTATTTCAGTCTATCTTCTTCTGTGTTATCAATAAACAAATAGCCATCGCCAGAACCAATTACAAATTCGCCAGGACAAAAGCGTTCAAACTGTCTAGTAAATCCTTACAACGGGGACAAACCTTGGACATAATTATCCTTATTTGGCCCAAAGAGATCGTTGTTTTGGCAGGATGCCTCTTGAAGTACCTTATTGCACAATGGAATTGAATGGGCCGATCTTGCGTCGGAGCTTGGATTTAGATTCAGGATAAAACAGATCCAAATCTAATCCCAAATCAGTGTACTTGGAGAAAAAAGAAAATGGTTCAGTAGAAGTTATTGCCAAATGAGCATTATCTATGAAGTCTCTTGGAGAAAAACTTATAACAGCAACCTTAGGACTGTATTTCTTTGAAAAAAGAGCACGGCTAATAATCAGCTGATCGGATATCATTGCTCCAGATAGTCCGCCAGATTAACACCCGACATTGCTTGTGCAGAAGTTGCTGTAGGTCTTGCTCAATGACATACGACCGATGATTATCTGTAATATCAATCAATCTATCAAATGAATAAGCATCAGCGCCTCGTAGCCCATCAGTTTGGGAGCTGCCTAAGATAACAACATCGGGCAGTTTTGCTGTTGCAAAATACGCTTTTGCTAACCACCACTTGCTAACCTATCTATTATCGTTCTTTTTCTACCCCAATTAGATAAATTGAAAATCTTTTTGGGTACGCACTCGCCAAATCCTGTCTCGGCAACCTGTTTTGCTGTTGGCTACAAGCCAACAACGTATCAGAAATCATCATATTTAAAAGATGCCCACCTTTATCGTTTAAATGTGCTATGTCGCCGAAAATAAGCATCCGGAAACATTTTTGAATCCTGTAAGTCAAGCATCGTTACGCCTGGCAATTTAGCAGACTCCATAAGGGTTTGATGGGTAGGCCGTGTACGCTCCTAGTGGTAGCATATCCATATTTTTCTGGGTCAATGGCATATTAATAAGCAAAACTTTTGTTCCTCTTTGTGTTGATTCTGCACAAAATGTTTTGAGAAACGACTTCTGCTTGTTGAATATTACGGGGTCGAATATCTTATAACGTTTAGTGTATTGTTCAATGCTCTTGTTCCATACCTTTTCTCGCATGGACGATGGATTAATCCCTGCAAATTGCATTTTGCCTGAGAGTGATTTGCTGGGTCTTTCCAAAAGCCATTGCGTTGTAAGATTATGATATGTGTCTAGTAGCCTGTAGTTTATTTGAGTTTTGCCACCGTCTAAAGAAAACACAATTTTTCCATAATCCAATCGAGTTTTTCAGTTGGTGTCATTGTAAAACCGCTTGTGTTTGACTAGCGAATCCTCAATACTGAAAAGGCGGTCAAAAATCAAAGTTCTGGTTTCTTTAGTGCACAAATTGTCAATAAGATCCCGGGGCACTATTCCGTAAATGACCCACTCGGGAGGTTTTGGGCCTTGCAGAAGCTTTCTGTTTATTAAAAAAGCATCCGATGCCATTCAACCATGTATGGCAGGATCAAAAACATCGCTCTTACCTAAACCATTACTTCTTAAAATGTTTTGTAGTGTTCGGTTCCTGCAATACTGGTTATACTCAGGAACATGATACCGAGCGCTCTTTGTCAGCCAAATGAAAGGGTGTTCTCATGACCGAAGAACCAAGCAACACTATATTTGGTTCTGGTTTTGCCCCTTTGAAAGAACTAATAATATAGTCACAGCTTGTATAATAGCCTCTAGATGGTCTTGTCAATTCACTGGCAAAAAAACAACCCATATTAGTCAAAACAAATAGGATCGCCGCCCATAATGCCATAGATTGAGACATAGCTTTTGATTGCGGCTGCTCGATTGGATAATGCTTTGCCGGTATGCTAATGGTCGTTATTTTCTGTGGTCAATAATTTTACCTGCACGTTGGTCCTATCAGTTTACAGGCAGCAGTTCTTCCAAATGCAACTTCACCCTTTCCCATTCGTAATCCAAGATGCGGAACCATGCCGTGTCACGATTTCGCGCCTTAATGATAAAATGATGTTCCTGAATGCCCTCGAACTTAAATCCCATGCCGAGGGCTCGGCGGGAACGCTCGTTTAGTGAATCGCATTTCCACTCAACACGACGATAGCCCAAGGTAAAGGCGTGCTTGAGCGGTCGGTATGTAGCTTCTAAATTGGCATTAGTTCGCTGTGCTATTGGACTGTACCAGATGTTGCCTAATTCAATCTTTAGGTGTGCTGGAACGTCGTTCATATAATTAGCAACGCCAATCTGCCTGTGTGTATTGCGATCAAACACGCAGAACACAACCCATTTTCAGCTTCTACCTGAGGGCGGAGGAACGCCGTCAGTTCATGCACACTTTCAAACGGGCAGGCGGACATATATTGCCAGATATGTTGATCAGGATTATCGGCATCAATCGTCCGGTCCTCTAGCATGATTGCCGACCCATTTGATACGGCGAAAAGCGATTCCGTGTCCCTTGCCAGATCTAGAGGCACCAAGTCCACACACTTTCCTTTTAAAGTCACAGGTGCTGGCTTTGTTGGTAATTCGCTGATTCGTCCCAATACGGACAAAGGCAGTGTATTGTCAATCAGACAGTCAACCATAAGGCACTCCCAAACGTTCTGGAAAGCAAGCCTTACATAAGCCCAAGGCTTTTGTCAAGCGCTAATGTGCTTGGGCGTAAATGTACCACGATTAAGCAAAACAGTATCACGTGGACAAATGAAGTAATGGGTGGGCTATCCATGGATTTCTTACTCCTGCTTCAATACTCGTTTTGGCTAAAATATGCGTGGTATAACATTGCTAACATACTTATCTAAGGGAAGTAAATCTCATCATGCAGATTCAAGATAATCAACGCAATCATAATTTCACCAGTAAATATTGCTTGAGCAACAAGCTCATTTTCTTATTGGCATTAATCCTACTGATTGGAACTAATCCTATTGCATTTGCCGTACCAATAAGAAGTGAGGCAGAGGTGAGAAAGCTGTTTAAAGAGGCTGTCTGCCAACTAAACGATGCAAACGGAAATCCAGATCGATTTAACAACTACTGTAACCGCATTGTGATGCTCACTAAATCCGACTTTGAGCTGCAGGAACAAATTTTTGCAGACTCCTTTTCGGAAGCAGAAAAGTTGATAAAGAATAAAGAGTATTCTAAAGCAGAACAAGTATTATCTCTTGCACTTAGGGTTGATCGAAGTGATTATGCCCTAAAGATTCTAATTGCCCTTAAAGGCAAACTAGGCAAGTTTGATGATATCGAGCCTGTGTTAATGCAGTATTTTGATCGTGCATCAAAGAAAGAGAAGTTATTTTGGCACTTTAAATGTGACGAAAAAAGCGGAAATGCTAACTTACGCCGGAAACATTTGTGAAAAATATTCAAACCCCGGACAGGCTGAGCATTTTTATCGAATGGCAATACAACAAACGACTCAACCTATTCCTGACATGGGACTTGATGAGTTGGATAACATAGTAAATAAATGTTACTACTGGGCTAGAGTTTATGCTCAGGCTTGTCTTGGACAATTACTGATAAATGTTGGCAAAGAAAATGTCGGTGTTCCAATATTATCAACCGTCAAGAATGCCATAAAATATGAAGATACTTCAGTATCAGAAGCCAATCAAAAATCAAACTCATGTTCTGATAATTTATTTGATAGGATATTTGAACTTGGATGGCAAAAGAACCGCGAAAAAACATACGCTGTATTAAGCATGTCCGAACATAAATAAGAACTAAGTTTGCACCCAAGTGAAATTTCATAATAAATATGCCCTCCGGAGCAAAACTTAAGCAATGAATAATCGTTATAAGTCAATAAATAAATTGATGTTTGCTGCTGTGGCCCCCATCGTATTTCTGCAAGCCATCTTTTCTAGGAAGTCCAGTTTTTTGGCCAAGGGGAAGTCCGAGATGGGCTGGACAATTCATCAGTCAGGCACCTACGGCACTCTTTCCGAGTTTACTGCTCACAGCTTAAAAATGCATATCAACAGCTTAAAGTTAGTAATTATTGCTAAGGCACCTAAATGGAACGCTTGTGTTTTCAATGAAAATCTCCACACTTGCATAGACTTACCCTGTAAAGATTCGCAAAGAATCGTTTCTGGTAATTTCATAAGCAATGATCAAGATAGTCAAGGACAAGTTGCCTTAATAGCAAAAACCACAGGCAAGACAATGACTATTCAAAAACATAATTGTTTTGAGTACTTGGTGTTAGAAAAACTAGACCCACAAAAGAATATTGATGCAGAAAAGATTTCCGAATTATGGATTGCTTCTGATATTAAGCTTCCTCACAAAAAATGCTCGTATATATTGTAGGCGTTTTGGCATACCTGAACAAACAGGAATCCCCTTAAAAGCAATTAGCAACCATAATGGTAAAATGGTTTCGGCACTGGAAACCCATATCTGTTGAACACCATAAAATTCCTACTTCAACTTTTGGAATCCTTTGCCTGATTATAAAAAAATGAAAAACCTGAATGAATTACTCGTGGGCAAGTCAACCAGCAAAGATATGGCAGAGCTACTTAAGTAATGCTCAAATGAGGTCGAAAAGCAATGATTGCTCAGGAACTGACGTTAATTATCACTCAATGAAGCCTATCGGCTATTCTTCGGGCGATATACATGGCAATGCTTGTACCTCCGTGCAGATTTAGGTGAGCAGTATCACAAAAATCAACTTTGGGACTAAGGGGAGCAGTACAAAGGTCAAGACAGGTTGCATCATATTTCTGGCAAAGTTCATATAGCCGGGTATGATAAACAGACCAAAAACTATCAGGCAGCAAATGCCTGTTTGTGCTTGTTAGTGGCATATCGACGACAAATCCGGTTATGTGCTCCTTAGCCAAATATGCAAGCAAAGCATCCAAACACCGTAATTGCTGTTCTAGCCGGAGAGTACATGGATGGTTGTATTTTTGTTGATATTGTTCTCTGTCATCATGAAAGAATTAGCCATCGCTTGAGGTTATGATAATTTCGTCTGGATGTATACGCCAGAAGGGTACGTCAAGTATCGCAGGTGACAAGTGCTTGGCTTGATCATTATAATTTAGTTGCCATTCGTAATTTTTGAAACCTGGCTTCGCCGTTAAAGTATCAGCAAGGGGAATTAAATGAAGGAAATCCCATTTAATTGAGATATTTTTTATTGGCAAAAAATAGGTCGGAATCCGAGCCTAAATTGGTGTTCTTGGCAAAAAATGTAAATGCTTCTGTAGAGGCGGGAGATGTATTAGTATTATCTATAAACTCCTCGGGTGTAATTGCCATTACTGCTAACTTGGGTTTGTAATGATCAGGAAAAACCGCATGACTTATAACTAATTGGTCTGACATCATTGCCGCGGGATACTGCCAATTAACACGCTTAACGGCTTGCCACAAAGTTTTTTTAAGTCCCGCTCCATGACGTGTGAACGGTGGTCGCCTGTGGGATCTACTAATCTGTCGTAAGAGTAAGAGTCCGCTCCCTGTATTGGTATTAATTGTGAGCCGCCAAGTACCACCACGTCAGGTGGTTTAGGCTCGGCAAAATATGCTTTTTTTAGCCAATAACTTGCGACCTCGTAGCTTGTAAATCGAGGCGAAATCCACGAATCAGTACGAAAGGGAATAACCGGCAAATTATTTGCCCCATATAAATTGCACTCTGGATTATCTGCCCATGCATACCTTACAGCTACAGGATTAGGCACTTTATCATTCCAGACAATTACATCCTTTCCTGTTGCGGTAAGCTGAGAGCCCAGGGGTAAAATTTTTGATCAGACCCCAGCTATAGTAAAACCGTATATTTGAGGTCCCCGCACAACAAGCCTATCTTGAACTGATTGGAAAGAAACCAGTATTTTATTTCCTGAAATTTGCATAGTGTCATATGAGGGGCTATTTACTAATGAGCCGTGCCTATATACTGTTGCCAAAGCCATTTGTGCAAGGCGATGACCTATTTCGGACTTATTTTTTGGATGTAGTCCACCTGTCTCTTCGGCAGTATCTATAGTGACAACCAAATTAAAATCAGAAATGGACTTAGAACATTTAAACTGTGCTTCTCGCAGTTGAGCAAATGCACTGTATCTTGAAAAATTATAACGATTAGGATAGTTAGGTAACTGGACACAAAAACATGGAAAATTTCCTTGACCCCACTTCTGTCGACAATCTCGTATCATATGAGAAAGAAGTGTCTCATAGTCAAGTACATCAAAATTAATCTGTTTCACCGTGATCCAACCATTCCCTTAATGCCATATCCAATTATCGGTTTAATCATGCTGTTGAATGTATAGCAAGCATCGTTATCTATAACTTCTTTTCTAATTCCGGTCAGTGAGTCCTTGCTCATCCAAAACCTGATTGGTCCACCACGGGCACATTCAATAATGCCGATCGGTACTTTTGTATCCAAATGGATTTCGCGAGCAAAATAATATGCTACTGCGGAAAATCTTGATACGGTCGAGAGATTAGCTACTTGCCAGTGGTCATGACTATTTTTATCAGAACTATCGGTCTGAGTTTCGCTCACTTGAAAAAACCGCAGCTCCGGGTAATTTGCGGTTTGAATATCCTTATTATTGAGTAGAACGCCTCACTAACTCGCATGTACATATTAGACTGTCCGGCGCAAAGCCAAATATCTCCTACCAAAACATTTCTTATGGTGACTGGGCAAACCCCTATGATATCTAATTGATAAGGACCCCCAGCTGAAAGTGGCGGCAATTTCGCTGACCAATAGCCCTCAGTAGAAACGATAGTTGATGCTTGTTGCCTCCTAACTGGACCTTAATTTTGGTGCGCGGCGTTGCTTTACCCCAAACCAAAGTCGGGCGATCCCTTTGAATTATCATGTTATCGCTGAATATCGAAGGCAATTCAATATTTGTAATATCGGCAGGTAAGTCCGACAGCCTCCAGCAGGCACACAACAAAATAGAAATTATTATCAATCTCTGACTATTTGAGAGGTTTATGGGCACTTATCTTTAACCTGTGCTTCTTAGAAATCGATTGATATTGGAAAATGATCACCACAGAGTCCAACCTGTTCTCCATGCTTACCAAGAGCTTTCAATCTTCCTTTATAAAATCCTTTGCTTGGAAAAAATGATCGCCGTATTTTTAGTTCACCAGAAGAACCATAAGCTGAAACGCTAAAGAGAATATTTTTGGCTGGCATGTTTGAATAAAGAGTTTCAAAATCCTCATTTGGACCAACAACTTCTAGAACAATCTGTGCGCAGTCCTTAATGTGGCTAAGCATCATAATGGACAATTTGTTCATCGCATACCCGATTTAATTTAATTACAGACGGATTTTTGATGATAGGGATAATAGTATTTGCTTCCGGAAGCGAAATGCTGATTAGACGGATGTCACAGCGTGGTGGCAAAAACAATTTGATGCCCGTCTGTACCTCCCATTGAGCCAATCTGGAATGCCACGTAATGGAAATATTAGATTTTGCTCTTTCCCAGTAGGTATTTCTCCTCTCAGTGAATACAATGCAGGATTATATTCCTTCCAGGAATAATTTGGACCAATATTGTTTAAAAAACGCAAATCGAATTGGTATTGCGAATAGTTATTCGTCGGCAATGCCATCTTTATCTTAAAAGTCATCAACAGTTGGCCGGCGGGAAGCCCCGCTAAATTTATGTCTAAACAACACTTTTTGTCTGAAATAATATGAAGAACATTGCCGTATTCCCAGATTAACTTTGTTGATGCACTACCTATAGCGTTAATTGCGGATTTGAGCTTATAACTTTGCCAACTTTTCATTTGCTCAGGAATTATAGAATCAAGAACAACCGCTGGAGGGTTCGGGTTTTTTCTCCCAATATAAAAAATTGATTTCACTTTTCTTTTGCGCTATTGATTCCTTTAAAAAGCCAAACGGAAACGATTGCTCGCAAGCATTCATGACGATGGCGTTCAGAACATCACAATTAAGAATATCTCGCTTCTGAAATGGTATTTTTGTCATGCCAGTGATGTTTCCTATGACTGGGAAACCAAGAACCCTTACTTGTGGATCACCACTAACCGACCCGTAATATCTTTGTAGCTCACTTATGATCCGATTTGATAGATGCCCTGCGGAAGCATAGGATACATTGTTGCAATAGAGAATCATGATTGATGCAACCAAGAGCGCACCACCGAGAGTGCGCACTATTGGCGAAAATTTAAACCCAAGGCTAAAATGGGCAATCCCATAGGTCAATAGCAGACATAGTGGTATGGTTGCTAGGTAAGCAAGTCTTGATCCTGCAAGACCAGGGCTAATTATGAATAATAGATAGGCAGGCGCAAGACTTAAAACAAACCAAACCAATAAAAAAAAGCCCAGTCTTATATTGTTTGATATTTTGAGAGCATAGAAGGATAAACTTAAAGCAAAGATTGCTATCATTTGCCAGGCAATGCTTAATGGATGGTTACTACTAATAATAGACGTATCTATCGGCACAAATATCCGTTGGGTACTGTGCAGCCATGTCCTAAGCATGTCCAATTGCCCTGTATAGTAAACTACAGGAAGACTTCCAGTAAATGTGCCAAGAATCACTTTCCTTACACAACAGTATACAAGCAATATCAACCAGTAAGGTGCGGTAGTAAGCAAGGCTTGCACTATGGTTGCAAAAAAGTTAAGCACGCGATTTCGCTTAGAATCATAACTGGATTTACTAAAAGAGTAATTCATAGCTAAACAATACAAATGGCAATATAGCAGCCATTTCCTTGCACAAAAGCCCTAAAACCGCGCCAGAAAGGCTCAAAATAAGAAACAAGCGCGAAGATGTGAAACGCCACCGAAGATAACACCAGAAACTTAGTAAACAGAATAAGGTCACCAAAACATCATGCTGGCAAACGCACCAGTTAATTGGCTCACAATGTAGTGGGTATAAGGCAAACAAAGCCCCACTTAAAATAATCCAGACAGGTAGTACCTTCCGCGGTTGGGATGACCATGCCATTGATTTTTTGCTCATCTCGAAGATAATGAGTCCAAGCACAAAACTGCTTAACAACATAAAGACTATGCTGCTCAAGCGAAAACAAATCCCATTTGCCCCCCATAGAGAATATTCCAGGGCCCATATTGCACCTATTAATGGACGGTAGTGTGAGGGGTTCATCATCCATGGTTGACAAAACTGTTGTGCAATAAGCAGAAGGCTCTTGGCATCTTTAAGCCAGGTATTCATCCAGATAATCATGCTGAAGTCATCAGAGATAAAAAAATTGAATAATGTCGGTCGGTAAACTGCTACCGTTGCAATGGCGATGAATAGCGCTGCAATAAGATAAAACCAGGACTGATTAGACTCACTTTTAACAGGTGCTTGCACCTTCAAAAGAAAGTCTGTTGTTGGACTAATTTTTAGGTCTTTCGTTGTAGTTGCTTTCATAAAAAAGACATTCGACACGCGTTATCAAGACACACCCATACAGAATTATTGAAACCAGAGATCGAGCCTTATCAGGAATTGACTTTATTATCATTCAGTGAAGTCTATCAGCTATTCTGCGCGCCATGTACATCGCAATGCTTGTACCCCCATGCAAATTTAAGTGAGCGGTATCATAAAAATCAATTTTTGGACTAAGTGGAGCAGTACAAAGGTCAAGACATGTGGCGCCATTTTTCTGGCAAATTTCATATAATCTACGATGATAAAATGACCAAAAACTATCAGGCAGTAAAACTCTGTTGACACTTGTTAACGGCATATCAACTGCGAATACAGTGATATGCTGATTAGCCAGATATGAAAACAAAGCGTCTAAGCACCGTAATTGCTGTTCTAGCCGTGAAGTAAAAGGATTTTTGTATAGCCGTCGATATTTTTCTGCATTATCCTGGAACACATAGCCATCACCTGAACCTATGATAATTTGACCAGGGCATATCCGTGCAAATGGCTTGCCTAAAGTCAGCGGCGAGAAATTCTCAAGATAATCATCGTCAGTAAGTGGGAAGCCACAATCCTCGATACGAGCATGTTCTAAGATCTGCCGTAAAGAAATTAAATGAATAACATCTCGCCTGATTTTGGATTTCTGATCAAAAAAAACAGCGCTCGATCATGAACTATGTCCGCATATTTTGAGAAAAAGCAAAAGCCTCAGTGGAGATGCCGGTAGATTTGTACTATCAATAAAATCCTTAATAAGGTGAGAACGTTATCACAGCAACCCTTGGTTTAAATTGATTTGAAAAAATCACCACTAATAATTAGTTGATCGAGATATCGATCCCGGCAACCCACCCATTCAAAACGCGTAGTTTTTGGTGCAAATATTTTGAAATCTTGCTCCATAACATATGATTGATGATTACCAGTAGCATCAACTAGCCTGTCAAAACTATATGCATCCGCCCCTTGGATTGGACCTAGCTGCGAATCCCCCATATATGACAACATCAGGCGGCTTTGCTTCTGCAAAAATGTCTTTGCTAACCACCAACTTGCAAGCCTTTCTACTCTGTCTTGTTTATTATTTGCATTCGATAAACTCCCCAATTTTTTATTGCTTGATGGGTTTTTAATATCAACTGAATGTTGGGCAGCAGGCAGCTTACAATTTAAGCCCAACGGGGGCACAGGAACCAAGCTTAACTCCTTAACCAGATTAGTTATAAAAATTTTTGCTCCAATAGGATTAAGATGCATTGAATCGTAAGAAGCAGCTACATGAAAATTTTTCTAAAGTGTTCATGTCGATAAACGCATAACCAGTACTTTTAATTCGACCCCTTACGGCTGAGATGTAGTCTTGATACGCCTTTTGTCCAAGTATTTCCATGTTTTCTTGGCTGGTGGGCATATTTACTAAAAACAAATATATTCCTTCAGACTTACATAACGAAATCATTTCATCTAAATAATGTAATTGCTGGTTATATACAAAGACCGGTAATGGCTTATAAGTGTATGAATAGACAGCTAAATCCCGCTTTAATATCTCTTTTCTATCAAGTAAAAACCGGCCAATTTATCTTTATTTGGCAAATGGGATACTTCGTATTGAAATTGTTTAGGCGATGGTGGCACCATGATTCTTTGCTCATCAGAAGAACGCGTAGATTTTTTAGCAGGAACAACATAAGTGGATAAAAACTTGCTACACCATATCATTGAGAGATTTTGGAGCTTTGTATTTTCTCTCAAACAGTACAGGCGCGTGGCTAGAATTGAATACAGCCAATTGTTCTTATTGTTATAAACATCCGGATAATAGGCCCCGACGTTAAAGCACTGATTTAAATACTGAAAAACAGGAGTACTAGCAGGACAATATAGCCCATTGTTTATCAGGTCTCTTGCCGTTATTCCATATACTACAATTTTGGGCAGACGATGCATTTTACGCAATGCCGTCAAAATCATACATTGATCCGAAGTCACACTGCCATTTATTGCAAAAATGAAAGTGTGAAGTTGGTCAGCTAATCGACTTCCAAGTTGCTGCTCGAAGAATACACAGCTAGAGTGCTGTAGCCTGGTGATAGGAGGCAATGACGATAATTGATCTGCCCCATCAAGGGCGGCTGTGACGGCAGAAGAGCCCAAAAAAAAATTTCAGGCTTCACTTTTAACGACATGTAGTGCTGTATTGCCCACCAAATCTGCTCTTCCCATGATACTCTTTTGGTGAAATTTTTAGAGAAAAAGAAGGGATTCGTGGCCATTAATAAATTCAGGCATAAATAAATGATGAGAGCTGTTGTGAAACTGCCGATACCGGCTTGGACATTGGGCTTTGCTTTGTAAGGCAAATCCTTTGACCTTGAAGACCTGGAATCCATTTCTTTTAACTTGAGGACCATAACCTCTTTCCAAAAATAGACTCTTCTGTTCGTTCGAGCCACATTGTTGCTAATTGTTATGAAAACACCGATATTATTGGAACCAGCAGTTTCAATCGTAAATTCATAATATGAAACCGCAGTTTATTTTTAAGCCCAAGATAGATTTCACCAGATTGATTGACACCCGAAATAGCATTTTCTAACAGATCAATGGCTTCTCGATATTGATTTCTTTTAATCTTCACAAATGCCAAACTCATATGGGTGATCGCAAGATTATATTTTGCAAGTCATCCTGCTGTCGCCCAGTAGTTGGCTGCCATTCCGAACAACTGTTCTGCCTGGGGTAAATCTTCTTGCCGTTCATAAAAAATGCCCTGCATATCCAAGAGACAGGCTAAATCATCGCGACGATACTAATGAAAAGAAAGCAGCAAGGTGCCACAATAAAAGCACTAACGGAAGTGAGACGTTGGTAGCGGCGCACAATGCTGCCCATATGTGTAAGTTTTTTTTTGCTTGGGAGAAGCTAGCGATAACAATAACGAATTTCCAATACTTACTTTTTAGAGGTCAAAATATGAAATATTATCCGCTTTTTCGTCTAGCTAACAGTTTTGTGACTTGAATCGATAGATTTGTGCTGAAAAACCGGTTTCATGATCAGGTTTATACATTTGAATGAGCTTTATAAATGCGATCGAAATAGCAACAATCTCTATGTCAAAAGAAAAAGTATCTTTCAAGAAATACTTAGGTCAATTTTGGCGTTGCTTTATTGTAGCGGTGTCTATCGCTATTGTAACTATAATCGTTTATCAACCAATATTATTCAATTTCTTTATCAACAATGACTTCGGGGTGCTTGCCTGGTTAAAAGCAGCACGGAATGATATCTCGCTCGTTGGGCAACACTTTTATGGACACTGGCTGTACAACCAACCTTATTACCGTCCACTAACAAGCATGATTTGGTTCATAGAATATTTCATATGGGGAGCAAATGGAATTGGCTTTCGCTGGATCAGCATTGTCATATTGCTATTGACCAGTGTACTGCTTGGACTAATTACGTTTGAGATCAGCAAACAATCAATGATTCAATCATCTCATTCGGTTAGAGTATGGTGGTCCATCCTCAGTGCAGCTCTGTTTGCTTTATACCCGTTGCACACGGAACCTATTGTCGTCTGTTTTGCCCAGCATGATGCCATAGTTACTTTTTTCTGCTTGCTAAGCTTCTGGTGCTATTTGCGCTGGCATCGTTCCTCTTCCAAGGCTTTTCTCTTTTTAAGCCTTTGCAGTATGGCTTTAGGACTTCTATGCAAAGAAATGGCAGTAACTCTGCCATTTATATTATCCAGCTATGAATTGCTCTGTTGCCACAAATCTGTTCATTCTTCAAGCCGAATTATACCGGTTGACATTTCCAAAACAAGCATACTGAGAAAAGTCAGAGTCACAAGCCCATATTGGCTGGTGCTGGCTGCATACTTTTGTTTGCGCAAAGTGGCACTTGGAACGTTTACTGGCAACCCTCCGTTTGTCCTCCATACTAAGCAAATGGAAACGTTACGAGCATGGATACATAGTTTGCAGCAGATATTTGTGCCAATAGATTTCTCCTTTATTGCCAAAAATAACCCACTGGTAATCATCTGGGGGTTATCAATAATCCTGATTGTAGGACTATCAGTTTATGCTTTCAGAGTTGCAGGCAGAAAAAGACTGTGTTTCTTTTTAATAGCTTGGTTTATTCTGTGTCTCGTGCCCGCCTATCAAGTTTTTATAATCAACTTTGGAATTGAAGGCACAAGGTTTCCTTATCTATCTACTGCACCGTTGTGCATATTTTTGACATACGGGATTGCTAATTTTAGTTATGGCTTTAAATATTCAGCATTAGCTCGCGCTGCCAGTGGTGCGCTAATTATTTTGTCCGCTTTTATTTTATATTGCAACAATCAAGCCTGTGCCTTGTTGGGCCATTTATCAAATCGAGTGATTGAAGAATTACAAAGATACTATCAGTCAATACCTGATGATCCGCAGGTGCAAATTCTTGGTCTGCCACCATCAACTATTGGAACTATTAGTGGCATGACCAAAATGCCATTTCTGAAACGCGATATTTTTAATTGTAATGGTCTAAATTACAACGTATTAGATATGGGACCAATTCCTTTTGGCTTTCTTAAGGAAGCCATATCCCAGAAGGAAAGCAAAATAACATTTCTTTATTGGGATAGGAAGAACCAAGCAATCAAACCCGTTGTCCTTTATCCCACAATTCCCGAAGGAATGAAAATGTGGCAGGGTAGTAAACTAAAGTCTATAATCAATATTATAAGCAATTCGTCTACCAAGGCAACATGGGAGAATGGCAAAGTTCTTCATATAGTTTCAGATAAACAAGCCTGTCTGCAGGTAAATTTAGAAGGGCTTCCTTGCTGGCCAACTGATTTTATTAATTTCAGAATACAAATGGCGCCAGAGCCAGACAAAGGTTCACCAGTCCAGTTTGATTTACGGTTTTTAAATGATATTGGCCAAATTACTCTTGGAGAGAATATTGTTCGTGGGCTATATTCTCTCGCGAAGAAATCGCACCAACCGGAAAAGAACAAAATTTGATATTTCCGCTTAGAGGTTTTCCAGATTGGGCAATGGGAGGTAAATGTCACGGACTGCGATTATTTTTGCCGCAACATTGCAATATTAGATTGATAGCTATATCCGTACCAGAAGCAAAAAACATTATTCCAACCATTAAAGGATCTGCTCTGATTCACCTAAGCGATGTATGTAATCATACATTTGTTCATTATGATGGCCGCTCTATTAATGGCTGTGCACAGGTTGCTTTAGAAGTTGTCGGTCCAAATAAGGACTTTGAAAAACTGTATTCATCTGACCCGGATAAAAATGTCTTATTTAATATTAGAGCTTATAATGATTGTGGTGCATTGAAATTATGGCGATCATTTTTTATTGACAGTGGTAAGGGATTTTACAGAGCGCGTTTGAGAGCTTTTGATAAAAATGGAAAACAAGTAGGTCTTTGCGGTGACCACTTTTTGATCTTCATTGACTAGAACACAATTCAAGTCACCATGTTATTAGTTGTTATACAAGCATTGGTATTATTGGCATCCACAACTTAAGCCGCAAATATATGGCATAAAATTGTAGCTTGGTTTGCAGTCCAACGTTAATGTCACCA
Organism: Candidatus Melainabacteria bacterium; assembly: GCA_963767815.1. Classification (GTDB taxonomy): domain Bacteria; phylum Cyanobacteriota; class Vampirovibrionia; order Obscuribacterales; family Obscuribacteraceae; genus CAVYFJ01. The sequence goes on along the minus strand of CAVYFJ010000005.1, from coordinate 605,798 downwards.
GATTGCCTTTGGTCGGATATAGCACTTTCTATCAAATTATTGGCTGCCTGATATTGATGTGATTTAATTTTTACAAGTGCCAAATTCATATGATTGACTGCAAGGTTATATTTTCCAGATAATCCCGCGATTTTCCAGTAATACTCAGCCCTATCCAATAGAGTTGCAGCGAGTGACAAATTCTTTTGCTTTTCATAAAAAAGCCCAGCAAACCCACAAGCATAAGCCAAATCATCAGATGCATGTATATTGTTTTGCTGCAGGCAGTTGTCCATAATCTCGACAAAAGATTTGAACTCTACCGCAGCTTCTTTATCCTTGCCTAATTTATGTAAAGCTTGTCCGCAAAACGCATGGGCGATGCCAGGAACAACATTGAGAGACCCTTCTGAAGTTTGAGCGAATTCCTTAATACAGCGACCAGCACAGTAAATTGTGTCTTTTCGATCATCTGTAAAAGAAAGCATATTGCTCTTCCTAACCAAATTCTTGCCTGTTGTGCATGAGCATTCTCGATCTTATTCGCCTTCTGTTCTGCCTTGTCATAAAGAGAAAGTGCAAGACGAAAGTCGCTGGCATTTCTCTCATCATCAGCATCCTCTATGTATAGCGCCAATTGGTCCTTCCGATCCAGTAAACCCTTTGCTGGTACTTTATCAGAAGGTAATATTGATGGCACTTCGTGCCTTATCGGTTGATATTCGTAATTGCCGCCGATAATATCAAGAACTGATGAAATTAGTAGCCATGCGACTAGAAGTATCGCCACGGCACCAAAGAACATCATAAACTTGGAGTATATGGATTGTTTAGTAAGCCAAAGCGAAAGCAAATTCCTCATTTGTCTGCTGAGAAAAAGTCCTGTCATCTCTATAGGCAATAACGCTTTATTGACCTTCTCAGACTTTAGTTGATTGAGCCGCAGCTGCACTGATTGCAAATCTGTTCGTAATTTGTCAACGCTCTTATAACGCACCTCTGGATCATTAGCTAAAGCAGTGGAAACAATGTTTGCCAGTCGGCGACTAATTACTGGTTCTACGGAGCTTAGTACCAATTCTGGTGCTTCTAGTCCTGTTATATGTCTGCCTAGAATTTCCGATGGTGAAGCTTTGTCAAAAAGCGGTTTTCCGGTTAAAAGTTCATATAAAACACAGCCCATTGAATATATATCTGAGCCACGGCCAAGCGGCTTCCCAAGACATTGCTCAGGACTCATGTACTTATAGGTTCCTGGTGGTGCATCCCCTGTTTTCGTTAAACCAAGATTTTTAATTTCTTCTGAGTCATTGAGAACCTTGGCTATGCCAAAATCAGCAATTTTGACGAAATCAGGGTCATCGTCTCGATTGGTCAGCAAAATATTACTGGGTTTAATGTCTCGGTGTAATATGTCTGTTTTGTGTGCGTCGCTCATGCCTTTACATAACTGAATCATTATATGCAGGCTCCGTGCGACCTCTAGTGGTTGTGCTGGCTTCAATACCTTTTCCAAAGAAGTACCAGGCACAAACTCCATTGCTATGAATAGCACATTGGTTTTCTCACAAATCCAAGAATCAGATGCAGCCACGATGTGAGGACAAGTGTTAAGGCGGCTTGATACATCTGCTTCCTGTTTAAAGCGTGCGACAATGTTCTTATCGTCCCTGTAATTAGGGTGCAATACTTTTACGGCAACCGTTATGCCTAAACGTAAGTCTTTAGCTTTATATACGCTGCCATGGCCACCTTTACCTAATAATTCAAGAATTTCGTATCTCTCAGCAAGTATTGTCTCTATAGGCAGATCGTGTTCCTGCTTCTTGACAAAGCCTCTATCTTGGTCAAAATTATTTGCAGAGCGCAATCCATAACTGGCAGCTTCGTTATTTGGTGCTTGGCTTTCCATTGTCAGTCTAAAATGTTTCCTTCCTTGCAGTCGACCACCATCGTTTATTCGTTTGAGGATCATATACTGGCCAATACTGAACAAGAACCCTATCATCATAATAACGAAACGACTTTTTATCACCCGGCAGGCAAACAAATTTTTCGTGACTATCAAGTCTACACGTCAGCAGCCTGCATATCTCATCCCTCGCATAGTTTATTATCCGCAGGGACTGTTCGGCTAGGAAGATCGACCTTGGTGAATCAAACCAGAAAACAAAAATATGCGGACCATTTACACCTTGTCCTACAATCTCTATATTTAAAGTTATTTTTTCCGGACGAATAAATGTTGAAAATATTTTTGGCTTGATTATTACCTCTGATACTATGCTTATCGAGTAAGCTTTTTATCAGGATGAGGATGCGATCTGTGAATAGTTGTTTTGACGTTGCGCAGATCCGGCATGTGAAGTGCACCAGGCATAGAGCTAACCAGTGACCGCCCCCAATCTTTAAGATCACTAAGTAATATAGTCAATTCTGTTTCTGCCGGACGAATAATAGGTTCTGACCTGGCTCGCCTTAAAGCACTTTTACAACTAAAGTATCTTACCGGCATTTCTATGGTGACTAAAGTTGTTATTGCAACGAATAAGACCATTAACTGTGTCCATATTGGAGCAGCCGGTGGAATATTTAGAATTAACAGCTGTCCTAATAGGGCCATTATAATTACATATCTGATAAAAAACGCTACAGGAAAATCTATTTGCCTTAACCATCTGTCTACTTTATCTATCCAAGTATTTTCAGGACCAAAATGTCTAAATTTGGGCTCCTTCACCTTTGTCAAAGTTGGTAGTGGAAATAATGACAAATCAAGACTATTGTCCTTACAATAAGACTTGAGAATAAATTCCCGGTCTTTAATAAAATAAGAAAGACGCTCTTTGATTGTTTCTTTAATGGCACCATCCTGAAATAATCCTGGATCAACGATTCGAAACCAGTCTTTCCACCGAGCAATGTGATAGTTGGGTGGATCAGGATAACAATGCTCTCTTACCATATCGTACAAAATACCGTGAGGATCTCCATTAGACAATATCTCGACTTCAGTATCGTTTCTGGGGGCATAGGAAGGTTCAGATATGAAATGATCGTGCTCATGATCTTTAGGTAGATCCATTCGACATCTATAGGACAGAACGCTTCGCGGCTCTTTAAGGCAGCTCTTGTAATTCAGACTCGCAGTTCCGGGTTTTGTCGGCGAAACAGATTGATTATGGTTGTAATTACACTCAAGATATTTATTAAGGACACCTTGCAAGATTTTTAAGTCTTGTTCTTCATTATTGGTAGGCTCAGCATCGTGCTGGCTTAAATATTTAAGCATTTCAATACGAGGGTCTATGTAAAAATGAAGACCGCTAATCAATTCATTCTGTAGATGATCAGCGGAAATTTTTTTCAGAAATTGCATTAGCACTTCACTACTAATAATTGCCTTGTCTATATTGGCTTCGTCCTGTTTACACCAGGCATACAAATAATGAGACCAATATACTGAAAGCAAAGAATGAGCAATGACATCGCTGGGCAAAAACCGCTGTGCCACCTCTAATGCATGGTTATAAAATACTTCACTCTCTTTTAGCTTATATTGGCAGCGAGCACTATCACCAGCCGCAATCAACACGGACCATTCAGATAGTTCTTTAGAGGCATATTTGCTATAAAAAAGTGTGCGCGAAGCATGAATTGTCTGTTCTGGTAGCCTTATAGGGCGGCCCTTTGATCTTTTGAAGTAAAAAGGGCTTAATAGACTGGCTGGTCTATTAATTGGATCTTCAGTCCCTGCTGAAAGATCGTGCAAAGTATCCGGAATGTCCCGGATTGTGCCAACCAGACTTTCTATTGATCTGGCGTCGAAATAAATCTGCAAATCCGGTTTCATTTTGCATGCTCCAGCCCTATTGTCGTAACTTACCCAAATTTTGTCCTTCGTATTCAGGGCACAATAACTGATAACGATGTTTACCTGGTCTTAAGAACATTAAAAATGCATCAATGCCCGCTGGCTGCCTCTACACGGACAGCGAAATTCCACTCAAGGGTTTAACCGTTGGGCTCAAATAAAGGCCAAATAATTTAACTATTTCAACTTGGAACGAACCAATTTATTTTGCCTGGAACGAACCGAGATTATCTGCCGTTCCAAGTTGAGAAATTTTCTTAGGTTCGCTCTTATTTGATCAGGCTGGGCTGATTATGAGATAAGACTACAGATTGGAACTTAGAAGTAGCTTTTGCATGCGAAAAGCACCAAAAATATCGCATTAGCGCCCGCTGCAAGCCCCCAGAAGGGGCAAAATGGTATTTGATGGGAAAAACCCCCACCTGATATAACTCAAAAAGCCTAGTGGGCTCTAGTATGGGAAAGATCTGCTATATTTTATTGGATTCGGACATGGTTTGTTGAATACTGGCGTGAGCTATACCTTTGAGCATGCCATTAAATACGATGGCATGGAATGGGGTAACCGCTTTCCAATAAGCAATGCCACTCAGACCGGTGGGACGAAACCGGGCAATTTGTTCAAGCTCAGTTCTATTATTTCCGGCTGGATGAATACGAAATTCAAGCGTAGCTTGGCCAGATAATTTCATTTCAGCAATCAATGATAATCTCTGATTAGGTTGAACTGCATAAACCCGCCAGAAATCGAGCACATCTCCTGGTAGTATTTCACCAGCCCTCTGCCTGCCTCTACCCAGTCCTACTCCACCCATAAGCCTATCCAGAAGGCCCCTCAGCCTCCATAGCCATGTACCGTAGTACCAACCTCGTGTTCCACCTAGACGCACTAAAACCTGCCAGAGATCCTCTGGTGTCGCATCAACAATAATTTTCCTCCGGTCTTCGTAAGCAGTACCACCGGCCCAAGCTGGATCGCCGGTTGTGCACCATTCATCAGGTGGCATTGCTCCTGCATCAGTCCAATGACTTTCTACTGCCTGCAAATTAATACGTTCAACAGCTAGTTTTATGGCAGAGCGGCAGTCTAATAATTTTAAGGGAACGATTGATCGAATACTATTTTCCTTACAAACAGCTGGATTGCGTAGCCCATCGGCTAATGGACGAGCGATATAAGCTGGTATTGGTGTTACTAGATGAATCCATAATGAACTAAGGCGTGGCGTAAAAAATGGTACAGGAATGACAATACGGCGGCCCAGTCCCGCCTCTTCAGCATATATGTCCATCAAAGCCTGATAACTTAAGACTTCAGAACCGCCAATATCAAAAACACGTCCTATTGTTTGTTCGTTATCCAAACAAGCAATTAAATATTCTAAGACATTGCGAATGGCAATCGGCTGCGATGGTGTGCGCACCCATCTGGGAGTAATCATAATTGGTAAGTGATCAACAAGGTAACGTAATATCTCAAAAGAAACGCTGCCAGAGCCAATAATCATTGCAGCCCTTAGAACGGTCACTGGCACGGTGCCAGAACACAAAATCTGAGCAACCTCAGCCCTTGAACGCAGATGTTTGCTCAAATCTGATTGATTTTCACCCAGTCCACCCAAATATATTATTCGCTGTAATCCAGCTCTTTCGGCAGCTTGACGAAAATTATCGGCTGCTCGTCTATCTGCTTCGACAAAATCTTTATTTTGCGGATTCATGGAATGAATTAAATAGTAAGCGGCACTGCATCCTGATATGGCTTGCAAAAGTTCATCTTGATTGAAAATATCGGCAGCAATGATTTTTAGATTTTCATGGTTAGCCCATGGACGCCCACGTAACTTTGTTGCCGATCGTGCCATTGCTCTCACTCTATAACCCGCTTGCAGCAGTCTGGGCACAAGTCTTGCTCCCACATAACCAGTTGCACCAGTAACTAAAATTGGTTTATCTTTCAAACTTTCCAAAAATTTGTCTCCAGATTGCCATAGATAAAACGCAAAAGCAGATTACAATGATTGTCCCACATCTATAAGACTATTCTTCCCATTTCAACCGAATTAATATGTATGAACAAAGCATCCGCTCTAGTCTGGTTTCGCAATGATTTGAGATTAGCTGATAACCCGGCTTTACTTAATGCCATATCCTCTTATTCTTACATTGTGCCTGTTTTTATTTATGCGCCGCAGGAAGAAGGTAATTGGTCGCCTGGAGCTGCCAGTCGCTGGTGGCTCCATCACTCGCTAGCAGCATTATCGGAATCTCTAACCCAAATGCATATGCAACTGATAATTCAACAAGGTTCTGTGCCAAAGATTCTTCTTGCAATTGCTCAAGAAGTATTCGCCAAAGCAATTTTCTATAATCGCCGTTACGAGCCCTGGGCTCACGAGCAAGAACAACGGGTGTTTGATATATTTGCCCAAGCCAACGTAGAAATTCATTCCTATAATGCCAATCTGCTCTTTCAGCCAGAGCAAATCTTGAATAAAAGTAATACGCCATTCAAAGTTTTTACTCCTTTCTGGAAAACACTTTGTGCTCTGCCTGAACATGAGCCACCACTGCCCAAACCGCGCTCCCTTAGCCACTCGCCATTAATAACAAAAGGGGCGGCACTTAAGAGTTTGAAAATACAAGACCTGAAATTGCTGCCCAACATTAACTGGACAACAGGAATTAGAGAATCGTGGCAGCCTGGCGAAAAGGGGGCACAAGCAGCATTGCGTAAATTTCTGAAAGATGGATTAGCAAATTATAGCCAGGACAGAGACCGCCCAGATTTATGTGTTGTTTCACGATTATCTCCCTATCTGCATTTTGGTGAAATAAGTGCCAGAATAATTTGGCATGCTGTTAGACAACATTCTTTGTTAGAGCCAAAAACATCTTTTGCCAGTGAATCTTATTTGCGTCAACTAGCATGGCGCGAGTTTGCTCACTATCTTTTATATTATTTTCCACAGACCACGGATAAACCATTCCGGCAGCAGTTCAATAAATTTCCCTGGTCTAGCAACAAAAAATATTTAAAGGCATGGCAGCACGGTCAAACTGGTTATCCTATCGTTGATGCTGGTATGAGAGAATTGTGGCATACAGGTTGGATGCACAATCGTGTCAGGATGATTGTCGCTTCTTTTTAGTCAAAGATCTTCTCATTCCCTGGCAAGAAGGTGCTAGATGGTTTTGGGACACATTAGTTGATGCCGATCTAGCTAACAATACTTTGGGATGGCAATGGACAGCAGGATGTGGCGCTGATGCATCCCCATATTTTCGTATCTTTAATCCATCACTACAAGGAGAAAAATTTGATCCGGATGGTACTTATGTGCAGCGTTGGATACCAGAACTTAAAAAGCTATCTCCTCAATGGATTCATCAGCCCTGGCTTGCTCCAGTTGAAGAATTAACAGCGGCCGGAGTCAAACTTGGTAGCAATTATCCTTACCCGATAGTGATTCATAAGATTGCTCGTCAACTAGCACTGTCCGCATTTAAACGACTATAATACTCTGATTGAATTCAATCTAGAATTTCTGAAATTAACAGCCAATTCTTAGTTTGAGGAAGCATAAAATTGTGCATTAGCGCACCCTGGGAGCCTTTTAAAGGGGTGAAATGGTTGTGAATGGGCTAGAAACCTCACCCAAAATCTCTCAAAAGCCGGATAATGGTTAATAGGGGAAGATGTCCTAAAAAAGTGACCAAGCCGAACAATCTTGCAAAGGACAAAACATGGCTATTATTTCTCGTGGCTACGGGCCTGATGAGTCTGCCAATAAAGATTTAGAGGCAGATTGGCAATTATTTAGCCAAAACATAGACTTAATTCTGAAACATGAACAAGATATCCTGGCTTGCCGAGATTATTTCTTTTGTTCTCCATCTTTTGCCTGTTGTTCCTGGCCATATGTTGGTGGCGATGGGCAGTTATTTTTAGGTTACCTTATATCGGGGTGGCAAAACCGATTGCTAGTTCAACCATGTCCAGATTCAGGTTGTGGTGGTACGGTGTTAATTACTTCGTTTGCTGGCTCACCTTTATCAGGTAGCAACCATTGGTCTGGTTACTGTGCCGATTGCCAGAGTAGAAAATCTGGCTCAAGAACAGACATTCGATTTTATGAGTTGGTAGATTTTGTTTCCAAACTTCGGCAAACCTTTCCCGCTTCAGTTCAAGAGATAGAAACATACGACGGGTGTCAGTTCTGCTGGGGTGGCAGTGGACTTGAGCAGGTAAAGAAAAATAGGGTAATATGGAAACCTGTTGCTGAACCTATAAACCTGTCAGCCATGATTGAGGAACTCAAGTCCAACAATATTCGCCAAGGTAAGCCAGTCAATGTGCTTCGACTAAAAAGGCAATGTGAGCTAAAATTGTCCAGTTCACTCAAAAAAGACACTGTTCATTTCAAGTTGTAGATAAAATCACAGATGCCGGTTATCTGCGTTTAAGACCGCTGCTATCTATTAGATAGGCAATCATAACTCGCTCAAAAAGGCGATTTCTGTTTTATCTGTTTATGCTAACCTCATAATAAAAGCGAGGACAGGCAGCAGCTATGCGTAGGTCATTACTATTAGTATTTATCATTAGCGTTGCTATTTTAACTGGATTGCCAGTCAGAGCAGCCAGCCCTAACAGCACATGCCAAACAACTATTAGGGTTGCGTTGAACAATCACCCTGGGCCAGTGCAAATTTCAACAAATCATGGTGAGTCACTTATAGGTGTCGTGGGCATTAAAATAAGTAAAAATCTGGATGGAGCCATTGTTGAAGAATATCCACCCAGCCAACTTTGGTCTTTAGGAATTGTTCCTGGTGATAAGGTTGTTGCAGTGGAAGGGCAGCCAATAAATTTTATTACTTTCGAAAATCAATGTCGTGGTAGACCAGGACAACTTAGACATCTAACTATTGTTCATAATGGGCAACTCAGAAACATTGCTGTGCCATTGGTAGACGTTGATAAAGTGCTGTCTTATAATAGAAATTATCAACGAAGTGCTTCAATGGCTGTCCAGTGGTAATTTATGAAGGGCAGTGGTTGTCTTTTTTAAGTGACTTCTACTCAACTTTATTGCTGCTTGCAAAAATAACTGGCACCAGCAGCGGAAGCATTGCATCAAGGAGACTGTTCACAAAGTGACCCAATTGTGAATAGTTGAGATAGGATAGTAATGTAAATACTACTATTTCAGACCTGTCGTCAATCAGCTTCCAGGACCCGAAATGTGCCGGACAGCATTTCTGAGCGTTATGAATAATCAGCCAACCCTAACAGAGGGCTGAAAAATGTTTGTTATTATGCGTTTGATAGCGGCTTCATCAGCATCATAATTGAAAGCACTATAAACTTGGCATACAGGCTCGACGAGTATTTCTACTAGATTGTTGTCTATCTCGTCAACAGAGACTGGAAGTAGCCCCACGTCGATTTGCTTCATCTTACAAATATTTTTTTTGGCAAGGAAGGTTTTAGAAATGTCGTAACTGACAAGGTCGACTAATTCTCGGTTTAGAACACCTGTCCAGCTTGCAACAAATTTTATATGATGGGCTGATTTGTTCATCAATTTGGCTAATCGAGAAGCATGTTTCAATCCATACCCAATCAGAAAGATGGGTGTTTTAAACCAAATTGCTGTTCCAGGTTCTCGCATATCTTTTTCGGGCATATCTTCTCTATGACCATTTCGTGAAAACAAAAAGCCGTCCGTCCTTGCTCTCCAAAATTCAGATCCTGCCCCAGGTAATTCTCTCCCACCAAAATAACATTCCAGAATATTTTTCTCGCCTTGATAAGGCTGTCCTCCTTCTCGGTTTGTAATAGCCCACAATTGCGGTTCCATAGGTCCAGGGCCAGCTCCGTTCATAAAGCGGCGCAAGTCAGTCAGATTCAGTTTATCCTCTAAATTCAGGATTTGGTAAGCGATGGTAAAGTACCCATCCCCGAACTTGTCGGTCAGCGCATTAGGCTCTTCACGATCTATGGTTACTAGCCAACCAGTATGACATTCCTCAAGCCATTCCTGCATTCGATTCGGTGCACTTTCATCTGGACTAGGTAGTCGCCAGTTTCTTAAAGTGCTCTCTATCTCTGGCAATATCTCATTATCGGAATCAAATTGAATAGGATTCAACTGTATAAATTGCCTAACCCCTTCTCGTTTAACTTCGCGTTGCTCAAAAGCTAATATTTCTAGCTTCTTGTCCATGACGCTCTGCATAAAGGCAGCAATTGCAATTTCCTGTTCAATCCATACTGATATTCTTCTACCTTCTATCACTTTCCCGGTCTTTGAATGATTTATTATTCCCCTATCATGCATAACGGTAATGAAACCCTGGCAGGAACGTAATTGTTCAAATATGTTTTCTGTTAGACTTTGAACACTAGACACCTTCTGGGCAAAATAAGGTGCATACCCAGCTTTTTCTACCAAAGTAGCAATGTCTTCACCCAATTTAATTTCTTCAGGTGTTTGCTGCCCGCAACTAATGAAAACTTTTGGTCTGGGCGTCATTTAATACCTCTATATGACCTTAACTGCGGATTATTGTAACTTCCCAACTAAGCTATCACTGCTAATTGTTCGACTCTCGATTTAGATCCAGCCACATGAGGATTTGAATCTATGCTGCATAAACAGCTATTTAACATTGCGATTGTCATCTGATCCGGTTCAGCAGCGTTAAACGCTCCCAACTCATAGGTATTCAGCCGCTTTGAATAATCTTTCAATGCAGTATGATTAACAACCAACCGAATGTAATGAACACCATCTGCGGTATCGGATGTGCGCCTTGTATAAGCGACGAGAGCAGTAGCTAATTTTTCCAGCTTACCTTGTAGTGTGGCATCAGCAATTCCTAATTTATGGCGCAAAAGAAAGGGAACAATTAAACATGCAACATCCGTTGTAGATGTATTGCGATCAGAAATGTAACCATTAAATAATTCTTGAAGATTCTCCATACTTGCTATTGCGGACTTTGCTTTATTTGTGAGGTTGTAACTATATTCATTATGAGAGCTAATTGTCTGCCTACTTACAAAATCTTGAGTATGTAATGCCTGAACTATTTCACTGGGCCAATTGATAAAACGTTTTCCACCAACAAAAAGTTCCAGAGGGTCTGAACCATTAGGGCTTTTCTTCAAAATCCGGTTGTCTTTATACGCTGCTTTAAGAACTTCATGCACTTCTTGCTGAAAGCTATAAAGATCTACTCCAAATGCACAGACTGCCTCTACACAAAGCAATGCCACCTCACTGGGGCTTTTGGGCTTTGTTGACCCATTCCGATCCCAAACTGGATGCCAAGCAGGCATGCCATTGTAGTTGATATACTTGAAGACCCAAGATGGTGCTTGCATTCGGCTCCCGGATTCTTCAAACCAAATGCTCAAATGTGGTCCAGATTCGTTGTAGCGAACCATACGAGATGGTTCAGGCGAAATTCATGCTCTGAAAAATGATCTGACCAGCCAAAGTGAAGTCCACATTGAATATTCCGAAAGCGAAAGTAAGCCTGAAGACTGCCACGAGGAACAATTTCCTTCCATTGATACTCAACTGGGAAAAATTTCAGTAATTCACTTTGAACTAAATTTAGGCTTTCAAAAGCTCTCAAAATATTATCGATTGGTTGTAGCTGTTGCATGCTATTTCCTCCTGCTGTATTAGCACCTGATAGATCTGCGGAGGCTGCGGTTAAAGCCGTCTTTCTTATATATGTTTGATAAGGCATGTCCAATTTTTTGGCAGCCTCCATTACTATGTCAAGATGCTCTTTTGGCCAGCGCATGTTAACACGTGCTTCGCTGCCAATATCGTTATCATTCGCTGACATAAATCCCACCCCTTGAACTAAGGATTTAATTGTAACTGCTGATGTGGCAGGTGTCAACTTTTGTCATTTAATGTATGTACAAATGGTTGTAAGGCGTACATAATAATTAGGTGCCTAAAGTAATCAGAACTACTATTCATCATTGAGGTTTTTATCCTATGCCTACTAGCGCTGAACAATTGATCCATATTACTCAGGAAGATGCTTACGCATTTTTAGCTAAGCTTATTCACGATCATCTGAAATCGGTAATCGTTCCAGCAACCCCATACTTGTGCAGGTGGCATAGATTTGCCAATATGAATTTGCTTCAGTTGCTTTCAGCAAGTGGAGTAAAGGCAGTTGGTAATTTAGGGCGGTTAAATAGTGTCAGCTTGTTTCGGTATTATTTTTTGCAGCTTCCTGCAGCTCTTTCCATTTGTCCGGCAAAAACTGATCGATCTGAGAAGTGGGTGTTGCCGGCAGACGGGCAAGTGTATCTTTAAGATAATCAAATGGATTTATTTTAAGTCGCCGGCAGGTATGAACGAGAGTCATCCAGATAGCAGCGGTATGTCCACCTTCAACAGAGCCGGCAAAGAGCCAGTTGCGACGACCAAGAACGGCGGGTCTCAATCCGTTTTCAGAAGCATTATTATGGCTTGGCACAAATCCGGTATCAGCATACAGACAAAGAGCATCCCACTGATTTTGCAGGTAAGTCAAACCTTTACCCAGAGGATCTTTGGGCAAAACACTTTGGCCTATTTCGTCAGCCCAAGATTTAAGTATTACCAGTTTTGGTTTAGACAGGCGGTGCCTGAGGTCTTTGCGTTCATCTTCGGAAAGCTCTGCTGCCACTCGCTCGATATCAAACAGGCTCTTGATGATAGCCAGGGCGTAATCAGCACGTTCGTCTTCTTTTCTAGCCTCTTCAAAATACCGAAACAGATGTGCCCAGCAACCAGCTTTAGTGGCTCCGCCTCTAATGACACCATTGAAAACATCGGCACCATCGGTAAGCAAAACTCCTTTAAAGCCGGCAAGTACTCTTTCCGGGTGTACCCCCTGGCCTGTTTCAGTAAATTTGTAGAGTATATATTTTTCATCGCGATAGAGCCAGGTAGAGCCGTTATGCGTTTTACCAAGACCTTTTTTGATTACAGGCATTGTAGTGGAATCAGATTGTATGAGGCGAGATTTGAGCATGAGCTGGTGCATACGCTTGACGATAATATCGAGCATGTCGGCAGCTTCTTTGAGCCAGCGGCACATGGAAGAGCGGGCAATGGGAACGCTCTGGGCAAGGTATATTCGCTCTTGCCGGTAGAGAGGTAAATGCCAATCAAACTTAGACACACCAATATGCGCAATCAGTCCAGGTGTTGCGTAGCCTTTGTCGATTGGCTGGTATGGCTTGGGAGCCAGTTCTACTTGTTCTTCACAGTCCGGGCAAGCATATCTATATTGTATATGCTTGAGTGTCTCAAAAATCGCCTTGATAATATCAAGCTGGTAGGAGACTTCAAAGCCAATGACTTTCCTTGGTTTTTTACAACCAGGACAAGCAAGGGTTTGCGCTTCAGTAATTTTGTGTTCAACCTCGCGTTGCTGTGGTGCATTTTTTGGAGCTGTCCTTCCGCCGCCGCCATTCTTTTTTTCTTCAGGAGCGATTTTCAAATCAGCTTTTTCAGCTTCAAGTTCGCTAAAGCTTTGATCGTAAACCATTTTGCCGGTGCCGGTGAGCGAAGATGCTGGTACTTTAGCTGAGCTTTTGCCAAAGATCATGCGATTGCGCACACGCAATTGTTGTTCTAGTTCCGCCATGCGAGCCTTAAATATTTTCACTTCTTCTGCCATTTCTACCATGCTGGACTTAAGTGTTTTAATCTCGTTGCGCAAATCAGTTATTAATTTATGGCATTCAGGAAGGTTATCTGGCAAGTAGTTTGGGTCTTCAAGGTCAGGCTTCATGATGTTTTCACTCAGTTTTGGGACAGCAACAATTATACTATATGCCACCGCCTGCGGTGGCATATGTTGGTATTAATTCTCCTTCCTTTGTTAGGTGGTAGTGAGCGTCCTAGAAGATCTCTTATGTTTCATCGAGGTCAAAAATGGTGAGCAAGGTCGGTCAAGTGGAAGCAGCTTGCTGAGGGGCGTGGCAATTTTGATCATGACAACGCAGCGGCACACTATATCTGGGGTGTGATGAATTTAGCGGTTGGTTTTATCAGGCCGTGGTAAAAAGCCACATTTAGTGTTGAGGGCTTACGATCTGGCGGCAGCAAAATTTCGTTGTTGGGGCTTCTGGGCGGCGCTAATGAATTGTGTATTTTGCGGTTGAGGCAAATTATTGGGATTTATTTTGAAGCGATGTTGGCGGCGGATAGTGGAGAGATCGATGCCGTCAAGGATGAGGCGTAATGTAGAATGGTCAATTTCCAGTCCGGCGGAGGAATAATTCTTTAAATCCGGAAAACGAAAAGTGCCACGTTGCAATTGTTTATACCAGATGGCAAAGCCATCGCTGTCCCAATAGAGCACTTTGAGTCGGTCGCCGCGCTGATTTCTAAAGATGTAAAGATCGCCAGCAAGGGGATCGAGCATCATTGATTTTCTAATCAAGCCATTGAGCCCATGAAAATTCTTGCGCATATCGGCTGGCTCAGTGCACAAAAAAATACGTAATTGGTGAGGGATGGCATTGAGCATCAAGCTTTCTCCAGTGATTGAAGTATGCAGGCCAGTGTAGATTTATCTGTGCCGGCAGACATACGGAAAACGATCTTGCTTATTTCTATTTGTTGAGCAGAATCGTGACTGTTGCTAAAATCAATGTCGGGAACTTTGAGAGCCACAAATGGCAACGGCATTTTATTTTCTGATGACTTCGCCGGATTTTTTACTTTCTGCCGCTTGATTAAGATACTTCTCCAGGAGTAAAATTGGTTGGCATTTAGCCCTTCGTCTTTGCAAAATTGGGATTGGCTCTTTCCGCTTTCGATTTGCCGACTAACTATTTCCTGCCAGTATTTCTCTTTCCTCAAATCTCTCATGCCGTTGGTCAAATCATTATCTCCGTCTATCCAGCATTACTATTTCTACAGCAAAAAATTACCACTGGATAGATGTAGTTCGTGGAACGCTTTCTCGAATTAAACAAAATACGGCAAAATCAAATGTTGAGCAACTGAAAAAATACCTGAGCGATGCTTTGGAATCCGGCCCCTTAGAGATGCTTATCGATTATGAAGACGGTAAAACCTATACTATGCCTGCGGCAAAAGATATCCATATTGAGGATATTAACGGTCAATTATTTGACGCGCCTCCGAAACTTTTTAGAATTATAAAATAGGATTCGGGGTCTTAACTGTCTGGGCTCATCGAATTACTTCGCAAATCAAACGTGATCGAGTAATCAGCAAAAGAGATATTGCTGCCCATTTATCGACATTACTTATTATCGTCTATGCGTTTAGCTGCAAGCTTATTCAATTCCCTCTGAGCACTATCATTTTTTGGATTGATTTGAATTGCTTTATTGTATGCAGATTCTGCCTTATCAATCGAATCAAAAGCATAATGATATATATCGCCCAGAAGATAATAAGCTTGTGATTTTAAGACTTTTTCTGTAGGGGAGCTTTCTCCAAATTGCTTGGCTGCTTTTTTCAAATAAACCTCAGCTTCTTTCAAAATGGGCATTGCTTCATCCGAAAAAGGAGGATTTTTGCCTTTAGTATAATATCGACTAGCACTGGAAAATAACGTGCCACCATAATCCCAATTAGCCATTGCACTGTGCGGAGCTTGATCAACAATATCCTTTAAGATTGGAAGAGCTGTTGAGTAATCACCCGCCTGTACAGCAGTAAAAGCGCTTGCACGCGCTGATTCTAATTTTCCCGTTTGCGGCCTTAGCAAGCTTTGCACCCTGTCCAATCTTCGTCTTATATCTTGTACTAGAGGTGCGCTGTTTCCTAAGACATTGCTGTCAATAACCAAAGCCCTTCTATATAATGGCTCTGCTTCACTATATTTCTGCTTTGTATCCAAGACTTGCGCTAAGGCAAAGAGACTATCGGCTACCTCAGGACTTAGTGGGCCTAATTTCTTTTCATTTACTTCTAGGCGCCATCTTGCATTTTCTTCAGCTTTGTCAATCTCATGTTTTCCGAGGTAAATAGGAAACAAATTTTTAGCAAAAAAGACCGTCGTAGCACTGTCACTTCCATATACTTGTTTGGCAAGTTCCACAGCGCGATTTATGATGGGTTCTGCTTCCTTGTCCTTGCCTTCTTTTAAATAAACGGCCCCTAAATTATTTAGACTGTGCGCAAGATGTTCATTGTTAGGGCCATCCTTCTCTGCTTCAGCTATGGCCAATGAAAATTCTTTTTCTGCTTCCCCATCTTGATTTTGTTTAATTGCATTCAGTCCGGCGTCAATATGTTGTTGCCAACTTACTTGGTCAGCCCGACAAATACTACCTGTGCTAAACCAGATTATTGTTAAAACAAGCAGGTAATCGATGATTTGATTTCTCATTATTCCCCTCTATCAAAAACGTTTGCTCAGAGACATCTTTACTGGGTAACTCTGATATACACGCATAATAGTGTTTTTGTCCCGTTGTGACAACTGGGTTACCGGCTTGAGGGACAAGCTATAAAACATAATGTCGTCGGAATTCGAAGAGTGCCCGTACATGCCTAACGCATGACCTACTTCATGTTTACAGGTCCACTGGGCCTCCTCTTCGCTCATTGGCTTTAGCTCCTCGTTAGGAGAAAAAGGATCCTTGGAAAGCGCGAACAGAGTCACGGTCGCATGTTCAAAGAGCCATGTTCCATCAGAAGTCTGGCCACCCTCAGGCGTCATTCTCCCTCCTTCACTCACAGCCGCTCCTGGGTTGTCTTTCCATACACATACAATGTCGGCTTTATCGGCGGTAGGCACCTCAATCCACGAAAGCCGGCCACCTGTGGCAGCTGTCCACTCATTAAATGCATCTTCGAGCGTGGACTTAAATTCTTTTCGGTAGTGCGGAACTGAGGATGCGGGCACAAAAAAGATCTTTAGTGGGATTTTGTCACTTGGCCATCTTGCGCCTTTGCCGTTAAAAAGATCGCTCAAATAATCCGGCGAATTTTTGTCGCCCTTTCCTGGTTGGGCACCAGCTTGCGACATAGTAGCTAGCGTAGACTTTGCTTCAGAGATTAAGTCACTTTCCGTAGGTTGCGCAGTGTCAATGCATTTATGCAGCCAGAGCTTACCATTTTCTGTATCTCCCACTACGAAATAATAGCTAGCAAGACCACGTGCTATTGACGCGTCATGAGGATTCATGGCAAAAGCGATTTGAAATTCTCGGAGAGCTTCTTTTTTGTCACCCATATACATACACGCGGTTGCGAGATTACAGTGTAAGCCGGCCACATTAGCACTTGGCTTAGGATTTAGCTTGCAAATCTGTTCGAACAAAGGACGTGCGTTAACCCAATCGTTTTTTTCTAATAGTGCATTTGATTGGATAGACAATCGGTTCATTTCGACAGTCTGCTCATAAGTCAAGCCCGTTTGTGGATCTTTTTGGTTTGGCTCTTGTGCTAATGCACGGGATTCACTAATCACCATCATTATCGCCAACAAAAAGAAAGCCACTGGAGGTCTATTCATTTTTAAGATCACCGCAATATTTTAGAAATAAAAATAATACTCTATTTTTGGCAAAATATGGCATTAGCACATTGCTAATTGCAGTAATGGGTTAGTTTGTTATTATGTATATATGCAAACTATTAAACCAGTCAAGCATATCGATTTAAGTCCGCCAAAAGGAGAACGGCGCGTGCTGATGCATAGCTGTTGCGCGCCCTGTGCCAGCGAGCTTATGGAGCAGATGCTTGCAAACGGCATTGATCTCACTATTTTTTTCTATAACCCCAACATCCATCCGAAAAAGGAATACGAAATTCGTAAAGAGGAAAATATTCGCTTTGCCGAAAAAATGAGTATCCCGTTTGTTGATGCAGACTATGATGTACAGAACTGGTTTGCTCGTGCGCGGGGTATGGAACATGAGCCGGAACGCGGAATACGCTGTAGCGCCTGCTTTGATATGCGCTTTGAACGCACTGCTCTCTATGCACATGAGCATGGCTTTAAAGTAATCACCAGTTCACTCGGGATCTCGCGCTGGAAAAACATGGAGCAGATTAACCAAAGCGGACTGCGTGCGGCTTCGCATTATCCGGATGTAACCTACTGGACCTATAACTGGCGCAAATCCGGTGGCTCGGCGCGCATGTACGAAATTGCCAAACGCGAAGAATTCTACGCCCAGCAATATTGCGGCTGCATCTATTCTCTGCGTGACACAAATACATTGCGGCAGTCCCAGGGGCGAAATAAAATAGAAATAGGCGAAACTTGGTACGCGGAGCACTTGCAAGAAGATACGTAGGGTCCGAGCTTTATCTAGGAAGGACAATAAGGACAGCAAGTAGAATTAGGATAAGAATTGCCGGATCGATTCTTCTGCCGTCAGTGAATGTCCGCACGCTCTGCAACGAGTAACAGTAGCAGATGGCACAAGTCCATGACCTAATGCGACGCGATCATCGAATACATAGCATTCACCTTGCCATTGACTTTGTGCTTCCGGGATTTCTTCCAAATATTTTAAAATGCCGCCCTTGAGTTGATAGACTTCTGCGAATCCTTGATCCAGAAGCCACGCAGAAAATTTCTCGCAGCGTATACCGCCAGTGCAATATGTGGCGATTTTTTTATGTTCTGCTGGTTTTAAGGCTTTACGAACAAAGCCACGCAGCTCTTTAAAATTGCGGATGTTTGGATTAAGCGCACCTCTAAATGTACCTACATGCACCTCATAGTCATTACGAGTATCAAGCAGTACAACATCAGGATTATTAATGAGTGCATTCCAATTGCACACTTCAACGTATGTTCCAGGCTTGCTTTTGATAGGAGCACCGAATGAGATAGTTTCTTTCTTAAGCCGCACTTTGGCACGGCCAAATGGTTGACGCTCGCATGTGCTCTCCTTATATTCAAACTCGCTTTTAGTAATGTGTGTCTGAAGATACAAAATAGTAAGAGTCAATAGATCTCACGGGTCCCAGAGAGTGTGCCATTAATTCCTTCAGACGCAATGAGTAATGAACCCTTAATACCAAGTTTAAGCATTTCTGATTTTAGGTCTGCTTGCTTTTGTTTAAATTCGGGAAAGTCGAAAAAATGATAAAAAGTGACGACAACATACGACATAAAATACGCCCACTCTAAAAACTTAGCCGACAGGGGGATTTGAAACCGCGATCCGATCTTTCACAATATTATATACATAACCTTGTCAACGGTACGCGGAGCAGTTGCAAGAAGATACGTAGGATGTCGTTCATCCAAGCAGGCGCAATAGGTTAGTCTCTGCATGCCAATTAGTTTATACGCTTTGTGCCGGTCACTACCATCATCAGCTCTAAGAGGGGACGATTTATTTGGTAAACCACCGCGCTTAGTTGTTGCAGCATGGTTAGGCGATCGCTCACTATTTGAATAGTAAGATTAGATTCTACTGCCCCAGTTATTACATCAAGCTGTTGTTTTGAATGTATATCGGTAAATGAGTGAATATTTTCGTCAACTTCCCAGCGGCTAATTAAATAATCAAGTCTTGGTTGTCCGCCCGGCACCTTAACTGGTACTGTGCGCAAATAAGCCATGATGCTATCTGGAAATTCTATTTGTGGAGTAGTTGGATAACCAAAAATTTTGGAGAGCATATTAGGTCTGGTTTTGCCCTGATAACGATCACCCTTTTCCTCATGTACAGCCAGTAAAGAAAAGAGCCCAGGCACGACCCCAGCCACTATACCGATTGAGCCTGAAGGAATTGCATAGCGCGGCTGTTTATAAGTGGGTATGTCTAAAGATTCTGCTATTGCCCACAAGACTCCATTTGTCCGTAAACCCCAAACGGTGGCTGCATTTACCTTTTTGTCTCTGTCCTCAGAATAGGCTCGCAATAACTCGCTTTGTATGGCAATATCCACAGCTAGTTCTGCCTGGGTGAAATCTATTTCTAAGCGGGTTTGTTCAATCTTGTCGGTGATATCTTCTTTTAAATCTCTGATTTGTTCGTGCAATTCATGTGGCACAGAGCCGACTGGGTAGCTTTGTGCCTGATCGCGAAGAGTTTGCAGTTGACGCAATGGTTCAGTTAATTTTAAAAGATCAGCTAGTGGTAGTGCGTCTCTAGAAACGGCTTTGTCTTTTAAGTCACAGGGTGGCAAATCAGGTACGTGCGGTATGCCTTTAATTTTTCGCCCAACTTTAGGCTGAAAACTAAATGATATAGCTGGATTTGGAATGCTGGCTACAATTGCTATAGCCACAATAAACAGCAGCAAATAGCGAATTTTGGCCAATCGTAATTTATTTAACGCGCGCACAATGCAAAACCGATTTTTGCCAGTGGCTAATTGCTGGCTTGACCATATCTTACGTTTATATAACGCTTATACAAGCGATTGCCAATCATAGCATGTTAATAAAGTGCAGCGCAGCTTTACAGGACGTGCTTCTTGGCAAGGAGAAGGTTGAATCGTATAGGCTAGGCGTCAAATGCTTGTTGTAATTCGGCCATGTAATTACTGCGTGCTTTACGGCCTTCGGATATTTAGCAGACGGTGCGTACATTTGAGTTATCTCGATCACGGAATTAGGAAGCTGTTCAACATAAAAATCGATTGCTTCTGCTGCCTTTCTACAATGCGAATTATAACTGCTAAGATGTTTTCGGACTTTCAAAGGGAGAATTATGCAAATGATCAAAAACCTCACTATAGTTTTTCTTATCGGTATTATTGTTGGGCAAACTTGCAAGGCAGATACTGCTGTCAATACTGATTCGATCACTAAAAAGATCTCTTTACCGCAGCAGCGTTATGCGGAATTTTAGGCAATGCGCGTTCTAATCCACTTGGCTGGAAGCCATTTAACGGCATACGCAATCAGTTCCGCTCTCAAGATCAATTTGTGGATGGAGCAAACCATTACGCTGACCTCCTAATCAAATTTGCTGACCCCGGCAGCGTGACTTCTCCGGGAAATCCTTAAGCACAAATAGTGGATTGAATCTATGTTGTTATCTTTGATACGGGACCCGCGACAGGATTAGCTTGGTATATACCTAACTTTATTTTGGCTAAACGAGCGAAAAAGTAAGCGCAATGAACATACTCATTTATCGGGTTCTATCCAAGATTTTCTGGCATCAATAGAAGCAATAACATCAAAGCTATAATGCTCCCTAAAGATTCCTGGCTTATTGCCAAATGCTTCGACAACCGCGGTAGCGAGATCTTTAAACGATCTTGATTTTGGACGCGACTTAATGAAAGCAGTTATTGTCCGCGCCCAGAAGACTGTAATTGTCTCGTGATATCCGCTTGTGCTTGAATTGATTGTGCCCACACTTTCATTATATGCGTGTATGTTTGCTCGCAGTTTATTGATTGCAGTATCTAGATCAAATTGACTGCAATACCGAAAGCGTTCCACGAACTACATCTATCCAGTGGTAATTTTTTGCTGTAGAAATAGTAATGCTGGATAGACGGAGATAATGATTTGACCAACGGCATGAGAGATTTGAGGAAAGAGAAATACTGGCAGGAAATAGTTAGTCGGCAAATCGAAAGCGGAAAGAGCCAATCCCAATTTTGCAAAGACGAAGGGCTAAATGCCAACCAATTTTACTCCTGGAGAAGTATCTTAATCAAGCGGCAGAAAGTAAAAAATCCGGCGAAGTCATCAGAAAATAAAATGCCGTTGCCATTTGTGGCTCTCAAAGTTCCCGACATTGATTTTAGCAACAGTCACGATTCTGCTCAACAAATAGAAATAAGCAAGATCGTTTTCCGTATGTCTGCCGGCACAGATAAATCTACACTGGCCTGCATACTTCAATCACTGGAGAAAGCTTGATGCTCAATGCCATCCCTCACCAATTACGTATTTTTTTGTGCACTGAGCCAGCCGATATGCGCAAGAATTTTCATGGGCTCAATGGCTTGATTAGAAAATCAATGATGCTCGATCCCCTTGCTGGCGATCTTTACATCTTTAGAAATCAGCGCGGCGACCGACTCAAAGTGCTCTATTGGGACAGCGATGGCTTTGCCATCTGGTATAAACAATTGCAACGTGGCACTTTTCGTTTTCCGGATTTAAAGAATTATTCCTCCGCCGGACTGGAAATTGACCATTCTACATTACGCCTCATCCTTGACGGCATCGATCTCTCCACTATCCGCCGCCAACATCGCTTCAAAATAAATCCCAATAATTTGCCTCAACCGCAAAATACACAATTCATTAGCGCCGCCCAGAAGCCCCAACAACGAAATTTTGCTGCCGCCAGATCGTAAGCCCTCAACACTAAATGTGGCTTTTTACCACGGCCTGATAAAACCAACCGCTAAATTCATCACACCCCAGATATAGTGTGCCGCTGCGTTGTCATGATCAAAATTGCCACGCCCCTCAGCAAGCTGCTTCCACTTGACCGACCTTGCTCACCATTTTTGACCTCGATGAAACATAAGAGATCTTCTAGGACGCTCACTACCACCTAACAAAGGAAGGAGAATTAATACCAACATATGCCACCGCAGGCGGTGGCATATAGTATAATTGTTGCTGTCCCAAAACTGAGTGAAAACATCATGAAGCCTGACCTTGAAGACCCAAACTACTTGCCAGATAACCTTCCTGAATGCCATAAATTAATAACTGATTTGCGCAACGAGATTAAAACACTTAAGTCCAGCATGGTAGAAATGGCAGAAGAAGTGAAAATATTTAAGGCTCGCATGGCGGAACTAGAACAACAATTGCGTGTGCGCAATCGCATGATCTTTGGCAAAAGCTCAGCTAAAGTACCAGCATCTTCGCTCACCGGCACCGGCAAAATGGTTTACGATCAAAGCTTTAGCGAACTTGAAGCTGAAAAAGCTGATTTGAAAATCGCTCCTGAAGAAAAAAAGAATGGCGGCGGCGGAAGGACAGCTCCAAAAAATGCACCACAGCAACGCGAGGTTGAACACAAAATTACTGAAGCGCAAACCCTTGCTTGTCCTGGTTGTAAAAAACCAAGGAAAGTCATTGGCTTTGAAGTCTCCTACCAGCTTGATATTATCAAGGCGATTTTTGAGACACTCAAGCATATACAATATAGATATGCTTGCCCGGACTGTGAAGAACAAGTAGAACTGGCTCCCAAGCCATACCAGCCAATCGACAAAGGCTACGCAACACCTGGACTGATTGCGCATATTGGTGTGTCTAAGTTTGATTGGCATTTACCTCTCTACCGGCAAGAGCGAATATACCTTGCCCAGAGCGTTCCCATTGCCCGCTCTTCCATGTGCCGCTGGCTCAAAGAAGCTGCCGACATGCTCGATATTATCGTCAAGCGTATGCACCAGCTCATGCTCAAATCTCGCCTCATACAATCTGATTCCACTACAATGCCTGTAATCAAAAAAGGTCTTGGTAAAACGCATAACGGCTCTACCTGGCTCTATCGCGATGAAAAATATATACTCTACAAATTTACTGAAACAGGCCAGGGGGTACACCCGGAAAGAGTACTTGCCGGCTTTAAAGGAGTTTTGCTTACCGATGGTGCCGATGTTTTCAATGGTGTCATTAGAGGCGGAGCCACTAAAGCTGGTTGCTGGGCACATCTGTTTCGGTATTTTGAAGAGGCTAGAAAAGAAGACGAACGTGCTGATTACGCCCTGGCTATCATCAAGAGCCTGTTTGATATCGAGCGAGTGGCAGCAGAGCTTTCCGAAGATGAACGCAAAGACCTCAGGCACCGCCTGTCTAAACCAAAACTGGTAATACTTAAATCTTGGGCTGACGAAATAGGCCAAAGTGTTTTGCCCAAAGATCCTCTGGGTAAAGGTTTGACTTACCTGCAAAATCAGTGGGATGCTCTTTGTCTGTATGCTGATACCGGATTTGTGCCAAGCCATAATAATGCTTCTGAAAACGGATTGAGACCCGCCGTTCTTGGTCGTCGCAACTGGCTCTTTGCCGGCTCTGTTGAAGGTGGACATACCGCTGCTATCTGGATGACTCTCGTTCATACCTGCCGGCGACTTAAAATAAATCCATTTGATTATCTTAAAGATACACTTGCCCGTCTGCCGGCAACACCCACTTCTCAGATCGATCAGTTTTTGCCGGACAAATGGAAAGAGCTGCAGGAAGCTGCAAAAAATAATACCGAAACAAGCTGACACTATTTAACCGCCCTAAATTACCAACTGCCTTTACTCCACTTGCTGAAAGCAACTGAAGCAAATTCATATTGGCAAATCTATGCCACCTGCACAAGTATGGGGTTGCTGGAACGATTACGCAATACCAGGTGCCAACCACAAGATGGGCAATGTGAGTCCATTGCTTCTTGGGTAGTACACAGCGTTCAAATTCGGATATTAAACGCTCCAAATCATCAACAACCAGACTTTTATCTTCGAAAGCAAGATTAAAGGCACTCATTGACTTGGATCCTAACCATTTCTTACCAGTTTATATTATAATAATAAGCATTCTGTCCATTTTAGCTTGTAAAGCAATAGAAACATGATATCTTCCTTAGAAAAACAAACTCTTCAATACCTAACACACAACGCCCGCATCACATGGAGTGAGTTGGCAAATGAGCTGGGCATTTCGGCTCCGGCGGCTGCTGACAGAGTTCGGCGCCTTGAAGAAAAGGTGTTATTAAGAGCTATGGGATTTTAGTCGATCATGAAGTAATCGGATATAAGATCCTGGCCTTCATCTTTGTAGTACTGGAGGGTCACGAATCCAGAGGACCATTCTTAAAAGCAGTGGCGAAAATTCCTAACATAATGGAATGCCATCATGTTGCAGGCGAATATGACTACCTTTTAAAAGTACGATGCAAAGATACGAAAGAGCTCGATATATTAATAAGCGAGAGGTTAAAAGGCATTCTCGGTGTGGCTCGCACAATCACAAATATCGTTTTATCGTCGCAGAAAGAAACATGCACAGTACTGCCTGGGAGTGAAAGTTGAAGCCTCGACCACATATAAATTACAATAATGCCTGCACACACAAAAATTTTGTTTTGGGAAAACTTACTTGGTTGCCAAAGACATAGGTGGAATTAGCTAGTGATATTAAACTCTTCGACCAATAAAATTGAGCGAATTCCTTCGTCTTTGAGAGATCCGGCAGGTTTTATTTTTGAGCACAATGAGCATATTTATAGAGCAGTAAATGAAAATTATAAGAAACACTTTGATTTGCTCTTATCCAGCAAACTTTATGAAAAGCTAGTTAGTCAAAATATATTATTGGACCATCAAGAAACTACGGCAAATGCTCTTGGTTTATCGTTAGAGCATGGCGTCTATAAAGTGCTGGAGATAAAGCGCCTACCATTTATTTCCTATCCGTACGAATGGTGCTTCAGCCAATTGAAGAATGCGGCGTTACTCACGCTGGAAATTCAACAAATGGCTATGGAGTGTGGCATGACACTAAAGGACGCCTCCGCATTTAATGTTCAATATATAACTGAAAAACCAATTTTCATTGATACCCTTTCATTTGAAGAACATATTGAGGGTAATCCCTGGATAGCGTATGAACAATTCTGCCGCCATTTTTTGGCACCACTAGCTTTAATGAGCTATCGAGATGATCGCTTGGGACAGCTCTCAAGAATTTATATTGATGGGCTGCCGTTGGATTTGGCGGCCAGTTTCATTCCCCTGCAGGGGAAATTGAATTTTTCTTTGTTTTGCCATCTGATACTACACGCTCAAGCGCAGCATAAGTTTAAAGATACTTCTGAAATGCAAATGCCCAAAATAAGCTCAAGACAGGTGATGGCTTTGCTAGACAATTTGCGAGGCTTGGTGGAAGGGCTTAAACTAAAGCAGAGAAAATCGGTCTGGGGCACTTATTATGCCGATGAATGCACGTATACAAATAAAGCTCTGGATTCTAAATACACGATAGTAAAGGCACTTCTTAATAGAACAAAGCCCAAAATGGTTTGGGATCTTGGATCCAATGATGGCAAATTCAGTCGCCTTGCTAGTAACCAAAACATTTTCACTATTGCTATGGATGGCGATCATAACAGCACGGAAAATAATTACCTTGCTTGCCAAAGAGAAAAGGACCATTATCTTTTGCCGCTACTAATGGATCTTGCCAACCCAAGTCCCGCTCAAGGATGGGCGGGCAGTGAAACAAAGTCTCTTGTAGAGCGGGGTCCAGCCGATATGGTTATGGCATTAGCCTTGATACATCACCTGGCGATCACTCATAGCCTATCTTTAGCCAGTATCGCTAGAGCATTTGCAAGCCTGTGCAACTGGCTAATTATAGAGTTTATTCCACCAACGGATTCTCAATTAAAGCGACTGCTTCAGGCAAATCCAGATTCGGGATTTGATGAGCGCTATAGCGAGTCAGTATTCGAGGCAGAATTTAAAACATTTTTTGAAATATTGGAAAGGGTTAAAATTGAGGAATCTGATCGCGTTCTTTATCTTGTACAGAGAAAGTCAAAAGCCACTATACAGTGAATTTTATCGCGATTTATCGTCCCACATCGTCACTGCCAATAGCGTGACTTTTTACTAATTGGCTATTATTCTCACCAGCCCATGGTTTGAATTGAGTATAAAAATCAGGCGGGGCATAATAGCTCTTGTCTGGTAATAACGGAAGACTGGCATGAAAATAGTGATTCAAAATCACTCGAAATGAATTTACTGGCGAAATTGAACTATACAAGCAGTCAGGTTTGCACCTCGGTAAATAATAGGCGTTAAGTATACCGAAGCGCTCTTTCAAATAAGCCTCAGGATATTGAAAAGGAATAAATTTTGTGGCTGGGCCATGATCCCCCTGCACAATTATAATCGACGGTCCACCAGGAGCTTTCATTATCGTATCAATCATCTGCGGCGCGTGATTCATTGTAT
The DNA here is from genome assembly GCA_963767815.1 of Candidatus Melainabacteria bacterium. Classification (GTDB taxonomy): domain Bacteria; phylum Cyanobacteriota; class Vampirovibrionia; order Obscuribacterales; family Obscuribacteraceae; genus CAVYFJ01. The sequence goes on along the minus strand of CAVYFJ010000005.1, from coordinate 579,011 downwards.
AAATCGCCTGGTTTCTGTATTTCTCAACAGTATAACTTTCAATTATCAAGTTCTTATCCAGAGGCAATTTGCTACCGTCTGCTGCAAAAACAAATGGAGGGTGAGGAAGCAAAATATGAATCATGACGAATTTAGGCCCAGGAATATTTACTACTCGATCTATATTCGCTTTCGTAAAACTCCAGGACTTCTTGTCTCTAACAAGATCTCCCAATAGTTTGCTGTACTTTTCAAATGGACGTATAAAAGTCATTGTATGCACGATGCCTAGAAAAACATCATTGCAAAAGCCAGTATAGACATTTATGTCAGCGTCAGGATTGTATTCAGTAGGCGGAAAACTCGATCCCACATTGACTATTTTATAGCCAAGCTCTCTCAAACAATATGCCAGTCGGTTCTTTTGCATCAGCCTAAAGGGTATGGTGAAATCTCTGCAGTCCTTTGGTAATAAGTCGCTGAGATAATTTACATAGCTAAAATTGAGCGAAGAGGACATAGAAAGCATCGTACGGTCATAATTGCTGTGACTTTGATCTGCTATATAGAACCCTCGTTTTTTTAGATAATCGAAAAATGGAAGATCTTTCAGAGTGAAAACTTCATGGAAAGTCTTTGCGCTGCCGGTTGAGTCCAGAATAATGTAATAAATATCCGGTTTCCAATCAGCTTTAAGATTTAGCTCACTGGCAATCTGGCGATTCATTTGCACTACCTTATTCACCACTTTTTCAACTGGTATCAGATAGGTTGTTTGCTTAATAACACCAATAATAAAAAAGGCAATTACTAACCACTGACAGGCTCTTCGAGACAAATTGAAGCTTGGGTTCTGCATAACAAAACCAAATTGCCAACAAACCGACAATGCTGTAAGGAATTAAATAAACTGATTCATCAGGAACCGGCAATTTGTACACTTGCAGAATTGAAGTAATTGAAGTGGCCAAATTACCGAATGAAAATATCCACAACAAGAGAATAACGCTTAAGACCGCAGCTCTGTCAGACTCTCGGACTAAAGCTAAGCAAATAACATTAAGTAATAAGGCAATCAGCGCAATTGATGCGCACACAATAGGAATCTGCTCAAGCAGAATAAATCCTTGCAGTCCGCAGCTAAACCAAATCCCTAGAGATGCTCCAAAGATTAAAGGATAGAACGATAATCGAGAAATCCAGCTATAAAACCCTTGCATTGCCCCATTTTTGCTGGATTATTCTTCCTAAAAGCCTAACTTGACCAAAGCATGCCTTGAAGCGAATTAGGAAAATCGCTCTTACCGAGGCTGCTCCTAACAAAAATCCACTTAATCCCATCTGTATTATTAAACTGCCTGCCGACAAACAAACATAGGCTTCGGCGCGCGGTTCTGCCAAAAAATATAACAAACCTGCCCATAAAATGCATTCAGCTAATTTTTTGGTGCTCATAATAGAGATGCTCCTTAAGGTTATGCTAATTTTTTGGGAAGCTAATATGTGTCGTTTAAATGCCTAGTTATATTGATTGACTATAAGTATGACTGTAGCTTCTCTTCCCCACAACATGTTTACCCATTCTAACTAAATAATTCCCGAAGGGTATTAAATCTGATAGGGGATTGACTATAACCTTATATAGGGTCACGCAGACCAGGCAACCAGTGCTTATTCTAGCCATAATCAAACAAATAAATCGAAGAAGATGTAAAGTATATGCCTCACTATTATCTATTAGATAATAGCCTTAATAATCGCCGAGCAAAGGTGGAGAAAATCATCCTTTCTCTTTGAGCCAATGTTAGAAGAACATTTTTTTACCTGCCCCTATTGCTGGCAAGAAATTTCCATGTTGCTCGATCTCAGTGTCGGCGAACAATCCTATGTTGAAGATTGTGAGAATTGCTGCAATCCAATTGCCATATCATATAGTGCAACTGATGGAACAATAACTTCCTTTTCGGCAGAATCTAAGCAGTAAATAGAGTTACTTCAATCGGCTGGCAATCTTATGCCTGATCAAAAAATGAGCGAATGGACTGCGAAGCCCTTTGAAGATCACATACAGGAAAAACTATCTTTCCGCCACTAAGCGGTTTTGGTACTCCAGTAGTGCCTGGCAAACTAAGCGGTAGTTTGCGCAAAGCGCGTACAGCAAGGTAGGCAAAAACCTGAGCTTCGATGGCTTTTGAGTTCCAACCAACTTGATCTGCCGGCTGAACGCGCATATCCGATCCAAGTTTTTGTTGCAGTCTTTGCTCTAATTGAGCAACGATAACTTTATTCTTTGAGCCTCCGCCAGATATTATCCACAGCTTAGGTGTGACAAACGGTAAATACTTTATGCTATCGATAATACAGTCAGCAGTAAATGCTTCCAGAGTGGCGCATCCATCTTCCAGACTAAGCGCGTTCACTTCCGAGATAAGCGTAAGATCACTGGCATCCAACGACTTGGGTGGTTTGTTATTTAAATAATTAGAACCGTCATGCATAATTATTGCCTTTTCTTTCAAGGCCGCCATCATTGTTTCAACAACGGTTCCCTTGCTGCCATATTGGCCATCTATATCCATCTTTTTTCCAACTTTAAGCTGAACAAAGCGATCAATCAGATTATTTCCAGGACCACAGTCATAGGCATAAAGCTCTTCATCTGCGCTAGCAATCGCGGTGATATTGGATATGCCACCGCAGTTAACAACTATTACTGGAGCCAACTTACTTTGTCTTGCTAATGCTTGATGATAAAGCGGAGCAAAAGGCGCCCCCTGTCCTCCATGCTTTACGTCGTTACTGCGAAAATCATAGGCGACAGCAATACCCATTTCATCTGCCAATCTTTGTCCATTTCCTATTTGGATAGTAATCCCGTTTGATGGTCGATGAAATAAAGTTTGGCCGTGATAACCGATGATATCTATGTCTTTAGCTTGATACTTAGTTTCTTTGAGTAGGGCGTGCAATAATTGCGCATGCAAATCGGTTGATCTTTCAATAATCTCATCGAAAGAAACCAATACGTTTTTCTTCTTATGGAAATAGAAACTTAAATCGTCGAACAATCTTTGCGCTTGAACATGGCTAATTGATTGGCTCTGTCTAAAATATTCCTTTGCCAACTCAATATACTTCTGCCGAGCCTGGCTAAGATTGCCATTGTTTTGCAAGACAGCCCATTCGCCTGCTTTGAGTAACAGTTTAAATTGCGAATCATATTCAAGAGAGGTGTTGGCCAATTCTTGGACAACATCTTCTCCATTTGTAATGAGTAGAGAAGCATCAATACCGTCCATCGAAGTCCCACTCATCAAGCCGGCAGCTATAAAGGTTGGAGTGGAATTTGACATAATAAACTTATGGCTTGTCGACTTTGCGCTCACTCAATTGATAATGCGCCAGCCATTTATCAATCAAGGTGGCAATTTGAGGATTGACACTTTGGTGTTCCATCAATAGATGTCCTTGTCCAGGCAAAATATTGAGCGAAATATTTTGCGTTCCAAATTTTTTGACCGCCTGCGGCAATTCGGTGGACTTAAACATTGCGTCTTTTGTTCCAGCAATAATTAAAAGAGGAAAATTAGCGGGCAGATTTCTGGCAGCTGATATTGCCCGGTCATCCAAAATATCTACCTTGACTAATTCAGCAGGAGTCATTCGGCGATAAATCATGGGATCTGTATTGCATGCCTTAGCCACTATTGGGTTATTGGTCAGATAAGGTGCTGAGTAAGGCGTAAGATTTAGTGGACTGTCAGGCTTAACCAGTTCTTTGGCAAAATCTCTTGCCCAACGCAATTCGGGATGCACGCGCATTTTATAGCAAGGTGAACCAAGAATTGCGCCCGTAGCCAGATCAGGATGATCAGATAACAGCAATAAAATCATGTTAGAACCAAGACTCTCACCTAAACAGAATAGCGGTTGTGTCGGATGCGCCTGGTGCACAGTGGTAACCAGATCAAGCAAATCTTGTTGACTTTGTTCAATTTCAATTTTGTTATTACCACCAAATTTACTAGCTTCTGTCCGCCAGCGGCCAAAACCGCGCTGGTCAAGAGCATAGACTTGATAACCTTGACTAACCAGGTGTTTAGCCAGTTTATTCCATGCCTTGGCATATAAGGTTAGACCATGAACAGCGATGATTATTCCTTTGCGCGGTTTACTTTTGTCCACCCATTCGTAAATTGGCAAGCTCAGCTGCGCGCCGATTTTGCTATTAGCAATACGTACGGGAGCACTATTTGCCGGAGTCAAATATGCCATTGCACAAATAATTAGGATGAATAGGATAAAGTATGTCGATTTTCTTAGCATGTAAAGTGTCTTATGTGCGTGTAACCGTATGGGGATAAGCATACAGTGAAATAGCGGGCTGTCGCAACTAGATTGAGTCTTACGCAGACGTTTGACAATATGAGCTGATGCAAAAGTAAAAGGATATGCGTTTAGTCGATTGGCGGTACAATCTGAGTAGTTTTAGAAGCGCAAGATCACAGAGCTGCCTTGGAGAAATTTGATGATTACTATCCCAACAATTTATATGTGGAGCATTGGATCTGCGTTATTTGCTCTAGTGGGCATGCTCATTGCTCATAGGCTAATTAAGCCCATAGATCTTGATAAACATCAGCCTTCCCTTGACGCTACTCTAAATATTGTCGGTACGCTGGTGTCAATTCTCCTGGGATTATTGGTAGCAGCGTCTCTGGCTAACTATCAGTCTTTACAAACGGCGGTCGATGCTGAGGCTTCTAGTGTATCTGATGTATGTAGACTTACTTTTGGCTTGCCTCCGACACAGCAAAGAGAAGTGCTAAAAGAATGCCTACTCTATTGTGACCAGGTGGTCAACGACGAATGGCCTGAAATGATGCATGGACATTCAAGTCAAAAAGCATTAGGTACCTATGTAAAGCTCCTTAAGTCTATAGTGACGCTGAAGCCGAGCGATAACGGCCAAACAAATGTTCAAAATGCGCTGATCACTGCTGTGCAAACGCTAGGAGATTACAGGCGAGGCAGGGTATTGTGGATACATAATCGATGGACAAAGAATTTGATGCCGGTCTTGATTATGTGCTCTATGATTGTATTGATATTTGCCTATCTATACGTAAAGCGTGGTTCGATCTTATTGCACGGGTTTTTGATCTGCTTTGTCGCTACGGCTCTGGGTGCCAATCTTGGATTGATACATGTACTTAACCATCCTTTTAGCGGTGATTGGACCATTCGACCAACGGGTTTTGAGTTTAATGCACAGCTCATCAGACAATTTAGCGACGTGCGATAGTTTTAGCAATTTGATCTTACGGGTTGGAATTTTTGGCACAGCGAAAGCCAACGTTCGAGCAACCGCTACTTGGTTCGCCTTTTCCTCTTGCGCCAACTAAATAACGGGCACAATATTGATCAGTGCATAGAAATGACCCGCCTCTTTGTACTCTTTTGGGTACGCTGGGCTCATTAGGATCGAGACTATCTACAGGTCCTGGCGGATTCTTTACGATCTGTGCAGCAGGCAGACTTTTATAATAATCAGCTCTATACCAATCCGAGCACCATTCCCAGACATTGCCAGTCATGTCGTATAAACCATAATTATTGGCAGGAAATGAAGCTACCGGGGAAGTATTGCAAAAGCCGTCTTCAGCCGTATTTTTCTCGGGAAAATTTCCTTGCCAAATATTGGCCTGCCATTGACCATTGGACTTTAAGCTATCTCCCCAACTAAACAATTTGCGGTCAAGACCACCGCGAGCTGCGTATTCAAACTCTGCTTCAGTAGGCAGACGCTTTCCAGCCCATTTGGCATAGGCAAGAGCATCATCATAAGCAATTTGCACGACAGGATGATGCCAGCGGCCGGTTAAATTGCTTTTAGGACCTTCCGGATGCCGCCAATTAGCGCCAGGCACATAGCGCCACCACTGGTAATGGCTGCGTAGTGATACGGCATATGTTGGCGGGGTAAATACAAGCGAGCCAGGAACAAGGTTTTTCGTTGGAGCGCCGGGGAAATCTTTGGCTTGCGGTTTTCGTTCAGCAACAGTTAGATAATCGGTAGCATTCACAAATTCAGCAAACTGTTCGTTAGTTATGAGCTTTTTATCTAGCCAAAATCCATCGATACGCACTTGATGAACTGGTTTTGTATCAATGAATGATCCTTCTTCACAGCCCATCCAGAATGTTCCAGACGGAATAAAAATCATGCCTTTGTATTCATTTATCGTCGGTCTATGTCCCGGCTCAATTTTTTTTGAGCTAGCTTGCACCTTCAGGAGCCAATTATAGGACAAGCCTAAGGAAAGGAAAACAGCAAACAAGCTAGCTAGGGATAACCTTAGCAATGGTCGATCTTTACTAAATTGAAACCAATTATTGAGCCTGAGCAGCGTTCATCTTCTCCGCAAGCTTTGCTTTGATGGACTCCATATTGAAGCTTGCACCCCTCTGCATCGGCGGAAAGTCCAAGAAAGTTTGAGCAGTCTTAGCTACTTCCTTTTGCAAGAAAACAAATCTCCAGAATTCGTAGGGAAACCAATCATAATAAGCTATGGACCCGTTTTTACCGGTATACATACCAGTTCGCTCAAAAGGATCAAGGCGCAGATTGGTCAAAATTGGCCAATCAACTTTTTCCGTAGCACCAAGCCAACCATTTGGTTGATCCGTCAAGCGATATTTAAAATCGTTTATACGCACCGCGCTCAGCGTACCTTCAGTAAAGTAATAGATCTCGTGACGCTGCGAGGGTCCTTTACCTGTAAGTAAATCTATTTGATTATATCCATCAAGATGGACTTTATAACTAGTGTCACCAAGCTGCTTGCCTCGAAGAAGTTCTTCAACAATGTTGGAGTCTCCTGCTGCAGCAACCAAGGTTGGGAACCAATCAAGTCCTGACATGATACTATTTTCGACCTTACCAGCAGGTATCACACCTGGCCAGCTGACAATTGCCGGTACGCGGAAACCGCCTTCAAGAGCCGTGCCTTTACCACCAGCAAATGGAGTTTGTCCGCCATCTGGCCAGGTAAAGTTTTCGGTACCGTTGTCCGTGGTAAAGACAATTAAGGTGTTGTCTTCAACGCCATTATCTTTGACATATTTCATAACCGAGCCAACTATGTCATCAAGTTGTGCCATGCCAGCTTCTTCAATCGTCCAACCATTTTCAGCGGTACGCATAGCTTCGTACTTTGGCGAAAGATGAGTAACAACGTGCATGCGGGTTGGATTGAGCCAGACAAAAAATGGCTTGCCGTCTTTTCTTGCCTTATCCATAAACTGTATGCTGTGATCTAGTATTTCATCATCTACTGTTTCCATCCGTTTGGGATAAAGCTCGCCAGCATCTTCAATTTTTTGCTTGCCAATTTTTCCCCAACGTGGCTCCACAGTCTGGTCATCAGTGTCAGTGGCCCAACAATGAACCATATTGCGCGGACCAACCGAAGCCTTCAGTGCGGAAGGATAACCAGGATGAGAAGGGTCTTCCATAGCATCAAGATGGTATAGATAACCAAAATACTCATCAAAGCCATGCACGGTCGGTAAAAACTGATTTCTATCACCTAGATGGTTTTTGCCAAATTGGCCAGTAGCATAACCTAACGATTTTAAAGCTGTAGCAATGGTCACTGCCTGATCAGGGATACCAATGGCAGCACCGGCTTGGCCAACGGTTGTCAGACCGGTACGAATTGGTAATTCACCGGTAATAAAATTTGCCCGTCCTGCTGTACAACTGGCCTCGGCATAATAATCGGTAAAACGCGTGCCTTGTGCTGCTAATTTATCGAGATTCGGTGTTCGCCCGGCCATCATACCCTGATGATACGCACCGATATTGAACCAACCAATATCATCACCCATGATCACAATAATATTGGGCTGCTTATGGGAAAAATCGGCATAAGCCCCCATGGAAGGACTCAGTATTATTGCCATTGCTGCAAACACGGCAACTAGACGGCTAGTAAATCTCACTCTAAATCCTCCTTGGGACAATATCGATATTTCATGTTCAGCCAACACTGGCTAAAAGTGTAGCTTGACAATTGCCCTGACAAAAGCATGTAAACACTAACAGCTTTCGCTTCTTTGTACAATTTATACTTTCTTCGAACCATTGTCAGGATCTTTCGCCTTGGCTTCTTTCGCTTCTTCAATGAAGGCTTTGGTTTCCACTTTAAGATCATTCAAAGTGGCGGCCGCTTTGTCTGTGGCAGATTGACCTGTTTTGATTACTTCTTTAGCTAGATTGCGCAAAGTCTGCCGGCCACGTTCAGTAAGTGCAGCACCAATCAAAAGTGCGAGCGCTATTTTCCATAAACCCATGAATATTTCTCCTTTTGTTATTGAACGGTATTTGAAGAATTCTTTTTCGTCGCCAATTGTATTCCCGCCGTCGCCAATTTTCGCTTTAGTTCGGGCATTGCTTGCCGGGTTGCTGCAATACCGGCTTCTATACCTCTGTGCCCGTCTGTTTTTTTTCTAGAAATGAGACTAATCCCATCGGTATTAGGATGAATGACAAAATCGGCTTGTTGACAGGGTACCACGTCTTGATTAGCCAGTTCTATGCGTAACGCTTGCTTACTTACTGAACCCGGCTTACGAAATTTATCTAGAGGGACGGGCTTAATTTGTTCATCGATATCAACAGCTATAACAAAATCAGCACCCATTTCTTTTGCATGTACAACAGGCAGGTTACAACAAAGGCCACCATCACAATATAACTTATCACCCATTTCCACAGGCTTTTTTATTCCCGGTACAGAAGTGCTGGCCTGCATGGCAGTACTTAAATCGCCCTTACAAATACGGTAGCTTTTACCATCAATCAAATTAGAACAGACAGCAGCGTAAGGCATGGCAAGATCTTCGATGTTTCTTGGTTGTCCCACTAATTTGTCTGCATATTTTCTACAATGTTCGCCCTTATAGAGTCCATCGTATGGTTTATAGCCCACCAGTCTCGGCAAAATTAAAATGGGTGCCAAAATAATACGCATGGTTAAAGGCAGGGGCATAAATTCTTTGATGAACTTGGCATCGTTAAACTGATCAGCCAATTTGTCTAAGGGTACTCCGGCGCAATAAAAACCACCAACTGCTGCTCCAATGCTTGTACCGACAATTAAATCAATTGGAATTCCTTCGTCCACTAATACCTTAAGTACGCCAACATGGGCAGAACCGCGCATGCCACCACCACCGAGGGCAAGACCAACACGCACGCGATGTTCGTTATTAGTGGATGTAACTATTTTGGTTTCAGTCGTAGCAGCGTGTTCTTCTAGGTCATTGGCTAACGCCAATGGGGCCAAACTCGATCCCATAATCAAGAAGCAAACTATGATCAAAAGTCTAGCTGCCTTCATAGCATCCTCCGATTACTAAGCAACGATATGTTCCCTTTTTCTTCCTGAATAAGCGTTGATACGCTTTTTGATTTATAAGCACTTTATCTAATTGAATGTTCTAGCTCTCGTTCTATAGGAGCCATTGACCGGCGCGCATTATCGGATCTGCCACCAACAATGTGCAAACCAACCAATCTAGCCACCAGAATTGCCAAATAAAGTTGACCTGTGACCGCCTCTAACCACGAAACAGATCGGGCCAAACGGCTAACCGGTATGATATCGCCATAGCCTGCAGTTGTAAGGGTACAAAAGCTGAAATATACAAATACTGGATAGCGGTGGCGCGCAGTCAGCTCATTAGCTGTAGTCAGCGATTGACTAGTAACCAACGAATCTTTATAAGCCGTTGGGCTGGCAAGAATAATCATTACATGCAACATAGCAAAGCAAAAGCCAATTAATAGGTAAAGACAAACAGCCCCACAAATGCGATTGGCTGTAGGTTCTCCAGAAAAAATATCTTGCCACATAATACTGCCGGCTGTAATAAAAAACAGCAGTGTGACCGCAAAAGAGGCAATTTGAAAATACAAGGTATTAAACGGTGGAAAATTGCAGGTAAAAGCTAGAGTCCACATAAAAGCCGATAGCAAAACAAGGGAAAAAGATACAAATCTGCTGCTGCCAGATCTCTTTACTGTCAGACTAGCTGTCAATAAAGATAAGGCTAGAAAACTAGAAACAACAACACGCGTCCAAATATCATGATCAACCAGAGGGGCCACAAGTGTAAGGCTTAATAAACTTATAAGCAGAGCCAAATAATGCCTTGGACCAAGCACATCTTTAATTATTCTGAGCAAATTCTTCGACATATCAATCCGTATGGCTAACTCAATCTAAATAAGCTTCAATTTTTTGCCGACACTGGAAATAGCTGCAGCGGCACTGTCAAGTTCCTCTTTGCTATGCGCAGCTGAGATTTGCATGCGCAATCGTGCCTGCCCTCTCGGTACTATAGGATACCTGATTTCTCGACAATATACGCCAGCCTGCATAAGTTCCAGGCTCATTTGTTTTGCTAAATCGTCTTCTCCGATGATGATCAGTATAGTCGGGTGATTACCGGCTGATATCCTAAAACCAAGACTTGTCAAAATGCCTCTAAAATATTTTGTGTTCTCATGTAAACGCTCCAAGAGGCTGGTGTCTTCTTCCAGTATGTTCAAGGCTTCTAAAGACGCACAAACAACGGCTGGCGGAACCGCGTTTGTAAATATATAGGTTCCTGTTCTTTGCCGTAGATAATCAATGAGAGTTGCCTTGCCGGCGATAAAACCACCAGAGGCACCCCCTAATGCTTTGCCAAAAGTGCCAGATATAAAATCTGGCTTACCAAGAACACCTTGCTCTTCAGCGATTCCCCTCCCCTTTGCACCCAAAACTCCTGTTCCATGAGAATCATCAACATATAAAAGTGCTTGATATTTATCTGCCAATGCAAGCAGGCTATTTAAATCTGCCATCTCTCCTTCTGTAAAAAATACACCTGAAGTGGCAATAATTGAAATTCTGTGCGCTCGTTGCTGGGTAGATTGCAATAAGGTGGCAAGATGCGCAGGATCATTATTGTGATATTTCAGACACTCCACTTTATCGTTATTTGCCATAGCGACCTTTAAACCATAGCCAATACTGGGATGATTATTTGAGTCGGAATAGATAATGTCTTTATACTGAGAATAGCCAAAGGAGTTGTTCAAAATAGCTTCAAAAAATCCCGTATTAGCCATAAAGCAAGAGGAAAAAAGTAGCGCATCCTCGCAACCAACAAACTTAGCTATTCTATTTTCCAACTGTTTATGTATAGATTGAGTACCGCTGAGCACGCTGACAGAAGCTAGTCCATACCCGTAAGTATCGATTGCATTATGTGCTGCTGCAACAATGCGGGGATGATTTGCTAGTCCCAGATAATTATTGGAACTAAGCATAATAATTTTTTTTCCGCCAACAGTGACACTGCTGCCTTGCTTGCTATCTAAGATAATGTCTTCCTGATAGCTGTGGCGCTGCCGGGCGCTGGCTAAATCATCCTGACAAAGCTGACAGAGTTTTTGGATACTAAGTCCGGTAAACGGGCCGTCTATTTCGGTCACCCTACAAATCCCATGAAATGCGCAAATTGAGACTTTTAAGCTGGAATTGCCAGGTTAGCCTCATGCAGGCAAAAAATTATGACTAATGAAATGTTCCAGCAATAATATTTGTGAATCTTAGCATGCAATGGCTTGGCTATTTACAACTTATGAAATGATTATAAGAACGAATATGAAAACGGTGCATTTGAACAATAACTATTATGCAATTTAGATCACGCAAGCGAGCCAGATCAATTTGGATATTTTTTTCAAGCTGTTTACTGACTGTATTTATAGTGCTGCTTTTGAATTCATGCGGCTGGCTAAACCTGGGAGAATATCGGGGAAACTCAGCAAATGTGATCAAAATTGGTATTTTGCATTCTCTAAGTGGCACCATGGCTTTCAGTGAAGTTTCAGTAAAGGATGCTGAAATTCTTGCTATTGATGAGATCAACGCAGCTGGCGGGATTCTTGGCAAAAAATTATTACCAATAATTGAAGATGGAGCAAGCGACTGGCCAACTTTTGCCGATAAGGCTAGAAAACTTCTTGAGGACGATAAAGTAGCGGTAGTTTTTGGCTGTTGGACAAGTGCCAGCCGCAAAGCAGTACTGCCTGTATTTGAAAGCCTGAATGGACTGCTTTTTTATCCAGTGCAATACGAAGGATTGGAATTGTCGCCCAATATTTTTTATACCGGCGCTACCACTAATCAACAAATAATTCCAGCGGTTGAATATTTACTCAAACAAGGAAAAAGGAAATTTTATTTGCTTGGTTCTGATTATGTATTTCCGCGCACTGCTAATATTATTATTAAAGCTCAATTGAAGGCCGAAGGCGGCATAGTATCTGGAGAAGAATATGTAGCTTTGGGCGGCAGTAACTTTAGCACCATAATCAATAACATCAAAACTGCGCAGCCTGATGTAATTCTCAACACACTTAATGGTGACAGCAATATAGGTTTCTTTAGACAATTAAAGAATGCTGGTATCACTCCTACCACCATACCGGTTATGTCAGTAAGCGTCGCTGAAGAAGAAGCTCGACTAATTGGCCCTTCATATATTGCCGGTCACTTAGCTGCGTGGAATTATTTTGAGACGACTAAAACTCCAGAAAACAGCAAATTCGTGGCGGACTACAAAGCAAAATATGGCAAAGCACATGTTACTGATGATCCGATAGAAGCTGGCTACTTCGGTGTTTATCTATGGAAAGCAGCCGTTGAAAAAGCAGGATCTACCGATGTAGATAATGTGGTCAAGGCAGCCGGGGGCATCAATTTTGCCGCACCGGAAGGTCCTGTGCGCATTGACGAACATAATCATCACACCTGGAAAACGGTGCGCATTGGTAGGTTTCGCCAAGATGGTTTGATTGACGAGATTTATTCTTCAGGGCAACCTGTCAAGCCTTATCCTTTTTTGAGAATATATCCCTGGGCACATGGATTGACTAGCCACAATTAGAGCTAAGCAATTGAATTAGACTACATTTGCGCGAGGAAACTTATGCTTCGGACTGCACTCAATGACTTATTAGGAATCAAGTATCCAATTATTAGCGCACCTATGACACCAGCAGCAGGCGGGCAATTGGCGCGTGCAGTTACGGATGCTGGTGGATTTGGCATGATTGGAGTGGAGTTAAAGGATAGTCTTGAATCCATAAGCGAACAAGTAAAGCTTGCTCGCGAGAATAATCTACAGATAAAATTTGGCATTGGCTTGACTACGTGGCATTTAAAAGATCGCCCTGAGTTACTGCAGGCAGCAATTGATGCCAAGCCAACCGCCATTTGCCTTTCATTTGGTGATATCGCTCCCTATGTTGACAAAGTTCAATCAAAAAACATTCTTTTATTCACTCAGGCGCAAGACCTCGAAACAGCCTTGAAAGCTCAGTCTGCCGGCACTGATTTGCTTATTGCCCAAGGAACAGAAGCAGGAGGACATACTGGCTCAGTAGGCACATTGCCTTTGCTGCAAATAATTTTGGCCAAAGTAACATGTCCAGTGGTCGCTGCTGGTGGTATTGGATCCGGGCGCGGACTGGCGGCAGTTCTTGCAGCAGGAGCACAAGGTGCCTGGATAGGCACGCCATTTTTATTAGCCGAAGAAGCAAGAGTAAGTAAGGCTGCGCGTGAACGTATTTTACAAGCGAAAGAAACAGAAACCATACATACACATTTATTTGATCGTTTACAGAATCTGCCATGGCCCGATCGATTTCCTGGACGAGCTCTAAAAAATACATTCACTGAGAAATGGCATGGCAAAGAGGCGGAAGCTGTGGCAAATACAAAAACACTAACAGAGTTTCAAGCAGCGAAAGCAAAAGAGCAATTTGATGTAGCCCATATCTATGCCGGCCAAATCGTGGGATTGTTAGAGCAGCGCACTACAGCCGGTGACATTGTTAGATCGGTAGCCTCGGAAGCCGAAGTGCTTTTGCGGAAGAGATTTATGGAATTGGGGCTAGGGTAAGTTTCGATTGCCGAAATTACTGATACTGGACACATAAGCAGAGTGAAAAACAATTAGGCAGAAATCAATCGCTTTTGCTTAGGCGATATCTAGCCGATAGCACTCATTTTGTCTTGCCCGTAACTAACGTGAAAAGATTGGATTAATTGCTTAAGAAACTTGCCCGTCTGTCCGTCACCTTTATTTAGGGCATCTAGAATTGGTTTATGTGCAGCGGCGAATCTTAGCAACTCCGCTTTTGTACGACTAAGAACAGTCAGTTTATATCTGCCTTCGAAGACGACCGATTGCCACGTAATAAACAAAAGGAGATTGTCGGAAGCTTGAACAATAAATTTATGAAAATTCAGGGCGTGATCGTAATACTTATCAAAATTTCCGGACTTTGCTGCAGTCAACATTATAGCGTATTCTTTTTCCAATTCTTTAACATTGCTTTTTAGTTTGGGGCCGGCAAGTTGCGCAGCCAGTTCTTCAAGACAGGCCCTTATCTGATGAGATTCTGAAATTTCACGTTGGGAGACAGATCTTACCCGTGTACCCCGATATCTTTTCGATTCTACAACTCCAAGTCCTTCAAGATCACGGAATGCTTCACGCACCGGACCCTGGCTGATATCAAGCTCCCGAGCGATTTGTAGCTCAACCAGCCGTTGTCCAGGTTTATATGTACCAGCTAAGATTTTGTCCAGCAAGATTCGTTTAACGTAATCCCGCATGGAGTGCCGTGTGAATTCCATATATTCTGCGTCTTGAGCTACGGTATTGTCCAATGCTTGTGATTTCCAATTTTTATATCAAATTAAGTATTCCCAATAAAGCCGTCAAAGCAACGTGTCGTGTGGAAATGCACCTGGTGTACAAATAATTTTGCAGTCTGGAATATTAAGATCCTGCCACTTAGAGACGATATAATGATATATTATCAATTATTGATAATCAATAATAATTGCTTGATTATTAATAATATTGCACCCCTTGGGAGGTGGCATCCTTGTACATACTGATTGAAATGACTGGTGGAGGATAATCTGATGATTTGCACAACTGTGGAGACTCGAACCCGTAATAAATATAAGGTACTGACTAATCAAGCACTGAGCAAGAGAACAACTAATAATGCAGTGACTGAATATATTGCTGCCGGCAGTCCAAGTACTCCGGTTCAGCAATTGACAAAATTAGCTAAAAGTCCAGATGGGAAGGTAAGACGACAAGTAGCTGAGAATCCCAATTGTCCACTTAGCATACTGTTTCTGCTCCTCAGCGACGATCTTCCCGAGGTACGTGAAAGTATCGCAAGCAACCCCATTGCACCATTCAGTTTGATTGAATGTCTCTTAGGAGATCTTTGTGCAGAAGTCAGATTTGCTCTGGCCGAGGATCATCATTTACCAGCTGATTTTCTCATAAGGTTGTGTCTGGATGAGAATCCCTACGTAGCGAATCGGGCTCAAATAACGGTATCGCACCTGCAGTCAAACAAATTAGCTTTGGCTGCCTGAGCTATTGCGAGCATTGCAACGAAAATTCCAATAAATATTTCGTATGCGGCTGAGCAAAACTAACCCAGGCAATTAGTTGATATTGTGCTGGGTCATTACTTGGATCAAGAAAATAATACCGTCGCCAATGGCAATAATAGAAAAAAAGATTTTCATTGTACGAGCGCTAATCCATTGAGATAAAAATGGTGCAAGGCGTGCACCATAAACAGCACCCAATGCTGTAAATGCGGCAATATGCCAGGGTACTCCGCCTAAGAATGTAGAATGAATAATAGTAAGATAAATTGAATTTATGGCTAGTAGAATTACACCTAAACCAATACTGGCTGCAGTATCCAAAACCGCAAACAAGCATAAGATAGGCAGCAATTAGTTCACCTTCGCCAATTGAAATCCAGCCAGTAACCAGTCCACCTAAGACTGAGACTAAGAACAAGGGTAGGTGCTTAGGTTCGAAAGTGTGGTGATCTTCTGTACCTTTATTCAACATAAATAGAGTAACCAAACCGATTAATATTGAAACCGGTCCAAAAACTGTCTTAACTAGAAAGGCACTGGGATGAATAACTAGCGAGCTAATAGTGCTGCCGACCAACAATCCCGGCACAGTATACAAAAGAAGTTTAAGAGGAATCTTGCCTGTTCTATACCAGGCAATAGAACCGCTCGTCAGTCCAATCGACTGGCTGGCAAGAGTCATTTTTAAAGCCATCACAGCTGGAAAATGCCAGAAAAAAATCATGGTTGGAATTAAGACTAATCCACCACCGACGGCACTAATATTGGCTAAAATGCCAGTGGCAATGCCGACGGGAATCAATGACCAGTACGTACAAAAGCCGCCAACAGGATCTTTGGCAAGATTAAAATAAAGCAATGCCCAGACCACAGCAAATATCGGCAAACCCCAGGAAAAATAGCGAAAGGGTTTAGCTTGATCAGCCTTAGTCGCTATTAGCGGACGTTCGATAGTTTTGACCGAACTTGCCATAAGTTAACTACTCCAACAGTCAAGTAGATTAACGCGAGTCTGGTATTAATTCAATGGGGAAATTACTCATTTGCCTCGCACAAGACACTCTGATGCTGCCCCGGGGCACTGACTTCTTTTGGTTAAAGACATGGTCTTGCACAGCTTTAGCACGCTTTCTTAATAATTTACCTGCTTAGGGATTAGCAAGTGCGTTCGCACTCTCCTGCCGGCAAATTTGTTTTAATCACATCCAGGAAGGCTTTTGCTGCCGGACTTAATTGAGCTGGCTTTATGCCACATAATACCGGAGGTTACACAAAGTGGTTTGCCAGGTAAAGACATAATCTTTAGCCCGCTATGGTTTCCCACTGCTGTGCGAGAAAGAATAGTAGCGGCGTTTCCCCTTTCGGCAATTGTTAGCAACGCATGTATATCGTTCATTTCCGCAAGAATTTTTGGCTCAATCTTCTCTTCAGCAAGACGCTGATCAACTTTACGCCGGATAGCTGAGGCACCACGACGACCAGGTAATGCAAATTGCATGGTGCTTAAATCACTGTATTCCATTTGCTTTTTTTCGCCAAGATGATTTTCTTTAGCAACAACAACCACTATCTCTTCTGTCGAATAGTCCTTCCGTTTCAATTTCTTCAGATTCTGGCGGCAAAAAGGAAAGAGCGAAGTCGACCGTGCCAGCTAAAACAGTTTGTTCCACTTCATCGGGCACACCGGATTGCACCACAACTTGAATCTGAGGATGAGCGTTATTAAAAATTACAAGCCACTTGGGAATTAATTCCTGGCTGAAGGAAAACAATGTACCAATGCGCAAAGTACCGCGGCGCAGTCCTTGAAGATCAGCAATTTCTTCCTGGGCTAGTTCCAGGGCGCGAACAGCCTGTTGCGCGCGAACAAGGAACAATTGTCCAGCTTCAGTCAAACGCACCTGGCGTCCAGTGCGAGTAAATAGGGGCACTCCCAATTCTTCCTCCAGTTGTTGTATATGTATGGATAAAGTAGGCTGAGATATATAAAGCGATTCAGCTGCATGAGTAAAATGCAAAAGCTCTGCTGCTCGAATAAAATATCGGATATGCCTGAAGCTCCATTAACCTGCCTTGTTAAGCTTTGCCAAATTATATATGCACAGTCAAATTGTAGCAAAGTAGATTAGTATGAATAGGACAAGAACAAGATTTCAAGGAGCAAAATCATGTGGATTGTGCAATTAGCGATCAGACGGCCCTATACTTTTGTTGTCGTCTCTATGTTAATTGCGCTGCTTGGCATATTGTCCATTACGCGCATGCCAATAGATATTTTTCCTGCTATTAATATACCGGTAGTCAGTGTTATTTGGAGTTATACCGGCTTACCCCCTGAAGATGTGGAATCGCGAATAGTGACGGTATCTGAACGGGCGATGACTACCGTTACCAGTGAGATTGAACATTTAGAGTCAAATTCCATTAATGGATTAGGCGTTATAAAAGTTTATTTGCGACTAGGAGCTGATATTGGCAAATGCGTAGCTTTGATGAGCTCAGTTAACCAAACGATTTTAAAAATATTACCGGTAGGCATCACGCCGCCTCTTGTGACAGCTTTTAGCACGTCTGATGTTCCAGTTCTGCAACTTGGTGTAAGCAGCAAAACTCTTTCTGAATCAGAACTTTATGACTGGGGTCTGAATTTTATTCGCCCACGCCTTGCCACTGCTGGTGGTTGCTCAGTGCCCTTGCCTTATGGTGGTAAGCAGCGCCAGGCTATGGTAGATATAAATACCAATCAGCTATATGCTAAAGGCTTATCACCTAATGATGTTACCAATACTTTAAATCTGCAGAATCTAATCATACCTTCGGGAACCGCCAAAATTGGCACGAAAGAATATCCTGTCAAATTGAATAGCAGTCCCGCCACCATAGCTGAGCTGAATGATTATCCTATTAAGCAAGTCAACAATGCCAGTATTTATATAAAAGACATTGGTTTTGCTCACGACGGTTATGCCACCCAAACCAATATAGTCAATATAAATGGACTGCGAGCCACGCTACTCAATATCCTTCGTTCTGGCGAGGTTTCAACATTAGCAGTAGTTCAACATGTCAAAGATGCACTACCGGCACTTTTACAAACATTACCCAAAGAATTGAATATCGATGTATTGACTGATCAGTCGATATTTGTAAAAGCAGCTGTCCATCAAGTTGTAAATGAAGCTACAAGTGCAGCCTTGCTTACAGGTCTATTAATGTTAGCTATTTTGGGCAGCTGGCGCAGCACCCTTATTGTGGCTATCTCAATTCCGCTTATCTATATTGGCTTCAATTATTGGTCTAAACATTTGTCACCAAACGCTAAACATTATGACTTTAGGTGGATTAGCTTTAGCAGTTGGTATGTTAGTTGACGATGCTACTGTAGAAGTAGAAAATATTCACCGTAATTTTGCTTTAAAAAAACCAATTGTAACTGCCGTTCTTGATAGTGCTGCTCAAGTGGCTGTGCCTGCTTTTGTGTCCACTGCAGCCATCTGTATTGTTTTTGTGCCAGTAACTCTTTTAACTGAGCCAGTGCGATCTTTATTTGTACCTTTAGCTATGGCAGTCATTTTTGCTATGGCAGCTTCATATTTTTTATCTAGAACACTAGTGCCAGTAATGTCCGTTTATTTACTCAAACAAGAACATCAAGAAATTTAAAGACGATAATAAACAAACTAATTTATTTACCCGCATTTACTTATTTATAGACACTCACTTTAATGACCTAAGAGATCGCTATCATATATTGTTAGATAAATGTTTACAGTCACGCAAACCAGTAATAATTGGCTTTGTTGTTTTTTATGCTTGTTGCTTTTGCTTAGTGCCTTTTATCGGACAAGATTTTTTCCCTACTGTTGATGGTGGACAGCTGCGGATGCATATTATTGCGCCAGCGGGAGCTAGAATTGAAGAGACTGAACGGATTTTCATGCAAGTAGAAAGGGCAATTAGAAAAATAATTCCACCTAATGAAATCAAAGTTATTACTCAAAATATGGGCTTGCCTACAAGCGGGGTAAATTTAGCATATGGAGACAATATTACTTTTAGTGATTTTGATGGCGAAATGCTCATTACTTTAAAGCCAGAGCATAAAGTTTCCACCTTTGAATATCAAAAACAGATTCGCAAATATTTGCACGACAACATGCCACAAATTAAAACCTTTTTTCAACCGGCAGACATAACCAGTCAAATTTTAAATGCTGGTTTACCAGCACCAATTGATGTACAAGTTGTCGGACGCAATAAAGTCGGATAATTACAAACTTGCCTTAGTCTTAAGAGAAAAAATTGCTTTAGTTCGTGGCGCGGTTGATGTTACTTTGTTGCAGGTACCAGATCAACCACAGTTAAACGTAGACGTGGACAGAAGCAAAGCCTTGCAATTTGGTTTAACTCAACATGATGTGGCCAATTCACTTTTAATTTCACTTAGCTCTAGTTTTCAGACAGCTCAGAATTATTGGGTGAATCCACTCAATGGCGTTAACTATAACCTGGCCGTGCAAACGCCCGACTTATCAGATTAATACTATTGATGATATAGCTAATTTACCGATAACAACTTCAAAGCTAAATCAGCCAGAATTACTTAAAAATCTAGGCAGATTAGGGCGCAGCACTACCGCTGCTGTAGTTAGTCACTATGGCATTACACCGGTTTTTGACATTTATATAAATACAGAAAATAGAGATCTTGGCGGCGTTACTGAAGATATTAAAACAATCGTAGAAGAATTTCGCAAGCAAGCACCACAGTGGCACATTTTTATACATTAGAGGGCAAGCTGATAGCATGAATAAGGCTTTCAGCGGTCTGCTCAATGGACTAGTCTTTGCCCTGATTCTTATTTATTTGCTGCTAGTAGTAAATTTCCAGTCTTGGGTAGACCCGCTCATTATCCTTATGGCAGTGCCTGGCGCATTTGCAGGCATTGTTTTAATGCTATTTGTTACCCAAACAACATTTAGTGTGCCGGCTTTAATGGGGGCCATTATGAGTATTGGCGTGGCTTCAGCAAATAGTATTCTTATGGTAACGTTTGCCAATGAAAAGCGGGACGAAGGACTTGATGTAATATAGGCAGCATCCGATGCTGGCTTTACGCGGTTTCGCCCAGTTTTAATGACTGCCCTAGCAATGATCATTGGTATGTTGCCGATGGCTAGTGGGCTAGGTGAAGGCGGTTCGGCAAATGCGCCTTTAGGGCGGGCGGTTATTGGTGGTTTATTAGTTGCCACTTTTGCCACACTAATTTTTGTGCCAATAATTTTCTACTTTATTAAAAACCACAGGATTAAAAACACTGGTAAGGCTGTAAATACCGACCAATAGAGCATTCTGAGATGCATTGTCTTTATCTATACCAGGTATGAAGTCTGGGTATTGGACGCTGGCATGTTTGTGTTCTAGATTGGAAATAGACAAAGGAGTCCAATCATGTACACGCAATTAAAAACTACACGACGAAAGAAAGGACTTGCTAACGTATATGTATTAGCTCCTGCGATTATGTTTGCTACCTTAGTAACTGTAGGGATAGCGCCGCGTATAGTAAACCAAAGCATACTAAATCATACACATGAACAAATTGTTTCTGATGTTCCCTCTGTGCATGCCATTATCGCAAAACAAGCCGATAGCAGGACAACTCTTCTTTTGCCTGGTGATACTCAACCAATCCAAAATATACCTATATATGCACGGCCAACGGTTATGTGCTAAAGCGCTTTGTGGATATCGGAGACATTGTTAAAACCGGTCAATTTCTGGCAGTTATTGATACCCCCGAACTTGATCAACAAGTTGAACAAGCGCAAGCAAATTTGCGACAGCTCAAGCAAGCTTAACGCAATGCCTGCTAATCGCCAAATTTTACCGCCGCAATTATTTGCTGCCCAAGCTACAATTAAACAAGCACGCACTAATCTTGAATATAGCAATACAGAATACAAACGCTATCAAGATTTATCTGCTCAAGGGGCTGTCTCTTATGAGCAAAGAGATCAATGGCTAAAACAATATGATTCGGATACTGCGGGATTACAAATTGCCAACAAAATGAAAAATCAGCTCTTGCTCAAGTAGTTTCAGCTGATGCACAAATTGACTGGCGCAAAGAATCGGTTGAAGCAAATGAAGCTACACGTAGATCAATTAAAGGCATTGCAAGGTTTCCAGAAATATTAGTTGCTCCAGCTGGTGGAGTAATCACAGATAGACTGGTGGATGCTGGAGCGTTGGTTGCAGCCGGCGGGAGCTCAGGTACTACACAATTGCTTTCAATGGCTAAAACTGATGTTCTTAGAATTTATGTCGATGTGCCGCAAAGTGATTATCGATACTTCATAATGGTGACAAGGCTGATATTCTCTTACAAGAATTTCCAGGCAAAGTCTTCACTGGCACAGTGACTAATATAGCTGGTAGCTTAAATTCCACTTCTCGCACTCTGCAAACTGAAATTAGGATTGATAATAAGAACCATGTATTACGACCAGGCTCTTATGCTCAAGTACGATTTGTTTTTAATCGCCAAGATCCCGCCAGTCGATAATTCCAAGCAATGCATGATAACTAAAAACGACGGACCCTATGCAGCGGTTGTAGAAAATGGCAAAGTGCGTTATCAACTGATAGAAATCGGCAGAGACTATGGCAATAAAGTAGAAATCAGCAATGGTTTAAAGGCTAATGATATCGTGCTACTAGATGCGCCGGATAATCTTGATAATGGTGAAAGCGTACAACCTATATTGTCGGTGGCAAACAACGATAATGTCCATAGCTAAATAGGGGGCGGAACAATGAAATCTATAGTCATTATATTAAGTCTAAGCATTAGCACACTGGCAAGTTCTTGCTATGTCGCGGCATCGGCGGATCAATGGGATAAAGGCACTGGACAGCTACAGGCCAAGGTACTAACAAAGATCAATCAGGGCTTAAGCCGCGGCTCAATTTCGCCCCAGCAAGCTACTGCTCTTAAGGAAGAATTAAATACAATCAGCGAGCATGAAACAATCTATGAAAGCTATGGTCTGCCCACTCCGCAAACCGCTGTGCAAAAAGACTTTGACGATCTTAATATGCTAGGCGCAGAGGTAGATAGGACGGTGGCATTAAAGCCAGACTCGACCAATGGATCAGTAAATGTTATGCATCGCGATATACATAAACTAATCAGTAATGCTTTGACCAGCAATAAAATTACAAATGCTCAAGCGGAAGACTACTATTCTCGCTTAGCCGAAATAGAAAATGATATGGAAAGCTTAAAAAGTGATGCGGCTAATTCAGATTCCGAAATACTAGCTTTAAACAAGAATCTACAAGAACTTAAAACCGACGTACAAAAACATACAGCTGGTTCACTCGCTTTTCAAACGCACTAAACTACTGAGCCTTTTGTTTGGAGCTAGTTTTATTGATTTGTTTACCGATGGGCTTTTGCCCAGGTTCTTTGCTGTCTTCTATTTTATTTAGCCATTTGCCATTATCTAACCCAGCATTGAAATCACCAACATTCTTATCGCTGTATTTTGATTGAGGATTATTTGAATGAGGCAAAAGAATACCTTCACCAGCAGCATTATTCTTAGGAAGCTGCTTACCTTTCACGGTTAAGTCTTGCAGAACTGGATGGGTTAATAATCTAGGTATTAGCACACTTGTAGAACCATTAGCTGGTCGCATCTGTCCTACAGTGTTGACAGGCTTGTTATTGGTTTGTGTATCCGGTCGCTTTGTTTCTTCAGCGCGTACGCCACACATACCGCCGGCAGCAATAACGAAAGCAAATAAAACCTTAAATCTATTCATATAAGTCTGCCTCTATGAGGAGAACCTTAAGGACTCAATGACAAGCATAAATCCCAGACTAACGCTTGTCAATTAACGGATAAATGAATTTATTTCATCTATAATACATTGCAATAAATCACTGGGTAAAGCAATTGCATCTAATCAGCCCGTCTGCTGTCATCTGGCTAATATTGATCTATGGAGTGACTCTAATCTCCATAGTCTGGTTCCTCACACATACCGAAGAGCACGCTGAGGGCTTCTTAGCCGCTAATAGAAATGTTGGTGTATTAAGAGGGGCACTGAGCATAGCCGTTAGCTGGGTCTGGGCACCGGCAATATTTATTAGCTCCATGCAGGCATATACGAAAGGCTTGCCGGGAATCTTTTGGTTTACGGCACCAAATGTGATTTGCTTTTTTGTCTTTACGCCGTTAGCAATACGACTAAGGAAACTGGCGCCATTTGGTTACACATTGCCGGAATTTGTTTACCGTCGTTTTAAGGGAGATAAGGGTGCACATATAGCGTACTTAATAGTTTTTTTTGGTTATCAATTTGGCGCCATTGTCATTAATACGTTGGCTGGCGGAAAACTTTTAAATATAATAAGCGGCATCAATATTCATTTCGCTATCGTAGCCATGGCAGTTATTGCTCTCTCATACACTTTGCTTAGTGGTCTGCGTGCTTCGATTTTGACCGATGCCATTCAAATGGTAATGCTCTTAGGAATAGCTTTTATTCTTGTGCCCTGTTGCATTGTTAAAGCGGGCGGATTTTCGGCGATTACAAATGGACTTGGTGGCGTCGACGGATCACATCGATCAATTTTAGATCCATGGCTGGCTTTTACAATGGGCATACCAATGACACTTGGGCTGACTTTCAGGGCCAATTGGGGATCAAACTTTCTTTCAACGATCCATGGCTTTGAAAAAGGCAAATATAGCCAAAACACTTATTTGTGCCGGTCTTATCTTTGGTGTTGTGCCAATTACATTATCATTGCTTGGTTTTATCGGCGCCACTGAAGTAAATCGGGGTCTTATATCTGTAAGCGATCCTCAGGTTGTCGGACCAATTGTCATTGCTGCCCTTTTACCGAAAGCTGCTCTTTATGCCTTTACACTAATGGCTTTTGCCGGCCTTTGTTCAACGCTTGATTCATCCTTGTGTGCCATAAGTTCGCTTGGCAGTATTGATCTTTATAGCCGGTATATTAATCGCCAGCCATCGGATCATTCTATTGTTACGGCGGCACGAATTTGTATGATCATTATGACTATTCTTGGCACAGCGAATGCCCTTTGCCAGCCGAAGCTTCTGTGGTGTTTTCTAATATATGGCGCTCTTGCATCAGCAGCCCTTTTTCCAACAATATTTGCCCTTTATTGGAAAAGACTACCTGCCTGGGGAGCATGTTGGGCAATCATACTTTCACTAGTGGTAGGCACACCGTTGTCTTTTTATGCCAACATAACCGAAAATCAATATTTAATTGTGGCAGCGGCAATACTTAGTGTATTGATTGGTCTAATTACCTGTTTAATATCCGGCTATCTCAATCATGGAGAGGAGTTTGATTATTTAGGGCTGCTAAAAGAATCTAAAACATCTAAAGCGCCAGTGAGTATCAATTGACAGGCAAATCGATCTGCAGAACTCTATGGGTTGTCATTTGAATTAAACTATTGATTATATAGGATGTTATTGCTATTAATTTTAAGAGTAGCAAGCTAATGGTGTTTATACTCGAAAAGATTGGTTGCAGGTTCAATTACTAATGAAAAAGCTAAGAAAAACAACTTTAATTGGTTTTATTTGTCTGATACTACTATTAGTGCCCAGAGCTATAGCGTTTGGTTTTGCACCAGTTGGTGCTTCTGAGTCGGTGACAGTCAGTTATCCAGACGATGAGAAAGCGCTGAGAGGGCAAGCTGATGATTATGCAAAAGCTTTTGCCGCAGGCGATTATACAACCATAGCTAATATGTGGTCCCCAGATGGCACATACACAGATGCTGAAGGAGACGAATTCAAAGGACGACCGGCAATCGAGCAGTTTTTTAAATCAAGCTTTGAACATTACGGCGGCCAGCCGCTTGAAATATGTATTGATTCGATAAAATTCCCTAGCACTGGCGTTGCTATCGAAGAAGGACGTTCTCGCATTTTGCAGGGTCGTTATGCAGGCAGTATGAGTCGCTATCTAGTTGTCCATGTTAAGGATAACGGTAAATGGCAAATGCGCGCAGTAAGTGAAACTGTATGTCCAGAAAGTTTTAACGACTCACTTGATGACTTGAGTTGGTTAATCGGTAAGTGGACGGCTAAGGCTTCTAGCACGAAAATTGTGCATGCCCGCATTGATTGGACAGCAAATCAGAAGTTTTTGCGCTGCGTTTATCAAAAAGAAATTGCTGGAGACACCAAGGAGATGGCAGTTTCTATAATCGGCCGTAATCCAAGTACTGGGCAGATAGTCTCATGGCATTTTGATGCAACAGGCGGATATGGCTCAGCAAGGTGGTTTAGGGATGGTCAATCTTGGGTTCAACACGCAAGCAGCACTGAGCCAACTGGTGCTACTGGCAATGCCATCTATGTTTTGAGCAAGTTGGACAATAACAACTTTACCTTGCGCTCAACAGATAGATATTTAGATCATTTACCGTTGCCGGATACTCAGGAAATAAAGATTACTCGGGAACAGTAAGAAGCAAATCAATTTCGGAGAACACATGAGATTAACTAGACGAAATGCCATCATTTTCTCAGCACTATTTATTAGCCTGATGACAGGTTCCCGCTATGCAAATGTGTTAGCACGTGGCGGTGGTGGGGGTTTCCGGAGCGGCGGCTTTAATCGCGGCGATTTCGACCGAGGGGACTTCAATCGTGGAGATTTTAATCGATCTGATCTTAACGATATCCATGGCTATTATGGAGAGGGAATCGCGCACCGCCCGGAGGCAGCCGGAGATAGAGATTATGTCTGGAATAGAGCCCAGCAACATCTAGCCACAGATGGCGGTCTAGGTGGAACTTCTTCCTTAGCCCCAGGCACGACAAGGCGAATGACTCCGGCACAACTAGCATCGCGGGCAACTGATGTTCGAAATAATTATGGCTATACTGGCGCTTTCAATGGCGACTGGTGGGGGGCTCATCCAGGTGCCTGGGGTGATGCCGGCTGGGGAAATAGTTGGGCCTGGGGAGGAACTAGTTGGCCTGTGATGGCTGGCTTTTGGGGTATGCCGGTGGAAACGGTACCCACTCCTTACGACTATGGCAACAATATTACCTATCAAAATGACACAGTTTATTATGGTTCGCAACCAACAGAATCTAGCCTAGCCTATTACGGTCAGGCCCAGGCACTGGCGCTAACAGCACCAGTCACCATGGCACCTATAAGCAAAGCGTCAGAAAAAGATTGGAAACCACTGGGTGTTTATTCTTTAATTCAAGGAGATCAGACCAACACCAACATGATGTTTCAGTTGGCAGTTAATAAAGAGGGTGTGATCAAGGGCAATTATTATAATACGCTGACAGAAGAGACCAAGCCTGTTTCCGGAGCTATCGATAAAAAGAATATGCGCGCAGCCTGGACAATAGCAGGAAACAAAAACGTAGTGTATGACACGGGCTTGGCTAATTTATTGAGTGAGCAAAGCAGTGTGCTGATCCATATGGGCAAAGAAAAAACACAGCAATGGACATTGGTGAAGCTCAAACAGCAGAAAAAAGACGCCTAGGATGATTAGATTATCGATCGGGAAAATATTTCTGTTCCTCGGATTATTTTTGTTTTTTTTATCAGCTAAACCGGCGTTGTCTGGTGAAAGCACAATGCCTCATTCTTATAAAGATGAGATAGAGCCAGAATTGGCACAAAAATATTCATACACTGAAGACGGCGCATACAGTAAAGCCCTAGATATTCCAACATATGAATGGATGCCTGTAGATAAGCCACCCCATATCATTATATTAGGCGTTCACGGATTAACTTTGCACGGACGCAGATATAGAGTTCTGGCACGAACGTTAGCAGTTAATGGCATTGGTTTTGTTTCACTCGACATGCGCGGATTTGGACAATGCCGCTTCGACGATAAAAACCAATGGAGCACGAAAGGCGATGACAAAAGAGCAATCAATTATGAAAAGAGCTACAAGGACATAGTAAACCTGGCGAAGTTGATAAAAGAAAAAAATCCAGATGTAGAATTACTTGCCCTTGGTGAGAGTCTAGGATGTACGTTTTGTGTCCGATTCGGCCGCAGAACACTCGGATCTAGTTCAAGGAATAATACTTTCGGCACCGGCAGTTCGTCTAAATAGAGACATGTTTCATGGTCGAGGACAAATTAGAGAGGGATTGAAAGCGGTATTTAAGCCGGATCAACAAATGAATATGCGTTGTTTCTTTACTGATCTTTGCTCGTCAAGGAAGGAAGTCCGGGATGAAATGATGGATGATCCACTCTTGCGCAAAGATATTTCACTGGGGGCGCTTATTGCCACCGATAGATTAGTTGATAAAACCGCACATTGGGGTAAGAAAACAGATCCTCACCTATCCGTATTAATTTTGCAGGGTAGTGGCGATGGTTGTGTCTCGCCTAAGCATGTCACTGATTTGATGAATAATATGAAATCAGAAGATCAGACTCTCGCATGGCGAGGTGGTAATTCCGGACATTTGCAATTGGAAACCTGTTTTATGCGCGCGCAAACGATAGACGCCGTAGCGCAATGGTTGGTAGATCACAGTAATACCAATAAAATTAAACTACAAGGATTTCAAAAAGAAATTGCCGGATTGGGCGGTACAGTCACTGAGTAATCTTTTATAAAAGCATAGGATCTGGCAATGAAAGTAAAAGCGAAAAAATCCGCTAGCTCGCTGACCGTCCCTCTATCTTTTATCGGCTCCTGGCTTAGTTTACGATATGAGAATACAGACATACCAGGCTTTGTGGTGGCAATTGCGCACAAGGGCAAGCTGTTATTTAATCGGGCATATGGATATGCCAATTTAGAAAAAAAGGGAAAACTCACGCCAAAGCATATCTTCCGCGTTGCTTCTCACTCAAAAACGTTCACTGCCACAGCGATCATGCAACTCAAAGAAAAGGGCAAGCTGCGTATCGATGATTATGTAATTGATTATCTGCCATGGCTAAACAAACACAAAAATAAGCAAGTTGCCAAAATAACGATACGGCAATTGTTGTCTCACAGTGCTGGACTAATTAGAGATGGGCTTGATAAAGACTATTGGCAATTTTTACTTCCATTTCCCAACAAAGTTCAATTACAAAGAGCGGTGCTTGAGGCGGATTTAGTTTTCGAGCCTAATGACCGTATGAAATATTCAAATTTTGGTTATGGATTGTTGGGCATGGTGATTGAGGCAGTATCCGGCCAGCCATATGAATATTATGTCAAGAAAAATATAATTGAACCATTAAAGTTAGTGAACACCGGGCCGGACTACGTCGATCAAATAAAAACTCAGCTGGTGACTGGCTATACACGTAAATTGTTTAATAAAGAAAGAAGACCTATAGCGAATACTTATACTAACGCTTTAGCGGCGGCTACGGGTTTTTATTCGACATCACAAGATTTATGCAAATATTTTTCAGCACATTTTATTGACTCTCGATTGCTTTTAAATAATGA
Organism: Candidatus Melainabacteria bacterium; assembly: GCA_963767815.1. Taxonomy (GTDB): domain Bacteria; phylum Cyanobacteriota; class Vampirovibrionia; order Obscuribacterales; family Obscuribacteraceae; genus CAVYFJ01. The sequence continues at coordinate 549,962 of CAVYFJ010000005.1, read as the reverse complement.
AGCAAAAAAGGAAATGCAGCATGACCAATGGCTAATTGGTAACACTAGACAATATGAGGCATATGGGCTGGGCTTCAAAATAGAATACGCCCGTAACAGACGCGTATTTGGGCACGGCGGTAGTTTTCCCGGACAGATTACCCGCACTATGTGTGATGCAAAAAATGAGCTGGTTGTTACAGTTCTAACAAATTGCGGCGAAGCGGACACTGATTCAATCATTGGTGGTATTTTTTCGGTGTTTGACTTCTTTGAGGGCGCCGAAAAGAAAAGAACAAAGGGCAAGTCAAAGAATAAGTTGGCACATTTTAACGGTAGATTTGCTAGCCTGGCTTCAACAATGGAGATTGTCTCTACAAACAGCAAAATTGTAGCAATTTGGCCCAATTCCTGGTGGCCATTTAGCGATTGAGAAGAACTCGAATATGTGGACAAAAAAACTTTGAAAGTAAAAAGAGCGAACGGGTTTGCTGCTGAAGGGGAGCTGGTACATTTTGTTTTTGATAAAAGGGGTTCCATTAGGTCGATACGCTATTGCGGCAAAACCATGTGGCCGGAAGCAAAATATTTAGCGATGATCAAAAAGAAAAAAATAATTGGTGTGCCACATAAATAAACGGGCGGTGATTAATCAATGACCATAATTGGAGAAAGACAACGAATAATGACTAGCGAATCTTTTAACGCTGCCGAGCGTATAGAAAGGTTGCCAATGACTAGCTATCAATTGAAAATTTTTTCTGCTATCGGTATAGCTTGGCTTTGTGACGTTATTGATATCGGCATGATGGGTTATGCACTTGGTCCAGTTAAAAAATACTTCGATCTAAATGCGACCCAAGCAGGTCTTTTAGGAAGCTCCAGTTTTGCTGGTATGTTCGTTGGCGCAACATTATCAGGAATCCTGGGCGATAAATATGGGCGAAAGAAGATTTTTCAATTGAGCATTTTTATTTGGGGTATAGCAAGTATTTTCTGCGCGATTGCAGGCAGCATCGAACTTTTAGTACTTTTTCGCTTTTTGCTAGGGATAGGCATGGGTATGGAATTTCCGGTAGGACAATCACTTGTGTGCGAGTTAACCTCAACGAAATATCGCGGTCGAAGTGTTGCGGCCCTGACAGGTTTTATGCCTGTTGGAGCGGTCATTTGTGGAATCATCGCTTTGCTCATTTTGCCTGTCGCCGGTTGGCGCGGTTTATTCGTTGTTCAAGGACTGTTAGCAATCCTGGCCATTGCTCCACGCCGTTTTATACCAGAATCACCACGTTGGTTAGAAAAATCAGGACAACTGGAAGAATCAAATAGAATATTAACCGCTATGGAAGATGGTGTTGCAGTAGCTTTAGGCGGAAAACCACTACCCGAGCCACATAAGCTTGAAACTGCCAATGATCTTGCACTAGCGGTGAGACAAACGAGCAATACCTTGCGCAGCATCTGGTCATCTATCTATGCTAGACGTACTTTGATGCTCTGGTTGGCCTGGTTTTTCATCTTAATGGGTTATCACGGACTGAGAACGTGGTTAGCTAGCTTACTGCAAGCTAAAGGCTATTCAATAATGGAGTCTACTTCTTATATTTTGACCATTACCTTAGCTGGTATTCCCGGCTTTGCCTGTGCTTTCTGGTTGGTCGAGCGATGGGGACGCAAGCCTACACTAGTTGCTACCGTCCTTGGTGCAGCATTCTCCTATTATCTATATGGTAACGCCGGTAGTTTGCCACAAATTATATTTTATGGACTGATGACACAGTTTTTTATGTTTGCTGTGTTGTGCCCGCTTTATGTATACACTCCGGAACTTTATCCAACTAATGTTAGAGCTACAGGTTCCGGTTGCGCAAGCGGGTTTGGCCGGCTCGGAGCCATGTTTGGACCAACGATGGTGGGGATAATTTTAACAGGCTATGGGCAAAGCGCTGTCTTCACCTCAGCATCTGCAGTGCTAATCATTGCAGCGTTAGTCGTTTTAATATTAGGTGAGGAAACGAAAGGACTCTTGCTCGAAAAAATCTCACCTCAACTTTAACTGAGACAAACGTCCAAGGGCGACGTCTTTTCGCTGTTAGTGCGGATCATGAAAATGGAAACGATTGCCACAACCTTCAAAGTTCTTTGTTATAGTTTTTAAATCATAAGAGCTAAAAAGCGCTATAAATAAGGCTTTTTCGATCGATAACCTATCTTATAGTTCTCAGTCAAAATTGTTCTGGCTTGACAAAGCCTAGATCGGCAGTCAATATGGTGGCGAATAGGTTTTTCTGACACACATGCGGAGGCAGTAGTATGAACTGCGTAGTACACAAAGATCATGAACATAAGCATGGCTCAGGCTGTGGGCATAAAGCTGTGCATCATGATGATCATATAGACTATTTGCATGATAATCATATGCATCATGTGCATGATGGTCATGTGGATGAACATACATTATCTGAGAATAGCAAGAACGAATCCAAATGCACACCAGATCACACTTGTAGCAGTCATGATCAAGCCCATAAACATGGCCCTAACTGTGGACACGAAGCAGTACCACACGGCAATCATGTAGATTTTTTAGTGGCCGGGCATCTTCATCACCCATGTAACAATCATTGTGATCATCATGGGGCTATTGCTGCAGCTTAGGTCACATAATCAAACTATCAAATTTTTTCAATGGGCTACATAAGCGCCAGCGGCGCGGCGTCCACGCACGCTATCCGGGAAAAGAGCTTCTTGATTTAAGCTACCATCAGTCAAAAATGGTATTGGTTTAAATTCACTTTGCAGTTTCAATTGATCATTCTTGTTTACTTCTTCCTCAAGAGCCGGCGATACGAAAAGGGTTTTTACCTCTAAAGTATTCGGTATGATCACTAATCGAACTTCATTAGCGTCAATTCGCCAACACGTTTCAAGGGCTGTTTGAAAAACATCACGATCAGTAGTTAGTGTAATAGGAATGCGTGTACGTTCAAGGCAAACACAGGTAAGCGCATTGATATAAGACGATTGGCGATCCATTTTTGCCACTAATCGCTCAGTGGTTAGATCGGCAAGACCAACACCAATTATATTACCGTGAGTCTCTTCAGAAGCATCAAGCACCGCCATGCGGGTAATCACAGGACGTTCAAAATCAGCTTCGGTTTCTACCATGCGTCGGCCAATTACATTTGGATCCATGCCAGCGCCGGAATAATTTTTGCCAAGCTCACCCACTATTAAAATATCTATTTGATCAAATGGTAATTGCCCGATCAGCTTACGAGCATGATCTAATAATTTTGGTTCCAAATCTAAAATAGTGTCCGGCTCAAGAGCAACGATATCCGCAGGCACATCATCTGCATTCTCAACAATGGCTACCCCAAGAGCAAATTTAGTATTCTTGAGTAAAAACTTGCCCACTTCAGGCAAAACCTCTTTTAACCCACGCGTACCAAGCTTATGAACCTGGCTTGCCCCTTCGCGTTTGCCTAATCCGATGACCAGCATTTTTAAGATGCCGGATTCATATTTGGCATTAAACTCAGTATGCGGCTTAATCCGATTAATCAAAACAATTCCGTCTGCACTATAAGCATTACGATCAAAATAGATAGGCAAACCGGCTGGGCTAGTGCCCAGAACAAGGGTCTCCATATCTGTGCGCACTTCAACACCCATACTTTCTTCAGTAACGCCATAGCCGGCCAGGAGCTCACGCTGGCCCTCTGAGCTAGCACCACCATGACTGCCCATAGCAGCGACAATAAATGGTTTATAACCAAGCTCTTTTAAGACTTCCACAGTTTTCTTGGCGACAATAGAAATAACAGCAATACCACGACTACCAACACCTACAGCAACTGTGCCGCCTGGCTTGATTCGTTTGCTTATACCGCTTTCACGAATTATTTTTTCTACAGTACCTGGAATATCAGATACACGAGGCTGAGGATTTGACTGGAAAACACGAGCAATGGGTGGCAAGTTCATAGATTCAACCTTATATTATGCTTTAGCAGTTACTCTAATTAATTTAAGCGAAGCATATCATTTTAGCCTGAGTTTAGATAAATAGCTGAGCAATTAGTTACCTAATTGCTCAGCCCCACCTAATCTATAGCTAATATTTATTTGTTTATTGTTGAATCGGTTGCCCAGATTGATCAAGAGGTATAGATCCTGGCTGCGGCAAACCGTTATCTGGCTGGACGGACTGGATTATCGACTGATTATCAAAGCCTGCTCCGCTCATAGGTATCTGCTTATAGGATGAGTCCGGTTGAGGCGATTGATTAAGCGGCAAAGATTGATCACCTTGATCAGATTGTTGATCAGATTGATCAGATTGATCCGACTGATCTGGTTGTACCGGTGCGCCCTGTCCAGACGATTGTCCGCTATTATCTCCTGATGAGCCCGATGCTGAGCCACCGCCAGGAGCACTACCAGCTCCTCCAGCTTGCCCGGATTGACTACTAGTTCCTTGTTGTCCAGAATTAGCTGATTGACTAGATTGTCCTTGTTGACCTGGCTTTCCTGATTGGCCAAATCGTCCTTGCTGTCCAGAATTAGCTGATTGACCAGATTGTCCTTTTAGTCCAGACTGACCATTATGCTGTGTATTTCCACCCCATTTGCCGTCAGGAAGTTTTTTGCTGCCTTGTCCATTCTTGCCCATCGCTTTTCCAAAATCATGACGGTGTTGATTTTGACTATGTTGATCATAACGCCAGTCATGCTGATCACGCCGTTGGTCACGGCGATCATTATTCAAGTCATGGCGAGCTTGCTGGTTTTGCTCGCCGTTGCGCAGATCATGCCTATCTCTATTTATGTCTCGTTTGTTTGCCGAAATATCTTGGCGATTATTTTGCGCTTCTCGATTGTAAAAGGGTTTATTACCGCTGCCAGCATTAGCAGAGGCCATTGTCGATTTCGAACTGGACGGCCAGTGAAGATCCTGTACATATGCCGATCTTTCTTGCTGGGCATTTTGATAATGGTATGCATTATTTTTGCTTTGCGAGCCTCTGCCATCGCGATCACCACCACGGCCAAAATTACCCCGATTAGCAAAAGACCTTTCTCCACGTTGATGATTCATTCGGCTAAATCTTCCTTCGTTGCGCATCGGGCGTTCAGCTCGTTCAGCGCGAAATTCTCTTCCACCGCCCATATGTCCACCGCCACCACCACCGCGACCACCGCCATGACCACCTCTTGCTTCGGAATTAAGCAACAAATTAAAGGCAGTAAAAATAGTTAGTGCAGAAATAATTATTATGCGTAAAACGCCTTTCATGACCAAGCCCTCCCATTTCTATGCCTGCTCATCCTCAAATTATTAAGGATAATGCCGTCGAATAAACATCGCCTACTAGCTACTTGGTAACTATACTCTTATGGTATAGCAGCTGGTTTGTGTAGAAAATGTGAACGCAAATATTAAACTGAGGCAAAATGCATCAAAAAATTGGTTTCATTTTGCAGCCAACGTAAGACTATGCTGGACAATGCTTTCGAAGTTCCGGTGGGACCAAGAACATTTTGGTAGAGTTGACGCCAGACAAATTGATTGGCAACCCTTGCTAAAACAAGAGTTGTACGGCCAACCGTATTCAAATCACCAGCGGCTCCCTGAAAAATTAGATCTAATGAGTGGTTGCAGGCGCCATTGTTTGAGACTACCTGTCTTAATTCCATGACAAAAATCTGTTTGCGATAGCGCAAACTGGCGCATAATTTATATTCCTGCACAATAATCTGATCATCCAGGTCGAAAAACTTGTTCATTTCGCTAATGCCACTAATAAGGCGTCTTTTTAGTAGCTCATATTCAATTTCTGCCTGAGTATTTAACAAACGATTCTCAGACTGCAACCGCAACAAGCTTGCACAATTGTTAGAGGCTAGTTGGGGATCAACTAAAGGAGTAGAACAATGTTCATAGATTTCAAACATATTCATAGACAAAAGTAAACCATAAAGGCACCAAATACGATACCCAAATTTTACTCATAGATGATATATTAATTTCTTGAAAACCCTTGAATCGAAGCCCGGTTGGCTGGCACGTTAAAAACCAGGTCAAGTTAAATCTGGAAGCAACGCATGATGTCAGTAGATTGCTCGAAGTTTTTAGCCACTCACACATCTGAGTAACCATGCAATGCGGATAAGGCCTTTCTTAACCAATGCCCTCTATAATAGCTAAAAGGCGTTTAGCGCAATAAGGATAGCTTCATGCTCAAACTAATTGCTGGGCTGCATCAATTTAAAACCGAAATACACGCCAATAATGAAGAGTTTTTCGACCGCCTGGCTGTACGGCAGACACCCGAAGCATTATTTATTACTTGTTCTGATTCTAGAATAGATCCTAATTTACTCACTCAAACTAACCCAGGTGAGCTATTTATTTTACGCAATGCCGGCAATATTTTACCGCCGCATGTTGCGCATGTAGGCGGCGAAGAAGCGACCATCGAATATGCAATCATTGCGCTTGGCATTAAAGACATTATTGTTTGTGGACATTCTCAGTGCGGAGCAATGCAGGGTCTTCTAAATCAGGATTTGGTGAAAGAAATGCCTTCGGTTCGTGAATGGCTAAAACATGCCGCTGAAACGAAGCGATTGATCTTGGCTAATTATCAGGATTTGAACGAACAATATAAACTTGATATTGCCGTACAAGAAAATGTTTTAATTCAATTAGAACACCTGAGAACATATCCATGCGTAGCTGAGCGTCTTGAAAAAAATGAACTGGCCATTCATGGCTGGGTGTATGAAATTGAATCTGGACAAGTTTATATCTACGAGTCAGACTATCAACAGTTTGTACCGCTGATGTATGAAGATGGACACTATCACTTGAATTTAAAGAGTATTTTTTCTCAGAGTAAATAAAGATTACTGGCTTGTTTGCTGTTTGATCAAATTAAGTGCTGAACCAGCTTTAAACCAGGCAATTTGTTGCGACGTCATAGTATGTTTAGTTTGTATAGTCTGCGTCTGACCATCTTTATGTTTGATCACTACTTCGACGGTTTTGCCAGGAGCTAGAGTATTTAAGCCAATTATGCTGAGACGATCGTATTGCGCTATTTGCTCATAGTCTTGCGCATTGACGAAGGTTAACGCCAATATCCCTTGTTTTTTTAGATTAGTTTCGTGGATCCGAGCAAAGCTTTTTACTATGACCGCCTTACAGCCAAAATAGCGAGGCGACATGGCCGCATGTTCACGACTTGAACCTTCGCCATAGTTTTCATCGCCAATGACCACCCAATCAAGGTTATGTTCTTTATAATAACGAGCAATCTGAGGAAAAGTGGCCGTTTCATTGGTCAATATATTTACTCCACTGCCAGCAGCTTTGGTAAACGCATTAACGGCACCAGAAAACATGTTGTCACTGATTTTATCGAGATGTCCTCTGTATTTCAGCCACGGTCCCGCTGGCGAAATATGATCGGTAGTACATTTTCCTAACGCTTTCAATAATATGGGTAAATCAACGAAATCCTTACCGTTCCAGGCGGGGAATGGAGCCAGTAGCTGTAATCGGTCACTATCTGGCTTGACTATTACAGTCACTTTTTGTCCGTTATTTGCAGGGGGAACATAACCTGACTCTTCAGAAACAAATCCCTGAGTTGGTAAATCATCAGCTACCGGTGCTTCTAAGGTTACGAAAGATCCATCTTCTGCCTGCAGCTTATCATGGCAAGGATCAAAGTTTAACGAACCTGCCAAAGCGTAGGCAGTGACCACTTCAGGGCTGGCAATAAAGGCCAGCGTCTGAGCATTGCCATCATTGCGCTTTTGAAAGTTGCGATTGAAAGAAGTAATAATGGAATTAGTCTCGCCGGCAGTAATATCGTCTCTTTTCCATTGGCCAATACATGGTCCACAGGCATTTGCTAAAACGGTACCACCAATTGATTCAAGTGCTTTGAGTTGTCCATCACGAGTAATTGTCTTGTGAATTTGCTCAGAACCAGGAGTAATTAAAAAACCACACTTGGCCTTTAGCCCCTTCTTCTTTGCTTGTTGAGCGATATTAGCGGCACGACTCATATCTTCATAAGACGAATTAGTACAGCTACCGATTAAGGCATAGCGTAGCTTTTCAGGATAGTTGTTTTCTTTTATGTCTTTGGATAACTGTGAAACCGGACGAGCCAGATCCGGTGTATGTGGCCCAACCACAAATGGCTCCAGAGTGTCTAAGTCAATTTCCACTACACGATCAAAGTAATCTTTCGGATTTGCATCTATCTCCGGATCAGCAACTAGATACTGAGCCTGCCTTTGAGCCTCGATCGGCCACAAATTCCCGTCCTGTAGCTTTCAGGTATTTAGACATATGTTCGTCAAAAGGAAAAATAGAGGTGGTGGCACCTAGCTCTGCTCCCATATTAGTGATTGTGGCCTTTCCCGTACAGCTAATGGTTTTTGTCCCAGGACCAAAATATTCAATAATGGCACCTGTGCCACCAGATACGGTTAATATGCCGGCCAATTTTAAAATTACGTCTTTGGCGGAAGTCCAACCATTTAACGAGCCGGTTAGTTTAACACCGATTAACTTGGGCCAAGTCACCCCCCAGGGCTGTCCTGCCATTACATCAACCGCATCAGCACCACCAACTCCTATGGCAATCATTCCCAATCCGCCGGCATTAGGTGTATGCGAATCCGTTCCAATCATCATAGCGCCCGGACAAGCGTATTTTTCCAGAACTACTTGATGAATAATGCCCGCTCCGGGTTGCCAGAAACCAATGCCATGTTTATTGCTCGCCGTGCGCAAAAAATCAAAGACCTCCTGATTTTCATCAATGGCCTGCGCCAGATCGCAATCCGCGCCAACCCTTGCTTGAATTAAGTGATCACAATGCACTGTAGTTGGTACAGCCACTTCCATTAGCCCAGCCTGCATAAATTGCAACAAGGCCATTTGAGCGGTCGCATCTTGCATGGCTACTCTATCTGGATTGAGCATTACATATGTTTGACCACGCACGGGTACTTCTTGTGGCCAATCAGCAAAATGAGCCGCTAAAATCTTCTCTGCCAGCGTAAGCGGTTTGCCAAAGAACTGACGCGCCTTTTTGTACTTGGCAGGCAGGGCTCCGTACATTGATTTCACTACGTTTTCATCCAGGTATTGCATAATCACTCTCAAAATCGTATTTATCTACTACATTTATATTAACCTGTTCATACCGCCCTTGCCAGAGGAAGACAAGTCGAGTATGGCTTGTTATGCTCATTATTAGGCAATGAATCGTCTGGCTAAATGAGGTAAAAGTTGATCTTTGCTAGTTTAAAAAAATGGCAAGAGAAACCTAAACAGCTTTCGGCGACCGTATGGGTAGGAAGTCTATATTTTATTGAAGGACTGCCCTATACGCTTGTCAACAGCGTATCGGTGGCTTTATTTAAAACCATGTCCGTCAGTAACAGCCAGATAGGTTTATTTACCAGCCTGCTTTATCTTCCGTGGACAATTAAATTTCTTTGGGCACCCATTGTTAATTGCACAGGTAAACTGCGGACCTGGGTAATTACTCTACAGATAATTTTAGCCAGTTTAGCGTTAGCTTTGTCATTAGGCGTATTGGTCGCACCATCCTTTAATGTCTTATGGCTTATTTTTGCCATGATCGCTGTGGCATCAGCAACTTATGACATTGCTTGTGATGGCTATTATTTGGAAATCCTAAACAAGAAAGTACAAGCCCTATACGTAGGTTGGCGTAACACCGCTTATAAACTGGCGTGGCTCTTTGGCAGCGGCACGTTGCTTTATATAGCCGGTCAAGTTGCTGCACAGAATCCGGAACTAAATTCAATTAGATTTATAATTGGCCATACTGTTCATACTTGCTCCAGCATCAATATTGGCTGGTGCACAGCCTTTCTTTTAGCTGCCAGCATATTCCTGGCCCTAGGTATTTTTCATTATGGGCAATTGCCTGATTCTTCAACCAAAATTAAAAGCCTTCAAGATCAACAATTAGCTACAACATATAAGGAAGCATTTACTTCGTTCTTTAAGCAGTCAAAAATCGGCCTAATAATACTCTGGGTCCTAATATTCAGAGTTGGCGATGCGATGCTTCTAAAAATGGCTCAACCATTTTTCCTCGATATAAAAGAAAAAGGTGGACTTGGCCTGACTCTACCAGAAGTAGGTCTTGTTTATGGCACCATAGGAATGATTTGTCTTCTTTTGGGCGGCCTTGTTGGCAGCTGGCTTGTATTTAAATTTGGTTTGAAAAAATGCCTACTGCCAACAGCCGTCCTACAAAGTCTGACCTTGCTTTTATACTGGCTGCTAGCAATATTCAAACCTGGTTTAGCAAATGTGGCACTAGCAAATGCTTTTGAACAATTTGCTTATGGTCTGGCGACCACTGCCTATACAAGTTATCTTTTTACAATTGTCAAAGAGCAATTTCTCACCAGTCATTATGCAATTGCTACTGGCTTGATGGCCATTGGTATAATGCTGCCCGGAGCAGCCAGTGGCTATCTGGTAGACTGGTTGGGATATCAAAAATTTTTTCTAATCAGTTTTTTCTGCTCGTTACCAGGAATACTTTGCACAAGCAAATTACCATTTGCCCGCGAGAGCTGAGCAAAGCCACCGGAGCGCTTAAGATGAAAATAATCAGAAATACAGCGAGAACAAAGTGCAGCGGCCAAATGGCGCATGTAGGGGCGGGCGCAAGTCCGCCCGCTTTAGACTTGCCGCTGTGGCCCCCGTGCGAAGTGTAGCGTGGATACGCGCAAGGTCAATCGCGTATGAGTTACGCGATTGTGATCCCAGCCCAGCGGAGCGAAGTGAAGGCAGCGCTTAAGATGAAAATAATAAGAGATTCAGCAAGAACGAAGCGCGGCGACAGAGCCGTGCGAAGTGTAGCGTGGATACGCGCGTCTGAACGAGCGGAGCGAAGTGAAGGCAGCGCTTAAATATGGAATACAGAAAACTTGGCAAATGGGGAATTAAGGTTAGCGAAATTGGCCTGGGTAGCTGGCTTACATACGGGCAAAGTGTTGATGAAGCAGAGTCGGCTAAGCAGATCGATTATGCTTTTAATAAGGGAGTTAATTTTTTTGACACAGCAAATGTCTATGGGCTAGGACGCGGTGAAGAGGCTGTGGGCAAAGCGTTGCAGAAATTCTCTCGAGATTCTTTTGTCCTGGCTACCAAAGTTTTTTTTCCGATGGGTGATGGACCAAACGACAGCGGCCTGTCACGCAAACATATCTTTGAACAATGTCATGCCAGCTTGAGGAGATTGAGAACCGATTATATAGATCTCTACCAGTGCCACAGGTATGATCCACAAGTGACGATGTATGAAATCGTGCGCGCCATGGACGACTTAGCTAGGCAGGGCAAAATTTTGTATTGGGGAACAAGTGAATGGTCAAGCACGCAAATTGAAGAGGCAGTGAGTGTGGCTAGCCAGATTAATGCGCTGCCGCCTATTTCTAATCAGCCAAGATACAATATGTTTGCCCGCGATATAGAAGTTAAAGTTTTGCCAAGCTGTAAAAATCTTGGCCTCGGTCAGGTAGTTTGGTCACCGCTTGCCCAGGGCGTACTAACAGGTAAATATAGAGCTAACCAGCCCATACCAAAAAACAGCCGAGGCGCCGATGATACTGTTTCCGGCTTTATGCGCGGGACCTTGACTGCCGAGCATTTACAGATAGTTGAACATTTGACGGAGATCGCTGCCAAGTTACAAGTTTCTATGGCTCAATTGGCTTTGGCGTGGTGTTTAAGACTACCTGAAATATCTTGCACCATTACTGGTGCCACTAAAATTGCCCACATAGAAGACAACATACAGGCAAGCGGATTGAAAATTCCAGATGAAATATGGCAAATCATTGATAATTTGCTGATGGTCAAAGTAGCTAGTTGAAAGCTGGAGCGGTAGATGAGTCAGGTAAAAGGGAAAAATGAAAGGCAGACAATGGCGAAATCGCTATTTTTAATACTTTGTTCGTTGACGATATATCCACCAGCGTCTTTTGGTGACAACGATGCATCCCCAGAGGTCCAATCAAAAATAGACAAACCGAGCGTCGAAGGTAAACCTGCAGAAAAGCACTCTTCAGCGGTTCTTTATGGACGAATCGAACAAATCGTTCAAGGTCCAGGCGCTCAGTTTCCAATTACCCTTAAAGCACAAACTGCTCGGATGGATACGCGCAAAATAACCACACCTCAACAAAAAGGCGAGGCTAGCTTTTCCGGGGTGGTGGTTAAATCTTTTCCACAACGATTTACAGGTACCTGGGGTGGTAATTTGAAGATTTGGAGTACACAGATTGATCCCATTTGCTGGCAAATCGATTCAGATGAAGCAAATAAAATGCGATCATTGTTCACAACTGGCCAAGCTGGCTCAGTCAATTTCAATTTTGCTCAAGATAATACAGGCGCCATTGACCTAGAACCGGCCCAGGTAGTCTTTATGGTACCGATGAAAAATACTCATATGCAGGAAGAGATGAACGGACTTTTGGGAAGCGGACAATTGGGACAGGCAGCTGGCATGACCTTGCCGGGAATGGACTCGAAACAATTGGCTGGCATGATGAAGCAAGTAATGAGCAATATGAATGTGCCAGTGATGATTGATTTCGGCGCGATTAATCGCTCGGATGTGGAGGGCATTTCTGGTAATAGTGTTAGAGCTGTGGTATTGAAAAATAGTATTAGACAATTAGGTCCCGGCATACTTGAGCAGCAAATTGTTACTCAAGAGACACAACGTAACAACAAAACAGGAAAGGTGCGTTATGAATATGCTGAAACAGTCATACGATTTACAAGCCAGGATGCCAATGATCTTTATGTACAGGCAGCAGCGGTAAATTACACGGCAGATCGCAAATTTGAACGCAAACTCATTTTATATGGCAGCGTACGGAAGGGACAGGTTATGCCAGATATGACTAATCCACTTGGCGGCTTGCCAAATATGAGGCGGGGGGTTCACAATTACCTCAACTGCCGGCAGGACAAAACCCGTTCCAGGGATTATTTCCCCAAATACCACCACATTAATAAGTTGAACAGCCGAATAAATGGCTGGTTTGGATTAAGCAGATTTATGGATAAGAAGACATGGAACTGAAAGACTTAGAAGATATAGTCGACAATATGATTCTGCAACATAATTATCCGGGCTTTGAGCCGCGCTCGTTGCATCTTGCTTTGCCGCTGGCTGTTACTGAAGCACCGGCACATTTATATCTCCAGGCACTGCACAGCCAAAATGTCTATGTACGGCTGGCGGCCTTGCGTTGGTTTCAAAATAGATCTGGACTGGCAAAGAACCACTCCTGCGAAATTGCCAACCAATTAGAATATTGCGATCCGTGGGTACGCTTAGAAGCAATTAAAACCATCGAAACAGCAAAAATAACCGAAAGCAATCTAATTTTGCAAATTTCTTCGCTACTGCTAAAAGATCCAGAAATGTTAGTTAGAACGGAAGCAGCCAAGGCCTGCGGGCATCTGGTTAGAGAAGCAAAAAAGGGATGAAAACAAAGTCATCCAATAGTGAAAAATCGGGTCAGTCGGGAATGTCTGCTCTGGAAGAACAAGTGATCGGCGCTCTAAAGAATGCTGCCGAGGATTCTAACGGGGATGTTCGCCGAAAGGCTATCAAATCGCTGCGAAAGCTGGGCGCCTTCAGCAGTTAGTCTATCCGTCCTAAGATCTGCTTAAATTGGTTGGAAAATTTATCATGGTTTATTCTTAGCCAGAAATCATGTTCATAATATTGTTCGAGATAATTCAAATTATGATTAGCTGCTGCAAGGAAGGCTTTTAATTCCTGCAGAAGTTTAATATTGATCTGCTTTAATTTCTTACAATCATTTTGGTCGAATAAATAAGTCTGTTTAGCTGCGGATTTAACTAAGGCAAGAATTAGCTGTTGCTGGTAGAGGTAACAATTGCGCAACTCCGCCTGTATAGCCTTTTCGGCCAGAGTAATACGTTTGCTGCCCAGTATGCGCAGAACCAGCAAAAGATTATTGATCAGCAAACCTGACAGTACTATCAGATGCAAATAGTTAGTCTTTAGCCCCCCGCTTAAGCCAAGATCTCCTGAATTCATTGCAAAGCGGACTGAAGTTTTAAAAAGTCCACCGCCGGGGCGAGCAACTGACTGGATAATGTTTCCTCGTTTGCGTTCAGTTAGCCAAATTTTATTTTTTTCCATTTAAAGTATTCGCGCTACTTTTCCATTCTAGTCGCCGACAGTACTATGAACAGGATAACTTACATGCGCTACGACTGTGTGACTTCTGACCCGTACTATAATCTACGTCCGCTGGCGCGACCGAGAAACCAGTTCCGTGATCATTTATCTATATATAGATAAATAAAAGCCGCTTCAGCAATAGCTTTAGGCGGCTTTTATTTTGAATAGGCGTTGGGCTCCAGACTGACGTCATTAGTCCTAGTAGAGAAGCGGCTTTTCAACCGGTTGTACTAGTAGAACTAAGATGTCACCGCAGCAGTGAGCGATTCTGAGGCTTCAACAGTACTTACAGAGAAGTTTTGTCCTTGTGTACGTCGAAAGTTATCAAGATAACGTCTCAAGGCTTCGCGAATAAGATCTGAACGAGTCCTGTGCTCGCATTGTGCAATAAAATCAACCTGCTCAAGCATGGCTGGTGGCAACGCAATTAGTACCTTTTTGGGCATATGGCAATCCTCTCTAAAAAATCAAGTGGCTCTTAATCAGGTGCATCTATAAAACTCTCAGGGGTAGTAACTGAGAGTTTGGTCATTAACCGTACTCAATCGACGGATAACCGAGGAGGTGTTGTCGCAAAAATCAATCACCTTCAATGAGTGATTACTTTACACAGCAAAGGCAATCTCGTAAAGGTCTCAAACGGGCATAAAACCTCATTTTGCTCTAAAAGACATAAAAGCTTTTTTCGAAATTTGGAAACCTAGTATTGACGCCACTTCACAAGCGATTACTATTAATCCACCAGTTTTTTCATATAGACGAAATGATCATCTGCGGACATATAGCCCCTTGTAATTCAATCAAATTATGTTAGGCATAGAGCATAAACAGTATTATCAAACAAATAAGTGAAGATTTTGTTGTATAGCGGCAAAAATTTGGCAGAATTCTGGAGATTGATTATATAATTTCCTACCTTCTGAAAACCCCTGCCATCACTGGTGGTGCAGCATGGTACTAATAGCTAGTTGGAACGTTAATTCTATTACTGTCAGACTAGAAACCGTACTAGGATGGTTGGCAAATGTCCAACCGGATGTGCTTTGTCTGCAAGAGACTAAGATTTCTGACGACAAATTTCCTGTGCTAGCCTTCAAACAGGTAGGATATTATGCAGAATTTACCGGGCAGCCCACTTATAATGGCGTAGCCATCCTGGCAAAGAAGCCCCTAACGAACGTAGAAAAGCGCATACAAACTGGCGCACCTGACGATGCCAAACGATTTATTCAGTCCACTTTCGACAATCTGATAGTCGTAAATACATATGTGCCAAACGGACAAGAAGTTGGCTCAGAAAAATTTACCTATAAGTTAAAGTTTCTTACTGCGTTGCAAAAATATCTCTCGACCACTTTTAACCCGTCTCAACCAATTCTATGGTGTGGAGATTTCAATATTGCCCCAGAGGAAGTTGATACATTTGATGCCCTAGCCACAGCTGGTCAAATTATGTGCAGCGAGACCGAACGCTCATTACTTAGAGAAATTAAAAATTGGGGATTTATCGACACTTTTAGGAAAGACAATCCAGAGCCGGGCCATTTCTCCTGGTGGGATTATCGAATGGGAGCGTTTCGTCGTAATCTTGGCTATCGCATTGATCACATCTGGGCGACAACAGCACTAGCTGATTCTTGTGGACATGCTTGGATTGATAAGGAGCCTCGAAAATCAGAACGCCCATCTGATCACGCTCCCGTACTAGCAAAATTTGACATTTAGGCGCTGCTTAGCCGTCACCATAATACTGGACAAACATTTCCACTAAGAGTAGAGCGCCAAGTATGGCTAATGGCACTGATAAAAATACCTCCGTCATTCTTGCTCCCTCCTTTATAAGTTTTCCTTTGTCCTGTGCATGATCAAAATATTGTCGACTGCTGTTCGCGGGCGAATTCACTATAACTCGGCGTCTAAAATTCGTCAGTTATTATTTCTTATGATTATATGAAAAGAGGATAGGCTCGGGGTTAACTTCGCTCATGCCAGGATAACCTTGCTTCATAATCAAATCCGCCACCTGGGATGCTCGACGGAAGTATTTGTCGGAAGGCCTTTCACCAGTCAACTTACGACGTAAATCCTGGCAAAGAATATCGGTAGCTGCCTGAACAACAGCATTGCCTCCTTGATGAGCCCAGAGCACTGTCACCAATATTACAATAGCCTCTTGAATGGACTCGAGACATATCAGCAATACGACATTGTCGATCCGCTAGCTTCAATTGGTGTTTAACCATATTCTGACTCAGTTCAAATGGCGCTTCGCTTAGCATACTTAGAGCAAAATCAACATGTTCTTGTAATATGGGATTTAATCCGGGGATACGTTGCCTGTCAGCCGGCGCTAGCATTTTCTCCAAATACCAAAGGGCATAGGGACTAAGCTCATTACGCAAAACCCAGGTTTGGAGCGGATTCAATGGGCTGAATGATTTCCAATTGTTCTGGGCCACTGCCTTGCCTATCGGTTCAAAATATTTTATTCCATGCGCTTTGGCTAGTGATTTAAAGAAAGCCATGCCCAACATTTCACCTTCGCCTTCATAGATGCACGGCGCGAGAAATTCATGCACGTTATCACCAAATAAGTGCCCCTGCAAAAAAGATCGACCACCATGAGTCTTCATAAAATATTCAATAGCTACTTCTTTTTGGCTCTCACTGCCAAAAATCTTGGCAATTATGCATTCGAGCTCCCCGCGATAGCCCTGATCTAATAACCAGGAGCCCCAGGCTACTAATGCTTCCGCGCCAGCAACTAAACCAGCGGTTCTGGCCACTCGCCGTTTGACAAGTTCTCGTCTATCTATTGTTTGACCATAGGTTTGGCGAAAGTGAATCCATGGCATCAAGTTGGCCAAGCATACCTTTCATCACTGCCGATGCCACCGAGCACAGGGCCAGTCGACCCAGGTTTAAGCCGTGATAAGCGACAGTGAGACCATCACCAGAGATCGGCACTAATAGATTTTCTTTTGGTACTTTGAAGTCTTTGAATCTAAGTCCATTGTTGTGAGCACGCTTAACAGCGTATAAACCATAATGGACCATCTGAAAATTCTCATTCTCAATGGCTGGTAACTCAGCAATTAACGCTGACGGCTTACCATCAATTAAACACACAAGACCGATAGTACGTCCGGGCATGGCATTGGTAATAAACAACTTTTCACCATTAATTAAATAATGGTCACCCTGTAAGGTAGCTGTGGTTCTCAGCGCAGTTAAGTCCGAACCAGCACAAGGCTCTGTAAGAGCAAAAGCAGAAATCATTTCACCAGAGGCGAGTTTCGGTAAGAATCTTTGTTTTTGTTCCTGATTGCCAAATGTACTGACTGGATCAACAGCCCCGATGCAACCATGCACAGAAGCAAGTCCTGCGGTCATTGGATCAATAAGTGCCACTTGCGAAAGGAAAGTCATAAACTGGCGGATACTCATGCCCTGCCCGCCATACTTCTTATCAATAAGAGCGCCCCAGTAGCCGGCCTTTAGCCAAATCAGCAAAGACAGCCGAGGAAATCTTCCCTTCGCTATCATAAATTGTGCCATTGCTTTTATGTTGCGCCAGAACCTTCAACGAGTCTCGCACAACAGGCAAATCAAGAGCATCTTGCTCTAGTTTCGGTGTGGAGAACAATTCAATAGGAGTAGAATTCTCCCAAACAGCCCTATGTACTGGGCTGTTAACAGTTTTGTATTGAGAGGCAAATAGGGCTTCGACCTGATCATCTGCTTGATCAACAGCACCGGTGCGTTTTGCCTCATCATCAGTCTTGCCGCCCAAGCGCATAGCGGTCTCAGCAAAACTGACAGAGCGGTTAGGGTCTTTGATTTTTTCCGCCATTCTTATTAGGTCCTTTTAAAGGCTCAAATGGACATTTTTACAGGCAATTCTTCTTTCAGCTCAAGTTCTATCTTAACTTTTGCGCCTGTCAGTATAGCAACTAATTTTTTTCCTATTAATTCATATCGCCAGCCTTTAAGTATAGGTAGACTTTTGTCTGCATGACAATCAGCTTGAAATTGAGCAACTAGTTTTTGCGCCTCGCCGCGCGTCGCTACCAGTTCTGGGGCAACTTGAGCGGAAAATGCCTCTACTTTCAAAAGAGCATAAAGAACATCTCCTATAAGGACTTCCGCGTCAGAAACCATTTCGGTGCTGGGCGAACTAGGCCAATCGTTCTCAGGTAAAGAAAGCGTCTGTTTTATAGCAGCAATAATTTCCCGCCCCAGACGTTTAGCCTGTCCAAGATTGAGACCGCGCATCTCATCAAAAGCAGATACATCAGTAGGCATTTTTTTGCTTAGTTCAAGTAAGGAGATATCAGACAAAATGCTCTTTAATGGTTTGTTGTTGCGCTTTGCTTCTTGTGTGCGCAGTTGACAAAGAGCTTCAAGAATTGCCAGTTTTTGTCGCGAGAGACCTCTTGCCCCCTTAATTCGAAAAAAACCATGGTCTTTATTTATAAAGGTAGTTTCCTGTCCAAAAATAGAGATACATTCATCCATAACCCAGGTCAAGCGATCTTTTTCCTTCAGCATTTTTATCAATTGGTCAGCCAAGGGTAATAAATAACGAACATCGTCCTCAGCATATTCAATTTGCAATTGAGACAATGGGCGGGCTAACCAATCAGTGAAGCTCTCGCTTTTGCTAATCTTTGTATGCAATACCTCGGCCAGCAGTTTTTTATAGCCTGTTGGATAACCTAAACCCAGAAAGCCAGCTGCAATTTGTGTGTCAAAAATATTTTGCGGCATAAGCTTGCTTAGTTGGAAAATAATGCTTAAATCTTCTCTGCCGGCGTGTAAAACTTTGGCAAAATGCGGATCGGCCATTCTATTCCATAAACCATCAAGAGAAAGTTGAGCCAGAGGATCAATGATATAAATCTGACTCGGCGTAGCCACTTGGACCAGGGCCAGAACCGGTCTAAAAGTTTTTTCAGGAATAAACTCGAGATCGAGGGCAAAGCGCTTAGAGGCGTCGAGATCCGCATGAAATGATACTAAATCTTCTTGCCTTGATATAATTTTCATTGGGGCCATGCGCTCAAAACCTCAGTGCGAAACCACTGCAAACTACCTTTTTGCCAACCACAATCGCCTGTTTATGTACTAAAGAATTTTGAGTATAAAGTAATTGATCGTCCTCACTAGTACCAACATCAAGTCCAGCAGCCAATGCGAGAGCTACAGGTCCGGCTGTATCCCAAACCTTTAAAGCTCCGGCTAGATGTAAAAGAACATCAGCCTGATCCTCAAGGATATTGGCCACTTTCAATCCGATACTGCCTGCTTCAATAATTGTCGTGTTTGGCAAAGAATCCAGCCAGGGATTGTGTTTTCGATCTCGACGCCCAACGGTAATACGAATATGTTCGTTGTCCAAGGGGTTCACTGGCTTTATTAGTTGGCCAATTGGGTGTTTTTTGTCTAAAAACCAAGCACCCATATCGGTCCCACCATAATAAAGCGCGAAAGACGATGGATTATAAACCCAACCAAAAATGGGCACGCCCTTGCAAAGCAATCCAATCATAATTGAATATTGATTTTCCATGGCTAGATAGTGGTGCGTACCATCAATAGGATCCACCAGCCAAATACGCTGATCATCCAAAGAAAATTGTCCTGGCAATTCTTCTTCCGAAATAATATTCTCTCTATTGAATCGGCTTTTGAGTCCGTCAACTAATAATTGCGAAACCTGTTCATCAGCTGTAGCGATACTTAGCGCTTCAGAGTTCGCCTGATTACATTGACTCTGTGTTTGCAGCACTGAAGCTAGATTGCCTGCTTCAACAAGCAAATTATTGACAAAGTAAATATCGGACTGAGAAAGACTTTGTTGCGTCATGAAGGTCTTTTAGGCTAGATTTCCGACGACTCTTGAGTAAAAACTATTTAGCGCGACTTTCTTCCGCTAATGTTCCTCTATAAGAGCCCTGCCCATATAGTGTAGCACCGAAATCTCCGGCTAATTTATCATCCAGAAGATCAGCAACATATGCAGCGTTCCAGACCAATTCATCCATTTCTTCCTGACCGAGGCCAAGAGTTGGTCGCTGTGAAACAACCAGAACTAGATCATTATATATAGATAGAGCGCAAGAGCTTAGATTATTATTGAGCTGCAAAAGATGGCTCAAGAATTGCTCCCGATTATTCTTAGGTAGATAGACCAGGGGACTGGAAATACGCAGAACCGTACCCACCTCTTCATTACCGGCTTGCACAATAATATAGACTTCAGCACTGCCCTCTTTTATCCACCAGCCATTTTCATGCGATTCCTGCAATTTAAATTGATTAGGATCCAGGCCGCGATGTCGAAAATAAGTCTCAACCATATGAACTGCTTCGTTCAATGTGCCATGGCTGCCTTTATTTTTACTAAAAAACATGTTTTTTGTATCCCTGACTATCCAGCCAATTCTACCCCGCCCTGTCTAATCAGCAAAGGTTATCAAAAAATGAATATGCTTTTAAATGAGGACGATTATAGCCAGGGCAAGCATTAGTCTTGTTGCCTGCTATTACATAAGTTTTGTAACACTGCCCTCACTTATCAAACCCCAAAATCTCAGCTGGGTCGAGAAATTAGCAATTTTAGCAAGTTTCGCTTGCATAAATTTGTACACTGGTATAATTTGGACTATCGCGCCCTCAAGGCAGGCTCACTGTATTCCCGAGTAGCGCAGCGGTAGCGCAGGTGACTGTTAATCACTTGGTCGTAGGTTCGAATCCTACCTCGGGAGCCAATTTCAAAATGATTCTATCTGCGTAAGGAATGCTCTTACTTTTCTACTGATAACGACCTCTACCTGAGGGAACAGTCACTGTAGTTGGGACATCAACGCGAGTAATCTGCTCAGGTATGTTGTTCGTCCAGCCAGATAAATTCGTGTACCAAACCCGTACAAGTGTTCCGGGCCATATCGAATAAAGATTGGGCTCAAAATTATCACCACTGAGCGGTACATAAAAGTTGTGATCCCCTATACGGTAACAATAACCGTAATGTCCATCGCGACCTATCTGTTTAATACACCCCTCGATAAATTGGAATTTGCCTTGCTGCATTGCAATTTTTAAAGACTGATAACGGTGCCATAATTTTGTATATTCAGCGGCTTTGTAATGCCCTCCAAATCCCAAACCGCCAAATAAAATTAAAGATACTACTATCATTCGAATTGCTGTCCGCCTGGATGGTTCAAGCGCTCTTGGAGAAGGGGGCACTTTGTTGAATAATCTCAACAAGCCGGCTATGCAAAAAAATACCGCTATGCCAATAAATATTCTGCTAACCCAAATTGGAAAAGGATCATAGTCTGGACCATTAAGCGGTGCAAGAGTTTCAACGTTATATATGGTGTGGAAAGGCATGGTGAACTTCAATCCTCTTTGTTACGTTGACCGTTTATTAACCTCATAACGGCGCTAAGCATCCTTGGTATTCTACAATCAGGGAGAATTTTGAATATTTACTGCATCTTTCGCAATTTCTGATGAGCGCAACTTTAATACCCTATCAGGTGTAATAATTAATAGCTGAGAATTTTAGAATCACTGAGATAACGAAAATTGATTGAATCAGAGTCTGTCACCATTATTGGATTTGGAAGATTCGGCCAATTATGGTCGTCTGTATTGCAACAAGATTTTCGTGTGCAGGTGTATGACGCATCTCCGCAGTTGGCAGCGCGGGCAACTGAGATTGGCGTCGATTTTGTTTCTCTCGAGGAAGCACTGGCTAGCAAAGTAATCTTTTATTGTGTGCCGATATCTTCATTCGAAGGTACACTCCTCTCACACTTGCCAATATTTGCCAAATTGCCAGGGACTAGGACGTTAATCGATGTGCTTTCGGTAAAGCTTCATCCAAAGGGAGTTTTCCACAGACACCTACCGGCCGGCTACAAGGCAATACTCACACATCCAATGTTCGGTCCAGATAGCATGCAAGCAAAAGATCTTGCTGGAAAATCAATTGTCATGGATTGCTTAAAAAGTGCTAGCGAAGATTTCAATTTTTGGAAAGATTACTTTAGACGAAAAGGCTTGCATGTATTAGAAATGAGTGCAGATGAACATGATCAATTGGCCGCTAATAGTCAGGGCGTCACTCATTTCATCGGGCGTATTCTAGGTGAGTTTGGCTTAGAGTCAACGGCTATTGATACTTTAGGAGCTAAGAAGCTGCAGGAAATTAAGAATCAGGTTTGTAATGATACCTGGCAATTATTTGTTGATCTACAAACTTTCAATCCTCATACACGCGCAATGCGCGTCAAACTATCGGATGCTCAGACAAAAATATTTGATCAATTGTTGCCCAATCGCATTTATAAAGATCGCCTGGTCGTTGGCATACAGGGAGGACGTGGCAGTTTCAATGAAGAGGCGGCACGATATTATTTGAGCCGTATTCCAGAAACCCCCTTCGAGCTTAAATATTTACATACAAGCGAAAATGTTTTACGGTCCTTGCATGAAGGACTGATCGATAGGGGACAATTTGCCATTCACAATTCATTAGGCGGAATCGTGACCGAAACGGTGCAAGCGACTGCTCGCTATCGGTTTGACATAATCGAAGAGTTTGCAATTAAAATCGCGCACTCACTGATGACCGCGCCAGATGCCGATTTTAGTAAGATTGACACAATAATGACTCATCCACAGGTTCTGCGCCAATGTCACACCAATTTAGCAAAGAAATACAGTAACCTTAAACAAACAAGCGGCGAGGGCGATATGATAGATCATGCAAAAGTAGCCGAAATGATTGGTCGCAATGAGCTACCAAAAAATATTGCCACAATGGGCAGCAAGGCACTCGCCGAAATTAATTTACTCAAAATAATCGAAGACAATTTGCAAGATCTCGATGAAAATTTTACGAGCTTTCTCTGGGTACAGCGCCCTGCTTAGCTTTTTAGAGAAGAGATAATTCATCAGCCGTCAAGATCTTCCATTCTCCCGGAGAAAGCGCTAAGTCGAAAAGATTGAGGCGCCCAATAGCAATACGGACCAGCCTGAGCGTGGGACAACCTACAGCAGCGGTCATTTTGCGCACTTGCCGATTGCGCCCCTCGGTCAAACCAAGCTCTATCCAGGACGTAGGAATGTGTTTGCGCTTTCGTATAGGCACCGCACGTGGTGGCAGCTTTGGTTCCTTATTCAGCAACTTTGCTTTGGCAGGCAAAGTCCTTTTTCCTTCTATAACTACGCCACGGCGAAGCATTTCCAGCTGTTCTGAAGAAGGTATGTTCTCCACACAAACATAATAAGTGCGCTGATGTCCGTGTTGCGGGGAGAGCAGCTTACTGTTAAGGCGATTGTCGTCAGTAAGAATTAGCAATCCTTCGCTATCAAAATCGAGTCGACCAACGGAATAAACATTTTTGGGAAAGCCGAATGCCGCCAGTGTCTGCTTGGCACTTCCTTCAGGAACCGTAAATTGACATAACACGGCATACGGCTTATTAAAGGCAATGTATTTGTTATTCAAGACGATAATCACCTAATAATCCAGCAAGCACGTATTGGACCTTGTCTTTCTTTGAAATATCCGTCATGATCGTACACTGGACATAGTTGCTATTCTTGTCAATATAATACCAGTGTCCGCTGATAGTTAGAATATTCCCTTTACGAGGAGACATTGTTTATGCGTAGTATATGGAAGACTTTAGCAGCAAGAATTCTTTTCTTGATGACAATTCTTGCTCTAATGACTATGCCAAACTCGGTATTCGCAGAAGAAACAAATAAAGACCTCTTAGGAGTTGTTAACAGCTCAAAATCTAAGAATAGTTCTCCCGCGCCAGAAGAGAACCTTGCTAACGAGCAACTAATTGCCACAATTCATTCTCTACCGTGCAAAAGTACTGATTTTGGACTAAAGCTATTTACACAAGTGGCACGTGAGAATAAAGGAAACGTCGTCGTCTCGCCATTTAGTGCTTATGCCGCTTTAAGTATGGCTTTGAATGGAAGCAGTGGTAATACTCGGAGCATAATGTCCAAAGTACTTGGAGTAAACTCTGAAACTATTGGATCATTGAATAAAAGAAATCAGGCTGTATTGAAACTGCTGGCGAACAATGGCGGCAAGGTCAAATTAGAGATCGGCAATGCGGTTTTTGCCGATGTAAGTACTCCTTTTAAAAATAGCTTCATTGATATCTGCAAACAATTTTATGACGCTGAAATACAAAATGTGAATTTTAAAAATACAAACACCCTCAACATCATTAATGGCTGGTGCAATACAAAAACACATGGAAAAATACCGACAATAATTGATCGACTCAACGCCAACGAAAAAATGGTGTTGTTGAATGCGGTATATTTCAAAGGCGCTTGGGCAAGCGTTTTTAAGAAGGAGAATACGCAGAGTGATAAATTCATTACTCCATCAGGCAATATAACTGATGTTGAAATGATGAATCAGCATGAACAACTCTATTATTTGAAAGGACAGGATTTTCAAGCGGTATCGATTCCTTATGCAGGAAGAAGGCAGAGCTTGCAAATTTTTCTGCCCAATAAAGGCATAGAATTATCCGTGCTCCAGAGTCAATTCACACAAGACAATTGGGATAAATGGACGGGTGGTTTTCACAGTGCCGATGTAAATTTATCCCTCCCTAAATTCACCATAGAGTTTTCCAAAGATCTCTCACCAAGCCTTGAAGCACTTGGTATGGCTAATGCGTTCGACCGCCCAAAAGCGAATTTTTCCGATTTAGTTTCTGCCCCTTATAGAAGCTGGATCAGCCGAGTACTACAAAAAACATATCTGGATGTAAATGAGGAGGGCACAGAAGCAGCAGCTGCCACAGCGGTAATTATGGGGGTTTGCAAAGCTGTGGTAGTTCAAGCAAAGCCAATAGATTTCCGGGTGGATCATCCTTTTGTGTTAGCACTGGTAGATAATGAAACTCAAGAAATTTTGTTTCTGGGCTCAATCGTTCAGCCTTAGCTAATGAGTCTGAATACCAGAACTACCTAATTGAGCACTGGCAATCGATCAAATCTTACTGAATAACCTACACCAACAAAGGCCGCCGGTGCAGCTTTATTCATGCCAAAGCCAAAGTGTATATCCACCTGGTTATTTTTATTCAGTTTGCGCACAGCGCCAAAGGCATTCTTATTACTGGTTGCACGCCACGGGCAGATACAGCGCGATCACCAGTGGGTACATTTACCCCACCAATAAATGCAATATTGAGATCTCCAAATAATGGCTTAAATTGTCGTTTGATACCAACCTCGCCCAATCCGCTGACACCGTTTGTAGTACCAGCTGTGTTGGTCTGCACTGCTTTGGCTGTAGGAGCGGTATTGACCACCGTAGCATTAGACGCTGCCCCGGTTTGCAATACTATCCAATTAGGGGTAAACATTTGAAACTCAGAGCGTTGTGTCAATTTCCAAAGCAAAGCCTGGCAAAGTTGTAAAGTAAAAACTGCTGAACAATACGAAGAACAGAAGACAATTTAGGACATAGCGTTGTCTGCTTCCTAAATATAGAAAGTTTAAGCAATGGGAAGACAGGCGCATTATCTAGCTAACCTCAAGTAATATGCTACATATGATGCCAGCCTGTGGTTGACAAGATCTGTTTTTCAAACTGTTTTTTATTCAGTTTTCACTTAATGGGATAAAAAATCAAACACATGATTTTCTCTAGAAATAGCTCACTTCGACACATGCTCTATGAGCAAAAGGGTGGCTACCTGCTTTTGCCGTTAATGATTACGCTTGGTCTAAGCTTGACGGCAATGATTTTACCGAGAATTGAAACTAATATACCAACTATCGCTAAATGGGCTCATCATACAAGTTGGCTAGTGCCCAACGATCCGGCCATGTCACAGTTATTATTGGCCGCCATTGCCGGCTCCTGCATAACTGTGGTCTCAGTTGTTTATTCTGTGCTGCTTGTGGCATTAACCTTTGCATCGATGCAATTTTCGCCGCGCATTCTCACTTATTTTCTTAATGATCAAGTTAATCAAGCCACACTGGGGTTTTTTATCGGCACCTTTGCTTATTGCATAATATTGCTTCCCAATATTCGGGAATTATCAAAAGTTGTTTTGCCCACTTTGTCTTTGACCTTTGCCCTGGTTCTGGCAACGGCTTGTCTTTTCTATCTCATTTATTTTATTCATCATATTGCTATTGCCATTCAGGTTAACTATATTGTTGAGCGCATTGCTCGAGAAACAAAAAACATATTGCGCAGCGTATTTGGAAACACTTTAAGCGGAGAACCAAACGAACAGGCACCCACGGTCGAACCAGTCAGCGGCCTAAACATAAATAGTGAGCGAACGGGCTACATTCAATATATTGATGAAAAAAGATTGCTGGAGCTGGCAATTCAATTAGAGGGCAATATTTATATTCATCGTTGCGTAGGACAATTCATCCCCGCTGGAGCGCCCTGTTTTAAAATCAATACTGTTAAGAATGTAGATGAGAAATTCAAGGAAGAAAGCCTGGATTGCATTCACACAGGACCTTTGCGCTCTATGGAGAGCGATGTCGAATTCGGCATTTTTCAAATCGTGGACATTGCTCTCAAAGCGCTCTCCCCTGCAGTAAACGATCCAAG
This sequence comes from Candidatus Melainabacteria bacterium, assembly GCA_963767815.1. Taxonomy (GTDB): domain Bacteria; phylum Cyanobacteriota; class Vampirovibrionia; order Obscuribacterales; family Obscuribacteraceae; genus CAVYFJ01. The sequence continues at coordinate 523,019 of CAVYFJ010000005.1, read as the reverse complement.
CACAGCCATTTGCTGCATCGATCATTTAAGCAGAATTTTAATGCTGGCAGTGACTCTGCAACCGCCCTCCAGTCACACTACTGATCAAAGCGGTGCTATACGCTTAATAAACAAGCAAACATCATTTCTCAGGCTGCTAAACGTTGCCTACAACCAGATCATCCCATATGGAAAAAATGACATGGCCGTATCATTGCGCTTACTGCGCGCCTTGTCTGATATCGCTAGCCAGACAAAATATGGTCCCTATCTAGCAGCAATTTGCAAGCATGCTCAAAGAGTAACCAAAACATGCTCTTCATCCTTTCCATGGGAAGACTGCGAAGAACTTGTCGCCCGTCTCAACGCTATAGAAAGAATTACGCATTATCCCCCCGCTGCTACCGGTTGATTTGTTTCCATAACAAGAACTTAGCTTGACGTGGCTCGCCTTGGGAAGCCTGGTTAAAATGCCGTATTTCTGTCTTGTTTAAGTGGATCACCCACCCGGGTTAGGCAAATCACCTTGTAGCCCTAAAAACTACTCCCTGCACGTGAGGACTTCTTGTCATTTATATGGAAATATAGGGTTATGGGGCACGGAAATGAAAATTTAGTCCGGTTCCTGGGCGTGGGAAGGAAAGATTTTCTAAATAGGTAACTAAGCTTTTGGGAAGGTAAATATGTTGAATACACTATCTTTAAATCGGACACCAAGTCTAGTTAATAATCGCTCTGAAAAAAACCTGATTAATCAGGCTATTACTCATTCGATGATCAAAGCAGATGATGCGTTGAATAGAGCACATTTCAGCGATGCCCATAAATTTTATAAGTACGCTTTGCAATTATCAGAAATGCAGTTTGGTAAACAAGATTCAGTAGTAAATAATCTGCGCTCCTTATTGGATGCACTTGATGATTTGCTAGGACATGGATCAAAAGCTGCAAGACCAGTTTGCGAAAACAAGTAATCAATCAAGGCAGGATAATATCAGCCTACCCAGCCTGCACGCACCGCTTTCAGCGCTGCTTGAGTACGGTCATTAACTGCTAACTTCTCAAATATGTGCCTGACGTGAGTTTTGACAGTATCCAGACTGACCACAAGACGCTCTGCAATCTCCTGATTGCTCAAGCCGTCAACAATTAGTCGCAAAACTTCATGCTCACGCGTAGAAAGAACTTCATGAGGGATATGCTGCACAACCCCGCTCGATGGCGCCTGTTGACCAGCTGGTCCAATGCAACGGGCAACAAGGACACGAGCAATGGCTGGGTGTAGCCAAACTCCACCCTCAGCAACTGTTCGAATTGCTACCTGCAATTGAGAATTTGAAGCTTCCTTTAGACAATATCCATCAGCACCAGCTGCAAACGCCGCTAAAATTTGATCTGAGGATTCGCGTGAGGTAAAAACTAAGACTTTTACCTGGGGCGCCGTACTTTTCACTTTGCGACTTACTTCAATACCATCCATGGATGGCAAACCGATATCCATTAATACAACTGCTGGATTTGTTCTGAGAATTTCACTATAAGCTAGTTTGCCATCGCTCGCCTCACCGACCAGATTAAATTCCGGACAGGCTTCTATAACGGCCTTAATACCAAAACGTGTTACTTCATGATCTTCAGCTATAAATACGCTTATTACTGGATTTGAATCTGTCATTACTTGTCCTTTAGTCTTCTAATAGCTAACACTTTATATGATTTTTTGATTATCGGCAAAATCTATTTTGGGAGCCAAATCTGGGATATATATTTATTATGTCGAGTTGGTTGACTGATAAACAGGAAAAGTGAGAACAAATATTGATCCAGTTGGTTTATTAGACACATAACGAATCGAGCCTTGGTGGGTGCGCATAATTTGAGCACAAAGAAATAGCCCCAATCCAGAACTAGCAGACTGCAAGTTACCAATTTTCCCTCTGCCGAAGGGTTTAAATAATTCTTCTTGAACCTCCGGTGGCACTCCTGGACCGTTATCAGCAACAAAAAGTTTAACGCGCTCATCATCGCTGTGTCCGCGAATCTCAATCTGGCTACCTGGAGGCGAATATTTAAGAGCATTACTAACCAAATTGTTGAATAAATAACTAATGGCTTGCACATCAGCCAGAATGGGCTTTAGATCACCATTGCTTAAACTACAAACAATTTTTTGCTCATTTAGTTTTGCCACAGAAAGCCATTCTTTAAGACAGCTCTCAATTGTCGGCAGTAAAGTCAATTCTTTAAAGAGCAGAACCTCTTCGCCGCGCGTGTAACTGAAAAGCTGGAGCAGATTTTTGAGAATATGCACACAATTTTCATTTGCTCGGCTGAGAGTTTTTATCGCATCATGCTGATGCTCTTTCATAGGACCAAAATTATTGTTCAACAACAACTCAAAGATGCGCTGAGATCCAAGCAGGGGATTTTTTAAATCGTGAGCAATAATAGCCATCACCGCATCCCGTTGCTTAGATAATTCAAAATGCTCAGTAATGTCTTCTAGCATGAGAACACCGCCAGTAAATTCCTCTTGTTCGTTAATTATTGGCCAAACCGACAAATTGACAATTTTAGCTTTATTATTCGCATTATCTACAAATTCAAGAGATTGTTCCTCGGCAGCATAGGAAGAACCCTGACCTAGCGTGTCCCGAAGCTCTTTTTCTGGTATGGATGGAAATAATTCAAACAAACTTTTGTCCTTCACTTTATTTGCAGGAATAGCAAAATTTATCAGGAAGGAGGAATTTGTTTCCGTTATGCGAAAATCTTGATCAAAACGAACGATATTGCCCGGCGCATGAAGAAAAATCTCTCTAGCCACCTGCTGAGCCGCTGATTCAAGCCGCTTACGTTCTATGGCATACTTCAAACAGCGAATAATGGAATCTCCACTGACAATTCCCTTAACCAGATAATCCTGTCCACCATGCCGAACTACCTCATAGGCTAACTGGCTGTCGTTAATGCCAGATAAAACCACAATTGGAATATCTGAAAATTGAGACCGCAATTCAATAAACGTATCAATACCACGGCTATCTGGAAGATTTAAATCAAGCACGACAATTGAAAATGCCTTGTCTCCTAGTAAATCTTTGGCGTCTTCAAGCGTAGAACAGCGTTCGACTACAAACTGCTGACTTACGGCAGAATTTAATACTTCGGTGACCAGTGCCGCGTCAGCATCACTGTCATCGATTAAAAGTACACGAATTGGGTTCATAGGAATAATTTAGTGCCGGCAAATCACTGAGAATTCAATAAAATTCTAGTCATATTAAACGATACCCGACAAGTGATGAAACAAATCCTATATTTTGCCTTTATGACTGAAATGCCGATAAGTTTTGACGCGAAGCGCCTGTGTCTGTATCCTATCTTTAAGTATTTTTGGGGAGCCGTTTGTGAGTAGAGAATACCAATTCGTTTCTACCGTTAATCGCCAGCAATCAAGTGCTAATGACTTAGGACGCCGACGACCTATTAAGGTGGCTCTGGTTAGTTGTGGTCTGGGACACATTAATAGAGGGGTAGAGGTGTCAACAGCACGCTGGTTTGAAGCATTGAAAGAATACGAACAGCTGGAAGTAAAGCTATTTGCCGGAGGACCGCATTCTAATGCCCAACAAATCGATAATATACCTAGAGATTTGCTTTTAGACACAATCTTGTCTCCGATTGCTAAATTGAACAGAAGGCGGGTATGGGAATTCTGTTATGGCCTTGAACAAATAACTTTTGCCGGTGGATTTGGTTCATCATTATTATCCTGGAAGCCAGATGTGGTCTGGACCAAAGAAACTCCATTTGCACATGTATTGGCATTTACCAGACCAATGTTTGGACTCAAATATCGATTGATATTTGCCAACGGTTGTGGTTTTAAACCACAAACTTATGCCGATTTTGATTATATTCAGCATTTACATCAAAATTCATATGATGAGGCAGTCCAGTTCGGTATATCGCAAAAGAAAATGGCCGTTTTGCCTAATATAGTGCCTATGCCTAAGGAAAATAAAACAAAGTCCGAATGTCGAAAACATTTTGGCTATCAGGCAAGCGATTGGGTAATCTGTTGTGCTGCAGCCTGGAATTGCTACCACAAACGGATAGACTATCTCATAGAAGAAGTAGCAAAAATAAAAGACGAAAATATAAAGCTTTTATTGTGTGGTCACCCTGAACCGGATACGGCCTATTTAAAGAATCTAGCCGATCAACGCTTGCCGGGACGGGTGCAGTGGCATACTTTACCCCCAGAACAAGTTTCTATGGCGCTAACAGCCGCCGATATTTTTGTTTTACCCAGTCTGAGCGAATTATTTGGTGGTGTATTAATAGAAGCAATGATGCTTGGCATTCCTATTATTGCTCACCACACGGCAGCCAGTGAGCAGTTGAAAGACCTGCAATTTAACGTTTACGATCTTTCTTGCCCTGATAATTTAGCTAAATATCTCACTGAATGGCGTAAACTGCCCCCAGCAAACGACAAACTGGCATACTTAGCACAGGCAGTACAACACATGTATAGCGAGCAAAGCCTTTGCCAGCAGTTTATTGACATGGTCGAAGCAGCAGTCAGCCATGTTGGTGCATAAATGTTAAAACGCTAAAAACAGTGATCATTACAAACACCGCAACCAATATAAGAATCAGCACGTGGCGATCCAAAAGCGATTTATTGGCAGCTGTATGCCCATTGGTCTGACCATTATCAGGTTCAGATTTCTCTTTTGCACTTGCAGATGGCGACGATGATCCTTCTTTGATTAGGACCTTCCTTGATGTATTTTGCCCATATATGCCCGTATCATCATCTGATTTGCTCCCTGACCCTGGCCGGGCACCGCTAACAAGAGTAGATTTAACTTCTTTGAGTGCCAGATACATTTCTTGCATCGTTTGATAACGATTCTCCGGTTTTTTCTCTAATGCCGTAAATATGTGCGCTTCCAGCGCCGGCGCTATGTCTACATCGTGTGACTTCATTGCCGCCGGTTTGCTGCCTACATGCATTTGCATTGTATCCACAATAGTATTACCAATAAGCGGTGGCACTCCAGTAAGAGCCTCATACATCATGGTACCCATCGAATAAATATCGGAACGTTCATCGAGGGCTTGTCCCAAACACTGCTCGGGACTCATATAAATCGGACTACCAAATACTTCGCCGGTTTGCGTTAAATTTTGCGGCAGTTTACCAGAAGCGGGCATTAATTTGGCGATGCCAAAATCGAGCACCCTGACCATATCTTCTTTGCCTTCAACCTCCACGAGCATAATATTGCTGGACTTTAAATCTCGGTGAACAACTCCTTTTGCATGAGCATGAGAGAGTGCATCGCAGGCTTGCAGAAAGATTCTTACCGCTCGGCGCTGTTCGATATTTTTTTCTCGTTTGATCACATCAGACAGGCTTTCGCCTACCAGATATTCCATTACCAAATAAGGTTGTCCAGTTGGAGCAACACCAAAATCATAAACAGAAATGATGTTGGGATGCTTTAGACAGCTGGCCGCCTCTGCTTCACGCTGGAAGCGAATTTTGCTAGTTTGATCATACATGAGCTGAGCAAGAAGCATTTTTATGGCACAGATTCTGTCCATAAGCAGATGTCGGCCTCGATAGACAATGCTCATGCCACCACGACCAACTTCAGAAATGATTTCGTATCGATCAGCTAATATAGTACCAATCGGACTTTCGTGCCCACTACCCAGTGGGGTGTCTATTTCCGGCTCTAAGAGCGTGCGATCATGAACACAAACCTGATCCGCAGAAGCATAAATACGCCGACATTTGGGGCAGTATTTCCTTCTCGCTGTAACTGATTTATTAGCTTCACTCACAGTAAAACTCGACTGATGGTCTGAATTGAATAGAGAAAAGGGATTGGAAAATAGTAATTAAAAAGGAGAATTATGAACGGATTCTGTAACGATCATAGCAAAAGCGGCTGTTCGCGACTAGGGTATGGCCAAAAGTTCGGATCCTTAATCTAATAATTAAGCACACTGTCGGCTTCGGGTGCTTTGACTCGCTCAATTCTCTATATACCCGGCTGGCTCGGTTCTATCATTCAATAATTTGGTGAGTTAACAGAATCACTGTCCAATAATTCGATAGCGTTGCCTGCGGGATCACGAATATAAACCGATCGGGTGCCATCACGGTGGGTTTTTAAGACACCATATTTAGCAGCATTTTCAACAGCAAAGCCTATATGGCTGGGGTGCTGACTTGCCACCACCAGGGCCAGGCGGATATTGGCAAACTCAAGATAGGCCCATGTGTCGTCTTGAAAGGTAATCTGGCATTTAAAATTATTGCTGTACCATGCGACAGCCTCATTAATATTGTTTACGGTAATGGCAATATGGTCCATCGTATCCAGGACAGATTTATCAGTCATTGTTTTGTCCTCAATTCCAAGGTTGGAGCATTATTGATTCACAAGCGGCAGTGAGGCGTTTTGATCAAAACGCCGGCCAGCAGTAAGCTCGACATAAGTGCGTGGACGAATGCCTGAAAAACCAGATGCCAAATTTGAATTTAGTAAATTAGTTTTGGCTTTTTTCACTAAAGCAGGATACTCAACCTGATAAGTTTCTACTTTCACCGCAAGCGGTGTAACTTGAAATAGTCTAAAGGCGCAGGGATAAATATCAAGACTGGGAGAATGATATATACCAGACATTCTTTTTTTGTTCGATTTTACTTATATGAATATGCCCGCTTAAGGCGATGATTGGCGTCGAAATACCATTTAAAATCTCCTCGATTGCCGGGCCTTGTGGCAATAGATATTGATCGCCAATCTTTCCAGAATTAAAGGGCGCCGGCGGCAATAGAGGATGATGACTGGCAAGCAAAATAATCTCCCCATTTTGTTGTATTAGATCTTTTTTCAGCCAGTCGAGCTGATCATCAGTAATATTGCCGGTTTGGGAATTGGCGACACTCGTATCCAGTCCGATTAAGTGCACCCCTGGACATGGATCACAAGACCAATAAGGCTGTGGTTATTAAGGCCGCGCCCACGCCAATCGCGACCATAAATATGCATTTTATTTACCGGATCGTTACCAGAAACATCCGTTTCGCCAAGAACAAAATGCCATGGACATTCAAGTGATTGTGCAATATCCAAAAATAACTGCCAGTTATTTTCTTCATCTCCAGGACTCTCGACTTGATCACCGCCAAAAACCACGAAATCAGGCATTAACTTATTTATTTGTCTAATAGCACTTTGCAAAAAAATTGACTTTCCTGCATTAGCTTATAATTATCCGACTGCCATGGGCAAGATGACAATCACTTAGAAAAACAAAACTAAAAGGTTTAAATTCCGACGTCTTTGCTGCTGCAGCCCTGACATAATAGGAAGAAAATGTGCTTAAAGCAAGGCAAGAAAATAAAAACTGCCGGCGGCTAATGAGATAGTTTGAATAGACATTGATTGTTTGAAAAATAATTTGTTTAACTATATACTCAAAGAGATTGACAGAGATTGACAGCAACAATAGCTTATTTTAGGGTGAGATTAGGGATAATTTAGTTTATTGAGAGAGACTTGCGGTATTTTTGTTAGATGCGTACAGACGATGAAGAGTAAGAGACGGAAGAGATCCTTTTAATGTTAGAGTAGCGAGGGGCAACGATGACCACAGCAACTGAGCTAACGCTTGATATCAACCAGATTAAGGCATTATTGCCGCATCGTTATCCTTTTTTGCTTGATAGACAGAGTGACTTCAGTCAGTGCCGGGGTTAAAAGCAACAGGCTATAAAAATTTAACAGCCAATGAACAATTTTTTGAAGGACATTTCCCTTTCCGACCTATTATGCCGGGTGTTTTGATGGTCGAAGCATTAGCACAGCTCGGTTGCATAGCTATTTTTATGAAAGATGAATTTAAAGGTTCTTTTGGTGTTTTTACCGGCATTGACGGCATGAATTTCGCACAATGGTTCAGCCAGGTGATCGTTTTGATTTAGCAGTTGAATTAATAAAAATGCGTGGTCCTTTGGGCAAATTTCATGGCCTAGCTAAAGTTGGTGAAAAAATTGCCTGTGAAGGAGAAATTAGTTTTTCGTTAATTAAAGATGCGGTACCAACTACATGACCATACATCAGTACTGCGATTATTGGCTCCGGGAGCAATTATCGCTGACAGTGCCGAAATTGGTCCTTATGCTGTTATTGGCAGTCAGGTGTCTATAGGAGCGGCAGCAAAATTGGCGCCCATGTAGTTATTGATGGGCAAACCACCATTGGTGAAAATTGTCAAATATTTTCTGGAGCCAGTATTGGACAAGCGCCCCAATCAATTAGTTATAAAGGCGAGCCATCAGCTAAAAATTGGCAATGATGTTACCATACGAGAATATGTGACTGTTCATCGCGGCTCAGTGGTGGATTACACATAGTTGGTGATCAATGTTACATTATGAATTATGCTCACATTGCTCATGATTGTCAGCTTGGGCGCGGCGTGATCATGGCTAATTCAGCCACTTTAGCAGGGCATATCACAGTCGGTGATGGTACTGTTATGGCTGGGGTATGTGTTTTTCATCAGTTTGTGCGCATCGGCAGAATGTGTATGGTAAGTGGCATGACTGGCAGTAGAATGGATTTACCGCCTTTTGTTATTCTTGATGGACTTGCCGCCTGCTATACGAGGGCTAAATCTGATCGGCATGAAGACGGCACAAATTTGCGCCGGACTACCAGTACGCAATAAAAAAAGCTTATAAGATTACTCTATCATTCTGGGCTGAATTTTACTCAGGCTATAGAACAAATTGAGCAAGAAGAAGTATATACCGGAAGTACAGGAAATTATTGATTTCTTTCGCTTCTTCTAAACGGGGCGTTATCGGAGCATATCTTGAAGATGAGACAGAGCATGATGCTGAAGATAAAATCTAGCCAAGTTCTATCTGCACAATGTCATAGAAATCAAATTTCTGAGTAAATAACAGTGGACAAATTCATCAAAGCCAATATCGATCCTCTCAGCCAGACTCTGCAGTTGTACAGATCTCCGAACTAGCTTTCTGAATGCAATCTGGCGATCCAAAATGCAAGTCAACGCCAAGTCCGGATTTAGAAAAGCTTTTTAAGAATAAGCAATTCATGAGTCTGTGGCTGGCTCAAATATTTTCACAATTTGCTGATCGGGCTGTTTTTGTACTTTTTGTGGCTGTTCTAACAGCTCAGCAAATAGCTAATGGTGCCATTAATCAAAGCTCTCGCATTGGTGCAGCCGAAATGACCAGTCTGCTTTATGTAGCATTTACTATTCCAGCAATTCTTTTAAGTCCATTAGCTGGAGTATATGTTGATCGCTGGTCAAATAAAGCAATTTTGATTGGCTCTAATTTGGCTCGCGGAATTTTTGTTGGTCTAGTGTCCTTCAGCTGTTGTCGCTCATTCTACTAAATTATGTCTATTACTTAGCCTTTCTCATTTCAGTTGCTTCGCAATTTTTTGGTCCGGCAGAAACAGCAGCCATTCCCAGGCTTGGTATCCAAAAGAAAATCTATTGCATGCTAATTCTTTGTTTTTTACCACTATGATGATTGCTCTTGGTTTTGGCTTTGCCATTGGTGAACCAATTATTTCCAGAACAGGTATTGAAGGCGCACCATTGGCGGTAGCAGGTGGTTTTTTTTTTGCTGCATTTCTTTTACTGTTCATTGAAGATAATAAACCACAAATAAAAAGCAGCGAGAAGCCTGGTGGGAAGAATTGCGCATAGGCATTGCCTATATAGTTGATAATCCGCCAGTTTTTCGCGCCATTTTAAAAATTACTCTACTTTTCAGTACGATTATTACTCTCAATATTATTGCTGTGGGTTTAGCTCAACAAGTTATGCATATACAGCCTTTTCAGTTTGGATATGTCGTTGCAGCAGCCGGTTTGGGCATGGCAATTGGCAATGTTCTTGTTGCCAGAGCAGGGCATCGTTTTCCAAATATTTTCTTGCTTACTGCGGTTTTCCGGTCTTGGCTTATTTATGGTTATGCTGGCCAGTCTTGGATTTATACAACGATTTGTTTTTCCGGCTTTTGGTTATCAAGATTTTTATTTCAATGGCTGGCTAATGACTATTCCTCTTTCTTTGTCCTTATTAATTGGCATTTCCTGTGCTTTTGTCGCTGTGCCAACACAATCCTCTTTACAAGCTGCTGTACCAGAAGAATTGAGAGGTAAAGTTTTTGGTGCTCAAAATACGGCCATGTCAGCTGCTTCAACCATTCCAGTTATTTTGGCTGGTTTTCGCTGACAATTTACCAGGCGGAGTTTCCACAACTTTATTAATTATGGGTTTGCCTACATTAATTGGTGGTATTGATTCAGCTGTCAAGAACTATTAAGGATCTAAGAAAAGCGCAAGACTGGTTAATATAAATGATTGTCGGTTAAATGCTCATATAGGAAACAGATCTGGTAAATCTATATGCGTAATCGAATTATTTTATTTGGTCTGATCGTATTAATCTGGTTTGCCTTAAAAACGGTGGACTATTTTTTAGTGGTCCGCAATTGTTGGTTTTGATTTGTGTAGCTGTAGCAATAATGCTGACCCATAGTTTCTGGCTTTTTAGTGCCCAAAAACGCTGGCAAAGAAAACTGATTAAAAGCAGACCTATTCATCTATCGCAGAGACAACAGTCAGCGCAATTGACACCTGATATCTGGCAGTTCAAATGGCGATCCAGAAGGGAAGAACTGGCAACCATGGGTAGATATTTTAATATGCCGCTAAAAATGAAGCCCGGGTTATTGAAAACAACGTTGCGCAATCTATTTAAACTGGATTATGACAAATTCTATGTCTGGGTAATTAATGATTGTTCGACTGATAATACAGAAGAAATTTTGCAATCTTTAACAGCTTGAATTTCCGCAGTTTGCAAGTTATCAATCGCAGCCCTGGATCATATCCTGGTAAATCAGCCGCTTTGAACGAAGCTTTGCCTTTAACTAGAGGAGAAGTCATTGCTGTTTTTGATGCTGACGCTTATGTAGCACCAGATTTTTTTAAACTTATTTTGCCTGTATTTGCCCGGAGGGTATTGGCGCTGTGCAAGCACAAAAGAAAATCTATACAGCAACAAAAAGGTTTTCTCATTGATTGCCAGTCTTCCGAATATGCGCTTGATACGTATTTTCAGATGGGACGCGATCTAATTGGTGGTGCAGTAGAATTGCGGGGCAATGGTCAAGTGATTAAACGAGCAGCTTTGATCGATGTTGGTGGCTGGAATAATCAAGCTATTACTGATGATTTAGATTTGAGTATGCGCCTGCTTATCAATCATTGGAATATTCGCTTTTGTCCTGATGCATATGTTTATGAAGAAGGAGTAACTTCAATAAAAGCTCTTATTCGACAAAGAAAACGATGGGCAGAAGGCAGTATTCGGCGCTATCTTGATTATATTTTTCCTCTTAATTCGCCTACCCGCCTTTCGCTTGTCGAGCGTTTCGATACCCTTGCTTTCACAGTATTTTTTGTTGTACCGGCCTGGTTTTTTTTGAAGCCATTTCTGAGCTGATTCATTTTTTTGCGGCATACCAACTCACGGCAACTTTTTGGCTATTTTAACTTTTGCCATATATTTTATCAGCCAATTGAATTTTTTTATTTCCATTCGCCTCTACGGCAAGAAATGCCTTTTTGAAAAGTCTATGCATAGTCTAGCCACTGGCATGTATGTATATATACATTGGTTGCCATGTGTATTTCTAGCCATGATGCAAATATTTTTGGTAAAAAGCTTCAACCTGGCATCCAACTGAACATATCGGGCACATCTGCAGTTAATTGAAATATTGCATTCGGGCATAAAAAACAAATAGCTAAAATTTATATGCTTCGGCTAGAAAATTTGGCTAGCAAATTGGGTTGCCAAACACTTGAAAACAAATGGGTATTTTATCTTTGGAGACAAACAAAGATTTTACACTGCTCAAAACAGGCTTTGCTGGGGAATTTTCTGGCTTTTTAAGTCCTAAGAAAATATTGACAGCTAACGAAGCATGGATCTCTAAATGAAAATCGGTACAATTACAATCTGTTATGGCCTATGTTTGGCCTATGGGTTGGTGAAAATTTTAGCAATAAGGTGGAGTGATTGAATGCTGAAAAAATTTGTACCTTATATGATTGGTGGCTTCGGCCATAATTGGTAGCTCTGTTCTTCCATGTCTTGCAGTATGTTGAAGCAGACGATATAACTACTTTTCCGTTTAAAGTAGTCTGGTTCTGGTGTTAGTACCGTACTGGGAGTACCTCTTGGTGTAACTAAAGGCGGTGTGGAAGGTAGTATTAAAAACTACCAAATATGTTGCTAAAGCAACTGGTAATGAAGATGGGACTTCCCATCTAATCGTCGGTTCAGTAGTTGGCGGACCATTTGGTGCTGTCGGTGGTGCAGCTTATGGTTGTGTTACCGGTGTAATCCATGGTGCTAAAACTGGTTACAATCATCCGTTTAGTAAAGAATCCTTTACCTTTAAGGAAGACTAAAGATTGGTACAAGTAAAATATAGTCTGCCCTGGCAGGATATATTTTACTTTATGTTAAATCAATATGGTGTTTGTATCTAGTGTTTATTTAACAGAAATTAGGGGATTTATGATGAAGAAAAGTGCAGCATTACTAGCAATTTTAGCCACAGTGGCGAGTTGGCTCACCTTCATTTGCTGATGGCGTTCTTGGCACAGGCAAAAGCCTGGCTGGGAGCGGTGCAGCAATGTTGGTTGATATTCCAGAAGGTATTGTGGTGGACTCAGTGGTAAAGTGTCCGGTCAAAGCAAGCAAATCTCTTGCTGCTGCTTTTGGCGATGAAAATGGCTGGAAGCAAAAAATTGTTGGAGCAGTCTTTGGTGTTCCGGCAGGAGCCGTTTTTGGTGTTCCTTATGGTGCTATCAAAGGTGGTAAACACGCAGCCAGTGTTGGTTGGGAAAAACCATTCAGCTCTGAATCTTTCATCGTTAGCAACGAAGACAAATAAATTCTAACGGTTTAAAGAATCTAGCTGAGTAAGTGTCGATAGTCGACTCGAATGTAATGGTGAGGTAGGATTATGTCATTTTTAAACGCGTATTCGTGTTCAACAATAGTTGTTACTGGTCTTATCTCACCAGCGCTTTCTCCAGCTCTGGCCTTAGATTATGAAGCTAAACCAATTAATGCAATTATTACAGCTCCCTTTCAAGCAGTGGAGCTGTAAGTGGAATGGCCGCTTGCGGATTATTCAGTGGTCCTGTTGATGACGGATTTCATCTGGGAAAAAAACCACTTCGAAAATTGCCGGCGCTTTTGGCGATGAAAATGGCAAAGCAGAAATACTTGCTGCTGCACCAATAGCTTGTCCCGTTGGTCTTGTAGTTGGTGGAGTGAGTGGCGTATTTAAAGGAGTAGCACATGGGGCTAAAGCTGGTTGGGAAAAACCATTTAGCCGTTGGTCATTTGTGACTATGGAAGAAAAGAGGGTAAATAGCTCAAGCTAGAAATCCAGGGACAAGCAAAGCGATTGTGATCCAAAATAAAGTTTAGATAAATTGTTCGCATGTGTCTGTAGAAAATGGTTGTAAATTAGACTAAAAGCTCCTAGAAAGCATTTGGTACTTGATTATGAAAAAAACAATTTTAGCTTCAGTACTGGTAGCAATCGGATTATTGTCCTTAGTGAATTCATTTCCTGGATTTGCTTATCCACCCCGACCAGAATCAGCTAGAGTCTGGTACGAGATTGAATATTTTCCAGTTCGCTTTATCAGTATGGTAAGGACTGTTGTTTGGGATGTCCCTACAGCTTCTTTTCAGGATGCTATCAAAGGAGCAATTGGTGGTACTCGAGTAGTAGCACGCAATGTGGGCAAAGAAGATGGTACCTATGAATTGGTGGCTGGCGGTTTAACTGGTGGCCCGGTAGGTTTTGCTAGTGGTAGCGCTTATGGATTGTTGCATGGTTTTAGCTATGGGGTAAAACATGGATTTGTCGGTTATCCCAGCCCGAATAGCGGCAGCCACAGTATGTTATTTCAAGGTAAAGCGTATGTAGTGCCTTACGATGATAACTATTGACCATTTATTTAGGCATCGATGATTTAAGAAAGAAAGGTAGTGAATATTCACTACCTTTCTTTCTTAAATACCACCGCAATTTAATAAGTAGGTTCGGTTATAAAGCTGCCAAGAATTTCTGATAAACTGTAAAATGCATATTGAGAACCTCATAAAGACGAACTAGATTAGGTTTAATGTGTCCATGAAATTCGTTAGAAGTAATAAAGCGGCGACGGGCAACAATTTGTCTACCCGCCTTGGAGACCTTTTAGTTGCCGCCAATTTAATAAAAGAAGACATTCTAGCCGAGTCCTTGCAGATTGCTGAAAGATCAAAAACCAAGATTGGACAGACTTTAGTTGGGCTAGGACAAATTGATGAAAATAAACTGCAAGCGGCTTTAGAAATACAATCTTTAATCCGCAGTCACGCAATCAACACTCAGTTTGGTCTTCGCGCCTTGAGTCTGGCTTGTAGCACAAGGATACCCGTGAAAGAAGCCTTATCTCAATTAGGTTGGACAGCGCCTATTGAATCAACTGCGCCAGAAAATGAGTTGGCCATCCTTATGATTAAATCTGGCGTTGTAGCCGCTACCGTTCTGGAAACGGTCCAAAAACAGAGCATACAAAGCAATACTCCATTGGGACAATGCCTCGTTCTCAGTCGCACAATTACTCAAACTACTCTTTGTGCAGTATTGTCCGCTCAAGTATTAATCAAAGAACAAAAAATCAGACAAGAGCAGGCGATAGAAGCAATACAGTCGAGTTTAAAGCGACACCAAACATTGGAGCGCTCGCTATTTGAGCTCGGTATAAGAAATATTACTGAATCGGGGGTACGCATTGGCGATTTGCTATGTGCGGCTGGATTACTAACAGACGGCGACAAACTAAGCGCACTGGAGATGAGTCTCGCCAGCAAAAGACGAATAGGTGAAGTCTTGCTTGAATTGGATATGATTTCGAGCAATACTCTGGAAAATGCTTTGAAATTGCAAAAGATAGTTGCTTCCGGCTATATCAGCCTCCAACAAGCGGCGAATTTTCTAAAGCGTTTCCAAGCACAGCAACTATCAGCAGAAGCTGTAACCTTCGCAATCGAGGGTAAGGGTAAAGAAGCAAGCCGCTTAGAACAAGTGGTTGATTTACTTATTAAGATGAATGTTTTGTCAAAGGAATCCGTTGAAGATGCACAAAAGAGTGCAGAAAAAGAAAAAAAGACTCTGGGCGAAGCACTCCTCAGTCAATGCAAAATTGATCAGCGTTATGTAGAGTCAGCCTGGGAAGCACAAAAACTGATTGATGACAAAATAATTACGCACGAACAAGCAGCTCAATTAGTTTTAAAAATTTACGAATTAAATTTGAGCTTTGAGCAAGCGTTGCAACAAACTCTAAAACAAAGTGAGCAGTCATTGCAAAATCTGAGACTACGGAACACTGCCTCTCATACCCAACCGCATCAAAATCCTCTGGCAACTAGCTCTGCCAAAGCCAGTTGGCTGCAAAATTTGTTGAGCAAAATAAAAAAGACATCCTAAATATGCGCTATGGCTTGGGTGAGCCGCATATGAGAACCTGTTTGGTCTATTTTAACTAACGGTAAATAGTCGACATCAAGAGCCGATAACATTGACCGCTCCTGTGATCGACCCTGGTTATGCGCACCCGTATTATTGCCAGCCAAATCGAGTCTTTCCATGTCTGAAATCGCGCCTGGGCAAGACCATTGCCATCTATGCTGCATGATATCCTACAGAAACGAATCCATTTGGAGACAACAGAAGCATGGCAGAATCAAAAGAAAAACGAACAGTAACTCTAATCCCCGGCGATGGCATCGGACCTGAATGTATTGAAGCCACTTGCCGAGTAATTGAAGCAACCAAAACACCTATAGAATGGGATGTTCATCATGCTGGCGCCAGTATCTTTAAGCAAGGCTTGCCCTCTGGAGTACCCCAAGACACTATTGAATCAATTCAAAGAAACAAGGTGGTTTTAAAGGGACCCCTGGAAACGCCGGTTGGGTTTGGTGAAAAGAGTGCCAATGTCACTTTAAGAAAGCTTTTTGAAACGTACGGAAATATCCGCCCAATCAAAGAATTACCAGGCATAAAAACTCCTTACAGCGGGCGAGGTATCGATTTCGTTATAGTGAGAGAAAATGTAGAAGATTTATATGCCGGCATTGAACATATGCAAACGCCGGGAGTAGCCCAATGCCTGAAGCTAATATCGCGCAAAGGTTGCGAAAAAATTGTTCGCCTGGCGTTTGAATTAGCAAGAGCCGAGGGACGCAAACAAGTTCAGTGCGCCTCCAAATCAAACATTATGAAATTCACAGAGGGCTTATTAAAAAGAACGTTCGAAGAAATTGCCAAAGAATATCCAGACATCGAAGCCCAGCATATCATCATCGACAATTGTGCCCATCAGCTGGTCAAGAAACCGGAACAATTCGATGTCATCGTTACCACTAACATGAATGGTGACATTATCAGTGATCTTGGGTCCGCTCTAATAGGTGGACTTGGTTTTGCACCCTCTGCAAATATCGGCAATGAAGTATCTATTTTTGAAGCAGTACATGGCTCTGCCCCAAAATATGCCGGCAAAAATGTAATTAATCCGCTGGCAGTCATGTTTTCTGCAGTCCAGATGCTCAGACATCTGCAGTTCTTTGAAGCCGCCGCAAATATTGAACAGGCAATTATTGTTACTTTGCAGGAAGGTAAATGTCTGCCACGAGACGTTGTTGGTGACGAAAAGGCAGCCAGCACTACTCGATTTACGGATGAAATTATTGGCAACCTTGGCCGCCGCTCGCCAGACTGGCATATCCGAGACTATAAACCAATCAAATTGCCTGTGATTAGCCCCGACGTTGACTTTGTCAAGGTAAAATCCAGAAAAGTGGTCGGCGTAGATTTATTCATTGAATCCCCCTTATCAGCCAATGCCTTAGGCAAAGACCTGGAAACAATTGTTTCTGGCAGTAAGTTAAAGCTGAAAATGATTTCTAATCGCGGCACCAAAGTTTATCCACCAACAGGCACAATTACTGATTGTGTTGACCATTGGTTTTGTCGTTTTATGTCTGCTGATAGCGCACATGAAGTTTCAGACCAAGATGTAATTGATTTGTTGCAGAAAATAAGCGCCAAACATCGCTATGTACATCTGGAAAAATTGCAAGAATTTGATGGCCAACCGGGGTATACCAAATCCCAGGGCGAAGATTAAGACCAGATCCAGGACAAAAATTTAAATTAGATTTCGTCATAACCGTTATTGAATGTCCAACTTAGAAGAAAGTCTGGGTATATATTCCTTGGCCAGTTTGATTCGGTAAGTAATTCTGCAGGGTTTAGGTTTTTACGATGGCCAAAATATTGTTTGTTGAGGACGATAACGGTCTAGCTGAAATGGTAAAGGAGTGGCTGGTTTGCGAGCACCACTCAATTGAACATCTTGCCGATGGGCAAGCTGGACTCGATTATTTACAGTATGGCAAATATGATCTGGCAATTATTGATTGGCTTTTACCAGGGCGCAGTGGCGTAGATATCTGCAAAGAACATCGCGCTAAAGGCGGCGCCACACCAATTATTATGCTTACCGCTAAAGGAGCCGAAAATGATAAGGAATTGGGGCTCGATTCCGGAGCCGATGATTATTTGACCAAGCCTTTTAGTGTAAAAGAATTATCAGCGCGTATTAGAGCTGTTCTGCGCAGACCGCATACCACCGTAGCCAATATCTTACAAATCAAAGATCTAACACTAGATACCGTCAAACACACGCTTACTAGAGGCTACGAGGAAATTAACTTGTTGCCAAAAGAATTTGCTCTGCTTGAGTTTTTTATGCGTCACCCAGATGAGATCTTCAGCAGCGACGCATTACTAGATAGAGTCTGGCACTCGGATAGTGAAGCAACACCAGATGCTGTGCGCACTTGCCTTAAGCGCTTGCGAAAACGAATTGACAAAGAAGCAAGCGAAAATCTTTCATATATTCAAACAGTGCCTAAGCTAGGCTATAAAATGCCTAGTCACTGAAAACTATTTGACACGCGAGCCATGATGCCCTGACAGCGCCACAGAGCTCTTAACTAGATCGTCTATCCTATTGATGATTTCAGCATCAATGATTATGCCGTCTTTAAAGGCTGAGCCATCACTATAGACAAAGCGTGGATTGATCAAGCAGCGAAAATCAAGCATTAGACTATTGGCTAAGCTAAGAATGGACATATAGCTCGATTTACCACCAGCTGCACAAAGAAATCCGACTGTCTTGTCTTGCCAGGCTTTGCCAGTCATTTCAACAAGATTCTTGACGGAGGAAGAAAAAGAAAAATTATAGATTGGTACTGCTAATAGTATCGTGTGTGCTGCTTTAATTTTACTGCTTAATTTAGCTACGTTGGCATGACCATAAGCAGTATCTCCATCACACATTGGCAATGGGTGTTCTCTCAAGTCTATATATTCTGCTTGCCCGTGCTCTTTCAAAAACTCATAAGCTTTTTCAGCCATAATCCGGCTATTGCTGTCGGGATTTAGACTGGTGCTAATCACCAAATAGTCTGTCATTGTCACCATTTGCCTCTTTTTATTGACCTTTATATTATACTTTATAATGTTCTATGGTTCAACAGTGTCTAAGTCTAGACATATTCTTAATAATCGGGATGTTCTCAAAACCGGCAACTGTTCACAAACAAAGTCCCAGGTATTATTCTAAGCTGTGTTGACAGATAAAGCCGAACCACTTTCTTTCTCAGGAGTGATATGGACAACCAGGCAATAATGCAGGTCTTTACAGAGCTAGGAGCAATTACGCTCAATAGCCACTTTGTCTTTACGTCCGGCCGACATAGTAATGCGTACATTAATAAAGACGCTCTTTATGTTCACACACAGGCAATTTCGAAACTGTGCAAGCTCATGGCTGATGAATATGACGCTGATAAAGTTGATGTGGTTATTGGTCCAACAATTGGCGGAGTTGTCCTTTCTCAATGGGTAACCCATCACCTCAATGCCAGGCGATCATCTGGAGAAACTTTGTCACTTTATGCTGAAAAAGAAGGTGAAGGGGAAGACAAGAAGTTTGTTATAAAGCGTGGATACAACTTGCATATTCCAGGCAAAAATGTGGTCGTGGTCGAGGACCTTCTGACCACTGGCGGCTCAGCGCGCAAAGTTATTGAATGCGTACGATCTCTTAAAGGTAATGTGCTTGGTTTGAGCGTTCTTTGTAATCGTGGTCAGGTTAGTCCGCAAGACGTAGGCAATGTGCCAATCAAAACATTGATAAATTTCACTTTGAATTCATGGACCGAAGAGGAATGCCAACTGTGCAAGGATAATGTACCGATTAATACTAATCTGGGCAAAGGAAAAGCTTTCTTAGAGCGGCGTGCAGCTCTTCCTAAAATATAATGGTCAAACAACAATATTCCCTCGGCTCAAGTACAAGAGAACAGGAACGTCTGCAGAATCAAATCGATCTTTATGGAGATACACATGATATCGCATTTGGTGCCACAGAGATTGTTTGTGACATTGGCTGTGGGCCAGGATCTGATTTATGGATAGCCAAGCAAGTTTCAAAAGGCAAATATATTGGTTTAGATATAAACAAAAATCAAATAGACCGCGGTATAGAAACAGCCAAACAACTTGGTCTATCCAATGCAGAGTTTCATGTAATCGATGGTCGTTATCTTGATCTTCCTGATCAATCCACTGATGCAACATTTGCCAGATGTGTTCTTATTCATCAGCCGGATCCACAAATTATCGCTAGAGAGATGTATCGTGTCACCAAACCCGGTGGCAGATTAATTGTGATCGAACCCCATGCGCAAACATATTATTGTACGCCTGCCCATGAGCATCTTCTTAAATGTTATCGGGCAAGAGTCAATTACGTCTATGGCAATGGCAAGGGCTCAGCGGATATTGCGCTCAATCTATACCCACTATTCAAAAGTTTGTCCTTGAAAAATATCACTGTCAGATGCCATATTATTTCCGTATTTGGAGAAGCAGACACCGAGCGCTCAAAAGCACTGCTCAATAATTGGCTTGGACAAATAGAAAGCGTGTCAGATGCTTTGCTTTCCGCTAAGCTTGTGACCAAAAAAGATCTGAAACTAGCACATCGGGAAACACAAATTGTTTCCAGCGATACTTTCATTTATCAAAGCCTTTGGATAGCAGAAGGAATTAAATAACGAGGCTCGCTACCATGAAATTTCCCGATTTGCACGGACTTATTCGCAGGCGCATTCTAGTAAATTTTCGCGTGCACCCAGAAGTCTTACAGCGCTTATTGCCCGATCCATTTCAGCCAAAACTGTTGAGAGGATGGGGCATGGCTGGCATTTGCTTGATTCGCCTTGAGCAAATCCGTCCTGGTTGGATCCCCGCTCCAATTGGATTGAGCAGCGAAAACGCCGCCCATCGTATAGCAGTATGTTGGACGGATGAAGAAAGCCAGGCAAAGGAAGGCGTCTATATACCGCGCCGCGACAGCAGCTCAATGATTAACTATCTAGTGGGTGGGAGACTATTTCCGGGCGAGCATCACAGAGCTGCCTTTAAGGTACGCGATGATGGTCATGCCGTTGATCTGTGCGCGCATGGATTGAATGACTCCTTGTCTATCGATATGCGTGGACAGTCCGCTGATAGCCTCCCGGCTACATCGATTTTCTCGTCGCTGGAAGAGGCCTCCGATTTTTTTAAGTATGGTTCGTTGGGATATTCGGAAAGGGCATCAGGAAAACGTCTTGATGGCATACTTCTGTCAACAAAAAACTGGGAGGTTAAGCCACTAAACGTGGAGATTGCACGATCCAGCTACTTTGCAGACAAAGAGAAGTTCCCGGAAGGCAGTATTGAGTTCGACTGTGCACTCATTATGCGAAACATAGAGCACGAATGGCAGGCGGCCCCGGAAATGCACACGAGACAACTGGCTCATGTTTCTACAGTTTTTTGAGAAGTTAAATAGTACTGATTGACTATTGCTATGTTTGTCTTATCAACCTTTCATATTTTAATATTGACGAATTATCTTATGGTCGTATTGTTTACTATTCAATAAGAGGACCGTATCCTTAAATATAATTGATTATGTGTACGATTTCGTATACAATATTGGATACAGGGAGTTTATACTGTCCAGGACAGGAAAAATCATGGTTTCGACAATCAACAATAAACAGAATAACCAAAGGACAGTAAAGGCCTTTGAAACGGACATAGCCCTTATTAATGAGCGGGCCAGGGGTTTGGGCTGTTCCGCAGCTGAAATCATTCATGAAATGTGTGAAGACCTGCGTAAGGAGCTTTATCTTCAAGAGCTTGGAGAGACCTTTGATCTGTTGCGCGCCAGTCCTGAGGACCTCGCCGAGTTTGATGCCGAGCAAAAGGCATGGGATTGTACTCTTTCAGACGGTTTAGACGATGCCGATTAAGGGTGAAGTTTGGGATGTGCGTCTTGATCCCGTCCAAGGACATGAGCAGGCTAAAACTCGCCCCTGTGTTGTGATCAGCAACGATCAAATGAATACAAAGATGAATTTAAGTATTGTCGTACCGTTAACAGGAACAGGTAGATACCTACAGTCAGGCAACCTTTCGCCAGCAATGGTCCAAATTTCTGCTCCAGAATGCGGACTAGATAAGGACAGCTATTCCATGGCTTTTCAGGTTAGAACAGTCTCTCACTCACGGTTCACCCGCAAGCGAGGAGCGCTGAGTCCAGCAAAATTATCGGCAGTGGTGCGCTCAGTGCAAGACATTATCAATTTCTAGGCGGTGGAATTGGTTTCCTGTTCGTATTTGTGTCATTCGATCAGTCCGATAATGTATATTATGTTTCATCGATCGAGGGATAAAACAGTCCAAACGCTTACTAGTTCGCCTCTGTAGGGCTTTTTATCTTCAGCCCGGAAAAGCTTGGTCCAAGCCGACAACTCTTAACTTCAACTGTCTGCCAGACCTTGCCAACAACATAAGGCTCCTCTTTTAACCATTGTTCTAATTCATGGCGAGATTGGAAATCGCAAATTATTACCGAACCAACCATCTTTTCATTATCGTCCAAGACGCTTGCTGCACAAATCATGTGTCCGGCAGCCCTCATTTTCTCACCCAAGGCAAGATGTGCTTCTCTAACGGCTAAACGACGCTCTAAAGCCTTTTCGTCCTTGCCGTCCATACCGATGACTAAAAACTCCATAAATACCTTCCTTGTTTGAGTTGAAATGTTCTAATGTTCAACTATTTTACTATTACAATGTATGAGCATACATATTGTTTACCAGTCCACTCGTTTACTGGTTAAACTGTCCATCATTTGATAGGTCGCATTGTTCAACGGTCGTATTTTTGTCAATTCATATCTTCAACAAAGGATGGTTGACCTCTGGCTAAACTATCAAATAGTGCCTGGCGCATAGAACTATCTGTCTATATAAACATAGATTGTGAGCCAATTACAGACCCCTGTCCATTAGGCACACCAGAATAAGACATTATTTTTCTACTATATCTTCTAGTAGCCTTATTAAAACGTGTTCTCCATACAACGATTGGGTGCTTGGCCAACAATAATCACCAAAGGAAAGAAAAAAATTGACGCTTAGCCCTTACATTGTAGAATATTAAATTCGTCGCCCTTGTGTCGGAACTGGTATACGAGTCGCACTTAAAATGCGATGCCCGTAAGGGATTGAGGGTTCGAATCCCTCCAAGGGCAATCTTTGCATAGCCGCTGACCATGCTGCTTTTGAAAAATATTCTTAGATGCTCATTTGTCCAGACAACAGCGCCTCTGCTACCATGGATAATACCACTGTCAAGTGATATATATAAATGAATTATGAAACACTCAGAAGCATTTGAAAAACTAGTTGCAGAAATACGCCCGCAGATTTCGGAAATTACAATCGATGCGATACTTAAAAAACGCGCGGACAATGACCGATTTACCCTGATTGACGTAAGAGAAGATCACGAATGGTCAACCGGGTATATTGATGGCGCCTTTCATTTGGGCAAAGGAATTATAGAAAGAGATATTGAGAAGCATTTTCCAGACCGCGATACTTGCCTTGTGCTCTATTGCGGAGGGGGCTATCGCTCTACTCTTGCCACCTATAACCTCAAGCGTATGGGATACAGCAATGTTCACTCTATGCAGGGCGGCTATAGAACCTGGTGCGATAGAGGGTTTCCGGTTTCCGGAAAAATCTGCAAACAGTAAATATCACCTTAACTGCGTATAATAAATCACCCTATTTTGTGATTCGCCTAACCTTGAGCCACTTGATATCATGGTTCTAGTTCAGCTCAGATGAGCCGGCAAGTTACCCCAGAGTCAGGTAGAAATTATGATTACTAACGACTATCCAGTCTACAAGAGGCTTTCAATAACATTTGGTAGGCTTACTCAACAACTAGGCACGCTAAAATTGTCTCAAGCTAATTTAGGCAGACTGGGCTCTTCTATCTGGTCCGGAACAGGTTTGATTCAAGATAGTTCCCGACAATTACTACGCAAGCATGCAAATAAAATCAGTTCGCTTTTAATTCTGCTGATCACAACAGGACTCCTCAGCGCTGTCACCCTTTATTCTTGGCATGAAATGATTGTAGCTTACGCGCCGCATACGCTACCTCATTACTCATCCTGGCGATAAATAGAACATTGCTCGATTACGCTCGAATAATCGTAAGTACAGCCCCCATAATTGGCGCTGTTATTTTTTTGGCCATTAACTAACCAGTTAAATATATATCACTTATATATAAATAGCGGGTACACATTCGTGTTTGCAAATATCAGTCTTCAGTTGGATGCAAATCACCAGATCTCGCTATTCACGGAAGTACAGCACCTCTTGATATCATAGTTATGTGTCACCTGATCAGGGCACACTAAACGGGAGCGGATTTAGGGCGCAGGTCCTTTAGGTGGGTTATAAACATGATGATGATGAAGGAACTTACAGTGCATGACAAACTAGTCATAGCTCTGGGGCGGGTTTTACAAGAACGACGAAACAAGCTCAGCTTATCGCAAAATGAGTTGGCAAAAGCGAGTGATTTCCATCGTTCGTACATTAGTGATGTAGAGCGCGGTTATCGCAATATTTCCTTAAAAAATCTAAGTAAACTTGCTTTGGCCTTGCAGATTTCAGTTTCTAACTTGTTGGCTGCAGCCGAAGAAAAAATGCGGCTCATACAACAAGTAAATGTCTAATTGGCGTTTCGAACAACAGGGGTGAGACCTAACTGGCTAATACTAGTCAGTTAGGTCTTTTTTATCGAAATATGTACTGAGTGGAAATGTATGTAAAATACGTCACCTGATACCAATTGTGTTTTTAATGTACACTCGATTGAATTAGTGACGTTTGGCGTTTTTGAGCATGGAAACACTCAGTACACAGATTCATACATTGCTTTCTGAACATATGCAGCGCTCACAAAGGCGACAGTTAAGAACTGTCTATGCCATGGGACCTGCTCTAATCAACATAGACGGAAAGACGCTAATCAATTTTGCCTCTAACGATTATCTTGGCTTATCCCAACACCCTTTATTAAAAGAGGGGGCAATTAAGGCAATTGAAAAATATGGCGTGGGCTGCCCATCTTCACGGTTAGTTTCTGGCAACTGTGAATTATATGAAGCAGTGGAGTGCAAATTAGCAAAACTAAAAGGAACTGAATCGGCCTTGATTTTTCCAAGCGGCTTTCAAACCAATTTGACAATTATGCTTGCTCTCTCCAGGTTAAATACAGCATTTCTCTGTGACAGGCTCAGCCATAACAGCATATTACTCGGCGCACAATATAATAAACACAAACTCCTTCGTTTTGACCACAATGATCTCCAAGATCTAAAACGACTGCTTGCCAAAACAATTAAGACAAGTAGAAATCCCTGGGTAATCACCGAATCTGTTTTTAGCATGGGAGATCTCAGCACCAATTGACGAATTGACGACTCTCAGTGAGCACCATAACGCGCAGTTATATGTGGATGAAGCGCATGCAACAGGTGTGTTTGGAAACAATGGCATGGGTCTTGTTAGCAAGCCATCACAAACAACAGTAGTTATGGGTACTTTTGGCAAAGGTTGCGGCAGCTACGGCGCTTATATTGCTTGTTCAAATCAGTTTAGAGACTTTCTAGTAAATTTCTGTCCTGGTATCATTTATACAACTGCTCTACCGCCGGCGGTTTTGGGTTCCATTCAAGCTGCGCTGGCATTGATACCATCCATGGTGCTAGAGCGGCAGCTCTTACTTAAAACAGCATCCTCGTTAAAGTATGACCTTGATCAAATTGGCTTTAATACTGGGTCTTCGGCCAGTCAAATTATTTGCATACATACAGGAAGCAGCGAACTGGCCTTATCACTTAGTCAATACCTTGAGGACAATAACATATATGCTCCGGCGATAAGACCGCCCACTGTCCCTGAAAATACAGCCAGAATTAGACTATCTCTTTTGGCTACTCATAAAGATTCGGATATCGAACATCTTCTGCAAACATTGAGGCATTGGTATGCCAAGAAAGGCTGAAATCTATTTTGTCCACGGCTGGGGGTTTGATAGCCGCATCTGGGATAGCTGGCTTCCGGCCTCCAACCCGGATTTGCCTATTTTTAATTTTGATCGCGGCTATTTTAACGGCAAACAACAAGCATTTGCCCTGAATAAATCATCTTTGGCCAAAATAGTGATCGTGCATTCATTCGGCTTGCACTTTATTCCGCCTGACCTATCGAGCCAGATAGATCTTTTAGTGATCATCAGCGGCTTTCGCTATTTTCATGAAGCTGCCGCAAACGAAAAGTTAAGTAAAAAGCGCATAGAGCAAATGAAGCACCGACTACTTGCGCAACCGCAACACTTACTGGATGATTTTTATCGCAATTGCGGTTTAAAATCTACAATGCCGCCAACTAATATAAACCGGCAAGCATTGTATGATGATCTTTCCTTCTTGAATGAGCATCGAATTGACTTAGCCGATCTCAGTCGAGTACCCCAAATTTTATTGCTGCATGGAGCCGGCGATCAAATTGTGGACAGCGGACACAGCCAACAATTAAATGAATTGCTACCCAATAGTATATTATGCATAAACAATAATGCCCCGCATGCCTTACCGGCAACGGATGTTCACTGGTGCATAAACGCCATTATGGACAATCAAAAATATATCAAGCAAGACATTTTTGTCGGAAGCAAGTATGACAGCTATCCTAAAATTAGTGGCAATTTCTCAAGACGAGCCAATAGTTATGAGCAGTTGGCGCGCGTACAAAAATATGCAGCTGAGCGTCTAGCTCAACGAATAGTCAAACAGGCTAAAATACCTGTAGAGGGTAGCATTCTTGAAATCGGATGCGGCACAGGACTTCTTTCTGAACATCTAAATCGAATCTTTCCGGACCAAAGCATTTTTTTTCTTGATCCAGCAACAAATATGCTTGAGCGCTGTCAGGACAAGTTGAGCAAGAATTCCACTAATCGTATGTTCATTGAAAGTACGATCGAAAACTATCTGATTGATCATAGATATTCGCAAACCAGACACGCCCTAATCGCTTCCTCTTTTGCCTTCCACTGGTTATTAGATCTAAAACCGGTTTTGTGGCAATTATTGGAGAGATTATCTGCACGCGGCCAATTATTTTTTTCTCTACCGCTATCAGGATCATTTCCTGAATGGCAAGCCGTTTGTCACAGATTGAAAATAGCTTTTACGGCAAATCAATTACCTGGTCTCGATGAAATAAAATTGGCGGCTTTTTCAGCCGGTGCTCAAATAGACTGTGAGGAATATTCTTGCCAGCTTAATTTCAATAATGCGCTCCAGTTCTTTCAAGAAATGAAAACAATCGGCGCTAGCACAATTAAATCTTCAGCTTTAATATCTGCGCACAATACAAGCTCAACTACATCGCCAGCCTGTAGATTTCGCTCACTGATCAAGACGTGGGATAATCAAACACAAGCAACACTTGGCAATGGTGATAGCGGAATTATATCCACTTATAAAATATTGGAAGGAACGATTACCAGAAGATAATAATCTAGTTCAGTTCATGGTGGTTTACCCTGTTATATTTGCTTACGGAAAATCCAATTGGGTTAAATAACTGACTTAAAAACGAGCGGAGGCAGCGCTTACAAAGAAAATGACAACATTATCTATTCAAGATCCAAACAGGTCTGATTGGTATGCCGTAAAGAATATTAGTGAGGAGAGCCAAACTTGCTCATCGTCAACCTTTTCGCATACTTTCAATACGCCCTGGTCGGAAAGGAAAAATGACTGGACTATAGAGGAAATAAGGCAAATTTATCAGACAGCCTTATTAGAGCTTGTTTTTCAAGCGTCTGCTTTGCATAGACAATTTCATGATCCCCTTTTCGTTCAGCAATGCACATTGCTATCTATAAAAACGGGCGCCTGTTCCGAAGATTGCGCATATTGTCCACAATCTGCGCGCTATTCCACGGACTTAAAGCCTGAGCCCTTGATGAGCGTGGCGTCAGTGCTGGCTGCCGCAAGAGAAGCCAAAGAATCAGGCAGTACTCGTTTTTGCATGGGGGCAGCCTGGAGAGAGGTCAAGGATAATCAAGATTTTGAAAATATTTTGACGATGGTGAAAGAGGTCAATCAGCTTGATTTAGAAGTCTGTTGCACGCTGGGCATGCTCACGCTTGATCAGGCTAAGCGACTAAAAGAAGCCGGTCTAACTGCCTATAATCATAATTTAGACACAAGCAGCGAATACTATGGCACAATTATCAGCACCCGAACTTATGAAGACCGATTAAGTACTTTGGCCAATGTAAGTGCTGCCGGTATAAACGTTTGTTGCGGCGGAATCATCGGTATGGGAGAAAGCGAAGAAGATCGTATCCAGCTTATCCATACACTGGCCAGTTTACCTGAACCTCCCGAATCAATTCCGGTCAACGCTCTTGTACCAGTCACAGGCACGCCACTAGAAAATCAACCTCAAGTGCAGGCATTCGATCTGGTGCGCATGATTGCCACAATTCGCATTGCAATGCCAGCATCAAGAATCCGGCTTTCAGCTGGACGAATACAACTATCTTTTGCTGAACAGGCATTATGCTTCATAGCGGGCGCCAATTCTATTTTTGCCGGCGACAAACTGCTTACGACTCCGAATTGTGAGAAAAATCAAGACGAGGTAATGTTTGAATTGCTTGGTATCAAATGTTAATTTGAGGTTTCTAAAGTTCAAATTTGGTTATTTGCTCTTGTTGAGACAATATTCTTGCTTGCAAAAAGCCTATCAGCTGCTGGGATTCTTTCAATTGCAGTTGGCATTGTTGAAGTTCTCTTTCCAGTAATTGAATTTGAGTTGCTAGAGCCAAGTCCTGAGCACTATAATGGCAATTCAACTTCAAGTCCAAATCACCCACACTCAACTGTAAATCGAGCGCGGATGCGTGATCATTTGCTGATCCTGCTTGATCCGTTAGCTGAATTTTATCAATCTGACCAGTGGCGCCTGTCTCGAGTTGTTCTGTAGTCACTAATTCACACATTGGCACTTGAAGTGGATCTGGATCATTTTTTCTTCACGATAGTCTTCCCCGAGCTTTTAGCACTACATACAGTATCATTTTAGCCGAATCTTAAGTTTAATCAATCGAACTGCTTAAATTCAATTAAAAAAATATATCCTTCTGTACCAGGCTTTGCAGTAGTTATTCTAGCAGTTGGAGCGCTATCATATAGGCAGCATTTTGAGAGTGTTTTTATGCTCAGTCGCACATCAGTTCTGGTTCGCGAAATACCCCTATTTCCTTTGCCCGAGGTAGTACTCTTCCCTGAGTCGCAGCTGCCTTTGCATATCTATGAAGCCCGTTACAGGCAAATGATTAAGGACTTGATGCTCGATGACGGTCAGTTTGGTGTGTTAATGCTGGATAAGAAAACAAAGAAAACATCCACTGTTGGCTGTGTCACCGAAATAAAGGAAAGTTCGTACCTGCCTGATGGGCGCATCAATATTCTTACTCAAGGATTGATCAGATTTAGGCTGCTTGAAATTATTGAACATAGACCCTATCTAATAGGGCTAATTACATGGTTGGTAGACGAGCCATCCATAACCGGGCTGGACAGTTTGTACGACCAGGCCCATTGCCTGGTTACCGATATTGTAAGGCTGACCAATAAATTGGCTAAGAGCCTGGTCAGGGGCAATTATCGACCCCAGGTAGATTTACCTGCTAATTTACCCCCGGAACCTGAAGCATTTTCATTCTGGGTGGCTCATAACTTGTTTCGCGATCCTCAAGAAAAGCAAGTTCTACTGGAAATGACCGATACAAGAGCCCGGTTAGAGCAAGAAATAAGCAGCCTAACAGTACTAAATAAGGAACTAGCCGTCAGAGCAGCAATAGACGCAGCGTTTGATTAAATTCGGGCATAAATTCAATAGACATGAACAATGCATCAAATAATTTTAACGATGAAATGGATAATCACGCCAATAACCATAACAACTCTGGGTTTAAAGAACATTGGGATCTAACTACAGATCATTCAACACATTTGCTTGCCCCTGATGGATTGCAAGCTTCTCATTCAGTATTAGATTCCCTAAAAAAAAGACGCGGTGTAGAAACAGCCCAGTGGTTAAATCGGCTTGCTGGTGAGATTTCTCTTGATCAAAAATCCTCAGGATTAAATCAAACTAATCCCAATGCGGTAATAGCTACTGGACAGCCTGGTCAGCCAAGCATGCAGCAAAGTGTTCTGGAATGGCTGGAAAAAATGTTTGACAATTTTGAAAAATTTGCCAATCGGTTCAATGAAAAAGCAGCGGGAACCGATTTGATTGTGAATTACAGTCGCCCAGTAAGTACTGACAAACAGGAAAATCAAAATTACCTATATGGTGACGAGAATAATAAAGCTACAAGCATAGACAGCCTTTATGAAGGCCATTTGGCGACACGATATTGGGCCATGCTCTTTCGCGGCTCGCTGGGCAAAATAGAAGTGTTCGTTGTCCCAGCAGAAATGCTGCTTGCTATTAGTACCCATGCCACGGATGAATCAGCATACAGCCCACTGCTGACCATTGACGCTGATTGGCAAAATGGTCAATTGAACTGGCATATTGCTCAAACAGTAATTTCAATCGACCAAGTATCATCGTTAGCCAAAGAATTATTCGGTGATTTAGTCCGAGTTGCTAGCGGTCAGATGAGCGAGTCTGAATTATTCGCTCATCCTATGCAAGAACTCAATCTGGGCGAAAATTTGGCTATTGGCTATCAATCATCATCAAGTCAACCGGCACAATCAGCGATTCCAGTTATGCCCACGGCGATTTCTCAGTCAGCGAATAATTCTGGCTTGGCAAAGGAAGAACCGACTGGCGACCAACAAATGGCAAACGCAGCAAGTATTTCTTTGAAGAGCTTAAAAGTAAGCGAGGAATTGCTAATCTCAATCGATGAGGATATCAATCAATTATTGGAATTAGGTAAGTCTGCCTTACAATCAGAAATTACCGACCAATTTAAACAAATAAAAACGTTGACTACTGAAATGGAAGCCTATAAAGAAACTGTTCTGAACACCTTGGCAAAACTTCAGCAGTCTATTGGACAAACAGAAAAGACTAATTTAACTGCAAAATAGGCCTTATGACAAAAACCTCCACTGCATGCCCAGTAAAATCTTATTGGCTGGATCGATTTGGTATAGATAATCTGGCTATCAAAGAAACAGAGCATTTACAGCTTAAACCAGGACAAGTACGCGTAAAAATGCATGCTGTTTCGTTGAATTATCGTGATCTGCTTTTGATCAAAGGATTATATGACCCAAAAGCTCTTGACTCCAGTGGACTAATTCCCCTTTCTGACGGAGCTGGGGAAGTAATAGAAACAGCCGCCGATGTCAGCGATTATCGGGTTGGTGATCATGTGGCAGGCATTTTCCTACAAGACTGGTTAGCTGGTCAATGCAATCACGAAATGACAAAATCTGCTCTAGGAGGAGCAATTGATGGCGTATTAACTACTGAGAAGATTTTCAATCAAGAAGGACTCGTCCACCTGCCTGTTGGATATTCATTCACGCAAGGATCCACTTTGCCATGTGCCGCAATCACTGCCTGGCATGCCCTAGTATACGCCAGCAAAATTAAGGCTGGAGATTTTGTCTTGCTCCAGGGAACTGGCGGTGTTTCAATTTTTGCTTTGCAATTCGCGAAAATGCACGGTGCAAAAGCGATCATCATCTCCAGCAGTGATGAGAAGTTGGAAAAGGCAAAAGCTCTTGGAGCAGACTTTTTAATCAACTATAAAAAAGACCCCGACTGGCAAGCAAGGGCTCGGGCGATTACAGGTGGGAAGGGTGTAGATCATATTGTCGAAGTTGGGGGCGCCCAGACCTTAGCCCAATCGCTTAGAGCAATAAAAATGAATGGCACAGTTCTGGTAATCGGTGTTCTTAGTGGGATTGAAAGCAGTCTAAACCTTTTACCGGTATTAATGAAAAATCTTTCTATTCAGGGAATCTATGTTGGCTCTCGCGAAATGTTCGAATCAATGAATAGAGCGATAACAGCCAACCATTTGTGCCCAGTAATAGATCGCATATTTACGTTTCCGCAGGCCAAAGAAGCGCTGCAATATCTCGAGAGCGGCAAGCATTTCGGCAAAGTAGTAATAAAGATTGAATAGCGCAATCAGTCTTTCCATTAGAGATTGGCCTTCATTTCCACTCTTTGTTCTAAGCTGAGCAAAAACTCTTTAAGAACAAGAGCAAAACGCTTCGGCTCAGCCAAAACAAAATCGCTGTGCGCGGCTGATTTAAAACAAATCAATTCTTTTGGTGGCGATGCTGCCTTAAATACGTCTTGGGCATGATGAAATGGCACCACTGTGTCCTGTTGCCCATGAACAATCAATAATGGTACGTGAACATTCTTGAAATTTTTTACGGCGTCAAGTGGCGGAAACGGAAAGAGCAGTTCAGGATAAATCATCAGCACAGGCATCTTTTCACAAACAATGCGGCGTAAAGAGGAAAAGCCAGACTGATATATGATTGCTCTTACTTTACGAACAGTAGCTAGGTGCGCTGATATTGCTCCTCCAAGTGATTCCCCATAGAGAATAATATTCTCTGGTAATAATTGCTTTTCTTGAACGAGATAATCATAAGCTGCTTGAGCATCATTAGTTACAGTAGCCAGGTCGGGTTGACCATCGCTTTTGCCATAACCAGAATAGTCATATATAAAAACAGAAAGTCCGCTCTTCAGAAGAGCTTGAATGAGATTGGCACGGTTAGAAATATTGCCACGATTGCCATGATTTACCAGCACGGTAAATTTAGCTTCAGGTGATAAAAAGAACCAGGCAGCAAGCTGATTACCATCAGCTTGCTGAAAATATATTGACTGACCAGCAATACCTTGGTATACAGGCGCAGACTGGCTATCGGCAAGCGGCTCAGGATGGAATAGCATCGGCCGATAAAGCCAAGCGGCAAACCGCGGGGCAAAAGCCAAGTATGTAACGGCTAATAAAATAACAGCGAAAGCGTAATACACAAAAGGATTTATCCTAATTGGAAGCTTTATGCATTATTGATCAAAAAAGCATGGTTCATAAGCAGATGTTCAATAATAAGAGCAATTTCAATAATTGCAAACAGATAAAGTAACGCGGTCGCGTTTCAAGCAGTAGAAGAAAGCAATAGCCATTGCTATAATTGATTAGCTAAAAATGTCCTGTCTTTGCTCTGTTAGAATTGCAAAGCTAAACTTTGATGAAGCTCTTTGGAAGCTTCCTCATAGAATGAGGCTAAAAGTAAGATAAGGTATTTACTATGAATCAAAGCAATAGTTTAAGTCAAGCAACCGGCTTTGGCGCCACTACTCGTAAAGATGCCTGGTGGATAGAGCCAACATTAGTAGGACTTGGTTTTGCTGCTTTTATTATTTATGCTACTTTTAGGGCCTGTGAAAATCAGTTTTTTGAATTTGGTCCATATTTATCCCCATTTTATTCGCCAAAATTCACCTTCGATTGGTGGCACTTATCTCCCGCTTTCCTCATACTCTGGATTCCGGGCGGTTTTCGCGCTACTTGTTATTATTACCGTAAGGCATATTACCGAGCTTTTTTGCTGATCCACCGGCTTGTAGTGTTGGTCATTTTGGTGGCGAAAAATATTGTGGTGAGACAACATTTCCTTTGGTCTTGCAAAACATACATCGTTATTTCTTTTATCTCGCTACTCTTGTATTGGCCGTTCTCTGGTATGACACTATCCGCGCATTTATATTCAACGGTAGCTTCGGCATGAGCTTAGTTAGTCTGGTAATGCTAGCTAATGTCGTTCTGCTTTCCGGCTACTCCCTTGGCTGTCATGCTTGTAGACATTTGGCGGGGGGAAGATTAAATTGTTTCTCTGCGGACAAATGCACAAAATCTCAGTTCAAGATGTGGAATTTTGTTTCCAAATTGAATGAACATCATATGGCCTGGGCATGGTTGAGCTTGTTTTCTGTAGGCTTTACTGATTTCATTATTCGCCAGGTGGCTTGTGGCGCTCTACCTGAGTTTAGGTTTTTCTAGAAAAAATATGATTCCAGAATATATTGATAATGGTAGATACCACTCTAATAATTGGGATGCACTAAAGACTAATGCCTACTGTCGCCGATAATATTGAAACTCATGAATACGATGTCCTGGTAATTGGAGCCGGCGGTGCTGGACTGAGGGCAGCTATTGAAGCCTCGCATCAGGGCGTTTCGGTTGGATTAGTATGCAAATCATTATTGGGCAAAGCACACACAGTAATGGCCGAAGGTGGTATCGCAGCAGCATTAGCTAATGTCGACTCTCAAGACGGCTGGACAACACATTTTCGGGACACAATGCTGGGCGGCAAAATGTTAAACAACTGGCGCATGGCCCAGTTACATGCCCAGGAAGCACCAGAACGTGTCAGAGAATTGGAACACTGGGGTGCTGTATTTGACCGAACAAAAGATGGAAAAATATTGCAAAGAGCTTTTGGTGGACATACTTACAAAAGACTATGCCACGTTGGCGACCGCACCGGACTGGAGATGATTCGCACATTACAAGACCACGGCGTTCATCAAGGTATTAATGTCTATATGGAGTGCACGATCACCAAGTTGATAAAAGATGGTGATCGTATTGCTGGTGCCTTTGGTTATTATCAGAGATGATGGACGTTACGTGCTCTTTAAAACCAAAGCAGTTATTTTAGCCACAGGTGGAGTTGGTAGAGCCTTTTCTGTAACCTCTAATTCTTGGGAGTATACAGGCGATGGTCATGCTTTAGCCTATGAAGCCGGAGCCGATCTAATTGATATGGAATTTGTTCAATTTCATCCCACCGGAATGGTTTGGCCACCAGGAGTAAGAGGACTTTTGGTTACAGAAGGCGTCCGTGGTGAAGGCGGAATTTTACGCAATAAAGACGGCGATCGCTTTATGTTTAAATATTTGCCGGAAGCAAGCAAGAAAGATTTTGCTGAAACTGATGAAGAAGCGGCACGTTGGGTAGAAGCGACTGTAACTGGTGCCAAAATCTGACGCAAGAAGACCGCCTGAATTGTCCACGAGAGACAATGTTGCGCGAGCCATTTACACAGAAGTAAAAGAAGGCAGGGGCTCGCCTCATGGCGGCGTATATCTCGATATAAGCTATCAAGACTCCGAAAGAGTAAAGAAAAAATTACCTTCTATGTATCATCAGTTCAAAGATCTGGCTGATGTAGATATCACGGCTCAACCCATGGAAGTGGGACCGACCATGCACTATATGATGGGCGGTGTAAGAGTTGATGCTGAAACACAAGCTAGCCGAGTCCCAGGATTATTTGCCGCCGGTGAAGTAGGCGGGGGCATGCATGGCGCAAATCGATTGGGTGGTAATTCATTATCTGATCTTATAGTTTTTGGCAAAGAGCTGGCATGGGCGCTGCCCAATATGCCAAAACATCGACCAACGCATCAAAAATTACTCACGAACAAGTACAAACGGCTATTGACGAATTGGAAGAACCATTTCAGACGGGCAAGAGCGTTAACCCTTATGATTTACAGAAAGAACTTAATCATATAATGAGCACTTATGTTGGCATATTTCGCGACGAAAAAGATCTAAGCACAGCAGTAGAAAAATTATCTGAACTTAGTACCAAAATAAAAAATGTAAGTGCGGATCCTAATAAGGCTTACAACCCGGGCTGGCATTTGTGCCGCGATTTAAAAAATATGCTCATTTGTTCACAAGCCATTACCCGTAGTGCTTTGATCCGGAAAGAAAGTCGAGGAGCCCACAGCCGACTGGATTATCCCGAACTCAATGCGCGAGCTAGGCAAAGTCAATACTTCAGTTTCCAAACAAAACGACGAGATGAAAATTGAGCAAACACCATTATGCGATATGCCGGCAGAATTGAAAGAGTTATTGCTAAGAACTAATGAGGGGGATGTATGCCTGAAGGGGTAAAGACAGTTGAAGCAATTTTAAAAGTGTTTCGCGGTACTGGCACAACGGGTAGCTTTCAAACGTACAAAGTCCCTATCGAAGACGGCATGGTTGTCCTTGACGCCATTCACTATATTCAGGCACATTATTCTCCTGACTTAGCCGTACGCTGGAATTGCAAAGCAGCCAAATGCGGCTCCTGCAGCGCAGAAGTAAATGGCAAACCAAGCTTGATGTGCAAAACACGAATGGATAAGTTTTCACTGGATGAAGAAATCATTGTTGAGCCATTGAAAACTTTTCCACCGATTAAAGATTTAGTTACTGATGTATCCTGGAATTATGAGGTGAATAAAAAGATTCCTCCATTTACGCCTAATGATCAAGGAGAATGGATAATTTATCAGGAAGATATCGAGCGGGTGCAAGAATTTCGCAAATGCATCGAATGTTTTCTCTGTCAGGATGTTTGCCATGTTTTGCGGGATCATCACCGCAAAGACGCTTTCATGGGCCCCAGATTTTTGGTACGGACGGCTGGCCTGGATATGCATCCAAAAGATACTCTCAATCGCAGTAAATATTTAAAAGAAGAAGGGGGCATTGGTTTTTGCAACATAACCAAGTGCTGTACCGAAGTTTGCCCCGAGGAAATACACATAACTGATAATGCCATTATTCCTTTGAAAGAACGAGTAGTTGATCAATTCTATGATCCAGTGGCAGTATTCATGAGCAAAATTTTCGGCGATAAAAACAAGAAAAAGCTTGTATAAAGCGGGCAGATGCAATCCGCCCTTACATGATCATCAATTGCTGCTACCTTTATCGGTTGCTTGATCAGCGTCCTGAGCAGAATTCCCTTCAGTAGGCAGAGCCACACTGTAGGTTATCGTGGCATGAGAACGAGAATCATTGAGAGTAAGAGTATTAATATGAGCCGGCACCATAAGAGACTTAACCGGCTCAACAATCGACTTTCTTTGAGCAGGGTTTTTGAGATTAACATCAACGGTTAATTCAACCGGCGCAGCATAATCGCGAGTTACTATTTTGTCTTCGGCCATATAAATAAATTTTCCGGTGCTAGATTGATCGGCCAGGTTCTGCGTAATTGCACTCTCAAGCTTCTCACGAGCTGCAGGTGGGGTTAAGGAATTTTCAGGACTGACAACCTCAGGACCACGCCGGATTACCTGACCAATCCAACTACTTTGAACGGCCCAAACAAGAACACCACCAGCCAGTAGGATCAGGACAATGAGAACAACAGCACTCAATCCCTGCTTGGACTGATCAAACATTTGCCCGTGAAACTCTGGCTTGACATATTGCTTTTGACCACAAACAGGGCAGAAGGACTCGTGTCCGTGTAAAGGTGTCTGGCAGCTGCGACAATCATGCATAGTAAAAAATAGAAGAACAAATCTAAGCTATAGATAATGTTTTACCACATACCTTGACCTAGCGTTCAGTTTAGAGATTATGAAAAAAAGCCAAGGCTATTCTACATTTGAGAATTATCGATATTTCTAACATATAGAAACATTCAAGAATGGTGATACAATTTTGTCAGCAATTATTTTGTGCCGAAAAACCACCCAGTTTGTTGTGCGTAGACATTTCAATCTAATTATTTTTATAGCAACGGTTTCTTTTCTCGTCCCTAGCGGTCCTGCCGCGGTAAGAGGTGAAAATAGTGCTAATTCAGGCAACATGGAAAAGACTTTGTCTCAATTAGAGGACAGGTTTTTTGAACATCAGTACGACACCGATAGCACAACAGATAGGCTGAATCGTTTGGACGAACTTCATTTATGGCGCCAATCAGACCGGATCAGCTAATCAACGCCTAAACCATATTCTTTCCACCATTCCAGATGAA
This sequence comes from Candidatus Melainabacteria bacterium, assembly GCA_963767815.1. GTDB lineage: Bacteria > Cyanobacteriota > Vampirovibrionia > Obscuribacterales > Obscuribacteraceae > CAVYFJ01. Next base: position 485,434 of record CAVYFJ010000005.1, on the reverse strand, counting down.
ACAGCAGATCAAACAAAAGCTGTGGCAAATCAAAACAATAATCCACCTGACTGATACTGACAATAACAGCCCGGTTGATAAAAGTGAACAAAATATTGCCGATGCTAAAGTAGTAGTGAAGTGGCAAGCGAATCGGGTGTAAGCAATCCTTTTGATTATTCATCTTATCCGCGCGTGACAACGCTTGAACAAGAATTACTAGGACGGACGTACACCACAGATTCTTTACCGCAACGTTTATCTCGCATGGAAACAAAGGCTTTTGGAGCGCCCTCCAGCAGTCTTGATCTTGGACAAAGAACAGATTTGCTCGATGATTATGCACAAAGACATGATCTATATGGCGAGCACAAGCCCTCAGCTAATCCTGCTAATGCCATGGCTCCGGCACATCGGCACTCAGCCGAAATGAGCACCTATAACAGACAGCCCCAAGTACAAGCCCGGATCAGAACATTAAGCGCTCAAAACACCTACACATCTGGAAATGGCAACTTTATTGGCAGTGTGGAAGAGCGAGTTTCTATGATGGAGGCACAGCTATTCAATCATACATACTCCAGATCGTCCATTGATCAGCGGCTGAAAAAATTAGCAAAGCGAATTTTGCCTAATGAAAATATTGCCAATTTGGGAGTATCAGAGCAAACAGTAAAGCTCTGGGATACATTACATCCGGAGGAAAAAAACCAAGTTGCCTCGCTGCCCACCGCTGACCATCAGGCAGTGATACCGCCAGTACTACAACTGCGCTCATCACTCCTGGCTACATAAACTGGCAAGTTCCGCTGGCTCACTGGCAGGCGGTGCAATGAGCAGTCAAAGCAATGCTCCATCGTATTATAATAATTATTCCGGCAGCGGCTTTATTCCCAGTTCACCAACATCGGGCAATAGCAGTCCGAATCCTTATTATGGTAGCCATTTTATTGGCGGTGGTTTTGGACCAGGTGCTGGTCCAGCTGGTCTGCCATTTTTTGCTTATTAACCATCTCGCCATCTTCAATGAATATTTTTGATTTTAAATTGTTCGCGCGGGGTATCAAGTGTGAATAAACAACGGTATTAACCGCTGTGGCAGTGATTATTTTGTCCACAGTCACATCCACGATCTGTAGCCTGATGATCGATTCGCGATCAGTTAACTCTCCGGTAAGCAAAGAGAATGTATACGACCGCGTTTTGCAATCGGGGAAAATTCGCTGCGGTTATGTAATTTATTGGCCAGGAGTTATCAAAGATCCCAATAGCGGCAAATTATCAGGTGTACATGTTGAGGCCATGGAAGCAATTGGTGAAAAGCTTGGTCTAAAAATCGACTGGGCAGAAGAAGTCGGTTGGGGCTCAATGATTGAAGGGCTGCAAGCGAATAGATATGACGTGGTTGGCTCTGGTGTCTGGGCAAACGCCTCAAGGGGGAAGTACGCCGCGTTCAGCACACCTTTTTATTATTCCGGCGCCAATGCATATTGCCGAATAAATGACCACCGATTCGACAAGGACTTAAAAGCAATCAATTCTGCCGATATTAAAATTGCCACTATTGATGGTGAGATGTCTGATGTAATAGCTAGAGCACAGTTCCCAAAGGCCAAACGTATATCATTGCCTGAAATGGCCAGTATCTCGCAAGCCTTTTTAGCTGTGGATACAAATAAAGCCGATGTATTTTTCGAAGATCCAGCTTCGGCCTATGAGTATGAAAAAAATAATCCCGGGCGCCTGCGCAATATTGCCCGCAATAAGCCGCTTAGAGTATTTGGTGTGACAATTATGTTTAAAAAAGGGGAAGTGGAATTACAAGGTATGTTCGATAAAGCTATTGACGAGCTTGTTTTTAGTGGGGCCATGGACCAGATTATTGAAAAATATGAGTCCAAGCCTGGTCAATTTTATTATCGACGAGCCAATCCATACAAACTTGTCGATCAAAATAACAGCAATTAGACGAAGGAAATAATCATGCAAATAACACAAGAGACAACTGTAAAATCGATACTTGATAAATATCCTGATGCCGTGCAGGTCTTTTTAAAACATGGTGTCGACGTTCCTTCCCAGTGCGATGAAAGTGTATTAGATACTGAATTATCGGTTTGCGATAGCATGTGTCACGTAGATGATTTGGATAGTCTGATTAGTGATCTACAAAAATTTATCGCAGGCAAAAGTAATTGAAACAATTTCCAAACGATTTCGTACCTACTGTTTAGGAATAGCCTGAACAAAACGCTCTGTAATTACCTGCGGGCGAGTAATCGCCGAGCCGACTACAACTGCATAGGCACCATATTCAAAGGCTGCCTTAACTTCGTCCGGAAACCAGATACGCCCCTCAAGAATGACCGGTATGCTCAAGCGTTCGTGCCAATCTTTTTAGCAGCTTCAGTCCTGGACCATCTGTAGGCGGTAATTCGGTTTCTTGCGTATAACCATAAAGGGTAGTAGAAACAAGATCTGCTCCCCACTCCTGTGCCTGCATCCCTTCTTCCAGGGTGCTTATGTCGGCCAATACTGGCTTATTTAAATCCTTATGAATGCGAGATATTGTTTCTTGTAGACTTAGATTATCCGCACGAGGACGACCAGTACCGTCGATGGCGATAATGTCACAACCAGCTCCAGCGAGGCTTTTGGCCTCGGCAAATGAAGCAGTGATATAAACTCTGGTCAGGCGCTCCTGGTCGGTAACTTCTTTTGACTTGCTCAGCCCGATAATTGGCAGGTTGGTCACTCCTTTGACAGTACGGATATTTTCAAATCCCTCTAAGCGCAGGCCCTTTTGCACCACCATTAATCGCTGAAAGGGCCATTGCTTTTATATAGGCTGGCTGGGCAAATGGCTCCCCCAGATTGGCCTGACAGGAAACAATCAGTATTCCTTTGAGCTTCTCGATTACTGGATAAATCATCTTTGTTTCTAATGGCATAACTTTCGCTTACTATTTTGGCGCAATATAATGGTTTACTTGACTAGTATAGTTTGTAAATTTATATTGACAACCCTTTGGCATGTAAATATGCTTTTCAGTTTCAGTCATAGAATTATCTCTGGACTGCTTACGGCTTTGCCGGCTCTTTTTCTCAATTGTCTTTCATCTGAGTAACGGTTAAAGATTTCCATAAAGGGCTTGGGCAATGCTAAACTGCTGGCTCAGATAGAGTTACTGACAATTACTTATAAATGAAGAACACTAGTTCACCAGTTTTTCCCCGGATCATAATTATTTTAGCGGCACTGACAGTATTCAGCTGTTTGCTGATGCAGCAGCTGGCATTTGCTAAGGCATCTTTTGGCCGAGAAAGCACCGATGAACCATTAGTGTCACAAGACACCAGAGAACGACTGAACCAAATTGAGCGGCGGCGGCAAGAATTGCACGAAAAGGGCTACGCTCATGCGCAAGAAGGAGCAGCTAGCCCTCATACAATTAAAGCGCATAAAGACTAAGCTCAGTATTACCACCGGTGCATTGAACGCCAGCAAGCACAAACTAAAAAAAACAGAAAGCAAAATAAGCGAAGTTCAAGAGAATCTATCGCAAGCCAAGTCAACTGAGGCCGAGTCTTTCTCAGGAAGCAGCACAACGGCTAAAAGAAATTTACGAAGGACAGCGGCTTAACTTTATCGAAATGTTATTTCAGATTGATTCGATGCAAATGCTCTTAGATAAGCTTGTATTTTCAAGAGAAAATTGCCATTTTAGATAAAAAGCTCATAGATGAATTGCGAACAAAAGAAGCTGCCTTGGCTCAGAATAAGGATCAACTTGGCAAACAAAAGAATCAATTAGGTGATCTTGTCTCTTCCTTTGCCCAAAGAGCAATAGCCATTGCCAAAGAAAAATTTGACCAGGAGCAAATTGCTAATCGGCTGAAAACTCAAAGAGCTTTTTATGAGCAGGCTGAGCGACAACTGGCCAATGAGTCTCATCAGCTAGAAACGCAAATTGTAGAGATGGAATCAAAGCGCAATCGCAATCAGCATATGATTATGGGCAGCGGCAGTTTATCAACACCTTTAAAGGCATCGATCACTTCTCCTTTTGGTTGGCGCAAGCATCCTATATTTGGCATCAGGCGCTTTCACACCGGCATTGATTTAGCTGGACCAAATCACTCCATAATCAGGGCAGCGGACAGCGGTAGTGTTCTTTATACTGGCTGGTATGGTGGCTATGGCAAAGTAGTAATTGTCAGTCACGGAAAAGGCATGGCTACTCTATATGCGCATTTATGCCGAATCGCCACTGAATCTGGTGCAAATATAGCCAAAGGGGATATCATTGGCTATGAAGGTACAACCGGCTTTTCTACTGGACCACACCTTCATTTCGAAGTTAGAGTTAACGGTATTCCGAATAATCCCGTACAGTATCTGCGCTAATTTTTTTATCTAAGCTATGCGCGCTATCTTGGTTTGCAATTCTTGTACAAAGTCATCTTGTCCGAGCAAATAACCACGTTTTGCTTGATCATCAGCATAAGTAACTACCGCTCCGGCTAAATCGTCAAGCAAGGTAAGCGGTACAAATTCACTAACCTGGTTCAGCAGGCACTCCACTTTTTTCCATTCATCGGTCTGCAATGGAATGGCATCATCCAGACGCGAAATAATTGTGTAATTACGCATGTTTTCAGACTTGGTATTCATGTCTGCACCGTATCCTTGGCTACAAAGGGAATGTTTCCCTTCCTGGATTTCTTATGCCCGGAAAAATTTGTTCTAAGCGCTAAAAAGATTGCCAAGAACAAATTATTTTCAGCGCTTTATCATTTTCTGATAAACCAAACGAATGAAATCTTCTGCCTGAGCACGATTGGAGACTTTCTTAATTTCCTGGGCTTCTTCTAAAGCTAAAAGAATTTTCCCTACGTTTTTGCCTGGTGGTATATCCAGCAAGCTCATGACATCACTGCCGTCCAGTAACTTTTCCCTGGTTTCTTTTTCGCAGCAATATTCCTGAAATCCCTGCATCAGGCCATAATATTGCTGACGCATTAAAGTTGACTTTTCGCCAGTCATTTGCGGTCCTTTGGTGGCTGCCAGGTCACCCAGAGCAAGCAAAATAAGCAGGGGAAGATCATCTCCCATTTGCCTATAAAGCCTGTTAATCGCCCGCGGCGATGGTTGGCTGTGATGGAAAAGTTGCCCAGGGCGTAAATGAAAGAGTATTAGTTTGGCAATAAAGCGCTCTGCTGGTTTTGACCAACGCAGGCGATTAGCTATCGGAGCAATCATCTGTGCTCCCAATTTCTCATGACCAATAAAAGTATGTTTACCGGCTTCAGTAATTACCCAAGTAGCTGGCTTACCAATATCATGGAGTAAAGAGGCTATTTTGCAAGCTGCCAAGAAACTAATATTGGCTGACAACTCCGCCTTTAATTTTGCCCCCAGCCAGATTGGCTCCCGGGCAAGCTCTTGTTCAACTTGAATAACAGCCTCCAGGCTGTGATCAAATAAATTCAAATGATGATAAGCATTATTAGTGACAGCACGGGTTGCTTTTAGCTCTGGAAAAATCACTTCCATTAACCCTGATTCGGCAAAGCTTTTAAGCACGGCAGTTGTTTGCATTAAAGCAAAGATGGTGAATAATTCAAAGCTTATTCGCTCTCCGGCAATATCGGCCAATAATTCGGCATTGCTTTTGATCCAGAGATAAGTTTGTCGATCAATATTGAAATTTAAGCTTGCAGCAAAACGAAAGGCACGCAACAAGCGGAGCGGATCGCTTTTTAAAAGAGCAACTTCCGTGGTTTTAATGGTACCAGATTTGATATCATCAATTCCATGCACAAGATCAACGATAACCTCTGGTTGTGAGATGTCCATATAAAGCGAATTAATCGTGAAATCTCGCCGTAAAACGTCTTGCTCAATTGATCCTCCCATACATCCGGCAAAATCCAAGATATTTCCATCAGGCATCACCACCCGAGCAGTATCATTCTCTTGATCAAGGCCAACAAAATGCCCTTTCAAAACACCGGCCACTTGCTCGGCAAAAGCGTAAGCATTGCCTCCGGCTATTGCATAATCGAGGTCATGACTCAATAGTTTATTGCCAGAATAAATCTCATGGAGAACAATATCTCTTAGATAGCCGCCCACAACATATAATTTCAGCTCCGAAGCAATAGCTTGGCTGCTCACTTGCTTGTGCAGATTGCTAGATAATAGAATTTGCCCATCAGGCAGCGGAAAAAGTGTTTTGGCCATAATTATCGCCTTTCAAAACCGGCCTAAACCGCTTCATTGGGCAATGGTGTCTCTACTCGCTCGTTTAATTCATCTTCCAATTCTTCTTGCACAGCTTCGGCTTCTTTAGCTGAGAAGTGGAAATGTCCAGCCAGATAAACTATACCGCCTACAAGATTAGTTAAGCTGATCAAACCCAGCCAGATCAAGGCATAAGTTAAAGATAAAGACCGATCAACATGAGCAAGAGAGAGAAAATAAGTATATGCCCATTCTCTAACACCAATGCCATTAAAGCTAGGGGTAATGAAGCCTAATACAGCAACAGAAGGATAAAAAATAAAGTAATACCAAAAAGGTACCTGATTGAAACCAAGAGCATAGCCAATTAAAATATGGCAAAAAACAACTGCCAATTGCAGGACAACAGACAAAAGCAACGAAGTTAAAATCAAGTTTTTGTCACGCCAATAAACCTGAATGGCCGGATCATTTAATTGTCTGGCGATCCAGTTGTGGCGGCCCAATAAAGTACGCGACAAAAAGGGCAATATCGGTAAAACAAAATATACAAATACGGTACCAGCAAATATAGGCAATTTGAGTGGCCACGGCAGACCAGCACCACCCGGGCCAAATAAAAGACCACAAGAAGCAAACAAGAATAAAACAGCAATGCCCATGGTCCGATCAACAAAGACCGAATAAAAGGCATATTTATATCGGTGAGTACCTTTGGCTAGATAATAACAACGACTGGCGTCCCCGCCAACAGTAGACGGTAAAAAGAGATTGAAGAAAAGACCAATGAAATAATATTGCACTAGCCTAATTAGCGGCACGCTAAAACCAACAGCGGCGGCTAATAATTGCCAACGATAAGCATTAAGGAAATTGGTAAGCATAAAAATAACAGCCGCCAGAACTAGCAGTCTATAATCTGCTGCAGAGGCTGCCTGTAAGCTCTTTGATAAGTCTACTTTCCCTAAAATAAATAGACTGCCAAACATTAAAATACTAATGCCCAACTTTATCTTTAATTGACTGGCTCGCGAAAGCCCACGCCAGGAGGAAATAAGATTAAGGAAGTGCTGACGCATATTCGTACGCTGGTTGCGGTTTCCTTTGCCTGACAAATCTGTGTTTTCCTGGCTTTTCTCAAGGTATGGCATCTAGATTCTCAAAAACTCCTTAAATTTGCCCCATTTGAAGCTCAGAAAGCTATAAATTGACCGGCAACGACTAAAGATCTAGGTTAAAGTGAACAATACCGTGTCTTACCTTACCTAATTTCCTTAATTTTTGGGGCCCTGGCGAATAAGAATCTACAAACCGTGATGCTAAAAATATGTCGAGCAAGCAGATTAAATATTCCCAATTGGCGCTCTTACCTGTAGACTAATGGAAGGCAGTTAGTGGCAGACAGTCTGGTCAATGAGTAATAATTTGTTTAAATCCCTCTCCAGATCAGTATTTCCTACATTATGAATAAGCTGTTAATGGCATTGAGGCCAAATCGGAATCACCCTTTCGATAGAGTTATAACCAGACTGGACTAGGGTATACAGAAGATCAAAGCAATAGGTTGAAGGGAACAATCAGATGAGATGCCCAAAAAGGGTATCTTAAGACCAACAACTTATAAGACAGTTTTAAGTGTCCAGAGATTACAGAGCGAATATATAGAAATCCTCCAAATATTAGGAAGAATAATGCTGAGATTGAAAACCTTCTTTCAGGGCAAAGCTATAAATAAAAATAAGAACAGATGGTTAGGTAGAGTCGGTGTGCCCATATTATTCTGCGTACTGTTCTTTGGCATTCAAACCTGGATCATCTTGGGCGAACAGCGCAAAGGTGAGCCTATTATGCTCGCTTATAGCTCCTCCAAAGAATCGCCTTACGCCCTTGCTCAAGCGCCAAAGTCCCTAGTTTCGCCGCAAGTGCTCTATGAGCGAGCCTGGCGTCTTGTAAGAGAAAACTTCTACGACCAAAAGTTTGGTGGAGAAGATTGGAATTACTGGGAACACCATTATGATAATAAACTCAAAACAATGGAAGACTCCCATAAAGCCATTGAAACAATGCTGGCTAGTTTAGGCGATCCTTATACTCGCTTTCTGGATCGTGATGCCTTTGACGAAGAGAAATCGCAGATCGACGCCCATCTTTATGGCGTGGGCATGCTGTTAGGCATGAACAAAGAACACAAAGTGGTAGTCATTGCCCCTATTGAAGATACGCCGGCATCAAATGCTGGTATTCATCCAGGAGATGAAGTGATTGAAGTTGACAGTAAACCGGTCAAAGGACAATCGCTTGATCAAGTTGTTAAACAGATTCGTGGTCCGATAAACACAAAAGTGGCAATCACGTTTATGCGAAAGCTTGATAAGCATAAGGTGACTATTTGCCGAGCCGAAATTCCGATTAAAGCTGTATACAACGCTGATATATTACCTGGCAATATAGGTTACATTCGATTAGACAGTTTCATTTCTTCTAAAGCCAATCAGGAAATGAAGGATGCTCTCAAGAAAATAGCCACTGCCGATGGTCTGATTATCGATCTACGTAATAACCCAGGCGGTCTGCTTTCAAATGCTACTGAAATTGCCAATATGTTTTTGGATGGAAAAGTGATTGTAAGCACAATAGATGCTGATGGCTATAAGAACTCTACATATTCGTCTCACAATCCAATCTATAAGAAACCGCTGGTGGTTTTGATCAATAAAGGTAGCGCCAGTGCCAGTGAGATTCTCAGTGGTGCTTTACGCGACAACGGGCGAGCAAGGCTAGTTGGACAGACCTCTTTTGGTAAAGGACTGGTACAAGCAATTAATAAGCTGGAAGATAATTCCGGTATCAATATTACAATTGCCCGCTATCTGACACCAAATGATATTGATATCCACAAAGTAGGCATAATCCCCGACTTTAGGATTCCGCTCAAAGATGAAGACTACGACAAGGGTCGCGGTCCATGGTGGATTGATCCTACATTTAGCAATTTCAAACATTCACCTACTGATGGTAAGGATGCTCAGTTAAATAAAGCGCTTGAAGTAATGAAGACGGAAGTGGCTAAGACTAATGACAGTGACAGTAAAACTGCCTCTGCCGCGCAGGTCTCTAAAGAAAACTAATCCGTTCTCCTTTTACAAGCTCTGGTTTGCATTGATCATTTATGCAAACATAGGTAACTTCTGCTTCTGTTACTTGCACTTCTGTACCATCCCGCAGAACAGCAACATCAACTAACACAGTAATTGATGTATTACCGATATGTTGAGTTGATGTATAAAAGCTCAATAAATCCCCCACTCTTACCGGAGCTTTAAATACTACTCCCTTGAAAGCCTTCGTCACCGCTCGCTGATAAGTAGTTTTTGTCACTTCAACCGAAGCTGCCAAATCTATATGACTTAGAATAATGCCACCGAATATAGTGCCATTTGCGTTAGTGTCTTTAGGCAGAGGAACTACTCTAATAGCTGGTTCCCTACCGGTAAAATTCGACCGTGGACTATTTTTTGCTTCCATATTAGCCCTTGATCTCCATATGTCCTTGAATATTCATGCTCGTTTCCAGCCCAATTACTTCGTCATAGGCAGTAATGAGGATTTCGCCAATACCAAACCAAACTATCCATAATAATGCGCCCAGAGCAAGTACGACAAGGTTGGCATAGCGTTCAGTGAGAATTACTCGATCAAACCGTAAACTGATTTTCCACAAACAATAAATAAAACAAGCAGTAGAAAGTCCGAGCAGCCCAGCGCGGATTGAGTTATAGAGGGCAGCCTTCATAATCAAAAAGTATGAGCAAAAAGGCAGGATAAACGAACAGTAGGACCACCACCATTGCTTGATAACTACCAATTTATTACATGTGTTCATGCATGATTTCATCCAGGGCAGCCTTTGCTGGGCGTAATTTGTCCTGCCCCAAGAGCGCTAGCGGTTGATCAACCATTTGCATTACCGTTTTAAAGTCCGGCTTCTTTTCATCAATATATAAAAGTCCGGTAAGAAATTGTTTTTCGGCATTAGCTTTTTGAATGGTATTAATGGCTAATAATCTGTCGGTAGGATCATAATCCTGGTGTATTTTCTTCAGGCGCAAATGCGAACCATCATGCAGTTGCACATCATGCGTTGTGCCTGCATCATAATCGACAGTTATCTGTTCGTAAAAGGGAATAAAGCCAAGCTCATGCAACGGCGTGTCCATTTCTTTGGCATATTTATAGCTCTTTGTTGACCCTTCGTGGTTATTGAAAGTCACGCAAGGGCTGATTATATCGAGCAGTGCTGTGCCCTGGTATGAAGCAGCAGCCTTTAATAGTGCAACAAGTTGTTTAGGATCACCAGCAAACGTGCGGGCAACAAAGCCACAACCAAGTTCTATTGCCAACCCGCACAGATCTATGGGCGGCAATTCATTCACCACACCAGTTTTTAATTTTGATCCGTAATCTGCAGTAGCTGAAAACTGGCCCTTTGTTAAGCCGTAGACACCATTGTTTTCGACAATGTAAATCATGGAAAGATTGCGCCGCAGCAAATGACAAAATTGGCCAAGTCCAATGCTTGCTGTATCCCCATCTCCACTGACACCAATTAAGCGCAAGCTTGTGTTAGCCATGCCGGCACCAGTAGCCACTGAAGGCATTCGCCCGTGCACTGCGTTAATGCCGTGCGAACGATTGAGAAAATAGGCCGGTGTTTTGCTAGAACAACCAATGCCGCTGAGTTTTGCCACCATATGCGGTTCTACGCCTAACTCGTAAAACGCGGAGATGATTTGACTGGTGATGGCATCATGTCCACAGCCATCACAAAGGGTAGATGCACCACCTTTATAATCTGCTTTGGTTAAACCAATGCGGTTTGTCGGAATTAGTAGAGCCGGCACTTGGCGAACCGTTACCACCTGTTTGCATTGTCAACACCCCTTACAATTTGCTTGATCAAAATATTTCGTTTGCCATATCATTTTTTTGCTGATTTTCCTTTTCCAGCACGCCGTCAGTAATTGAGCGGGCATCAATTGGTAATCCATTATAAGTGCAAGATGGATTTAATTTTAGTTGCCAAATCAGGTAATTCCAGACGAACTAAATCCCTCAGTTGCGCATCGCGATTCTGTTCGACCACATATACTCGCTCATGCTTTTCAACAAATTTTCGTAACTCATCAGTAAATGGCAAAGCGCGCAATCTGAAATAACTGGTCGGTAATTTGTATTCCTCAGCCAATTGATCTCGGCTTTCAACCATTGCTACATCACTGGAGCCAAAAGCAATTATGCCAATCTTAGCATCCTGTTCATATTTTATTTCGGGCTTTGGCACATACTGTCTAGCGGTATTAAATTTCTTACTAGACGATTCATCAAATTGACATAATCATCAGGCTTTTCTGTATAAGTGGCCTTTCGGTGTGTCCAGAACCTCTAGTGAAATAAGCAGCTAAGGGATTATTTGTGCCGGGAATTGTGCGATAAGGGATACCGTCACCATCAACATCTTTATAGCGTTCGAATTTGCCCAAACGTTCTAATTCTTCGGCGTTGAGACTTTGCCACGATCAAATGGCTTATCCGGATAAGGAAAAGGATCAGCCATCCAATTATTCATACCCAGATCCAGATCGCTGAGAACAAAAACCGGCGTTTGAAAACGCTCCGCTAAATCAAAAGCTTGCATAGCCATGCTGTAACACTCTTCTACTGAGCCTGGGAAAAGCACGATATGCTTGGTGTCGCCATGCGACAAATAATAGGCCGAAATAACATCCGCCTTGAGATGTCCGCGTAGGCATGCCTGTGGATGGTCCCACACGTTGAACATCAAAAATTACAGTCGGAATTTCAGTAAAATAAGCATAACCGGTTAACTCGGCCATTAAGGAAATTCCAGGACCAGAAGTAGAGGTCATTGAACGGGCTCCGCCCAGCCGGCACCAATTGCCATGCCCAAAGCTGCCAACTCGTCTTCTGCTTGAATAACAGCAAATGTCGCCTTCCCTGTGGGGATCAACTCGATACTTCTTTAAATAATCAATTAACTGCTCACAAAGGCTAGAAGAGGGCGTGATCGGATACCAGGTAACGACCGAAGCCCCAGCAAACATGGCACCGAAGGCGCAAGCTGAATTGCCATCAATAATTATCTTTCCCTTGGTTTTATTTAATGGTTCAACAAAAAATGTATCTTGCTTTTTTAAATTCTCCTTGCGTCCATTCTCTGCCCAGTCTGACTGTATTGTAGTTAAGGTCGATTGCCTTCGCCTTACCTTCAAATTGCCTGCTTGATGCAGTGCTCAATTTCTTGCTCGCTAATTTGTAAAAGCTCAGCCACTACTCCCACATAAAGCATGTTGGTAAGCAATTTGCGCAATTTGATATTATCAGTTGTTTTAACTGCCAATTCAGTAAATGGCACCGGATAATGGATAACGTCTTGGCGCACTTCGCTTAAGTTAAATTCAGCCGGTGAAATGCATACCGCGCCAGACGGCAAAGCCATCGACATCGTCATCGGCGCTAGTTTGCGGATTCATCGCCACTAAAATATCAATTTCTTTTTTTCGGCCGACATAGCCGTCTTTATTTACACGAATAGTAAACCAAGTGGGCAATCCAGCAATATTTGAGGGGAAAAGATTCTTGCCACTAACAGGTATGCCCATCTGAAAAATAGACCGCATAAGAATATTGTTCGAAGACTGGCTACCAGAACCATTTACAGTCGCTACCTGTATGGAAAAATCATTAACTATGCGCATGTTTATTGAGCAGACTGTACAGACTCTAATGCCACTGTGTTTACCATTTAATAACTCTATAAAAACGATTTAGGGGATTTATAAAGACCGAATCTATCTGCTTTGCAGCAATATTATTCGGTCAGACACTTATGAGTTTAGCGCAAGAAATGATTCTCAGCTTGAGATCGACAGAAAAGACTAAGCTTTTTTGCGCCCGTATCTTTTTTTCAAGCACTATTATGACCAAGAAAACGGATTCCAAGAGAACATTTCATAAATTTCATCTAGAAATAGTCCAATTCAAGCAGTGGACAGGGGTTATAGTCTCCCAGAGTGTCTAATTGATCATTCAAAGCTAAAAACATTGGTTGGCCCCAAAATCGTCTTGCACATCGAATATCTCCTGCTCTCAATTCTGGTTGCAATTTGAGTAAATTAGTATCGAGGCGATTATTGGGAATAAAATCGCAGACACCTGATTCAAAACCACTAATCTGCTGCAAATTCATTGCTTTCGCCTGTCTGATTAGTGCCTGCCATAATAGGGCCCGGCCTGATTGATTACCAATTATTTCTAAGATGCGCAGATTCGTTTCACTATATTCGCTGAAAGCATAAGCAGCTATTTGGCGATCCCTTTTGATTGTGGTTAAGCATAATCGTGGCTTTCGACTGCGCGAATATGTAGAAATGAATAAATATCTGGCAAGTTGAAAGGCAAAATAATTTTGTGGGCGAAAAATACCATATGGCTGCCTAGCTAGCCAGCGATTATGGCAGGCCACAAGATCAGCCCATTCGTTATTCTCAATCCAGGGCGCAAACGAAGAAAAGCGAAAGAGAATATTGAGCTTAGGCAAAACCCCAGCATCCTTGTGCTCAATATAAAATTGCTCCCTGACAGATTTCTTGAATTTTTCGGTAAATTCGGTACTTTCTTCTATCGAATACATAAAAGGATCAATTTGAAAATCTAGATTGCCCAGATTAGCAAAACCACAAGAGGCATAAAATTGACGATCAATATCTGAAAAGAGCAGAATTCCATCAAAATTGTCTTGTTCGGCTAATTCGATTACTGATTTAACTAGCTCCGTTGCCAATCCCTGACCACGGTATTTAGCTGAAGTGTAGATTGCTCCCAATCCAAGAATTGGGTAGTACTTACCCTTCATGAGCAGAGATAAGTGAACAACTTTACAGCTGACAATTACTTCTTCGTTATGCTTGTATACCAGACGATAATTATGGCGCCGAGACCAAGATTGATAATAATTACTCGACAAAAGCTGGCGGTAAACGTCCTTTGCCAAACCAGCGGACCATAAATCATATACCTGTTTAGCAATCTGGATAAAATCGGGCCGCTCGGCTACGGTCAATTGCACTTTATTTCTCCCCGATTTCTGAGCGATCTTTTTCTATAATCCTTATTCAATACTCATACGATTGCCATTATTATTTTTAGAATTATATTCATTCGTGATATTTTAGCGAGATAATGGCAATCATCGACAACCCGACCAGGAAAAATTATGACCACAATCAGAGAAATTTATTCAGCTCAACAGATAAGCCAGCGGGTTGCTGAACTAGGTAATGAGATCTCACGGGACTACGAAACAATTGACCGGCCGGTAATAATTGGTGTCCTTAAGGGTGCCTTTTGCTTCTTATCTGATTTGGTCCGGCATATCAAAACTAACGATTCGCCACAGATTGAATTTGTTCACCTGTCAAGCTATGGATCGGCCACTGATAGTACTGGCAGTATTCAAACACCATATTTAAATCTTCCCAATATCTTGAACCGGCATATCTTGGTGGTAGAGGATATTGTTGATTCAGGACGAACGGCGAATTTCTTTTTGGACTATTTAAACGATCAGTTTATACCCGCATCATTAAAATTGGCTGTCTTTCTTGATAAGACCAGTCGTCGAGCGCTGCCGGTAAAGGCAGATTATATCGGCTTTAGTGTTGGAGACTCATTTCTTGTTGGCTATGGACTCGATTACGGAGAAAGATATAGAGAGCTCCCTTATCTTGGTGAACTGGCGACCGTTGATATTTGACTATTTAAATGCGTAATCTAAAACCACCTGACAAATTACTATCAATCATTCTTTCGGTAGCCGCACTTGTCCTGCTGTCATTATTCGTTGGTAATGTGGCTTTGCTCTCACTAGCCATTTGTCTAAATAATCATATTTGCGCGCAAGCAGCCCATGCCGGTGCAAGGTCATATATTGCTGGGGCTACGCAGCAAGAAGTACAATCAGCAGTGCTCCATAGCGTTAACCAGTCAAATGTCGGTGGTTATTTTATTCAGCCATCCGGCACTAACCGAATTAAGGTTTTACATCGATTCCAGGGCAAGTTACAGACAGCAGATGCTGTGTGTCAGGACAGTAACAGGGGTTCATGTACCGGCACCCTTTCTGCTATTTTTAGCCCGCCCTCTTGAAGACGGTGTTTTGCTGGTCAATGCCAGTTATAAAATAAAACTCAAAGACTTTCGGACATCAAACAGACTGCATTAATTTTGATCTGATTTGACCACAGATCCCTGAGCAGCTAAATCATTTTCACTCTTAATATTAGATTCAGCAACGAACTTACCCGCCGTGTCGTAGACATCGACAGCGGCGAAATACTGTAATTCAGGTTTTATTTTTTTAGCATCGCCAACAACACAAATAACCAAATTATCTAGATCTATATGTTTTCTGGCCATCACTCTGACTTGATCAGCAGTTACAGCCATTACTTTATCTACATATGTCTCTAGATAATTATCAGGAAGACCATAAAGTTTGCGCTCTAATAATCTATTGGCTAATCCTGATTGTGTTTCTAGTCCCAACTGAAAAGAACCAGCCAAATATGATTTTGCTTGAGCCAATTCTTTATCCGTTACTTTGACATTGCGTAAACGATCTAGCTCGTATAAAAATTCTTGCAATGATGGAGCAGTAACATCTGTACGCACCTCAGCTTCAGCCAAAAAGCACCAGGTTGCCGGCGGGCATCAATTCCACTATAAGCACCATATGTATAACCTTTCTGTTCACGAATATTGAAAAATAAACGAGAATTTGTGGCACCACCAAGAATCTGATTGGCCACTAAAAAGGGAAAATAATCAGGATCGGTTTTTTTAATTGATATATTGCCTAGCTTAATCGATGATTGCACCGAACCAGGACGATCAACAATATAAATGTTCTTCCATGTTGTTTAGGCGCTTCCGGAAAGTTCACCACTGGTGACAGCTATTTTTATTGCCACGTCTTGGACAAATTTTTCTTCGATTAGAGTTTTCATTTTATCTAAATCAAAATCACCAACAATGACTAAATAGGACGTATTAGGTAGATAATATTGACGTGTGAAATTTTGCAAATCGCTCCTTGTCAGCCTATCTACAGTCTCTTCTGTAGGGGCAATAACAGAATAAGGATGGTTACCAAAAGTTACTTTGCTAAAACGCTCATCTAACTAAAAAATCTGGCTCACTGCGTTTAATTGCCAATTCATGAATTAAATTAGTTTTCTTCAGTTTTAACTCGTCTTCCGGAAAATTTGGATGCAGTAATACATCTGCAAAAATATCCAATAAACGAGGCGTATATTGGGAAAGGCTGAGGCACTAAGAATAGTATGATCACTATCAGCGCCAGCCTCAAGTGCCCACCAATGAAATCAACTTCATCAGCTATTTGTTTGCTGCTCGAGTGGTAGTTCCTTCAGTCAGCATATCTGCAGTCATGCCAGCTAATCCTAATAATTGCGGGGGGTCAACTGTCGAACCAGCATTTAATCCCAATAACAGTTATAAATGGCACTCGATGATCAGGCAACAACTGCACAGATAAGCCATTTGGCAGAGTATAAGCTAGTAATCTCGGCTAATTTAAATGGACGTAGGCCTGGTAAGTTCCGGCGGCTTTGTGTCGCCATGACTTCAGCCTTTTGCGCTGCGACAATACTGGAGCCATGGTCACCAACCTCTGCAGCTAGCCGACAATGGTGCAAACAGATTCAGACTGATGATCAGACCAACCATTGGAAGAACTTTGTATATTTGAATAATCATTGCTTTCATAACTGGTTGTTACATTTCTTGTAACTCCTTTATTTTATTCATCGATTTTTTTATGACTCAGATCCATTTTCCGGAAAAACATCAACTATTGTTGCTCCTTCTTTTGTGAAAATATGCGGCTGCTACTCGCTGAACATCTTCCGCCGTAACTGCCATGTATGATTTTATATCTTTATCTAGAAGGTAGGGATCGCCAAAGAAAGAAGCATATTCAGCCAATAATTCTGCTCTACCCACACTCCGTTGCAATGATTCATAACTAGCGGAGGCAAAAAATTCGACGCATAATTTGATTTTTTGCTTTTTCTAATTCTGCGCTGCTAACAGGTTCATTTTTTAATTTCTCGATTTCACTAAAAAGACTTCTTCTCACTTTATCCGGAGTCGATTCTGGTTTGACAACTGCAAAAACTTCAAAAGCCGAAGGTCCTCGTCGCTCGTCATAACCAGCATCTACTTTTAAAGCATTTTGATCACCTTTAACCATTCTTTGATATAGTCTTGATGAATCTCCAGCAGAAAGCAATTTTTCTATTACTCCTAAAGCATAATAATCAGTTGTCTCGCGTAGCAGGGGCTTTCCAGGAAACCCAGAAAGCTGGAGCTTTTGCATGCTGATCAGTAACTTTAAATATTTTTGTTTCATTTGTTCTGGCTCATTCACATCTGGCTTTCCAGGCAGATGGGACACTAGGGATTGAAGCAAAATATTTCCTACTAATTTTTGCATCTGATCGAAGTCAAAATCACCAACTATAGCCATTACAGCATTATTAGGAGCATAATATGTTTTAAAAAACTTTCTCACATCCTCAATAGCTGGATGCTTCGAGATCCTTAAAATTACCGATAACCGGATGACCATTTGCCAGTTGTCGAAAATCAATTCTTCCATTTTTATTGAAGCCGGGCCATAAGGTTGATTATCTATGCGCAAACGTTTTTCTTCCTTTACTGTTTCCAATTGATTTTGGAAATTCTCTTCAGTCACTTTTAATGAGCGCATACGATCAGATTCAAGCCATAAAGCCAATTCAATTTGATTGCTCGGTAATTTTTCAAAATAATTAGTGAAATCAGGATGGGTGGAAGCATTCAAGACTGCCACCAGCACTTTCAATATATTTAAAAAATTCTGTTTTACCGACATTTTCCGATCCTTCAAACATCATATGTTCAAACAAATGAGCAAAACCAGAATGTCCTTTCACTTCATTCCTGCGCACCAACGTCATAGACAATTACTAAAGCTAGCCACAGGCACGTATGGTCTTCTGATAATATAACTCGTAAACCATTTTCCAGCTTAAAATCTTTGGTAACTGGTATTAGTGGCTGCTGTTTCCATTGCTTGCGGCAAAACAATAACTTCCAGCAATACCAAGCATATTAAACAAGGACAAGTCGATTAACAAGCGACAGCCATTATTGTATTCATCATCATCATCACTCTAGGCCCCCAGAATTAAGACAGGCAGTAGACCAAACAATGGCTACAAACAAAATAGAAAGAACCGCAGCCCCAAAACAGATTTTATCCGGAAAACCGAATTTATACAGCACTAAATAACACAACAAGCTAAAATAAGGCCAAAAATTGCCACTGCCTGATTTAAGCGCATTGTTGACAATCCTTACTCTTAAAAACGAGCATGCTTGCAGAGATCTTTGCACATGCACATTTTCTTTGCAGCAGGAATTTTTTCTATCAAAGTGCCAAGCATTTTTTTTAACTTGCCAAGATTGTTATTAAATACAGTCACTACCTGTGCATGTGAGACTGGTTCAACTTCACCAATTAATCCAGCATCATAATCAGTCACCAAGACTAATATTGACTACGCACATGCTCAATTCACGAGCTAAATGCGCTTCAGGATATTGAGTCATATTTATAACTGTCCAGCCTTGGTTGGTAAACCATTTTGATTCGGCTGTTGTAGAAAAACGTGGACCTTGGATGACTACAACTGTACCGCTGTTCATGCATTTTTATTTGATTGAGTCTTACCTGCTTGATAAGCAATTTCGCTTAACTGCGGACAATAAGGTTGTGCTGCCGAAACATGGGTGGCAATCGGACCATCATAAAACGTATCTTTGCGCCCACTGGTTCTATCTACATATTGATCGCAAATAACAAAATCCCCAGGAGCAACTTCTTTAATTAAGCTACCGGCAGCACAAGGAGATATCAACCTTTCCACACCCAAAGATTTCATCGCCCAGATATTAGCCCGATAATTTATCAGATGGGGAGGGATGTTGGTGGTGAGAGCCATGGCGGGGCATAAAGGCAACTTTTTTGCCACCAATTTACCGACAACACCTTATCGCTAGGTGGTCCATAAGGTGTTTCCACAACCTTTTCTTCCGCTTCACTGAAATAAAGAATAAAAACCAGAGCCACCGAAAACACCAATAGTAATTTTTTCTTCAGTCAATTCCGTCTCCTTAATTTTTTAGCGAGCTTTCAACCCAAATCGGCTACACTGCCGGCTGCTCGTTACTCTGATACGTTCTACATATCAATAAAGCATTTTGCCTTCTGCAATACTATCCTCTTTTTCTGAGATACTTGATCCAGAAGCAATATTTCACGGAACTATAAATCAAATGGACAAAGAAACGCTAAACAAACAGTCTGCACTTTTTTAACTGTTTTTACCCTATCGGATTCCAGCGGGGAAACAGCAGAAATGGTAACAAGAGCTGCATTGGCACAATTTCCCGAAGGCTGCGTTAAGCTTTATCGCTTGCCGAGCGTTAAAACAATTGAAGAATTAAAAGAGATTATGGAAGAAGTACAGCCAAAAAGGATTGATTGCCTATACTCTCGTTAATTCGGAACTGAAAGTAGCCTTGGACAACGAAGCAAAGCAATCACGATATACCTGTTATTGACTTGCTGGGTCCATTCATAAACCATGTGACAAAATTGACCGGCATAAGTTCCTTGTCACAGCCTGGTAGTTGCACATTCTAGACGAATCTTATTTCTTCCGCATCAATGCTATTGATTTTGCTATTCGCTATGACGACGGTAAAAATCAAGATGGACTTCAACAAGCAGACGTGATTCTTAGCTGGCGTTTCCCGCACCAGCAAAACCCCCAACTCATGTATCTTGCCCAACATTGGGGTTTGAAAACAGCTAATGTTCCGCTAATTAATGGCATAGAACCACCAGCTGCACTTTTTACTGTCTGACGCAAAAAAAATCATCGGCTTAACCATTGATCCATATATGTTGTTAAAAATTCGCCGTACCAGAGCCAATGCTCTCGGTATGACCTCATGGCGACAATTACACTGATCCATCATGATTGAACAAGAAGTCAATTACGCTCGCCAAATATTTCAGACGCCTTGGCTGTCATATTATCGATGTATCCAACAAAGCTATAGAAGAAACTTCCGGCGAAATATATCTTTATTTGCGCCACTAGGACTATTCTATGTATGCTCTTTCTATAACGTCTAATTTACCACTCCGTCCTTATGTTATCATTAGCGCCCAGCACAGCCTCCACTGACTAAACTGACTGAATACCTCCTCACTGCCCTAATGCCAGGAGATCAAGCATATGGTAACAAGCAAAGGCCTGGTATCTGATAGTAAGACAACTGAGGCAGACCATGTCTCAGAACGAAGTCTTTTTATTTGCCGATGCTTTTAAGCATTTTCAAGGCAAGCGCGAATTAATGAAAGAAGCTCTAGGCGGCAAAGGAGCCGGTTGGCAGAAATGACAGCCAATGGCATAAATGTTCCACCAGGACTAACACTGACCACACAATGTTGTCGGGACTATAGCAACGACCGGTGGCAAAATAGCCGATGGTTTATTCGATCAAGTTTTCTAGAAACTCCATTCGATAGAAAGCTCATCGGACGTCAATTCGGCAGCAGCAAAAATCCATTGCTTGTTTCAGTACGCTCCGGTGCCAAATATCTCAATGCCCGGCATGATGGACACAATATTAAATCTTGGGCTCAATGATGAAACCGTAAAGGCTCTGGCGAAAATCACAAATAATGAACGTTTTGCCCTGGATAGCTACCGCCGCCTCATTCAAATGTTCGGCAACGTTGTACTTGGATATCAACAAAGACGAGTTTGAACATACTCTCAATACGAGTCAAAGAAAAAGCAAAAATAAAAAATGATCACGAGCTCAATGCCGAACATTTTCAGGACATTATCACTAAGTACAAAGAAATAGTCAATAAATCCATCTGGGAAACCATTTTATCCAAGATGTACAAGAACAGCTAAAAGGCAGCTATCGAAGCAGTTTTTAAGTCTTGGAATAATGCTCGCGCTATCTATTATCGCAACTTGAATAAAATTGATCATAACCTTGGCACTGCCGTCAATATTCAAGCCATGGTTTTTGGCAATCTAAATGACCATTCAGGCACAGGCGTTTGCTTTACTCGCAATCCCAGTACAGGCGAAAAAGAGTTATATGGCGAATATCTTACTAACGCTCAAGGAGAAGATGTAGTGGCCGGAATTCGCACACCTAAAAAAATTGCCATGCTCGCTGACGAAATGCCGAAACCTATAAACAATTGATCGACACAACAAGCAAACTTAGAAGCTTACTATGCAGACATGCAAGACATTGAATTCACCATCGAAAACGATCGGCTCTATATTTTGCAAACACGAACCGGTAAACGCACAGCGCAGCCGCTGTTAAAGTAGCAGTGGATTTGGTAACTGAGGGAGTCATCGATAAAGACCAAGCATTATGCGCGTAGAACCCATACAACTTAATCAACTTCTTCTGCCCAGCTTTCTCCTCAACTGAAAGAAAAAGCAAAAGCAGAAGGCAAGTTACTTGGCTAGTCGGGCTTAATGCTTCGCCGGGAGCTGCACGTAGGCAAAATTGTTTTTGATCCCGATCAGTGCCGAAGCTCTGGCCAGTCAAGGTAATAAAATCATTTTGGTGAGAATAGAAACTTGTCCTGATGATATTCATGGCATTGTGCCTGCTCATGGTGTTGTCACTAGCCGCGGTGGCATGACCAGTCATGCTGCCGTCGTTGCTCGCGGCATGGGCAAGCCTTGTGTCGCTGGTTGCGACAGCTTTACAAATTGATCTGACCGCTAAAGAAATGACAGTCGGCCAGCAAAGCTTAAAAGAAGGCGAAATTATTTCCATTGATGGTGCCACTGGAGAAATTTTTCAAGGATCTATTGAAACTACAATAGTCCAGCAATGTCGGAAGAATTTAAAACTTTTCTTGCCTGGGCAGATGAAACGCCGCCGCCTTGATGTACGAGCGAATGCCGACACACCTGAAGACGCTAAAGTTGCTCGCGCAATTTGGTGCTCAAGGCATTGGACTGTGCCGCACAGAACATATGTTCATGAGTCAGGAAAGACTTGCCAGTTATGCAAGCCATGATCATGGCTGAAAGCAAAGAAGAACGCGAACAGGCTCTAGTCAAGCTTCTACCTATGCAAAGGCAAGATTTCACCGAAATTTTTAAAGTCATGGACTGGACTGCCGGTTACTATCCGTCTCTCGACCCACCTTTACATGAATTTTTGCCCAAATATGAAGAGCTTGATTGCTGAAATTAGCCACTCTTCAGGCAAGGCATAATACCTGACAAGAAAAATGCATCGAACAATTAAAAAAGCTTTTAAACAAAGTCAATCAGCTTAAAGGAATCCAACCCGATGATGGGATTGCGCGGCTGCCGACTTGGTTTGCTTTATCCAGAAATAAATGAAATGCAAGTGCGAGCAATTTTTGAAGCAGCCTGGCTGTGAAAAAACAAGGATGTGCAAGTTACTTCCGGAAATAATGATCCCTTTAATTGGCGATGCTCAAGAATTGATTGGTAGCCAGAAAACATTTAGAAGCAGTAGCCATTACCGTAATGAATGAACAAAAAGAAAAAATCGAATATCGCTTTGGCACAATGATTGAATTGCCAAGAGCATGTCTGACTGCTGATGAAATTGCCAAGCATGCTGAATTTTTTAGTTTTGGCACTAATGATCTAACCCAAATGACTTTTGGCTTTAGCCGCGACGATGCTGAAGGCAAATTTTTGCAGCGTTATCTTGAAGGAATTGACATTGGTGGTCGAAAAGTTTAAAATTCTAACCAATAACCCTTTTGAAGTCTTAGATCGTCAAGGGGTTGGCAAGTTGATGAAATTAGCCATTGAGTATGGCTTACAAACTAATCCAAATCTTAAAATAGGCATTTGTGGTGAACATGGTGGCGAACCATCCTCAATTGAGTTTGCTGAACAAATTGGTCTATCGTATGTCAGTTGCTCACCATATCGTATCCCTTTAGCCAGGTTAGCAGCCGCTCAAGCAATAATTAAAAATGAATCCAAGGACAAAAATTATTCGGATAAATGAGTTATTGGCCATTTTGCTAAAATATGTTCGGCGAAAAACTCAGACCGATTAAATCAAATAGTATTGATCAACCATGAATGGCGAATATTCCAATCAAAGACTGAGACTTGCTGGCTTGACATCTAAGTTCTTGCCTCTTTTTTAGTTGTATTGATCATTCTTGCTAATGCCAAAATGGCGCTGGCATTCTGGACGATGCACGACCAGCCATATTTGCAGTTTCCCACTGTGCTTAAAGAAGTAAAAATCACTGAGAAAGACAAAGTAGCAATCAGGATAGTGATCCAGGGACAGATTGAAGCATTTCGCTCGGGGGATGGAGATAAAGCTTTTTCTTATGCCAGTCCTGGCATAAAGGAGCAATTTGAAACACCAGCACAGTTTTTTGATACGGTAAAAACCACTTATGAAAGTGTACTTGTCCCCCGCTCAATGGTCTTCGAAGATTTAAAAGAGGTGATGGGCGTGATCACCCAACCAGTATTATTTCTAGCCTCAGATGGCGATACTGTGATTGCTTCTTACATAATGGAGAAGGAAGATAACGGCGATTGGAAAATTAGCGGCTGCTATCTTGCCCCAGTTAAATAACTAAATACGGTGTCATGATCTGTAGGATTTGAGTGACTATCAGTTCGTCTTTAGCTAAGAACAGCAAGGTTTTTGGCGATTTAAGAATCGACAGATTAATTATGTCCGGTTAATCTATATCGCATTGATTTAAACCAGTAGTCCCTTGTGCCCGTTGGGTATATAGGCTTGGCGGAGCGTTGAATAAATGTGCTTATACTTGACAAGCATTTGCCAAAGTCAATAATAATTGCACAGCAGCCATAAGGAGAAATTATTATGAGCGGTATAGACAAGCCAGAAGCACAGGCTAATGGTAAAGGCGACGAAGGAGCTGCGGGTGTGCAGAGTCGGGTTCTAGCTGAGCAGGAAAGAGACGGGGTGTTTAAAGCAGCAAAAGACTCTGCAGGAAAAGAATTTCCAGTTAGTAACTTCCCATCCCCAAAATACGACGTTTTTCGCAATTTAGCCGAGAGAGACTATACAGCTAAACATAAACAAGGCGACCCTCTATCCGAGAGCGCAGCGGCAGATCTTAAATTGATCAGACAATTTGCCGATCCGTATTACAAAGACTATTGGTCTTCTATAGAAGAGCATATTAGAACCCAGGGAGGAAGATTCGGCAAAAGCGAAGAATACGAAAAATTCTCAGCCCTCACACGATTTCCTCAACCGCAAGACGAAGCTTTTCGAGAATTAGCTAAAAAGTATCCGGGATACTCAATGGATATTAAGCCAGAGGATACTGGCTCGACAGCTAAGGATAAGGCTAAGCTTGCAAGTAAAAGAGAGTTTGGTGAGCCTGAGGATGAAGAATATCGTGCTATTGCGGAGAGTGACATATTAACGAAGGCAAAACGTGGTGAACCGTTGAGTTGGAGTGACTCAGCAAAACTTGCCAGCAAACGAGAATTTCGGCATCCGGCTGACAGCCATTATCGACTTTTGGCAGAAAAAGAATTACGCGCCAATCCACCAAAAGATTCGAATGAGAAACCGGGACCGCAACTACTAGATGAGGAAAACGCCGATCTTTACAGTAAAAGAGAATTTGGAAGAGCAGATAATGCACCGGTTTATACCGACTTAGCCAAAAGAGCTTGGTTAGCTGCGGTTGGCAAAGGTGATCCATTATCTCCGCAAGACTTTGCCAAATTAGAAATCAAAAGACAATGGGGATATGCAACCTATGGTCCTCACCAATTAGATGAAAGACGCCTACTAATTAATTTAGGAGTAAAGGACGCTAAATCTCTATCACCTGCGGAAGCAGCAAAGTTGGCTGTTAAAGAGATGAGGGGAGTCTCTTATCAGGATCCGGATAACGATTTAAGGATAAAAGCTTACCTTGCTCTGGAAAAGTCTTTCACTCCTGAGGAACTTGCCCAATGGGTCACCAGCCAACAGCACCCCGGTTATCAATATCATTTTGGCCATGGTGGCACAGATAAACCAATGCCCCAAGCAGAATGGTTGGCGGCCATTGGTGAAGGAAAACCCCCAGACCTGAGCAACTCCAATAACTTGGATGATTTTGCCCAACTACAAACACTAAGAGAATTTCCTCGTCCAGAACGATGGGAATGGCCTCCGGCGCAATCACCGGTTGGGTATTATTATTTCTCCAAGCCAGAAGACTATGATAAGGTGGCCAGAATCGCTAAGGCAGAATGCCAGATCCTGCTCTCTCAAGGAAAGAGAAACACTGTCCCCATTACCTCCCAAGACCTGAAACAGTTAGCTCCATATCGGGCAGCCAGACAGCGTATACCTGCCAGTTAAGCCCGTATACGGCTAGCCAATCTGGACATCAGTCCCGGGAAAAGAGCGTTCATCCGCTCCACTAACACTCCGGGCATGGTTAAAATGATTTCTCTGCTGCCGCCTTTTGCCATAGCCTCTAAAATCTCTTGAGCACAAGATTCACTGCTGATGCTTAGCATATTGCGCATTATAAAACCGCGCCAATTAGCTTCTGCAGCTATTTTGGTAGGATTGCCGTGATCCGCGCATTTATTGTTGTCAAAAAACTCTGTACGCACCCATCCTGGACAAACAGTGAGCACATCAATATTTTTACTGGCTAATTCGGCTGCCATACCTTCGGACATACCAGTAAGGGCAAATTTGCTCGCTGCGTAACAAACACTGCCAGGGAATGCTATTTTCCCTGCAACAGAAGTAATGTTGACAATCTTGCCACTACCAGCCTTGAGCATATGGGGCAGCGATTGATAAATCGTCTCTAGAGGGGCAAAAAAGTTTACAGCAAATACCGCCTTCCAATCATCAGGAGTCAATGATAGAAGTTTCCCGGGTTTAGCAAAGCCTGCATTATTGACTAATAAATCGACAGCACCAAAGTTTTTTACACACTCTTCAACCACTTGCGCGGCAAGCCCCTCTTTGGCCATATCGCCAACCACAAGAATAGCAACACCACCCGCCTGTTTAACTAGATTGGCTGTTTCACGCAAGGCTAATTCATTGCGAGCATTAAGTACAAGGCGGGCCTTATATTTTTTTGCTAATAAAATAGCTAAGGCTTTACCGATGCCCGATGAAGCACCAGTGATAATACCAGCTAGATTTTCTTTTAACTCTATATGCTCAGGCATTTCTTTTAATCTAATCAGCCAGCCACAGCTACCAATTTTCTGTTTGGTGAGTGTGTCAGTTGCTTGCGCGCTAGCAAGTGATTAATTTCAGTGTGAATATAATTTAGCGTGTGATCCGAAGATAGAACACTATCACATTCATTAAAAATCTGATCGTAGATCTGTTCGCCCATATTATTTCCATTTTTACCGGCTGAGCCGCTGCTAAGCAAAAGTAATATTGGTATTTCCATTTTCGATTTGAGTTTGCGCAACAGAGAGAAATCGGCAATTAGTCTAAAGGGAATTTCTTCGCTTCTTACCATTTCCAAGCCAAAAATGATCAAGTCATATTCTGCAGGTAATCTATTTTCAAAGCCGGCTCTCAAATTATTTCCCGACAAACTACCAAAAACCTGTAGCTCGGCAAACTGTGACAGCCAGATAGTCAAGCCAATTAGCTGTGCAGATTTGTGTTCAACAATCAAGATTTTAGCGCGGTTGTTTATAGAGTGCATATAAATGGACCTGTCTCAGCCTCTATCTAAGTTTGCCTAATAATGTAGTCTACATTCTTGATCGGCGAGGTTAAGAAAATCATTGCAATTGGATCCAGTGCATCGGTGTCTCTTGCCCAGCACTGGCGGTTAAAGATACGCGTTGTCAGGCGACCAAGGAAAGAAAAAGTTAATTCACTGATTAACTGCCGGTATCTGGGTTTGCAGTCGCAATAGGGAGTCATTAACACCTATCCAAGAATATCCAGTCTTTGAAACGACTTGACGAAAAGCAAATTCTTTTCGAGATTCAGGGAAATCAGCTCGGAAATGCGCTCCACGAGACTCCTCTCTGCGCAAGGCACTGGCAGTAATCAATTTTGCAATCAGCAAGATATTCGCTGCCTCAGCAGAAGCAACTGAGTATGGGGCATCAAACAGATTCTCATCCAGTTTTCTCAAAGCTTCATTTAATGAACCGCCTTGGCGAACAACGCCCACTTTCATAAACATCTGCTGGCGCACTTCAAGAAGATTGGCTGGCACCACTAGTAATGGCACAGCTGGCGATTGCATTTGCTCGCCAGCTGGAAACGCACAAGAAGACCCAATATCTTTTTTAATCAGTTCAGCAACTTTCAAAGACATTACCCCGGCTTCCAGTAAAGAATTACTTGCCAATCTATTAGCACCATGTAGTCCGGTCGAAGCACATTCGCCTATGGCATAAAGTCCGGGAATTGAGGTGCTGCCATTACAATCCGTTCTAATACCACCCATAAAATAATGAGCAGCAGGACTGACTGGTATCGGCTGATCTAACGCATTTATACCAAATTGATTTAATTTCTCCAAAATATTAGGAAAACTACTGATCAATTTCTCTTTGCCAATTGGTCTTAAATCAAGAAATAGTTCCTTTACTCCTGCCTCTTGCATAACTGTATACATAGCTCGAGACACAACGTCCCGAGTAGCTAAATCTCCTGATGGATGAAAGCGCTGCATAAATTGTTCTTTTTTATGGTCAAGCAGTACAGCGCCAGCTCCTCTCACTGCTTCCGAGATTAAGAGCGCAGGCGCATCGGCCAATTCCGGTAAATATAGGGCTGTGGGATGAAATTGCACAAATTCCATGTCGATTAATTGCGCACCACCTTGATAGGCAAGTGCAATGCCATCGCCCGTAGCAATGCGGGGATTGGTAGTGCGACTATATACCTGCCCTATGCCACCAGTGGCTAAAATTGTATTTTTCGCTAGTACGGTTTTGATTCCTGACGATTGAAAGTCCAACTTAGCGCCGCAACAGATGCCATCAGCAATTAACAACTGAGAGGCAAAAGCATGTTCATAAATATGCAAACCATTACCTGACTTTATTGGTTCTGACGGCAAAGCAGCGGTCAGTTTGTCGACCAACGCGCGACAAATCCAGTGACCTGTCACATCTTGATGATGATACACCCTGGCGGCACTATGACCGCCCTCACGGGCAAGAGAATATGAGCCATCCGGATGGCAATCAAAGGCAACCCCATATTCAGCCAGAGTTTGAATTAGCTCCCAGGCGCTGTCAATAATTTCTCTAGCCACCCGTTCATTGACCAGCTCAGCCCCAGCTTTGATTGTATCTTCAAAATGCAATTTAACTGGAGCGACCTCATCTCCGGGCGCAGCAGCAACCCCGCCTTGGGCGTAGTTGCTAGTGGAATCAAGAAGCTTCGTTTTACAAGCTAAGACCACGCCAGCACCAGCCTGGCGCAATTTAATCGCCGCGATTAGCCCAGCTAGTCCGGAACCAATAATCAAAACATCTGTTTTAATCACTTCATCCATAATATTGTTGTCAACTATACTATATGCCAAACAAGAATGATCGATTTAGTATATGGAAACCATACGCTCTATGGGCTTATAAGCCCGCTTAGCTAATTCTTTGTCCACAATTACAGGAAAAACATCGTCTTTCAAGCTTTGATGGAGTTTCTCTAAAGTTATCATTTTCATAAATTGGCAAGTCATTTCGGAAGCAAGAGGAATAAATGTCTTATCCGGGTTTTCCTTTTTCAATCTATGTAAAATTCCTTCTTCGGTAGCTACAACAAATTGTTTGGCGTCTGATTGCCCAGCACGCTTGATCATCCCTTCTGTTGAAGCGACTTTTACTGGTGCTAGTTCGGGTGAATGATTTAGATGATCAAGAAATGGAGTCAAGCAACCGCATTCAGGGTGAATCAGCAATTCTGCTTGAGGATATTCTTTCAATTTTTCTTGCACCATTTCCGGGCGCATGGCCGCATGAACATGGCACTCGCCCATCCAAATTTGCATATTTTTTCGCCCTGTCACTTTTTTTACCCAGGAGCCCAGAAAAACATCAGGCAAAAAGAGTATTTCCTTTTCCGGAGCAATCGCCTGCACAATCTGCACAGCATTGCCTGAAGTACAACAATAATCCGACTCAGCTTTGACGTCTGCTGTTGTGTTGACATAAGAAACAACGACGGCGCCAGGATGCTCTTTTTTCCACGCCCGCAGCTGATCAGCGTTTATTGAGGCGGCCAATGAACAACCAGCTTCTAGATCTGGTATAAGCACTCTTTTATCTGGACAGAGAATAGAAGCCGTTTCAGCCATAAAATGCACGCCACAAACAATAATTGTTTTGGCTTTGCTTTTTGCTGCCTGCTGAGCCATTCCTAAAGAATCACCAACAAAATCAGCTATGTCCTGTACATCGGGAATCTGGTAATTATGAGCAATAATCATTGCTTGACGGCTTTGCTTAAGCTTCATGATGTCATCGACTAAAAGCTGTTTGGCTAATGCTTCTTGTTGCGTCTGATTTTTGGCGCTGGTGTTTTTCATAATTGATTTTCCATCTCAAGACTTAGATCGACATGAACAGCCGAATGTGTAAGCGCACCGACTGAAATAGCATTGACGCCCGGCTGCAAATAACCGGTTATGTTTTCCAGATTGATGCCTCCTGAAACTTCGACAAAGCATTTACCTTTAATTAAATCTACGGCCTTTTGCACCAAAGCAGGCGACATATTATCCAATAAAATTCTATCTACTCCTAAATTCAAACATTCTTGCACTTCGCTAAGAGTGGTACATTCTGTTTCAAGCGATTTGCCTGGATATTTAGCCCGTAATAGACTAACTGCTTTTGTTATACCGCCTGCTATCTGAATATGATTATCTTTCACCAAAATGGCGTCATTAAGTCCAAAGCGATGATTCTGTCCACCACCGACAAGCACAGCATATTTCTCAAAAACCCTAAGAGCAGGCGTTGTTTTTCGCGTATCCAAAATGGCAATATTGAATTTCTTTGCTATTTGCACAAATCGATCAGTGGTGGTGGCTACAGCACACATTCGCTGCAGCAAATTAAGAGCAACACGTTCTCCACTTAAAATTGCTCTTGCATTACCACTTATATGGGCGATGGAATGAGGCACCTCTGTCACTTTCTGTCCTTCGAGCAATAAGGGACTTACTTTTATGTCTGGATCCAGTTTGTGGAAGACTTGTTCTATGACGGAAATACCAGCAATCACAGCATTTCTGCTCAAGCAATAAATAATTGCTTTAGCCTTATGCTCGGCGCTCACAAGCGGTTGCGTAGTTAGATCGACAGCCGGGTATCCTAAATCTTCAGCCAATGCCAGATCAATAGCTCGCAAGAGCAAATCTTGACTAAGCCCCAGGGCACCGAAAAATTCGTTTCGCGCCTCGGTGAGATTAGATGCAGTAATTGCGCTAGGAGTGTTCATAAATACGTTATAACATCAGGATCCTGATAAAGCACTAATCTACCGCTTTCGTTAATTTTGCTAGCCCAGAACCCAATTTTGTAAGTATTTTACCGGTTGTGCAAGCGTTAGATGTTGTAGCATTAAGCTATGTCCAAATCCCCGACAGCACAGTTAAATCAATTAGCGCCTGACTTCGCTCTGCCTGCCATATCGGACAAGCAAGTCCGCTTAAGCGATTTTCGTGGCAAACAATGCGTCGTAGTTTTCTTTTATCCAAAGGACGACACATCTGGTTGCACCGCCGAATCCTGTGCCTTTCGCGACCGATACGAGCTCTTTAAGGAGAAGGGGGCGGCAGTTATTGGCATTAGTTCAGACTCTTTGTCAGCACATGAAAAGTTTATTTCCCGATATAAACTACCATTTATTTTGCTGAGTGATGCGGGCGGCAAAGTACGCTCCGCCTGGGGAGTACCGACAACCTTGGGTATTTTCCCGGGGCGTGTTTCTTACGTAATCGATAAGAAAGGCATTATTCGAGGCATTTATGACTCTCAGCTCGATCCCCTTGGACACGTTGATAAAGCTTTGAAAGTCTTATCACAAATAAATTGGCAATAATGTCATTTGCCAGTTTTCACTGCACTCATTTCCATAATTTCATCCCATTCTTCCCTGGTAACAGGTTGGATGGATAACCGGCTTCCTTTTTGCAAAAGGACCATCTTTTTTAGTCTGGCATTCGCCCTCAGCTGAGCCAAGGTAATTGGTCTGTTTAAAGTTTTGCTGTGTTTAATATCCACTGCAAACCAAGTTGGGCTCTCAGAATTGCTTTTCTGATCAAAATGATCACTTTTGCAGTCAAAGGCCGAAGGATCAGGATAGCCAGCTTTTATAACAGTAGCAATACCGGCGATTGCCGGGGGATCTGCGTTACTGTGGTAAAACAGAATTTGATCGCCAATAGCTACTTGATCCCGTAAAAAATTCCTAGCCTGGTAATTTCTTACTCCATCCCAGCACGTAGTTTTCTTCGCCGCTCGTTCTAAGTCTTCTATAGAAAAAACACCGGGTTCCGATTTAAATAACCAATATTTGTTTGCCATTGTTGTACTCAGAAATAAATCAGTGTTTGAGATAGAGTACAACGAGCAAAACTATATTAATAAGCGCCAGCCCAAGGGCGAAATAGGCTATAAGTGTCCCTACATTCAGTTTCTTTTCTGTGGTTTTAGTTTTTGCCTGCTCATCTAAATAGTTAGTGACAATTGAAATAACTTTGCCGTCCAGTGATTTCAAAGTCGGCAAAATCGATTTGTTCAAATATGCTTTAAATTGCTCTGATTCATCTGCTAATGCCTTTTTGCTTTGATCTAAAAAGCCTTCAATTTGTTTTTGATTTGCCTGATGGCTTTTTTTGAGCTTCTCTTCACTTTCATCTATATAGATTTTGAGATTTTCTTGATCCTGTTTGAATTCTTTCTCTTTATTCTTAATCAGTTCTGCAACCAGCTTTTGCTGGCTCGAGATTTTGCTATTAAGTGTGCTTGCAATAGATTCAGATTGTTGCTTGAGCAATAAATCCACTTCGCTTCTGGAATAAGTAGCATATTTTGCTACCGGAATATTTGGCATTTCAGTTTGGGGTACCTTCATAACAATCTGCTGCTTTTCCTCCTTTTTCAGGTTCTCCATGTGAGCATCATCTTTGTTGAATGCATCATCGGTTGCATTGGCTTCAACAGAATCTGGAACAACGTTAGGCTCTGTTGGTGGAATTTCATGTTCAAGGATTATGGTTTGTCCCGAATATAGCTGCTCGCTAGGCATGTCAACTTGTTCGATAAACCCCGATGGCAATTGTTGATCAGATTTTTCTTCTTTAAGGAGAATTGCGGCATTATCCTTACAGTCTATCCTTATAAAAAGAGAATGCACATCATCCAACGCAAGTTTGATTTCATCGGCCAAACTTTTCAAAACATCGTCGGGCAGATGCTCAGTCTGGTAAATATAAGTAATAAAACTTTGCCCGTCCGGTTGTTTTTCTTTTCTTGCACCAAGAGACCAGCGCTCAGCTAAATAGCGCAAAGCAAGATCGTTTGGCTTGGCGTTTTTGGCAATCTCTAACCACATAATTGCTTTGTCTTGATACAGATCCAGGCAAGCAATTTTTATATAAGTACAAGCATAATTGGCTGTCAGCCCTAATGCTTCAGTTATACGTTTTGTCGATTGGTCGTCAAGTAAGTATTTGTAGCCGGTAAATGATTTATCCGAACCATGAAGTTGATTAAATAAATGACTTGTTTGGAGCAAGGTTCTAGTAATAAATTTTGCTCTGCCGAGCGAGCAATTCTGGGTAATTGAATATATCTGAGTCCTATTCCTATTATAGATGAGCTGGTTAGCATAGCTGCAGTATTGGCAACCTATTTTTAAGCGATGATTTTGCTGGTCTTAATGCTTGCTACAAGGTAATCTTAGTAGCGAATGAAGATAGGATTTCAAATATGCCGGATATAAACTTAGCGGATAAATTAATTAGTCTTCAGCGGCAACTAGTGATCCTAGTTCTACTGTTGGTTGCCGGTATTATCATTTTTCAGATTTGTGGCTATTTTGCTGATATCTTGCGGATTCTTGGCATTTCTATACTGTTCTCCTATCTTTTTATTGCCGCTGTAGACCAACTGCATAAGTATATAAAATCTAGAATATTGGCAGTCTCTATTGTGTATGCAATCGTTTTGGTTGGTATCGTATTTAGTGCAATCACTCTGGTACCAACCGTTATATCTCAGATATCACAACTTTTAAACAGTGTTTATCAACAATTACCAGGACTCGTACAAAGCCTGACCGAATATCTAATCCCGATGGAACAAAGGTTGCGAGCGGCACAAATAGAGATTAAAACAGTTGATTTAGTCAATGGGCTGATATCTGTATTTCCTAAAATTGAAGCCGGACAAATTTTCAACAGAGTTAGCGATGTGGCAGTATCCACTATGACTGGCGCTGTTTATGGACTGAGCATTTTGCTCATGTCCTTTTACTTCTTGCTTGATGGTTACAGAATGCAGGGCATAATAATTCAGCTATTTCCTGGAAAACATCAGAAGCGATTACAATCCGTCTGCAAACAAATTGACCAGAGCCTGCAAGCCTTCTTCAGAGGACAGGTTGTCATGGCAATTGGCTTTGGCTGCTTTATGATTATTGTCTACTATATATTAGGAGTTCATTATGCCCTTTTATTAGGCATAATTCTGGCGATATGGGAAATAGTGCCAGTGATTGGTCCACCGATTGGTTTTATACCAACTATATTTTCGGTGGCTTTTGATGGCATGGACAATATTCCCGCCGACAGGCTGACCCAATTGCTATTAGTGTTTATATGTTTTAATGGATTTCAATGGATGAAAGATAATCTAATTGCCCCGAAATATATGGGCAATGTTATTGGTCTACATCCTGTAGTTATTTTCCTGGCAATTATTGTCGGCGCAAGAATTGATGGCTGGCTGGGAATCATTTTTTCTTTGCCAGTGGCCTGTGCAATTCATGTATTGGCAAGAGATATTTATTCCCATATGATACCCAAAGAAGAGAAAGCATCCTCCTGAAGCCCAAGCTGCCAGCGAATATTGCTGCGGGGAGAGCTGAAAAATAATCAATGGCTGATAAATGATTGGACTGGAGCTGCTTAGAGAGGGCCCGTGAGAAATGTCGCCAAAACAAAAACACCATCCAGAATGAACTGCGATGGTGTTTATGCTACTGCCTGACTGCCCCTTGCGAAGTGGGCTCAGTATTTCATTATGCTTCAGCCAGTCCTTCACATAATGCGGGCTCGCTTGCTACTGTTTCTGGTTAGCGCCAACCTGAAGTTTCTGCAAGGCCCCTCAGCTCGTAGCACTCAACTTGGTGTGTGCTCACTGAATATGTTAGTAGTGTATCGCGTTCCTCCAGGATTTGAAGTACCCCAAATTTCATTTTATTTTTCTCCAGATCAGTTTATCGAATAAGGCTTTGCTCCAAGCTTAGCATGCAAGTAACATTAGATGGTACCCGGACACCTTGAACAGTAAGACATTCAGCTTGCACCGCTGGCGATGCATATATAATTTATATTTTTAACATACAATTTCTATACCAAGATCATATAGAGCTGCGCTCAGCCCGCTTGAAGTCCAATAATTTTCAAAGAACCTTAGGTCTTGATATACATTCGAGCAATCTACTGATCAGCGAATTGACGATTTTTCAGGACTTTGTCTGTCCAGATCCAATTGATTGGTCTGTTTCAATTCGCTGCAAAACCTTTTCTATTTTTTCAAAGTGTTTCTCAACTTCTTTAAAGGGTATGGGTCTATCAGGATTAGCCGGATCAACATCTCTGAAATCACTAGCCAAAACCTTTTCAATTGCCGCTTGAGCAGCATCACACCGTCTGTCTAACGGACAAACGAATAGGCGCCTAGTTGCTTTAAGAAAACCTCTTGTATCTTGATATTCCAAATAACCATCTTTACCAGGTTGGGCAGGTTGGATTACACGAAACTTACCGGTTTCAATAGCTTCTCTATATTCGTCTTCTGCTTGCTGCAAAACGATTAGAGCTACAGCGGCTCTGAAGCCCGGATCACTATATGCATCACCAGCTATTTCCATACGTGCTTTATCGATCATGACAATCAAATCCGCATATGCTTTAGGAAAGAGATTTTCATCCGTCTCTTTATTACCAGCCAATTGACTATATTTTTCAAGGTTTTCTTTGAGCTCAGTCAATAAACTCATTTTTTTCAAAGCAGATTGTACTGCCAATGCTTTTGGCTCATTACCTTCAAGCAATTCATGCAGAGGATGATGAGCATGCTTGCCGGCTCGTGCTAAATCAAGTTTTATTTGGCTTTTACTTTCGTTCCCAAGCGCACGCAAGTGCAAATCGTAGGCAGCCTGCACATGACCTTCAATTGTGGTAATCGCCGCCACTAATTGGGCTGCCTGAAATTCCGGACTGCTGCCGGTAATAAATGAATCGCTGTCCTCTACTGTAATTTGCGCATTGGCTTTGCTTCCTTCCGGGCTGAGAGTATATTGCCCAGCCATACCATTTATATTGACTAGCAATTGTCCGTGTTTGGGTATAAATGCCTCTTGGCTAATCAATCCGTTAGCTTCAATTTCGATTGGCTGAGTTGTTTTATTGAGCAACAGCAAATTTTCACCACGGGCAACATGCAGTTTTCGCGGTATTGCTTTGTCTAGGTCGAAAACTATTTGTTTGACAGCAATCTTGCCTCGATCATTCTTTTTATCAAGAGTACTGACAAGGTTTGCCTGCGCGCCAGATTTATCAGTAGCTTGAATTACTGATGCTGCTTCTATATATATTTCTGTCGAAATTCCAACAACTAACCCTATGGTCAAAGCGGTCATCGCTTTTGTTGTACCAAGGGTAGTAAAGCGCAAACGCAATAATTCTCTGGTTACATATATAAGAGATCCAACGGCCAGAGAAAGAATGAATAGTTCCAAATAACCATTGACAAAGGTGCCGCCTAAAGCAGAACCGATAGCAGTCGGTGCGCCACCAATTAAACCTAAGCCGATCAGTTGTGCCCAGGAGACATTCGATCCGGCTAGAGGTCCAGCGATACCGAAACCTTCTGTGGCGTTGTGCAAGGCAAAGCCAAGTACAAGCACTAAACCGAGCGTGGTATTACCACTTGAATATGACTGGCCTATAGCTAGACCTTCAGCAAAATTATGCAGGCCAATACCAATAGCAATCATGTTGGCGATCTCAAGCGGACTGGCTCCGCCACTTTTTGCCTGATGTCTTTTTTCTTCTATTGCTGCTAAGCCTATCAAGCCTAATGCCAGACCAAAGACCATAATTGCCCCTTTAATAAGGGCAAGACTATAGTCTCCACCTTTGGCGGTGACCTCAACCATTTCAATAGCGTGATAGCCCACTTCAATGATCAAAAATAACAATACGCCGGCTGAGCCAAGAACTAACATGCCTTTAAGCGACTCGGAGGCTGATTTTACACGGGCAATTGGCAAGCCGAGAAAGATAGTCATTCCGGCTATCAGTCCTAGAACAATATTGGTTGGCGTTCCTGCAAGCACCAGAAATTCACTCCTGCGTGTCATCGTGTTCTTATAACATCTAATCTACTGATATCTGAAGGATATCCGGGTACTTTTTATTTATCTTCAAATTTTTCTTCATCCAGGTTTTCAAGAAAATCCCGCTAAATGCTAAAGTCATTTAGTTATCCATCGATTCTTGTCACAGATATTTAGGAATCATAATCAGCCCAAATTTAGGAATAGTCTCATCTCATGACTGAAAACAGGCCGCACAGCTTAAGTAAAACGTTCAGCGTGGTTGCTATATTGAGCGTATTGTCCAAAGTCATTGGTCTGGCTCGTGATGTTGTAGTCGCCGCAGCTTACGGCACTTCCATCCTGGCTGATGCTTATAACTACGCTTATTTATTTACCGGCAATATCTTGATTTTATTTGGAGGGCTCGGCGGGCCTTTTCATTCAGCAACGGTATCCACATTAGCTCCTAAACGCTCCAGCCCGGAGGCGGGCGCTCTGGTCACTCAAATGTCTTTCTACACGGCCATTGTACTATCCATTGCTGCCATCGCCATGTTTTTCCTGTCGCCATGGGTAATGCATCTTGTCGCTGGCGATTATGGCAACACGAATAGCGATCGTCTGACATTTTTTCACGAAGCAATTATGCAATTGAAAATAATGTCTCCGCTTGTGCTTCTGTCAGGATTGATTGGTATCACATATGGTGTGCTCAATGTTTACAATCGCATTTTTTGGCCGTCTTTATCGCCCGCAATTGCCAGTTTGGCAATCATTGCCGCCATTGCCCTTAGCCCCAATCACGATTCATCGCTTCCACTTGCCATTGGTACTTTAATTGGCGCATTTGGACAATTATTTGCCCAAATGCCCGGAATGTTTTCAGTTGGACTTAAGTATCATTTTCAAACAAAATTAGTTGATGGGCTAACTAATTATATAAAGGTACTCTGGCCAGCAATTATTAGTACTTCAATAGGTCAATTAATTATTTATGTTGACAGCTTCTTTTGTTCCCGCATAGGTGAAGGCGCCTGGACAGCAATAGCCAATGCAAACCGGCTGATTCAATTACCACTGGGGGTATTAATCACAGCCATGCTAGTGCCCATGTTGCCACGCTTTACTGATCTGGCCACCAATAAAAAAATAGATGATTTGAAAAGTGAGTTTCGGCGCGCCTTAAGCTTTCTCTGGTTCCTGGCAATACCCTTAACAGCAATTATGCTTGCTTTGCCGGAGCCGATAATCAGGCTGCTCTTTCAGCGCGGAGCATTCAACGCCCAGTCCACCAGTCTGGTTACAGCCGCTTTAATTTATTTAGTACCTTCAATTGCCTTTTATATGGCTCGGGATCTGATCACTCGCGTATACTTTGCCTTTCATGACAGCCGCACGCCATTCTATGTCGCCATGGCAGCCATATTGATCAAAGTTTTTCTCGATTGGCTTCTGGTAATCGTTTTTCCACTCGGTGTAGCCGGTATATCAATCGCTACTTCTTTAATTACTGTATTCAATCTATGTGTGCTTACTTATTTTCTGCGCCCTAAAGTAGGATTGATGGGCTTTACTAAACTAGCTAAACCTATGCTTGTCATGATTACTGCCGGTCTGATAGCGTATGCGCTGGTTAGCATAAGTTTCTTTGCTATGCATACATACTTTGCCAGCATGTCTCTCATACCGCTAGCTTTTAAAATTTTCTTTGCTACCATCTTAGGTAGTATAGTTTATTTCGCGTTCACTTATTTTTGTCGTATAGATGAGCCAAGGCTTCTCTGGCAAAGGCTAAAATTAAAGGATTAGGAGAAATACTTATGCAAACATACTTTGTTATTTCAAAACTTGTGTGCCAGTTAAAGGCAAAAATATTTTTCTTGTCATTAATTTTGACTTTGTGCCTGATTAACAATTTTGGTATCGGCAATTTCAATACTTGCACACCAGCTTTGGCTGCCGGTAAGGAGGCACACATGTCAACTAATGTACCGCACACATTTGTATTGTATAGTCCAGCTTTTAAATCGGGAGAAAGGATTCCTACACAGTTTACCGCTGATGGAGCAAATGTATCGCCACCTTTGTCCTGGGGTGTGTCACCGGACAAGACACAAAGTTTTGCTCTAATATGTGATGATCCAGACGCACCAATAGGCATTTGGGTACATTGGATTGTCTACGATATTCCAGCCGATCAAAGAAACCTTGCTCAAGGAATTCCCCCTCAACCAACACTAGCAAATGGCACCAAGCAAGGTATTACCAGCTTCCAATGCATCGGTTATGGCGGACCCTCTCCACCACTAGGTAAAGTGCATCGTTACTTTTTTAAACTTTATGCTTTGGACTCGATGTCCGGACTTCCTGCAGGGGCAAGTACTGAGCAATTCCGTAGTTTTGTGCAGGCACATACAATAGCTAAAGCAGAGCTCATGGGAAAATACAAGCGAGCAGTGTTGCAATATATATCTCGTTAACGTAATACAGACACGATAATATGAATTTGGAATAACTAGTGAGTAATTCTAAAGACAAAACCATAAAACAACCAGCCAAACTAAAAGAAAAGCTAGAGCAAATCAAACAGGGTGGTGCGGCCAAATATCATCAGAAATTGCAGGAAGAAGGCAAATTATTCGCCCGCCGCCGCGTAGAATTACTTCTTGATCAAGGCTCGCAATTTACTGAAGACGCCATTTTCGCTAATTGTCTGGAGCCAGATCTGCCAGCAGACGGTGTAATCACCGGCATGGGGCAAGTGTGCGGAAAAACTGTTTGTCTGATGGCTAACGATTCTACAGTTAAGGCAGGCTCCTGGGGGAAGCGCACCGTAGAAAAGATAATTCGCCTTCAGGAAACGGCAATAAAATTACAGGTGCCCGTAATCTATCTGGTTGATTCAGCTGGTGCACGCATCACCGATCAAGTAGAAATGTTTCCCGGTCGCCGCGGTGCGAGCAAGATTTTTTATAACCAAATCCGTATGTCGGGGTTTGTGCCTCAAATATGTTTGTTATTTGGCCCATCGGCAGCCGGTGGGGCTTATATACCAGCATTTTGCGATATCGTCATTATGAATGAAGGCAAGGCTTCAATGTATCTTGGCTCACCACGAATGGCTGAAATGGTAATTGGTGAAAAGGTTACCCTTGAAGAAATGGGCGGCGCCAAAATGCACTGCACCATATCTGGTTGCGGTGATATTTTGGTGCATTCTGAAGAAGAAGCCATATCAACCGCCAGAGACTATTTAACTTATATGCCCAAAAGTCATTTATATCCACCGGAAGATTGCATTGTTGAAAATGCATCAAAAGCAATTCACTCTGCTGGCAATAAAAGTATCGCCCAATTAATCCCCGAGCAAGAAAATATGCCATTTGACATTTATGGCGTGATTGATAATTTGATCGACAAAGATTCGTTTTTTGAAATCAAACGCTTATATGCCCCTGAAATTGTGACCGGATTGGCGCGATTCGATGGCATGGTTATCGGAATAGTTGCTAACCAACCCAAGGTAAAAGGTGGCGTACTTTTTGTTGATTCGGCAGATAAAGCAACGCGTTTTATTTGGTTATGCGATGCTTTCAATATTCCCCTTTTATTTCTTGCTGATGTGCCGGGCTTTATGATTGGCACCAAAGTGGAACAGGCAGGCATTATTCGCTCTGGAGCCAAAATGATCTCGGCAGTCGCTGCTGCTACGGTTCCCAAAATATCGGTCATTTTGAGAAAAGCCTATGGAGCTGGGCTTTATGCCATGTGTGGTCCTGGATTAGATCCTGATGCTTGTCTGGCGCTACCTACCGCCTGGATTGCTGTTATGGGTCCGGAAGCTGCGGTAAATGCTGTCTATTACAATAAAATTATGGAATTACCAGAATCTGAAAGGCCAGCTTATATTGAAAAACTAAGAACGGAATATAAAGAAGATGTGGATATATATAAATTGGCTGCGGAGATGGTGGTCGATAGCATTGTCGAGCCGGATAATTTGCGCAAAGAATTAATTACCAGGTTCAAGAATTATCAGAGCAAGACTACTGAAATGTGGCCCAAGAAGTGTCCTGTTCTACCGGTCTAGATAAAAGAAATGAACACAGATTGTATCTTGGATCAAAAACCTGTTTCCAATAAAGAATTTATTGAGTCTTTAAAAATAAAGCTCTGGATTTTAGCCGCTCTTGTTTTAGGAGCGGCAGAACCAATTATCGTCAAATATAGCTATCTGGGTGGGCTAGAACCGATTCGCTTTTATCTGGTGAGAAACATTGTCGGCGGACTAGTGCTGCTGCCTATATTTTTCTATTTTCATTCTCGCCAGCCTCTGCACAGATCTATGTTTATGCGCATATTACCAATTGCCATTTTATTGACCACTACCAATTTGTGCACCATTCTTGCCTTAAGAAGCCTTACTGCCGTCACTGTATTAACAGTCGTGACCACAACCCCAGCTCTAGTAGCGATTATCAATGAAAAAATGGGACGGGATATTCTAGGTAAACAATTCTGGCTCGGTTTCTGGCTATGCTTTGCTGGTGTAATTCTAAGTATGCCTTTTGAGCATTACAGTGGCGATTGGCTTGGCGTAATGGCCATTATTATTGCTGTTTTTAGTTCTGGCTTTTACCGAGTAAAAATGGATGAAATAACAAGTAAAGTTGACGCCATCTATGTCTCAGCTCTGTGCTTTCTTATTCTCGGGGTGCTTTCTTTTGCCTTCGTGCCTTTTATCGGACACGTTTCACATTATGATGTCGGCTATGGTGTAGTGGTTGGTATATGTGCAGCACTGGCCAATGTTGCTTTTATAAAGTCTTTGAGCCTAGTTGGAGCAACGCGCATATCTGTAATCACAATGATTCAGCGGCCCGGATTTATTCTAATTGCTGCCTTAATTTTAAAAGAAGTGCCAACCTGGCTGCAAGTTGTAGGTATCCTTCTGGTAGTAATCGGAGTCAACTTTGCCAAGGTAAGACGAGCAGCTATACCTTTACCCAGCGAATCTTCAGCTCCCGTTCAATAAAAATTCAATTTACCACATGCATTTTATGGACGAATTTAAGAGATCTTTTGGGACTTCTACAGGCGTTTCGTTTTTGACCTTGATTGGTTTTCTCTTGCGTCTATTGTATTTACACGATGGATTTTGGCGAGACGAGACACATGTATATTATATTGCTAGCGCAAATAACATCGCTGCTTTGATCTCGCGATTGATCCCGGTGGAGTGCACTCCGCCAGCGTTCTACGTACTTATGCACCACTGGGTTAACATATTCGGGACAAGCGACGTGGCAATGAAAATACCATCTTTTATTTTTGGCTTACTACTCATTCCTGTTATTTATTTGCTAGGCAAGGAGGTGGGCGGACGGTCTGTTGGTATTATCAGTGCTGTTATTGTTACCTTTTCACCACTGGCAGCTTTTTTTTCTTTGCAGTGCCGTGCCTACTGTCTGGCTGCCCTGCTCTATTGTTTTGCTGGGCTATTTTATTGTCGAATTATTAACAGTAATAAATCGGTAAAATACCCGATTTTGCTGAGCTTGAGTTTACTCGTTGCGCTTTATGTTCATTACACAGCGCTGCTGCTTATCGCTGCTCTTGTACTCACTACTATTATTTTATGGAGAAGAAAGCAAGCAAGTATGAGCATGCTTCGGTGGGGATTTGTGTTTCTTGTGCCTCTTTTAGCTTTTATTCCCTGGTTAAAGGTGCTGAGTGTCCACATTCAAACCAGTTTCCGCTCACCAATTCCATTCTGGTATGAGTGGGTTGGTATGCTCATAGCCAATATTCGGGCAGGCAATCCAGTATTATCTGAAGCAAATCTAGTTATTTTATATGACATAGTATTTTTCTTATTATTTGCTTGGATCATATTTAAAATCCAAAAGCAGGAAGATTTTCTGAACTCTATGGGTATCAAAAATCCGAATAAATTAATGGCTATTACCATGTGTTTCTTGCTTCCAGCAGCAATGGAAGGTTATGCTACTCCCCAAGCAGTTCGTTACATGTTTCCTTTTGCACCATTTGAGTGGATCCTGTTTGCCACTTGCGCAGTATGCTGTTGGAATTACTATTTTAACTGGACAATTAGTAATCAAAGCAATCGGAGACAAAAAATTGCAATTCTATCGGGAACGTTGTTGGCATTAGCATTTATCTACTTCGATGTAGAAAGTATGATCACGCGCAATAAATTGCCTCTATCAGGCGCTCGCCCTTTCAGCCACGATCTAAGTGCGGGTAAATTTAAAAATACAGCTTTCGTTTTTATCCCTGATG
The DNA here is from genome assembly GCA_963767815.1 of Candidatus Melainabacteria bacterium. Lineage (GTDB taxonomy): Bacteria > Cyanobacteriota > Vampirovibrionia > Obscuribacterales > Obscuribacteraceae > CAVYFJ01. Next base: position 442,074 of record CAVYFJ010000005.1, on the reverse strand, counting down.
CCACTGTTTGTACAATTGATTATTATGTAAGACACAACAAGCGAGTGACAAATGCAGAGGCGCTACTATCAGGGATCCATGGTTATACTCGTTGGAATGACAAAACGCCGTGCATCCCAGCCCAATATGAAGCACTATTCAATGATCCAAATTGTTTACCACTCGTCAAAAAGAATATTTCTAATTTACCTTTGGACAAATATCAGACGCTGATCTTTGTCTGCGAAAGTGGTGCAATGAATGAAGCTGGTGAGCAGATTGCAACTAATCTCCGGGAATGGTTAGACAAAACCTATGAACTCAAAGCTATCAATGGTTATATGGGTAGACTGGAAGGTTATATTATGTTTGTCTATGATCGTATCTGAATTGCTTTCCTTTAGCAGAAGACGCACTAACATATCCTGGGGAGCTGTTCACCTGGCAGTTTATCCAAAACCGCTGGCCGCCAACAAACGAGGTGAAGCAAATCGCCTGGCTCAAGAAGGCGTATTCATTGGTACAAGTAGCGAAAGGAATTATATTGCTCTTGAGAGTGGCAATATTTTACTCAACCCGGAAAAGGATATTGTTATTGGCACAGATGAAGGAAAAATATGTATAAAATCTGGGGCAGCTGTGTTTGTGGCAAAATCAGATCCTGGCGTTGTGACATAGACGCACAGGGTTTCAGAAATTACTGCTCGGCAGTGTAGCCGAAAAAGTGGTCGGCCGCGCTCCGTGTTCCATACAAATAATCAAACAAAAATCAACAGGAGAAAAGAGCACGCAATGGAAGCAATCAAGAGTTGCTATTGCCTAGCGCTAAAATAGGCACCAATAGCTAGACTTTATTTTTGCCGTAACGCTGCTCAAGCTTTTGGTAGGCTGAGCAAATTTCTTTCGCTACACCGTCTGGCAAGCCGGCCTTTTTGATCAACGCTCGAACCGCCTGTGCGCGCGCAGATAAATCATTAACATTATTTTTGTCTATGCCTTAAGAAGCATTTTTACCACCAACAAGGCCAACGTCACTTAGGCTGATTTGATCAAACCAACGAATGAAGTTTTCCATGCTGCTCCTCTTTATTCAGTTCAATGACATAAGAAAACTGGTTATTTCGGCAATTTCTTTTTCTGTAAGGTTAGATGGCGGCATGACAATGCCTCTCGCCTGGTATTCATCAGGGTAATTTTGCGAGAAAAATTCGGCGTTTGTAATTCTCTTGCTAATGTACTCGCTGCTGCGGCGTTTACTTATGCCGCTCAAGGATGGAGCAAAATGACCACCAATATTGCCAATAGAGTGACAGGCTGCGCAACCATGCTCGTAAAAAAGCTTTCTTCCAGCCGATACGATCACGGTATCCAGCGTGGTAGCCGGCGCCTGAGTTTGACGAGAACTTTTTTCCGGTGTCAATCCCGGATGATGAGAATGGACATAAAACCCAGCTTTGGGGGGCGATAATGTTAGAAGATATTGAACAATGCATGCGGCATGTTGAGAAGAAAGGCGAGGATGAGGCATTAGCTCCTCCGTACCGTACATTCTTTCAAATTCTTTCGTTGCTTCGGTGCTATTAGTAATCCGTGAAAGTAAAAACTCTTTGCTGCGGTAAGCGCCTATGCCGTCCAGTGGCGGTCCCAGGCAACCACCTTTTGTTTCGATAGAGTGACAACTGCTACAATTGCTGGTTTCAAAGATGCGCTTACCTTCATTGCTGCTTTTATCGGCAAGAGCTGGCACGTACGATGGTTTAATTATCTTTCCCTGATTTTGAGAAGCTTCGTCCTTATTGGCAGCAAAAGAGGCTAGAGGGAAGATCATTGAAGCAACCAGATAAACAGAGAGCAGGAATCTAATCGTATTGCCTAAAGACATCTTTGCTAAGCGAACTTGAATTGACATGGCGGTGTGTTTCTATCTATAGTTTTGACGACAGACGTAATAATACTATGACAAAAAGTGATTGAGTGAAAATGACAGATTTCACGACCAATTCCTTAGAAGACATATCTCACTGGAAAACCAGAATAGCTGTTGGTCGTATGGCTTTTGATGCGGGCTTTTACTCACAAGCAGCCAGGCACTTTAGAACTGCTTTGGGTTTGCTTAAGGAAGAGAGTCCACAACCGGAACTTCTTTCTATCAATCTGATCAGTTTAGCCAAAGCTCTCAGTTGCTCAGGTAATTATCCGGAGGCAGAAAAGCTCATAAATGAAGCTCTGCAAATTGACACTGCTCATCCAGATAATTTGTTGCAGTTAACACGCGATTATCTTGAGCTTAGCAGCATCAATTGGAAACAACATAGGCCGGAACAATCCGAAGCATATGCCCGCAAAGCTTTTGATTTACTTTCAAGCTTGAAAAAGCAAGAACGGGAAAAGCATGGACCAGCAATTGCGCGTGCCTTGAAATTGCTCGCCATTATTAAAGATGAAAATAACCAGTACGACGAAGGGCTTAAACTGATCGATCAAGCACTGACTATTCTTGAGCACAGTTCACAAGGAACAAGATCTGAAGCTTACGGTGAAGCGCTAATGGTCAAAGTTATGCTGCTCATCGATAAGGGAGAAATTGAGGAAGTCGAATCAATGCTAGATGATGCTATCGAGCTGGTAGAATTGAATAAAGGTCAATTTCATCCACAATTAGCACGAATAATGGCTATCTTGGCTGAACACACAAAAACGGCTGGCAAGGAGAACCTTGCTCATCAATTAGAAAAACATACCAAGGACATGAAAGACAAATACAAATGACGCTATTATTTCACCTGAAGATCGGCAACGCCGGCTAGCTTCACATCCGGCCTGGATTTTTGATTATCCTCGACGTATTTATTGAGAAAGGACAAACAGTAATAATTTATCAAAGTTTTTTGTTCTTGATTTTTGTTGAAATTTGTCCATCCTAAATGACCGAGTTTATCAAATTCTACAAAACATGCCGGTGAAGAAGTCTTGCTAAGGGCGCCGCGTAGATTTTTTATTGTTGGTGTAATACCAAGATCACGCGTGCCACCTTGATACATCACCGGTATGCCTATTGCAGCAAGGTTGCCGCTATCCACAAAAGGCTCACAATATGGAGACAGTGCAAGAATTGCTCGGATATTCGGCTGCTTCCAGCTTGGCCATGCTCCCCCTAGAGCAAGCACTGTGTATCCGCCAAGTGAATGCCCGGCTAAAGCAACTTTGGTCCAATCGATATATAAATTCCAGCGAGGATCTTTATGCAAAGCAGCGATGAGCCTTTTGATATCATCACCTCTATCTTTGAATGTGCTGTCATTCCATTGTTCTGGCTTGCGAAAGCTTTGCTCCGGTTTTGCTATCGCACCACCACCAATGGCATCTTTATGATTAGGCGCCATAACTAGATATCCTTCCCTGTCCATGGCTTGCACGATAAATAAGCTCTGTGTATTACACCCATGAAAGCCATGGGAAAAAATAACTAGAGGCAGTTTGCCGATTGCATGGACGGGCTGCCAGACAGCAACGTCCAATCCAGCAATTTTGAATTTCTTGGCGCCGGTATGCTTATCATCATTGATATTGCCAAATCTTTCTTTTATTCGCTGTTGTATATTTTGCTGGGCATGCAAAGGTTCACCGCTCAAAAGTATGGATACTATTAGAGCCACTGAAATAACTACTTCTGCTCTTTTAGAAGTGCTTGCTTTACTATACATAAATTCCTTTACAAGCTCTCTATAACCACCCTGAAGTATTAACCCAGACAAACTGAGTGTAATTCTAATACAATTTACTGGATTGGCAAGCGCACAAAACTGTCTTTAATTAATGACTTATATATTCTAGATCTTACTTTCTTGTTCAGCTAGTGGGCGCTCAAATTGAGCCCTTACTAGTCTTGCATAAGCCGAGTCCTGTCCCATTAAAATATGATGGCTGCCGGATTCTACTATCGAGCCGTTTTCTAAAACAAGAATTTGGTCGGCATGCCTGACAGTGGAAAGTCGATGGGCAATAACAATGTCTGTGCGATCTTTCATTAAATTATCGAGTGCCGCTTGCACCATTGCTTCTGATTCATTATCAAGAGAGCTTGTTGCTTCATCGAGAATTAAAATAGGAGCGTCTTTAAGAATAGCGCGGGCAATGGCAATACGCTGTTGTTGCCCACCTGATAATTTGACACCACGTTCACCAATTTTTGTCTGATAACCATCGGGCAGACGTTTTATAAAATCGTGACAGTAAGCTGCTTTAGCGGCGCTAACGATATCGCCTTCTTTAGCATCCAATCTGCCCAATCGAATATTTTCTTCCACAGTCATATTGAAAAGGAAATTGTCTTGAGTAACTAAAGCAATTTGCGCACGCAAAGAATGAAGCGAGTACTGAGGCAAAGGCACCTCATCAAGCATAATCACCCCAGAAGTTGGATCAAAAAACCTGGGAACTAAATTAGCAAAAGTAGTTTTGCCGGAACCAGATAAACCGACCAGGGCAATCATTCGGCCCGGTCGAATATCGATATTTATATCGCGCAAAACCAGATTTTCGTGCCCTGGATAGTGATAGCAAACATTGATAAATTCAAGGCGATGCGGTCCTTTTTCTAGAGTAATTGCCCCTTTTAAGTCTTGCAAATTCGGCTGCAGATCAAGCAATTCAAAGACACGCTTAGCAGCAGCCAGGGCTGGTTGAATAATGCCATTGATGCGCCCAATATTTTTTAGTGGTGAATAAAGCAAAAGCAAAGCAATGACAAATGATGTCAGAGATCCAAGTGACATTTTGTGGTGCATGACTTGATAGCCTGCTACCCAGATCACGCAGGCTATCCCTATGGCACCAATTATTGCCAGGATTGGAGATAGGAGTGCCTCCGCCCGCACAGCTTTGATTGAATTGCTGAAAAAATTAAAATTGGTCTGACGAAAGCGCTCATTTTGATATTCTTCCAAATTAAAAGCTTGAACAATTTTGGCGCCTTGAATTGATTCTGATAAAACAGACACCAAATCACCAATTGCTTCTTGTCCGCCACGGGCAGACTTGCGAATCCGGCGACCAAATATGGAAACAGGCAAAAGTATGCAAGAGAGAATACTCAAAGCAATAATACTGAGGGTAAAACTTTGCACTATCAAAACAATCGCCAAAGCAATTACTGTTACTGTGCGACTGACGAGTGACTGAAAAGTTTGCGATATTGCCGTCTCCACCACGCTGATATCGTTAACCATACGGCCAATTAAAACACCGGATGACTGTCCCTGAAAATAAAGTAATGGCTGTTTTTCCAGATGAGCGAAGACTTGATTGCGCAAGTCTCTAATAGCGGAACTGCCAACAAAGCGAATACAATAAGTTTCAAAAAAACGAAATATTCCCTGGGAACTGGCAATCACAAGCACAGCAAGAGGTACAAAATAAATCAGGTTCTGATTGCCATCAACAAAAATTCGCTGCAATCCCTGTCCCGCTAAATAAGCAATAGCACCATCCATGGCACCATATGGAATTGCCGCTAATAGCCCCAATAAAAACATCCACCAGTAAGGCATGATATAGCGCAGCAACCGTAAATATATCTGCTGCTGCTCTTTCAAATCAGTGAATTTCAGAAATTCAGTAATTTTATCTCTAACCATACAAGCTCAAACTATACAGACAATACTTTTCTAATTCTCGGGCACAGGTACTGGCATAATCACCTTCGCCAAGTTTATTTTTCAGCGCCAGTAACTGCGAAGCCGTTTCTTTCATTAAGGCTGGCACATCTAATAAATCCTTGCTGTATTGTACGAGCTTTTGTGGGCTGCAGTCCAATTGAATTAGCTCTGGAATCAATTCTTTACCAGCTAAAAGATTCGGCCAGCCTACTCTTTGCGTTCTTTTGAAACCCAGAAATATCAAGTAACTAAGCCAATCACCTCGATAAAAAATAAGCATTGGCTTAGCAAATAAGGTCAATTCGAGGGTAGTGGTGCCGGATTTCGCCCAGGCAAGATCACAGACGGACATAAGGCTATATGTGTCAGCAGGCTCGATCAATTTGATACTCTTACCCCAATCTGACTTTCTGGATATTGTGGCATTTATGGCATGAGCTAATTTGCCTGTTGCCTGCGATAAGGCAAACTGAATCTCTGGACGTTCTTTATGGAAACGGCTGGCTGCTTCAAGGGTTATGGGCAATAAACTCTTAATTTCGCTATTGCGACTACCTGGAAAAATTCCGATAATCGGACTGGAGGGGTTTAAACTATATTTGCTGGCAAATGCTGCTCGATCGAGCAAAGTAGTTGAATCAGGCAAATTTTTAGTTAAGGGATGACCAACAAAGGCCACTGGTATATTTTTTTGTGCATAAATTTTTTCTTCAAAAGGAAAAATAACTAGCATTTTGGAAATTGTTTTTGCAATCGTATTTAGACGCCAAGGACGCGAGCCCCAAACTTGTGGCGAAATAAAATAATAGATAGGAAGATTGTTAAAGCGTGTTCTAATTGCTTGTGCTAAAGCAAGATTAAAGCCACCAAAATCAACCAACAATATGGCTGTTGGGCGGCGCTTCTCGATCTCGTTCAACAAAGCCTTTCTAGCCCTAGACAGAAATGGAATATGCTTTATGAGTCCTACTATGCCAACACTGGAAATCTCCTGGCAATCAAACAAGATTTCTGTTTCAGCAGCACGCATAGCATTGCCACCCAATCCCCAGACGTGCAAATTTGGCTGTAATGCCTTAAGCTCACCAATAAGTTTGCTTGTGTGTTTATCGGCGGAAAGATCACCGACTGATACCATCAGCGATACTGGACGATTTTCTACAGTCAAATCATTTTCCATCGCAAGTGCCAATATGCAAAGCAACTGAACCAAACGCTAAGGGAATATGTTTAATGTCCTTCAGCCCGGCTGCCGCAAAGAGACTGGTTATGCCTTCTGGCCTTGGATATGTATTTAGAGACGCCGGTAAATAAGTGTAGGCTATTTTATTGCCTTGCAAAATCTGGCCAATTATTGGCACTATCTGAGAAAAATAAAAATGATAGATAGGCTTAAAAATTAGATTAGTCGGATGCCCGAGATCTAAATTAACCACCTTGCCGCCCGGTTTAACTACACGAGCCATTTGCGACAAACCTCGTTGTAAATCGGTCAGATTACGCAAACCAAAAGAAATTATCGCGCCATCAAAATAATGATCAGCAAAGGGCAGATTCAGAGCATCACCTTCAATAAAGCTTACAGAGGCTAATCGAGCCCTGGCCATAGCTGCTCTCATGCGAGCAACCTCCAACATATTGGCGGCAAAATCCAGGCCAATTACACTACCGAAAGGCGATAGGTTTTCAACAATGCGCAAGGTCAAATCGCCTGTGCCACAGCAAACATCAAGGTATTGGCCATCAGGTTTCATTTCTAAAGCCTCAATTGCCTTTTTTTTCCACAAGCGGTGCATGCCCAGGCTAATTGCATCATTAGCTAAATCATAGCGTTGAGCAACGCGATTAAACTGGTTAAGTACATAATCCGCCTTGTCTTCAGTTGTGGGCAGATGGAATGACATGTCTAACGCACAAAACCGAAACCTAAAAGAACACAGATAACTAAAAAGAGCCCAACAATAATCCAGGTCAACCTATCAAGCCCTGCCTCTGCTCCGCGCTTGCCCGAGAATAATGTGGCACTCCCACCTAGACCACCCATACCTTCCCCCTTCGGGGCATGGAGAAGGATCAAGACAACCATGAAAAGCCCAAGCAATGCTTGAATGATTATCAACGCCTTATAAGCAATACCCATATTTACCCTCTCTCAAATTCCTGGACACCCAAGCATAATCTAGCAGATGCAGTTGTAAAGCAGAACGAGTGCAACAGAATTTGTAATGTGGAGAGCAATTTCTGAAGTGATATTTTGATAAAGATCCTGAGAATTATTATTACTCTGTCCCAGCCAGTTCAAATTGTTCCGGATTTATTGTCAGCTGAGGACCAACTAAAACTTGCTCTGCTTCCTGGGTCGGGATTCGCTTTCTTATATTAGTAAGAAAGACACCGATTAATACTAGAGCAATGCCGGAGGAAGCAATGATGCCTAGATGTAGAGGCTGCTTTTCAAAGAAGAAATCCATCGTTAGAGCAACTATCGGGATAACAAATTCTATTGTTGTGGCCGAAACCTCGCCCCATTCGCTCATCGTAAGCAAAAAAGCAGCCCAGGGTAGAATATTTCCTATTGTGCCAAGATAAAGAATAGCAAGAGTGGGCACTATTGATGTTGAGTGTGGTGCAGCATAGGAGCCAACCAAAACCATTTCTATCGCTGCTCCTGTCCAATTAACCAGAGACATGGAAGCAAATAGTAGGCACAAGCGGGGGAATAGACTTAGATTGGAAGATGCATTCATAGGAAAACAGGCTACTCCGAATACAATGGCCCCAGCTATAACTAACAGAATGGCTAGGCCCTGATCCGGTGATACGCTGATGCGCTCATGGTAGATGGCATACATTCCCGAGGCGGCAATTGTTGCCCCCAATAAATTAACGGGTATTATGCCCTTCTTACCCAAGCCCAAGGCCATAATAGTGACTATGATCGGTTGCATGGCCAATACTGTAGTTATGAGGCCGCCGGTAATCCAGCAACCAGCAAAATAAACGCCAAATAATCCCAGTCCGTTCAATACACCGGCAATTAATATTAGATAAATTTGACGGCCAGTTGGCTTGATGTCACGCGCAAACTGGCGCCAGAGCAGCAAACAAACAAGAGTAGACACCGTTCCGCGCAGGGCAGCGGCGACACATGGTGAGTAGCCATGCATTGAAACTCTAAGAACAAAAGAAGTATGCCCCCAGATAAGAGTGGCGATTAGCCAGGCTAAACAAACGATATATTTCGGTTTGCATTTTGCGATCATTTTTTCCTGCTCGCCCGATTGCTCTGCCACCATATGCAATACCACACCATTGTAGCCATCCTTGACTCAGGCTTTGACCACAGAATATTAGGACTGAGCAAAAGATCCTGTTCGACAGATGGAGACAAGCATAACTGCTTTGAATGCGCGTAGTCAAGAGAATTTTATTTAAAATGAAGACTAAGTTCGTTCCCGATCGATGAGCTTTTTCTTGCGTGCCAATCCCCACCGGTATCCACCCAGCTGGCCATCGCTGCGAATCACACGATGGCATGGAATGAGAATAGAAACTCGATTAGCCGCACAGGCAGAAGCCACAGCACGTATCGCTTTCGGTCTGTTAATGCCTCTAGCAACTTCGGCATACGATTGTACTTGTCCATACGGAATTGACTGCAAATATTTCCAGACCTGAAATTGAAAAGCAGTACCGGTTATATCAATCGGCAGATCTAACCTTTGCTTCATGCCGGAGAGATGATCGCTGAGCGCATTTATCCATAAATTGAATTGTGGATAGCCTGTTTCTTTCATTGCCTCTATTGATGCAGCTGAGTACTCTAATTGTAATTCTTTCACTAATTCATTTTTATTATTGCCAAAGGCGACAAAACACAAGCCACGATCTGTGGCAGCGATAATCATTAAGCCAAGAATAGTTGGTGTAATGCCATACGAAATATTCATATTTTTACCACCGGATTGATAAGCGCCTGGTGTCATGCCCAATCGATTATCAACCCGCTCATAAACTCGACTTGCCGAACCAAATCCGGCATCATAAATGGCTTTGCTGACTGATCTATTCTTTTTCAATCCTTGTTTAAGAACTTTCAAACGACAGGCCTCCAGATATTGTTTTGGTGAAACTCCCACTATTGCTTTGAATATACGCTGCAAATAATAGGGGCTGAAATTGGCTTGCCGAGCCAATTGTTTTAAGGGTAACGATTGACCACTATGCTCTTCAATATACTTGCACAGCTGGTGAATGCGCGATATATGTGTGTCCTTAGATGCAGTCATGATCAGTATCCAGATTCCCAAACAATTTTAGGATAGCCGACTTCAATAATTTTGAATATCCGATAATTGCGGTTAAATTCAAACTTCACTTTGCAATGCTAATAATTCCCATTCACCAATAGCTTTATCAGAAAACAGTAAAGTTCCCTCGCGTGTAGACATCAAGCAGTGGGAGTTTTTCTTTCATTTTTTTCACCCCTTCCTTGGTTGTGCTGGTGTCAATAAGAATAAGTTTTTTAAGCTCGGAGAGTCCTGCTAATGGTGTCAGTCCAGCGTCAGTGATCTGGGTTGCGCTCAGGTTGAGATTTACAAGTCCGCGCAGCTCTGCCAAGGCCGGCAGCTTAGCGTCGCTAAGGGCGGTAGAGCTGAGATTCGAGCTCCGGTAAGGGCCGGCAGTCCTTTCAACGCTTTCAGCCCGGAATCGGAGATCTTGGTTTGCGAAAGATTAAGCTCTTCCAGCCTAGAAAGTGCCGTCAATTCGCTAAATCCTACACCGGTTACAGCAGTGTGTTCGAGTCCTAACTCTGTCAATTGTTTAAATCCCTGCAATTGCTTAAGCCCTGAGTCGGTGATATTAGTATAAGCAAGATCAAGTTCCGTTAACTTGGACAGTCCTTTCAAAAGCGCAAGCTCAGCATCGTTAATATAGCTGTATTTGAGACTAAGTTCTGTAAGGTTGGAAAATCCTTTGAGTGCCGTCAGCCCGTCACCCGTGAGCATAATACCGCCGAGATCAAGCTTCTCAAGCTCATGTAGTCCTGTCAATGATTTCAACCCAGCTTCTGTCACCTTGGTGCCAGCAAGATTAAGTGACTTCAGTCCGGACAGTCCTTTAATTGGCGTCAGCCCTTCGTTGGTCAAATTGGTGTAACTAACATCCAGTTCCGTGAGCCCAGGCAACCAACTAAGATCGGGCAATGCTGTTAAGTCAGGACCAACAGAATGTTTACTCATTTCTAGATGGCCACCGAACGTTTCTTCTAAATCTTTCATCCTCTGATAGCTATCAGCTATGCCTAGTCTGTCTTCCAGCCCTGCTTCAGCAATCACCCTGCGCAAGTTCTTTGATATTTCATCTTCATTTTGACCCTTATTGTTTTTTTCTCGCAATTTTCCGAATTCCGAAATAGTCTTGAGATCTGTCGCCCTTATCGGATCGTTCAGACTACTTATTCGACTAAGCACCTCGCCTATTTTTCCCTCTGGCATATCCTGCATATATGGACGCAATATATTACTGAGCCTATCCCTTAGATCCACATATTTGGGATGCTCAGGGTCATATTTGCCTTCCTTCTTTTTTGCGACTATTGCCTCAGCAAGTTGCCTGGTCGTGCCTAGAGAATCAATTTTAAGGGCTGCTTTTAGAGCTGCAGCAGCTGCGTTTCGGTCAACAGGCTTGTCGCTCCCCAAGCCTTCTAGTACTTGATCCATGGTCATCTGCGCTGCAGGTGCATCTGCTGGCGCAGCGGCTCGTTCTAATTGTTTAGCTAGATTAGGCGGCGTAGAAATTTCAGGTCGATTACTGGACTCTTTTGCACGGCCGCTCACTAGTATTTGTTGATTACCAGGATCGGCTAGATTTGCGTCCTCTCTTAGCCGAGCAATTGGCTCGTCTGCGTCTGGCTGTATACTTGGTTGATCAAAAGGACTCATGATTATTCGCTCTGCAGTACGGTATAACTCAAGTCAATTACATTATCAACAACAGGAGATTTACCCAGTGACCATGCAAGACAAACTTGGAAATTAAGCTAACGCGGCAGCAAGTGGGGCTGGTGGCGCCACTTTTCGGCGCTCGAGCTCAGTTACTGCCGAAGCCTCGATTGCCCAGACATACAGACAAGTATAAAAGGCAGAGCGAATATACATAAAAGCAGCGGTCATGAAAAATACCAGACAAACCCAGATAAAGGCTACGCCTAGGAAAAGCACCGTGGCCAGCATACCGGACACATAAGCATAGCCAAAAATGGCCACTCCGGCAGCACCCATCAAAAACATACTGAAATCGCCAACTTTGTCTATGCCCACTTCGCCAAAACCAATGGTCAAAAGATTGCCGGAGGCGATTTTATCGGCCCTTTTTAAAGCAGCCATAAAGGAGCAACCCTCAATAACAATGGCTGGCAGAATAAGATGCCCGGCTAGCGTCCAAAATATCTGAATAATACCGGCTAAAAGCCTAAGCCAAAACCCATAGATGTAGCCCCTTGCTTATCCTTTAAGAATTTGGCAATTCGATTAGCGATAAAAGTGGCCATGCCTAACCAAATCAAAGCCGGTAAACTCTCAAAAACAGCCTTGGCAGCAATCGAAAATTTGCCACTGCCCGGTCCTTCAGTTAGATGGCTATATACAAGAGCCGTGGTTAGACCTTCTAAAAATCTATTTATTAGCCACCAGATGGCAAAAAGAGCGGCCGCTGACCAGCAAACTTCGCCATTGATATTACCAAAAACTGAGCCCATACCACTTTGATCCATCAAGCCGCCAATGTTGGCGCCATGTGGTATTTGGCCATTGCCCAAGCTCTGAATCAAGTTATGCGAGCCGCGCAATACATGCTTGCCTGTATCAGAGCCGCCAGCAACTCCTTTAGCTACATCGCCCATCAGCAATAAGCCAAAAAAGAAATTGACGAACACCGTAGCCAGGGAGGGCAATAAAAGACGCTTATCTTCGAAGCCCATGCGAATGCTGGCCATAATCATTTTCCAGCCACGTCCCAGGGATTCAAACATTTAAATGCCTCATTATGTACGGCGCCAAAATGCCTATTTTTGCCTGCACCGCTTATTTTAGTAAAAATGCCTAAAACACTACCTAAATCAACGTTATTTTACGCAGTTGCCAAGCGAATGTAAAGCATTTTTTGCTTAATTCGAGCATTTGCCCGGGCAGAAGGATATAGAATTCCATATTAATAATTAAGAGCTTAACTTAATCTTTTGCACCTGATTGTCTTGACTGGAACCTTCAATTTCCAGATCTTCAGCATCGTAAAAGCCTTCCAAAATCAATTTATAGCGCTCAATTATTTGCTTGCGTTTCACCTTGAGAGTGGGCGTCAATTCATCTGCTTCAATGCTGAAATCGCTAGGTAAAATGGTGAATTTTTTGATGCGCTCAAAATTAGCTAGAAGAGTGTTTTTCCCGTCAATTGTTTTAGATACGGCTTCAATAACTAGCGGATGTCTAGTCAATAACACATAGTCTTGACTGTCGATCTGTTTCGCTTTGGCAAAAGAGAGCACACCCTCTTTGTTTAAGGTCACCAGGGCACTAATAAATTTTCGCCGATCGCCATAAATGACAATGTGATTAATCAATGGGTCACCTTTGAACAGATTTTCCAGATGCTGGGGCGCAATATGTTTGCCACCAGCGGTGATGATGATGTCTTTCTTTCTGTCTTTGATTACTAAAAAACCATCGGCGTCAAGTTCGCCAATGTCACCAGTTAAAAACCAGCCATCTCTAAAGGCTTCGGCAGTTGCCGCCTCACTTTTATAATAGCCAGCGAATATAGTTGGACCTTTGAGCATAATTTCACCATCTTGGGCAATTTGCACTTCTACACCCGGAATTGGCTTGCCAACAGTGCCAAAGCGATTACTTTTTAGCACATTACAAAAGGCTGAGGCAGCTGTTTCGGTTAGCCCATAGCCTTCAACAATAGGCAAACCAATTATCTCAAAGAAAGCCTGCACTTCTTCCGCTAATGGGGCCGCCCCTGATGCCATTATTCGCAGTCGGCCACCAAAACGGCGCCTGATTTTGGAAAATACCAATCTGTCAGCCACTCTCAATTCAGTATCATATATGTGCTCAACGATTGAATGATAATTATCCTTATAGGCGCGGCGATAATTGTAAGCTCTTCGGCCAAGCGCTAATGCCCAGCGAATTAAATATTGCTGCGGCTTTGGCAAATTGCGCACTTCCAATTGAATTCTTTGATAAGCCTTTTCAAAAAATCTTGGTACGGCAATAATCAGGGTTGGTTTTACTTCAACCATATTCTGCGGCACAGAATCAATCGATTCAGCATAGGCAATGGTAAAGCCCCGGTAAATAGCAAAAAATTGACCATCTACTCGCTCATACACATGCGATAAAGGCAAAAAGGATAATACCAAATCATCATCCATAAAAGGCTCTGCTTCGGCTATCGCCTTGCAAACGGCATAAATATTGGAATGCAGCAGCATAGCCCCTTTCGGAATACCAGTTGTGCCCGAAGTATAGACAATAGAAGCAAGTTGCTGCGGCTCTATTGACTCGATCCGCTTAGGCAACTCATCAGAGTGGGCTTTAAGATAAACCTCACCATCTTCCAAGATATCTGAAAAATTGAGCAAACGCAATTTGTCATGCATGCGATCAAGATCGCCTTCCATAAGCACAATAAATCGCAGGCGTGGAGGCAAAACCGGCGCTGCCAGTACTTTAACTAACTGAGCGCGATTTTCAGCAATAATGCCCACCGCGTCACTGTGCTTGAGCAGGTAATTTACTTCAAATTGAGAAAGAGTAGGATAAATAGGCACCGTCACCCCGGCGCACGATAAAATAGCCAGATCAGACCAGCACCACTCGGGTCTTGTCTGCGACATAATAGCCACAGTTTCACCAGGCTTAAGACCAAGATTTAATAGACCGCCGGCAATTAATTCAACAATTCGTCCATGCTCACGCCAGATAACAGGACGATAGACGCCATCAACTTTGCGCATAATGGCCGTGCCCTCAGGTTCTTCTTTTACCCGCCGCCAAAAAACATCAACCAATGTTTCTTTCAGTGCATCTTTTGCCAAAGCCCAACCCCTATATTGCTTGCAACGTGGAATCCTCTAATGTTTTTGCTAATGGTTTGCCGATTGCATTTTGATTTAACCAATCCAAGTAAGGTTTATGTCCCAGTTGAATCGGTATGGCGATGATTTCCGGCACTTCGTAACTGTGTATAATTTTTATGCGTTTTTCCAAATCCGACCAGCAAGCTCGATTGGTCTTAATCAAAAGCAAGCTCTCCGTTTCCTCGCAAAATTTATCCTGCCAGATATACATTGATTTTACAGCTGGCACTATAGAAATACAGGCCGCTAATTTTTCTTCAATTAATGGTTTAGCGATGGACTGAGCTTCAATTTCCTTACAGCTAACAATCACCAGTATTTCATCAGCCATTTTAACTTTTATCCTTTACTAGTTCTTGTCCAGTTTGCAGCAAAAACTTATTAACTGCTTGGATCAAACCAGAAAATAGGGCTGGCTGCAAACGTGGCATTCGATAGCGCTTATGCATTCTCAAAACAAGTGTTGGCACATTTAGCTCTTCGCTGATGAAATGCGGTAGCTTGCCCAGTCTGGGATTAAATTCGTTAGCGGACGCCGATTCAAGATCTAATAATTCAAGTTTGAGACGATTGGCATATTCTTCCTGGTTTTCATCCTTCAGTTGAATTTGCAATCCAGGCGACTCATGCCATGCTGCACCAAGAAGCATTAAAACAAAGCCTATTTGCCCTGATTTAATTATATCGGCCAGGGCACGACAAAATGGTGTCTCCAGATAAGAGTATGGATCGGCCACGCAGCAATAATTAGTTATTAGCGCATGGCTACCGGACAATCGATTAAGCAAAGCGGCCATAGTACCGGTAAAAGCATCTCCTTCTTGAAATTCGCCTTCGCTGAAAAATGCCGTCGCATGCGGCGCAACAACCAGAATCGGTAATTCACCACCAACAAACTTATAGTCAGGTTCTCCAGCTCTGGGCAGCTCTTCATAGCGCTCAGCTAAAAGAGCCTCATATTGCAAAGCCCATTGCACTGGTTCCGAGTGGGATTGTTCACCAATAATATAATCAAGGGCATGCTCTACATCGCCAAAACGGGCTTGTGAATGCGAAAGCACCCAGGGGCTAAATGGCGATTGCCCAATTACAGTAACCATTTTACGCCGACGGTAAGCATAAAAAATCTCCATCGCCGTGCCATAGCTTGATTGTCCCAAATTGGCCAATAGGGCATCACATTGGTCGATTAATTCAAGCGATCTTTGCACCTGATGATCTATATTTTCTTCCAAATCAATTGCCGGCATCACATCATCAGGCAAATCTGTCTTGGTCCAGGCCAATTCAAGCGGATTAACGACTCTAAGCCCATAGCGTTGCAATTTTGTCAAAGCGAAAGAGCGCCAGTCAAATTGATGAGGATGACCAGTCTCAGCATATGGATCAAAATAGTGATCAAGGCTATTGCCAGTCAGATAGACGGAAGAAAGCATAGATTATTTAGTCAATACCCCCACTAACCCCTGCCACCTATATACCACGATACCCAAATTTGCCTGGTAAATGATATATTTGGACTGCTTAAGCGTTAAATTTGGCGTAAATTTCATCTAAAATCCGGGTATCCCATATTGTGCTGTACATGGTCAAATTTAGCTGGATCCGACCAGATACGCAAGATCTAAACTATCCTGGTTTGCCCATTTGGCCTATATTTTATCTATTAGGAGGATTAGCAGATGATTCATAAGGCTCATGGGTTGCGGAGATTGGCCATTTTCATAATTGGTATTGGCATATTTTGGGCTGGCGCCCAATGCCCAATTGCTCTTTGCCAATATCCTAATGCACAGCAAACTGCTCAATTTTCCAATCAGTCAAATGGGCCAGTGGCACTGGATGATCACGAGGCAATTGACGCCCAAGTTGCTCATGCCATAAAAAGGGAAATAACTGTAGAAGCCTATGTAAAAAAGCTCTTGCCGACAGACACAGAAGGCCTGCCTCACCAGAAATTTTTAATTTCATTATCAAATGGCTCGACAATTTTAATTGCTCATGATCTAAAAATGGCTCCTACAGTGCCAATTCAACCTGGAAGCGTATTGCGCATACATGGCGAATATATCTGGAATAAATTAGGCGGTTTAATCCACTGGACTCACCATACCGACACGCCATACCATGAAGGTGGTTGGATTGACTTCAACGGAGTGCGCTATCAATAAAAAGCAGCCAAGAAACTTGCTGACTTTAGACATTTGCAGTCAGTATTTTTGGTGTGACAAACCACTTTAAAACGCCTGGATTGCTGGGTGGTAGATCAGCAATGTCTATGCGGCATAGTCCGGCTTTTTTAAAGGGCATATATAACTCAGGTCCGGCCCAGAGCAAAATGCCTGCTAGACGACTCATATCAGGCTCATGGCCAACTAAAAAAATTTCGTTTGCCTTGCTAAATGGACTTAGAAATTTATAGAGATCTGAGGCTGTACCGCCAGGAGCAAGCGCATCTGTGATTTGAATCTCAGATCCTTTGGCTAAAACTTGAAAAATAATCTCTGCAGTTTGTCTGGCTCTAACAAGAGGACTGCTAACAACAAGATCTGCCTTCACACCAATCTTTTGCAATGCCTCAGCCACACGCTTAGTTTCTATTTGCCCTTCTTTGGTCAATGGCCGCTGTCCGTCAGAGCTGATTTCCCCGCCGATACGATCAATAGCAATTCCATGACGTAATAAATAAAGCTTCATAGATATAATCTTACTGGTCTTTGAGAATTCTGCAAAAGACAAGCCATAATAATCATGCAATGATCACACGATGCCACTTGGCAATTATTTCAGAAAAACCCAGATCGCCCATTGAGTACAAAGCCCCTATGCATACAAAACCACGCCTGCTCGGATTAGATGTCGGTGACAAAAGGATTGGCATTGCCCTTTCAGACCCACTTGGCATCACCGCTGGTGGCTTAGAAACTATAAACAGGGTAAACATGGAAGAAGATGTGAACAAAGTGGCCCAAATTGCTCACCGCCATCAAGTAGTACAAGTGGTGATTGGTTTACCGTTAAATATGGATGGGTCAGCCGGCAATCAAGCAGAAAAGGTGAAATCATTCGGGCGCAAACTAGCCCGGGCTTCCGGCTTAGCCGTTGTTTACGAAGATGAGCGCTTGAGCACTATTTCAGCTATCCGCACTTTAACGATCCAGGGAGTAAGAACAGGCGAAAATAAGCATATAGTTGATCGCCAGGCGGCAGCAATTATTTTGCAAAAATTTTTAGATCGCGCAGTGCCGCCATCTTCTGCCTGAGTTTATTGATTATAGAGTTCTTTCAACTTATTTAGCCGCTCAAGTACAGGAGCAGTTGAAATCTGCCAAAGCTGTCTTCTTCCAGTTTTTCTAGCCGTTTCATCACTGGCAATTCATCAAGGGATCGGCCATATACCTTTTTTTCCATATAGCCTAATTGTTCTTCAACAGGAGATCGTCCGTTTGTTTTTTTGGTGCTTGGCGCCAATTGATTATCCGGTGTGTCCCAATTGCTGACAGTATTATCCGCCCGGTTAGATTTAAACTGGCTGTCGTCAACTGGGTTAGGCAATTTTGGCGCTTCGGCAGGAGCTGGACTGGGCACCGGTCTTATTGTTTCCAGTGGCGCATTGTTTGAATTGCTTGGGACCGCCGGCACAATTTGAATGCCTGGTTGGCCCTTATATTTTTCGTCAGTCGATGAATTATCGTTATGGCGATTAAGAATCACTATTGCTGAACTTTCATTTTCCGGCTTTTTATTTTCGGACTGAACGCTCTCTTGTTTCTCTGGCGTTTGTTTTTCGGGCAGCTGATTACTTAATTCAATTCCCAACCTATTCAGTTCCCTTTTGAGAATAAGCATATTGGTCTTCGCCTTATTATCGTTCGGATTTAGGCGTAGAGCAGTTTGCCATTCAGCTTGGGCATCTTGATATTGGTTATGGCGAAAATAATAAATACCCCAATTATTATGCAAAAGAACAATATTGCCCTTAGCTGTAGCGTTACCTGGATCAATAGAAAGGCATTTCTCGTATTGCGCCAGGGCTTCTTTAAACAATTGTCTGGCCATCAAGGTGTTGCCCCGCTCAATTATTTGCTTGAGCAGTATAAGTTTCTGCTGATCCGACTGAGACAAAACGGGCAGGCAGACGGACAAATAAACCAGCAAAAACAATAAAACGAATTTTTGAGCAAAAAGCGAATATTTCACTGTCCGATAACCGGTCATCCTAAGAACTCTAGCTAGATTATAAGCAAATGGTCTTTGATTTTAATCATTTCTCGATTTAATCTACATCTTGTTGCCCGCTTCTATATGCGGGTATAAAGGATTGAGGGCTATTCAATAGTACACGGCGTGGCGCTTAGGAACAAATTTTCAGGACAAAGCAAAAAATTAATTTCCCGGTCATAAACTGCTTATGTCCCAAATTCTCCATGAGGGGACAATTATGTCAACAAAAAATGATAACTCAATCCTGCTTTTAGATGATGATCCTGCCTTTCGACAAACGGTCACCAGTCTACTCACAAGAATAAAACTTTCTGTTATCCAAGCAGGCTCAAGAGAGGAAGCAACAAATTTAGTAGCCGAGGGACAGCCGGCGCTGGCGATAGTGGACTATAATCTGCCAGATGGCGATGGCATGACCTGGATATCCGAAATCAGAGCCGCCGGTCATACAATGCCCATCGTATTTGTCAGCGCCAATTTCTGTGAGGCAAAAACATTTAATCTATTACGCAATATTTTAAAAGTATCGCTGGTCTTACAAAAACCGATCGCACCGGAGCTATTTTTACAACAATTGGATGGCATTTTGCCATTTTCTTCAATTGCGGAGAAGGAAGACTCCCCGGCTAACGCGCTAACGCTGACCGGTAAACAGGCAAAAACAGACAATTTAGCCGGCAGCCTAAATGTTGTCCGCAAAGAATATGACAAAGTACTGAAGGAATTTCCCCAGGCAAAAAATGAGCTTGATGCCGTAATAAATAAGGAGTCCGGCGCCTCTGAACCCTGGCTTTTGACCAGGCTTAAACAGACCGCGCAAAAATTGCGATTACAAAGCACGCTCATTGCGGCAAAAAATGATTATGCCGCTCAACTGCCAGGACTCTGGCAGGAGCTATGCACTGATGTTGCCGCCTGGCGCAAAGATATGAATAATGGTCATTTAAAGATGCAAGCAATAAACGATGCTCACAAAATAAAAGGCTCGGGCGGTTCTTTTGGTTTTATAGAACTTGGACTAACCGCTGGGCAAATTGAAGAAGCCTTAAAAGCAGTTAGTGTCTGCCCGGAATCAGGAAGGGACAGCATTTGGAAACAAATAAGCGCTGCCCAAAGTTTAGGTGAAAATTTACTGAAAAACCTGAGCTATGCCCCTGAAAATAAAAAGCCGGAAAATCAACCGGTAAAGGAATTCTCTCTTTTGTTACTGACCACTGATAGTACCTTAAGGCAGGCAATTACTTCAATGCCAACCATGCAATCTTATCAATTTTATTATGCCGATAGCGCAACTGATGCATTGCTGCTGACAAAAACAATTTCCTTAGCGGGTTTGATAATCGATTTAAGATCTGGTCTGGATAAAAATTACTTTCAACTTTGCAAGGAATTAAGACAATTGCCAGGCAATGGTTCTTTGCCTTTTATAGCGATTGCCGGCAAAGAGCAGACAGAAAATGATGATCAATTGGCATATTTGGGATTTTCGTCAGTGATCAGCACCGGGTTGACTAGCTCGCCAATCAATGAGGCAGTATTGCTTAAAGCAGTAGATCAATTATTGAAGGTTAGGCAACTAACCAGTCCTCGCGTTCTAATTGTTGACGATGAGCCATCCCTTTGTAAATTTATTGACTCTGTTTTACAAAGCGAAGGCATGGTATGTGAGAGCCTTAACGAACCAATTGAAATTCTTGAAAAAATGGAATATTTCCAGCCAGATATCGTCATTCTTGACGTAATGATGCCCGGATTAAGTGGTTTTGATGTATGCCGATTGTTACGCTCAAAAGCGGCCTGGCAAGACTTAATTATATTCTTCCTAACCGGTAGACAAGACAATCAAGGGCGCATGGCTGCTTTTGTTGCCGGAGGTGACGACTTTTTAACTAAGCCGGTCCTTGGTGAGGAATTAATTGTACGAGTAAAAAATCATCTGGAACGAACTCGGGTAAAGCAGCACCGCATGCAATCAGAAGATTTGACAGGTTGGCCAATGCGTAAAGGCTATCTGTCAGATCTAGGAAAAACTTTGGCTCTAGGATCAGCAAAAGGAGAATTCGGTTCTCTTTGTATGCTGGAGATCGATCGCTTTGATCAAATTGCTGAGCAAAACGGTTTGCCGGCCCAAGATCATGTTATAGAAGAACTGGGCTCACTTCTGCAATGCAGATTTAAAGGCGAGGTTAAACGCTGTCGCTTTAACGATAAGATGTTTTTACTGACTTTTCCTGGATATGATCTGAAATTGACTAGCCGCTTAATTGAAATGTTTAGCCGAGAATTTACGGCAAATAATTCTCAGCAAAAACAAGGGCCTGCATTTAACGTCACTCTAACTTATGCCCTGGCAG
Organism: Candidatus Melainabacteria bacterium; assembly: GCA_963767815.1. Classification (GTDB taxonomy): domain Bacteria; phylum Cyanobacteriota; class Vampirovibrionia; order Obscuribacterales; family Obscuribacteraceae; genus CAVYFJ01. The sequence continues at coordinate 420,709 of CAVYFJ010000005.1, read as the reverse complement.
AATTTCCTAAAGAAGTTAAAAATGTGTCCAATGCCCTAGAGTTGCTCTATGACCGGCTGAGCACTAAATTAAGAGAAAAAATTGCCACCGGATCCAGGGCTTGAAATAATCATAGGTGAGCAAGAGAGCAAAAAGCAAAACGGGTGATTTCTGGCAATGAAATGGTCAATTACCTTACAAACTGGCATTGTCACTTTGATCACTTTTGTTTTTCTTGGTTTTCTTGGCCGTACTTTTTATACAAATGATCTTGATCAAGTAGAGGCAGCGCAGTGGTTGGTACACAGTCATGAAGTGCTGAGATCGGTGGAGTCTGTATTCTCTAAAATAAAAGACGTTGAAATTGCTGAACATGATTATCTATTAACCGGCTCCAAAGAATTTGGTCTGTCTTGCCAGAATGATCTGAGTTTTGTACAAAAGGAAATTAACCATCTAGCAGCACTGACCACCGATAGTAGTCGGGAACAATCACGAGTGCCGTGGCTGGATAAACTCGTCTTTGATTGGCAGGATGAAATTCAAGCTGAGCTCGATCATCCACGTCCAGCAAGCCGCCAAATATATACAAGAGCCAATTCGTTCATTGGCGGACAAATGAGAGATATTTTGTCCAAAATACGTCAGGATGAGTACACCTTACTTGACCAGCGTAATGACTCGTTTAGAAAAAACAATAGCACCGACATTCGAAATGTCGGTATTTTAATCGGTATTACTTTTATTCTGTTATCTATAAGCTTTTTCTTCGTCCTCTATTACGAACGCGATAGACAAAGATCAACGAAGCGCTCTCAAGTTCAATACAATGTGACGCGCATTCTTTCTCAAGCAGATTCGCTCGATGAAGCGGACCGAACAGATTCTTAGCAGCATATGTAATGGTTTAGGCTTTAAATTCGGATTGGTTTGGTGGAGTGATGAGGTGAAAGGAATTTATAGTGGGGAGCAGTCGACCACGCAAAAGCTCAGCAAGGGCTGGATTGATCCCAAAATAGATAGTACACGGCTGATCAAAATTCTCGATCGATCAGAGATCGCCGCACCATTAAATTCAGTGCGCCTGCCAGTTATTATCGATGGCTCTATTTTGTGGTTGAGTGGCGAGCAATGCTCACCATATTTCCATTCTGGTAACAATATCCCGGCAGGATTGGCCAAAATACTTATCGTGCCCATAAAAGCAGAGAATTCAATTCTTGGCGCTCTGGAATTATTTGGACTAAAAGTTGATCACTTTCAGCCAACAATTATCCAGTTGCTAGACGGCTTGGCCTACCAAATAGCCCAATTCATAGAGAAGAAAAAAATTGACCGGCGTTTAAAGGAAAGAGAAGAAATTTTTCAACAGCTCGCTGACAATATAAGAGAAGTTTTCTGGGTCACCTCTCCAAATGGAGAAAAATGTTTTTATGTCAGTCCAGCCTTTGAGCAATTGTGGGGATATTCGAGAGCGAAATTGTATGAAAATCCACTGTATTTTATTGAATCAGTTTTGCCAGAAGACAGATCCAGGGTAAAAGATTTTTTCACACGTAAGGAATTACCCGAGGATGGCACCGCTGTCGAATACAGAATGCTAACACCTGAGAATGAAGAACGCTGGATCTGGTCCAATACATTCCCGGTGAAGAATCAATATGGTGCCATGATTCGCAAATGCGGTATATCTCACGATATCACCGAGCGCAAAGAAATGGAGCGAAGGGTCAGTGAGTTTTATTCTATGGTTTCCCACGAGCTAAGAACGCCATTAACTTCGATTCGGGCCGCACTTGGTCTTTTAGAAGGGGGATTGGCTGGCAGCTTATCGGAGAAAGCTAATCAATTGGTGACAATTGCGCGCAACGAATCAGACCGCCTCATTCGGCTGATTAACGATATCCTGGATATCCGAAAGATTGCTGCTGGCAAGCTTGAGCTAAAAAAAGAAATCGTTGAACCAGCCCAGGTAATTAGGACAACCATCAAGAGTCTGGAAGCGATGGCAGCAGATGTACAGGTGAAACTGGCGAGTGAAATTAAGACCGGTCATACTCTTTTAGGAGATAAAGATCGAATCATCCAAGTCTTGACAAACCTGGTTTCTAACGCGATTAAATTTAGTCCAGCTGGCGGCCAAATTAAAATTGTCCTGCAAGCAGACAAGCAGTTAATTAAATTCTCGGTAGTCGATCAAGGGCCGGGAATTCCAAACGATAAATTTGATCGATTATTCCGTCCTTTCCAACAATTAGATTCATCAGATACGCGAGCCAAGGGCGGCACTGGTCTTGGCTTGACAATCTCCAAAGCGATAGTTGAAGAACATGGCGGTAAAATAGGCGTCGATACTACCCCTGGTAGCGGATCTACATTCTGGTTTGAGCTGCCAGCGTTTGGTCAGAACGTTATTTCATTACCAAGCGCAAAAGATCTTGATGGCATGCATAAAGTCTTGATTGTTGAAGATGACTTACAATTAGCCGAATTACTAAAACTGAGACTGCAAGAAGACGGCTATAATCTGCTCATAGCGCCTACGTTAAAGGCAGCTTCAGAAATTCTTGCTAAAAGCGCAATAGAAGTGATCATTCTTGATATTCAACTGCCCGATGGCAACGGTCTGGATTGGTTAAAGAAAGCAGAAGAATCGCCAGGAGCAAAAATAATACCGGTGATTGTAATTACTGGTCGCGAACTGGATATGAACACTTATAGCCTGCCAATGCTAATTGGTTGGCTGCGCAAACCATTTGAAGAAAAAGAACTTCTCACAGCTCTTCGGGTGGCAGTAAAAGAAAAGAATAGTCGAGCAGCTAAAGTATTGATTGTTGAAGATGATCGAATTACTCGTAAGTTAATTATCGATCAGCTGCAGCATTTGAATATCGATTTCATTGAAGCACCTGATGGTGCAGAAGCAATTAAACTGGCTATACAAGAGAGTCCAGATTTGATTATCTTAGATATCAGCTTGCCATATAACGATGGCTTTACTGTGGTTGAAGTCTTAAGGCACGAAAAAGTAGCAAATACTCCCCTGCTTGTTTATACAAGCCGCGATATAGATAAACAAGAGATGCAAAAATTGACCCTGGGTTTAACCAGACATCTGGTTAAGTCGCGTACCTCCGAAACACAATTTCTGGATACCGTGCGAGAATTGCTGCTTGATGTTACTGAATCTACAAATAAATTAAAGGAGTCATCGTCGGTCAGAAGTGATTTTCACCCCCTCCAATCAAGCTGACAATAATCGTTCGGTATGCTTTTTAGATGCAAAGAAGAGACAAACGACTTTAATAAGTAGATCAGGCATTCTATACTTTCATAGGAATTCATTTAGTATGTTTTTAAAGGTCAAAGATAAGAGAAGTATGGATTAATATTATGACAGCCTCAAAATTTCAGTGGCCGCCATTAATTCGCAAGTTTGAAACTATCGCATTCGCTACCATGTTGATTGTGGTGCCGTTTTTTGCTTACCGTATAGTCGACACTGCCGGCACAACCTTGATGGTACAAAATACTGCTGCTGATCTGGTCAAAGACCTAATAAAGGCCAAAGAAATAGCTAGAGATTTTCATTTAAATATTGCAGTGTCTAGTGCACCGCCAACAGTAAATGAGCCCAGTTCATATTTAATTCAAAGCGGCAACCGCACCATTGAACAGATAGTTTTACCAAATGGAGTAAGCATTGCTGGTGCGGCAAGTTTCAACGACAATGGGCTTCCCCAGGCACCTTCTTCTTTTATTATTGCAAAGGGTGGCAGAACAGCCTTTGTAGAAGTTAGTCGTGAAGGTAGTACTTCAGTGCATTGATGAAAAATATATTTAAATATCAAAGAATTATTCTTTTTGCTTGTTTGCCGGTAGCCATAGCTGGAACACCTGCCCTGGCTGACAGCTCGCAGGGACAAACTCAAGATGGAACAAACTATGATACCGCTGGTAGTGAAAACACTCACATTGGCACGGTAGACTCATATGGCAGCATGGAAATCAACAGACACTCGCCAAAAACGTTGATATTGGAAGGAGAAGAGGCTTTACGTACAGGAGATTTGCCCACAGCGCTGAGCAAAGCCAAACGCTCTCTTCAATTGGACAATGACGATATGGAGGCCCATTGCCTGTACGCCAATGCTATAACAGATGAATTAAACGCTCAGTCTGAAAAAGATCCGAATTTGTTTAACAGATGCGTTGAAGAATGGCTGTCTGTAATGCGCAATCAATTTGGTGAAGAGAAAAATATGCGCGTGCGTGGAATCAATCCAATTGGTGATTTGTATCACGATGAAGATCGATCTATAGAAGCAAAATCCCAATTACTTAGATTAACCGGCACACTACCAGGGACATTTGAGACCAACAATCATTACTTGAAACGCGTTTTGCGTCCATCAACGAGCAACGTCTCAGCTAAAGTTGTAAGCAAAAAGTTACCGGCATCCTCTAATTGAGTGCATAGAACTTAGCCAAGCTTTCTCAGTATTTAGTTATGGAAGGATCAACCGCATCCGACCAGGCCAGAATACCGCCGGTTAAGTTAAATACCTTGTTAAAACCATGTCCTTGAAGAAATTGAACGCAGCGGGCACTTCGTCCACCAGAGCGACAATAAACTACCAGATCCTTTTCTTGGTAATCTTTTAGTTCTGACAAGCGATCATTAAGCTCGCGCATAGGAATGTGCACATTAATGTGGCTGGGGACGTCTAATTTAGCTATGAGGAGCTCATTAGCCTCACGCACATCGAGAATAACCAGATCGTCGCCATGATCTATTTTTGCCTTCAGAATAGCTGGGGTGATTTCACCGGTTTTATTTTCTATTGTCATGTGGTAGATCCATAATAGAATAGCTTGACTTTAGTATAATGCCAAATCGATTTTGGAGGAAATAACGTGGTTAGTAAAACTCTCAATGAAGCCTTAAAAGAATGTTTAAAGGATGACCACAAAGTATCTCTATTTGAAGCAAAGGTTATCTATCAAATGGTCGTTGCTGATGGCAAAGTTTCGGAAGACGAACGTCTTTTGCTTAAAGAGGCTTTGCAAAAGAATAAGTTCGACGAAAAGGCGTTTACGCTGCTCACCGAATTGTTGTTGAGAACTGATCAACAAAAAATGTCTTCAGACGATGTCACGCGAGGCAGCCACAAACACTGCTAATTACGAACAGCCAAATTGGATGCTAGATGCTGATCCCAGCATCTATAGCAGCGTTCCGTGTAAAATTACATTGGCAACAGTAAAATAAATTACCAATCCAGTTACATCAATAAGAGTGGCAACAAATGGAGCCGAAGCACTAGCTGGGTCTAGTTTCGCTTTTTTTAGGACAAAAGGAAGAAAGGATCCAACCAGAGCTCCCCAGAGCACAACACCCATCACACTGATAGCCACTGTTATGCCAATTAAAAGAAAATGTTCGCCATAGACTTTAAATGCTAATTGCCAGAATAAAACACGCATTAGACCGACGAGTGCTAGTACACAACCTAATGCAATGCCCACCAGACATTCTCTTTTAATGACGCGAAACCAATCACGGATGCGCACTTCCCCCAAAGCCATTGCTCTAATTACCAGCGTCGAGGCCTGAGAACCCGCATTGCCTCCACTGCTGATGATCAATGGCAAGAAAAGAGCAAGCACAACAGCTCTGGCAATTTCATCCTCGTAATATTGCATTGTGCTGGCAGTGGCCATTTCGCCAACAAAAAGGATGGTTAACCAACCAACCCGCTTCATTACCATTTGACCAACACTAATTTGCAAATAAGGAGCATCCAGCGCTTCACTGCCCCCCATTTTTTGAATATCTTCAGTGGCTTCCTCCTGCACGACTTCAACAATATCGTCTGCAGTGACCACTCCTTTCATACGCCCAAGTGCATCTACGACAGGCAAAGCAAGAAGATTGTGCGAGCCAAATAAAACGCTTATTTCTTCTTGATCCATATCTTCAGCAATGGTGATTAGCTGAGTGTGCATCACATCTAGGACTTTCTGTTTGGGAGACGCATGAAATAGCTCGCGCATGGAAACGGTACCTAGCAATTGCTGGTCCCTATCGAGAACATAAATATAATTAATTGGGACTGGCTGCTCGCGAGACCGTCTTCTTATATAACTGATCGCCTCATCTACAGTCATTTCAGACCGGACGTGAACATAACGCGGATTCATTAATCCGCCAGCCACATCCTGTGCATAAACAAGCAAGGCCATGACTTCATTACGCGTCGTTTGATCGAGCATATCAAGCAAGGCCTGCCGCTCGTCTTCATGAGTTTCTTGAATAACGTCGGCTGCATCATCAGGATCAAGGGCTCGCAACCATAGCCTTCGTTCATTTATGGGCAGAGTTAAAATAAGACGCGCCTGGTCTCTTGCTTCTAGATCAGCAAAAAAGCGCGCTGCATCAAGGGCTGAAAGCCTTTTAAAATGACTGATCTGCTCTTCGTGCGAGAGCTTTGTCCAGACCTGGCGCAATTGCGATCTGGTCAAAACTGGCTCTGATTTTTCTTTTGTACGTACCATATTGACCTGCCAGTTCACAAGATATAACTTGGGCTTTACTTAGTCAATAGCACGCTGCACAATCAATAAGTTAATATGGAGAGGAAATCTGCGGATGGTTTATCGCTCGATAATTACTTGGGTAGCAGGTTTAGCCTCAACATTGGCACCACTAGCGGTGCTTTTATGCCTACCAGAACTGATTGTAATGCTCAGAAACATTAGGGCAGACAATTAATAAACAATTCTTTTTTCAAACCTGGTGCTTGCCACAACCTCACCATCTGCAGTATTTTAGTATCAGGATCTAAAATGGATCATTGGCAAATATCATCAGGTATTAGTGAACATGGCTGGACAGAAAGCTTCGAAAATTTCATCTGGACGCAAGATTAAAGTCTTAAAAAAGATACTGCTGGCACACTTCTTTATCGTAAACACAAAGACCGACTGGAAGTTTTACTTGTTCATCCCTCTGGTAATTATAATCGCAAATCGGCTTGGAGTATTCCTAAGGGACAGCCTGAGCGGCTTGAGTCATTTGAGGAAACCGCCCGGCGAGAAACCATGGAAGAAACAGGGGTAATTCCTTTGGCTCTAAGGCCGCTTGGATATATTGACTACAGTAATCACCGCAAACGATTGCATTGTTTTTATGGCACTGCGCCTTTTAACGCCACTCCGCGTTGCGCCTCCTGGGAAGTCGATCGAGCAGAATTTATGACTCTGCCGCAAGCAAGAAAAGCCATTCATCATGACCAAGTCGAGCTTCTCAAGCGCCTGGAATTCGTCCTCAATCCCCTTTAGACTTTTCTTCGAGTAGTAAAGAAATATCAGTGAATATCGCAGAAATTAATAAACAAGAAAAGTCTTATAGTGTTATCGCGCTCGACTGGCTAAATTTTTTCCTGGCTCCGATTCGGTCCGGTTTGGCGTCTTATTTGCCCATATATTTTGCTCATAAAGGATTTAGTGCCGGCCAGATAGGAGCAATCATCGCCACTTTAGCGTTCACTGCTGCCATCGCCACAACGCCTGCCGGTCAATTTGTTGATCGCTATCAAGGCAAACGTAAGCTTATGGCAGTGAATCTCTTCCTCTTTGCTTGTGGCGTGCTGGGTATGATTTATGCGCATGATTTTAGACTGATTTTATTATTGCAAATATTGATTGGTACCGTTTGCTCAATAATGGCGCCCACACTGGGAGCAATTTCCCTTGGCCTGGTCGGTCACGATAGAATTGCTGGTCGTCTTGGCCGCAATGATGCTTATAACCATGCCGGCAGTGTATGCATGGCATTAGCGGCTGGTTTTGCTGGACTATATTTTCCTGTCGAAAGCATATTTTGTCTGGTTTTATTTCTCTGTTTAGCCAGTATTTTGTCTGTATTTGTCCTCAAAGATAAGGATATAAACGAAGCGTGGGCAACAGGATTGGCTGTAAAAGAAATAACCAGCAAGGTCCATCCGACTTCCTTAAAAGTATTGATTAGCAGTCCTGGCTTTATAATATTTCTTGTTGCCGTTCTGCTCTTTCATTTAACCAACGGAGCATTATTGCCTCTCGTATTAGAAAGAATTGTGCATTTTCCTACAAAAGATGCTGGTAGTTTAAATTCTTTCTGGCCAACCAGTTGCATAATTATTGCGGAATTGGTGATGATTTTTACAGCCATATTTACTGGTCAACGGGCAAACAAAGGACGCAAACCACTGTTCCTTGCTTGTTATGTCGCCCTGGCTTTGCGGGCATTAGTCTTTGCCTTAGCCAAAAGTCCATTTTTACTTATAGCTGGTCAGGTTTTTGATGGTGTTTCTGCTGGTGTTTTTGGTGTGATCAGTATAACTATTGTTAGTGATCTTGCTTACGGCAGTGGACATTTTAATTTGAGCCAGGGCATTGTCTATACTTCTTGCGCCATCGGAGCCGCAGCAAGTAATTATTTTGGCGGCATACTTGCCGATAAGCTTGGTTTTGAGACAGCGTGCTATATTCTCATGTTCATTGCTATTGTCGGAGTGCTTTTTGTGGCTAAAGCGATGCCTGAAACCAAAGACCGCAAGCCACTTTCTTCTTCAGCTTAAGCAGAATGCGTAGCTATTTGCGTCGTTTTGTCATTCATGGGCTTATTTACTAAAGGTCAAATAACGTATGGCCAGAATTGAAAGTAAAACACCAAAGGCTCTTTTTACATAAAGTTCGGGCAAAGAAAGCGTTAGTTTGGCACCAAAATAAGTACCAATAAATAGACCGATAATAAGACAAATAGCAGCGATTATATTAATCTGCCCACTGCGATAATACTCGATTGCCCCTAATAATCCTACAGGCAAAAGTAACGCCGTAAGCGAAGTGCCAACCGCCTGCTTCAAGCTAAAGCCAACAAAAAGCATCATCAAAGGCACAATGACGGTACCGCCCCCAATACCAAACATACCGGCCAGAACGCCGGATCCCAGTCCGATGAGCAGTACGATGAGTGATTGCCAGGTATTCATCTCAGATAGCCAAATTTCACCGTCATACTCTATAAGCACTAGGACAGATTTTATCAATAGGACAGATATGACAGGCCGGTTTTTTTGCCGTACAGATTCTGCGACCATGGAAAATTAAAGTGATCGATAGTTTTGACCAGTCTTGGTCTGGAAATAATTTCTCTAAATCCTTTTCTATTTTTAGCGGATCATTTTCCTGGGTAAAACCAAGGCGCTTAGACAGCCGCTGCACATGAGTATCAACAGCCCAGCCGCGATGTCCATAAAGAACCCCCAACACCACATTGGCAGTTTTTCTTCCCACGCCGCGTAGAGTTACCAATTCACTTTGAGTTTTAGGCACCTGTCCAGCAAATTTAAGAACCAATTGCTGAGCACAAGCCTGAATATTATTTGCTTTGGCATTATAATACCCGGTAGGTCTAATAATCTCTTTTACTCGATCCAGATTAGCTCCGGCAAGGGCAACAGGATCAGGAAACTCTTGAAACAGAGCCTTGGTTACCTTGTTCACTGAAACATCGGTTGTCTGCGCCGATAAGATAGTGGCAATTAAAAGTTGAAAGGGAGTTTTGAAAGTCAATTCACAAAATGCATCCGGATAAGTCTGGCAAAGGATTTTCATCATCTTTTCTGCCAGAACTTTGTTTGATTTTTTGGTGGCTAATGGTTTGGTGCTCGCTTTGGACTTACTTTGAGGATCAATAGTTTTTTCTTTCAATTTAACCATCGATTACTACTTTTAGCCCTTTAATATTACTGGCTACCGCTGGCATCACGCAGAGTCCTGCTCGATAATTCTGGATCCAGCACCTGGACACCATGCCCGATAGTTCTTGCTAACCAACCTTCAAGTATAATCTCCTTTTGTTGATCCTTGCTCATCGATTTTCTAGAACACGGGCTGAAATCCGTTGCCAGTATATTCTTGAGAACTTCATTACCCTGTTCTTTGTCGTTTACTAAGCCATAAATAGTTGGCCCACTGCCAGTTAGATGAACATCAAGACAACCAAGATCAAGGAGATATTTCTTGATTGGAGTCAAAATTGGATATCGCCCATAAATTACAGGCTCGAAGCAGTTCCAAAAAGGTGTACGCTGATATTCTATTTCTGTGATCAGGTTTTTCAATTTGGCTTCCGCTTGCGCCAATTTGATATATGAAGCGCCATTAGCCTGATCAAAAGCAGTATAGGCCCAGGGTGTGGAAATAGCGATTGCTCTTGGTTTTACAAGCACAAAATACTGATTCAAATTCAAGTCCAACTTTTCTAGTTTTTCGCCACGACCACGGCCTATAGCTAATCCGCCTTGAAGGCAAAAGGCGACGTCCGAACCAAGTTGAGCAGCAAGGACACCAAGAATAGTATCAGTATAGCGGACACCAAAATATTGATTTAGGGCAATTAGAGCGGCAGCAGCATTGGTGCTTCCTCCAGCTAATCCAGCTCCAATTGGTATATTCTTTTCTATCTCTACTTCAATTTTTAAAAACGAACGGTCTCCGCATTGAGCAAGAAACAGCTTAATCGCCCGGCTAATTAGATTGCTTGCATCAAGTGGGAAAAGTGTGGGTTGCGCACCGCGAGGATTAAGCGAAAGGACAGTCTCATCTTGCTTTGATTGAGAGAATTTAAAGCTTAGTTTGTCCTGTAAATCAATCGCCTGAAATAACGTAATAATTTCATGGTAGCCATTATCGTTCTTTCCAAGAATGTCCAAGCTCAGATTTAATTTCGCCGGCGCTATAACGCTTATTTGCATCTATTCTTATTTACTTATGGAATAACGGATTGTCTGGTTTTGACGATGGCATCGGTTAGTCTGGCGTATTGCTCCAAACTTAAATTCTCTGCTCGCACTTGCGGATCAAAATTGAGATCAATAAATATTTTTTCCAGCGAAGTCTCGCTCAGATGCAAGGACCGCAGATTATTTTTCAACATTTTCCGGCGGCGAGCAAATCCAGATTGAATTACTTTGCGCAATAAAAGATGATCCTGGCATACAAGCTTTTGTTGAATGTAAGGTATAAATTTAATCACCGAAGAATTTACTTGTGGTGATGGAAAAAAATCTGCCGCTGACAAAGTCTCGATCATTTCCGTGACGCCAAAATATTTCATAAGTAAACTGATCTGGCTATAATCTTTTTCCCGGGCTCAGCCACCAGACGATCAGCAAGCTCGCGTTGAACCGTCAGGACAACCGATTGAATTTTATTCAGCCATGGCGCTGGTTGTCCAATTTCTCCCAACAATTTACTAATAATCGGGGTAGTGATGTTATACGGAATATTGCCCACTACTTTTGTTGGCTGATCAATAATGCCGGCTAAATCCACTTTAAGAAAATCATCTTCGATAATAGTCAAATGAGGAAGGGCCAAATCTCTGAGCGACTGAGCACAAAATGGATCGATCTCCACCCCTGTGATATTGTCTGCCTGCGCAACCAAGATCTCAGTCAAAAAACCCAGTCCTGGCCCTATTTCCAAAACCTTGTCTGCCCGCTCTAAGTGAAGATAATTGACAATAGTCAGCAAAGCTTCTCGATTGATCAAAAAGTTTTGTCCCAGTCGCTTGCGTGCTGAAAAGCTCTTCGCCCTCTGCCTGAGGTTTTCGTCAATCATAGACTCAAGCAGAAGCCTTGGCATTTAGTTTCGCTTCTTGTTTGTTCTCTTCTGTTTTGATCAAACGCAATTTGATTATGCGATGCCTATCAGATTCAACTATCCGCAAAATGTAACCATTTTTGGCAACCTCTTCTCCGGGCTTAGGTTCTCGCCCCAGCAATCCAAATACGTGCCCACCAAGAGTATTAAATTCTTTGTCTTCAATAGCCAAGCCAAGTTTTTCATTTAGATCGTCAAGACTGATTTTAGCATCAATCAGGTATGACCCTTCCGGCTCAAGCTGAATCATTTCTTCCACGATGTCATATTCATCAGCAATTTCGCCGACCAGCTCTTCAACAAGATCTTCAAGTGTTACCATCCCTATTGTTGTGCCATATTCATCGACAACAATGGCCATATGTGTTTTGCTTCTTTGAAATTCCGGTAGAAGATCCGATAAATTTTTATTTTCTGGAACAATCAACACTTTGCGAGTAATTCCCGCACAATCAATGATTCCTTATCATCCAGAACAGCTCGCATACAATCTCGAATATGCACAAGTCCAAAAATATTGTCCCTGCTGTCTTCAAAAATCGGAATTCTTGAAAATCCGTGCTTAAGCGCAATTTCAATAATTTCTTTTGCCGTGCCGCTTGCTTTAGCACAAACCATATCAGCACGGGGAGTCATAATTTCACCAGCCGTGGTATCAGAAAACTCAAATACGCTGTGAATCATTTCTTCTTCTTCTGACTCCAGCACACCTTCTTCCTGACTAGCAGAAACCAGCATTTTCAATTCTTGCTCCGAATGGACCGCACTACCAAGCGGCTTTTCATCTATTCTTAATGCGCGCAAAACTATGGCTGTGATTCCTTCTAACAATTTAATAAAAGGAAATGTGAGCCAGCACCAGGCTTGTAGAGGATAGATTGTAGCCAAGATTACAGTTTCAGCCCGATTGAAAGTCCAGGTCTTGGGCACCAATTCACCAAAAATTGTCTGAATAAATGCAGTGGCCGCAAAGGCGAATATATAACACAAAGCCCTTGCAGAAGAGACAACTGGCAAGGAAAATGAAAAACCGTGAGCAATACTAGCCACCCAATCAGCCAGATCGCTGGCATATACAGCTTCACCAAGAGCACCCAAAGCCAATGTCGCCAATGTAATCCCTAACTGGCAAGCCGAAATATAGCGCTGCGGTTCTTTGAGAGCCGATTGAACGAGTTTAGCTGCATTGTTGTCGAGCGCCACAAGTTCATCTATGCGCGTTCGCCTCACGCGCGCTAAACCCATCTCTATAGCGACAAAGAAAGAGTTAATAAGAATTAGAATTGGTATTAGGGCAACCTGATAAATAGTCAATCACCTTCGATTCACAAACAACATCTTTCAGTATCAATCAACAATAAGCAAAACTTGTTTGCCCGGATCAGGCAAACAAAAAAAAGATTCAATAGGCAAACTTGGCCAAAAATAAATAATCTTAAAAGCCCAAGACATTAAGCCAGTCAAACTCCCTGCCAGTCTGAGGGGGTTCATCAGCATCTGCTTGATTGCCTAGCTGATAATCTGGTTGAAGATATGAACCGCTGGTGACTTGACTACTCATTTTAATCATTAAATACTAGCTAACATTATCTGTAGGCGCGTTAGACAGACTAAAGCCGCAAGAAAGATGACTATTTCTAAGCTAATTTTACCACAGCCAGGTTAAGAATTAGAAGGATTATTCACAATCCAAGTTCACTGGACAATACTTTTAATTAAGTTTGCCCTCATCACTTATACTGATATTTAATTACAGACCATTGCGCAACCAGCAAACGAGAGACAAATTTAATGCTTTACAGTTGTAATCGCCTGAAAGAAGACGCGCAAACAGCCATTATGCGTGCTTTGGCAGAGGCGTTGCGTCAGGGAAGCCAGCGTGTGGGCACTGAGCATCTTTTGCTGGCCTTAGTTGGTGAAGAAAATTCCATTCCTGCTCGGGCTCTTTCGGCAATGAAAATTGATAGTACCAGCTTGCTAAAAGAAATGGAAAAAGCACCTTTGAATAAAGACCTGGCAGAATGCGAATCGACAGCTAGCAGTGTACCAGGCAATTCTTTTTTATCCAGACTTTGTGCGGTATCCGGACAGGACAATAAGCAGCTCCCCTTCAGCGACTTGATGATCCTTACCCTCACGAAAGCTGATAATTTTTCGCGTTATTTTGGCCAGGATACTATTGGTACGCCTCATATTCTTCTAGCGATGCTGGAAATAAGAGATACCTGCGTTCATAGAATTTTTGAAGAAATGAGTGCCAACCTCAATTTTCTCAGAAGTAAAATTATGCATTACATGGCAAGCAACTATCTACATACCGCCCAACCATTAAGTCTGCGCGGCGTCTTGATTTCGGGTTTAAAACAATTAGTTGAAAAACACGAAGCAGCACTATATGTCGTTCAAGAGCTCGCCCAGAAAAGCAAAATTGCAATCATCAATCCTCCAGAAAAGGAAAAGATTTTGCAGACTGTATGCATTGCTTATCTAGGAGAATGTCTATACAACCAAGTGGCTTTTCAACGATATCTTTTGGAAGAAGCTATGCATGTGCTTTCCCAGACTGCCGGGGCTGTCAATCAAGAGATATGTAGCCAAATTATTTCTATGACCGCTCAACATCTGCGACAAGAAGCCCGCGAAGGTATTGAATATGTGTGGACAAATGAATATAAATTGATCAAGCACATGTTGAGCGATGCTGAACATGATCTAATAGGCAGCATAATCGAAGATCTATGGTGGACATATAGTGAAGATATAGCACTGGATAAATCCTTTAGTTCTGCCCTGGCTGATCACCGTCGATCCCATCTTCTTGACTTGCAAAAAAGACGAGTTGAATTATCTCAACGTCTGCGCAAATTACAAAACAGGCTAGACGACACCGTGCGGCAATGTTTTGCCGCTAAAGTTTCCAGCTAATTAAACTCGCAAAATAAAGGGACATTTTTGACAATAGGCTTTAGCTAGCTTAACTGGTTGGCCATCAAGATCAAAGCCCTGCTGAATAGTGCATCTCAAGCTATTGCCACACAACGGGCATGATAATGACTCAATGCCGCCAAGAATGGACTGGCTAAGATCTCTTTTAACAGCCTCAGGTACATCCATTGGGTGATCCTTATCAGAACCATAATCATCACCTCTGACCTCCACTTCTTCAATTAAGGCGGGTTCGATAGTAAGCGCCTTAGCCAGAATCTGGCGATCGGTTGCCGAGAACCAGGTTTCCAGACCAGATTCTATGTCTTCCAAACGTCTGATACTAAATTTAGTACTACGGGCTAAATCGCGCACGGTCAAATTGCGCAGATCGCGCACTTGCTTGACCCTTTGAGCTACAGTTTTGGCAAGATCAATGGTTTTAGGAATTGGTCCAGCTTGCTTCATGTGCTTGATCATTTCTATTCTTATATTAATCCTGCATTATCTGCGGCGCATTGGCCGCCGCACGAAGAATCCATTATAGTTTACCAAATCGATGGCTTTTCCGAGGGCAAATGCTCGATTTCTATAAATTGATGCCACAAATTGAATTGGTTGGACAAGACAGCTTGTCTGAACAAGACAAGGCAGCACAGATAGTGCAAGAAGCACAAAAAGTGTTTCAAATAGCTCTAGAACAACCAGCAAGCGCATTAAGCAAACTCCAGTCAAACGAAGGATTGGCTTTTTGGCCCATCGCCACCCCCCTTGAGCCTTTTGCCAGTCAGTACAAAATGAGCGAGTTGAAAGACGAAATTGCTGTGATTGGCACGGATGGCTCACAAATTATGCCTAATCAGCATGAGGTACTGCAATGCTATCTGCTCAATATTGGCGTCATGCAAGTTAATTATGGTAGCGATCGCCCACCGCTATTGAAGAGCCTCCCTTATTTGTTTCATAAACGTGAACACCTCTATCCGCTTATGGACCGACGCCGCTTACACATTGATGAGCTCTATGTTTCTTTAGAAAGAAATCTACTGGAATTGGAAATATTATGTGAGCATGCGTGCTTAGCAAAGCAGTCTGGCTTGAAGATACTGAGCTTAATTGACGGCTCATTGCTGCCCTGGTCTATAGAACATATGCCGCCTGTCTATCAAGATCAATATGTGGCAAGAATATCCGCCACTCTCAATATATTCAAAAACGAAAGAATTCCTTTATTTGGCTATATAAGTAATAGCAAAAGTACCGAGGTATTAAATAGCATGCGCATCCTGGCTTGTCCCTATGAGCAAAGTATCTGCAAAAACAATTGCCATGACTTAAATGAAGAAGATTTCCCCTGCTCAGTTATCTGGCCTTTGCTCGATCGCAATTTATATTCACGGCAACTGAAAGATTCCTGCCGCTCAGCTGTCTTTCTTTCTCGCGCCAGGGTAAGCAAAATGTTTAGCGAGGATCTACAAACATGCTTTTTCTATTGCCATACTAGTAGTGAAATCGCCAGATTGGAATGCCCGCGCTGGTTATTTGAGGATAAAGAAACTTTCCATGTAGCTTGCGGCGCGATACTGGCGCAGGTGAATCGAGGCGCAGGTTATCCTCTAGTTCTGGCAGAAGCACATCATCTTGCCGTAATTAAAAATAGCGATCGGGAAAGATTCTTTTCTTTGCTGAGCGAACATATGATTGCTCTTGGGGCAACGGCAATACAAACAAGCAACAAACTCTCGCGGAAGCGTTTTTCAGCTGTTTAATACTCTTATGATCAATCTGCTGGGAAAGCAACTTACTAGCTCCGGATCGACAAATATGCGCTAATTTGCCTGGTATATTGACAAGGCATTTTGCATTCTAAATGTTTGAAAGCGAACTGAATTTACGCTAGTGTATGCACTGAGTAGTCTTTCGACCTGACTACAATAACTACAATAAGCAATTCACTTGAAATCTTAAATTACCATAATAGCTGAGACAGACCAAAGTAGAAAATTGATATGAGACAGTATGCCGGCTGGCAAGCCCCTTTTTTTTCTTTCTGGTCTAAATCTTTTTATGTCGACGTAGCCAAAAACTGGCATGGACTGGCGTATTTATATTTATTGTTTTTGATTTGTTTCACGTGGCTGTTCATGTCCATTAAGAAGCAGCTGGATGTAGCTTATTTTGCTGATCAGTTCGTCAATCCTATTGTTCGGCAAATGCCTACCGTTGTTATAGTGAAGGGAGTATTGTCCATAGACCGTCCTTCTCCTTATGCCATAAAGACTGCCTCTGATCAAGCAATTGTTGTATTTGACACCAGAGAAAAACCCATGGCTCCCAGCGAATGTGCCGGTACGTATTTAATCACTAGAAATACTGTATATTACTGTCCGAAAACAGGATCGAATGAAGAAATAGCGGCGATCGCCAGCAACAAAGCTAATCAAATTGACCTCTCTACAATAGACCGCGCACTCATTGATCAAAACGCAGCCAATCAATTTATTAAAGAAATAAAAAAATCGGTCGCCTTAATTGTTTTTATAGTTATGGTGCCTCTCGCTTTTATATTCTGTGTTTTACAGACCCTTATCTACGGGCTGATTGGAAAGCTAATTGCTAATTTAAATAAAATCGAAATGTCTTACGGCACCCTGGTCAGGCTATCGACACTAACGCTTACACCTGTTTTGTTAATAGATTCTTTGCTTAAGGTGCGCGACATAAACTCTTCCTTTTGGCTTATATTGTCGTTTATCATTCCTATTTGTTATCTTACATTTGCCATCAGGGCAAATATGGATAATGCTAATAATCAAGCTGAGTCAACGAATGTTTGACTTACTGAATGGAGAGAGTAATTAATTGTCATGTCTTTGGCTATAAACACCAATTTGTTTCAGTCCTCGCAGACAGTCTTGGATAAATCTGCGGATAACCTTCTTGATTCTTACCTCGATAGTAATCATTCTCTTTTCTTTTTGGCAAGAAAAATTTATGAAGGTAAGCGGCTTGATCGTGAGGATGCCTTAAGCCTTTATGCCAGTGATGACCTACTCGCTCTAGCGGCCCTGGGTAACTTTGCTCGCCGCAGCCAGGCTGGAATAGAAAAGGCTGATTATGTCTATTACATTCATAATATGCATCTTAATCCGACAAATTTCTGTGTGGAAACTTGCCGATTTTGTTCATACGCCAATCCAGAAGGCAAATTAGGTGCCTATACATGGAGCATAGATCAAGTTTTAGAAGAAGTTGCTCGTGGAGCAACCCAGGGTATCAGTGAAGTGCATATGGTTGGTGGACTGAATCCAGCTTGTAATCTCGATTATTACGAAGAGATTCTGAGGGCGGTAAAGCGTGAATTTCCGCATATTCATATGAAAGCAATGACTGCTGTAGAGATTGAGTATTTAGCTAATCTGGAAGGGATTTCGTTTACTAAAACTCTTGAGCGATTAATTAACGCAGGACTTGATTCAATGCCGGGCGGCGGTGCAGAAATATTTGATGACGCCGTGAGATCGCGCATGCTGGTTAAAAAAACACCGGCATCTATTTGGTTGGAGATTCATGGTATAGCGCATGGATTGGGACTAAAAACCAACGCCACTATGCTCACGGGTATTAGCGAAACTACGGAAAACAAAGTTGATCATATGCTGCTATTGCGTGAACAACAAGATAAAAGTGGCGGCTTTATGTGCTTTATTCCGCTTAAGTGTTATTACGAAGGAACTAATATTGCTTCCGAAGTAGAAGAACCACTACCGTCAACTTTACTTAAAGATATTACTGTTTCTCGCTTACTGTTGGACAATTTCCCACATATTAAAGCTTACTGGATTCAATTAGGAGAAAAGCTTGCTCAGTTAGGCTTGTCTTTTGGCGCCGATGATCTTGATGGCACAATTGGCGAAGAAAAAATTACTCACGCTGCTGGAGTGAAGACTCCTTTGCAATTGGCTAAAGAAAAAATGGAATCTTTAATTGGCGAAGCCGGTTATGTACCAGTAGAGCGTGATACCGTATACAATATCAAGCGCGTATCGGATCTTGAGCCGCAAAGCCCTATATCTTTGCCTGAAAGAATACGCGCAGCTTGTGTGGATTAGATTAGGTAGCTTCGATAAGACAAGCTAAATTGCGCCAAATATATTTGAGAGAATACTTGTTTTGTCCATCATCACGTAATCCGAGTTGTCTTTCTACTGCTTGTCCGCCCAATGTGTCATAGAATGCCCGCGCACTGATGTTTTCTTCGTACACAAACAGGTGTAGACATGAAGAGGGACGTTCTTCTATTAACCATGTAGCGGCATTCGCCATCAGAATGCGTCCTATGCCAGAGCCTTTATTGCTGGGGCGAACATGTAAATTGTCGATCAATATGCTGCCTCTATCGCCAGCGTCTAATACTAGACAAATAAAACCAACGAGTGTTTCATCTCGATGAGCCAGCAAAGTATAATATCGGTCTTGATTTTCCGCAGTAAATCTCTCCTGCCAAACTCTCAGCCGATCTGGCAATGCGCAACTGCTAAGATACTCAGCGCTTAACATGCCTTTATATGCATTTTGCCAGCTAGCCGCATGAAGATTGGCGATCTGTTCAATATCAATTGGTTTAGCTCTACGCACAAGGGGCGTCCACAATTCTGACATTAATTAGTAAGCTTTCGTATCGAGAATCGGACTTCCCTACCTAAACTTAGATTTGTCTATTACAAGATTCGTCACTTGAACTGGGACAAATACGAGCAAAGAGGATTGATAATCAGGCAATTGGGGAATAGTATACTGCCTTAATCTAGCCGAGTTAATTTACAGAATGCTGGAAGAAAAAGATTTTAACGAAAACAGCCAAGATGATGAAACTTCTGGTCGTCTACTAGAGGAAGTTGTTGGTCCTCGTATATCCTCTACAAGCCCTTCTTCTCAATTGGGAAACAATTTCGAAAAATCAAGCGGTAAAGCACCGTTGCCAGATCAGAATGCAGTAGACCCGATCGTCAAAGCGAGCAAATTACTCAAAGACTATCAAGCAGCTCCAGATGTTGAAAAAGAAAAACGGATAACCGAGCTAGATAAAGTTGTTTCAACGCTTGATCAGCTAGCAAATGTCAACTCAGGGGATAAATCGATTAAATTTAGAGAAGAAGCACTGCATATCCTGGAAGCAGTTTCACCACATAATTCTATGTCTATAGCTGCTCACCATCTCCTACTGTCCGAACAATATCGGACTTCCGGCAATAATGGACAGAGTCTTAAACATTTTGGCTTAGCAAATGATTATTGGAAAGAAAAATCACCTTCAGAAAGGGAGGGCGATCTTGCCTCGGCCGATTTAAGCGAAAAAGGAAATTATCAACGTGCTCTTAGTAGCTATACTCAAGCAGCATCAGATTTAGATCATGAATTGCATAAACTTTGGCCACGGACAGAGGCAATCCCTCCTAATCCTCATCAGGCAAGACTGAATGTAAAAATCGCCGAAACCATTTTGGCACAGAGTGGAATTAAATCAACCAAGGCTTTACTCACCGCAAGTGAACATTATGAAGTAGCCAACAACATATTAAAAAAATACAGTGAGACTTTTGGCCAGGGGAAACCATCACCGGGACAGTTGAGTACATTAACATCAGCAGCTTTAATTGAATGCACGTTGGCACAACGAGACACATTTGAAACTGAGCACTGGACCAAAGCGGTCGAGCTTTTCAAAGCCCTAAAATCGATAATACTTGATCCCAAACTTAATACAGTCGATCTTGCCAACAATGATGATAGTTTTGACAGAACCGATTATTCAATTGTTAGCGGCAAACAGTTAGCCAATCATAAGGACGCTTACCAAAATAGCCGCCAGGATGCTGCAATTATTCTTGAAGGAATATATGCAATACAAAAAACCAAAGGAAAACCTGCGGACGAGCAAATAAGCACATTACAATCGGTTGCAGATGCATATTTCAAGTTGGACAAAATGCCAGGACCAGTGATTGAGGATCTGGGGATGTTACCACCAACACGGCAGAAAAAAGATGATTACCAGAACAAAGCTCTTTTGACCCTTGAAACGGCTATCAAGGTTTCTGAACAAGCTTATGGAAAATATAATGTGCGCGTAATGCAAACCATAAGAAACTTAGCGGATCATTGCTCACAAAAGAGGAATATGCCTGTGCTGTAAGCCTCTTAGAGCACGAAGATAAAATACAAATCGCCCGGGAAGAAACCATAGATAAGCGTCTAGATACCCTAACAAGATTAGCCAGGACGCATTTTAAGGACAAAAACGGGCAGAAAGCGGGTGAAACAATAGGAAAAATAATTCAGCTGGCCGAAAAAGAATATAGCCAAGACAATAAACATCTACTGCCCATTTTACAAACAGCGGCTTCGCTTTATACTGAAACCCAAAATTATATAGCCGCGGCTGATACTCTAGATAAAATTTACACTGCCGTCAAAAGCAATAGCACACCGGACGAACAAATAAAGACATTGGAATCAATTGCCGATCAGTATATAAAACTAGACGCATTAAGACCAAAAGTTAATCTCGGTGGATCATTTGGATTGGGGAGATCTAATAAGCCTCCCGAAAATAGTAATATACCTAAAACTATAAATGCGTTGCAAACGGCGGCGAAGATTGCCGGAGAAACTTATGGAAAATCTAATCCACATTCATTGCGAATTTTAAATCGGCTATCAAAACTTCCCGGCACTCCTGGCGAGCATTTGGCGATAAAAAAACTTGAAGTTGAGATAGCCACCCAGTTAAAGACCGAGCGATTTGCCTGCGCGTGTATATGAACTAGCAAAAACACAATATAGTTTCGGACAGCGAGCAGAAGGAGATAATAATCTACTCAAGTCCCTCAAATTAGACAAAGAAAAAGGCCAGCTCTTACAAGATCGGGAATTTATAAAACATATCAAAGTTCTCTTTGAAGAAAGACGTGAATTTGCTCAAGGTATCGAGGTGCTTAATCAAGCTGTAGAAGCACAAAAAAGAGCGAATAACCTAGACTATTTTGACACCCAAATTGACATTGGTCATTTGCTAGATAAGCAAGGAAAAACCGATGAAGCCAGAAATAGCTTCATAGAAATTGTAAATTCTGTTGAATTAGGACTGAAAGAGGTAAAACAAAAAAAAGGAACGACAGAATCGGATATTGCTGATTATAAATTTAAATTGATTACAGCGACAGCAAGCAAGGCTATGTTTTATAAACAACACGGAGAACTTGATAAAGCAGAATCAAGCCTCGAGCAAGAACTGAAAGCGTTAAAGAGTTACACATTTCCAGACACGATATTAGATAAACTGAGCACCTGCTGGACTGAAATGGCGGAAATTCGCAAAAGAAGGGGAAATATCAAAGGCTCAGAAGCTGCAACAATTAGAGCCAAACTGGCACGCGATACTGATACTAGCAAATCCGTCTTTCAAGATCTTTTTAAACCGTAACTATGCCAAACAATACCCAAGCCATAAATCATTTAAAAAAGTAATTGATCAGCTCTCCCATTGCGTAAAATCAAAAACTGAAATCTCTGTCCAAGCTGCTTGCTTCCCAGCATTGCTTCCACTTGCTGAGGTTGATAGATTGTCAGTCCATCAATTACTTTTATAATATCGCCGTTTTGCAAACCAACTTGAGCAGCACGAGATCGTGAAACGATGTCTTTAACCTTCACACCTTCTTTGCTCGATTTTACTTTAAAACCAAAATTGGCAAGAATCCATTTATCACTCGACTTATTACTAACTGGCTGCTGGCGATTTTGATTATTCATTTGGTTGGGCTGAGAAAAATTATTTGCCTTACCTGGCTTCTCATTTTGTTTGCCATTTTTTATGGTCAATTCCAGTTTTTGCAAATAATCACTATATTGCGCGTTTGCTGGCTCCAATTTATGAGCAGCTTTGTAATATGGCAAAGCATCCTTTGGTTTTTTGAGCATAAGATAAATGGTGCCAATATTGTATTTAATGAGAGCTTGATTGGGATTTAGCGTGTCTAATTTCTTATTAAGCTCTAAGGATTGCTCGTAATTTCCCTGTTTAAAAGCTTCCCCAGCCTGGCTGGCAAGCAGATCAATTTTATATTGATCCATTTTGTCTTTATTTTGCTGATTAGATTTATTCCTCAGCCCCTGCATAGCCAGTTGATAGTCTTTATTGTCTGGCTCGATATCTAATGCCCGTTGATAATGATTAGCCGCTTCTATAGAGTCGCCGCTAGCCTCAAGAGCGATACCCAGGCTGAAATGAGCCGAAGCATTTTCTGAATCAAGGCGAATGACCTGATTAAATACGGCAATTGACTCTTTGAGATGCTTTTGTCGGTAAAGGGACACTGCTTTTGCTAACAGGGTATTGATTTCATACGCCCTGGCCGACATTACTCTTAGCCTTTCGCGTTCAGCCTTATCCTCTTGATCAGCTTCTGAGCTATCCGATGGCAATTGGCTATTGGATTTTGATCCAGCAGGTGGAGAACTGGTCGCTGTATCCGTGCGCATGGGAATATTTTGCTGGTCAGAACTGCCAGGCGTCCCTGGAGCCGTTTGTTTGGGTAAAGCAGGCAGAGCTTCTTTTATTCTTGCCACCCTTTTCTCCACACTGTCATTGTATGATTCTCCAAATATTTGCTTTTCTATCCTGGACAATCGAGTTTTTTCATCCTCTGAGGGATATTGCTTAAAAAACAATTGGTCCTCAAAATTATTCAGTGATTCATCTATGCCATTGTTAATTTGAGCGATCGTAAAAATGACTGGAATATGCGCACTGTTTTGACTGAATGATTGACCGCCTGATAGCAGGAAAAGACAAACAAAAGCGCCAAGGAAAGGTAAACTAAAGATTGTTTTCATTGCCAATGGTACCCAAACTTAAAGGAATTCTGGTTCAAAAATGTCACCTTCAAATTTTAACAGTGAGCAAGAAGAAGAATTATCCTTTTGGCTGGCATTTAATATGCTTTCGGGCACTGGTTTGGGCTTTAAAAAAATAAAACTACTTTATGAGCATTTTCAAGGCATCAAGCCTGCCTGGCAGGCAACGCCTAAAGATTTGCATAAAATTCCCTGGTTGAGCCCGTCAATGATTGAGCGCTTCAATGAAGAGAAAAAGGCTATTGAACCTTCACAATTGCTCGAAAAGCTAAGAGCAAGCGGGGTGGAAGCCTTTCATTATTTTCACCCCGATTATCCAGGCTCTTTGCGCGAAATTAATGATCCGCCGCTGGTGTTATTTAGCAAAGGACAGTTGCCCGCTTGTGATTTCAGCCATGCTGTGGGCATAGTCGGTACCCGCAAACCCAGTACCTATGGGCAGAAACTGGCAAAATCAATTAGTAAAGAATTAGCCGAAAATGGCGTATTAATTGTCAGCGGCATGGCTTTTGGCGTGGATTCGCTGGCTCATTGGGGGGCGCTTTCAGGCAAAGGAAAAACTGTGGCTGTTCTGGGTTGCGGAGTGGATGTCTGTTACCCATCTTCTAATAAACCGCTCTACAAGGAGATTATTGAAACTGGGCGCGGTGCCCTTGTTTCAGAATATTTTCCCGGAACGCGTCCTCAACCCTGGCATTTTCCCGCTCGTAACCGCATTATCAGTGGTCTCACTCCAGCTATAGCAGTTATTGAAGCCGGCGAGAGTTCTGGGTCGTTAATAACCGCCCATATTGCTTTTGAGCAAAGTCGGGAAGTGTTTGCCATCCCTGGCCGCATAGACAGCCCCACTTCAATTGGCACTAATAATTTAATCGCTAAGAACGTGGCTCATTTATTTAGAAATGCGGCCGATATCTTAAAAGAAATGCAATGGGTGAGCAAAAGTCCAGAAACAGAAACAGCCACGGTTGTCACTTTACAGGGGCGAGAACTAGAAATTTATGAATTAATGTCTGCTGAACCGGTCCATTTTGACTATTTAGTCGAAAAAACGGGAATGAATACTGGTGAACTCTCAGCTATTTTAACAATGCTTGAATTAGCTGGCGTAGTTTCAAGACTTCCTGGCGATTGGTATGCACGTGAAAAAGCCAACCTTTAAGTAAATAAACTGGTCGGCTTGCTGGAAACAGGAAAATGGATAAAGGAGCTAGTACTCGTAATTTAATCGAGAAGATAGAACAACTTCCAATTATGGTCCAGGCAGGGGTTATTAAGCAGGTTAGCTTAGTTTGATAAATGGAAGAAAGCTGAAGATATGAAGTTATGTTTGCGCTGCAATCAATACTTTGAAGACAATGTAGATCAGTGTCCGACCGATAAAAATTCGCTGGAAAGCGTGGGCAAGGATCCTTTAATTGGGGCTTTAATCAATGATCGCTATTTAGTTGATTCGGTAATTGGCAAGGGTTCCAGTGGCATTGTTTATCGAGCTACCCGACTGGGTCGGGGAGAGATGGTTGTGGCCATTAAAGTTTTGCATAGCTTTGTAGGCGCTGCCGGGCCCGCCTTGGATAGATTCTTACGCGAAGCCCAGGCGGCAAGCAAATTGCGTAACCCGCATATTATTACTATTTGGGAAACTGGTGTCACAGAAGACGGGCAGCCATTCTTCGCCATGGATTATCTGGAAGGAGTGACGCTGGGCCGCTTAATTAGAGAAAAGGGACAAATAGAGCCAACGCGAGTTTTATCCATTCTTCGCCAAACTTGCGAAGCACTTACTGAAGCCCATCGTCAGGGCATTGTTCACCGAGATTTAAAGCCCGAAAATATCATTTTGCAAGAAACTGATCACGGGCATGATTACGTCAAATTACTCGATTTTGGCATTGCCGATTCGCCACAACATGCCCAGTCAACTTTTAAGTTTGAAAAACCAAGAACTGTCTCCGGCAGTCCAGCTTATATGAGTCCTGAACAATGCCAGGGTTTCGAATTGGATGCTCGCAGCGACATATATTCACTGGCCATTGTTACTTTTGAAATGTTGACCGGCAAACGTCCATTTCGCCAAACAGATAATGTCAATGTGATGGTTTTACACGTTAATGAATTGCCTCAAACATTATCAGCCGTTAGGACAGACTTGGCATTCCCTCAGGCGGTGGAAAATGTTATTGCCCGGGCCCTGTCGAAACAACCAGCAGATCGGCAACCAACCGTTGAGGATTTTTTCCAGGAGTTTGAACAGAGTTGGCAAGCTCTCGCCTCCACATCCCCTGAGTTACAAGCAGCAACTTCTTCTTCTCCATTTGCTAAGCTGCAACAAGCAGCAAAATTAAATCCAAATGGCGATAGGTCCTATTACAAAAATGTTTTTGAAACGAGTGTAGGCATTCAAGCGCAAGTATCTACGCTTAATGCCGACTTGATCGCAGAAGGCAAAGAAATCGCTCAGCCAGTGGAAGCGGCAGTTCCTCAAACATCCCTAAATGCGCCTGAGAATAGCGGGCCAATCTCTGTAGCAAATTCTGCTGCAGGGGGTAGTGCCGGATCAGTCGAGTCAAATGTCAGCTCAAAGAATCAACAGCCTGTCTCTGGTAATTTTGAGACAGAGATAAATGCCACCCAGGCACAATTAAATACTGCCAATAATTCAGCCGGTGGTGGTGAGCAACTATTCAACAAGCAAACTAATACTGGCAGAAATACTACTGTGGAACGATTGATTGAGGCTGCGAAAAAAGCTCAGAATTCCAAAACTGATATGGCACCGGCTAAGGAATATGCAGGTTCACCAAAAGAAACTGCTAGAGACTTGCTAGATTGCAGGCGAGCCACTGAGATGACAGCAAAATCAGCGACCGAACAGAGTGTAAGTCAACAACTATTCAATATCAAAATACCGAGCGATAGCACACAGTTGACTGCCTCTTCAGATAAGCCTAAGGAACAGCAATCAGAAGAAGTTTATACCAAGCAAAGATACAAAACAAGCTTGTCGCGCATTGAAGGTTGGCAAAAGATGGACAGAGCTCCATCGGCACTGGTAAGCACTAGAGCAAGGGCCGCGGCTTTGAAAGCTCAAAGCGTATCGAAACCAATAAATATGTCGCATGTATTATTAACAATCACTGCTTCATTATGCCTGGGCACTTGTTTCTATATTATCTATTCTGCTTTAACAACGAAGATACCATCACCAGTTTCGATAAAAGCATTAGTGCGATCTCGCCATTACATGGAAGCGAAAACAATTTTGGAGACAAAGAAATTAGCTACTCCCCTAACCTCCGAAGAAAAAGATCAACTAAATCAAGCCTATTTAAATTTAGCCAAATCGGATCTGGCAAACAATGATCCAGAACAAGCAATGATCCTATTAACCAAGGTAGATCCCAATTCTACATCCGGTACCGAAGCTAAAAAACTCATGGATGACTTGGTTAACCTAGTGAAGACATCAGTACCCATTAAATAATTATCCTTCGGGCAGGGCAAATAATTGCCGAGCATTCCTGGATGATACAGCAGCAATTTCGGCAAGCGACTGGTTTCTTAACTGCGCTAATTTTTCGGCTACAAACCAGACATAGGCCGGTTCGTTGCGCTGTCCGCGTAGAGGGTGTGGCGCCAAGAACGGACAATCAGTCTCTACTAGCAATCTATTTTCATCCACTATCTTGGCCGCTTCTTGAATTGCAGTGGACCTAGAAAAGGTAAGGATTCCTGAAAAAGAAATATAGAAATTGAAACGCCTAAATCGATTAACTATGCTTTGATCTCCAGTAAAGCAATGCAAAACACCTCTGACTTCTTCACCATGTTCAGTCAGAATAGTTAGCAATTCATCCCAAGCATCTCGACAATGGATGATTACCGGCTTATTGAATTGGCGAGCAATTTTTAACTGCTCTTGCAAAGCAAAAATTTGTTTTTCCCGGGGGCTGTTATTGTAGAAAAAATCCAAACCACATTCACCAACGGCAACTACCCTATCGTTTGTAATAAAATTTTTGATCAGCTTTTCTGCTGATTCGTCCCATTCGCTTGCCTGATGAGGATGCAGTCCCAAACCAATGAAAATATTGTTGTGTCTTTGCGCCAAGTCAATCAGCTCGGGTATGGACTTAAGATCTACACCCGGATTCACTATCTGCCTGACATTGGCAGCAATCATGTTATCAATTATAATTTCCTGTTCATCAGCATAAAATTCTTTCTGCAAATGAGCATGACTGTCTATAATGCCCGAGTTGATTGACAGAAACTTGTTCCAATCTATTTTATCCATTGACTTTGAGGTGAAAGCTGGGAATTCCACGAAATTAGGCAAGATATTTTACTTGTTGCTGTTCCCTGGTAAGGGTAAAATAGATTGCAGATAGTATGTTACAACTCTTTGGTCCAATATCAGGGCTTCGATGACAATCTATTTAAGACTTCCGGATATTTTAGCCAATATTCTTAAAATAGGGCTTTATCATATGATTGATAGTCAAAAGGCTGCCAACCGCTATAAAGCCGATTCTAAGCCCCTCAGCGCTTTAATTAAGCCTGCCGTTGCTCTATGCCTGGTTGTCTCCAGTTCTCAATTAGTCTCCATTGCTCAAAACAGTAATACTATCCTCAAAGGCAACGTTAAAGAGCAAAATTACCTCTCACCAGGTAAAGGGCCCAGTTTGGGTATCGGAGATTTAAAGGGCAATGAAGATTCGTTTGGTAAGGGCGGACCATCCAATCTACCCAATGTTGGCGAAACATTCGAGCCGCCACCTGATGCTTTTGATTTAAACGGTGATAAAGCCTCATCCAAAGGAACTAATGATCCAGGTAGTCAAATTGCGTCCGGCACGGGACCCTTCGGACAAGAACTTAATCCGGGTTTTAAGGGAGAATTTTCTTCAGGAGTGCCTGGCTTAAGTGATTCAGCGTCGACTGATTCGTCACCTTTTAATTTATCCGCTGAAGATCAAGGTCCATTGTCTGGCGTGGAAACAGAAATAGCAGATCCAGACAATACGCCGGATATGCAATTAGCATGGGATCAATGGCACAAACAAGTAGCCGAAGCAATTTACCAAAAATTCAATTCTCTTGCCCAGCTTGCCTTTCAATATAGCCATCCGCTCGCTTGTTATGTAACATATACGGTGACAAGAGACGGCCGGATTATCAATGTACAGCTTCAACAAAAAAGTGCAAATGTGGCCTTCAATGCTATGGTGATGATGGTTGTAAATTCCATGTCCGGACAATCAGATGTACTCACCTTTCCTACCGGATCAAGAAGAACAACAGTAAATAAAGCGGGTATGTTCACTCAGAATTATGGCGTGCAGGGATTTAAATATACAACTGGCGATAAAGAAATGATTCCGGGCCATCAATGAAAGGGTTTTCGTATTTTTTATGCTTACAAAAGAAGAAAAGCAACATAATCAAGAAGAGCGTAAAAAAAAATCGAAGCAACAGGCTAAGAAGTTCTTCTTAATCATAGGACTCGGCTTTTTTGTACTTTTTTAGCAAACCCTATTTGGGGACTGATAGGTGTCAATATTCACTATTGCGATGGCGAAAGAATAATCAAAGTAATACAACTAAGCCAAAGGGGTCTCATATGGAAAAGCTGGGAAGCAGAGGGGGTTCTGACACAAGGGAATTTCTCCGTTACTTATATTTGGAGATTTTCGGTGGATAATTGGGATCCGAATAAAGAAAGACTGGTTAATGATTTAAAAGCTGCTTTTGAAAATGGTCAGACGATAAAAGTTAGGTACGAACAAAGAGCAGGAATGGTGCCGTGGAGAGCACAGACGACATATTTTGTCAAGGAAATCAGATTTCCATAAATCAAAATTCTTATGAAGAAGAAATACAGCAATTAGTGCTAGAGGTCAAATGACGGGCTTGCTCAAGAATATTACCAAAAAAGATTATCGAGCAATTGCCAAAAATCTAAGATCTATTGTCGGTAAGAACAATGTGCTTATAGAGCCGATTGATCTGGCATTGTACGGCTGCGACGGAGAGACACTGGATACAGTTAGACCAGATCTGGTTGTCCTGCCGGCCAGTATAAAAGAAGTACAGGCGGTAATTAAAATTGCCCGTGAACATCGCATACCGTTTACTGCCCGAGGAGCGGGTACTGGACTGTCTGGTGGTGCTACCACCGTATGCGGTGGCATAAGTCTGGTCTTGAGCAGAATGACAAAAATTATTAACATAGATGCCGATAATCGTATCGCCTCTGTAGAAACAGGCGTCACTAACAGTGCCGTATCGCAAGCGGCAGCCAAGTTTAATCTGTGTTTCGCTCCAGATCCTTCTAGCCAAACGGCCTCTACAATCGGTGGCAATATCGCTGAAAACGCCGGCGGCCCGCATACACTTAAATATGGTACAACCACTGATCATGTTTTGGCAGTAAAGGTTGTTCTTGCAGATGGTACGATCACCACATTTGGTACTGATAATATGTGCCGGCTTGGTCTAGATTGGCTCAGTTTGCTGACTGGTTCAGAGGGTACTTTAGGGATCGTTGTGGAAGCAACATTACAATTAGTTGCCCTACCGCAGGCAGTGGAAACTGTTCTTGTTTATTTCCCCACCCTTGAGTCCGGCGGCGAAACAGTATCAAAAATAGTGGCTTCAGGTGTAATTCCTTGCGCTATGGAAATGATTGATAATTTGACAATTAATGCGGTTGAAGATGCTTTTAATCTTGGTCTTAATAGAAATGCCCAGGCTTTATTGATTATCGAAATTGACGGCCCAAAGGCAAATGTTCAAGTAGAAAAAAAGCAAATCGAAGAGATGCTTAAGTCCTGCCAAATCTTAAGCTTTGCCTGGGCCGAAGGAGAAAAAGAGCGAGCAAAAATGTGGAAGGCGCGCAAAGCAGCCTTTGCTGCCTATGGCCGGATAGCATCGCATGGCTATATCTTAGATGGGGTTGTGCCCAGAGCCAAATTAGTCGCTGCAATTGAGGCGATTAAAAAAATTGGCGAGAAATACTCAGTGACCATCGCTAATATTTTCCATGCGGGAGATGGAAATCTGCACCCTTGTTTATTGTACGATCAGTCTAAACCAGGTGAGAGCATAAAAGTATTGAAAGCCAGCTACGAAATTCTCAAATTGTGTGTTGACCTGGGTGGGGTGTTATCCGGTGAACATGGCATTGGCATTGAAAAAGCTCAAGCCATGCCCTTTCTTTTTTCAGAGTCTGATCTGGCGACTATGGAGGCGGTGAAAAGAGCCTTTGACCCTGATTTATTATGCAACCCAGGCAAAATTCTGCCCAATCCAGCCATTTGTGGTGAATCAGGCATGAGACCTTTGTCAAGGCACAATCTAGCAATATCTTGTTGATAATATTAAATGTTCAATTCAAGAATCAGATAAGGTGTATGATTATTCTTGAATGATGGATACAGGTTTTTCATTAGCTGAAAGAATCCCTGGCCGAAAAGGCAAGCATACTGTTTGGGGAGGCGATTCTGCTGATGAATTTGCTGTTGGCGATAATTGCCAAGCGGCGAGGTCTAAATAATGGAGGTAATTATCGATTGACAGGCACAGTAGATTTAATCAAGACTAAAGGACTGAAAAAGTCGGAAATTAATCAACTAAATCGCTTATTACAAAAGCGACTTCCCCCAGATCGAATTTTAACCGTAGATTTAGCAGAAGCACTGGCAGAAATATCATTTCAACTGCAGCACCCCATATCCCTGGTAGCCAATCGTAGAGGACAAATTGTTAACGTCACTCTTGGTCAACCCTGGCAAGTTAATACACCTGAATTGAGACAAGTACGAGTTGGCCCAGGCAGATTATGCGGTCATCGAGTTATATACACGCAGCTCAACAATAAGGGAAATGCTCAGGAAAAGACGACCAGCCAAAAATGGCGAGTCTGGCAATGGTGTCAACAAAAACAATTTAATGGCCCTAGCTAAAAACCGCCTTGATCTTTTAGCCCAGGTTAATGTGGATGCGCGTGGTACTTTCAGCCGCTCGCATGGCGAACAAAGTCGTCTAGCGGATTCAATTCAAATCACTCATCTTTTGCCGGGTCGCGACAGTGAAGGAAGACTCTGGAAACAAATGCCTCCCTGCACAGTCAGATTAGCTCAAGAAGAAGACTTTACAGCACTAATTGCTGCGCTAGAAGAAGAGTTTCAAAAGCAAACACCAGGATTAGCTGTGCGCGACGGCGAAGAGCGGGCCATTTTGGTCGGCGTAATTACTGAAGGGATTGATCCCTGGCAAATGGAAGACGATTTAGACGAACTGGCTCAATTAACCCGCACTGCTGGCGCTACGGTATCGCGAAGAATGACTCAAACCAGACGGGAACCCGACCCAACTTTTTTCCTGGGCGCTGGCAAAGCACAAGAATTAGCTTTATTGGTTCAAGAAACTGGTGCCAATCTTGTTATTTTTGATCATGAATTAACTGCCTTGCAACATAATTCGCTGCAAAAGGCTGCCTCTGTAAAAGTACTGGATCGCACAGAGCTGATTCTTGATATATTTTCGCAGCGAGCACGCACACGCGAGGGCAAATTACAAGTTGAGCTTGCCCAACTTAAATATCTTCTGCCGCGCTTAATAGGCAAAGGGACGGCATTGAGCCGTCTGGGTGGGGGTATTGGTACCAGAGGTCCGGGTGAAACAAAACTGGAAATTGATCGCCGACGCATCCGCCAACGAATAAATCATCTGGAAGATGATATCGTGCGCATTAAAAATTATCGCGATACGCAAAGGCGCATGCGCAACGAAAATCATATACCCGTTGTGGCAATTACCGGTTATACAAACTCGGGTAAATCAACCTTACTTAATGCTCTGACAAAGTCAAATGTTTTTGTTGAAGACAAATTATTTGCTACTCTGGATCCAACAACTAGAAAAACAACCCTGCCGGATCATAGTACTGTTTTGCTGTGCGACACAGTTGGTTTTATCAAGAAATTACCCACATCTTTGGTGGCTGCATTCCGCTCTACATTAGAAGAAGTGGCCATTGCCGATATTTTATTGCATGTCGTCGATGCTTCCCATCCTCACGCCATTGATCAAGTAAATAGCGTCTATGATGTTTTGAGCGAACTGGGCGCCATAGATAAACCAATAATTACTGTCTTAAATAAATCGGAGTTAGTGCGTAAGGAAGATCTACTCTGGCTTGTTTCACAAGTACCAAATCCGGTGGTAATCTCTGCGCTAAAGCGCTTAGGCTTTCCTGCTTTGCTAAAGAAGACTGAGGAAATGGTGGAAGAAGTATTTCCGCAGCGCGCAATACCGGTTACAAGAATCACAGCCTGAAAGCCAGTTTCAAGCCGCCAATGATATTGCTTCGGATCTGCCTTTTTGCCTATATATAGGATGATCTTTGTGTGGCTATTCTCAAGAAGCTGTTTGTGAGATATCTGTGAGATGTTGGCCAAGCAACACGATCTTTGTCTAGCCAGTCTGCCAGCGCGCCTTTGCGGGTATAAGCAGATAATAATTTCGTGAGATATTTGTGAGACGTACATAAACTGCAATTTGCTGGGCAAGTATCTTGTTAAGCAAGAAAATTCCCCTTTTCAATAGTTACAGAACAAAATAAGCTCTATGAATACAGGCAACAAATTACGCAAAAAGGCCGGTGCTGTGATGGCGCTAATGGCTGCCATCTGTATACTATTTGCTCTCATTGCCACCACTTTCTTTTATTTTGCTAGAATGATCGGCGGAGACAAACAAGTAGTTAATGCCACTGATGCAGCTGCACTAGCTGCCGTGCAACAAATTCTTGCCGTCACCCTCACTCCAACTGAAGTAGCGTCATTAACATCATCAACACCGGAATTTGCAGGTTTAGGCGTGGACCCAAATGGTAATATCTGCTCGGATGGGACATATACAACTTCTGATGGTACAAGTCATCCAGCCCTATACAATATACTCGCTTACAATAACTGTGCCACCTCCGCCCTGGAGATGGCTATTAATGCCGGCGTTAATGGCACTTCAGGCGCTATTAACAGTGCCATCCCGGTTATTGAAGCAGCCAATACTTTTGCCCAGCAACTTAATACCGAAATAATAAATTCTGCGACTCTGACCAATGCCGCTTCTACTCTCATGGCAGACAATATGGATAATGAACTTCCTGACAGGTGTTCTGGAGGCTCACCGACTTCTACGAATTTAATGCCAAATACTTTAAAGCCTGGTTATTATATTGATCCCAATGGGGCCTCAAACCAGTTTTTCCCCACCGCTTATACCTCTCAAAGTTCACAGGTTGCAACAATTGCGGCCAAAGTGCTATCCGGTGTCTCATCAGACAATAGTGGACCAAAACTTATACAAGGTGGAGTGGCTATTGATCTAAATACTTTGACTAATCAAACTGGATTTCTTGATAGCCACAACAAACCTTTGCGACTGGCTCTGGTACCTTTTCCAACTCAAAAAATGACGCACCTTGTCTCCCCTAACGGCAGCAATTATTACACTTCTCCGCCTGGCCAGACTAATTCAGCGCAAATTTACTTACCATACAATGCCCTTTGCTTGGCAGGACAATCTGTCCCACAAACGGATAGCGATACCAATAATCTGAACATAAGCGCTTTAGCTGCAGCCGTTCTGGGCACTTTAGAGCAACATGGAGCGTTTACGCCCATTAGCGGTACGGGCACAACCGGTACTACGGGTACTACGGGCACCGGTACAACCGGTACTACGGGCACAGGTACAACAGGTGTTACGGGCAAACCTGGTTATATAGCGGTGATTAATGGCGATGTTGTTGGTGGTGGCGACTTTGCCTTTAATATGGCAAGCGCTAATGGCGGAGGTACAAATGGATTCAATTCGGCAGGTTGTCAGTCCAGAGGCTATTGCAATGTAGACTTAACTCCTACTACAAATATTGCTTTTGATAATTCTCAGCCTTGTATATTCGACTTATTATCCTATCAAAGCGACGTTACTGGAGCATTGGGAGAAGGACTAGTTATCGCCGGCACTGATTCCATAGTCGGAAATTATGTCTCAGGAAATTTGGTTGCATCATATACAAAGGCCAATAACTATGTTTATCCAGCAAGCAATTTCAATAATATTGTCGATGGACCTCCGCAATCTCCAATCCCCTCAGTACCGTTCCTTTTAGCATTAAACAATCGTCTGCCCGATGGCGATATCTCACCTCTGTTAAATAAAATCCAAGCTTTTACAGCTTGGATAGCATATAACCGATCAGTGGGTACTGATGCCCTTGGTCATAATGCAAGTCTAGATCCGCTAATAACTTCAGGGGGATCACCGGCACTATTTCAAAACAATCCTAATTCACCTGTACCAAACAGTTTGGTAGAGTCCACATCTACGCCTGGACATGCTGTCACGATAGCATCAGCTTTAAAAATTCTTGATTTTGTCCTCATGCCCGATCAGGCGTTTCAAGCATCTTACGGGAGACGACCAGCCTGGACTTATAATCTATTTGCAGTAGTCGCCGCCAATTATGGCTATCGCTATTTACCATCACCAGTTGGAGAATTTAGAACAAATGGATTTACGGCAATTGAATATGCTAAGGCTCAACTTGAAGCTATAAAAGGTGGACTGGGTCTTACTGAAAATATTCCTGTTTTACCGAGTAATATTCGCCAAGGTATCTTTATCCCCGGCACTGGCACTTTATATAACTGGGGACCAAAAGTGAATAATATGCAGCATCATGGCATCATTACCTCTGGTATGCGTTATTTCCAACCTTTTGATAACAATGGTAATTGGGTGCATTATCCATGGCCGGAACCAAGTAATGGTCCCCAATTTGAAATGGTGGCTACACCATTGCAATTGCTTAAACATATAAATATGATCAATAATGGCGGATCCTTTAATCCTAATGACTCCAGCTATACTAACTTTCTCAAAGCCCTGCTTACTGCCGCACAACAAATGAGTGACACGGTCACTATGACTCAGCTGAATACCGCTCTTGATAGCGCACCCGTTGATCTTGGTCAGATATTCTATCTAATCTATGATTCGAACCAGGGCAACTTGGTGATGAGTAGTACTCTCCCAAGCGGCATGACTTATACTCCAATCACCCCTAACCCTGGTCAGACCCGTTTGTATGATGACCAATACGCAATCACTGCCACAGAGGATAATTGGTTTGGACCATACCCCACAGGCACAGGTATTGATCCACTTATCCAGCAAGCGCTCACTCAAAACTCACTTATTGATACGGCTCCAGCACCAAATAGCACAATCACCTTACCAAATGGCCAGACAGTGTGCACTGCACCCTATGGCGATTGCAAAATGTCGCAGATGCCCTATGGAGCATGCAACGGGATAGTTGTTCAGGATCAAGGATATTTTTCACCAGGTGTCGGTACCAACAACAATTGGGGAGAATTTCACCTGCGAGAGATGATGTTCACAAACGGTTATCCCAATAGTATAAAGTGCAGCCTCAATTAGCTTTATTTATTGCCGGTTTTGCTTCATGCATCCATGACACCAGACGTAATGCTTTCATCAAGCGCAAGGTCAGCCACGAGAAATCAATTTCATGCGGCAGAAGACCGGAGCGCGCCGAGCCGGGAAAAGCATGATGATTATTATGCCAACCTTCACCCATAGCCAATATTCCCACCCACCAAACGTTAACGCTATCATCATCGAGAGCATAGGTTTTGTAGCCAAGTTTCGGTATATGACAAACTACATTTAAAAGCAAAGGAACTTGCAGAACTAAAACACCGGCTATTGTGCTGGCAAGAAAAACCGGCCACCCAAATAAAGCCAATAAGAAAAGACGAAAGCAAACACCAATAGCAAACGTTAGCCAGTGAGCTTTTTCCCAATTGCCATTTTGATCTAAAAATCTGTAGATGGGATCTCGCACTAGATCTTTGCTTTGTTTTTTTGGATCCATATAGTCCGGATATTTTTTTGCCAACATCCAGCCAAAATAAGCATGCTTAAATCCCTTGTTAGGTGTATGGGGATCACGATCGGTTTCTACATAGCGATGATGGGCTCGATGGATTGTCGCCCACCAGATAGGTGATCCTTCAAATGCTAGATAACCACCCAAAACCCAAAAATATTCGACAATTTTTAGACATCTAAATGATCTATGCGATAGCAGGCGATGATAACCAATGGTTACACCGAGTGCATGCCAAAAATAAAACAAAATAAAAGCTATCCAAAACTGAGTCATGATTTTTGCAAGCTATCCTTTTTATCGATAGAGGGCAGATTCCAATCTACCGCGGCGAATGTCCTGGCTTTTTTCACTCTCTTCTATATAAATGTCTTTCCAGGTACCGTCCATTAATACAGCCAAGAATTCCTCCATGGTTTCTGGCACTTCAGACACTTGTATAATGCGCCGGCCATCATGATCAAGACCCTGAAATTGATTCCATTTCAAACGATCGATTTCCAGTCCCAACCGGTTATAAAAATTCAATAGAGATAGGCCAATTTCTTTGGCTACTGTCACTTTGTCTTTGACATTCCAATCGCGTAATGTGTTCCTGCCGACACCAATCATGTAATAGGCCCGTTCCTTTTCATATTTAGGTTCGTTGATGAAAAAGGCCCAGGTGGTATCTTCTACACTATCATGCACCAGCTCACTGCGAATTTCAAAAAGACGCCCGGTAGTGGAAGAAGTAATAGAAGTTGGACCAAAACCTGTATTCATCAGATGAATTTCTAAAATACGCAAAACGTGAGCGTTTACACTAATGCCTTTCTTATCAGCTTGCAGTTGTAAGCGTTTGCGGTATTCTTCCGGCAAGCGCAAAGTGAAATTAGTGGTCTTAATTTTGTCGTGAGAGCCCATATATCCCCAAAATAGTCTGGTGCGTGCAAAATATAGTCATGCGACTATAATAACACGCCTTCCTCTCAAACAGAGTCCGCTATTGAAGTCAAGCGGCATCTTTAATATTAAAAGACTTAGCCCATTGCTTAGCAATTGAACAATGACAAAAGTATTAAACTAGTGCCTTAAAAGGCAAATATATTATGTAGGCAATTTAGCGAGGAATATCGACTAATGGTTGAAGAGAAAAAAGAAAATCAGGTGCAGGCAATCAGCAGACGCAAATTTGTTCTTGCTGCTGCAGTAAGCTCAATTTTGGCGCAAACAGAATTCGCTCATGCCGGCAATTTACATGATGATATACCTTATCGCCTGCTTGGAAAAACAGGAGAAAAAGTTTCAATTATTGGACTAGGTGGATACCACATCGGCAATCCGGACGAAAAAGAAGGCATTAGCCTAATCCACACAGCTATACATAGCGGCATCAATTTCATGGACAACTGCTGGGACTATCATGGCGGAGAGAGTGAAATTCGCATGGGTAAGGCCTTGCGTGGCGGGTATCGCGACAAAGTATTTCTTATGAGCAAAATTGACGGGCGCAATCGCAAGACGGCTGCTGAACAAATCGATCAGAGTTTGCAGCGTCTGCAAACAGACAGAATTGATTTAATGCAAATCCATGAGGTAATTCGAGATAGCGACCCAGCAACTTGTTTTGCTCCAGGAGGAGCAATAGAAGCCTTGCTGGCAGCAAAGAAAGCCGGCAAAATTCGCTATATTGGTTTTACTGGACACAAAAGCCCGGCCATTCATCTTAAAATGTTGGAGACAGCGTTTAAACATGATTTTCATTTTGATGCCGTACAAATGCCTTTAAATGTTATGGACGCGCACTATGATAGCTTTGAGCAAAAGGTATTGCCTGTGCTGACGAAGCATAAAATAGGCGTACTGGCTATGAAACCGATGGCATTCGGCGCCATCCCACGTAGTGGTATCGTAAGTGGTGCCGATTGCCTGCGCTATGCTCTCGGTTTGCCAGTTAGTGTCGTCATAACTGGTTGCGAATCAATAGAAATATTGCAGCAAGCGCTGGCAGTGGCACATACTTATAAACCGCTGACCAACGTTGAACGCCAGGCATTACTCGATAAGACAGTTAAGCTTGCTGAAAATGGCGCCATGGAACGGTATAAATCAAGCACACAGTTTGATGGCACCACCCAACATCCGCAATGGCTCGGTTAGCACGCCCTTATGTCTATCGATTAAATCCAGATCATCTGCGCAGTGAAGATCTCCACGAAAAGCGTTCTAAATTTTCCACATAGAGAACTTGCCTGTGATTGTATCTATCTCCGCTTTATTGCCAAAGAGGCATAAGCCATAATACTCAAGCTCACTTTCTTTTAACTGACTCGTTCTTTCCAGCTGCTCAACATAGGTTTGCCCGGTCATTGATTCTAGAAAATCAATAGATAAAATGCCTTTCTCGTTAGCCGCTTCTTTTGCCTGCCGAATTTTGTTTGAATTATCCGCCCGCAAAACGATAAGAGAAAGACCGGAAGATGAATGTTTATTACTATCGGCGTCAATATAATCAATAAACATCATTCGTTCACGCTGGCTATCATTTGCTCGCGCCACCAGACAAGCTGCCATATGGGCAGCAGCATTGATCGCCACACCCGGCTCCATTTTTTTATTCAATAAAACCACAAATTTGTCAGTCGTTGGATTATTCACTTTCTACGTCTCTCCTCTGCTTGTGTCCATTCAAGCCATGTTGAAATGCGTTCCATACCACAACGCCAATTTTGCTCTATTAGGGTTATGGCATGGTTTAGATCCATTTTGGTAATGGCATTTATGATCTCGTTATGCTGGTCGTAAGACTCTTTTGGCCAATTTGCATCTTGCATGTAGGCAAACTCATATCTGACTATTAGCTGTCTTAAAGAAATTAATTGATCAATTAGATGTCGATTACGACACTGGTTGGTTAGTGTTTCATGAAAGTGTGTGTCTATGGCAATTGTTTTTTCCGGACTACCGATTGCTCCGGCAAATTCCCGGTTTATTGATTTCAACTCTTTTACAACTTTGCCTATATGAGGCTCTGCCAAACGCAAAGCTAATGCTTCCAGAGTCCACACGATGGGATAGAGTTCCTTAACTTCTTGCGCGCTCAAATCATTCACGGTGAATCCGCGGGCCAGGTCACTTTTGATAAACCCTTCCTGCTCCAGTTTAAATAGGGCCTCTCTTAGTGGTGTTCTACTGACGCCAAGCTGCGTAGACAAGCGTGACTCTATAATACGGGCGCCAGGTACCAGCCGGTGACCAATGATCATCCGCCGAATTTTTGCTTGCACTCCGTCATGTAATGGACAGTTTTTTCTCGAATTGATTTCTTTACTACGCATCGTCTGGATCTAACAGCTTATAGTCAGAAATTATGGTATACGATATATAAGTAATTGTATACAATATATGGGAAAAATATTATCTACACCCGCTCAGTGAACAACAAAGACAATGCTCAAAGGATTATTTGTTCGCTACGGTTTTACTGCACTTCTTAGCTTTTTTGCGCACGGACATTAACTCATCGCAATTTTCGCTTGCCCACTCTTCAAACTTTTTTAAAACAGGCACAAGCGTGTGCCCAACTTTTGTCAAAGAGTATTCCACCCGTGGTGGTACTTCGGCGTAGATTTTGCGTTTAACCAGCCCATCCGCTTCCAGCTCTCGCAATTGGTTGGTTAATACGCGCTGAGTAATGCCTTCCAGAGCCCGCATTAACTCGTTAAAGCGCATAGTGCCCAGGCACAGCTTATAAATGATCAAAACTTTCCACTTGTCAGAGATCATGGCAATAGTGCCCATGATTGGACATTCAAAATTATCGTACATAGCTTAATACCATAATTAATACCATCTATATTTGTCTCTCAAAAATGAAATTTATCAGTATTTCGTAAGGTTGTTATTAACCGTTCCGTTTTAATTAATGCCCATATATAACAATTTAATAGATCAGCTTATCGACAAAATCCTTGATAAGTATAAAGAAACTTAATTCACTGTTAATAACCATTCGGTAAATCAGCCTTCCATCTCAATAGTATTATTTTAGATACTAGCTTACTATTAGGTACCTACTTGTAATTGTATACTACTTTATTCTAGTATGTTTGATGGTAGATGGCAATATCCCACAAAGGGATAGTTCTTTTAGGAGGTCAATCATGGCCGTTGAAACAATATCCAAAGAATCAGCATTAGCTGTTGAATTCTTTGAAGCCAAATTACAGTATGAAACTACTCCCTATGGTCTTAAGCAAGCCTTAGAGAATAAGGAAAAACTACAAATTATTGATTTGCGCACACCAGAATTATTTGCCCAGGGGCATATTCCAGGAGCAGCTAATGTCAGCTTTGATAATTTAGAAAAGCACCTGCCTAAGCTAGACAAGGACACCACTACAGTGGTTTATTGCTATGACTTACTTTGCCGATTAGCAACTAGAGCAGCCTTGTTCCTCGCTAAGCATGGTTATAAAGTCCAAGAATTGGCTGGCGGCTGGGATAGTTGGAGCGATCACGATTTTGCTAAAGAGAAAGGCACTGGCGTATCTGCTTCTAGCTGTTCGACAAGCGGTGGTCATTCCTGCGCTTAATTCACTAATTAAATCAGCTAATCAATCACGAATTAATTCAGGGGCGGTGCAAACTGCTCCTGAATTTTATTAATGGAATAAGAGACAAAATCTCACAAATATCTCACAAATTATAATTAGAATTGATTCGAGCCTTTTACGAATGAAGACTAGAGTGAATAATTGATGATGGCAAAATAAGTGAAAGCGAACAAACCCCAGTGCGTACAATTATCCACGACACATTCATGAAGTTTGGAAGGAATCGCGTAGATAATATACTTATCCCTGAGATTAAGGCTGAACTGGCAAAACCGCCTGCACTCTATGAACTGAAAGAGTTTGAGTCACTAATTTTAAATCCGGATGTATTATCGTTTTATATTTATCCTAAAAATGGGATCGGTAGAGATACGTTTATCTACGTAATGAGCACAGACCCCATGCGCATGCATAGGGGAAAGGGACCAAAATAAAGAACTCGGTCCCCCTTCGATTTAGTCCTTTTATTGTCCAATTGACAAATCTGATCATACGTATCATAATACGTATACATAGTTGAGGCGTATCTTAAGATGAGTTACAAAGGCAGAATAAGCACCACTGGCACATCAGAGGCCATACGGCTAGATAAGGATCTATTCAGGCAGCATCCCGAATTCAGACAAAAGGCAGAGGTAAGAGCTGATGTAATTGGTCCAGGAAAGCTTTTAATATCTGTAACTGATAGCTTAGATAAACACAGAGAAGATGATCCTGTCGTTGGCGCCTTTTTAGCGTTCATTGAGAAAGACATCCTCGATAATCCGCATAATGTTACGCCAATTAGCAAGGAACAAATTCGCAAGGCAAAGGCTTTAACAGCAAAGGTAAAAGTCTCCGACAATGAATTAGAATAACGCCGGTATGAAAATAAACGGCTGGCAGTTATTTCAGCACAAACTTTTCAAAGCAGAATTTGACAGGCTTTTAGCGCAAGCTGAACGCATTTACCAGGCTAGTCCGAATACATATCAAAACCATAACACAGTAAAATTATTCACCCGTATCGTTCAACTAATAACAAAAGAAATCCCAGACAATCCAGAACATGATCGCTTCAATCAAGGCAATACTCTAGGAGAAAACTACCGGTTTTGGAAGCGAGCTAAATTCGGTCGTTATCGGCTATTTTTCCGATATGAGCGGACAAAAAAGGTGATTATCTATGCTTGGATTAATGACGAAAAGAGCCTGCGTAAACAGGGTGATAAAAACGATCCCTATGCGTTATTTGTCAAAGGCCTCAAACGCGAGAAACCGCCCAGTTCGATTGAGCAATTATTGAAAGAGTCCGAAATCTTACCGCCCGCGAAACGCCACGCTGATTAGAGCAGTTTATCTCTAATCTTATGCTAAGCGCCTGTTATTATTTCACTGCTGATGTTAACAGAGGTGTTGGCTTAACCGGTTTGATGCCGGCAATTTTGTCTTTCAAGCAGCCAATGGCGATTTTCAGTTGATCATCTTTGTTTTCAATTAAAATATTTGGCGCTATGCCCACTTTATTAATATCAGAACCATTAGGTGTCAGATAGCGAGATACCGTAATATGTATTGCCGCACCACCAGGCAAGCGATTGATTTCCTGCACCACACCTTTGCCATAGGTGCGCGTGCCAAGCACGATACCGCGCTCATTGTCTTTAATGGCACTGGCGAGAATTTCACTGGCGCTGGCACTTTCTTCATCCACCAAAACAACAATTGGTTGCTTGGTTAATGGTTGCCCTGAGGATAAATCGGTATGACGTCCTTGACGGCTAATTGTGCTGACAATCGTGCCACCATCGAGAACCATGTCCGCTATTTCCAACGCGTTAGCCAGTAAACCACCAGGATTATCTCTTAAATCGATAATTAGACCATCTGCACTAGCCAATTGATTAAGGGCATTGCGAAATTCTCTAGCGGCATCACTAGAAATAAATGTGCTTAATTGAATATAGCCAATGCCGGAATC
Organism: Candidatus Melainabacteria bacterium; assembly: GCA_963767815.1. Lineage (GTDB taxonomy): Bacteria > Cyanobacteriota > Vampirovibrionia > Obscuribacterales > Obscuribacteraceae > CAVYFJ01. The sequence goes on along the minus strand of CAVYFJ010000005.1, from coordinate 377,622 downwards.
AAGCATTTTGGCTTGCACAGCTCGAATCTCAATTTCTTGTCTGGTAATTTTAACCAGCTTATTATTGCCGGCGTGTTTTATTCCCAGCTGCACAGGTGTGCCGACTTTGCCGCGAATATGTTCAGCGGCTTGTTCAGGAGTAATACCCAGAGCTGTACTACCGTCGATCGCCACAATTTCATCACCGGTGGTAATACCGGCCTTTTCCGCCGGGCCACCTTCAATAGTGCGCGTGACGATTAAATGAGCCTGGTCTTTTGATTGTTGTAAGTTAACACCAATACCTACTATATGCGCATCAATAGCGTCATTTTCATCCTGAAAAGCTTTGGTGTCTAGAAATCTGGTATAGGGGTCATTGAGCGTTTCAAGCATCTTTTTCACTGCGTGATAGGCATCGTCTACGTTTTTGATCTGACTGTCATACTTATGTTCCATTTCTGTCCAGTCATGACCATTAAAATCCGGATCATAGTAACTGTCTTTGACCAGTTCCCATGCCTGCCGGTAAACCCCTTTCGCATCTATATGATGACTCCAGGCTGGTTGGAGTGAAAGTGTTATTAATAGTAATAGGGCCGCTAAGCCCGACGTAACCCTTCTGTCGAAACCCATCGCAAATTTATCTTTTCATCCACATCCGAAAGTCTTTTGGCCACTTAGCCAAACGTATTTATCGGTATGTAAACTTGTTATGCCCCGATTAGCCTAACTTTCAACGTTTTTAGATTAAATCTTTTGCTTGACATTGACACTGGGAGACGCATCTGCTTAGGTGACATTTTGTCCCGATCCCGCAAAGTCAATAACAGCCTGGATTTTGAGCAAATGCTCAGTTTTGCCAACTAGTCATGATCACCCGCAATGGTGATTAGCAGAGGCATTCAGCTGGGTGGGTTAGCCAAGCAAGAAGCAAGCAAAGTCAGCTAAATAAGGGAAAAATGAGGCAAATGACCAAAAATGGGGTCGTGGGGCTAATTGAAGCCATAGTCAGACCACCGATTAGAAACAAGTTGGGCGATGCTGTCAGACATCTCAATTGGCTTAGGCCAATCACGATTGAATCCTTCCGCTTTCCATTTTCTGGTAGCGTCGATGCCTACTTTAGAGCCATAGCCCAAAATAGGACAGCTATGATCAAGAATATCCAGAGGTCCATCAACAAACATCATGTCCCGCCTGGGATCAGTATTACCAAAAACATTGAGGGCTACTTCGGATAGATCGTGAACATTGACGTCTTTGTCTACCACAATAATAAACTTGCTAAACATCATTTGTCCAAGTCCCCAGACAGCGCTCATTACTTTGCGAGCATGACCGGGAAAGCGTTTGTCTATGGAAAGAATGACACAATTGTGAAAAACACCTTCCCAGGGCAAATTCATATCTGTTATTTCAGATACCAACATTTGCACCAGGGGCAGAAAAATTCTTTCTGTTGCTTTGCCCAAATAACAATCTTCTTGCGGCGGTTTGCCAACAATAATTGTTTGATAAATGGGGTTGCGCCTGTGTGTAACAGCGGTGACATGAAAAACAGGAAATAGACCGGCTAAACTGTAGAAGCCAGTGTGATCTCCGAAGGGACCTTCTTCTTTTAATTCGCTTTGATCAACATAACCTTCAAGAATGATTTCTGCGCTTGCCGGCACTTCCAAATCTATTGTTTTGCATTTGGTCAGGCGGACAGGATTCTGCCGCAAGAATCCAGCAAAAAGCAATTCATCAATATCCGGTGGCAAAGGCGCAGAAGCTGCGTAAGTAATTGCCGGATCACAACCCAGAGCAACTGCTACTTCTAGTCTATTTTGATCAGACTTTTTAGCAGTCTGATTAGTATAAGCTGCTGCCGGAGAAGGATTAGTCTGATGCGATACACCGGCGCGTACTGCATTCCCTCGTAGGGGCGGGGCTTGCTCCGCCCCTGTGTATTCGCCCGCATAAGACGACGGATCGGCAAAGAACGTTCCATAATTAGGCGGCTCACTAATCTTGCCACTTCCTTTCCCTGAAATTTGGGCGCTTTCCTCGGCTTGCCGGCGCTTATCTTCAAAATGTTTTGCACCATCATGATGCTTATGCCAGTGCATACCAGTTTGGGAATTACTATATTTTTGCAAACGGTAAATGCCCAGATTTCTAATACCCGTAGCTGGATCACGTGTAATGACCGTACCCAGAGTAACAAATGGACCAGCATCTTCTGGCCAACAAGTAATGATTGGCAGTTTATCCAGCATGGACTGAGATGGATTGGTAATTACCACTTCCTGGCAAGGAGCAGGCGTATGAGAAAGTTTGGGCGGGAATTTGCCCAATTCCACAAGAGTGGGCAATAATGCCAGCTTTTCCATAAATGTTTCAGGCACTTTGGGCTTAATTAGCTGTTTAATACGGGCAGCAATGTCATCAAGCTTATTTACTTCCAGCGCCAAGCACATACGCTTCATTGAGCCAAAAGCGTTGATAAGCACCGGCATTTCATAGCCTTTGACATTGGTGAACAATAAGGCTTTGTTATTGCTGTTCGTGCTCTTACTGACTCTATCGGTAATTTCAGCAATTTCCAACTCAGCAGAAACGGGCGTGTCAATAGTAATTAGTTCGCCGGCATCGGCAAGCGCTTTTATAAATTGACGCAAATCAACGTAAGCCATAATTAATCACCCTGTCTGAATATCGGCAACCAGATTGTATCTGATCTATCGGTCAATAATGCACCATTGATGATCAATAAGCGCCTTTTTAAGTAAAACATTTAGCTTGTCTCAGACAATACTTATTAAAAGCACCGGCGGATCTGGCTGGTTTGCAGCTCCTGACAGGAAATGAGCATGTTAACATGCCCTAATTGAAAAGTGTGTAAAATATACTCTTACCATTAGGCGTACGTCCGGTTGATAAATAAGACTAGATAATGGAAATTTATTGATGAGCTCGATAGAAAAGTTAAAAGCCAATGGCAATGATTATATTGGGCTTTTCCTGCTGATCATGTCCACAATCGCCTTTGAAATAATTTTGACGCGCCTATTTAGCGTGACAATGTGGTATCACTTTGCTTTCATGGCCATTTCCATTGCCATGTTTGGCATGACAGTTGGCGCAATGATTGTTTATTTCAATCCCCAATTTTTTGTCGATCAAAAGATCCGTCAATGCCTCTCAGCAAGCGCATTGTGCTTAGCAATCACAATTGTAATCAGCATTGCATTGCTTATTTGCATGCCGCATTATATCGCCGAACAAACGCAAGTAATGATTAGATCTTTGACGACTACCTATATACTAATTGCTATACCGTTTGTCTTTAGCGGTGTTGCTACTTGCCTTGCTCTTACTAAATTCCCTCTGCAAATTGGCAAACTTTATGCTGCTGATTTGGCCGGTGCTAGTTTTGGTTGTTTGTTCGTCATTCTCATTCTGGGAATCGTCGATGGACCAACAGCAATCTTAGTTATTGCTACTGTTTCCGCTGTTGCCGCATATTTCTTTGCCTTGGCCGCACAATCAAAAAATTGGCAGTTAGTGAGCATGCTGGCAGCACTTATTCTGTTTATCGCTTCAGTAAACAACGCGGTTCTAGCTATAGATCAAAAGCAGTTCTTTCGCATTAAGTGGGCACAAAATCATCCAGAGTCCATTCCTCTCTATGAAAAATGGAATTGTTTTTCGCGCATCACTGTAACAGGCGATGCCAAAGACTTACACCGGCCATATGCATGGGGACTAAGTTCTACGTGGCCCGAAAATAAACAGACAAGCGAATTACTCCTAGCGATTGATGATATCGCCTGGACAATCCTAACCGGTTTTCATGGAGACTTCAGTAAAGTTGATTATCTTAAATGCGACGCTACTAATGTCGCCCATAAACTTAGATCGAATGCCCGCGTTCTTGTGATTGGAGTAGGTGGCGGCCGAGACATTCTTTCTGCTTTGGCATTTAAGCAGCAATCGATTGAGGGAGTGGAAATCAACCAAAATATTCTCAACACATTGACCAAAGTTTACGGCGACTACACTGGACATCTCGACCGTTATCCACAAGTAAAACTGATTAACGACGAAGCGCGCAGCTTCGTTGCCTGCTCTAAAGAAAAATATGACATTATAGAAATTTCGCTGGTAGATACCTGCGCCGCATCAGCCGCTGGGGCCTTTGTGCTGACTGAGAATTCTTTATACACAATCCAAGCTGCGGAGATCTTTCTCAATCACCTGGCGCCTAGGGGAATTCTGTCGATCACGCGATGGTATTATCAGAATAATCCAATTGAATTATATCGCTTAGAGTCACTGTCCGTTGCAGCACTGCAGAACTTGGGTATAAAAAACCCGCGCAATAATATTATGATTGTGGCACAAATGAAAGACGCCAATGGTGGCCACACAGGCGCCGGTGTTGCCACCTTACTAGTAAGCAAAGATCCCTTTTCACAAGAGGACATTCGTGCCGCTACAACATTTGCTGCTGCGCAACATTTTGGGGTGGTGCTTAGCCCTAGCAGCGCATTAGATTCCATGTGCACCAAGCTTGCTGCCGGACAAGCAAACGAACAAATATTATCCGCGTTTCCGGTAAACATATCGCCGCCTACTGATGATAAGCCATTTTTCTTTTACTTTCTCAAACCTGCGGATCTATTTAAGGACGAGATCTGGATGGACAAAAGCAGCTTGAATGATAGTGCCGTACGTGTTCTTGCCTATTTGACTATTATTGTAATGATTCTTACTTTTCTGTGTATCTTCATCCCTGCGCTTTTGCAAGCTCGTCAATACTCACTCAAAGCAGCATACCCACTTCTGGCTTACTTCGGCAGCATAGGACTTGGTTTTATGTTCATTGAAATATCACAAATGCAGAGACTGATAATTTTCCTGGGGCATCCAATTTATGGACTGTCAGTCGTGCTATTTACCTTATTGCTTGCCGGTGGTATTGGTAGTCTTGCTATGCCTATGGGTCGCAATTTTAATCCAAAATCATCTCTTTATACATTGATGATTTTACTTTTACTGTTTGGTGCTGTAACTCCGACCATCACTTCAACACTCGGTGCAGCCAATATCTTTGTCAGAATCGGTGTTTCAATAGCCATGATGCTGCCACTTGGTTTCTTTATGGGAATGTGCTTTCCCATTGGTATGCAGCTTGCTAATCAGCAAGCTCCTCATCTTACTGCATGGTTGTGGGGGATTAATGGTGCTACGTCTGTTTGTGCTTCGGTTTTAGCCATTGTGATAGCAATAAATTTTGGTATAGCCGCCAGTTTCTGGACCGGCACAATTTGCTATTTGTTGGCGGTATTAGCTGTTTACCGCTTGGCGCCAAAGCCTTCGGTTTAATCTTTTTGGGTGATTCTTTTTTAAAACATTGCTATATTGTTAGCCATGTTATTGCTACAAAAACCCTCCGAAGACATTATTCAACAATTCATTAATCGCCAGCAATCTATCCCGGTTTCATATCCGGAAGTGGGAGTTACCAAAGACGGTATTTGTCCACCTGGATACGGAACGGATCGAGTAAAAGAAGAACTGGGAAAGGGAGCGAACGTCTTTGCATTGGCAATTGTTGTATTTAAGAAATGGCAACAATTCGATGTAAATTGGGTGAAGACCTATCCACGGAATGCGGCGATTATGCCAAATTCGATAATCGCAGTCCTTGCCTGGCATGGCTGTTTCTGGTCGCTTAATGCATGCCGAATCATCTATATCATAGATGAAGCAGGTCCGGTAACCAAATTCGGTTTTGGCTATGGAACTCTACCGGAACACGCAGAAACCGGCGAAGAGAGGTTCTTGCTGGAGTGGGACAAAAGCACCGACATAGTTTCCTACGAAATTCTAGCCTTCTCTAATCCGAATGGTCTATTAGCACAATTCGCATACCCATTAGTCCGATATATTCAGAATCGGTTCCGGCGCGAGTCTGCAAATCTAATGAAGCACAAAATAAATTCCTCTAATTAAACTGTGGCACGAAGACAAATTTCACTTAATGGAGAACAGACGTGACAAGTCAACATAATAATCAATGCCAGTTTGAAATTACAGAAGCTAAAGAAGCAAGCGGTAAAATCCCAGAAGAGTATCAAAACCTTGTTCGGGCTTACCATTACAAAACCCTTTGGACTTATGTAGCTAACTGTATTTTGGCACTCTGGCTTATAACAGACCCTTGCCTTTTTGATTACGGAAGTTGTGCGCTTGCAAGGAGTGATACTATAGCTGGTGTCTTGATAATCTTATTTGAGTTAATGTCCTTTTCTCCAGGTCGGTCATTACTGCGCTGGTGCACACCGTTAGTGGCATTTTGGCTACTTCTCGCTCCGCTAATTTTTTGGTCTCCAACGCCGGCGGTTTATTTGATCGACACTCTGATCGCTTGTTTCATAATTGCACTTTCAATTTTGGTACCAGGCACCCCGGGATACGCAGGAATAGAACTTCCTGGACCCGACCAGCCTCCTGGCTGGACATATAATCCATCCTCCTGGATTCGAAGATGGCTCGGGATTGCCCTGGCGCTTCTTGGTTTTTTCATTTCACGCTATTTGGCAGCTCACCAGCTTGGATATATACATCTTGCCTGGGATCCTTTTTTTGGAGAGGGTACCGATAAAGTAACAGGTTCAGCCCTTTCGAGATCCTTGCCCATCTCGGATGCTGGATTTGGTGCGGTTGCTTATATCATGGAGGTTCTTACCGGCTTTATGGGCGACCGAGCACGCTGGCGCACAGCGCCATTTATAGTCGTAATGTTTGCAATTCTAGTAATACCCTTGGGCGTAACGAGTATTGTTTTAGTAATCATGCAGCCAGTTGTAGTGGGCGCATGGTGCGGACTATGTTTGATCTCCGCTGCGGCATTGTTGATATCGGTGCCTCTTGCGGTACACGAAGCTATTGCCGTAGGTCAGTTTCTGGTTGCGGCAAAGACGCAGAGGAAAAATCTCTGGCACGTATTCTGGATGGGTGGGAACATAGTAGGCTCCGGCGCTAAAGATCCAGATCGCACAGATTACTCATTTGGCCAGCGCTGGATTGCCAGTGTCCAAGGTGTAACGGTACCATGGACTATTACAATACAGATCGCCGTCGGAATATGGCTCATGGCACGGCCGGATGTTTTGCCTTTCGCCGGAAGAACAGCAAACTTTGATCATATAGTGGGTGCAATGGTGGTGACGGTAGCGGCTGTCGCTTGCGCTGAAGTGACGCGCATCGCCCGTTTTGCTAATCTACTGCTTGGCTCCGTATTGATTGTACTGTCCCTTCTTTTTGCCAGACATCTGCCAATAGTACTTTGCAGTGAATTGGTTTCCGGTATATTTTTGATTATTCTTTCCTTGCCCAAAGGTCGCATAGTCGAACGTTATGCTGGTTGGGATAAATACATAAAATAATGAATAAGTAGTGTTCTGATCGCCTTCATGAAAGCCTGTTCAACAGAAGTCAAATAAGTTGTTAACTTTGTGTTTTAAGTTGAACTCCCACTAGGTTTTAGCGATGTTGATGAATAATCTTTAAATTCTGGCAGCCAGACATGGCGGGGCAATTTCAATGATCGCGATAGTGGCAATAAGTAACGCATATAACCGGAGCGCCGGGCCTTAAAGTATTCGAAGCTCGACTGATTATCTTTTATCAAATAACGCGCATCTTTAAGAATCGCAAGCGCCTGCACATAATCAGGGTATGTAATAGTTTCTTCGTCAAGGGGTGCCAATGCTAAATTAATGCAGATTGATTTTAGTGTGTTTACAGCCATCCAATAATAAAGATCTGCTTCGCCTATCCAATCTTTGTCGATTGCAGTTAGAAGAAGAGTAGCAGCATCAAGTGTGGCTCCCACAGAGGCAAGCCATGAATTTTCTGCGTTCCCAGACCTAAAATGAGCAAGCAACGGATAAGCACTATGACTTTCCAATATCGAGGCCACCCAGGACTCCCATTGTACAAAAGTATTGGATAAACTGGGAACAATATTTAGCTCACGATATCTAAGTAAAAGAACCACGCCTGATGCGGGACTACCCGCTCGGCTCATAAGAGTGTTCACTATTTGCTCGCGTTGCTGAAAATAGCTTTGCATGGAAAATAAAAGCGAAACTCCCAGCGCCATAAATATCAAACCGAGCATTGCAGCAATGAGGACTATTGCTCGAGCGGGCCATTGCGCCGCTATCATGTCCCCAAAACCTAAAGTTAACACGGACGTGCCGGCAAAATATATTGCATCGGACAGTTGAGTGATCGGAGGTTTAACGTAATTGCCAACTGTCAGAATTAAAAAGGCAAAACCAAAAATTAAAAATGACAACCAAACGCCAATTAAGGTGACAAACGCTACCGGAGCAAAAGCTCTATACCAAGAGCTCCTCCATAGAATTGGCAGATTTCCCACGATGGAGCGATAACTTGGCCAAAGTATTCTGCCGATTAATAGCGGCGCAATTCGTAAGCGGCGTGAAGCAGCACGCGGCAAAATAATAGATTGAAATACGTCAAAGCAAACAAGCGAAACAATGACTGTTCCGCTGACTCCAAATGCAATAGAGCTTGGGATATTCAAATTAAACTCCTATACAAACGCCAGTTCATTTTGATTACATCGTAGCTTCTTTATTCGGCACTGCGCTCGATACCTCAGGCTTTACTCGTGATGCATTTTGCAGTTCCTCACTGGCGTGTTGAGCAACCATATCCCCTTCGTGTAAACTGCCAAATATTTCAACCATTCCATTCATAATCTGCCCTTTGGTCACGGACACCCACTCCACAATACCATTTTCGACTTTGCAAACAAAAGTATCAAGGGGCGTTGTTACCACCGCTGAAATAGGCACAAACATCGACGACTCACGACGGCGAGTTGGCCAATACGCTTCACAAAACATACCAGGCAGAATTTGATAATTCGGGTTGAAATAATTCAATTCTACAGGCATAGTACGGGTAGCCTTGTCCAAATTGTTGCTTATGCGAGCCACTGTACCAACAAATTTTTTGCCGGGAAATGTAGAAACAGAGAAACTCACCTCTGACCCTGGAATAACCCCCGCTGTATCTCTTTCTGGAACCGGAACAACAATTCTCAGTAAATCCAATTGCTTTATGCGGCATATGGGTGGATAAGCACCTGTGCCATCTGGCCCGACAAAACTACCGACATGCATCTTGCGCTCGGTTATATAGCCATTAAATGGAGCTGGAATTTCTAGATAAGACGCAAAATCGGCAAAATTATCATAGGCTTTTGTTTTAGCATTACACTCTTCCTGGCGCACTTCCACTTCATGATTTTTGGCATTGACGCGCTTAATCAACGTATTCACGTCCTGGCGATCGGCTTCAACAGTCTGTGCCCATTGCACTACATCGTTATCTGCTATTACTCCAGGTACCAAAGAGGCAGCGTAAACTCTTTGATAGGTCGATTGATCTGCTAGCAAATTAGCCTGGCGTTTTTTCAAATCAGCCTTTACATCTTGAAATTTAGATTGCTCGGCAGCAAAAGCCGCTCGAGCGGCAGCAACTTGCGCCAATGCCTCATTCCGGCGGGCTATATATTCAGGCGCATACATAGTCACCATTAGCTGTCCTTTTTTTACAATGGAGCCTCTGTCCACTCCAATCCATTTCACAAAACCAGGCATCTTAGGATAAATAAGTACATCTTGATAAGCTTCAATTTCAGCCGGCAGTTGATCTTCTCGGAAAAGAGTCTTTAAGACCACGGGCACTACCGGCACTGTACTTGATGCGACAAGAGACTTCTTCGGCGTCTTGCTGAGCAAAAAACCATTTCCAAACAAAAAAGCCAGCAGTTAATAAACCCAGACCAATAAGTAATGGCTAGTATAGTTTTGTTTTTCCCACCGACAGACATATCTATCATCTTGCTTTTACCTCATTTCTAATAGCCATGATCTTCAGGATGTAACGATGGTGAATGTATTGGCGCCTTTTGTTGAATAATTGCAAATACCAGGGGCAGTAAAGTCAATACTGATAAAGTAGACATTAACAATCCACCAATTACAGCCCGTCCTAATGGCGCACTTTGTCCACCGCCAAGTGCCATCGGTACCATGCCGGCAATCATAGCAATTGAAGTCATTAAAATTGGACGCATTCTGCTTTGGGCAGCATGTATCGCTGCTTCTTCTGCACTCATTCCGTCACGACGATTATTTTCAGCAAATACCACCAGCAAAATAGCATTAGCCATCCCTACACCAATCAGCCATAATCGCTCCCATAAATGATTGTACATTTAGAGTTGTACCGGTGATACATAAGCATCGTCAGCACACCTAAAAGAATTGCCGGTGTTGTGGACATCACCACCAACACTATGCTCGCTGCCTGAAAATAAGCCAGTAGCATCAATGTTATCACTACTACGGCCAAAGCAAGCCCAGTCAGCAAATGATAAAAAGTATCTTGTAAGATCGGCACCTGTCCTGTTACATCCACAAATACGCCTCGCGGAGGTGCTCCAGCCCGCTTAACAGCAGCTCGAACAGCATCGCCAACGGCTACCAAGATCATTACCAGCAATATTCGCCGTCAACGAAACCATTCTCATCATATTGTAACGATCAAATTCGCCATTGGTGACACCGTATTCCACTTTTGCTACATCCGATATAAGTGGATGCTGACGCCTGCGAGGATGACTACCAAAATATTCCCGTACCTATTTCGGCGTCTTCTTCGTTACCTTTAGGACGCAATTCTTCCTGGCGCAAGCTGCGTCATCGCCGGAAAATTCTCAATATCTTCTTTAGACTTGATCTGATCCTGAGGCACCTGCACTTGTACTTGATAAGAAAAACCACTGTCTTTGTCACGCCAAAGACTGAGATTAACAAATCGGCTGGAGAAGAAAGCCGGTTGCAAGGACATGCCAATTTCTTCAGCCGTAATACCCAGCTGTCCCGCTAATTCGCGATCAATTTTTATATGACAAGCAGGATAATCAAGTGGCTGTCCCCATTGCAAATCACGTAAAGCGTTTATTTTATTCATTTCGTGAAGAACTTTCATGGCGAACAACTTGTCGGCAATTAGATTGTGTCCCATGATTTGCACCGTAATCGGCGTTGGCGAACCAAGGTTCATAATTTGACTGACCAAATCTCCCGGCTCAAATGAAAATTTAGTATCAGGTAACGCCTTAGCAAATCTTTGCCGAAGGCGATCTTTAAACTTGGGCATATCAATGCCTGCATCTTCACGTAATTGTATATCCAACACCGCCTGATGCGGACCACTAGTCCACAAAAAAGCAGAACTAATGGGAAACATTGGCGGCTGCTGTCCGGCATAGCCTAAGGTCTTTTCCACATTTCCCGGACCAGCTTCCTTTTTAATTTCCTCAAGTGCCACCAGCACTCGTCTCTCCAATGCCTCCACCCGCATACCGGTTGGAGCCGTTACTCTGACACGAAATTGACTGCTGGCCGAAGCGGGGAATAATTCTTTGCCTATTGACTGATATAAGAATAATCACCATAATAATGCTAACTAGCAAAATAAAGCCCAACTACCACATAACGCACCGGTAAAAGCATTTTCACAAAATCATTCAGCCGCGTCTTCATCAAATCCAAAAAATCGGGCTTGGAATCATGCTTCTCCGCATGTGCATCTAATAACCACGCCGACATAATTGGCACAAGAGTAGAAGCCAGAATTGTTGAGGCAATCATGGCAAAGCCAACTGCAAGCGACAATGGAATAAATAATTCTCTAGTAATACCAACCATAAAAAATGAAGGAATAAAGACTGCCACCACTGATAACATTGCCAAAAGTTGGGGCACCATTGTCTCCACACAAGCATCATAAATAGCCCGCGCTTTGTGTACTCCAAGTTGCTAGATGACTGTGAATATTTTCAATATTGACGGTAGCTTCATCAACCAAAATACCAATAGACAAAGCTAATCCGCTTAAAGTCTGGATATTGATCGTTTGTCCGGACAACCAGAGTCCAACGATTGCCGATAAGTAAAGACAAGAGGAATTGTCGTCACCACTATCAGCGTACTGCGCAAATCGCGCAAAAAGAGTAAAATCATCAAACCTGGCAATATTGTGCCCAATACTCCTTCGTGAAAGACATCATTAATGGCTTCTCTGACATATTTAGATTGGTCAAACTCATAGCTGATTTTGACATCGGACGGCAAGACTGCTTGCATTCTGGGCAATGAAGCTCTCAGAGCATCGACAACCGAAACAGTGGAGGCATCTGCACGCTTGACTGCCGGCATATAAACAGTTCTATGCCCCTGAAAAAGCGCATAGCCGGCAAGAATATCTGATGAATCCTCGACATCGCCTATATCTTTGATGAAAATTTGCGGGCCGTGACCGGTTCGTATGGGTAGATAATCCAGCTGATGAATATCCGGAAGATCGCTGTTAACCGGAGCGATGCGCAGATAGTCGCCAGTTCTAACATTACCGGCAGGCAACACTCTATTGCCGGTTACTATAGTATTAATAATTTCATCCCCGGAAATATTGTATTGCCGCAATTTGTCAGCATTCACATTGACAATAATGCTTCTGATATTGCCACCAAAGGGGGGCGGGGCTTCTGCACCAGGGACGGTGGCAAGCAATGGACGAATTCGAACATAGGCAAGGTCTTCCAATTCTCTTACTGGTCTCGTATCCGATGAAAGTACAAGTTGTCCAACCGGCAAACTGCCGGCGTCAAATCTAAGCACAAAAGGATTGTAAGTGCCATGTGGCATTAAGCTCGTAGCACGATTGGCCATTGCTACAACCGCAGCCATCGCACTAGCCATATCTGTATCCGGTTGAAAAAACACTTTTATCAGAGCAACATTTTGAATAGAGCGGGATTCTATATGCTCAATTCCAGGCACATAGAGGAAAAACAATTCATAGGTCGAAGTGATATAGCCTTCCATTTGTGCCGGCGACATGCCACCATATCCCTGAATAATATAAATGGCGGGAATTTTTAAATCGGGGAAAATATCCCGCTTCATACCGGTCAAGGCAAGTATGGATATCAACATAATGGCTAAAACAGCGGCCACAATTGTGATCGGACGTTTCATAGCTGATGAGATAATCCACATTTTTGTCTTTCCTTATTGCCTTTTTTAGAGAATTTTTGAACCAGAATTTATTTAATTTGTCGAATGGTAAGTCGGCGATGGTCCTGTATTTCCTTCTGCTATAGCCACCAGCTCTAGGAATGGCCGAAGATCACCCTGTATATAGGAAAGAGCAAGAATGGATCGCCACAATTCAATTTGCGCCAGTGCGTCTTCAACTTGTGCCTGAGCCAAGGAGCGCTCTGCCTCTGCCACGCTTACCATGTTAGTTAGACCAGTACTGTAGCGCTTTAGTACTTTAATTTCTCTGACAGTCGCCGCTTGGACCATAATCGGTGTCTCGTTAGCTACTCGGCGGGCTTGAGCAAGCAATATTCTTGCTCTGGCATCTTTTCGTTCTAAAATCTGAAGGGCTAAATCGAGATTGGCTTTTGCCGCCAGCTCATTATTCAACGCCATTTTTTTCTCTGCTTTCAGTGGAAAGTATTCCATGATTGGGAAGCTTAATGACAAACCAAGCATATAATTGAACACTTGAGGCAAGGCACCGCCGCCTTCTTGATGAATCGGATTCTCCTTGTCACCACTCCCCTTTCCCCAAGCGGAACAATTTAGCCACAAGTGTGGACGATAGGCCCTATTAAGAACCTCTACTTTCGCCCTCCATCTTTCCACTTCTGCTGTCTTTAACAAAGCAAATGGATGTGATGTAAGATCAAAAGGACCCAATGATTTAGTTTCTGAACGGACCACGAATGAGTGGTTCAGAAACCACATCAATATCAGCGTTTGCGGTGCCCATCTTTTCCGCTAAATCGACCAGAGCAAGCTTAGTTTCTTTTTCCGCTTTAATCAGTGAAATTTTCGCCCGCGAAACTTCAAAATCAAGATCCGCAGCATCAACACCTGGACGCAAGCCCTGAGCAACCAATGTTTTAGCTCTCAAGTTTGCCGCCTGCATATGGTCCAAAGCAGCCTGAGTCGAACGTATAATTTGCTTTGCTGCCGCTGCGGCCAAAAATGCTTCGGCTGCATCAAATGCAACATCCAGCTTAGTTAATTTTAAATCAGCCCTGGCTGCCCGGGCATCTGCATAAGCAAAATCATCGTTAGCATGTCTGAGTCCAAAATCCACCAAAAGCCAATTTAAATTGGCCCCTTCCAGATTATTGGTAATCGGTCGCATACTGGAATGAGTACTTGGCGGACCAGAATCAACCGGGACAGTATCAAATCCGGAGACATTATTCATAACCGCGCTAGCAACACGATTACCTGTGATTTCAGATTCTTGCCAATCTAAATTTAGATTAGGAAGATATTGAGTTTTAGCCAAACTAACATTTGCTATTGCCGCGCGAAGTTTATATTGTCTGTGAGCAATCGCAGGATAATTGCGCAAAGCGATGTTAACTGCCTCACGAATAGTAACTGATTTAGTGGGCAATATTGGTTGAAATTGTGTATCTGGAATATTAATCTCACGTCCAGCTGCATATGCCGCCAGCCTATCATGGCTAAGGCAAAGAAAAACAATAAGGAGCAAAACAAATGTGCCCGCACGCGCTTCACGCAGAGTAGATCTCGTGATATTCAAGGCTTACCTCGCTCGATATCAACGTGTCCATTTAATCGATACGGTACCGGCGAACCGTTATCCGGAATTACTCCAAACGCACCATTACTTGTAAGATCAATTTTATTCGGAACCCAATCACCGGCAAGATCCTCAACGGGGACTATATGCTCAGCCTCTGTTATTCTGCCGCTATTTTCGGCGTCAGCTTTTTTATTCCCAACGCCGACCGGCCTAATGCCCTTATCATTTTGGCGCTTCTTCAACAATGTGCCGCGACTGTCACCTTGTAAATCGCTTTCGCCTTCTTTTGATAACGGGCGTAGCACTGAGGCTGTAGCTCGCAGTTCCTTATAATCTTGCTTTGCAAAACTAATATCTTTGAACGAAGAAGCATTATATTCGGAACCATCAAAATGATCTTCTTCATCCGCATGCGATTCTGCATTCGCATTGTCTATAAACGAACAGGAAATAAATAAAATAACCAGCAAATACCCAGAAATGGAGAGCAAATTTTGATAGTTTTTGCTTATATCACTTTTGCAGAGAGGACAGATATCATTGTTGCCAGCCATCGTTTTTTCCACCATCCAGCGCATCCGTAGGTCACGGTAGTACTTTTTTATCGGCTAAATGTTCATATTCAATTATGCTGGCCCGATCTGCCATTTGATCGGCATCTGCAGAACGCCCCATGCTATGCAAAACATTTGCATAATCTTTCAGACAGGCAGCAACTAAAATATTCTGCTTGCCTAACGCTCCTTCGGTACTGGCGAGTGCCCACTGGTAAATTGTGCAGGCATCTTCCAATTTGCCTTGCCTATAGTATAGAAAGGCCAGTTCATTAAGCATCCGAGCACTTTCCAGATTATTAGGCTCATACGCTATATGCGCCTTATTGAAAGTTTCACTATATAAAGCGGCGGCTTGCTGCGTCTGACCCAGACTATTACAAACATCGGCTAGATAGTCCCGCGTTCTGGTCACCAGTAAATTATCATCCCCATAAACAGCTTCGTATATAGCAAAAGCCCGTGCAAGCAACGGCTTTGCTTGCGCATATTTATGCTGCGATATGTATAGCAAGGACAGCCCAGTAAGGTCATCAGCAACAGCAGGATGATCCCCACCCAGCGTCTTAATGTCAACAGCAATCATGCGCTGGTAATTATCCTCTCCTTGCTTATAAGGACACTGATTATGCAAAACTTCGGACATGGTGTTAAAGGCAGGGGACAGAGTGGACTCGGTTAATGGCTGCTTAAAGCCTCGCAATAAGACTTTTTGTTCTTCGTTGTTTTGTCCTTCGTTTGCCTGCTTAGATTGAGCAACAATCTCCTTTTGCCAGGCAGAAGGAGGCACAGCAGTAGTTGGGCTGGGAAATCCAATACGATCTTTGAGCATTACGTTTTGAAAATCCGAAACCAGTTTTTGATCACTGGTATCATTTTTCCTCAGCAAATCATTATAATCGGGGAGTAGCCTTTCCAGATGCTTACTCGAAGACTGACTTGGTTGTTGCATTAATATGGACAAGGATGAGCGGTAATTATTTTCCGCTTGCTCTGTTTGTCCGGCGGCGGCATTTGCATGCCCCATTTTATGTAAACTGTCAGCAACTTCCAGACTATGAGAACCATAACTATTTTCGTTTATAGCAAGTGCGCGATGATAGTAGCGCATGGCAATTTTAGGATCGCCTTCGGATTCATATATAGAACCCAGAGCAAAAAGTGTCGGCACGACTTTTGAACTTTCTTTTCCGTCGACCCGCTCCCACTTATGGAGCGCCCTTCGATAAATAGGAATAGCGTCATTTGTTTTATCTTCCAGAACGAGTACTGCAGCAAGTTTATCGAGACACTTAGCCACATCTTCGTCAGTATGTTTAGTATGTTTTATTTCTTTTAGCGCATTGCGGTAAGATTGTTCAGCCGGAACAAACTTCTGTTCATGCAGATCATGATCGCCTTCGATCACCAGATCCTGCCAGGTCCTTTCAGCTGCCATCGCCGAACAGGTTGAGAACATTAAAATAACAGTCAGATTGAAAATGGCATCCTTAGTTGAACGCTGACACCGCTGCACATTTTTGCTTTGTATATCCATATTCGGCTCCTCAGAATCCACGAGAAGGGAAGACAGGATTCTTTAGGGAACTTGATGGGATACTAATCTTATTGGAACCTAAAGAATCCGCGCCAGTGTTTAATATTTGCTTGCAAAAATCCGCTATCAGATCTTGTCCCGAACTATCCTCTTTCCTAAAGAAATCCTTATTATAATTTCCCAGAATGCTTAGTAGCTCTTTACTGGCATTAAGTCCCGGCTGTTGAGTAAGAGTAGATAATTGTGTCTTGCGATCATGATTCATTTCGCTGATTTGCTCTCCATTTTCATCTTGGACAAGCCGCGGCAGCAAATCAGCAAATGCCGGCGTATACGGACCGAACCTTCTTTCATTGATTGCTATCGCTCTTGAATAATAGTGCATAGCCGATTGATGATCGCCTTCCGATTCATAAATTGAGCCTAGTGTAAACAACAAGTCCAATACTCGCGGGTTATCCTTTCCATATGCTTGAGCAAGTATGTCCAGTGATTGCCTATATACGGTTTCAGCCTCTTTTGTTTTGTTCTCCAGGGCAAGAGCCTCAGCAAGCGAATTCAGACATTTGGCTTTATCTTCGGCTGTATGCGGCACTATCTCTAAATCTTTAACTGCTCGGCGAAAGCAAGCTTCAGCCATCGCAAGCGCCTGATTATTTAAGTCACTGGTACCCTTGGTCAAACTTTTTCTCCATGACACTTCGCTAGCAGTGCCCACCTTAGGAAATAAAGCAAGAGCTAGAACAAAAATCCAGAAAATAAACTTAGACCATTGCAAATAGCAACAGGATTGAGGCAACCTATTATTGAGCATGTAAAGACGGACTCCATGCACTCATTCGTTACCCGTATGTTAGCAATCATTTGTCTGGCAAATGCGCTATTGTTTCTGTAAGTTTATTAACGACTAAGAGAGACCGAGAAAGGTTAGAGAAGCACAATCAGTCTCTGTTATATGATTCAATTCGAGTAGATCGGAATATATATGAAACTTTCAAAAATTTTACTTATTATTATTCCACTTGCCGTTATTGCTTTGGAATTAGGACCGATTGGTAATCTTCTCTATGTACGTGAGCCAGTGAAGATTGCTGTCCATGATCGCCAATTTGCCACTTTCTCAAAGAGCTTACAAACTTCTTGTGCCGATTGTCATACACCTGGGGCTACCATCATGCCCCTTTATACGAACCTGCCGATAGCTGAAAATATTGTGCGCAATGATATAGCTGCCGCTAGGACAGCTTTCATTATCAGCTCTAAAAATCTATCCGGCGAAATACCGTTTACAGCCGCACAATTAAATAAAATTCGCTCAGTGGTTGCAGACGGCTCAATGCCACCGATGCGTTACGTTGTCATGCACTGGAATGCGTACGTAGCCGGTGACGAAGAAAAGGCATTACTCGAATGGATCAATAAACAAAATCCGGATTTTGGCTTTGCACCAATTCCAAAGACTAATCCATTTGAGCCGAATGCTGCCAAAGTGGCGCTGGGGCACAAATTATTCAATGACAAAAAGCTGTCCGCTGACAACACTATATCTTGCGCCAGTTGCCATTCTTTTAAAAAAGGAGGCGCAGATGGACTAATAGTAGCCACCGGTATAGAAGGCAAGCAAGGAAAGATTAATACGCCAACCGTATTCAACGCCGCATTTAATTTTGCTCAGTTCTGGGATGGACGGGCTGTTGATTTAAAGGACCAAGTTCACGGACCACTAACTAATCCAGTAGAAATGGGTTCCAACTGGAAACAAGTAGCTGGTAAATTGAATAAAGATCCACAATATATAAGAGACTTCGCCGCTATATACGCATCTGGTAAAAACAAGTCTGCTGCTAATTTGATCACTGGAGAATGCATAGCTGATGCCATATCTAATTATGAGCAAACTTTGCTTACTAGAAATTCGCGCTTCGATAAATTTTTGCAAGGGGATAGAAATAGTATTTTGACCGTTGATGAACAGTCTGGCTATAAGTTATTTATTGCCAACAACTGCGTGTCGTGTCATGCTGGCATCAATTTCGGTGGCCAGTCTTTTGAATTAATGGGCAAGAAAAAAAATTATTTTAAATGGCGCGGACATATTACAGCATCTGATAATGGACGTTTCAATGTCACTCATGATCCGGCTGATTTATATAAATTCAAAGTGCCAACTCTAAGAAATATTGCCCTCACTGCTCCATATTTTCATGATGGCTATGCAGATGATCTTTATACCGCTGTGAAAATCATGGCCGAATATCAGGTTGGACAACCGCTATCAGACAAAGATGCATATCTCATCGTCAAGTTCCTAAATACGTTAACTGGTGAATACGATGGCAAGTCTATATAAGCCCTGCGCTCACTTCGTTCCTCTCGTTCGCACGGGCGTGTCCACGCTCCACTTCGGCCGGCTCCTCGCCGCCCTTCGTTCTCGCTATATCTCGACAATATCTATAATAAGCCCTGCGCTCACTTCGTGCCTTTTGCTAAGCCAGGTTCAATTTTTCTTGATGCGCTATCAAGTATTGAACAATTTTCTGCCAGGCTTGGGCGCGGTGAGATAATTTGTTTTTCTCTTCAAGACTTATTTCGGCTACTGTTTTGCCGTGATCAGCCAGATAAAAAATGGGATCATAGCCAAAGCCGCCATGTCCGCGCATTTGATCAATGATCTGTCCACGCCATATGCCTTCTGCCTGGCATAATAGCTCTGCTTGCGGTGATACCAAAATCATCACACAGTGATAGGCTGCTGTTCGATTTTCAGGCGCAATATTTTTTAATTCGGCAATTAATTTTTGGCAGCCTTTAACTTCATCACCTTCAGAATAGCGCGACGAGTATACACCTGGTTTACCACCAAGAACATCAATAGCTATGCCTGAATCATCAGCTAAAGCATAGGCACCAGTCAATTTTGCGGCAGCTTGAGCCTTAATTAAAGCATTTTCGGCAAAAGTGGTGCCTGTTTCCTCAGGATCAAATTGATCTGGAGCCAATTGCAAATTCAGCCAGTCCAATTTACTCTTAGAGAATAAAGCAAGTGTGTTAATTTCTTTCAGCTTGCCTGGATTTTTTGTTGCCAGCACCAATCTCATTTAGGACTCATTCCGACTTAATCTCTCGCCGGCCGGATTTGGGGTTTGAGTCACCACCGCCGTCATTTGCTTCTTCATCCCGTTTACGAGGGGGTAGAGGAGTGACATTGCTTTCATTTCCAGAAGATGGACCGGTCTTCGGACGATAATCTCTCCGGCGTACTTTTATAACATCACTTATTTGTTCAATTGCCTGCGAAATTTTTGTCAATTGATTTATGTCGGCAACTTCAATAATCACACTAATAATGGCAATGTGCTTTTCGCTATTTGTCTCCACGCGCAAATCACGCAGGTCAATTTTAGAATCAGCAATTTTCTTCAACACATCACCAGCTATACCTACTCTATCCAAACATTCCACTTGCAAATATGCCGGATAGAAAGTTTGTGCACCCTGTGCCCAGTCAATGGAAATTCTTCTTTCTTTGTCTGCCTTAGCCAGATTTATGCAATCTTTTCTGTGAACAGCAATGCCACTGCCTCTGGTGACCACCCCTTCTATTTCTTCGCCAGGAACAGGCTGACAACATTTGCCCAAATGGTGCATTAAGCCACCCAAACTACTCACGGCAGCCGGCTTAATTTCTTTAGCCTCACGAGGTGAAACAGCTGCTGTGCCTTTACGCGTTTGCTTCTCATGTAGCTCTTGTTCACGGATGCGATTGACTATTTGAGAAACAGCAATATCTCCATAACCAATGCCGGCTAATAAATCACCGGTGTCATTACAATGCAATCGCTTATAAATGTCTTGAATATGTTCGGACTTGAGAAATTCTTCCAGTGTTGCTCTACCCAATTCAGCTTCCAACATCTGGCGCCCTTGTTGTATGTGCTCATCACGATGGTATTTCTTAAACCACTGGCGAATTCTACTTTTGGCTGAATGGGTTTTAGCGAAGTTTAACCAGTCCAAAGTTGGGTGAGCCGTTTTACTGGTGATTATTTCGACGATGTCCCCATTTTTCAACACCGAATTCAGGGGCACTATGCGATCATTAATGCGCGCGCCGATACAGCGGTGTCCGATATCGGTATGCACACGATAGGCGAAATCGATCGGTGAAGAGCCACTGGGCAAATCAAATACGTCTCCACGCGGGCTGAACACAAACACTTCATCAGTGAAGAGATTCATTTTTACTGTGTCAAGATATTCTTGAGCATCAACTAAATCGTGTTGCCAATCAACTAATTGACGCAACCAGGCTAGTTTTTGATCTACGCCGCTATCCGCTTTTGCTGCCGCTCCGGTTTCTTTATATTTCCAGTGAGCCGCAATCCCATACTCCGCAATATAGTGCATGCGGCGGGTGCGAATTTGTATTTCTACTGGCTTACCTTCGGGCCCAACTACTGCTGTATGCAAAGATTGATAACTGTTGAATTTGGGCATGGCAATATAATCTTTAAATCGCCCCGGAATAGGACGGAATATGGAGTGCACCAATCCCATCACTTCATAGCACTTTTGCGTGTCTGGATCGGCTTCCAGTTCGCAATAATTTTTGTCTTCATTGCTATCAATAATTACCCGAATGGCCAAGACATCATAGAGTTCTTCAAAAGTCTTTTGCTGGGTCTTCATTTTTTTCCAAATACCAAAAAAATGTTTCGCCCGGCCAACAATTTCTGCACTTAACCCGCGATTGTCTAGCTCTACTTTTAGCTTATCGACAATCAAATTAATTAGATGTTCGCGTCCTGTGCGGCTATCAATCACCAACTGCTGAACTTCTGCATATTCATTAGGGTGAAGGAACTTAAGACCCATGTCTTCCAGCTCCCATTTCATCCGCCCCAAACCAAAGCGATTAGCTAGAGGAGCATAAATCTCTAGAGTTTCCTTAGCAATTTCCGTCTGTTTATGTGGCGGCATATAATCAAGGGTGCGCATATTGTGCAGGCGATCGGCAAGCTTAACCAACACCACTCTTATATCTTCAGCAATGGCTACAATCAATTTGCGAAAATTTTCGGCTTGCCTTTCTTGTTTGGAGCTAAAGCTGAATTTACCTAACTTGGTAACGCCTTCTACTATTTTCCTTACTTCAGGACCGAATCGCCGTTCAATTTCTTCGGCCGTGACCTCACAATCTTCCAGGACATCGTGGCATAGAGCAGAGACTATTGTTTGCACGTCAGCATTCAGCTCGGCAAGAATAATTGCCACCTCTACCGGATGGATAATATAAGGCTCTTCAGATTTGCGGAATTGCCCTTCATGGGCCTTATGGGCAAATTTGTAGGCGTCTTTGACCAAATTTATATCTGCAGCAGGTCTACCCTGTTGCTGCAAGATATCAAAAAGTCTGTCCTCACGGGACTGGGCTATTGCGTTCATATATATGTTACTTAATTAGGACAGCCCGCCTTAATGAAAATTATACAATTGTTGAAAGACTTTCCCAACAAGGCAGGCACGCTCATGACAAATACTTAACTAACTATATTCCCAATTTGACAACTGGTCTTGCTTTTTAGTGACAGAAGAGTCTCGCCTGGCCAAAATTCAAGCCTTGGGGAAGGGCGAGCAATAAAACAACGACATAACAAATTGTGTCAGCTAAAGACCGATAGGTTAAGATCAAGAGGCGTGTGCAGCTCAATATATATGCATTAATCCGAGTAGTTTTTATGCCAGTCAGAATAGTTATACTCATTGTTGTTTGTTTCGGGCAATTGTTTTTTGCACAAAGTACCTGGGCGACGAATTACGAATTTGAGCTAAGTAAGGACTTGGTCACTTTATCGGAAGAGCAACGGGACAACAAAATTTTTCAAGTGGGTAAACTGAAAATCGCCGCTAGTCCGCAAAAAGTCTATGAAACTTTAACTGATTACGAGCACGCCACAATCATCTTTTCACATTTGAGACAGTGCGAGGTCTTAACCAGCAGCGGTGCAATAAAGAACATCTATTTCACTGCCGCTGTGGCCGGCGGCTTATTTAATTTCGATTATGTCCTGGAAGTTAATGAACATCCACCATTAACACATAAATCAACAATAACACCAGGATTAATTGAATGGCGAAGGCTTCGGGGAGCATTTAAGGACAATGAGGGGTATTTTAAGCTTGAGCCGGTGGAAAATGGCAAATCAACCTTAGTGACATACAGCAAGTATGTAGATGGGGGATTTTTATTTCCGCCATTTCTTGTCAAAAAAGAATTGCGCCATGATATGCCAATTAGCCTCGCTGAATTGAAAGATACTGTAGAGTCGGAAAACCAAGTGGCAGACAATTCTCCAGAGGCCATTCAACCTACTGAGTAAGTCTACCAAATCAAATTCTTGTATTTGTGCTTTAGTTTCTTGGATAAATCTTGTTCAAGGCCTGTCAATTCGTCCTCGACAAATTGATTCTCAAAAACCAATTCAAAACCCTTGATTATCGCTTCTATAATTGTCTGCGTAGAATATCCTTGATTAGTGATTTCATTCAAATTGGCATGGTGCGTATGATCATGCGGATTATTACTATGGCCATTTTTGTCGTTAAATAATTCGAGCATTAGAGACTGTGGCTGCTCAAGTATTAATGAGCCATGCTGAAGAACAGCATGTCGCCGACGCAATTGGGCGCTGCCGATTAGTTTATGGCTCTGATATTGTAAATCGGCACCAGTAGTGGATAGAAAGCAGTCGTGCTTATCTTTGTACTTTCCCTTTTGGGGACCAATTGTGGCTTCCACTCCTAGAGAGCGCAAAGCTAGAATCAAAGCCTGACAAATTTGTTTATAGGCTACGGCTATTGATTCGCCAACCAAAACAAATTTCTCCACAGGGGCCCCTTTGCTGGAACAAATAAAAGAATAAGTGAGATCACCCATGTGCAATACGGCTCGTCCGCCAGTTGGTCGGCGCACCAGGTCAAAACCCTGCCCTTTTATTTTATTCGCCAGAGCAGCGTCTATTGACTGAGCATACCCTAATGATACTGCCGGTGGTGCGAACTGATAAAGCCGAAGAGTAGGCGGTACGCTACCAGCAAGGTGAGCCGTAAGTATTGACTCATCAATGGCCATATTGGCCGCCGCGTCGCAACTTGCGTATTTGATCAGGCGATAGGGCTGCTTATGTTTGTCAGTCAAGATAATTGACCCAGCTTATTTATTTTTAGTCATCCATTGACTAATCAGTGTCTATTAATGATAGCAATAGATTACAATGAAAAGCTTATGTTGCTAAGCAGAACTAATCAAGCATTAAGCCAATCAGTAATACCCGGGCAGATGCCGCGTCTGGGCTTAATTAATTATATAAATTCATTGCCCTTTGTGCTGCCCATTGTTCAAGGGCATGTCAAAGTCAATGCTCAGATATTTCTAAAAGAACCTGCCGGACTGAATGCTCTTTACGCCAGCCAGGAATTGGAACTGGGCATGATCAGTTTATTTTCCTTTCTAAAACTAGCTAATCTCACACTAATGCCTGGCATTTCTATTGCCAGCCGGGGACCAGTGGGCAGCGTATTGTTCTTCTCTAAACTAACCTTAGATTCGCAAAAACCTCTAAGAATTGCTGTACCTGCCGCTTCAGCCACAGCTGTTAATCTTTTACTGCTTTTACTGCTTGAACATACTGGACAAAAGCCTTTGCTATTTGTCGCTGAAAATCCGGATATAAGCAATCCTGCTGTTGATGCTGCTTTGATAATCGGTGACCGGGCCTTGCTTGTGGATGAGGAATGGTCAAAACATTATCAGCGCCATGATCTTGGTCAATGGTGGCATGACACTTATAAATTACCAGCGGTTTTTGCCGTTTTCGCAGCTCGACAAATTTGGCATGACGAAAGCGCCGAAACTGTCCGGAGCGCAAATACAAATAATGGCCATCAGCATAAATATTTAGGCGAGCAGATTAATGCCAGTCTGATAAGCGCAGCCAGCCTTGGTTTAACTGATTATTTTCCCTTGGTGCTTAATGAAGCCCAATCTAAAACGGGACTACCCGTCTCTCGGCTAATGCAATACTTCAACCAGGAGCTCGATTATTCCTTAAGTGCTGAGCATATAACGGCTGTGAAAAAATATGAGTTGCTTTGCCGGCAATATGATTTGTTCAGATAAAAAAAGCTTGTCTTATTCGGGCCAATTGCTATACTTGTTGACCTGAGAGGGGTCATTACTATTTATTCTTATTAATAGTTCGCGTGAGGCGCCAGTATTCATGCCTGAATTATCCGGCTCTGATTCTGCAAATTCGCATAACCCAGATTCACATCAACTATTCGCCAGTTTTGAGACAGCCTCGTCCGAGACAGTCCCGGTTTTAGCTAACCGCTATTTAATTGTCGGGCCGACTGGGACAGGGCGGTATGGGCACTGTATTTCTGGCTCAAGACACGCGCTTGTCCAGTCGTTTGTGTGTAGTGAAAAAATTGCGCCTGGAAAATCGCCTTGAAGAAGATAAGCTACGAGCGATGGAATTTTTTGAGCGAGAAGCTATGGTCTTAAGTGGTTTGAAACACCCACATGTTGTTCATATTCAGGATTATTTTCAGGAGCGCGGTAATTATTTTTTAGTGATGGAGTATGTGGAAGGCGATAATCTCCACCAGTCATTAAGAAGGCAAGCTCTACCGTTTAGTGAACAGCAAGTTACAGACTGGGCGTTAATCATCCTTGATGTACTGCATTATCTACACAGTCACGAACCGCCTGTTATCTACAGAGATATCAAGCCAAGCAATATGATGCTCGATGGCAAAGGTGATGTTAAGTTGGTTGATTTTGGCATCGCTAGACCATATGCTGCAAACTCTGAAAATACCCATGTTGTTTCGGGCGGCTATTCTCCCCCTGAACAATACTGGGGAGCAGCTGATCCTCGATCGGATGTTTATGCTCTGGGTGCCACTATGTATTTTCTTCTTACCGGTAGAGAACCAATTGCACTACAATCCTGCTCACCAAGAAGGAGGAATACTAAAATATCAGAACACTTAGATAAAATTATTCAAAGAGCGACAGCCCAAGATGTTTGGCTGCGCTACCAAACCGCTGACGAGATGCGTCAAGCACTGACCGAAAAACCGGCGCCAAAACTTATAGCCATACCACCAACTTATCTTCTTGTTGCTTGCCTGTCAGCACTAGTTTCTGCTGCGGCAGCTGCCTTTATTTTCTTTAGCTTTGCCGATCCACAACAAACGCAAACACTAAAAACTTTTCTATTTGGACCATTAGCAAGCGAAGACCAAACAAAACTTGGGCAAGTTCAACACAATACAGCTTCTCTCAGCGCAAAAACAGACCACATTGCTAATACCTGGCCATTGCCTTTTGACTTAGCTACATTAGCTGATGGTGAGGAAATTATGACTGATTCGGATGGCTATAAGCGGGTCCAGTCAACGGCACATACCGAGAAAAAGCCGGCAAACAAAGTCTGGTTTAATCTATTTGATAATCGATAGCCGAGACAAAATAAGGACCAAAGCGCCAAAGATTAGGCGGTAAACAACAAATACTTTAAGAGAATGGCTCTGCAAAAACTTAAGCAATCCGGCAATAACCAAATAACTAACGATGGTTGATACGACAAAGCCCCAGACCAGCGCGCTCAAGCTGCTATTACTCAAACCTTCATCAATTAACTTCTTTAATTCCAAAAGCCCGCTTAAGCCGACGGCTGGAATGCTGAGGAAGAAAGCTAAATTTAGCGGCATCAGCACGTTTTATATTTAGCAAAAGAGCAACTGTTAAAGTTGATCCGCTACGAGAACAGCCGGGTATTAAAGCTAAGCCTGAGCAAGGCCAACCAGCAGTCCATCATGAATTCCAGTCACCGCAAAACCACGAGTCTGCCTATTATGATAATCGGCAAAAAGCAACAACAGTCCCATCACAATAGAGGCAATACCAATCACATTGAAAGATCTAATGGGGCTATTATCTTGCTCCAACAATGTGTCTAAAGAGCAAACCAAGAATACAAATTGGCACAGTACCAATAATAATTCCGGCCTCAGTCTCAAATCATGATTCATATAATCGCCGGCTTTAAGAGCACCTAGCGATCCTTTAAGTAAAGAAATAATGATCGTGAGCAAAATAAGTAATCACAGCCAGAGTTGAACCAAATTGAATAACCGCCGAAAAAGCTGTACCTGGATCCTGCCAGCTAAGAAGTGAAGGAATTACTCTCAAGTGCGCAGTGCTGCTGATCGGCAAAAACTCAGTTAGCCCCTGCACCGCCCCTAGTACCACTGCCTCTAGTGTCTTCATTACTTCTTGTCTTTAACCTCGCGCTCTATCTAACTAATTTGCCTTATTTATCCACATTGTGTTTAGCCTGAATCTGTAAGCACAGCTGATATATGTCAGATCGTCTTAGTCTATGTGCTTTAGCCATTTGTTGAGCAACTGTCTTCACACTCATGCCTGAATCCAGCATTTGTTCAATTGTACCGTGCAATTCATTATTTGCCTTGTCAGTAGAGGCAGTTTTTTCATTGCCCGCTATAACCAGAACATATTCACCTAAAATTTTTGCTTTGCTCTCATTCCTCGTGTTAGGACTATTAGACAGTTTTGACAATACTTGAGACAGCGAAGCACGAATAATTTCTTCGTGCAGTTTTGTCAATTCCCTTGCAAGACATATTTCGCGATCACCAAATATCTCCTTTATGGCCGATAATGTTTTTAGCAGTCTGTGCGGTGACTCATAAATTACTATTGTTCTCTTCTCGTCCTGGAGATCTTCCAAGCGTTGCTTCAATAAGCCCGGCTTTGCTGGCAGAAAACCCTCGAAAACAAAACGATCACAGGGCAGTCCACTAGCAACAAGTGCAAGCAAAAAGGCGCTTGGACCAGGAATAGGAATAACTTTCATGCCGCAGGCGATGGCCTGACGAACAATTTCATTGCCAGGATCAGAAATTAGCGGCGTGCCGGCATCTGAAACCAGAGCTACTTTTTGATTGAGTAGGCTAGCCTCAGTAATGATTTTCAGTCGCGATTTTTCATTGAAATCATGACAGCTGATCATGCGCTTTTTAATACCCAAATGGTTGAGTATCTTAATTGTCACGCGCGTATCTTCAGCGAGGATAAGATCAACTTCGGACAAACTTGCTTTGATTCTAGGCGTCAAATCACCCAAATTGCCAATTGGCGTAGCTATTATGTGCAAACTGCCTGACACAGCGATATCACTCAGGGTCGTGTTTTATGTCCTTACCGATACGCTGTTCAGACTCTTTTAACAACTTTTTCAAATCATCAAGTTGATCAGACATAGCGACTACTTGCTTGCCAATCACAAGATTTTCATAGGAAGGTCCAGCCATCGAAGCTTGCAACAGGACGTTTTGTGCTTTTAGATTATCCAGAACTTGCCTAATTTTAACGAGCTTGGCGCTCAAATCAGAATCATTATCTGATGTATCTGGTAAAGAAGCGCCTTCTTCCATCAGCATGGTCAGCAATGATTGCGCATGCCCAGCAAATAAATCCATATATTTTTTTCGCGGCGGTAAATAGCCACCGATAGCAATTGTCCCCGGCCCCATAGCCGGAATAACAACCGAACCAATTATATTGGGCTCAACTGGCGTTACATACTGCTGGCGTGTAATTTCATATACTATGTCACGTATTGTATTTTGCAGGTGATGAGCTGAATCAGACACGTTTTTTAGACTGTGTCTAATCATCTGATCAGCTTGTTTTGGACTTTCGGTTTGTTGATTAGTCGTTTGCCCCGATAATTGCCGGTGCTCCACTCGTCCAGATATAGACCCACTGGTTGAAGATGCAGCTGCCAGGCTGTTTCCATTTATACTTGTTGTGCTGGCCGAAACATCAGCCAGCGCCAAAGACTGACCTGAAAGAATCAAACAGGACAAAAAAGTTGAACTATTAACCATGCCTCTAAACATGTTTGATTTTTCTACCTGGATCACAAGATTTTCTTAAACGCTTGCCCTGTAGTTTTGAAACCCTTTTTTGTGCCACCAATGGCTTCTTTAATGCCTTTCTTTGTACCGCCAACGCCTTCTTTAACGCCCTTTTTTGTGCCGCCGATGCCAACTCCAACACCTTTTTTTGTTTCTTCAATACTCTTATTTACCGGCCCGGCATTTGCGGAGAAACAACTAAAAGTGGTGGACACAATTAGGACATTTGTCAATAATATCTTGTTCATTTGATCACCTTACAGCTCGCCCCATATCAGTCTTTAATAGACTCCAACATCGCCAGTTTACAACAAATATTTTATTACTGCATTTATCTTCTAGCAGTGCTTTCTGAGCCCAAGGAAGTTTCTATGTTCCGGATGCATAAAATTATTTGGTTTAGAGCCCGACAATATTAAATAGCAATATAAATACTGGCATAAAAAGCCTATTTCACGTTCATTTCATCCAGCGTTCACTTTCATTTCATGCTCGAGTATTAGACTTTTATCAGTATCATTCGTTTATTTAGTGACGCGGGGGAAGACTCATTAATAGCTCATTACTACCACTGCTTTGCATATTATTACTGACGGGAAGACCAGCTATCAGTACTGCCGGATCAGGTTACGCACTACCAGCAGCACCAAAATCTGGTCCGGAAGCTAGGATTGAACAAATAAATGCCCTCCACAATGATGTCAACACAAATAAATCTATCCCTCAATTAGTGTTGCCGACCAACAATAATAGTTCTAAGAATATCTCGATTAATCCTGAAACTACTTTTATTGATGGAATAACTCTATATGCACAAAGTTGCGGAAGTGATGAAGCAACTCGCCTGGCCCAAGAGAATGTTTATATTTGCGATGATAGCGTACGGAATTATATAAACCTCAAAAAAGGTAATGTACTGTTGATGCCCGATAAAGATGAGGTTATCGGCACTAACCTTGGAAGAATAAATCTAGGAGCTCAAGCACAGCTATTTCTGATCAAAACAGAGAATGAACTAGTCATATATGATTTGTTTCAAACAAAGCCAAAGCAAATAACAGTTAATATCAATCATCAAAAGATTGTTTTAGCACCTGGTTCCATGCTTGTACTCACTGGGGAAAAAACTCAAGACTTTGAAAACCTAAAAATAAACTGCCATACAATAGCTTGCTCGAATGTGAAAAAAGTAGATTTAGACACAGATAAAGTCAAAGCATTTATTGCCAACTTTTCAGTTGCCTCTGCAATAACCACTGTGCACCCTTTGATGCGCTTGACGCAATCTAATAACCGACAAGACAAATTAGCCCTGGAAAAATTAGTTAGGAGCATTGTCATGCTCGGGGAGAGTATTGATCTTACAAAAACGGTTGGGAATTCTGCTAAAGAGCAAGAGCTGTCCACTTCGTTGTAATCATTATTTTGATATTGCCTTGAAGGCGTGATCGACTATATGAGGAATAATAAAATGAATAGCATAGTAAAAGAGGTACGCGCTCGGGTTTTTTCAAAATATCCTAAACCTTCGGTTCAACTGATGGACACCATAAAACCTTTGCTACAAAACAGCTTTGGTCAGAAATATATTGAACCGCGTATGTCAGTTTTAGAATCTGCTTTATTACGTCTCAATTCTTCAGTTCCAGAAAATCAGCAACAGAAAAACAACCTGGCCACGCCAAGTAAAACTGTTGCATTCCCACCGCCACGCTATGCTGCAAATGTATTTATTGGACAAGAATTGTCTAAAGAACTTGAATTAATAGCTGAAAACCCAAATACACCACAAAATATATTATGGTTTCTTGTCAGTCATCCTAATACAAAAATTCGCAGGGCAGTATTAGACAATCCGACATTACCACCTGACAGCCACCACATTTTGGCTAAAGACATTGATCCGGATATACGGTATGCTCTGGCTGAAAATCATAATGTTTCCGTTGATCTTCTCACCGAGCTAAGCAATGATCAAAACCCGTATGTTGCTAATAGAGCACAGCGCACACTTAGTCGCCTTTTAATTCCCAATCCTTCTGTTACCGCACTCACACTTAAGTGCATCAATCAGGGAATTTCGTTAGCCAGAAAGTATTTAGGGCAGACAAAGGCAACCAATACTGATAAGGATAACACTCCTGTCCGTTTTCACTACGGTAGTTCGGCTTACAAAGGACTATGTGGATTATTGTGGAGACGTAATATAATAAAAAAAGGCGGGTCAACCGAAGCGGCCCAGTGCTGATAGCACCGCGCATGAACCGCTAATGCGTGTCAGACTAACATTTATTTATTCACGACGGTTATTCTATAACCTAAGCCGCGTTTGTTTTCTATACACCATTTTTGATCAGTTTCCGATTCTGAAAGCTTTTTACGCAATGTTTTGATGAATGTTCTAACACTATCAATCGAAGTTGCTGACTCGGTCCGCCAAACACGGCTCAAAATAGCATCTGCTGTAAAGTAATGATCAACATGACGCATCAATAACTCAAGAATTGCAAATTCCTTAGGCAATAATTCCACTAAATTACCATTCTGATATGCTGTGAAGGTAGTTGTATTCAATTCAAGATTATCAACTCGTAGAACTTCAGTTTCTAAACCTGTAGGTCGGCGTAGTAATGCCTTAACCCGGGCGACAAGTTCATTTGGATCGAATGGCTTTACTAGATAATCATCTGCTCCTGCGGCAAATGCCTGCATCTTATTATCCATACTAATACGTGCAGTCAATAACATCACGGGCTTATTGCCACCGCCGTCGCGATATTTTTGACAAATTTCAAGTCCTGTTTCTGCTTCGTGTAGATTCCAGTCCAAAATTAAGAGATCGTATTCTGTCAGCTTAAGAGCAGCTTTGGCTTCATTAGCACTTTTGCAAATATCAACATTAAGATGCTCTCCAGTGAGCACTGTCTCAATCACCAGCGCTGTGCTGTCGTAATCTTCAACCAAAAGAATTTTTTTCACGATGCAATACTCATTTCTTACTCGATTCTTGCATACTTCCTTAGCAATTGTCCAATATGAAACGAATGGAAAAGAGTCTATCTATACTATCAGTATAAATCCCGGTTCAAGGTGTCTGATTACCTGATGGGCCAGCGCCAGGTCCACCTAAAGAACCTTGCCCTTCTTGCCGCCGTTCTTGCATGAATTGCCTCATTTGGGCTCGTTCATTATCGTCTAGCGTACCATCATGATTAGTATCGAACCGCTGCATCAGCCGCTGGCGATGTTCTTCTCCTTGCTGATTGCCACCGGCGCCAGGTTGATCATTTTGTGCTCTCATTTCGGCTCGCTTACGCATAAATGCTTGCATTTGTGCTCGTTCATTATCATCCAGTTTGCCATCGTGATTAGTATCGAATTGCTGCAACATTCTCTGGCGATGCGCTTCTCTTCGTTGCTCAAAGTTTGCTTGATCTTCTGAGGCAGACGATTCTGAATTGGGAACCCTGTCCAGATGGAACATTTACTCCTGGACCAGGTCCTTGTTCTGTCCTGAATCCTTGGCCAGGACCTTGCCCTGGACCAGGTCCCTGCCCTGAACTAAATCCTGGCTCCTGCTCCTGAGCGTTAACAGCTGTCAGGGGAACAAGCATAGACAACATTGCCATACTGCTGACTAAAAACCTTTTTTTCATAATAAAGCATCCTCTAATCTAAGTTGATGGACAGTCTACGCCGAGTATCTATGGATTGATCAGTTATCTTTTTTAAATTTCCATGAATTCTGTTTTACTTTCTAATGACATCAGCTGATTTTTTGAGCAATTCCGTGCAGCATAAAATCCAAGCAGCGTTCCATTCTTGGTACCAATGTCGCTTCTTGGCGCCCCTCTCTAATCCAGCTGAATTGTTCGTTCATCACTGCCAACATAAAAAAATGGGCAATTTCCCTGGAATCAATTTCTTCGCGAAATTGCTTGGTTTTTTGGCCATGTGTAATTATTCGATCAAGTAAAAGCACCATTGGCAGTGCCTTATCTTGCGTGTGACAACTTTCACCTTTGATCATCGGGCTAAATCTTTGCACAGCAAATACTTTAAGAAGTTGCCAATTTTTCTCGGTCCAACGTCCTATATCAGTAATAAGAGCATGCAAAATATCCGACGCGGCCAGTGCTTCGTTCAAGAGCCTTTGGGCATGTCCCAAAACTTCTTCGGTAGCATTGGTCTTGATTTCCAAAGCAATTTCCTCTTTGGATTTAAAATAATAGTAAAAGGTTACCTTGGCAACATCCGCGTTAGCCACTATATCGTCAATAGTGGTCTCGTCATAACCTTTAGCGATGAACAAATCAATAGCAGAATTTATAAGCCCCTGCTTAGTTTGTTCGCGTTTGCGTTCTCTACGCCCGAGTAAAATTTGATTCGTTTCCATTTGACAATATTACCACAGTATGATTACATACTCCAGTATGATTAACTGAGAATGACGTTGACATTTTCGGAGTAATAATTTGCACGATGGCCCGTTCATCGTTGTCCATTTTTTGTTTCTCTATTAATGATTCGGATCACTGTCCCGTCGGTCGAACAATACAATGAATATTACCAATACACTCCTGAAGCAACCAATTAAGACACCGGAAAAATCCCTTGATCTGCGTCAAACATTTACTCGCCTATTTTTAAATAGAAATAAAAAAGGGCTGGCTATACTTGGCAGTATTGCAGTAATGATTTTTCTTTGTAGCGCAATGCTATTTGGACAAAAGAAACCTGTTTCCCAAAATATCAGAACGCCAGTTCTTACAGTAACTACACAACTAGCAGCCATGAAACCAATTGATTGTGTATTAGCCGTACATGGCTCCATTGCTCCCTGGGATCCAATTTCTATTGGCGCCACAACAAGCGGACTAGAAGTAATGTCCGTATTAGTTGAAGAGGGTGCTTTAGTAAAAAAAGGACAGGCATTAGTCACTCTAGATTCTTCACAGCTTGACGCCCAAATTGAAAGTGAAAAGGCTAGATTGGCGGCCAGTATCGCTACTGTGAGTAAATCTATTCAACCTAATCGTCCAGAGGACATAAATGCCCTTGCCGCTGCCGTGTCACAGGCGCAAGCAAACGTAGAAGATCAGCAAGCAGCATTGGTACAAGCACAGGCAAATTTAGCAAACGCTCTTTCTAATCGTAAGCGTTATCAATATCTAAAAACAGAAGGTGCTGTCAGTGAGCAAGAAGCCGAAAGCAGAGAAACAACTGCGCAGGTAAATGAAGCAGCAGTTCGTAGCGCAGAAAAAAGAATGCAAGCCGTTGAATTTGCTCTTAAACAAGCACAAGAACGTTTTTCTATGGCAAAAATAGGTGGGCGTAAAGAAGACATTCAAATTGCTCATGCCAATGAAGCAGAAATAAAAGGCAATGTAAAGCGCCTACAAAGACAAATTGATCAAACTATTATCAAAGCTCCTGTCGATGGTTTAATTACGCAGACGTGATATTCATATCGGTGATATTGCCACTACTGGCAAAATCATGTTTCTCATGACTAGAGACAACCGACTTGAGCTAAGGGCACAAGTACCAGAAACCGATCTGCATTTAATCAAACCAGGACAAACAGTAGTAATAGATTCTTCCTTCTAGCGGTAAAGGAAAAGTAGAGGGACGGGTGCGAGAAATTAGTCCATTAATTGATTCTGATAACCGACTGGCTATCGTTCGCATAGATGTTGCCAACAATTGTGGATTGAAGGCTGGTATGTATGCCGAAGGGCATATCAATATAAGCAGATCGCTGGCATTGACTGTACCATCACGGGCATTGATCAGTCGTGATGGGAATAATAGTGTGTTTGTGCTTCATAAAGATCAAATAGAAAGCCGTCACGTCACTGTAGGAAATCGTGATCATGATTTTGTACAGATTAGTTCAGGATTGAGGGTCAACGAACCAATCGTTATTGATGGCGCCGGTTTTCTCAAAGATGGCGATTACGTTTCAGTCTCCAACTGATTGAGGAAACTGAACATACTATGGATCTTCGTCGCATTTCAGCCTGGTCGATAACCAACCCTATTCCGACTACTGTATTATTCCTCATTCTTACAGTAATGGGAATCTTTTCTTTTGCCACTTTGGGCATTGATGAAAATCCCAATATCGATCTACCTATTGTTTCAGTGACAGTCACACAAACTGGTAGCGCACCTTCCGAGTTAGAGACACAAGTAACGCGCAAAGTAGAAGATGCTGTAGCTGGCATAGGCAATATCAAACATATAACTTCAACAGTAAACGAAGGTGTCTCAACAACTACAATTGAATTTGTTCTTGGTACTAATACTGATCGGGCAGTGAATGATGTTCGCAATGAAGTATCTAAAATTCGTCAACAATCTCCCGCAAAATATTGATGAGCCGGTTGTACAAAGACAAGAATTTACCGGTAGTGCCTTTGTTACTTATACTGTTTCCTCGGATAAGCGATCGGTTGAAGAGCTAAGTTGGCTAGTTGACAATAATATTGCTCGCAATTTGCTCTCTGTACCTGGAGTAGGACAAGTTCAACGCTCAGGTGGAGTTGATCGAGAAATAAATGTCAATCTCAACCCAACTCAGCTCAATGCTCTTGGTGCATCAGCCGATATGGTCAGTTTGCAAATTAGAATGCTAAATATGAATTTGCCAGGCGGCCGTGGAGAGCTGGGAGCCAAGGAACAATCTATACGAACATTAGGCAGTGCCGAACAGTAGAAAATCTTGCCCAAACCCAAATAATGGTGGCCAATGGTAATTATGCCAGGCTGAATACATTGGGCACGGTTACCGATGGTACTTCCGAGCAACGTCAATTAGCCTTATTGAATGGTAAGCCTGTGGTGGCATTTTCCATTGTCCGAAGCGTCGGCGCCAATATGGTTGATGTTGAAAAAGGTGTAGACGCTAAACTAAGAACTGCTGGAAAACACTTTGCCTGCCGATGTCAAAGTTACAAAAATTCGCAGTGAAGCAAGGTTCGTCCATGAATCTTATGATGCTTGCATTGACTCACTGCATTGGTGGGGCTGTGCTCGCTGTTATTGTCATTTGGTTATTTCTAGGAAATTGGCGAGCAGCAGTTATTTCAGCATTGGCAATGCCATTGTCTTTAATACCCAGCTTTCGCGATCATGAAAGCATGCAATTTCACTTTGAATAATATGTCTTTGCTTGGTCTTTCTCTAGTTATTGGTGTTCTTGTTGATGATGCTATTGTTGAAATAGAAAATATCGTCCGGCATATGAATATGGGCAAAACGCCCTTTCCGTGCTGCCCTGGACGCTGCAGATGAAATTGGGCTTGGCCGTTGTAGCAACCACCATGACTCTGGTTGTAGTTTTTATTCCAGTTGCTTTTATGGGTGGCATTCCTGGTCAATTTCTCAAACAATTTGGACTGACTGTTGCCGCGGCTGTATTGTTTTCGCTTCTTGTGGCACGAATGCTTACTCCTCTTATGGCTGCCTATTATATGAAAGATATGAAAGAACATAAGGGTGGCGGCTGGCTCATGCAAATCTATGACACTCTTCTGCATTGGGCCTTGGCACATCGTCTTCTTGACCGTGTATTGCCGGTATCGTTTTCTTCATTGGCAGCATTGCTCTTTTTCGTACTTTACCGACTTCGGTTATCGGCAATGTTGATCGCAATGAGACTTTGCTGACAGTTGAATTACCACCGGGCGCAAAATTGGAAGATACAACTTCTGTTGTGCAAAGACTATATGAAAAATTGCATCAACGCATCGAAGTCAATCAGGTTTTTGCTACTATTGGCACACCAACCAGTGGCAGGATGGGCAATGGTGGCAGTGCTGGTGAAGTAAATAAAGCCAATATTATATATCAGTTTGGTGCCGCGCGAAAAGACGACAGCTTTCTCAAGAACAATTTGAAATAGCTATGCGTCCGGAGCTGAATAAAGTTCCTGGAGCTCAGACTGGCTTTCACTCGCATAGGTGGTATTACTGGCAAACTAAGAGTTGTTCTCACCAGTGATGATGGAGTAACGCTCAATCGGGATGCTGAAAAAGTAGCCGATGAAATGCGCAGTATTCCAGGAGTATCTGATATTACTTCCAGCGCATCTTTGCAAAAGCCGGAGATTCTTGTCAAACCAAATTTTTCTAAAGCAGCAGAACAAGGTGTTTCCATTCAAGCCATTGCCCACACGGCTATGATTGCCACATTGGGTGATATCGAGGCCAATCTGCCCAAATTCAATTTAAGTGATCGGCAAATAAATATTCGTGTGCAATTGGATCCTCGCTATCGGCAAGATTTAGAAACAATAAGAAATCTTACGTGTATTAGGCAAATCAGGACGATTGGTGCCATTAAGCTCAGTAGCTGATGTGGAAATGGGCAGCGGTCCAGCTCAAATAGATCGTATGGATCGAGCTCGTCAGGTGACAATCGAAGCCAGTCTATCTCCAGATTTACCCTTAGGACAGGCACTGGACCTTGTTCATCAACTACCTTCATATCGACCTTACCAAGCAATATTATTGGATACTCCGTCTGGCGATGTAGAAATTCAAAAAGACATATTCACTGGATTTGGCATGGCTTTGATTAGCAGCTATTTTGCTTATTTATGCCGTTCTTGTTCTTCTATTTGAAGGCTATCTGCATCCATTTACAATTATGATGTCACTGCCACTTGCTCTTGGCGGAGCACTGATGGCGCTTGTGGTGGCACATCAATCATTAGGATTTTATGCCCTGATTGGTATTGTCATGTTCATGGGATTGGTAACCAAAAATTCAATCTTGCTTGTTGAATATTGTCTTGATGGCTATGAAAGAAGGCAAACACCGCTATCAAGCGATTGTCGAATCTGGAGAAGCACGTATGCGTCCTATTCTCATGACCACAGTAGCAATGATTGCTGGCATGTTGCCAATTGCTCTGGGCATTGGCGCCGGTTCAGAAGCTCGGGCACCGATGGCCATATGTGTGATTGGTGGATTAATTACTTCCACGCTATTGACTCTCGTTGTTGTTCCAGTTGTCTTTACTTATGTCGATGATTTTCAAGAAAAGCTAGTCAAATTCTTGCCCAAAGCAGACTTAGATCAAGACAACCTTGTCGATCAACCGCTTGCCGGCAGCAATCGACACGGTTGAGCCATAGTCTAATTTAGCGGCCCCACACCGGACCGTCAAAGTTGCTCAGTTCAACTACGCCACGATAGGCACCCAGCACATAGGGGAATGATTTTGTTACATGATAATGATAACCGTGCACAGAATCAACATGTCCATTGCATCGATCAAGATCAGCGGTGGTTGCCCATTTTCGCCATTGGGACCATAAATAGCAAATCCATCAAATGCCCAGCCAATGAGGGGCGAATGTTTGCCTAGCGGATCGCGAAACGGCGAATTTACGCACACTGGATATTTGTGATAATGGTATCTACCCATTGGATCAGGATGACCGCAACACGAGTCAAAAATTTCGGCATTCGGTCCAAATACTGCATCGCGCCCCTGCGCATTATAGGGGTTATAAAAAGGAATGCCGTTTATAGCCACACCAATAGGACCAAACGGTAGTCGTGTTGTTCTTTCAGCAATCTTCGGTTTAAGCGGAATACGGAAATGATAGTTCTGCGGCAAAATCGAATTAGGATTATGCTCATTGGGATAATTGCCGGTGGGATGATTAGGAATGCCGTCACTTTCCACCTCCATAAATTCTCCCTCAAGCCTGACTCTAACATTACTACTAAAAGTAATCTTTTTTGCGCTGGACTAAGGGCGCTTAAAACATGCTCGCTTGGTTGCCCAGTCGCCGCTTCTGCTGGTGACTCGCGAAACTGTGGTGGACGACCAAAACGCCCTCCTGGTGGACCAAAGGGTGGTGGTCCGCCATTATCCGGAAAACCATCGCCTCCATGAGGCGGTGGTCTATCCTTGTCCGGAAAATCATCACGCCCATAAGGCGGCATTTGTGCCAGGGCTGCGCCTATAGTCTGGGTCCATATTAGAATGGTCAGTAAAACATTAACGCGTTGCATAAAACTAATAGGCGATCCATTCCCGCTTTTTTAAATAGCTTTAGCACCTGCTTCAGCCACTGCATGATCTTGCTCACCGGAACCACCACTGACACCTATAGCACCTATTACTTTACCGTCTTTTTTTAACGGAATGCCGCCGGCAAAAATCATTATCTTGCCGTCGTTTGATGCATGAATGCCAAAGAATTGTCCACCAGATTGAGAATGAGTCGCCAAATCTTTAGTGGCAATATCAAAAGCGCGCGCAGTGTATGCTTTCTTAATTGAAATATCAATGCTACCAATCCAGGCTCCATCCATGCGCACATGAGCAATTAAATTCCCACCGGCATCTGCTATTGCTATGTTCATTGGTTGGCCAATTTCCCCAGCCTTTTTTTCAGCGGCAGCAATTACTCTTCTAGCGTCACTTAGTGTCAGCATTTAAATCTCCTTGTAATCCTTAATCAAACATCCACCAGAACCAATTCCGAATTTTCTAGAGCGGTAATTTTCAACATCGCTTCCTTCTGGATGGCAGCACCGTCACGAGTTTCGATACGGACATCATTTACGTCTACCACACCGATCGCTGGAACGAGATAAGCATTACGTCCTTTGCCTAAGGCATACTCTACTGTATCACCAATTCTAAGCGTAGCCCCCAGCACACGCGCATTAGCACGAATGGGCAAAGCTTCGGTGTCAGATTCCAATCCACTAGCCAGTGGCACAAAGCGTCCGGAGCGATCGGCTTTAGGAAATGGCTTGGCGCCCCAAGATGGCTGTCCGCCGCGCTGAGTTGTTTGGATCCAGATCTGGAAAATCTTGGTCGGTACATTTTCTCTATTATATTCGGCATGGCGAATACCAGAACCAGCGCTCATCACCTGTACATCACCAGCTTCAGTACGGCCGTTGTTTCCCTGGTCATCCTGATGGGTGACGGCGCCTTCCCTTACATAGGTGATAATCTCCATGTCAGCGTGCGGATGAAGCGGAAAGCCGGTATTAGGTGCAATCTCATCATCGTTCCACACCCGCAGTGCGCCAAATCCCATGCGCTTAGGATCATAGTAGTCCGCGAACGAAAAATGATATTTGGTCTTCAACCAACCATGATCCGCACCACCTAGACCATCAAATAATCTGCGCTCAATCATGACTAATCCTCAATCTCTTCGTTCAGTTAAAAGCGTCTCTCTAAATAGTCTCAAAAATCCTTTACTCTACGCTCATACTATTTTGCGTGCATTTCTCGCAAACGTGCATATAGTTCATTAGCTTCATTAGTTTTTCCATTTTTGTATAACACTTTGGCGTATACTTCCATGGTTTTTGCTGTCAACTGCTTATCAGCTCCTTGCTCCTGAATACTGAGCGCATCTTTCAGCAACGGCTCAGCGTCTGAATATTTGTCCTGGGCGGCATAAATGTCTCCAAGCTT
Organism: Candidatus Melainabacteria bacterium; assembly: GCA_963767815.1. Classification (GTDB taxonomy): domain Bacteria; phylum Cyanobacteriota; class Vampirovibrionia; order Obscuribacterales; family Obscuribacteraceae; genus CAVYFJ01. The sequence goes on along the minus strand of CAVYFJ010000005.1, from coordinate 337,328 downwards.
TTCCATCAGCGCAGCGATATCCGGCGAATGATCTGCTGCTTTACTCCTTATGTCCAGTGCTTGCTTATACATTGCCTGTGCATCATCTAACTTGCCATTTTTATTATGGATATCAGCGATCTGCTCGGACAATTTTGCTATCATAATTTGATCTGGCGCAGCTGAGTTCTGCGCATCCTTCAGCTTATCCTTTAAGCTAATCAAGGAAGGCTCAGCTGCTCTTTTTTCTGCTACCAATTTAGCATGAATTTTTGCCTGCTGATTCAACCATTTAAAAGCGCTTGAATAAGATTGGGCTGGTGCCCAAGTGTGACCGCCAGAAAATTCCATCCAGCAAGCATTACAACCGCAGCTAGTTACGTAACGATAATCATCACGAATTTCTCGATAGCGAAAGTCTTGCGGATTAGTCATGAATACTATATCTTTCCCTGATGGGTAGCCCATTTCTTTCTGAAGATCTCTATTAATCATTCCGCAGTTGATCACCAGTCCTTTCACCAATTGCGGATATCTTGCCGCCAACCAGTGAGAGACCATAGAACCACCGGATAGACCGCCGACATACATCCTACTTGGATCAACCGGAAGCGTGCGAACCGCACTGTTAATAGTATCTATAACAGCCGGGTCAATTACTTTAAAATCCAAACCGTTTTTGCTATTGTTAGACGCAACTAAAATCCAGCCATTTTCATCGCAGCCTTGCTGCATGGCGCCGACCACCTCGCGCCCATTCCCCCCTGGTGAAAACCCTAAAATCCATGGGTGGCGTTTCTTCATATCCAGCTTATCAGGGATATAAACTACATAGGATGTATCGGGTCTAGAACCAACCCCTCGATAAGTCGCAGCATTGATCGGAGTAAGAAATAGTATTGAAAAAGTAAGCAAAATGTGGTTCTAATAAATCTCATCTGGCGTACTAGCCTTGCTATTGTCTTTGAAAAGCAATAATCACTGTGATCCGGATTTTGTCAGCCTGCGAAGTTCAGAAAAGGGCAACTGGTATTCGGAAAAAGTTCTGTTACCATTCTGGAGCACCCAATTTAGATTATCGATCGCTTCATTTTTTTTGCCTTCAGTTGAATATTGCAAACCAATATATGCCTTTGCTTCAGTCATAAGATCATTTGTATTGGCAGCGGCTAATACGTCAGCAGCTGAAATCTCATGCCGCAAGAATTTAAGCACTGGATTTGGCCATTTGTCGTATGAATATTGCTGCCACCACTTGAGGATATCATCTGCACCGCTTAGACGATTTGTCTTGCGGTCATTGAGAGCACACATAATGACACTATATGGCGAGTGTGCTTCACCTACATCATTAATGCTCACATGGTGTCTAAAATCCTCTTCGGAGCCTACAAAATCACCGAGGAAAAATTTATCCCAGCCGCGCAAATAATAGCCCTGCTCATAGTTAGAATCTAGAGAAAGCACTTTATCGTAATCTGCTAGCGCTTCTTTATATTCATCCATAGTAGCCTCGCAAAGACCGCGATTATAATATGCCTGCAGTAAATTACGGTCTTGGGCAATTGCCGCCGTAAAATCTTTGATCGCATCGCTGTAACGAGCCTGTCTATACGCAGCAAGACCTCTACCAACAAGACTGTCCACATCAGTCCCCTTTGATAGACTTTCGCGAATTTCTTTTGCCTTATCGCCTTGTCCAGCACGTTCAAAACATGCGGCTGCTAACTCGTTATAGCGATAGCCGGCTTCCGGCTCAAATTTAGCAGCGCTTTGATAATCATTTGCAGCATCAATAAATTTACCCAACCCCCTTTCTGCTTCCGCTTTGTGAAAATAGGCATAGGACGATTCTGGATTCCAGCGCAAGGCTGACTCAGCATCTTCAAGTCCACCTTTGTAATCCTTTAATTTAATGCGACTCAGGGATCTGTTAATAAACGCAGCGACAAAATGGGGGTCATCTTTGATCGCATCGGTCAATGGCGCTATCGCCTCTTGATAGAAACCCTGTTGCATTAATGTCGTACCCTTCTGGTAGAACTTTTCGGCTACTGGATTATCCGTAAAACGCTGATCTTGTGCGCATTGAGAAAGTGATAACACAAGAGCCGTCGATAATAGAACATTGCGCGCTGCCATAAACATCGTACTGTTCATTGATAGATGCTCCTTAAGTATCTTACCGGCAAAAATCATTGAAAAGCGCTAAACAAGACCCTGATCGATCATTGCATCCGCAACTTTGACAAAGCCACCTATGTTAGCACCCAGAACGTAATTGCCTGGTTGATCATACTCTTTGGCGGTATCAAGGCAGGTCTTATGAATGCTCTTCATAATGCTCTGGAGGCGCTCATCAACTTCTTCCCGCGTCCATGATAGGCGCAAGCTATTTTGGGACATCTCCAGTCCAGAGGTTGCCACACCACCAGCATTGGCCGCCTTGCCCGGACCAAAGAAAATTTTGTTCTTGAGAAATACGTGAACAGCGTCCACTGTGGAGGGCATATTGGCACCTTCGGCAACACACAGGCAGCCATTTTTCACCAAGGTCTCAGCGTCCGCGCGGTTAATTTCGTTCTGGGTAGCACAGGGAAGAGTAATTTGAGCCGGAATATTCCAAGGACGCTTGCCCTCCAGGTAATTACATTTGTATTTTTTGGCATATTCACTGATGCGTGCTCGCTTCACATTTTTTAGATCCATTACAAACGCCAACTTCTCAGCATCAATACCATCAGGATCATGAATGGTACCGTCGGAATCGGAAAGAGTAACGCACTTACCGCCCAGTTGATTGACCTTTTCAACCGCATACTGCGCTACATTGCCTGAGCCGGATATAGTAACTGTTTTACCCTTCAAAGAATCACCCAGGGTGGATAGCATTTCCTGCGCAAAATAGACAGTTCCGTAACCAGTAGCCTCTGGACGAACTAGAGAGCCGCCCCAGCCAAGTCCTTTGCCTGTGAGCACACCCTCAAAAGAACCGGTGAGCTTTTTAAACTCACCGAACAAATAACCGATCTCGCGCCCACCAACTCCAATGTCGCCTGCTGGTATATCGATGTTGGCACCGATATATTTATAGAGCTCATTCATAAAATTATGGCAGAAGCGCATCACTTCGGAATCCGATTTGCCCTTAGGATCGAAGTCGCTCCCACCCTTGCCCCCGCCCATAGGCAGTGTCGTCAGGCTGTTTTTAAATATTTGCTCAAAGCCCAAAAATTTTAGGATGCCGAGATTAACGGTGGGATGAAAGCGCAAACCACCCTTATAAGGACCGATAGTATTTGAGAACTCCACTCGAAAGCCGCGGTTAACATGGAATTTATTGTCGTCGTCCTGCCATGGCACGCGGAATATAATCACGCGATCCGGCTCGACGATACGCTCCAGTATCATCGCCTCAAAATATTTGGGGTGACGCTCTAAGCAGGGTATTAAGGAATCAACGACTTCCTTTACCGCCTGATGGAATTCGGGCTCGGCAGGATTCTTGACCACCAAATTATTCATAAACTGATCAACATACTGAGTGGATTTTGATAGAGTAATGTCCATATCGTCTCCTTCAGTGTGTGAATGTCTTTATTGTAATTATAACCCGTAGGCTCGGTAATTTTTGCTTGAGTTTCAGATCTCGGGACGACAGGATTTGAACCTGCGACCTACTGCTCCCAAAGCAGCCGCGCTACCAAGCTGCGCTACGTCCCGTTTTCACTATTTCACACTATATCATGCCCGCTAACTGGTCACCAGTAAGAAAAATCAAGGAACAAATTGCGGCGGGTGCATCTGGCTTTCTTTCATAGCCAGCTTCTTTTTATTTTTAATCTTATGTTTCACCGCAACCTTAGTGCCGCGGTTCTTAACAAGCTCGCCAAGAATATAACCTTTTTGGTCGCCCACCTTTACCTGATACCAATCACCACTTTTGCCGATGATCGCTATGTGAGTCTCTGGCATAAGTTGGTGCAAAACTTGATAGGTTGTGCCCGGTCCAGAGCGAAGTTTTACTACTGTCTTCAATTCTGGAATAAAATTAGCCGGTAAGACATAGGGCACAGTTGGCTGGGGCTTAGATTCAATTTTCGGCACCGGGGTTTCTACTGACTTATTAGCTACAGTAGGTGATTTTTCTATTTTGTTAGCATCAGGTTGCATGGCCAAGGGGATTTTATTTTCCGCTGGCTTATTTTCCTCTGTTTTAATTTCGGAAGATTTGGTCGCTACAGCAGCAGCGTGAGCCGCAGTTTTTGATTCTTTCGATACGGCAAGATTGTCTACAATCCATTTTGTGCTTGCACCTTGCTCTGACTTCTTTTGGTTTTCGGAAATTGGTCTTAGAGCAACGATAATTTTATGCGAATCATCGACAAGTTCAAAGACATTGCCGGCGGTGCCCACTTGTGCAGTGCCGTAAGGGCGAATTGTAAATCCTTGGCTACTAGTTATGGGAGCATTGTGCACAATAACGTGCGTGGCATTGTTTGTTAGATAACTATGATAACGCCATATTTTATTGCGATTAGCAAGGGAAGCTACAGCAGCATAGATAGCGCATAGCTTACTGGTGCCTGGTTGAGCGTGCAAAAGATAATGGTTATTTGACCAGAGCAATTGCTCAAATAAATTTTCATTCTCAAAGGGCAGAGGTCTTGGCTGTTTCATGGCAAAGAGATTTAATTCTTGCCCGCGACTGAGCAAGGATGTGGATAAATCAATGTCCTTTTTATTGACAGCAAATTTGGCTGAGCCTTCACCATAAATTTTAGGCACAACGCTATCGGTTAAGTCTGTGATGTTTTCCGGCTGCAGGTTGGTGCTCAGGTGCAGTATTTTAACGGTAGGATGGCCACCCGAAACACCGGTTGTGTGTCCAAGCATAACCAACATTTGCCCACTGGATAGTTTACTGTTAGCTGATTGAGGCAAAAGGGAACTGGCCTCAAAAACACCAAGTCCCATAACCGGCAATATGTCTGCTTTATCATTTTGGAGAAGAATAAGATAATCAGAGGCATTCAAAGCAGTATCAATTTCCACTAATCTGACATCCGGTAAAAGTTCAAAGACATGCGCTTCATAAAGTGATTTCGGCAGATTAGCAGCTAATTTCTCACTAAGTTCAGCGTTATTTAGAGTGCCAAATTTTTGCAATATTGCTCTTACTGCTTGATCAAAGTCGCGAAAGTTTTCCAATCCATGCTCGGGCAAGCTCGATTTTCCAGTCAGTCGCTTGGCGGCATTTGTCAGAGTCTTCTCTGGATTGTTTAACGTGGTGGAAAGAGCAGCAAGACAGACCACAAATAGTAGTCCGACCATACTGCCCAAAACTATTTTGGAAGCCAGAGGCAATGGTTTGCGAAGCAGTGCGCCACCACAAGCAGTACAGTGTTTTGCGGCGACGGAGTTTCTTTGATTACATTCAGGACAACGCATGCTGAATTTAAATTGTAAGCCCTGCTTGAATGCGAGGTTGTAACCGAAAGAAGTTACCACACTTCAGAGGGCAACGGTGCGCGGCAAACCAGATTTTTACAAGCCGTATTAAATTCAGCTTATTTCGATTGTATTTCAGGCCTAAGCTTATCTTGACTACCTTGGTCTTCTGAGCCTTCGCGAAGATGTCTTTGCAAGATGGTTGCCAATTTATCATTCTGGGCCGGTGTGAGAATACTGCGCACCTTGATCACCAATTTAATTCTTTGCATAGCCATTTCTGACTGTAATTTGTTAATTTGATCTTGCTTGGCAAGCATGGCATCGGCATCAAGAACCGACTGGTATGCCAAATTTCTAAGCTCTTGCAATAGTCCGCCTAAAGTTTTCATTCGTACACTGTCTGCCTGATCGTAATCTTGCGCCAGTTTGCGAATGTTCGATTCTTGCTCGGCGTTGATCCCCGCTTGCTTATATATTGCAACTGGGTCAGTGCCCTCGGCATTGTTTTGGCTTAATACTACTGGTGGTATTGCAGCAAAGCCTAATAGAACTAGAGCAACGCCCGAAATAGCTCTGCCACTTATTCTTTTAATTGGAAACATTAATAGAAAATCCCTTTTATTGCTTAGATTTATTTAGCTCAATACGGTGACTTGGTTTATATCAATCCAACACGTAAGAGCATTAAATTATTGCACAAAATTGAGGAATTTTTACGGCCGTTTGGCATAAGGTGGATAAGCAGCGATCTTAACTTGACTTTCCCCTCGGGACTTATCTTTACTTATTTTTTTACCAGCACTGCTTCTGGGAATAGATTTATTTCCGTAGACGGTCACTACAGGCAGTGCCCAATGATTAGAAACATGAAGAATATGCGCTCTGCGTGAATAGCTTGGCTGAATAAATGAATGAAAACCAGTGGGCGGCAAATTGCTGATATATGAATATGGACTTGGGCTCAGATTCGTACCGTTGTGCCAGGAGCCAAAATATGATTTTGGAGAATTAGTATTATGTGGCGCAACGCCTAAAGCAACACTTCTAATTAGCTGCTTGAGCGCTGGGGCAGGCAATAGATTTAGCGGAAAAGGGGGCGGTCCGGCACTGCCAAAGCCAGAAGCATCTCCATTACCGGCTGAAAAAGCTGAAGCACTCATGGATAAAGCTGGCGACTGAATTGTTTCAGAATTGAAGTTATCTGCAGCTGGGCCGGTTGGGGAGAAAATAAATGATGCTCTGCAGACTGCAAAAAAGTAAACCTTTGCTGTGGGCTTATAGTTTCTTGGACTCTAGGAAAGCTTCCTGGGGTGGCCGCTACATTGGTTGATTCTGTTTGTTGAAAATATTTTTCCGCTTCAGACAAGCTAACAGCAGCTGACCGGCGTGATCTTGCCCCAGAAGCCTGATTGGCTTCCATTGGGCGGCCAAGGCTAAGATTATTCGCTGAGCGATGGCTTGTTGCAGTTTGCCAGTTGCTTTTTGCTTTTACTATTGAGGGCATAGATGGATAATTTGTATCAGACGGCGGTGGAGCATCGATAACCCTAGTAAAGGCAGAGACTTGGCCGTTAAGCCTGTGATTTTCGGTCTCTGCCATTCGGGCTTGTTCGGCTTGCAAAGCTAATTCAAGATCTCGTCTGCTGGGCAATTTGCGGTGAGCAATAAACGGACGCAATTTAACAGCGTATCGCGGATTATCAACCGAGCGAACAATAATTGATTTGCCAGCTGGTCGAGCATCTTCTACGGCAGACAAAGCCTTTAAGATTGGCTCTTTGGCATTCGAACGCTCAGTTTCATCCAGACTGCTAGTCAGCCATTGAGTCTTATCGCTTAGTGTATTGTCGCTAGCTTGACTAGCTAGAGGGCTAAATAGCACTAGGGATAGGGGAAGTGTAAGACTGGTAGCCAGCCTGATTAATTTAATCTGTTTGGTCATTTTGAAATAATGGATTTTCGTCCACGCCTTTGTTTTGCCTGGTTGCCCCCATCCAGTTCGCCCACTTATTCAGTTTTACATAGCATAAGATTTGCCGCGGTCTGTGTCACTGGGAAAAGTACGCAAATATCGGCATCGCCTTGGTTAGTCGACAATTTCAGTGGGACAACTACGCCGCCTAAACATTAGACGGCAATCATTTCCGGTCCGCAATCAGACGGATATAAGTTCGAGCATTGGCGGTTCATTAGTCCCAGATTAATCGGTAGCCAACACCCCGCACAGTGAGTATATGCTTGGGCTGGCTGGGGTTGTCTTCGAGCTTTTCGCGCAAATAGCGAACATGCACATCAACGGTTCTGCTTTCTCCCAAGAAATCAGAGCCCCAGACTTGAGCAAAAAGTTGATCTCGGGTAAAGACCCGATTTGGTTGCTTAGCAAGGGCCGCTAGCAATTCAAATTCTTTGAATGTCAAATCTATATGTTGGTGGCCTACGGTAACTGTGCGGCTGTCTATATCAATATTTAATTCACCCAGTTGAATACTGCGACCAGAGCCAGAAGTGACTGTCGTTGCCATGCTGGGACTTTCGCGCAGATGTGCTTTAACGCGTGCCACCAGCTCTCTTAAACGCACCGGCTTAGCTATATAATCATTGGCCCCTAATTCCAGTCCAACGACTGTATCAATTTCGGACGTGCGAGCTGTCAACATCAAAATTGGTATACGGCGATCATGAGAGCGCACCCGCCGGCAAACTTCTAAACCATCTAGACCAGGCATCATTAGATCCAGGATAATTAAATCAGGCTTTTCAGTTTCCACTAGCTCGATTGCTTTCAAGCCATCATGGGCAAGTACGGTTAAAAAACCTTCCTGTGTCAGCACATACTGAATAGAGGTGGCAATATCGGTTTCATCATCGACAATAAGCAGTTTTTTCATTACTTCATAGTACCATCAGTAGGGCAAAATATAGACCACCGGTCGATGAAGGTGCCCGAATTTGGATTGAAATGTGCTAGCTTGAAATATCTAATAGATTGGGAACGAAAAAGCAGTCGGAGTAAAGTGAAAAATCTTGAACAAGTCTAGGCTATTTATACTGTCCGCGGTGCTTCTATTGATCAGTTTTCTGCCTGGATTAGCAACAACATCCAAGCACAAGCAAGTGGAAGTCGAAACTGTTTCAAGCATTCATTTTGGTCCTTATCCACCGATGCTTTATCCAGTGCGCATCGGTTTAGCCTCGCGCTGCAATCTATGCTATGTGGTTGTCTGGTACCCAGGTGCTGTTTTTGTAGACGGCAAGCCAGTTTTTGCGCTTGATCCGCGTCGTGTTTATAGCCTTGCCCACGGTTGTATAACCGATATGGCCAGTGGCGAAAGTTATGAATTGCCTCGCGATCGCCGCGCTTATATTACAGCGGCCGATTATCGGGTTTGGACAAATAATCGCTGGTACGGCGGCGCTCTTGAGCTTATCTGCCTTGGCAATCGAATTACAGTCATTAACTTACTTGATTTAGAAGACTATTTACGCGGCGTTGTACCAGCCGAGATGCCAGCCAGTTGGCATCTCGAAGCGCTTAAAGCCCAGGCGGTGGCGGCGCGCAGTTATGCCTGGGCACACACTGGTACGGGCTCCAAGTGGTACCACACTGAAGGCTATGATCTTGTCCCAGATGTGCGAGATCAAGTATATAAAGGATTGGCAATTGCTGCTAATTCTTCCGATTGGGCTGTGAAACTAACACGGGGCATTATTTTAAAAGATGCCGGACGTGTTAAACCAGGTTTCTATCGCGCCTGGGTGGGCGATGCCTATGAAAATCTCAATATAAGAAAATCTGCCGTGAGCAACGAACTTTTAGAAAGAATTACCGGTGTAGCGAAAATTATAGGTGTAACTGTAAAACAATGGGATCAAAATGGCAACGCGCGCAGCATTCAAGTATTCGGCGCCAAAAAGAGTCGCGAAGTTTATGGCGTCGGCTTAGCAAAAATGTTGCATTTTTCGCACAGCTGGCATTCTTGATGTCAGACCAGATGGCGCTAATTGGATCTTCACTTATCGTGGCCCAGGCAATGGCTCGCGTGGATTAAGTCAGCATGGGGCCAATATGCTTGCGGCTAACGGTTGGCTATTTACGCAGATACTGCAGCAATATTACCAGGACCCGGATGGACAGCTGAAGCTAGATTATATGGATCGCTATAAGGCTCGCAGTTTATAGGTAATCTGTCAGTAGAACGATCTGGAGCGAATGGCTGGCTTGGCGCCTTTGAGCACAATTGATCCAATGTCTTCTTTAAGGCTAAAACGGGTCCTGCCCTTTCACCAAATATATCGGTATAGATTTGCACCGCCGAAGAATAATTGTCTATCGCTTTATGCAGTTGTCCTGTTTTGCTAAACAATTTTGCTAATTTGAGTTGGCAGCTTGCTGCACATAAAGAATTTTCTCCATGCAAAACAGATAAAATAGCCTTTTGTCGACTGAGCATATATTCAGCTAAACGCCATTTACTCAGTTTCTCAAATATATTGATCAAAGCATCGACTGTATCGTTAATGCCCTCGGTGCAAGTTCCCAGATGAAATTCCTCTATCGCCAAAACTCGCAAATATAGTGATTCGGACTGAGCATAGTTGTGCTGGCGGCAGTATAAAGCGGCCAGTTTTTTTAAAATTCCAGTAATTTCTAGCGAATCCTTACCCAATTCAATTTCCTTTTTCTGCAAGAAGTTTTTGTACAATGCCTCTGCTTTAGCGATGCTGCCCCTCTTTTCGCTCCAGTCGGCAAGTTTCAGAATAATTTCAGTCAACATTAGATTATTGTTTTCAACGGCTAAGCTATTTCGCACTTGTTCCAATATTTCCAACCATAAAGACTCCGCCTGCTGGTCTTTCCCCAAAAAAGAATAAAATGCAGCTAATTCATATAATATATTGATAAGAGCTTGTTTATCTTTTTGCGAACCAGCGGCCTCAGACAATCGAGCCGCGGCAATGGCCTGCTTGTATAAAACTTCTGCCTGTCCGCACACACCTTCTTGTCTATATGCTTTTGCCATTTTCAAAATCTGGCTATAGTGTTCAGAGTTTTTAGCCTCGTCACTAATTTCTCTCTTTTGAGAATCGGGCAATTTTTCTTCTGGTTGGCGGCTAGATTCTTCGGCTTTAGCCGGAATTACCAGATCTGAGAATGATGGCGTTATAGTTGAATTCATTATCGGCTTGATTACAGGCTTAACGACTGGCTCTAAAGTCGCTTTGATTACCGGTTGAACAGCTGGTTCTAGTACTGGTTCTAATACTGGTTCTAATACTGGTTCCGATAGTGGTTCAAAGGCTGGCATTATCCCTGGTTGCGCATTCTCAACTGACGTCCCAGCTTGAATATCAGGGGCAATTGGCCGTGCTTCAATATCAGGAGGGGTAAAATCGAAAGATTGTTTACGCGATACGGGCTCTTCTATCGGTATGCCGGCCGGTATGCCGTCATCGCCTACTTTAATTTCAGCCTCTCCAATAATTGAGCGTTGCTTGGCTTTAAATGGATTAGGACGGCGCGTCATTATTTTACCGCTTTCGCCATTAGGACCAGTCTGAGTCCCCGGTCCATCACCGGCATCAGACACTACCATGGCGTGACTCGTCCGTCGCGGCCGTCCAATTCTGCCTCGTCTGGCATTGCGCTCTAATTCATTGACTCCCATTTTTACTTCTGCGATTGATTTGTTCTCTGGAAGGATTGACACCAAAATGGTAGCTGGGGAAAACCAAATTCTATCTGACGTTGCCAATGTTTTTCATTAATCTCTTCACCACACTGCTCATAATATGAATATACGGCTCCTCTGAGCAGATAATACATACGTTTATATTGCAAAATAAGATATACGGTAACTGGAAAACCAAGCGACATATTAACCCCGGTCAGCCTTATTCCCTGATTATCTCGCTTTAAGGTATTGGCATTATTATTCATTGTTTCTCGGGATTGAGTTAAATCATCCCCTAACCTAATTATCGAGGAGGCGGTTTTTGCCGGGGTCTTATTTAGATTCTTTGTCGGCGTAACGGACATCGCTTGTCCAGGGAAAAGATTATCGCCAAGATCATCGTCCGCACTTATATAATCCTTAAAACTAATAAATTGATTGCCCGGCAATGGTGTCTCAATGGCTTGCAGCACCTTGTCTATACTGGCCAATAAAGATTGATCTTCAGGACCAATCACTTGATTGTCTAATTCTCGCTTGGAAATACTGGCCAGTCGTTTGGTTAAACGAACAAAATCGTGGTTTTGCTGTACATATTCAGGCGGAAATAAACCAGATTGGCCAAGCCAACTTTCCATACTGGTCTGCATAGCGGCCAAATTTTCATATAAATCAGTGGTAGGCTCAAGATAATTAAAACTGTTGCTTGTCCGCCAAACGCTAATGCCGATTCTTTTAATATTATTACTAAGACCGTTTGTGCTATTTGGTTGATTTTTGCTCAGGCCCGTTATCGGCAAAAGGAGCAATACTACCAGGACCTGCCAACAGCCTATCCACCCAGGCAGCCACCTGGCGCTCCAGACAAAATGTCCGCCATTGGCCAGTCTGAAAGGCCACTGGAAAATTTTGCGCATAGGGGCCACTGAAGCCTTGAAACACCTGCCAGAATGGGCCATGAGTATTGACAGCATTTGTGCCGGCAGGATTACTCGGACCAGCTGCTGGTGCAGGATTAAACTGTTCGTTTAGCTTGAACGAGTTGTCGCTCAAAACTTTTTTGGCCCAAGTAACATCATTATGATTAGCCAGCACCAGCCCAACTGGAGTCAAATTGAAACCGACCGTAGGATCTTGTTGAAAAATTGCTCCTTGAAAAGACAATTCTTTATCCGGTTCATACAGCGGTGCGAAAAAGTGGAACTTCATATCTTTGTCTTTGTTGGCGTCTTTTTTTGAAAGTGAAAATATAGAAGTAGCATTGAGTTGTTGCCTGGGAGCATTACCGCGCACTGCCAAAAATAGTCTTGTGCGGCTCAAAGGATTGCTAAGACTGGCAAGAGTAATTCTCGAAACGCTTTTAACTGTCGGAAATAATCCAGCAATATTATCCGGTAAAACATATTGATCGACGTCTTTGGGATTATCTCGATCAATGGCACTTATACCAAGCTCAATCAAAGTTTGATTTATTTGCTTCCAGGTATTTAACCCCCCATTGTCTTTACTTGTGTCGGCCCTTCATCAAACTTTCAAACAGCAAAAATGCGCGCCGAAATTCGTTGCCATTGCCCGAATCAGCGTCAGATGTGCTGTCACTTAGCTCCAGGTAGGTCCGACCCAGCCACTGGCAACAGCGAAAAAATCGCTGCGAAGAAACAGTTGTTTTGTACCAACCGATTGGCTTATAAAAAGCATAATTTTCCAGACGATGAAAAATACTAGATTTGGCGGGATTAGCTTGATCTATTTTCGCCAATTCACTGATCACCAATTGCTTGACGCCAGGATTTGAGGGTAAGGGGGTATCAGGGCAAAAAGCTTCAAGCCAACAGCAAGAAAAGCCAGATTATGTTTGATCTCTTCTTTGACTTCAGCGTCTTCCGCTGCCTGATAGTCTGCCTGCCCACTTTCCAACATGCTGGCTAATAATGACTTCATAAGCGGTATTATGGAGCAATCAATTACTTTAAGCCTAATAGTGTTGCGAAAGGCAAACAAAGGATGAACGATACTATCAGCGGTGACAAAATTTGAAACGCCATCGAGGCGGTTTTCTCGATACAGTTGCGCGAAAGATTTTTCAATGTTACCATTGATAGCAACAAAATAATATTCAGAAAGAATCTGTTTTTCTGTGTCATTGAGCTCGGGGATATTTAGGTAATTTATGGGAAAAACGGCAAATGCGGCCGGCTGCCAATTTGCCTCCGCGTCTTCGGGCCTCCTTTTCCGATTGGAAATGATGGCCTCATTAGACTATTCATAGGATTAGTTTGACTGGAACCGGGATTAACCATTCCAGAATTGGTAAAAAGATTTGTGCCGCCAAGCACAGGCTGCGCCTGACAGATTGAGCAGGCATAAAAGATTAAGACCTGAAAGCAAAGGACAAATGAAAATAATCTGACCATACTTAAGCGGAAAGGCTAACAGGCAACCCGAGTGAAACAAAATGCGCTTTATGTATTCCGGCTATTTGGCCAGTTCATCGAGAACTGGCGGCGATAATGGATCATCAATGCCCATTACCATAACGGCGTCTTGACGAACAGTCAACCGAGCGAGGCTCATATTGCTAATGTTTATATCATGTTTAGCTAAAATTCCAGCTATTTTGGCTACCATACCCGGGCGATCACTGTGCGAAGTAAAAAGCATCATTGGCGCAGGATAAAGGTTAATCGGGTGATCATTAATTCTAGTTATTAGAGGTTCGTCATGCGTCAGCACAGTACCGGTAAGAGAAATTTTATTGCTGACGGTAGAAACAATAACCGTTAGCTCTGCTTTAAATTGATCGGTTTGTTCGTCTTTGCTCGTCTTTACCTGAATACCATGATTCTTAGCCACCAGATGCGCATTAACATATGTAACCCCAACGATACGCCTGGCCAGCATGCCTCTTAAAGCAGTTACTACCAGAGGAGCAATTTCTTTACTGGCAAGTTCACCGTGGGCAATAACTTCAATTTGAGACGCCTGACCATCAATCAATTCACAGGCAATATTACCCATAGCTTCAGATAGCCAGATATATTTTCCTAATTCTCGCACCGCTTCCGGTGGCATGGACGGAAGATTTACTGGACTGCGCGCAATACCGGTTTGTAAAAAATCGCGAATTTGCTCGGCTAAATCAATCGCTACATTGAATTGTGCCTCATGCGTAGAAGCACCCAGATGAGGAGTTAAAATTGTTTTGTCGCCTAATTTAAGAAGCGGTGAGCTGGCCGGAGGCTCACTGACAAAGACATCCAGAGCGGCACCAGCCACCTGACCCATAGCAATCGCTTCGGCAAGATCTGCTTCGTCAATTGTACCGCCCCGAGAAGCATTGATGATTCTTACGCCTCGTTTCATTTTGGCTAAGCTCACCTTGTTGATCATGTTTGTTGTTTCTTTGGTCAACGGTGTGTGAATCGTAATAAAATCAGCTCGTGGCCAGAGTTCATCAAGTGAAACTTTTTGTACGTTTAATTCGGCTGCTTTCTCAGGTGTAATAAAGGGATCATAAGTGATCACCTTCATGCCCAGAGCCAAGGCAGACTGAGCAACCCGATAACCCACTTTGCCCATGCCGATTACAGCCAGTGTCTTGTTAAATAGCTCGCTACCAACGAAGTTATGCCGCTCCCAGGCACCAGATTTTAAACTGCGATCGGCAGCCGGGATATGACGGGCAAGACTCATCATCAAGGCAATTGTATGCTCTGCTGCACTAGCCGTATTGCCTTCAGGTGAATTCAGGACTACGATACCACATTCAGTGGCAGTACTAACATCAATATTATCGACGCCCACCCCTGCTCGTCCAATCACTTTTAATTTCTTACCGGCCTTAATCACATTGGCAGTTACTTTCGTTCTGCTGCGCACGAGCAAAGCTTCGTAGTTACCAATTGTCGATTCCAACTGGCTCGCGGATATCTCAGGCTGATAATCTACCTTTAAAGCACCGCTCAGTAGACTTCTGCCTTCTTCACTAATTTCATCAGCAATTAATAACTTGTGCATAAAGTGTCCCGGTTCAATTATTCGCTCTCATCGCTCAAGGTGATACTATGGCGAGCCAAGTTTTCTAATTCTTTTTCCGAAAAGGCAATGGCGTGAAATTCCAAATTGCGCCATAAGTTAAGCTCTTTATTTGTCTCATCTATTCTATCCTTTGAAAATAAGTGTCCACACTGTCCAAAGGTAAGACCTTGATAAAACTTGTCATTGTCTGCCATGTCAATGAGCAACCGGGCAGTTGGCGCGGAATTGCAGATATATTTAAACGATTTCGGGGCAGCATATTATTACAGGCATTCAAGCAGTCTAGATCTCCACCAACACCAATAGAACCAGGCAGAAAAGCGCTGACAATGTTAGTAATAATCGATGGAATAAACTTATTGATATTAGATTGGAAATCAAGTTGGTGCAATTTTTGCCATTGGCATCCGAACATATTCATGTGCAATTGATTGACGTTAAAAGCAAGCCGCATATTTTTCAAAGACTGAGAAAAACAATTTAAAAGAAATCCCGCAAAACTATGCTCGGCAGGCGGCAACAATTGTGCTGATCGATTTTCAATTCCCCATTTGGCAAATTGGGTCCAGCGAGGCCATTTGTTTATATAATCTTCGCTTAATTGCCTGCCCAGTTTTACTTGTAACATTTCTCTGGTAAATTCGCTGAGAAATAATTCGTAAATCGAGGCGCAAGCGCTGTTTGCCTTTAACTGTCCGTCCCAATGGGCAAGCAATGTAAATGCCTCTTGCTGAAACTTATCCTGGCATTTTGTTTCTCTAAGAGCATTGCGCAGTGCGCTAACCATAAGCTCGCTCAGAGGTGCTTTCGTGTCTGCCTGCACGGCAATCATGTCCTCCAGAGAAATAGTTGCCGCTGTTCTTTGACGATTTACCAAAATATTACGTGCTCGCAAAGCGGCGTCATTATTACTTAGCAGACCAAGATTGCCCGGCGCAATCAATGCCGAGGACACTTCTTCATTGGCGACGATATAATTTTGTTGCCCAGCAAGATCTTGATTGTCTATATCAGTAAATTGTATATGGCCGGCTATTTGCTTGCCAATTTTACCAGTGCCATCAGCATATAAAAATGTTTGCGGGCTGCCTTTATAATTCTTCAACGCGGACTGAAACTCAGTCCAGTTCTTTGCTTTGTTCAAAGGCCAAATTGAGTCAACAACATTATTGCGTGGATTAAAGCCGTACCAGCTTAAAGAAACCGCGGTTTTATCAGCTTTGGTCAATAAAGGTCCGTGCCTGGTGATAAAGACCTTTTCGATCCTGCTGGTTGAAAATCTCTGCGGTATCTCCTCCTCAATTTCATCAGCCTTTAGCCAACCGCCTGGTCCGATATATTGGTCTGGATCTTTTTCTGAAAATCTCTCTATATTTAAATTTTGCCAGCAGCCCTTCAGGCTAATGGGCGCCCAACTAATTTCATCGTTGCGGCCAATCAATATTCCAGGAACTCCAGGAATAGTCAAACCGGCAACATGTACAAATGGCGCTCTTAATGAGCAAGCAAAAAATAAATCAGGGAAAACTGCCAGAGTATGCTTATCACAAGCAAGCATCGAAGCACCAGATTGAGATAATTTCTTTGAAACTACCCAACCATTGCTCCCCCAGGTTGGCTCCGCTGGTGATGGCAATGCCATTGCCATTTCAGGCAAATGCAGATCACGCATTTCAATGCCCGAATCTGGAACAAAGCTGGTCTGCGGCAGGTGCGCACGGACACCCCACTGTCCAAACATCTGTGCGGTCAGTTTATCACCCGCCTTTTCCCTAACTGAGTCCTGCAAAATCTTTAATTGCCAACATTCATCATTTGCATACTGCAAATATCTTAAAATGGCCAATGTATCTTCGGCTCGCCAGGGTTGCGGTTGATAACCAAGTAAAACAAATTCAAGCGGCAATTTTTCATTATACTGGGCGATGTATGCATTTATGCCCTGACAGTAACCTCTAAGCCATTTTTTTGTCTCCAGAGAAAGACCTGCGTATTCTTGATCGGCTAGTCTTTTAAAGCCCAAGATACGCGCCAACCTATCACTAGCTAGACAACTAGAACCAAAAATCGCCGCCATTTCTCCCTTGGAAAGGCGTCTTAAAATATCCATTTGAAAAAGCCGCTCCGAAGCGGTTATAAAGCCCTGAGCAATAATTAGATCTTTTTCAGAACGCGCTTGAATATAAGGCACATATGCTTTGTCAAAACATATCTGCACTGGCTTTTGTAGTCCGGGCAGCTGAATTGAGCCATCGACAACCAAACTCTCACGCTGATTAATAAAAATAACCAGGCAGATTAAGCCAGCAATGGCGAACGTACAAACAATCAGGACTATGCTATGTAATTTCAAAGTAGAAATGAATCAATCAATAATCAAAAAAAATCGCAGGTTTGAGAAAAGCTTAGCGTATAATCCTTCGGATACACTACAGCTAATAGATAATAAACACAAATAATCACAATGAACAGCATCAAAGAACTACTCTTGATTGCTTGTCTGGCTTTCGCAGTTCGACTACCTTGGTTGATGATGGTACCGCAGGTGGAGGCGCCCGATGAGAATACCCATAGGTGGGTTATTAATTTCGTCGCCAAAAACCTGAGTTTACCCGATAGCCAAACAATAAAAAGCGGCGGTTCTATTGCCGTTTATGGATCATTACCGCAATTTGGCTATCTACCCCATATTTTATTACTGAAGCTCGTACCCGAAGGACTCTCCCCATCTCTGGTAGACAAACTTGTTAGGTTGGCCAGTGTATTGATGGGTGTGCTTGTTGTGGTGGCTGCATATTTTATTGGCCAAATCTTGTTTTTACCAGATCGATTGGCAGCAATCGCTTTGCCCCTATTGATTGTATTTCACCCACAATTTGTATTCGTCAATTCTTATGCCAACAATGACGTAACCACCGCAGCGCTTAGTGCTCTCAGTCTTCTTCTACTCATACTTTGTTTGCGCGATGGCTTAAGCGTCCGCCGTGTGATGGCGATGGTTGCCCTTTTTCAATTCTGGCATTGAGCAAATACTCGGGCTATTGCACTATATTATCCGCCTTGATGTTTTTGCCGATTATTTTATGGTCCCACAGAAATCAACTCAAATCACAATTGGTACTTTTACTGGCGCTGTTTTTTTCAGTTTTTTTGCTGACAGCCTGGTGGTTTGTGCGCAATTATTATCAATTTGCCGGCGATATAACTGGCGCACAAACAATGAATAATATCTGGGTACTCACCTATCATCATCAGCTTAAAACTTTTTGCACACCCTGGCCAATTATATTTAGCAGTAATTTCTGGCGTATGCTTTTCTTTAGCTTCTGGGGTTGGTTTGGTTATCTTACACGCAGCCTCCCGAGAATAGTTTATTATGTTTATTTGGCGTTTGTACTCATTGCCGGCTGGCGCGCCATCACCACCATTGGCAGCAAGAAGGCAGCAGTAAATAATTTAAACAACATACTTCTTGCGATAACTGGCCCTGGTCAGATTCTAGAGCAGAACTCGTTGAGAGCCTGGACCTGGTTATTGTTTACCATTTGCTTTATTTCTAATTTCGCCATTTGCATTATGGGCTGCTGCTCAGGCATTGCTGGGCCCAGGGCAGATATTTATTTCCCAGCGAGATTCCAATCATGTCCATGCTTGTGGCTGGATTAGCTGGCAAAGAAGATAGATGGTCAAAAATGTTGATCGTAAGCTTACTTGTGTTTAACCTTCTATCCTATTGCTATTCAACATTCTATGTCTGCCACTAACCAAGTTATAATGACAGGCAGAAATTTGGCACCAGGCACTAATGGAGAAATCTATGATTACCACCATTGAAGCAGCTAGTCTCTTGTTGCAAGCTCGCGCCGAGCACAAACGAATAAGTGTACTACCAGAAGCTTGCCGTCCAAAAGAACAAACAGACGCCTATCAATGCCAGAAGGTACTTGTTGATCAACTAATTAAGACTTATGGCGGTCAGACAGTTGGTTACAAAATAGGCTGCACCAACAAAACGGCTCAGCAATTAGTAAATGTCGATGGTCCATTCTATGGACAGTTGCTTTCCCCCTGGGTACACAGAAGTCCGGCAACAGTTAAAGCTGGTGATTTCTTTATGAGAGTGATTGAGCCGGAATTTGCTTTTCAAATGGCCTATGATCTACCAAGCAGAGACAAAGAATATACAAAAGAAGAAGTGAGCAGAGCAGTTGATTCTTTATTGCCGGCCATTGAAATTGTGGACAGCCGATTTGATGATTGGACCACAGTGGGCGGATTGTCTCTAATAGCCGATAATGGCTGCAATGCTGGCTGGGTTTATGGCCAACCACGTAAGAATTGGCTGGATTTTGATCTGTCCAAACATGAAGTTGAACTATATGTCAACGGCTCTGCGATCCGTAAAGGACGGGGCGACAATGTAATGGATCATCCACTGAATGTTCTTATCTGGTTAGCCAATACACTCTCACAGCATGGTAAGGGTCTAAAGGCGGGCAACTTTATTTCCACTGGTATTACGTGTGAAGTCTATCTCGCTCAACAAGGTGATCAGATTCTTGCCGATTTTGGTCCAATTGGCTCAGTAGAGCTTAGCTTTAATTAGAAGTCCTGCTTAGCTGATATCACTTTTTCCTATTTTCCCATAAACCAATACCTAGACCAGCAGCACCTCCAATTAGTGCAGCCTCCCCGGTGGTATGTCTGCGACCACCTGCCAAGCCAAGTCCTAGGCCAATTGCCGCTCCGGTGGCAGCATCTTTGGCAATCGGGTGTCTTTCCATTACTGCTGTTTTACGCATCACACCCACACCAGCCCCAGTGCCAGCACCTAAAGCTGCTCCGCGCATTACACCTCGGCCTGTCAGTAAGCCGGTAGCACCGCCAGCTGCGGCTCCTATTCCAGCTCCCTCTGCTGCAGCTTTCATTTTGGGATGCCTTTGTCCCCAGGTTTTGGCTTGGGTATGCTTGGCTACAGTGGTCTTTTTGACTGCGCCACTTAACGTTTTACTTTTCGTTGTCGGGGTGCTTGTTTCAATACTTGTAGAAGTGGCACTCAAACTTGAAGGAATAAATGCACAGTTGCCACTAAATATCAAAGCTATGATTATGATCTTTTTTGATTGAGAAATCATATGGCAAACTCCTTAATATACCGCACTGGATAATGATAAACTGTAAAGCAGAGTTTATCAAGAATATCTATTTTCTTTATACAATCATTTTTGAGAACTTAGTTAATTAATTCAATCTGTGAGGTGCCACCGCTTTTATTTATCTGAATATGGGCGGGAAACATTTCCTTGACGTCGGCAAAATGGGTGATCACCAGAATGCGGGCAAAGTCTGGCTGAATAGAGCGAATGGCTTTAACTAATTTGTCTCTTGAATAATCATCTTGCGAACCAAAACCTTCATCAATAATCAGGGTCTCCAACTTAGCACCGGCTCGTCTAGCTAAGAGTCTTGATAAAGCAACACGAATAGCAAAATTGACTTTAAAAGCTTCGCCACCACTATATAGTTCATAGCTGCGTGTGCCTATTTCATCGCTCACCACAATATCTAGTGTCTCCGATATGCTACCCGATTTATTTTTTTGCTGAGTAATCAGAGCCACGTGCATTTTGTTGTCTGTTAGGCGGCCTAAAATACGATTGGCATCAATTTCAATCTCTGGAATAGCATTTTCAATAATAATCGCTTGAATGCCTTTTTTACCAAAACACTCAGCCAGAAAAGCGAAATCATCACAAGCTATTCGCGCCTCACTAAGTTCTTGATTTTTTCTCTGCAAGTCAGAAACTTCACTTTTAGCCCGCTCTAGGTTAGCGCTCAGCCTTGCTTGTTCCTGGACCAACGATTCATAACTATGGCGGCTTTCCATAACCATTAATTCCAATTGCGATATCCCTGCTGCCACCGGTGTTAACTCGTCGGCACTTCGTGCAGCAGTTTCAAATTCATCAGTGAGTTTAGTTCTTTGCTCAGTTTTGCTTGCCAACCAGGATTGGGCATCGTTGAGATTTTTTTCAACAACGGGCAATTCGCCCATCGCCCGCTTTATATCTTTGTACTGGTCTACTTTAGGCATCAAAAGGACAAGTTTTTCTTTAAGTTGATCGTGCGCCTCTTGATCGTAGGTTAAATCCTGTAATTGTTGATCGAGAAGACGAATAGTATCGCGGATAATGTCACCATATGATTCTTCAGCAAGCGCTACTGCAAAAGAAGTGATTTTCTGAGACAATTCTGGCAAAAGCGGTTCAATTTTAGCCAGTTCAGCCAAATCCCTCTGCAGTTGATAGTAACGAGGTTCGATGCCTCTTTGGCTGCGGATTTGTGCCTGCATATTCACATAGAGAGCCGGATCAAATTGCAATTGATTTAACTCGCCGTTTAAATTAATCAGGCTCGCGCGCTGCACCGTGGCATAATCGTCACGCTCCTTTTGAGCTTGCAATTGTGATACTTCTTCCGCTAATTTTTCTTTTGTTTCGTTTGCTTCTTTAATCGCCCGCAATTTTTCTTTAAACTGCCCTATTTGCTTATCAAGATCTTTCTCTCGCCAAGCTCATTATGTAATTCAGTATATTTTTGCCGTAATGAATTGCGTTGTTCTTCTAGTTTGCTTTGTTCATTTTCAAGATTGATCACTTCGCCTTTTGCCTGAGCGATCATGTCCTCATAATGCTTAATTACTGAGTGGCGATCAACTATTGGACCAGAACAAAGAGGGCATATTGTCGAATCTGTCGATTTGCTCAGTTCTTCAATCTTACCGACATATTCTTGTTGGCGTTTAGTTTGTTCTGTGATTTGTCGGCCGATATTTTCTATTTGCCCTTTAACATCCTGACCTTTTTCAACAATATATTTGAACTCTTGCTCCTTTTTTTCCAAATCAGCTTCTTTAGCTTCTAAATCCAATCTTTGCTTTTCAAGCATGGACTGGCTGTCAACCAGGGATTGGAGATTAGAAAGCTGGGCTGCCTTTTGTTCAATTTCAGTTGATAGGCGAATTTGCACTTCATCAATTGCTGTTTGCAATTCAGCTATTCTTTGTTTTATCTGCGCATATGACTCTTGCTTTTGAGCTAAATTCGTTTCTTCAGCGATCAAGTTTTGATATTCTTTAAATTCTTTAGTGATTGATTCTTGATTTTCCACATCATTATGCAGTTTTGCTTGCCGCCCGGTAAGCTCAGCTTTTTCTCTTTCAGTTTGCTTTAGCTCTAAATCTAGCTGAGATCTCTGCTGGCTTAGTTTGTCACGTAATTCAGTTTTTTGTCTCTCAAGATTTTGAGCAGAAAGGGCTTTATTATCTAACTCTTTTAAGGATGCAGTTATTTTTTCAAACTCAGCAAGTTCCGATTCCAAACCATCGTGATCATCAACTAACGTTTTTAGACTATCGAAGCGTTGAGAAAACTCTTCTTTTTGCTGGCTAAGTTTTTCAATCTCGGCTTCTAATGCGCTTAATTGTATTGTTATGCTTTTTTGCTTTTCTTGCAAGCTTAAAAGATCATGCTGTTTCTTTTGCCCCGCAGCAAGTTGAGCCTCATATTTGTCTTTTTGTGCTCGGGCATTTTCCAGGTGGCTTTGTATATTATCCTTTTCAATCTCTAATTGGTTTATTCGCTCCTGTATTTCAGGCAAAGTTGATAATATGCTGGCCAACCATTCACATTTTTCTTTTAATGGCTTCAGTTTCTCTTTGCAGCGCTCCTGCAAGCGGTCAAAATATGACAGCCCAAGAATTTCACTAAGAATTTTCTTGCGTTCGGCTGGTGGCTTGCGGGCAAACTCATCAGCTGCCCCTTGTTTAAGATAAGCGCTATTTACAAAAGTGAGATAGTCCATTCTTAATAGCTGGCAAATTTTTTGCTGCGTTTCTTTAGTGCTATTAGCAGTCAAGCTCTTCCAATCATTATGGCCATTGCCCTCGCCATTACCGAGCGAATGAACTTCATGGCCATTATCTGCTTCATTTTCCACAGATTGAGCAAAAGGCAATCCATTAGTCCCCTGAGTAAGCATCTGCAAATCAAGTGTTCCTTTAGTATTTGCTTTATTACCCGAACGGGAAGGCGTTTTTTGTCGAGAGCGCCTGATGCGATAAGTATTTCCTTCATGCGAAAATACTACATCCACCCACATTTCACGCTGACCATGACGCACAAGTTCATCTGAACCTGCTCTAGCTTCTTCCCAGATTGCCCAAGTGGTAGCCTCAAGCAGAGCGGACTTACCAGCACCATTGCTACCACAAAGACAGGCAACACTAATTGAGCTTAGATCCAAACGGGCATCGGCATAGCTCATAAAATTATGTAAGCTGATTGATTGCAGAATCATTGATATATTGTGGACAATACTTCTAAATTTATTAGGTTTTATTTTATGTTTGCCCACTACAAGCAAAGTTTTAACCCTAAGAACAGCAGTCCATTATGCGCTGGTCTTGTTTTAATAGCTTATTTCTGTGCAGGACTTGCTTCTCTAATCTACCAGGTTAGTTGGGAGCAAGCAATGGAAAAAATTGTGGGCATGGCGCTACCAACAGTGGCGATGATCATTGGACTGTTTCTACTTGGTATGGCTATCGGGGCGCTTGTATTTAGCAAGTCCTGGTTTAAGCCACAATGGGCAGGAGCAATTTTTGTCACTAATCAATTCTTGCTTTTTCTTTGTGGGCTTGCCTTTGTTGCCACACATGGGCTCAATTTTCTTTGCTCTTTGAGCGTTGGAAATCCATCGTGGCTATTACTAATTTACCTGATCAGGCTGTTTTCAATTGCCATTTTTCTATTGATACCGGCCATATTAATGGGCGCTGGATTTCCCCTTTTGCTTAAATTGTCGCAAGCCAATGATCTGGACAATAATGCCCAGAAACTATACTTCTACAATATACTTGGTTCAATCGCCGGCGCCTTGCTTGCCGGCTTTTTGTTTTTGCCGCATTTTGGTATCGCTAAAAGCACTGTTTTTGCCGCTCTAGTCAATTTGTTTGCTGGATTGGTCATTTTAACCGTCAGCCGGATTTTAGCTTTGCCTTTTCCCTGGAACAGGCAATTATTGGGGAAGGAACATATAGCCGATGCTGAGATTGGGTCGAGATCATCAACCGTCGCAGGCGGCAGTTCCCTGTTATGGGCCATTTTTATTCTCGTTTCAGGAGCTGGCTTTTTCAATATGCTCCTGGAGCTACTTTTTATTCGCTTTTATAGCTTAATTATTGGTTCATCACTCTATAGTTATGCTCTTGTTTTAGCTATTCAATTGGCTGCCCTGGCTTGTGGAACCTATCTAATCGGCAAGTTTAAAGTACAGCAAGATCGATTGAATAGAACCAGCAAGCGACATCCGCTAGATGTGCTTGTTTGTATATATATGCTGGCTGGTGCGTGGCTAATCCTAGATTTGTTTTTTATCTCACAATCCCCGCTTGCTTTTATAGCTTTTAGATATATCTGCCAGTCCTCTTTTACTCTTCCCGCAGACTTAGCTTTTATGCTCGGCGCAGCAGTGATTGTGTTTAGCACAATGTTCGTGCCAGCACTTTTCCTGGGTGCAATATTGCCTGGTTATTTCCAGGCTAGACAAATGGATGTCAGTTTGCCGCAGCCAAGCCAAATGTATGGCGCAAACTTAATTGGCTCACTTGCCGGTTGTCTAGTCGGCGGTATTGTTCTTATCCCACTTTTAAATCTTATATCTAATCATGCTATTCAATTAGCTTTTACAATAATTGTGGCAGCATTATTTGGCTGCGGCTGTTTGACTCATATTCTCTTATGTTGGCCAAATAAATCTGCTGCAGGCAAAATCAGATTGACTTTAGTCAACAAAGAATTGACCGTACTTACAGCAACAATCTTGACCATATCGATAACCATTGTCTGGCATTTGATTAACCATCAGCCCGAGTGGAGCGAGGCTCTCTTAACAGGGGGATTATCATATCTGCCAGCTGATCAACTTAAAGCCTATGCCAAAGATCCAGCCGGCATAATGAGATTATCAAAGGCGATTAGCAAGCCTTTGCTCTTTTATAAAGAAGGGCTGAATGCAATTGTTTCGGTGAGCACAAACCAGAAATTAAATATCATTTCGTTAAAAACAAATGGTCAAATGGAAGCGGCAATACCGATAAACCCTAGTTTGCCAAGTCCAACCAGTGATGAGAAGACTCAAATTTTACTTGGTCTTCTACCCAGTTTGTATTGCTTACCTGCGCCTAAAAATGTGTTTTTGCTCGGCTTTGGCGCTGGTGTGACGGCACAAACGATCTTGCGCAATCCACACGTAAAAGAATTGATGGTCGCTGAACTTGAGCCTGCGGTAATAAATGCCAGCGAATATTTTAAGCCATATTTTAGTCTGGTTTTTGCTCCCAATATTGCACAATTTAATATGATCCCTTACGTGCCTCATGGTTTGGACAAGCGTTTGAAAATAGACATAAGTGATGGGCGCAGTCTTCTTTCCATGCTCAATAAGCGATATGAGGCAATTATTTCTCAACCCGGAGAACCATCGAGAAGCAGCTGCGCTCACCTTTATACTCTTGAATTTTGGCAATTAGCTAAATCGCGTTTGCGTCCAGGCGGCGTCTTTTGCCAGTGGTTGCCGCTCTATGCTATTGATCAAAAGAATCTATTTAGTTTATGCCGCACTTTTTCTGCTGTTTTTCCTGATACTTGTGTCTTTAAATTGGATCAAGCTGGAGAAATAATTCTGCTGGGCATAAACAGCAATAATCAATTATCAACCAAATCAATTGTTGAGTTTAACAATATTGGCAGCCAATTGCTTATCCGGGAATCAAGCAATTATTTTTAAGACTTGGCTTTGCAGATTCTGATTCTGTACTGGCGACAATGCGCATGACGCCGCAATCATTTCGTTCCTGGTTAGATAAATCTGATCGGCCTGGTAAGCAAGCAACTCTTTTAAATAAAGACGATTGGCCATTTATTCAGTATCGGCTGCAAAGTTTGCTTTTTAAAAGAAGGTAATTCTATCAGTCTAAATATCGAGCGATTAATACCCTGAGAATTATTGTTTGATCAGGGCTCTAATTCAATCAAAAAAGGCTCCTTGATATAACCTAATTCAAGCAATATTTCTTTGATTTCATGGCCTGATTGCTTAACCGTATGCATCACAGAACAAAACTGAGACAAAGTAATCTCGCCTTTACGCAAAAGAATCTGCCCAATTAGCACAGCCTTCAATTGTTTCTGGTCAATAAATCCTTGTTTAGTCAAAAAACGTCCAAACGGCATTTCCGGCACTGCCTTATGCATATCGCAAGCGATGTTCAGCTCAGTTTGCTCGAGCAAACCGGCAGCTTGCATAAGTTCTCCAATGCGCCAAGACCCTGATCTATTGGGTAAGCCATTTCGCGAGGACGAATGGAGATTAATCGTCTGAATATTATCAGAGTCATCGTCATCAATTTTGCCAGCCTTAATACCAAGCGCACGCAAATCATAATCTGTGCGAGTAAAAGGATCCATTAAGATATCATGAGCAAACCACAATCTTCTGAGATTGGCCAATGATTGCTCGCCACTGCCAGATGCTTGATTTTTGATCTCCAGCAATATCGTCCTTACCAGCTTCAAAAATCGCTTATGAATTTCCTGACTTGAGGAATCTTTGAGCACTCCTAAGCATTGATAAATATCTTCTGGAACTGATAGATTTTCGCTCACATTTGCCTACTTGGCCTTGTTGTTTGTGCCCATTTAATTTTATTATGCTTAGCCAGTGGAATAGAAGCGTTTTTTCGGGCAATTAATTAACTTCTGCTTTCTTACGCCTGAGCAATACTAAAACAATAAGGAATTTCCTGGCATGAATAGCGAATTTGTTCTCTCCAGCGATTTATTAATCAGCCAGGCAGCTAAGCTGGAAGTTTCGCTCACTGCCACTCAAGCAAGACAGATTATAGAATATATACAGATGCTGATCGAATATGACAAGCACACTAATCTAGTCGGCAATTCTGATCCGGAATGTCTGTTTCGTGAACATATTTTAGATTCATTAGCTCTTTTACCAATTATGGATAAACTTGGCGCAAAGCATAAAGAGCCTAAGGCTTTCGCAGCAGATAATCTGATCGATATTGGTTCAGGAGCCGGCTTTCCTGGTCTTGTACTTGTTCTAGGTAAATCAAATCTGTGCCTGACAATCGTCGAAGCAACTGGGAAAAAAGTGCAATTTTTAAAAGCAGTTGCCCAAGCATTAGATGTAGAGCAACGAGTGGAAATAATCAACGCCCGCGCCGAAGACCTGGCCCGTAGTGCTGATTATCGTGGCTCTTTCAATTACGCCACTTGTCGGGCAATGGGAAACCTTGGCTTAGTGTGTGAGATTAGCTTGCCCTTTCTGACGCCTGGCGGATACGCCATTTTGCAAAGAGGAGCAAAAAACCTGGAAACCGAACAGCACTTGGCAAAGGAGCAGCTCGGTAAATTAGGAGGCAGCTTAGTTGAATCAATACTTCTTGATCGTCAGTTATTAGGTAAGGAACATTATGTTTTGCTCGTTAAGCAAAACATGGCCTGCCCAAATAAATTTCCACGAGTCTGGAAAGACATAAAAGCTAAGCCTTTGTTTTAGGCCATAGACTTTTCTTCAACCAACCAACCTTCAGCGGCAGCCTGAAAGTATGCACCTTGCCATTCATTATTAACAAGCAATTCAAGCATTCTTCTGCGACTGGCAAATACATAACGGGCTCGATTGGTCAACGCTGTAACGTCAACATAATCTTCAGCAAAAATGACATGATCCAGCTGGCGATACCATTCGTTGCCAATTGGCGCTACTATATCCGCCACCATGGATCCGGTGTCCAGATTGACTGGATCCCTATCAGTTTTAGGCGGAAAATACAAAGTATACTGGCGGCTATCAAAACCTAAACATTCAACACTGCCAAAGATGGATGTGGAATCGTCTTTAATGCGAAAGCCATAGCCATTATAGGCTCGCATCTCTTCATCCCATACTCTTCTAAGGGTATCTTTAACGAGTGGAATATGCGGTTCTAATGACCACAATGCTGAAGTGAGCAAATAGGATTTAGAAGGCACAAAGCGCCAGTTACCGGCCTGATAACGCACAACATATTGATGCGTATTTGCCCAAGCAGTCATAATGACACTTTTCCAAATATTATTATCCTGATAAACCTCAGCATAGCTTTCTTTAAACCATTTTTGCCATTCTTCAAACGAATCATAGGGCCCTGAGCCTTTGCTCAATCCTTCGCGCCACTCGTTTTCATCTGGAATAGGGTCTTCGGCATGGAAGAATTCTTCCCAATAGGCTATTAATACAGCAGGCTCAAGAGCCATGCTCTCCAAACGGCCAAATTCCTCGCGCCATAGACGCTTGATTAATTTAACTGCCTCTTCGCAACGAGAGTAAGGATTAGAATCCTGCAATCGCTCAGCATGCCTGATTGAATCAATAGTAGCTCTGATTAAAAAAGGGGGCAGCACCTAGTTTATCTCTCCTGAACGACTCGCTTTGATTGTACCCGCAGACATGGTTTTTATATCTTATTAAGCATAATGCAATTTTGCAGAATGTGGTGCACTAGAATGCGATTTATTTAAGAAATCTGGTCGTCTATTTGTTTCAGCGATCAATTGACGCAAATAGGCGAATCTTTCCGTATATTGCTTTTCTTGAGCATATTCGGCTAACGATTTAGCAAGCCTCTGGCTCCAATTGGAATCACTACTGGTGCCAGGTAGATTAAAGCGTTGTTTGCTGCCCAATAAATCAGTGATCATAAAGACTGTGAGCCAGCAAGGTGTTGATAACAGGGCACCTAAAAATGCGTACATTAATTCATTCGTGAAAGTAGCCGGCGGATTATTTTCATCAAGACCTAAAAACCGCATCAGTCTTTGTATTTCCAGCCAGCCTTGGTGACCCTCCTCACCGTGCCACCATTTTACAAGACTTTCATAATAGCCCACAAGTGGCTCATTGTCGTGTGTACCATATGTGGCCAGGCTTAAAGCAGGTAATTTGTCTCTGGCTAATAAAGAGCGATCAATTTCTTCTCTTTCAAATATGGGGATTGAAAAGCCGGGGATGCCAAGCTTTTTTAAAGCAGGCCGGACATAATCTGGCACAACACCCAGGTCCTCAGCTACAACAATAGCTTGCTGCGCTGCTTCAATAATTATCTTCAGTCTATTTACCCCATCCTCACAATTTTGTCTGGCTGAATCCTGGTTAGAATCATCCCTGGGCATAAATTGGGGCAAACGGCCATCGTTTAACTCAGCTGCTTCTTGCAAAGTTAAATGAATAAATTGATGATTTTGCTGAGGTAGCCAGGGAAAAGCATAAATGCGAAAAAAACCAAGGACATGATCCAAACGGAAGCCATGGAAATATTTAGTCACTTGCTGGACTCGACAGCGCCACCAGGCATAATTTTCCTTCTCATGAGACGGCCAATTATAAAGAGGTATGCCCCAATTTTGGCCCCAATTTGCCGTAAATTCGTCCGCCTGAAAGAACCGCTCAGGTGGGGCTCCACCGGACCAGGTAAGATCAAATAATTCCCGGTGAGCCCAAACATCAGCACTATAGCGGCTGACACCAAATGGAATATCACCGATTAGTTTGACATTTTGTCTGTATGCGTATTCCTTGACCTCAGTCCATTGCCTATGAGCCACCCATTGCACATAAGCATAAAAACGGCAGGTTTCTTTAACTTGATCATCTGCGCTGCCCAGCCAAGTTCGTGCAGCAAAAACAGTTTTAAGATCGTCTTCCCAAGCTGTCCAATCAGTGTTTCCATGTTTGCGCTCAAGAATGGTTCTAAAAATTGCATAGTCGCCCAGCCAGCTTTTGTTTTCAGTTTGAAATTTTTCGAATTCTTGTTTTAGTTTCTCAAAATTCTCCACTTTTTCTGATGCAAACTGAGCGAAGGATATTCGCAAAAGATTCATTTTTATAGTTTTTAGCTGGGGATAATTAATCACGTTATTCTGATTATTTGTCGGATCACAATCGCTTTGATTGCCAGAGGCGCTAGTATCTCTATATTGGTTAATTTCAGCTAAATGTTGCCTGCTAAGCCCTGGCACCACATCCGGTGCCATATCCTTAGTTTGTGGCGACATATGAATATATATTGGATCCAGAGCCATCGAACTGATAGCATTATAGGGACTATGGTCATCGCCAGTTTCATTGATAGGCAAAAGCTGCAATACGCCCAAATAATTATCGCGGCAAAAATCTATTGCTTCTTTTACTGCTTTCGTGTCACCAATGCCCAGATCACCATCCGTGCGCAAAGCAAAGGCAGGCACAAGAACGCCGGCCAATTTTTTATTGATGTCCACTAACATCAGTCTATGCTCAATCGTTTAAATACCTGATCAATATTCTTTAAATAAGACTCGGCCTGAAAGCATTGGTCAATTTCCTCAGCAGATATGAGTCCAACAATTTCGCCATTTTTAAGCAAGTTATTCTTGAAATTACCATCTGTCTTATTCCAGGCGGCCATAGCACAATCTTGGACGAGTTTGTATGCCTTTTCGCGGCTCAAACCTTTTTCCACCAACTTAAGCAGCACTGCCTGAGAAAATACTACCCCACCAAAACGGCCAAGGTTTTGCTGCATATTTTCTGGGTAAACAACTAGATCTTTCAAAATATCGCTAAAGCGATTAAGCATATAATCAAGCAAAATGGTTGAATCAGGAATGATCACTCTTTCCACCGAGCTGTGACTTATGTCCCGCTCGTGCCATAAAGCAACGTTCTCCATGGCGGCAATTGTATTGGCGCGCAAAAGACGAGCTAGTCCAGAAATGTTTTCACAACCAACAGGATTTCTTTTATGAGGCATTGCTGAGGAGCCTTTTTGTCCGGGCGTAAATGGCTCTTCAGCTTCCAGGACTTCACTTTTTTGCAAATGCCTGATCTCGGTAGCAAATTTATCCAGACTACAAGCAATCAGGGCTAGCGCCGAAATAAAATGGGCATGCCGGTCGCGCTGCACAATCTGCGTAGAGGCTAGCTCGCTACCAAGCCCAAGCATGGCACACACTTTTTCTTCAACCACAGGCGAAACATTGGCATATGTTCCTACAGCACCACTAATTTTGCCTACGGTTACCGATCTCACTGCTTCTTTTAACCATTCTTGATGGCGACGCACTTCGGCTAACCAAACAGCCATTTTAAAGCCAAAAGTAAGCGGCTCGGCATGTACTCCATGCGAGCGACCAATTTGCAAAGTGTATTTATGCTTACGAGCCAACTCAGCAATTACTTGTTCAAGCTCAATTAAGTCTTGATCTAATATTTCGCTCGCCCGTTTAAGCTGCAAAGCTAGACCAGTATCCAGAATGTCATTGCTGGTCAATCCCAAATGAATAAAGCGAGCCGGTTCCCCAACATGCTCTTTAACGCTGGTGAGAAAGGCTATTACGTCGTGTTTGACTTCGGCCTCAATTTCTTTGATTCTTTTTAAATCAAAAGCGGCTTTGCTTCTAATTGTTTGCCAGTCAACATCCGGTATCTGTCCTAAACCGTTTTGCACTGCGCAAACAGCCAGTTCCACTTCCAACCAAGCCTTGAATTTTGCTTCATCTGTCCATAGACGGCTCATTTGAGGCCCGGGAATACCTATCGATCATTATGTAAGTGCTCCGTTCGGCTCATACTTCGCCTCCTCCGCACGTGTCCACGCTCCGCTCCGCACGGCTCCTCGCCGCGCTCCACTCTCGCTGTAAATCCTGCGCATCTCACCTTTAAGTACTCCGTTCGTTTTACCTAATGAGCATAGCGTATAAGCGGCGGGCATTGGCGTCCTGCTAAAAAATCTCAAGATCGATATTTAATGGATAGGTTGTCAAGTTGCATTATGCAACGAAACTCAAGTTTTTAGGTTTTATTATGCAACCAATCTTTAACTACTATTTTATATATATGGGCTGAAATTCGCTCCCCAGGAGAATTTCAGCTCGCGATCCGGCGCATATCGATCCATGTCACTTATTAAATATAACTTATCAGCCACTGAAATAAGTCTACAAACGACAGTCAATACAGGAGACAAAACCAAGCAAAATGTGCCAAAGTATTTGCCAATGCTCGTTGGTTTATTACTAGCTTTTTGAAATTTGAACCCTAATGAAAATACTTGTACCTGTTGATGTCTGGGATACCCAAGCAAATGATCATTTGCCCGAAGATCTGTTGCGCATGCTACCTGATGCGCAAGCAAAGCTGATTCTTGTTTATGCTTTACAGACCCAGCCCCATCTGGAGAAAGCGGCCGGCTCCAATCAAGCTGAAACTGATAATTTTTGCCAGGAGCTGGCGAAAAAGGCAAAGAACAACCTGGATGATTTAGCCAGGGCTATGAAAAAGTGCTTTGCCGATGTAGAAACTGTATTCGAACAAGGCACACCGGTACATATCATCGAATCGGTAGCCAAAATCAAACTTGTGGATTTGATTGTAATCAGAGGCTCATCAGCGGGCATGCTTGAATCTGTTTTCCTTGGTAATACTATAAGCCAGGTAATAAAACACAACCCAAGTTCCAGTTTGGTGTTGCGATCTGGACCGGTCATGGCACACTTGAGCAAAGTTTTGATCGCGCTGGACGGGTCCGAGCAAGCCAAGGCTGCTTTGCGTGAATTTTGCCAACTCTATAAGGCAAAATGCAAAAATATAGAAATAGTCTTGCCCATGTTGTTTCGATTCCTGGACCTTGGCGTTTCATTAGTCCAGTAGAATTTGTTGCCAGCCTTGAAGATAACCTTGATATGGCTGCCAAGGCAATTTTAGCTGAAGGTGAAGGATTAATTGTAGAATCTGGTTGGCAGCCAAAAACAATGCCTGTGCCAATGATTGTACGTACTGGAGATCCGGCTGCTGAATTAGACAGACTAGCTAGTGAAATAGGGGCTGGGTTGATTGTGCTTGCTGCTCAGGGCAAAACTGCCGTGCAGAGTTTCTTGTTGGGCAGCGTTTCTGAAGCCCTGGCTTTAGAATCATCATATCCAATTCTAGTTTTTAAATAACCCGTAAAAAACAGGAAGATCAATGATGCGCAAACTAGCTTTTCTCTTTTGCCTGATATTTTTTGTCTGGGGCTTTAATTGCGAGCTAAAGGCGATAGCAAGATCAAGCGATGTAGACAGTCTTGGTCAAGAGCAAGCTGAAGAAAAGACTGATCTAGAGCAGATGAAGCAAGAACTCAACGAGCTCAAAAGTAATATCAATGAAAGGCCTTGCGGGACTAAAAAAAATTGATACCAATGCCCTTAAAGATTTACAAGAATTTCATTTGGTTTGCCAGACATCAAAATGGGAAATTGCCCCAGGCAAAGTAATAGAATGTTTGACTTATAACGGACTTTTGCCAGGACCAATAATCCGGGTAAAAGAAGGCCAGTTGGTGCGCCTGATTGTCCATAATCAATCAGACAACACCACCAGCTTGGATATCCACGGACTGATATTGCCCAACTCAGTAGATGGTCTACCCAGCGCTAATGCAGGACTGATAAAGCCGGGCGAAACATATGCCTATCAATTTGTTGCCAAACCAGTAGGCACATATTGGTATCATCCCCAAATCGTTCATGGTGAACAAAAAGCACGCGGTTTATATGGTGCCTTTATAATTGAGCCATCTGGTCCACCAGTAAAATCATTTGATCAAGATGTTGTGTTTATGATTAGCGATATAGCAGCAATTAAGACTAATCAGCCGGCACCTCACCCGGTGCCATCTAAAGGGGCGATGGAGCCTGTGCCTGCCGCTGCTCATGCGGAAAGTCTTTTTGCTCGATCGCCAGCGCACAGTAACAAATACGCCGGACAAGCTACAAGCACGGTTGATGCTGCCGCTGCTAATTTTTTTGCCTGTAATCCAGCAGAGCATTCAGCGCGCTCAATTTTTTATCTGGTCAATGGTAAAACAGCACCAGCAATTCCATCTATTGAAGTTAAAGAAAATGCGCGGGTGCGCTTGAGAATAATCAATTGCGGACAGCATACGGTTCCCTTACATATTACCGGTCACAAATTTGAAATGATTTCGCTAAACGGCAATTTAATGGGTGAGCAAACTGCGCGTGACACGGTCACATTAGGTATAAGCGATCGCTTGGACATTGAGTTTACAGCCAATAATCCCGGCACCTGGACATTAGGCTCCGAGCTTATTGAGCAATCAACAAGCGACGGTAAATTTCCAGGCGGCATTGCGTGCCTATTGAAATATGCAAATCAATGATTCTGGCCATTTCCAAGACTAACATTAATTATTTAATCTTAGGAGCTGCATTAATTGTGCGCTCACAAAAATCTCACAGACTGTCGATATAATCTGTTGATCATCAAGGATAGCTGCTGACTGCTTTGTCTTTGAAGAGCAGCAAATAAGCATTTTAATATCATTGTTGGAACGATAAATTTTATGCCCGAGCCTAATTATACTGAATCTGATCTCAAAGCCAGCACTGAAAGAATTGATGGAACTGTGGCACCGCTGCTCGATATTCCACGTCTTTATAAAGAACTGAATCGAGACAGAAAGGGCGGCTTGAGTAAGCGTGAAATAAATACTGATTATCATAGGCCCGATTCTACTGCGGCTGGACAGCGGGAATTAACCGGAAATATTGCTACGTCTTTAGCCGTTCTGAAATTGGGTTTTGAAGAATTTAGGGCTCTTGATAGAGATAATAATCCAGCTATCACACGCCAAGATAGAGACAAGTTCAGTAAAATCCCTCCAATTATCGCCATGCGCTTGGTTTCTGGAGATGCTGTGATTCGCCGATTTCTTGATGCGAATAAAGATAAAAAAATTGACAAAAACGAAGTTAGTGAGTTTGCAAAAAAACTGGAGGAATCTAGTCCAACAAAGCACGCAGTAGACGATATCCTGAGCAACTTCGAAATCATTTCTAAAGGCAAAGATCATATAGATAGAGATTCGTTTGAAACAGCTGTGCGTGGTGCTTATGCAGAATTAGGATTGTCATCGGAAGAAGAGAAATTTACAGATACGGCTCTGACTATTGCTCGTGATGCGCGCAAGGCTATTAATAAGTCAATGGATGGGAAGATCTCTTCTAAACCAAGACCAGACACGTTTCAAGTATTACAAAGTCATATCATCGGTGATTGTTACGCACTGTCCGATATTTCTTCGGTGATTGCCAGAGACCCGAAGCTTCTAGGATTGACGTTCAAAGAAAATAACGGAAATCTAGAAATGATCGTACCAACCACAATTAATGGGCAGGACAGCCAAATCAAGATTTCCACTCCGTTACCAAGTCAAAAGGAACGAGCAATATATGCAAGCAGCCGTGGCGATGCATTCCTGGTGAATGCTATTGAAAAGACACTGGGAGACTTTGCTCGTCAATATCCTAAAGAATGGGCAAAGATTATTGGTGTAACTCCTGACCCTATAATCAATCTTGGTGACAACTCGCCGCCAAGTGAACACCTCGATGGTGGGGGAATTTCTGCAGGCCTATTGAGTTTATTCACTAGAATTCCATATGGAACATTTTCGTTTGAACAATTCCGTAACAACAACAAACTTGAAGAAGTATTGAAGAATGTTGGATCGAAGGCACCCATGTCCATATCTCTTCCCACAGAATGGTTGCATTCTGGTAATCCAAATAGTTCTGGTTCTGTGATTTCCGGCGACGGCATTGAAGGGATTAAAAGCAAAAGATCAGATAGT
The DNA here is from genome assembly GCA_963767815.1 of Candidatus Melainabacteria bacterium. Taxonomy (GTDB): domain Bacteria; phylum Cyanobacteriota; class Vampirovibrionia; order Obscuribacterales; family Obscuribacteraceae; genus CAVYFJ01. Next base: position 301,391 of record CAVYFJ010000005.1, on the reverse strand, counting down.
GGAGGTTCGTCAAAAGAAAAACGGGATTTGCATGAGACTGACATGAAAAAGCCAGACAACCCGCGGAGTGATTGGGACATTCGTTTCCCCAAAATGGGAGATCATTTGATGGATCGCAAAATGACTTTTGGGGATACCGGGCCAAAAGACGGTATTAGGGAAGTAGATCCAAAACCAGTACCACGGAATAATGACTCAAAAAGCCATGCTGTAGCAGTAATCGACTATAATCCGACTACTAGAACCTTTACATTATATAATTCATGGGGATTTGGTGAGGGTTCTAAAAAAGATGGAAACGATGATGGAATCTTTGAGTTGACTGTTGAAGAGTTGAAGCAGCTTGATGGTTCAATATCCCTTCCAAAGACAGCTGTTGACCCTAGCAGTACCCCTGCCTGGCGACTTTCTATATAGTCTCGTGCATTTGGCTCAGTCTTATGCGCACATGTTCGCGCGACATGCCTGAAAATTGACAGAATGTCTGCCAGCCGATTTCAATCACGTCTTCCCAATTATCATAAAATATTTTGGTATCAAGGTAACCATGACCAAGGCTGTAAGAATAATCAGCCAAAATAGCTTTAGCCATGTCGTGTTGAACAAGATGTTGCAGATCAAACCATTGTTCAGCCAGTGCAAGATCCAAAAGAGTATTTAAAAACTCAGGTTGGCTGTATCGCTCTTCGCATAATGTGCGTAATTGCTTTTTCATATATAAAACTTGGTAAGCGGCTAGACTAGCCTAAATTGCTTCTTTTAACTTATCATAGGTTTGGATTTGTATTGAATTAATTGTAGACTCAGACTTATTAAAGATTATGCGTAAACTTCAATATCTGGTTATTAGTTTTCTTATTAGTCTGGCCGTTATAATTGCCAAGCCCATTGTCGGGTTCTCCCAAACACAATCAACTCAGACACTGAGTAACGATCAACTCCTTCAGCTTTTTCCTTTGCGCAATGAAGACACAGTGCGCTTTGTTCGTATGCCACCCTTTGGCAGCGATCTATCAAAAGTGCCACTAGATTATTTTGATCTGGTAATGCAAAGAACCAATAATAAAATTTTGCGCTTCAGGGAAATGCCAGTACCAGTATATGTGACCTCTGTCGAAGTAGAACCTTCATTTACTTCTGCCTGCCGGGAAAGTTTTGAAATGTGGGAAGCGACAAGCCATGGCATGGTGCGTTTTACTCAAGTAAACAATCCCCAGTTGGCGCGCATTCGGGTAATTTTCAACCATCTTGGTCTCAAGCAATCAGTTGGAAATTGCGCATTGGGAGCACACACAGTCACTCGTTGGCAGCCAGCCGAAACCAATTTAGAGAATATAGGTCCTCTTGATATACTCGCTCTGTCGCTCGGTTTAAAGCCGGGACAGGAAAAATACAACGTGCCAGCCCAGGTAATTGAAGTAAATCTTGATTTGATTTATAGCAAGAGCGCAAATATACGGCTGCTTGTACTGCAAAATATGGTAGCCCATGAGCTTGGGCATGCTCTGGGTATCTTCGCCCACAGCCCAATTATTTCAGATCTTATGTACGGCATTACGGATGAATATTCTCGCATTTCTTATCGAGATCTAAACACGTTGACCAAGATCTATCAGGCACCGGTTGATGTTCCACTATAAACTTAATACTGATAAGGTGGAATGCCATACTGGGCGCGCAATTGTTGATCTAGCGCTTTATTATTTTCATCCAGACGTGCCAGATTCTCTTTTCGATCTACCAGTCCGCTTGCAACTGGTTGCCCAGTATTGGGATCAACTGCCAGTAAATCATCTTGCAGTTTTAAATAATCCGAGAATAGGCGCATAGCCTGAGAAAAATATTCGTAGTACCCACGGTGCAATTGTTCCGTAGGCGCAATCATCCTCAAATTACTCATTTGCTGAGTGGCAACTTGATAGCGCCTTACCAATTCGGTTAATAACTGACGCGCTACAGCTTTATCAGGGCCGGGCATAAAAAGGGAAAGCCCTCTGCCTAAGATCAAATCAGCTTGTCGGCGCTCATCTGGAGACAATTGCGCCTGGCGGCGAATCTGGTCATAATCACCAAACCAGCCTCGAATCATATCCATTGGATTCGATTGGGCGATGAAATATGCTGCTTGCTTATTGGCTCGAGTAAATTCACCAGCATTTTGCGCCTGTGTAGGCGCCAAAAAGTAATTAGCCAGAACAAGCGGCGCAAGCAGTGATACTGATCTAAAAACTATAGTTTTATTTCGAGTAAGCAATTGGATCATTCCATTGATTAGCATTAGCTCTTGCTTGGGTCTTTGAGAGCAGGATCTGATTTACACTCAGATTGATCCGGCTTTTCAGTGAATGGCTCAAAAAAAAGTTTCCTGGCCCCAATGGCCAGCGTAACAGCAAGATACCCAAGAAGGATAGCAATAAAGACACTTACAGTAGTGTGGAAATTGTGCACGACTAAAATTACCCTATATTTCTTTGAAGAAAACCTACCAGAATTAAACACCTCGCTAAAAGATATACAAGAGACATCATCCATAGCATACTAATAAAGATTATAAACATTCAAGACTTTCTTGCCTAGAGTGATCAACCCACGTCACAGATGGGACTTACGATCAATATATGCGATGGATGGATAAAAATTATGAGAGGGACTAGTATGGGATTATCAGTCATATGCTATAAAATTTATGTTTCCATGGGACTCGAAGATTGAGTCTGGCATAGTTAAAGATAGGAGTGGTGATCATAATGACGAAGGTGAAAAGCAGGCAGTTTGTCTGGTCTTCCCGTACTTCCTTTTCAGCAGGAGCAATGTTTCTCATGCTTGCTGTCACAGCCTTCACCCCTTTGCCAGCCCGCTGCGGACCGCAATCAGCGCTTGACCCGTATTCAGATATACAACCGGAAGCCACGCAAGCTGATTCCAAACCGTTGCGAGGGAAAAAAGGTCCTAAACCAAAAGGCCCCGGTCAGCAACCATCTATATCCAGTGATCTTGGAAATCGCACATCTTCAAAAAATCCCAGCCCGCCAATCAAATCGACCAACAATCCCAGTTTTCTTTCTGGTATCAAAGAAGTTGGGCATGGTTCTATAACCAGCTTTAAGGCAGCAGGCCACGGCATTATTAGCGGCAGTAAAGCCGCTGGAGCAAAAATTGCCTCTGGTACCAAAAGCGTCGCCGGAGGAGCCAAGGCTCTGGGTGGCAAGCTTAAAAATAATGTGACTAGCACCGGAGACAAAATTGCGGAAGCACCAAAGGCTATTGCGGCAAAAGGTTCTTCACCTAAGCCCAAGAAAACAAATCAAGATCAAATAGCCAGGGCCAATGCCCACCATGATCCCAATGCAGCGCCACTGCCCGAACTACCGGGCAAGCCTTTGGGTGAGTTGGTAAACTCATATCCGGCTCCAAAACCAGCACATTCGACAAGGAAGAAAAACGTCATTGCTCGCGGTTTTAATAAGCTCAACCCTTTTGCTAAAAAGACGCAGGCGGCTTCGCTCAACATAAGCGCTACTGATCACCAGCAACAGGGTGTGAATCAATAAATAGGCGCTGCAGGCTTTAGCGGCAAGCCCGCGCGGCATCACTCAGATGCCACTCGGCCACTTTGCCCGTTCGTTCAGACGCGCGTATCCATTTTTCCTTAGACGCGTACTTTGTTGAGCATTACTTTTGCTTTGTTAGCAAGAACATTGTCCATGGCGGCTTTTAATTCATCTGAGGCTTTGACCCAAAATTGGCTGCCGACAATAATAGTTTGATTTTGTTTGCCGCAAGGGAAATTGAGCATTACCGGATCATCGCCTTTCCAGCCAGATAGAATAGTCTTTAGCTGTTGTAGCTCGGAAAACGATTGCTCTTTGTTGAAATAAATGCTTACTATCGAGGCATCAGCTAGTTTGCGAATGGATGAAGCAACTAGAGTGGTGTCTTCATCTGTCTTTTTGATTTTGCCTTTTACAAGGACTAGAGATTGGGTAGCGAGAATGTCTGGGGGCAAAGACTCTAAAAGTTCGCCATAAGCCACAGCTTCCATCTGCCCGGCTAAATCCTCAATGCGAAAAATACCGATTAGCTTATTTTGCTTAGTCAATTTTTTCTCGCACGAAGAAATAAGACCGCCAGCAATAACATTGGTGCCGTCATTGCATTCTTTCAAGTCTTTCAGTGCATGTGTAGTCAGCCATCTCAGTCGATTAGCCACGCGTTTTAAAGGATGGCTGGTTATATAAAAACCAAGAAGCTCATGTTCCATGGTTTGCAATTCTTGTTCGCCAAATTCAGAAGCGTCACCGGTTAGAGCCTGTTCCATAGTGAAGCCTTTGTTGGCAGCCAGGCTAAATAAGCTAATTTGCCCAGACGATTGTTCCAATTGACGACGTCCCATTGTGTCTACCAATCGCTCTAGATTTTCCAGAGCTTGCTTGCGAGTAATACCAAGATTAAGGCAAGCACCACATTTAATTAAAGATTCAAGAGCGCGCTTATTAACAATGCGCAAATCAATGCGAGAAAGAAAATCCTGCATAGATTGATATTGGCCTTTTCTGATCCCGCTGAGTGACGATATTGTCTAATTGCTGCTTGTCCGACATTTTTTATGGCCGATAAGCCAAAACGAATGGCTTTGCCGTCAGCAGTAAAATCATGTCCAGAAACATTTACATCGGGCGGCAATATATCAATATTCATTGCCTGACATTCGGCAATATAGCTTTGCACCTTATCTTTGTCGCCGGACACGCTGGATAACAATGCCGTCATGTATTCAACTGGATAATGGGTTTTTAAATATGCAGTCTGATAAGTAAGCATGGCATAAGCTTGACTATGCGATTTGTTGAAACAATACTCGGCAAACTGCACCATCATTGTGAAAAGTTGATCGGCAACATTTTGGCTGACACCATTTTTGGTGCAACCGGAAACAAACATTTCTCGTTGCTTTTCCATTTCCTCGGGCTTTTTCTTGCCCATTGCTCGGCGCAATAAATCAGCCTGTCCAAGACTATAGCCGCCCAGACTCTGGGCAATTTGCATTACTTGTTCTTGATAAACAATTTGCCCATATGTATCTTTTAGAATGGGCTCAAGTAATGGAGTCAAATAAGTAATTTGTGTCTTGCCATTTTTGCAATCGATAAATTTATCAATCATGCCGGTATCTAGCGGACCTGGTCGATAAAGAGCAATTAGGGCTGATATATCTTCCAGGCTGCTAGGCTTCATATCGCGCGCTACTTGTTTCATGCCAGATGATGTTTCTAACTGAAATATGCCGGCTAAATCGCCATTGCTGATTGTCTGGAAAACTTGCTCATCATCAAGGGGTAAATTATCCACATCAATTTTGATACCATGTGTTTGCTTAAGAATCTTTACTGCTTTATCAATCATGGTCAAATTGCGCAGGCCAAGAAAGTCCATTTTCACAAGACCGATATGGGCAAGATCTTCCATGTAATATTGGGTGATTATTGTGCCGTCGTTATTTTTTTGCAAAGGCACAATTTCTTCAAGCGGCACATCGGAAATCACGACACCAGCAGCATGCATGCCAAAAGTTTTGTTCACGCCTTCTAATTTGCAAGCCAGATCAATAACCTGCTTGGCTTCATCATTCGTCGTATAGACCTTTTTGAATTCGGGATGCTCGGTCATCATTTCTATTAATGGTGTTGGTTTGCCACGCACAACCGGTACCATTTTTGCCAATTTATTAGATTCAGCAAAAGGAAATTCAAGCACTCGAGCCACATCTTTGAGCACAGCTTTGCTGGTCATGCGATTGAAAGTAATAATTTGCGCTACTTTGTCATGCCCATATTTTTCAGCGACATAGCGAATAATTTCTTCGCGACGTTCAATACAAAAATCAGTATCAATATCAGGCATTGAGCGTCGTTCCGGATTGAGAAAACGCTCAAACAGCAAGTTATAACGAATAGGATCTATATTAGTAATACCCAGACAATAAGCAACCAGACTGCCAGCAGCAGATCCGCGCCCTGGACCGACTGGAATGCCTCTGCTGGCGAGCATATTGAATAAAGTCACCAACTATAAGAAAATAAGAGGCATAATTCATGTCATTGATGACTTTCAATTCAGTTCTTGCTCGATCAATCAACTCGTCATTCAATTGAGCAAAGCGATTTTTCAAACCATTGAAAACAAGCTCATCAAGATAAGTCTCGGCAGTATGCCCAACGGGCACGGGGAAAACCGGCAGCCTGGCTTCGCCAGCCAATCTTATTGGTTCAATTTTATCGGCAATTTCAAGGGTGCTTTGCAAAGCTTCTTCAATATGTTCAATATCCAGATGATCGCGGAAAAGAGAAAACATTTCGTCGCCATCTTTTATATATTCCCAACCGGTAAATTTCATGCGCTGATGATCAGTGACCAATTTGCCCATTTGAATACAAAGCAAACAATCATGGGCCACGGCATCGTCTTTATTAGTAAAGTGACTATCATTGGTGGCAGCCAGTTTAATATCCAGCTCTTTTGCCAGTTTTATTAGCTGCGAATTGACCTTGCGGTCTTCGGGCATAGCCGTGATCTTGAATTTCAAGATAATAATTTTCGCCAAAAATTTCTTTGAACCAACCAGCCGTTTCTCTAGCTCTGGCATAATCACCTTTAAGAAGTGTTGCCCAAGTTCTGATCCTAGGCAGCCAGAAAGAACAATCAACCCTTCTTTGTGCTCACGCAGCATCTCTTTATTGATGCGCGGCTTGTAATAATAACCATCTAAATGGGCGCGTGAATTCAACCAGACAAGATTTTTATATCCATCGCGATTTCGGGCCAGAACTGTCAAATGATAAAGAGGTTGTTTGGTACGATTTTATCGGTGATATCACCATCGATAATGTAAGCTTCGCAACCAATAATCGGCTTGACACCACCCATTTCATGGCAGGTCTTGGTTAATTCAATAGCACCAGACATGACACCATGATCAGTTATGGCGACAGCCGGCATATTACTCAACCTTGGCTTTTGTCACCAGGTCTTTAATTAGAGTAGCGCCATCAAGCAGGCTGTACTCAGTATGCAAATGTAATGGCACATATGGACGAGGGGGCATCTAAGACAACCTGGTTAATTAATGGACTGTCCTTCAAAAAGTTCAAATCTTGTCTGGCAATCAGTACCTACCAATATTAATTCCAAACTTTAATCGGGAATAGCTCAAGCAACGTAAATCAAGTATAACCCTTATCCCGCCTTAAATAGAAGGCTTTAGGCAAACAAAATAATTAGATGGGCTATACGTATATACCGTAAGCGTATCAGTCATAATCTCACAATTTTCTCACAAGGCAAAGCTAAGCTTTCTTTAAATTATGGCGCATGCCCTATTTGGAGTTAAGGAGAAAAAGCATGTCTGAATTTCAAGATGAAGGTGGTCTACCAGAAGCAAGCGTAGATGCTGAGGGAAACTCAGCTCCTTCTGCAGAAGAGCAAGCCGCTAGCAAAATAGTAACCGAATGGCAACGGGAGCCAAACAATATCCCCGCCGGCATAGACTTTAGAGCTCGTATGAAGATAGACATCTTTCTGGGAGAAGGTCAAAAGGAGCCCAGTAGTATCCCCGCTGGCATAGAATTTAGATCTCGTATGAAAATAAAGACTTACCAGAGAGAAAGTAAATACAGGTTCTAGCAGGCAAATTCTTTAACGCGATGCCCTATTTAGTGTTTAAGGAGAAATAACATGTCTGAAGTTTTTCAAGGTCCAGTTGGTCAACCAGAGCCACGCTATGGCGCTGGTGGAAAATCAGTCAATTCCACCGAGAAAGAAGCCACCGACAAAATGGTAAAAGAAGGGCAAGGAGGACTACAAAGTGGCGGTTCCGCTTTAGAAAAAGGACCTAATGGTTTCAAAATAAAATTTGACAGTAATGAGCGAACACCCGTCCAACACCAACAGTCTACCGAAGAAGAAAGCTGGACAAGCCTATTCCAAGTTCCAAAAACAATACAATCGAGCGCCAAGCTTTATGAAGAAGCAGAAAAAGCAGGCCGCCGGCATCCTATTTCCAAAGTGCTTGCACCCTCAGGTGACAAAGTCGATCCAAAAATAGATCGTGATCATAATAATACAATTAGCGCCAATGAAATAAGTACAGCTTCTATCCATGGGCGCATGACCGAAATTAGAGTACCCTCCTTTCCGGCAAGTGATGGACTACCAGACATTGTAATACGCACTCTGGAACGCATCGTATTAGAAAAGCTGGATGCAGATACAATGGCAACAGTGCTAAGGGCTGGGGAAGGACAATCCGATGCGGAAACAATACGGAGATTGAACCCTGACATGGTCAATGAACTGGAGCCAGCGGGAATGTCAATCAATGATCTAAAAGTCTTGGATAAATATGCTTATGTAGAAGGTGGGCTCTCTCTTCTAATTAAGCATTTTGAACGATTAGTTAAACCGGAATCAGGACATGAAATGGGCAGTCAAGACTACCATGAAACGCCTGCGTCTATCGAGGACAAGCAAATCGAGGAACTAGCGAAAAGCGTAAATCCTGATGAAAACTCAAACGTGCGCGATGCACGCATAGAGATAATTAAGGCGCTGCGACATATGCAAGCAGTGGATCCCAAGCAAACTAATTGGACGCTGCAACAAATCAAGGATCATATTAAGAAATTGCCCAAGGTGCCAGATCCGCGCAAATACACTGAATAGACAAATTTTAAATAGCGAATGCAGCAACCACACGCGGTGCTATGCCTGTTCACATATTTCAGACAATTTAATGATTAAAAACAGAAAAAAACTTAAATTTGCTAGTCCCATCTTATCTTTGATGCATAATCTCACGGCTTTCTCACAAACGAGCACTAAAATTTTATTTAGTTAGAGTTTGTAGACCGTAACCATTTCATTTATTGGGAGAAATGAATCATGAGCGAGTTTAATAACCAAGATTTTGCAAAGACATCAGATCAAAATCCGCCTGTCAGTGGGTCTTCAGAAGGTAATAACGGATTGCACGAAGAAGTAATTCAACAGTGGCAAGCAGATAGAGTAATGGAAGTAGCGGACACAAGCAAAAATAAGCACCTCAGTAAAAAAGAGCCCGATAAAGCTATTGATGAGGCCCAAAAGGCACCATCCGGTGACAGCAAACTTACTAAAGAAGAACTGCGTTTTGCACAGCAGCTACAGAGCACGTTTGAATCCACAAAAGATCTCAGCGACGATGAAATGTTTCTCCCCGACAGGGAAGTTAGTAGAAAGGATTTAGAAAAGGTCGTAGCGAACCAGCCACACATTAAACAATTGGAAGATCACTTTGGTAAATGTCTAAAGGAGCTCCAAGAAACAGGCAGATTGAATAATAATCTTAACCTATTGGATCAGGAGCAATATCATTTTACTGATGAAGTCTTAAAAGCCATGGCCAGAGGAAATTCCACACAGCTGGCACAAATTTTAGATCGATACGGACAGATGCAGGAAGAGTTATTGCAGCATTATATGAGCACGATCAAGGAAGTCCTTAAAACAAAAGGTGGCTCACTCAACTTCAGCAAGAGTTTAAGCAACCCCAAATTTAGCAATGTAATATTTCCATCTTTCAATGGCCGTCCCGTGGAAAGAGAAAGAATCTTAGGCCCTTCTGCAGAGGGAGTAGTAGTACTTCCTGCTAAAACAGAAAAACCAATCATGCATGATGCCAACGGCAAAGAAAAACCTCTACCCAGAAAGTTCAGGCGTTGATACAGATTTCTAGTAGGCGAATTCTTTGACGTGTGTGGTGCTCAGCCTGCGGGATGGACGCTTGCGGGCAGGAAAAACTCGATGAAATGAATCAGTTTCCGGTGGATACATTTTAAGCAGATATGATTTTGCTTCTTCTTGTTCCAGCTTTATTAATGCCTGGCGGAACCAGAGGCGCAAACACATTTTTTCATCGGCGGTTAAGTCTATCTTTTCCATCCTGTTTTCTCCTTGCACCTGCGCAGTGTAAATCATAGTCCAGTCGCAACCTTGATAAGGCACAAAATCATTGTGGCCAAATTAGGAACGTTGGTCCGATTGTAGGTGTAGGAATGGCTGAGTAAAAGAGTTCTTCTTTATATGTAAAGTATGTTTTCCTTAATCATTTGCTAACACCGGTCCACTTAATGACAATCAGCGCGCCCGGCAAAGCAATGAGGGGCAGCCATACACCAAAAATCAGGGGCACGGCGGTCATAAAGATTAGCCAGCTTGAATAATTCGCCTTTTCTCGCAACTTTATCACTGCAGCCAGAACAAGGAGAAAGAGTCCAATGGTGGAAATTATTGGACAGCCCGTGGAGAAACATAAATTAGTGCTCATTTGTGTCCCCGACGCTTGCCCCAGGGTGCTTAGTCCTATTTTTTGGCACAACGCAGTACTAGCCGTATACCAGAAAAAATAGATTATGGTTAATGTTTGTCTGTGCTTTATCAACCATCGATTCTCCAAACTGTCCTGGACATTTGCCCTTTTATCATTTGGGATCCTATGGACAGCGATCAAACCACCAACAAGTAAACATACGGCAAAAAATCCCTTTGTTTGCCAATCGAGGTTACTAAAATACCAATAGAGATGCTTGTGTTGAACCAGAGCCACAGGAGCTATGCTTACAACTGCTCCACCGATGATACCAATTGTCGCAGCCAAAATCTGCTGAGCGATTTTTTTTGTTAACCCGCTTATCATCACCTTAATGGACAATACTGCCTGAGCCAAGTAATTTCAGGCTCTCTTTGACTAGTCCTTCAACGTCATTTTCACCACTGCGCTTTTTGATCGTTAAAAGAGCTTGCATAATTTCGTTGTGTGAATAGCCAAGCCCGGCAAGAATTATTCTTACTTCCTCATCTGCAGCCGATTCGTGCGCAGGATTTAGCCTTTGCGCATTCTGCTTGCCAATCAAATTTTTCTGCTGCCAGTTTTCAATTTTTGTTTTCAATTCAAGAACAATGCGCCCGGCCACTTTTGCCCCTACCCCTGGTGCCTGGGTAATAACGCGGTCATTCTCTTCAATGATTGCTTCACTCAATTGTTCAGGGCTGAATGTGCCAAGCAACCCCAGAGCAAGCTTAGGTCCCACGCCAGAAACAGAAGTAAGTATTAGGAAAAGCTCCTTTTCCTCCAGTGTCGCAAAACCGAATAACAGATATTCTGTCTCTTTAATCACAAAGACCGTGTATATCTGTACTTCTTCACCTGGCTCGGGCAAATTGATCAATGTTTGATGCGAAACTTGCATCTCTAGCCCAAAGCCATGGCATTCAAGCACCAGTCGATGGGCGACATTAGTGATGGTTTCTTTTTCTTGGAGGATACCTTTGATGTAAGAGAACATTTTATATGCGCTGCCTCTATTTACTTATCCTAGTTCGGGGTCAGGATCTGTTGCTTTTAGTTGCCAGCTAATGGCAATAATGCCTTCATCAATACCTAATTGGCTAACGATTGTCTCCACGACTCGATCTTCTCTAATCGGTGAGACCAATTCGGCTTGGATTTTTATTTGTCCGGCTTCTTTTAATTCCTGGCTATGCACAGATCTAAGAGCACAGGAAGCCCTGAGAACCGAATTCATTAATAAGGCTCTTATGTGCTGATCCGCTTTTTTGCCGCAGGTAATTTTTATAATATACACAGTATCTATTTCTGGCGAATCGGTCCCCGACTTGTTGGCAATTGCCACGGCAAGCGGTCGCAGCATTATGTTTGCCAGTATAATTGCAATTGTGCCTAACAGTGCATAATATAAAAATCCAGCCCCACAAAGAGTACCAACAGCAGCAGAGCACCACACTGTGGCGGCAGTGTTTAAACCACGAACATGATTACCTTCTCTTAAAATGAGCCCGGCGCCAAGAAAGCCGATGCCTGAAACAATTTGAGCAGCCATTCTTGTCGGACTTGATTCATTTACTACCAGACAGGCTAAAGAAGCAAAAAGGGCTGAGCCTACGGAAACCAGAGCATTGGTGCGCAAACCGGCCATGCGTTGGCGCCATTGTCTTTCAATACCAATGGCGGTACCAAGGATCAAAGCGACCAATATGCGGCTTGTAAAATCGCTAATAACCAAGGATTGCATTCTTCCCCCTAATACTGACTATAGTATACAGTTTCGGGCAATCAATACAAATATCACAATGGCAGAACCCCAGTCCAGCGCAGTATTTGATATATATAAACTATAGAACCAGAGAAAGAATAGCCTTTTGCACATGCAAGCGATTCTCAGCCTGGTCAAAAACTACTGATTTTGGACCGTCAATCACATCATCAGTAATCTCATATCCACGATGGGCGGGCAGACAATGCATCACAATCACATCCGATTTGGCATGTTTAACAAGAGCATTGTTCACCTGAAATGGAGCAAATATCTGTTCCCGCTTCTTGGTTTCATTTTCTTGCCCCATAGAAGCCCAAACGTCGGTATATATAATATCGGCATTGTCCGCAGCATCGCCTGGGTTATTTGTCATAATAATTTTAGCTCCAGTGGCTTGCGCATATTGCTTAGCTTTTTCCAAATAGATTCATTTGGCTCATAGCCCGATGGACAGGCAATGACAAAATCTGTGCCAACTTTTGCCGCCAGAAGCATCAATGAATGAGCAACATTGTTTCCATCACCGACATAAGCAAGTTTAAGCTTCTCCAGTTTTCCTTTGTATTGCTTTATCGTCTGAAAATCGGCCAGCGCCTGGCAAGGATGTTCCAGGTCGCTAAGCCCATTAATAACGGGGACTTTGGCATTAGCAGCCAATTCCAGCACAGTGGCATGAGCAAAAGTGCGCGCCATGATACCGTCGATCCAGCAATCTAAATTGCGAGCAACATCGGGCACGCTCTCGCGCTCACCCAAACGTCCTTCCAAATAAATGGCGCTGCCGCCCAATTGTGTCATGCCGGCTTCAAAAGTTACGCGCGTGCGTAAAGAAGGCTTTTCAAAGAGCATCGCCAGCGTTTGCCCTTTAGCAAAAGATGTCTGCGTAGCGTCAAATTTGGCGATTTTTAGTCTTGCACCAACATCAATTATGAGGAGAATTTCTTCCAGGCTGAGGTGATCAATACCAGTGATATCTTGTCCTCTCAGTCTATCTTCTTTCAAGACATCAGCAATAATTGATGTTTCCTGCGGCAGCGCCATCCGCTGAGAGGCGGTGTATGCTAGTTGCCTGTCTTTAGCGCGAGATTGAATGGACGACATTTGCTTTCTCCTGTGTGACAAATAAAAAATCCCCGAACCTTTGATTGTTGCTCGAGGAAAAATTTGGTTTCTTCTAGTTTAATTAGCTAGTTCAGCGCGACCAAAATGCCCCCGAGCGTACGCTGGGCGGCGGCGAACAAATAAACTTTCAATTTGGCTAGACTGAATCATAAATTAGAGCGTCAGAATTAAAAGACAATAATTAGCCCTGAACTAGAGAAGACTACAATTGTTCACTCACGCTTGTCAATCAATTGTGAACTTAATTTCAGGTGATTGTTCCGCTGTGCCCGTGAAGAACCGATGACCTAACCCGAAATCGTAGGGGCGGATTGCATCCGCCCGCTGTAAAATGAGTTTTATGAATTTTCAGATCGCAATTTTCGACGGCTTTGACGAATTGGACGTAATTGGCGTTTATGAACCACTGAGAATGGCCGGCTTTACGGTCCAACTGATGAGCTTGAGAAAACAAGACTGGGTGAGCACTGCTCATGGTTTAAAGATGGGCGCCGACGGAATTCTCAGTCTGAAGAATAAACCAGATATTCTAGTTGTCCCAGGCGGTGGATGGCTAAGCCGCGCGACACGCGGGGCCTGGGCAGAGGCTCAAGACGGCACAATTTTGGGGATTTTAAAAGAATTTCACGCGGCAGGAGTTATTCTAGCTTCTGTTTGCGCAGGGGCAATCCTTCTTGCGAAAGCTGGACTTCTTGCCGGACAACAAGCCACCACTCATAGTGGCGCAGCGACAGAACTAGCAAGTGAAGGTGCCAACGTGGTTTCGGCTCGCGTAATTGATAATGGGGAGATTATCACTGCCGGTGGTGTCACGTCCAGCCTTGATCTTGGGCTCTGGCTAATCGAAAGATTTGCCGGTGTCGACAAGGCAAAGGAAATATCCAAAAGACTTGAATTTGATTTGCGTCACCCAATAATGGTAAATGGGAATTTTAGAACAAAATAATACAATTCTCCGAGCAGAGGCGGATAAACTAGTCCATTATTACTGATTCGACTAGGGGAAAAATGCAGCGTTATAAACACAAAGCGAACTCAGAGCAAACTCTATCGATTCAGCACAGACACTGTAAACTTAGCCTTTTAGTTTCTGTATTGTGCGTCTTTGCTTTTTTCATAACCATACACGTGCCTCAATCCATGGCCAAACATATAAAGTCTTCGCAAATAGTCTCATTGCCCGGCAAAGCTAAGGTAATTGATTTAACGCAGGTGTTAAATGAAAAAGCGCCTAGCTATGAAGGCAAACCAGGTGATTTTGATTATCAAGTTTTGACCACTGTGGCAAAGGACGGTTACGGCACAGGATCCTTTTGCATGCATGAACATTTTGGGACACATATGGATGCCCCAGTGCATTTCTGCAAAACCGGGCTAAGTATTGACAAGCTTAAGCCGGGCAATCTTGTTGCACCAATAATTGTCATTGATATAAGGAAAGAAGCAAAAAAGAATCCTGACTACTTGCTGACAGTAGAAAAGATAAAAGAGATAGAAAAGAAAACGAGCATAGTCAACCACGCGGCATTTCTACTTTTAACCGGTTGGGACAAGCGATATTTTAAAAAGGGAGAATACCGCAATGCCGACAGTAAAGGCATTATGCACTTCCCTGGTTTCTCGGTAGCGGCAGCGCAGTATTTAATCGATAAGCATAAACCATTTGCTTTGGGCATCGATACACTTTCCATAGACTACGGTCCGACAGAAGATTTTCCTGTGCACAAGCTCGTATTAGCAAAAGGCATGTTTATGATAGAAAATCTTACTAATCTGGACAAGCTGCCTCTTAGCGGTGCAGTAGGTATCTTTGCACCCTTAAAAATTGAAGGCGGCACAGGCAGCCCAGCAAGAGTATTAGCATTAGTGCCACAATAGATTTACAAAGGCCTAGTCAATTAAATCTTTGTCTTTAAGCCAATCGAGAATAATCATATCTACTGCAGAAGTTTTACTCTTGTCCTTATGTTTCAGCCAGAATAATTCTTCTATTTCAGAGCTTGGCTGCAGCTGCCCGTGATAATCACCATCATAACAAGTCATCCTAACCATTACTCCATCAGGCTTCCCATGAGCCTGAGCTTCAAACCGCCCAACAAATTCAATAGTGTAGGGCAGCAGCTGAACATTAAGCTCTTCATGAATCTCTCTCACCAGGGCTTGATGATCCGATTCGCCATCTTCGCGTTTACCGCCAGGGATATAGTAAGTATCTTTGCCCTTAGACCGTGTGCCAAGAACTTGTCTATTCTTGATGTGAATCCAGGCCAACTTATCTATATAGGACATGGCAATCCTGCAAGCATCTGTGACAAATTAATATCGGGGCGAGAGGATTTGAACCTCCGGCCTTCCGCACCCGAAACGGACGCGCTACCAAGCTGCGCTACGCCCCGACATACAGATTTTATCACGGGCAATCAAAGCTGTCAGCTATTCAGCCATAAGAGTAACATTACCGCCGCTCTCATGTCCTTGGAGTAAGGCCGCTTTGAGCGTGAGAAATGACCGTTTTGCCTTCATTGTCCATATTTTCCATAAATTGGCACAAACCAATACTTATGGTTACATTATGCGTCTGATGCTAATTACAAAATCAGTAGCTTGAACAAGAGTGCGGGTGCGCTCGGCAAATTCAATTGCACCATCTTTATCGGTGACAGTTAAAACCACCGTAAATTCAGATTCACTCGTGCGAGCCGCAATATCTGATGAACGCATCTGCGTAGAGAGACGCCTGGCAACTTGAGCTAATAATTTTCCAAACCTTGCTTGCCCTAATGAATTCTTCAGCGCATCCCATTATCCAATTCCACTATAGCGATGGTAAATGGAATTCCGTAACGTCTTGCCTGGCGAATGGCAGTTTTAAGAAATTCTTTCAGATAAAGCGGGCTTTTAAGATCGGTAAGAGGATCGGATAAAGAGACATCTGCAGGAGCTGTTCTTTTTCTTTTAACTTATCTCTTAGTGCTTTTTGTCTTGAGCTGTCCCTTTAACTCGAGAAAGAAGCTCGCGCGGATCAAATGGTTTTAGAACAATATCATAATCGCTCAAATCATCATCGCTTAGATGAATTGATTTATTGGCTTGCTCCCGGCTGCCTAAAAATATCAAGGGGACATCACGGGTTCGTTCATCCGCCCGCAGGCGATTCATAACCTCGGCTCCCCCCATCAGGGGCATATTAATGTCAAGAACAATTAAATCGGGAGTGCGAACCTTGCAAGCAGCAATTGCCTTAAATCCGTCATGAGCGGTAACTACACTATAGCCTGCACTTTTCAACACTTCGGAAAGCACTAAAGTTAAAGATTGATCGTCATCAACTACTAAAATATTGGCGCCGATTTTCAATTTACTTTACTCGTTTGGCAGGGCAAAAAAATGTTAAAAGATAGTAACTTTGCTGATAATAACCGCTTGCCTTCTTTCCAACAACAGAATCAGTTATCTGTTTTACGCTTTGAGATTCTCTTAGATATATACCCACCCAGTTTCTTGCCGCTCAATTTCTTGTGGCAATAAGAATAATCTTGTCATTCGCAGGAAAAACTCCAGTTCAGCGTGAGCAATAGAAATTATTTGGCTGGCGTCAATTAAGCCAGAAAGATCAATAATCTTTACGCCGGCAAATATTACAATATCTGGGAATAGATTTACCGGCATCCCCCCAGTGGGAAAGACTGTTGATCAAATCATTGAGGGCAGAGCCAATAGAGTTTTTATCAGTCAAAACGGCTTGCGCATCATTCGCCTGAAAGCGAATAACACCGTTTGCATCCACCACACGTAAGGCGCGTGGCTTTCTTTGCCAAAATTTTTTGCCAAAACTTGGTGAATTTTTCGATGCCATGGGCAATTTTATAAACAGTAAAAAACTCTGTATTTAAATCTGACACTATATGTTCAGATGGAGCATGCAGGGATGTGGCTACTGTTTTTAGAATCTCTTCTTGAGAAACTCGCTTGCCCGTTAAGTGCGGATCGATCACCGATGTCGCACCAGTAGCAGTGGCACGCACAACATTAGTTTGAGTGTCGATTTCAACAAACACTTGTATAGACGAGTCCGGTCAGCACCCATTTCATGCACAGCCAGATATGCCTGCTGGCGCAACTTCAAAATATCGTCTTGCGAAGGCTTGACTATTTGTCTTTCTACTGTTTCCTGCACTAGAGCAAGCGCCACACCAATTGCTGAAATTACATCTGCATGCTTGGCTAACTCAAAAGGCAGTTTCAGTTTTACCGGCAAGATAGGGCACAATAGCTGCTGCGCCACCACCGCCACCATATAAAGTAAGAGAATGCTCGTCTAATTTTTGAAATTTGAGCAAACTCGTGCACTATAGGTATACAAGTATCACTGGCCATTTCTAAATACTCTCGGGCACAATCAGCCGGCTGCCGTTTTAAAAATTCGCCCAAAGCATTAAAAGCATTTTCAACAGATTGTTTATTGCCTGAAGCGGGATCACCCTGCGGCACCATATCTAAATAATTAGCGGCACAAGTTGTTGTTATGGCCACTTTGTCTTTAGCTCGGCAAAGCATTCAGATAACACGATATAGTCACCAGTATCATTTGCTTTTGGGGCAATGAGTTCCACGTTTGCTTCTTGGTCATTTTGCCGTTAAAAGCAGCATAGCCAAATCCGGCAATATGAGCGCTGCGTGGACCAAGATGAATAATATTTTTGCCATCGCTGCGGGCCATTGAGCCGCCTGCAACACCTGCTGTTCGAATATCAATTGTGCGCATATGAAGGCGATGACCACCTATTTCAGCATAACGCATACTGGCCTGTCCATTTTTAATTGCCGAAATATCTGTACTTGTGCCACCCACTTCCAGAAAAATTCCATCGGAAATACGCAAAAACATCGTTGCTGCCGCCACGCCAGCAGCTGGGCCGGAAAGCATTGTCAAAATCGGCCGCTCGCGCATTGCTTTGATATCCATCACTCCACCATCAGAACGCATAATCATCAAGCGGCGCTTTTATGCCCGCTTCACGCACAGCTTTTTCAGTCAACGTCGCAGTTTCAACATTTTCGGTATCATGGCTGCATTTAATGCTGCCGTGCGCGTTCTTGCTCGCAAACCATATAGATTGCTTATCGCACTGCCAGCAGTGGCACAAAATCCCAGTTCTTTGGCAACGGATAAAGCAAATTCTTCATTTGTTGGATCATCGACTGAAAACGCTTCGCTGATTACAAACGCCTGCGCTCCCGCTGTTGCAAAGATTTGAAGCCTTTAACATAGGTCGTTTTTGTTTAATCCCGACGGCAGTATCAAGAAAGTGATGGCAGGTTTTCAAGATAATGCCCGTGCCCAAGTGAAATTTTTCCCAACCTTGTCTGTCCTGAGGCCAGCCAGCCTGTAACCCCTTTGCCCATCCCAAATATGCCAACTACCGCTACATCTCCTTCCAGTAAGGCATTGGTAGCCTGCGTTGTGCTATGGGCAATAAAAGATACTTTCTTGAGGACTGAATGTTTAACGTCTTTAGTAATTTAGTCAAGACTGTCAATCACACCCTGCGCCACGCCAGTTTGAGAATGATGAGTGGTAGGAACTTTTGCATGACCAAGAATTGCCAGTGACTTGTGCATCAATAGCCACCGCATGGGTAAAAGTGCCTCCCACATCGATGCCTAATCGTATAATGTTGACGATGAAGACATATCATATTACAAATATCCAAGTGAACAAGCCAACATAAGACCAAAAATAACAGCTGTCCAGGCATAAGGCAATGTTTTGCGCAAAAGCGATTGGGTGTTAGTTCCTAAATAATTGGCAATCCAGATATTATGCGTGTTTGTAGGATCACAAATACCTTGTAATTTGCCCAACAGAAAGAAGCATGCCCATAATTGCCGATCCCGAAAGATAGCCGTTTTTTGCAATAATGAAACCAGACCACTGCCCATACCCCAGATACTTAATGGCCCTCGATATAGTGACAATGGGGCCAACAGAGTAAATGCAGTCACGTATTGCCATGGTGTTCTTGGCAAACAGCGATGCAATAAGCGGCGTGATATGTATGCGCAAAAGCAGGATGCTGTACAGCGGTAATCAACATACCAATACCAATCATTAACACTATAGCTGGAATCACTGTAGTGATGCCTTCAATGATTGATTGGCTTAAAATTTTAACTGAGTCTGAGCGCCAGGAGGCAAGAACTGCATAAGCAATGCCAGCAATAAAAGCAGGAATAAAAGGCCACTGAAAAAACAGCACAAGGCATAAAGCAATAAAAGGTGCAAAGTATACTATTAGAGGCAAGTCTATCTTTTTACTGTGCCCGCGAAAGACTGCATAGGCTATCAGCAAACAAAAAATAATAGCCATCACTTGTGCAGACCAATGCAGCAGCAAAGGAGAACCACCAGGCAATTGCGCCGTAGCAGCATGGGCAATGGAAAAGATACTTAAATGACTGAGTACAAAAACAATCATTACAAAACCTAGCCCACCCGCTAAACCATAAATTCTACTTTTTCCTTCTTGCAAATTTATAGCCAGAAAAACGATAATCAAAGACAATAGAACAAAAGAAAAGTTACTGACAAAATTGACAATGAGCGCCTGCGGCAAACCAAGCACATCCATATAAAGCTGCCAGTTGGCAATATTGAACATACCACCGAGGCTAATACCAAATAAAAACAAGGCTCCTGCTGTTTGTCCTGCTATACCCAGTGAGAGCAAGACAGGCAAAATGATTGTGCCGATCATTATTACTGCCCCTAAACCACCAAGAGTTGAAAATAAAAGAGCGGTGATTAAAGTCAAAGCCAGGCTAAGAATAAAACGATTATCACCGGCAAATTCTGCTACTAATTTAACTATCGATTTGGCAATTCCCAAACGATTTAATAGCTCGGCCAGGATGCCGCCAAACATGGTCGTAGTATAGGCAGCATTTAATTTAAGCGCCCCTTTACCAATAATCTCAGTCAAAATATCATCAGCCGGCACACCACCAACTATGGAAAGAGCCAATGCCATTATCGGCAGTGCCAGCAACGCGGGCAAAGTTTTTCTGTACATCAATAGAGCGATGACAAAAAATACAATTAAAGAGGCAATACCAATGATCATCTTGTCTTTGCTTTACAGTCTCTGGATATTGATTGACTATCGTGTACATATGCGAATCACGATTACGGTTTCCAAGCACTTTGACGCCGCAAACCATAACCCCTTTAGAATAAACGGCGGCTGAAAATAATGCTATCCCCGCTGAGCGTGAAATAATAAGTGTCATGAAAGAAGATGAGATTATCTGGCAACCTAAGGGCGATTATTTAAAAAGCCGAGTGGCGCAATTTGCTGCGCAGCATGGCATAGCGCCAGCAGATTGGCAAAGTCTGATCAAACGATCGACCACAGATATTGAATGGTTCTGGAATTCCTTTTTAGAATTTGCCGGTATGCAATGGTCAACACCGTACAAAACATTACTCGACCAAAGTCAAGGTTTTCCCTGGGTGAATTGGTTCATTGGTGGTAAAAGTAACATTGCCTATAATTGCTTGGACTGGCATGTCGAGCGACAAGAAAACGCAGCTGCGTTTCAGATGGCTGGAGTAAGGGAAAAGGTTGGTGGAGATCATCCAGCTTTGATCTGGGAAAATGAAGCTGGTCAATCTTGCCAGCTAACTTACGAAGACTTAGATATTCAATCTGGCAAAGTAGCGGCGTTATTAGTCAAACTGGGCATTCAACCAGGCGATGCTGTGGGCATTTATATGCCTATGGTGCCCGAAGTAATGACGGTCTTATTTGGCTGCTTTAAAATTGGCGCGGTAGCGGTGCCGGTTTTTAGCGGCTTTGGCGCTCAGGCTTTAGCTGCGCGCATGCTTGATGCTCAAGCAAAAGTAATCTTCACCGCGGATGGTGGCAAGCGACGGGGTAAACTTTTAGAGTTAAAAAATGATGTCGATCAGGTGCGTGATTCAGTGCCTTCGCTAACACATGTTATAGTGCTTAAATATTGTAATAATAAAATAGACTGGTTCGATAAGTCATCTAAAAGTGGATCAGTGAGTGATCTCTGGTTTGAAGAGGCAACTAAAGAATTGTCCCCACTAGCCACGCAAGATGATTTACCAGCCGAACACCCCTGCCTATATTTATATACATCAGGCACAACCGGCAAACCAAAAGGCACGATTCACACTCATGCCGGAGCTCTGGCGCAAATTGTAAAGAAGTGGGCCTTGTCTTTGATGTATCTCCTTCCCAGATCGCTTTTTCTGGCTGACCGATATTGGCTGGATGATGGGACCATGGGAAATGATCGGTGTCACATATTGGGGCGGCACATTGCTTATGTATGATGGGGCGCCAGATTATCCGCAGCCTGATCGGCTATGGCAATTTGTTGCTAAGCATAAAGTAAGCACATTAGGCATTAGTCCTACAGCTATTCGTATCTTAAAATCAGAAAGCGAACATTTAATCGCCCAACATGATTTATCATCCTTGAAATTTCTTGGATCAACTGGTGAGCCATGGGACTATGACACCTATATGTGGTTCTTCAATAAGATTGGTGGCAGCCGCTGTCCAATCATGAATATTTCCGGTGGCACTGAATTAATTGGCTGTCTATTGACACCGCTGCCGACAATGCCTTTAGCTGCCTGTTCGCTGGGCAGCAAGGGTTTAGCTATGGATGTTGATGTCTATGACGAAGAAGGTAAAAGCTTGGTCGATGCTATTGGACATTTAGTTTTAAAAAAACCAGCCCCTTCTTTAACCAAAGGTTTTCTGGGTGACAAGCAAAGATATCTCGATACTTATTTCAGTCGCTTTAAAGATATCTGGTATCACGGCGATTGGGCAAAACAAAGTAAAGATGGTTATTGGTTTTTATACGGACGGTCGGACGATACGATAAAAATTGCCGGCAAACGCATTGGCCCGGGCGAAATTGAATCAGCCTTAATTGAACATCCGGCAATTAAAGAAGCGGCGGCAATCGGCATACCCGATCAGACAAAAGGAGAAGCATTGATCTGTTTTGTCGTTTTAAATAAAACAATTGGCGCCTCGGCCAAATTGGAACAAGATATACTGAAATATCTTGCCACCAGTTTTCGGTGCAATGGCCAGACCCAAAAACTTGCACTTTGTCAACTCATTACCGAAAACACGATCTGGGAAAATTGTGCGCGGGGCAATAAAAAAACAATATCTTGGTCAAGATCTTGGAGATACCGCATCCATTGAAAACCTCGACGCCTTGCAAGGTATTGCCAAGATATCTATAATTAGTTGATTGGTGAATTAATTCGCCTGTGCATAACATCCCGGTTGGAAAGGAGATTGCTGATGAAGCTATCAAATATTATTGGACTTGCCGTTGCCTTCGGCATACAACAATCTGCGGCTCTAGCTTTAGATACCCAATGGAAACTTGACCCTGCTCACACAAAGGCTCTATTCACCGTTAAGCATATGATGATTTCCAATGTGCGCGGAGAGTTTGGCAAGGTATCGGGCACTGTCCATTATGATGGCAAATCCTTAAATAATAGTGATGTCTCAGCTGTGATTGATGCTTCCAGCATCAACACCAATGAGCCCATGCGCGATCAACATCTTAAGTCCCCTGATTTTTTTGATGCCGCAAAATATCCAACTATCACTTTTAAGTCCAAAAAAGTTGAGCAAGATGCTGACGGTTTTAAAATTACCGGCGATCTGACAATTCATGGCATTACCAAAACGGTAACGCTAACTGCCGAATCATTGCCGACACCAATTAAAGATCCAATGGGATTTTTAAGAACGGGTACTGAAGCAAAAGCAAAAATCAATCGCAAAGATTTTGGATTGGCTTTCGATAGGGTGATGGATAATGGTGGCGCACTTGTTGGCGATGATGTCGATATCGCCATTGAAGTAGAACTGATTCAAAAGCCATCTACAGCTGATAGCAAAAGTACCCTATAGAAAACAATAGGCTCAGATAGACTTTTACTTTCTACCATCGATTTTTATAGCCTTCAGCTTAAGGCTGTGGCTGAAGCTGTGCGGTCTGCTTTGTCGAGTGCAGCAACACGAAGGACACGCGAGCGTCCAGCTTCAAGGACAAACAAAGCACCGTCCAAGCCAAATGCAATACCAGTTGGATTGACCAAACCGGAAAGAAAATTTCACTGCGCCCTTCGCGATTAACGCGAATAATATTACCGGCACGGCCAGCTGTAACATATAGTCTGCCCAAGCTATCCATGGCTAAATTTCCGTCAAAACCATCAGCAAAATTAAAAGCTTCCGGTTCGGCAACTTTTACTCGCGCCAATTCACGCCCATTTAATGAGTGCTTCACTGCCAGTACCTGTAGCATGTTCCAATCCCCAGAGAAAATTTTCTTGATCTATAAGCAAGCCTTGTGTACCGTGTTGCAGCCCCGGATACTAACACTTCGATATTCGCCATCTGTTTCGACTTTAAAAATACCACCAACATTGCCTGGAAAATTAGAAACATAAAGTTCTTCTTGTGGGCCAATGACTAAATCAGCTAAAAATGTGCCTCCACCGGTTAATCGACCATCTAACTGAGCAAGCACTCGCCCACTTTTATTAGGATCAATATGATAAATAGTTCCCTGAATGGTGGCAACATATAGAATGCCACGGCTATCAAAACGCAAACTGGAAATAGTATTATTGCCGCGGATGCGTGCATATTCAATTAATTGCCCGCCTTGATCAATAAACCAGACACTACTATCTGAAGCAAAATAAGTACCCCCAGGTCCCTGGGTCATGCGTGAAAAGCGATGTGAATGGGAAGCATTAAGTCGAGAAAGAACTCTTATCCATAACCTTTAGGAGTGTCGGGCAAATCAATTACTGGTAAAAGATTGGAAAGAAGTTTGGTTGCTTCGGCTTCTTCAGAACTATTTATTTCTTCTTCTTCACCAATTTCAGAAGCAGTGATATCAATATGCAGAATTAAATGCAAAGGCACCAGTATGCGACGCACATGAATTTGGCCATCGTTTTCATGCGAATAAGATTCTATGTCTATGTGATCATGATCAACACTCAATACTCGTCCGGTCACTGTGTTATGACAACCCATGCCGTACCAGATTTGGATTTTCTGCCGGCTTTCGACATATGCTTGTAATCTAGTTCTGAAACTCATAAAATCACATGCCCCCTCGCTGCGTTTGTGCACCGGCATCAGCTTTGATCCAGTCTGCTTTATTAACAATCAAGGCGTGGTTCCAGAAACGCTCAAGGTTATAAATTGAGCGTTCCCTTTCTTGCAAAACATGAATGATGATTGACCCGAAATCGAGTAACACCCATCGACATTCCGTCTTACCTTCCACTGTTAGACTGATAACCCAATCTGGCAAGAGTTTTTTCGACGCTATTGGCGATTGCTCTTACTTGTGATTGCGAACTAGCTCCACAAATAACAAAATAATCGGCAAGAACAGTTACCTTTCTCACATCCATTATCAGTGGTGCCAAGTGCCTTCTTTAATTCTGCAGCATTAGCTGCCTCATAGGCGGCTTGGCGAGAGCCAACAAGAGGACTTCGAGAAGGTAGACAATGAATTTGGGGAACCACAACCATATCAGTCAATGTGTCCGATTTAACCTTTTGTAGTATTGTTGTTCCCTTTTAGCCAGTGATTTACACAATCTAGTGAAATATTTTCCGGTTAGACGTTTTTTTAGCTAATTATTGATGAAAAAAACGGGCACAATCGCATATAAATTATGCAGTTGGAGCCATCGCCCCTACGTTTAGCTTTGTTTATCAAGAGGCAGATTTTATGCAGAATCGCTTGTTTAAGGCAGGCTGGTGCTGTATTCTTGCCCATTACGTGGTCAATTACGTCGTTTTTGACCATGACAAATAGGAGGAAATACGTGAATAAAGCAGAATTAGCCGCTGAAATTGCTGCACGCACAAACAATACAAAAAAAGCAGTAGAAGAAATCCTGGCAACATTAACTGAAGTAGTCACAGAAGTAGTTGCGAAAGGCGATCGGGTAACGCTGGTTGGTTTTGGAACTTTCGAACGCCGCAAACGCAATGCTCGTGAGACTAATAACCCTCAAAAACCCGGCGAAAAGATTAAGGTACCAGCCAAAATGGTGCCAGCTTTTGCTCCTGGCAAAGAGTTTAAGGAAAGAGTGGATCGCAAATAAATCCATTCATTAATCTGTTTATACGGTCTCATTTAAAGGAAGGCTTGTCCATATCATTAAAGGAAGGAAGGTAAATACTATCCTTCTTTTGTTATTTTAATGCTTGGCGTCTGCTAATTAGCTTTCGGCTTATTGCGGTTATTTATTAAATCGAATAAGAGTTTTGCTTGTGATTGTCGGGATTAATATTAATAGCTCTGATTAACATTAATTTGGGCGCTTTAAAGTTGCCGCAGCTTGCTTGCATGCGCGCATATTTAAGCAAAATATGCTGTATCTGAGGACAATCAAAAGCAATTTTTCATAAGTAGATTTAGCGAGCGGATAGTCTTTAGCTACTTGAGCCTGGGAAGCCAATGCCATTAATTCGCCATGCCTAAAGAAGTATTTTCTTGTCCGTGTTCTTGCAATAGCCCATTGGCCAGTTTCAACTGCAAAATAGAATACTTGTAATTGCCAAGTAATGCTTCATTAGTACCACTGTCATAAAGTTGATAGGCTCGAGCAAGTGATGAGTTTCGCGTTGATTGAATCGCGCTTCTTCTGCTTCGCGAGCTGCCTCTTCTCTGGCAGCCTGAATTTCTTCTATTGTTGGTCCTTTTTTCGCCACTCTTTTGTGTCGGCGACGGGAAAACTTTGACCCCTTGGTCACGATTTCCTCTACCAGCTGCTTATGTTTGCGATGTGTGCTCGACAAACTGTAGGGGCGGGGTTTACTCCGCCCGCGTTTATCCGCCCGCTCTTCGCAGTATGTCCAGCAATAGCCGGACCAGTAAAAATACAAACTGCCAATAGAGAAAGCGCAAAAATGGAATGAGCGAAAACAAGAAAAGTTAGCGACTGATAAAAGCAGATTTTAGACTTTGACTGCCTGCTCAAATTGTGCCTTTTCTTCATCACTTACGCCTTTTATGGTCAGATTGACGCGGTTGCGCTCATCAATTTCGCGCACTTTAACTACCACTTCCTGTCCAACTGAGACCACATCTTCAACTTTTTCGACGCGCCTGTTTTCCAATTGTGATATGTGCACCATACCCTCTTTGCCAGGCAATACTTCAACGAAGCAGCCCATCGGAATAATTCTTGTTACCCGTCCATGATACACGGCTCCCACTTCGATTTTTTTAAGCAATTTTATAATGGTATCGCGGGCGGCTTCGCCACCTTTTTGATCCACGCTGGCAATTAATACTGTGCCATCATCTTCAATATCTATAGTAGCGCCAGTGTCTTCAATAATGCGGCGGATCATCTTGCCACCAGGGCCAATGACAGTACCAATATCTTCGGGGTCGATATGCAGAGTAATAATTTGTGGTGCCCAGGGAGACAATTGCGGCCTGGGTTTAGCCAGTGCAGCTTCCATCTTATCAATTATATGAACACGCCCACGCTTGGCTTGCTCAAGAGCTACCTTCATAATAGCCATTGAAATACCCTCTATCTTTATATCCATTTGCAAGGCGGTAATACCTTCCCTGGTGCCGGCAACTTTAAAGTCCATGTCGCCAAGAAAATCTTCCAGACCTTGAATATCGGACAAAATGGCAAATTTGTCGCCTTCTAAAATTAAACCCATGGCGATACCACCTACAGTTTCAGCAATTGGGGCGCCGGCATCCATCAAAGATAGACTCGACCCACAAGTAGAAGCCATGCTTGTTGAGCCATTAGACTCGAGTACTTCAGACACTATTCTAATTGTATAGGGGAATTTTTCCAGACCCGGCAATACAGGCATTATTGCCCGCTCGGCAAGTGCTCCATGACCAATTTCACGCCGGCCAGGACCACGATTAGGTTTCACTTCACCAACCGAAAAGCCGGGGAAATTATAATGGTGCATATAGCGCTTTTCTTTTTGCGGATCAATTGAATCAAGTCGCTGCGCATCTTCGCCCACACCAAGTGTGGTTACTGAAAGTACTTGCGTGGTACCGCGTTGAAATAAGGCGCTACCATGGGCGCGAGGCAATATACTTGTTTCAATATGAATTGGTCTTATTTCATCGCAACGGCGGCCATCAGCCCGCACACCCTTGTCTAGAACTTGGGCGCGCATCAATTGCGCTTCATGCTCTTCTATATAATATGCCAATTGTTGATCTGTTGTTTCTTTAAGCGCATCGCCTTCGGGTAACTGAGCGATGGCGTCCAGGACAAGTTGTTTTGCTTCATCAATTAATTTGGCGCGTACCACTTTATCAGTGACACCGTTCATTGATTCTTGCAATTTATCATTAGCCTTTTCAGCAATTAGTTTCTTCAATGGCTCATTAGCCGGTGGCTTTTCCCAGGGGCGTTTTTCTATTTTGAGCTTTTTAAAGAACTCATGCTGTACTTCTACTTGTTTCTTTATTTGTTGGTGAGCAAAATCGATGGCTGCCAGAATATCCTTTTCCGAAGCCATTTTGCAGCCTGCTTCAACCATCATGATTGAATTTTCTGTGCCCGCGACCACAATATCGATATCCGTTTCGCTGATTTGTTGATAGCTTGGATTGGCAATAAAATGACCGTCGACGCGCACCACACGCACCGCGCCAACTGGCCCTTTAAATGGCAGTCCAGCCAGTCCAATGGCTACTGAAGCACCAAACATGGCCAGCGTATCAATTGGATTTTCATCGTCAGCACTCATGGCCACAGCCATAATCTGCACATCATTGCAATAACCAGTTTCAAATAATGGTCTCATTGGCCGGTCTATTAAGCGGCTAATTAAAATCGCCTTATCCGGCGCTTTACCTTCGCGGCGCCCAAAACTGCCAGGCACGCGACCAACGGCATAAAGCTTTTCCTCATAATCAACGGTTAGGGGCAAAAAATCTATCCCTTCACGGGGCTGCTTGCTATCTTGACAAGTGACCAAAACCATTGTGTCACCACAAGAAATTTCGCAAGCGCCAGCGGCTTGTTTAGCCATACGGCCAGTCTTGATTTTTATTGTTTTGGCATCAATCTGAACACTTGTTTCATGAACTTGATTAGCAGTTACCACTTCCATCTTTCTTCTTCCTTTTAAAAATCCAAATAATATAGATACCAAAACGACAAAGGCGGACTGCCTTTGTTGCTCACATTATCGTCAAGCAAGCCTTAGCGGCGCAGTCCTAATTTGTCTATTAAAGTGCGATAGCGATCATTGCTTTCGCTAGCGAGATATTTAAGCAAACGACGGCGCTTGCCAACCATCATCAACAGCCCGCGGCGGCTGTGAAAATCTTTCTTATAGGTACGCAAATGCTCAGTAAGCTGGTTGATTCTTTCGGTTAATAAGGCAACTTGCACTTCTGGAGATCCAGTGTCTTTGCTGTGCAGTCGCTGTTTAACGATTGTCTCTTTCTTCTTTTCCAATAACAAAACCATTTCTGACAATTTCCTAATAATGTTTTAGATGAGTAAATTCGGGAAAATAATAACATAATAGACTTCCATTGACAGCCAAACAAGCTATCTATAGACGCTTATTGCAACATCTATTTCGTATATAAGTGGGCAGATTCCAGCCGCCCCTACAATTCCAACGATCAATTACAGACGAAATTGTAGGGCTGGAAGCGCAGGCAGCTGTGACTTATAGGCGCATGATATACGCCTCCCGCGGTAGTCACTGCGCGCTTCGGCGCGCCCGGGAACTATTTGATCTGCAGTTCGGGCTTCCACTCGTCAAGGATAGCGCCTTCTACTGGGCAAACTGAAAGACAAGCGCCACAGTCAATACAAGTCGCATCGTCGATATAAGTGAATTTATGCCCTTTAGCATTAGTTTTCCCTTCGGCCCAATGAATGCATTCAACTGGACATACCGGGATGCAATCGGCAATGCCTTCACAAATCTCAGCAACAATGGTATATGACATTTAACAAACTCCTCACCGCTTTTTGTTGTTGATAATCTCGATTGAAAATACAATCAGTTACTCTTTAAATAAAGCATGCTTGAAGCACATGGTCGACAACCATATCTGGCTTGCTCATTTTTCTTAACACAATAATTGAGTCTATTATCGAGGTGATTATGAGCGAAGGAAGAATAAGTATTTATAGAACGAATGGGGCATTGATTGGTTATTTTCGCAATCCACAAGTCCATGAATTCTCGCAAGGCGAATATGAAATCAAGGGAATGTTTTATGGCGCTGATGGCTCGTTGCCAACCAAGCTGGAGTTTAATCCACAAGTTTCACCTTATTGGGCCACCCTGGAATCAATGCCTAATGTAAAACATCAGCAATTGACCAATATATATGTTCAACGCGGCAGACAGCCGGTAACAATTAGCGCTTTAGGAATCAATACTTAAAAAACCCTATAGCCATCGAGTCTGGGAAATATTGGCAAAACAAAAAGCAGCCAGTGTATTTCTGGCTGCTTTTCTTAACTCGTGGACACCTCAAACTACATTAACCAGGCTTGAGCGGGGGTTAGTTCTGGCTATGTTATTGGCGGGCGCTGGAGGTATCCTTCTTACTGCAGGGTTACATCTTAGTTATATCAATCTGGGTAGTTTCTTTATCAGGTATAAACCAATAAATAATTACAGTCTTTCTTATATTGCCAAATAGGCTTATATTAAATATATATATGGAACATAAGCTATGAGATAGTCCGCCCATAATTTTAATAATCCCTACCCTCGAATATGGCATTGGCGATAAAGGCTGATTGAAAAATGGCTGATAATGAAAAATCCTGGTCTGCCGATCAGCGACTTGTTTTGCTTGTAGCAAATAAGAAAGACGAAATATCTCTTTGCTGTGAGGCAATCAAAGCCCAGGCGCCACTTTTTGCCATAGAAACAGCATCCAACGGCAATGATGCTTTAAGCTCCTTGAGCAAAGAGCACTATGACCTGGTGGTTATGGATTTTGAGCTACCGGATATGGACGGCGAGCATCTGGTCAAAGCAATACATGATTTGAAGCCCCATTACCCAATTATTGTCATGACGGCAAGCACAAGTGCCGAGCTTGCCTTTAAGGTTCTGGTGGCCGGGGCAAGCGATTTATTACCAAAAATTGGCTCTTATCAAAATTTTCTTCCCAGAGCCTTAATTACTAATATGCAAAGAGCGATGCTTTTGGAAAATTTAAGAGAAGCCTACAAAAAGGTAGAACAATCTTCCAAAGACGAATCTTCATTAAATCGGTTAATTATCGCCATCCACAGTTCATTAGATCCCGAAGACATTGTCGACCGGGCGGCGCAAAGTATTGCTGAAGAATTTCGCGCCTCACGAACCATTATTTGCACAATTTCAGATAGCCTTGAAAAAATCAAAATTGCCCGTCAGGTGACAACGCCGGCAATTGATTTAATATCGGACAAAAGCATGGTGCTTGCCCGCTATCATGATCTTTTATTAGACGTAGCTGAAAGAAGACCGCTGGTAGTTAATCACGATGATAGCTTTCCTTTTGCCTGCGATGTGCGCAGCGATATGATCAATTACGGTATAAAATCGATGCTTATGCTACCGCTTATATATCGCGGTAAATTGATGGGCTTGATTCATTTAGATGACTGCACTGAACTGCGAGTCTGGACACCAGCGCAAATAAATTTGCTTTTCCGCATCGCCAATCAATTAGCTATCGCCATGAGCCAGGCACGGTTCTATCAAATTGTGGAAACGCAAAGCCGCAGTATAGATAAACTAACAGAGTTATGCGGTCAATTGAATACTGTGGTGAGCACGACTCGTCAGTTCACTGAAAAGCAGGAAGGACAGGAGCGCGTAAGGGTTAAACTAAGCACCCGTGAAATTGAAGTCTTGCAACAAGTGGCTCAAGGACTTTCTAATCGAGAAGTGGCAGAATCTTTGCATATTACTGAAGGCACCACTGAAGTGCATGTTTCCAGGCTGAGAAAGAAGCTCAGCCTTAGCAGCCGAGCGGCTCTGGTGCGTTATGCTTATGAAAATCACCTTGTTTCCTGAGGAGAAAACATCGTAAAATAAAGGGTTTCCTAGAAAGACTTTGGTTTGTTCCTCCTTGGCAGCCATAAAAGAAACCAGCAAAAAACTAGACGGACCCAATGGGTCTGAAACTGATAAGACCCGATTTAAACTGCTTCTTATTAGAGCAGTCTTTGTCGCCTTCTGGTTGTTTTTTAGCAGCATAATTTTTACCATTGCTGTGCTGCAAGATATTAACTGGATGAGACCTCAGCTTGAGGCGACTGTTGGCCAATCTATTCATCGCAATGTGAAGCTTGGACATCTCATCTGGCATATAGGGCTGAGAGGCTTCTCTGTACAAACTTCAAGGCTGGCAATTGCCGAGGCTAGCGGCGATCCATTTTTGATGGCCGGTAATTGCGAAATAGGCTTTTCATTGTGGCCTCTAATTGTGGGCATTGGTCAAATTGATCACGTGGAAATGCAAAATCCACTTTTTATGGCTATCCGCAAAGACACACAAAGTTGGAATTTTGATGATTTGCTTGTAGCCTCACCGGACATTGATTCAATCGAATGCCACAATGGACATGTATTTGTGGTTGATCGTCACGATACAAGCAAAGGGCCGCGGTTTCAAGATACTGAATTGAATAATGTAGAAATTAAATTGCATCGGGGTGGTCAATTTACTCCGGCGCAAGTGGGACTGTCTTTTAATCTCTCTAAACCAACATCAGATTCGATACCAACGTCTTCAATATCTCCGCCGGTGCCGCATGAAATGCCGTGGACGGAATATGCCAAGCTTAGTTTTACTGGCGCTATGTGGGGCAATGAGCAACAGTGGTGGCAAAAACGGTGTCACTTTAAACTAGATTGCAGCCGGTTTTCCTGGCAAAACTGGCAAACGTTTTTGGCCGTTATTTCTTCAGGCAAACAATCTTCTAGTTCGCCTGACATTGTCACCAATACTATTTGGCAAAAATACAAAAATAATAATTGGCCAAGTTGGACACAAGGGGCATCCTTGAACGGACGTTTTGATCTCAATGCAAGCGCTGAAGGCGTGCCGCGGGATAAATTAGTTGTTGAGCTGAAGACCACAACCAATGGCTTAAGCTTCAGCCAACCAAAGCAAAGATCTATAAATATGCCTGAAATTATTTCTTCGGCAAAAATGGAGCTGCAAACAAATTCTATAAATCTGCGTAAGTTTAATGTCAACATTCCAGACTATAAGGCACTCTTAAATGGCGATGGATTTTGGCAAGAAGCAGACAATAAGCAAGAAGCGCGCAACCAAATATCACTAATCGGACTGCTTGGTGATTTAGATAAATGGAATGGTTTAGCCAGACTAAAAGATTTAAACGGCAAGCTATTTTTTGATCTGCGCTCTTCTAACAGTGATAATGAGCACAATTACTCAGTCGAATTAAAAGCCACTTATTTAAAAATCTCTGGTCTTGCTGAATTAATTGCCACCGTAAAACAACCTTCCAAAAATAGCGCTTCTGTAGACACTAACTTTACTAATCCGTTTACTCAAAAATATTGGAAAGAACTTGGTCTTTCCAATCAGGCAAAGTTTACAGGTACTGTGGTAATTAAATCTGGCCAGGGGCTAGCGTTTAAGGATTGCTTGCTTGAAGATAATCAACAAACCTGGAAAATTTCCGGGGACACTGATGAAAACAATCGCTGGCATGAGCTAATTATTTCAAATCAAGACTTGCAATTAGCACAGTTCTCCAAACAATTAGAACGTAGTCCATTTTATAGCGGCTTATTGCGAAAATCCTTAGGACTAAATTCGGATTGCAAGTTAACCCTTGATGGCAAAGCCAAAGTCACTCTCACACTAAGCAATTTAAATGAAACTGAGCCGGGTAAGCAAAACGAGGTCACTTGCGAAACTATTTTCAATGATGCCAGTCTTACCTTTAGCGATCCCTCTGTGAGCATACATCACCTCACCGGCATGTATACATCAGCACCGGATAAACTGACTTTGAGCAATATTCATTGCAGCACCGGCAGCGGTATTATAGAGCTAAACGCCAATGTACCGGCAAACAGTCACGACCCGATGAATTATCATCTACACGCCCAAAAGATTAATCCAGTTGATCTGACCGGAGTTCTTGCCCTGTTCCATCTAGATACTAAAAATTTAAACAGCTGGCAATTAAGTGGCACACTAAAAGATGCCGATTTAATTCTTGCCGGACGTGCCGGCAAGCCTGCAATTAGTGTCACAGCTATCCCCGATGATTTAATCTTTTTCTTGCCGGACTTAAAGCAACCAATACATGCCACAAGTGGCAAAATTGTTTACACAAACGATACGTTGTCTCTGGAGAAAGTTGGCTTATCAAGTCAAAACTCAAATTGCTTCATGACTATGATCATTCGCAATCTTTCGGGGGCAAGTGTTGTCGATAAATTTTCTTTAGTAACAGCGGATGCTGATTTAGCCAATTTGCGCCCCTATTTTTATGCAGGGGAAACACCTGCATATTTTAGAAATATGGCTGCCAACCTGGCCAAAAAATATCAAATCAGCAATGTCACCGGCAAAATTTCAGGCATTATCGAATACAGTACAGCGCATGGCACACAAGATTTGCACGGCTCAATAGACATAACCAATGGCGCGCTTGCCTGCGGCGAAAAGAAATTGGCTTTTCGCGGCATTAATGGCACGCTCAGTCTAAGTGGTAATGATCTTGCTTTGCGAGATCTTAATGGCAATGTGGACGATACAACACTTTCGGTAGATGGACGCCTGTCCAATTATCAAGATCTTTCCCCACAATGGAACGGCGATATCAATGCTCAGGTGACGCCCGGACATCTAAGCGATGCTGTCTCATTATTAATCCCCAATGCTAATCAAAAATCACCAGTAAAGATGTCTTCTAAGCAACCAATCACCATCCGCCTGAAAAGCCATGGTCATAATAATGCCGAATTTAATTCACTGGTTATGATCGCTGAGGCAGACGCCGGATTATCCATATCGGCGGCCAATTTAAATCTTCATCAGCCAGCCGGAAAAAAATTGACCATTACCGGCAATTATTTTAAAGACGATCAAAAAGCGGGCTGGCGCAATTTAAGCTTTGATTTTGGCGGCAGCTCAATTCTTTTTCAAGGCATG
Source organism: Candidatus Melainabacteria bacterium (assembly GCA_963767815.1). Lineage (GTDB taxonomy): Bacteria > Cyanobacteriota > Vampirovibrionia > Obscuribacterales > Obscuribacteraceae > CAVYFJ01. The sequence goes on along the minus strand of CAVYFJ010000005.1, from coordinate 266,835 downwards.
ATCCATAAGGCGACAAATGCGGCATCTAAAATAATATCCAAAAAAGGCCAGACTACAAGTAAAAATAAAAACGACGCCAATCAAAGTGGATCAACAGTAGATTATAGTGTGCAAATGCCAGATTATATGCCGGCATTATTATTAGGCCAGATATTTCCTAATAGTATCATGGATGGTGCCACCACCGGCGGCATCAAAGGCAACCTGTCTGTACAAGGACCATTAAATTCACCACAATTATCAGGCAAAATTCATATGTCAGATCTGAGCCTGCCTGCTATATATTTAAATCACGCCAGCGGAGAATTAACCATTCAACCGCAAGCACAATCCGGTAACCGTCCCACGCTCAGTTCTGCGTTGCGCATGAGACAATTTGATCTTGGACAGTGCCAGCTAAGTCATGGAGCTGGCACATTGAGCTGGGAAGGAGACCCTGGCGACTCTGTCTTATCAATTTTCTCCAGTACAACTAGCTCTGGATCAGAGGCTCATTTTATACTCAAAGATTTTGCCTCTGAAATATCCGATGGCACATTTTCTACCAATTGTAAATTTAAGCCAGACCAAAATAAATCCAAAATTGAGATCACTGTTAAAGGTGCCGATTTGTCTCAATTATGGCCACAAATGACTAATTCGCAAATTATTGTGACTGGTTTGCTTGATTGTCATTTCAGTTTGGAAAGCTCGGGCGCAAATCAAACTGAAATTGAAAAAAATATGTCCGGTTCCGGAGATATTCATGTGGGCAGCGGTTCTTTTAGCCGTACTGGTCCCTTAAATGCCAGACTTAATCAAGTAAATCTTCTTCATCAAGGTATAGTTGGCTTCAATGTCAATAATCTTTTGCAAAGCGTAGTTCCGGCAAAATTAAGCTACTTCAATTCCATTGATGGCACCTTTGGTCTGGATAGCGAAATTCTCACTATCAGGCGGCTGTTATATGACGGGCGAGATCTAAGGTTCTCTGCTGCAGGTAAAGCTAATTTGGCTTTGCATAGCCTAGAAATGGACGTGGCGGGCGTTATGTCCCGCGTATCCACTAGCCCGCTTGGCGGCCCGCTTGGTGAATTATCGCGCGAAATTACAGTGCAAAAATTGCTTGATTCACTCACTTTACACAAATTAGACAGGCTGCCCTCTTTGCCTTTACTTGGCGGCATTTCTAATAAATCAGATTTATTTACCTGCAAAATTTTGGCACCGTATAATCAACCAAAATTGATTTCGCAATCAATTGATAAATCTTTCCACTGGTTGAATTACCACTCGTCAGTTTCCGCCAAACACGCTACGGCTAACTGAAGCATTGAGCTAACAAAAGTCGAAGCGCTCTAATATACGCCTGGGATCAGGCGATATTTTACTTTGGCGCAATACTGCGTGTATCCAGGCAGTTGTTTATTCAACATTTTCTCTTCATCAACAATGCGCCAAATAAGTATTGGCAATAATGGCACCAAAGCAAGAAACGCCCATAAAGATCCAAGAGCAAGCGGAATGCCAAGCAAAAAAACAAATCCTCCGCTATACATAGGATGCCGAACCACGCTATAGGGTCCGGATGTAATCACCTTTTGTCCTTCGGAAATTTCAATTGTGCTTGAGGCGAAGCTATTTTCTTTAAAGACAAGATCGTAAATTACAAAAGAAAGAATAATCATGCCATCACCAGTCAAAACCACAAATATTGCCAGATGTGACCACGCCAGGCGATGATCAATCCCGGCAATAATAAACATGACGATAAATAAAACAGTGACGCAAGACATGATTATTTTTTGGGCAATTCTTTTTTCGACAATCGGACCGCCGCTCATTCTTCTTTCAAGAAGTGCTCGATCTTTTTTCATAAGAGTGAACGTACTATGCAGTGTGACGCCTGCAAAGACCAGCAGAAAAACCCAGGCTTGCCAATAATTCACTGTTCCAGCCGGTATAAAGAGCACTATTGCCAAAATAAGCAAAAACACTGCCAGCCCGCCAAATGCTTTTAAATTTAATTTTGGATCCATGCGATTACCGTAGGGGCTAGCGCAGATAAGGGGAATACAAACGTAGTATTGTTGCTTTGTCTCGATCGGTTAGCTCAGTTGCGGGCCGATAATAAATCGTAGCAAAGAACATCACATCATTGTTATTGGAAGAATGCCCACTAAGTCCCAGAGCATGTCCAATTTCATGCAAGCACAGACATCTAGCCTGAGCTGGTGTTATCGCAGTTCCATCAATATTTATCGTACACAATCCAATATCAGCATTGTCAACCAAATATTCGCCCATGTGATAGGGGTCTGATACCCAGTGGTAATTTGTCTTGCCACCTTCAGAACCAGCTGAATTTCGAAATTGGTTTCTATCACTAACCCAATAACAAATAATATCTGCCTGCTGCGGATTTGACGCCGGCTGCAGAGTTAAGCAGTTATTGATTGCTTTCATCCATGTAGTAAACGAATCTATCAATATCTGTGCAAATTGTGGATTATAGCCCCTCACACTGTCCCCCGGTTCTATAAATATTCTTACAGGTCTTCCAGCAGGCCATCTGGCAATTTTTGGACAAGCGCTGGCAAAATAATCAGGATCGTTTGGATTATCATTGATTCTGGAAACAGTTTTCAGTTGTGAAACCAGACGCCTAGCTGCATCAGAAAATTGTCCGTTTGGATCTTGGCTGAGATAATTATTCAAATATGAGTTTGCCTCATCAACGTGGCCCAGTTGTGCGCAGCAGAGGGCAATGTTATACAACAACGTCACCCTGTTCGGGGTAAATTGAAGTGCCATCAGGTATTGAGCTTTGGCTGAGTCAAAATCGCCTAATCGTTCAAGAAGCATAGCTAAATTTGCATGCACACCACCTGAGTTTCGATTAGGATCCAACTGACAAGCCTGTTCCAGCAATGCGCGTGCTTGTTGCAGTTGTCCAGCCTCCCTTAGAGTTTTGGCTTGCGTGTTTAGTGCGGCAACTTGAAGTGCTCTTTGTTCGTCAGTTGATGAAGCTGGTTGACTATAAGCGGGTTGACTGTAAGGCAAACTAAGACAGACATAAATGGCTATCGCTAAAAGGGCTCTGTGCATAAATTTATTTCGACAAGACAATCCACTGGCTGGCGACAAACACGTAACATATGATAGCATTTACATGATTTTCTACTCAATTCTCCGGGTCTCGGGGTAATTTTTCTAGCAATGACAAAAATATATCTGGCAATTATTGGCGTGGCAGTTGTTCTTTGTTTTGGTTTACCCGGACATGGCGCAGATTCATTAAGCGACGCTGAAAAAATGAATCAAGTGCATGCGTTGAATCATCAAAGTGTAGAATTGATGAACGCAGGTAAATTGCAAGAATCTCGCGCTCTCTTAGAGCAAGCATGCCTGCAGGATCCTAATGTGTATTCAAATGCGACACATATGAATTTGGGTGTAGTTCTGCAAAAATTGGGTGATTTGCAATCAGCAAAAGATCAATTTCTGATTGCCCTTCGTTTTGACGCCAATTCTGGACAAACACTCTATAATCTTGCTCGATGTTATATGGCAATGGGTGATAATGATAATTCCATTGCCAGCTGGAAAAACTTTCTCGATAAGGATCCAAACGGATCACACTCCACAGTAGCTAGACAGGTACTCCTGTCATTACAAGCTAAAGCTCTTCTTGATCAAGAAGACGCATTAAGAGCGCAAGGCAAACGGAAAGAATCTCACGATTTATTAGAAAGCGAATGTCACGATCTGACGGAAAAAGCGTCTGCGTTAGATCCCAGTGAGTATTCTGCTGGTACGCACGCAAATCTGGCTTTGACTCTAAAAAAATTAGGCGACCTGGAATTGGCTAGAGATCAATATATTATGGCCCTGCGTTTCGATCCCAATAGGGCACAAACTTGGTATCAGCTTGGCGATTGTTATTCGTTGCTTGGTGATATCAACAATTCTATTGGCTCTTTCAACGAGTTTCTCAAGAGAGAACCAAACGGGCAATACGCAGATAGAGCAAGAAATATATTAGCACTGCAAGAAAACGCCCGCCTGTCTGATAATCCCCATGGCAGTGATTATTTTATGGGTGCCATCTCTAGAACAAATCAACAAATAGAAAGATGGTCTTTTCAGAATCAACCAATCAAAGTATTTATAGAATCCGGAGAAGGAGTAATCGGATATCAGCCATGCTTCCGCCAAGCATTAACTGATGCTTTCGATAAATGGACAGGCGCTATTAATAATCGCTTGTTCTGTAAACTGGTAGCAGATAGACAAAGTGCCGATATTGTATGCCGCTGGGCCAGTGATCGAAGCAATTTCCCAAATCCAACCGGATTTGAACAAGGGGAAACTTCTTTGCACTATTTACCCGCAACGATGAATGGCAATGCCGGTCTCATAGATAAATGTGACGTAATTATTTGTATTACGGACACTGTCCGTCAAAGACCGATGACCTGTGACGAGGTACAATTTGTTTGTTTGCATGAAATCGGGCATGCCCTGGGAATCGTGGGACACTCCAGTGCCAGCAATGATGTCATGTTTGCTCGTGCAACAGATACTCCTGTAACTGAGCTAAGTCAGCGAGACAAAGCAACTATCGCGCGTCTGTATTTCACTAATTAATCGCCTGCGCTTGACGTCCAAATTAAACCTAATCACGGAGAAAAAAATCATGCCTCTTAAAGAAGAGACTAAATCTACGCCAAACGATGGGCTGATAAAGGATTTACTTCATGCTTTAGATAATTTATCCGGTTTTCATGCCGGATTCAGACCAGTCCACGCTAAAGGGTTAATGTGCTCCGGCACCTTTACGCCATCAGCACAAGCGACAAAATTGACCCGCGCGCCTCATGTTGCCCGCCCTTCCGTACCTGTCATACTTCGTTTTTCAAATTTTGGCGGCGTGCCTAATATTGCCGACAATAATCCAAACGCCAGTCCAAGAGGCATAGCAATTCGCTTTTATTTGGCTGAGCATGAGCATACTGATATTATCGGCCATTCACACGACGGTTTCCCCACTCGCACCGGCGAAGAGTTTCTGGATCTTGCTCGAGCATTGGCTACCAGTGGGCCGGATACGCCTAAGCCAACACCGCTTGAAGCATTTTTTGCCAAACATCCAAGAGCCTTTGAGTTTTTTAAAACTCCTCCACCATTTCCCAGCAGTTTTGCCAAAGAATCTTATTTTGGCGTGACGGCATTCAAGTTTACTAATCAGCAGGGCATAAGCCGATATGGTCGCTTTAGAATCCGCCCGCAAGATGGCAATGAATATCTTACTAATGCGCAAGCAGAAAAGGAATCAGCAAATTATCTATTTGATGAAATCCCAACACGACTGGCAAAGGGTCCAATTAAACTGAGCGTGCTAGTACAAATGGCCGATAGCAGTGACGATGTATCCGATTCTACTGTAGCGTGGCCAAATACCCGTGAAGAAATTAACTTTGGCACCGTTACTCTAACCGAACGCGTGGATGAAACAGTGCCGGAGTTGCGCAAAATTATTTTTGATCCAATTCCTAGAGTTGACGGTATAGATCCATCTGATGATCCCTTGATTGCTGTGCGTTCGGCACTTTATTTATTGAGTGGTCGCCGCCGCCGCGCTGCCGAAACTTAAGAGTGTTGTCATTAATCAATATTTCCTTAAAGACGTTGATAAGAATTGACAGAACCGACCGACCGGTCTATTCTCTGCGTCAGTGGAAGCCCGACACAGGAGTAAAACAATCATGAACAAATTAGATGGAAGAGTGGCGGTAGTCACCGGAGCATCGAAAGGAATTGGAGCAGAAATAGCAAAACAATTTGCCGCAGAGGGTGCATCAGTTGTTGTCAACTATGCTTCTAGCAAAGATGGCGCCGATCGAGTGGTAAGCGAAATCACAAAAGGCGGTGGTAAGGCTATTGCTGTAAAAGCGAATGTAGCAAAAAAAGCGGAAATTGAGGAGCTGTTTGCAGCAGCCAAAAAAGCATTTGGTAAAGTTGATATTTTGGTCAATAATGCCGGTATATACGAATTTTCACCAATTGAAGAAATTACCGAAGAACATTTCAACAAGATGTTTGATCTAAACGTTCGCGGACTAATGCTCGCTTCTAAAGAATCAGTAAAACATTTTGGTACTAATGGCGGTAGCATAATCAATATTAGCTCCATTGCCAGTACAGCTGCGCCGGCAACAGCCTCTGTATATAGCGCCACCAAAGGAGCCGTTGACACTATTACCAAGTCCTTAGCTAAAGAACTAGGACCGCGCAAAATTAGAGTGAACGCCATTAATCCTGGTATGGTGGAAACAGAAGGTCTGAAAACAGCTGGTGTTACAGAGAGTGAATGGAAAAGTGAAACTATAAAACAAACCCCCCTTGGCCGCATCGGTAAACCGGACGACATAGCACCGGCAGCAGTCTTTTTTGCTTCGGAAGATTCTAAGTGGATCACTGGTGAAACGCTTTCAATCACCGGTGGCTTTCGCTAAAAATCAGAAATCAGTTGATCAGAAAATATATGTAAAAATCATCCAGAGAGAATTCGAACTAGTTCGAGTTCTCTCTCTCGTTCAGCAGTAAAGCAAGGAAATAACATATGTGGATAGTAAGACTAGCGTTGGATCGCCCATACACATTTGTGGTGATGGCTATTCTCATACTGATTCTGGGCATAGCTTCAATCCGCACGACACCGGTTGATATTTTCCCGGATTTAGATATTCCGGTTGTTAGTGTAATCTGGACTTATACCGGTCTGCCGGCTGAAGAATTTGAAAAACGCCTTACTATTTATAGTGAATATTCACTTTCAGCCAATGTCAAAGACGTCAAATCAATCGAATCACAAACATTAGATGGCGTCGCGGTCATTCGTTTATTTTTTCACCCAGGGGCCAATGTGGAATCAGCAATGGCTCAAACGACGGCCATTTCACAAGCAATTTTGCGCCGTATGCCTCCAGGTGTGCAGCCGCCTATTATTTTGCGTTATACGGCTTCATCAGTGCCAATGATTCAATTAGCTTTGAGTAGTAAAACTTTAGGCGAATCAGAATTATATGATTATGGCATTTTCAGAATCAGGCAAGCGTTAGCAGTCGTGCAGGGAACAACTTTACCGGCGCCTTACGGCGGTAAAGTGCGTCAAATAATGATTGATATTGACCCCATGGCCCTACAATCCAAAGGACTTTCGCCTCGCGATATCAATGACGTTATCAATGCTCAAAATTTGGCTCTCCCGTCAGGTAAAGTAAAAATAGGCGATATCGATTATAGAGTGCTGATGAATAATACGCCGCCATTAGTAGAATCGATCAATGATTTACCAGTTAAAATGGTAAATGGCAAAATGATTTTTATTCGTGATGTGGCTCATGTCAGAGATGGTTTTGCCGTGCAGCAAAATATTGTTCGCTCAGAAGGGTCTCGTTCGGTCTTAGTGACCATTCTTAAAAATGGTGCGGTATCCACTTTGGATATTGTCAATCAAATAAAAAATTTAGTGCCCAATCTGCAAGCCGCCGCACCGGCAGGCATGAAAATTGAACAACTATTTGATCAATCCCTTTTTGTCCGAGCGGCAGTAGAAAATGTTGTAGAAGAAGGCATAATTGCCGCCTGTCTCACGGGCGTCATGATTCTTTTATTTATAGGCAGCTGGCGCAGCACTTTAATAGTACTCGTTTCGATTCCCCTATCTATATTGACTTCGATAATTTGCTTAGGACTGTTAAAAATGTCTTTGAACATCATGACTCTGGGAGGACTAGCTTTAGCTATTGGTATTCTGGTTGACGACGCTACTGTAGAAATTGAAAATATACACAGAAATATTGCTATGGGTAAAAATTTGCGCACAGCCATTCTTGATGGCGCTCATGAAATTGCCGTGCCTGCCTTTGTTGCTACATCAGCTATTTGTATCGTATTTATACCGGTTGTTCTTTTGGAAGGACCGGCACGTTATTTATTTGTACCCTTTGCTTTAGCCGTTGTTTTTGCTGTTTTTGCCTCTTATATCCTCTCGCGTACACTAGTGCCAGTAATGGTCAAATATATGCTTAAGAGTGAATTGGAGCATCATGACACTACAAACACAAATATTTTTAGTAGATTTCATGCCCGCTTTAATGAGCGCTTTGATGATTTACGAAAAGTTTATCTCAAAGCTTTGCGCTGGGCTCTTGATGCACCTGGGGCAATCATAGGATTAGCTGTACTTATTTTCTTATCCGGCGTTTGTTTGCTACCTTTTGTAGGCCGTGATTTTTTCCCTCTGGTTGATGCCAGTCAATTTAGACTACACGTAATTGCACCAAGCGGCACGCGTATAGAAAAGACAGAACAGATATTTAGCGCAGTAGAAGCCGAAATTCGCAACGCCATACCGGCTGCAGACATTGACTTGATAATTGATAATATCGGCGTGCCGGCTGAAGCTTTTAATATGGCATTTGGCGATAGTGCTACAGTTGGTACATCCGATGGCGAAATATTAGTATCTTTAAAACACAAACGAACGCATTCCACTCCTCAATATATGAAGCTTGTGCGCAATGCCTTAAACGCAAAATTTCCCAATCTTATTTTCTATTATCAGCCTGCAGATATCGTCAATCAAATATTGAGTTTCGGATTACCGGCACCAATAGATATTCGTGTCGCCGGCTATAGCAAAATTAAAAACTTAGAAATTGCTAGAGAAATCATAGCCAAAGTCAAACAAATAAAAGGAGCGGTGGATGTACATCTACATCAAGAAGTCGATTCGCCACAATTAAAGCTTACTGTTGACCGCGCTCGTGCCGCTCGCTTTGGTCTTACTCAGCGTGATGTAGACAATGATGTACTGGTATCGCTCAGTTCAAATACTCAAGTAACGCCTAATTATTGGGTTGATCCTAATAGTGGTATCCAGTATTTTTTAGCCGTTCAAACACCGCAATATAAAATTGATTCGATCAATGCAATCTTAAAAACACCATTATCCACCTTAGGATTAACCAAACAAGCCGAACTTTTGGGCAACGTGGCCAGCATTAATAGAGCAACCGGCTTTGGTGTAATAAATCACTTCAATATTCAACCGGTTTTTGATATTTACGCTAACGTACAATCTCGCGATCTCGGCGGCGTTTCGCAAGAAGTGCAAAAAGTCGTGGATGAATATAAATCAAAAATGGGACCGGGTAATCAAATCATTTTGCGCGGGTTGGCGGAAAGTATGGACAGTGCCTTCTTTAAATTAGGCATTGGCTTTATCGGCGCCATCATGTTTGTTTATTTTCTTATGGTAATTAATTTCCAGAGCTGGACAGAGCCATTGATTATTATTACCGCCCTACCTGGAGCAATTGCCGGCATTATATGGATGCTATTTCTAACTATGACCACTTTCAACGTGCCATCAATGATGGGCGCCATCATGAGTATAGGCGTGGCGACCGCCAATAGTATATTGATGATCACTTTTGCTAATGAGCGTTTGTCCGAAGGATTAGATGCGCGCTCAGCAGCCATTGAAGCCGGCAAAGTTCGTTTGCGCCCGGTAATTATGACTGCATTGGCTATGATTGTAGGCATGATTCCCATGTCGCTAGGACTGGGTGAAGGCGGCGAACAGAATGCACCACTGGGGCGGGCCGTTATTGGCGGCTTAGCAATGGCTACATTTTTTACCCTCTTTTTTGTGCCGGTAGCTTTTGAATTAGCTCGAAAAGAAAAACAAAAAAATGCTTAATTATTGCATCGTAACCCTCAAACACCCCACCTGGCTATCGTTTGGGGCTTTGTAAAATAAGCCGGCCAGGGGTTGACATTCTAGACCGACCGGTCTATTCTAGATACATGGAATCACAAAAGGACAGGAATATGTTGAACGTCGCCACAGAAGAAACAACAAACAAGAAACCGGTAATACATTTTGTTTCTACAGAAACAAAAAAGCGTTTTATACAGCTTGTAAGTGTTTCCGGAATTGCTATTTTAGTCATATTACCAATTGGTATAATTCCGCGTTTAACTCAAGCTAACGAGTTAAACGGCATACACGACAAAATCACACATGAAACTCCATCTGTTTCAGTAGCTCGTGTGACAATGGCACCGGCCCAAACTAAATTAAGTTTGCCGGGATCAATTGAAGCTATTTTAGAAACACCTATATATGCTCGCTCAAACGGCTATATAGAAGAAAGACTTGTAGATATTGGCGATCATGTACGCGCCGGTCAAACTTTGGCCAAAATGCAAACACCTGAAATCGAAGAAAGCGAAAAAGAAGCGAAAGCACAACTTTTAACAACTATCGCCGGCAAAGAACAAAGTGTTGCCAATTATACCCGCGCGCAAGCAGACCTAGATAAAGCAATCGCTCAACTCTCTCAAGCTAAAGCATCGCTTATTGAACGTCAAAGCACAGAAGCATTCGCCCGTACAACTATGCAAAGATGGCAAAGCTTAGGCGCTCAAGGAGCAGTTGCCACTCAGGATGTTGATGAAAAAGAAACCAATTACAAAACTAGCGTAGCCACAAGACAAGCAGCAGAAGAATTTGTCGCCGCTGCTAAATCTGAAGTGACTGCAGCTAGAGCAAGATTGAAAGCTGAGGAAGCAAATGTGAACGTGAGCATCGCCAGCATCGCTGCCGCCACTGCTCACGCTGATCGTTCCAGCACAGAAAGATCCTTTCAAATCATAAGTAGCCCTTTTGACGGTGTAATTACAGAACGCAATATTGATCAAGGCGCATTAATCAGCTCAGGAAGCGACAATTCAAAACTTCCCTTATTCAAACTTGCTCGCATAGACACCGCCAAAGTGTATGTTGATGTACCGCAATATGCTGCGCGCGGCATACACATAGGACAAGACGTCAATGTGACATTGAAAGAATTTCCCGACAGAATTTTCGTCGGCAAAGTGGCACGCACATCAATAGCTCTCGATGCCACTGCTCGTACACTGCGTACTGAAATTCACATACCAAATAAAGATCTCGCTCTTGTTCCGGGCATGTATGCCGATGTAAATTTCTCAATCACAAGACCCAGCAAAACATTTTTGGTTCCCGCCAATTCACTTATTGTACGCGCTGAAGGTCCACAAGTAATAACGCTAAAAGACGGCAAGAGCATACATTATAGCCCGGTGAAATTGGGCGAAGATCTGGGCAAAGAAGTAGAAATAATTGCCGGATTGAGCAACGCTGAATCGGTGGTTCTTAACCCGTCAGACACTTTGACTGAAGGCACTGCAGTCAAAGTTAGTCAATAACCGATCTTGACAGATGCCATGTCCGGTCCTATCGTAAAAGTATCTAGACAATGATTTAAATCTGAGGCGATGAAAGCCATGACTACCAAGACACAAATTAAACAAGACAGCCGCACCGCCATGCTTGAGGCCGGCATGGACATTATGCTGGAAAAAGGATATTCAAATACGGGTATTCAAGAAATTTTGACCGCCTTGAGTATGCCCAAAGGCTCGTTCTATCATTATTTCGAAAGCAAAGAAAACTATGCCGTTGAGGTCATTCGTCATTACGATCAAAAATACACAGTTGAATTTATGCACATTTTGAATAATCCTAAACAAACACCTTTAGCAAGACTGAAATCCTACTGTGAAGCCGGTAAAAAAACTTTGTCTGCACAGGACTGTCGCAAGGGGTGTCTAATTGGTAATTTGAGTCAGGAAATGTCGGATCAAAGCGAAGTCTTGCGTCAAGAACTTTCGATGATTATCAATAAGTGGCGAGATATCTTTGCTGCTTGTATAAGCGAAGGGCAAAAAAGCGGCGAAATAACAAAGCGCTGGCCGGCTGATTCTTTAGCAGAATTGTTTCAGTCGGGTTGGTCGGGCGCAGTGCTGCGAGCAAAAACGCTTAAGAACACAAAACCTCTAGAAGTTTTTATCAACCTGATGTTTAACGGCATTCTTAAGGCCTAACTTTCAGCAATTTAGTAGTTACAGCTACTTAAGATTTGGTGAGTATAGTAGGCGCGATTGCCGCATTGGTTTCTCCTATTGTTTCCGGCATCTCATTCTCTGTGGATTTTAAAATTGCCTGACGATGAAGTTGCCCTACTCGCGAGGCTAAGGCAAAGGCAATTAGCGTAGTGAATACTCCTAATGCAATCACCGTATTTCCAACCCCAATTTTAGTTGCCAAAAATCCTGCCACCATACAACCAAACGGCGACAATCCCATGAGTGCCATAACAACAATACTCATTACTCGACCGCGCTTATCTTCATCAACCATAGTTTGAATTAGCGTCACAGATCCGGCCATCATTACCATACTGCCAAAGCCCATCACGGACAGTACAAGCATAGAAAGAATAAAAGACTTTGAAAAGCCAAAGGCTATCAATCCGAGGCCAAACAAACTGCAGCCGGCAAATATCCAATCTCCATGCCGATGAACATTTTTGCGCGAGCCGACAATAAATGCTCCAAGAACAGATCCAAATCCAGATGAAGCTGTTAAAAAACCAAGGGTGGAGGCATTACCATGAAATACATCTCGAGCAAAAGCAGGCATCAACACTGTAAAAGGGAAAGAAAATAATCCAATCAGCCCTAATAGCGTGATGATCGCCCGGATTGGCGGAAAACCAAAGGCATATGCAAAACCTTCTTTCAATTGTCGCAAAGTATTATGCTTTTTATCTTTTATCTCCGCTTGTTTGCTTTTCACAAAGAGTAACGCAATCACCACCGCCACATAACTCAATGCATTTACTAAGAAACACATTCCTTCGCCTCTCCAGGCAATAAGCAGCCCGCCTACAAAGGGACCAATTAGCCGCGTGACAGTTGTGATCGATGAGCTGATAGCTATCGCTCTAGGCAATTGCGCTTTATTTTCAAGCATATCAAAAACAAATGTTTGTCTGGTTGGTATATCAAATGCGGTGATAATGCCTAGGATTGCGCTCAGAGTAATCAATTGCCATAGCTGAGCTTGTCCGGTAAATACAAGCGCTGCCAATAATCCTGCTTGCACCATGAAAACAATCTGAGTAATAATCACCAGGCGATGCCTGTTAACGCGATCAGCAACAATGCCGGCAAATGGTGTCAGAAAAAGCGATGGTACTTGGCTGGCAAAGCCAATCACTCCCAACATGGCCGCCGAATTAGTCAGACGATAAATGAGCCAGCTCATTGCCATTTGCTGCATCCACGTGCCAACCATGGAAATAATCTGACCACCAAAATATAGCTGCAAATTCCGATTGCTCAGTACACTATTATTTGACAACCGGGTTGTTTCCTTTCATTTATTTTTGATTATTGTTGTTTGTCATTATAGCCCGAGGTACACGATATCCGGCTTTGAAAGGCATTTCTATCAGTCTTATTCATCATCTGAATGCAAGTTAGGCCGGTCATCTCCTTCATATAATTCATTTTGTTCATCTAATTCGTATAGTGTACGCAACCAGCGCAAAAGCATACCGGCAATAGCACCAATGGAGCCGAAATAGGCACCCACAATATGTATAGTAAAATATCCGCTAGCGGGATTGGCGGACAGACCTTCTATGAGCGTATATCTCATTGTCTGTTGTACCGATTCCAGTCCGTTAAGCATAATTTCCAATCTCAATTCTATGCCCATGAGAATAGTGACGGATAACACCGTCAGCAAAGCGACAGCTACTCCAAGCAAAGCAGCCCGCAGATATGTGCAGATATGGGATACATCGGTAATTCGCTTGCCTAAAATCGCCGCCCAGAAAGCGGCTGAGAATATGGCGCAGGTTATGTAAATAGCCGACTCGCTGCCGGTAATCACGCAGAAAAAGACTGCCACCAACCCCGCGCAAATGGCCGCAAACAGCCCAGCCACAGTACGCGGATATTTGGATATGAATTCTGGTTTCTTCAACCGTCACCCCTGAGAATAAATGACGATTGGTTCTCCGTCTCATCCTCTCTTTGAATTGGCTCAATCAATGAGTTTCCAACAACATGTGGAACCCCATCTGCCGGAAGTGCCTGTCGTGAGTTAGGGCATCAGTTATGTTATTGTCATGCATAATACGATAGGACGTACAATCTACAAATCCCCAATCTTTATCTGCATAGCGAGAGTAAATTCCAAGGCCATATACAAATTGCTCCCGCGATTGCTCAACAATGAAATACCCCCCAGTATGTAGTAAATGACTGACATATTTAGCTACTAACTTCCGCATAAATGGTCCTTTGCCAGAGAAGCAATTTAGTATCTCTGCTAATACCATATCGCTAGTGACAATTTCTACACCCCGCAGTTTGCTATCTAATGCCACCGCAGAAGAATGATACTGATCATTCTTATTAAGAAGAGCTATCCAATAACTAGCGTCTGCAAAAACCCTTTTCACGATTTGTTTTGTTTGGGTGCCTCATACAAGTAATGATCTACATTTATAGATAGATCAGAGGATACAGTGTCCCAGGCTTCAGCGGGTATGCCGGCCATAAGTTTGGACGCTATTTCCCATGGTGTCTTGTGTCGAGACACACTCTTACTAGCCGGACCTTTGCCAGCGGTCTCTTTAACTTGTTTGCGAGATGTTTTCTTAATCTGGTGCATATGCTTACCATGATCCAAGCGGTCACATATTTTAATGCAAAAGCGAAATTTGATTTTCTTAATTATAACTACCCTATTGATAATTGTCCACAATTTAAACACTGGCAAATTCTTCTCCTGTCTACGTTTGAACCTTTTCCAGTCTAAAAAGTTCACCCAATCGGACAAGATTTCATCCAACGACCGGGATTTAATTATATATATTCAAACAACGGATAAGGTCGACCATGCGGTTCGAAGCTTATACTGAGGGGCCAAACACTGGGAGATTGCCCTGACGAATCCAGCCTTGATCACTCTTATATTTCTTGTCGGCATAATTATTGGTGCTGCTTTAGTTTGGTTTTTCATTCATTTACCCAAACTGCGCCAATTAAACGACTTTCTTGCCGCTGAACAAAAAGCCAAAGAAGTTTTGCTTATAGAAAACGCCAAGACCATTGAGAAGTTAGGCTTAGCAAATAGTCTAGAAACAAAACTCAAGGATGCTTTCGAGGCACTGTCCGCCGATGCCTTGAAGAGCAACAATCAGGCATTTTTAGATTTAGCCAAATTACAGCTTGAGACATATCAGAATAATGCCAAGCATGATCTTGATACTCGGCAGCAGGCAATTGACGCATTGATAAAACCGGTTGCCGAAAGCCTGACCAATGTCAATCAAAAAGTGGCTGACCTTGATAAAGCCAGGGCTGAAACGCACGCCGCTCTCAATGAGCAACTGAAAAATCTTATAGCCGTGCAAAGCAATTTGCAAAATGAAACCAGCAATCTTGTTAACGCTTTGCGCGCACCCAAAGCACGCGGACGTTGGGGTGAATTGCAATTGCGGCAAGTGGTAGAAATGGCGGGCATGCTAGAGCATTGCAATTTTACTGAACAAAAAAGTCTACAGGCAGAAGATGGTCCGTTGCGCCCAGATCTAACTGTTTATCTGCCAGGAAATAAATGTGTGGTGGTTGACGCTAAAACACCACTGGATGCATTTCTCAAAGCAATTGAAACTACAAACGATGAACAAGCTCGACTTAATTATCTCAAAGAGCATGCTCAACAAGTACGCAGACACATATCTGACTTATCCGATAAAAATTACTGGAAGCAGTTTCCTAACTCACCGGAATTTGTTGTTTTATTTGTCCCCAACGAATCATTCTACAGCGCTGCTCTTGAGCAAGATCCTGAATTAATCGAAGCTGGCTGGCGAAAGAGAATACTGATTGCCACACCGACTACTTTAATAGCATTGCTTAGAGCTGTCGCTTACGGTTGGAGCAGTGAAGCACTCTCCAAAAATGCTGCGGCTATAAATGAGCTTGGCAAAGAATTATACGGACGTATGCGCACACTTGCTGATCATTTTATTCAATTGCGCAAAGGGATTGAAAATACCGTTAAGTCTTACAATGATATGGTTGGATCTCTGGAAAGCAGAGTCTTGCCCAGCGCACGCAAATTTAATGACCTGTCAATTTCTGATGGACAAGAAATAAAAGTTGTAGAGTCAATAGACGTCACACCGCGGGTAGTGGCGATCCCCGAATTTGATCCTGCGTTTCTCGAACCGCCGAAGTAAAAATACGGAACATTAAACCAGTGTGGGTGACTACCAATCTATTTGAAGCTAAACGCCTTTTGGTTTGGGTGCCCGTTTTAATTATTTGCTGCATATCCAATGTCCGTGCTGAGGAAAAGGACTGTTTTTGCGGTTGTCGCAAGACACAATTGGCATATGAATTGAAAGGCGAAGTTAAGGAGTCGGGCCCTGAATCTGAGTTGATGAAATTTGGCATAGCTTGTAG
Source organism: Candidatus Melainabacteria bacterium (assembly GCA_963767815.1). Classification (GTDB taxonomy): domain Bacteria; phylum Cyanobacteriota; class Vampirovibrionia; order Obscuribacterales; family Obscuribacteraceae; genus CAVYFJ01. The sequence goes on along the minus strand of CAVYFJ010000005.1, from coordinate 250,425 downwards.
CAGAAAAAATGATCCTGGGCATACCCTGATGGTTTCGGAAGTATATCCTGGCACACCAGCCTTTGTTTGGGGAATCGCTAAGGGCGATTTAATTCTAAAGGCGGAGAAGAATCCGAACGGTTTTGTTTTAACCATAGAAAGAAACGCAAAAGTTTATCAAGCAAATTTGAATAGCTTGCCTGCAGAAACTGCGAGAACAAGTTCAAACGCAGAGAAGAGCCAAGACTATAGCAGAAGCACTGATCTTGGCACTCGATTCGCAGACCTGTGGATAGCCCGCTTTTATCATCCAAGTGACAAATCGATTCGCCTGGAGCTGAATGCGGTAGAGAATGTAATCGATGCGACTGTGAGAAGAAATGGCGGCGCTTGGCATATTGTCGAGTATTATGGGCCGATCGATGGCAGGGATCAATTCCTCGATCTAGATTATTTGCTCAACGGTGGGGTGCGACTGTATGCTGTAGGTGATCTGCCCAATGCTACTCGTCTGTTCGAGGAAGCTGCTAAATTTGATCCCAGATGCGCCGATGCGTACTTCGATTTAGGTGCAGTTTATGAAAGTCAAGGAAAGCTTTCAGCAGCCGCTGATAATTACCAAAAGGCACTTGAATGCGAAAAAGCGACTTTTGCTGATCACCCCGAACGCAATCAATATACGGGAAACGCGCGGCTGGATACCCGAATAGCTTTGCAGGACCTAGGAAAAGTGCCAGTAAAATACGAAGGTGGGTTACATGAGGATGCAACTGAAAGGCGTCGGCATTTCTCAAGCGCCTGCGATGGTACATGTTCTCAGTGCCGGATAATTCGTAACTCCATGATGGACGGTCACTGACAGGCGTCATCTGATCTCTAGAAGAATCATTAATGTTGTCAGACCGCTGTCTGACACGGTGGTAAAATGAGATATACAAAGATTTTCTATGATCACGTGCGCGAAGCCACAGCACAATCTCGGAAGAAGGTAGGACTGTGAAAGCAGAAAGCCTGGCTAAAGTAAAGAAGTTAGAGCGAGAGGCGCGACAACGTATTCTTGAGCGTAGCAAGATTGAATTCCGCGTTGATCCGGAACTAATGTCCGCGCTTCTTGATATAGCCAAGAAAAGTAAGATGCCGCTGGGTCCGAATGATTAGAGATTGGGTAAAGGCACGACTAGAGCAAGAGATCAGACACCCGTTACCATCTCAGAAGAAGCTGGACGTAATTGAACGAAAGATTGATAGATTGCTATCCATCCGAACCAAGGCATCTGCCTGAAGGTCCCCATCCAATGTGCGGACGCTACGCCCTCTCAAAACGCGACACCCTCCTGCAAAGGTTCCGCCTCGTCACGATCTGGTCCGAGCTGATTCAGGACTCGCAAATTATGCTCGCGCCATCTTTCGTGTTCCTATCACGTGCTTAGCTTTCGACTTTATCTCTGGAATATCGAGTCGCTTTGCGCTTAAAACAAGTCGATGATCGAGCGCTGCCGCCACCTTAGCCAGCATAGATAAAGAATGCCCTTCATAATCAGCGTCTTCAAGTCGGCTAATGACTGACTGAGTAGTGTGAATTTTTCTCGCTAGTTCTGCCTGACTCAGTCCTGCTTTCATCCGAAGATTATAAATAAGTCCAGCTACTTCGGAATTAAGCCGATAGTGTTCAACAGTCTTGAGCCGCTCAGGGTCATTTTTAAATACTACCCGATTTAAAATTTCGACCGCATCGGTTATTTTTCCTTTATTGGATCCGCTCCTTACCATCGAATCTCTCCTGGACATCCTTTTCAACTATATAGCAATATTGCTATAATTACAATGATAGGGTTCCAACCTTAAAAAGTCGACTAATGCGCTTTCAGCACTTGTCGTACGCGTGCAAGCAATTTCGGTGAAACTTTTTCTTGATTTTCCACTTTGCTTATGTACGCTTGAGACACGCCCAATAACTTTGCCAATTCAGATTGCCTTTTATGTGCCCTAATTCTTGCAAGCGCAATAGGATTATCCACATATTCGGCTGGATCAAAGGGTACATAATCATCGTCCTTATCTGATCGCAACCTGCTTAATTCGCGCTCAATTAACCGGTGCAGCACTTTATACACTGTTATAGGTAGCAACACATATTCTGGTTTGCCGTTAATAGAATTAATCGTTTGTAAGGTCATTTGTAAACATCCCCTCTAGGTCCAATTTTTTCAATCGATATGATTCTCAATTTATCCGACCTCGTATAGATTACTCGCCAAATGCCAATCCTAAGTCTATGAAAATTCGTGCCTGTTAGTGGTTTAATATCTAGCACGATCGTATCTGGATTTACAGCCAACTCGTCAATTGCATCAGTAATGCGCAGTCGGTCCGGTCGTGATAACGATTTGAGTTTTTGTCTAGCCTGCCGTTTAATTTCGATGGTGTATGGCATTAGTTATATTATATAGTTATATCTGGTTATACGCAAGCGTCCAACAAGTTCCAGAATTCACAGCAAGGTTCTTGACTGTGCGCCTAATATAAATACGTTTGGAAGCCAAAAAAGTTCAAAAAATATGCGAAGATTTTATCTATCACCCATGATTTAATGACCCCCATCCAATGTGCGGACGCCCCTACGCAAAGGTTCCGCCTCGTCACGCTTGAGTCGCAGCTTGCGCCCAGATACGACATCGCCCCCACGCAAAAGGTGCCGGTGATAGTCGCTGCGGCTGACAATCCACAAGAGCGAGTATTAGTGGAAATGAAATGGGGGCTAATTCCAGCCTGGGTAAAAGACTTGACCAAGCACAAGCCCCTGATAAATGCGCGCGCGGAGACTTTAGCTGAAAAGCCATCTTTCAAGAAGGCGCTGATAAATCGGCGCTGCCTGATTCCGGCGGATAGCTTTTATGAATGGAAATCTGCATTTCTATTCAGTGGATCTCGCCGGATGGGGAGGTGCTGCGCACTTGCGTGATAATCACTGTGCCGGCCAACAAAGTGCTTGCTGATATACATGAGCGCATGCCGGCTATTTTAAGCCCGGAAGCAGAGGACACATGGTTGGATGCGAACGTTAGAGATAATCGCACACTGTTAAACATACTTAAGCCACATGCAGATGAAGATATGGAATATTATCCGGTGGGCAAACTAGTCAATTCTGCAATGGTAGATTCGGCAGAATGTGCACAGCCAGCATAGAATTGGGTGCGGCGTCAATAATGAACAAGGTCTTTGTTCCGGTGTAGGAACTATTGAAAATACTAATGCATGCGAAACCATTGGGGTTACTGCTAAATGTCGAACAAGACAGAAATAACAACTAAAAAAACTGTGTCCCAAAAACCAAAAGGATACTGGAAAGATTTTGCAAATTTGCGTGCTGAGCTTCTAGCCTTCACTGAGCGAAAAGGTACTGCTGGACAAATGCCGTCATCTACCGAACTGCGAGATGCAGGACGAGGAGATTTGGAAAGCCCTATTCTGCAACACGGAGGCAGTGAACGAGTTGCTAGACGACTGAATCTTAGATCATCATATACCGCTAAGCCACCAGGGTACTGGGATGATCTAGAGAATGTGCGCATAGAAATTGGAAAAATCATTGGTAATTCAAACAAAATGCCTACGAAAACCAGCCTTGAAAAAGCAGGACGCAACGATTTGGCTGTTGCAATTGGTAGAAAACATGATGGATTTAACGCAGTTGCAAAAAAATTAGGGCTTGAACCAGGTTCAGATGCAAAGGCAGCAGGATACTGGGCGAATCGCGACAACGTAGTAAGTGAGCTACGTCAGTTCATTGCTGATCACGGTGAACCTGGAAGAATGCCCTTCTACGATGAGATGCGCAAGAAGGGAAAGAGTAAGCTCGGCGACGCGATCTCCAAGCTTGGCGGTCCTCGCAAATTAGCTGAAGAACTTGGATGGACATATACCAATACACAAAGACCCCAGGGACACTACAATCGTTTTGAGAATCTTGCATCCGAGATCGTGGAATTCCTCAAATCTCAAGACGTCCAGGACACAATGCCAACCGATGCAGTGCTCCGAGCGGCTGGACAAACTGGCATACTCAATGGGATGCGTAAGTTTGGTGGTTCAAATGCAGTAGCGGTTAAGCTAGGTCTAAAGCAAAGTTCATCTGCCAAGGAAGCCGGTTATTGGAGAGATTTTGAAAACGTCAAAAGCGAACTTTTGGAATTTGCGCAGGGAAGCGCTGACCCGGAGAAGATGCCGTCAATGACGGATCTTCAGAACGCCGGTCTGAGCACCTTGGCTGCAATGATAGCCACCCAATTTGGTGGTTTTGAGGCAGTGGCTAAGAATCTTGGATTGCGCTTTGATGGCGCTGGGATTGGCTGGACTATTGAGAAATTGCGCAACTTTGTATCGTCGCTTCTGCAACACTTGCACACTTTCACCCCGGCGGAGCTATACATATTGTTCCAACAAAGTGGACTGTGGCAAACCGAGGGTAAAAGTCGTGCCTTCATTAGGGCGCTATCCACGGGTCGTTTTCCAGAAGAAGAACTGCAAAAATTCGTTGATGGCAATGCCTCCCTAGTTGATAACTTTATCGACGATCGATCGGTGACGCTGGAGAACACCTTGGCTCAATATCTTGAAGAAGATCTAGAAGATAAAGACCACATCATTGCTGATGATCAGATTGAAAAGCCCGAGGCTTTACCGAGTGTTGCTACAAAAGAAGTACTCAAGACATTAGAACTTCGAGTAGTTGCGATGGCGGATGCGGAGGCTGCCGAGTTTTTGGTCGCGTCCGCTCTAGCAAAGATATGGAAACATGCTTATCATTCAGAGGCAGTCGCGGTATCAGAAGCGGAGTCGTTTACCGGACAAGGATATGCGCAACGCGTCAAAGAAGACTTTCTGGGGCAGTATCGTAAAGCTAAGCAATTTGAAATTCCGACAGGCTATTCATTCAAGCTAAACGGTGATCTCGTTAAGCCCAATCTCATGCAGCGACACGTCGCTAGCCGTGTTCAACAAGACAAACGAATGGGCAATTGGTCAGGCACGGGGGCCGGTAAAACGTTATCTGCTGTATTGGCATCGCGGGTCACGCACAGCGAGCTTACAGTCATATGCTGTCCCAATAGTGTCGTAAAGGGGTGGGAGGATGCCATAATCGATGCGTTTCCCGATAGCATCGTCCGTAAGAAGACGTTTGACCCGAAATGGCCAAACACAGGTGGCTTGCCAAAGGCTCGATACCTAGTTCTAAATTACGAGACTTTTCAGCAGCCGGATTCTGCGAGCAAACTCCAACAATTTCTTGAACGCGAACGAATCGACTTTGTGGTCGTTGATGAGATTCATTACACCAAGCATCGCAAGGCTGAGGATGATCCTTCGCAGCGTCGTAAGCTTGTCACCGCACTAACGACAGCAGCAGCTAGCCGTAATCCGAATCTCCATATACTCGGGATGTCCGCAACCCCGGTAGTCAACAATCTACACGAAGGAAAGAGCTTGATCGAACTGATTACCGGATTTGAACACCACGAATTATCAGTTCGGGCAACGATCCCTAACTGTATGGCGTTGCATCAACGTTTGGTTACACTTGGTATTCGTTGGATGCCCGAGTATGAGCTTCGCTACGAACAGATCGAACTATCTGTGGATGTTGGCGCGTTTCTCCCAGAAATCCGTGCTCTAGGCAAACATGGTAGTCACCTTGCGTTTGAACAAATACTCACTCGCGCCCGGTTGCCATTTATTTTGGAGCATATTCGACCTAAGACACTTATTTACACTTACAACGTCGAGGCAATTGACCGCATGTTACGGGAAGCAATTGAAGCAGCAGGCTGGAAAGTCGGGTTCTATACAGGTGATGATAAGTCAGGGCTAGAGAATTTCATCAGCGGCAGTGTTGATGTGCTCATTGGTTCAGCGGCTATCGGCACTGGTGTCGACGGTTTGCAACAAGTTTGCAACAGGCTTATAGTTAATGTCCTGCCCTGGACTGCTGCGGAGTTTGAGCAATTAAAGGGACGTCTATATCGTCAGGGACAGCAAAGCAACACAGTTACAATGATTTTGCCGCTAACTTTTGCAATGGTCAATGGGGAGAGATGGTCATGGTGCGAATCAAAGATGCACCGACTCCTGTTCAAAAAATCTATAGCTGATGCTGCTGTTGATGGCGTGGTACCTGAAGGACACCTGCGTTTCCCAGAACAGGCTTATCAGGATATTATGATATGGCTTCAGCGGCTTGAGTCAGGCAAAGTGCAACACATTGCAAGAAACCCTATTGTTGTACCACTGCCTGACGTTGATCTAAATGAAGTAGCGCGCCGAAAAGTCCGCTATGGTGATTTCTCGACTATGAATCGCAACTGGAATCAGACTCGGAGCAGTACCACTCACGAACGTCTTAGAGATAATCCAGAGGAATGGGCACAGTACCACACCTTTTATAAAGAGGCGCGTCAGGACTGGACCGTTATTCCGTACGAAGAAATGATCAATTGGTTCAAAAAACGGAACGGTTTGGTTATCGGTGACTTTGGCTGTGGTGAAGCAGAATTATCAAAAGCGCTATCTTCTCTCCACACAATACACAGTTTTGACCATGTGGCAATTGATGATTCCGTAATTTCCTGTGACATGTCTCACGTTCCACTCGATGACCAGAGTCTAGACGCTGCTATTTTCTCCCTGTCGTTAATGGGGCATAATTTTGGAGATTATCTGCGTGAAGCATATAGGACTCTAAAGCTAGACGGCCATTTACATATTTTAGAGAGAAGTACTAGGTTTACCGACCGGCAAGCTTTTATAGAGGCTTTGAGAACATTTGGCTTCGATATTATCGGTGTTGAAGATTTGTGGAAATTTACTCATATTCGGGGTTTGAGAACCGATCGGAGACCAGAAGCGAACGTGAAGATTATTTTTTAACTGTTTATCCAAGACCTTCAAAAGGATTATGTCCTGATTTTGTTTGATTAATGATTATCTAGTAGGCGATGGCAGTTGAAATTTCACGACTTCCGCAAACTGGGAAGACAGCGTTTTGAGTATCATTGATTCAAAATCGCGCGCGAAAATGTTTTTGCAATATTGGCTAAGAATCCAGCGGGATCTAAAGTAAAGTAACAGTTCTAGGCTGATAGTGATCCAGGCAGTATTATGTCTCAAAGAACGACCGTAGCAGACTGCCATGCACTATTAAATTCATTCGTGATAGCAGCTATACAGGCAGAATCCTCTATCTTGAGGAACGCAAATGTTTTATTGCCAAGATCTTTTAAAGAAGCACCACAAATATAAAAATCCTTGTTATCTATAATAATAAATCTGTCATGGAATTGATTACTTTCTCTTAGGGAGAGATTTTTATATTGCGTGTTGAAGTCGCTAAACAGTTGTATTTCTCTTTTATCTTTTGATGGTTTGGTAAGAACTTTCACTACAACAGTCCTGGCTTTGCTAGTTAGTAGATTACGGCCTCGATCACCAAGGTATCCGTCTATCACTATAATGCTGTTCTGCGCTTCGGAAAACAACTTGGAAATCAAATTGGCGGCATCGTATATCTTGCCTGCAGAGAATAGCAGGGTTGCCGTATCTGCATTTGCATGCCCTGCTGTATTTTCCATTAGTTCCGAATAGTAGGCAGGATCCTTACACAGCTCTGTTATCCACGCGGACAGCACTCCGCGTTTCATTTGTATAGTTTCTAAGGTCTCGCGATTGGGAGCATACCCAGGTATTACTGAACGTCCATGCCTAGATATTTCACCCGTAAGCTTCTCTAAACCATAAACGCTTACCTTATCTTCAATTCGGTCACACCAATTTTCAAGCCTACGCAGTAATGGGCCACCAACGCCAAAACGCTCTCGCTCCCACTGCAGTTCAAACAGCTGCGTGTCAGCATCTTCCAATAGAGCAATACAGTCAATTACGTTTCGGAAATTATCATTCGGATCAATTATGGTGTTCCTAGCTGCTCTAATATGGTCGATAGCGTGGTCTACTGTATCTAGCACAAGTGGTATGGCCGCTGAAATCTATCTTGAAGTTCTTTAGCTGATTCGCCAGGCTTAGATTTAAATGCTAGATGTGAGCCATCATCTTCAAAAAGAAAAAAGTCATTATGGCATTTAGCAATAAGCTCTTTAGGAACATTTCTGCCAAAGCAATCGCGAACTAATGTCCCGATGCTGCCGAAATTATGTTCAAGCCCGCTTGACTCATGGTCAAGTATTTTTTGAATCTCCGCCTTTAAACAGTTTAGACTAGCGATGTTGATATTGTATTTATGCATCTTACGACCAATTCATCCAGCCATATCTACAAAATGATAACTGTTGGGTTCAGAAACGATAGCTAAATAGGTTTCAATTGCTTAAATATTCTACTAAATGGCATCCGGGGATGCAAAGTTTCTAATACTTAAGGAATGCACAACATGGATATTGACTTGCTTCTTGACTTGGCTCAACTTTTGGCGGCACATCTATGAGCCTTCACAGCTCCATCTTAATTAAGATGGCAGCTACAGGTTTCTAGAAGCAATTGCTTCCGGTCGTTCAATTATAATGCACCGATAGAGGTATCACAGACAGGAGCGTCCAAGAAGGAAAAAGGCAATGGCAGAATATTATGGGCAGCGCGATTCAGAAGGTGGGTTGAATATTTATAGCATGTATATCTCTGTCTTCATTCTAGTGATAATACTTGCGGGCGGGTGCTGCTTGCCTGGTCTGTGCACAGAGCATATTCGTTCCAAGCCGAGCGCCGTAATCTCTAAGAACAAAGTAACGCCATCACCGGTGATTCTTAACACGTATTTGGAAGCAGTAAAAAAGCGTATTGAGCACTTTTGGTATCCGGGCAAAGGGACGGACGCACACGCAGAAGTTGTTTTTCGCATTAATAAAGATGGACATGCATCTTGCATTGACCTGACCAATGCCTCACCAATTAGTTCTGTCAATCATTCAGCTGAAGATGCGATTTCTTCTAGCTCACCATTTGCGCCATTACCGGCATCATTGACGGACCACATTTATGTTGTGGCCGATTTCAATAGCGACTTTCAACCAATCTACCAGATTAGTTATGCGCGCCCTATTGAGACCAAACTGTCAAGCTCCAAAGTATTTTTAGCAGATGCTGCTGCTTGCACTAAGCAAGGTAAAATAGAATCAGCAATAGAAAATCTTAAAAAGGCAAGCGAGTTAACTCCATTTGATATGCGGGTGCGCGATAAGCTGACGGAAGCCTATCTCCAGTTAGCACAGACAAAACCAAATGACTTGGCTGTAAATCTTTTCCATCAAGCGTTGCTGCTCGACCATGACGACATCGCCGCTCGCACAAAATTGAATGAGCTGCTTTCATCATCTGGTAAGGATGCACAGAGCGTCGAAGCCAGGCTTGCTCTGGCGCGCGAGTACACAAAGTCATCCAGCTATGACGATGCCTTAAGCGAATACGGTGAGGCGTGGCTGCTCAAAAACGACTCACAGCTAATACCAGAGATAAATTTGGCTTGCCTGCGACGGCGCAAATATGCTGAGATACAAAGGTGGCAGGCGGACCTTACAGGTGTATGATGGAGCAGAAAGTCATATGGCTCTGGCACGAGCTTATGAAACATGTGGCGAAAACGATAAGGCGCTGCAAGAATATAAAAAAGCGTCGTACACAGAAGCAAACGGCCGCGACGCAGAAAAATCAATCCAAAGGCTAGAAGCAGGGAAACTAGTGAGCGAAAGTATGCAGATGGGAGCACAGGTAGCTTTTAATGACGACTTCCCCTATGCCAATTTTGGCTCTCGATCGCTTAGCGTGAGTATACTTAAACAACCAAAAGTACCTGTTAATTATCTTGATGCTGCCTGTCCAAAAGCAATTCAGCGCTGGGCACCCAGTCAAATTCCTTTGCGAGTTTATCTGGAGGACGGCACTGGAGTAACAGGCTATCGTCCTCAAATTCGCCAATGTATGATTGATGCATTTGCTGCTTGGGTAAAGGCGTCGGATGGTCGGCTTTCTTTTAAGATAGTCGCTTATCCGCAGCAAGCAAATATAATTTGTCATTGGATATCTAATCCGGGCAAGGCTAATCTCAGCAGCAAGGAACAGGGAATAACGCAAATGAAGTTCTGCAGCTTTGGCAGTGGAGTAAATAATTGTATGATGCTGTCAGCAGAAATATTTATTCTTATCAGTCACCAGAGAAACCACCTACCCTTATCGGATGCGGTGATGGGTTCAGTATGCTTGCATGAACTTGGTCATGCGCTGGGAATTTCCGGGCATTCGCCTTATCCAGATGATGTGATGTATGCCACACTTTCTCCTTATGATATACCTTCGATTTTGAGCGATCGGGATGCAGGAACAATTAAGCGCTTGTACCAGGGATATTCGCATCCATACTGACTCGATGAGCTGCACAAGATCTACAAAGAATAGATTATTGCAGTCGGCTATAAGGTTAATAAGCTATCGTGCCTCTTGACACACTATTAAGTCTATGTAAAGTAGATATCGATTTGCTATAATGCCATGGCGGTCTTGGGAGAATGACCATGGACATTGTCACCTGTCCCACAACGAGCCAAATCGTTCAATTGCTTCGTGGTCAGATTTCCGGCTCACGCGCGCTAGAGCTGCGTGAACACATTCACGCCTGTTCGCGCTGCTCCCAATCGCTGGAATTGCTCGGCGAGAAGGGTGCCGCAGATACGAGTTTGGCTACCCGAGAGGCTGCTGAGCCAGCCGGCGTGTCGTCCGGAAATCGCGACAAGAAAAGTACGCCTTCGGGTACGGCATCGCCTAACCAGCTGGCTTTCCTGACGCCGGCGATTAGCCCTGATGAAATAGGTTGGCTCGCCCACTACCGAGTGCTCAAAGTATTGGGTGAGGGTGGCATGGGCATCGTCTTGCATTCTGAGGACACGCAATTGAAACGAGATGTGGCCTTGAAGGTGATCAAGTCGGAATTTAGCCACGACCAGGACACGCGTCAACGCTTTCTGCGTGAGGCACGGGCGATGGCTCAGGTAAAAAGCGATCACGTGGTGACAGTCCACCAGGTTGGTCAAGACAACGAGATTTGCTACATTGCCATGGAGTTGCTTGAAGGCGAGCCGCTTGATAGCTTATTGGAGAGGCAGACCAAACCGACGCTGAGCGAGACACTGCGTATCGGCCGCGAAATTGCTCAGGCGCTTGCAGCGGCGCATGGCAAAGGTTTAATTCATCGAGACCTCAAACCGGAAAATGTTTGGCTTGAAGCACCCAATGGGCGCGTCAAGCTTCTGGATTTTGGTCTGGCTCGCCCGCATACGATGAATATCAGGCTGACGACCACCGGCATTGTTATTGGCACGCCGGCGTATATGGCTCCAGAGCAGGCACGCGCTGAGACTGTTGATGAGCGAACTGATCTATTTGGTCTGGGCTGCCTGCTATATGAATTGATAACCGGCCGCACACCATTTTATGGTGAGACAATACCGGCCATAGTGATTGCCCTTATTGAGGACACTCCGCTGCCGCCTAGCCACGACAATCCTGAAATTCCGCAAAGCCTTGGATGAATTGATTTTGCGTCTTTTGGCCAAAAAACCTGCCGACCGGCCACAGTCGGCTCAGGAGGTGATTGCGCAGCTGGAAGCGATTGAAGGCAAGTCGGTGCCTGTTGTGGTTGGGAGAGCGTACGTTCAAGCGTTGGGCGTCCTGCTTCGCCCAGCATTTGGCTGCGCACTGATGATCGTGTGGATGCTCCGTCTCAAGTGGTCAAACCTGAGAGTTTGCCTGGTACGATTTCTTCTCAGCGCAAGCGCGCCCGTGAAGCTGAGCGTCGCCAGGTGACTGTGCTTGTTTGTAGCTGCCATTTGTTTGAGTCAGAGGACTATCTTGAACATCTGGATGTCGAAGACCAAGCTAAAGTATTGCAAGCTTTTCACCATTACTGCGAACAAGCGGTGAACGAATCAGAAGGAACGATTGTGCAATGCAACGAGGAAGGCTTGCTGGCGTGTTTTGGTTATCCGATTGCTTACGAAGATGCCGCTTGCCGCGCGGCTAGCACCGCCTTAGCTATTCTTGAAGTGCTAAGCGTGCTTGGTGAGCAAGTTCGCCGTGAGCACAATGTTGAATTGGAGCCATGGCTTGGTATTTATACAGGACCAGCCATTGTGGAAACGAAAGAAGATAATGTTTCGCTTGTTGGCGAGGCCCGAAATGTGGCCTTGCGTTTGAAAGATGTGGCTAAGTCAGGACAGATCGTTTGCAGTCGAGTCAACGCATCGACTACTTCAAGACAAATTCGATTGCGCTGATCTTGGAGAACACAAGATCAAAAGTCTGAAGCAGCCTGTTGCACTCTTTCAAGTGCAAGCAGTAATTGATGCTGGCAGAGGCATTGAGGATACAGGACGGGTGGGGCTGACGCCCCTCACCGGACGAGATCAGGAAATGAGTCTGCTCAAAGATCGTTGGGAGCAGGCGCAAGAGGGCATGGGGCAGGTCGTTGCACTCATCGGTGAAGCAGGACTGGGCAAGTCTCGTCTGGTGCATGCAATGAAGCAGCATGTGCAAGGAAAAACGGAAGACCCGGAGACAGGATCATCTATAGAGCTATCTGGTAATGGAATGGGATCCCAGAATTCTTTTATTGTCGAGTGGCATTGTTCGCCGCATTTTCGAAACACGGGTCTTTATCCGGTCAGCAATTTTTTCGAGCGGCTTCTAAATTTCGGGCGTGACGAGGCGCCAGCGGCACGGTTTGAACGGCTGGTGCATCATCTAGAACAAGTATGATCTTGCGCAACCAGATGTGGTGCCACTCTTTGCGTCACTTTTATCTCTACCGACAGACACCAAGTTTCCTTCTCTTGTTTTGCCTCCAGTGCGAGAAAGGCAAGAAATGTTCCGGGCGCTTAAAGATTGGCTGCGCGCATATTCAGAAAAGCAACCGGTGCTGTTTATTGTTGAAGATCTGCACTGGCTGGATGCCTCTACTCTCGAATTTTTGGGAGAGTTTCTTGCTGAGGGACTGCACGACCGAATTCTTACCCTGCTTACTTTCCGCCCAGAATTTCGCACACCATGGGCAGCACTCTCGCATCAGACTAGTCTTGCTCTTAATCGGCTCACCAAGCGTCAGGTTGGCGACCTAATGCGCAAAAAAACAGGCAGTAATTTGCCGGAGGCGTGTAGTCGATCAGGTTTATCGATCGAGCTGGTGGTGTACCGCTATTCATTGAAGAATTCACGAAGATGGTGCAGGAATCCGGCGTGTTGGATCAAACAGGTGATAGCGGCAAGCGAATGAAAACTTTAATGGCGCGCGAGATTCCTGCAACGCTTCAGGATTTGATCATGGCTCGCTTAGATCGCATGGAAGGTGACCGGGAGGTGGCTCAGTTGGCCGCCACTCTTGGTCGCGAGTTTAGCTATGAGTTGCTTGCCGCTGTGGCCAGCATGGACGAATCAACACTTGATGCTGAGCTGGCTAAATTAGTGCAAGCAGAAATTTTATACGAGAAGGGCCGGCTGCCGCGGCCTACCTATATTTTCAAGCATGCTCTTCTGGAAGATGCGTTGTACAACGCGCTTGTTAAAGGCAAGCGGCAACAATTCCACGGACGGATTGCGCAAACTCTGGAAGCGCGATTCCCGCAAATTGTGGAAACGCAGCCAGAATTGCTCGCTCACCACTTCACTGAAGCGGGCCTGATCGAAAAATCGATTAGCTATTGGCTGGCGGCCGGATTGCGATCTCAAGAACAATTTGCAAACATCGAGGCAATTAGCCATCTAAGCAAAGGTCTGGAGTTGCTCAACACGCTAGCCGAGTCGCCCGAGCGCGACGTCAATGAATTATTGCTGCTGAATCCATTGGGCTCGGTCTATCAAGCAGCTCTAGGTTATGCTGCGCCAGAAGTTGGCCCTGCCTTTGCGCGAGCACGTGAATTCTGTCAAAAGATTGGGCAGACTGCGCAACTGTTTGCGGTGATGTGGGGAAACTGGAGCTGGCATCTGGTGCGCGGTGATCTTCAGATTGTGCATGGAACTTGCCGATGAAATGATGGCATTGGCTAAAGATACCCAAGATCGGGGCATGATTATGGAAGCTTATGTAGCTCCTGCGGTGACGCTGTTTTATCGCGGTGATTTTGCTGCTTGCCGCAAACTATTGCGAAGAGGCAATTGCGCAATACGAAGACCTGGAGCAATGTCGCATCTGGTCCGGCAATACCGGGCAAAATTCGGCATTGCACATTCGTTGCTATCTGTCTCTGGCCCTGTGGCATCTTGGCTATCCGGATCAAGCTATAAAAATAAATGAGGAGATGATCACCATGGCACGCCAGATTGCGCATCCTTTTAGCCTGGCGCACGCATTGCACTTCACCGGTTGGCTATACCAGTATTTGCAGATGGGAGAAAAACTGCAAGAGGCAGCCATAGAAGAAATCGCCATTGCCAATGAGCAAGGGTTTGCTCTGTGGCATGCTACGGGAACTTTCTTCAAAGGGGCGGGCATGTTCTTGCAAGGCGAGATGAGGAAGCACTTAAACTGCTGGAAAAGGAGTGCAGTCGTTCAAAGCGATCGCCGCCGAGCTTGACCCTGCCTGCGCAATTATGCGTTCTGGCTGAAGCCTATATAAAAGCTGGTCAATTGGCGCAGGCACGGCAAGCACTGGATGAGGGCTGGCGCTGGCGGAAAAGCACGACGACCGCTCTCATGAGGCGGAGCTGCAACGCCTCGAAGGCGAGCTTATGCTACTGGAATCAGGCGATCAATCCTGCTGCCGAGAAATGTTTCCACCAGTCCATCGAGACGGCCCGCCGCCAACAAAGCAAAGCATGGGAGCTGCGCTCCACAGTAAGTCTGGCTAGGCTGTGGCAACAACAGGGACGTGCGACGAAGCTCGTACTGCTTTAGCCACCATATACGGTGCGTATCAGGAAGGTTTGACGATTCCCGATCTGGTTAATGCCAAGGATCTCTTGAAAAGTCTAAACTGAAGTCCGCATAATCCACCATTCGGATATACATCTATATATATAATGATAATCTCAGGATATGTTGTGTACAATTACAGGACACCTGAAGAGGAGTTTTAAGCCATGGATCCGACTATCCTAGGTGCTGTGATTGGCGGTGTACTGGCTACTATCGGTGGCGTTCTTGGTGGCATTGTTACTGGCTGGTTCACCCTAATGGCCAACAAGCAATCCCTTACCCATGAAGCAAAAAGAGAAGAGCGAGAACGCAGTCTTGGTTTTCGACAAGAACAGCTTTCGCAATTCTATGGGCCGGTTCTGGCCTGCATGGAAGAATTGGAGGAAAGCTGGCAACTTTTGTTCGAGGCAGATAAGAATGTAGAAAGATTCTTAGAGACTCATCGAGACAAACATCCAGGGGACGAGTTTCTAAAGGATAAGCAAAAAGCGGTGCTTGAATACAAACAATATCTTTATCAAGGGAAGTTGATGTCTTCAACAAAATCAAAGAAATATTCATTTCGCATTTTGGACTGGCTGAACCTTCAACTAAGGAGAATTACCGCACTGTGGTGAGATTCATTGAGAATCGCAACATCATCAATGTCACTGAGCGGAAACTGGACATTACCTTCACTGGCGAAGATGCTTCCGGACTAAGAGGCAGGATTGCTTCACTGTTTCAGAATCTGATTGAAATTAATAGTCAAATCCGCAATCAGTTGGAGAATGGCGAACCAAAACCGATCATTCAACTAAACCCTGAACACGCTGGTGAATCTTTAGCGGGCAGTGACACTGCGCAATTGTTATCCTCTCCTCCTCCATATTCGTTTGAACCAGCTCCAATAGTCAGTCAACCCGAGACCGACAAAATGCAGCTAGAAGAAAAAGTGATTGCCGCGACACGAGATAAAATGGTCTCCAGTAGAAAGAATTGGCCAGGACGCTATACTTTGCTTACTAATAAAGCGTCTTTGGATGCATTAGCTACAAAGACATCCTCAAGCGAAACTGACTATTCATTGACAGAATAAGTTGACGCTGCTGCCTGCACTAAGTAAAGCAAAGCGGCTCGCTACTAATTTATGGGGATTCTTATATGCAAGTACCGCTCTAACTTTTTTATATTGTGCTCTAAATCAAGCAGAAAGACTCGATTGGTTTCATTCAGGTATAGTAAACGCTTTCCTGGTCACAGGTCTATTCATGCTTGCGGTAAGCATCTTCAGGCGCCGAAGACAACCTAATCCGATGCTGAACTTAGGCTTTCTAGCTACACCCAATTTTTTATTATTAGGAGTGGTGCTGACTTGTTTCCGTTTTTTATTACTGGCGCCGCCGGTTCTGGAGTTCCTGATGCAAGAAATAGAGCAATAATTGAACTGGGTTCTTCGATGAAGCAACAAATCGGATTGCTCGCCATCAGTGACGGCTTTGTTTTTATTGCCTTATGCGCCGCTTTTTGTATGTTGATTTTAGGCTTTATAAGCTACGCACCGCCCCTGGTCCCTGCAGCCAAAACAACCAGCTGATGTTTTCAGACTTTTACTTCTTTTTTTTCTGATGATCAAATATGCGGTAAAAATATTCCGCTTATTTCAAAAGTGGTACGCAATTGAAATCCATCTTTTGCGCATGGCGTACCGCCGTGACCGTGCATGCGCCATTATCTGATGTTTCAAGCAGCAGCCTATGCAAGTCATCGGCGTTGTTGATAGGATAACCGTTTATAGTGATGATCGCATCTCCTTCATGCAAACCGGCTTTGTCTGCCGGACTATTCGGTTCCACAGAAAGAATCAATACGGCGCCATGATTTTCTATTTCATGGAATCTACTGAGTTTGCGCCTCAATTCTATATTTTGCACGCCGATGCCAAGGTAAGCGCGGCGTATATGTCCGTCACGCATAAGAGCAACCGCGATTGATTTAGCGGAGTTGATCGGCACTGCAAAGCAAATACCCTGAGCTGGCATAATCACGGCAGTGTTGACGCCGACCACTTCGCCTCGCGAATTAGCGAGAGGACCCCCAGAGTTACCCGGATTAAGTGCTGCGTCAGTTTGAATAATATTGTCGATGAGACGACCCGTTTGCGCGCGCATGGATCGGCCAAGAGCGCTAACGACGCCGGCGGTAACTGAAGATTGAAACCCATATGGGCTACCTACTGCCACCACCAGATGTCCGGGCTTGAGCGTGCTCGAATCTCCCAGCATTGCTGGCACCAGCCCTGGTGCCCAGACTCTGAATCACTGCCAGATCGCTGTGCTGGTCTTCGCCCACTAATGTGCCTTGAGTTGACTGACCATCTGGCAAAGTGACGTTAATTGATTCAGCTCCATTAACAACATGACTATTGGTGAAAATATAACCATCTGGCGTGAATACAAAGCCTGAACCGGAACCGCCAGCCGTTCGTTTGCCACGAGATGTTTGAGCCGTGTGTTCAACCTCAATGTTTACGACCGAGCGGCTCAGTAGTTCAGCCGCGGTTGAGACGGAGCGAGAGTAAGCATCCAGTAACTGATCGTCAGATTGCACAATGTCTCTCAGAGGTTTAGTTGTCTCGTGCCCGTTTGTAGAAACTAACTGTAGCCTTGGTGGTTTTTTTATTGATGCGGTCATGTTTAAATCCTCCATGGTTTTAGTGCCCCGCTCTTTAAGCCGCGCGTTCTAAATTCCATTGACATCTACTATTCTAACTGTCCGCTACAATTAGCACCGCTCAAATAATACTTTCTTATTAATTTGGGTGCCGGCGACGGAAAGGATAATCAGTAAATCAAACGGTAACCACTATTTTTCCAAATTGTTGATTGCCTTCCAGATATTTGTGCGCGTCGACTATGTGGTCAAAAGAGAATTTCTTATCGATTATTGGTTTTAGTGCCCCACTTTTTAAGCCATTCGTTATAAACTCTACGGCTGTCTTGCAACGCTGCGGGTCACCACTGGTAGTAACGATAATAGCACCGGTAATGACCGGACGCTTGGATATCATTTCAAGCATGGGCAGCGGAGTCACTTCGGTGCTCAGGGCGCCATAGACAATAACTCTTGCCCCGGGTGCCGTTGCTGCAATCAACTTCGGGAATGTTGGGCCACCCACCGGATCATAGACCACAGTTGCCCCTTTACCATTTGTAATTTTCTTTACTTCAGCAACAAGGTCTTGTTCCTTGGTAACTATAACGTGAGCAGCACCGGCTTTTTGCAAAGCTTCTTTCTTTTCACTAGTGCGGGTCAGGGCAATCGGTTTAGCACCAATCATCTTGGTGATTTGGATTGCAGCCAAGCCAACACTACTTGAGGCTGCTGGAATTAACACCACATCTTCCAGGGTGATTTTAGCTGTGCCAACCAGGGCATCGTAAGCGGTCATAAACATCATCCAGATTGAAGCTGCTTCCTCAAAAGTAAGTGATTGCGGGTGCTTAACGACAGCGTGTGCAGGTGCAATAACAAGCTCACCATACATACCATATTGGTTTAATGAAAAACTTGGTATGACACTGACCACATCGCCCACCTTTAAATCGGTAATGCCTGGTCCAACAGCATCAATTATTCCAGCTGCCTCATAGCCAAGGCGAGCAGGAAGATGAGGGTCTTCAATATAATGACCAGATCTAAACATTGACTCAGCCCGATTAAGCCCTAGCGCCTTGACGCGAATGCGCACTTCAGATTTTTTAGGTTCTGGGATGTTAGCATCCACAATTTTAAGAACGTCTGCGGGTCCGGTTTTTTCAAATAAAACTACGCGAGACATAAAAAATACCTCCTGGCGATTGGAACCACACGATCCATGATACATCCAACCCTGACACCCTTCGAAATTCTAATAATAATGCAAGAATGAGGTCCTCTTGGTTACTTTGCCCATAGCCTGGTTGGCTAGGGGTTTCCAGAAGCTCACCCTTCCAACCTTGCTGTATAATGCACCGTATGCGCCACCAGCTAATTATTATTATTTGCTTTATCCTCGGCTTGAGTGTTCAGGCAGCGCAAAATAAATATGCTGAAAATGCCCCTCTTATATCTCAACCAATTACTATTCATCCGCCCATATCGATAGTTCCTACCACCGCGCTTGAAACATATTTGACGCCTTATGATGATGCAGAAACTCGGTTTTTGCAGTTTCTGGATCAAGCGAAGAATAGATGTTATATCGCCAGTTATAGCATTACTAATCCAAGAGTTGTTGAAAAGCTGATTCAGTTGCATGATCGTGGTGTTGAGGTGCAAGTGCTAACCGATAAAACGCAAGCCGCAGGAAAAAAAGAACAAATTGCATTGAGAATTCTTGAAGAAGATCATATTGCGGTTTTTGCGGGTAGATCTATTGATCACGCATTGATGCATTGCAAGTTTTGCGTGATTGATGATCATCTAGTAGAAGACGGCAGTTGGAATTTCACAAGTTCTGCCAATCGCGAAGACAACATTTTGAATTTTATTGATTCAAAACAGCGGGCGAAGGTGTTTTTAGCTTATTGGTTAAAAATCCGACATGATATGGAGCGAACAAGCCGGTCGCAGGTTCCTGCTAGGTAACAAGAGATTTACTGGCTTCGTAGGTAGGATAGTCAGTATAGCCCTGGGCATCGAACGCGTAGAACTTCGACATGTCGTCCCATGGATTTAATGGCCAGTCGTGCTCGAATCTTTCTACTAAATCTGGATTGGTGATTATCGGTCTGCCAAAAGCAATCAAGTCTGCCTCGCCAGCTGCAATTCTAGCCTCGGCGGTTTCTTTTGTGTAACCGCCATTACCCATGAGCGGTCCGTTAAAGACCTTCCGCAATTCAGCCAGTGTCAGAGGTTGTCCCAAGCCATGGAAAGGAGAAAGACTTCCCGCATCCACGACATGTAAATAAGCAATTTGGAATTTGCTTAGCTGCTCAGTGACATGGAAAAAGGTTTCACGATTATCTGGAGAACCCATATCGTTATAAGTGCCATTGGGCG
This sequence comes from Candidatus Melainabacteria bacterium, assembly GCA_963767815.1. GTDB lineage: Bacteria > Cyanobacteriota > Vampirovibrionia > Obscuribacterales > Obscuribacteraceae > CAVYFJ01. Next base: position 230,459 of record CAVYFJ010000005.1, on the reverse strand, counting down.
AGATGCGCACGCCGATTTTGTGGGACGGCCAAACTTCCAAAATAGATTCCACAATTTCTTTTAAAAAACGAAATCGCTTTTCTATAGTGCCACCATAACCATCATTTCTGTGATTAGTTCTTGATTGCAAAAACTCATCAATCAAATATCCATTAGCACCATGTATTTCCACACCATCAAAACCGGCTTGCTTGGCTCTTTCGGCAGCACCTCGATAATCTTTCACGACATCTTTAATTTCACTTTCTAACAATGCGCGCGGAACTTCATATTCTTTTTTGCCTTGTGTTGTGTGCGTTGGCTTGGAATTCTCAATCCTGATAGCTGAGGGAGCCACCGGCAATTCTCCATTGGAATGAAAATCACTGTGCCCAGCACGTCCTGTGTGCCAGAGCTGCAAAAACATCGGTGTGCTTTTTTGATGAACAGCAGCCGTAACTATCTTCCATCCTTCAGTTTGTTCATCAGTATAAATGCCCGCAGTGTTCAACCAGCCGTTTGCCTGCTGCGAAATAGTAGTGGCTTCAGTGATTATCAGCCCCACTGATGCCCGCTGAGCATAGTATTCGGCCATTAATGCGTTAGGTATGCGTTTTTCGCCGGCCCGAGAGCGAGTCAGGGGCGCCATTACCACGCGATTTTTTAGGTGTAGACCATGTAAATCAAAAGGGCTGAGAAGATGTTTTGCATTAGCCATAGAGTGTTACCTATTTATTTTTATTCAGAACAGCTTTAGTAATTTTAGCGCAATTCAGAACCAGGCTTTATGCACCGGACGTAGGTGGAATACCGTGCCGGATTGATTCATAGCCATTGAAAACTATAATAGGTATATAATCTAATCGTAATGAATCCCCTTATAGTTGCGATCTCTTTGCAAGACATAAGGAGAAAATCGTAGTAGGCAAAACAGCAGTTGAAGAACATAGCTGGGTTTCGGGAACCAGGGCAGGCATGTCAGTTATAGTCATCGCGCATGTACTCACTCGTTTGCGTCAGATTGGAGTCAAAGATGTCTTTGCAGTGCCAGGAGACTATGCCTTTTCAATCGAGAGTCTTTATCGTACCTGATCTGAAGTCTGCGTCCCGTTTATAAATTTGAGAATGATGTTCGTTAGTTCTGCGGGCGTCGCATAATTAACGCAATGTGGGGCATTCGGGATAACCTGCAGTTGCGCATGTGGTATGCGACGGGTCACTTCTTCAGTCCACTGTTCTGGGGCGATGGGATATTTTTTCTCCTCGCACCACCAGTGTTTGGCATTTTATTTTAGCAAGGTTAGGCCTTATATCATTCTCAATCATACGCTTGCCAGTTTCGAGCGAGAGAACAATTCCCATATCACATAGATCGGCAATAAATTGACCCTTGGCGCCCTTCGGCTCTACGAATCCATCAAGGTATAGCCTATACAGTTCTTGTATTCTTGACCGCGCCTTGGGATCAACAGTGGGGTCGGTCAGTATTAAGTTGCGGGCAATCTCAGGGTATTTGGCTACCAGTTGCGCGGCTACCTGGCACCCGTATGAATTGGCAAATACATTTGTCTTAGACAATTCTTTTAATCGAAACCACTCGTAAAGAACATCAGCTTGTTGTTCCACTGAAAGCGCATGTGGAGGTTTAGAACTGGAGCCATGCCCCGGCATCTCCGGCACAAATACTCGCATAGATTTAGCAAGTAGAATTGCCGTTGGAACAAGATAGCGGCGCGAGGCAAGTGCGCCGTGAATCATTACTATTTGTTGCGTGGAATTTTTGCTGCCACCCTCGATTGCGTGAATCTCATGAGCGAGAGTAGGAGTGAAAGTACTGACAAAGCCATCTGGGATTTTCGAAGTGTCAATTCCCATGCAAAATTATTCCTCAGTGTCCATAAAGATCTGCTGACTGTTAGCCAATGCTATTCTACCTGTAAAAACCAATCCCGGTTAAGTGTTAATAGGAAGTGCCTGATGGTAAATCTAGAAGTTGTTCATAAAACGTTCGACCTTATTGGTTGTGACGTGACTAAGCTTGAGTTCAACTATGCTGCAGGAATCTTAATATCTGACGATCACAGTTCTATTACTATACTGATCGAAACTATGATATTGCTTCAGATGGATGGGGAAGAGACAAGAATAGATCCACGAAAAAATGCAATCTCTATGTCTCCCTTGCTAAATTTGTTGCATAAACCTGCTAAATCAATCACCTTTTCCAGCAATGGTGACCTTCGACTGGAAATGATGGATGATACCGCTCTTTCTGTGATCAAGGATGACTTGTATGAAAGTTGGGAAGCGACTGGAACTGATTTGTTTGCAGAAATATCCATGCTCTGCACACCGCACGATGTCCCACCCTGGGGGGAGTAATATAATCTCCGAAGGAGAATTGCGGATGTGTTGGCTAAAGATCCATCAGGATGCGCAATGAATACGAAGTAAATATGCTACACTCTCTATTCTAGTTGTCAGCGGGGAAGTTTATGTCCAGTAGTAACCGGTTATTAATTGGTATCTTTCCCTTAGTGGCGTTTTTCTCTAACCCAGCAATATCATCAGAAACTATTTCAACCGATTTAGATTTAAAAACCAAGCCACATGTCGCTCTAGCTCTAGGAGGAGGTGGCTGCAAGTGCACAGCCGAAATCGGAGTGTTGAGGGTACTGGACGCAAATAAGATTCCTATCGATTATATAATTGGCACAAGCACTGGTGCCACAATTGGTGCCATGTATGCTTCAGGGATGAGTGTAGACGAGATCCAAAAATTGTATGTGGATGATACCGTACAGAGGGCAATGATACCAAGGCTGGCGCCACGTCTCATTTTCTTTCCCATTGTTCAAGCGGAGAGAGATATCACTAAAAAAGGAGAAGCTGGTATAACTAACGGTGCCCGGTTCAAAAGCTATCTTAATAAGACTCTGCCAGCCAAATTCAGTGATTTGAAGATTCCATTTTCTGCTGTGACAACAGATCTCGTTAGTGGCAATACTTTAGTTTTTTCGCAAGGAAATTTGCCCATTGCAGTGCAGGCGAGCAATTCTTTACCACCAATGTACGAGCCTCTAGCAATTGACGGCAAAGTGTTGGTCGATGGCGCAATAAGAGCAAATGTTCCGGCAAAATATGCGCGCAAAGCTGGAGCAGAAGTGGTAATAGCAGTAGACGTCGATCCTGTGATTAAAGACGAAGATCCCAAAAACTTTGCCATTCTCAAAGACGTTTTGCTTAGAGTATCTGATATTGGACTTGCTGAATTAGACAAGCGCGAGAGCTATGAAGCAGATGTCCTCATCCGACCAGAAACCAACGGGATAAAACTTATGACAGGTGATAAAAAGTCTTTGGAAGAGGCTATCAAAAACGGTGAATCGGCAGCAACTCAGGCTCTACCGCAAATCATGAAAGCCCTGCAGCAACATGGTATAGCTAATACAAATTCAGCTCTCTAATTTTAAGGATTCAAAACTGCGCACAAAGAGATTTTTAGCCTGCAGACTAAAAATCCAGCACCGCATAATGGTAATTGATTACCTGGCTCTATATTTTTTTGCGTGGCTTTTCTTTTTGGAAGCTGTCTTTTTATTTGGCGTTCTGGCAGCCGACAAGCTCCCTCGTGTCATTTTTGCTAAGGCGTGTTGGGATTTATTGTAATATGGTTTCAATATTTTCCCAACCGCATCAATTTGATCTAAAAGCGAAGTTTCCAGCTTTTCCCGCTGTACTTTCCATTTTTCCATTTCTCTTAATATAGGCTGATGTATTTTCATCAGTTTTGAAATGGCTTCCCGCTCGGTCGAATTAAGGAGCCTTCCAGAGACACCTTTGAATGTACTACTCGCCATGGTTTAAACCTCCAACAGCATTTTATTGTCCTTTCCCTCCATACCCAATCATGTAACGGCAAAAACCAAATATTAAATAAGATAATTCCTTCCCAAGAAATATGAAATTATTCCCTAACGATGCATTTTTAAGCGCGGCTATGGCATAGATGTTAATACGGGGCGATATTGGGAATCACCATTATCGAGAAAAGCATGGGTATTTCGCTCAAAAAAGAACATCTTAAGCGGTATAGAGACATTGCGTGGCTCTTAATTAAATACGGCAATTCGGACCTGCTTAAAAATGCTGGGTTAGAGGAAATCCTAACCAAAGAAGAACAACCGACTGATAATCACGGGCATCGCAATGGTAATGGAAACGGTAACAGTAATGGGCATGCCGCCAAACCGGATGAATTGGCCAGAATCTTGAAAAATTAGGACCCACCTATATTAAACTTGGTCAATTGCTTTCTACCCGGCCGGATTTTGTGCCCCAAGCATATTTGACCGCTCTTTCTCGTTTGCAAGATGACTGCGCACAGTTTTCATTTGCGAAAGTGGAGCAAATTATTGTCGGTGAGCTCGGGGTACCCTTATCGAAAGCGTTTTCTAAATTTTCACCTGAGGCAACCGCTGCAGCTTCCTTAGGGCAAATCCATCGCGCCACGCTGAGAGACGGGCGTAAAGTTGTGGTTAAAATTCAGCGTCCAGGAATTCGAGAGGCAACGATTAGGGATTTGGAAGCACTGGCGGACATAGCCAGGCTCCAACCCTAACGCGCCAAACCACGCTAAAACACAATAGCCACTCTCACCGCGAATGCCCTAAAAGCGCCGCCTCTCAAAAATAAAAACGCTTCGAAAACCCCACTCACCAACAAAATATCCACTCGCAAAAAAATGCCATACTCAAACAAAAACTTCAAAGCCACCCACAACGAATCCCAATATCTCCAAAACCTACAACCCAACATACCATTCAACAACCCACACTTACTCTAACTCTAAACAAAAAAAAAAAAAAAAAATCTTTCCCAACATATTTGACCGCTCTTTCTCGTTTGCAAGATGACTGCGCACAGTTTTCATTTGCGAAAGTGGAGCAAATTATTGTCGGTGAGCTCGGGGTACCCTTATCGAAAGCGTTTTCTAAATTTTCACCTGAGGCAACCGCTGCAGCTTCCTTAGGGCAAATCCATCGCGCCACGCTGAGAGACGGGCGTAAAGTTGTGGTTAAAATTCAGCGTCCAGGAATTCGAGAGGCAACGATTAGGGATTTGGAAGCACTGGCGGACATAGCCGAATTTTATGACAAACATACCAAACTAGGCAAACGCTACGCTGTTAGTGCAGTGCTAGATGAATTTCGCAAATCAATTATGGATGAGCTTGATTATGAAAAAGAGGCTCGCAACCTAGCGACGATAAGAGAAAACCTGGAAGAATTTGAATTCATAGTTGTCCCCAAGCCAGTGCTGGATTACACTACTTCAAAGGTTCTGACGATGGATTTTATTTCCGGGAAGAAAATTACGTCCGTCGCTAGACCAAAGCTTCTAGAGATTGATGGGGCTTTTCTTGCTGAAGAGATTTTTAGTGCGTATTTAAAACAGATGCTAGTTGATGGATTTTTTCATGCTGATCCACATCCAGGAAATGTTTTTCTTACGGATGATAATAAGATCGCACTGTTAGATTTTGGCATGGTTGCATATTTAACACCGCGCTTACAGCAAAAGATTTTTCAATTATTTCTAGCAATAAGCGAAAATCGGGCCGATACTGCAGCGGATATATGCAAGGCAATCGGTACCCCAAAAGAAAAATTTAACGAACCGGAATTTCGCAGACGAATAATCGACCTGGTTCATTCTTATATGAGTAACAATATAGAAGATATGAATCTCGGTAAGGTTATGCTTGGTTTAGCGACAGCTGCAAGCCAGTGTGCCATTAGTGTGCCGCGTGAGCTCACTATGCTTGGCAAAATGCTGCTGAATCTGGATCAGGTAGGGCGTACTTTAAATCCTAATTTCAGCCTCAACGATTCTATTAAGAATAACGCCGCAATTATTCTGAAGCAGGGCATGGAGAAAAGTGTTTCTTCAGAGCAACTATTCAGAACCCTGATTGACACAAAAGAATATGCTGAAAAATTGCCTGGAGCGCTCATAAAGATTTTGGATATCGCGGCAAATAATAAAATGCGCGTGAAGGTGGATAGTATCGACCCGACAGTTGTGATAGATGCATTTCAGAAGGTGTCCAACCGAATTACCCTGGGTCTGATCTTAGCGGCACTGATAATTGCTGGGGGGCTCATAATTGCTGCTGCAATATTAATGCGCGTGCCAATTCCATTCACGATTTTTGGCTATCCCGGTTTAGCCATAATTTGTTTCACTCTTGCAGCATCGGGAGGCTTTGCCCTCGCTTTTCATATTGGTCTTTATGATCAGAAAGCGAAAAAATTCGATGACTAATTTTGATATATAATCTAATATCAAACAGAATGGGGAGTATATATGACACAGACAATAGCGCTTTTTATTGCCGTAGCGATATTAGTCTTCGCTATAGGCTTTTTTTTGGGTCGTCTTACCAGAAAACGCAATAATTCTGGAAATAGTCTTACAAATAAGCCCCTAGATTCAGTAGTTAGTCCCAAACTAGCGCACATACCGTCGGATCTTGAGTCGAGAGCGAAAGTACTTGTTGAAGATGGACATAAGATAGGTGCTCTAAAAGAGCTGAGAGATTCAACCGATCTGAAGCTGGAGGAAGCAAAAAAGATTGTCGACTATATGGATGCTGCAACGCCATCAGTGAATAATGCCGAAAAATTGGGCGAAGTGAGAGATCTGATAAGAAGTGGCAAAAAAGATGCGGCGCTGAAGCTCTACCGTGAATTTTCAGGTCTAACTTTAAACGAATCTGTCCAGGCAATTGACACACTAGAAAAAGAGTTTGGCTCACCGACATCAACCTAAATGCCGACGCAAATGTGCCACCGGCATTTTAGCTTTTCAGCGAAAACGTCGCCGCAAAAGAAATGAATCGAGCGAACTTACGTACGCGCAGGTATCAACTATCTAGATCTAGATTTGGATTTAGTAGATTTAGATTTACTAGATTTGGATTTGCTAGATTTAGACTTTTTTGGAGCGCTCTTCTTTTCGAGGTTGATTTCTTATTCGGATAAGAATTAGTTGACTTAAGTTTTGCCCTTGTTAGATTTACCAAGGTTTCTTGAGATCGATCATAATATGGCTTTAGTATTTTCCCGATCATATCAATCTGATCTAAGAGACTAGTTTCCAATTTTTCTCTGTGTTCTTTCCACTTTGCCATTTCATTTAATACAGGCTGATGTAGCCCCATCAGTTTTGAAATAGCTTCGCGCTCTGTTGGACTAAGGAGTTTCCCAGACACAGTTTTAATTCTGCTTGTGGCCAATGGTTTAATCCTCCAAGAATACTTCTGGCACCTATTGTTCACCTTCAACTATATAGCGTAACGCTGAAAATCGAGGGGGTAATTAACATAATTCTATCCGATGATGCAATGAAATTATTCTTGACAATACTTTTTAAGTTTGGATGTTAATATAGGGCAGTAATGAAGAATCCCCGCTATGAAGAAAAAGTATGGGAATTTCACTTAAGAAAGAACATCTTAAGCGCTACAAAGACATCGCATGGCTGTTAATCAAGTACGGTAATACTGATCTGGTGAAAAATGCCGGATTAGAAGAAATGCTTACCCGGCAGGAAATGTATGCTGAGAAGAAGGACGGCCAGTTAGCAAATGCAGATGAGCTAGCGGCAGATCTTGAAAAATTAGGGCCAACTTTTATAAAGTTAGGACAATTGCTTTCGACGCGTCCTGATTTTGTGCCGCCGGCGTATTTGCCGGCGCTAGTACGTTTGCAAGACGACTGTTCAGTCTTCCCATTTTCGGAAGTTGAACACATTGTTGTCAACGAACTCGGGGTGCGTTTATCAAAAGCTTTTTCCGAGTTTACCGAGGAACCGGTAGCTGCAGCCTCTTTAAGCCAAATCCATCACGCAGTAATGCGAAACGGGCGCGAGGTTGTGGTTAAAATTCAACGCCCGGGAATTCGAGAGTCAGCCATCCAGGACCTGGAGGCGCTGGCTGACATCGCCGATTTCTATGATAACCATACCAAAGCAGGAAAACGCTATGAATTCGGTGCGATGCTGGATGAATTTCGCAAATCACTTTTGGATGAGCTCGATTTTGAAAAAGAGGCCCATAATTTAATCACTCTCAGAAAAAACCTGGAAGAATTTGCATTGATAGTTGTCCCCGCGCCGGTTATGGACTATACAACATCAAAAGTCCTGACGATGGATTTCATTGCGGGCAAAAAAATTACTTCTATCAATGGATTCAAGCTTCTTGAAATTGACGGCGCACCTCTAGCAGAGGAGGTGTTTAGGGCTTATTTGAAACAGGTCTTAATCGATGGATTTTTCCATGCCGATCCGCACCCCGGAAATGTATTTATCACCGACGATAATAAAATAGCGTTGCTGGATTTGGGCATGGTCGCGTATTTGACACCGCACTTGCAGGAAAAGATTTTTCAATTACTGCTGGCTATAGCGGAAGATCGTGCCGATACAGCTGCCGACATCTGCAAAGAAATAGGCACCCCAAAAGATAAATTTGATGAACGAGAATTCCGTAAAAAAATAATTGACCTCGTTCATTCCCATCTTGAAAAAAATATCGAAGACATGAATCTTGGCACAGTCATTCTCGGCGTGACGACCTCCGCGGGCGAATCCAACATTCGAGTACCTTCAGAGTTAACGATGCTTGGCAAAATGCTGCTCAATTTAGATCAGGTGGGACGAACCTTAAACCCTGCGTTTAATTTAAACGCCTCAATCAAAGATAATGCCGCGGATCTTATGGAACGACGCATGGAGAAAATTGTTTCTACAGAACATGTATTTCGCTCCATGATAGACGCTAAAGAATATGCCGAAAAATTACCGGGCACTATCATGAACATTTTGACTCTAGCCGCCAACAATAAATTACGCATAAAAGTGGACGCAATTGATGAAACGGTTTTGACAGATGCATTTCAAAAGGTAGCCAATCGAATAACGTTAGGTTTGGTATTAGCTTCGCTAATAGTTGGCGCTGCGCTATTAATGCGTGTGCCCACTCGGTTTACTATTTTTGGCTATCCCGGTTTGGCCATGCTATGTTTCTTGGCTGCAGCATCGGCCGGCTTCGCCCTTGTCGTCAATATCGGCATTTATGATCAAAAGGCAAAAAAATTCGACGAGTGATTCTATTATGAAGTGACTTCTAAGGTCGCTGAGCAGTCTATGCCAAAGGTTTATTAATCCCTATTCTAGAAATCAATATAGTTCCCATTACAACAAAGCCGAAGAATATCGTAGTTGAAACCGTAATATATTCCCTGGCTTTATCGGGATTTTCTAAATACGACATCTCCAGACAAGCAAATTTTGGATTCTCAGGATCGTAATAAACAACTATTTGTGAATTTTCTTGGTATTTGGAAACGAATTTGTTTGCTTCCTGGCGACTGTTAAAGTCTATGGGGGGATTTCGTATAGTGCTAGAAACGTGTGTTCTTCCATCAACCGTATAACAGTACTTGATTCGTGGCCGATATTCTAAGCCACCACCGCGAGTAGAAGCTACATCAATATGCTGATCAATGACTTTCCCCATAGTAAGCGGCCAGTGTTCACTATTCTTTGCTAGTTTGTAAATTCGCATTGCGTTATAAGCCCCGAAAAAAGCCAAACATATAAAGCATATGCCTAGCATAATTCTCGCTGGACGATTATTTCTTAGGCTGCTGCTGACCATATTCTTATTGTCCTTTACGCGGTTGCCATTTTTTGTGTTTCAGCTTCCTTGCTTATGCTCTTCCTTGACAGATAATGATTGATCAGCTTATCCCATCCTGCCCTCAAATACCTGACGCCTAGGCGCGCAAGCTGATCTTGACATGATGTTCTCTTCATATTATCTATGTATAGAATATCAAATTGATCGGTCAGGAACTGATAGTATACCGACAGATTTGTCGGTGCTAGAGAAGCTCATGATTGGAGTCTCCACCATTAAAATTTTGCAGAGTGACATCAAATATGCAGTGATTATTTTGTGCCTCATTTTCATGGGGTCAAGCAAGGCTGTGCAGGCGGAACCGGCGCCGCACGCGGGCGAAAAGCTTGAAGTAACCTCTGAACCCGCCGACATTGCCGCTTCTACCGCTAGTCCCTATTCCTCTCGCCGAATAACCCTAGTGTTGGGCGGAGGTGGCTGCAAGGCACTCTCGGAAATTGGTGTATTGAAAGTCTTTGAAAAAAACCAAGTACCAATCAATTATATTGTTGGCACAAGCGCTGGAGCAATTGTTGGTGCGCTTTATGCCGGTGGTGTACCATTGGATGACATAGAGCAAATGGCTTATGATGGTTCATTGCAAGCTACAATGACCCCTCACCTAGCCAGATTCATAATTTGCTTGCCATTCTCTAAACTCTTTCATCTATTTGGCACCAAACCATATGCTGGTTTGTCCAGTGGTTCTCAACTGGAAAAATTCTTGCGTAAAAGATTGCCCAGCGATTTCTCTGAACTGAAAATACCCTTTGCGGCGATCGCCACAGATTTAGAAAGTGGTAACACTTGCATGATCAGCAGTGGAGACTTATGTAAAGCGGTTGTGGCGAGCGCTGCCATTCCAATACTAATTCGTCCAGTAACCATCGGTGATACTATATACCTCGATGGTGGGATAAAGGCAAATTTGCCCACCAAAAGCGCGCAGTTGACAGCAGCAGATATTATTATTGCCGTTCCTGCCGACGCACCAATTAGAATAGAGAAAAAGAAAAAGTTTCGTTCTATGAGAGCACTGGCTTTGCGAGTTGCCGACATTATGGAAGCAGAAATTGACAAGCACCGCTGGGAAGAAGCGGATCTTGTGATCTATGCAAAAGTCGGCGACACACCTCCATTTACTAAAGACAAGGAAATCATAAAACGTACTATCGCCGCTGGGGAGGAAGCAGCAACGGCGGCATTGCCGCGTTTGAAAGAATTGTTCAACAGCAAGGCGTCACATAAGCCAACGCCAGCAAATTAATTTGATTTTTTTGCGTGTAATGCTTTGACTTTGTCGTGAAGAGCGTTTGCGATGCATTCGGCATCGCTATCTCCGGTGCCTTCTTTTAGCAATTGGTCGGGTAAAACTGGATCGCCAAATACTACCGTAATCTTTTTAAACCGCGGGAAAAATGCTCCAGGTGGCAATGCCTCGCGAGTACCAACAAGGCGAACCGGCACAATGTTAACTGGAAAATGTTGCAAAAGCATTCCTATGCCGGATTTGAACGGCAGCAATTTTCCTGTCAAAGTGCGCTCTCCCTCCGGAAACCAAACGAGACTTTTTTTGCCTTTCAAGACAGCTGCAGCCAGAGCCAGACTAGAAATAAGTGAGCATTTCGCCTCAATTGGAATTGCCTGTGCCAATCGATATATAAAGGCATTAAACGGATTGTTTAGAGCTATACCAGCCCAAGCTGCCCATTGAGTTTTATGTAGCCTATTAAAATCCACCACAGCCGAAAGTGCAAATGCGTCCAAGTAGCTTGCATGATTGGGCGTAAAGACAACCTGCCCCTTGGGAATTCGCTCCAGCCCTTCGGCAGAGATATTGAAACACATACGCATAAGTGCACAATTTGCCCAATAAAGAAAACGTGCTATTGATAACATAAAGGGACTGAGGGGCTTAAGCCATTCTTTTTGATCATCGTCGATGAAGCGCTCTGGTTGTTCGAAAGGAGATACAGTATGTGCACCTGATTGCGACGATTCTACAATTTCTTTGATTAGGTCACGCACAGTGTCTACACGAGTAATTGCCTCTTCGTTGAGTTCAATACCAAAGCGTGATTGAATTTCTAACGTCAAGTTGAGCCATTCAAGAGAATCGATATTCAAATCAAGCTGCGGACTTTTATCGAGTGTAATCTCAGCATCGGGGAATCGTTCAACGAGCCAGTCCCATACGCCCTTAGCAATTGGTCCCGCTAGCAAAGACTTATCTTCGGGCGACACTTCTTCCTTATGTCCGCCTTTCCCGGATTTTTTATTCTTTTCATCCGCTTTAGCTTCCTCATAACACTTAACCAATTCAGCACGGCGAATTTTCCCAAGATTAGTGCGCGGTAAAAGCTCTCTGCTTATGGCAAAATCAGTAACTCGATAATATGAAGGCAGTGTCTCAGAAATTTTTCGAATTACTTCTTCTATTTTCTTGTGGGGATCACTATGCCCAATGGCAGTAACATTAGGCACTACTAGCGCCACCAGCTTCTGTTCACTCTGAAGAATGCCCACTTCACGGATAGAAGGATCGCCTGTATAGTCTTTTTCAACTTCCTCCGGCTGGATTTTCTTTCCGCCTTCGCTTTTAATGGTGATGGAAATTCGCCCGGTTATATGCAAATTACCGAAAAGCATAAAGCCTGTATCGCCAGTCTTAAACCAACCGTCGTCAGTAAAAGTTTCGGCAGTTTTTTCAGGTAAGTTACGATAGCCGGCAAAAACATTTTTGCCTTTTACCTGAATCTCAGGCTGCTCATTTGTATCTGGCTCAACTGCTTCATCTTGCGTATGCTTTTTACTCTGCTTCTTATTTTCAATTGTTTCGTCTTTTCTCTGCTTTTTACTTTGCTTGCCATTTTTATCTGCATCATTATTTTCTTCAGGGGCATCGGCAACTTTCTTTATGCGAACCTCAACGCCAGGAATGGGCTTACCCACACTTTGGAGATCTCTATTACCCGGCATGCGAATGGTTAGCAACGGGGCAGTTTCTGTCAGTCCATAACCAACAGCAGTTTGCCAGCCCAAAGCCATGAGCTTACGTGCCAGGTCCGGTTCCAGAAGCGCACCACCACATGATAATAATCTCAATGTGGGAAACCGTTTGTGTAGTTTGCGGAAAAGCAACTTACCAATGTTCAGCCCCAAACAGATATTAATCATATTAGATACATTATTGGCGATATCAAATGCGGTGCTATCCATATTATTGGATCTAGCCTTAGTTTCAATCGCTGCGTATAGAGCTCGCAATAGCCGCGGGACAGCTATCAGTACGGTTGCCTCACCTTCTTTTATAGCTCGTATAATTTCAGGACCAGTTACAGACTTTGGCAAAATCACAGTTATGCCTAAATAAAAGGGTACCAAAAGACCAATGTTAAACGGATAAACATGAAACAACGGCAGGGGTAGTAGCAATTTATCTGATTGGCCAACCAGTTTTGTTTTTCGCACCGCCTCAAGTTGCACCATGATGTTCGCATGGCTCAATGGCACGCCTTTTGGCAGACCGGTGGTACCCGAAGTATAAAATAATACCGCCGTATCTTCTGCTTTAACCGGCTCGTCATTATCATTGATTTTTTTTGCCAGTAGTTCGCGCCAATTATTTGATTCCTTTTTATCATCCAGCCGAATAACTTGTATATTCCTAGACTTATGCACCTGATGGTAACGTTCCCAGCCTTTGGCATCGACAAAAATTCTCTTCGCATCACTATCTTCGATAATATGATCTAGCACCTCGTCGCTGGACTGAAGATCAATAGGCACGCATATGCCACCAGCATAAATAACGGATAGAGCCGCGATGATGTGCTCTGCGCTATTATTCGCTAACAGCATGACGGTTTCTTGCTTCTTTAGCCCGGCTTTGCACAATCCTGCAGCAAGCTCTCTAATCAATCTCAGAAGCTCTTTAAAAGTCATTTGCTGCTTATCTTCTACGCCAAAGGTAAGTATGGCAGTTTGCTTGTTGAATACAGCAAATTTATCGCAGAGGTCTCGAATCGTTTGTTCTTTGCTTGGCGGCATTGGATACCTGCTATTCATAGGCAATGAAGTATAGCATTCACAATCAAAGCGCTTCCTTGCCTATCTTGCCAGGAAGCGCCTTAATCATTTTCTACAAGTGACTAACTTGTTTAATTATAATTACTTGCTAGCAACCTCCTGATTCAAATTGGCTTCTATGCTGTCTAGCTGAGTGGCCACTTTATTCTTTTGCTCAGCAGTTAATTCTCCATTCTTTTTAAGGTCTGCTTCATTTACAGCAATAGAATTCAACTGTGCTTTTAGATCAGTCATTTGGGGATGCATCAGTCTACCAGCCACGTATTCGTCCTCTACGCGTTGCGCTAGTTTCATTCTGCGGAAATCAAGATCATCCACTGCCACCACTACCTGTCCGTCTATATAAACGAATCGAGAGCCGATTAGTGGATCCATAGGCGCGGCGTGGGTTAGAAATGCCAATTGATCTCCTATGTTATTGAGCTGTGAGGCCAGAAAAATTGATTCAGAATAAGTAAGCGGCGTTTGATGTTGTGTGTCATTTGCCTCTCGAGTACCAACTTTGTCCAGCTCTGTCCGAAGTCTTGTTGCCTGCTTATCGGTAATCGATCCATTATTGAGCGAGAGTGTAATCTTGCGATTAAGTTCGCCACGGCGTGTATCAACCGCCGATAACAGAGGATCGAGCGCGGGCATCGTCATTACATCAATTACTCTTCCCGATGGATTAATGGTGGCAACTATTTTGCCTGTGGTCGGGTCTATGATTACGGTACCAGCAGGAATACTTTGAATATCAACTGTCTCGCGCGCTGCGTCAAGATTACCTTTTATAGTTCCCGTAAATGGATCAACCAGCACATATGTTGTAGTCGATGGAAGAACAATTGGTTGCCCATCTTTAGTGATCGTAGTTGTTACCACTCTTGTAGTTTCCGTATCAGCAAAAGCAGACAACATTGCTGGATGCACAGAGCCAAAGGTTACCAGTAATGCCGTGAGCAAGTTTCTTTTTAATATCATTGATATTCTCCTAGGTGTTAAGTCATACACTCTCACGTGAATTGACTTTTCAATATCGCCCCTGGGGTTACCATTGAAATTAATATCTTCTTGTTATCCTGATAGCAACTTAAATATTTCCCTTGATAACTATTATGGGTTCGGTGTTGGTAACGGCGGCCATTGCTTATGTATGTCTGGATTTTGACTTAGGGGAATAATTTCATAAGTGTCTATGGATTCACGCTTTAGGATTACCTTTATGTATACGAATTCGTTTGGTTGGACGCAACCTATTGCCCCCGCTTGCACTGTGTACTGGACCGGCGGATATATGATTTCATTGCAGCCGCTGTTGATCTGTATTTGCACTGTGTGCGGATAAGTGGCTGAGAATTTTGGATAATTCACATAGAAAGAAATGGATGATGGTGTGATGCCATTTTGTATTGGTTGTCGCGGCTTCATAGCTCCACTAACATTCAATGCCGCTTGATTTTCATCTTTGCTACTATCTTTGATTAAAATCAACGAATCCTCAACCTTCCGGCCACCAGGATGCTGTAAGGAAAAAAGATTGTAGAGTTGCACTGAGTGGGATTACTCGCATTCCATCCGCCAGGTCCTGCAGTTCTGGTCCGCCAGTTATTTTCAACGGCGCGATAACTAGCCGTGTCAGTAACACGCAAAGCTGTTTGTATTTCAGGATAAACAATTTTCATTGTGGCAGCATTGCCATCAACAATGCCACTGTTGCCGAAGTGCGAGACACCATGCAATACCAAATGCGGAAACATCGGATCTGCATTCAGTGGCGGCTTGACATTTAGCGTAGGGTTGGCATCATTTTGATCAATGCTGAGCATTTTGTAGTTAAGGTTAGCACCACTTACCCGCACAGTACTATCTGAACCATCTTCATGGGTCTGCCAAAATAGTTGAAAATCAAGGGCACTATGATCATCGCCACCGAGACTGAACGCAAAAACATTTGGTGGCTGATTAGATAAATACGCATCCAGCCACTCTTCATTTAATTGGAGAAGAAATTCGCTGCCATAATCAAGATCTTGCAGAACTTCGGCTCCCACTGAGGTGCCCAGCGACCATCGATACAGATAAACAATCTGCATGTTACCTAACTGCGCTAATGTCGAGCCATGATTGGCTCCAGCCAGCGAAATGAAATGGCTGGGAAGCGGTTTGTTTACCTTATAACGATTCAGCATCCACCTGCGCGCAACCATGGCACCAGTGGAATGAACAATGATTCCTGTCTTTGTAGTATCAAGCCCCGCCGCCTCCAACTGTGACACTCTTGCTTCTAATGCCAAAGACAAATCATTACAGGTAATATCGTCATTCAGAGTATCGAATGCAGAAAGGTAAATATGCTGAGTATTATAACTGTCTGCAGTTAGCAGTTGCGGAAGACTACCATAAGTATCCAAACTACGAACGCTGTATCCGTGAACAAGAAGAATATTCTCAGGCATTTTATCTTTACTCCAAAGTATCTAAAACTTGGTCCCGTCGATTGTACCAAATCATCTTCCTGCCTTCACTCAATCTTTTGGGCACGTCAATCATATATTGATTCCCTTTATAGCTTCTCTGCTATTCGGAGTGCCAAATATTTTGCAAGTCCCGTGCCACCGTGCAAATTCAAATGTGCGGTATCGCAGAAATCAATTTTGGGACTAAAGGGCGCAGTACAAAGATCAACGCAGGTTGCACCGCGTTTCTGACATATCTCATATATTCGAGTATGGTAATAGGTCCAAAAGCTATCAGGCAATAGCTTTCTATTCACGTCGGTTAATGGCATGTCGACAGCAAATACTTTGATATGTCGCTGCGCCAAATACGCAAGCAAATCATCGAAGCACTGTAACTGATGATCTAGTTCGGGTCCGCGCGGATTTCTATATCTGCTTCGATACTCTTCTAGGTTATTTAAGAATGAATAGCCATCACCAGAACCTATTACAATTTGGCCGGGACATATTCGTTTAAATGGAGTATCAAAAGTCAGTGGCGAAAAAGTTTCATAATAATCCGCATCGTTCAATTGAACACCTGGCGTTTCCAAACGTGCTTTTCCCAGATTATCGCGTAACTCCATTGACCTAACGTACTTCGAAAAAAAGGCAGATGCTTCAGTAGAACCAGGTTTTTGATTGTAAGCATCAATAAAATCTCCGGGGGAAAAAGTCACAACAGCAAGTTTAGGAACATAGTGACTCGAAAAAGAGCATGACTAACCATTAATTGGTCGGATATCCTTGTGCCAGGCAGTCGCCCTATAAAGACATGCAATTTTTTATGAAGAATGCGCTGCAGGTCATGTTCAATAACGTATGAACGATGATTTCCTGTTATGTCGACTAACCGATCGAAAGAATAAGCATCCGCACCTTGTACAGGACCGATCTGAGAACCGCCAAATAGCACCACATCTGGCGGCCTCCGGTCTGCAAAATATGATTTTGCCAACCACCAGCTGGCAAGCGCGTCCTGATTATTGCGTCCTTTGTCCGAATTTGATGAAGGAACCAACCTCGAGGCACATAATCCTTCGTCTTTATTGGCTAATCTTCTTGCAAGATTACTTATAAAAATTTTTGCTCCAAAGGGATTAAGATGCACAGAATCATAAAAGTAACCACACGAAAATTTCTCTAGGCTGTTCATATCAATAAATCTGAAGCCGTTCTTTGTAATTCTGCTCTGCACATTAAATAGATAATCGTCGTAATTCTTGCTACCAAGGATCTCCACGTTCTCGTAACTTGTAGGCATATTCACCACAATAAGACGTATTCCTTCGGACTTGCATAACGAAATCATGTCATCCAAATAATGCAATTGCTGCTTATATCCAAAAGTAGGAAATGGCCTATATGTGGCACGATAGCTTTGCAGATCTGAAGCTAAAAATGGTTTTCTATCTAAAAGATATTTTGCTTTCCTTTGTTCAGTTGGCACCTTTATTGGAATTTCCTCCTTTAGTTGCTCTGCAGAAGGCAATACCAATGTCGACCGTCGATCAAAGTCATGCGTGGGATTCTCATTAGAAGCGTGAGCGAGCAGAATCCTTTTTCCAAGGATAGAAAAAAGATCTTTGAGTTTGCTATTTTCTCTCCAATAATACAGGCGATTAATAATGGCTGAATACAGCCAGTTGTCCTTCCTATCATAACCGTGCTTGTAGTAAGCTCCGATGTCAAAACAGTCATCCAAGTATTTAAATACAGGCGTACTTGCAGGACAGAATAGCCCATTATTTATCAGATCTCTTGGCGTTATTCCGTATATCACAATTTTGGGCAAAACATGCTGCTGGCGCAGGGCGGCCAAAATCATGCATTGATCGGACGCCACACTGCCGTTTATTGCAAAAATAAAATTGTGCGATCCTTTATTTAATTGTTCTTTGAGCAATTGCTCAAAGAACAGGCATTTCACATGTTGCTGCCTATTAATTTGCGGTAATAAGGCAAGTTGATCTGCCCCATCAAGTCCGGCCCTAACTGCGGAAGAACCTAAAAAAAAATCTCTGGTTTTTCATTCAGAGCCATGTAGTGATGCATCGCCCACCATATATCGCTTTTTTCATTACAGTCTTCAGGAGTGATTCGGAAAGTCAAAGATGGTCCCACGATAAGATTGAGAAACAAATAAAAAGCAAAGGCTACCGCAAAACTGCTCGCACCAATCTCAGGACTGAACCAATTTCTGCGCAGAGAAGGTTTTACCGAGGTAGGCTTAGATTCGCTTTCTTTTAAATTCACTACCATAGCTTGATTAAGAAGCAGGCTTCTTTCCGATCATTCCACATTGCAATTGAATTTATAAAAATATAGGGATTATCGAAATCCATAACTTCAGCCTTAGATTTGTAGCGTAGAATCGCAATTTATTTTGAAAACCGATATCAACCTGACCAGACTGATTTAGATCCGAGATAGCCATTTCTAGCAGATCATAGGCTTCCTGATATTTATTTGCTTTAATCTTTAAAAAGCCAAATTCATGTTGGTAATTGCAAGATTATATTTTCCTGCAGATCCCGCTGTTTTCCAATAGTCTGCAGCCCTTTCCAATAAAGTCTCGGATAGTGAAAAATCTCTTTGACGTTCAAAGAAAATCCCCGCAAACCCACACGCATAGGCTAACTCATCAGAAGCATGCAGATTGCCACGTTGCAAACATTGTTCCAAAAGTGCGGCAAAAGAATTGAACTCGGCCATGGCTTCTTGGTCTCTGCCCAATTTATGAAGACCTTGTCCGCAAAGTGCATGCGCCATCGCCAGGGTAATATTAGCGGATTTGTCAGAGATTTTAGCAAATTCATCAAAACAATAATGAGCAGATGAAACTGTAAGCTTAGGTCGATCTGTAAAAAGGCAGCATATCGCTTTACTCAACCAAATCCTTGTCATTTCTTCGTGCTTGTTGCCAATTTTATCCGCTTTTAATGTAGCTTTATCATACAGAGCAAGTGCAAGGCGCATGTCACCAGCCTTTCTTTCGCAATCTGCGTCCTCAATATATAGCGCAAGCTGAGTTTCCGGAGCCAACAAAAATTTTGCGCCGGCTTTTTCAGAGGGGAGTGTAGATGGGGCTTCACGCAATACCGGTTGATATTGTGCGTCATTACGTCCGCCACCAAGACTTGAGCTAAATACCACTAATAGCGACACCAATATACCCAGCACCGCATAGATAAAAAATGTGATAGTCCCGTAGTGTGTTGATTGCCGAAAAACCTTAATAACATTTCTCAATTGTCTATTAAAGACAAGCCAAAGGTTTTCTATAGCTAAAAAGGCCTTGTTCGCGCCTTCGGCTTTCAACTGATTTAACTTTAGCTGCACGGACTCCAAGTCTGCCCGTAAGTCATTTACATCTTGATAGCGGGCGGTGGGTTCTTTGGCGAGGGTCCGGGATAATATGACGGAAAGGCGGTTGCTGATGAGAGGGTCGGCGGTGTCGAGCACCAGATTTGGTATCTTGCCCATGACGTGCATGTTGGCAATGGAGATTGAGGGGACGCCGTAAAATGGGGGGTTGCCGGTTAGAAGTTCGAATAGAACGCAGCCGATAGAATAAATGTCTGAGCGGCCGTCGAGTTTTTGGGCCTGACATTGTTCGGGGCTCATATATTGGCAGGTGCCCATTACTTCGCCGGTGGCGGTGAGCGTAAGGCGTTTCATATCTTCGGATTCGTCAATAACTTTGGCGATACCGAAGTCTGTGATTTTGACGAAATCAGAATCATTATCTTGATTGGTGAGAATGATATTGCTTGGTTTGATGTCGCGGTGCAAGACGCCTTTGCGGTGAGCTTCGGCTATGCCGTCGCATAATTGAATGGCAATATGAAGAGCACGCTCGACTGTGAGTTTTTTTTCCTGGGAGAGGACTTCTTTTAGAGATGGTCCGGGGACGTAGTCCATGGCCATGAAGACCAGGTTTGGATCTGGAGAAATGCCATAATCAAATGCAGTTACTACATGGGCATGAGTGATATGACTTGTTACTCTGGCTTCGTTTTGAAAGCGTTTGGCAATTTGTTCATTCTCAAGATGTTCCGAGCGTAAGACTTTTACAGCAACGATTTTGCCAAGTCCTAAATGCTTGGCTTTATAGACACTACCAAAACCTCCTGTGCCAATGAGTTCGAGAATTTCGTATTTCTCGTTTATTGTTTTGCCAATTAATGGATCAGTCTTTTGTTGTTTGCCGGTAGTGCGTTCTTGACTGCCGGTATTTGAAGACTGTTTGGACATCGTCATTGGTTTGTATCTCTATGACCGAATTTGTATTGTATCTGAAACTTTAGAACAGGCGCTGACAATTTCGTCCATTGACTGATAGCGCTCGGCAGGGGCTTTGGCCAAACATTTGAAGACAATATTTTCAACAGCTTGAGTAAGTTTTTTATCGGCATTTATGTCACCAAATTTGGCAGGCATTTCTTTGGTGTGTTTGTAAATTGTTGCCAGGGCTGTGGGCCCCTTGAGAGGTGGAAGACCGGTTAGTACTTCGTACATCAGGGTGCCCAGAGAATAAATGTCTGAGCGGTGATCAACAGAGCGTCCCATGCATTGCTCCGGGCTCATATATAAAGGACTGCCAAAAACTTCGCCGGTTTTAGTAAGTTTGGTGCCAGCGACAGTATGCTCGGCAATTATTTTGGCGATGCCGAAATCAATTATTTTGGCATCGTCAGTGTTATTTTCGTTTGTGATAATAATAATATTGCTTGGTTTAAGATCGCGGTGAATGATATTGCGCGCATGGGCGTAAGCACAGCCAGAGGCAATTTGCATAAATATCGGCAACCCGCGATGAATTGAAAGTTTACCCTCTTTAAGAAGTAAATCGCACAGTGATGTCTGTCCAAGGAATTCCATAATCATGAATGGTTGTCCTTTCCATTCACCAAAATCGCTCACTGAATTTATGTTGGCATGATCCAATCGCTTGGCGGCAATTGCTTCTTGCCGAAATCTACGATTATTTTGTTCATCTTCAAGTAATTGGGGCAATAACATTTTGCAGGCGACAATTTTATTTGTTTGTAAATCACGCGCCTTAAAAACAAGGCTTTTGCCGCCGCGCCCGGCAAGCTCGATAATTTCATATCGGTCAGCCAATTTTACGCCTGTGGACAAGCCAGAGAAATTTTCTTTCTCCATTTCATTTGGCAAAGTTTCCGGCTGATTATTCGTTTCCAATGGAATTACTCAATTCAGGCGCGCAAATATTAGCGTTCTTTGAAAGATGTACCCAAATTTTGCTTGTCTTTAAGTTTATTTGGGGGTATCATTGACCTCCCTTTAAATGGCTTAGTATTTTTTGCACTAGAAAAGACGTTTGTGGGAACATTAAATTATAGTCCAGCGGCAAATTTCGCTGATTATCTTGATTATATTTATCGGGACAAAGGACTGTCTCGTAATACGAGATTGGCTTACCAGCAGGACTTGAGCAATTTTGCTCGCTTCATTGCAGATAAAACAATGAGCAGACAAGAAATTTCGCGCTATTTGTCCAGCTTAAGCGCGCAAGGGAGCAAACCGGCAACAGTGGCGCGGCGGCTGGCTAGTCTTAAGGGCTGGTTTAATTGGCGAAAAGATTGTGGATTAATTGCTGATGATCCAAGTGAAAGCATTCAAGGACCGCAAAGAGCGAGACACTTGCCGCAAGTGCTGACGGCAGGCGAGATTGATGCATTGCTTAAGGCAGCTAAAAGCGCTAAGGAGAGGCTGATAATTGAGCTTCTTTATGGGGCGGGGCTTCGGGTTTCGGAACTGGTAAATCTCAATTGGAGCGACCTTAATTTAAGCCAGGGCAGCATTAAGTGTTTTGGTAAAGGATCAAAAGAACGCATTGTGCCCATAGGCAAACCGGCGCTGAGTGCAATTGAGGAATACAGGGCGAAAATAAGTACGCAGCAAAGAAGAAAATTGTGGCTGCTACACCTTTGCTTGTTAACCGACAGAAAGGAAGGCTAAGCAGATTGGTGGTCTGGCAAACGATTAAGCGCCTGGCCAAGGCGGCAGGCATTAGCAAAAAGCTTTCCCGCACAGCTTACGGCATAGCTTTGCTACTCATTTGCTGGAGAATGGGGCGGATTTGCGGGCGGTTCAAGAGTTGTTAGGACATGTCAATATAATAACCACCCAACTTTATACCCATTTAAGCCGGGCCCATTTACGGCGTACATACCAGCAGGCACAGGATTTCCTGGCGCGGGATTGATGTTCCACCGGCAGTTGCGCCCGGGCTTTTCCGGGGGTTTCCCAGGGAAAATGGCCCGTTTTGTATGATCAATTATTAAAATTTAGATAGTTGATAGACTGAAATGACACATTCATGCGTTAATTTAAGTAGTTATGTTCTAGAGAAGCGCTCAGTGAAAAGCGCCGCGTTTTTAAAGACAATGTTTGGGGTAAGTCTTAATACAAGAGTTCCGAACATTTTTAAAGAACAGGGCTTCATCAACGGTTAAGTTGGGCTGATAAGTAGAAATACTCCAACTTGCCGGGCACGAATAAGACTAAATCAAAGTCTGGAAGCAGCTCTCCAGGACAGACTAAAAACAGTAACACAATTTATTTTAGGCAAGATTATTAATGGGACAAAGAATAAAGGTCGAGGGCACTAAGATTGCCCAAGCGGCGAAAGACCTTAATGTGACTACTGTCACAATTCGCCGTTATTTGGCTGAGTTCAATATAAAAACAGCCACAGACGAAAATGGCATAAAGGTTCTTCCTCGCACAGCAATGGTGGAATTATCAGAAGTACGCCGGCTGAAAGAAGAAGGGCTGACTAATCCAAAAGTCCTGGAACTGCTTGCCGAAAAGCGGGCTTTGCACAAGAAAAGCGAGGCGGATGACATGGAACCAGAAGAAGAAATAACGGAAACTGATCCAGAAACAGTATTTAGCCAGGCGAACACAGCAGCTGCTGGCGAAATAGACGAAACATTGGTGGCGGGAAATGGAGCGGCTGAAGGTGTTGATTCTGCGCACGGCGCGATGGAGCACGGTGAAGTCCAACATGGGGAGGAAACCCATGGTGAAGTAGAAGGCGTGTCGCAAGACACAAAGCCCAAGCACACTTTAACCTGCCAAACTTGCGGTAAATCATTTGAACATTCCAATCCACGTTTGCGGGATTGTCTTGATTGTTACCGCACCAAGCGCAAAGAGCGGCGACGTGGTGGTGACAAACATAAAAATGTTATTCAGCATCCACTTGCTCAGCAAGTAGCAAATAAAACTGCTGCTCAATTAGAAAATAACATACAAGCACGCAGCAATGGTGTGCATGAAGAACATGCGATGCCTGCTGGTGTCTCTGAATATGGCAACGGTAGAACAGGTAATGGTGAAAGAGATCGTGATCGCGATAGAGATCGATCTAATGATAATCGATTTGCCAGTGCAGCAAACGCGGCTAATGGAGCGGTGTCTGCTGTGCAACGCGGTGGTGCAGTACGCAATTATCGCAAAGCAATTGAAGAAACACGAACTGTTACCGGCAGTTTGAAGCGGCGTTTAGAACGACCAGATCTTCCTGAAGGTGAGCGCAAGTGGTTAGAGCAAATTTATGCCTATCAACTTATACTGCACCAGGGGTGGCGTCACTTATCTGAATATAAGCAGCAAACTATTTCACAAGCTAAATCAGAAGAAGTATAACAACGCCGCGCACAAGCATGGAACGATGTACTTCCCCAAAAGCGTAGGGGTCGATCGCATTGATCCGCATTGAATTGGCGTAGTAATACACTGGCGCATATGCGGCCCATTCGGGCTCATGTGGACTCGTCGCTCAAGCGGGCGGATGCAAGTGGGCGGAGCAAGCCCCGCCCCTACAACGAGAAGCGTCGATTTAAACGGGTGCATATACTGCGCCGCTACGATCCTAAATGGCTGGCAGACGCTAAAACGGCTCGGGTCCTGCGGGTTGGACGCTGTCGGGTAGTGTGTTGGTGTTGAAGTCGGGGACCGGTTCACCGTAATTATTAATTGGGGAGGGCTGGTTGGCTGGATTAGTCAATCCAGGAGCCGGGACTTTGCTAGGATCGTTCATTAGCTTGCCATGCACACGAGGTAGAGCAAAAAAAGGTTCTGTGCTGCCTGGAGCGGGATTATTGTTCGCGCCTGTTGATGGAGTGTTGTCCTGACCAGTTGGTGGAATGTTATTTTGTCCTGCTGTCGGTGGGCTATTCTGGTTTGTTGGCTGAAAATTATTTTGGTTGGTGGGAGACGGAAAATAATTCTGACCGGTTGGCGGAAAGTTATTTTGGTTTGTTGGACCGGGAAAATTATTCTGATTAGTTGGATTAGGAAAATTTTGGCCAGCTGGAGGAGTATTACCTGGGGTGGTAATAGGCTGTGCAGTAGGAGGAACTAGTCCAGTTACATCTACAGCCTGCGTTAAGCTTGACTGGCAAAACTTCTCCCTTGTCGATAGAAAATTCATGGCCTGGAATAGCGGAGCTGGGATGTGAAATTGGCAATCCAAATTGTCTGGTCAGCGCGCCGGCGGTACTAAGAAGTCCTGAGCCGATTGATGTTCCATACTGAGCAACCGGTAAGCTGTAATTCTTTTTTGTGCTTGTTTTAGTTGGCTGTTGGGCAGGGTTGTATTCAATAGAGGCGCTGATCGGTATGGTTCTGGCATCAGGAAGTACAAGCGTTTGCAGGCTTACTTGAATGCTACCCGCAAGGCCGTTTCTATTTTTACCGGCAGGACTGGCACTGACAACAGTGCCAACAATTTTTGAATTTTGCGGAAGCCAAAGCTGATTATTGAAAGAATAACCATCACTAAGCAGGATAGAAAATACATCACCGGCTTTGCTTTTCTTGCTGGATATGTCATCTTCCAATACGCCAGTGAGAACTGTCCCGGCACCGATAATGCGTCTATTCATTAAGTTGTTCCAATAATCAGGACTTATCTGTCCGCTGGGGTTGGAACGTAAACGCTGAATCGAGGGATTACTAAGTAGATTATTTAAATTAGTCTGGGGCGAAAAATTAGACCATGGATTCTGATTATTTGGTGGGGGTGTTTGTAGAGGGGACAAATTTTGGGCAAAAGCGGCCATATCGAAAAGGCAACCTGAAATTACGCAGATGCTGAGGCTAGATTTAAATATGGCTTTTGAAACTAATCGCAAAATATATGTCCTGCGCCATGATATAGAAAGTATGCCAAACAAAAACACCACCTAGATTAAATCTACGGTGGTATTTTTGCTACTGTCTGACTGCCCCTTGCGACATGGGCTCAGTATTTCCTTATGCTTCAGTCAGTCCTTCGCATATGGCGGGATATCGCTACTGTTTCTGGTCAGCGCCGACCTGAAGTTTCCACTTATCCCCTCGGCTCGAAGTTCTTAACTGTTTTGTAAGAACTCACCGCTTATGTAATTAGTATAGCAAGCCAATTCTATAATTCTACTACCCCATAAGACATTTAAAGTTTATCTGCTTTAAAGTATGAAATGCAGCTATTAAGCCATATAGTGGATATCAGTTTGCATTAACAAGCGCTGGGACTGCAAAAGTTGCAATACAAAAGACAATTGAATGTCGAACAAATATAGCCCGCGTATGCGATCAGCAAAAATCCTGGTGAGATTCTGCAGCAACAGACTTATATCAGGCTGATTGATATGAAACAGTTATCGCTTGAGTGGACAATGGATATTCATTTCGTAGTAAGCGATTGATTAGCTTATTGCGAAAGGCAAAAATAGTTTGACCGGATGCGCATTGCTTAAATGGAGAATCAACGGCAAAACCAGAGAGGAAAAGATTGTTGTCCGCCAGGCAATAGGAAGAAAGGGTTGACTTGCTCAGCTCAAGCACAATCTCTGCGGGTACATTGCAAAAGGCAACAAGATCAAGATTATTGGAATCAGTTAGAGATAGCAAAGAATCGAATATAACTTGCCAGGTCAAATGTTTTACTTCGTTAGGCAGGGATTGATATTGCTCAGTGCAATTGATTTTTTTGCCGGTAAAACCAAAGCCCAACAAAGAAAGTTTTCTTTCTTGTCCCAACATCTTTAAAACTGCTTTGCTGGCATTGCCGCGCATGGAAGAAAATAATAAATCAGGAAGATAGGCATCCTTATATATAGGTAAAACAAAAGTCGCTTCTTTTCCACACGCGCTACAAGCCCAGTCATATGTCTAGCACCTGCAGAAGGCGAAGAAGCTTTGCCATTTAATTCCTGGTCGTTAGCACTTATGCAAGCATTTGTACTTCTGAGCAATGCAAGTTCATTCGGCAGCAATGAAGCTAACGTGTTGTGGAACTGAACGCTTACCCGATTCTTATCAGCCATGCACTGCCTGCCTTGGCGCCGGAATAGATAAAGTAGGCTGTTTGGAGCAACGGGTGATAAATTTTTCTATTTCTGAGGCTACGAGGTCTTTGCACAGATCTAAAGTGAGAACATGATCACAGCCGGTGAGGATCACTAATGACTTGTCCTGAGAGCCAATTTCTTTATATACATCTGTAGCATTAGCGATATTAGTGAATGTATCTTCATAGCTTTGAATCACTAAAGTGGGGCAATTAATTTTGTGAGCTTTTTCCATAAACATGTTTTTCAATACCCATTGCACTCTAAGCGAGCCCCAATAAGTACGAAATAAACCAAATTCATTGCTATCACCGCGCGCAGCCGCTTCAATTTGTTTTGTGATCTGTCGTTGTAAACGAGGATCTCTTAGACCATAGGGTGGCTTTTCTGTCCAATAACAATTGTTGGCAATAAGTTTAGGGCTGCTGATTACATACATGGCCTTGAGGACCAAGTCATTTTTCCAAATTTTAGAAGAGGACTTATCGTAATAAAGTGTCGGCGACATAATTACCATACCGTCAATTTTTTGCTCGACGGCAATCAGTCCAGCAAGAAGTCCGCCGACTGATAAACCGCAGATAAATATCTGGTCACATTCTTTAGCCAGATCACGGGCCGCGTTTGATGTCGCTTCAATAAACTCTTCAACCTTAGTAGATAATAATTGGTGATGGGTGCCCCCATGTCCGGGAAGCAAGGGCGTGACAGTTTTATAGCCCAGGCGCTCCAGGTGGCGGCCAACCGGGCGCATTTCTGCCGGCATGCCGGTTAAGCCATGCATCAATAAAACACCGATGCCGGATTTTGCACTTACATCATTGGCAGATGAAATTGCGGTTATATTTTCTGCCTCAGCCATTCGCATACCCTTATTGCTGTTGATTGTACAACAGCACTCAATTTTAAATTATAAACGCCTTAATAAGCAAAGCTCTGTCTGGCTGGAACGTAATATTTCTCTGCAGCACCAGCAGCAAAAGCCGGATATTTGCTTAGATATTTGTGCACATCTGTAAAATCAGCAAAACGAACATAGTTTATATTTTGTTCGCTGCAATATTGAGCCAGCTTAGGTTTGGCAAAAACAAGATCTCCTTGTTGTACCCAACAAAAATCGCTTCGGCCATCCCCAATTACCACGCGACAGGTTTTGGTGGGAATATCTCTTATAGGCTCAGCGGCATCCATCAGAGCGCACTTGCAGGCACCGCAGACAGGCAAACGGCAAATGCCTTTGGGCTTGGCATAAGGGCATTCAATGGATAAGTCACCGTTGCTAGATATGGACAATTTAGAGGCCCAGACAGCATCCACATGGATGCCTTCTCGATCCAGGAAATAATTTATTGTTTTATCCAGGCTGCCGCTAGCTATATAGAGGGGAATTCCCGCTGCGCGGCACTGTTGCGAAAATGGTTTAAAATTAGGATCCACGTCGATAGTATCAAGAACTCGGGCAATGGCTGACCAGCCGCCACGAATGAGTGGTATTTGTTGGCTAAGACATTGTTCTTCGTCTAGTTCGCCCCTTTTCCAGCGCTCTTCAATTGCTAGCCATTCCGGATCAGCAAGTTCCTCGAGAAGAACATCTGTGGTATCTGTGGTAGTGATAGTACCGTCAAAATCACAAAAGATAGCCAGTTGTGTATTGCTGAGATCCTGCGACTGATCCGCATGGTTAATTTTCAAATTATCGAACTCCAATATTTTCGTCATTTCTAATGCTTCTTACAATCACCAATTAATAAATCCATCACATCGTGAGCAAGGTCCATTTCCTGGTAAGAAATCTCAAGCGATGGAGCCAGTGTGACCGTGTTTTTATAATAACCACCTATATCAAGAATAAGTCCGAGCTTTTTGCCATTGACTTTGAGATTGCCCTCCAACCCGCGCTGGAACATTTTGTCAGCCAATTCGCGGCTGGGAGTAAAGCCATCCGCCTCACACATTTCCATGCGCAACGCTAGACCCAAGACCGGCAACATCACCAATTTCCGGATGGCGCTTTTGCAAGTCTTTGAGCAAGTCCAGGAAATAAGCGCCTTTTTCATTGACTGTTTTTTCGTAATTGCCCTCTTCAAAAATTTTCATCACTTCTAAAGCAGCGGCAGTGCCCTAGGCTATTAGAAGAAAATGTAGAGTGAGTTGAGCCTGGTCCAAATTTATCCGGACTGATTAGCTCTTCTTTGGCCCAGATGCCAGATAAGTGGATTCATGCCATTAGTAAGCGCTTTGGCAAAAACCATTATGTCTGGTTTGATATTGAAATTTTCTGCAGCCCATAGTTTGCCAGTGCGGAAAAGACCCATTTGAATTTCATCATCAACAAGCAAAATGCCATATTCTTTGCACAATTTTGCCAATCGCTCAAAATAACCTTTCGGTGGAATGATATAGCCGCCGGTAGCTTGTACTGGTTCAATAACAAAAGCACCAAATTCGCTTTTCTTTGTTTTTGGATTCCAGGCGCCGGTGTATTCGTGCTCAAATTTTCTTTCAATTTGTTGAACACAATAAAGCTCGCAAGACTCCACCTTTTTGCCGTAAGGGCAACGAAAACAATAAGGAAAAGGCACAAATTCAGCACGATCACCAAATTCACCATAATTTTCTCTATATCTATAAGAAGAAGTTATGGAGCTTACCGCTAGAGTGCGTCCGTGATACCCACCTTCAAAAGCAAATTGTCTGCTTTTGCCTGTTGATTTGCGCACTAGTTTCAAACGCATCTTCAACTGCCTGAGAACCACCAACATTGAAATGAACGCGACCATCTTCACCAAAAGCTCTTTTGGCAGAATTGACTATTTTTGCCGAAAGCTCAATTTTTTCTTTATGCAAATACTGGCAGGCTAATTGCGGCAAAGTATCTATTTGCTTTTTTAGAGCATTATTGATTCTAGGATTGCCATAACCAAGATTTACGGCCGAATACCACATTTGCAAATCAAGATATGGTGTTTCGTATGAATCATATAAATAGCTACCCGAACAATGAGCAAAAATCTTTGGCTTTTTGGCATAGTGAACAGTATCGCCATGAGAACAAACTTTCTCTTCAAGAGCCAGTAAATCTTCTTCTGTTTGCACAATAGGATCAAAAGAGTTGGCTTCTGACGTCGATTCGGCAACAGGCAGCTCGGTAATGAGCATCTCGACTAATGATGATTGATCCGCTGGCTCAACGCTGCCAGACAGCGGCGCTGATTTGAGACTAATTACATTGTTGCTAGAAGAAGACTCTGTCTGCCCCGGCAAAACTGCTTTTTCCACTACCACTGAAGTAACCTCTTTACAAAAATATAGCCGATGAGCAATAAAAAGATTTGCCCCGCTCCAGGCTATGACCACCTTACACAGATATACTTGCGCCAAACTTACAAAAGCTTGCGCCAAACTTACAGTGTATGATCCGCTGTTGTCATTTATTGTATGGGCGCGCCATACGGGCTTTTTACTCGATCGAGTATTGTTCATGTTTGTCTTTTTAATACGAGTCGATACATAGACACAGCAGATATAGGTTAGGCCAGTCCGGCTTGCCGCTGAAGCTTGCCCTACACTATTTCCTGGCATTTCCGTATAGTCGTTATTTTGGTTGGAGTGGGAAGGTGACTTTAGCAAGTGTCCCTTTATCGTATTTTCCTGGACTGATTGCAATCCGTGCCTCATGTGCCTGGACAATTTCTTTGACGATTGCCAATCCTAATCCGCTGCCTGAAACATTATTTCCCAATACGCGATAGAACCTTTCAAAAACCTTCTCGCGCTCGGCGGCAGGAATTCCAGGGCCATCATCTTCTACTGACAAGTCTACAGTGTACTTAGTATCCAGGGTCTTCTTGATATCCGCGGAATGTTTTGGCTTGTCAATATTTTTATCCTGGGACTTATATGCTTCCTGCGAAATAGTTGTTGGGAATGAATGTCCGTTATTGACTGCCAATTTAACAGTCACTTTTCCGCCTGTTTGGGTGTAACGTATAGCGTTATCGATTAGGTTAGTAACCAGTTCGCGTATGCTATCGCTATTGCCTTTTATTATTGCCGGCTGATCAGATCCTTCAAATCCAAGATCTATATCTTTTTGTACTGCTGAAAGAACAAGATCGCTGGTCGCTTCTTTAATCACTGGATTGAGATCAATTTCTGATTGTGGTCCAAGCCACGCGCTGGCCGGTTCAAGTTTGGCTAAAGCCAATAGCTGGTTAACCAATCTGGTGACATTGGCAGCGCTGCTATTAACTTGTTTGAGAATATTGGCCAATTCAGACCAGTTATCGGCCCGCATAGCAAGCTCAGTTTGTGTTTTCAATCCAGCAAGTGGTGTGCGCAGCTGATGGGCAGCATTAGCAATAAAGCGATGCTGTGACTCAATATCTTCATTTATGCGCAAAAGCAAATCGTCAATTGCGGCAACCAACGGTTGAATTTCAATGGGCGCTTTTACTTCGGTCACCGGCCGCAAATCACGCTGAGTGCGCTTGGCAATCGCCTGACGCACCGCCTCTAGCGGTGCCAAACCCCGCGAGACTCCTATCCAGACAACAAGAGTAGCCAGGCTAATCAAACACAACTGCGGCAGAACAACTGCCCCCAAAATCTCGTTAATCAGT
This sequence comes from Candidatus Melainabacteria bacterium, assembly GCA_963767815.1. Taxonomy (GTDB): domain Bacteria; phylum Cyanobacteriota; class Vampirovibrionia; order Obscuribacterales; family Obscuribacteraceae; genus CAVYFJ01. Next base: position 199,168 of record CAVYFJ010000005.1, on the reverse strand, counting down.
GCCTGACGCCTCAGTGTTGTTTGAGCAACATATATCGATGCTTTGCGCAGGGGCATATCTGGTACCGCTGCTTTCATACAAACAATGCGCACATTTGCTCGATTAATTTTTCTATCGACAAAGCTGATTTCAGCATGGCGATTTCGCCTTTGCAAAAAACTGGCAATAGGCAATAATTCAGGATCGCCACTGATTAAATTGCCGCCATCATCAAAGGCGGCATAATATGATTTGTCAATTTTGTCTTCTTTAAAAATAGCCAGCGCAGCAGGCGGCAAATCAAGGCCAATTTGTCTTTGATCAATCAGTAGTCGATTGGCCAACTCACGAGCAGACTCAGTGAGGGCAGCATCATATGCTTGGGTCGTAATTTTAATAGCAATGATATAGCTTATGACAGCGCTAACAAGACATAGGCTGACAATGGGAATCAACAACCAGCTCAAAAGCTGCTTTCTAATCGATGCTGTTTTTTCTGTTTTCACGTTTTTTCAATGGTATCTAAGAGATAGCCAAGCCCACGAATGGTGCGAATGTTTATCTTGGCAATCTCAAGCTTTTTACGCAGGCGGTGGATATTGACTTCAATGGCGTTATAAGTGACATCTTCATCCCAACCGTACATGTGCTCAATTAATTGTTCCTTATTAACTACTTTGCCTGGGCGCAACATCAGAAATTCAAGCACCGCTAATTCCTTAGCTGACAACTCGAGCGGCACACTATTAACAAAAGCTCGGCGCCCGCTTATATCAAATTTTAATTCACCTAATATCAATTCTTCGTCTTTTACTTGATTACTTCGCCTGAGCAAGGCCCGTACCCTTGCTTCAAGCTCGGGAAGATCGAAAGGTTTGGTAATGTAATCATCCGCGCCAAGATCCAGCCCATGGACTCGATTATTGAGGCCATCGCGGGCGGTGACTACTAAAATGGGCACTATTTTGTTTTGGGTTCTAATTGTTTGCAAAACGCTCAGCCCATCAAGTTTGGGTAAGCCAAGATCAAGAATAAGCAAATCAAAATTAGAATCGAGGGCTGCGTTCTGGGCGCTCAGACCGTTGTCATATACAGCCACTGAATAACCATGTTGTTTCAGGGCCTTGGAGATGCCGTCTGAAAGCACCGCATCATCTTCAGCAAGCAATATTTGCATGATTACCAACGCCCTACTTGTGGCTGTACTTCATAACTGGTATGACCATGTCCAGACCACAATACAACGTAATCAAGATAATGATCTTGAAAGAATTTTAAAATTCTAAGCTAAATGGCAAGTTATATTGATGCTATACACACGGACAGAGGCAAGACAGACAATATGAGCACTTTAACAGCATCAGTAATCAAACCAAAAGTACGCGGCTTTATTTGTGTAACTACACACCCTGTTGGCTGCGCGCAAAATATTCAGCAACAAATTGCTTATGTCAAAGAGAAAGGAACAATTAAGGACGGTCCCAAAAATGTGCTCATTATCGGCTCCTCCACTGGTTATGGTCTGTCTTCAAGAATTACCGCGGCATATGGCTGGGGTGCTAAAACAATTGGCGTTCATTTTGAGCGCGCCGTAGAAAATGGCAAGGCAGGAAGTGCCGGTTATTACAACGCGCATGCCCTGGAAAAAGCAGCTCATGCAGACAGCTTATATGCTAAGAGCATCAATGGCGATGCTTTTGCTGATCAGGCAAAAGCCGATGTGGTGCAATTGATTAAAGCAGACCTGGGTAAGGTGGATGCTGTGATTTACAGTCTTGCTTCACCGAGACGTTGCCATCCAAAAACTGGAGCCGTTTATAACTCTGCTTTGAAGCCTATCGGTAGATCTTTTACAGCCAAAACTCTGGACACAGATAAAGAAGTGGTGAAAGACATAACCATTGACGCGGCTAGCGATCAAGAAATTCATGACACCATTGCTGTGATGGGTGGGGAAGATTGGATGATGTGGATGGATGCTTTATTGCACGCCGGTGTGCTGGCACAAGGTGTTATAACGGTGGGCTATTCTTATATTGGACCGGAAGTAACCTGGCCAATCTATCGCGATGGCACCATCGGTAGAGCCAAAAAAGATTTAGAAACTACTGTGCCGGCAATTAACAACAAACTGAAAAAATTGGATGGGCACGCTTATATTTCGGTGAATAAAGCATTGGTGACCCAGGCAAGTTCTGCTATACCTGTTGTGCCACTGTATGTTTCTTTGCTCTATAAAATAATGAAAGAGAAAGGCACGCATGAAGGATGTATTGAACAAATGTACCGCCTCTACGCCAGTCAGTTGTATAACGGCAATCATCCTCAATTAGATGAAAACGGGCGCATTCGCATTGATGATCTAGAAATGGATCCGGCTGTGCAAGAACAAATAAAAGTTCTCTGGCCGCAAGTGAACACAGAAAATATTCGTCAATTGTCAGATATCGAAGGATATAAGGCCGAGTTCCTCAAACTTTTTGGTTTTGGCTTAGAAGGCATAGATTACGAAGCGCCCGTGGACATTGAGTTAGTTTGATGACTTTTCACCAAAAAATGTGACTGAATAATGGTGGACTTTAAAATCGGGTCCCAACTCTGGCGCTAGTGCTTTGACTTTATTGGCGTCAATGTCAAAAACTTGGCCGGTTTTTACATCGATAAAATGATGATGCTCATCTATGTTGGCGTCATAACGAGCAGGTCCTGATTCTAGATAAACTTCCTTGAGCGCGCCGGCGCCGACAAGGGTATTCAATGTGTTGTACACAGTGGCCCTAGATAAAGCAACGGGTAATTTTTCAGCGACTGCCTGAAATACCTGATCGGCAGTTGGATGGCGCTTGCTGTGTAATACATATTGAGCAATAACCATACGCTGCGGCGTTGGTTTGACACCATGATCCTGCAAAAATTTTTCTACACTGATGCCTTCCATTGAGTTACTTATCTGCCTCTGCGCTATTGCCTATATATAGATGTATCTTGGAAAAAGGCTGGATTATTTTAAGTTATTCCAGCGTTTCCAGTATTAGAATAACTCTAAAGTTATTCGCGGTCAAGTTCAGCGCCCAATGACACCCGGGACTGGAACTCAATTAGAGCCGCAAACCCAAGCTGTGAGAAGCATCAGCCGGATTAACCATTAGGCCTAATGGCAGACTTTAAGATTGTTCTTTTCCAAGTACTGCTGATGATATTCTTCGGCGCGATAAAAGGGCTTAGCCGGTTCAATGGCCGTTACAACCTGGCGACCACTTTCTGCCTGAAATTTCTCCTTGGCAGCAACGGCCTCTTTTTCTTGCTCAGGATTCATGTAAAAAATTACGGAGCGATATTGATGGCCAATATCAGGACCCTGGCGATTTAAAGTGGTTGGATCATGGCTGGAGAAAAACGCCTTCAACAAATCAGCATAAGTAATTTGTTTAGGATCATACTCAACTTGTACGACCTCCGCGTGTCCGGTATCACCATGACAAACTTGCTTGTAAGATGGGTCCTTAACGGTACCGCCACTATAGCCAACCGTTGTGGAGACAACCCCTGGCAGCTGACGGAAGGTCTCTTCTACACCCCAGAAACAACCGGCACCAAATACAGCTTTTTCTACTTTAGTTGCTTTGTTCATTTTGCTTTTTTCCACACTACTATTATTAGTATACTGCTTCTTTGCCGGCACATTCTTATTTGCTGATTGAGGCGCAGCTGTCTGACCATGGGCAGGCGTATTTGTAATTAATCCGCTTAATACTAATAAAAGCGGCAAAAGAAGCAAACAAACAATTGCCGGATAGCGTACTGATTTTGTCATTTATTCCTCGAGAAAGTGTTTTTATTATTATACAGGTTTAAATAGTAAAAGGCGGCAATCACAGTACCATGGGTAATATCACCACTGCTAATTAAATTTGGCACCTCAGATAGTGGCACTAAAGATAACTCAATATACTCATATCCCCCTGGATCAAAAAGAGGCTCGCTAATTTTTTCCACATCAGTTGCCAGATAAGTATGACAAATATTATTTTGCAAAGCTGGATTTGGGTGATGGTGACCAAGGAAAATCAATTCTTTGCTAGTCTTATAGCCAGTTTCTTCGAATAATTCTCTTTCTGCTGCTTGTTTTGGATCATGTTCACCCAGGTCAACCATACCTCCTGGAATCTCCAGGGTAACTTGACCAGTACCATGTCGGTATTGCTTGACAAAAACAACCTGTTGATCGACCGTGAGAGGAATAACATTGGCCCAGTTGGATAATTTAAGTACATAAAAATCGAGAACAGCATCCCCGCTGGGTGCTTGAGCCATATGACGGTAAACCGAAAAAACGCGGCAATCAGCAAGCAATTTTGTTTCTTTATTCTTCCAATGGAGATCTGGCATTGTGTTATAAACTTTGTCAATGTACGATACTTAGGTCGGGGTGCTTATGCATAAATAGCCAGTGATGATTTTACCAGCAATTTCACTTAAACCAACAGAATATCGTTCACGTCATTCTATTTCCTTTTTACTTGTAGTCATTTTGCTGCACGGTTTAGCCATTGCCCGGCCTGTACTGGCGGAAAATGCCAGCATGCCGAATGATCAATCAACACCGGCAGCAAATTATTTAAGCGAAATTGCAAAAAACGGCATTCTGCGCTGGCCACCAGGTCTATGCCTTTGAAAGTCTTTATCAAACCCGGTGATACTACAGATGGTTACAAACCCGAATTTAGTATCCTTCTGCAACAAGCGTTCTCCGAATGGGCAGATGCCTCACAAAGACAGGCTAGTTTTATATTAACTAATAATCCGCGCCAAGCTCAGATTATATGCGGCTGGACAAGTGACAAAAATGACATGACTAAGCTAACCGAAGGTGGGCATGCGTTGCTCATACCCGACGGACACAATATTAAAGAAGTGCAAATCACCATATTAACAAAGACGCCTTCCGGCGCAGATTTATCGGATAAATATTTTAAACGAGTAGCTTTACACGAAGTTGGACATGCTCTTGGGTTAGTTAATCACAGCCCTAATCCTCACGATATGATGTTTGGCAATCCGCTGACTTCGGGCATGGATTGCACACTTACCGCGCGTGATAAAAATACCCTCGTTGCACTTTACAGTATAGATAAATCGCAAGCTGAGCATTCCGCCTTGAATGTTGCCGGCATGCTGCCAGAACAGGATAATCAAAGTAATCTCGCGCGGATAATCAGACTAAATGCTGAAGCTGCTCAGGCAGTGCAAAATAAAAATTTGGCGGTTGCTGTAAGCAAACTGGAAGAAGCACATCAAATAGATCCTAATAATGATCTGATAAATAGAAATCTAGGTGCTGTTTATGGAAATTGCGCTCTTGTAGCCTGTTTGATAAAAGACAATAAGCGCGCTCAGACATATTTTGATCAGGCCATACCATTATTGGCCAAAAGTGGCGACCGAAAGAATTATTTGTCGGTGCTGGGAAACTACCAGAACTTCTTGCAGATGAATAACAAAAATGATGAAGCAGCGAAAGTAGCAGCTAAACTTAAAGCACTCTCAACACACTAAGGATTCTGCCATATGCAAGCAATGGTGCTCACCAAGCCACAACAACCTTTGCAAATGCAAGCAGTTACTTTGCCGAATCTAAAAGCCAATGAGATTCTAGTAAAAGTCGTAGTATGCGGCGTTTGTCGCACCGATTTGCATGTCTATGATAATGAATTGCCGGATCCTAAACTACCGCTTATTCTTGGTCACGAGATTGTGGGACACATTGCAGAAATGGGCATAGCGGTGAAACGATTTAAAACTGGTGATTTAATTGGCATACCGTGGCTTGGACATACATGCGGTGAATGCATTTATTGCGTGAATAACCAAGAAAATTTATGTGACCGGGCAGAATTTACTGGCTATACGCGCGATGGCGGTTATGCTCAATATGTTATTGCAGAGGAAAATTATTGTTTTGCTTTGCCCAGTAAATATGATCCAGTTAGTCTAGCGCCAATGCTTTGCGCTGGGCTAATTGGCTGGCGGTCATATAAATTAGCTGGTAATTTTAAACGTATTGGTATGTACGGCTTTGGTGTTGCCGCTCATATTCTGACACAAATAGCCTGTTATCAAAATAAAGAAGTCTATTCTTTTACCAGAGATGGCGACAGTAAAGAGCAAGCATTTGCTACAAAGATGGGTGCTGTCTGGGCAGGGGGATCTGGAGAGGCGCCACCGGTAGAGCTTGACGCAGCGATTATTTTTGCATCAGTGGGCGATTTGGTATTAACTGCTCTAAAATCAGTGGGCAAAGGTGGCGCCATTGTATGTGGTGGCATTCATATGAGTGATATCCCGGCCATTCCATATAAATATCTCTGGGGTGAACGAATAATCCGTTCCGTCGCTAATTTAACTCGCGCTGATGCAATTGAATTCTTAGACATGGCAGAAAAAGTAGATTTGCATATGCAAACCCAGACATATCCTCTAGCGGAAGCTAATCAAGCAATAGCTGATTTTAGAAACGGCAGAACAAATGGTGCTGCCGTTTTGACTGTTGGTACTTGAGGCTTTAGATTTTTTAGCGCTTCAAAATCTTGGCTATTTGATTAGGGTCGTACACATCTATTTCCTCGCCCCGTTTGCAATTTAATATCAAGCGTACTTTGTCCTCGGGCGATAGGTTTGCCTTTGCTAATGCGGTGTCCGCATGCGCTGTTGTTACGCATATAGTATTATCAACATTATGTGAGCCCTGAAGGACAGCGGGATTTAGCGCATGCAAGGCGACAATTTGACCGACGTCTCCAGGAGTGGCGTTTGCACCTAAGCCCAACAATGAGTGAAAATCATGGTTATCTATTTTGTCACCCAATTGCAACAGAAGGGTCTTTAAAGCTTCCGCATTTTGCGCCTTTGGTTCCTGCGCCAGACGGTTAGTGCCAAAACTTCGGGCAGCTTCATTTTCTACAGCAAGGAATTGGGGAATTGCTTCTGGATTATGATCGGCTATTTTAGCCAAGGCAGGCAAATTTTCATTACCAAATCTATTTAGGATCGCTTTCTGCGTTTCACCGGAGAGACGTCCTAGTCCTGAACCGTTAATTAAGATATACGTGCTGATGCTGTCCTGACCACTCAAATGAAGCGGATTGGCAAAAACACTAGTAAGACATCTACTTACCATATTTATATTATCCATATTAGCTAACCTTCCCAGCTGTTCCGGACTAAAGGTTTCATTTAGCCTTTGACGCCAAGCTACCAGTCTTTGTGCGTCGTCTCCTATATTTTTGCCCCAATCGTCCGGAGGTTTGCTGATCCTGGGATCTGTAAGAGCAATTGCTCTAGCTCTATCTGCAACATCCCTAGCGGGACGTTGGAGTTGAGTTTCGATCGCGGAGACGCGTTGGCCGAGCGTTTGCTGGGGATTCGGGATTCCTCTCAGTTCGTTGGAGACATGCAAGACAATTGATGGATCAAGCATTCCCAGAGCCGATTTATCAAGATCATCTAAACGATTCAAGTTGGACGTTGCAATAATTCCGGTACTTCTTGCACGCACAGGATCATAAACATATTGTGGACCATCGCCATGAGAAGGATGTCCGTAATCAGGATGCTGGTTTTGAATCAGAAAGGATCTTATGGGATTAGGATTACGTCCTGCTGGGGTGGCTAAATTCTGCTGCGCACTCTGTAAGCCTCTCAGTATGTCTGTATCTACTTGCATTAAAAATTGCCTGCTATCTAGGAACATCTGGTTAGTAAAATCATTGTGTGATAAGAGAGCTGCTCTACTCACGATATCATCATTAGTCCAATCAAGTTCAGGGGAGGCTCGGCGTAATTCAGCATAGCTTTCTCTGGCGCGGGCACCGAGACCATCTAATGCAGCCTGTTGATTGGAATTGTGTGCCCTAAAAACTTCGCTATCAGGAATTTCTGGCTGGTGTCCTGTTCCCTCTCTCGCGTGGACCTCGGGCGCTGAATCGGCTGTCCGTTCTGCTAGGGGTTCCTGACTCCCGCGCTGTCTTCCTCCGCCTCGCCCTCTAGGACCAGATGGCTGTCCTGCATCCGGTCGTGGCGGATCGGCACCCGGTTCTGGTCTGCCCGCCTGATGTCGTCCCAGTCCCCAAAATTCAGCGCCGCCTTCATCACCTGGAGTAGGCCGCATGTAATTTATTCGAGGACCCACGCGCTCTTGTCCGGCGGCATGGTGCGGTGCCGGTATCGCAGAGGCATGGGTATCGGACCCACCTTGTGGTGCATGGGAAGGGTGAATAAAATTTCGTAGCGTATGACTATCCGCATCGGCGAGATCTCGTAACTGCGCTGCAGTTGTTGATCTATATAGTTGCAACCGATCGGCGAGGTCCAATTGACTTAATCCGGGTTCAGCCAAGATAGACATTTTCTCTGTGTGCTCAGCAGGATTGCGGTCTAAAATCCCATTTCTTAAAATCTCTCTGTGAAGATTCGCCCTTGCTTCCTCCGTTCCCACTGTAGATGTTCCATCGCTGGATTTGGCAGTATGCGAAGCTTTTGTACTGCCACCTGGAGCATGCTGATCAACGTGTCCTCCCATTTCAGTAAATTGGTCGTTGTAGTCCAAATTATGGAGGCGTCTTGGGCCGCTTCCACTTCCTGGCGCTGGGGCAGAATGCTGAGTAGGAGCCTCTCGCAGATGTCCTGGAGGAATCGCCTGCAGATCTCGAGCAGCAGGTTCCGAAGCAAGATATCTTATTGATGCTTCTGCTGTCCCACCAGAAGTTACATCTGTACTGATTCTGCTAGTATCATACGGAGCTGGAGCTTTAATCACAATGTCTGGCTGTGCTCTGCGGGCTGCGTCTTCAGCTAGTGCAAGGAGGCGTGAGTTGTCTGCGGTTGTTCGGGTTCTGGGAACTGCTTTGCCGATTAGTTTGCCGGCACCTTGTGCAGCAGGAATAATAAGCGGTCCGGTAGCCAACCCCATAACACTGCGGTTTGCCGCGGCTTCTGCTGCCTTGGCAAAATCACCACTTTCCGACATCTCTTCACCAAAGCCGGCTACAAGTCCATCTGTGAAAGCGACTGCGGCGTTCTTTGGCGCATTTTCTATTGCCGAAACAACCCCATTGGCCGCTCCTTGCGCTAGCCGTGTCGCTAGCGGCTGCGAAACTGCTTTTTCAGCACCATTTGCTAGCGCATTTTCCAGCCCGGTTGCTGTTACATTTTCTAGTCCTTGGGCCCCTGCATTTTCTAGTTCGCGTACCGTAATATTTTCCAGTCCGCTCACTACCACATTTTCTAATCCACGCATCGCACCATTTTCTAGCCCGGTTACTGCAGCATTTTCTAACCCATGTACCACTGCATTTTCCAGTCCGTGCACCGCCGCATTTTCAACTTGATGAAGTGCTACATTCTCAAGTCCTTTACCGGCTAATCTCTCGGCAAGCATTCCTCCAGGCATAATTGGTGAATTTATTGCCAAGGCAAAAAGTCCTTGTTTAGCAGCTTTATCCCAGCCGTACTCTTCACCTCCAGCTTTCGAGGTTTGCCATTCCAGTATCTGCGGCCCAATTCTACCGACAGCAGCCGCCAGCGGTGGCACCACCAACGCACCCACGGGGACTGAACCACCTTCGGTAGCCGGCGCCAGAACAGCGGTTACTCCATAACCAGCCAAGAACATGGCCATTTCGCTGCCATGAGACAGTCTATCTACACGCCCTTGAGCAGCCTGGGCAGTCATATCTAAATGGTAACCAGTTAAGTGAAGCGCTTGACCCACAACAATAGCTTGCTTTTGCCATTCGTCGATGAATTCCCGATTGCTACCGTCTTTTGTTCGCAATGTTTCACACGCTTTGGCCGCTTTGGCTAATTGATCTCTGGCTGCCTGGGTCGTTGTGTCAGAATTGCCAAATCCAGCTAAACGGCCACCTGATGTCCCAGTATGCCAATCCCAGGCGTTGATGGTTTTGTTGACCAGTCCGTATCTGCCCTCTTCATTCTCCGCATATTTTTCGAAAAGAGCCACTTTCCGCCCTAGTCGAGAGCCTAATTCATCACGAACGGCATCTTGCATTGCCTTTAAGCTCTTCTTTATCGGCATTTGGATTACGCGCCGTTTCGTGATCAATTGTCGCCAATACTCTTCCCAATTCAAAATTGCTAGCGGTGCGTAGGTTTCCATCAACAAATTGCTCTGGCTTACCAGCGTCATTTTTACGTCCAACAATCTCACGCAAAAAACCTTGATTATCTTTGCCAAATAATGGACTATCATTACGCCATTTCTCATGAGCATAAAGTGTTTTTAGGGCATCATGGGCGGTTATCGCTCCGTCGCCAGCACGCAGTGTTTTTTGTAAATCAGTTAGAGCGGCATAGTTATCTTTTTGTTCCGTTGTTAATTTATCTGGATCAGCCTTTAACATCTTAGCCAAAGTTTCAGGCTGAAGCATTTTTGGGTCATGCTCGAGCGCTTCTTCAATATCTTGCAATTGTTTGAATTCTTTAAGTTGCTTGTCGCTAGCATTTGCTAATTGAAAATCGATAGATTCTTGCCTGCGCTTCTCATCAGCAGGCTTGGCATTGAGCAAATCTAATTTGCCTAAAAGGCCGCTGCTTTGCGCCTCAAATTGTTTTTCTTTGGCCTTTTGTGCTTCTAGACCGAAGAAATCGGGTTTGGGCTCACCTTGCCCTTCTTGTCTGCGTTCTTGTAAATTGGCCCATTTGGCCAACATCTCTTTTTTGCTTGGATTTTCCGGCATTGGTAAATTTGGATCGGGGCGCCATAATTTATGGCGGTCTACAAGTGCGCTATTTGCTGTGCCAGGCTCCGGACCAATTCCCATTGATCTAGTTTGTGGATCATATTTTCTCTCTTTGAGATCTTTGCGCGCAGCTTCACTAATATGCGATAGGTCATTGGTGCTCGAGGCAAACATTGGCACTAATTCAGGGTGTTCTCTTAAAAGCTGCAGATATTTCTGTCCATCTTTTTCTCCGTCTTTAGTAGTTCTAGATGATGCTTTTTCATGTTTTTCCGAGGACTCTGATCTACCGTCTGCATTTTGACCCGGCTTTTTATTTAATTTTCCCTTTGTCTGGCGATCCGCAAATGCACCAGACTTATGATCATTCGCTTCTGCAAATACATTCGCCGGCAAGTCCGCATACGCACTACTATTAGGCGTCTCCATGCGTTGAATACTCTTATTTCCAGTGGTTCCCCGTTCACCAGCTACTTCTTTCTGCGCATTCGAGGGCGCCTGTGGCTGGTCAGCTTTGCGCTCAGCCTGTTTATCGGTTGGTTTAGTGCCCTCTGGTCCTGCCATATTTATAAGGCCTTTAGTAAGGAGATTGAAAGACTTCAGCCCATCATAGATTTCATTTGTGAGAATCCGGTGAGATGGGACTGGTGCAGCCATTTTTTAATCTAAAATTCTGTAAGGCCACGCTGAGTTGACAGATGTCGCCTTTCAAGGTCTGAATCTGAGTTTAAGTTGGTCAGCGTAGAAATTAAATTTTATATGGACGCTTTAGCCGATTAATAGAGGGAAAGGTATTCTAGTAAGATATTTGCTTTTGTGTAATGAAAAGGAGAATTTATATGAGCTACAGTTGGTAAAGCTTCCTGCCAATATTATTTATTGCCTACTTGTCGGCAAATGGTGCTTGCGACGCAGAGGATAACCAATGGCAAAAGTATACGAAGGCGGGAATAGAGGCGGCCAAGCAGGACAAAGATGCCCAATCAGAAAAATATTTCTTATTGGCGCTAAAAGAGGCCGAAAAGACCGGTTTGCAGGACGAGCGTCTGGCGCGAAGCTTTAACAACTTAGCTATTAGCTACAATCATCAAAACAAATATAATCTGGCGGAACAAACTTTTAAACATGCTCTGGAGATTACAAAAAATGTCTATGGAGATAAGCATCCGGAGGAAATAGCTTATATCTCGCAGAACCTAGCAGGTGTCTATGCCAAGGAACACAAAGATGAGGCAGCGGAACAGCTCTATAAGCAGGCTTTAGATATTAATGAGAAAGTCTTAGGATCAGAGCATCCGGAAGTTGCTAAAACTCTTTTGAATCTGGCAATTTTCCTTGATCATAGAGGTAAATATGCGCAGGCCGAGCCGCTCTATCAACGTTGTTTAGGGTTGGAAGAAAAACAGTTAGGCGCTGATGATCCTGTAGTAACAGCAATCAAAAAAAATTATGCTGACGTATTGTATAAACTGAAAAGAGACTCTGAAGCTAAACAATTAGAAGCAGGCAAAGATGTTGGGTCGAATGGATCACAGACAAAAAAGAACTCCTGGCTTGGACTGCCATTATGGTAAGCAACTACTTACCTGAAAACCCACGTGCTCGAAGGAGAAAGTACGGCTCCTCTCAATAACTAGATCAAGCTGGTTGCTTTAGACAGTCAGCTTCTTGCCTTAACCGTTCAACTATCCAGGCTCTGCACATAACACCATAAGGTATTCGTTTGTGCGTAGCCACACGCAATAGCAAATCCATAATCTCTTCATCTGCTCGAAATTGAACTATTCCGCGCTCTATTACTCGTTGACGCGCTGCTGCCTGACTTTTGGCAGCCCGTTCTTGCGCTGTTATTTTCTTCTTTGTTGTGCTCATTTGCCTTTGGTCCTTTTGTTAAATATAACTCTGTAATGACTGGTCGCATCATCGGCATGGAATACGTGTTCGAGATTATCGGCATCAAAATACTCAACGCCGACCTCAAGCAATCGTCCGCTAGACGTAAAACCAACAAACATCAATCGGTCATTCCCCTTTTCACTTGGTGCAAGCTCTTCCCATATGCCAGTTGCTATCACGTCATCCGCATCCGCTGTAGATATACCGTGCCGATCAAGAGAATCTAAGTTGTATGTAGTTTTGATCATTGACCAACATTACGAAGTACAGTGTACTACAAAAAGGGGGTCAACACAAGGCATTACTTTGCTTTTAACACCTTGATGCCCATATCTTTGTATGGTATTATAGCCTTATCGTTCTCATTGTCAAGAATACAAAGCCCATATTGTCCTTAATTGCAAACAAATTTGCCCAGCAAATTTGTTATCTTTTCTGCCGCCAAAAGTAGGCATAATCCATGAGCACTTCAGTAGCAAAACTCAAAGAACACCTGGAAGATCTTTTTCCAGGGCAGTGGCTGAATACTGCCGCAAGAACAAGAACCTTGTCCACCGGTCTGGCTTTTCTGGATCAAGGTCTTACTCGCGGTCTGGCTAGACAAAAAATGAGTGCCTGGATTGGTCCAGCCTCTAGCGGCAAGACTTCTCTTTTGCGATCAATCATCAATCACTGGTTAGCCAGCGGTTTTCAGATTGCCTACATAGATAAAGAAGATAAGCTGCTGGCTAGCAATTGGATTTTTATTGAAAATGATGAACATAAAGATCAAGAACAACCACCAGGTAAATTCTGGGTGATAAGAGATTTGCCTGCTAATGATTATCTCTGGGCAACAGAAACTTTAGTCCGCTCCAATATTTTTGATGTAGTGATTGTTGATTTGGGATCAGGAAACTCGCATTACAATTCGAGCAGCCAGCCTAATAAACAAATGAGCTGGCGATCAAGCAAAGTTTATGCTCGTTGGCAAAATTCTTTGAGTAAATCTAAAACTGCTTTGCTTTTATTGACTGATAATAACCTGCCGGCAGGATGGAATTTTTATACACAATTAGATTTTCACTGGGGAGAAAATATTCAATATAGTGAAGGATTATGCGGCAAAACTATGATTTTGCCCGCTATCAATTGCTGCATTACTAAAAATGGTCTTGCTCATAATACGGAGGTACCAATTACTGCTTATGTCGCGAATCGCTTGTTTACACATTCCCCAGTTCCAGATCGCCGCTCAGCAAAAACATAAACAAATAAAAGATGAGTCAACCTATAAAACAATACAAAGAAACTTAGTTATTGATTTAATCAGCTGTTCGCCAAGAGTAAAAGCGCAAGGACTGGATGTAATTCTTCTTGATGCTTCCGGCTTGTCTTTAAGGGGGGGAGAAAATAAATTCTGCCATCATGTATTAAAAACATGCAGTCTAACTGGCTTTACCAATGCTTATATTGGTATTGCCGATAGTGCTTTTGCGGCCATAGTTGCCTCTCGCTCAATAAGCAAACGTATTAATATTATACCGGCAGGCTATGATGCGCAATTTTTAGCACCACTTTCAATTAAACATCTGGGACTGGATCCTGAAATCGAAAATACTCTACTTGCTCTGGGTATTAAAACGATGGGTAAATTAGCCAGCTTGCCTCTAGCTGAGTTGAATGAGCGTTTCAGCAAAGCCGGTGAAATTATTTGGAAACCCTGGGAATTATCTCAAGGCATAGATAACCGCCAACCAACTGTGCCAGAACCACAGAAAACTTTTCAATGTTTTCTTGATTTAGGCGGAGCAATTAGTAGTTTCAATGAAATTGTTTTTGCTTTAAAGTCAATGCTCGATAGACTTACTGTCGATTTAAAAGAAGAAGGGTTTATAGCCCAAGAGCTTGTTTTATCGCTATATCACGAAACCAATAAATTTGATGAGCGCGTTCTTGAATTAATACGCCCCACTCATGAAGCCAAATTTCTACTGGAAGTTATTCGCTTGTCTTTAGCAGCTAAAGCTCCTGAGCGTGAATTAACCGGCATAGGGCTTAGTGTTTCTCGTTTTACGCAAGAACAATGGAAACAGACTAATTTTGATAAATTAGCAACGAACAATACGTCTGCCGACAAAAATACGGCAAGCAATAAATTAACAACAGCAGAGCTACTTTTATTGCAACGCTTTGCTGCTCGGCTGGGCAAAAACAAAATTTTTACAGCCAAAGCGAATGATCAATATATAAGTGAAAATGCCGGGGTCTGGATACCGGTGGCCAGTGAGTCAGCACAACAGAATATCTTGCCTGTAGATGTAGCATATACAAAACATAAGGTCAAAGAACAAATGATAGCGGATCTTGTGTTAAGACCAACCATGCCACCACCTCAGGTACTAGTGCAATTAAAAGATTCCAGACCGGCGGCAATTAATTATAAAAAGCGCTGGTATAAAATCAAATCAATAAGCGAGCCAGAATATTTATCCTGCCAGTGGTGGAGTAAAGCCACTGCTAAATATTATTACAAGATTCTAGTTGCGCCGGCTGATATGTATCCGGAAAGCAAGATCACCAATCGTTATTGATGCTGCTTACACACGACAAATTAAAAAATAATTGGTGTATCGAGGGGGTTTATGATTAAAACGGGCGGAGCAAGCCCCGCCCCTACAATTCCTATCAAGATCGTCGATCTTACGATTCTCCGGGCGGATGCAATCCGCGCCTACGATTCCGGGGATATACGTCGTTCCAACATGGACACAATTCCTTTTGGTGGTGTCGGTTCTTTGAGTAAGCGTCAATGACATATGCTGAATTACATTGTCATTCTTCTTTTTCTTTACTGGATGGTGCCTCTAATCCAGAAGAATTAGTAGTGACGGCTAAAGCATCTCGGATTAACAGCATTGGCCATTACTGATCATGATGATTTAGGCGGCATTGTTCGTTTTGCTGAAGCAGCTAAAGAAATTGATTTGCCGGCTATTATTGGTGCAGAATTAACTCTGATAGATGATTCACATTTGATTTTATTAGTAGAAGATATCAGCGGCTATAAAAATCTCTGTTATTTAATTAGCCAGGCTCGCTCTCATTGTGCACGTGGCTTACCAAAAATATCTTATGAAACTCTTGCTCATTATGCATCAGGATTAATAGCATTATCCGGGTGTCCGCATGGAGCAATCCCCAGTCAGATTGCTGGCAGGCAATATACAAGAAGCCAAACGATTAATAGAATTATTTAAAGATATTTTTCCAGGATCGATTTTTTATTGAATTATGGGATCATGGGCTAGCTCAAGAAGCAATTCTTGCTAAAGAATTATATGAATTAGCTAATTATTATATGATACCGTGTGTGGTGACTAATAATGTTCATTATGCCAGGCGCAAACAGCACATTATTCATGATGTGCTTACTTGTTTAAAACACAATGTAACTTTATCAACAGCTGGACGCCGCCTAAGACCAAATGATAATTGGTGTCTTAAATCACCTCAAGAAATGCAATCTATCTGGCGTGATTATCCTCAATTTTTGAAAAACACAATTGATATTGCGGAAAGATGCCAATTTAGACTGACTGCCTTAAAGCCCTCGTACCAGATTTTCCTACACCAAATAATTTAAGTCATGATCAATTTTTAGAACAATTAGTTTGGCAAGGAGCAAAACACCTTTTTACTGTTTTAACAGATAAAACATAAAGAACAAATTAAACACGAGTTGGCTGTAATTAAACGCATGCAATTTGCTCCTTATTTTCTCATTATGTGGGATATTGTCATGTTTGCCCGCAGTCAAGGTATTCTTGTACAAGGTCGAGGCTCAGCAGCTAATTCAGTTATTTGTTATTGTCTATCAATTACTGCTGTAGATCCTGTAGCTATGGATTTGCTTTTTGAACGCTTTATTTGTGAAGGCAGAGATGAACCACCAGATATTGATTTAGATATTGCCCATCAGCACAGAGAAATTGTTTTGCAATATGTTTATAATAAATATGGGCGTGAACATGCTGGCATGGTGTGCGAAGCAATTACTTATCGTGGGCGCTCGCTGTACGAGATGCTGCCCGTGTATTGGATTTTTCACCCGAACAAATAGATCGATTGCGCCAGTCATGGACATGCAGGCGAAGGATCAGCAGATATCAATGCGAGAAGAGGCCAGACACAATCATAGTGAGCAGCGTACGACCAGCAGAGGCATCTGTCAGTATGGGCGGATGCAATCCGCCCGCAATCCAAGCAAGACACGACATGCGCTCAGTACATAAACGATAAGCGCATGCAATTATTGATTGAAATTGTCGCGGGCTTAATGCTTTGCCGCGGCATCGTTCTATTCATGTGGGTGGCTTTGTTCTTTCAGGAGAACCATTAGGTAAATTTGTACCTATTGAACCAGCCTCTATGCCCGGGCGCACTGATTATTCAATGGGACAAAGATGATCTTGTGCCCATGGGCATGTTTAAAATCGACTTGCTTGGGCTTAGGCATGTTATCAATGATTCAAGAAGCAAAGCGCTTAATTAAATTGCATCGCGATATTGATTTTGATTTAGCCAAATTAGACATGCATGACGAGCAAGTATTTGAAATGCTACAAGAAGCAGATACAGTAGGTATTTTTCAAATTGAATCACGTGCTCAAATGAGCATTTTGCCCAAGCTCAAGCCCACTTGTTTTTATGATTTAGTGGTTTCAATTGCTCTTATTCGCCCTGGTCCTATTCAAGGCAATATTGTTCATCCTTATTTACGCCGCCGGCGCGGCTTAGAACCAATCACTTATGCTCATCCTTCACTTAAACCTGTTCTTGAACGCACTTTGGGAGTACCTTTATTTCAAGAACAAGGTATGCGGGTAGCTGTAATTGCCGGCAGTTTTACACCCAGTGAAGCAGATCAATTACGGCGAGTAATGAGCTTTAAACGCGGCAAAGAAAAAATGTCGGAAATTTGTCTAAAGCTAGCTGCTGGCATGCGCAAAAATGGTTTTACTGAAGAGACTATTAATTCATTAACTAATCAATTAGAAGGCTTTGCTAATTATGGTTTTCCAGAAAGCCATTCGGCTTCTTTTGCTTTACTTGCTTATGCTTCTGCTTATTTAAAAAAACATTTTGCCCCAGAATTTTATTGCGCCACCCTCAATGCCCAACCTTTAGGTTTTTACAACCCTAATACTTTAATTCAAGATGCCATAAGACATAATGTAAAATTTCTGCCGCTAGATTTAGCCAAAAGCAATTGGGATTGCACCTTAGAAACGATAGATGATGATCGACGTAGGGGCGCGGCATGCGCGCCCGTGTTCTCCACGCCCGCGGGCGAATGCAATCCGCCCCTACAATTTCAACGATCGGATGTCGGATCAAATGGACAAAACATATTCAATGTCCGCCTTGGACTCAGGTATATGCAAGGTTTAGGCAGCAAGGCCAAACAATTGCTGGAACAAGCCTGGAAAGAAGGTGGCACATTTACTTCAGCTAAAGATGTTTGCCACCGCAGCCATCTTGGTGATCAGACAATACAAAGCCTTGCTAAAGCAGGGGCTTTTGAAAGTTTTATTCCTGAAAGACGCCAGGCTTTATGGGAAATTATTGCTCTCAATAAAAAACAAGACAAGCCATTATTCGACAAACTTGGTTTTCGACAATTGACACTGGCAGATTTAAATATTGCCGCTATGACATGAATTAGAAAAAACTATTGCTGATTATCAAACTCAGCATCTTTCTACCCATGCTCATATAATGCAATTTTATCGCCCCTGGGCTAAAAGTCGGAACATGCGAGCCTGTGCTGATTTAAAACAAGGCAAAAATGGTGAATATGTAACTGTAGCTGCCTGCATCATTTGCCGCCAACGTCCAGGTACAGCTAAAGGCTTTATGTTTTTTACTCTGGAAGATGAAACTGGACTGGCAAATATAATAATCAAGCCAAAAATTTTGCAAGCATATAAAACGATATTGATAGAACAAAATTTTGTGGCCCTTTTCTGGGCGACTACAAATTGATGAAGGAGTAATCAATATCATAGCCAATCATGCTCAGTCATTGCCACCTTTATCTACAATAACCAATGAAGCCAAGATAAGCCAAGTTATTACGCCGTCATTGCCTTCGCGCAACTTTCATTAATAGTAAAATACTAATCTCTTCCATGTAAAATAGCCTACATTCTTTATGATAAGTAGGGTATATCCTAAACAGCGGAGTTGTTCTGCCCGATAAAGTCCTGTTCAGTTCAATGCAATCAGCCAGCCTTACGGAGCATAATTAGATTGCCGGAATATACACCTGAATTTGAAGAAAATGATGCTGGTAGCGGTGCTGCTGAAGGTGCTGCCGGCTGCTTTCAACAAGAATATATTACTAATCCAAAACCAGCGGTTACGACAACCGCTCGCGAAACCAATGCGCAGCAACAGTCAACCGAAAAACCGGCTCCGGCTGTGAGCGAAGCACTCGGACAGCAAGCAGACAATGCAAAACTGGCAGCAGCGACGACATCTGACAAAACCAGTGTAAAAGGTGAAGCAAAAACTACTGTTACGTTAGATGGTATGACTAGGACAGTACAAGAAATGAAAGACGGAAGCGTTGTTATAAAGACACATCCCCCGTATTATCCAAAGGACGGCTATCAAATCGAACACCGGAAAGGCCGGGACTTTAGTAAAGGTAGTAGCAGCCCAGGAGCATTCAAAGAGATTCGCATAAGCGACAGCGAAAACATAGGGAAAAACTCGACCCTGACCGAACAAGAAAAAATAGAAAAAGACCTTCACTTTCGCGGCAGCAGGGACAGCGATAAGAATCCACGCGGGGAAGTTCGCAATTTAACTCGTGCCGAAGTGGAAACACTTAAAAGATCTTGCCCAAATTTCCAGCTGATCCACAAAGAGGGATTAATATCAATTTCTTTGATGGGCGGAATGTCGCTAGCGACCTTAGAAACAGTTATCATAACCCTCGGGAAAATGCGATAGGCGTCAATCCTAGCGCATCAAGAGAAACAATGCTGCAAGGTGATAGAAGGTATATGCGCGGCAAAGATAAGGCACTTGAAGTTGCTATTGCGCACGAAATGTCGCATGATTTTACCTATAGACTTGATCCCAAAGGATTTAGAGACGGCAGCCTGGACCTCAAACTAGGAAAAGTATTTGGCATGGAAATGGTTGAAGAGGACGATAAGAATACGGGAAAACACCGACGAATATGGTTAGTTAAGGGCGAAGAACTTGTCGATGGCGAAAAGCAAACCTTCTATTACAAACCAACAGCGCATGGTTACGAAGCGATACGCTGCAATATCTCTGGCAGTCCTGTTGATAAGTCGGGAAAACCTGTTGATCCTAAGAAAGCAATAGTACCTGATATAAATAGTGTCGCCAAAACTAAACTGCCAAGCTCATATGCTTATCATAATCCGAAAGACGCAGCGGCTGAAGTATGGGTATTCTATGGCATTAATGAAGCATCAAGAGCATATTTGCGTGAAACGACCTCCGAGGAAGTATATCGCTGGGTAGAAGAGGCAGATCAAAAAATAATTAACGCGGCAATGGACCCCGAATCCTGACGGCTGGATACGTATACCTTCAGGTGAGATAAAACCAGGAAATGAAACAAATAAAGAGTTGGTATTTGCTTTCATGCAAAAACATTCTCCTAAAAAAGGTAATAAGTAGATAGAGCAGAAAGAGAGTCAAATATTATGAGTAAACAAACTAGTCGTTGTGACAATTTAAGTGAAGAATCAGGTAAATCAACCTGGCATCCGCATGACGGCTGGAATGGTCTTGTACCAGGTATTAGTAAAGTAAGCGATGCCATTGCTAGATTTGGTTCGGCCAAAGGAGAAGTTGAGTTTGGTAATGGCAAATGGCTGGAATTCGTTGATAAATCTGTACAAGTAGTGATTTTGAACCGCGATCCGGAAACCATAGCCAAAATCCGCATTTTAGCTACATTCCCAGATAAAAATTTGGTGCCGATTGATATCGATGGCATTAAAAAGATCTTCGGCGATGTTAAAGAGATCGAAGTAGATGAATTTGCCATGGTCACTTATGAGCGTCCGGGCTTGCGGGTAGCCTGCCATTATTTCGAAGATCCCCAGCCGGTTGAATGGATTGAATTTTATCCGGTGGATATGTAGGGGCGGATTGCATCCGCCCGTTACATTAACGGGCGCGTATACTGCGCCCCTACGATTTCGGTAATATACTCCCCGTTTCAACCGTGGCACATGGTACTGATCCGAGTGGGAAAAACCCCATGGTCAGCGTCCATAATTAATGATCATCTCACAAAGATCTCACAAACTTTTAATACGATAATTGTGTTATTTACCAAGCTTCGAAAGCATTACCAGATTTATATATCGCTAGTACCGGTCACCCTATTTAAGCTTTAGGCAATTGCCAGTAATTAAAGTATTTACCAGATCAATTAGTTTGTACCAGGAGGACAGTCGTTATGACAGGACCAGCACCAGAGAATCAAGTGGTACAGGGAGCTGAGAATCCTGCTATCGGCAGTGCTCCGTTAGAGGGAGGGATTATTACTCCATACTATACTGCCCCGGTCGGAACATCATATGCAGCATTTTATGGCGATGCCGTTGGCGCTGGCGCAGGAGTGGCAATGGGTGATTTCCCAATGGAAGGTGAAGTGTTCGGCAGCAATACCGACGAAGAAGAGACTGCGGTAACTACTGGCGAAACAATGGTATTTGGCGATGATTCCGCTCCGGCAGTTGACGGCGCGAATGCTGTGGATAATACGGCTAGAATCAAGGGAAATTTGCCCAGCGATATAGGGAAGGATCCCGAGGCTGGCAATTTACACTTTAAACTCGGTGATGGACTCAGAGAACCATCAGCTAGCGAACTTTTGGACGAAGATGGCACTGCAAAATTCTCTACTGTGGATGACCCTGCAAAAGCAGACATTATCTTTAATAAGGACGGCAGCATCACCTTAAACACAAACATTAGCAAACCGCTTAGCGCCTATAAAATCTACACAGAAAAAGGTGCACCCAAGGACGTTCACGATAAATTCTTAGGACTATTGGGCAAAAGCCTCAAAGGTGAGGTTGAAGGCAATAGCAGTGATTTGACTGATACGCTAAAAGCGGATGTCCAAATGGACAGTGTGGTGGCGGTGGTGGAAAAGGGGGAGATCCAATAAACGGGGCACCAAAAGGAGATCCTGCGTCACAGCGAGGAGGAGCCAATGCACCTCAGCGCGGAGAAAGCGTGCCCAAGCCAGCTCATAATGCAGATGATTTGATCGACTCTAAGAGCGACAGAAGCCCAGCCAGCGGCACCCCGGAATCAAGACAAAATGTTTGGAAATCTGTCGATAAATATGTTAACCATACAATAGGTGGCTGGCCGCCCGCGGCTTATGAGAACGGATTGCGTTCATTCTTGCCGGCTGGCTTCCTCAGCGAATTATCCGGACTTGATCCAAATGATCCTGATTATGAAAAGAAATTAGCTGCACTGATGAAAAAATACGAGAAAGAAATCGATAAAGCTAAAGAGGATCTGGGCGATCTGGATACAGAATGATCCGGAATCCAAAAAAACATTAGGCGAATTAGCCGACAAGCTGACCAATGAAGATTTCTTAAAATCAGATGCAGGGAAGGGCATGGTTAAAGAATTCTCTGAATTTTCTAACAAAGCACAAAGCGGCTCTTTGAATAACTCTGATGTTGATAAGTTTTTCGGCTCCACCGGAATGGATGCCGGCAAGGTAAAATCTGCGATATCGCATATGGATGTCATGAAAACTTTACAGTCTATGCCTGAATTCAAAAAGACTTCGACGGCGATATCAGTAAAGTTCCCGTTGATTCAATGGAAGGACTACTGGGTAAAATGACAAAGAATTATATGACAGCGAAGATTAAAACAGAGAAACCCTGAGTAATTCATTAGACGAGAAACTATTCTTTCTTCTGCTTATACTGAATTACATGTATAAACAACGGTAGAAAGATGTCAGAGAAGTCACCAATACCAGACAATCCAGAAAACGCGGAAAAACAACAACGCGCTGATATTAAGAGCGCTTGTCTGGAAGACGTGCACAATTCTGATTTGGATACAAGACAAAAAGCTTTTGGTCTTTCCACGCCTGGACTAAGCAGATCGAACGATACACAAATTGCATTTAATGATGCCTTCGCCAAAACACCAGATTTAGCCGCTGATGATCAAGAAGAAACAATACGACGTGGTGATCACACACAAATAACAAAGGTGAATGGGTTTGTACAAAAAATAACCGATGGAGACAGTAATCTAGAAATTACATACCAGAAAAATGCTGATGGCCAAACTATAGTAGATGCTGACGGCAAACCGAAAATTGAAAGGGTGACAGGCTCTATACGGTCACCTGGTGCAAAAGGACATGCAACCATAAATATCGATGTTGCTTCTGCTCCTGGCGGAAAACGGCCCCTTAGTGAGCGAATTTCTGTCACTCAGGACGGCGCAGATATTGGTGATTTAAGCATTGAAGAACCCGATGGAAATAAATTAGCGACTATTAGGGGCGAAGATTTTGCCAGGATCAGCCATGATCGCGTCACCACTGAGAATAATGGCGATGCCTGGAGAATCAGAAAACTAACAAAACTGAATGAGGCAAAAACTGGTTATTCCGTATATGCCTACAATTATGATGATGCTCATAATCACCCGGAGGAATTGTTGGAAAGGATCAAATACGTGGTCTCTCCTAGCATAAAGGATCCAGTGCGCCAGGAAACGATGCAAAAGAGAGCCAATGACACTGGTTATAACGTAATAACTTACGATACTCTTAGCCTGACACCAACAAGGCGTGATGTTAGATCTTTCGATATTACTACAGGCGCGATGGCATTTTCAGACAGAGAGCAAATTCGCTACTCTGACTTGACAGACCGTAATGTCGGCAGTGCTGCGGTAATTGCAGCGCGAGAAAAATTAGTCAAGGAGCTTGAGAAATACACTGACTTTACGGATACCGCCCAATTCAAAGAATGGATAGATAAAATTGAAGGCAGAAAGCCTAGCTGGATGAGCAGTTTGCGCGATAAGGGCTGGAAAGCCCCAGATAATAAGGACATCGCCGGAACTTATGACGCGCTTGGACAATTCCTTGTTGGAGAGCGTAGCGGAATAGGTACAGGGGTCGGCAACAAACAGCGCGTAGATCTGGTATTGAAGGGTGTACGCCAGTTTTCAGATACCTGGAAATTCGGTGGCAATCAAAATGATATGCCGTCATGTGGCAGAGCGGCTCTTGCAGGTTGCTGCGTACGCGCTAACCCAGCACAATTTTATGGCCTTATGGCAGAAGCAGTAAATAAGGGCAGGGTAACATATAACGGCACGGATGAAAGAGGCAATAAAGTTTGGGTTAACTTAGACCCAATAGATTTCCAGAATACTGATCAACGCTGTAGCATAGATGAGCTTGAACAAAAAGTATTTGCCAAAGTAATGGGTTCACGAGGTGGTACTGATAATTTCGGTACCAATTCGGAACATGCCAAATATGTCTATCACTTCGTCACCGGTCATAATAATCTGCCAGTTCTAGATTTTAATGCGCTTCATCCCCAAATGCGGCATGACTCAACCATTCGCGAAAACCAGGAGTCCATTTTGGAAACATTGAAGGATCGTTCAATCTGGATTATGTTCCCTGGACATGCGGAGCGAATGGAAAACGCAAAAATTACCGGCAACCAAGTTGAATTCTTAATTACCAATTCACACAAACTTGATGGGGGCAACGAAGATACCTACAGTCCAGGAACCGGTTTGTTCCGACTGAAAGACCTGGGTCCGCATCGCATGACCGTTGACCCAAATGCTGATTATCGCAAATACTTCCGCAAGAAGAAATAACACAAGGAAATCAGCAGTCGGCAATACGCTCGGCGAGGTTAAATTTTCAGCCGTCATGCGGAAAATCCCACTGTAGCCGCCCACCTCACAAATTCCTCACAATTATCTCCCAATTTACTCACAATTATTGTTTAAGCTCATAGAGTGCTGATTATGCGCATCTAGAACCGTGGTTTTTACTATGTCCTCAAGCAAGCTAAAAGGCATTATATGGTGGATAATCCAAACAATATAGAAGCTTCGCCCAGTGGGGCAGGCAATATAAATAGTAATCTGTTTGAAGAAAGCTATCTCAAGGGTGGGCAGCTCAAGCATGATTTCAGCAGCGCTAATTTGCTTTTGGCCCTGGCGGATGAAGACAATCCATTTGGGTTGACTTAAAGTTGGCTCAAAAGGCTGGAGGCGACAAAGCCTCTTCCGGGGGAAGCTCTGGCAACGGCCAGAAGGCACGAAAACGATTTGAGCGATTTACTGAAGACAGAGATGCAGGTTATGACCGCCCGGTCAGCGCCTCTGAGCTTAGAGCTAAACCTGCCGCTACTGAAAAGGCGCACCGGCGCGCGCAGCAACAAAAGACGGCCGCACACCGGCGCAAGGCGGACGCCCAGCAACAAAAGATGGCACAGCAGCACTACCGAAACGACGAGAAATAGTGATCACTACTCCCACAAAACCTGCTGTTAAACCGACCGAGTCCCTGGCTCAAAGACGTGCAGAATTTAAAGCGAAGGGACCTGATCATTTTGGAACCAAAGATTATCTTACAGCACAAAAAACTGCTCGCGATCTCAAATTACCATTAGTAATAGTGGTTGGCAGTGAGAACGATAAGCAATCGGTCCTAACACGTTTTGAAAAAGACAATTCTGTTAAGGGCAAAGTAGTTGTCCTGCGTGTCGATACAAATGAGGCGAAACAAGTTGAAGGCGGCATACAAAAAATTGCCAAAGATTTGAATTTTCCGATAACTAGTGGCAAAGGTACCCCACATGTAATCGCCTTTAAAGACGCAAACAAAGAATTGGTGCTCGATAAGCGTCCACCATTCGATCCTAATTTCATTAATACGCTGCGGTCAAAGATTGGTTTATCAACCGATCAACAACCAGGACCGAAGCCGAAGCCAAAACCAGGACCAGGACCAGGACCAAAACCAAAACCCAAACCTTGATCAGGACCTGCCTAAAACTTAGACCAAACCAGTAAATAATTCGACGATAATCACAACAGTACAAAAAAACACAAGACAAGCAAGATAAAAAACAATGAGCTTAGAAGTTAGATCAGCAGACCTTATCCCCCAGTCGGGAAACGACGGGAAGAGTCCTGCTGCCAAAGAGAATCCTCTTTTGGAATATGTCTACGCCGTACTTAAACAAGACCAGAGCACCAGCGAGCAAGACCCAGACACTAGCAAGCAAGACGAAACCCCCAGAAAAGGCGGCATCTTAAGTAGACAAAGACGGAAAGCGGCGAAGAGCGCAGAGGAGCCTAAAGATGCTAAAGATGCAAACGCCGAACCAAAAAACGAAACCAGGTCTGAACCAATAAAAGATGCCCCAGGAACAGGCCAAACTACTCCTAGCAAA
This sequence comes from Candidatus Melainabacteria bacterium, assembly GCA_963767815.1. GTDB lineage: Bacteria > Cyanobacteriota > Vampirovibrionia > Obscuribacterales > Obscuribacteraceae > CAVYFJ01. Next base: position 173,007 of record CAVYFJ010000005.1, on the reverse strand, counting down.
GATAACACCGCCCGCCCAGCAACTGAGAAACCGGAAGCGGCAGAGAAACCAGCATTACGCCCTCAGGTCCCTTCAGAATCAACTATCACAGTCAAGCCATTTATGAACGCCTCGGTACGCGCAGGTGTTAAAGATGGGCTTGTAGAGCGCATACAAAGAAATAATAATCTAACAGCTGTAGAGGCTGTCTTTCGACAAGATGCACAGGGCAATGAGATATACGAGAACGGCCACAGGATTGTGGATGGTATCATCAGTCAGCAATTCACCAACGCTGGCAGTACAATTCGAAAGAAAGGTGAAACTTTCTACAAACGCGATGGTGATAGCGAGAGATATGTTGCTGTTGATAATAAGACCGGCGTTCCAATAACCGGTATTGCTCCCCTCATTAATCCTCGACTTGACCCTAATAGCAATTTCTCTTTTGAAAGCGCAGCCAACCCCGGTGCGCGCACAATTATTCGTGGTAATGGCACTCCACTCGATACAGGGGTGGGCAAGCCCGAATTTGACTTCGATGATCAGGGGCGCTTTACAATGATCAAGCCTCCAGATGCAGCATTGGCCCAAGGGGCATTAATCATTCGTATTCCCCAATATGTGATCGATTCAGATATGCCCGCCGTGATCACCGAGCAAACTACAGTCGGTCCATTAAGAAATGCCTTCACCCAGTCCACACGCAGAGGAAACACTCAGACGTGGGACGTACAAACGCCTTATGTTGATTCTCGCGACGGCCTTATACATTGGAGTCAGAATACTTACACCGGCCCATACGGTTTTACCGATAAGGGCGTTCATTTTTATAATCAACCGGTGAAGACTGGGGAGAAAGTGGTGGACGAAGGTGAAGACGCTGAGGATGATGCTCAGGTTGATGGTCGGCGCCCACAACCGAAGAAGCCCGAGAAGAAAAAAGAAGCCATAATAACTCTTATGGAGCATCTTATTCATCCAAGCGGTAAGCAGGAAAATGTTGCTCTTAATAGCGTTACTAATCGTCCTATCAATCGCCCCGCTCAGATTGCCAGTGATCGTGTTACTACGAGCACTGCTAATCGCCCTGGTAGCAGCGGCGATAGTGCCACTCACGGTATAGCCAATAACACGCAATTGGTTGATGCCAATGGTAACCCAGTATCAAGTTACAGCAGACTGCTTAATAATGGTATTTCCCAAATAAAAGAATCATCTGCTTCCGGTGCTGAACGTATATGGACCTACTTGCCAGATGGTCGTTGGATTGCTGATGAAGCTACACCTGTACTTGGTCAAGACGGCCAACCGCGACGTGATCAAGCTGGCCAAATACAAATGGAACGTGAAGAACGCCGACAGTTTGAACTGGGCAACGGTCTAGTCAAATTTATAGACAAACAAAATGCCCAACATACATTAATTGGACGCGGCGAACAAATAGTTTCTCGTGATGACACATATGTGACAAAGAATAAATTCGGCGACATTGTTAGAACAGGCACTCGCGACACAGCTGAAAAATATCATGATCACTGGGAATTGGTGCATGATCGAAAAAGCGACAAACCAGATGACTCGACCATTGTGGCAGCTTATCCGGTAGTAGATGGCAAAAGACAGGCGGAGCCAGTCTGGCAGGCACAAAAGGGAGAAGAAGGATTTGTGACTACAGACGGCGAATTTACTTATTCACCCGATAAAAATACAACTGTTGTTTTAAGACCGGATGGAAAAACTTTGAAGTTTGCCACTGAAGACGATGGTAGTAAACCTAAACTGATAGAAGCGACAACACAAAGCGGTGGCAAAGTTACAATTAAGCCAAGCGATGATCCCGCCCAACCTGATGAAATGATTGCCAGTTGCAGCGTAATTGATTTGCAGCACCCTGGACACACAATACAATGGGAAAGAAAACTCAGTGCAATACCAATTGATGAAAGTCAATCCAAGCCAAATGGTCCGCCGTCAATTCGCTTATATAATTTGACAATAACCAGAACTCGCATTGACGAAGACGGAAAGGCTGTAGCCAGAGAAACAGTAATGCCCAAGCCGCAAGCAGCCTCGCCGCAAGAAGGAGAAGGCAAAGCTCAAACACCTAAGGTGGTACCCATTTTAGTTTATGGTGTAAGTTTGACGCGCGATGGCCAAATACAAGCTACTGTGCCTGATCCACAAGGACCTGAAGCACAAGGACCTCCATTAAGTACGCGCGTGATTTTTGCTATACCTGAAATTCCGGCACAATTGATGGGCACCCGTCTACCTGAGGCAGCTCGCTATGCCAGGAACCTTGAGAGGTTTAATACTGTGTTTAAGCCTGTGCGTGAGCGATTGATTGAACAGTATGGGGATCTTTGCCTGCAGGAGACGGCAGCCATTTAGATTTAAAAACGGAATCACCGGCAAAAATATTGTCGATCATCGATCCGCAGCTAAAACTAAATATCCCACCTTCATTAAAAGGACTAAGTGAGCCACAAATAAAAGAGATCAATAGTCGATTGGAATATGTTATGGCCAGGATAATGCCTCAGCCCAAACCAGGAAGCGGCAAGGCGTCAGAAAGCAAAGCACCGGCAAGCAAACCTAGTGAGCAGAAGAAGCCGATAAAGAGATCTAAATATCCGCGGACAGTTACCAGGCTTGCCTAAACTGACGTTTTATCTGGCAAAACGCGCCCAATAGCTGGCTTTTACCTTAAGTATTGAAAAGATATAGAGTGGGGGAAACCGTATGCCGAAAGGCATAATTGGCATCGCCATCTCACAAATATCTCACAAACTTTTAATACTATATTCAATGAAGAGCCAGATTAAAAATGCTCAAAAAGTATCCCAGACCGCAGCTATGTCATATAGCAAGCAAAAAATAAATAATCACAGTCAAAGAGTAGTTACCAACAAGAATTAGATTTCAAATCAATCAAGGAGAACAATCATGGAAGGACTAGGAGGAGCAGGTTTCGAAGGAGGGGGCATACCAGCTGGTGGTGGTGGTTGGGAAGGTGGTGGACTGCTTGCCGGAGGATTCATGGATGGTGGATTTGGCGGAATGGGTGGAATTGGCGGCGCAATGCCAGATTTAGGTGGAGTACTTCCTGAAAACTATAGGAGTACCTGGCGCAGACCAGGTTGCTTTTGGCAACGGTGCTGGTGGCACTATATTGGAATGACGGACTACTTGGTTATAGCGGAGGTGCTGCGGAATTAGGTGGCGCTCCCGTACCTGGCGGTTCAACAAAAGGTGCAGATGGTGTACCAGACGTGCCTCAAGGTGGTTTTAATCAATCAGCAAGTGGCGGCAGTGAAGTAGGACAAGCACCAGTCGGTGGTGACTCCGCTGGTTCAGCAGCTGCTGGACAACAAGCGGCAGCTGGCACTGATGCTAAAACTGAAACTCTAGCTAAGGCCAATGTGCAAATGCTCGATAATTCAAACCCAGCTAATGCTGCAAACGCTGATATCGTCATCAAACAAGATGGCAGTATGACCGTTCAACACAGTACGCCCACCGGTCCTAATGGTGAATACACTGTTTTTGCTGAAAAGGGAACCAGTGACGCCAATATATCCAAAGGACTAACAGAAGCAAAGAATTATTTCCAACAAAATAGTATCGCCGATCTCCAATTGCCGGAAAAATATGCCGGCGGAGCCGCAGGTGCAGGTGGAGACGGAGAAGATTCAGAAGATGCCGAAGATAACCCAGAAGGTGGCGGCGGTGGTGGCGGCGGTGGAGGCGGCGGTGGTGGAGATCCACCGGATCCCTCAGATGAAGACAAAGACGGCGCAACCGATGACGATCCGCAAGCAGCACAACAAGGTGATAAATCCGCAGCTAACAACGTCATGGCTGAAACCATGCGCCAGTTAGAAGGCAACGGTGGCAAGATGAGTTATGCCAATTTCGCCAGCTACGCTGGAAATATTTGGAACGACTCAGCGATGTCCAGCCTTTGGGCAAATACGCTATAGATACAGACGGAGACGGAATACCTGACACTCTCACGCCTGAAGGATTGGCAGAAATGCAAAACGATCCTGAATATGCTCAAGCGCAGGCCGACCTGGAAAATAAGGTAGGTAATGATCCCGGATTAGCTGATTTCAAAAATTCATTGCAGACAGCTGAAGGGCTCAATTCTCTATGCTATCTTGCAGGCATGGGCGACAAGGCCGGTGCTGAGGATGTTAACAGCGTATTCGGTGCCAGTGCACAGAGCTCCATAGCCAAACTTGCTGTTTCACAACAGTTAAAAGCAAACGGATTCCCGGATTTAGCAGCTCCGGTACCCCCAGCTTTTGAGAGCAAAGTGAAACCAATCATAGAGAAGGTGGTTAATGGCACGGATATCTTTAAAAAATAAAAGAGAAAGTATCCATAGCCATATATCTAAGGAATTGAGTTTATGCAAAAGTTAAATTGCAATATGTAGGAGGATGAGGTTCAAATGTCTAGAGAAATAGCTTTAGACAAGCCAGCAAAGCTAGTAGATAGCAATGATAATAACAATGATTCTGGTGCGCCCAAAGATAATAACGATGGATTATTAAAACAGGTGCTCCAAGAAGGAAAAGGATTGTCCTCAAGTAAAAAAGGCAATTTTTCAAAGGACATTGAATTAGCTGATGCTTCTGGCAAACCCTCACTCTCCTATGTAAATGACACTCTGGGCAGATTATCCTCATATACACCCTCCTTAACCCTGGATGGCTCTGAGCAGCCTAAGGCAAAAGGAGGGCTGTTACGCAGAGCGCTGGAAAAGAATAAAGAAGGCGACGGTAATGGCAGCCCAGAAACAAGAGAGGACGGATCTAAATGGGATGGAGGACCCGTAGAAATAGATGGTCTTGGTAAAGAAGAGCCCACACCTGATGCTACAGAGAAACAAAAGAAACTCATACGCTATTTCAAACCAATTGAGATAAAAATAAGTGGAATATTAGATGGTTCAATTCCAGGCGGGGCTACAGATGTGGAAGGGGCGAAGAAAATTTTCCTGGAAGAATATAAAAAACATGGCGCTACATCAGGACAGTTAAAGGGTGCAGAAAGATATATTAACCACCTGGTTAAACAGAATCATCTTAAAAAGGAATATTCTGAAAAGAGCGGCGAAAAAGTAGGTTATGTCAACGATAAAAAGCTTACCAACTGTATTAGGGAATTTACCAAAACAGTAACCACTCAACGTAAAGGTGAGGCGGCAAAACTGACAGATCGTGAGGTAAACAAAAAGCTCTATGGTCTAATTAGATTAATTAGTAAGCCAGAGCTATATGTCGGACAGGGCGGAGTTGGTTCTTGCGGCATACATGCCGGGGTTACTTACCTTTGTAGAAAAGCTCCGGACCAAGTAGCAAGAAATGATCGCAAAGTTTTAACTACGGGAATTTTTCGCGGCAAATTTAGCCGTGCGGAAATGGGCGGCAGTCGTGGCGCTTTTGGCCAGAGCGAAACCAGTCACAGAGTGGGTAATGAATTAGTTAGATGTGTCTATAACGTAGCACGCCTCACGCCAAGTTATGGTGGCACGGATTCGGACTCATTAAATAAAGGCATTAGAAGATTTACTCATAATACGGCTCATGCTGTCTGGAATGACGGGTCCACAGTACGGAATAACGGAGATCTTGACATAACAATGGGTGGTGCCCACTGTCAAGTTAGCATCACCAGAGCAGTGGTGAAAGACGGTATGATTTATATTGAAGAGAAACAAGACAACACCTGGGACGGCTACGCGGATGGCCGCTGGCACCGAAAGGGTAAGGGTGTCTCCTACGGAGGTAGCGGCACCCGCACAGGATAGGCTCGAATATTTTTCAAGAAAAGAGGCGAGGTTTTAGCCTCGCTGTAAAAGCGCACAATTGAATTTTTTACTAAAATAACGAATAAAAAGGGGATTGAATCATGACTGATATGATTGAGGATTTAAACAAAAGCGTTTCTGACGATACAAGCAAAGCTAACTTACAAGCAGCATACCTGGACAATGCGGTTGACGCTCAGTCCAAATCAAGGGCAGCAGTAGCTTTTAATCCAGAAGCCCAGCAATTGGCTAATAATGGATTCGCTTTGTTAGGAGCTTTTGCGCAAGGCATAGGACAAGATGGTGGCAAGAAAAACAATCAGCCGGAAAGGCCGCCGGTAGCAGATGAACCAGATAAAGAACAAACGCCTATGTCTGTAACGGGGGACGATGATGGACGAGTAATAGAAACTACCAACAAGCAAGGCGTAACAACAAAATATGATTACAAAGAAGACGGTACATTGGAGGCACAGCAGTTCTCGGAAGATAAGCCGCTTGGCGAAACAAAAAAATACCCGAACGGCAAAGTTGATAACGACGGAACATTGACTTGGCATGATGAAACGACTAGTTATATAGAGCGATTAGATGGCTATGCCGTAAAAAGAAATAGCAAAGACGGACGAATTCTAGAAACTACTAACACAGACGGAATTACAACGAAATATAGCTATAGGGATGATGGCATTCTTGAAGCTCGTCAATTTGCAAAGGGAAAAGAAATTGGTGAAACAAAAAAATATGCCAATGGCAAAGTCGATGAGCAGGGTACGCTCACCTGGCATGACGATAAGACAGATTTTCTAATCCGATTAGATGGACATAGAGAAGAAAGGAATAGGAAAGATGGTTCAACAAAAATATATTATGCAGAAGGCGCTTACGCAGAAGCAAGAAGGGATGAGAAGGGCACCCACACCACCACATTTTCTGACCAAATTAATAAAATAAAGGTTGCTGAAAAAACAGAATTTGCTTTACCACAAAACATAAAACTAATCATGCCATCGGGCGAAAAAGAATTTCAAAACGTTATAAGTATAAGCACATTCTATAACCCAGAGACCGGCAAACCTGTTGCCCAGAATTTGGAGTTTGCTCCGCCAGGATATGCACTAGGCGAAAAAGCCTTAGCTGGTGAACTGAAAGGCCGATGCTTATGCCTTAGACGTATTCAAATCGCCAGACGGTAAAGCCAAGGAGGCGATCTGATTACTCAAACGATTTGACTTTTAATGACAAAAAGGTTCCCGCTCAAAGAGTACATTTTGGCAAAGACGAAAAGGGTACCGAAACACTCAGGGTGTCCTCTGACGAGGAGACTCCACTGGTTAGCGTTTATTTAAATGCCCAGGAAAGAGCAAAACTGCCTGCACAGACCATGAGCGCCGCAGATAAAAAGGCTAAGCAAGAACAAGCTAGTAAAATAACCGGACTTATTGACCAACTTAGTCAACGGGATTTTGGCAAGCGTGAGGCGGCAAGAAGTGAATTAATAGCTATGGGGCCGGCTGCGCTACCGCACCTAGCAAGGACATTAACCTCTAAAGCTACAGAGGAAAACGTAAAAGTATTAGCTCGTTCTGCCATAAAACGGATCAGTACAAACGAAGCCGGCAAAGCCCTGCCCGAATCATTTATGCAGGAGATGAAGGCGTTTGATGCTGATTTGTTTAAAGTACGACTAGCCGCTTCCGGTGTAAAAGCCCTTACAGATGATATGAAGAAAGACTTCACTCAATTAATTGCACGCGCTGATAATTCATCAAGCACCGGTTTAGATCAAGAGCAGGCTCGCGCCAGGCTAATTGATGTGAGGGCGGAAATAAAAAAAGTAAATGATCAATTAGCGCATGGAGATAATAATCACAGTATTAGTCTGCCATTGAGTAGTACGAACAATGCTTCCTTTGCTTCAGCCGACGCTATTGAATATTTAGCACAAGAACCAAATAGAACTTTAGAAACAAAACAAGGTTTATTAGAACATGCTGCACAAAGTTCTGGACGAATCAGAGCTGTTTACGCTATAGCATTGAGCGATTCTGGTAATAAGGCTGAAGCAATAAAGATATTAAAGGAGGCAGTGGAAAAAGATCCAGGTTGCGTTCCTTCCATTGATATTCAAGAGACGGACGACGACATCAGCTGGGGCATGGATAGTACCTATAGAGAGGACTTCGTAAAAGCAGTCAAAACTTCCGGTGCTTTAGACAATGACGAATTCCTGGCCACATTTGGCCGAGTGATAGGAGAGAATGCTGAAACAATCCTGGAAGAAATAAGGGACCAGCAAGGGAATTAAAGCATATTCACGCGAACTAGACAAAATGAGGTTTTTACAATATCCCCCACTTACGACCTTCAAATTCCCAGTAAGCCAAGTCCGATCGCTTTAGCTGCAATTCGCAACTCTCGATCCAGGGATGCCAGTGGAAGAGCCTTACGTTGTGCCAGCTCAATATAGGCCGCATCATAGAGGGTCAATTTGTATTTATGTGCTAAGTGCAGAATCGTGGACCAGGCATAAGTATTTGTCTCATTATCTATTCTAATGTTTATCAAAGCGAGATCCGCCAAAGTATTATCGCGAAAGCTCGCCTTAATTCGTCCATGACGAACCGCAACCTGTAGGCTGTTAGCTACCTCGAGGGGCCAAATAATCGGTACCCAAGCCCCAGAACTAGTAACCATATCGAATACTTGTTCAATTGCCCGAGTAATCTCATCACTATAAATCCACGCAAGCGTCGCCGAGCTATCCAGCACCAAACTCATGGGCGTCCCTCGTCCCTGTACTTTTTCCATTCATTCCAGCGAAAACGTCCATGCTTTAGAGCCTCAGCACGTTCACGAACTCTAATTGCAGCTGCCCGCGCCTTTTCCTTATTGAAGCCTTCATGAGCCGAAACCAGTTTAGCCACAGGATGTCCTCGCCTAGTAATGAGAATTTCGGCGCCACGCTCTACTTGGTCTAGCAGACTGGCTAGTTTATTTTTTGCTTCAAAAGCCCCAATCTCAAGCATATTGTTTCCTCCAATAAGCTAGTTTATAAGCTAGCTTATCAAAAAAAACACAAATCCGCTAGGGACATCCTGCTTTATTTAACTTTCAAATCATAATTCTTTTTGTCGCCAGGATGATTTTGAGCAGTAGCCCCACTGAACTTATTTCTTATCCAGTTTTGCCACACCGTCTTTAGCTTCTTGCACTTCCGGATTAACAGCCAAGGCCTTTTTATATTGCTCTAAGGCTTCTTGCGGCTTGCCAGTTTTTTCTAATAGCTTGGCATATTCCACCCTGGCTGTGACATCTTGTGGTGTCAATTTGAGTGCTTCTTGAAATTCCGGAACAGCGGCGGCATCTTGCCCAGATTCAACTAAAGAAGCGGCAAGCCGCCTGTGGGCAGGGCTAAATTTTGGGCAAGCCTTTAATGCCTTTCGTTGTTCAGCAATGGCTGCTTTGTAATTGCCTTGTTTTTCATACATCCAGCCTAAAGCACTGAGAGCATTTGGGTGCTCAGGAGCCAATTTTAAAGCCTGTTTAAATTGCTCAATAGCCTGATCTGTTTTTCCAGTATCGGCATAAACATTGCCTAGGTTTATATAGGCCTCGGGAATGTTTTTGTTTATTTCAATTGCCTTTTGTTCTTCTTTCAGGGCTGTTTCGTAGTCTTGTTTTTGTGAATAGACTACTCCGAGATTCAGATGGGGAGTTGGATCTTCCGGTTTCAGTTCCATCGCCTTTTTATAAGTGGCAATGGCATCATCAAGCTTGCCGACATGCGTGTAGGCGTAGCCAAGATCTAGCAGAGCATGAAAACTGGTTGGTTTCAATTCCACTGCCAGCTTAAATTCTTCAAGTGCTTGATCCATTTTATTCTGATTGCCATAAATCTGACCGAGAATTACGTGCGGTAGAAAATATTTTGGATCTAGCTTACAGGCGGTTTGCTCTTCTAATACGGCTGTATCATAATCTTCGTCTCCAGCCAGAGCCGCGCCCATCCTTTCATGTATTCTTGGATTATCCGGAAGTTGTCGAATTACTTCTCGATATTGTTCAATTGCTTCTTTGAACTTCATGCGCGCATATAGCTCTTCGCCCTTTTTATAAGCGGAATTATCATCTAGAGCCTGGTCGGTAGGGGTGGTAGCGTTAGGGGTTATTTGATCCGCAGCGACAGTAAAAATACCACCACTGACAAATGGTAAGCACAGGCTAATTGATAGAGCTAGTAAAAATGGGCCAGTAAATCTCTGTTGGTTAATCACTTTATTTCCTCGCTAGGTCAGATGTAGTACTGCAGATGATACCAGGATCCCGATGAGCGGATAAAACACGGGCGGATGCAATCCGCCCCTACGAGTTTAACGATCAGCCTATACCTTTGTTTTTGGGATCCAATTTGTATGCTTCTTTGATGATATTCACGCTGGAGGAGGTACCAAGACGGGAGGCTCCCGCTTCAATTAGGGCAACGGCTTGATTGTAATGCTTTATGCCGCCGCTGGCTTTAATTTTAAGTATATTACTGCCAGCAAGATTATCAATGGTTTGTTTTAATAATGCTATATCCTCTATAGTGGCACCTATTCCATCCTTGACAAAGCCAGTAGAGGTTTTGATCATTGATGCGCCTGCTTTAACGCAAAGCTCAGCGGCCAATATTTTCTCCTCCTGGGATAATAAATCAGTTTCAATGATTACTTTAACCGGATGATCTCTGGCTACTCTAACAATGGCTTGAATTTCAGCTAATACATAATCGGTGTCTTTTTCTTTCAATGCGCCGATATTAATAACCATATCCAGCTCTTCAGCGCCTTCAAAAAGGGCGCGTTGGGCCTGAGCAATTTTAATATCGGTCAAATCAGCACCAAGGGGAAATCCAACCACTGTGGCCACTGCCACGTCGGTGGAAGAAAGCTCTTTTACAGCTCGTTTAACATAATAAGGATTGACACAAACAGCAAAGAATTTATATTGTGCTGCTTCAGCGCATAGCGTGACGATATCTTCTGTACTAGCTGCCGGACGTAGAAGTGTGTGGTCAATATAATTAGCCAACCAGCTTATTTGTTCCTTCTTAGCGGTAGCTTTCTTTGATTTGGCAGAAGTTTTTTTGACGGATATCGCTGGGCTAGGATTTATATCCCGGTGATTGTCAGTCACCAAAATATTTCTTTTCAATTTTCGTTTTTTGCCACGCTCTTTTTTTACAGCCATTTTATTTTTCTATGTAATCAAAAATGCATGTTAACGCTTTGCGTCCGGCTGCGACTGGTTGTCTCAGTATTAGAAATTTTTTCATGATATTCCTGCAAGCTATTCACAGCCAGAGGTCCGCTTTGCAAGGCGGCAATGGCTGAAGCAGTAGCTTTTGCTCCGGCAACTGTTGTTACCACAGGCACATTATAACTAACTGCTGCCTGACGGATCAATTGATCATCGTCTCGTGCAACACGACTGGATGGAATATTTATAACAAGATTAATATCACCATTTTTTATGCGGTCGACCAAATTTGGTCTGCCTTCCGAAACTTTGTTGACCACTATCACAGGAATACCAGCAGATCTAATGGCGGTGGCTGTTCCTCTCGTTGCCACCAGCTCAAATCCTAATTGATATAGAGATTGGGCGACACGCACAATCTCATTTTTATAGCGGTCTGAAACACTTATAAAAATGCGACCTTCGGTCGGTAATTTGTGCCCCGCACCTAGCTGAGCTTTGGCAAAAGCGAGACCAAACTGGGACGCCACACCCATAACTTCCCCAGTGGAGCGCATTTCAGGACCAAGGGAAATTTCCGCTTTTGGAAAGCGGTTAAAAGGAATAACCACTGATTTAACAGAAATATGAGGTGGTATCAAACGCGGTACTATCTCAAGCTCAGCCAAAGTTTTGCCCACCATGACGCAAGCGGCAATTTTTGCCCAAGGCACACCAGTAGCTTTGGAGACAAAAGGAATTGTGCGGCTTGCTCGAGGATTGACTTCCAGTATATAAAGCTGATCGTCTTGTAAAGCAAACTGAATATTCATTAAGCCGACAACTTTGAGCTCGCGGGCTAAATCGTCTGTACTCTTTCTAATTTCCTCAATAATATGCAAAGGAATAGTTTGAGTGGGCAACACGCAGGTGCTGTCTCCTGAGTGAATTCCCGCTTGCTCGACGTGTTCCATAATACCGGCGATAATTGTTGTTTTGCCGTCGCAAACCGCATCAACATCAATCTCAATAGCATTTTCTAAGAATTTATCAATTAAAATAGACATGCGCTTCTGCTGCGAAAATCCGGTAGTGAGCCAGTGATTGAGCTCATCAGCTGAGTAGACAATCTCCATCGCGCGCCCACCAAGTACATAACTTGGACGAACAAGAACCGGATAACCGATACGCTCGGCTATCGCTAGCGCTTCTTCGCCTGTGGTGGCCGCGGCACCTTCTGGTTGTCTTAGTTTCAATTTATTTACTAGTTTGCCAAAACGAGCTCTATCTTCAGCAGCATCAATAGAGTCAGGACTTGTACCTAAAATTTTAAAGCCTCTAGCTTCCAGTCCGCGAGCCAATTTTAACGGTGTCTGGCCTCCTAATTGGACAATGATGCCCACTGGCTTTTCAACCATAGCAATATTGGTCACATCTTCTAGAGTAAGGGGCTCAAAATAAAGACGGCTAGAAACATCGTAATCAGTGGAAACTGTTTCCGGGTTCGAATTAATCATTACTGCTTCGTAATCCAATTCACGCAAAGCCATGCTGGCATGCACACAACAATAATCAAACTCTATGCCCTGTCCAATGCGATTAGGCCCCCCACCAAGAATGAGAACACGAGGGCGTGTTGCTTGCGGCACCTCCGATTCTTCTTCGTACGTTGAATATAAATAAGGTGTGGTGGCTATAAATTCGGCCGCGCAAGTGTCAATCATTTTATATGCCGGACTGAGGGCTAGTTTTTGCCGCCGAGCAAAAATCTCATCTTCAGTTGAATTAATTAAGCCGGCTAATTGCTTGTCGCCAAAACCGAGGCGCTTTAAATATAGAAGAGTTTCTTTATCTAAATCGGCCGGTGATTTTATATTCTCTTGAATCCAGCGGCTGCGCTCATAGAGTTCGACTAGATTGTCGATGAACCAGGGATCGATATTGCTCAATTCTTGGATTTCAGTGGGCGTGATGCCAGCTAACAAGGCACCATAAATATCCGTCAGGCGATGATGACTGGGAACTGAAAGCCGTCTGCGCCATTCGGCATTGTCAGCGTTAACTCGAGCAGGCACCTGGACAAAACCAGGTAGTCCAAGTTCTAAACCACGCAGAGCCTTTTGGATTGATTCCTGGAAAGTGCGCCCAATAGCCATCACTTCACCAACAGATTTCATTTGCGTGGTTAAGGTTGTATCAGTGCCGCGGAATTTCTCAAAATTAAAGCGAGGGATTTTTGTCACTACATAATCTAGGGCAGGCTCAAAAGAAGCCGGTGTTGTTTTAGTAATATCATTGGCAATTTCATCAAGTGTTAGTCCCACTGCCAGTTTGGCTGCTATTTTGGCAATTGGGTAGCCAGTGGCTTTACTAGCCAGAGCAGAAGAGCGAGACACGCGTGGATTCATCTCAATGACCACAATGCGTCCGGTTAATGGATTGACGCCAAATTGAATGTTAGAGCCGCCAGTATCCACGCCTATGGCGCGAATGATTTTAATTGCCGCATCACGCAGGCGTTGATATTCTTTATCAGTCAGCGTTTGCACCGGAGCCACGGTAATGGAATCGCCAGTATGCACACCCATTGGATCAAAGTTTTCAATTGAGCAAATAATAATCACATTATCAAGACAATCCCGCACCACCTCAAGCTCCATTTCTTTCCAGCCTAATACGCTTTCTTCAAGCAATATTTCATGAACAGGGCTGGCGTTTAAACCAGTGGCGGCTATTCATCAAGTTCCTCTTGATTGTAGGCAATGCCACCGCCGGCACCACCAAGGGTAAAAGCGGGCCGAATAATAATCGGAAAGCCAATTTTAAGGGCAATATCCTGCACTTGCGATAAATTGCGGGCAATGCCAGAATTGGGCACTTCAAGACCAATTTTGAGCATGGTCTTTTTAAACAATTCTCGATCTTCAGCTAGGCGAATAGCTTCTACTTTAGCGCCGATTAACTCGACATCATACTGAGCAAGCACACCTGATTCAGACAATTCCACCGCCACATTGAGGGCCGTTTGTCCACCCATGGTGGGTAAAAGGGCCTGCGGACGCTCTTTGGCAATCACTTCTTTAACAATACCGGCGTTTACCGGTTCTATATAAGTGGCCGCTGCCAATTCCGGGTCAGTCATGATCGTCGCTGGATTGGAATTAACCAAGACTACCTGATAGCCCTCGTCTTTAAGGGCTTTACAAGCTTGGCTGCCTGAATAATCAAATTCACAAGCCTGGCCAATTGTAATTGGACCAGCACCAAGAACCAGGATTTTGGATATGTCTTTTCGCTTTGGCATTGACGGCTATTAGTTTCAAATAAAAATATAGCGAATAACTGCTGTTTGCGTTTGAAAACACGAGCAATTTGGTACATAGAGAAGCAGGGACAATTGGCAAATTTGATTTTAACCTGACTGCTTTCAGCCATCCGGCGGCAGTTTAGGAGTTTAAGATGCTTGAGCGAGCGAAAAAACACTTTGTTACCTTCTTGACTGGCTTGATTTTAAATCTCTGTCTTATTCAAGCAGTTGGCGCGCAGGTAATGAGGTTAGATGAAGCTGCGCTGGCAGACAAACACTATAAGTATGTCTATCAGTGGTATGACCCACAATTAAAACCAAAGGGCATTTTGATTGCCATTCACGGGCTAACTTTGCACGGGCTATTGTATGAAAATCTAGCACGCCATCTGGCTGAAGAAGGCATTCTTGTCCTAGCGCCTGATTTGCCTGGTTATGGGCGACGCTGGCAAAACGCTAAAAACAGCCCTAAAGAGCAACGCAGCCGCATCTGTTATTCTCAAGCGCAGGACGAACTGATTGAATTAGCCCAGTCGGCCAAAAGCACTTATAAAGGCATTCCGCTTTTTTGCCTCGGCGAAAGCCTGGGGGCAAACCTGGCTTTGCATGTCGCCGAAGGCCAGTCAGATCTTGTAGACGGTGTAATTTTGTGCGCCCCGGCTATAAAATTGAGGATGAATCTCAACCCGCGCACAATCAGGGATAAGGCCAGTCTGGTAATTGGGGTATTAAATCCTCACGCCACAGTAAACTTGGCTCCATATATAGAAGACTATATTTCAGATGATCCCAGTATTGCCAAAACTACTCTCAATGACCCCCTGGTACGTAAGCGCCTGAGCTATCGAGACATGTGGCAAAGCTATCAAGAAATGCAGCCTGTATATAAGGAAGCAAGTAGGATTAATACCTCAACAGCTGTTTTAATTCTGCAAGGCAGCCAGGATAAGATACTCTGTTCCCGCTCAATTATTAATTTACTCTCAAATCTCAATTCGAATGATCAGACCGTCAAATGGTTCAAAAACCGCGGGCATTTGATGTTAGAAGCATGCCAACCTAAGCCTGATGTTTTGCAAACTCTCGATGAATGGCTTAAATTGCACGTAAGCGGACAATTGCTGGAAGCAAAAGGTACTCAAGTAATCCCTGTTACTTCTTCCATTCAACAGATGCCGCTCGATAATAACCTTATTATCAGGCAATGAACAGGCAGTCTCAATATTGGCTTATCGACACTATTTAGATTGATTGTTAACAGCAAAGTCAATAAGGTTAAGGACAATTCAACTGTGCCGGTTTTTTGAGCAATTGCCAAGCTGCACAGCCAATTCGACTACATCAGATCAAATAAGTTTGGCCTCAAGACTGGCACAAGTTAGCGTCCGATGACTGCATGACATCAAAATAGATGTTAGAATTGAGCCTGATATGGAGGAATCTGTGAATATGCCAGTATCGGAACAGCCCATGCGCAAGCTACTTGGCGTTCTTTATCCAACCATTTCCTGGTTAAGTGAACAAGGCTCTGTGGCCATTAGTGCAGTGCCTGCCAATCATCTGGATGCAATTAAACAGCTAGAGCGGATTGGTATCGTTTATAAAAGAAATAATCGCTCTTATGAGCTACAAAAGATCAGACTGAAGAAATTGCTTGGCAATGCCAGTATCGATTCTCTTATGCCGCAAGAAAGCTTGGATGTGAGCCTCAAAGCGGTTGTAGAACCTGATTTAAAAGCGACTTTAAATTAGGTTCATGCCTGAGTTATCGATCGTTATACCAGCTTATAACGAGGAAAATCGCCTTTCAAGTACGCTAAAGTCGATTTGTAAGTTTTTTGCCGACAAGGGCATGGACTTTGAAATTGTTATCGTTAACGATGGCAGCAAGGACAAGACAGCTAATTTAGTTGAACAATTGGCACTTGAGCAACCTCGCCTTAAGCTAATTAGCCATGACATAAATAGAGGCAAGGGCTTTGCCATTAAAGCGGGCGTGCTGTCGTCTTTGGGTGAGCTCATTTTGATCAATGATGCTGATGGCAGTTCTCCAATTGAAGAATTTGATCGCTTATCAGCAGCAATTAAAAACGGCGCTGATTTAGCCATCGGTTCACGAGCGAAGCATGATCCGACTTGCACAGTGCAGGCGTTAGCCTATCGCACGTATATCGGCAATACCTTCAATCGTATCGTGCAATCACTATTATTGCCTGGTATTTATGACACTCAGTGCGGTTTCAAACTTTTTAAAAAGGCTATTGCTTTCGACATTTTTTCTTCGTCCACCATTGATGGATACGCATTTGATGTGGAAATTCTTTATCTAGCTAAATTGAGAAAATACCGCATCGAAGAACTGGCCATAAATTGGCATAATGTTGCCGGCTCAAAAATAAATGTTCTGACCGACTCGTTTAAAATGCTTGCTGAAGTGCTAAAAATATCTTTAAATGCGGCACAGGGAAAGTATTTGAAGTCCAAAGCCAGACAAATCAATGAGTGCAAGCCAAGTACAAAATAAAGTCTACTTTTTACCAGATCTGGGTGACTTGATATTTGTACTGCTTCTTTATTTGCTGCTTTATCTGCGTCCGGACTTAATTTTTACTGATGGCTCCACTGCTCAGCATCTTGCTATCGGTAATTATATTTTGCAGCACCATCAGATGCCCCAGGGAGACATCCTGTCTTACACATTTGCCGGCAAGCCGTGGGTAGCCTATGAATGGCTATCGGGAGTAATTATGGCTGGTCTGGTTAATTGGGGTGGACTTAATTTGCTGGCAATTGTTGTTAGCTGCATGATTGCCTTTCTGTTTTTTTTGCTCTATTACTGCTGCCGAGAGAGTGGCTGCAATTTTTTGATGGCCAGCTTATCTCACGATAGCGGGCGCCCTGTTATCGGCAATTCAATGGTCAGCGCGCCCGCATTTATTTACCTTTTTTGGCCTGCTGATTTTTGCCACACAGCTGGATCGCTATTGCAAAGGTGGTATGAGCAAGAAACAATTGGCCATTTATCTAACTTTGTATATGTTGTTATGGACCAATTGTCATCCCGGTTTCATTCTTGGTTTGGTCTTGATTGGTATTTATCTTTTTTGCGCGATCGTCGAGTATTTATTTAAAGGCGGCAAAGTAGATCAAGTGCGCTTCCTGTTTTTTATTTTGGTGTTAAATGCGGTGGCGACGCTGTTGAATCCCTATGGTCTGGGACTGCATGCTTATATAGGTCATTATTTGCTTAACAATGGCGCTGTGATGGCAGTAATCAATGAATTTCTTTCGCCTGTATTTCATGGGGAACTCGGGCCAATATTATTGGAAATGTTTTTTGCCTTATTTATTATCGGACTGGCAATAAGTAAAATGAGACCAACGCTAAGCGATCTATTAATCTTTCTCGCTTTTGCCCATATGAGTTTATTTGCTCAGCGCAATATGGCACTTTTTGTGATCATTGTTTTGCCGATTATTGCTCGGCTTTATGTTCACACTGTTTTCGATCCTTATGGCGGATCACTATATGAAAAGCTGAAGAAGCCCTGGCGCAATTTAATTGAAAAATTTGAGAAGATGAATCAAGGCTTTAGCACTAATGAAAAAGCTTGCTCTTTTCATCTATTACCCAAGCTTGCTGTCATCGTGCTTGTTTCTATTGCCTTAAATGGTGGCAAAGTGTTTGGCTTTGAGATTTTACACAGCGAATTCGACCAAAACAGTCAGCCAGAAAAAACGTTGACAATAATCAAAGAGCGACACCTGGATCCTAAACACGGTATGGCATTCGACAACTGGGGAGGAATCATCAGTTATAAGCTTGGTTATCCTGTATTTATAGATGACCGCGCCGATTTCTTCGACCCGCAATTCTATGCCGAGTATGGGGCGTTAATACAAACTGCGCCGGGTTGGCAAAACATTCTGACAAAATACGACATTGATTGGATATTATTACCCGTGGGTAATCGCCTGATAGAAGAACTAAAAACAAACAACCAATGGCAAATAGCCGCACAAGACAGAGCGTCCATACTTATGGTTCATAAAAGCAAGTGAATACAACTCAGGGACAAACTAAACGCTACTTTTTACCAGATCTGGCTGACTATATTTTTATTCTGGCTTTATACTTAATGCTTTATTTAAAGCCGGATATGATTTTGGCTGATGGCTCAACAGGCTGGCATCTGGTTACCGGCAATTATATTTTGCAACACTTTCAGATACCGCGAGTAGACATTATGTCTTATACATTTCCCGGAAAGCCGTGGGTGGCTTATGAATGGTTATCAGATCTATTCATGGCCATTCTGGTTAAGCTGGGTGGTCTAAACTTGCTCCTGGTGGCAGCCGCGCTGGCAATTGCCTTTTTATTTTTCCTATTGTATAGAACTTGCCGAGAAAATGGTTGCAATTTTATTCTATCGTTTTTTATCACCATGCTTGGTGGCATAGTATCGACAATTCACTGGTTGGCTCGTCCGCATTTATTTACTTTTTTTGGCGTGCTTATATTTGTCACGCTATTGGACCGCTATTATCGAGGCGGGCTAAGCAAAAACAAATTAGCCATCTTTCTCACCCTTTATATGCTGATCTGGGCTAATTGCCATCCTGGTTTTATTCTTGGCTTATTATTGATTGCCATTTATTTACTTAGTAGCATAATCGAATACTTCTTGTTTGATAGAAGTAAATCACAGTCAGTACCTGCGCTGTGCTTTATATTTGGCTTAAACATACTAGCAACTTTGTGCAATCCATACGGCGTTGGCTTATATTCTTATATTTGCCGTTATATGGTACAAACAAATAAGGTGATCGCGGCCACTGATGAATTTCTTTCACCAACATTCCATGGTGCCCTGCAACCACTTTTGCTGGAAATGTTTTTTGCTTTGTTTATCATTGGGTTGGTGTTAAGTAAGCGGAAAATTGTTTTGCCCGATTTGTTAGTTTATTTTGCCTTCGCCCATATGAGTTTATCTGCTCAACGTAATATGGCCATTTATATAATTGTCGCTTTACCAATTATTGCCCGTCTTTATGCTCATACGGAATTAAATCCGGTTGACGGCAATTTATTTGCTATCTTGAAAAAACCCTGGCGCCATTTAATTTCTCAATTCAATAATCTAAATCAAGGTTTTACTGAAAACGAAAAGTCCTGCCCTTTTCATTTGCTGCCAGCATTTGCTTCGGTGTTGCTAATTCTAATTGCTTGCAGCGGCGGCAAAGTGTTTGGCTTGGAAATTATACAGGGAAGATTTTCAACATACAGAAACCCGGATACTACACTGGCGGTAATCAAAAAGCTTCATCTCCAACCGCAGCAGGGCGTGTCTTTAGATAATTGGGGCGGCATTATCCGGTACGAGCTTGATTATCCAGTATTTATAGATGATCGGGCTGATTTTTATGGCGAACCATTTTATATCCAGTATGGCAAGCTTATCCTAACCGCACCTGGCTGGGAAAAGTTATTGGCAAAGTATCATACTAATTGGGTGCTCCTGCCAAAAAATTATCATCTAATTGAAATACTAAAAGCGGACAATCACTGGCAATTGGTTGCCGAAGATCAGGCATCTGCACTTATGGTGCGCAAAGAGATAACCACAGAACATCAAGCAAATCCTTGAGTATATATCACTCTAGAATTCAGGCGTAGGTTGTTTGTTTATTTAATTGCCCTGATTCGTCTTCCTGAGTGCGAGAAGCCAGCTCTTGCTCTACGCTTTGTTGCACTTCCTGTCCAAGACTGACAATATCACTTAATCTGCTTACCGCTGCCAAACGCCCTTGATCAGTCAATATTTGAGCGTCAGCTCCTAGAGCGGCAATTTGCTGTCCAACCTGGTCCTTAGCGACCACTGCAGCTCCCTCATCAATACTGACGTTACCAAATCCATCCGGTAATGAGTTAGTGCTCGACAAATCATTCATGGCTTCAATTGCCGTTTGAATATCGGAAAAGCAACAGAATCGTCACCATAAGGAGTGCTCATAGAACAGTCGCTTGCACCCTGAGCGGAGGGTCGATCGCGCCCAGCGTTTGGACGTTCGGCTTCTACAGGATTGGCGGTATAAACAGCATTACTCATAATTCTTAAATTTAATAATTACCAGGCATTAGCCTGAGAACACCCCGGAATTAAATATTTCCAGCCTCAATTTTCGCACTAAAATCAATTTTGGCTTTGCGGGAAATACGTATAGGGGCGCCCTTATTAACTGGAATTTATCTACTAGGCTCAACAGGCAAAAACTCGGGCTGGATGGGCACGGGTTCCGGCTTATTCTCTATTGGCATATCAAGCTCAGGAGGATAAACAACGCCTAGAATTTTATAAACGTTTTGCAGTCTAAGCCTGAATTGCTGGTCAAAAATAGAGTCATGGGCAGAATTATTTGGCTCGCCAAACCACCAAAACCAATCGCTACCTTCGGCAGCATATATTTCTTCCCAGGCAGCCTTTTTAACCTTGTCCGGATATGATTTTTTCTGCAATTGATTAACCAAAAAATTTCTTGTGGCTGCTAAAAAATCCCAGGCCCTATTTTTATATGGATCACCAATCCATATATGAAAATCAGCATTTATCCAGGAACCTGTTTCAATCTTGAATAATTCAGCGGTAGCTGGCTGGCGCGCCAAATAATCACTCACCGTGCAAACAGTAAGAGTGCTGTCTTGAGAAAGTCGGCGATACAGCTCAGCTAAAAATTGGCCGCCGTCATCCAAATATGTTTCCCAGCAATTTTCACCATCTAAAGCAATGACAATCACGCCTTCTCTTTCCGAATTTAGATGGCGCTCTTGAATATGCTTTAAGCGCATATACATGGCAGAAGCGGCTTCTTCAGGCTCCCGGCTGCCATAAGAAAAACTGATTTCGTTGGATAGAACCACTTCTCTAAAAAACACGGCAATATGCTGATCACCAACAGTAAGCCGATAAGGCTGGCACAGTGTCTCGGTACTGTTTAAATTGCCATATTGATCCCGATATATGTTCAGACCAGTGGTTTTGCAAAGTAAGGCTTCATCAGCAATAATCCATTTCACCCCTTGATTGGCGATAATTTCTAAGGCTGCTGGACTAATAGACAGTTCGGATGGCCACATGCCGCGCGCCTTTTGCCCCATGTGACGCTTGTAAAGATCAAGTCCTGCTTTTACCTGATGAACAGCATCCTGGCGATGAAAAAACAAATTCTGCGGCAGAACAACATTTGGATCCGGCAAGCGGGCGGCATTGCTATCTATAAGCAAAGGTAGGATGGGGTGATAATAAGGCGTTGTAGTCACCTCGATTTGCCCTTCTTTTTGCTTTTGTCGGTAATAGGGAATTATTTGTTTGATCAGCTCTCTTTCAATTTCTATTAGGCGTTTGCGTTGTGTTTGAGAAAAATTCTTGCCTTGTGCAAGCATTTTTTTTAGATCACCAATACTTCGCTGCCAGAGCGGGTCAAACCAGGCTAAATTCATCCAGGCAGCCATATCTGCATACTCTTGATTGGAGAATTGATCAAGACTATTTTCAAAAGAATTTGATTTGCGCAGCAATTTCTGGCGTCTGGTATAGAGCTCTAAGTATGACGGATGAATTTTTATTTGCCGGTCGAAATTAGCATGGAAACATTCAGTCAAAATATAAATCTTATCTTCATCAGTATATTTATCAATTGGCTTTATGGTCAGTAAGAGCTGGTCATCAACCGCTTGATGATGCGCATAATCTTCTAACTGTTCGATCAATGAAGGCACAAGATTGAAGGTTTGCCTTATTTTGGGAAATGGTTCAAGCACTTTGACCATGTCCAGATAATCCTTGATGGCATGCAGCCGTACCCAGGGCAATAAATATTTGCCAGTCAAACGATCTTTATACAACGGTTGATGCATATGCCAGACAAAACATACAGATAACTGTTCGGTCATTGTCTATGTCCTTATGATGATCGCATTACCCTATTCGTATTCATAATTTACCTTTTGGCCAATTGTTCAGCCTCAGCTAAGGCGTTGATCAATTGCTGAGTGAATTAAACCATTGGAAACAACAATATTGCCCGACTAAAGGTGGCACAGGTAAATCCTTTCCTGCCAAATCAGTAACTTTGCCACCAGCTTCTTGAATAATCAATATTCCAGCACCCATATCCCAGGGAGCAAGTTTTCTTTCCCAAAATCCTTCTGTTCGCCCACAAGCAACATAACAGAGATCAAGAGCAGCTGAGCCATCGCGCCTTACACCATGTGTGGAATCAGTCAGATGCTGAAAAAGGCACATGTTTGGATCGTCAGGATATCTAACGCTTGGGTGAAAGCCCGGTAGACAAAAGACTTTCTCCTAAACGAGTAATTTTAGATACTTTGATTGGCTTCTCATTTAACCAGGCACCGCCTGCCGGTTTCCGCCCAGAATAATTCGCCTGACACCGGGTTTAATACCACCCCAAAAATCAGCTTGTCATGCTCCTCCACTCCTATAGAAACGCAAAAGAAAGGATAGCTATGAGCAAAATTTGTCGTGCCATCAATTGGATCAATCAACCAGCGGCGCTCTGATTTTTTACTGTGACTGGCACCACTTTCTTCCGCCAAAATCTGATCACCAGGAAAGTTTTGCTGAATAATTTCAATTATAATCGACTCACTCGCCTTATCGACATCTGTAACTAAGTTAGCCACACCTTTATAATCGATTTTGCCAATGGCACCCAATCGCTCAAGCATTAATTTTCCAGCCGCTTTAGCTGCTTTGATTGCTGTTTCCTTTACCTTACTCAAACTATCCTCCCCAGCCTCATCCATCACCTGAAATCACTATTAACGGTTGTCCATAATTGCCAGAAAATCAAAGCTCGATAAGGTCAGGCTTAAACTAGCTGAAATAAGTTTAGTAAACCTGCGCACAGGCGTCAATTGACTACCCACCTGGCAAGCTATATTCTTATTCTAGCGATCATATTTTTTGGCAACTCTGCTCGCCGAATCGATCCAGAAATTAGTCATATCATGACTTATGGCGGGTTATACGTTTATTTCCTTCGGAATGCACTGCCGGCAAAATTCAATGACAGAAAAGACATATAGCATCAATCCTGTACAAACTAGCTTTCCCATGAAGGCTAATAGTCAGGTGCGCGAAGTGGAAATCCAAAGCTGGTGGGAAACCAATAAAGTCTATGAGCGCAATTTAGAAAAACGAAAAGAAGGGGAAAAGTTTGTCCTTCATGATGGTCCACCGTATCTTAGTTCAAGCAAGATTCATATTGGCACTGCTTTAAATAAAATACTAAAGGACATCATCACCAAGTATAAAGCTATGCGCGGTCATTATGCCCCTTATGTGCCTGGCTATGACAGCCATGGATTGCCAATTGAAACTGCTGTATTGAAAGATGTGAAGGGTGGCAAACATTCTCTTGAACCTCTGGAATTGAGAAAACGTTGCCGCGAATTTGCTCTTGGTAATCTAAAGGGACAAGAAAATAATTTCAAACGTCTGGGTGTTTGGGGTGACTGGGCACATCCATATATTACTCTGGATAATAAATTTGAAGCGGCACAATTAAGAGTATTTGGACAAATGGCTGCCAAAGGCTATCTGTACAAGGGATTGCAGATCTGTATACCTGGTGCCCGAATTGTGAAACAGCATCTAGCAGAAGCTGAAATTGAATATGCCAGAACATACATCTGAGGCTGTTTATGTCAAATTTAAAGTTGAGCCAGAATCACTAAGCAGATTGGCAAATTTCAATAAAAAACTGCAAACAGCAAAAGATATTTCTTTTGTTATCTGGACAACTACGTCCTGGACTTTGACGTCTAATTTGGCCATTGCTGTTAATCCTGAATTTGACTATGATTTTCTCGAGATGCAATCTGGCGAATTGTTGGTCGTTGCCAGTTTACTTAGAGAATCTTTTCTTGCGACAACTGGGCTAAGTGAGCACTTCAAAGGTGTGGCGGCAACAATTAGCGGCAAAGAACTTGGAATTCATAAAAACCAAGCATCCTTTTTTTGATAGACAAAGTCCGATTATTTTTGGTGATCATGTAACTGCTGACGCAGGTACAGGTTGTGTACATATTGCCCCTGGACATGGACCAGAAGACTTTGAACTGGGAGTTAAATACAAACTGGGAGTTCTTTCGCCAGTAGATGGCCGCGGCATTTATACTAGTGAAGCCGGACCAATTTGCCGGGCAGACGTTATGACAAAGCAATTCCAGCAATTTTAGAAGTTGCTTAAAGCAAATGGCTCTCTATGTTTATGCTCACAAAATGCAGCATAGTTATCCGCATTGCTGGCGATGCAAAAAACCCTTGATTTTTCGAGCCACTGAACAATGGTTTGCTTCTATTGATAGTTTTCGCCAGCAAGCCTTAGAAGCTATTGATAAAGTCAATTGGATACCCGCTTCCGGGCGTAATCGAATTTATAATATGGTTGAAGGGCGCTCCGATTGGTGTATCAGCCGGCAAAGAGTCTGGGGAGTACCAATTCCTGTTTTTTACTGTCAATCATGCAATCACATATTGATGACCGCGGCAAGCATAAATAAAGTGGCCGATATATTTGCAGAACTTGGTTCGGATAGCTGGTGGGAAAAAGATGCCGAATTTTTTCTTGAGGCCAATACTGTCTGTGAAAAATGCGGCAGTAAAGAATTTCGCAAAGAAACAGATATTATGGATGTCTGGTTTGACGCCGGCTCAAGCCATGCCGCGGTTATAGATCAGAGAAAAGAATTAAGAGGCACGCCTTGCGAAATGTATTTGGAGGGTAGCGATCAGCACCGCGGCTGGTTCCACTCCTCTTTGCTCACCAGTGTAGCTACCAAAGGCAGAGCGCCTTATAAAACAGTATTGACACACGGTTTTGTTATGGATGAAAGCGGACGCAAAATGTCTAAGTCGCTAGGTAATATTGTTGAGCCGGAAGCTGTAATCAGTCAATATGGAGCCGATGTGTTAAGACTCTGGGTAGCCTCAGTCAATTATACTGATGATATTCCCATTGGCAAAAGCATGCTTGCTCAATTGGCAGAAATATATCGCAAATTGCGCAATACGGCTCGTTATTTGTTGGGCAATTTATATGACTATGATCCAAGCAAAGATCAAGTAGCATATGAAAATTTAAAAGATCTCGATAAATTCATTTTGCATCGCCTGCAAAAGGTCATTCAAGATGTACGCGATGACTTTGATCGCTATGAATTTTTCAAATATTATCAAGTATTGCAAAATTTTTGTGTGGTTGATTTATCAAGTTTTTATTTTGACATTGCCAAAGACAGGCTTTACACTGCAGCGCCTAAATCAGAAAGCAGACGGGCAGTGCAAACTGTTTTGGCTGAACTGCTAAGAGTGACAGCTTTGCTGCTTACTCCAGTAACGCCACATCTGGCAGAAGATATCTGGTCTCATACACCGGAAGCAATTAAAAAAGCCTGGCACCTGGAAGAAAGTGTTTTGCTAAACCCATTTCCTGAGGCAAAGAAAGAATTTATTGATGAAAAGAAAGAAGAATTTTGGTCTGACTTAATCAATTTAAGAACGGTGGTAAACAAGGCTCTGGAGCAAGCGCGCTCTGTGCGAGCGATTGGCAGTTCTCTGGAAGCTCAGGTGCGCATCAGTATTGAACCAGAAGTATTAGCCAAAAAAGCGCATGCCATTCACGATCAATTGCCAGCATTTTTAATTACCTCGCAAGTTCAACTTACAAACGGGAATAGCCCCGACAAAAGCTAATGGCAATGCACTGGCTTTTGTGGATGAGAATGGTATCAAAGTTGCGGTATTGCCGGCAGCAGGCAAAAAATGTGTGCGCTGCTGGAAATACACTACTGATGTTGGTGCTAATATTGAACACCCTGAATTATGCGCCGAATGTCTGGTGGCAATTAGTGGTAAGCAAAATAACTGATCAATTAGCCAAATTTGACCAATTATGGCAGGAAGCGTGTGATTTATGGCCACCGCCTGGATTTACGCGCAAACTACATGCTGGGACAAAGCAAGAATGGAATATTATCGCTATTCCGGAAGAAAATAGCTGGAAATCGCTTGCGCCGATTATAGAGGTAGTGGGTGAACAATGGCCATGGCATACTCCTTATACAATTCCGCAGCTGCATATAACCATTGCCGGACTGGGAGATTCTATTGATTGGACAAAAAAAGAAAATGAACTTAAATCAATTTTGAACAAGGCGACCGCTAAGCAAGGACCAATAAGAGTCGACCTCCATGGCATCAATATTCTTCGCAACACGATAATTGTACAAATTATTGATGTGGAGGGTGGTCTAAAAAACCTGGTTAGTCAGGTGACAAAAGAGATTAAGAAAGAAGGACTGGTGCGCAACTATCGAGCTGGTCTGCATAGCGAATTGTGGTGGACATCAATCATACGTTTGTATAAACCAATTCCAGATGAGCTACTTTCTTTTGTGAGCAATTTTAGAAATACTCTTTTTGCTTCGATATTAATAAATTCAATTGAGCTTTGCAATAACAATAAGACTTTTGAGTCATGGAAGGCTTTGCATACCCTAAGGCTTGATCGCAATATTCAACAGGAATAGGCTCCAAGTACTTCTGTAATTGACCTCTTTCCGTATGATTTAAGTGTCAGCGCCAAGACTTTTCTGATTTAATCAGTTTTAGAACAGATTCACGTTTTCCTCACAAATTTCTCACAGAAAACTCACAATTGTTCTTTAAGCTGGGGCTATCGAAATTTGGCTCCGCCAATAGTCTGCGCCACGCAGACAATCAAGGCTCTTACTACTAATACAAATTGAGGCATCTGTGCAATGAGCGGGAGAATTGCTTTACTACTTATTCTAGTGACAACTTTAAGTCTTAATGTGCCAGCATTTGCAGGGCGTGGACTGGCCATGGGCGGATCGGGCGCCCGGGGATTCTCGTTTGGAGGAGGACACTCCTTATTCACGCCTCATCGGTCATCAATGCCAACCCAGTCATCAGCGCCAGCAATGGTACGACAATCGCCGGTTTATAGCCCCATGCAAACATCTGCTTTACGTTCCAGCCCTATGTCCATGATGTCACGCCAGTCATACACACCGCCTCAGACGTACGTGCCTCAGAGGCAGATGTACGCACCCTCGAGGACGTACACACCCCAAAATATGAATAGCGTTGGACAGAATGGCTCTCAGACCAGGCAGTTCAACAATCCTTATCAACATAATGTGATGCAGAACCAGCGCAATATTATGCAAAACCAGCGAAATATTGCTGTAAATCAGCAAAATATTAATGGATACCGGCAAAGCATTTATCAGCAACGCGGACAATTCATCAACTCAAATCAGTCAAACATGGCTCGGAACGAGCATGCCATCCGCAGCGATCAAAAAAATATAGGTGCAAATCAAAATCTGATTAACAGTAAAGAGCAATAATATTCAACAAAACCTAAATGCATCTGGTAATCGCCGGTCAGGCATTGAGCAAAGCCGCCAATCGATCAGCAACGATCGACAAAATATTGGGCAAACGCGCAATACGATGGCCGGTGAACGACAAAATATAGAACAAAATCAGAAAGATATTCGAAGCACTGAAAATAATTTAAATCCTTACAAGCACAATATTAATACCGATCAGCAAAATATCAATAACCATCAACAAATGATGAATACTGATCAGCGCAATCTTAATCGCGATCAACAAACTCTTAGTAATGATCAACGCCGTCTAAATTCAAATGAACATGCAATCAACAGCGGTCAGCGGTCAACGCAAAATGATTTGAATAAAATTAATACGGATCGGCAAAGCATAGAACAAAACAAAAATGCAATTGCCGGTGAGCGTCAAAATATAAGTACTGATCGCAGCGCGGTGCACGCCGGCAAGCAAGAGATAAGCAATGATCGCTCTAGCATTAAAAGCACACAAAACGTGATAAATAAAGATAAAACTCGCTAAAAGCGCATCCGGCTAATTCGAATCAATTACGGCAAAATATTAGTGCTGAACGACAAAGCATTAAACAAGACAAAAGTGCGATCAAGACAGCACAAAATAAGATTAGTCAAAATAAAACTTCCATCAGCGCCGGCCACCATGGCATAAATATGGATAAGCAGGCTAACAAAGTCAATAATGCCAACATAATGAAGAGCAGCAGTGGTATCAAATCAACCCAAAAGTCGCTGCAGCAAGAAAATAAGCACATTAAAGCCGATCAAAACAAAATAAATCAGAAACAAAAAACGGTCAATAACGAAAGCGCAAAAGTCCAGAAACAAAAAAATATTATCAATACAGACAAGCAAAATCTTTCGCAAAATAAGACCAGCATGCAAGCACAGCGGCAAACCATACAAGCGTCTAAAAATACAATAAAAAGCGACAAACAAAGCATCAAAGCCAATCATAGTACGATTAAGAACGATCAAAGCACAATCAAACAAAATAAAGCGGCAATTAGCTCCAATACAAAGACTAACAAGAAAGATTTGAGTACGATTAAAGGTGACCAGAAGTCAATTAAAAGCGCAGGCAATAAGATAAACGCCGATCAAAAACATATTGATAAAGCGCAGAAAACAGTAAATACTGATCAGAAGAAGATGGGCCGGGATTAAAAGCAATCGGGCAGGACAAGCAAAATATTAGTACGGCCAAAAGCACCATAAAAACTGACAAGCAAAACATTGCTCAAAGTCGAAAGACAATTCAGTCCGATAAGCAAAGTATCAGTAAGCAAACGACTTCAACTAAATCCGACAAGACGGCAAGCTCTAAAAAATCGGACTCAGCTAAATCTGATAAGACAGTATCGGCTGCCTCGTCAAGCAAGTCTAGTAAACCAGCAAGCAGTGGATCAGCTTCTAATAAGACCAATTCGAATATATCCGACAAATCCAGCAATGCTGCCGCCAGCAAGACCAGCACAAAAAGCCACAAGTAATCCAACTGAATCGACACTACTTGATCGATCGCCAGATTATTTTGTCTGAATATATAAAGCCAGATGTCAGGTAGGGTTTTAAAGGCAGATCATTTATACTTTGATACTTCAGCGTGACGCTTTTTTCTATTCAAATTCCAAGGGGTTTGAGCAGGCTTTACATGCGCATAAAATCTGCAACAGGTTGCTTCCCTCTTGCTTTCTTAATAGTAGCTTTGCTGGGATTAATAACACCATCGGCACAGGCTGAGGGAATTCCAGCAGGCAGTTTGATGCCCATTCAGCTGACTCAGGCAACAGCGCCACCACAATTTATCCCGACAGATATTACTCCGTTTACGGTCTCACCGGAACGCAATAATTTTACACCAGGCTATAAGTTTCGCGTTTTTCAGGTATTGCCAGAAAGACTCTGGTTTAACTTAACCACTGAAGTATCGCAGCGTTTAGACACTAATGTGCTTTTTACCTATAGCAATCCGAAAGCAGATTATGCTTTTCGTGTATTGCCCAATTTAACGCTAGGCTATAACGTACTTAAGAATACCTCCATCTATTGCAATTATTTTGTGATCAAAGACGTTTTTGCTCGCAATTACAGCAATATCAATTTCCCCACCACCCAATCGCTGTCCTGGGGCATACAGCATAATAAACAATTCGGGCAAAAGACAAATTTGCAGTATGACTTTCAAGCGCGGGAACTGTGGCAAACCGCCCACCTGCAACAGTTCGACTTTTTGCCTGGGCTAACCCTCACACATACCCTAAACCCGAACAATATAGTTTATTTCAGCACCTTGCTACAGCTCAGGGGTGGTGATTATTTCGTAGCACCAACACGAGAAATTGACCCGTTTTATACCCTGGGCTACCTGCACAGCCATGGACTGTGGAACTTTGTCGTTACTGACACGCTGGTCACTAATTTCAGGCATCCACCCTTTAATGACGCCGTTCCGCCCCAAAGTAATATGAGTATGATTGCCGATATTGAAATTAATCATCCAGTCAGCAAGCGTTTTCAATCTTTGCTCGCCTTTCTCAGAGCAGAACCAGTCTGGAACTGGGATTCGCACAAGGCTGCCGGAATTAGTGGATTTGATTTTAGGTTTTATGGCGGATTGCGTCTAACAATTAGCAAGCCATCTTATTACGGACAGATGGATAATTTGCGTCAGCAGCTTTTGAACCCGGAAACACCTCCGCAGACACTTTCTCCGCCAATTAATAACACCATAAACGATCAAAAAGACAATACAAACACCAACAATACGGGCAGTTCCAGCAATGTTCCAGCAATGGACTTGGTGATTCCTCAGACAGCCAAAATGAGCCAAAATTGAAAGGACTCTAAAAACACGGATCCTGACTGGTTTGCCAATGTTACTTTCTCTACATTAAATATCTAAGGTTTCGGTATTAAGCCAGTCCTTAAGGGTAAGTGCCTTGTATTGGCAGGCCTTTTTACGATTTTGCGATTCAAACTTTTAATGGTTTGAATGCAGAGGAACGTGTCCATTTTTGGCGGGGATCATAATTACTAGACACTATTTCATGCACAACCGGCTTATTTCCATTATCGCCATATTTTTTCTCCTAACAGGGCAGATATTGCCTGGACTGGCACAAGGAGCTTGCGTCCACACATGTGCCTCATCAGTACAGCCAGTTTGTCATCATAATTGGCAGCCAGCAGCAAATAGTTCTGGATCTCAGCCCGCTCATACTCATAATTGGTCTGGTCCAAGCAACAACCAGTCCGGGCAGTCTCAGTCAACAACGGCCAGCAGTAAATCTTCCAGCTCTAGTAGCGCAACGGCAATTAGAACCGGAAGCAGCAACAGTCATTCCTATCAGACAGGCACCCATTTTTGGCATAATTTCTTCATAAATACTAACTTAGTGAATGCTGACTTAAATTCGCGGTTTGCCAATCAGAATCTGACTGCCAATCGTCCGGTACATATCTGGGCTAATATGCACCCCAGTAACAATCGCTCTGCTCCATCAATAAATTTGGATCTTTCATCAGCCACCCAGAACATGACTGCCGGTCATTTACTGCATAACGGTACGGCAATCATAAACGTTGGCGGTGTGCTACTTAAAGTTAATTCGAACACTCAACTTACGTCGGCAGAATATCTTGCCCTCAAGGAGATTTTATCGACAGGACAACAATCGCTGCTTCTCAGTGCCGAAGGTGCAGCCAACGGTGGCAGTGTAGTAATCGGTTCGCATCTTTCGCAAGAGTTAAGCAGCCTGGTTATTCCACAAGGCGTAACAGTGATTGATCTGACCAGATCCGGCACTTTGAATCTAGGCGGTAATATAACTGATAATGGCAGTTTATATATAGAATCTAAAAATTCGCTTTTGAGCAGTCTTACTGTTAACGCTAATAATATTAGTGTCCAAGGACAAGGAATTTTATCGGACATTATTCCAGCCGGCACTTTGTCTTCAGTCAATAACGGACATGGAAATTTTGATAGCAACTTAAATTTAAACCTGGATGCAGTGAATAGTGTTACTAATGCCGGCACCATATTCAGTACCGGCTCGCTTGGCTTAACAGCAGGCTCCGGAAATATTACAAATTCCGGTTCGGTTATCTCCAGTAATGGCTCCATCAATGTTAAAGGTGCTGAAACTATAAATGTAAATGGCACAGGTGGGCTCTTCCAAGCCACAAACG
Organism: Candidatus Melainabacteria bacterium; assembly: GCA_963767815.1. Classification (GTDB taxonomy): domain Bacteria; phylum Cyanobacteriota; class Vampirovibrionia; order Obscuribacterales; family Obscuribacteraceae; genus CAVYFJ01. Next base: position 140,997 of record CAVYFJ010000005.1, on the reverse strand, counting down.
GCAATATTAATTTTCGTAATTCGAGTTACACAGGCAATGGCAACATCAATATAAACGGCGGCAATTATTTATCGCAAAATTTAAATTTATATTCTGGTACAGGAGCCATTACCGGCAATCTTGGACAAGTATCCGGAGCCCTAAGCACTTATGCTAACGCAGCGCATGTTCTTGCTGATACTTCTAACCTCATTCTTGGTAATAACACAATCAATGGTGACCCAACTTATGCCTCACCTGGCAATATCAGCATTAATGGAAATATTACCGCTTCAGAATCAATTGCTATTCTTGCCGGCGGCAATATAACCGATAACGGCAATGCTATATATATAAGCACTACTGACAGTGGCGGTAATATTACTTTAATTGCTGGAGCTACTCTTTCTGGTTTAAGCGGTACAAATACCAATGCTAATTTAACTCCGTCGTCTTTATCTGCTAATGCTACAGTTGGTTTTTCCTCCAGCTATGGGGGCAATATTTCTCTTACTGGCGGGGGACTGGCCCCTACTGGTGGTAGTGGTACAGGCACTGCACTTATTAATACAAGTTCAACTAGTAATGCTGGCGGTACGGTTACACTCATTGCCTATTCTAATAGTGGTAGCACTGGCTATATCAATATCGCTGCTGCCGGCACAGGTGGCAATTCTGCCTATTCAATTAATACGGCTAGCACAACAGGCAATGGCGGAGCGGTTACTATCGTAGCTGGCGCGCCCAGTGGTACTGCTATCACAACTGACAGTATAGCTACCGCAGGTGCAGGAGGAGCTACTAGTGGGGCAGTGAATATCTATACGACCCAACCAACTAATTCTTTTAGCGCAACATTTGCTAGTAATGGCAGTACCGGATTTAGCCTATCGCCAGCTAGTATTATTGGTTCAAATACTCCCCAAATTGCTCAGATGAAAACGGGCAATATTATTACTGTAGGCTATGGCGGAACCGGCAATGGTGGCGCTGGTGGTGCTGGAGCTAGTATTACATTGCAAGGGGGCGGGAATATACAAACTGGCAATTTGCTTTCTTACGGTGGCGGGGGATCCGGCGGAAATTTTGGTACTAATGGTGGCAATGGTGGCAGTGCCGGAGCTATTTCCGTAACTAGTAATGGCGGTAATATCACAGTGTCCGGTGAAACAAACGCCTCAGGTGGTGGCGGGGGCGGAGCCAATGGTAATAACGGCGGCACAGGCGGTAGTCAGGCCACTATTTTATTATCAGCGCCTTTCGGTTCAGTTACATCAGGCAATATATTTTCATATGCTGGTGGTAGTGGTGGTGCGGGTAGTTCTCTAGTACAGCCAAGCGGTGGCGGTGGCAGTTTTGGCGGAGGAGGAGGCGGCGGCGGTGGTCTTTATGCTGGAGCAGGCGGTGGTGCTGGTGCGGCTTCTGGCGGCGGCGGTGGCGCTGGCGGTAGTTATACTGGTGGCGGAGGTGGTGGATTTTATGGCGGCGGAACGGCTGGTATTGGCACAGGCAATGGTACCGCTGGCAGTGCTCTCACTAGTCTCACATATGGAAGCGGTCAAAGTGGTGGTACCGGAGCCACTGATGTCCTTGGCGGCGGAGCAGGGGGTGCCCCTAGCGGCAGTGGAAGCACTCAACTAGCAGGCGGTGGCATCGGCGCCGGTAACCCTGCTGGTGGCAATGGTGTTGCGGCTGGTCATAGCGACACAACTGGTGGCACGCTGACTGTATATTATATTACCAGTCATACTCTGGGTACATTGGTAGTTGGTACTACCAATCTCAATCAGACTGCACCTCTTTCCAGTCTAGATCTTACCACTTCTACTGTTCAACTTGAAATTACTGCTCTTGTTAATGCTGGCATATCAGGCATTAGCGGTACATATTCAGATTTGACAATTAGCTCTTCAGTTTCCAGCACATATGTCACTTTAAATTCATTGACCGCATTCAATGTGCCCAATGGCGATATATTAATATTTACCGGTTTTACTAATGGTAGTCCTGTAATTACAACCAATATTACTAATACCAGTACTACGACGCAGGCAATAGTTGGCGGCTCGGTCAGTTTCACCAATAGCAATAATTCGGTAGCTGCGATGACCGTTACTTCCACACAAGCAGGTCCGGCAATGCTAGTGAATAACACTGGCACATTGACTTCAGATAAACAATTGACATTAATATCACCGACGATCCAAAACAACGGAGCAGTAAGTGCTACAACTACTTTAAGTGCAACTAGCAATAATGGAAGCATTAGTGGTTCAGGTAGTTTTAGTTCTTCTTCGATTACTCTGACAGCCACAAATGGAAGCATCGGCTCATCCGGTACTCCGATGAAAGTAAATAATGGCGGTAATGGCATAACCCTGCTTTATGCGTCGGCTGCATCTGGTAGTGTTTACTTAACCGACACCGCTCACGAAAATATAATTTTGAGCAATCAATCTACAAGTGGTGTTTCAACTGCCAATTCCACTTTTAGCTTAAGTGCTTATGGCAATATTTATGGTGCTCCGAATAATACTTCGACCGGATTAACTATTCAAGCACCGACTATATTGCTTAGTTCAAGCAACGGCAATATTGCTCAAGATAGTATTAATACTTTTGATGCTTTGCAAATAAGTGGTGGCGGTGGTGGTGTTACTCTTTATGCAACAGCTCCAACCGGCAGCGTAGCTATCAGTGATAATTTCTCTGAAAATATTACTTTAAGTACAGCTGATACTTTTGGAGCTTCTGTCACAGCCACTCAGTTCGTTATCGACGCCACCGGTAGTGTCTATTCATCCGATACACAGCTGGCTATTCAGTCGCCATTAGTCGCTATCTCTTCCGGTGCGAATGTTGCTGCCAATTCTTCTCATAATCCACTTTTAATTAGCGGCAACGGTAGCGGAACAGAAATTGAAATCTACGCGGGATCAGGCAGCGTGTATTTGGCTGACACAACTCATGAGGCTGTAACTATAGCTACTTTAAATCAAGCCGGATTTGCTACTACTGCTGGTTCAGTATTTAGTTTAAATGCCTATGGCAATATTAATGCCACAGATAGTAGTCAAGCCATCCAAGCGCCCACTATTCTTCTTGTGTCAACAAATGGAAACATTGCCACATCGGGTACGACACCTCTATCTGTGGCTAATAATGGTAGCGGCATCACATCGCTTTATGCTTCTGCTGCTAGCGGCAATGTTTATTTGACAGATACTACTTCTGAAAGTGTCACCCTAAGTACAGCTGCTACTCATGGTACGTCGTCCACCAATGGTACTTTTAGTTTAAGTACATCCGGTAGCATACTTGAAGACACACCAGGAAGCACGGCTATAAATAGCCCGATCATTATATTGGCAGCAGGGAGTGGCACTATCGGCTCGTTAAATATTGCTACGGCTAATATAACTTTCAATACAACCGGCGCTGTGACGCTGGTCGATTCAACTGCTTTGACTAACAATGGGATTTCTACAGGAAGCAATGTTAGTTTGACTGATAGCGCTAATGGTGGCATGACTCTAACCAACAATATTACAGCTACCGGAACACTATCTTTGGTCAATTCTGGTACCAATAGCCCAATCAGCATTAATGGTACTGTGAGCGGTACAGTAGTAACGGTTACTGCGACTGGATCTGGAGCAATAAATGGTGGCACGATATCTGGCAGCACATCAGCAACACTTAGCAGTGCAAGTGGGGGTATTTCATCAACGATCCAAACACCGCATATTACTTTCAATACAACCGGTGATGTCAATCTCGATGACCATACAAATATCACTGGCAATGGGGTATCAACGGGCGGTAATGTTACTCTCTCAGAACACAATGGCGGTAGCATTGCGATTACCAATACAATTACCGCAACCGGCACTTTAAACATTGGCACCGATAATAACAATGATAGCTGCTCCATTGCCTTTGGTGCTAGTGTTAGCGGCACAGCCGACACATTTTCGGTGGGTGGAAGTGGCAATGTTACCCAATCTGCTGGGACAGTTACAGGCACCACTTCAATAAATTTTTCTAGTTATAGTAACTCGAATGGACTTGCTAGTGGCAGTATTGGACCTATGAATATTGCCACCCCTCATATTGCCTTTTATACTGTAGGCAATGTCACCCTCACTGACTCAACTGCTCTTACAGGGAACAGCAGTTCTCTAGGTGGCACAATTAGTATCACAGATACTGCTGGCGGTGGCATGTCCCTTACTAACAATATAACTGCGGCTGGTGCATTGTCACTAATAACTTCTGGATCTTCGCTAACTACAGCGTAACAATTTGACTTTCGCGGCCTACGGTGGTGTTATGACAATTCAAAACACCAATACCAGCACTGGCACAATAACCATAGGCAGTAATAATTTATTTTTAAGTACTGGCGCATTTTCGATGATCATTGGCAGCCCAGCATTAAGTACTGCCAGCACACCAAGCAATGTATCAACAGCCACCATTGGCTCAGGAGTACTTTATTTTGGTCCAAGCGGTTTTACAGCCAGCGGACCAACCAACTATGTCAATGCCATTAACAATAATGTTCAGATAAGTACAGGCAGTAGTCCTGCTTCGGCTATTAGTCTAGGCGGCGGAGATGTAATTAATGGTGGTCAATACACTATCACCAGCCTAGATTTGACCAGCGCCGCTAATGTGACTACTTTAACGACGCTTCAAAGTGAACATATAATAGGTGGAACACTTACAGTTGGTGGCGGTATAGCTACTGGCGGCAATGTTATTTTTTATTCAAATAATAATCTCACTAGTGTCAGCGCTGAAAATATACCAGCCAGTGTCACAGTTACTTTCAATGGATTTTTTGATACTAACACAGTGGGAATAAATATCACCGGTGCCAGCACAACAACACAAGCAATAGTTAATGGCACAGAACAATTTACTAATAGCATTGGTACAACATCAACAATCACTATTACCACCAATCAAGCTACTACTCCTGTATTCAGCATAGGTAATGGCGGATCGCTAACCAGTGATGAAGCCCTTTCCATTACTTCTGGCGGTAATACATCAATAAGCGGCGGTATTACCAGTGCTAATAATTTTACAATGACAGCCAGTGGTCCGATTACAGTAGGAGCGACCGGCAGTATTACCTGCAATGGTAACAATTTTACCATGACTGCTGCCGGAAGCATATCGATTAGCGGTAGTATCCACTCTAGTGACAATCTAACTCTAAACAATAGCAGCAGCGGCAGTATCACTGGCACCGGTTCTGTGACTTGTACCAATATTTTCCTCGGTGGATCAGGTAATACAACTACGATTAATCTTTCTAATGGTTCCTATTCAAATTTGACTTTTCATGCCAATAGTGATGTGACTTTGACCGATAGTCATAGTATAGGCGGCAATGGCACATCAGTATCTGGTGGCAATATTTTAATTACTGATACCACTAATGATACGAATGGCATGTCATTTAACAACTCGGTGACTGCCACAGGCACCCTGACGCTGACCAATACAGGAACAAATGAGCCCATAAGTTTTAGTAATAACATAACCGGTACTATAGTGACTTTTACTGCCACAGGCAGCGGAGCAATTGAAGGAAACCAATTTAGTGCAATTATTGGCTCAACTTCGGTTAATCTAACCAGCGGTAGCGGTACTATGGGATATAGTTCCATCAATCCTTTACTGGTTACAACACCAAATCTTACTTTCAATACAACCGGTGATGTGTTTATAAGTGATTCACAGGCTCTGACAAGCAATGGTGTTTCTACTGGAGGAAATGTTTATTTGGCCAATAGCGCCAATGGTGGCATGACTACCACAAATACAATAACAGCAACGGGCACATTGCAATTAGTCAATACTGGTACTAATTCTCCAATAACTATAGGAGCAAATGTTAGTGGTACTGTCACAACACTAACTGCTACTGGAACGGGAGTTATAACATTCCTTTCTTCAGTGTTAGGTTCAACAGTTGGGGTTGGCAACAGTCCTCACGGAGTAGCAATAAATCAGGCTGGTACTTATGCTTATGTCACAAACTATAGCAATAATACAGTATCTGTCATTCAGACATCTAACAATACTATTCTAACTACAATCAATGTTGGTAGTGGTCCATATGGAGTAGCAATCAACCCAGCGGGAACTTATGCTTACGTGGCCAATCAAGGCAGCGGCACTGTTTCAGTAATTCAAATATCAAACAATACTGTTGTAGCTACTGTTTCTGTTGGTAATTCTCCTGCTGGTATAGCAGTAAATCCGGCTGGCACATATGTTTATGTTAGCAATGCCGCCGATGGTACAGTGTCTGTTATTCAAACAAATAACAACACTGTTGTTGCTACAGTAAGTGTAGGAGGAGGAACCAACCCTCAGGGCATAGCAATAACTCCTAACGGTGCTTATGCCTATGTTGCAACCGGTACTGGTAATACAATATCTGTTATTCAGACTTCTAATAATACCGTTGTGCATACAATCGTCGATTTTGGCGGTAATCCATCCGGTGTGGCAGTCAATCCGGCGGGAACATTTGTTTATGTCACAAACGCTGACGCCAACACTGTATCTGTTATTCAAACATCTAATAATACTATTGTGGGCACAATCAATGTTGGCAATACCCCGTTTGGCATAGCCTTAGATCCTTCTGGAGGTTATGGGTATGTTCAAAATAATGGCGGCGGCACAGTATCTGTTTTTCAAACATCCAATAACTCCGTAGTTTCAACACTAAACGTTGGGTCAGCGCCAATTTCTCTCAGTAATTTTGTCGGCACTGTGGGAAATAATGTTCAGGCATATATTGCAAATAGCGGCAGTAATAATGTTTCGATCATTCAAGAGCCAACAGTTATTGGCTCAAGTTCCGTCACAGCTACTAGCAGCTCAGGAGCGATAGGAGGGTTAAATATCCTTACACCCCATGTTACTTTTAGCACTTCAGGCAATGTGGCTTTGTACGATCTTCAAGCACTCACAGGTAATGGAGCATCCTCCGGCGGAAGCGTCAGTTTCATTGATAACGCTAGTGGTGGAATCACAACTACAAACACAATAACAGCGACCGGATTTTTCAACGGAACGTTGTCACTTATTGATACCGGCGCAAACGCCCCAATAGCACTGGGAGCTAGTATAAGTGGCACAGTTGATACGCTGACTGCAACAGGTTCAGGGACAATCACTCAAACAGGAGGAACAATTACTGGCACAACATCTGAAACATTTACCAGCGGCAGTGGCGCTATCGGATCATTAAATATTGTCACACCCAATTGGACATCAGCTACTACAGGTAATGTAACTTTGGTTGACAGTCAAGCAACAACCGGCAATGGTAATAGCGTCGGTAACAATATAAGTTTTACCGATACAGCTGGTGGGGCAGGATCGTTAACTGTAGCAACAGGCACTGTCACAGCGACTGGCACATTGACCCTGGCAACAACTGGCGGTACTAATGGCGGCATAGTGATTAACAGCAATGTTTCTGGCACGGCGGACACAATTACAGCTACTGGATCCGGCGGAATTAGTGGTTCTGGAAGTGTTACCGGCACAACTTCTGTTTCTTTGGCTAGCCCAACCGGCACAATTAACCTAGCCACTCTGGTGACACCAAATATTACTACCACTCAAAATACTGGTGGTGCCGGCAGCATTACTTTAACTGATTCACAAGCATTGACTGGCAACGGTATTTCCACAGCCGGCACAGGTGGATTTAGTTTGACCGATACAGCCAATGGTGGGATTACCACTACTGTCAGTAGTTCTATTACCAGCGGCGGCAATTTATCCTTAATTGATTCAGGCACTAATAGCCCCATCGTGATCGGTGCTGATTTATCCGGCACAACAGTCAATTTAACTGCCACCGGCTCAGGCACAATCACAAAGACCAACGGCATAACCACTGGCTCAACGTCGGTAACACTAACCTCAAATTCAGGATCCATCGGTTCATCAGGTAGTCCGATAGCTGTGGTAACACCAAATATCACCGCCAATACAACAGGGGATGTGACAATTATCGACACTCAAGCAATAACTGGCAATGGGACATCGACTGGGAACAATTTCACCCTCAGTGTTCCTGTTAGTTTTGGAACACCTACACCAGGGACGGCACTTACTATAACAAATCCAATAACGGCAACAGCAGTCTTAACGCTTGATTGCAGCAACGGCTTAGGTGCTGGACTAGCTGTGAATTCTAGTCTTTCAGGCAGTACAGTAATTTTGAAAGCAGGATCATCTGGGACTATCACTGGTGGTGGCACTATCACTGGCACATCTGTCTCTGCAACCAGTGGTACTGGGTCAATAAATTTAACGGGATTAGCTACAGCTAATATTACCGCGAATACAAGTGCAACAGCACAAGTACTCTTAGATGACTCTGTAGCAGTTACGGGTAATGGTGCATCTTCAGCTGGTTCAGGCGGATTTACCCTAAACGATTCAGCTAATGGTGGCATCACCACTACTGCTAGCATCACCACTTCTAGTGCCGGTCCGGTTTCTTTAATTGATTCAGGAACTAATAGCCCCATATCTGTGGGTGCCACTCTTGGTGGCACAACTGTAACTTTAACTGCTACTGGTTCTGGTGGCATCAGTGGTTCCTCCACAATTACCGGCACAACATCGGTAGTACTGTCTAGTCCAACAGGAGCAATTAATTTATCGGCACTGGCTACACCGAATATCACAACCACCCAAACATTATCATCAGGCGGCAGCGTAACCCTGATTGATACAGTGGCGCTTACCGGACACGGCGTTTCTACAGTCGGCACTGGCGGATACAGTCTCACTGACAATGCCGGCATTGCCTTGACCCATAACATCACCGGTACTGGTGGATCTGTATCATTCTTAAGTAGTGGCACGATATCAGAGGCTGCTGCGATCACTATCGCCGCATCGGCAATTACTTTCAAAGGTACTAGCGGAGTTACGCTTAACGGACTGTTAACTGCAGTCAACAATGTAACAGTCGATTCTAACAGTCAAATAACCGTTGCTGGAACGAGCACCGTAACGTCCACCGGGGGCAATGTAGGTTTCGCTGCAGTTAGCGGCGCGGGAAATGTCACCCTGCAAAATAACGGCATCATACACGCAACAGGAGGTTCCGGAATCGTTGGCATTAATGGCACTTCTACAGGCATAATTGCCATTACAGGTACAGGTAGCATGTCTGGTGGTCAAGCTGTTAATATCGGCAACTTGGATTCTTCATCATTACAAATTCTTCCTCTTTATGTGGTGGTCAATCCATTTACGGGAACATACACCAATCAGTTAGGAAATATCACTATTACACAGGGAGCGATAGCCCAACCATTGCAAGTCTCAACCGGTTTTGCACCACCGCCAACACCATCCGGCGGCGGTTCATCGAGCAGTAGCAGCGGATCAGGCAACAATCTTTTTAATCTAAATTATTATTTGTCTTTGCAACAGTCTGCTCAGCAACAAGCCCTCAACCGACTAGATGAACAAATAGGTACTAAGATTGCCACGGACTATACTCCCTGGACAACTTATCCTATGCAGCCGAAACAATACCCATTGCAGGGCAGCGTGACGGCGGAAAATGATATTACGGACAAGCAAGCGCTCTTTGCAGCAAGTAGTTTCAATGCTGAGGAACTCATCGCTCTTGATCATCAAGGTATAGTGTTTGGCCCGAGCAGTAAGGATAATTTCTTTGACTTGATAAAAGGTTTTGTGCTCTTCATGCCTAAAGCCAATATCGATGTGCAAACACGCGAAGGTGTCGTGTCTATTCCCAAGGGCGCCGTCGCCTGGGTTATGGAAACCGGCAACGACGCAGCAATATATGATCTTCACGATAATATTCACACCGGTTATATAAAAGTTAATGCCAATAAGAAATCGTTGACTTTAACCCCCGGCACCGAAATATTGTTGACCAGAAACAATACTGCTAGTTTTGATACACTGAATCCCGGCACAACAATTGGTTATCGCAATGTAAGAAGTAGCGATCTTGGTGGTGGTATTAAAGCCTATATCTGCGATTTTTCCATTGCCCATGGATTAAACAATGTTCCAACCATGCGAAGCTTGCTTACTTCAAACGACAAAGCTCAAAGAGACGCAGCCTGGCAAATGATTAAAAATGCCACAATTCTAGATGACCTTACCGGTGGTGCTGCCCATACACAGCATCTCAATGAAGTGCAAGGAACTGACGGGGAGTTTTTGGTGCAAATAATACTAGTAATAGCTGTCTTTTTATTAGCCGGTCTAATTGCCGTTTATTCTGGAATTAAGTTTGACGTGACGAATATCTATGCCAATGTCACCAAAGCTATTGTGGCAGGTCCTGCGAAAGACAAAATAGTAGATTCACTAGTGGATGCGAAACCTATGGCATTTATGCCAGCGAAACGGCATTTCCGAGTAGTTGCACCGGGGAAAATGGAGCCTGAACTTGAAAATGGTTCTGAAACAGTAAGATCTTCTGCCGGTTTTGTCGACAGCGACTACTACATACAAGATAAGGAAATCGCTTTTCACGTGGGCGAGCGCATATTATTCAGTGAATTCATATCTGGCGCAATGAGCGCCAACATGCTTGGAACTTCGAATTCTTTGGGTATGCCAGTTAAATTCCCGTTGGCGGTAAATGAATCTTCCACTAAGGCTTTTACCGTGGACTTGAAGCTCACAACACCTCCTGACCCAGGTAGCGCAAAAGTAGGCAAATCCTTGGCCCTCAGTTCCTTCCGTGCTAGAGCTTCCCCAAACAGATTCCACCCTGCAGCCTGCGCCAGGAGATTCAAAAGAAGTCCTTATCCAGAAATTCCTTGACAGGGAATGCGCTCAAATCGCGCAGTCGATTGGGGGACAGATATCGCAAAAAGCATCCATTGAATTATCTTACGGCCGATATCCAGGAAGAGAAATTCAAGGAGAAATCAGCAAACAAGACAAAGCCTTCAGGATAAAAATTTACTGTGACCCATTAGCCAAACGTGTATACTACATTGGGGTTTTGGGAAATGCTTCACGCGTAGACTCTATGCAGGCAAGCAAGTATCTAAATTCCTTGGAGATTTTGCAATGATCACCGGTCCCATGGCGGCAACTCTATGAAAGCCTTAAAAATAGCCCGCAAGCCTTCAATCCTCGACTGGTTATTTTCTGCTGGAATTTGTTTGTTGGGAATATTTCTTCTTAGTATCCATCACAATCAGTCAGGAATTAAAGAAAGTGAGCTCGTTATTGCCGAGGGTATACCAAGCGAAGTCAAGCTAGTCACGATATCCACTCTTCGCAGAGGTCCTATGGAAACTCTTTATTTTAAAATAGCTGGGCATTCCGTGCAGTATGATGGCGCAGATCCGCATTATAGAAGTGTAAAGTCTGCTTTAGAGGGCGGTCAACCAGTTAAGGTATGGCTTTGCAAATCTTCCTCTCAACTTTATAAATTGACTGTTGGCAACCAGGAAATTCTTAGTTATAACGATACGGAGAAGGAGAATAAGAGACTGGATAAGACAAGTCCCATTCTTCCCTGGGCAATCATTCTCCTTGGTGTTCTCGCCTGTGGTATAAATTGGAAACAATTGCAAAATTTTAAATCGAGACACTAGTATTCGCTTCTCGATAGGAATCTCATCCTAGTTTCCTGATTTTTTTCTAGCCGGCTCAGCTGGTGTGTACCACTTCACGTTGAGCTTCTGCAAACCACCGACAGACTGGCTATCATTTCCATACGACCTTTGATATTCAAAGTTTTTAGCGGACTGGTATGATTTAAATCCTCGAGGAACACTAGTTGTGCTCTGTGATTTGGCAGCTGTTTTGGTTGACGATTGTTTAGTTGTCGTTTTCAAAGGCGTAGCGCCTGCATGTTTAGGATCAGCTTTCGTTTCGCTTAATGCACCTTGGGGTAACCCTAAAGCTAAAAATATTATGCACGACACAACATACAAATCCCTGTTCGGTTTTTTCATTATCAACTATCTCACTCCCTTAACATTCGAAGATGGAATGCAAAACATCAGCTATTTTTTTGTCGCTGCTCGTCTGAGACGATCGGCTATGGCTAGCCACTGACTGGATTGCGGTACTGCTTCAACCAAGATAGTTTCCGCACCGCTTTTGTCCAGCAGGCGCAAGTTAGCATAAAGATCATGGCCATAAGAGATTGGATCTCCGGGTGCTTGAATATATTTTCGCACGATAGCTTTTACCGGCGGATTTACTGCCAGATCGAATTTGCTCAGAGCAAGAATGGCAAAGGACGAGTCAATATCAATCCGAGTTAAAAGCGCTTTGATAGCTTCTCTATCGAGCAAGGATAATGGTATCTGGGGAGCATAATGAGTCTCGTCACTGCCTGGTACACGGATTTGCGGTGCGGAGTTACTATCCTTTAAATCATTCAGAATGGAGATCGCTTTTTTAAAACCCAAACATTGAAATATTTCTTCTTCTGTGATTACACCAGGACGCAATATTCTTGGCATAGCAGCAGTGGTATCGATTATGGTGGACTCAATGCCTACGGGACATTTACCACCATCTATGATCATCGATACTTGATCGCCAAACTCCTGGCGCACATGCTCAGCAGAAGTAGAGCTTACCCTACCATACTTATTAGCCGATGGCGCGGCAATGCCACCGCCAAAAGCTTCAATTAAAGCCAAAGCAATTGGATGACTGGGAACTCTCAGAGCAATTGTTCTTGGCCACCAGTAATAAGCGCTGAAACATGTGGTAATTTTTTTACTATTAAAGTCAAAGGTCCGGTCAAAAATGGCCGGCAAAAGCCTGGCATATTCGCTTATTTCGGTACCCCAATTACTTATTTGCTCAAAACTGGCTAAGTGAACAATAACTGGATGATTAGCAGGTCTTCCTTTTGTCTGATAAAGTTTTTCCAAAGCCTTTTCATTGCTTGCGTCGGCTCCTAACCCATAGACAGTTTCAGTGGGAAAAGCAACTAGTTCTCCTTGACATAAATGCTCCACAGCAGCAGCAATAATGGTTTGATCAAATCGCTGATCGCACGCCGGACTTCAATTCAGTATGCCTCTTAATGCCCAGGGATTGACTGATTCTATTTTGACATTGACCAATTGCCCTTTCAGATTGTCAGAACCAGCGAAATTAACAATCTTGTTAGTACGAGTGCGCCCAGTCACCCTCTCCTCGTTTCTCTGACTTTTACCTTCAACAAGAACTTCCACCGTTTTATCTAAATAATGCTTATTACGTTTGAGAGCAATATCGCCGACAACAGCATTTAAAAATCGCAGGCGCTCATATTTCTCATCCTCAGGTACTTGTTCTTCCCAACTAGCTGATGGCGTGTGTGGTCTGGGAGAATAAGCAGCCGTATTGCAAGAATCGAAACCAATTTCTTCTACCAGCGAAACAGTACGCATAAATTCATTTTCTGTTTCGCCAGGAAAACCAACAATCAAATCAGAAGTTATGGCCGCATCAGGTATGCGCGCACGAATTTTCTCAACTAGTTTTCTGTAAAAGTCCACATTATATCCACGAGCCATGCGGCGTAAAGTGCGATCATCGCCAGCTTGAATTGGCACATGGAAATATTCGCAAGCACTTTCTACTTCAGCCACAGCATCAATAATTTCTGGATTTAAATCACGCGGGTGTCCAGTAAGAAAGCGGATTCGTTTTATATCCTTATTTTGCCCAACCAAGCGCAATAAATCACCAAGATGAATGGCGGGATTTAAATCATGACCATAGGCAGTAACATTTTGGCCCAATAATGTCACTTCCTTATAGCCGGCTTGTGCTAATTCTTGCATCTCATGGGCAATCACTTCCGGCGCACGGCTTTTTTCGCGCCCGCGCACATAAGGCACAATGCAATAAGTACAATTGTAATCGCATCCATAAATGATGGAAACCCAGGCACTAATATCATTATTGCGAATAATGGGTAGTTCAGGCAAGTCTTCTGGTAATTCTTGCCAGATTTCCACCGCCGGCTTTTTGGTTTCCTTAGCTTGTATAACCAGATCAGGCAGTCGTTGCAAATTATGTGTGCCAAAAACTACATCCACATAGGGTGCCCGCTTCAAGAGCTCTGCACCGGCATCCTGGGCTACGCAACCGCCCACAGCAATCATCGCGCCGGGTTTTTCTTGTTTTACTCTGTTCCAATGTCCTAGATAACTAAAAACCTTATCCTCAGCACCTTCACGGATAGCGCAGGTGTTGAGAACCATAAGATCAGCGTCTTTAATTTCAGCTGTCTGTTTATACCCAATCTCATCTAATAATCCAAGCATGTTTTCGGAGTCAGCTTTGTTCATCTGACAGCCAAAAGTTTCCATATAGACTTTCTTAGTCGAATCTTTTGATCTGGCCTTTGGATAAAACTATTGTTTGGGAGCTCGATTGCATTTTAGTCTCTCCATTTGCAAGCTAAGTTTATGATATAAATAGTTATCAAGCAAGGTTAAGTTACGCACTGTTCGAGATAATGCGCTAATGAAGCTAATATGTATATCAGCTGCGATGTCATTGGATGGTCGTATTGATGATCAAACGGCGAAGCGGCTAGCCCTGTCCACACCAGAAGACTTACAAGACATGCACGTACAGCGTGCTGCCTATGATGCAATTATAGTAGGTGCTAATACTATTCGCCGGGACAATCCATCTCTACGATTACAGTCTGCTGACTTAGTTAATCAACGGGTAAAGCGTGGGCAAAGTCCTGAACTAGTGAAGGTCACTGTTACCCAGAGCGGGGATCTGGATCCCAATGCCAAATTTTTTACTCAAGGCGATGGGGCAGAAGTTCGTCATTTGTCCAGCAAAGAGTTTGTCCAGTGTTTCGCAAAGACTAGGTAAGATTGCTAAAATACTACCGCTTGAGACAATCAACGCTAGTAATATCGTTCGAGCGCTAGAAGAAGTTAAGATCAATTCACTCTTTATAGAAGGGGGAACGGCCATTCTCACCATGTTTCTTTCGCAAGGAATATTTCATCGTCTGCGCTTGGCGATTGCCCCATTCTTTGTCGGTGATAGCAGCGCGCCAGCTCTGATTAATAACGCTCAATTCAAAAACAATAAAGAGACTCGCTTGAAAATTGTTTCTATACGCAATCTTGGGAATATGGCGGTTCTCGATATTCTTAATGAGGTTTACAGAGATGGCTGACGAGGTGGATCGAGATTATTCTGGAACAAGCCATTGATATATCTAGAGGAGCAAGTCGCTCTTCGATACGCTTTTCTGTTGGCGCGGTCCTGGTCGGAGCGCACGGTAAATACACATTCAACGGATTTACGGATGAATTGGGACAAGGTTGGCATGCCGAAGCCGTAGCAATAAAAAAAGCGACAGACGCCGGCTTTAACCCAAAAGGAGCAACAATATATTCATCAATCGAGCCTTGCAGCACAAGAGCCTCCGGAAAAGGTGATTGCTCCAGCTTATTGATTGAAAAACGAATCGCCAGAGTAGTCTTTGCTTTGGAAGAACCATCAATATTTGTAGTCGGCGAAGGCAAAGAAAAGTTGAGAAAGGCTGGAATTGTTGTAGAACAAGTAGATGGCCTCGAGCATAATGTAATGGCCATCAATCGGCACTTATTTAAGAGCAAAAACCCGGTTGGACAATCAGAAAAAGATCAATGAATAATTTCAATTATAAATATCAATTCAAAAAATTCGTTTACCTTTTCGGTAATTTGATAGTCTATGCCACCATTACCTGCTATCCGGCATTAGCAGTAGATCCTCATCAGCCTGAAGCCGAATCAGCAAATATAGATATCAATAAACGTTATCGCCAAGAAGCAACTGATAAATATTTTTCAGCAGTGGTAAGCCAATTTGTTAAGCCGAATAATCTCTCCACCGCCCTTACAGCAAAACTAAAAGACAATCACATGTTCGATAGCAAACAAACGCCCGCTCAGGACGTCAATGGATTTTTTAAATTCCTCAGAAGCTTAGTTTATGATTCGGATAATCCCGGACCTTTCTTCGATTCTCTCATTGCCACGCAATCAAAGGTATTGCCGCTGCAAGAACAGGCAATCACCTGGGGCGAAAAATTCCTCGGACCGCGCAATTCAATGGTTGTGCAGATAAAGGAGAGTCGGCAGAACACTTTAAAATATATAGAGGCATTGAAACAACAGAAGTTACTCTTAGAACAATCTGCTCAGGTTAAGCACCACAATTAGGTTAACCAAAAAATACTTCGGCAACTTTATAAAGGTCCATATCCAGTGTCTTTAAGCTATCCACTCCCGCTGAAACAGGGACATCGATAATTTTGCTGCCCTGTAAAGCAACCATGCGTGCCAAATTTTTTCTCATGCACAAGATCAGCAGCTAACACACCAAATCTGGTGGCAAGCACTCTATCAAAGGCACTCGGTGAGCCGCCTCTTTGAATGTGTCCCAACACAGTTGCCCTGGTTTCAAAACCTGTTTGCTTTTCAATTAATTTGGCCAGTGTTTCACCGATACCCCCAAGCTTGACATGTCCAAAGGCGTCTAGATCCTGGTCTTTCAATGATTCCTGCTCATCAAGCTTTGCCCCTTCGGCAACAACAACAATTGAATAATTTTGACCACGGCTGTGTCTTTTCTTTATCGATTCAACAACTTCAGCCAAATGAATTGGTAGCTCCGGAACAAGAATGTAATGCGCACCACCAGCAATACCACCATAACAAGCAATCCAGCCAGCATGTCTGCCCATCACTTCACAGACTATAACGCGATTATGGCTCTTAGCTGTGGTGTGCAAGCGGTCAATTGCTTCGGTAACAATATCAACGGCAGTATCAAAGCCAAAAGTAAAATCAGTAGCGCTTAAATCATTATCAATTGTTTTTGGCACACAAACAACATTTAGACCATGTTGCTGCTGCATTTTATTGGCAACGCCACATGTATCCTCACCACCGATAGCCACAAGAGCATCAAGGCGATTGGCTTTCATAGACTGAAGAATTTTCTCGGGGCCCCTTCCTTTTTAAAAGGATTCGTCCTTGAAGTTTTGAGAATAGTCCCCCCTTGCGAAACTAGTTCTTCTGTATTTTGTAAAGTAAGAGGCATGGTCATATTTTCAATTGGACCGCGCCAGCCTTCCAAAAATCCAAGCACTTCAGAATTGTATTTATTGATGCTTCGTCTAACTACTGCCCGAATAACAGCGTTCAGTCCCGGACAATCACCACCACCTGTAAGAATACCAATACGCATATATCGAATTAACTCCTTCAACCTGGCCAATGTCCTACATGCCAAGAGAAACCATCTAAACACTATCGCCAATAGTCATCTAGTATACTTAGCAGAATAGCAATAATATGTCGGCCAAGCTTTTAAGAACGCTGTATTTGTTCTAAAATCTTTAAGGCTTTGATCAAGTCTTAACTGCTTGTCACTATTAGTGGCGATCATCTAATGTTCGGTGCCTTAGCTTATTGTTCAAATAGGCAAAAAGATACATGGGGGGCTTAAGTGAATTTATACGAGTATGAAGCAAAAGAGATTTTTGCCAAGTTTGGTATTGCCGTACCGCCATCTGTAAGAATTACAAAAGCGGATGAAGTAAAAACTATACTGGCTGAAGCAATAAGCCAATCCAAATTGAGCTTTCCAGTAACTCTGAAATGTCAGGTTTTATCGGGTGGTAGAGGCAAAGCCGGTGGCATTAAATTTGCCAAAGATATGGCCGAGGCACAAACACTGTGCCAGTGATTTGCTCAAGTTAAAAATAAATGACTTACCCACGCAAAGCCTGCTTATTGAACCCAAAATGTCTATTGCTCAGGAGTTGTATCTAGCCATTACTCTTGATCGCAATCAGGGTTGCGCAATTTTTATCGGCAGCGCTGAAGGTGGCGTAGAAATCGAGTCCTCGCATAATGTTGTCACTAGCCCAATTCCTTATCCATATCATTCTTATGTGGCACGCGATTTGGCCGCCGCTTTAAATTTAAAAGGCAATATATTGGTAAAAGTTGCTGATATAGCCAATAAGCTTTATGAGTTATTTACGACCATGGATCTTGATTTAGCTGAAATCAATCCATTGATCATTAATGGAGAAGGAGCGGTGCTTGCCTTAGACGGCAAAGTGATCGTCAATGATGATGCTTTGGCAAGACAACCATATTTTGCCGGCTGGCTTGAAAAGCATCTTGACGGACAGAGCGCCCGCGAACAAAAGTCAAAACTGACTGGTCTGAATTTGGTCGAACTGAAAGGCAATATCGGAATATTATGCAACGGCGCCGGCTTAACCATGGCCACTATGGATATGGTGAAAGGATTTGGCGGAGAACCTGCTAATTTCCTCGACGCCGGCGGTGGCTCAGATCAGAAAAAAACCTTAGCTGCTTTAGAAATAGTCCAAGACAATCCGGACGTAAAAGTAATTCTACTCAATATTTTGGGCGGCATTACAGCTTGCGATGAAGTGGCCCGAGCACTGGTGGAGTTTTTGGATAAGCATCCAAAACAAGAAATTGTTGTCAGACTAAGAGGCAATAATCAGGAATTGGCTGAACAAATTCTTGCCGAGAAGGGAGTCAAACTCTTTCCAGTTTTAGAAGAAGCAGTCAAAGAAGCCGTTACTCGCTCGCACGCATTGGTATAAATCGTAGGGGCGGGGCTCAGTGGCCGCAAGGCATATGAGATATGCCGAGCGGGGCAGCCACTGAATCCAAAGCATAAATGCTCCGCCCGCAAATGAGAAAATTACATAAATCAGGCACAGTAAGGCCCTTATAAAGGAGATACGAAAGAAAAATGATTTTAGTGAACAAGGAAACCAAGGTAATTGTTCAAGGCGCGACGGGCAAAATGGGTGCTACTCATACTAAGCGCATGCTCGCTTACGGCACGAAAATTGTTGCTGGTGTCACACCAGGTAAAGCCGGCGAAACAGTTCACGGCGTACCTGTTTATGACACAGTAAAAGCAGCGGTGAAGCATACAGGAGCCACAGTATCGGTCATTTTTGTGCCGCCCTATTTATCCTATGATGCGGCTAGTGAAGCTCTAGCGGCAGGCATAAAACTTTTGGTAGTGATTACTGAAGGCATCCCACCTCTTGATACGGCCAAAATGGTTCAAGAAGTAAAAGAAAAACAAGCCTATTTAATTGGACCTAATTGTCCAGGCATTATTACTCCTGGACAATGCTTAATTGGTATATTGCCTGGCTCAATTTTTAAATCAGGTCCTGTAGGTATGGTAAGCAAAAGCGGTACTCTGACATATGAAATTGCCCTTGCCCTTACTGATGCTGGACTTGGTCAATCGACCTGTGTCGGTGTGGGAGGCGACCCAATTAAAGGACTCGATTATCAGGAAGTTTTGACGCTTATTTGAAAAGGATAATGAAACCAAAGCAATTGTTTTGATTGGTGAAATTGGCGGTAACGCTGAAGAAGAAGCAGCCTTATTTATTAAAGAGAAAATTAAAAAGCCAGTCGTAGCTTTTATTGCTGGTCAAACAGCCCCACCCGGTAAGCGTATGGGGCATGCTGGAGCAATTGTGTCCGGCGGACAAGGCACCGCCCAGTCAAAAATTGATGCCTTAACTGCAGTCGGCGTCAAAGTAGCACTTACACCAATGGAAGTAGCATCTTGCGTCGGACAGGTATTGTCCCCAGTAGCCCGTTAATTATAAAAATCACGCTCAATGGGCTGGAAAACCAAGCTGGTTCTACTATTTACTAGGTTAGATAGGGGGCTTAAATGCCTTTTTTTCTATATTAATATGGGTATATTTTAAAATATAGACTATTATTTATTTATCACTTTATCGATAAAGAATGTCCAGAAGGCAATTTAATCTATGGAAACCGGTAATCAGATAGCAAAGATTGGCAATAATGGGCGCAAGCGTGCCCTGGTTTTACCAGGCGGTGGCGGACGCGGAGCTTATCAGGTGGGTGTAGCCAAAGCCCTGCTCGAGCATGGGATTGTTTTTGACTATGCTTTTGGCACCAGCATCGGCGGTTTGAATGCCACTTTGATTGCCCAGGGAGACATTCAACGCCTGGAAGAATTATGGTGCAATATGCGGGCGAAAGATATATATCACTTGCCCTCACCCAATCAAATCGGACAAATGGTAATGGGGCATCACCTTGGGTTGCTCGACACACACCCCATGGAAGAACTTATACGCAAAGAAATT
Source organism: Candidatus Melainabacteria bacterium (assembly GCA_963767815.1). Taxonomy (GTDB): domain Bacteria; phylum Cyanobacteriota; class Vampirovibrionia; order Obscuribacterales; family Obscuribacteraceae; genus CAVYFJ01. Next base: position 120,779 of record CAVYFJ010000005.1, on the reverse strand, counting down.
TCTCTGCCTAAGCTCAAAGCAAGCCGGACAAAATTTGGTGTTTGTACAACGGATTTGTGCAGTTTGCAGACCAATTTCATTACTACAGACGATATTATTTCAAGCAGCGAATTAGTAGATGTTTTAATGGCCACTTGCGCCTTACCGATGGCGTTTCCACCTAGACAATTGCATGGTTCTGGATTATGGGTGGATGGCGGGCTGGTGCGTAATACACCAATGCATGCCGCCCTTGAACTGGGAGCAGATGAAATCTATATGGTGCTTCTGCACCCGGAACAGATTAACATCTGCCCAGTGAATATGTTTGAAGTATTGGCTCGCTGTCTGGATATTGTCCTAGACGCTTCCGCCCGCAAAGAAATCCAATCTGCTGAATTATATAATCGCCTAATTGCCGGCGGTAACATAGAATCAGCCGGACGCAAAACAGTGGCCATTAAAGTCTTTCAACCTCACCGTCCGGTAAATACAACGTTATTGGAAATCAGCCCGCAACGGTCGCGGCAATTTATCAATCAAGGTTATGCCGAAGCAATGGAACAATTGCTTGATTACAGACAAACGGACAATATCAAAAACCAAGCTAAAGCAGGATAATCCTTAATTTTTCATAGAAAGAGCGCTTTTATCGTTGATATCGACATCAGTTAAGTGTTGCGGCAACCGGCTCTGTTTTTTGTCTTTAAATAGTGACAACATAATGAGCTCGGCTAATTTCTGACTGTCGTGCTGATAATACTGCTCTGCGTTTGACTCCACGCTTAGTAATGGCTTGCTGACTGTCGTAATACCTAAGGCATGTACTTTGTCCAGATCCAACGATACTGGTTTAGCTAATGAATTACCATTGGATTCAGGCAGTTGACTGTTCACAACCACCGTATGTATTAGTTTACTTGCTTCAGCATCCGACACACCAGCATGGGACAAGATAGCAGTAATATGATCGCTTAGCGAGTAGTTTGTCGTTTCACCAGACTGCGTCATGATATTGCCGACATATATTTTCATTGCTCGAGCTTTTTTGATGGCCTCAACGATACCATTGACCAGAAGATTAGGAATAACGGAAGTATAGAGACTGCCTGGACCAATAATGATCAAATCGGCGTTGTATATAGCGGCAAATGCTTCCGGCGTAGATTCGGCAGCAGGCTCCAACGTCAATTTCTCAATCTGTCCTTGCGCTTGCGAAATTTGCGATTCTCCTTTAACGATGCGCCCGTCCTTCATTTGGGCAACAAGAATAATATTCGTTAGCGTCGACGGTACTACCTGCCCACGGCTATTTAAAATGCGCCCAGCTACTTTTACCGCCTGAATCATGTCACCACCGGTAATGGCACAAATGGCAGTCAAAAATAAATTGCCAAAGCTATGTCCTTCCAGTCCTTGTCCTGATTGAAAACGATAGCGAAATAATTCAGTCACTAACTTTTCTTCGTCCGCAAGCGCCGTAATGCAGTTTCTAATGTCTCCCGGCGGCAAAACACCAAGCTCTTGCCTAAGTCTGCCGGAGCTGCCACCATCATCGCTAACAGTAACAATAGCTGTGATGCTATTTGTATAGTTTTTAATACCCTTCAAAAGAGTGGCTAATCCTGTACCACCCCCAATCACTACCACTTTAGGACCATGCCCTAACAATTGTCGTTTATAAAGCACATCCGGTATTGATTCGCGATCCTCCGGTAAATAAGCGCCAAGAATGGAAATCATCATCCTGGCCATAGCTAGCATAATTACTAATGCACCACCAGTAATGACTATAATGCCACTTATACGGTGGGGTAGGACATCAGCTGCATGTTCCATTAATTCACGCAGAAATAGCCCACTGACAGTAAGCGGGTGGTAACCGAGTAATAAAAATGCGCCAAAGACGATCAGGGAAATGCCGACAAGAATAAATAGAATCCAGCGTTTAAGCCCTGGAAGCATTAAGCTTTGCAGACGATATTTAATACCACCCTTCATGCTCTAGACCCTTTGTTCAATTTATGTTCATGGACCACATGCTCGTTAATCTCTCGATGTAAAATTTTGGTTGTGTGTTGGGGAAATAATTGATTAAGAAGTCCAGAAACTTCTTCCACAATTACAACCGATCGGTGCTGGCCACCGGTGCAACCGAAAGCAATTGTGTATATTTCTTCCATTTCTGAGGCAGTACCAGTTTTTGCTGCTTTAGTAGCCGCATACAAAGGAAGAAGCATTTTAATCATATCTTTAAAGGCGCAAAGGAAATTCTTTGTAGCATCCTGCTTCAAAACAAAGGACTGCACCCTTGAATCAAGCCCCGTAAGAGGTCTTAATTCGTCTACCCAAAATGGATTATCGATAAACCGAACGTCAATAAGTAAGTTCGCCTTAGGCATTGCTTTAGACTTATAAGCAAAAGAAACTAGTTCTATCTTTAGCTTTTGATCATTAATGCAGCCGGGCTGGCTATTTGTGTTATTGATCATTGACATTGGTCAACACCGGAATTGGGGTCAGCTAATGTAAGTATAGACGAATTGCAAGTATCACTGCGCCAACGATCAAAGCCCTGATTTTCCAAAATTTTGGCAAAACCTTTTGCCGAACAAGCTCTAATTGACCAACCTTGGGCCAAGATTAGCTCGGCCATCGCGAAACCGCAAATTGGACATAAACAGGGTAAATTGTCTTTATTTTTGACCAGACTTAAATTTAGTGCTGATTTTTTATATTTTTCCATAAAATAATCAATTGGCAATCTTCTCAATATACGAGTTGCAGCTAACATACGATGTCTAAGCCAATCAAAGGTTAAAGAAAAAGTAAATGCCATCACTAACCAATTAGTGCTGTTTCATGAGCTTTTGCAGTTGCTTTTAGCTCTGCGGCAGTTGGCGCGATCGGAACACTGCCTTCCGGTCCAAAGCCGTGTTTACTTAATTCCAGCTCTGCTACTAGCGGAGAGAGAGCTTTATCAATAAACAATTTGCCGTCTAAATGATCTATTTCATGTTGGATGGCCCGACAGAGGAGATTATCCCGTGCTTCTATTTTTTGTTCCTTCCCGGAAACATTTTGATAACGCACAAGTATACGGCTGGCACGCTTCACTTCAAAAAAGACTTCAGGAAAGCTCAGACAGCCTTCCAAGCCAACCATTTCTCCCTCTTGTTCCATTATTTCTGGATTAATAAAAACAATCGGTCCAGCCGGTTCGCTTTCGGATTGCGGAGCTTTTTCACTCTCAGATTCATCCGGCTCATCTTCTTCCCTTCTGCTCACATCAATGACCATAATTCGCTTGGACACGCCAATTTGCGGCGCGGCCAACCCTACTCCACTAGATTGATACATGGTATCGAGCATATCGGCCGCCAACTTGCGCACTGAAGCATCAAAGCTAGTAATTTTCTTTGCTTTTTGTTTAAGTACTTTATCCGGGTAATATTTCAACTTAAGTATGGCCATCTGCCGCAGAAAACCTCAAATCACTACTCTATATTTTGAAATTACCACTTTCCAAGCCGGAATTCAAGTCGTTTTAACAACATGCGGAAGCGGTACAGGATCGACACCACAGGTGATGAGAATTAAACTAATCATGATTCTGGGCCTGGAAATAAAATTTCAAAAGTTCTGCTGGCACAAAAGGGACAATTAGATTAAAGTTGTATTGCTGGTCTAAATATCTCCTCAGCTGACGTACCAAATAATTACTCTCTTAAACGCCAGGGAAAAATCTCGAAAATGGCCAATTTTCACTCTCAATCGCCAGGCCTACATCAGCGTAAAAATCTTTCGGCGAAAGATGAGTTGCCAGTCTGTCAGACTGAAAAATTGGAGCGATATCGCGCTTTTATGACCGGTTATGTCAAACGCATAAACGAAGCCACTTTTAATGTAGCTATTGGTGGGGTGAGAATTGGGCTAGCCAAATATTCTCGTCTGGCTCAGATTAATCTCAATACTAGAATTATTACCTTTTCCCGTTTTGCAGTGGAGAATGTGCCGGAGCGGGGTAGGCGTTATCTTGTTTTGCATGAACTGGCACATGTCAAGGAAGCAAGCCATAATAAACGGTTTTGGCAGTTAGTGGAAAAATTTGAGCCTGATTATCGACAGATTGGTAAGAGTCTGGAAAAAGCCTTCAAATTAAACGTTAAGGAAGAAGAAAAGAGGCCAGGAGTGGCAATTTTTTCTCCTTGGACTGAGGCAGATGTAGCATTGTCAAGCGAAAGCGATGCTTCCACAATATCGCCGGCAAATAATGACTTATTGCCGACTAATTTCGCTTGTATTGATGAAGACGAGATACTGAGCGTGTTGGCACAGGAAAAGGAAAGAGAAGAATCAATCTGTCAGATATATGACGCCGAGCTAGACGATATCCTTGATTGGACGTGCTAGCAACCGATTATCTTTCCATCATTAATACGGCTTTAATCATGAGAGTCGGGTTAGAATACAGTTGCGAGATATAATCAATTTAGCTTCAGGGCGCCCAAATGTAGCCCCGGCTACGCAAATATTATTAGTTGAACGTAGAGAAGATAAACAATCAAATGGCAAATGAGAGAAGGGTCGTTGTTACAGGAATTGGCGTAATTAGCCCAGTTGGTATTGGTCACCAGGATACTTGGAAAGCGCTTTTGGCCGGTGAAAGTGGTGTTTCGCGTATAACTCACTTTGATCCTGATGCGCATCGGTTAGAGGTTAAGATCGCCGCTGAAGTAAAAGACTTCGATATCAACAATTTTTATTCAGACAAACGCAAAGTTAGCTCCATGCTTAAGGAAATGGATCGAATTACACTCTTTGCCATGGGAGCGGGCCAAGCTTGCACTTGAAGATGCATGCCTGGATGTTAGAGCTACCATACCGGAGCGTGTCGGTACATTTATCGGCACTGGTGTTGGTGGGTTGATCACCACAGCTACTGATTCAATCAAGCTTATGGAAGGTGGTCCGAAAAAAATAGGCGTGCGGTCGATCATTCGACTTATGCCTAATGCGGCATCCGGACAGGTCGCCATTGAATATGGTGTCAAGGGTAGAGCTAAAAGTGACAATACTGCCTGTGCCAGTGGACTTGATTCACTATTTGATGCTTTTATGTATATAAAAGGCGACAGAGCGGACGCCATGATTGCTGGCGGCAGTGAAGCATGTATTAATCCCTTTAGTGTTGCTGGTTTCAGCAATATGATGGCCTTATCGAAAAGCAACGATTCACCGGAAAAAGTTAGCAGACCATTTTCCTCCGGCAGAGATGGTTTTGTAATTGGTGAGGGAGCTGTAATTTTAATTCTTGAAGAATTAGAGCATGCTAAACGCCGTAATGCTCCTGTTTATGCCGAAATTATTGGCGGCGGCGCCAGCTGCGATGCCACCCATATTGTGGCACCGGATGAAAATGGTGACGGTGCAGCAAGAGCTATGGAAGAAGCATTGCGCGAAGCAAAAATTTTGCCAACAGACATTGACTATATAAACGCGCATGGCACCTCTACTCCACTTAATGACGAACGGGAAACGCTGGCCATTAAAAAGTATTTAAAGATCATGCATATAAGCTTGCTATATCCAGTACAAAATCAATGGTCGGGCATCTTCTGGGAGGATCGGGTCCATTAGGAGCTGCAGCCACGGCTTTGACGATTAAGCATCAGAAAATTCATCCAACCATTAATTACGACGTTCCAGATCCTAAATGCGACCTTGATTATGTACCGAATGTCTATCGAGACAGCAAAGTAAATCATGCCATGGTCCAAGCTCTAGGTTTTGGCGGGCACAATACTGTATTAGTAATGAAAAAATTTGTTGCCTGAAGTGGGCCCATTTGGTTGGCGCGCTAAGGAGGCAATGGTTTATGTGGGGAGAACTGGCAGAAAGGATTGTGCAGGTTGACCCTGCTGCCCGCAGCCGCCTTGAAGTTGTGCTTTGTTACCCTGGCTTCCACGTCCTCATTTTTCACAGCATGGCCCATTGGTTGTGGCGGCAGAAGCTAGTTTTGCCGGCCCGCTTTATAAGTCATATCGGCCGTGTGCTCACTGGAATTGAAATTCATCCAGGAGCGCAAATCGGTCGCCGGGTATTTATTGATCACGGCATGGGTGTGGTCATAGGTGAAACAGCCATAGTCGGAGACGATGTAGTTATTTACCAAGGAGTGACCCTGGGCGGTGGTGAGAAAAGTCGCATGGGGGCATTAACGCGCGGGAAAAAGCGACATCCTACCCTAGGACGTGGCGTAGTGGTGGGCAGTGCCGCCAGTATTCTTGGAGATATATCAATTGGCGATAATTGCCGCATCGCTTCAGGAGCGGTTGTTCTGAAAGATATTCCTCCAGATTCAATTGTTGTCGGCGTACCGGGAAGGGTTATTTCCGGATCACATAAAGACCAGAATAAAGAAGAAACCCCTTTATCTTTGGAAACTCTCACAAATCGCTTAAACAAATTGGAGGAGCAAGTGCAAAATCTGACCAACCAATCACGCCAAGAACATGGTGCTGCAAAGATTGAATAAGGACTAAATCCGCCGCAACGAAAATGCGGTTTAGGCTGTAGAATGGATGGGTAATTTTAATTTAGTATAAGCAAATATTTCAGTTGACAATTTTGTTGGAGTTCTCTTAGCAATCCTGAACTTTAACACCGGGTATTAAGAAAGGAACTGGCATGGCACAAAGCGAGCTAGAAAAGGCGTTTCAAACTCTCACTGACGCTTTTGGTCTCAGTGAAGCAGAAACTACCGAAGAAGTTAAACTTATTGAGGAACAAATTAACGAGCTGCGGGAAAGAATCGTGGAGCTAAATGGCAAACAGCAAACTTTAGCTCATGACCGCCAGGCAATTGGCGAGATGGTTGAACGCTATGTGGAGGATGGCAGGAAGTAAGAGCCAAGCGCGCAATTGATGAGGAGATATATAATTTCCTATTAGTTACAATAGAATCAATACTGTCCATTAATATGAACGGTATGCCAATGATTCAACACCCAGCACATGAAGTACGATGACAACCTCCTGCCCTTATTGCGGTGCTACCCTCAATTTAAACTTCTGCGTCGTTTGCGGACGGCAAAGTGGCCCGTCTATGAACAAGATGGGCAATCTAAAGAACGTCGCCCGCAACACTGATATAACCACCCGCCTGGAAGATCCGCTTCAGACGGAGAAATACCGCAAACAACAAAAAGCGCAGCGCTTTAGAAAAGTACTTAAATTTATTTTGGAGACGACAATTGGGGGACTAATTGTTGCCGCATTAATTTTCCTGGGCATTACGCAAATGATTGATTCCCACGTGGCCAGAGGCATGAATCAGATAATTCCCTGGATGAAAACACACCGACTTAAGTTTTCGGACTATTGGGCTAGCGAATCGACCGAAGATGCCGGAAAGTCCGCTAACAAAAACAATAATCAAGCCAAAACAAAGAGTGGCAATAAAGCGAAATTGCACCCGAATACGGGCAAATCTACGCACCATCATTAATTTATATTCGGCAACTCAGGACACAGACCGACACCGAGCTTTTCTTTGTAGTTAATCGTTGATCCATACATAGCCTGATAAGTCTTAGCATCGCGCATCAGCTTTTCGGCTGGATAATCTTTGGTGTAACCATAACCGCCAAAGATTTGCACATTATCAATTGATATTTTGCTAATCATATCCAGACTAAACACATGGGCGCATTTTGCGAGTTTGGCTAAACTAGCATCAGCACTCGTTAATTTTGCCGCTTGATAGATCATCAGACAGGCCGCTTGAATATCTGTGCCCATGTCAGCAAGCATAAACGCTATAGCCTGATGATGAGCAATCGGCGCGCCAAAAGTCTTGCGTTCGAGGGCATATTTTCTTGCCTGTTCAAAAGCAGATTTGGCCAAACCGACACAGGCAGCGGCAAGAATAAAGCTGTTAGATAGAAAGCAATCGACAACATTCCCGCCAGCAGGCAGAGGCTCATTGATTTTAGCAATCGGATCAAGCTCCACATTTTCAAATTGGACACTGTGGGCATCAGCCGCTTTCCGACCAATTAATTGCAGACGTGGCGAAATGGTTAAGCCAGAATGACCGGCTGGCACCATAAAATAATGGACTGGACTATCTTTGTGCGCAGATTTAGTATTGGTTGACACAACAGGACAACTGACAAGAAACCAGCGGCAGACGCCAGCGTTGAGAACCAGAGGACAATGACCATTGAGCAGATATGAGCTAGATTCTTCTGTAGCGGTTAGATATTCATTTAAAGGAACAATTGCCGGCAAAGATATGCCGGCCAGGGCAGCATCTCTGGCAAGCGGAGATAAATATGCCAATTTTTGTTCAGGCGACCCAGCAGCCAACAAGGCTGTGATGGCTAATTCCGAACCCTCTGCAAACGATGCAATACCACTACAAGCAAAAGCCAATTGCTCGGCAATTAAACAAGTATCAAACAAAGTTAATCCAGGTCCACCAAGCTCTTCAGGGATGCGCGTGTTAACTAATCCAGATTGGTAGATTTTTTCTAACAAAGGTCCGTTAGCCAAATCCTCTTTTTCATAGAAACTGGATTTCGCCAAAATCTCCCGGCTAGCAAAATCGCGGGCCAAATTTAAAATTTCATTTTGTTCAACGGCAAAAGGATATGTTGATAACATATGCAACAGTGGGGGAATGGATAAGGGGATCTATGCTTATTTACAAAAACAATCTATGCTTGCTCCAAGAATTTATCTTACAATGGTACTAAATTTAGTTATAGAGATACTCGGTGCCAATTTAACAATATGTCAGTTCTAATTTCACCATCCATTCTATCTGCCGATTTTTCCCAATTGGGAAATGAGGTTGAACGCGTAGAAAAAGCTGGCTGTGATTGGATTCACGTTGATGTGATGGATGGTCATTTCGTACCCAACCTAACAATTGGTGCCCCTGTAGTGCGCAGTTTGAGCAAGATAGTGACAGTTCCTCTAGATGTCCACTTAATGATAAGCGATCCTGATCGTTACTTAGAAGATTTTTCGCAAGCTGGAGCAGCTTATATAACTGTACATGCTGAAGCATGCACCCATTTACAGCGCACACTTTCTGAGATAAGAAAACTCGGCAAAAAAGCGGGGGTGGCGCTAAATCCGGCGACGCCGCCATCAGTATTGGAATATGTTGTTGATGATCTTGATCTTGTTCTCGTGATGTCGGTTAATCCTGGTTTTGGCGGACAGAAATTCATCAAAGCAGTTTTGCCGAAAATTGCTAAAGTACGACAACTTTTTGAACAGGCTGGTCGTAAGGATGTTTTCATCTCAGTAGATGGCGGTATTAATAGCGAAACCGCTCAGTTGGTCACCGCAGCTGGTGCTAATGTTCTAGTTGCCGGTAATAGTATTTATGGAACCACCGATGTTAACCAGGCGATAAAGAAACTCCGAGAGGCGGAGCGTCCCATAAGCAAAGTTTACGCAGAAATGTCCAATTAAGGAGAGAAATGAATACACGTCGAATGTTGTTACGGATAGGAATAGTTTCCAGCCTTTTAATTATCGCTGGCGTGCGGGGTAATAATTGTTTGCCCGCCGCAGCCAAGGACAAAGGCGATCCCGATTATATTATGGATACCTCCGCAATTGGACAAGCTGAGAATGGTTATATTCGCTCAGAACAATTACTTGAATTAGGTTCGCCTACACCAGGCTCTTTAAGTCTCGAAGGCGAACAGTCCTTAAAAGAAGGCAGCATCGATCGGGCTTTAACCGTCCTTCAACGCTCGGTAGAAATGGCTCCGCTCGATATGGATGCCCGCATTTTATACGCCCAGACCTTAGAAAAGAAACTGATGAAACAAATGGATAAAAAGAGTCCTTCTCTTTACAATTTCACAGTTAAACAATGGTATTTCGTCTTTCAGAAATCAGAATATCTTGATCAAAAAATGCAGGGGTTAAACGGCGTTCATATGCTTACAGGAACTCAACCAAAGATGTTTGAAAAACCACATAAGTTCTTAGCCAGAGTGTTGATACCGGAAGATGGATCAGTAAAAGTGGTTATCGGCGGCAAGCGACCACCACAAGCAAAAGATCAAAGAAAGATAGCTAAAAAAGATGATTTAGATCTTGATGCTGGCTTCAAAAAAGACCAGTTTCAATTCCCCTAGTTTTGTTTTTTGTCCGCAATTTTAATCAGCCATGAGGCAAGACTGATGATCAATAAAATTACACCTATTACCGCTGATAATAAGCTGATCAACAACCAGACCAAATAAGGGTGATAAAGTCGCAAGTGAGCATTCATTTGAGCCATATGATATGGCTCAAATAGCCTGTCCGGGATGCATATCGCTAGAGCAAGGGTCGCACCGACAACTAGATTCCCCAGTCCAAATGCCAACCAGAGCCAGCGAGCTCGTCCGGCAATCAATAATGGGAAAAAACCAAGTAAAAGTAATGCGTCCGGTATCCAGATATACTGAGAATGTGGCGGAATTCTAAATGCCAGAATAAAACTCATAGTCCAGAGTAGCACCGCTAAAAGACTGGATTTTTTCTTGAACAATTTCATCTGGCTGATTATCTAACTACTAATGGATCTAGTTAATTTAGCAAGCATCCGCTTTCCGTCTATCGAAAGCATATCTTGATTCGGCGGCTCGCCAGCGATAAATTTAGCAAATCCAACCTTGTCAAACTTACCCAGAGTTCTTTGCCGCCATATTCTATCCAGTATGAAAGTGCGTCTTTCCTTAGTATAAAAATCGGAAATTTCCACCGGTTGGTTATAATCATTCAGCGGATCGGCGGCTAAATAGCGATTTAATTTGCTGACCAAAAAATCAAGACGCATAAGATCTTCAATTTCACCATCAGCCAAGACATGCACCTGATCACCAAGTCTCAAATTCGCCAAAACGTGAGCAGCGTATGCCTGCGCATCGCGATCAAAAATACAAAATATGGGCAGGTTTATCTTATCTCGAACATATAAATACTTGCGCACCAATTGATCGGCCCCGCCGGCAGCAACCACAATTGCTCCTCGATCAGCTAGATTTAGGCTATATGCGCTAGCGATATAGGGCAAAAGAACCTGCTCAGTCAAGCCTTCGACAAAAATGATTGCCTTACACTCCTGGGGCAAGCAATTATCGCTTGCGCTCTCCACCGCCCTTTTCAGCCGGCGCCATTTAAGTGTTGCTTCTGGCGAAACCAGGAAATTTTCATTAATCGCAGGAGAATAGCCCATGAGGAGTTAATTTTAACATCGGCGCTATTTTAATGGCAATGACGTTTATAGCTTTTTTAACGCTCCGGCAACCTTCAGCGACCTAAGTTCTAGGTCGCTGCCTCGCCTTCTCCGCTTATCCCCGTTTCGCTTCCACCGCCTCATCGTCGCTGTCCGCTTCACTTCTACCTCTTCACTATCCTCAATTAGGCAAAGAATTGAACTTTTTAGCCGTTTTTACGTAGTAGTAAGTAAGGACATTAGCTGAGAGTTTTTATTTCATGAATACAGCAAGATTTAAGCGTCTACTACAACAAGTTGAATTTCCAGTGCCCAAACTAAGGCTTTATATGCTGCCCGAGGGCAAAACACGCTTCAAGACGTTTAAAATCAATAGTCCAGAGGATGCTGCTCGATTGCTACAGCCTTTGCGTCTGGCTGCAGAAGAGTATTTTCTATCCTTACATTTGAACGTCAAACATGAAGTAATCGGCATTCATGAAGTGGCCCATGGCACTTTAACAGAAAGCCTGGTTCATCCACGCGAAGTGTTTAAAGCAGCGTTGCTGGGCAATAGTTTTGCCATTTTAGTCTGCCATAATCACCCATCAGGATCAGCGCTGCTTCCTAGCATTGAGGATCATGCGGCCACAAAACAGTTGATTAAAGCGGGCAAATTGCTGGGGGTAAATGTGATAGATCACCTAATTTTGGACTGCCACTGGTCATCAGACACTGTCTATAGCTTCCGCCAGCAACACCCGGAATTATGGCTGGACGAGAAATAAGCCAACCTGCTTAACTTTTGCTTATATTGCCCATGATACAATTTGCAGTTAGCAATTTATGCCGCTCAATCAAAGACGTCAATCCTGCATAGTAACCATTGGTCATCTGCCTATTGGCGGATGCCATCCTGTGGCCGTGCAATCAATGACCAATACGGCCACCGAAGATATTGCAGGGACAGTAAAACAAATTGCAGAATTGGCTGACGCGGGCTCTGAAATGGTGCGCCTGACAGTTAATACCAAAGCTGCTGCTGACTGTGTAGCACCAATTGTCAAAGAATTACGCAAACGATCAGTCACTGTGCCTTTAGTGGGCGATTTCCACTATAACGGGCATTTATTATTACACGAATATCCGGACTGCGCGCAGGCTCTGGATAAATACCGCATCAACCCCGGCAATGTGGGCAGCGGAGATAAGCGCGATGAAAATTTTAAAACGATGATTGGAATTGCCGTCAAATGGCAAAAGCCGGTGCGTATAGGCGTTAACTGGGGATCTCTTGATCAAGATTTGCTTGCCCAAAATATGGATAAAAATGCCCAATTAGAAATGCCAGCTGATTCGCATGCGGTTTTAATCGAAACAATTGTAGAAAGCGCTATACGCTCAGCTAAATTGGCCGAGCAATATGGATTAGCGCATAATAAAATTATTTTGAGCGCCAAAGTATCGACAGTCAATGATTTAATCGAAATATATCGTCAGCTAGGACAGCGTTGCGATTACCCACTGCATCTTGGTTTAACTGAAGCTGGCATGTCTACCAAAGGCATTGTATCGTCCACTGCTGCCCTTTCTATATTGTTAGGGGAAGGCATTGGTGACACCATTCGCATTAGCCTGACACCAGAACCTGGTGAATCGCGCACACAAGAAGTGATTGTTGCCAGACAAATTTTGCAATCTCTAGGAATGCGCACGTTTGCGCCAAATATTACAGCCTGCCCTGGATGCGGCAGAACGACAAGCAGTGTATTTCAAGAATTAGCCAAACAAGTGGAAGAACACTTACAGGCAAAGCGCAAAATCTGGCAAGAAAAATTTCCTGGTTATGAAGAATTGAAAGTAGCAGTGATGGGCTGCATTGTTAATGGACCGGGCGAATCAAAACACGCAGATATAGGCATTTCACTACCTGGCACCGGTGAAGAACCAAAAGCGCCAGTTTTTATCAATGGTCAATATTTCAATACTTTATCTGGACCAACACTAACGCAAGACTTTATTAGTCTTGTGGATAATTATGTGGAAGAACGTTTTACTAAAATTTGAGCGATTATTTTCTGTCCTTGCACAAACCTTTAATCCCTAAGATTAATTTTCATGGTCATTAAATTCGCCAGCATATAACTCACAAAGATCTCACAGAGTTTAGATAAACTGCTGTTATTGACGATAAAGACTATTTGGGAGCAAAGCAATGGCACTTGATTATGTATCGCCGGAAAGTCAGAATGACTCAGACAGCACTGCCGAGCGTTTACGGACTGGCTATCCAGAAAGCTCAGAATTAAATGTGGGCGGACAATCGGCAGGTTCAGCTAATTCGGTAGTAGAGGCACTCCCTAAATATACCAACATAGCCGTGGCTAGATTAGATCAAGATCCCGTTCAAGATCCTAAACAAAAAGCAGCTGAAGAAGCGCAATTAAGGAAGGAAACAGCCCAGGATCTAGCAGCAAATTTGACGGCTGAAACTGGTAAGGATATTGGCGGATTAGCCGTAGTCCACCGTTCCGAATTTTCGGACGCTCACAAAATGGGGACAGAAGGTTTACTAATGGATGCAATTGGGGCCGAAATGAAAGAACTCCGTCCTCAGTCTTCATTTAAAATCGTGGAGCAGCGAGATCCAGTCGGAAATACAATTACTCAGTCCTATCAATTGAACGATGGTAAAACAACACGAACACTATTTGTAGCTAATTACGATAAAACGGGGGAACCGATAACCACTGCGGACTTCATCGCCAGCAAATTAGCCGACGGCAAAATTACACCTGAAGAAAAGCACTTAATCGAAGTCAATCTTCGCGCAGCATACAGGGATAATGCTAACGGAGTAATACCTGAAATTCACTTGGACGGAGCATTTTGCTTAGGTTCACTCTATGAGTCCAGCCTCTTAACTGAGATAAACAATAAATTACCCGCAAGTGTGGGAAAATTGACTGCTAAAGAAACAGATCCAGATTTATTCGACCGCAGACATAGAATCTATGAATTTCAAGGACAGACGCTGGCCTCTATGGATCTCAGATCCGGAACAAAGAGATTTAGACAAAGCCACTGCTGAATATTATGCCAAAGCATTCTTAGAAGGGAATGTGTCCCCAGAGGACAAAATATATTTTAATCATGCGATCATTTCGGCCCATGAGAGATATGGCAATCCTGGTGTTCATGCGGTGATAAAACAAATAACAGATGAAATGCACAAACAAGCACCCGACTCCCCTTGGACAGTAGCCACAAGAAATCCAGCAGGCAAAGAATTTCCTACAAGGTCAATTTATGATTTACACGATAAACAAGCAACTCGGATCAATTTATGCAATATCAATTGGGAAGACAAAGCAGCAATAGAAAACGCTGAGAAAGCGTATAAGAAACTGGCTAAAATCGAAGATGATAGAGTTGTGATCCCTGCAGACGCAAATGCAGATCCAGCCTGATCACCAGAACCTCTACCTTTACATCCGCACCCAGAGCTTTTACACTCACAAGGCAGCAGCACTCTGCTCTATAGATTTTGCAAATTCTTCAGCAATTTCTTCGCTCGCAGATTCCAAATCACCAATAATAATAACGGAGCCTCTAAGGTCCCTTTTCTTCTTACAAAGTTTCATTGTCCGTTTAGAAAACTGAGAAATAAGCGTGACATAGAACAATATTATTCTTAGCCACATTCGATTATTGCCTTTCATAAAATCACACCTTAGTTCCAGATACCTTTGATTAAATCGTTAAGCACGTTTTGCCGATTGTTTGATCGGTACAAAATGAATCTCTACACGCTGATTTAAAGCAGCGGCAATGCGCCTTAACATGCCAAATGAGTGCCCCCTATAGTCAGAATCTTCCAACCGGCAAATTACTGAGGCCGTAGTACCAATCAACTTAGCTAAGGCACGCTGAGAAAGTCCAGCTTGCGTGCGCAATTCATAGACCTTCTGCCCGATGTCCGCATTCATGCGTTCCTCTTCTAACAGTGCCTGCATCTGCGGCTTGCCACGAAAATATCTGCGATCCAAAATCTCAACTGCATCGCTAATTAACTTTTTGCCCTTAGCCATTTCCTTGCTCCTCATAATAAGTATGCGCTGCCGGATTATTCTTAAATCTATTCCTTCGCTGAATTGCTATATCTATCTCTCTAAGTGAAACTGATTGCTCTTTGATCAAGCCATGTGAAATAACAATCGTTTCCGTACCATTAAAAAAGTAAAGCATTCGATAATTTATACCTTCAAGTCCAGCCCTCAATTCATATATTCCATCTCTAAGATAATCAGCTTCTGGTCTTCGCAGTTGATGCCCCAGGCTGCTTAAACGCTTAATTCTGACCCTGCATTTAGCCTGCGCTCTGGGTATAAGCTGATCAAGCCATTCTAACAAAGGAACTACACCATCATTCTCCCGATAAAGTACGACCATTGGCATGCATGCCTCCTATTATGTTCGCATATATGCGAACATTTGTCCAGTTAATCTCACTTCTAACTTTTTAAACGGGCAGCACACTTAGCGAGGAATCATTTCCTGACCGAAACGGCCACCACTCTCTACTACGCAAGGGAGAGAATTTGGTTCAATTATTTGGTATCTTCGTTACGCTGTCGAAACATTTCGCTTGCGAGATGGAAGACTGCAGGGGAATACACATAGGTAAGTTCATTTACCGAGCAAGTCAGCGAGTAATCTAGCTAGGATTGCTCTTTTAGCTTGCGAATTTCTTCTGTTAGTTTGGGCACAATGACAAAAAGATCACCGACAATACCATAGGTGGCATGTTTGAAAATGGGCGCGTCCGGATTTGTGTTGATGGCAACAATGATCTTGGAAGAAGACATGCCGGCTAAATGTTGAATGGCGCCTGATATACCACAGGCTATGTATAATTGCGGACTGACGGCTTTGCCCGTTTGTCCAACTTGATACTGATGGTCAATCCAGCCGGCATCTACAACAGCTCGTGATGCTCCTAGAGCGGCGCCGAGGACGTCGCACAGAGCTTGTAATATGCCCCAGTTTTCCGGTCCTTTAAGTCCGCGGCCGCCTGATACTATAATTGGCGCTTCGGTAAGCTCTAATTTTTGACCGACAGAAGCATGGGTCTCAATCACTTTTGCTCTGACTTCTATTGAAGGGCAATCTAGTTTCTCTACGGGGACATTGGCAGACTCATTTGTTGGAGCCATTGAAAAAACATTTGGACGCAAAGTAATGAAGGCCAAATTATTATTAAAGGCAAATTTACCGTATGCCTTAGCTGAATACATAGGTTTCACAGCAGTTAAATTGGATCCTTCAGCAATTAGCTCCACTGCATCGCTGACGCAAGGAGAGTGAAAGCGTGCTGCCAGGCGGGGAATTAAATCTTTGCCCAAAGCGGTGTTGGCAGCAAATACATATTTGGGTGAGGTTTGTTTGATAGCCAGAGCTAAGGCATTGGCATACGCTTCGGTCGAATAGTCATTATATTCAGCGCCCTGAACAATCAGAATTTTGTTCGGTTGCAAGCGCGAGATTACGGGCAGTAGCTGCGTGCTGTCAGCACAAACAAGCATTGCCACTACCTCGCCACTAATATTTTTGCTTTGTTTGATGGCTTCTGAAATAGCTTCCAGACTGGCTTTTTTTATGGAGCCCTTACGTTGTTCGATAAAAACTAATATGTCTTTCGTTGTGTTTTCGGCCATTAACTTAGCTCCGCTATATTTGGTGAATTCCATATATTGGCGGGCGGACTTGCGCCCGCCCCTACGATTTCTTCTGGCATTGCTGGTCCTTCGCACTGCCAATCATTACTAAATGACCCTTGCTTCGGAGCGTAAAAGGTGAACAAGCGTCTTTACTTGTTCATCTGGATCTCCTTCTATTTTTCTGCCTTGTGGACGAGGAGGCGGCATGCTCAGTTCTTTGAGAACGAGAAGATTTTTAGTATTAGAAAGAGTGTCTTTGATACCTAGCGCCTGAGCATCTTTGACAGCAATCTCTTTGCGCTTTGCGGCCATGATTTCTTTAATTGAGGGATATCTCGGTGTATTTAAATCTTTCTGAGCACTGAATACTGCAGGCAACGTACCGGTGACTATTTCATGTGCTCCTTCAATTTCTCTTTCCGCTTTAAATTGATTGCCTTCAATTTCTAGTTTGACTATTACAGTTACCTGGGGCAGATTCAGGAGCTCAGCCAACATGGCCGGCACCTGATTATTATCCCCGCCAACGCCTTGCTGACCGCATAAAATAATATCGAAATTACCATCGCGTAAAGCAGCGGCTAAGGCGATTGCAGTGCTTAGGGGATCAAGATCTGCAAACAGATCATCTTTTAAGTGCACAGCAGTATCTAAACCCCGCGCAAGAGCATTCTTTAAAACTTCACTTACTTCTTGCCCACCGAGAGAAAAGCCTACTATTTCACCGCCATGCTTTTCTTTAAGTTTATAAGCTTCTTCAATGGCAAATTCATCATATGGACTAATGATATAGCGTACACCGGCTGCTTCTATGTGCGTTTTGTCAGAAGCGATAGCAATTTTTGTTTCCGTATCAGGTACTGCTTTTATACAAACAGCTATTTTCAATTAAAACCTCCAGGACCACTTGAGCAATTTGAGATTACTTATCTAGCTTAATACAAAGAGGGACAAGGCGTGTTGATCAGGAATCTGTCCAATCTTAATTGAGTATTCTAGTCGCGTCAATTGCAGGCGCTTATCCACTAGTTGCGAAGCATTATATTTTTCAAGACGGTGTAAATCTTTTTCAACGCTAAAGGGCATAAGTTTCAAATCGGCGGCGATTTGTTTGGCTATTTGACTTTGTGAAGGCTGACCACCACCTGCACCCGCATATGTTTCATACAGGGTTTTTACCTTAATCCATTTGCTCAACATCGTTTGCATTGTTGCCAGAACAGGCATGGCACTTTGTTGAGCTAAAAGAGTTTGTAGATTATGCAATGCCTTGCCAGTCTGACCGTTTAGCCACAAATCAATAAATTGAAAAATATGGCCCTGCGGGGAACAAACACCAACGACAATATTCTCAGTAATTTTAGTTTCAGGCAAAACATGCACGGCGGCTTTTTCAATCTCGGACGATAATTGTCTTAAATCAGCTTCAGTACTGTTTAGTAGAAATTGAATTGCCGCATCATCGATAGTGGCATTATGTTTCTTTGCCTCTTGCCTGCACCAAGTTTCCAATTTTGGATTACGAGATCCTGGAAAGTATTTCTCTTTAGGAAATTCTTCAATCTGAGAATGTTTGCTGACGGATTTTGATAATTTTAAAGTGCTATCGAAATTATAGGGACAGGAGAAGATTAGATAAGTATTCGCCGCTACGCTCGCCAGCGCCTCTTCAAGTTCAGCTTCGGGAGATTTTTCAGAAGCGGACTGCTTGGATTTGCTCGCCTTATTAGATTTAGAGTCATTTTCTGCTTCGCTGCTGTCTTTCGTTGAAGAAGTTTTTCCTCTTTTTTTAGTAAAGAATTGACAGTTCTCTATCAATACAATGCGCTTGCCTGCACCAAAAGGGAGACTAGCAGCAGCCTCTTGCAAGGTAATAAAACTTGGATTGCTCAGCTTGATGAAATTAACTGTCTGCCAGGGTGAAACAAGCAAAGTTGATTTCAGCTCAGCCAGACGCCGACTTATTAATAACTCTTCTTCACCAGCCAGAACTATTACAGGCACAGTATTAAATTCCCTCGCCCGCGCTCAATTGACCTTTGCTGATTCTTTCTTGAGTCGATTGCCCGTAGCGATAAAGAATACCCTTCTGGCCACAGAGACACATGCATCTCCCATACGCTCCAAGAAACGGGCACAAAATAAAAATTGCGCTCTCATTTGTGCGCTTTCTTGATCCTGAGCGCCAAGATCTGATAAAAGTTGTTTAGACAGCACATCATGCAAATAATTGACCTGACTATCTTTTATAATAATTTCTTGTGCTCGTTTCTCGTCGTCTGTGACAAAACAAAGCAATACATCTTGTACCATGTGATGGATCGCAGCAGCCATCTCCGAAAGTTGAGACGGTATCTCGATATGATCTTGCCCTGCCCAGAAAGCCATTCTGCCCACTCTATTAGCATGGTCGGCAATGCGTTCGAATTTGGCGGCTATGACAATGCTGCCCACCAAAGTACGAATCTCTCGTGCATCAAGGGCGTCCTTCTCCAACAAAAGATCCAGACATTTTTCTTCTATGGATTGGCAGGCCTCGTTAATCAATTCCTCTCTTTCTTCAATGATGTTTATATTGGAATCTGGTTCGCATCGCAGGAGCCGTGCTACTTCTTCAATGGTTTTGTCCACCATTTGACCAAGCGCCAGAACATCTTCCTTTAGAAATGTAATTGCTTCTGTTTTCACTTTACTCTCCATGCCGCAACAAACTTTGTTGATTGCTTTCGGCGGTTGGGTGTTGATCTTTATTCAAACGATAGCCAGATCGCTGCACTGTCTCCAAAAGACGAGGATTCTTCGGATCTTCTTCCAGTTTTTGCCTTAACCAACGTACATGGACGGCCACTGTTTTAACATCACCTTGAAAATCAGGACCCCAAACTCGATTAAGCAGGGTTTCTGTGCTTAATGTCTTGCCGGCATTTTGCATCAACACTTTAAGTAACGAAAATTCCTTCGGTGATAGCTCCACCACTTTGCCATTTTGCTTTAGTTCCTTACTATCAAGATCCATTATCAGATCATTCACCCGTAAAGATCCAGAACTGGAAGAGAGTAGATCTTTGCCTGATCGTCTGAGCAAGGCTTGAACACGGGCAATCATTTCCACCGCACTAAAGGGTTTGGCTAAATAATCATCGGCTCCACTAGCCAAACCTTTCGCCACCTCTTGAGGTCCCGATCTGCCGGTGAGCATAAGAATTGGCACATCAGATGGACGCGAACGAATTATTTTGCAAATATCCGGACCAGTTATATCAGGTAACATCCAATCAAGAATTAGCAAACCCGGCGCTACTTCATCAAAATGGGAGAGGGCATCAGCACCATTATGGAAAGGATATACTGCATAGCCTTGCCGCTTTAGATTGTAAGCTAACACTTCAATGATCGTCTGATCATCATCAACCAACATCAGTCGTTGTTGCGAGGCCGCTGCACTCATTTATCACCTCGATAAACTTGGTTCATTCTAACTTGCTCGGATAGCTAATATATGGATCAGGAAATTCGAGCAAAAAGCTCGACCCCTGCCCTTCTTTTGAAGTAACTGTAATTTTAGCACCATGAGAATCAAGAATGTGTTTGACAATTGACAGCCCAAGACCAGTGCTGCCCTTGCTCCTTGATCGATCAATTCGGTAAAACCGTTGGAAAATCTTCGGTATTTCACTCTCTGCCATACCGATTCCCGTATCGTCCACACTGAAGCAGCCGTCTTTGCCTCTAGAGGCAACAATTACTTTGCCTCCTGGCGGAGTAAATTTAATTGCGTTCTCCAACAAATTGAGCAGAATCTGATCCAGTTGATCCTCATTGGCAAACACTCGAAAACCAGGAGCCACAGCCAATTTTACGTTTACCTTTGCCTCAGTAGCCATGCTGGCAGTTGAGTCTATAGCATACTTGGCTCGCGATTCGAATAATAACCAGTCCTTAGGCAACTCATACCTGGTGGTGGACAGCTGTTCTACGGAAAGTAAGTCGGTCACCAAACTTTGTAGTCGCTTAATTTCATCTTGCGCTCGATCCAACATTTTGCGAGCTGTGTCGCCATCCTCAAGCGCTCCGTTTAGTAAAGTCTCTATCAATAACTTAATATTGGCAATCGGCAATCTAAGCTCATGAGAAACCTCGGCAATCCAACCAGCACTGATCGTTTGATCAGTATTTTTCATGTCAGCAGAATTCTTCAGCTGAGTATTTAGCTCTGAGTCTGTATTCTCCGGCAACTGATCGCTGGAACTTACCAATCTGTCTTTGCCTTCCACGTTAAGAATCTGTTTTTCTATATCCTGCTTAGCATCGCTTGTAATCATTTTCCAGTTAGGATAGCCTCCTGGTGAAACCTATAGCATGAATGTGGTTAATTTGGCTAGACGAGATACAGCGGGAGCACACGGCCGAGTGGCATCTTAGTGATGCCGCACGGGCTTGCCGCTGGGTCCCGCAGCCGTGCATAGCAAAGCGTGGATACGCGCGTTGAACTGAGTGGAGCGAAAGTGAGGCAGCGCTTATAAATGGGTCCCGTAATTTTAGTTATTTTAGACGGTTGGGGAATTAGTGGCGAAAAACGCGGCAATGCCATTCTTAATGCCAATACACCCAATTACAACCTGCTTCTGAAAAACTTTCCCCATTGTCAACTAGATGCCTCCGGGATTGCTGTTGGCTTACCAGCTGGACTAATGGGCAATTCAGAGGTCGGACACCTGACAATTGGTGCTGGCCGAGTAGTAAAGCAAAAGCTGACCACTATCAGTGAAACGATTAACGACGGTTCCTTTTTCATAACCATGTTTTAGAGCACGCAGTGGCCGCTGCTCAATCTGGCACTCTTCATCTAATCGGTCTTTTGAGTGATGGCTGTGTTCACTCAAGCCTTGATCACTTGGACGGATTGATCGAATTAGCTAGGCGCAATAATTTGCCGCAACTCGTTATCCACCCAATCTTAGATGGACGCGATACGCCTCCGCGTTCAGCTTTACACTTTGTTCGACAGCTAGAGAGCAAATTAAAAGGGACTGAAAAAATCGGCGTGGTTAGCGGGCGCTATTTTGCAATGGATAGTGACAAACGCTGGGAAAGAACAGAAAAATACTGGCAAGCACTTGTGCTTGGAAAAGCCCCCCTGGTTTCTTCCGCATCAGAAAATATCAAAAAGCTTTATGAACAAAATATCGGTGATGAATTTGTGGAACCATTTATTGTCACTAAGCACAGTATCAAAGACGGCGATAGCGTCATCTGTTTCAATTTCCGCCCAGATCGTGTGCGACAAATTACTCATGCCTTGACTCAAGCAAATTTTGTCGGTTTTGCGCGACTAGCTGTACCAAAAATCTCTTATACCTGCCTGACTGAATATGACAGCCAGCTTGACTTACCTGTAGCTTTCGACGCTCAAACTATGCGCACGCCGGATATTTTGGATACGCTGCCAGAAATCATTTCTTGTAAACATATTGGCCAATTTCACACTGCAGAGACCGAAAAATATGCCCATGTTACTTATTTTCTTAATGGCGGCAAAGAAGAGCCAGAGCCAGGTGAAGACAGACAGCTAGTGCCCTCTTTAAAAATTGCGACATACGATTTGCAACCAGAAATGCAAACAGCTGAAGTCTGCGATCTGGCCTGTCAAGCAGCCAGATCAGGGAAATATGCTTTTATTGTTTTAAACTTTGCTAATCCTGATATGGTTGGTCACACCGGTATTCTTGAGGCGGCTGTAGAGGCAGTACAATCGGTCGACCAAGCATTTGCCCGTTTACTGGCAACTATACAGGAAGTGAAAGGCACGCTTGTCATTACCGCTGATCATGGCAATTGCGAACAAATGATCGATTATGTCTACTGGTGAACCACATACCGCCCACACTTCAAATCCGGTACCCTTTATTCTCGCTAATTTTCAAACTGAGAATCAACCGAAATCTAAAAACGGTATTCAGCTAAGAAATGGTTCACTGGCTGATGTGGCACCAACAATTTTAAATATTTTCAAAATAGATAAACCGAAAGACATGTCTGGTCGATCCTTGCTGCAAATAGATAATTGACACTAAACTTTACCAGAAGGTATACAGGAGGCTTATCCGTTTGCCTCTTATAGATTTACCTGGTATTATTCCCCCGCTTAGACATTGAATTGGGGATGTTATTAAATCATCTTACCATCACACATTAAGGAGATATTGAAAGTTATGACTTTGAATCAAAAAGAAATTGCTATGGCGGTTACTGGTGCAGCACTTGCTCTATCTCTGACAGCTTGCGCAACACCCGAACAGCCTGCAACCAGTACAAGCACACCAGGAGCCACTCCTGTGACACCCAGCTCCACCACTCCATCATCATCAACAACTAATACAACGATAAACGTAAATCCAACGGTGACCAGTCCTGCATCAAGTGGCGATGCATCAGCTCCAGTAGCACCGGCAGCTCCTGCCACCACTGGTGATGCAACGACTCCTGCTCCAACAGGTGATACCACAACTCCGACTACACCAGCTACGCCAGCCAGTCCTGGAAGCAGCTCTTCCCAATAGTGTCTTATTGCTTTGCCTGTAGGGTAATAGCACAATTCGGCATGATTGACGCGCAAAGCCGCTCTTTAGGAGTTTTCTGAAAGAGTGGCTTTCGTCAATTATGTCTCTGTTAGATACGCCAAATGGCAAAAATCAGGAATTCTCAATGGACAGTAATAAAAATCATCCCAGCAGACTTTTCTTAAAGCTATTTTTGTGTTGCCTGACAGTTGTCTCTGTTTGGCAATTAGGGGCATTCGCTCAAAGCAACAGTGAGGAGAATAAGGACCACCAGCAAAGCGGCTCTCCAGTGAGCTTGGCGGGAGTTGATGCGGCATTAAGCCGTCCAGCAGGCTCAACAGAACCGGTGGTAGTACCGCCAATTTCATTCGTTGATGTGAACAGCGGCCGTTTCGGCAAATTGGAAATTGACCTTGAAGATGGGCAATTCCTGGATACTGCCGTAGACAAATTACATCTTATTGCTCAGAGTCTTGATGTACGTGCTGGAACTCTCGAATCGCTAAACATTGCCATCTTAGGCGGACATATTCACGATTTTATTTTTGACAAGCTCAACATGAGCACGTCGGGCAATTGAAATTTGATTCCGGTATTTTGCTAAACCACCGCTTGCTACAATTTGAGCAACCTGCACAAGCAGACGTCTTGGTAGTTGTTTCGCAAGCTAGCCTTAATCAATTTTTGAGTTCGCCCAAAACTCTTGCGCGCTTATCCACATCGGCAACGCGTAAAGCTAGTGCTCTTGCCAGTTTAGCCAGTCTAGTAGGAATCAAAATAAACCAGGTTGGTTTGACCGTTGATTCTGCTAGCGTCAAATTGGCTCGCCACAACCAATTTAATATGGATTTTATTGGCAAGGTAGGGTTGGGTGAATTAGCTTACCCATTCCCGGACAAATTCAAGGAGAATTGGCCTTGCAGGACGGGTCGCTAACAATAGTTGAACCACACTTAACCACGGCAGGACAGGAAATTCCTCCCGAACTATCGAATTTTTTGATTAAAAAAATCAATTTAATTCCCGCCAACACTCAAAAATCAGATGATATTCGGTTTCACTTTACTGATTTAAAAGTAGTGGCAGGCAAACAAATTCAATTGCGTGGTACAGCTTTTGTAAGTAGATTGCGTTTTGGCAATGCTCGGGGTTAGATGGGAGTCTCATGATGTTTCGTCGTAGAGATAGCAGACAATGGGATCAACTTAGACCGATAAAATTCACCAGAAACTTTACCAAAAATGCAGATGGGTCTGTTCTGGTTGAATTCGGTGATACCAGAGTCTTCACTACAGCCAAAATCGAAGAGCGTGTACCGGCCTTTTTAATCGGCAAAGGGGAAGGTTGGATAACGGGCGAATATTCGATGTTACCCGGTTCGACTTTAGTGCGATCCGTGCGCGAAGTGACTAGAGGACAACCGTCTGGCAGAACAAGTGAAATTCAACGCTTAATTGGCCGCTCCTTGCGAGCAATTGTCGATCGACGAGCGCTCGGAGAAAGAACAATCACTATTGATTGCGATGTTTTGCAGGCAGATGGTGGCACCAGGGTTGCCAGTGTTTGTGGCGGCTTTCTGGCTCTTTATGATGCCTTGCTCAAATTACGAAAGGCAGGCGTCTTTGATGATTTGCCGCTAATCGAACATATGGCAGCAGTGAGTATTTGCCAGGTCAATGATCAGCTTTTGCTGGATCCCAATTATAACGAGGACTCCCAAGCAGAAATGGACAGCAATATAATTTTGACTGAATCAGGACGCATTCTTGAATTACAGATTACTGCCGAAAATAAGTCTTATGATATGGCTAAATTAACAGACTTGGTCGATTTGGCAAACAAAGGAATTAAAGAAATTATCAAACTGCAAAACGAAGCCCTAAAACATAGGTAATCTAAAGTTCTGTCAAGGATTTACTTAAATTTCTCTTTCCGGCCACTGACAACGCTGATTTACCCTTACACTATTGAAGGTTTGCATCCCTGAATAGCCGAGGCAGGGCTTAGATAATGTTCAGTACTTTAAGCGCAAAATTGTCCACACGTTATATAAATCCTGTCCAGACAGCTTTTGCTGATGTCTCGCCGTGGAAACTATTGCTTTCTACATGGCGCATTTTTTGGCATGTATACAAATTGCAAGGCTTAAGCGGGGCGCTCAGAGTTTTTCCAATCGTATGGACAATTATTTATTCTGTAAGAGGGTTTTCTAGATTTCATCACCAAGAGTTTGAACGCATAAAACTAGGTCGAGAAAAAGGAATCGATCCAGAAGAGATGATCGTTGACCCTGCGGAACAAGAAGAATACAGGCAGCTTGGAAAATGGCTTTGCAATCGCCTGCACGAACTTGGTCCAACATTTATCAAAATTGGTCAGACTTTATCCACACGCGCAGATCTTTTACCGCTGTCGTCCATGCTGGAACTTGCCAAATTACAGGAAGAAGTGCAACCGTTTCCTAGCGAAGAAGCAGTAAAAACCATTGAAGCCGATCTTGGCGGGTCGATTGAACAATTGTTTGTGCAATTTGATCGTCGCCCAGTAGCTGCTGCTAGCCTTGCTCAAGCTCATAAAGCCACTTTATCCGACGGACGTACAGTAATTGTCAAAGTACAAAGACCAAATTTATTTAAATTGATCTCTGCCGATATTCAAGTATTAGAGGCGGTGGCTTCTGAGCTGATGCTCTATCCAAGCCTATGCCGCCACACTGACTGGCGCGGCGTGGTAAAAGAATTTAAAAGAACGATTTTTGAAGAAATTGATTACATCCAAGAAGGGAAAAATGCTGATCGGTTTCGGCAGAATTTCCGCAATTTCCCTTCGATTCATATTCCTCGCATAGTCTGGCGATTAACCGGGCGCCGTGTACTGACCATTGAATTCGTGGATGGAGTAAGAGTTGACGATTTAAAAGCCATGAAAGAACTGGGCATACAGCATGAAGACATTACTGCTATTGGCGCGCATTTTTACTTAAAACAATTACTGGAAGATGGCTTTTTTCATGCTGATCCACATCCTGGTAATTTACGAATTATGGCTGACGGACGAGTCGGTATTTTTGATTTTGGTATGGTGGGACAATTGCCCGCGAACGTAGCAAACATACGATAAGTGCTTTCTTGAATGTTGTTGCAAAGAAATTATCGAGACTTATTGATGACTTTGTTGCCATGGGCTTTCTAGATCCATCAGTAGATCGAGAAGCTTTGTGTCAGGACCTAACTCCTATTCTTGATCAGCGATTTTCGGAAGGTATGAGCCGCTTGCGCTTCCGTCAAATAGTCTTCGATTTTTCGGAAATTTGCTGGCGCTATCCGTTTCGCCTGCCCACTGAATTTACGTATGTGATGCGGGCTCTTCTTACCCTTGAAGGGGTAGCTTTGATTATTCACCCAAGCTTCAATTTCGTTGAAGAGGCTTTACCCTATGCCCAGCACTTCTGCTCAAAAATAATGGTGGGTTGGGTCATTCACTTATAAAAGAAGTCTTTAGTGAGGGCGCTTCAATAAAGAGGCAGCTGTGAGCCTAATTAAAGCAGCAGCAAAATTTTCTCCCCTTGGCTAATAGTATGCAAAAATTACGCAAATTTCGCCCAAAATGGGCAAAATACGCTTGCTTTTATCGGGGGCGACGCTTATTGTTATGTCTTGAAAACCTCTTGAGAAGAGGCAAGGCTTAAATTATGGACAGTAGTTCGACGCAGATTAAAGAACCAATGCCTACTAATTCCGGGTTGATTGGCTCGTTTTATACCGGTGTACAGCTCCTGCTCAAAACCAGCATAGAGTCAGGGTAATTGCCCAGGTTGCAATGAATTGTTGTTACCAGAATCAAAATTTTGCGGTGATTGCGGCTCGCCTACTAACAATCATAACCATGCAACAAATCATAGCACCTTCACGGTACCCATTCGACTACAATGCCCGCGTTCGCTCAAGTCAGCCCACAATTAAGAAAACCTATTCCACCTGAATTGAAAAAGGAATATTGCAAAGTTATACCTTATTGCTCAGAGAACGCTTTTTTCTGATCATGCACTGTTCAGTTTTTTTATCGCTAATCTCTTTGGTTTCTTCGTCGCTTTCAAAGCCTATAATGGCTTTGCTGCCGACGAAATGACCAGAACCATGGTATCCGTTGTTCCTTTGTTCTTCATAAATAGCGTGGCGCTAGGCTGCCTGGTACCAATTAAATGGCACAAAGAGAGAAGTCGCCCGCTTGAAAAATCAATTGACATACTTGCATTACCAGATTGAATATATCAATCTGGCCTAAGTCTCTTGAATTACGGTCGCCAGCGCAAATCAGGCTTACGAGCCGCCTGGGCATCATCAAGCTTGTTACACACAATGTAGATGGAGCATTGCGCACGACTTGTCAGGGTTAGACTTGAGTCTCCTCATCTATAGCAATCATTATTGCAGCAAATTGATCTAATGTTTCTTTGGTTTCTGTTTCGGTTGGCTCAATCATCATCGCTTCCGGAACTAGCATTGGGAAATAAACTGTTGGCGCATGCACACCAAAATCAGTAAGCGCTTGGCGATTTGACCAGCACTTACTCCTCTTGCTTTCTGCCGTGCAGCTGAAATAACAAATTCATGCATGCAGGGTTGTTTATGAGGAACATTGTAACGGTCAGCTAATTTAGTTCGCAAATAATTAGCAGCCAAGATGGCATCTCTTGATACCTGAGCCAGCCCATCCCCACCCATAGCCAAAATATAAGCATAAGCGCGCACTAAAATGCCAAAATTGCCATAGAAACCTTTGACCTTACCAATTGATTTAGGGCGATCATAATCAAAGGCATATTGGCCATCTTTCAATACAATGGTGGTTTAGGGAAATAAGGCTCAAGGAAGCTTTTCGCAGCTACCGCACATCCACCCGGACCACCACCACCATGCGGAGTAGAAAAAGTCTTGTGCAAATTGAGATGACAAACATCAAATCCCATATCACCAGGACGAACAAATCCCATGATGGCATTGAGATTAGCTCCATCGTAATAGAGCAGCGCACCAGCTTCATGGATCGCCTTTTGAATAGACTGAATTTCTTCTTCGAAAAGTCCAAGCGTATTGGGATTGGTAAGCATAATTGCAGCCGTATCCGGACCAAGAACAGCTTTGAGCGCATCAAGATCAACCAGTCCTCTGATCATTTGATTTTATTTCCACTACATCAAAACCAGCCATGGTAGCAGTGGCAGGATTAGTACCATGGGCGGTATCAGGAACAATGATTTTCTTTCGTGCCAGTTTCGCCTTTCTCTTTAAAATAAGCCTTGATCAAAAGCAAACCAGTCATCTCACCATGGGCACCGGCAGCAGGCTGCAAACTAACAGCAGGCAAACCAACAATTGCGGCTATGCTTTCTTGCAACTTCCACATCAACTCCAAAGCACCCTGTATTCCTGCGCCGGCTGCAAAGGATGTAATTCTCTGAAACCTTCAAGCGAAGCCAATAAATCATTTACCTTTGGATTATATTTCATAGTGCAGGAGCCAAGCGGATAAAAGCCTTTATCAATACAATGGTTCAATTGGGACAAATTGACGAAATGACGCATCACTTCCAGTTCACTTACTTCGGGCAGGGCTGGTAGCCTTTCTCACATACTGTCCGGGTATTAATGTAGTCTCGTCCTTCTCCGGCACATCAAGCCTGGCAACCGTTACCGCTCTGCCGACCTGGTTTTGACTTAGCAAAAATTATTTCTTGCATGGTTATGTTAGTTTTTTTCCAATTAATAGCTGGCGCACTGCCTGGATCGGATGCTAATGCTCGAATATGCCTTTCCAGCCATGTAAATCAAGCTCACTAATTGTACCAATAAAAGCAAAAAGTTTTTCGGCTAAGGGCAGCAATTTTTCGCGTTCCAGTAATATTTTCATTTTTTTATAAATGGGCACAAGCAGCCTGACGTCATTAGCTGCATATTCTAGCTGGGATTCAGTTAAATCATCTTTTGCCCAATCACTCATCTGGTTAGTTTTATCCATCTCCACGCCCAATAATTCCGAGGCCAGATCCCTGAGACTATGCCGATCAGCATAAGTGCGCACCAGCTTGGAAGCTATTTTTGTACACCAGACAGGCTGCACATCAGCAGAAAGATAATACTTAAGCACCGCTACATCAAAGCGAGCAAAGTGAAATACCTTTAACAGTTGTTTGGACTCCAGAAGTGTTTTTAGATTGCTCGCACCAGTCTTTGGTAGAGCTGAATTAAAGCGCACTAAGGCTATCGTGCCATCAGCGGCAGCAATTTGCACCAAACACAGTCTATCCCTGGGAATTACTAATCCACGCGTTTCTGTGTCCACAGTGATAAATTCTTGCTTTAAAAAATGGTTCAAAAGCTCCTTATCAAGATCATCATGGCAGAGCTTTATTTTTGCCGGCATGTCTAAAACTTCTGTATTCAAAACTTTCTCCATTAGATAATTGATTAAAACCCTTGAACCTCTGGTAGGCAATTATAACCCTGGGCTAGAACTTCGGCCAAATGGGCAACTTTTATATTCATGCCTTGACTGCGCAAACCAGACTCCAACTGCAACAGGCAGCCTGGATTGGTAGTAACAATAAGATCAGCGCCGGTTTCTTTAATCATTTCCAGTTTTCGGGACAATATTTGTTCGCTGAGAACTGGATGACTTAAATTATATATACCCGCACTACCGCAACAATGCTCCTCTTCAGTGAGAGGCACAAGGGTTACAGTTTCATGTCCAGTCACCCGATTGATCGACTGAACAAAATTTTCCAGCAGTTGTTTGGGCGCCAGCCGAATTCCCTGGGCATGCGCCAGGTGACAGGCTGCGTGATAGGCAATGCACTTAGGCATCTGGGCCCGAACATTTGTTGGCTGAGCAGGTGGCAAATCATGTTTTGCTAAAAATTCGGGCAAATCCTGCACCCGCGCAGAAAACGTTTTGGCCTTATCGTGCCAAGGATCATCAGGCGCAAATAATTCGTGATAGGTTTTTAGCATCGCTGCACAACCCGAAGCTGTAACAATGATTGGACCTACATTATCGGCAAATTCTTTTATATTTTGCTTCGCCAATCTTGAAGCCAATCCTTTTTCACCAGCGTGCATAGCCAACGCACCGCAACAAGTTTGCTTCGGCACAGCAACTATTTGGCTCTGCAAACTTAAAAGGTTAAAAGCGGCATGGTTAACTTGATTATAAAAGATGTCCATTACACAGCCCTTAAATAATTGCACGACGGGCTCTTCCTTGCCTGTGCAGCTAGTAAGTTTTGATAAAGTCCGGTGTGGTGATATCTCTGGCAGCAAAGACTGCCAGCGCATAAGTTCTTTCACAAGAGACAAACGATCAAGCCCCGTGATCCGCGTAATCAAGCGTAGAAATCTGTCACCGTGAGCCTTTTGCCAAACCCTGAGCAATGCACCCAGTTTGATCAGTAAACTATCATCAGGCAGCACGCTGGACAAAAGGAAGCCTCTAAACCATCTCAGCCAATACGGCTGGGTAGCGTTTACCTGAGGCCGGGCATGATTAATAATCGCTTCGTAGTTGACACCTGATGGACAGGCGGTCTGACAGCCAAGACAACCCAAACAGGAATCAAGATGTTCGGCCATTCGGGGCGAGAACGGCTCCGACCCTTGTTGCCATAAATTAAGAAGATATATGCGTCCGCGCGGAGATTCCAATTCTCGCCCAGTAGCCAAATATGTAGGGCACGCAGGCAAACAGAGACCACAATGAATACAGGCATCTAATAAACTCTGGTCTATACCTGAGTCTTTAATTAGCCGTGAGTGATTGTGCGTAATTGCCATATTAATTCTCAGTTTAGCATCACAGGTCAACAAAAGGATTGAACAGATTATCAGGATCAAACTGCTCTTTCAGTCGCTTTTTGATTAAGTTGATCTGGACTTCACCACCATTAGTATCACTATTCAAACTAGACATTCTTCTCATGTAAACGCTATCGCCATACGCCACATTTAGCGATAGCTTGTATTCTTTAGCATATACGGACAGATTAGCAAGCAAAAGATCTTGCTGCGCACTAGAGCTTAAGTAAAAGCGTAATCTACCTGAACCAGTTCTATAGAGAAAAGGCAAAGAAGCAAAGTCCCGATTTTGCAATAGCCTTAAACAATCACTAGATTTAAGCGCCAGATCAACCATCTGTGACTTGTGCGCGTTTCCATTAGCGGCAAAATCCCCTCCAGTGTCAATGGTGGCTAATTGCTTAAGCAATTCTTCTTGATCATCAGCCCCTGAGCGCAGGTCGACTGGTAAATTATTTTGGGCCAATATTTCCTTAATAGTTTGCACCTGAGATTCTACGGCTTCTTGGCGGCCAAAGATCCGCGCCACCAGGACATATTTGTCCTGATCGCTGCCCTTTTTTACGCTACTGTCCTTCAAGAAAAATCTAGTAAGTAAGCTTTGTTCAACCAGATCCATAAAGGCAAGCGATATACCGTTAGCGATAATATTTTGGCTAACTGTAAATAGCCGCCCAAGATTATTGCTTGTTGTAATTACGGTTAAACTGAGCTCCGGCAATGCATAAAGTCTTAAATGAGCCTTGATTGGTATAGCAAAATAACCATAGCTTCCAATAAGAAAGCGAGTTAAATCATAACCACTAACATTTTTCACTACCCTGCCGCCTGAGTGAGCAATGTTTCCATTACCTAGAACAAAAGTCAGTCCAAGGATATGACGGCGCAATCCACCAAAGCAAACTTGCAGGGGTCCGGCGTCCCCAGTTAAAATCAAGTCGAGCAAGCTCGTATCCCGATGGGCATCGGAAACTGGCAGCCATTGTTTGTTCTCAGTCAAAAAGGAATTAAGAGCACTAATCTTTATGCCACATTGCACAGAGATGGTTTGATCCAACGGATTATATTCCTCAATTGCTTGATAATTGCTTAAATCAACAAAGGCAATTTCGGCTTTATCGTCTGGTAAGAGCTGAGCTACCTGGCTTTCGCTAAAAGGTACAATACGCTTTCCTGCTTTAACCAGTGAACAAACTTGATCAATAATGTCGCTTTCTTTCATGTCCCCACCTAAAGTCATCGATCATTGCTTGACATGGGGAAGACAAAATGACTCAGGGCAATTAGTATTGTCTTTCTATTTACAGGACTTTCTAAGCATTCTCGATCTAGATGTCAATTTTCAACCGTAATCACAACAACATTGCCTGGTCCAATCAGGGAGAGTCTCGCCCCCTCGTCATTATTACCGGCTATTATGGATTTGACAATCTGGGTGATGAGGCAATCTTAGAAGAATTGTTGATTGAATTAAATACCATATGTCCAAAGCAGAATATAGTTGTTCTTTCCAATAATCCAGTTAAAACGGCTTCTTTATATCAAATCAATAGTTTCAATCGTTGGCATTGGCCTACTTATATCTATTTATTGACGAAGGCAAAATTGCTTATTAGTGGTGGTGGTGGGCTTTTTCAGGACCGAACTGGTTTGGGCTCAGTTATTTTTTATGGCCTGCAAATTTTATTGGCTCGGCTTTTCGGAGTTCGCACTTTTATTTATGGGCAAGGACTAGGTCCCTTAAATTCTACTTTCAGTCGCAAGCTAACCCAATTAGCCTTGAAGCAGGCAAGTTATATTACTTTGCGCGATGATCTTTCCATATCTATGGCTCAAGAGTGGGGATTACCTTGCCGTTTGACTGCTGATCCAGTTTGGGCTTTGCCTGCCTCACCTTTGCCGGCGTCAATTAAGAAATTAATAGGCGCGCTAAGATCGGCATCCTCAGGAGTATCAAAAAATAAAGCACTAATCGTTGGTTTGTCGCTAAGGGATGATCCGGCGCTCAAAGAGTATCATCTTGAATTACTAGCTAGGATCATTGCCTCAATATTGCCGGTTGATTCGAATATCTTACTTCTACCATTACAGCCTAATAGCGATTGCCCGCTGCTTAGACAGATAGAAAAATATCTACTAAAATCGAATTTGAGCGTTACTCTAATTAATGCGTCTGAGATGGTCATGCCAAGCCAGTGGCTGGCCTTGATCGAGAATCTTGATTTCGTTATCGGTATGCGCTTCCACGCATTATTGATGGCTCTAAAAACTGGTAAAGCGGTGATCGGACTTGCTTATGATAGTAAAGTAAGCCTTTTACTGGATCAATTCAAGCAACCGTCGCTCTTACTAGAACCAGATCGCCAAAGCTGCGAGGTAATTTGGTCAAAAACCATTAACAATGCAGTGATTAACCAAAAAGAATTTACCAGTTTAGTAAGCAGTAAGCTGCCTTCGGTAAAACAGTTAGCCAGTGGGAATATCGATGCCCTGACGGAAGCACTGGGGACTGCCACCACAGGTAATACCAAATAGAACTATGACCACAAATAATCACCCTACAGTTCTTAGCTATCCAGTCAATCTAATAGATCAGGACGAAGCGATAGCCCTATTCAGACAAGCATGGCAAACACTTAGCGGTTTACATGTGATCACTTTGAATGCAGAAATGATCATCGCCGCCCAGCAGGACGTAAAACTGGATAATATAATCCGCCAATCCAATTTAGTAATACCTGATGGTGCCGGCGTAGTGCTGGCTCTAAAGCTGGAAGGATATAATGCCAAAAGATTGCCAGGTATAGAGCTGGCACAGTTGGCGCTCAGTAGTGCTGCTGGTCTAAAAATTCCGGTAGCCCTAATTGGCGGGCAAGCTGCAGTGCTCGAGCAACTAGTCCTGACTTTGCCGGAACAATATCCAGGTTTAAATCTAGTTGCCTGTAAGGATGGTTACTTCAAGCCGGAGAACGAACAGGAAATTATATCCGCTATCGGGAAAGTTAATCCTAAACTCGTACTTGTTGCTATGGGCGTGCCCAGACAAGAATACTTTATCGCTCAGTTGCGGAAAGTCTTGCCGCAAGCAGCATATATGGGCGTAGGGGGCAGTTTCGATATCTGGACTGGCAGAAAAAAAGAGCGCCAAATATATTTCAAATTTGTCACCTAGAATGGCTCTACAGGTTGCTTAGCGAACCGTGGCGATTTAAGCGCATGGCTGTAGCTTTACCTAGTTTTGCCCTTCAGGTAATTATTGAATCATGGCAAAAGAAGTTCAGAGCAAATAAGAAATAATATTGGGCGCTGGTAATCGTTAAAGAGAAATTTATTTTATGTTTTTCAATAATCAAGTTGATGTAAATGCCGCGTCTTTGAGGCTATTAGCTGGACTGGGAGACGCAGTCTGCGGCTTAATCGAGAAAGAAAGGGCTCTTAACCTGGCTCATTCGGCCAAACAAATGCACAGCAAAACAAAAGAGCGGGTTAATGCCGGAGCCCAAGCTCAAGATCTTGATCGACTGCTTCAATTTCTCAATGAAAAGGAACTATCTATTGTGCACAGGGCATCCAATCTAAAAATGAATAATTATCGTAAGGTTGGGCAACCTCTGGCACGCAAAGCAAATGCTTATGAGGTCTTACTTGGCTACCTCTATCTAGCTGATTTGAACCGCCTTAAAGAACTAATGAAAATACTGGATAGGGATAATTAAGGGCAGAAACGGGCGGATGCAAGCGGGCAGAGCAAGCCCCGCCCCTACGATTTTTATAATCAAATATGCCTACAAATCTTAAGGATAGGTTTTTATCTAGCTGTGTCCTGATTTCTAGTGCTAATTTAAGATTGGGTAATCATTTCAACTAATTACTTTCTCCAATTGGTTAAAAATTTAGACTCAATTTATCAACGCTTGATGGACAATTTGGCCGACGGGTTGCTTATAAGTAATCCGGATAGTCGTATTGAGGCTTGCAACAAGGCCTTCGCCAGTTTTGTCGGTTGCCCGGCTCAAGACCTAACTGGAAAACCTCTGAGTCAGTTTATTCAGTTTGATCAGCCGGAAACAGACTCTGATACCGAATCTGGTGGCACAATTACCGATTTAGCAAACGGTAATGGTAAGCAAGATCAGCTCGGGCCCAGGGTGGCTACCATTTTTAATCGGTCAGGGCTGGACTTACATATGCCAGTGACACATTGCCCGATAACAAATGATCACGGCCAAACTATCGCTTACCTTACAGTCGTCTATATTGTGCAAGCACATTCTATCCAACAAGCGCAAACAGAATTTGTGAGTACGGTCAGTCATGAGCTGCGCACACCTTTAACTAGTATCAAGGGCTTTGCCGATACGATTTTACGCTCCGGTGATCGACTTGACCCAGCGCAACAAAGACGTTATGTCGGCATTATCAAAGATCAAGCCGACAGATTAACACGTCTGGTTGAGGATCTGCTTGCAGTTTCAAGACTGGAATCCAAGAAAATGCAATTGACTATCCGTGCTATTGATCTACCCGAAGCAATTGAAAGAGTCTTACGTAATTTGGCTGATAAAATAGGCAGCCATCGTATGATTGTTGATATCACACCAGGGTTACCTCCCGTATGGGCTGATGCAGATCGCCTAGAACAAATTCTCACCAATTTAATCGACAATGCCATCAAATACTCGCCCGATAGTACAACAGTAACCATTGCAGTACGTGAACAGGGGAAAAATGGGGAGTGTATTGAATTCACCGTCACAGATCAAGGCGTTGGTATACCAGAAGATCATCTCTCGAAAATATTCACGAAATTTGGACGGCTGGATAATCCTCTGGTCCGCCAGACAGAAGGCACAGGACTTGGTCTTTATATAACTCGATCTCTCGTTTTAGCTTTGGGCGGACAAATCCAAGTTAAGAGCAAACCTGGCCTGACTACTTTTTCTATTCAACTTCCGGCTGCCAGCCTGGAAGAACAAGCGGCTCGCGGTCGAGGATAAAACCATGTTGCCTACACCAATAGTGCTAATTATTCACCAGGCAAACAAAGTACGCCAGTATGAGCAACTCTTGGAAAAAACAGGAGCCAAAGTTCATACAGCAACCTCATTTGAACAAGCTAATGAATTGCTTTCATTCTTGCACCCGGACTTGATCATTCTTCCTACCACTATGCCCGAAGGTGATGGCCGCTTATACGGGCAGCAAATAAGAGCGACTCTTGTACAGCCGCGTCCAGTCCTTGTCTTATTGCAAGACTCCACTGATGTTTGCGAACGCATTAGCCTATTTCACTATGGAGCTGATGATGTGTTGCCCGACAGTATAGATAAAAAAGAACTTGCCTTCAGAGTAATGGCTCACTTAAGAAGACGGCAGGAGGAATTTTCAAATCCGCTTACGCAATTGCCCGGACCGAATTTAATTAGACGAATGCTAGAACAGATTCTTGTCTCTGATAAGCCATGGTCAGTCTTGTCTGTGGACTTGAATAAAATTCGTGTCTACAACGAAACTTATGGTGACCTGGCTGGAGATCAGCTAATTAAGGCGCTAGGAGCCATTCTTGTTGATGTGGCTGATGAAGAAGATTTTGTTGGCCATCTGGAAGCTGACGATTTTCTAGTCATTAGCCGATCCGGAAAACCAGAGGTAAAAGCAGAGCGAATTTGTCAGCAATTTGATCACATCAGCAATCGTTTTTATCCTCGTGGGGATATAGAACGGGGTTATTTAATTTCAACTGGCAGAGGGGGCATCAGAAGACGCATTCCTCTTATCTCTATTGCAATAGGCATTGTTTCCAAAAGTAGCCGCCGCTTTCAGAGCTATGTAGATGTAATAACGAGCAGTCGGGACTATCGATATCTCGCCAAGAAGCAACCGGGTTCCAGCTGGGTCAGCGATAGTTCATTACCTTCGCCAAAGCTATCAGTATCAGGCAAGCATACGATAATTGATCAAGAAGAAACTAAACCATCTCGAATTCTCGTGATTGAACCAGATGGAGCAATGGCCTGTTTACTACAAGAAACTCTTTCTTTAGAGGGATATCTTGTTCAAGTAACTAATTCCGCCGGTGATGCCTTCGACCTTTTGCGAAATGAGGCACGTCCTGATTTGATTTTATTAGAATCCAATTTGGCAGACAGACAGATGGATGGCTGGAAGCTTTGCCGCAGCCTGAAAGATCATGAAGAATTTCGCGATATTTGTTTGGTAATGGTTACCTCACACCCCGATCAATCCCGAGCGCTAGAGGCTGGCGCAGACTTATACTTGCCCAAACCATTTGATATGTCACTTCTTCTCAATGAAGTCAGTTTATTGTTAGACTGAGGCGGGCAGCTGCTTTAATATCCAATTAACCGCTTGGCAAATGTCCGCAGCAATAAAATCCGGTTTGATATTTTTTTCTTTCAACGTCTGCAAACTGGCTTCCCCATAGCCTGTCTTAACTAAAATAGAACGGCACTGAGAATTGGTAGCCAGTTCAACATCTGTAGTTTTATCGCCGACTACAAAAGATAACCGGGGATTTAAATCCGGGTGTTGGGCAAAGGCAAGATTGATTAAACCAGGAGCTGGTTTGCGACAATTGCAAACCACGGTCAACTGCGGATCTATGCCATCTGGTAAATGCGGGCAATAGTACATGGCATCCAATGACGCCCCCTGTTCGGCTAATAATAGTTGCAATCGTTTATTCAAGTTCTGAATATGAGATTCACTATAATACTGACGAGCTGCACCAGATTGATTGGTAATTAAAATAGCAGCCACACCCGCCTCATTTAAAGATCGAACGGACTGTGCCGCCCCCTCAATTAGGTGCAAGTCCTCGAGCTTTCTAAGGTAGCCTGCTTCAATGTTTAAGGTGCCATCACGATCTAAAAAAACAACTGGCCGCATTATCTTTGCCACTTTGCATGATTTCTTTACTCTCACACCCTCAATTCTAAATCATCAAAGCTGTGTTAGGATCAAAATGGAGTCGAGGTAGGACAAACACTAATGAGACTGATTGACGACAACGCCTCTTTTCGTTTCAACCAGGCTGGCACCCGCAAGTTTCTTGGCGATCTAGAAAGCGAAATTATGGAATTGGTCTGGAAGAAAGCTAAACCGACAGCAACAGTGAGAGAAATCTATGAGCTGATTTACAAACAACGAGAGATTGCCTATACGACTGTTATGACCACCATGTCTCGATTGGCGGAAAAAGGCATTTTACGCATTATTGATCAAACAGGTTTGGCTAATTGTTATGCGCCCACTGAGAGCCGTGATCAGTTTCTAAAAAGTTCTGTCTCTCATATTCTTAAGGTTTTTATGCGCGAATTTCCAAACCAATGTCAGGAATATTTTGCCCAGTTTCCCGGCAAAAAAATTACTCGGACAACGGCAGGCAAAAGAAGGGATTGATATAAGCGCTGCGCTCACTAGAACAGCAGCTGCTATCACAGGCTATCTGGGATGGGCGATCCTTCAGGAAGAGTTGGCGAGGTCTTCTGGTAACGCTCAGCTCGACCAGTCGTGTAGTACCGCTCATCCATCACCGTTGGTTCAACCTGGAACATATTTGTATCACGTGGTCCTTCCACCCGACCCAGTTCTTCTGGCAATTTAAGTTGTCCTGGCGTACCTGGCAAGATAATTTCCGGGCGCACAGACACTACAAGTTCGCTTTCATTCTTGGCAAACGCCTTTGAACGATAGAGAGCGCCCAATACTGGGATTTCACCTAGAATCGGACTTAGGTCAAGTTCTCGTCCTACGTTAGAACTGATCAAGCCTGCAATAAACAATTCTTGTCCCGGTTTTAACTCAACTATTGTTTGAGTACTCCTGGTGGTAAAAGAATTGATTGCCGACGTATTACCGACAAACTCTAATTGATTATTTGAACTCAAAATCCGCTCTTGCGGTGAGATTTCCAAATTTATTACTCCGTTTTCTTGAAGAACGGGAATAATATTCAATTTTAAACCAAATGGCTCGAATGTAATTGATTGTAAAGAAACTCCAGCAGTGGCCAACTGTTGCTGAATTGGCACTTCACCACCAGCAAGGAATGCAGCCCTTTCGCCAGAAATAGTCACCAATGTCGGTTCAGCCAAAACCCGGGCCCGATTTTGTTGGATGGCACCTTGAATAAGAGGCGAGATAGACATACTGCCGTGTCCAACTCTGTAAGCAATTATGCTGGTAAATAAGTTGAGTAGACTGTTTGCAGCAGTGCCAAAAGTTGTACCGCCGGGAGCTCCAAGAAGGGCTGCGGCGGGCAAAAGTCCTGATGGCGCCTGCGCAAAGATAGGTTGACCAATACCTGAGGCGTTTTGCGTTAAACCAACTGATGTTGGGAAAACAACTGCATTACCATAGCTAACCCCTGCGGTATTGAAACTTGAATAACCGCTATTCACACCGTTAATTTGATAACCCGGATAAGATACTGGGAGTAGCGGACCAATATTCGGATTACTTGAACCACCTAAACCGAAGCCAAATACTGAGGTGGTCATGTTAATACCTAATTGAATACCTAGCGCTCTGGCGGTGGCAGTATTCATTTCCATAAAAGTAACATGCATGACAATCAAAGGCATCTTGCGCACTCGGATCATGCTAGTAACCGAATTATTGCTGCTAGTAATTAATTGAGCGCGGCCAATATTGTTGGCTAAATTGGGGAAAAACGTATATTTGTCATAATTACCAATCTGAGATAATTGCACCAGCAGTTGATCCGCCAGCACCACCGCCACCACCTTGGGCGCCCTGCTCACCAATTCTCTGTGTAATCAGACGATTATTAGCTACTTTTATATTGCAGCCGCGATCATCCATAAAGACATTGGCAGCGGCAAAAGCACGAATAACTGATTCGGGATAATCAACATCACCTAAGAGAACAACTCGATCGCCACCGGAGCCTGCATTATAAGTTTTAATAATAATGCGAGGATCAATTTCCCTAAGTGTAGATTGCAATTGACTATAATCCCGGTTCACCCGCAGATCGATGGCTACTGAATTACCTGCATCGTCCCACAGCAGCATGGTTGCCACACCAGGTGTTTTACCAAGCAAAACAAACTGATTTTCTGTGATAATTACAGGCTCCGCAATTGACGGATCACTAATATGCGTTCTGATTATTTTGTTTTTTGTTCTAAAAGTTCTCGATTGCGAAACTTTCAATTCAATAACATTACTGGGCTTAAATTCTTCCAGGTCAAGCGAGCCAGAAACGATAGGAGGAATAGGGGAGGCCACCACACCATTTGGATTTTCTTGCGCTAAGAGCATGCCAGTTTGACCACCAGCGGTCATCTTTTGCAATGGACTGGAGCATGCCGGTAAAACATTGGTCTGACCAACCGACAATCCAATGCTTAGACTTAAAGCAAGTCCGATTGTCTTTATTCTTCTTTTTCAGCAATGATTGATTTCATAGAATAAATTCCTATTCGTTCTCAGGGATGGGGGAGCCTTCAGGCAAAGTAGGCGACGTTTTTTGATAACGCTCAGCTCGTCCGGTGGTATAAAAGCGTTCATCAATAACCGTCGGTTCAACCTGGAAGCATATTTGTATCGCGAGGACCTTCAACCCGACTTATTTCCTCAGGCAGTTTCAATTGACCAGGACCGCCGGGCAAGAATAATCTCAGGGCGAATAGCAACCACAAGTTCACTTTCATTTTTGGAAAAAGCCTTGGAACGATACAGTGCACCAAGAACAGGTATTTCACCTAAAATTGGAGTTTTGATAATTTCTCGACCACTATTGCTTGTAATTAAACCGGCAATAAATAATTCTTGCCCCGGTTTCATTTCAACAATCGTTTGAGCTTTTCGAGTTGTAAAACCAGGAATGGCGGTCGATAAACTAGTTGGCTGTAAAGGAGATGGTACTGGATATAAGTCTTTCTTCCGGAGATACCTCCAAATTAATATTGCCATTCTCCATCAATACAGGAATTATATTCAGTCGCAAACCAAACGGTTCAAACGTGACTGACTGCCCGGTAGTACCGGCTGTCGCTGTCGCTTCAATAATAGGAATTTCGCCACCGGCAAGAAAGGCGGCCCGTTCTCCTGATATTGTGACCAGGGTAGGCTCAGCCAAAATTCTTGCCCGACTGCGACTAATGATGCCCTGAATAGTCGGATTAATCGAGAATATTCCTGACAGTCCAGCATGAAAGTTGGAAAGCGACGTATAGATGTTTTGCAGGTTGCCGGTACCGAAACTTACGCCTCCAGGAGCGCCAAGCAGAACAGATTGAGAGACTAAACCACCTGGAGGTCCATTAAGTATTGCTTGACCAACACCACTTAATGGCGTCACCAGGAATTGCCGGCGCAACTTGCGATTGCACGATGGAGTTAGAAATAAAGGTAACTGGTCCGACAATTTCCGGTCCAGGACCACCTCCGCTTGAGGCTAGAACGCTCTGATTGAAGTAAGGCGTAATACCGTTGATGATACTGTTTGTACCGCCTGACCGATATTGGCATTGTTACCACCAAGACCAAAGGTAAAATTATTGCCGGTATAATTTAAACCTAACTGAGCGCCCAGCTCTCTGGCGGCAGTCGAATTCATCTCCATGAAAGTGACATGAAGAACGATCATCGGCACTTTTCTGACTTTAATTAAGCTGGTGACCTTATTGCCGTCACTGGTGATCACCTGAGCTTTGCTTATATTGTTAGGCAAGTTGGGGAAATATGTATATTTATCAACATTAGATAATTGGGCAAGAGCTCCAGTTTGGTCCGCCACCACCACCGCCGCCGCCCTGGGCACCCTGTTCACCAACTCTAGATTTGATCAAGCGACTATTGGCCACTTCGATATTCATCCCAGAATCAGCCATAAAAACATTAGCTGAGCCAAAGGCGCGAATTATTGACTCAGGATGATCAACGTCCCCCAAAAGAATAATCCGGTCATGCTCACCATTATTAATGGGCTTGATTATAATTCGTGGATCTATTTCTCTCAGAGCGGCTTGCAGTTGTGAAAAATCTCGCGATACGCGCAAATCAATGGCTGCAGAGTTACCAGCATCATCCCAAAGGACAAGAGTAGCCCCACCAGAGGTATGTCCCAAAAACACAATCTGATTTTCAGCAACTAAAATTGGTTCAGCAATAGATGGATCGCTAATTGAAACCCGAACAATCTTGTTTCTTAATTTAAATGTACGAGACTGCGAAACTTTCAACTCAATTACATTTGAAGTTTTAAGCTCTTCCAAATCGACAATGCCTGTAACCACCGGCGGAATTACAGTCGCTCCCACATAATCCGGATTGCCCTGGGCCATTAATTGGTCAGGGGCAAGCTGGGCAAGTAGCTGTTGAGAGCTTTTACCTGATCTTTTAGGCTTGACTGGCCAATAAAGGCTTGCCGACATTCTCTATAGAAGGATGAATAGTTAATACTGCTGCTGGTGCATTTAATAATTGACTATCTAACCCAGATTTTTTTGGAGCCAGTAAAAATAGCGAATGCCCCTTCGCAGAACTGCTAGGCGATTTAGACGAGGAGGCTTTTTTTTCTTGGTTGCCTGTCGGCATCGCGGCATTTGCACCAAGGATATTCGCTTGCATAAGTGCCAATGATGCACTCAATGCTAAGCATACTTGGGGTTTAATCATTTAATATTCCTCGTCTAAGCCGAATTATATTTTTG
Source organism: Candidatus Melainabacteria bacterium (assembly GCA_963767815.1). Lineage (GTDB taxonomy): Bacteria > Cyanobacteriota > Vampirovibrionia > Obscuribacterales > Obscuribacteraceae > CAVYFJ01. The sequence continues at coordinate 77,729 of CAVYFJ010000005.1, read as the reverse complement.
AGCTGCAAGCCTTAATGGCTAAGGATTTCAGGATCTGAACGTTTTTAGTAAGCACCACATACGGAATTATATATCAAAAGGAAACATAATTAATGGTGATACTATCAGCAAGGTCATCAAAAGAAAATCATTGACAACCATATTTGGTGCATTTTTTTGGTATCTATATAGGTATCGGATTTAATACTGCCCGTTAAACCCAGCCTGTTCCTGGTTTCGCTCGATCTACTTTTATTAACTGATATCGGGAGTGGTGCATCAATAAAATGCCACCACAATTAAATTTGGAATTCTGGGGATAGCGATGACCAACAATATCCGGTACTCTATTTAGTATCGCCATTAGAAAGTTGCCTCGCCAAATAGAAAATTCGCTCCATAGATTCTTGCTTTGGCCCAATTAACGCTTATGAAATACAAAAATTGCCTGGCAAAACGGCGGCAAGAAACAAACTTTTCCGGTCAAACTTGCGCAAATCATCTAACGGCGGCTGGCGAAATGTTATATACTCAGAAATGGTCTTTTGGATATCTTAGGTTTATCAACGCCTGAAAACTAAAGCAAAGATAAATCCTTATACCTTATATATAGGCTAAAAATTATGGAAGCAAGGGAAGAGAGAATATTAGCTGTGGCTGAAAACAATCATGATCAAGACAAGATTTTGGTGGTGGACGACGAAGCATCCATAAGGCGCATCCTGGAAACTCGTCTCAAGCTCGCCGGCTTTAACGTTGTCACTGCTGCTGATGGTCAAGAAGCTTTAGAACACTTTCATAGTTTCCAGCCGGATCTGGTAATTCTAGACGTTATGCTGCCCAAGATGGATGGCTATGAAGTCTGCCGAGAAATCAGAAAAACCTGCGATACGCCTATTATTATGCTTACTGCTGTAGCAGATGTCTCCAATCGCATCCAGGGATTGGAAATCGGTGCTGACGATTATGTAGTCAAACCATTCAGCCCAAGCGAGCTGGAGGCCAGAATTAAGGCCGTTTTGCGCCGTACAGTCGAAAGACAACAAGAGCCAGGACAAAGCAAGAGCACTAATGTAATCACTATTGGCAACCTGAAGATTGACTTGAATAAACGACAAGTCACTCGCAAAAATGAGCGGATTCGCTTGACAGGCATGGAGTTTAGTTTACTTGAATTACTGGTCACTAATTCCGGTAAGCCTTATTCGCGCGGAGAAATCTTGCAACAAGTATGGGCCTATCCACCTGATCATAGAATCGACACCCGGGTAGTAGATGTACATATAAGTAGATTGCGTTCTAAGCTGGAAGAAGATTCTTCCAACCCGGATTTGATTCTCACTGCCCGCGGCATTGGCTATATGTTTCAAAAGATTAACTAAACTATCAGGCTGCTAAATTCGTAGACCCTGATTGTATCCATCCACCTATTGAACAAAGACTTCGCCTATCCATATATAGAGAAGGAAAAAGCCAGGGCGCTTTGGTGCGCTAATCTCAGGTGCCCACCTTCCAGGAATTCATATATGTCTGCATTTCTTTTGTTAGTTGATCAATTTTCATGCCCAGAGACTTTAGCTTAAGCTGAGCAATTTCTTGATCTATAGCCTCAGGCAACGTTAATACGCCCGGTCTGAAGCGAACCTTTATTTTTTACCAAATATTCCAGAGCCAATGCCTGATTAGCAAAGCTCATATCCATAACACTAGCCGGATGTCCTTCGGCACAAGCAAGATTCACTAAGCGCCCTTCAGCTAATACATATATACGCCGTCCATCTTTCAATTTAAATTCATCCATTAATGGACGTACTTCGCGTCTTGATTTTGAGCTACAGCAGCCAAAGCTTCTAGATTTAACTCCAGATCAAAATGTCCCGAATTACAAACTATTGCCCCATCTTTCATCAATTGAAAATGAGGACCATCAATAACATGCCTATTACCCGTGACAGTAATAAAAATATCTCCCAAGCGCGGCAGCCTCCATGATTGGCATGACTTGAAAGCCATCCATTATTGCTTCAATAGCTCTGACTGGATTTATTTCGGTAACAATTACTGTGCGCCCCCAATCCTCTCGCTCTCATAGCAGCAGCCTTTGCCACAATAACCATAACCAACCACAACAACCGTTCGTCCAGCAACTAAACGATTGGTTGCGCGAATGATACCATCAAAAGTAGACTGACCTGTGCCATAACGATTATCAAATAAGTGTTTAGTTTGGGAATTATTGACGGCAATAGCTGGAAATTTGAGTTGTCCATCTCGTTGCATGGCAATTAAACGATTGACACCGGTGGTGGTTTCTTCAGTTGTACCTATGATATTGCCAATCTGCTTTTGTCTCTCTTGCACAAGAGTTACCACCAGATCGCAACCATCATCAATAATCAATTGTGGATTGTGATCAAGAGCTATCTGAATATGTCGATGGATAGGTCTCAATTGACTCGCCTTTTATGGCATAAACTGCCATGCCATATTCTTTTACTAATGCCGCAGCGACATCATCCTGGGTACTCAAAGGATTAGAAGCAATTAGCAGGCAATCGGCACCACCAGCGGATAAAGCCAATGCCAAGTTAGCCGTTTCGCAAGTTATATGCGCACAAACAGAAACTCTTATTACCTTTAAGAGGTAATTCTTTCTTAAACCGGCTCCAATCAGCCCTAAAACAGGCATATCGGTTGCCGCCCACTCAATTCGATTGCGCCCGGCAGTAGCTAAACTAAGGTCCTTAACTTCAGATGAAGTTGTGATTGTTTTTTGCACTGGTTTGTTTCCTTCTATGATCGGATACCTTATCGACTGCTGGCTAACTGCAGTTTGTTGCAGCTGGTGATTTTGTTGTTGTTTAAAAATACTTTTGCCGGCAAAGACCGCAGATTCCCCTAAATCTCTCTCTATGCGCAATAACTGATTATATTTTGCCGTACGTTCACTGCGACAAGGAGCACCAGTCTTAATTTGCCCACAGGCAACAGCGACTGCAAGATCAGCGATTGTGGTGTCTTCCGTTTCGCCGGATCGATGACTGACTATATTAGCATAGCCATTAGCCTTAGCCAGATTGATGGCCGCTAGAGTCTCAGTCAAGGTGCCAATCTGATTTAGTTTGATTAATACCGCATTCGCCACACCGGATTCAATACCACGTGTTATGCGAGCTGTATTGGTAACAAATAGATCATCGCCAACCAACTGTATATCATTGCCTAGGCGTTTGGTCAGATGCGACCAGCCGGACCAATCTTCTTCCGCCAATCCATCTTCAATACTGACAACCGGATATTTCTTTACCAGATCCTCATAATAGGCAACCATTTCTTCGCTGTTAAAGCCAGTCCCTCGCGGTCAGTTTGTATTTGCCGTCAATAAAAAATTCTGACGAAGCAGGATCGAGGGCCAAAGCTATTTCCGTTCCGGGTTTTTTACCCGACATTTCAATTGCCTCTATAATTAAGGCCAACGCTTCCTCGTTAGTACTTAAGGAAGGAGCAAATCCTCCTTCATCACCAACTGATGAAGCAAGATTTCTTTTCTTAAGCACCTTTTCTAAATTGTGATAAACTTCCGCGCCCCACATTATTGCTTCTGAAAATGAGCTCGCCCCATAAGGAACGATCATAAATTCCTGAAAATCAACACCATCTCTTGCATGCTTGCCACCATTGAGAATATTCATCAGAGGCACTGGCAAAATATTGCCGGATAATCCACCGATATAACGAAACAAAGGAATACCAAGCGAATTGGCCGCCGCTTTTGCCACCGCCAGACTTACACCTAAAAGCGCATTGGCCCCTAATCTGGATTTGTCTTTTGTGCCGTCCAAATCAATTAACTGCTTATCGAGCTGTTCTTGGTTTAATACATTATGACCAATCAACTCTTTAGCAATAATCTCTTTAACATTGTTTACAGCAATTAGTACGCCCTTGCCATTATATCGGCGCCGATCCTTATCACGCAGTTCCACAGCTTCAAAACGCCCTGTGGAAGCCCCTGATGGAACAGCCGCCCTGCCGGTGATACTATTGCTCAAAACTACAGTTACTTCAATAGTTGGATTTCCCCTTGAATCAAGGATTTCCATCGCTGTTATCTCTTCAATTCGACTCATACACATCCTAAATTTACTTATCCTGGGCAAACAAAAATTGAGCGGTTAATGTCAGACTTTATCGCAAAATTTACAGCCAAGCAAAATTTTTACTGCAAATTAGACCGAGTTTAAGTATAATCCTGCCAGTAGGATTACTTTTAATTTATTACTTTGTTTATTACCTAAACTTTCAATGATCATAAACCTAGAAATGATGGCTAATTGTGAGACAAATCCCCGGCGGAGGTTTTCAGGCTATTCAGGAATACTTCCAGCAAAAGTCTTGTCGGTATTGTGCAAACCAGTTTTCGGCTGATGGAATTAAATTATTGAGAGAAGAACCAGGCGTATTTGTGGTCAGGGTAACCTGCCAATCGCTGTGGACATCCCTTGGGTGTAGCAATTGTCGGTGCTGCGCACGCGCAACATAAAAGACGACCCGAATTGCCATTAGATTGGACCCGTAAAGATGCCAATCGGCTAGGTCATTTGCCGCCTATTTCTTTTGACGATGTGCTGGCGGCGCATGAGTTCTTTGTCGGTTTAGATGCCGGCTGGCACAAACATTTGCCATCAATGGGCATTAAATAGCAAATTACCAGGCCAATCATAAGCTAAATTTAAATTTGTATTGACATCTTTAATTCGTTGTCTATACCTGGCGATATTTTCGGGTTTGCGCTAGCATATTTATAGTAGATGTAAACAGCGCCCCCATCTTTTTGATATTTCATAACCAGACAATTGGGCCTTATCAGCCGCTATTTGATATTTGATTATTTACATACGCATAGCTTGTTTGGATCTTCATATATGAGAATAGATAAGAATAGCGAAAGAGAAGTATGGATCAAGGGGCTTATCTCCCCTATAGGCAATGATTTTTTGTCAGGCGCAGCAGAGCTTGCCTTGCAAGCCATCAATATTTTCCAATCTATTCTTTCTAGTACCGCAACTACCAGCCCGAAAGAACTGCGGGAAGAACTTAAGTTTGCAGTACAAGAACTACTTGATGCGCAACCAGCCATGGCATCATTATTCAATTTGGCGAATACGGTTTTGACAGCGGCCAGCAATTCGTCATCAGTGCCAGAGATTAAAGCCGAGTGCCAGAGTGTTTTAGATGGTTTCGAAAAATTCTTGTGTGATAGTGCTGCGAAGATTGCTGATTTTGGCTTTGACCTGATTCCACCAGGCGAAATGATTTTTGCTTATTCATTTAGCTCAACTGTGGTCAGTTGCTTGCTCAATGCTAGAGCGAGAGGACGGTATTTTCGGGTGGCTTGTTCTGAATCTCGCCCAAGCATGGAAGGACGTAAATTAGCTAGTCGTTTAGCCGCGGGCGGCATAGAAGTGATTTCTACTTTTGATTCAGCAATGGGTATGCTATTACCCAGCTGCAGCGTTGCCTTTATGGGTTGTGATTGTGTTGGCAGCCCAGGGTTGGTTAACAAAACTGGCTCATTGCTTTTAGCCTTAGCCTGTCACGAAATGAAAATCCCTTTGTATGCCCTTTGTGATACGGCAAAAATAGTTGATGATGAGCGCTTTTTTGAGTTTGAAAATCATCAGCGACCAGGTGCTGAAGTATGGGAAGATGCGCCGGCAGGCATTAGAATTTTCAACAGACAATTTGAGCTAGTTCCATTCAATTACATTACGGGCTTAATTACAGAGCGAGGTCTCTTTGGTGAGCGGGATCTGGCAAATTATTTATCCAAGATGTCTGTTCATCAGGACTTGCAGCCACAGGCAATCGCCCCCTAACCATTCTCTTCCCCTAAGGATATTGTCCTCGAAGACGGCGAGCTTCGACAACCCTTTGCACAGCAATTTGCATTGCAGCGTCCCGCAAAGATATCCCTTGTTCTTTTGCCAGGGCAAAAACTTGATCACAGGTCTGAATCACTAGGGGCTTTAATCGATTAAGCGTCTCTTCCTCGCTCCACAGCAGCCTAATAATTCCTTGCACCCATTCATAATAGGCAATAGAAAGACCAGCTGCATTAGCCAATATATCTGGCACTACCGGAATGCCACGCTTATTCAATATGTCGTCAGCTTCAGGCGTAACAGGCGCATTCGCTCCTTCAACAACCATTTTGCATTTCAAATAACTGGCATTATCTTTGTGCAACTGATTGGGAATGGCACATGGAATAAGGATGTCGCAATCCTGTTCTAGCAATTGTTCATTGCTTATATGCTGAGCTTGAGAATGAGTACCAAGATCAAAAGATTTGGCATGACCTTTTATCGATACGCTAAGATCGATACCATTTGGATTGTATACAGCGCCGCTACTATCAGCCAGACCGACTATCTTGTAGTTATGCTCCTTAAGAATTCTCGCCACAACGGAACCAACATGACCAAAGCCTTGAATGATCACCTTAGGTGAAGGTTCTTTGATCCCCAATCTTTTGACGGCCTCGATGGTGCACAACGCCACACCATAACCTGTGGCGTCATTAAGACCCCAGGAACCACCCAATGATTTAGGCTTTCCTGTGACAACCGAAGGCACTGTATACCCCTGGTTTACACTAAAAGTGTCCATTACCCAAGACATGGTTTGCTCATTGGTGTTTAAATCTGGTCCGGTAATATCTCGATCCGGACCCATATAGTTAATCATTTCGGAGACGTATCGCCTGGTCAAACGCTCAAGCTCTCCTTCACTGAGCTTTTTGGGATCGACATGAATGCCACCGTGCGCACCACCAAATGGCAAATTCATAAGCGCTGATTTCCAAGTCATAAGCATAGCCATGGCTGCCACCGAGCCAAGATTTACTCCAATATGATAACGCAAGCCTCCAGCTCCTGGACCCCGAGAAAGATTGTGATGCACTCTATAACCCCAGAATGCTTTGACTTTGCCATTATCCATACGAATCGGCAAAATAGCTACCAAAGACCTTTTAGGCCGCTGCAATAGCTCAACTATAGATGGCTCGAGATTTAGGCGCTCAGTGACGCGTAATAGCCTTTGTTTGGCCATTAGAAAATCGTCGTTTTCCCACTCATTGTCGAGTGGATGCGTTAGTTGATCAGCAGTTTCTTTTTTTACCATGAGCGCTCAAGATAATGGCAAACAAATTTGTATCAAACCTTAAGTCCAAACTCAGCCAACTTGTATTCTAATACTTTTTCAGTAGCCTTAAAGGGCTGAAATTGACTGAGATTGAGAAATGTAATAGCCGCTTGCATCAAATTTTGTTCACTATCAGAAAGCTTAGTGCGCTTGCCATCTTTAGCTTGGGCAAATTGGCCGGCATCCAACATTGCAGCAACGGGAACCATACCAATAATTTCACTGCCGGTCACATCAATACCGCGCGCAATTGCCAATTCTTTCACACCCATGTAAGCCTCTGGCAACGAGGTTTTTTTATAATCGAGCAAATTCATAGAAATTTGGCAACAATTATACTCTTCCACCATCCAACCAATGGCTTCACAGTCTTGCCAGGTAGATTTATTTATAGCCGGCGATTTTACCAGGCCAAGCTTATAATCTTCTCTTTGTTTGCGGATTGTTGAAGCAATGGATTTGGCGATTTTCAAATCGTCTGTGCTTAGATTAACATTATAAGCAATATAAAAAGACTCCGCACCAATTACGGTGGCACCACTTCTTGAATTGAATTCAGCAGGTCCAAAGTCAGGCTTAAAGGCTGGCTCACGCATGCGCAAGAACAAATTTTCGTATTGCCCTTTGCGCAAAAAAGAAAGATTTTGCCTTTCCGGAATTTTTGCAGACTGCCCATATAAATAAACGGGGATCTTCAACTCTTCACCAACACGCGCTGCTAATTGTCTGCTCAAACCAACACATTCAGCCATCGTAATATTGGACAGAGGAATGATCGGACAAACATCAGTAGCGCCCAGACGCGGATGCTGTCCAAGTTGGGTACGCATATCTATCAATTTGCTAGCACACTCTATCCCGTAAAAGATTGCTTCTAGGACAGCAGACGGCATTCCAGCCACGGTGATCACCGAACGATTAACACTACGACCAATGTCTTTATGCAATAAATAAGCGCCATCAATAGAAGAAATTGCCTTAGCTATTTGATCTATGACCGCTAAATTCCTGCCTTCGCTAAAATTCGGTATACACTCTATAAGTTGCATAAAGCTAAAAGTTATTGGCTAAATTATATTACCCTGGATTTAGTGTTTGTCTTACGCCCCTGCGGTACATAAATCTTCCAGATTGTTAGTCCCACCGCAGCAAGCGAAACTATAATCCATAACAAGCTCCACATAATAGCTGGAATGCCAGTCATTGAAGCCATGGCTGAGGCATCTGAATAGTTGGACAGATTATTACCCAAACCAGTGAATGATGCTTCTACCAGCGTGGCGATAGAACTTATGCTATCAAATGCTATGTTAATGGCAATGAACAATAACAGCAGATGAGCAGCAGCCGGTTTCAGCTTCAGCGCAGCAAACACACATAATACGCCAAGAGCCAATGACCACACTAGACTAGCGAGGTTAGACAGAAATCCAGCTTCTCCAAACAGATGCATACCGGTAAAAGCCAGGGAGGTAAGACCAATGCCAGTCCCAAGTATAAAAAGAATTATTCTGGCTAGCTTAGGAAATTGGCTCAAGAATACAAGCACAGATCCAAAAATAGCAGTACCCAAATACCCTGCCGGCGTGATCAACAACTCATTCCCGCCCTGACAATATGTCAATCCGCCATGACCGCTATTATCAGGCACGATAGTCAATCCATTTACTTGCCCACCGGTAACCAAACACATAAGAGCATGCGATAGCTCATGTATAGAGACAGCCAACTCATTGAGCGGAGCAAAAAACCAGTCTAGGGATGGTATATGAGCGAGAAGCAAAGAAAGCCCAATCAACAACCAGAACCGCATATAAAGGCTTTGTTGTTTCATTTTTAGTAATTTTCAGACTCTTGCATCTTTCAATGATTTGAGGCAATTTAATTAGCTGCGTTTGCCCACTTGGAGCTAGCGTATTCACGAACTTCTTGTTCTATCTGTTCGGTCAGATGATCGTACTGAGCTTTACGTAGCTCATACTCAGTTTGCAAATTCATCCACATTTGAGCCGACATGCCAAAACATTTTGACAATCGCAAGGCAGTATCTATGCTGATACTACGTTCGCCATTGATAATTTCAGTGACACGATTTGCCGGAACACTTAAAAGTCTGGCAAGAGCATTGCCGCTTAGTCCATATGGTTCCATTAGTTCTGTCTTTAAAATTTCGCCTGGATGAATCGGCGGTAATAGTTTTTCCTTTTGGACATCTTTGAGCTCCTTTTCAATGATAGTCTACTATTTCGACATGATATGGACCATCATCTTGCCAAACAAAACAAATACGCCACTGATCATTAATTCTAATGCTATGTTGGCCACTTCTATTGCCTTTTAATAACTCTAGGCGTAACCCTGGAAATTTACTTAGATCCGATAAGTTTGTTGCAGCATGTAGCAACAAGAGTTTCTTCTTGGCAGAATCTGAAACACTCTCAAATTTTTTAACTCGTTCATCCCTGAAGAGTGTGGAAGTCTCTCTGCATTTGAACGATCTGATCATACGCTTAGCATACTATGTTTCACATAATATGTCAAGAGAAATAGAAATTATGTATTATATTAAATGCACAAAATTCGGAGAGGGAGGGATTCGAACCCTCGATACAGCTTTTGACCGTATAACTTCTTATTATAAAGCCTAGGCATTTTCGGCAGGTTTCAGTCTTTTGCATTTTTTAGTAAAATATTGCTCCTTTTCCTCTAACCATGCGGGTTTGTAAATAATAAATCATTTGCATATTTTTGCAAGTTATACTACTTTACTACCAGTTTACGGCATACACCAGGCATACATATTACTTGGCAACATTCCAGGTTTTCGGTAATGAAAACAACAAGAAAACTAACACAAACAGAGACGGCTAAATTGGAAATACCCCAAAATGGCCAGCGAATTTATCGCGACAGTGAAATGAAAGGATTTGCTGTTAGGATTACCAGCACAGGCTTTAAGTCATATATTGTTGAAAAAAAGATTGGTGGTAAAACGTACCGGCGTGTTATTGGTGCAACTAATATTTATTCCAATGAAGCAGCAAGAATCGAAGGACAAAGGCTGCTGCTTGAATTATCCCAAGGAAAAGATCCAAAGATTTCGAAGGTAGAACGCGAATTACAATCAATCACTCTGTGGGAAATATATAACGCCTATAAATGCGACGGCGACAAAGAACTGAGACAAAAAACAATCGCTATATATGATGACGTTATACAGCGTTGCTTATCAGACTGGCGAAATAAACCCATTGCTGAAATTACGCGCGAAATGGTTGCCGCACGATTAGAAAAGATATTGGATGATGCCAGCAAACGCAAAGAATCCGCGAAGAAAAACGTAAAAGTAAATTAAGAAGGAGACGATTACAGAAAACGGAGATTTATGCTTCGGACAACACAAAACAAATCTTGATGATTTGATAATCAATCCTGATAATGGATCGGAGCAAGGTAACAATAAAAGCTACTCCTGGCAGGGCATTAGCCGGTCAATGCTATAGGCTATTACGCGCCCTTAATGAATTATGCCCAGGGAAAATTTGACTAGATATAATACCGATTCAATAAGACATTTATCTGGTAAAAGACCCTGGACAAAAAACATCAGGCGGCAAGGGTGTCATTGAAGATCATCAATTAGCTGATTGGTTCAAAGCAGTTTTAGCACTCTAAAAATTCGACAATACGCGATTTCCTGATATTTACCTGCTTAGCGGCTTACGCAAACAGGAAGCGCTTGCGTTAAAGTGGAGTGATGTAAATTTGCCTGGCAAATACATAAAGATTGATGCAAGCCGCGCCAAGAATAATAACGAACACAGATTACCTTGATCGGCTATTTATATGATCTATTAAAAGCGAGGTCGCAGGCAAATCAACTTATCTCAGCCTATGTGTTTCCACAGCAAAAAAAATTTAAGAGGGACGATCTAAAAGAACCCCAAAAAAGCCATGCAAAAAGTTATAGAGCAATCGAATGTCCGGTTTATGTTGCACGATCTATCGAGGACATTTGTAACTGCTGCCGAATCGCTTGGCTATGAAGCTTATACGCTTAAAAAACTAGTTAATCATTCCACTGGGCGTGATGTCACAGCTGGCTATATCATTACACAAACCAAGCGCTTGCAAGAGCCAATGCAGCGCATTACCGATTATATTCTTGGACAGGCTGGTATAGACAACAATAAACATAAGCAAGCTGCGATATAAGACCATGCACCATGTCAAACAACGATGATGAAAAACGGCGGCAGTACCTAAATAACCTCGACGCCGTTCCCTTAGACACATTGTATGAGTTCAATGCTCTGTCCCCAGCACCGGTCGACACCATACGAAAACTTGCGCAACTATTTGAAACAGCTGTTGGTTTAGGATTAGAACATTCCGCAACCCAGCACCCGGCAAATCAATCTAAAGTTCAAGGGGGGCACGGCACATCGATATATGAGGCGGCAAGAAATAATAAACATACAAAAGTTATGACGACTACTATTGACTGGTATGGTGATGGGGAAATAGTTGTTGTTAAGTCGACTTACGGACTAGATATAGATTTTCCGGTTCTAGATTTTAGAACAATAGAGGGACTGTATTTTTATATCTGGCACGCCTGTGTTAAAGATGCACAGGATAAGACCTTTCGCGATAGATTGCAAAGAAAAGGATATCTTCAAAGCCGCCCGTATAAAGATAGCCCTTCTAAGGAAGCATTTGAAAAATTATGCTTGCACTGCGCTAAGTCTAAGCAGGGTAAGGGTGAGTTTTGCAGTGACCCTTGCCAAAGAAAATTTTGGGACTGGTGTCAAGATCAAGCACGTGCTGGATTAAACTCAAGAATAAAGTCATTTCAAAGTAAATTAAAAAAAATACGCAAAGAAATCGCTTCTATATAGGCAACTCACCAACATCACCTTTTTAATCTATTAAGTGGATTTCTAATGTGGCCTCTTTTTTGCACAATAGAATCATCTTTTGCCAGAAGGTGAGGTGTGCATATGGTAAGACGAGAAATCACAGTCGAGAATCTTAAATCCGGGGTTGTGCCCCAGATATGTGGTAGTGAACTGGCAATGCTCGCTGGCCGCTCGCTATCAACAATTGAAAAGGAGCGGTCAAGAGGCGTGGGTGTACCTTATGTCAAAGATCCTGTAACTGGATGTATAAGCTATCGCGCCAAAGATGTGCTCGAATATCTCGAACGTGGAAAGCGCTGTATATCTACTGCTCAATATGATACGACAAGCCATTCCAAACGCCTTGAAAGAGCGCGAGCCGTCCTAGCTACCCGGCGACGGTCAAAGGTAGGCTTCAGATGAATGAGCAAGAAAAATTTCATCCAATAGCTTCCATCTTCCCTATGATGTCCGAGCAAGAATTCCAAGCACATAAAGAAGACATCAAAGTTAACGGACAAATTGAACCTATTTGGCTTTATCAAAATAAGATCATTGATGGGCGACACAGGTATCGGGCGTGCGCTGAATTAAATATTGAACCGAAATTTAGTGAGTATAAAGGTACTTCTCCCATTTCGTTTGTTGTCAGCTTAAATCTTAAACGGCGACACCTAGACGCCAGCCAGCAGGCGGTCATAGTCTTAAAAACGTTGCCTGAAATTGAAAGAGAAGCAAAAGAAAGACAACGCGCCGCCGGTGGGGATAAAAAGAGCGCAATAGCTAGAGGAGAATCGGTTATCCCAATGTTGGGACAAGCGGTAAATAAAGGTGCGGCAGTGAAGCTAGCCGCAAAACGCCATCACATTAGTCATGGGTATCTTACTTACGCTAAAGAAATTCAGCAAAAAGCACCAGAATTACTAGAGCAAATAGAAGCGCGTAAGATCAGTATTCCGAGGGCTATTCAGGAAATAAGACGCAAAGAAATAATAGCTGATTTAGAATCAAAGAAAACGCAAGAAATCAAAGCAGCCACTGGTATTTATGATGTTATCGTAGCTTAATGCCGTGGCCAATGAAAAAACTCGAAAGACATTAGCGCCTAATCAAGTTGAATTAGATTATCCAACAATGTCGCTGGAAGAAATTAAGGAGCAAAAAATCCCCGCAGCAGAGAATTGTCACCTATTTTTATGGACAACCCAAAGATATTTACCGGATGCTCTTGATGTGCTGACAGCTTGGGGTTTTAAATACATTTGTACTTTCGTGTGGCATAAATCCGGCGGCTTTCAGCCTTTTGACCTGCCGCAATATAATTGCGAATTTGCGCTGTACGCCCGCAAGGGAACGCCAGCATTTTGTGACCTTAAAGATTTTAAAGTATGTTTTGAGGCACCGCGAACAGGTCATAGTGAGAAGCCCGAAAAATTTTACGAAATGGTGCAGCGAGTTACGGCCGGGCGCAAAATCGACATGTTTGGCAGAAGAAAGATAGAAGGTTTCGATAGTTGGGGAAATGAAGCACCTCCTAATGTCAGCCCTCAATTGGTACGACTAAATCAGGTGCCTACCAAAAATAGGCTGGGAGTGAAGTATGGATAATTTGAAAAAAAAGTGATGCATTGCAAGTACTGCCTGTTGAAGGTAAATGTCCATGCTGTGGCGATGAGACGTCTGAGTGGCAATGTCACAATGGAGACAAGATATATGCTGCTCAAACTATTGAAGGTGCTATTCAGAAGGTTCCTCTTGTCCCAGCGGCCGACAAAACATATTTAAAAATTAGCACGTCGAATGCTTGCGGCGAAACATCCGTTTTTAGTTTCAAGCAATCATCCTAAAGGAGGGGGCGCCGGACATGGTGGAGACAATCCTGTGTGTTCTAGTAGATGGAATGAATATGTCTTTAGATATTGATGATGGTAATGAAGACGAAATTTGGCATTTTGAGAATTGTAGTTTTAGTCTCACGGTACGGGGCGACGAAGAATTTCGCGCATTGCTAGACGGATTAACCGGCGTGATTGAAGCCCTGAAACGCAGAAAAACAATAGAAGCAATAGAATTTGAGTCCAGGAAAATGCCTGCTCCAGAGGCGATTGATAAACCGCCAATTGATAAAGAAGCGCTTAAGGATATCTTTACCGAAGAGGCTAAACCAGATGACTAATCAAATAAGCGACGATCAACTACGCAGATTTTTTAGCCTTCACCATATCCGCTGGGATAAATATTACTTGCAGCTGGATAGTGGAGATTGGATAGCCAGGCATAAAGCGTTGACCATATTTGACCTGCGTGCGCACATAGAAGCGAAAATTACATTGGGCGCGCCAATCATAAGCGCCAATAATAAAGTTGAATGTATACGCTGGGATATTGATGACACCAGCGGCGATGGTGAAGCATTATTTCAGTATTTAACACAACAATGTGATTTATCTATTTATCGCTCATGTGCTAGGCAGGCAGATATGGACATTTAGAATGCCACATCAGACCAGCCCTCAATAGTTCAATCGCCCATGAATTTACAGAAGCGGCGGTATTGAAAGCGGGACTTCAGCTAAAAAAGGTAATATGAAGGAAGGTATTGAAGCGTTTCCGAAGCAAGCCACCATTGGCAATGGTGGGATTGGCAGCCAGATCAGAACCCCATTGGGAATTAATAGGAAGAAAGAATCTAGACAAGTCGGCTGGTATGAACATCTTCCACAAGACTTAGAACGCCAGATTACTTTCCAACCCATTTTTAATGATTCGTTGGCAATTACACAACTGCTAGATACATGGCAATTATCGAAACAAGCTGCACTAATAGGATACTAACCAATTCCCATTATTTTGTGGATTTGATATCCGCAACTACATAACAGACGAATGGAAAGCTTTCGGCGAAAAGAGGCGTGGTGATAAAACTATTTATCGCTGCCCAAATTGCAGAAGCAATCTGCACGACCAAAAGCAAGAGGGGCATTTGTTTGTTTACGATAACGGAGCATATGGTTGTATTAAAGGCTGTCCTACTCTTCAGATTCGACAAGCGTTCATCGAGATTGGCAAACAAGTACTTGACCATAACCTACAACTTTTGCTGGCGACACCGCAAAGAATAGCCGTAGCTCGGGAGGTGTCGCTTGGACATATTTGATTATAAATTTGATTTCGACATCGATATAACCTCTGAAGATGGCGAACGAATTTTGAATTTATCAAAAACACGCACCTAGATAAAATCAATAAGCCTGGTTCCGATGGCAAACCGGTATTAAAGCTTACGCCCGGATTAACAACTGAATTATTAGGTTTGGTTTTACAACGTAACTTGCGCTTTGGTCCTGGTATTTATGGCAAGTCCACATGTTATCGATTTGTAACGCTAAAATTGCGCGCCGAACAAATTGGCGGCGCTTTGGCAGCCGACTAGTGGAGAAAATTTAAAAATTCACCGGGCGATAGATAAAATGAGAATATTGCTTTGGGGCAGGTATTGAGAATGTGGATAGCCCGGTAAATTCGTCCTTCATTAAAAGTGTAATCGATAGATTACCAACTGGAGCAGTGCGAATTGATCCTGCACTATACAATCAAAAAAGACGTTTACTCAATACTCCAATTGGCACATTTGATTTTAGAACTGGGCAATTACGCGATGCAAGCCCAGATGACTTATTCACAAATATAACCAGAGTTGCACCACATATAGCGAAAATGGGAACTTATCGCCATTGCCACATCCTGTTTATACAGGGCATCTTTAACTTTGTGACAGGTGGTAAGCAAGATGGATTAGATTATCATCAGCGACTTTCCGGCATTGTTTGCACTGGTGAAGTATTGCAAAAATTCTGGCTATTGTGGGGTCACGGAGGAAACGGCAAAGGCGCACTTTTAAGGGCTTGGTCTTATCCTTAAGCTTCATTCGCTACTGTCATGCTGGCGAATTCTCCAAGGAGAGCATAAATAGGCATAAGCGATCAGACGCGGGATTAACAAACAAACGGCTGGTAACATCAGAAGAAGTTCATAACCTCTATATGGAGAAGATCAGAGAGTGGACGGGCGGCAGCGATGTGAAAGCAAATTTCATGCACTGCAATGATATAACTTTCAACCCCAGAATTGAAGCTTATTTTTGTTTCAAACATTTTGCCAGAATTAAATACTAATGATTTTGGGTTAAAGCCCCGTTTAGAGCTAAGTCCCATTTTGATCAACGCATAAATAGCGTTAACCAAAAATATGAAGCAAAACTTTATGAAGAAGCAGAAGACATTTTAGCAACGATGATGCTACAGGCAAAACAATTCTATGCCGACTTAGACAAAGGATTACCCTGTGCTGTCTCAAACACAACGAATGAAATCGGCAACTATGGAGTACATCCAAGAGGAAAATCTGGCAGAGATGTTTATTGATGAGCGGTGCAGACACGGGGGACCGAATATGACGCTATTCCCATCCGGCATTTTTTATAGAGAATTTTCTACATATTTGCCAAAAGAACGCATTAGGCACCCCACCCCGTCCCAATCAATAGTCGGTAAACAGGTTAAAGCGTTGAATTACGGATTAGGTAGAGCACATGGTAGTCGAGACTCTATACGGCATGCAAATGGAAGCCTGGTTGTGAGCCAACACCGGAATCACAGAGCCAATTGGATTACCTGTTCTTCTAATAATTAACGCTATTTACTATGCTCCCTATCTAAGACAGACAGATAGCCTCTTTGTATACGCCACCGGTAACATGTGTGCAGGAAATAAGATAATGGGGATTCGCCAAAATTTGCTGACACGCATTAGCAATACATTTTAGTGTATTTCCATGTCACCGCGACGGAGCCATGTCGAATAATTTTTTTTGCTGTCGCGGCTGGAAGTATTTTGGACATAGGTGTTTATGGATTGCATGTCAGTGTGACAGCTATTTCTATAATTAGTTTTAGATTCCACTTGAAACCTGAAAGAAAAGCCAATAAATCCGATTCTACGTAATATACAGAAATTATGCCCCGATTTGCCGACACAGGTGTCACGGTAATCCCGAAAATTCAACGTCTACAATACTTTTATCCCGTCTCAGCATAAAATGCCTTCCGACATGGAACCACGTGTGCCGACTTGCTGGTTGTATCTAAAATCACCTCCTATTTGTTCGGCATCTAATTGCCAATAAAATTCAATTTCAAAAAATGCCAAACAAGCCCGCGCACACTTCATTTCAGCTATTTAGTGGCTACCTCCACTTTCTTAGTAATAGTAATTGCTAAATGCCTAAAATACAGCATATGTGCGTAAAGTGAACCCATGCCATCAAATTTTCCCCCTACCTTATAGGTAACACTGATACGATTAAAGTATGATTCACAAAACAAACAAAGGTTATTACGAAATACGCTTTAAGTGTCCAAAGTCTATACGCTACATAAGCATGGGCTGCATTTGCAAAATGCACTTGAATGCGGCAAACAAATATCAGGATAAGATTAACCAAATTCGGCAGGAGTGCAAACGAACAAGGCAACCGTTGCGGAATTGATTTGCCTAAACCCGAAAAAATTCCAAGCCTTGGGAAAATAATAGAAAAACATAAGTCACTTACAGAATATGGAGAGTCAGACCTTTTATCTCAAATTATCATTTACGCCCGTGAACATAATATGAATCAAGACGAATATCTTAAGCTTGTGGACACTGAAATGGCAAATTATCGAAGACAGGTAGCTGAGCAAGAAGCTAAAAAAGCAGCGGCTCTAGCAAAACGAAGAGAAACGCTTGCTAAAAGACCAAACTAAATAGCGTAAGCGATGCAGCCTAAAACAATCTGGCTAGTAGCTCTTGTGCTGCCGCTGCATTTTACGGGGCTAATAATGGAATGCAACCAGACCAGAAACGATTTTCCCGTGGCTGCCGACTAGTCTTAGCTAAAATATTGTTCGTTAGAACAATCTATCCCCAGCCACTAAATCTAGTTTCACTTAGCTTGGTATATTTAACAGTGTGCTGAATGTTTTTATGCGCCTAAATAATCTTGTATTGCCCTGGTGTCCTGTCCCTTGTTTGCTAGCTGAAAACCACAGCTATGTCTTAATTGATGGACATGACAGGTTGCCAAACCTGCAACAGCTCCCGCCCGTTTAGTTATTTCGAATATTGCACTTCTCTTTAACGGGACAAGATGTCCATCATGCCTGGTGCAAAATATAAATGGGCTATGCGGGATATTTACGCCTTCATAGCCTTAAATTACGTAATTCATCTCCGGCAATCGGATGCTTGCTTGCTTCGCCGTTTTTTGCCCGATTCACATGCAGTCTAGCCTTATCCCAGATAACTTGCTCCCATTTTAATGGGCTATTTCGCAACAACGAAGTCCATGGCGATACCCCATGGTTATGATCAGCTGATCGCGTAGACTATGACGATTATTGTTAGCGGCGGCAATTAATTTCTCAATTTCCTTTTGTTCTAAATATTCCCTTGTTCTGGATTCAATATTTGGTCGTCGAATTCGTCGCGAAGCTCTTTGGTTTTGTCCCAAAAATGATGCATGGATGACATTGCTCTTCATGGTTGAAACCCCCGTTCTTCATAGGGCTCATTTTTCATATGTCCCAATTTGGGCTCTTTTTGGGACAAATCTTTTCTATCTCCAACTTAGCATGGTGGGTGATTGTGCAAGCGATTTCTTAATGTTGATGGTAGGTCAGCTAACAATCTAAACGTTTGTACTTTCGGCATGACACAATCTGCTAAGTCGCAAGCGATGCAAGATACCAACGATGAACAAACAGAGGGGCTACCTTTCTGGGTATAGATTTTGAAATCGGTTCATGGGCCCCCCACGCTAATAAACAGCAGTTAACAAATACAGTCTGCCTTTTGATTTTCCAATCGAAATAGGCTGGTAGTACTAGCGGTATTAGCTATTTTTTTTTAATAAACAATCCTTTTCGGTTTTCAGCGATATTCTTTGGGACTCCGGTAGCCATACTATATTTTCTCTGAAACAAGCATTTTTTTCGATGAAACCCAATTCCGCTGGGTGGTCGTATTCGGCACCAAAAAATTGCTTGGCAGTGGTGTTCCCGGTTGGTCTATAAAACGGGTTATCCATGAGTATTTTGCTGTGGATGCAACATTTTACCCATCCAAGTAATTTCCCCGCATTCCTAACTAAAGGCCCAACCGGTTTTCATGTTCTGATTTTTAGCTAACAACGCTGCAAAGCCTATCGCACATCACTACTGCGAACTTACCGTAGAAAGAGTCGAAGCAATAATTTGGGCTGATTGCAAATCTGTTAACCTTGCTTTCAATTCAACTTTCATATATCTCATTGAGCAGCTCATGAAAAGTTATTTGGACTTTTGCTAATAGTTTTTCGTTGTAGACATTTAAAGAATTTTAATATTTTCTGAATTCAAATGAACCTCATTACCCAGATCATTTATTACTTGCATAAAAGCGGGATTTAAGTCAGCCGCCCATTTTGGCGCTTGATTAACGTCGATTTTTCTTCTTAGAATCAGCGAGTCGTCGTCCGACTGTATCGCCTTTTGAAACCTTGGTTTTTCAAAATTTGCTCCAGTGCAGCCCGATACATCACCACGGCTGCCGTAATGGCGCTACCACCTTCAGCTTTATAAGCCTGATCAAGAAAATAGCTAACTTTAGGTGGTGTATTTGGTGTAGCAATTCCTCCCCCTACGTGAGGGAATAAGGCTAACAAAGCACCGCGCTCACCCCGGGGACGCATCCAACAATTGCAGAAAATCGATTCTTGCATTGTAAGCATTCTAATAAAAATAAATTCGGTGGTGATTTCGCTAGACAGTGTCGATAGCTTTCTTCGTTGTAACTTTCTTTTTTGGTCTGGTGAGTCCATAACAAATAGGTGATATTAACTTCACCAATAAGGCGGGTCCAAACCCTACGCCTGTCGCTGCATGTTGGGCAATAAACTTCGCCATTATCCCAGTAGGGGCGGGAAGTAATTATTTTCTTTTGGGTGGACGAATAATAATCTCACCACAAATCTTGTAGATAAGGGCTAATAAGTTCCACAAGTCCTTCAATATTATCAATCGGAATGAGATCAGCTGGCATATCGAAATACCGGGTACAAAAAATATTGTTAAAGCGACCCACAATAGTGTACTGGATAGACTAATAATTTGAATTGCTGTTTATATTATAGCAAGCTAACTTTACATTGCGCGAACGGTGAATTCACAATACTTTCGTGGTTCGCTAATCATTTCGCAAAATAATCACCGCGGCAGTTAATTGAAAATATCGCTTATAATAATAAGCTTGCTAACTGACACGCCAAAAAAATACGTTTGTCCAGGTTCGTTGCAATTGGCCCACATATCCGCACATGGCAGTCAGTATCCCTACAGTACCTGGAGGCTTCCGTTGGGGCGCATCGTCTCAAAAATGAATCAGAGATAAACCGGCGTCCATAAAGATTTCTGCAGAATTGCTGGAAATATTCTTATAGGATTGCATGCTTGCAATATACAGTGAAAACCATAGTTACCATTTCTAACAAATACGATGGGATGCGCTCTTTCATCTACTATGCCTAATTTATGTTGTTTCCATGCGACTTCGGGGTCCATGCCATTAACTGATAATGCCCGGTCACCCGGAAATACTTTTCCGTAAGCATCTGAATGAGGATCTACATACGTCACAATATGTGTCCACAGCTGAAACATATATCCCCCGGGCACCCTACCTCTGCCTGTCCTTGTAACGTTGCTTAGATTTAGGTCTTTAGTTACGTAAAGAGTCCTTGAAGCGGCTGCAATGGAGATGCAGGATAGGATTCGCGATGCAATTTCGCATAAAGTTCTTCGATTGGCCGGGATTGCCTCACCTCTCATATTGACTGGCCTAAATTCATGATACGTCGGTGATTGTTGAATGGGAACCATTGCTTTCTGTTCTACAACATGACCTCTGATTGGCCGAAACTGTGTATTGAAATCAACCAACCCGAATTGTGGTGGCGTCGACCGGCCCGGTAATGGCGCCATCCGTGATTTTTGATGTGTCAGAATCAACCTTGACGTGTCCCTGCAACGTGTTCCCATGATTTGTCTGCATTGCAAATCGACTTGGCGCCGTTGACACAAATTTGATCTATCTGGTTCTGTAAATTATTACCGGGGGTGTCTTGCGTTGATTCGTTGTTCTTGGACTGCACTGTTCCTTTTAATGTTGCATCGGCTGGAAAAACGATCAACGCAATAAAAAGTAGTGCTAGTAATTTGGGTAATAGTTTTGATAGCAGATTATTTTTCATTGTTTGAGACCAGCAAGTTGCTTAATCCCACAATACTGCTATATCAGTTGTGACACATCACCCAAAAAGGTAAGCTTGTAAAATTCAGTTTGCTTTAATGGTACCGACTGAAATCTTATGTCAAATCCACTCCTGCAAATCTGACCTGCACTGATAATACTTTCGCCAATTTTGCCATGGTTTTAAGGCTTGGATTCTTAACGCCGCGTTCTAATTGTGAAATATACGCGCGATCAACCCCTAACTCTCCAGCTAGGTCTTCTTGCGTTCCATTTTATTTATGTTCACGAAGCTGCCGCAACGTTCGCCCGAATTTCTTAACAGTAGTGTTCTATTTTAGCCACACAAACATTAAATATGCGGAAGCGATAAGTTACCAGAAGCGATAGCTTCCGGTCTGTAAAGCGCCGTGGCCTCAGGTTGAGTATTGCGATCCACTTCCACCTTAATATTTGAGGCAACGTTCACACCCGTCCGGGTGATCTTCATAATTGCAACCCATGATAAGTTCGTAATTAAGGGTCGAAATTATCTTTTCGGCAATAGTTTGGCTATGGCAACCAATAAACTTTATCCAAAAATCTTACTAACCGTATGCGGTGTCAGCCTATTTGTGATGGCTGCCTCAGCACAGAGTCCTAATCTACGGGGGACTATTGAACAGAACGATCGCCCACCCTTTCAGGGAACTGTTGAACAAAATGGCAATTTGCCATTTCAGGGGAATGCAGCGCAAACGGCCAGGGGCACCGTATCAGCTTCAGACCGATAAAAATAAATTAGAAGGTTCAATACAACAGGAAAACAGATTAAGTCCCTGGTATGGAAGACCAGCAGGGCAACTGCAAGATCAATTACCACAGTCGGCACCCAACGTTTAAGTAATTTACAACCATTGCCACCTTATTACGGCGATCCTAATCAAGCTAATAGGAGTCAACCACCGGCAGAAAGTCATCCGGCTGTTTGGCAATTACAGAGATCTTTTTAGTGAACTATACGGACAAGCGCTAAATACACAAATATCAGGCATTAATGGTGTCCAGCCAACCACCACCCAATATGGGCATGTTATTCGGATCAATGGTCGCGATCCCAACTTACCGCCAGTGTGGAAAGAACGGTACCGCAATGTGATGCATACTGATCGATTCAAATTTGCAACACATTGACGGCGGAGGCGGAGAACGAGATCTTTATTTGGATAAGAAATGATGGTGCTATAAACGCTCAGCCCGCAGGAAACGCAGATGCGCTATATACAGCCGTTATGAGCTTACAAGGACTGCCGCAACTAAAATTCGACCCCACAAACGGTTGCGATCCGGTAATGCTGGAGCTGCATGCCTGGAAGGCAGACCCGGCTATAAGACATCTCTGGGGCAAGGCAATTGGCAGTAATAGTAGGGCTTGGTGAACAAATGATTATTCTCCTACTGATTACTGTTCTCATGTTATTTAGTTTGGTGCAGCCGTGTGAGGGGCAGCAAATTTTTTCTGGCCAGGTCGTTGGCGTAACTGACGGCGACACTATTAAAGTTCTTCATGACGGCACCATAAGCAAGATTCGTCTTGCAAACATTGACGCGCCGGAACATAACCAAGCTTTTGGGCAAGCAGCAAAGCAGTTTACGTCTAATTTTGCGTTCGGCAAATTTGTTCAAGTTGCTGATGAAGGCAATGATCGTTATGGCAGAGTGATCGGTGAGGTAGCGGTACTCAACACGCCGCTTGATCTTAACCATGCTCTAGTAGCTTACGGTCTGGCCTGGGTTTATCGAAAATATTGCCATGATGGCTCATTTTATTCTTTGGAATCTTCGGCGCGTTCTCAACATATAGGATTGTGGAGTGATCCGAATCCTCAAGCGCCTTGGAATTTTCGGAAAGAAGAAAAGCAGCATCGGCTGCTATACAAATCTAACCACCTGTTGAGCTTGTTTCATTAGCAGGGGAGTAAACAAATCGTGAATATCAGAACTAAACTTATAGGACTATGCTTGGGATTCTTCGTGGTAGTTCAACCGGTATTAGCTGAACCAGCACCAACACAGCAGGTTATTGATAAAACATGGCTGAATGTAACCGTCGATATTACATCAGCTCCGTACCATGGTTGCAGTGCAACGCCTGCTAGTGATAGTCCATCAGCATTTAATGACTACGTGATCGCATCAAGTATAGCTAATGATCGGTCGGGCCGTCGCTAAGTTGATGGATCAAGGTCACCTGGTAATACTAGCGCCTCATACGTACGGCGCTGTTATCAACAAGCAAGGTTGTTATATTCAAGTGCATATTTCATCCGGCAAATATGTTGGTCGCAATCTATGGGTCACTACATTTGATCATCCATTGCATAGAATCAGTGTTAAATAAAACAGGTGCTCAATATGGACACAACCATCCCCCTAGCTGACACCAAACAATGTTCATACTGCGCAGAGACAATTAAAGCGGAAGCTATTGTCTGCCGTTTTTGTAATCATAATTTGACAGTCAATGAACAGGCGCCCCCGCAAAAAACTTCAGTAGCTAATCAACAGCAGAAGAAAGGTATCAACCCTTGCCATGGATAATCGGGATTTTTATTTTATCAATTATTGTTTGCGCTAAAGGCAGTAATAATAGTCAGCCTACGCCTGACGCACAACCGGCAGTTGCTAGCATAGCTCAGACAACACAGCCAATCAGTGCAGCAGCAGTACCTACATCTGAAGTAAAACCACCAGAGCCAGCAACTATAGAACAACCACAACCAACAACAGAGTTGGATAGGCTGATTGCAGAACATATTGATCAAACTCTCATTGGTGAACTTGTTGAGGTTAACACTAAAGTTGGCTTAAAAGGCTTTACTCCGGCAACGTATACCGTGGACTCTTATAGAGATCTTGCAGTATCCGTTATGGTGGCTAAAGATGAAAGCGCTACGAAAACACTAATCGAACAAGGCAAACTAATTTTTCTAGCCCCACATACTTATGCCTTGGTGCTAGATGCTAGCGGTCTCTTGTATCAAATCCATATTCAATCCGGCGAATATATAGGTCAAGACGTTTGGGTTTCCTCACTAGCCAATCCACTCCATCGCATTATCGATAAAAATAATGAGAATAAGACGGTGAGTAACGAATGATGGAACAAGTTTTAACTGACACTAAGCAATGTGTTTACTGTGCGGAAACAATCAAAGCAGAGGCCAAAATCTGCCGTTTCTGCAATCGTAGTCAATCAGTAGAAGAAATATCGCAACCCCATAATCAAGACGATATCAGCGCTGAACAGAATAACCAGCTAAGTCAGCCAGAGGAAAAGACAAAAAAATCTCTACTAAAAGCAATCTCTGTTGGTGATTATATTGGAGCTGAGGTAAGCATATTAGATCCTCAGCTCCAAGGCGCCTATCAAGCAGAAGTTGACCGGAGGAAAAGAAGCACGGGTGTAGCATATTTGCTTTGGTTCTTCCTTGGAATGTTGGGAGTGCACAAATTTTACATTGGCGAAAATGGCTGGGGCGCCGTTTATTTGCTGTGTACCATTTTGTCTCTTATAACCTTTGTATCTATTGTGGTCACGCTCATCGGTGCTTTTTTTGATCCTTTCTCATTCCAGGACAGGTACGGGATTCTAATGACCGCGTTCGATCGCAAATTTTGCGTGAAATAGCTAATCGCTATTAACATAGATGCAGGAGATAAATTAGTTATGGAAGTCACATCATCAGTCGCAGACACAAAGAAATGCCCACTTTGCGCAGAGACAATCAAAGCAGAAGCAGTAATTCGTCGCTTTTGCAATCGTGATTTAAAAGCAATTATTGAACAGCCCAAGCAGACAAGTTCAGTAACTTAATAAACAGCGCAAGAAAGGCACCTGATACATGGCTATTGATAATCCCCGGAATTATTGTTTTATCAATTATTTTTTGGCCCAAAGACAACCAGGACAATCAAGCTGTACTGCCAACGTCCGTGTCCACCAATAATTCGTTCTCTAGTCTAGCTAATACAGTAAGTACTCAGGAAACTATCTATAAACTTGGTGAACCATTCAACGTATATAACGTTGGCGATCAAATCCAACGTACTTGTTAATTTCTCTTATACAATCACCAATGCATATAAGGCTGCAAAAATAGGAACTAATCCGTATTTTCAAAAAACGGCAGAATCTGGAACGGTCTTTTAATTGTCGAATATAATGTCACCAACGTTGGCAAAGAACCAAAAGAGCTATATGCAGATCAATTGCGAATCATTGCTGAAGATAGCACCATCTATAAACCTGATGGCAACGCTTGTCAGACATTAAGGCTGGATCAGACTTATCCCGCGCAGACACTTATGGAATCAAGCGACAAACGAAGCGCCATTAACTACATTCTAGATATCCAACCGCAAATAACTAAGTTTTTAATGACAGCGTTTGAGTTGCCTTTAAGTAAAGCCGACGGTCCTGGATTGTTATTGGAAGTTTTACCAGACCACTATAACACCAGCGGACAAGGCGGCGCTACGGTCCAGTTAGCTTCAAATTCTCCTGTTCCGCAAGCAGATGCAGACAATACTGCAACAACTACGATGGTAACTAATTCGTCTATTGTCGCTACAGAAACTGAAACAGATAATCCCGCTGCTACGATTGAAAAAATGCTACAGGCAGAACGAAATAATGATTACCAGTCGCTATATGAATCTATTTCCTATTTAGACGGATTAACTAGGCCGCCGCATCAGGCAATCAGGAAGAAGCTAATCGCTTGAATAAAATAGGGCTGGGTTATCTCAAATTCAAGCAGTATCATGATGCTGCTCTTGCGTTCGATTCTGCCGCTAAAACAGATCCATCCGACGCAAAATTACTCAGCAATTTAGGTTTTGCGGAAACACATGACGGGGACTTAAGCTCTGCTGAAAAACATCTTTATTTATCTCTTACGTTAGCACCAACCAGATCAGTAGCTTGGGGAGATCTGGGAGAATTGTTTGCAAGAAACGGTGATAAGGACAATGCTACCGCCTGTTTCTTGATAGGTTATGAGGTTTCAAGCGGTAAAACAGGTGGGTACTTAAAAGACTTAGCTAAAGACAATGATTACCCAGCAGCGCGTGATGCGGCTGTGGAAGCTTTAAATAAAATTTCTATAGCATCTAACCGAAAATCAAAACAGGTTAGTTTAGCGGGACTTGGCATGAGCCTTAAGGAGCTGCAACAGCGCTTTAACAATGTTTCAAAAACTTGCGGTTTTACATTGCAAATTAGTCATGTTAAGTTGAGCCATACAAACGGTGGCAACACTTTCGAAAGCAAAATCACAGATAATATTTCCCTAGATGGACAAACAGATAATGTAAATGCAGACATTCGGCGTGTTGTGCTGAAAGGAAAAGGAAACGGTACTGTTCAATCTGGAGCTGAGCTAGTTGCAAGCGACGGAGTATTGATTGCTTCAGTCGACCCCACATTGTCACCAGATGACAGAGGACAATTGCTTAAAGATCTGGGGTTGCTTGATACAAATACAGATATTCACCATTTAAATAATACGGTCATTCGAAATGGAAAAGAATATACTCTAGTGAGTTCCGACGCTGCTCCATTTGTGCTTACCGTTAGTAATTCACAGGAACAATAGTCGGCAAAATTCGGTTGAAGGGTAGATAATTAAGAGCTATTGATCTTTCACTTTACCATTCCGTTTGGTCTCCCCATCAGCATCTAAATTGATCGTACCTGAGACTTCTTGAGACTTGGGTTCGAAAATAGGGTTTCCATCATACATAACCAGCCCGTCTTTTCATAAATTGGAACTTTGTTAATTGTATATGGCAAGACAGTTGCAGGATTGTAGTTATTTGATACCCAATCTCCTTCCATGGCAGGATAGGGCACAGTTGCGTATGGGATCGGAAGCGACAAATTTGCATATGGCATATTTGGCCACAACGACATGCCAGGGAATATTAATGGTTGACTATTTTCACCAAGCAAACTTTCCCGTGTGATAGCAGGCGTCTGTGCATCTTTCGTTTCCTTGATCGCTTGTGGATTTGAAACCCGTCCAAGAACGTCATCCGCGAACGACAAAAACTCCAAAGGGTCGAACATCCTAAAATGCACCCCGCAATTTTCATACATTTCCTTAACAAGCTCCTCTCTGGCTGTACCATTTTTAACCCAATCCGGTTTTCGGTCATGCGTTATAAAAACGATGTTCTTTTCCGTTTCTCTAGCTTGATCCATCAGCTGAAACCAAATAATTAGATCACCATATGGGTTGCCTTCGTCCTTACCAGCATCTTTGTAGCCGGGAGGAATATTCTGACGATATCTTACGGCGCCTTCTGCACAGATCTTAGCTAATCGTTCCGTGTCATATTCTGGTCCTATTTTTTCATCAACAATTACATCAGCAATTTTTTCTCTAATATCAATCCACTCTTGCGTAAAATCTCTTTGCCACGAAGCAGCAATTTTCTTTGCGTCCTTGGTGATCGAATCGATTAAACTTTCAAGCCGCTGAAATAAATCATTCGCATCCTCTCTGTCACCCAAAGCATGTTCCTCTTTTTAGAGATGTCTGACAACTAGTAAATGGTGTCAAAAATTTCTTAGCAGATTCATCGTTAACTTCCTTGACCTTTTTAGCAAATTTACGATGATATTCAAGAGCGACTTGATGAGGAATCCAAAGGTTATCTCGCAGTTGAATGAGAGTATCCATCCATCGTGCTCTAGTCGTCGGTCGATAGCCATAAATATTCAGCAGAACATTTGAATCTACTACGAACAGTCCATTTGACCATAACTCATTTGAACCGATTTCAAAGATTTTAGTGTCCGAATAATAATATCCAAAACGTCTTCGCATGTGCGCTATCCTCTTCCCAATAAGCTTGTCCTAGCAGTGGCAAGCTGCTTACTTACACTACAGCTCGTGCTGTTTTTCTTCTACTTGTTCAGTCCAGCTGGTGCGAATCTCCGCTGCTCGGCGGGTCACGCGCTCCACAAGCTCATTATCAACTTTACCGAAATCAGTCATGTCAGACAGTGTCTTTTTTCATCCCCAGCTTTTCGATTCTATCAAGCACGGGGTTCATTGCGCCATCCGGATCTCGGTAAAAATGGCTGCCCCGTATTCGCATAAATTTCCACCCGCGGCGTTCAAGAATTGCCTGTCTTTCCATGTCTTCTGGGAGCTTTTCTATCGGATGATATTTGTCACCGTCACATTCTATGGCAAGCCGCTTTTCACCATCGTCGACCACAAGATCAATCCGATAGTAGCCCACCTGTAGCTGAGGCACTACATTATAACCAGCTCCTACTAGGCGTCTCATTATCTCTCGCTCAAACTCAGAATCAGCCTGATTAGAGAGCTTTTCCATCGTTTTTGCATGCATAAACGGATCGTCCAGATGTTCAAGCAATCGACGCCGAAGGTCGCCCTGCTTCAAATCTTGTTTCTGGTTAAGGCTATGCACAACCCATAATTGATCCGCTGCTCGGCTCGCGGCAACATTAAAGCGTTGTCGATACAGTTGTTGATCGCGCATTGGCAGTGGACCATCATTTGCAACATCTACCATCGAGAGAAACATCACGTGGCGCTCGTCGCCCTGAAACTGTGCAGCATTCCCACACAATATATTTCTCGATTCGTATTCCTGGGGCTCGATATGCTTTCGAAGCAGCTTCTCAATTTCCATTGCTTGCTCTTCGCCAAGTAGAGATACTACGCCAAAATTCTTGCCAACATATTCGGGCTGTTCACAAGCTGCTACCAGCAGTGAGGCTATTGTTAGGCATTCCTCTTTATTAATCTTATCCGAACCCCTGGTTCCGTCCACCCGATAAGAAATAAGAGCAGGCTTTAGGCCAGAAGCACCCGACTCTCTTAATGGTTTGATCTTGCCATCATAAGAAAGCCAATTGCTAAATTCAATAATTTCTGGAACGCATCTGAAATGTTCCCGCAGACAAATGGCGGCACCGAACGATTGCCTCGCCAAATCGTAAACAGATGTCTGTCCATCATATAAAATACTGTTAGGAACTCCTTGGAGTAATGTATCGATCAGATTTTGCACAATTTCTAGCCGTTGTCCTATGGCAGACGGACTTACTTGCTCGTGATCTCCAACAATAACTGCGACCTTGGCAATATACAGGCATAACAATGTCATGACGTCACTTTGACTTGCTTCGTCCGTTATCACCACATCGAATTTAGTTGAAGCCGGATCGAAACTTTCGATAACTCTGCTCATCGGCATAATCCACACAGGGACGGCTTCCTTACACTTGGAGAGATGCTGACTAGCTTGAGCTTTAAGTAATGGTACCCGCTTGCCAGTTCCCTTGCCGATTCTGCGTTGAATATCTAACCAACCAACTAGCGCCTGTCGTTGTTCGTCGGTCGTCCGTTTAATTTGAAAAGACCAAGACAAATGATCAATCAGTTCTGTCGTCCTTCTCTTTAACTCATCCTGCAAACCTTCCAATTTGTCCTGAAGAGCGTGAGTATCAACCGATCGCCGTTTTGTTAGCTCTTGTTCAAGCTGCTTCCAGAACCAAGCTGCGTGAGGATCTCCTGGTACTCGGTCAAACCCATGTATTCAGTTCGGTTCTTTATCGCTTCAGCCCATTCTGGGGAATTGAATGTTAGTCTAGTGAGCAAGGATTTTCGGCGATCATAAACGGATACTCCGAAAGGCATTCTAGGCTTTCGTAGGCGTCGTGGTAATTGGACAGCGTTCGAGAGCGCAGGGCATCTGAAGATCCCTGGCCACAATGCAATCCGACCATCCGCACACCCACCAAAAACTACTTCGACGTTGTTAAGTCGCTTTCTGGAAATTTCTACTCGAAAGCCGAGATTCGAGCTTGAACATAGTTTATTAGATTAGAATTTATAACAGTCTTTAACTGGCGGATCTGTTCGTATTGCACTAAAGCTACAGGCAGATTGCTTATGATTTTCTAGATCGAGTCCAAGTTCCCTCAACAACGATTGGGCTGGCGACCACTGTTCCTTATGCGAGGATAATAATTCTTAACTTCAAGAGATAATCTAGCAGCTATTATTTCTAAATCCAAGTCGAACGTCGAAAGGGATGGTGCTCCGTGCGGAACGGCCAACGTGCCACCATGATTGTAATTTTGTACGCATTGCTAACAGCTGCCCATCGCCCGCAAAAGTTTGAAATCTGCGAGTTCTTGGCTGTTCCGTTAACCGAAGACTCTACTATAAGCTGTTTCCAACGCTTATTAAACCGCAGTACCAGCCAGTTTAACCGTTTTCCTCGATTAGATAAGTCAAGATTTGATTTAGGTCATCAGCATGGTCCTGTGGATCACCACTGCTCGGTAGCCTGGGTTCCTCAGCAATAAGACGACTCCGGATTTGCTCAGCATGTCGAAATGAATGCTCCGCGTAGCTACAAATTGACGCCATGGACAGGAGTCCCGCTCCGTTTTTTTGAGCCCCATCCGATAACCTCCAATTTCCAATTACACTCTAGTTCAATTGCTTGTTCAGCTTTTTCCAGCGCATTAAGAATGTCTTTCAACGCCGCCACAATTTCATCCGAAATCTCATCAGCTTCAGGGCGCCAATAATTAGCACCGAACGCCCGGTCTTGTCGCTCAAAAGTTTCAAGTATTTGTATAGCCTCTACAAACTCTGCTGGTTTAGGCAGACTCGAAATAGACGGAAGCCATTGTTCCAGCTCTCGCTCCTGCTCCTTCGAATTCGCGGTTTGTTTTGTATAAATCATTGCACTCAGCAATACTAAGAGGACACGATAAGCCGACTGGATCTCCTGGAATCCATCCTTGACTATGGTGTTCAGCCGCAACACTCTTGCTGCTTCCGACGGACCGTAGCCTTTCCAAGAAAGCAGACATCAGTGTATTCAGAAGCGCAAGCATCAATAACTGCTTCCTTACCTCTTCAATTTCCTTCAACAGGTATTCGCGTCGCCTCTTTATTAATACAGCCTCTTGATCAAGTTTCTTGCAGTCAGTTCCATAAGCTTCTCACTATTCCCTATTGACGATTCCAGCTGCCTCATAGAATCTATAATTGTTATTAATAACGCTGACACAAAGCGTCGCTTAGATCATGTTCTACTTTGTCCCGCAGGACTCGCAGTGCTTTAGTCGTATGAGCAGTTACTAACACACTTTTCCCTTGCGCCAGTAGATGACCAATTAAGTTTGCAATAGTGTGGGTTTTTCCGGTCCCCGGCGGTCCCTGCACTAACACTGCACCAGCTGAATCAAGCCTCTCGGCAATCTGTATTTGTTCCGGATTAGCGGGCTCACTAGCAGAAACTCTATCGTCTGGATTTTAGAGTCGTCCGATTGCGGTGATGATCCACTGTTTGTTTCGTCGACAAACCCGTTGTGAAAACCGATAATCTTACACAAGGAGTTCGGGAAATCGATCTGTCTTTATGTCTTCTATTACCTTCTGTAGCGCGGCGGATAGCCCAGCAGCGCGACTCGCAAGAGCAACACAGTCCGCATGAAACATCTTGGATAATCCTTTTCTCCTTCGGGCACTTCGTCCAGAAATTCACCATTTGAATGCAGACTGGACCATGCCTTTCAAGAATGCTGGCAGTTCGGCTGATTGCAGCGGGCTAATAAATTGCTTAGCTTCATCCATCAAACTTTTAACGATTTTGCCATCCACATCTAAACATTCGGAGAACACAGCACTATAGAATTCGCACGGTGCCTGCGTTTCCGTAAGACGAAATTCAGGAATCTTCGCTTCAAACTCAAGTTGAACTTTTTGCAAGACTACAGGGTGATGAATTCCACCATCATTACGACGCCAATTCAAGAAACCGTCAGCCACAACGAGCTCAACCGATTCCCCTTCTCTCTGTAAGCGGCATAGAGCTCGTAGAAGCTCTCAAACACTTTGGCCGCTTGGCGAGCAGGTATCTCTGTCTTGCGCCAAGAATCACGAAGCGCGATCCACTTATCAAAATCCGAGACGCGCTCTTCTGACCATTCAAACTTTTCACAGCAGTCAGCCCCGTCAGTTCCGGGTCTTATAATATGATCTTTGTAATGAACATCTTGAACCGGATCTTCCCAATTTTTTTCTAAAAAGTCGACAATGGTAGTGGACACCGTGGGAGAGCCCCGCAGCTTAGGGCGACGCACTTTGAAGAATGGCTCGCTACCTTTAATGACATTTGTTTCTTCGCTTCGATCCGCACTTTCCCCAAAGACCAGCTTATAAGAATTTTTGAACTCAATTGTTTCATGGACTGGAAGAGAATCAAGCCAGAATAGCCAAGGTTGATGGCGGACATCTTTTACTAGCGGGTGGCGGTGTTCATTAAGTGCTTTAAGGTACTGAAATACTTGTGTTAGTCGGCGTTTTATAAGTTCGTTAGGATCTGTGCCAACTATCTTGGCCTCAACTACGCCCTGTTCAAGCAACATGCTCCCTCCGTCCGATCTGCGTCGCCAACAGTTATACTGTTAAGTCTGGCTAACCTTACATTAGCTGACTAAGTCTGAACCAAATATACAATATATAAAAGAAGGTTAAATCATAACCCCTCCTATGTATATTTTAATATCCTCAATCTTTCGTCCGCGCCGCTCGTGGCATATTTGCAAAAAACTTCTGATATAGAAAGTCCTGATACATCGGCAATAGCGGCTAGCGGCGATATTTCTCAAAGTTGGATTTGCTTCGCTACGCTCTATTCGCCAGTAATAACTGCGGTCAATTCCTGCTTCCTGCGCAGCTATAGACCCACTCTATGCGCAGCCAGCCGCCTAATCAATCTAACTGCTAAGCCTTTTCTACGGCATACACCAGGCATACATATTGCTTGGCAGCGCGTTTTTGCTTATTTCTTGCTACTTACTAAAACCCTGATGATTAGACCGGAGAGGGAGGGATTCGAACCCTCGATACAGTTTTTGACCGTATAACTTCTTAGCAGGAAGCCGCTTTCGACCACTCAGCCACCTCTCCAATAAATTCCCAGCCCATTAATCTTTCCAGACTTTTTCATGGTTGGACTAAAATTATATCATTCAGTTCTGCCTAAAATGCAGAATATGCGCACAGCTGGGTAATAGCGATAATATTACAAAAACAAGTGGAGCTAATAGCAACCTAGCGAATACTTTACCAGGCACTTACCAATATTTAGAGCTCTTCATTTGCTTGGTCCGATGTTGGATATGCTCTGACCTCAAGACTAATTCTCAGTTTTGCAAGACGGGCAAGATCATCAGGCTCAAAACCTACACAAGCAGCATATTGTGCAGAATCTCCCACACAAATACCGATAGATAATTTAACTGAAAGGTCAGAACCCGAAAATTGCAACCAACGTTTTTCGCACTCCGCCAATAAATTACGCAGCGCTATAACCAATCCATGAGGACTCTTTTGATCAGGAATAGCAACTCGTAATCCAGCGGTCGAATATGATCCACCATATTTCTTTGGATCACCGCATTTCCACCTTTTTATTTCTTCAATGCCGGCCACGTTATCTAAGATCGCCCATAGGGCATTGACTGCGGTATCCGTTCCATCCGCCACCAAGATAGCAAAATTATTTAGATTCAAACCCATAACTACCTAGTTGCCTTAGATATTTTAGAGCAAACCAAGTACGACGATACAAATCCAATAAAAAGAAACAGCGACACCAAAAATAAGACTATCTCCACGATCAAGAAAACCGCCGTGTCCGGGAATTAGCGATCCTGAGTCTTTTACACCAGCATCTCTTTTGAGCAACGATTCGCATAAATCGCCTAACTGGGCAGCGATAGAACACAACCACACCCATTAGTGGTGCTTGCCAGAGTTTGTAATGGAATGGATGGCTGGGGAAAAGAAAATAATCAGACAGATAAACAACCAAAATGGCAAAAAAGACAGCAGCGATAAATCCACCAATAGCCCCTTCTATTGTTTTTTTGGGGCTGATTTGAGGAAACAATAAATGCTTGCCAAATTTTTTACCGGCATAATAAGCAAAAACATCGCTGGCCCAGATCATAAATAAACTTACCCAAACATAGGCAAGCCCAGGCTGTTGCAACGGATTAGTAATTATCTCCATACCAGGCGGGCACAAATTACGCAAAAGCACAAGATGGCTGGGCAACCAGCCAATATAAATAAAACCCAATATAGTGGTGGCGATATCAGCTATGGTGGCAGGAGGTTGTTCATTGCGAAACAACAAGCGAAAAAAGGCAATACATATACCTACTGTCAGTACGATTGGAAAATGTTCAAGTGAAAAATTCCAGGAAAGATTTAGACCTGGAATAGCGGGCAAAGCAGCAACAACAAAAAAGGCAATAATCATGCCAAGCACTATTCGTGCCGATGGTCTAATTCCTTTTGCTCGCGCAATGGTTATATATTCTCGCCCAGCCAGATAACAGGCTATGCCAAGCATAAAAGACAAAAAATAAACCACCGGCCATAATAGAGCCATAGCTACAAAAAATAAAATCCAGCCGTAAATAACACGCATAGATCTTGTCCAAAAAATTATCAATGACAAGAATAACCGAAACTTTTAGCTATCGGCCATCAAGTAATCCCTTTATCAGAAGCATTTTATTGATTGATCGAGACTAAATGTTGTCAGTATGCTTTTGGGTCATTAGCCAAGCGGCTGTCATGGCAGTTAAAGGAATGGTCAAAATTAAGCCCAGACTGCCACTGATTGCAGCAGCTACTTCAGTAGCGACTAAATCAAGATTCAACAATTTTGCCCAGGGCATCTGACTGGCTAATAATAAGCAAGGGCAAGGCACCACCAGTATAAGCAAGAATGAGGGTATTGGTCATAGTGCCCATGATGTCGCGGCCAATATTCATGCCTGAGTTATATAGTTCGCGCCGGCTCAGAGATTTATTTACTCTGGCCAATTCATAAACAGAAGAAGCAATTGAAATTGCCACATCCATAATTACTCCTAAAGCACCAATTAGCATGCCGGCAGCAAAAGCCCACGGAAAAAAACTGGCTTTTGACTGAATGTAAGCACCGAACCTCGCAATATTTGCGCCTCTTCACTTGATAAGTCCAGTAAGTGGCGCATATTTTATTACCAGATAAGCAACAATGCCCGAAATTAATACACCACATACGGTGCCAATAATAGCGGCAAGGGCTTTGTGTGTTAAGCCCACAATTAATAGCAAACTGGCAATAGTGGCAATTAAGACATATAAAAACGGCAGTAATTAAAGGATAAACTCCAGCAATACTTAAAGGCAACAAGACATAGGCAATCAGCAATACAGTTATTAATAAACCAGCTAATGCTTTTAAGCCGGTTTTGCCACCGAGAACAAGAAATAAAAGCAAAAAACCAAGCAACAGTGCATAGATTATCGGAGCACGATGATAGTCTGAGATATTTACTTCTGGCGCTTTCTTTTGCGTTCCAGTCATATCGTGCTCATTCTTGAAATAAGAAACAGAAAGAATTACTTCGCTGCCTGGTTTGACATTAATGTTATAGGCTGGATTGTCAGTGATATCGTTAATCACATGAGCAACCATACCTTTATAAGGTCCTTCGAGAATTTCCACTTTCACAATTTGTTGTTTGCTAGATAAACCGGCACCATGAAGAAGTGCTTGATTTATTGTCGGAACAGTTACAGCTAGAACTCGGCCAACCACAAAATCTTCAATTAGATCTTGAGATGGCTCAGCGTTGACCGGTAAAGCATAAGCTAAATAACAGCAAGAAATGACTGTGGCAAAAAGAACAAGACATAATCTGGTCACAACAGATCCTCAGCAGCATATCAAGCTCGGATATTACCCCTTTAAATTCTCGCTTTAAATGTTTATAAGCTAAAGGAGTAGCAAGCCTGCCCCGGGCTGTGCGCTGCAAAAATCCTTGTTGAATAAGAAATGGTTCGCAAACTTCTTCGATGGTGGCACTGTCTTCCCCAAGAGTAGCAGCCAAAGTCTCCACGCCTACTGGACCACCAGCATAATGATCAATCGAGAATTTCTAAGAGTTTGCGATCTGTATGATCCAATCCCAATTGATCTACTTGATAAACATTCAACGCTTCTTCAGCCAGCGCAGCTGTGAGGGTTTGTGCCCTTTAAACTGGCTGAAATCTCTAACCAGTCGAATCAAGACGATTGGCAATACGCGGTGTGCCGCGCGCCCGGGCAGCAATAATCCGCTATGGCTTCTCTTCTAAATTTAGCTCATCAAAGAAGCTGTGCGAGCAATAATTTGCCCCAATTCATTCGCTGCTATAAAATTCCAAACGGCAGATAAAACCAAAGCGATCGCGCAAGGCATTGGCAATCATGCCTGCCTTTGTTGTAGCAGCAATCAGAGTAAATTTAGGCAAAGGCAAGCGCATTGTTCTGGTAGCAGCACCTTTGCCAGCATTAAGATCTATAACAAAATCTTCAAGAGCCGGATAAAGCAATTCTTCCGCTATGCGGCTTAATCTGATGTACTTCATCTATAAATAGAACATCGTTTTTCTCAAGCTGATGCACCAGTCCAAGAATATCTCTGGGGCGCTCCAGTGCCGGACCGGAAGTAATATAAATACGGGCACCCATTTCATTGGCAATTACCCTGGCTAAAGTGGTTTTGCCTAGCCCAGGTGGTCCATAAAAAAGCACATGGTCTAAGAGCTTCACTGCGCGCCTTTGCTGCCGCTATAGAAACATTTAACCATTCCTTAAGTTTCTTCTGACCAATATATTCGTTAAAAACTTAGGTCTTAAACTAGATTCAACCGTACGGTCACCAGGATTTTCCTTAGCGCTCAGCACTGCTTGCCGATTAGATTTTTGTTTTTGAGGAATGGGCGGCGCGCTTGGTTGAACATCCTGATTATTTTTAATTGCCTGTCCGGTTTGGGCATATTGAGAATCTGTATTTATTTGATCATTATTATTTACATTCACCAGCTTACTAGCAGTACCGGCATCCGTGGCATTCAATGCGGCACCTGGTGGGGGCTAGCGACAGCCAGCTTATCGGCAATGTCCGCCTTTTGTTTATTCTGTCCGTTAGGCACAATAGTCATATAATCCATTATCGCAAAGCTTTTTGCTATTATCTTGTCAACAGCTTGATGAAAAGAACTCAAGGTGAAGCCTTGCAATTATCAGGCATAATTTATGCATATCCTTTTGTCTATGTCTGGGCTATGCAATTCATTCATAAAAACCATTTTGCTTAATGGCAGAATGACAGAAATAAAATTAAAAGAGGTATTTTACAAATTGGTAGTTTTAGCAGCATCCACGGACAAACAAAACCAAACTAATGTTCTAAATAGAACCTTGTCTGTTGTTATACCTGTATTCAATGAAGAAGGAAATGTCGATATCTTATGCAGTAAGGTTATCGCCGTTATGGAAAAGCTTGGTTATCCCTGGGAGTTAATTTTTATTGATGATGGTTCAACAGATACTTCTTATGAGAAATTGTCGCATCTGGCAGAAAATAATACCAATGTAAAAGTAATCCGCTTCGTACGCAATTTTGGACAGACTGCTGCCCTAGCCGCTGGCATTGATTATGCTAAGGGCGAAATTATCATTCCTATGGATGCTGATATGCAAAATGATCCTCGCGACATTGAAAAATTGTTAGCCAAAATCGATGAGGGTTATGATGTCGTGAGTGGCTGGCGTAAGGAACGCAAGGACGAGTTCATAACCAGGCTGATTCCTTCCTGGCTAGCCAATAAACTTATTTCAGCGATTAGCGGAGTCAAATTGCACGACTATGGCTGCTCATTAAAAGCTTATCGACGTGAGATCTTAAAACAAGTCAAACTCTACGGGGAAATGCATCGCTTTGTGCCTATCTATGCCTCCTGGGAAGGGGCAAAGGTAACTGAAATTCCTGTTAACCATTATCCGCGCTGGTTTGGCAAATCAAAATATGGTATTTCGCGGACATTTAAAGTCATTCTTGATCTTTTAACCGTGAAATTTCTTTCGACTTATCTGACTAAACCCATATATGTTTTCGGCATAGCGGGATTTATCTCGTTGGCAATATCCATGGCTGCCTTTATTTGGATGGTAGTACTTAAATATTTCTATGAC
Source organism: Candidatus Melainabacteria bacterium (assembly GCA_963767815.1). Taxonomy (GTDB): domain Bacteria; phylum Cyanobacteriota; class Vampirovibrionia; order Obscuribacterales; family Obscuribacteraceae; genus CAVYFJ01. Next base: position 39,183 of record CAVYFJ010000005.1, on the reverse strand, counting down.
ACCACTTTTATTGAAACGCCGTTACCAGTTCTTGGTAGCTATGTTTTTTGTGGTTGGTGTTCAGCTTGTCCTGATGGGACTGCTTGCAGAAATTCTTATGCGTACTTATCATGAAGCTCAAGATAAACGAATCTATAAAATCAAATCAGCTCTTAATATGGATCATGAGCTGCCGGATATATTCACATCTACTAAATCCGAATAAATGAATCTTGCTCAAAATCGCTCACCTGCCGAGAAAGCCAACATTCGGTTGGCTGATTGGGACGAAGACGTTTTACCCTCCGGGCAGCGGCTTCTTTGGTGGCTTTTACTTGGCGTGTTTGGCGTGACCGGCTTGATTTTCTGTTTTGTTGCTCAGCCTCTGTTCTATCCTCAACTTAAACCAGGAGATGTGGCATATAAAGACTTCGTTGCCACTCAAACCGTAGAAGTCGAAGACAAAGTAGCCACAGAACAACAGAGAACAAAAGCAAGACAAGAACTGGTTCCAATTTTTAAGCGGGACACCAGTCAGCAGAATAAATTTATACCGGCACTGCAAACTGAATTAGTGTCTATAAAATATCTACAAGCAAGAATGGCTTCGCCAAAGAAAAATGCCAATCGCACCGCATTTAATACCAGCGATAACAAACTGCAAAACAGCGAATTTTATATAGCATCGAATGTATCGCAAAAACAATTTGACAATTTTGCTCACCAGCTAACCCTGTCCGCTCAAAAAGTAAATAATGTCCTACCAAGATTTCCAGTTGAAGACAATGCCTTGTGGCAAGAAGCGATTGAAGAATTTTTACCACAAGACTGGCCAACAGAATTAAAATCACAAGCGGCCATTCTAGTATGTCAACTACTCAGTCCTAATTTAGTTATTGATGAGGAAGCCACGCAAAGAAAGGCTTTGCAATTAATGTCATCCCTCAAGCCGGTTATGAAAACAATTGAGCCCGGCACAATCTTACTAAAAAAGGGTGAAACAGTCAGTCAAGATAATATTGAATACCTGGAATCTGCCGGCACTACTGGTAGCATTCGCTGGCCATTCGTTTTGAGTTTGGCGTTATCAGTCATTGCCTGTACTGGTTTGGTGGGCATCTATTTATATAACTACAGACCCCATTATTTATTTTCCTTACCCAGCTTGGGACTGATATTCACAGTCAGTATAGCTATTTGCGCATTAGCTATGTCCCTGGGCAAAACTTTGCCACAATTTGTTCCATTACCGGCTGCTGCTTTAATTTTAACTGTCTTCTTCGGCCGCCGCACCGCTTTGATTATTACGCTATCGCTGATTATTCTTTTGGCAGTTGACAAAGCTATTGATAGCGGCACTCTCTTGGCACTTACCGTCGCCAGTGGTGCCGGTGTTCTTGCTTATTCTCGGCAAAGACATGATCTGGTTTTTGTTGGTTTGCTCATAGGAATTGGTCAGGCACTTGGTTATATAGCATCATTGACATTTGCCCAACAGGCTCTAGCAACAAATAATCTTCCCGCCTTGGGCAAAGCAATAATTTTCGAATTCGCTGGTGGTATCACATCGGCAATTATTTGCATAGGCAGCCTGCCATTTCTAGAACATCTCTTCGGTTTACTGACTCCTTTCCGCCTGGCTGAATTAGTCAATAGCGATCAACCTTTATTACGAACTCTTGAAGCGGAGGCTCCCGGCACTTATCAACACAGCCTGGCTGTAGCCAATCTGGCCGAGGCGGGTGCTCGGGCTATAGGCGCTGATTCTATTTTATGCAGAGCCGGTGCTCTCTATCATGATTTGGGTAAAGCAGCAAATTCCAAATATTTTATTGAAAATCAATTGGGTGATAAAAACCCTCATGATGCAATATCCCCGGAAGAAAGCCGCGAAAAGGTGCTAGCCCATGTTAGAGATGGTGTTGATATGGCGATACGCCATGGTTTGCCCAAAGCAATTAGAGATTTCATACCAATGCATCAAGGCACGTCATTAATGGCATATTTTTATCATAAAGCCTGCGAGCGTGATGGCGTGGACAATGTTGACCCAAATGCTTACCGTTATCCTGGGCCCAAACCTCATTCTAAGGAAACAGCTATTGTAATGCTGGCTGATGTGTCAGAGGCAGTAACACATAGCATGAAAGATCCAAGTGAAGAAGAAATCGATCAAGCCCTAACTAAAGTTCTTGAAAATCGCTATCAAGATGGACAATTAAATCAGTCCACCTTGACGTATAAAGAACTACAACAAGTAAAAACTGCATTTGTCAGAGTTTGGCGTACGTTACATCATGATCGTTTAAAATATCCTACTACCACAACAGGGCGTATGCCTATGCCACCGCAGACAGTGACTCCGAAGACAAGCAATAGGGATGTCGATCAGTAACATTCTTTCAATTGATCAGTCCTTTCTTTCTCAATAATGCTTTCACCTTAGAAAAATGCTGCCCTGCGATTCCCTCTGGATCGCCAAATACTTCGGCAAACGTTTCACTACGTCCGGCAGACAGATCTATCTGGCCAGTAACTGGATCTTTCTGCCAATAGTATGCCAGCTTATCAATTGCATCTTTGTTATGTGCCAATATGTTTGCTATGTCTGCATTATGAGCATCGATAAAATCCTTGGAATCAGTATAATTAAATTGTCCATCTAAATGCAGAGCGCTGTCCAAAGCATGTCCAAATTCATGCTTTAGGACATAAGCAACTTCGTCCATTGGCAGCCAAATCCATTGGTTACCAAAAGCTACCCGTTGGGCAACAACCATGTTCCCATCCATCCGTCCTCTGACATGGTGGGTCCTGCCTTCTGCAGGATACCCCCGGGGCCGGTTCCTATTAATAACCTCTTGTCCTTTTGCTTCGGCCTCCACATCCGATTTGCCAGCGTCTAGTAGCGCATCTTTCACTTTCTCTTTCACATAACCAGCCATAGTGTCCACCACCTGCACTTTGATGTGCTTCTTTTTTACCAAATCAAGAAGCGGCTGGCGAATGGTGCTTAGTGTGTGTTCTACAGCTTGCATATATTGGGGCAAAACACCAGGATGAGCTTCGACGAACTTTGCCGCTTCTCTTGTGCTTGTACCGTCGGGCAATGTTGTCTCAACGGTATCATCCGGAAATACGGTTTTAGTGATACCATCTTTGCTTATTTGATAAGTACCATCACTCCAGGTAATAACATGTGCGCCGGGAGGTACCTTTATTTTGACGTTGCTGTAAATATCTTTGTCCCGCAATCCTCTTGTCTCAATAAAACAACTGCCGTCCCGTTTGGCAGATAATTCATACGAAGCCCAATCTGATCGAACCGGACGCATAAGGAACCTGCTTTTGTTAATTTCATAAGAATGGCCCTGGTTATCTCGACAAGTAAGATTTATGGGGTCATCAGAAACGGTTCGCCCAGTAAACCACCGGAGAACTCGGTTGCCCAATTCATCTTCAAGTTCTGCCATACGGTAATCGCGGTTATGATAAACAAGTGATAAGGAGCGCCTTGGTTCGTCCCCTCTCTGCGAGGCACCACTAACAGCTTCGCCATATTTGCAAAAGTGATGTTCAATCAATGTTCCCGGGTCTGCAGGTGACAATCCGTAAGACCATATGGCCTTACCACCTTGCACCCAACAATTCAACTTTGCCCGAGTCGGATCATTGGTGTTGATCAAACTCCAACCCTGAGAATCATGCTTCAGTTCCGTTGTGCTGTCGTCTTGCAGGTTTCGGATGCGAAAACCTTTGCCAGAACTGACAATATCATATTGCTCATCAGTAAAGCGAAGCGGTGGTTTCTCATGAAATGGTCTTTCCGGATCAACTGCTACTTCACGAATATATTTGTCTTTATTCGTCGGTCCTTCGTGGTGTTCTCTTTTGATAATTCCTCCCTTGCCGTCGGAGACACGTTCTAGCCAAAAAGGCAAAATTGCATTGAATTGTTCTCTTTGCGCAAAGGTAATCGATAGACCTTGTTCATAAATGTCATTCGTCACTTCAGAACAAGCCTCCCTGCGCAGATATTGAATAAAAGTCTGATCCTTAGAATCCACCCTTTTTCTTTTTCGCACGCATCTTCGGCTAAACTGGACGCATTGACAGCATTCCGCAAAGCATGATCAAACCGTACAGGAAGATTTCGATCTAAAAAAAATAGATTCTGAGCACGAATCGCATTAGGAAATCTTTTTTTCGCAAGTTGTTCTTCTTCTGCCGCTAGTTTAGCTTCACCCAACAGTCTTACCTGCCCTGATTTTATTCCTTCTTTTCTCAGGCTGATTGCAGTGTCAGTTAATTTTATATATTCCTTGATCTGATCTGTATTCGACAAATCAGCTTTAATCCTTTGCCATAGATTGCTCATTCTCTTATTATTTCGGGAAATTTCATGCTGCCAATCTCGGCCTTCCGGTCCTCCCGGCTTTGCTGGATTAAACCTGCAAGCATCAATATATCTTTGATGCAATGCTCTAACGTCAGCCACAGTCATGACCAGCTTGTCCGCTATATCTGGATAATCATCGTTTTCATACAATTCTTTTGTTCCATCTTTACCCGGTAAGGAAAAAAGTGGCTTCAGGTTATTGCAAATTGCCCAATTTAACTTATTTAACTCGCTCGAGTCCAGCCATCTGCCCTTCTGCCGGCGCAATTCGAGAATGAAGGCATTATTCTCTTCATCATCCCAATCGATTGGGCTAGGCAATTGTCCGGTTAATTTACTAATGAAAGACACCCTTTTTAACTCATCAGACAAAGGTATAGGATCACATAACTGCAATAAATAGAGGTCTTTGGCTAACTGTTCTTCTTCAGGGAATAGCTCATCAACGTTTCTTTTCTCTCCTTGCAAAAGCTCCGTATGAATTTGCGATTTTCTCAGCTTGATTGCAGCATTAAATGCCTTAATGTATGCGCCCACCGAGTCTGCACCAGTATATTTCTCAGGCTCCATACGTTGCCAACGATCGACAATTTTTTGGTCTGCCTTTTCAATCTCAGCTTGGACAGGCGGTTTCTTTGATGGTTCGTTGCCTTTCTGTGTCGGTTCTTCGTCCTGCCAAACAGAGGCAAGTAAGCCATCACCCGGAGGATGATTTTCCGGTTTGGCAAATTGTTCAACCCAATTTTCACCTTCCACGGGACACCTTCACTCAAGCTAGTCATTGGAGATAGATGTTCCTAATGTTAGCTAATATTTGTGAGAGATTTGTGAGGTGGAGTGGCTGAAATACGTAGTATTCCCCAGATAATACTGGCAGAAAGCAAGTGTCCATTGAGTAAATTCGGTTTGCGGGCCGTGCAGTTGGGCGGAGTATTTATGTTTTTGGATTCAGTGGCACCTGACGCACAGGACGACCGTTGGCGGCACATATATCATATGCCGCTGAGTCCTGATGCCTGCCTCACGTCCACTGAGTCCCGTCGTTACGAATCCAACGGACTGAATGGACAAAACATTCCTATGAGCTGGAGGTTAATGCGCATCCAGGTTTGCTATTTGCCTGCGTCCGAAAGAAGGATCTTTCACAACGCACAGACACTTGCCTTTGATAGGCATGTCGTCAACACCCAATTTGGTCACTCTGCTGAGAAAATGGCTAAGCCTGCTTCGCTGTCCAGAATCTTCCGGTACTAATTTGAGTCCGGTACAGGGTTGATTGGTGAAAGACATACTGCAAATAAGGGGCGCCGGTATTTTGTGCCCAAGAATACCGCTATCGATGGCTGTAAAATCAATTGTTTGCATACGTTTTTCAGTTGCTTTTAGAACCTCTGCATATTGCTGCTCCTCAAGTTTTGCCTGTTCAGAATCACCATCGTCTTTGATACCAAGAGAATTCAAAGCAAATCCTGATAATGACTCAGCACATTCACCAAAGCGGCAATAGCCCCCATGCAAAAGTTGGGATATGGCTAGACACTTATCATGACGAGACATATAAACACGAATTGTCGCAGTTCCTTTAGCACTTAGATAACGTTTGGCATAATGCTGCACTAATCCATCATCAATATCCGGGCAAATGAGAGTCGCTTCAACCACATAGTATTTCTCTCTTAATAATGGGCTTGCGCGTACTAAAAGCCTGGTGCCCATGCTATGGGCAAAATATCTTACTTTAACAGCAGGATCTGCTGTACAGAGTGTCTCCAAATGAGTAACCACATCATTGAAATGCTCCTGACTCCATTCGACATTATTCTCATCAGATGTATACGAACGAAAAGCACAAACAGAAGGCCAGGAATAAAAAATCAACGGCCTTTCAGAATGATAGGCTAAACGAGCTGCAGTATGAATAGCCGATTGGAAAGAATTTTTATAACCATGAGCAAATAGAAAAATGTTTTTATCAGGAGTTAAAAGCGCCTTTTCATGAACTCTGTCGTAAAACTGTTTTTCGATATCATCAAAGTTCTTCTCGGTGATCAATTTAGCCTTATAATCACCTTCTTTTTCTTTGGCTTCAGCCTGCGTCCAGCCAAGATCTTGAAGAGGCTTCGTTAGCTTCTTGTCGTCAATATTTTCCATGACGCAATAAGCTGTACCCATGAATGAATCATGCTTGCAATCGAAAATATATTTGCGATGCGGACCAAATGTCACTGCATCTGGATGCTTTTTGTCTTGAACGAGATTGCGATCAGTAATAAAAAACACTGGAATACGTATAAAGGAATGTGCTTTATTGCTTGCCCGAGCCGAGACGCTCAATTGCAAAAAGATTATTACTAAAATGAACAGACGAGTTAAAATTATCAATCTATTGAGGGGTTTCATGTTTCTTCCTGCTCGGATAAAACGAAGTAATAGACCAAGAGCTTAGCATTCTACTAAACCTGCGCTTAGAACCAGCTAATTTTCTGTTCATACCCTGAATATCTTGAAAATCAGGGCTGCTAAACTATGCAAGGTATTTTTTAGGTGCAAGCATGCGGAGGATAATTACCGTGAACAAACCATGTTACTCTTTGACAACCATTCTGACAGCCACGTCTATCGTGCTGGTCTCCTCCGTAACCTGCCAAATGGCTTTTGCTGTAAAGGCTTACGCTGCCGCTGCCAAGAGAACGGCGCAGTCGCCTTTTGTAGATTCAAATATTTTCAAAGGTAATGTCACTGCAGAAATTGCTAATGGAGAAAAGCTGCTTTTAAATGGCCAATATCCACAAGCAGCAGATGTTTTTCACACCGCTTTAAACCAAAACTCTAAAGATCCGCAAGCGCTGAACGGTTTTGGTTTTGCCCTTGCTTTGCAGTTTAAACTTGATGGCGCTGAAGAACAATTCAATAAGGCTTTAAAAATCAATCCTAATGATCCACTTGCTCATGTCGGTCTCGCTTTTACAAAACTAAATAGGCTGCAATCATCTTCCATGACTGTTATTCAACAAAGAGACGCTATCTTTGACCGCAGCCGAAGCAGAATGCAAAACAGCTCTTAATCTGATCCTAATATGCCTGAAGCCTTGACTGTGCTTGGGATCTGGTGCAAAAAGAACAAGGTAAATTTACTGAAGCAAAGAATAATTTTTCAAAAGCGATTGCCGAAGATCCTAAATATCGGCATGGCCTTTGTCAATCGTGGCTTGATAGAAATGCAACAAGGAGATACGGCTGCAGCGATCACTGATTTTCAACAAGCAATCAAGCTGCGCTCCTCTAATTCAACCGCGCATTATGCCTTAGGCAAAGCTTATGCGCAGCAAGGAAGTCTTGATGCTGCTTATAAAGAATTAAATACTGCTCTTTCTCTCAATCAAAATAGCGCCCCTGCTCATATTGCTCTTGGTGATGTTTACAGGCAACAAGGCAATCAAGTGGCAGCAATTAAAGAATACCAAAAAGCAATTGCCATTAAGGCGGAAAGTGGGGACGCCTATCAAAAATTGGCAGATCTTTATGAATCACGCGGCGATATGGAATTTGGCTTAGCTCAGTTGCGTTCTGGATTAGCACTCAATCCAAATAGTGTTGATTTGCACAGAAGAGCCGGCGATATTTCTTTGCGGCTAGAAAAAACCGATGATGCAATGAAAGAATACACAACTGTTTTAAATACCAAACCAGATGATGTATCAGCAGTTGAAGGGATGACGCAGGCTTTAGTACTCAAAGCACAAAAAGAATCTTCAGGGGCATTTTTTGTTAGCAACAATTATGAAGGTGCTGATGCTCTTATTCAACGAGCAATTCAAATGAATCCAAATAACCTGGAGTTGCAACTTAGCAGAAGCTAAATTGCAAGCCATTTCAGGCAGACCTGTTAATTTAGGCTAGCTTCGGTACACCGACAACTGATCCACAGCGTGTGGCTTATGCTGAAGCAGCCCTGGCTCAGTTTAAATTTGCAGATGCATCGCAAGCAATGGCGACTGTTTTGCAAAATTGTCAGACTGCCAAACAATGTTTTGCTGTTGGCAGATATTGCTTTTCTCACTCGCGATCTTGATAGTGCTGAAAAAGCATATAACAAGAGCTGTCACTTTGGTGGTGCCGAAACAGCAGGTCGAGCCAGTCGTGGACTAGCTGCTTTGCCGTCGCTAGAAGTAATGCCAACTCAACAACTGACGTTAGCAACGATCTGGCTAAAAAAGGACAACGTGCCAGTGCTATCGATGCTTATAGAAGAGCTGCTTATCTAAATATCAGACTGGCTGATGCCCATCTCGGATTAGCCGAAACGTTGGAGAAAGTTACATAAAGAATGACGCCCCATCTCTTGAGGGAAGCAGTCACTTCACTATAATGCCTATTTAAGCCTAGCTAATGATTTACCCGAAAAGGAGAGAGAAAAAATTTCCAAAAAATCAGAAAAATGCATTGAAATTGCCTATAAAATTGAGCAAGGTCATCCACCAAGCAAACTATCGACTCTCTTTAAGCCAGTTAATGCTGTTGGTGCTGTGACTGAAAAAGTTAAGGACGTGTTTTAGGCGCGCACTCACAGGCGCGATTCGGTTTATGTAGCTCGTTCTACGGGCGTCCACAACGGCCGAGTGGCATGTAGGGGCGGGGCTCAGTGGCCGTGAGGCAGGCATCAGGACTCAGCGGCATATGATATATGCCGCCAACGGTCGTCCTGTGCGTCGCGGGTGCCACTGAATCCAAAACATAAATGCTCCGCCCACTTCGGGCTTGCCGCTGGAGCTCCGCGCCTATGATTCCTTCCACAAGCGGGCGGACTTGCGCCCGCCCCTACGATTCCGTTTGGCGCCGTCTTTCAGTTCTGGAATTCGTACTGAAGTCCGGTTCTATCAGGCATGGCTTCGCCCAGATAACCTAACTGGCTATTTCTAATTGAAAAGCGTCCGGCCATGTTTTTCTTCATGGTCGTCACAGTATTATCCGGTCGATAAATTTTACAGCCTCCCCCCGGAAGTTTTTCCAGACGGCCACGAGCACCGTTGGGATAACCAACCACAAAGGTATTACCGGTTAATGGAGCAATAATGGTACCATCGGCAAAACCACCAACTATCTTGCCACTATTGTCAGGATATTTAATCAAACTGCAAGTACTACCATCTACTAGTGCCACAGTGAGATCCGTATAGGGTTTATCAGTTGGAGCATGCTTTTCATAGGGATCAATATCTTGTGCCGAAAATACAAAAACCATACCTTCAGCCATTCCCTTGGCATTTGATTTAAGTTCTTTGCCCAGTCCTTTGAGCATATATTTTGCCGGTCCATCTTTCTTCTCGTCCGGCTTCACGACATCCGGTTGAGACGCCAGACAGGTCTTGAGCGCAATTTCAGGATCAACAGCTTCGGCGGTTTCGGCCAATACATATCCTGCTGTCCCCATAAAAGCAGTTAGAGTAAATACCATGCTGGACAGAACGGGATAAAAAGATATATGCCACCGCTTAAAGATCATGTCGCCCTTCCTTAAATAATTTTTGTGTTCCGGATGCAATAAAACAAACCGCATCATTCTAGCATCAAAGGGGGAAAGATAAAAACCTAGCGGGGAGTTTTTCTAGCCAACCGCGTTTGCATCAAAACCATCTAAATCTTCGGATAAGGTTTCCGTCACCATAGTATTCACTTCTGTAAGATTGTTTATTTTCCATCTCACAACTTTCTCACAAATTAACCCTATCATAGATATCGTGCACAAATATATTTGGACGAAACCACCACCATGGCAGAATTTTCACCGGTAAATGATCAAGAAAACGAATTAGATGAAATCGATTTATCTGAAAATCTTTTAGCATCTGTCTATCAAGAACAAGAGGCTAAGCCAGCTACGCAACAAAGCATTGAACGGGCCGATAAAAAACTGACTGAAAATTGGCAAGCGGTTCTAAAATCTCCAGACAAAGACTCAATAAATGCGTATCTTAAATCAGTAAACGACGTCATCCAAAAAAGAAAATCACTCATTGATCCTCAGTTTTTAGAGCAAGAAAAGAAAACCGCTCAATTATTATTCCCTGGCAATGAAAGAGCACAAGATCTTTATCTTTTACACTTAGAGGATCCCAAGCCTTTTTCGGATGAATTAAAGAGGGTTTCGTTTATTAGTAAACTAACAGGAGAATTGCCTGAAACGATAGAAAAAGAAGATCTAACATCCAACGGCTTTGTTCTGGAATTGCGTCGACAGGCTGGCGCGCCATTGGAAAGTTTTGAAGATTTTATGGGTAACTTGAAAATTGCTCATCATACGTCTAAATATTTCCAGCCGGGAACATTTAGTGCCGGAATCAATGAAAATGAGATTGCCGACGCATTACTGCTGAGCAAAGAAGAGTTTCGTGCTTTTCGCGATAGATATCTTGCCACTGGCATTAACAAAAACTCTTTATCAATCAATAATGATTATCTTACCAATCAAGATCTTGAGGCAATCAGCAAATTAGTAGAACAAAGATCAATCACAAATCTTTCTCTATCGCAGGTTGACGTATCTAGAGCAACCGCCAATGGATTGAAATATTTAGAGCAATTAAAAGGTCTTAAATCATTATCTGCAAAAAATACTTTCGGTGACAACTGGCTTCCCTCTATAAACAAATTAACCGGGCTAGAATCTCTTTCTCTACGAGGCAAAGAAATAGACTCTAGACTCATGGATATCAGTCCGCCTGGTCCTAAAATTACAGACGAAGGACTGAGGACATTGACTAACTTGCAACATTTAACTAATTTGGATCTCAGAAATACAGATATTAATGGCATCGGTTTATCCCATTTCAAAAACCTAAAGCGATTGAATCTTAGGAGCACAAAACTAAACGATAACGGACTAGCTTCTTTGAAAGAAATGAAAAACCTTGAATGGCTTTCTTTAAAATTTGCAGGCAATCGGGAAGATAACAAAGAGCAATTAACAAATAAAGGTTTAGCAAATTTACAAGGGCTAACACAACTCACTCATTTATGCCTATATGGCACACAAAATATTAACGATAAAACACTGGCATATCTCTCGAATCTAACAAAGCTGCAATATTTAGATCTAGGCAACGCATTTATGACTGATGTCGGACTGGCAAATTTAGGAAATTTGTCAGAACTTAAAGAACTCCATATTGATCACCATCGAGATAATGGCTATAGAGACAAGGGACTGACTCATCTAAAAGGACTCAAAAATCTTGAGGTTCTCAGTCTTGTAGATATGGGGTCCAGTGAGTTTCACAACACAGTACCCATTTTGAAAGATCTAAATAAGCTTCGTATTGTATACACTATTGTTTTTTATGGAAATAACCGTGAAGCCGAGATGCGTGTCGACCAAGATCGTACCGAATTGAAACGCAGCAATCCACAAATTGACATTCGCGCTTTTGTAGATGGATATGACAGAGAACAGTCGGATTCTTTCAAAGATTAGCGACTAGAAATAGTTTTTGTCGGATAAATAAAAAAGGAAAAAGCTGATTGTCCATAGGGGCGACATTCGAGCAGTCTTAGGTTTGTGCCGTCGGGATCAAGAACAGAGGCGCTGTCGTGTTCTATGATCAAAAGACCATTAGACTTCAATAGTTTTTTTTCAGCGACAAGTTTCAATACATTCTTACTATGTTCGCTTCTATAAGGCGGATCGGCAAAAATTATATTGAATTGGCCGGGATTCAAGCTGGCAATTGCTCGGCGAAAATCAGTTTGAATAATTTTCGTTTTCTTTTCATAGCCTAATTTCTCGGCATTGGCTTTTATACTTTGCACACAAGCGGTAGTTTTATCTACAGCAGTGAGAAAAGCAGCACCACGGCTCAAGGCTTCCAAGCCAATCAGTCCGCTGCCGGCAAATAAATCCAGAAAATAAGCTTCCTGCACAAGTTGACCAAAATATTGAACAAAGCTTCACGCATTTTCGAGCCAGTTGGGCGAACACCAGGATGAGCCGGTATTTCAATTTCTCGCCCGCATGCCTCACCGCCTGTTATTTTCATAGGATTATCTTAGTCCTGAGTATCGATTACTGAAGGATAGCTATTAATTGAGCATTAAGCTAACACAGCTTAGGTCTTGTCATGGTAACATGGGAAGCGTCAATTTATGGTGAAAATATGAGTGCTCGTCGAATAGCCAGGGAGCTGGCAGTAATTCTTTTGCCGCAATTGCCCAAAGATAAGGCAAAACTGGAAACACTGGAGATAGATGCCTTAGCCTCTAAGGCAGTGGCGATGCTAACTGATTATGCGAAAGAAAATCTAGCTGAAGTTGATGCTCAGATAAGTAAAACTTTTGATCAATTGATGGATACAGAAATTGAACATCCCACCAATGTCAGGTCTATTGCCCAGTTATTGCCGGTTAATCTCAGTAGCGAGCAGATCAAAGAACAATTGACCCTTCTAAAGAGGTCATTAAATCTTGTTTCCGAAGCTCTCGATATACCAGCACTTTGCTTGCAAAGTCATCCCGGCAATATAGGCATCGTCTGCGAACATTGCGGTAAAGAAAGCACTTTTGTTCCTGATTCCCTAGATAAATCAGAGGTCAAGCATTTTCTCATTACGCTAGTCAGTACTTATGCTGAACATCGCCAAGAAATAGACAATTTTATTAAACAAGCAAAGTGCCAAATGGCAAATTGAACGTATGGTAAGTATCGATCGCGATATTCTGCGATTAGCCTGCGCAGAAGCCTTTTACATGCCAGATATCCCAGTTGCTGTAGCGATCAATGAAGCGGTCGAATTATGTCATCGCTTTGCCGATGAGAAAGCCGCTAAATTTATTAATGGCATATTGGCTGACCTGGATGAAGAAGCAGAGCATTTTCGCCAATACGGTACTTTCAAAGAAAAAGAAGTTAAAGAAGAAGATTCTGCTGAAAACATTGCCGATAATCTGAGCAAGAGCAAATAGTTGAAATAAGATCTAGCCAGGAATTTTTTCATGTCACAAGAAAATGACAAAAAGGGATTTTGGGGCAACACATTTAGCCGACTGAAATCAGCTCTTTCTAAGACTAAAGAGGCGGTAATTGGACCGATAACCAATCAAGAAACTTCTCCTACAGCAGAAAGGGATGAAGCGCCGGGACTTCTAAAATCACAAGATATAGTCTTTTCGCCCAGCAGTCTGGAAAATATAACGCCCCCCAAAATCACCGCAATAGAGACTGTTACAAGTAAAGTTCTTGATCGTCCGTTAACCATAGACAGTGATTACCTTGAAGACCTGGAAGACAAGCTCATTCGGGCTGATCTTGGACTTGCCACTGTTAATTTATTAATAGATCATTTGCGAAAGCACGCCAGAGGCAAAGCATGGACCGAGCAGGACGTGCAGAGTTTTCTTAAAGACGAATTTAGCAAAATGCTAACTGCTGCTCCCAGTCACAAATTGAAGATCGAAGAAGGACATTTAAATATAATTCTAGTTGTTGGAGTAAACGGTACGGGCAAAACTACAAGCATCGGCAAGTTATGCCATCGCCTGCAGTGCCAGGGCAGGAAAACTCTAATAGCTGCAGCAGACACATTTAGAGCCGCTGCTGAATCTCAACTGGAGATCTGGGCGCGCAGAGCCCAATGTGATCTGGTGCGCTTGGCCGCCGGCAGCGATCCTGGCGCAGTAGTTTTTCAAGCAATAAAAAAGGCCCAGTCCGAAAATTATCAGATGCTCGTAATTGATACAGCCGGCCGTCTCCATAATAAAGCCAATTTGATGGCTGAGCTGCGCAAAATTCAATCTGTGATAGAGAAAAATGCTAATGGTGCCAACTTTGAAGCACTATTAGTTCTAGATGCCTCAACCGGTCAAAATGGCATCCAGCAAGCACGCGTATTCTCTGAAGTCTGCCCGTTAACTGGTGTGATTTTGACTAAATTAGACGGTACGGCTAAAGGTGGCGTTATTTTCAGCATTGCTAATGAATTGAAAATTCCGGTTAAGCTAATTGGGGTAGGGAGAAAAAATTGATGATTTGCAAGATTTTGAACCAGAACTATTCATTGAGGCATTATTTGCCTGAAACATTGATTGCTTTCCTAGCTGTGGCAATTATGGTTGCTGGACCGCTTGGTTTAACTGGGCTGAAAGCTATTGCCGCCGATAGTCCGCGAATTATCAATGGCAATGCTGAGGATGAAGATGATGATCACTCCTGTTCAGAAGCCGATTTGATCAATATGTAGAAAAAATAAAAAAGCAAATAAAAGAAAAATGGCAACCGGTCAAAGGCTTTGCGGATCGCCATGTCACAGTAACTTTTACTATTGAGCAAAATGGGGACATTGAGGATGCAAAAGTTATTGAAGGCAGCGGTAGCCAAGCAGTTGATCAATCAGCTCTGGCTGCTCTTAAAGCAGCCTCTCCTTTAGCGCCATTGCCAAAAGGAGCACCACAATCAATTCAAATGCGCTATGTTTTTGATTGGCGAGTAAATCGTAACTGACTTGTTAAGGCAGCAAGAGCAGATTCGTGACCGCCCAAATCATCAGGTGTTATACTGCCAAATATTATTTGTGGGAACCAAAGCCATTTGGTAAGTTGAGAGTAAATTAGTCGTGCCTAATATCAAGTCTGCTATTAAAAGGGTTAAAGTTGCCGAAAGAAATCGGCTAAGAAACCGTCCATGGAGAAGCTCAGTGCGTACAGTCAGAGACTGAAGTCACCGCTAAAGTCGCTAGTGGAACACCAGCAGACTGTCAAAAAGCTCTGGATCAAGCCTATAAAGTTATCGATATGGCAGTGAGCAAGGTGTTATGCATAAGAATTCCGCCGCTCGACGCAAGTCTCGCTTAGCCAAATTGGTCAATTCTGCCTCTTCTAAAAAAACAAAGAATAAGTCTCAAAAATAGCGTTGTTTTAACGGGCATTTAAGGTTATATTTATCTTGTCTAATGTCGAGCCGTTTAAACTGCGGTCGTCATTTTTAAGCATATTGCCTAGATTTTGAGGAAAGAATTGGAAACCAATACAGCCACAGCAAAGACAAGGGACAAAGTGGCCGGACATTCGGGTGTGATGGTGTGTGATTTAAATAAAATCGATGGCCGCATGCACTTTGTGGGTATTGGCGGCATAGGCATGTCTGCTCTTGCCCGCTTGCTTCTCAGCCGAGGCATCAAGGTTAGCGGCTCGGATAAGCAAGCTAGCGAAATTACACGATCAATTATCTCTCCTTGGTGCACAAATTTTTATTGGGCCATTAGGCGAGCAATGCTGTCCGGAGCGGCAGCGCTGGTAGTTTCCACAGCAATTACCCCTGACAATCCCGAGTTTGCCTGGGCTCAGTTGAGTAATTGTCCAATTTTTCATCGCTCCCAAATATTAGCGGCGCTGGCAAAGGATAAAAGACTAATTGCAGTCTCCGGTACTCACGGCAAAACGACTACCACTGCCATGATTGGCAAACTTTTAATTGATGCAGGACTAGATCCAAGTCATTGTTTTAGGCGGAGTTTTCCCATTTCTAAAATCCAACTGCCGAGCCGGAAAGGGAAGTATTTTGTTGCTGAAGCTGACGAAAGTGACGGCACACACATGACTCTTTTCCCGCAAATTGCTGTGGTGACCAATATTGAAGCCGATCATATGGAAAATTATCCCAGCGGTATGAAACAAATTCTTGATACTATGCAGAAATTTGCCAACCAGGCAAGAGACAGTGGTTTTATGCATTGATGATCCTGGCTGCCAGACTATTTTAGCCTGGACTTAAAAACAAAGTTATCGGCTACGGTGACGAAAAAGCAAAGTTAGTGCTCATTATCAATTTGAAGATATATCGGATTCGACCAACTCAAAGAGTGTCTCGACGATGAAAGTCTATAAAGGGAATCAAGCTCTAGGGATAATCGATTTGTCCGTGCCAGGCATGCATAATCAATACAATGCCTTAGCAGCAGTAGTCAGCAGGAATTGAGCTCGGTATAGATTTTAAAACTATTGCCAATCTCTTAGCAACATTACGGTGGAGTTGATAGACGCTTTCAAATTATTGGACAAACAACAAATATTCTCATTGTCGATGATTATGCTCACCATCCGACAGAAGTAATAGCTGTGCTTGAAGCAGCCAGACAATATATTGCTCAGGGAAAATTTGCCGCCAACCGCGTGGTAGCAGTATTTCAACCTCATCAACCAGGTAGACTAAAAGATTTTTGGACAGAATTTTGCCAGGCATTTAAAAATTGTGACTTGCTTCTTGGTAACAGATGTTTATATCGCCCGTGGCGGCGCCTATAGCCGGTATAGACAGCAAACGATTTTCCAAGGAAGTAAATCATGGTAATTGCATTTATTTGCCTGGACCAACTTCAGATTAGCTAACAAATTAAAGAACACTTCAAGCCAGATGATTTAGTTATTACTATTGGCGCTGGCGATATTACCAATGTTGGACCTGCCTTGCTTCAATTATTGCAATAGATGGATCATGGAAGAACATAGTTAACGAACCTCTAGCACGCTATACGACCTTGAGAATTGGCGGGCAGGCCGAACATCTTTATCAACCACATACAATAGAAGAATTAGTTATCATTAGTTTCCCGCTTAGAAAAAGCTGGAGAACCATGGTATATTCTTGGCGGAGGCTCTAATTTTTAGTTTCTTCGCGCGGCGTTAAAGGCAGTGTGATTAGAACTGCGCAAATGACCGAAATAAACAACTGGACACTGATACTATTGAAGCATCTGCCGGTGTCAGGTTACCTCATTTAGCTCGCTTTGCTGCCTCACTTAATCTTGGCCGGATTAGAATTTTCAGTAGGCATTCCTGGCACTGTCGGTGGTGCAGTAGTTATGAATGCCGGCGCTCATGGCAGTTGCATGGCTGATATTATCGAATCAGTCTCATTTATGATGTTGAAAAAAAATCACTTGATAACTTTAAGTAAAGAAGATCTTGTCTTTTACTTATCGCCGATCAAAAATCGATCCAAGTCACACAAGTTGTCATATCTGCCCGCCTGAAATTACATGGAGAACCTAGCGGCAAATATCGAAACCAAAATTAAAGCCAATGAAGAATATAGGCTAAAAACACAACCAATTGGTTTTCCCAATGCCGGCAGCACTTTTGTCAATCCGGAGCCAAAACGAAGTGCTGGTTTTTTATTAGAACAAGCCGGGGCTAAAGGGCTGACTTGCGGTCAAGCAGCAGTTTCTGCTCTGCATGCCAATTTTGTGATTAATCTGGGCAATGCCACTTCCCAAGATGTCACTCAACTTGCTTGGACGCATGCAAGAATGCGTTTATAAAACATTTACTATTAATCTCCATCCAGAATGGAAAACATTAGGAGAATTTACCGCAGCAGAATTGGCACCCTGGAAATAAACAACCAAGCGCTAGAGCAGCAACCATGCAAGTTCTCGTAAATAATCTCAATCTCAATTTTCAAGTCTATGGCAGCGGTCCACCACTTGTTATTCTTCCTGGTTGGGGAGATCGAGGCTGATAGCTGGTATGCCGTTGCCCAACGATTAGCTAATCAATATCAGGTATTTCTGCTTGATTTGCCAGGTTTTGGCGGTAGCGATGCACCAGACACTATCTGGGGAGTTGAAGAATATAGCAATATAGTAAAGAGATTTATCAAAGAGATGGAAATTGAAAAGCCAATTTTACTTGGACATTCGCATGGAGGAAAAGTTGCTTGCTTTCTAGCGCAGGAGATCTAACAATTGCCGAGCTCTTATTTTAGTAAGCAGCTCAGGTGTCGATATACCAGGACTGACCGTTAAATCAAAAATTCTTTGGTTTAAAACTTTAAAATTTATTGCGCCCACTGGGAAAAAAGGAGAAGAAATTCTGGAACATTACCGGCAACAACTTGGCTCACGCGACTATCAGGAAGCCGGATCTTTAAGAGCAACCATGGTCAAAGTGGTCAATTACAAATTGTTCGAGCTATTGCCAAAAATAAATATTCCCACTTTGATTGTATGGGGCAGCGATGATAAAACACTGCCTGTTAAACAAGCAAAAATTTTTGAGAAATTAATTCCCAGATTCATACATTAGATTAGTCTGGGGAGCGGTTCGCATCATCCTCATATAGAGAATCCACATGAATTAGCAGATATCCTAAGAGAATTTTTGCAGCAATGAATATGAATAATTATTTAAAGATATTATTTGCTAATTTTTCAATTAGAAGGCTATCGCATTGGGCTTTTCATGCGCTGGATTGTCCAGACATCCTCTGCGATTCTAATGCCTTAGAAGCTAAGGAACCAGTTTGGACCGGCAAGGCAAAAGTCCTTTATTGGCTTGCTAACGTACTTTATATGGTTAGCATTATTTCTATCTGCTGGTTTCTTCCAGCCGTGGTGGAGATGCCCGCTCTTTTACCTTTGTATGTTCTGATTGTGATCTTCGTGATGTGCAATATCTATATCTTTTTGATTTTAGCTCTGCTGATAATTAAGCCATACGAAATAATAAACCGGCTGAGAGTAAAGTTTTTCATTCAAAATAAAATTCAGTATCTAAAACAAAACAAACAGTTAACTGTTATCGGCATTACAGGGAGCTACGGCAAAACATCCACCAAGATGATTTTGCATGAGCTGTTGCCCAAGTCATTGATTACCCCCAAGTCTTTTAATACACTTTTTGG
Organism: Candidatus Melainabacteria bacterium; assembly: GCA_963767815.1. Taxonomy (GTDB): domain Bacteria; phylum Cyanobacteriota; class Vampirovibrionia; order Obscuribacterales; family Obscuribacteraceae; genus CAVYFJ01. The sequence continues at coordinate 20,137 of CAVYFJ010000005.1, read as the reverse complement.
CATATATAAAGTTGTAGATTATGAATTAAATGATCATTATCGCTTTTTTGTTTGTGAAATGGGGGCCTATAAGCGAGGTGATGTAAAAGAATTTTGCCAACTGGCCCTGCCAAATATTGGTGTATTGACAGGCATTAACGAGCAACATCTGGAACGTTTTGGATCAATTGAAAACACTATTCAGGCTAAATTTGAAATCTTAGCTGGCACTACTAGCGGTGGCACATGCATTGTCAACCTGGACAATCAACTGGTGCGCGAGAATTTGCCAGGAGTTATAGATAAATTGCGGCGCGCCAATATTACTCTCATTGGATATACAACCGAAGGACAACAGAGTACCGAATGCAAAGAGATTTTGGCTATCAGAAACTGGAAAATTGAAAATGGACATTCGATCTGTGAGCTGATATATAAAGACAGCAATTTCAGTATCAAAACGGCATTACTGGGTAGGGGACACCTTTCTAATATCCTGGCTAGTACTGCCGTATGTTTATCAGCCGGAGAACCAATCAATGAAATTATTGCCCGGATTGCCAGACTAAAACAAATTCCTCACCGTTTAGAGCTGAGATCAACTCCTGGTTTGAGTATATTGGATGATACATACAGCAGTAATCCAACTGGATTTCGTGAATCACTTGACGTGCTGGCAAAATTTAATAACAGCGCTTTTGGATCTGATGCCAAGAAAGTATTGATCACACCTGGAATAGTAGAGCTTGGCGAAAAAGCAATTGAGATTCACAAAGAACTCGGTACGATTGCAGGCAAACTATGTGACGAAATCGTCTTAGTTGGCAAGTCAAAACAAATTGAGGCTATGCAAGAAGGCATTTTGCAAACTGGCTTTCAAGCAAGTAAAATAATAAGGCTACCGGGGCGAAACAAAGTGCAGGAGTTATTGCGTGATCGAGCTAATTCGCACGAAGTGATTTTGATGGAAAATGATTTGCCTGATCAATACTTATAGAGAAGAGGCGACATGAAACTGATCTTCGGATGCATTCTTTTTATTGGAGTGATCGCGTTATTTGCCTATTGGCTAGACAGACTTGACGCAATGAAATCGTCTTCCTGGCCTGTGGTGAGTGGCAAATTACTGGAAATAAAAGACAAGCGCGTTAGCATGCCAATCATGGGTCGCTTTGCGCCTATTACCATGCCATATCTTCGCTATTCATATAAAGTTAAAGATCAGGTATTCGTTGCTGAGAAAACCGCCGGACCTTGTTTATCTTATGCGCGGCTTTTGACTTTTAAACCACCGGAACTTTCAGAATCTGATCCGATTAAACTAGAACTATTGAGAAGAATCAGGCAAAATAATCCAGCCGATTTTTCCAAGTTAATGGAAATGGCTGCCGATACGATTAATCATCCAAACTATAAGCCAATTCAAATACGTTATGAAGCAGCTCACCCAGCCAATTCAGTTCCTGATCCAAGCGTATTACAAAGTGATGTCAGTCTATGGTGGACCTGCATCTGGCTTATGGGTATTGGTGGACTTGGACTGGGCGCAATTTTTTATCACGCCTATACGGTCGCTCCTGTAGATGATCCGGCACTCTCTCTGGAAAAAGCGCTGGAAGCAAGATCTCGCCGCAAATATTGATGGGCAACGTTTTTTAAATCAATGCTTCTTGCTTACTGGACATCTCCCGCTCAGCAAGAGTTAATTCAATTAGTCGATCAAAGAAATCACTCGGGCTCATACCTGCTTCTGCCGCTTGGTGAAAGACCATTGTTGATGGTGTCACGCCGGGCAATGTATTTGGTTCGTTGATATAGAGCCTTTTTTCTTTAATATCCCAAAAACCATCGATGCGCGCGTATACGCGCAAATTCATTGCTTGATAGGCTTTGACAAATTCTTCTTGCATTTTTTTTACATCCGCCTCAGGTACTCGCGGCGGTGTAATCATCTGAGCATCCCCTGGAAGAAATTTTTCTTCTACGGTTAAGAAGTCCCCTTTAAAAGGAGTTTCTGTAGGCAGCAAAGCAACTGGGTGTTCATTGCCCAGAACAACACAAGTAACCTCCATCATATCCATAAATTTTTCAACCAGGATGCTTTCATCCCACTTAAAGGCTTCTACGATAGCCGCTTTGAGATCGCTGTGTTTGGTGACTTTGGAAATACCCGTACTGCAACCTTCATTCGATGGTTTGACCACACAGGGAAAACCCAATTCATGCTCGATGTCCTTTTCACTCTTGCCTGGATTTTCGGCATATTCATGTTTATGAACAATCACATGGGGCGGATAATGCAAACCAGCTGCTTTTAGTAGCTGTTTTTGAAAAATCTTATCCATGCCAATGGCTGCGCCAATAATTCGAGGTCCGTTATATGGTATTTCCAGAATTTCCAACAGACCCTGGAGCGCACCATCTTCAACATATTTTCCATGCAAGCCAAGAAAGCAAAAATCAACCAATTTTTTTAGATCTTCGTAATAAATCCGCTTACCTTCTGTATCCAGACATTTCTCAATATCGGCAGTAGCATTCATCCACAATAATCTTTCGGCAATTTCATAAAGGTGAAGTCTTGACTGACATAGATAGGAATGATTTCATATTTTCTGCTATCCAGACTGTTATATATGTGCCGTCCACTTTCCAGAGAAATTTCTTTCTCTGAAGACCAGCCACCAAATAAGACACCAATCCGTAACATTTCCACCTCAGTTAAGGGCCAGTCATTCTATCAGCATGATCAGCCATGCCCAGATCAATTATAGTGGAAATGAAAGTACGGGGATTAAATTTCACTCCCGCCTTACCTTTGATACCACCCTTCGTTTTCAAAACAGCTTCTTGCAAGGAAGCTTGCTGAAAAACATAAGAAGACGGCACCATAATTGTGCCTGTATGCGGTTCACTAATATAAACAGTCTTCTTATCTTTGAGAAAACCATCTACACGGCCATAGCCCTGAATATTGAGAAGCTTATATACTTTTATAGCAATATCTTGAATCTCTTTAATTTTTTCCTGAGGAGCGCGAATCGGTGTGTGATATACCGCTTGTCCTGGCATATATTTGTTTTCATATGTGAAAAATATCTCCAGCGAATTCTACTTCAGAAGGCAGCATGGCTACCGGTTCATCAGATCCAATATACAACGCACATAAATTCTTGACCTTTGAATAAATTCTTCAATCAGTAATTCACTGTCCCATTTAAATGCTTCTCTGAAGGGCAGCACCAGATTCTCTTTCTTTACGCAACAAATGAAACACCCATACTTGAACCTTCGGCTACCGGTTTGACAATTACTGGAAAACCAAAACGGGAATTAATTTCATGCTGTGATTGATTCCAGGCGTGCGGGTCTTGCCATAATCCGCTTTATATAAAGAGATGTCTTCGGCGACTGTAATACCATTCACGCGTAAAAATCGCTTATGCACGCCTTTGTGCATTCCAACAGCTGAAGCCAAAATTCCAGAGCCAGAATATGGCATGCGCACAAGTTCCAATATGCCTTGAATGCCTCCATCTTCACCATATTTACCTAACAGAGCAATAAAAGCAAAATCGATATAATTATGCAGATCTTCGAAGCGTATATGTTGGGCCCCAGCTTTCCAGTTTTGCTTCCACATCCTTAGTGGTATTCATCAAGACAAGCTTGGGCGGTAATTTCCATAACAAACCTGAATAACTCATATATATAGGAATTGCCTGAAAACGACTGGTGTCCAGCAGATTGAGCACATATCTGCCGGTGGCTAAAGAGACTTCCTTTTCTGCGGATTTGCCACCAAAAAATACACCAACACGCAATTTATTTTTGCCATTTTGACTAGGCTGGGATTGGCTTTTATTCATTGAGTCGGCACTGTGGCTTTTGCTGTCCAAGTTATAGCTATCTCCGTATTACTTCAGATCAAAACTGGCTAAAATGCGCCCGGTTGTCATTATAACTATTTTCTGGCGCAGATATTATTTTAGCCTGATCTCTTATTCGAAACAGGCTTGTATACAGTATTGGCCATATTCTTGCAAATATTTATCCTCTGCCTAAACTAGCGGACTATAGCTGGAATAGTTTTCTCCACCCAGCTTTAACCCTGCTGGAAACAGCGGCCAATATCCCTGGCGGCGGCGCAGAATTTTGCTTGATAGAACTTGCGGAATTACTTTGGTCAATCTTGTCTGACTGATGACGCCAGTCGGTAAACATAGCTTCTTCGGGAACAGAAAAATTGGGGTCAATTTCATTGTATATGTGATAGAGCTCATAGCGAACGAATTGTGCCGAAGGTGGCCGATCTTCAGGTAGCATTAGCAGTGAGACGCTTGACCAGGCGATCAAGTGATGCAAAACATCAGCATTGATTTTTCTGGGCGAGGAGCTTAAAAGCGGCTTTGGCTTTACACCGGTAAGAAGATGCCACATGGTAGCGCCTAAAGAATATAAGATCGCTTCTAAATTCTGGCTTGCCAAAATATTGCTCAGGTGGTGAATAGCCTGTAGTAATTACTCGAGTTGCTGTTTCGCGCCTCTGCGCCGTTCGAGCAATGCCAAAATCAATAAACACAACGTGCCCATCAGGCTTGAGCATCAAATTGCTCGGCTTTAAATCACGATAAATAATTGGCGGATCGTGCCTGTGCAAATATTCCAAAATTTCGCAGCATTGAATAGCTATTTCTATTGTTGCCTGCGACGAAAAATCGCCCTGCTCTTTTAAAAGATGGTTCCAGTGTTTCACCGGGCAAATAATCCATGACCAAAAAATACTGACCATCAGCGGCGGCATGACTATCAAAAAAACGAACGATGCCTGGGTGATTCAATGACTGCAAAACCTGCGCTTCGCGCTTGAATAGACGAATGGCTTCCGCATGTTCATGTTTACTTGCCGGACGAAGAATGAGTTGCTTAATTACGCATAGGGCATCACTGCGCTCTTTGTCTTCAGCCAGATAAACAACACCCATGCCGCCTTGACCAAGAAGCTGACGAAACTGATATCGCTCGCTCCAATCATTTGGCTGAATAGAATCACTAAACAAATTACGTTACCTCATCTATAGCCTAGGTCCAAATCATGATTATTGCAGCCAGAATTAATCCATAATGTATGTTGGTAATGAGCATCGATTGATGGATTATTACACACCGCCGAACATTGTCAAGCAGCTTGAGGCTTGGCGTTATATAGCTGTTTTTACCCACTATAAAAATTTTTGCCAATTGCCTTGACATACCTATGTATGGCATGTTAATCTAATCGCATATATCAGGGTAGTTGAAAGACCCCGTTTCTCAAAATTAAAAAATGGACTTGGAGCTTCTGGGCGGCGATCTTTGCTAATTCCCAGAATGAGCCTGGCTTTGAGAAAAGCAGGGGCGCAAAAGAAGAATGTGAGGTTGGAAAATGAGTTTAGCTAATGTATCTATTGTAGGTAATCTAGTCAGACAGCCTGAGCAAATGCATTTTGTTAGCGGTAAAGTCAAAACAACATTTACTGTAGCGGTGAATGGATTTGGCAAGCCCAATCGTGGTGGAGACGCAGCCGATTTTTATCGTGTGGAGACTTGGGGAAAATTAGCCGAATTAGCCGGCAAATATCTAGAAAAAGGCAATCAAATTGCCGTGTCTGGACGACTGCTTTTTGATCGTTTCACTGATCAGCAAGGAAAAAATCGCGTTGTGCCAGTGGTCGAAGCCAATCAATTATCCCTGCCGCCTAGACCTAAATCAGATAAAGGTATTGATCAAAATATGGAAATGGGCACGGGTGAAAATATGGATCTTGGATCGCCAACAGACAATGATGGCAGCCTTTCCAGCTCAGACAAACAAGGAGTTCCGCTTAAGTGGCCATCTGGTTCTGGAAACAAATGATCAAGACATCAATCCGCCCGCCAATGAAAATGCCGCTGCAGCGAATGATTTTAAGGTGGTAGCAATGGATGAAAAAACAAAGCCCAGAGCGCGAAGGCAGGCTGCCCTCAGTTCATAAAATTTTCTCGGACTTGTTGATAGAGAAGTAAGGGAAGGAGAGGCTGGGCCGCCTCTCCTTCCCTTTTATTATAAGTATCCTGCTCAGCCCGCTTGAGGCAATGCCTCGGTTAATGCCAGGGTCAAAACAACATTTGCCGCAGCAAACAACCAGTAATACTTTGTGCTACAATATAAGGAGAAATCTGCAATGCGCCGGTTACCGTCTTCCTATAATGAAAACAAGATAAGCGATGAAGAAATCGATCAAGTTTACGATGGGACATTGCATTCGAATGCCGAGATTCCTCTGGAATCTAGAAACCATGGGGAACGGGTACTTTATGTAGGAATGACGTCGAGACGCAAGGCATTAGTTGAAATTGGCATAGAAGAACGAAACGGAGAATTGGTGGTATTCCACGCGCGTGAAGCAACTGGCAAGAGTATCGCAGAGTATGAAAAACAAACACATAAAAGATCTAAGTAGCGACATGCATCCGGAAAAGCCGATATCTTCTAAAATGCGGACGCTGCTGGATGCGGAAAAATTAAATGCCCGTGAGCGGATAATAGAGCGTGGAATTGTGCACTTCCGTGGCGATAAGGAATTTATGAAGGCTCTATTTATTACTGCCGATAAGCTGAAGATTGCCCCTGGTACTTTGTGTCGCCAGATTGTTTGGGAGTATTTGAAAACTGCAGGATCCGTCCCGGCTGCAAATGTCAATCTGACAAATAAAGAACCAAGTCGTGCCAATGTTCTTGTTGCCAAGCTCGAATTGCTAGAACGTACGGTCAGAGAAATACAATCGTATCTGATGAAAGATTCCTTTAGTAAATCGAAGAAACGATCAATCTGAAGACTATTAAACCTAAGGCAAAGCATAATGAGTTTGTTGTTATGACTCAATTGCACAGTCAAGACACAGATTCAGGCATGCACTTAAAAACAAAAAACGCTGCGGCGGCAAAACATACAGGGACGAATAAAATAGCGCCATAGAATCTCCAGTTAAGAAGACTTGTATTGCCAATCTCCAAACATGATAAACGCGGGTTATCGGGTGCATAATAAACCGGTACTGTGGTATCAACCGGAAAACGCTTGGTTGCATCATAATGATCTTGAGCCCAGGTATTATTCCAGGCAATCGTATATGAGCGATATTGCTGTCCGTTTACTTCATATGTGTATGTTACTTGTGGTCCGCTATCAAAACTCAAGCGTTGTAAGCTGAACCAGGAGAACGGATATTTATTGTTATAGCTTTTTATTATATGACCTTGAGTTATTGGCCAATGAAAAGACTCTAAAGCCATATGTCGTTCAAAGCCAGCCGCAACAAATATCAGTATGCCGGCTGCACCGCTGATTAGTGCAAATATAATATTCTTATATATGTTTCCTGGAGCAGTTTGATGCTCCTTGCGAAACTTAAGCCAGCTGCTGCGCTGGCTGTGCACTTCAATCCCTGGTTGGGGATCTAGAGATTCCTCCGGACCTTCCATGCGCTTTGGGGAAAATTTAAATCTAATCACAAACAATCCCCGTGTCTGTCTTGATAAAAATATTACCCTCGGAGGGATTCGAACCCCCGACACCCGCCTTAGGACGGCGATTGAGCCCTGAACTGTCTTGTACCGTCAAAACTTCCAATGTCTGCAAACGCGTAATTAATCAGGCATAGCGGCGATTGCCAAAAGTCATTATGGTACAATAGGGAACATCAAAAGACACAGTAATGCACCCCCATTGCACCCCGGAAGCTAACAAGAAGTCAGGAGTCCGCGAGCAGATTTCAACATGACAACGAAGATTACTTATACTCTGGTCAACCGCCTGAAACGTGAATTGAATGAAACGTCCCCTGAGAAAGACTACGAGATCAGAGACGCTGAGCTGAAGGGGTTTTCGCTCAGAATCAGGAAGTCGGCCAAGGCGAAAGCGGGCTACACCATGACTTATCAGATCGTATATGCCCGCGGCAAGCGCGTTACCCTCGGCTCAGCAGATCATATCGATCCTGATCAGGCGCGCGCAGCGGCTAAGAAGATTGCGAGTGATCACTGTCATGCAGAGGTTGGAATTGGCGAAGATCCGATCGAGAAGCGCAAACGCGTGGTAGCCGACAACTATCTGCAATTCATTGAAGACAGCTATAAGCCTTATCTTACTGCAAATCTGCGCAAAGGTGTGAACAATAGCAAGAACGTGAATGAAACGCTTGCGTGCCTCAAGAATGGCTTTCCTGAATTCCACAGGCTCGGGCTGAATGAAATAACTCCGTTGAACATCGAGAAGTGGCGGCAACGCAGGCGGCAAGAAGGGATATCATCAGCCCGCATCAATCGCCAGATGAATGACTTGCGAGCATGCTTGAACAGAGCAGTTAAGTGGGGCGCATTGTCTGCAAATCCCTTCGATAAGGTGGAGCGCACTAAACTTGATACCAACGCCAAGGTGCGCTACCTCACCTCAAGGGAAGAGGCAAAACTTCGAAGCAAGCTTGATGAGCGGGAAGCCAACATGAAAGCGGCACGACAGCGCGCGAATGAATGGCGCGCCGAGCGCGGCTATGATTTGTACACAGACATAGGCGATAATGAGTTTGCCGATCATCTGAAGCCGGCCGTTTTGCTGTCGCTTGATACTGGGCTAAGGCGCGGCGAGTTGTTGAACATGAAATGGTCGGATGTCGACTTTGAACAGAAGCATCTAACCGTTGTCGGCGAGGGCGCGAAGAGTGGGCAAACGCGCCATGTTCCGCTGAATTCCGAGGCGCTCGAGGTACTCAAACAATGGAAGCAACAACAAAGTGCAAATAGCGTACAGAGCATATGGGTGTTCCATGGTAAGGAAGGGCAGCCGTTTGAAAACTTGCGAAAATCATGGATCGGCGTGCTGGAGGATGCAAAGATTACGGACTTCCGTTGGCACGATTTGCGCCACACATTTGCCAGCAAGCTTGTAATGGCAGGCGTGGATCTGAACACCGTCAGAGAATTGCTTGGGCACAGTGACTACAAGATGACTTTGCGGTATGCACATTTGGCACCGAAGCACAAGCAAGACGCGGTCGACAAGCTTGTGGTCGCAAGTGCATAATGGCCAGCAATCCGCCGAGTATTGCCATCTGCCGCAATGCTGCGCGCTTGGCATAAGCTACGTGGAGTTTGTGGAAGTTGGCATAAGGTTTTGTGGGTGACCTGACCCCCAAAAACTACACCACTTGAAAAGAACTCTTGGCAAACTGCCACCGACAATTGCAAACTTCTACCTGATATCACAATCTACCGCCGAGTATTGCTATCTATCGCAATGCTACGCGCTTAGTTAAAGTTACTTGAATTTTGCGGAAGTTGGAATAAGATTTTGTAGGCAAGATGTGTGCTGTACCGGTACGCGACAGGTCGCTACCAGTCCGGTCACGATTGCGGCAGAGCTTACTCGCAACTTCGTTGCTCGACGCCTTGGAGACCCATGGAAGAAACCTTTGAGACCCGTGACCGGAAGCGACCGTTGAAGGTGTACGTCACCCCAAGGGAGCGCCAGGCGATTGAACGCCAGGCTTCCGTTCACAGGGGATGGCAGCCCGTCGACGCTTCGGCTACGCTAAAGGGTAAGTGCCTGTGCGGTCCTCGCTTTGCAAGCCTTTCGGGAGTTGTTCGCGTGCCCTTGCCCGTCATCCGTTCCTTGTGCGCCTTGGGTCTGGTGCTGAGCCTGAGCGCCAGCGCCCCGCTGGCCGTTTTGTCCGCCAACACCCCGACCGAAGGCGGCGAGTCCCCGGTGCTGCACGGCACCGTTATCCAGACCGAGGGCAACCGTCCGCAAAGCCCGACCGTCAACACGGAGGATGTGCGTGTGGTGGCCCCCGGCACGGTGTTGGATCTGGTTCTTTCGACCGAGATTGCCGCCGGCGAGACCGTGGAAGGCGATGAGTTCTTCGGCAAAATCAGCAAGGACGTGCTGGTGGATGGCCGGGTGGTGATACCCTATGGCACGCGGATGCACGGGGTGCTCACCACCCTGGAAGCGCCGAAGCGCGCTGGCCGCAATGGCTACATCAACACGCGCTTTGATTATTTAATCACGCCTGACGGGCGTAAAGTCCCGATTGAGGGCAACAGCACCACGCGGGACTCCAAAGGCAAGGCCGCAGCCAAAGTCGTCGGGCGCGCGGCGGGCTATACCGCCGTTGGTGGCGTGGTGGGCACAGTGTTGGTGCTGCAATATGGCGGTCTGGCGGCGGCGGTGGCCAGCCACGGGTTCGCCCCGGCGGGTGGAGCGGCCATTGGTGGGGCTGCCGGGCTGACAATCGCCATGCTGACGAAGGGTAAAAGCGTCATGCTCCAGCCCGGCGCTGAAATGCACGTCAAACTCAGCGAGCCGCTGAAACTGCCCACCATGACCATGCCCGATGAGACGGCGGAAGATTACAGCATCCCTGGTCTGAAGGTGAAGGTGGCGGGCATGCGCATTGACCGCCACCCGTTCGGCGAAATGACCGAAATTACGCTGACGCTGGACATTTTGAATCAAACCGAAAATACGTTCTCCACGTTTGAAATCGGCCTGGAGAACGAGCTGGGCAACGTGTTCTTCCCCTCTCCCCTTGGCGATACGGGCATGTGGTCCAGCAAAATCAAGCCCAGCAGTCACCTCAACAGCAACATCACCTTCAGCGTGGACAACATCAAAAGCCGCCACAAGCTTGTGTTTTTCAAGCCGTATTCCCGTGAACCGCTGGCAAAATTCGCCCTGACCGATGCCATGCTGGCAAGCGGCAAAGCCAGCCCCAAAGGCAAGCGCGTGGCCAGCTGAAGCGCGCCAGCCCGACTGAGCTGCCCATGAGCGCCGCAGCACGACATCCTGCTGAAGCGCTTCGCCTCCAGAATGTGCCTCATAATGGTACAGCTTTTCTGTCCAGGGAAAAGCCGCAGCAGTTGCACATTAACATGCAAATGTGGAGAAATTGTGAATAGACCAATAATAGAAAATACTGGCTAAATTCATGCCGAAGCAAAGCTTGTCTTTATAACAAGCCTTCATCAAGCACCAAGGCCAAGTGCAAGCAGCAATTATTTTTAGCATAACAACATATTCTCAATACCATGAGCACCTATTATTTGCCTTCTTCTTGATTCAGGATATAGAATCCACCATTGTCGATGAAAGTAACAATGGATGATGAAACTGTTTAAAACACTGGCACTGTGTTGCAGCGCCTTACTGCTCGTACTGTCTATATCAGGCTGTCAGGCTATATCAGGCCATCAGGCAGCGCCTGACAGCAAAGAAGCATCGCATACGACTTACCAGGTCAGTAAACCCCTTGTCAAAGACCTAACGCTGAATGATGAATATGTCTGCCAGATTAGAGCCATACAGCATATTGAAATTCGTTCATTAGAGAAGGGGTACCTGCAAAATGATACTGATAGACGAAGGAGACGCTGTTCATCAGGGACAATTGCTTTTTCAAATAAAGCCCAGTGTCTACCAAGCCGATGTTCAAAAATCAGAAGCAGAGGTTAAGCTTTACCAAAATTGAGCTGGAGAATAACCAGGCACTTGTTGACAAAGATATTATTTCCCCCACTGAAGCCGCCATGTCTGCCGCCAAGCTGGCTAAAGCTAAAGCGGAACTAGAGCTAGCCAAAACGCATTTAGGCTTTACTGAAATTCGAGCCCCGTTTGACGGGCTGATAGGCCGCTTTGGTGATATTAGGCTGGGCAGCCTGCTGGAAGAAAACGAACTGCTGACGACCTTAAGCGATACCCATCGACTTTGGGTGTACTTCAATGTGCCCGAAGCTCAGTACCTGGACTACATGGAACACAGGCGAAAGGGTGGTTCTCAGAACGTCCAACTGGAACTCGCCAACAAGGAAATTTATCCTGAAACTGGAACGATAGAAGTCATTCAGTCAGACTTTAATAGTACCTCAGGCAATATTGCCTTTCGAGCGAGCTTTAGTAACCCACACGCCCTACTGCGTTACGGGCAAACAGGCAAAATACTATGGCCCAAGAAGATCAAACAGGCGGTCATTGTGCCCCAAAAATCCACGTTTGAAATTTTAGATAAACGCTTTATTTTTGTTGTCGACAAAACCGGGGTGATTCACGAACGTGAGATTAAAGTGGCCCGTGAGGCACCCAACATTTACATTGTCGCCTCTGGAATAACCCCTGATGAGATGTACCTGCTTGAGCGGCAGAACAAACTAGATAAAGGCGACAAAATCAGTTACAAGCTGATTGATCCCCAACGTGCTATTGAGAGTTTAAAACTGTATGCAGAGTAGTTTAGGTTCGGGCAGCTATGTTTCGTAACATTCTTAAACGGCCGGTACTCGGGATTGTTATCTCGGTTTTAATCGTTTTCCTCGGCTGCCTGGCCATTGTGCAGCTTCCCATATCACAGTTCCCCAAAATTGCGCCAACCGTCGTCGAAGTCTATATTGCCTACCCCGGTGCCAGTGCCAGTGTGCTTACCAAATCGACGCTGGTACCACTGGAAGCGTCCATTAACGGGGTGCCAGGCATGCGCTATATGGCCTCTGATGCCACCAGCGCCGGTGAGGCCACCATCCGTGTGATATTTGAACCAGGTACCGACCCCAACTAGGCGGTGGTTAGCGTCAAAATCCGGGTGGATCAGGTGCTGAATCAATTACCTATTCTCGTTCAGCGAGAGGGGGTCATCGTTTTGCCCATTCAGTCTTCCATGCTGATGTATCTGAATTTATATTCTGAATCCGACTCCTTTAAAGAGCAGTACCTGTTTAATTACGCCTATACCAAGCTAATACCGGAAATTCAACGGATTCCAGGGGTTGCGAAAGCAACCTTATTGGGCACCAGAACGTATGCCATGAGGCTGTGGCTTAAACCTGATCGCATGCGAGCCTACAATATCTCTGCTGAAGAAGTGGTCGAGGCCATTAAAGACCAGAGTCTTATTGCCCGCCCTGGCCAGCTCGGCCGCAGCTCGGGGAAAAAATCCCAGTCTACTGAATATGTGCTTAATTATGTCGGCCGCTATTCCGAGCCTGAGCAGTACGAAAATATTATTATCAAAAGCTCCGGGTTTGGTGAAATGGTCAAGCTTAAAGACATTGCCTCCGTGGAGCTGGGCAGTGAGTTTTATGATATTTACACGAATCTGGATGGAAAGCCCTGCGCGTCTATGGTGCTGAAACAGACGGCCAATAGCAATGGCAGGGAAGTCATCAAAAAGGTCAAAGACAAAATCAAAGAACTCTCCAAGGCGTTTCCAGACGGTATACACGTCGAGTACGCCTACGATGTCTCCAAGTTTTTAGACGCCTCGATTGAGCAGGTCATCGACACCATCCGAGATGCGTTTATTCTGGTCACCCTGGTCGTCTTTCTGTTTCTGGGGGACTGGCGTTCCACCGTCATTCCTGTCATTGCCGTACCTATTTCATTAATAGGACCCTTTTTTGTGCTCTCGATGTTTGGTATGTCCATTAACCTGATTACCTTATTTGCTTTGGTACTGGCCATCGGCATTGTGGTAGATGATGCCATTGTAGTGGTTGAAGCCGTCCACAGCAATATGGAGAAAGACCCGTCGCTAACGCCTTATTGCGGCGACGCAAAAAGCCATGAGCGAACTGGGAAGCGCTATTCTGGCCATCACACTGGTGATGATTTCGGTGTTTGTGCCAATAGCCTTCATTCCCGGCCCGGTGGGTGTATTTTACCGGCAGTTTTCCATCACGATGTCCAGCGCCATTGTGATTTCGGCGTTGGTGGCGTTAACGCTAACGCCTGTTTTATGCGCCATGTTTCTTAAAAACCATGCCGGTCACAAGCGCCTCTCGCAACGTATTTCAATGGTTTATTGGTCTATTCAATGCCCTTTTCGAAGTATTCACCCGTGGCTACATGTGGCTGTTAAATCGTATCGTCACCAAACAAAATAATGTGCCTGGGGGTCATCCTGTTATTTGCTGCCGGCATTGTTTATATGAGCCAAAAGGTTTCCTCCGGCTTTGTCCCGAATGAAGACCAGGGCACCATCTACGCTATTGTTCAAACACCACCGGGGTCTACGCTGGAGTATACAAACAAAGTGATGGGCCAGCTGGAAAAAATGTGCAAAGCGGTTGACGGGGTCCACTCGGTGACGTCGATGGCGGGCTTCGAAATCATGACAGAAGGCAGAGGCTCCAATGCGGGGACCTGTCTTATCAACCTCAAAAACTGGGAAGAACGCAAACAAAACGTCAATGAAATTATTGAGAGAATTAGAGCATAACGCTGTTGGGTTGGGAGGTAGGGTTGAATTTTTTGAGCCGCCAGCCATTCCTGGCTTTGGCACTTCTGGCGGATTTTCGTTGCGATTACTGGATAAAACCGGCGATCTCCGCTATCAGGAGCTGGAAGTGGCCAATCAAGCCTTTATGCAAGCCCTGAGCAAACGCAAAGAGATTTCAGGGCTGTTTACCTTCTACAACGCGTCCTACCCGCAATATGAAATCAAGATCGATAACCAGATGGCCATGCAGAAGGGAGTTTCCATAAAAACGGCTATGGAAAACCTGGATATTCTAATCAGCGGCTCTTATGAGCAAGGTTTTGTTAAATTTGGCCGGTTTTTTAAAGTCTTTACCATGGCAGCCCCTGAATACCGAAGAAATCTGGATGATTTGAAGACCCTGTTTGTCAAAAATGATCAAGGGGAAATGGTACCCTACTCGTCGTTTATGACCCTGGAAAAAACAAAAGGGGCCAATGAAATTGCGCGCTATAACATGTACAACTCTGCCGCCATTCGGGGATTCCCGGCAAAAGGGTATACGACTGGCGACGCCATTCAGGCTATCCGCGAGGTGGCTAAAAACACCCTGTCCCGCGACTTCGATATTGCCTGGGAAGACCTGTCCTACGACCAAGCGAAACGAGGTAATGAATTTGTTGTTATTTCTTTGATTGTTGTGCTTTTTGTCTATCTAGTGCTGGCGGCCCAGTACGAAAGCTTTGTACTGCCTTTGGCCGTACTCTTTTCCTTGCCAGTCGGTATTTTTGGCTCCTTCTCAATGCTCAAACTGATGGGCCTGGCCAACGATGTGTATGCACAAATTGCCATTATTACCCTGATGGGACTGTTGGGTAAAAATGCTGTGTTAATCGTCGAGTTTGCGGTTCAAAAACGGAATGAAGGCTTATCGTTGCGAGACGCTGCCCTGGAAGGCGCCAGGATGCGGTTTCGACCTATCCTGATGACGTCCTTTGCCTTTGTCGCAGGGCTTATCCCCCTTGTGTTGTCGCATGGCGCCGGGGCAGTGGGGAATAGAACCCTTGGTTCATCTGCCATGGGTGGGATGATTACGGGCACCCTCATAGGCGTGTTGATTATTCCGGGACTCTACTTTATTTTCGCCACCCTGGTTGATGGCAAAAACCTACTGACAGATGAAGACCATACCAGTATTACGGACTCCATTGTGGGGACCAAAAAGAACCGTTGGAAAAAACGCAGAACGCTAAAAGGACGACTTAAATTACTGACTAAAAATCTGAAAGATGAAGTCCATACCAGTATCACGGAATCCATTGTGAGGACCCAAAAGAACCATTGGAAAAAACACAGAACGCTAAAAGGACGACTTAAATTACTGATTAAAAAGCTGAAAAAGCTGAAAGATGAAGTCCATACCAGTATCACGGAATCCATTGTGAGGACCCAAAAGAACCTTTGGAAAAAACACAGAACGCTAAAAGCACGATTTAAATTACTGATTAAAAAAATGAAGCCTAAGAATTAGTCAGTCAACCATGAGCGGAATAGACAGAAAAAAAATTGTTAGTCTTTTAACACTCATAGTTTTTATGGGAGTCCTTCAAGCGCCTGTTTTTGCAAAATCGTGGTTTCATCCGCTTGAGCTGTTGGAAAAAAAGCCGACATTCAACGTACCAAAGAAGTATGACACTCCGCAGCTACAGGGCTCTGTTGATATTGAGACTGTTGATAGTGCGGCTTCCATTAGCTGGCGGCATTTTTTTTCTGATCCTGGTCTTGTCTCCCTGATTGAAACAGCCCTGGCAAATAACCAAGAATTCAATATTGCTATACAGGATATTGCAATTGCTGCCAATGAAGTGAAAGCAAAACAAGGTGAGTATTTGCCTAAAGTCGGCGTGGGGGCTGGCGCAAGTTACATTAGGCCATCAGAAAACACCCCGGTAGGCGTGTTGGATAAAATTATTGAGAGAGATTTTTATTAAAAACCCGGATTTTAACCTGAATCTGGGTCCTTCCCTGAGCTGGGAAGTGGATATCTGGAAAAAATTGAGAAATGCCAAAGAGGCAGCCAGAATGCGTATGTTAGCGCAATACGAGGTCCGTAATTTTCTTATTTCCAGGCTCGTCACTGAAATAGCACTCAACTATTATGAATTAATGGCTCTGGATACGTCTTTGAAGATACTGGATGCAAACATTAGCATCCAGGAAGCGGCTTTCCTTAAAATGCAGGCCTTGAAGCGTTATGCCAAAGCGAACCAGTTAGCGGTCAATCGGTTTGAAGCCCAGTTAAACAAGACTAAAAGCCAGCGGTTTGAAACCAGTCAAAGCATTGTTGAAAAGAGAATCGTCTGAAGTTCCTCTCCGGTAAATATGATGAAGCGCCAATAGTCAGACACTCTGACCAGTTTATGACGATGCCGGTGCATGAATTGCAGACGGGTGTGCCTACTCAGCTTTTGGAAAACAGAGCCGATATTCGTCGGGCTGAAGCGGCGATTAAGGCGGCAAAGCTCGATTTAAAAAGTGTCAAGGCCCAGCTATACCCCAGCCTGACGATTCAGGCAGGTCTTGGCTATTCGGCGTTTGACGCCGCACTGCTGTTTCGCCCACAGTCGTTGTTCTACAATGCAATGGGTGAATTAACGGCTCCATTGATCAACCGAAAAGCAATCATTGCACGAATACAGACAGCCGATGCCTATCAAACCCAAACGGTTTTTACTTATGAGCAGACTTTACTAAAAGCCTACACTGACGTTCTTAATCAGGAGTCAAATATAAGAAAAATGCAGCAGGCTTTTGATACCAAAAAACGAGAAGTCGTATTGCTTGAGGAGTCTATCGGCACGGCAAACATGCTGTTTAAGTACGCCAAGGCGACTTACATCGAAGTGCTGCTCGTCCAGGAAGAGAAACTGAATGCCGAAAAAGAACTGGTTAAAGTGAAAATGAACCTGGTCGGGTCCAGAGTTAGCCTCTATAGAGCACTAGGGGGAGGCTGGCGATAAAAAAGCCTTTACGTTAATGGGCTTTTTGTCGGTTCTGACCTGCCCCCGGAAATGGGATCCAGTTTTGACTAGAGAGGCGCATCCCCAGCGTGGTCTTTCAATCGCAAACTTCGTTTGCGATACACTCCAAGGCAAGGGGATGCGCTAGGGAGCGCTGTGACGCCCAGGTAAATAAACGGGTTCAAGTCCCCGAATCCCCTTAACTTCCGCCGAAAAACCAACCTCTAAACAGGGTGGAGGCGGCATGGGCTAGACAGTTGATCATCTGTAGCTATAATGAGATTGGGTGCTGAATTCACGAAAATGAAGTGAGAGCCGTCTTTGAATGTCGACGGCTCTCATTCTTTTCACTCGGCTGTAAAAAAAGAATGGCGGTTAACGCTTTTCAGCAGCAGAGACGACACCAGCTACAGTATCACTAGTAAAAATGGCAGACTCGATACCTGGGCCTAAATCAACGGAATTCCTGCTGGTAATCTTAGAGAATAGCGCTTGAGTGCTGTTATTTTCTCATGATGATAATTGAAATCTGGTGTGAAGAGCATCTGGCCAACTCACATTATCTAGACGTGTATGTCTGACCGGAGAAACAGATAACATTATTGTATATTTAACCGGTCAACGTCAACCGAAAAATGGTTGACACTGACCGGGGAAATATGTAAGATGATTATATGCTTAGCCGATCAACGTCAACTAATCGCTGGTTTTTTGCTCGCCATCCAATCTTCACGATGGATGAGTTTGCTGCCTTCAATAAGCTGACCAAGCGTGAGTCTAAATACGCACTGCTTGCCTACAACCGGCGCAGTGGGCGTGTGCTCAACATACGCCGCGGGATCTATGCTGTTGTACCAGATGGAGCAGAACCGCAGTCATACATGGTCAATCCATATCTCGTGACAGCCAAGGCCACCAGTGACGCAGTTGTCGCTTATCATTCGGCGCTGTCCTTTCATGGCTACGCCTACTCGGACTTCAACTTGTTCACATACTTGACCAAGCAGAAGGAAGCAAGCAAGTTTACTTTCCAGAACAGCGAGTACGTCGGTGTTACCCAGCCGAAAGCACTTATGCAACAAGGACAGGAGCTTGACGCTGTCGACCTCGTGGAGCATGGCGGCTTGGATATTCGAGTGACTTCGGTTGAAAGAACCCTGGTTGACTGCTTTGATCGCTTGGATATTTCGGGTGGCATCGAGGAAGTCTGGCGTTCATTGGAGCTGGTGCCTTACCTGCGTATATGGCAAATCTTACAATATGTGGTGCTGCTCGATAATGCGGTTACTACTGCGAAAGTAGGTTTTTTCCTTGAGATGAACAAGCAGCGTTTCCACGTTGAGCAAAAGGATCTAGAATTTTTGTGCAGCCGTAGGCCGGCACACAAATCATATATGTTCCGCATGGAGCGTAAAGGAAAGCTAGTCCGTGACTGGAACTTGATTGTTCCAAATGATGTACTGGAACGAACTTGGGAGGAGCCACATTGAAAATTTCGCAGGCAAGGCTCGCTGAGGTGGCAGCTGATACAGGGTTTAGACCGGATACACTTGAGAAAGTAATCCGGCTCTTGGACCTGCTCAATCAGATAAATGAAAATCCGTACCTCACATCTCGCCTCGCGCTAAAAGGTGGAACGGCACTGAACCTATTTGTTTTCGACATTCCCCGTCTATCCGTCGATATTGACCTGAATTATATTGGTGCCGTTGAGTTAGCTGAAATGGAAGCTGAAAGGCCAAAACTCGAAGCCGAAATTCTTGGGATTTGTCAGCGTACCGGATTGACGCCTAATGAAATTCCATCAGAAGATCATGCTGGTGGCAAATGGAGACTAGCCTACCAAAATGCATTAGGCGGGATGGCTAGCCTGGAACTGGATCTCAACTTCATGTACCGGCTTAACTTTCATCCAGTGATCCGACTCGATTCAAAAAAACTTGGCTCTTACCAAGCTTTGCAGATACCTGTCCTTGACACCAAGGAGTTAGCTGGAGGTAAGCTCTCAGCGCTGCTGACCAGAAACGCCAGCCGCGATCTGTTTGACACAACAAACCTGCTGAAGTTAGTTGATCCCGCTGACGAACAACTAAGGCTTGTATACGTCCTCTATGGTGCTATGAATCCACGCGCTGATTGGCGACAGGTGACGCCAGACAATCTATCGGCAAGTATTAAGGAGCTCAAACAGAAACTGATTCCTGTATTGCGAACAAAGAGTCTGCCTGCCAAAAAAGACGATGATGCTTTTGCTGCTAATCTAGTTGCTGAGTGTAAAAGTCTGTTACTGCCGCTCTTTCCTTTGCGACAGAACGAGGTGGAGTTCATATCTCTGCTACGCGAGGAAGGTGAGATAAAGCCGAGCTTATTAACTAGAAACCACAGTATGATAGAAACCATCCAAAGTCATCCGGCTCTACTGAGACGAGCCCACTCTGCCCGCAGAAATAGAAAATCATAAGTAAAGCACCGGTCTATGCACAATAATCATTGCTGACTTCTGCTGCTGGCTGCATCAGTACTTGGCACTATTATTATCAGAAGCCCACACCTTGTGTGCCATTCGCCGTGCAGTTTCGATTGCCATGTTAGCAAAATTCTGAATCCATTTCCGAAAGCCCGGCTGAAGCTATTGCTGGAATCTCTTATTGCAACTTATTGCTTAAATACTATGACGCGAGGGCAATGTCACGTCTTATTTTTAAGGTGTATGCATTGTCAGCCCTTCGTTTCAGCTCCTCATCAATAAAAGTGATACCTAATGCCCAAAAACCCTGATTTCCCATCACACGTTTCTTCTCTAGAACCAGCATCTCGCCTAGTAGAAAAGATCCGCCGTGTCCTGGGCACTCCGATTTGTAGTAACGTTCACA
>CAVYFJ010000004.1:0-977641 GCA_963767815.1 Candidatus Melainabacteria bacterium | reverse complement strand
GGATCGCAAATCGCGAGAAATCAGAAAATCCGCAAAGACTGGCCAAATTCCAACCTGGACCAAGAGTCCCAGATCCAAAAGATCTCTACTGATCAGCAAAGCGAAAAGAGGAACGCAGCACGCTAAGTGCTAGGCAATATGTGAACAAGTGCATTGACATTGACGCGGCACTCCGTAAGCGTCGTCCAGTACGGCGACGGAACTAATAATGAATCTGTTTGAGGAATACTGTATGTCTGGACAAAACACAAAAGCCCATGAATCTCCGCTATTGAACATCAGGGATGCTGCTGCATATCTCGGAATGAGTTGCTCTTGGTTTAAGCAGAGCTCACATGCGCGCCAGATCCCCTACATCCGCCTCGGCGCGAAATCTAAGCGATGGCGCAAAGACGACCTTGATTCATACATTGAGCGGAGCCGTCGTGGCTTTGCAAGCTGAACGCGCGAGTACAAAGCATGATTGCTTCGCAACGAGTTCACCCCCATTGCACCCCGGTAAAATCAAAGGGCTTTGGCAAACCCCGAAACCCTTGATAAAATTGGCACCCTCGGAGGGATTCGAACCCCCGACACCCGCCTTAGGACGGCGGTGTTCTATCCAGCTGAACTACGAGGGCAAGTATTTGTGGCACTTAGTATTGCAACAGCTGATTAGGCGCATTGACGCCGTTATTAGGATCAATACCTCCTTATAGCCTCAAAACAATTGGCTCTATAGATCTATGAGCGATACTCATAACCGGATCAACCAATATTGTACCTGCAGCTAGAATAATAATAGCGCAAAATCCCAGAGCCAATTGGTCCAAATTGCACATGGTTTCATACTCAGACTCTTTTGCCGGTATTGCAGATACTACTTGTCTTGGTTCTTGAGCAATCATTTTAATTACCACACGCATGTAATAAAAAATTGCCGGTATGGTGGTAATTAAAGCTACAGCTACAAGTATCCAACCAACTGGTAGTCCCAAAACGGACATGGTGAGGAGAAGCCGGCAGTAAAAATAAAAAACTTGCTAAAAATCCAGCGGGTGGAATCGGCAAACCAGCTAAATTGATCAAACAAACGGACATAAGCAAAGCCAAAATTGGCCGCTTTTTGATCAAACCCGCATAGTCATCAATTAAATCGCTACCAGTTTCATTACTGAAAAGAATTGCGCCGGCGAATGCACCAAGATTCATTACTCCATAAACTAACAATATAAAAAACTATACTGCTTAGAGCATTTTCCATTTGTTGAGCATTTCTAGTCTGAGCAGCAGCAACAAAGCCAATTAAAATATAGCCAACATGAGCAATTGATGAATAAGCAAGCATTCGCTTAAATGAGGTCTGAGCAAGAGCAATAAAATTGCCAATAACCATCGAAATAATTGCCAACACAGCAAGTAATAAGCCCCAATCCGAGCCAGAAGATCTAAAAACAACCATTAGCAGACGCAAGGCAATGACAAAGCCACCGGCTTTTGAACCAATAGAAAGAAAAGCTGTCACCGGAGTTGGTGCACCTTCATAAACATCAGGTGCCCACATATGAAAAGGAGCAGCTGCCAGTTTAAAACCAATTGCACTAAGAACAAGCACAAGCAAAAAGGATAACTAATAGAGACGGCGGTGGCAAAGACAAATAAGCATTTGCTCACGAATAACATCAAAATTGGTCGAACCGGTTAAACCATAAATAAAAGACAAGCCATAAAGCAAAGTGGCTGTAATTGCAGCTGTAGATAACAAATATTTAAGGAAGCTTCTGAACTCTTTTTATCTCCTTTGTAAAACCAGCCAGTATTACACAACATATAGTCAGAGTTTCAATACCGACAAAAAGCATAATTAAATCAGTTGCCCCAGCTAGCAGCATTACGGCCAATACTGCTGTCAGGATAATTGCATAAAATTCGCCGACATTGTCGTGCCCAAATGTTGTTCGTAGCCACGAAGTCATAAAAACAACCACCATGCCGACAACTAGAGCTAAAGCCCAAAAACAATTGTTAGATGATCAACTGTATAAAGCCCGCCAAATAAAACATGGCTTTGGCAAACTCTTGCAGCAATGAGCAAACACAAGCTGACAACGCAGCCTAAAAAGCTAAGGCTAGCAGTAAATACCCGCCATTTAGGTAAAAACAAACTCCACAGTGCTAGCTACCAGTATTGTAATTACCAGAACCGTTTCCGGCAACAATAATTGCCAAGCTAATTTATATTCTTCGAAACTATTCATTCCTTCTCACTCATTGACTCAGTCGTTCTAAAAACTGTTACTTAAAATTTATCCAAGCATATTCAGTCATGCTCATTCTAACGAGGCTTAGCGCAGCATATTGGTCAAGCAATCATTTAGTAAGGCTTAAAACAATCCAATCAATAGAATAACTCGTCGCTTAATTGCCGTAAATTAGCTTAAGGGCATTGGCAGAATTTATTCGTCCTGCGTAATATACTCGTTACATGAGGAAATTACTTTGACTAAAATGTCGACTAACGAAAAACAAGGCATTCTGGCTCTTGAAGACGGACGCTATTTTACTGGACTGGCCTTTGGCGCCAGCGGCACAACTGTAGGCGAGCTGGTTTTCAATACCAGCATGACAGGCTATCAAGAGGTTCTTACTGATCCCAGTTATGCTGGGCAGATTATTACTCTTACTTATCCAGAAATTGGTAATTATGGCGCTAATGATGAAGATCTCGAATCAAAGAAAATCTATGCTCGCGGGCTTGATAGTCAGACATTTGAGTAGAAAATTTAGCTCCTGGCGCGCCAAATATTCTCTGTCCGATTTTCTTAGTCAAGCACAATATTGTTGGCATTAGTTCATGTGGATACACGAGCAATAACTAGTCATATTCGCGAACGAGGGGCGATGCGCTGTGCATTGAGTAATGAAGGATTGAGCCCCAATGAATTGATTGAAAGGGCAAAAAATGCTGCTCCTATGGCTAGGCGCCGATTTTACAGCCGAAGTTACTACCAATAAGCCTTATCATCTGGGAGACGGAAATATCGCATAGCAGTAATCGATTATGGCATTAAAGCCAATATTCTTAATCAGCTCGTTAGCCATAATCTTTCCCTCGATGTATATCCATCATTTGCCACAGCAGGGCAGATTTTAGCAAGCAAGCCTGACGGCATATTTCTTTCTAATGGGCCAGGGGATCCGGCAGCTTGTGCAGAAATTATTGAGGAGCTAAAACAACTTATTAATTCAGCATATACCAATTTTCGGCATTTGTCTTGGGCATCAATTATTGTCTCTAGCTCTAGGCGCCAAAACTTACAAACTAAAATTTGGTCATCGGGGTGGCAATCAGCCAGTTAAAGATTTGCTAACCGGCAAAGTGGAAATAACATGTCAAAATCATGGATTTGCTGTCGATGAGGCAACATTGCCGGATTCATTAGCTCTGACACATATCAATTTAAATGATAAAAGTGTGGAAGGTTTTACGCACCGCGCTTTACCTATATTTGGCGTGCAATATCATCCAGAATCAAGCCCAGGTCCACATGATTCTCGTTACCTTTTCCAACGTTTCTGTGATTTTATTAAGAGCAAGTCAAGTTGCTTAGTTGGTGCACAGGCGTTCATTATTAAGTCTATTCAACAAATTATAATAGTTTCTATATGCCTGGTTATGTTGGCAACTATATCGAGTCTGTTATGATTTAGTTGGCTTTATTGAGGGATTAACGGTCCCTCCTATTGATCATTCTATCTATGCATTTTTGCAATTAGCGGCGGCACTCTTATATCTAAAGAGGAAATATGCTGAATCTTGATTCACCCAATTACCGACTGATAATTACCAATTGCCGCAATGCAATTCTATTGGCACTGGTCAGCAGTCAAAGTATTTTTACGCCAATGGCTTTCGCCGTTGATGCTACAAATAAATTGGCTGATCAATCTTCAGGACAACAAGCTAACGATATCTCCGCTAACAGCGAAAAAAATGAAAGTACCGCGGATAGCCACCGGCTTTTACTCAAGCCTGGACAGACCCTTATTGGTGGCATGAAAACCGAAGATATTATTGCCACTTATGATGTACAGTTAGCCAAAGAGCAAGTAGCGGCATATCCGGACAGTCCTGAAGCCAGTTTTGTTCTGGCAGTCGCCCTGACAAGAACCAGCATGGTGGAAGATGCGTTAAAAGAAGTGCGCAAAGCACGCAAATTGGCGGAGAAGCAAGGCGGTCCAGCCTATTTTGACCATATGATTGCTGAATACGAGGAAATGCTCAAATCGTATCCAAACGATAATCGCGTTCGCTATGGTCTGGCCTGGGCCTATTACATGAAAGCCTATGTATTGACCCATTATGCTAGATCAATAATTGGCAACAAAAAGGAAAATATTGCCACCACTCAGACAAAAACTACAGTCATTGCCAGCCAGCCAAGCAATGGGCAAGTTGCTGGGCAATCCAACTGGCAAAGCCTCTGGGTAAAGTCACTTACAACTAGTCCATCATCACCAGTAACAAATGAAACGGCGACAAAAAGGACGATGATCAAATAACAAATCAGATCCTTAATCCAATATTGAATGTGCCACCAGAGGTAGCACCACAAGTAAAGACTTATTATCAAGCTGCTTTGCGTAATCTAGATCAATTATTGGTTCAAGAACCCGTGATATGTGGGCTAGAGCTTATAGAGCTTTTCTCAATGCAGAATATACTGGTGATTTGCAACAAGCAATGAATGCCTGGAGAAGTTGTTTGACACTGGCACCAACTAATCCGGCCGCTTATTTTTTTCTTGGTCAAGGTTATCTCAAACAAGGTAATCTTAAAGAATGTTTACACAATATCTCTAAAGCAGTAGCCCTAAGAGGCTTAACCACTCAATAAAAATCCTGACCGATAAAATCTTGATAAACTATCAACCTTTATTCAATGCCACAATAGGATATCCCGGTTCTAATTCAGACTTTTTCACAGACATTCCAAACTAGTTGGTGCTTTGTCCATCCCAGCGGCAATTATGATTTTTTGGTTTTATGCTCAGAATGAAGCAAACCAACAGGTAAAAGAATTCAATGCTGCTCAGAAAATCGTCCCAATACTGACGAGACTCTCATAGAGAATTACGAATTAAAAGAAGTAGACGATAGCAATCAAGTGCGCTGGCTGCTAGCAGCCGAACCGAGGAGCTATGGAACCTGTTTCAAATGATGTCAATCTAATTGACGTACATGTTGATTATATGGATGGGGCAATTTTAAAAATGCGTTTATCTGCACCAATTGGACAAACCAATGAAGATAACCCGCCTGGTCAAACTTTCCGCACTAAAGACCAGAAGTGTTAGCTATCGGTGAAGAAGGAAAAGTCAAATTGAAAGCAACAAGATTGAATTAAACAAAAAAAATCAGTTCGAAGCTACAGGTGGTGTTAACATCGTTTGGCCGGGAGTAGCCAAGGTGATTGGCGATTTAGCTGCCGGAGTATTATCAAGTGGTGACTTAAACAATGTCAAGATCATTGGTAATACCCATGCTTTAATTGGTTCTCTCAAAGAATAATCAGCAAAAAGTTAGCAATAAAAGCACATAGCAAAACAGGGACATAGGCAAAAGTAACATGAGCAAAATTAAGCACAAAATCGGGGAACAGGCATCGGTGAAAAAATTTGCTTGCTTAGTCGCCGCCATATGCTTTAGCTTTTTCAAACCGTGATTTTTGTTTCTGATAGCTGTGCTCAATCCCCAGCTCCGCAAGCGACAGCCCCAGTAGATATCCAGGCCAATGAGCAAGAGTTCGCCGACAAGGTAGTGATCGCTAAAGGCAATGTGACTGTTACTTATAAGGACAGTGTCATCACCGCCCCGGAAGTAAAACTATTTCGTGATGATGCCGGACAACCGCAAAAGGCTATTTTTGTTGGGCAGCCCGCGTTTAGTTCAAAACGATAGCAAAATAAATGCCGATACTCTTATTTTTGAAATAGCTAATTCCAAGTTTATTGCTCAGGGCAATGCTCATTCGGAGGTTATTTCAGCTGGAGATGATAATCCGGATCCTAAGGCAGCACCCGTGCAAAAAAGGACAACCAAAGAAAAAAAAGAAAATAAAAGCATAGCGACAGCCCCGGTAAATAAAACTCCAAACAACCTTTTGCGTGGCCAAAAGCAAGCGATGATCAAAGCTCTTTTGCAGCAAAACCAGCGGTAAATGCAATTGCGGGACCTTCGGAAACGAATACTGGCAGTGGTTCCGCTCAGACGAGCAAAGGCAAACAGGAGAAATTGGCAAACGGCAAACAGGCAGAAGTAGAAAAAATTATCACCGACTCTGATTATCAGGAATACGAAAAAGATTCAGGCAAGTTTGACGCTAATGGTCATGTTCACGTACTGCATGGCACTATTTCGGTCTTTGCCGATAAATTACGACTTGTCTACGGTACCAGATGGCAAGCCGGAGACAGCCTTATTTAATGGGCATGTCAATGCTCTTCAGGACGGAAATAACACCCAATCTGAAATGATGACTTATTACTTAACTACAAAACGTTTGCAGGCCACATGGTAATGTGCGTTCAAGAATGATTCAACAAAAACCGACTAATGGTAAAGGCAATGCCAATTCAGATAAAAAGGCAGTGACCATGAAACCAAATGCTGGTGCGGCGACTGCTGCACCGAGCCCATGCCGCATCTACTGGCACTGCTGATGACGATCCTATGGTAATCCTTTCTGATGCTCAAGACTTTAATCAAAATACAGGGAAGATGGCAGCTGATGGTAATGTCAAGGTTTATTATCAAGACACGATTGCTGTCGGTCCAAAGGCTATTGCTTTTGCGCAATTCCGAGGTAGGGCAGAAAAGGTAATTTTTACGGGACGCTCACAAATTTCTCAACCAGGCAAACGCTGGATTGCCGACCGAATCACCATGGCTGTTGCCAGCAAGAAAGTACTGGCAGAAGGCAATACCAAGGCCTTCATTATCAGCTGTCCTGGTAATAGCCCAATCAAGCAGCCGGAAAAAACAGCGCTTAGCGCTCGCCCTGTAGCAATGTCACAGCTAAATCATCAACAGAACAAATTGCCGCTAATAAAGATAAAAATGGCACCGCCATTGGTAGCAGAAAATTGAGGTCTATTCAATGACCGCAAGCGTCGGTATGAAAACGCTGGCAGCCCTGCTTCGGCTGAGAATTTTGTCGCCAGTCCGGATAATGTTCTGTCTGTGGAAAACTTGCAAAAAAGTTATGGCGGCAGAAGAGTTGTGGATAATGTCAGTTTCACAGTAGCCAGAGGCGAAGTTGTTGGCCTGCTGGGACGTAATGGTGCCGGTAAAACCACTTCTTTTGATATGGCACTTGGACTGGTGAAGCCAGAGAAGGGTTATATAAGATTGGGACAACCATGATTTAACCAAATTGGCTATCCATGAACGCTCTAAGCTTGGGTATCAGTTATTTGCCTCAGGAGGCTTCCACTTTTCGCAAATTAACTGCCAGCGATAATATTCGTTTGATTTTGCAATTGCGGGACTTTTCTAAAACAGAGCAAGATGAAAAAATAAAATATCTACTTGAGCAATTTGGATTGCAGTATTTGGAAAACACTCTATCGGTGCAATTATCAGGCGGTGAACGACGCCGTTTAGAATTGGCTCGCTGTCTGGCGACTGAACCGAAATTTATTCTCTTAGATGAACCATTTACCGGTATTGACCCCATTTCGATTACTGATATTCAAGGGCTTGATTAGACGATTGCGTGATGAATGGAATCTGGGAGTTTTACTGACAGACCACAACCCGCGTGCCACTCTAAAAATTACTGATCGTGCTTATCTTATTGATTCAGGCAAAATTCTTGTAGCCGGCTCTTCACATGAAGTAGCTAATAGCCCAATTGCACGCAAACAATATCTTGGCGAGGATTTTTCTTTGTGATTAGCTCTTAAGTTACTTAGATACTTATATAGCCAATGAATTCTGGCAGCCACTTTTATTTGGTATTGGTATTGTCACTGGTGTCTGGTTTGGTGCCGATCAGTTAAAAGCTATTTTTAATTTAGTCATGCGATCAGGTGTACCCTGGAATATGGCTTTTACCATTATCGGACTGCATTTACCTGAAATTATTGTATTGACTATTCCCATCGGTGTACTGCTTGGTACATTGCTTGTTTTTAACCGACTGAGCGGCGATTCAGAAATTATTGCCCTGAGAACAAGCGGCATAAGTTTTTACCGCATCATGGTTGCCCCTTTAGTTTTTGGCTTAGTCACCAGTTTCTTCAGCTTCGGTATCAATGAAGCGATAGTACCAGTGGCCAATCGTACTTCTAAAAAATTGGAATTTCTTGCTCTATATAAAAGTGAAATGCCCGGTGGCCAAGCAAATTTTACTTATATGGAACGAGGAAAAGATCTTTCCTTAGACCGCGTTTTTTATATTGGTTACTACAACGAAAACGTATTGCAAAATGTGATTATTCTTGATTTTACTCGCGACAAAATGGTGCAAATAATTTGTGCAGCTTCCGGTCTATGGAATCGCGGTGAATGGGTATTGAGTAAGGGTAGAACCTATGTGCTTGCGGGAGACAGTGATATTACGCGAATCATGCGTTTTGATCATTTGACTATTCCGGGTATTAAAAATGCTCAGAAAGCATTGGAAACCAGCAATGTCTCGCCAAAAGAAATGAATATGATTGAGCTATCGCGCTATATCGATGTTCTTAAAGCGAGCAATTCTGTCACTAATGACCTATTAGTGCGCCTCTATCAAAAAATCTCTCAACCACTAGCTTGTCTGATTGTTGCTCTCGCGGGAGCACCATTAGGTTTGCTTGCCCGTCGTTCACGCAGCAATATCGGTCTAATTTATAGTGCTGTGGTGGTGTTTATTTATTATGTCCTGCAATCCAGCTCAGGAGCTCTTGGAGAAGCCGGGCGTATTACCCCTCTTATGGCTGCTTGGATGCCCAACACAGTAATTGGCGCCCTGGGCATGATTATTCTGTATTTCAAAGCCAAATAATTCAATTTATTTAATACCTCTTTGCAATTCAAAAGATCCTCTTGACTGGATGGGTGGATTCCATGTAGTCTTCATCGAGGTGTATTGGCGCTTATAGATTCTTAGAGAGGACTTATTATTACGTGAACAGTTTGAATCAGCCACCCAAATTTTCAACCAGCCTCGCTAGTGAAGCCCGGCATCCTGGATTTCGTCTCCTACCACTTTTTTTTTATAGTCTTATTAATGGCTACAGCGCTTGTGTGGCTGGCGAACGAACCATATTTATTTAAATCGCCTAAAACAAAGAGCGGACAGATGGTTGCCGGTGCAAATATCAATCGCTGGAGTAGCGAACTTTCTCATGCATGGCACGATTTGGCAAATAGTATCCGTGAAGCAGGCAGCACTTTATGGGTGAACACTAACAGCAGATTAGCAAGCAATAATAATCCTCTTTCTGTTTCAGAAGAATTGCCACAGTCAATAACCGCATTAGAAGCTGATAAACAATTCGGCGGCAATTCTGCGGCTATAACCGGGCTAGTAGATACTAATGCCTGGCAGCAAACCATGAAATCAATTGACGCATTGAATAAACAGTCAGGCGCTTTAAGCGAAGATCCTTCATACCACAATCGTCTTGGCATTCTGTACGCCCAAATTGGAGATTTTTCAGCGGCTCTCAAACAATTCAATCGGTCAATTGTTTTGTGTCACAAAAAAATATGGCAGAAAACTCACCCGTCTAATACCAATGGTGCAAAGACTGCTCAGCCTGAATCTTTTGATTTATCTATGCTGTACGTCAACTTAAGTTGCGCGCATAGCAATCTGGCGCGCATCTATGACAAGCTTGGCGATCATGATCGGGTGATTGCCGAACTTGAAGAATTAAATAATGATATTGCCTTTGCCGGTGATCTTTCCTTGTATCGGGTACCCGTGCAAAAACCGGCTGCAATTGTCGCCCCCAGCCCAGTTGCTGCTGTGCCTGCACCTGTTCACTATCAGCTAAGCCCTGCTGAGGCTGCCATTCTAGCTAGAGGCGAGGCCTTGCGCGAAGTGGGCCGATTACCTGAGGCTATGCAAGAATATAAGCGATTAATCAGACTGAATCCAAATATAGCTATTGCGCATCAAAGATTGGGTTTGGCTGCTGCAGCCAGTGGCGATCTCTGGATGGCAATGAACGAATTGCAAACAGCGGCGGTACTTGATAATAAGGATGCCGATACCGAAAATGATCTGGGCCTTGTTTATTTACAAATGGGTGATTCCCAGCTAGCCAAACAAGCTTTCTGGCAAGCTCATTTGACAGATCCACAGCATCTGGATGCCTCAATCAATTTGGCCGATAGTCTTGCCTCTACCGGCAATTTGCCCTCAGCCTTGAATGTCATGCAACAGGCTGTTGTTGATCATCCAATGTCTGCAGGTGCACATAACAATCTGGGAGCCATCTTGGCTAAGCTAGGCAATGACAAACAAGCAGCAAAAGAATTTTCAGGGGCAACCAGTCTCAATCCGGCATTAGCGTCGGCCCACTATGGATTAGGTGTCGCCCTGTTGAATCTTAAATCTTATCCGGAAGCAAGTCGTGAACTTAATGCTGCCATGAGGCTTAACCCCGGTTATTTAGATTTGCCAAACAAAATCGATCTTGCCAATAGAAACAACACGCACTCGCCGGATGTTTCACAGGAACTGGATAATTGAATATCAAGAGAGTGCCACTACCAGCAGTGTCGGTGTGCGGCTTTACTTCAGGATACCTCACTTATAGTTAAGTGCTCTCTTTTCCTAAGGCTTATGGCCATTCCCTGTTGATAGAGTAAAATAGGGAAATTCGTTGTTTTGGAGTTCCGTTTTGTCAATCTCTCATGATGAATTAATGCTTTTACAAGCACAGCTGGAAGGACTGGAGTCCATTTTTTTTGAGCTCTTTCCTTTTCAAATTGGTCTAAAAAGACAACAGATACAGGATTATTACAATAATCGATTTAACGCTGCTACCGAAGCTCAAGCTTGTGTAGCTAGGGGCGAACTGAGACGCAATTTCAACACCCGAGCAAACCAAGTAAGAAATTTGGTTGACTCCGCTGAATCACTTGGTGACGTAGATAATAAATTTAATTTGATTGCCGCTGCCGCTTGCCTGCCTGGCGAACGCGATGACCAACTACAACCAAATATTTTGAGACTTTGCCGGAGTTTGTTATTTGATAACAAGATAGATCCAAATATCTTGGATACGTTATTAGTCGACGCGCACCTTACCAGCGCCGAGGCTCGCACTTTATTGGCTTGCATAATGTTTGTTGGTGTACCGCAAATTACATATGGAGATTCTGATATGCCGGTAAAAAATTTACTGGCCAATATGCTGACCATGATCAAAAGTAAGGATTTATTGCCGCGAAATGATCCATTTTTTACCGAAGCTCTATATTTTATCGAAGGCATGGAGGACGATGCATCCTGGTAGCATTAGTGGGTGGTGGTTATCTAGCGACCACTTTGCATCCGGATGTGGAGAACATTATTAGCAAGTAGTTATTGTGACGGAAACAAACGCGGCAGTGATCGGTAAAAGGCATATAAGACAAAATCAGCGTGGCTGGAGAAACACATTTTTCTCCTCAGTCGCAGTTCTTATCGTGTCTGTAAATTGTCCAAGTTTTGCTGCAGCCGGTTTTGCGGTAGCACAACCATTAATTCCTGCTGTCAGACCAGCCGAAGAAATATCTAGCTCAGAAATTAAATCGCTCATTTTGCTAGCAAAGACAGATACATCGGAAAAGCCTCTGTCCCGGAAAAAAAAGGCTAATAAAAGCGAGGATCAAATTGGCGTTGAAAAGAAAGATCCAGTTAGCCAAACTAAGCCTTATACAGAAGAAGCAATTAAACACTACAATCATGGTGTGGAGCTGCACCAGGCCGGTTTTCTCAATCAGGCCATTGGTGAATATAAAGCGGCTATAGCGGCTGATGATCGGGTGGAAGAAGCTTATAGTAATCTTGGAGTGATATATGCTGCTCAACATAATTATCCCCGCGCCAAAGAAGCTTTTGTGCAAGCCCTAAAACTAAAGCCCAATCGGCCAACCACTTTGAATGGATTGGGCACAGTACTTTACGCCCAGGGACAAATTACTCAAGCAACTGAAAAATGGAAAGAGGCATTGGCTGCGGATCCTAAGTTTGCCTCTGCCTACTACAACATGGGCAATGCCTATGAAGGTGAAAAGAATTTAGCAGAGGCAAAAACTTGTTATATGAAAGCGATTACGGTTATGCCTAATATGGCGGATGCCTATTATCGCCTGGGGAATATTCTGAGCAAAGAACATCACTATGCCCAAGCTGAGGTTTTGCTCAAAAAGGCAATCGAACTTGCTCCAGATGGTGAATTTGTGCGGGACGCAAGACGTTCTTTAGTAATCATAGAAGGGCGCTTCGAGAAAGTCAGGTTTAAGAATCAAATCCAACGCAAGAGCAAAAACAGCGAACGTACTGAGAAAACTGGTTAAAATTACAGCTAAAGATGCGAAGTCTAGAAGCAAAATTAGCTGAACTTGCCAAATCGATTGAAGGTCAGGTAGTGCCTGATCAAAGACGGGTTGAGGTTTGCATAAAAGGTATTGTATCCGGCTTTCCGGTAACGCTTGAAGCATTAAAGGTTGGTTATCCCTTCGGAGTAAATTATTTTCTGGAAACCAGTAGCTTTGCAGTAAGACAGCCAGGACAGCAGACATTCAAACTGACGATTTTGCCAAAATATATGCAGGGATGGCTATCGCTAATATCACGAATTTTTCTCTTTGAGGGTCGGGGTCAAAGACTCAACTTACCGCAGCTAGATCATGTCCTGCGTTTTAAATATGACAATGGTATGCTGGCTAAGAAATTTGCTCATTATGATAACGTAGCGGAAAAAATCCTGGCTTTAGAAAGACTCTCTCAGTTTAATGAAATGCTTATTAAATCCGACGCTGGTATATATTTATCTCAACCGACTTCTTTCCAGTCATTAGATCTTGAGTTATGCAATAGGATTTTTGTGATCATGGCTGAGTTAGGACAGGTTATTTTCGAAGCCTTTTAAGGACAATCATAAGGAATTAGCTATATTCAGGATTAATTCGTGTTGTCATATGATAGATTAAGGTTGATAATTGTCCTTAGAACCTCAATCATGAATTTAATTGAGAACAAGGGAACGAGGTAGGAAAAATGGCAGAAACAAGTATTCAATCAAACACAGCACTGATAGCGGTTTCAGACGCAGCCGTTCAAGAAATCACACGATTGCTACCTCATGAAACTGGCAAAAGTGGATTGCGACTGGAAATTAAAGGTGGCGGTTGCTCGGGCATGTCTTATGGCCTGAGTTTTGATAATGCCAAAGAAAACGATCATATTGTAGAAACCCAGGGCATTAAGGTATTTATTGACCCCAAAAGCGCAATTTACCTTAAAGGTACACTTTTAGAGTTTCAGGGCGGTCTTGAGGGACGTGGCTTTGTGATTAAAAATCCACAAGCTAAAGGCAGCTGTGGCTGCGGACAATCCTTCAGCGTTTAAATGAGTCAAATGAGTGGCCAAACAGATCATTACTGTTTATGACAGTAACTAATATCGATTTGAATGGCAATATTGCCTCCTCCTTATCCGTGCTACGCGAGAGAGGAGGATATTTCCTGGCCAATGAATATGGTTTGCTCAATGTTTGCGGAAAAGATGCGGCTGAATTTTTACAGTCCCAATTGTCTAACAACATACATCAACTGCAACCTGGTTCAGGACAATTTACTTGCTTATTAGATAGAAAAGCACATATCCTGGCATATTTTCATTTATTTCGGGGCGAAGATCCCTCAGACAATATTTTTCATATCCTAGCCGAAGTTGAACAATTACCAATTATTACCAGGCAACTTGAAGAATATCGCTTCGCTGCCCAAGTTGAATTTTCCAATAAAGGTAATGACGGTAAATTTATCGCCATCGAGGGCCCACGAATCAATAAATTATTCACAAGTTTGAATAAAAAATTTGATTTGGGTAAATTGGCTCAGGTTGATACTTTTGACACCATATGCGATGACTATAAAATTCGCTTCTTCCGCCATTCAATCACTGGGGAAAATGGATATTTTTTCTGGGTGGCTAACAACGATTATGCAGGATTTTCAAAATTGCTGGTGGATATCTGCCATGACTCGCAGTTGGCAAAACTTTCCGACCAGGCAATCAATACAGCTAGAATTGAAGCTGGACAAATCAAATTTGGCGTGGATTTCGATAAAGAATTTTTACTACCAGAAACTGGTCTCAGTGAGACCACGGTTAGTTATACCAAAGGTTGTTTCACCGGGCAAGAGGTGCTAGCGAGAGTGAAAAGTCATGGATTACCGGCTAAAGCCTTGATTGGTTTAAACATAGAAATTGATCAGCCAGACGAACAAATTACAACTTTTCCAATCAATAGCCCATTGCTGGTTACCGGTCAAGAAATAGGGTTAATAAAGAGCAATGCCTATTCACCGACTCTAAATAAACTAATAGCCTTTGCTCTTCTAAAGCGTGACTATCGCGTCCCTGGAAAAACACTTTGCACTCAGATTGCCGGACAATCAGTTAGAGCAACGGTGAGCATTCCCCCGTTTATCAAAAGCAAATCCAGCCGCGAAACAGCGCATTCACTTTACGAAAACGCGATTCAACAATACGCAAAAGCTGCAGATGATAAGGAGCCAACGGAGTCCATCCATCTCTTGAAAGAAGCGTTATCTCTTGATCCTAAATTTGAGGATGCCTATGAAGCATTGGCTGTGATTCTTGGCAAGTATGACAAATTAGCTGAAGCCATTGGGCTAATGAAAAAACTTTGCCAATTGAACACCGATTCAATCATGGCCCATAGTAATCTTTCACAATTTTATATGCAACAAGGGAACAAAGAACTGGCTGAAGAGGAAAAAGCGATTGCCCTCGGTATACGAATGAAATTAGCTGCCGCTGAAGCTATGTCTGCGCAAAAACAAAAAGAACAAGCAGGTAAGGACAAGGAAGAAACAAAAAGACGCAAGGAAATGTTTGAGCAGGTTTTGGCTATCGATGCTGAGGATTTTTTTGCCAATGCTGGACTGGGCGAATGTCTGGTAGACGTACAGGAATATGAGAAGGCTATTTCATATTTAAAGAAAGCAATAGAGCTAAAGCCCATTCATTTACAAGCATATTTAGCGCTAGCCAAAGCTTATCAGGGTGTGGGCTCAAACTCTGCGGCAAAAGAGACACTTGAAGAAGGCAAGGCAATAGCAGCCAAACGTGGAGATATGGCTATGCTGCAACATTTGAGCAATGAAATTACCGCACTGTAGTTAGCAGCCAGATTCTGTCATCACATTATTAAACCGAATTCCCTACACAAGTTCTGCACGTTTCTCTTTTATAGTTAATTTATATTTGAAGGGAAGCGGATAAAAACGGGATGGATAGGGTCTTGCGTACATTTATATGCAAATCAACGCTTGTTTTGTTCATATGGCTGATCAATACCAATTGCGCAGCTATAGCGCATGTTAAGTGGTTTCTCAGTCGCCCAGAAAGCGAAATACTCAAGCAAGCCAAGCCACCCCTATTTACACACTTGAGCATTGATAATTTGCTGCCTATTTTATTGGCTATTGGATTAATGTTGGTAGTCCTAGTTCTGAATACTAAATGGAATCGCTGGTCTGTCAATGAGCGTCTTCTGGTGTGGGCGCAAATTCACGAACCAGTAATCAATTTATATATGGCCATTATGCTGGGTGTTTCTTTAATTTACTGTGGAATATCCAGAACATTATTAGTGCCAAATTTTATAATTTGCTCGCATTGCCCACAATGGCTACCGGGAGCAGAAATTGCTGTAGGGATTATGATCACCGTAGGACTTTTCAGTCGCCTTTGCGCCTTATCAATTCTCTATTTAATGCTTGTTGCTTTGTGCAAGCATGGGTTAGACGATTGTTTGGATCTGTTGCCATTTTTTGGCTCCACAATTTATTTTCTCTGCGCGGGACGCAATCGTTTCTCGTTGGATTATGTTCTGGCATTCGATAGAAAAGCTATTTTGCCTTCTTTAACTGAATTAGCTCATTTGTTTATCCGTTGGAGTATGGGTCTGGGACTAATTATCCTTGCCCTAAACGAAAAGCTGTTATATCCGCAATTGGCAATGGATATTTTGCAACATGCTCCATCCTTGAATTTTATGCACAATTTTGGCATTAGTAACGCAATGTTCATTTTGCTAAGCGGACTGACGGAGTTATTGCTCGGCTTCTGTGTCCTTACGGGCAGCTTTCCTCGTCTGGCAGTAATAATTATGTTGACTGCCTTCGCCGGCACAACGGTAGTTTTTGGCCCGGCAGAACTATTTGGTCACGCCTCTTGCTATGGTATTATTCTATCTATCTTTTTACGCGGCACTGGCATAACCAATAAGCGCGCCTTGCTTTGCCAGATGCACAAAGATCTTATAAGCTGGCTAAATGTATACAAAATCCCCAGGCTGTCTTTTGCGTTTAGAACCTCATGGTTCACCAATGCGCACTTTTAGATTTAAATCAACTGGACAGGTACCGCCAGGCAGTGCCTGTCCTAATAAGACTTCAGAAAGTGCACGCATCGCCAAATCGGACGGGTCATAGGTAGCCAGACATGTTTCCCATTCGGTCAGACCAATTAGATCATAGGGTAGATCACAGGCAATCTGTAGATGTTCACGCGCATTTTCATTGATCAATTCCGCTAGCTTAAACTGTCCCTGATTGACCAGGCTGCGAAAGGTTAGGAAAATGCAATTTCGTTCAGCGCAATCCTTGCTGATTTGTTCGCACTCCTCATCCGAAGGGTAAAGAGTATAGCCATGTTCGACAAATCGTAAATTTGTTTTTGTTACCTGTCCAGATCGATTTAATTCTCCAACACGTTTATTAAGATGCATTGCCAGTTTAAGTGGATAGCGAGCATGATTAGGTTTGATAACTAACCATTCGCCAGAATCAATTGTCGGTACAACTCCCTTAAGAATTGTAATCGCTTTGCTCGATGCTCTAAGAACAATATCTTCGGATTTTTGGATTGATTCTTGCAATAGTGCCAGTTGTTGCCCTGGATTGACGGAGTCTTTCTTTTTCTTGAGATCTAGCAATCGTTCGGTCCGCTTAATTGAAGCAATCAATCTATCTTCAGCCAATTTTCCTGAATCAACGGCAGCCAATAAATACTTATGTACTGAAAGCAATTGCTCAACTTCAAGGCAAAGAAGCAGGTGATCCGCACCAGCCTGAATAGCCATTAGAGAGGCTTCCTCAGGCGACCATTTGTCAGCGATTGCTTTCATATCAAACGAATCGGTGATCACCAGACCATCGTATTTTAAATATTGCCGCAAAATATCGGTAATTATGCGAGACGAAATTGTTGCCGGCATTGCTTCTTGATCAATACTGGGCAACCAGACATGTCCAATTAAAAGTGCCGGTAAGTGATTAAGACAAGCCTTAAATGGGGCAAGATCAGCAGACCAAATTTCTTCTATCGCCGAATCATTTACAGCTAGTTCCAAATGTGAATCCTGAATTGTAGAACCATGTCCGGGAAAATGTTTACCCACAGGAATAATGTTCGTATCATTTAGCACTTGCAAATACTGCAGAGCACATTTAGTAACAAAATCGGCGCTATTGCTATATGCACGGGTGGCAATAACTTGATTAATTGGATTTTGCAGAACATCCAGCACTGGAGCAAGCACGCAATTAAAGCCAAGCAAATCAAGTTGATTGGCTGAAATCTGTGCTACTAGTTTCATTATTTCAAAATCGTTAGTAGCAGCAAGAGCCATTGCGGATGGCAGTGGTGTGAGAAGGTGGTCAAATCGCTGCACAGCGCCGCCTTCTTGATCCGTAGAGACAATCAAATTGTGAAAACTTTTTGACTTAATTGTGGTAATTAAATCAAAAAGTTGATTTATATCGTGAGCATTTTCTTTGAAAAGTACTACACCGCCAATAGTACCATCAGCAAGCGCAGCCGCTGACTTACTATCAAGCTCCGTGCCATTCAGGCGAGCTGAGAGCAAACGTCCAATTGCCTGTTTTAGCTGTACAGATGCGGTCATATCTATTGTTTAATTATCGCTCCCAATAACTGATAGACGTTAACAAAATTGTGCCGCCCCTTAATCGCATATTCACCTAAGAATTTAAAATCAAACTGCTGTTTGGACAGTTCATAAGTATTATGATCTACTACTATCTGTCCAGATTCTTGATCAGGAATTAGCTTCTCCAGCCGGAAAGCTAGATTAGCGGTGTCCCCCAATAGCGCCGGATTGCCCTGCGATTTTCCAAGAGCCCCACTGAGCTACCTGTCCAGAGCAAAGAGCGATGTCAAATACAAGTGGATGCCCCGGAAAACGGCCAGATCTCATTATTTACCGCTAGTTCATTAGTAATTTCCCGTACGCGCAAAGCGGTTGTGCATGCTCTGTAGGCACAAATCTTTTCCTCAGCCGGCAAATCTTTGCTTGACCAATAAGCCATAATAGCATCGCCAGCAATTTTTTCTAATTGTCCATGATTATCCTCAATCTCACGATTTAATCTAGCAAAAATCTTATTGGCAGACTGCATTACAACAGATGGATCGGTGGAAAATCTCTCCATTAGACTTGTGAAGTGCTTTAAATCAGCTACAAGAATCGTGGCTGTGATCAACTTTACTTGAAATTTTGTTTTGTCTTGCTCGGTCTCAAGATCACTTGCTTCCGCGCGCCAGATATTAGATTCTCTATTGGATTCGCCACCGGACACGCAAACAAGTAAGTCATATTGGGCGATGCCCACAACATCATTGTTTTTTAGAGTGTATTCCTTACCAGGATTTAAGCGCACTCCGTTTACTGTAGTGCCATTAGTGCTGCCAGCGTCAATAATTACCCAAACATTTCCTTCACAGCGAATTTCTGCATGCTTGGCTGATACTTCGGGAAACGGCAGAATAATATAGCTTTCTGGATTAACACGAATTTTCTTATTCTTACGGCCAATATAAACGGTTTGACC
The DNA here is from genome assembly GCA_963767815.1 of Candidatus Melainabacteria bacterium. Taxonomy (GTDB): domain Bacteria; phylum Cyanobacteriota; class Vampirovibrionia; order Obscuribacterales; family Obscuribacteraceae; genus CAVYFJ01. The sequence continues at coordinate 958,504 of CAVYFJ010000004.1, read as the reverse complement.
ATCAAATATTTCCAGAGAAAAACTGTCCGGGGCCCCTGGGAAGACAGTAATCGAGCCTAATTTCATGTACTCCGGTCCCTGATCTTAGTTTATATATTTTGAATGACCTCAAAGCAAACTATTGTCTGCCCAGGCTAAGCAGAATATTTAAACACGTGCAGTTTTGGTCATCGCCGCAGAGAGCTCTGCCACTTTAGTCAATGCTTCCCAGGGCAAATTTTTCAAATCGGGTCGGCCAAAGTGGCCGTAGGCAGCAACTTTTTGATAGAAAACACCGTTATTTTTTGCCGGTTGATTTCTTAAATCAAAATATTCGATAATTGCTGCTGGTCTCAAATCAAAATGATCGTTTATCAATTCAACAATTTTCTTATCAGGCAATTTCCCTGTACCAAAAGTGGTGACATAGACTGAAACTGGCTGGCCATGCCAATAGCATAAGCAAGTTGTACTTCACAGGCAGATGCCAAACCAGCAGCAACAATATTCTTGGCTACATGCCTTGCCATATAGGCACCCGAGCGATCTACTTTCGTGGGGTCTTTACCGGAAAACGCACCGCCACCATGCCTGGCATAGCCACCGTATGTGTCAACAATAATTTTTCTTCCGGTCAGTCCAGCATCCCCTTGTGGACCACCAATGACAAAACGTCCAGAAGGATTAATTAAATAACGTGTTTGTTGATCAGGCTTGACAGATAAGTCCTGAAAAGAGGGCATCACCACGTATGCTTTCAAGTCTGTGGCAATACGATTTTGCACTTGATCATTATCTTTCTCACCTTCAATTTCTGCTTCGTGCTGGGTAGAAATTACTATTGAATCAATACGCACTGGTTGCCCATTTTGGTATTCAACCGTAACTTGCGTTTTGCCATCAGGCTTTAAATAAGGCAAAATTCCGCTTTTGCGCACTTCACTTAAACGTCTAGACATGCGATGAGCAGCCGAAACAGGCATGGGCATCAGTTCAGGTGTGTCCGTACAGGCAAAGCCAAACATCATACCTTGGTCACCAGCGCCAATTAGATCCGCTTTATCCTCGGTTTTCTTACCTCTAGCCTCCAGGGCAGAACTGACGCCAGAGGCTATATCAGGACTCTGTTTATTAATTGCCGTAAGAATCCCGCAGGAATGGGCATCGAAACCCTCGCCCTTTTCACCACAATAACCAATCCGAGCAATCACGCCTCTGGCAATCTCTTGCATGTCAACGTAGGCAGATGTGGTTACTTCGCCCAATATTAAAATCAAACCCGTACTAGCTGCACATTCCACGGCAACTCGGCCGGAGGATCTATCGTCAAAATAGCGTCAAGAATAGCATCTGAAATTTGATCACAAACTTTATCTGGGTGCCCTTCAGTGACTGACTCAGAAGTGAATAAATAAGAGTCCGACAAATAAAAATCTCCTTATACTAGTACTAGCAGAAACATAAATTAAAGCATAGATTCAAGGATCTCGCCCGAATATCTTAGCTTTTTGATTTAAATATGATACCCTCATTACGCTCGAAAAGAATGAGTTTATTCTCGTTTTATGTACTTTAGTCAATTCACATCTCAAATGCAAAAGCAACCAAAAATTCTTATCGCACCTTCAGCATACAAAGGCAGCTTGACCCCCAGCCAAGTGGGCAATGCCGTGGCCAGCGGCTTGCAAGAGATAATACCGGCAGCTCAAATTAAGTTAATGCCCCTGGCTGACGGCGGTGACGGCACAATTGAATCAATCCATACTTGTTTAGGTGGGGAAATAAAGCAGGCACAAGTGTTCGGACCGCTCGGTGAACCGGAGACTGCAAATTGGCTTATTCTTAAGGATTGGACAGTTATTGAGCTGGCCAAATGTTGCGGGCTAGCGATGATTGCAGACAAACCCTTACAACCGCTGGCTGCCCATACATACGGACTGGGAGAGGTTATTCTGCGCAATCTAGATGACCCCTGCAGCAAAATAATCATTGGCGTTGGCGGTAGTGCCTCTACAGACGGTGGCACAGGTGCTTTGCGCGCTTTAGGTATAAAATTTCTCGATCAAGATGGAAAATCGTTGCCCCTGGGTGGGGGTGCTTTAAATAAATTAGCTTCGATTGATGTATCTCAATTAGACAAACGTATTGGACAAAAGCAAATTGAGATTTTGACTGATGTAAGCTCGCCATTAACAGGACCAAAGGGTGCTGCTCATATATTTGCGCCGCAAAAGGGGGCTGATGAGGAACAAGTCAAATATCTTGACGCTTCGCTATCCCGATTGGCGGATGTGATAAAAGATCTACAGGAAAGGATTTGCGAGACTATCCAGGTAGTGGCGCCGCCGGCGGTACCGCCTTCGGATTGGTTTCTTTGCTCAAGGCAAGTATCTCACCTGGTTTTAAGAGAATTGCCGAGCTTATTGGTCTTAAGAAACACATTGAAGAATCAGATTTAGTTATTACCGCCGAAGGTAGACTTGATCATCAATCTTTAAGTGGCAAAGCAACAGGCGAGCTGGCACAAATGTGTCAGAATTTAGGTAAGCCGCTATGGGTTTTGCCGGCCTCCTGCTCAAGAGAATATTTGCTGGCAAGACTTTGGTATTACCGGTGTCTTTCCAGCTAGTGTTGGAAATAAATTGGCAGAGAGTCAAGACATCAGCCAAGCAGCACAAAAAATCCTCGCCGCCGCCAAATTTATTTAGATTCTGAAGTGTAACAGCTATAGATAATAGCTATTTATTTGTGTTCAGAAAAGAGAGATCCGGAGTGAGTGAAAAAGAAACGACTGATTTTGCTTTAGCCGCTGCCGCTGCATTAGTTGTGGTGTTAGTTAAAAGCGAGGCATTGCCATCAACTTCTGCCTGGGCAGCGCCTGGTCCGGACAATTGAGTCTCACTGCCGCCAGTCACAGCTAAGCCATTATTTGACTGAGCTACCACTTCTGGCTGAGGATGGGCTGGTGCTGTATTCTCATGAACTGCCGGGTGATGAATAGCTACATGAGAGGAAGAGGCGATCTTATGTCGATCAATTGATTGCAGTGCTTGTTGATGGACGTGACTAACTGGAGCAACAGTTGGGCCAGCAGCTGGCGTGGCACTAGCGATATGGACTGTTGACGCAGGGGTACTTTGCGCTAAAAGACTGCCGGAATCGGCGCCATCGGACATATGGAATTTCTGACCAGGCAGAATCAATCTTGGGTTAGATCCAATAACATCACTATTTACCTTGTATAACTGCGGCCATTTTTGCCCGTCGCCAAAGAAATTTTTAGAAATGCGCCAGAGATTATCACCGGCTTTAACAGTGTACGAACTGGAGGCGGACTGATTGGCAACAATGGAACCATCCGAATTGGGAGTGATCTGACCAGAATCAGGCATATTAATGGATGTGCCGCGATAAATAAGATCAGGATTACTGCCCAATTTATTTGCATTTAGATTATAAATCTCATGCCAGCGCGAACCATCTCCAAGCCGATCGCGAGCAATATCCCATAAACTGTCGCCCCATTTAATTTCATAAACATTTTCTGCCGACACATTTTCATTACTGGGAACATCGGTCTGATTGGCGGGCAAATTTGCCTCTTGCTTGGACAAGGAATGCTGCTCGCGACTTGGAGCGGATGGATGAGCAGACTGACTATGGGCAGAAGAATTATGGGCAATAGAATTCTAAAGAGCAGAGGTGGAATGCGTCGCCGCACCTGTTATTTCATGACCGCCCTTATCAGCCAGTTTAGAAAATGGGTTTTCGCTAACCTTACTCAGCATATGCCCTTTATGGTGCAGGAAGTCATTAAGGCTTAAGGCCTTAGCATGCATACCATGAAAGTCACCTCGAGAGGCAGGGGTTTTGTCCATGCCAGATTTTATATTGGTATCATTTGCAGTACCACTATTGGGAGAGCTGTGGTTAATGGGCAAATCTTGAGAGGCAACATTCTGGTTGGCGCTCTGATTGTTCAGTATATTGCCGGTATGATCTTGCATTGAGAGAGAAGAAGAGGAAGTCAGCGAATTTGATGCACTGCCAGTAATACCAGTGGCGGCAGTCTGGTTACTGTTCGATAATAAAGCGCCACCAGAATTCAGTTGATTACCAGCGGCCGATTCAAATAACTTGCTTGAAAAAATGGTCTCAGCTGGTGCTAAACGCGGCGTGATAGCTTGATTAGAAAGTCCTGGACCGGCTAAGGCATCACCGGTACTGGCTGATGTATGAGCAGAGCTGTCTATTACGGATGCATTCGATGCGGATGGAGAAGCGGCTTGTCCTTCAAATTGAGGATGTTTTAAGTCGATACCCGCTGAAACATTCATGGACGATTTAAGAGAAGCAAAAGGACTGATATGTAAATGAGCGCTACTGCCAAGCTGGGCGGGCAAAGATTCAAGAGTATGTGAGTGAGCCAAAACGGACAAATCAACTTGGTGATGGCCAAGTCCGGAAGGAAGGGATTGTCCTATGTGATCGATTCCTAGAGTGTGAGCATGGCTTAAATCAATAGCCTGACCAAAACTAGCCGGATTAAAATGGACCAAGAGATTATTGTGGGCAAAAAGAAAACTCTTTAGAGCCTCCATAAATGAACTAAAAATGCCAATATGCCCAGGTAAGTTCATAATAATTTGCAGCATGGGTGAAATTGCCTGGCTGGCTGCCTTAACAGCGGCCATTCCAGCTTGCTCTGGACCGGCAATAGGCACATGGGCGCTTAAGACCGGAACATCTACTTTGGGAGCGAAAAAATTTCTAGCGCTAGCAATATCACCAGCAGAATGAAGCTGGTTCTCAATGCCTGAGATTGGGCTGCTATGAGCGTTTCCTGCACTGGCAGGTGCTGTTTCACCCTGCCCAGTAACAGCAGATAAATTCTTTGCTCCCAATTCAAAGGAATCCATAATTTGCCGTCATACCTCGCCTTTTGCTGCATTTAATCTACTCTTGTCTGCCTGCCAAGTAAATAGAAAGCATGGGAGGATTCCCATGCTCATGGGGGTAATAACGCAACCTGATAAAATCTGTAGCTTAGAAGCCCAATAGCCTTGTTGAAGCGGAAGCAAAATGAAAGAGAAAAAGATGGTGAAACAGTTAGGCGGTAAACATAGATTTCTATCGGCTTTATTGGCTGCGTTACTTATGGGAATGCCGACAAGGACAACTGGCTCGACGCCAGATAATACAAAGATTAAATCGAAAGAACATCAAACTGCCAGCCATAAATTAAAAAGCAAAAAGCGCATAGTTGAAGCAGCAAAACCAGTCTTAATACCAGCACGACAAAATCTGTTGAAGGCTGCACACGCTTACCAGGAAAACGCCAATGCCGATACTTATCTTGAGCTCTGGCAGGACTTTAGTGCTGCCGCCGCCGAGTCGGCCAAAAAACACGTAGATCCAGCTAATTTGCGTAAGTCCTGCCCAATATTGTCATCAGTAGGACTAAAAGTGATCGAGGCAATTAACAGCGGTGCCAATATCAAAATATATAGTTTCAGCCTCAATAAGCAATACCTGCAAAATAAGGCCAATAGTGCTGGACAGCAAACTGGCAATTCATCTGGCAAACAAACAATTAGCGAGGCAACTAGCACAAATAGATATGCATTAATTCAATGGCTTGAATCAGGTGGACTGCCATCTATTAGTGCTGATGATTATCAAACGAGATCAGCCAAACGGTCCCGTTCCTTTCACAATCTGAGCAAAAAAGCGCATCTACGCAATAGAAAGCTGAGGAGAACGCCTACTGTAATCTGCACCCAAAGCATAGAGGTACCGGCAAATATAGAAATTAAAGAAGCCTGTTTGTTTAGCAGTTCAGTCAAAGAAAATATAGCTAAAAACCGCTTTCTGGCAATCCGCGGTGTGGATATACAAAGCGGGCATTCCTGGCTATACGGCTTAAGGCATATCAGGGCATCTTGGCTCAATGACCCGGATCTGTGGCAGGCAGTACCAACATTCCTGCTCCAGGCAGGACAAGCTAAAGCACGATTTTCGGGAAACACCTTAGTCATTAATATTGGCAATCAAACAAGTGAAATCAAACTGCCAGCAGGGGGTGAAAATCCTGATGTGACAGGCTACGAAGTATCTATGCCTTTTATTAACGACCGTTTTGCCTTGAGCGGCAATGAAGGGCAAAACCCGGCCACGGCTGTGGCTTTCCAATTTTTGCTCGCCTTGCAAAACAGACGTGTCGATATGGCAAAAATTTGGCTTGCGGACCCGCAATTAGCAAGCATTCCTGGTTATCTGGGCTTATATAGCCGAACGGCTAATTCGCCCTCTTTGAAATTAATTAAAATGTACTCTCCACTTATGGGCGGTTCGCGCTTTCGCCTGATCACCAGTACTAAGGACGATCTGATCATTGATGTGGGCAAAGTGAAAACGCAGTGGATGATTAAGGCCCTATTTATCGCCCCCGCAGACCATATATCGAGAGAAATTGGTCATATTTTGCCCGCCACTCAGACAATCGGCAACGGCGTAAAGACAAATTGACTTCATATTAGTCGTAAAATTGAAAAATTAATAATCCGGATAAAGAATCGCTATTGCCATATCTGGGCATATAAAAGCTAGAGCGGGTCTGTAACAGGGTTTATTTAGGTTTTTACTTGACATCACTACCACATTCTGATCTTAAATCTAGTCAAATTTCTCCAAGGGCTACTGAATCATTGGACGATACTTCTTACTTTGCTTCCAACTTATCTTTTCTCACCTATGCCTATAGAGAAAATATTTTTGCTGAGTTGGAAAAACTAACGCAAAGTGAAAAATTTTTTGACGGCTTGATTATTGACTTGATGCAAACCGGATTTACTTTGCCGCTGGAGAGTTTGATCAAATTTAGCTTTTACGCCAAGCGCCTTCTAAAACCGCAAGGTGTGCTTTTATTTGTGAAGGTAGACGGGGCTATTACTCTCACTAAAGATGATCCAGGTGGTGGACTTACGTTTAACGCCTACGATAGTCCATTTGGTATTTTCGCCAGACATCCGATGCTAGCAGACTATGTCTGCGCCACAGTACCAGGCATTGATAGGCGGCGCTTGCACAGCGGTGGCAGTACACTGGCTAATCATATTTTATATACGTCAACGCCTGTCCTAAGCGAACGAGGACAAAAAATCAAAGTTGAATTCTCATTACCAGCACCACAAAATTGGGTAATTCAGGCTATTGATGACTATACAACTATAGAAGCTATTGCCCGCATACTGGAGGCTAAGCATCACCTAGCCGCAGACGAGACAATGCGCATCATTCAAGAGCTGGAGTCTCAAAGCATAATATTTCCCATTTTTGCTCGCATTCAGTTTCTCGCCAATTGTTACCGCAACTCCAAGCCTTTCAGACTCGGCCGCTATATGGTAGCAGCGGGCATAATCACAGAATCTCAGCTACAAGAACTTTTGGAAAAGCAAGAGGAAGAAGGCTGGGGCAAAAGTCAAAGGACATATCTTGGACTTTTAGCCGTCAGAGCAGGATATATAAATGCGCGCGAGCTTGAAGTACTGCTTGCCGATCAATACACATATGGAGGCTATCATCAAAAATCGGATGATCGAGGAATGGGTCTAATGCATAACAGTAATATAGAAACCGTTCGCGATTCTATCATCGGCAGTCTGGGCGCTACCGATTCAGCTGCACTACTGCAGTCTCTGTCCAATAGCAAAAAAACTGGTCTGCTCACGGTGGAAAAACGTGATAAAACCTTTCATGTTGCCTTCAATGATGGCAAACCGACCCATACTCGACTGAATAAATTAAAAGGGCAACAGGCTTTAACTGAATTTTTAACAGCTTGGAATGATGGTATTTTCGTTTTCCGCGACAAAGGATCGGCAGAAGATCTCGATGAAGAATGCGCTATCAATAAACCATTGGACCGCATACTAATTGATGCTGCTGTTTGTCAGGACAATATGACAAAGGCTTTGAATAGCTTGCCTCAGGGACGCAATTCTATCTTTGAAAGAGTTTATGATTTTGATGCTTTATGGGATAAGATCAGCGAACAGAATCTCCAATATGCTGATGAATCCCCTGTGAATAAGCAAGATAGAGCCATAATCTTCAAACTGGCTTCTTTATTTGATGGATTGACAATCTTAGATGAAATAATAAAAGCATTTGATACTTGGCCCGACTATCAGATACTAAAGGCTGTGAGCCTGCTTATAAAGTCTGGGCTGATCACTGTTCAGCAAGCCACCCTGTCTAGACCCCTATCAATCTTCCAACACATCGCTACAGAATTGCAAAATACGATTGGACAAGAAGAAAATAAGACTTTGCTTCTCGAAAGTTTGCATTATGTACATGGTAATTCAGATTCAGCTTTGAAATTTGCTGTTGATACTAACGGCCGTATCAGTTTAAACTTAAGTCAGGTGAAACGCTCCGAGAACTCTTTGTCGGACATCATTCTTGCACTAAGGAAATGGATGGAAGCATATTTAGCTTATTGCAAGCGAAAAATAGCGCCGGAAATTGTCGACAATATAGTAGCAGGCGTAGTCAAAGCAACCGAAGAAGAATAAGGGTGCCAAAAGGAATCGTAAGGGCGAGCGCGTAGGGGGTGCAAGTAGGGGCGGGGCTCAGTGGCCGTGAGGCATATGAGTTATGCCGAGCGGGTGCCACTGAATCCAAAAACATAAATGCTCCGCCCGCGTCTGAAGGAGTCCGACGTAGCTTCCAGAAATTACGCGGCCACCAATTGTGTGATTGTGCGCATCAATGGTAATAAATTATCAATCAACAGCGGGTTGGTTAATGTAATTAGCAAACCAGCGCCGAAATTAGCTATAACTAAATAGCCGCGATCAGTACGCGAAACAATCTGGCGCACCCGATCATTGCCCAGTTTATCTATAACATGGGTTGTTCCCATGTAAACCCCCATGGCCCAGACACCAAGCGATTCAGCATCTGTGTCAGCAGGCATAGTATTAGCAATCATCAATCCATCATGCCCGATGATCGCCGTACCAATAACACCCTGCAAGCTATCAATTTGCTTGAGCAGATTTTTTAGTTCCTGACTAGCCTCTAGGCTAAGAGTACGCAGCCCACTTTCGGACAAATCAGAACCTGTGATCTTCCCTATTTTTTCTAAATCCTTATTATCCAACAAAAACTTGCCAATAGAGGCAATGCGCCCTGAGCCAGCCTCACTAACAATATCGGAACGACTATCCAATCGACCAACACCAGGTATTTTTGCCCTCGACGAAGAAGCACTGAACTCGCTTTGCTTCGCTGAATCTTGTCTAGATTCTGTTTGCGCATTTGAAACACTCGGTGCAGCAGCAGGCGGTAATGATGGGGGTGGTGACGGTGGTGGTGCTTCCGGCTCCTGTACTTTGGCAATATCATTTGGGGAAGAAATTTGATTCAATTGCTCCGGTTGAGCTTTCATTGTTGATACGTCGTTTTTTACCAAATCAACAGTTGGTAGAACTTCCTCTGACTGAGCTGGGGCTACTATCGGTATTTTCTTGCTTGTCGCCTGCTGAGGAATGCCCAGGCTGGCAGAAAAAATCTGATCAATCATATTGTCATCGAGTGGAGCTAATAAACCACTTGTATCAGCCGGCTTAGCTTCCGCTGTAGCTAAATCACCTGGCACTACAGGCGGTTGCAGTTGATCGCTTAGTTGGTTACTAGCAGCAGGAAGAACTTCCTTTGGTACCAAAATACTGCTCACTGGCTCAGGAACACTTTTTACTTGTTGATCAGCCCCCATTATTGCTTGCTCAGTAATTGGCACACTGCTTTCTATAGCGGTGCCCTTAGTAGATTTAGCTGGAAGCGCCCGCTCATGCACGCCTAGATTTTTACTAAATAGGGCATCAATATCGCGGTCATCAAGCCTCTTCAGTAGAGAAGCATTTGCCGCATCGTCATCAACTTTTTGGTCAACCTGCATTACCGGTTGCTCCACTGGACGATCACTTTTTGACTCTTCTACTTTAGCTGGCGCTTGTTGCGCGGGTGCCACCGGCGATGGCGGTTCTACAGAAGAATTGCTTGCGCCTGGTGCCGGTTGAAAATTGAGATTGGTGCCAGCACCCTCTTGATTCTGATCATGAACAATAGCAGCAGCACGTTTTGAGAACACAGGATATATTTTTAGTCCACCTGACGCCATTTGATTTGGGTCTCGAGGAGCGACAGGCTCAACTGGTAAAATTCTGCCAGTATCCACTTCTTTCTTTTCCGCTATTTTCTCACGCTCCAAATTGTCTGCTGGAAACATTTTTGGGGGAGCAATCGCTTCTGGTAATGGTACAGCAGGAGACGGTACAGCAGGGCTGGGGGGGGTATTTAATTGCATGCCTTGCTCTCGTCCAGATTTCTTTTCCTGAATCGACATTTCCCAATCATCTTGGCTGTTCTTCGCCTCAGCTGGCTGAGAAGTACTTGGATCAATGACAAATTCGCCCTTAGGCAACCCAGGATTGGCGAACATCGGAGCGCTTGGCGTTGATAACGGCATAGCAGACAAAGACGGGGCAGCAAAAGTAGGAGCACCAAGAGCAGTATCGAATTTGACACTCTGCCAGCTGCCCGTTTCTAATTGCTCAGCCTCAGACGACCAATTGGAGGGGGAGGGGATCTCCATATGCTTTTCTGGAACGGGCTGTGAATGGCTCGCTGTCTGTCCGCCAATGTCAATCAATTTGCCTTGCTCTTCTGCGCCCGACATAACATTAGCCGAGCGGGCCGATTCTGCTTTTAAAGCCGGAATATTCCAGCCGGTTGGCGGACTCGTCCAGCCACCCCAGCTATTGGAGGCGAGCGCGCCTTCTGGAAGCTGGTCCGTCCCTGCATCCGTTGTGATTTTTGGCCAATCAGGAGAATCAGGTATGCCCCAGGCGGCAAATGAATTAACTGGATTGAGATGAGGGTCCGTACTTGCTCCCGCTAAATCACCGCTGGCGCCCGCAGCGCCTTGATCATCATCTACTGATGAGCCTGTATTAGCCCCAGTAATTGGTTTAGGCATTTCGGCAATTTTGCGGCGAATCGATTCAGCTAAAGTTAAAGGCTGACTTTTGCCTGCAACATCCAATAAACTTCCCGTTGTCTGCACGCCAAACTTTTCTCCAAGCGAACGGGTAGACAACTGGTCTGATTCTTGAACGATAGCCGGAGAACTAGAAGCTCTCAAATTGGCATCCGCAGCCGAAGTTTGCCAACTGTCAACAGAGCCAAACTGATTAGTAGACCATGCTCCTACCCCAGTTGATATTTGCTCACCAGCAAACCCCTCCGCCTTTGCTCCTGGCTGCCCCCATGCCTTATTGGCAATCTCAGGACTCTTAAAACGAACGGCAAATCCAGGATCAGACAACGGTCCACCGGATGGAGTGCCAAAGGCTGGAAATCGGCCTGGCTAATTTCTTCGCCAGTACTCTCAACACGAGGCTGGCGGCCTGGCAATAAGTCCGCCAAGCGCGATAAAAACCCCAGTATGGTACCAGCTAACCCCGGCTTGGCCTGGGGAATATGCTCTATGATGCCGCTGGCTAAAAACTCCGGCCTGGGTGGCAATAACTCCGGAGGAACTTCCATGTCTTTAGCGGCAATAATTACTTGTTGCACCTGATGATAAAACTTTTGGCAGGACTCACAGGTTTCCAGATGAATTAGCAAAGCACGATCATCTGGCGGCGAAAGCTCTTCGTCAAAGCGCCTTTGAACAAGATATCGAAAGTCACCACAATTCATAAAATAGCGCTTTCCCCTCTTAACCCCTACCCAAACATTTTACTATTTGCACTCGCGCCCGATATAACCAAGACATTATCGTCTGCAAGCTTTGGTTGAGTACGGCGGCAATTTGTGCGTAATCCAAAAAAAGTTGATGTCTGAGCACAAAGGCCTTCCGCTGCTCAGGAGGTAGATTGTTAAGGCATCTGCCCACTCTTTGCGCGCCAAGAATAACTGTAGTTTCCCAATCCATTTGTGCCGAACCGTCTTGGGTCGGATCAATTGTTTCTGCTGGCGGCACAGCCTGAGAATATTGGCGATGATAATCAGCGCACGCTTGCACAATAAAAGGCGCTAACCATTCCCAAAGGGGCAAGCCCACTTGTTTTACATTTATTTGCTTAATGGCGGCAAAAACATTAGAAAAAGCCGTTATGGTAAGGCTTTCGGCCATGTCCGGTCTGTCGGTGGCAATCAAAGCAATCGCGTAAAACCGCTCCTGATTACCCCAGACGAATTCATTTTGCTTTCGCTGGTCACCCTTTTTCAGCTCGGCAAGCACGCTTGATGCTGATTGATCATAGCTTATGCGAGATGGCAATAACGACATTTATCTCTCTAAAATCCAGCTTGTACGCCCAGGTTCACCTAAGTCTTAATTTAATTTGCGAACTGGACGCTTTTGCTAAATCCCCCTCGAAAATCCAGGCGATCAAGATAGATGTACCACAATTAGGCCATTTGTTACTGTTTAATGTGAAAAACACCGCCATACCTTGAGACAGGACACATGTATGAGAGTCTTATAAATTGGACCGTTAATCATCGAGATAGCCAGCCAACCGATGAGACCAATTAGGTTGTCGCAGTTTGCGAAAGGCCTTATGTTCAATTTGGCGCACTCTTTCCCGAGTGATATTAAAAAGGCGGCCAACTTCTTCAAGCGTTCTTTGTCTGCCATCATCAAGACCAAAGCGCAGATGCATAATATCCCGTTCTCTTGGGGTTAACTGACTCAAAATACTATTGATATCTTGCCGTAATAATTCTTCTTCACAAGTAGAGTCTGGTCTAGATGACTCATTATCTTCAATTATATCGCCCAGATAAGTCTCCTCATCTCGACTTAAAGGCATCTCCATTGAAACTGGCTCTCGGTCAGCTTGCAGGATTTCCTGGACTTTATTTACCGATAAGGATAAGGCTTGCGAAAGCTCTTCATTACTGGGTTTACGCCCTAATTCCTGGGTCAGACGAGCGCCAGTCTTTTTAAGCTTATTAATTGATTCAACCATATGCACAGGCACACGGATAGTTCTTGATTTATCAGCCAAGCCACGACTTATAGCCTGGCGAATCCACCAGGTAGCATAAGTACTAAATTTAAAGCCTTTCGTATAATCGAACTTCTCAGCCGCTCTAATTAGCCCTAAATTACCTTCTTGAATCAAATCTTGAAATGGTAGTCCGCGATTGACATATTTTTTGGCAATGGAAATTACTAGACGCAAATTGGCTTGAATTAGCTGCTTTTTGGCTCGTAAATCGCCTTTTACAATGCGCCTGGCTAGCTCAATTTCTTCATCAGGCTTAATCATTTTGACGCGCCCAATTTCTCTTAAATATAGGCGCACTGAATCTTCAGAAAAACCATCCCCTCCGGAAGCAGGCTTTTTCACTACCTCATCAGCTTCTTCGGGAGATAAAGATTCTTCATCAGGCTCAAATATATCTATATCTGACCAATCATCTAATAATTGTTCACCAATCTTGGCAGCCAATTTTCTATTCTCCAGCGTAATTTCTTTCTACTTAATTAGTTTGTTTGCCGGTAATATTTCCGGATATATCAACTCTGTTCTATCTATTCGAGTTCTACCCAAACATGGTTGATTTCTAGCAGTCAATAGAAAAGTTAACTTTCGTAAATAAAGCACTTTTATTAGCTTAAATATTTTCGGTCACCCAAAAGGGTTAGAATGCCAAAGTAAATAGTTTATATGAATGAGAAGGGTGCTCGTTCAGCCATAAAATAAGGAGCCCGGCATTGACCAAACAATATAACGCCAGAATTAAAACCAAGCGCCGCAAAGCAAAAGTGGTGAGAAAGAAAGAAAAGATTCGCAGCATAATCGCCAAAAACAAAAGCAAATAACAGCCATTATCTAAAACAATTAAGAAAGTAATTAAAATTGTCGACAAGCGCAGCAAAAACTAAACGCATTGTGTCGGGCATGCGTCCCACTGGGCGCCTGCATTTGGGACATTATTTTGGCATCTTAACTAACTGGTTATCCTTTCAAGATAAATATGATGCCTTTTATATCATCGTCGACTGGCACGCGCTGACCACCAAATATCAAAACACCAGCGAGATTTCGAATAACATTTTGGAAGTCGCTTTAGATTGCTTGGCTGTAGGAATCGATCCGGAAAAGTCGACTCTTTTTGTACAGTCGGCGGTTCCGGAAACGGCAGAATTACATCTTCTATTGTCCATGTACACTCCACAAAATTGGGTGGAGCGCGATCCAACATTGAAAGATATGGTTAAGATGCTGGCTGCCAACCAGGAAGAGGCTCTTGAAAAGTTTCATATGGCTTGCTGGGCTATCCTGTATTACAAACAGCAGACATATTCGGACCCAAGGGGGAATTGGTACCCATTCGGCCGTGACCAAGAAGCTCATCTAGAGTTTAGTCGCGCTCTAGCAAGGCGATTCAATAATTTTTTTGATGTCAATTATTTTCCGGAGCCCAAGCCTGAATTCACTGCGGTACCTGTTCTTAAAGGGATCGACGGGCAAAAAATGGGCAAGTCTTATAATAATGATATTAAACTGGCAGACACTGAAGACGATACCACCCGTAAAGTGAAACAGATGATTACTGATCGCACGCGCATTGCCAAAAGCGATCCGGGACACACCGACTTGTGCGAAGTGCCCTGGCCGATGTATCAGATTTTCGGCAAAGAAATGACTGGCAAAGTAAAAACCGAATGCGAATCAGCGATTATCGGTTGCGTGCAGTGCAAAACAAACCTAGCCGTATTGATCAACGATTTCCTCAAACCAATTAGAGAAAAACGAAAAGCACTAGCTAATAACCCTGATCAAGTTATAAAAATCCTCGAGCACGGCAATTTGGCAGCTCGCAAAGCAATTAAGCAAACAGTGGCTGACGTTTACGAGATTATGGGCTTAAAACACTGGAACAAGTAAAGGACAATCAAACGCCACCATTCAAGAATGCCGCTCATCTGAGTAGTATTCTTGTTGTTGCTTATGCCGTCAGTTTATCCTTGCCAATAACCATACCGTGGACAATTTTGATTGCCGGTCTTTCCGTGATGGCCATATATTTTGCCGTTGCCACAATAAAAAATGTTCCTGCGACGTCGACCCAAATCAAAGATCTGTTGAGGGCACCTTTACTCATACCAGTAATAGTCTTTGCTACAGCAGTATTCATTAGCGGTTTAGCTAATGGCGGTTTAAGTGAGGCTTTTAAATCTTTTTTCTCCTTACGCGGCATGCTCGTCTATTTCTGGGCTTATTGGGCTTTTAATTTAAATAGCAAACTGAAACAGTTTTCTATAGCAGCCATGCTTATTACCGGTGCTCTGGCTGGGCTATGGGCAACAATTGAGCAGTTGACCGGCTTTCACCCATTTTCATTTCCTTATTTACAGGGAACTGGATTTATAAGTGGACCAATGGCTTTTTCCGGCCTGATGCAAATCTTTTCATTACTGGCTTTAGGTATTGCACTTAAGAATAGCTATAAAAATTTGCCATTTAAATTATCCAGCCCAGTCATTTTCTACATTATATTGATAGGCAATTGGCTGGGGCTTGTTTTTGCGGCTGAAAGAAGTGCCTGGCT
Source organism: Candidatus Melainabacteria bacterium (assembly GCA_963767815.1). Classification (GTDB taxonomy): domain Bacteria; phylum Cyanobacteriota; class Vampirovibrionia; order Obscuribacterales; family Obscuribacteraceae; genus CAVYFJ01. The sequence continues at coordinate 942,883 of CAVYFJ010000004.1, read as the reverse complement.
GGGAGCTATCGCTGCTTTGTTCGCCACTTGCTTGCTTGTTTCGCGCCGAGCGACAATTGTTAGTGGGTTGGCGATGCTGATCAGTACTGTTGCCGGGTGGCTAATACTACCCGTGGTGAAGGAAAGATTGTTATCATTGATCAATTGGCAGCATGATGTAAGTGTAAGCACTCGCGTTATTCTCTGGCAAAAGGCCTGGGAAACATTTCTGCATTCTCCTGTTTTTGGTGTCGGCATCAGGCAGTTTCCCCATATGTATATTCCAGAAGCCCTTAGACAGGGGCATTTGGCATTAGATCATGCTCATAGCAATTATTTGCATATTTTGGCCACTACCGGCATAATCGGCTTTGCTGCTTACATTTATTTGTGGTTTAGCGCCTTGAAAATAAGTTATTTAGCTGAGAAAAATAAGCAAAATACTAATCTTGATCAAGGTATTTATTTAGGCATATTTGCCGGCATAGTATCGCTCATGGTATCAGGCTTTTTCGAATACAATTTCGGCACTGCTCAGGTTCGTCTTGCTCAATGGTTTTTGCTAGCGATGTTAGTGTAAAGCAAGCCCTGCTTTGGATCCGGATTTGTCATTTTCTGTAGGGGCGCGGCCAGTGGACGTGAGGCAGGCATCAGGACTCAGCGGCATATGATATATGCCGCCAAAGGTCGTCCTGTGCGTCACGAGTGCCACTGAATCCAAAACATAAATGCGCGCCCCTGTATTCGCGGACACAGCAGTTACTCGGCGGCTACGAGGCCAAGTACGTTGGGATCAGCACCGTGTTGCCGTACCGAACAAATTTGAGTCTTAAAACGCAGCGAGCTTGTCGGACATTCGGGAGTCAGCCATTCGTCGCCAGTAAGCGCTTGAACGGCTCGCTTAGTGAAAGTTTGCATTTGGGACAGCGAAGTGTTCGATCGCATAATCACAAAATTTCCTTTGCCGTAGTGCGCGAATATATCGCGCTTGGATAATAAGGAGCCTATTCGTCTAATTACCTCATAGAACGCCTGGTCCGGCAATGAGTTGGTTGGCTGATCAAAGGTTGCCTGCAAAAGACGCACTTTGAAAAGCACGATTAAAAGCTCGCGCTTCTTTCTAGCGGAGCGATGATATTCATGTTCCAAGAAAGCAACAAAAGCGGGATGGGTAAAAATGCCTCCAGAAATCAATTCAGATACCAAAAGCTGAGTCGGCTTTAAGTCCACCTGCCTCAACATGGCCTCACGCAGATCGATGCTTCCCTCATCCAGAATATCCTGATCACTAATCATATCGGTTCCAAGCTGTTGCGCTCTTTCAAGGGCCTTGTCAGATAGGAACAAAAGCGTGGGCAAAGTCTTGCAATGCTCGCCAAGAGAAGCAATACCAAAGGCAAATTTCATCGCGGTATGGCTTAATTCAGGAGCAAGCACGCTTTTAAATAAAGCTTTTTCTACGCGGCGAACAAATGATTTGGCACCCGCGGCATTAGTATCAGGCAGTAATACTACAAATTTATTGTCTTCTACCTGAGCAAAAATATCTGTTTTTCGTTGGGTATGCTTCATTCTCTTAACTATTTCTTGAAACACAACTGGAGAAATCAAAGCAGCAGGATTGGTGGTATTAATAGCTTGAAACACAACTAGGGTTGTGGGACTGTTGTTCTCGACAGCCTCATAAAATTCTCGCTCCAAAAAAAATAAAAAGGTGGGGTAAGAAAACATGCCAAACTGATTGACGAACAGTTGCTCAAGGAGGCGTCTGCCGGGCAATAAATCTACATACTCAATTACCGGCACTGGTTTGTCCGGCAACTTTGTTGAAACCGGCTGATTGATGAGCGGCACAGGCGCGGATTTGATTTTAGCTTTGGCTGTCAAATCTTCTTGAGCACCAATAAATAATCCCCTTAGCTTGGTACTGAGATTACTATTTATGTTAATGGCTCTTCTTTCTTCGCGGACAGTTCCCGATGCGTTTAGCGCAGGCAACCTGAGTCCACTAGCTGTCGGCGTCGTTTGTCTTTGCATTTCGATCAAAATCATTTTGTGGACGACGGCTACATCGTTGGTGTTATAGTCCCAGATTAAACTTGGTTGCAGTCCCCGGCCACGATAAAGTTTCCAATTTGCTCGAGCAGTCTGCCGCGAGTGAATCAGATTGAGCGTGAAAACATTGCTACCTTGCTGCCACAAGACATCACATTGAGCACCAGCGGCTGAAGTGCTCAAATCGCTCAGCAATTTTTGTAAGTCGCTTACATCAGGCGTATCTGGCATCTGCACCTTGCGGATGTTAGAACTACCCCGACCAAATTTTTCATTTAAAGACATGCGATGATTTCCGTTGCTGCCAGCATGAGATAAGCATTATATATCCTCCGTGGGTCGAATTGTATAAATAATTGCTCTATCTATTTTACAATTTAAGCCTCTCCCAGGCTCGGGATTGATAACGCCATAAATTCAGCAACCCGGACATTGATGAAGAAAGACTCATAGCAATCCAGACGCCCAGCGGTCCGAATTTAAAGGTAATGGCTAGAAGCCAACTGAGCGGCAGTCTAATGAGCCATTGAGTAAAAATCGTGATCCACATAGGCACTCGCGTATCACCAGCGCCCTGCAATGCACCGTTGAAAATCATGGACATCGCTTGCAAGGGCTGGGCAAGAGCACATATTTGCAAATAGGACGTACAGTATTTAATCGCCTCAGGATCGCTAGCCATTAATCTTGCCAGTGTCGGTGAATATAGGAATAACAAAGTGCCACAAACAACCATCAGTCCAAAGCCAAGCCAGGAGACATTCCAGCCCGCCTGAAAAGCGCGCTCGTCTTCTTTGGCCCCTAGATTTTGACCAACCACCGAAGAAACAGCCTGTCCAAGAGCAAACATAGGCATAAATAAAAATGATTCTACCCTGATGCCTATAGTCCAGGCAGCCAATGCGGCTGTGGGACTTGGACAATTTTTCAGAGTAAAAAACACAACAAAAATAGCCATGGTCCAGGTAATTCTTTGCAAAGCCGCTGGAACACTAATTTTTATTAGCTTCAACAGAAGAGGATAATTAAGCGGCAATAATCTGCGCGCGCTATCCTTAAGCGCAGATTGTCTAAGTTTAAACCAAGCGATACAAGCACCAATAGTACTGGCGCTAAATCCGGCCAATGCTAAGCCATTTATGCCTAGGCTACGCCAAGGTCCATAGACAAACCAGAAGTCTAACGCCACGTTGATAAAAGTCATAATCAAAACAATTAGTAGTGGTACTTTAGCGTCGCCGGATGCGCGAAAACCGGCATTTACTATGCACAAAAAACTAAAAGGCAAAAAATAGAGAGCGTAAATAATCAAATATGGTCGAGCAAGTTTCTCCGTCAAAGCATCCGGCGTAAATAGGCCCATTAAATTGCCAGAAAAAAGACAGGCAGCAATGGTTAGTATGCCGCCCATTAAAAGAGCAAATATCAGCGATTGCCCCTGTGTTGAAATGGCTTCTTCCTGGTCTCTAGCACCAAAGGCACGGGACACAAGAGCGTTTGTACCAACTGAAGCGGCAAGAATAAGAGCAACAAATAAAAAGACAATCTGATCGCCTAAACCAACAGCAGCTTGTGCGGAAGCGCTAAATGTTTGCGCTAACTGCACATCGACAATGCCGACAACAGCATTGCTCAACATCAAAAGCAGAAGTGGCCAGGACATAATCCAGATTGCATGCCACAGACTGCCTGAGACTAAAACGGCTTCTTTCTTAGCTTTCTCATTATGTTCCGCCGATCCCTCGGAGGTGTTATTCCCCGGCAGGGACAATGCGTTTGCTTCTGGTTCCATTACGCTCATTTATAATTCGCAGGGAAGTGCATTATAACCTGATTGGCGGTTAATAGTAAGCGGCTGCAATGCCATGATCCGGGTTTGTCATTTCTTGTAGGGGCGCGGCAGAGTGGCCGGGAGGCATATAAGTTATGCCGACCGGGTACCACTGAATCCAAAACATAAATGCGCGCCAGTTACATCAACGGGCACAGCGGCCGAATGGCATATGAGTTATGCTATTCGGGCTTGCCGCTGAAGCGTGCCCCTACAATTTCGGGAATGTACGTCGTTCTAATGCGGGCGGAGCAAGCCCCGCCCCTACGAATCCATCCGAGAATGTTTGTTACCGGGCGGCGGCGCGCATTTTTTTGGCAACAAGGTCAGTCAGGCACCTGAGTGTAGGTGATATATCATCCGGGTCTAAAATGGCGTCAATCACTACCACTCCATCGCGTTTTAGCGCTTCCTGCAAAGCTTTGTCGAACTGCAAACATGTTTGAGCCTGATAACCATCAGCACCTAAAGCGCGGGCAAAGCCTACATAATCCCAGCTAGGCAATTTATAATAGTCTCTTTGTCTATCCGTATCAATAAATTTGAGCATGGCATAGCTTGCATTATTGAAAACAATAATTATCGGACTCAACCCTTCTTTGACAGCGGTTGATAGCTCGGTACCGGTCATCTGAAAACCACCATCACCAACTAGAACAATGGGCCGTTTCTTTTTGTTAGCGAGCTGAACACCAATACTTGCCGGCACACCAAATCCCATACTCGAATAATAACCAGGCGCGATAAAGCAATCAGTTTTGATGCTCAGTCCAGCATAAAGACAATCACCAACATCGCAGACTATCACATATGTGTTCATCAATAACATTATTCACCGAAGCAATAAGATGAGCAACAGTAAAATTGTCTTTTGCCATGCTGTGGCCAGTTATGATCCAAATGGATTTTCGGAACTATAAACTTCTTTGATTGTGGCCCTTCGCACCACCGATAATACCATTGGCAAGCATGCGGCAAAAAGGATTTAAAGGTGTGCGAAGATTCCGAGAGAATTATATTTATATTTTCTCTTGCCATCAATAATAATCTCTTCATTGTTAATTAAAATAAGTTTTTCCGCTGGTAGTTTTGCTGAAAAACCACCTGTTTCCATCTCTGTTAAGATCACCCCCAGAGCGAGTATACAGTCGCAATCTTCAACAAATTCTCGGACATTATGATCACCAAACTGGCCAAAATAAGTGCCAACAAAATTTGCATGAGATTCTGGAAAAGATGATTTACCGGCAATAGATGTAAAAACCGGCATATTAAGCGCTTCAGCTATGCGACAAACAGGGTCGAGCAAGCCAAAACGACTTAGTTGAACCCCAGAAAAAATAGCCGCTTGCCTGGACTGGCTCAGCCGCTCTTTAATCAAATCAAGAATCTTTTCCAGACGCTGGGCAATTTTAGCATCGTGCAAACCCGCATCAACGGCTTTCTTACCACTATCATTTTCAACCTCGATCTCCACATTTACCATATCCCTTGGTAATTCAAGATAACCTGGTCGTGAAACAGAAAGCACCGTATCAAACACATGATCAATAGTTTGTTTGGCTGTCTGACTGTTATCCACAATGCCATTGGCTGCCGTCACCTCGGCATAGACATTATTCTGGGTAGCGAAAGTTTTTACGCAATGGTGAAGTAATGCTCTTTGTCCACGATGTATCGTTTCCGGACCGCCGCTGATAATTAAAAGGGGAGATTCTTCAGCATAAGCAAGCGCAGTAGCATTGATCATATTCAAACCGCCAGCGCCATATGTAACCAAAGCCACTCCCAAACCCTTAATTCTGCCGTAAGCATCAGCAGCAAAACCAACTGATGGTTCATGCGTCATCACCACAGTTTTCAAACCAGCCTTTTCTTGCGCTGCGTAAACAGGCAACACAAAATCACCCGGAATGCCAAAAGTACAAGCGACTCCAGCGTCTTTTATCCGCTCAAACAGGTATTGAGAAATTTGCTTTGGCGGCATAATCTAATTCTTGACTCCAGCAGCTTTTTTCTGGAGTATATTGACTAAGTAATATCCAGGGCAATCATTTTAGCAAAGACAATTCAATAAAGTATCGTAGGGGACGTTTGAGTGGCAAGCCCAACGTGGGCGCAGCGAACCTAAGCGGGCGGAGCATTTATATTTTGGATTCAGAGGCACCCGCCCCTACACGCGCTATGCCCCTACATGTGGGACACTAGTAGACCTAATTATCTTGGCAATGATCGATAAGAGATGAAAAGCGAAAAACAATCCTTCTCCGAAAATGCCCCTTCAATGAAGGATGAGTTTTCGATATCCCGCTTTCATCTAATTAGACATATTTTGCCCTCGTATTAACTAGCGGCCTTTGCCTATCGCTTGTAATGAGCGAGTTAGCCCACTACAACCTGACGCACCAGATTGCCCATTTGAGCAAGATGGCCATACCTTATCTACTTTTATTATTCTTTGTGGCGATCATATTCTTCAGCACGTTGCTGACAGTTAGAAGAGTAAAAATAGATGCAAATGGATTGACAATAAATAATCTCTTTTGGCAGGAGAAATTAAGCTGGTCGCAAGTAAAATCCTTCGACTCGCCCAAAAATTTGCGATTCGCCTGGATAAAAACAAAGCATTGCCTTTATTTACTGGTAAGAACAGAGTTTCAAAATTACGCTGAACTGGAACAATTATTGAGTCGGTATCTCCCCAGCCCCAAACAAATTGTTAAATAGCTGCCTGGCTAGGTACCGCCATGATTCTTAAATAACCCGCAATCAGCCTGGAATTGACAAATGCGCCGATTATTAAATCTGCCCCTGAAGATTAAAAATTGCTGTAGGTTTATCTTTTACTAATGGTATACTTTCGACAGCTCTATGGATACTGGTGAATACCAATGCCCAAGCAAAATGAAAGAAATAATGAGACTGGAAAGCCGGAGCCAAAGCAGGCAGAATTAGCCATGCTGGAAGTGTTGTGGCGCTCAGCTCATGATACCGTCAGTGACTATTTTGCCAGTCGGGCCGAAGTACAGAGAATGAATGTTATGACAGTCTTCAGCAAGCCTGACGCCCAGACTGATGGCGTTTACGGTTAAGGCAATCGCGGCTGTCCAATAAATATATTAATTAATTTAGTCTTTTAAATTGAGATGCTAGAAGGCTTATTACGCTAGAGTCTAGCTTGTTGCACCTTTTAGTATATTTCAGCTCGGATGACCTCAAGTAAGACAGCACAATACCGCAAGGGGGATGTCGTTCTCGTATCCTTCCCTTACACAACAGACGAGGGCCAAACGCAGACCAAGCGCAGGCCGGCAGTCATTATTTCTAATGACAATAATAATGCCAGGCTTGATGATGTATTGCTCGTTCCCTTGACCAGCAATACAAAAGGGCCATCAAAGAGCCCACCCAGGTGGTTATTAATATGAACAGTCCGGAAGGGCAGCAAGGCGGCTTACGCCTGGATAGCGTTATTGATTGCACTGTAATAGCCACCATTCCCAAAACACTTTTAGTGAATAAAATTGGCTCTTTCCCGCAAGAAATTATGGAAAAAATCGACCAGTGTTTAATGATCGCTCTGTCCATTGGCAGACCAGTGCATGTAGATCAGCCGGCAAACATCAATGATGCCAAAGAAGAGGAAGCTGAGTTAATTCTGCCACCAATATCTCAATCATCTGAAAATCTTCAATAGCCCGACTGACACAGTTAGACTTGCACAGCTAACCTGTCCAGCTAATAAATTAGAGCAAAAGCTATAGCGAATTCCTGCTCGTGACTCAAACTGATTTCAATTTGGCTGAGAGTCAGTTTCAATAAAAGATCTTTAGCCCGTCCATGTAATATAACCTGCGGTGCGCCGCTTTCGGCATTGATCACTTCAATTTCCCGCCAATGAATACCGCGCCAGCCTGTGCCAAGAGCTTTAACAACGGCTTCCTTAGCGGCAAATCTCGCTGCCAGAGCTTCAGCTAATTTATGGGCGGCGCGAGGGGATTTCAGATTAGATTTGCCAAGAACATAATTTTTTTCATTCTCAGTCAAAACTTTATCTATAAAACGAGAGCCATATTTTTCATAAGCACGCTTGATGCGGACTACAGAGCAAATGTCCGAGCCAATTTTGATTTTTGTTTGGTTAGCCAAATTCACCCATTCTCCTCGCGCGTGCCATAAAGATAAATCAATTCGGGCAAAGGCAGCTCTTCATGCAATTGAGCAATGGTTTTACCAGAGCGTGGGTGGGTCAATTCAGGCGCCACTTCTAGCAATGGCACCAACGCATAGGCTCTCTTTTCTATCTTGGGGTGTGGTACTTGCAAAACATCAGTTTCAACCAATTGATCGCCATAAAACAAAATATCCAGGTCAATTATTCGGCCCGGCTCTTCTTGTCTGGTCCCAGTTGCAGGGAGCTTTTCAGCAAAGTGCATAGCAACCAGGCGTTTTTCAACCTCCTGACAGACCGCCAATAATTCATGCACGCTGAGATCAGTTTCTAAAACTGCCACCGCATTCACAAACCACTCAGAAGAGTTTGCCCCTACCGGCTGCGTTTCATAGAGACTTGAGCATTCTATGATTCTAAGGTGACCATTATCTTTCAACAGCTGCATTGCTTGTTGAATGAAGCCTACTCGATCACCTTGATTAGAGCCAAGGCTGATATAAACTCGTGTCTGGCGACGATTACCGCGTATTTTAGGCAACATTTCCTCCATTGCCAAACAGTCTTACTGGGATTAAAGTCTCCATATTATAAACACTTGCCGGCTATTTCTGGTTAATGCCTTGCATAGGTGCCTCTAGTCCGGGACAGGACAACAAAACCCCCAGGCACACAATTGACACCAGATTGAAGTTTATAGGGTGTCAGGGCAGTTAAAACCACATTAGACAGGGAACAAAATCCTGGGCTAGGCAATTATAGATAGCTTTTAACCAACTCTAATTGGGGTCTGGGCACTTTCGCAACAGAAACGAGGCTAAGCCTAAAGGAAAATAAGAGAAAGCGTGGTAGACGATTTTAGAGAACAACCTGCTAAGAAATCGGGGGCTGAAGGGGAGCAAAACCAGGACAAGCCCGCCACCGCCAGTACTGTGCGTGCGCCTAATCTCACTCCTAAGCAGCAGCGACAAGAAGACACCGCCGTCCGCCAGCAGGAACAACGACGCAACCAGGATATGTTTGCCAGTTCCTTTGCCTGGTTAATGAGTTTTACTATTGTGTCCGATGATCAATCGGGCACCAGTCACACCAAGCCAACCGATAAGAGTAATGCCGATCGTAGTAAGACAGCTGTTAAAGATGCTGAGAAACCAGCAGACCAGGCAAAAGATGCGGCTGTCGCATCAAAACCTGACGCTAAACCCGCAGTAAAAGCCGGAGCGCCAGGAAAGCAATCGAAAGACGGTGCCGCTGAAGATGCCGATGAGGATAACGACACTGAGGAAGATGATTATCTTAAAGACGCTGCGGATGAAGATAAGGATGCTGAGGACCCGAAACAAGAACAGGAAGCACTACTATCCAAACTGCCAGCTGCCGAACGGGTTAAAGAGACTATAACCAGCCTGCTTCCTAAAGTAAACGCCGAGTTAGCGGCAGAAAACGAAAAAGCGCTAAAGGCGGCAGAAAAGAAAAATGAAGAGGCAGAAAATACTAAAGATGACGCGAAATCTAAAAAGATAGAGCCTGAAAAGAAAGCACTCATCGATGAAAAAAAACTGCAAGCCGAATGGGAAAGAGGCGTGTTTGGCCCGGAATCCAGGCGTGCCTGGCAAGAAACTTGCAAATATATGAACAAAGAAGTTATCCAGTCTATGTCGCTTTTAAATGACCATGGTTTTGAATTTTCAACCGGAGCTCCAGTTGCTCCTGGCATCGATAGAAGTGGTAGCGGTCAACATGAAAGTGTTGAGCTATTTAGAGACAGGTTAAAGGCTGGTCAAGTTCAGTTTGACTTAGGGAAAAAACCTTTGACAGCTGATGGGCTGCCTGGTACAGATGAAATTGTTCGTTATTTAAATTCTAAAGGCTATTTAGACAGGACAGATCAAATTTTGCGCAATCTAGAAGTTCTAAGCAAAACAAATTTTGTCGCCCACCAATTAACCACCCTGCAATTAACAGAAAAGCCTTTAAATAGCTGGCTAAAGCTTGAAGGTACTAATTTATCGGACCCCAGTGTGGACAATGCAGTCAAACAAATTACTAAAGATTTGCATGACGCAGTGCGCACAGGCAATAAAAAAGACCTGGAAAAAGTGAATGAGAATATCAATCAACTTGAGTCCTGGTTTGATGCCGTGGTCCCCTGGTTAGATCCCCCAACCCAGATACGCAATTATGCTTCTACTATAGCTACTCTAAACGCAGTTACGCGTACTAAGGGCAAAGATTTTCCCACTCTGAAAAATCTCACCACTATGTTACCCAAAGACTTTGGCGTGTTCCCAGATAAGGCTCTGCAACCAGAATACTTTCCAGGCACTGTAGAACGAAATGAAGATGGCACCCTAAAAAGCGTCAATCTCGATTTGCCGACAAACTTAGATAGAAACAATCCAGATAATCTGGCAAAAATAGAAAGGCTGGAGAAATGGCTTGCTGATTACGCACCAGCCATTGATAAACTGATGAATGATATAGCTCTAGCGGCAATGAAAAGTAATTCTGACCTGCTTGCCTGGCAAGAGAATGACGAAATCCCAGATGGATCTTTAGCACCCAATGGTAAAGAATACAATTCACACCGTATCGGCTTTGATGTTCAAGCTTGTAATAAAGACGGCAAGCCAAATAAAGATGGCGATTATCTGAAAATAAATAGTTATGACGAATATTCCTATAAACGATTTTATGCTTACAATGGCTTGAATTATTTAGGCTCAGTACAATTAGTGGATCGCGTGGCTCGATTTAAAGATCCAACTACTGGGGCAAGAATACCAGAACAGATTGTGCATAAAAATGACTATGTGCGTATCCTCGACGGGATCGGAGATACAGCACGAATGAGAGTGATTGAAGGCCACAATCTGGAGCTCTGGTTGGCTGAACAAAAAGAGGAGAAAGTATAGACAAACTGTCTAATTTTGCAATCGATTTTGGTATGGGTGCCTCAGCTTTATCCGAAGCAAAACTGGGCGTAACTGCCTTAAGAGCAATCGGTCAGCAAGAAATTAATATAGGAGTAAAGTCCCTTGCCCGGAAAGAATTTGCCAAAGCATTCTGGCATGGTGGATTGGCAACATCAGGATTCTTCCGTCAGGGCATAAAAAACCTCGGACCCGCGGGCAAAGAGTTTATGCATCGCAGAGACACTGCCGTCTGGTGGGACATGACTTTCCAGATTTCACCGTCAAAATGGCAACAAAAAACACTCTGGCAACCGGTATGGGGTGATCTCACAGAGGCAGTAAAGTTTGTAAAAGGGATCCAAGCACCACCTGCCTCCTTATACAGCAAGGTGGTGGATACTACACACGCGCTTTTTACCGGTGGAAACGATCTGGAAAAAGGCTGGGGAAAATGGGGAAAACATGTTGGTCTTTTTGCCTGGGCTGATTATCATTTCTCCAGCGAAAATATTCAAGCAGTAAATCTTATGCTTCAAAAAGACTGGCAACACCACCAAGGCACCACTATTGAACAAAAATTATTCAGCACAATGTTAGAGCATGGCAGGCGTGGACAGTCTTACCATCCCGAGGCTAAACAGACACATCTTGATTCTAATAATGTCGCGCCGGAATTGTTGGATCATGCACCACACTCAGTGCTAGCTCAATACGCTAAGCAGCTTACTCATAAAACAGTGAATGCCGATGACAAAAGTGGTGAGGCATTGTTGCTTCGAGCCGAACAGGTTTTATCTCTGGAAGATTCTGATCCGCTAAGACAACAACTAGCAGCTGAGGTATCGGATACTTTCAATGCTGGAAATTCGCCGGAAGATAAGACGGCAGCAGCAATAGCCGCTTTAGTAATGCGGCAATCAGATGATCTTGATGAGCGCCTTGGCACTGCCCGGCTTGCCGATGTAATTCACTATCTTAGAAACCAGGCATACCAATCTGCCAATCCTGATATCAGATTAGCGGCTGCCGATGCACTCATGCGAACGACCAACCAACATACTGAATCCGTGAGCGCAGCGTATGGTGAATTTACTCAACTGAGACTCCAAGCAATGCGACTGGAGAGAGCACACGAAAAGAACCAGCAAAAATATCCAGAAGCAGAGCTAAAAAAAGCTGCTCAAAAGCTTGAAACAATAAAACAATTTTATAATAACTGCAAATTTGATTATGTAGATATGTCTAGTGTGTGCCTGAATGTTATCAATGATCCAAACGCCACTAGAGATCAACGAATTGGCGCCCTAATCTCAAGCTCAGGACCACGTTTAGATCTTATGCTTGATGCACTGAAAACTGAAGTAGAACCAGGCATAAAAAAAATTACCTCCCCCACTGAGCGTCTTTATGAGTTAGCCAATTTATATGGTCGCGGTTCAAAGGCCATTGAAACATCGCTTAGAAAATTAGCCGCTAATCCCAAAGAAGATCCTGACATACGTGCTCTTTGTCTGCAGGTGCTGGAAACCAATTCTCCGGCTCTTCTTACAGTAGAAGTAAAGAATAAAGCCGGTGACAAAGCGGCAGGCAATGCGCCGGTTACAGTTGGCACAGAGACTATACTGGGGGCCAATGATTTAATACATGGACAGGGAGTGCAACTTACGCACGCAGCAGCAAGAATTAATGCGGCTGATGAGATAGAAATTCGTGATTGCGCAAGTAAAGGCGGCACATGGATTACGCATGCTGATGGCAAACAAGAAAGAGTAGGACGGGAATGGACGCGCCTTAAAGAAGGTGATCAAGTTGTTCTGGGAGACAAAGGAAAGGGGGCAATTTTGCATTTTGGCGATGATCGTGCCACACGCTTGAATGCCTTGCATCAAATGGCCGCCAGAGCCAGTACTCCTGGAGCTATTGCCCAGACATACCGAGAGCAGATGGCCAGCCGCTTGCGAAAAGACACGAGCAAACAAGCCATACCTTCATTGCTGGAGCGGCAAGCAGCACGCTGGGACAAATATTTAGCGGCTAAATCTGTCCTTGACTCAAATTTTGATCCTATATTTGGTGACGGCGGCGAAAACAGAGCTCTAGTTACTGCCGCTCTTGCTGATTGCATACAGTTTAGTCAGCCAGATCTAACAGCAAAGGCATTGCCCTTGCTCAACGCTGACCTTTTTAGAACATTGAACAGTAAGCAAATAGAAACCATACAGCAAACTTGTTTATCTATTTTGGCCAGTGCTCCTAGCAGAATGGATCAATCTAGAATTTCCAACCTTAAAGAATTGATTGCTGAAAATGCGCTAACCGTTTTTGCCACCGCTAACAAGGCAACACTTGATAGAACATCAGACTTATTAGAATGCCTGCTGGTCGATGGCCAGTCGAAAACCCTGGCAACCAGCAAGCCTGGTTTATATCCACCTTATCCTGTCACCGAGCCTGAGCTGCGTGTTGCTGCTTTGCGCGCCTTAGAACAAATTGCTCCACAACGAGCGGCAATTGTAGCACCAGCATTATTATCCGGAGGCAAGGTGGATAATATCGCCGTCAAGAAGGATACGGCTTTTGTCAGAATGGCCGCTTTAGATATACTGACTGCAACGCAACCAACAAATCTGCAAGAAATCACACTCAGTGCTCTTAAAACAGAATCTGATCCGACTGTACTCGCCCGCCTGGAAAATATCGAATATAAGGGCCGCCGTCCAAATACTGATCCGGCTAAAGAATTTAAAGACTTAGAGACGATTCGCCATCGCCTTGCCGCTCGCGGCAAACAAAGTTTGCTTGATCAAGGTAAACAAAAGGTAGCTGCCTTAAAAGAAATAGATGCTGAGAAAAAGCACGGGGGGCTGTCTTAGTTAACTCTAGTTGGTTTCATGCTCTGCCTGATCAAGCACAAGGCAAAGGTGATTCCATAGACAATAACTTCAATCATCCAGAGGCAGTCAACGCACGCCTGGGACTAATCGCTACAGCTGTAGAAGAACCGCAAGCCGTTTGGGCAGCAAAAGAACTGGAGAGAATCTGCGCGGAGAAGGGCGCAACACTGGCACCCGAATTAGCCGGTACACTCGAGGTTGCTTTGACAAGCAGCCCACAAATGAGTGCCGAAAGCCGCATTCATTTGGTGAATGCTTACATGCATTTGAAACCGGGAGAAAATGGTGTAGTTACCAAAGAAGAGGCTGCTTTAACGTTAATGACTACATTGCAAAATGAGTTAAGGCGTATGCCTCGCACTCCGCATAATGATCCTGCCGCCTATCATAGCAGCCTTGTTTTACAGGCCAATATACTTGATGCGGTAAAAACATTGCCTATAGATAAGCTAACACCAGTTCTGCAAGCGCTTGCTCAGGGTCCCGGTCCGCGATCGATGGATAACCACGAACGTCCTACTTCGGTGCGCTATGGCGCCCAAGTAACCAGAGACTTCGTCTATGGATCAGAAAGAGAAATCGAAGGAGGTGTGAAAAGTTTTACAGTACGGGATGGACAATCAAAAGAAACAACTTACAGCTATATTGGTCATAATACCTGGAAAAACGAAGAGGGCAAACAAATTACTAATGTGCGCGTAGATTTTGGTAAACGCGCACCTGATTGCATAGGTGATGTCAGTTATAACGAAAGAGGTGTTTCTCATATTTTTAGAACCAATGGCGCTCATATTGAAATCACCCCTGACGGAAGGAACAAAAACGTTAAAGTTACTTACCCAGCCGGAAAAACATACCGAGAATTTGCGGTTGCCTCATCGATAAATCCAGGCAGCATAAATCCAGATCAAGACACTCTGGAAGTAACAGATAGCGTCACCGGACAAAAAGAGATCTGGTTTGGGGACTTAAACAATCTTAGAACAAGGGACGGTAAACAATCAGTTAATAATACCACTCTAGCAGGGTACACATCGAGAGATTCGCTGCATCCTGTGCAAATCGAGCGCGGTGACTTCACCTATATAAAAGACGGTGTCCAACATATAATTGACTCCAGCGGAGCTGAATATCAAATAACAAATGGCGTTACACTTTTAGCTAAGTCCCCTGATCTTCCAGAACTTGAAAATTCATCCCATCCGATGCAATCCGTTCGCGCTTACGCTCAAATGGCCCTTGCTAGAATGCAAAAATCGGCGGATGTGGCAGGTGCTAGCATGGCGCCGGCCAAAGGCAGTGACTATAAGCGGGACTTTGAAAGTGTGGAAAAACCAATCGTTCGTGGGCAACAACAATCAATGCAAGCCAATTGGTATGATCATTGGCAGAATATATGCAAAAAGAATGGCTTTCAACTTTTAACTCGACTCGGTCTCTCTGACGAGCAAAATAAAAGAGCTGCCAGCGTTGATGAACAAAGGGGAAGTCTAACCAGCTTTTTTACAAGCGATTCCACAAAAAATGCAGAGCGAGCACGGGCTCGACAAGCAGTAATTCCTGACATGCAACGCGAATATGAGCAATTTCTCGCCACCGCAATGAGAAAAGGTGGCGATTTAATACAGGCATTGGCCGGCAATTTGTATAGTGACTGTAAAGAACTCCCGGCAGAGATCGATCGCCTGTGGGCCAGATCAAAAACGATAGACGCTGTTTGTTATATGATTCAAGGACAAAGTGATAAACGGGAAGAGCTCGCTGGGGTCGTTGCTTCTTGCTTAGCCGAAAAACCTGATCTGCCGCGGACAGACAAGGTGAAATTATTAGCCGCGCTGGATATGCTTGTGCCACCAAATGGCACTATGAGTTACGACACCGCTGCCAATATTATCACCGCATCGCTGGAACAAGAATATAAATCTATGCCAGGGCCAAAGAATCGAGACGCGCGCAACGAAAGTCTTGCCTTGCAAGAAAGTATGCTCGACAGATTGCAAGAATGGGGAAACGCTCAGCATCTTTCGCTACTAGCTAGTTTAACTACACTGGCTACTGAACATAACGACCCTTCTCTTCGCGACAAAGCCGCCCAAGTGAGAGCAGAACTTTTACGTCGCGCCGAATTAGGCATAGTTCGAGATCTGGAAGAATTGGTATCACAAACCGCGCAAGGAAGTTGGTAATGGAGGTGTTTTAGATGTCTGGATTAGATGATATTGATGGCGGCAAGGACGGTAAGGAAACGCCAGGTAACTCTAAAGATCCTAATGCTGCCGGCGCACGGGAAAGTCTGCAAAAGGACGCAATGAAGATCAAACAAAAAGAGGGGCAGGATGCCGGACTCCCTGAAGGTGTTCGACGGGGACCTACTGGCGTTGTGTATCTCGATCATTACTGGGCAATACGTCATCCTGGCCAACTACCCAAGGGTTTTGAAATTTCTTCGCCGCGTCTATACTATAATGGACAACCCTTGCTCGCTGTTAAAGACCCACCACTAATAGTACATAAAACTAACACAGAGGGCGTCGGCTATTTTACAGGACGTGGTGGTAACCGATATGTTATTGAACCGGAATGGGCAAAAACACATCCCAACCAAGTACCGCCTGGCTGGCATTATTTAAGAGGAGCCCGGGGCATCCCTGATGGGGTTTATATTGTTAGTGATGAGCCTGTTGCAGGTAAGGCTGCAGGCACCCAAGGAGAAGTAAGACAAGCTGGCGGCGGTACTTCAGATTCGAAAACGCAACAGAGAAAAGGCGACTCTGAAGATACCAAAGAGACGAGTCGTGCTGGAGGCGATTATGACTGGGCAACGGAAAAGGCTAACGCAGCAGGCGTTCAGGAATTACTAACTGATAAAACCTTTGTTAAAGAACTTAGCGACCGGGTGGCACAAAAGGTACAGCGAACCAAACCGGTGAGCGAAGTTAGTGTTGATGTAGCGATTGCCATGAAAGATACGTTAAGTGAAATGCTACGCGCGCGCGAGCTGCATATGCCTCCCGTGCTACAGGAAGTAAGCATCTCCTTAGTAGGCTACAAACAGTTCTCTCCGTTTGGGGGCCTTACCAGCAGTCCTGGTTATCTTCCATATCTTCCAGAAGTCGAATCACGTTTTCGCTCCGGGGGCCGCAGTGAAGGCGTTCATTTAGTCCACCGTACTAATGACGGATTCAAATTAGTAAATTCGCCAAGCAGATCATCTGGAGCACCAACAATAGCTATACCGTATGGATCACAAAAATCTGAAGCTGCTTTTCTCAGAGCATTAGATAACGTTGCTTGCGAGTTATCGAGATTTGCAGGCGTGGATGCTCGCGCAGGTGATACGGATTTAGATACAGTGCGCAAACAAGCGGAAATAACGCGCGATCGCGCGGAACAAGTAAAAGAAGAAATTGCTGCAGAGCGGCAAAAAGAACGAGGACTTATTGAAGTAGAGGTAGAAAAACCAGGGCCTTTCGATCGAAAAGCAGTAGATAGATGCTTCGACAAAGCCATTGCAGAAGCTGTGGATAATTATCTTGCGAACGCGGACCGTAAATCAATTCCAAATAAGGGCATTACTCGCGACAAGAATTCCTACGCAATCGAACAAGGTAGCTCTAGAAGCATTATTGGCAATGTCGATGCACTTTTAAGGGAAGCTGTATGGCGGAATAGAGCTGAGCTTGGTATGAGTAGAAGTGGGCGTGTGCTTGGCGACTTACAATATCTTTTACAAACCGGGATAATGCCGGAAAAACTGGAGCAGCTTTACGGTGATACCAAAGCGGAGGGCGAACCAAAAGAAGGCATCAGACCAACGCGTGAACGTCTTGAGGGTCTGTCCGATCATATCAGGGATCTGGCCATGAAAAAACATCTTGCCGACCGCGTGGCTTCTTCTGTTAGTCCAATAAGTCCACAGACTGTTGCCAGAGTTGTGGGTCAAGAGCGCGACAGATTGAAAAGACAAGAACGCAAAGAAGCAAGGGAAACATCCGCAGAAAAAGCACTTCACGACCAGCAACCGGATATGTTCGCTGCACAAGAATCGATGGAACGAGAATCGATGGAACTAGAATTAAATGTAGGGGAAGCAGAGAAAAGGCCCGCATCAAGTAGATATTGCTCAGGTTAATGTCACCGCGGATGGTGTAAGAATAGGCGAGCATGCGCTAGCCGTGCACCCTTTCCTGACTGCCGTGGTCTGGCAACACAGAGCAGAACTTAAGGAATTAGAAAAACTAGGTGAACTAGAAAAAGCCGGAATCACTGGGGAACAATTAGAACAGATGCAAGCTCGCGTGAAAGAGGAGTCAGCTCTTCTAGAAAGACTTTCATCCGTTGAACATAGGGATGCTGCCATAGAAAGACTATCGGCACTTATGATTGCAGATAGAGCGGTGGAACATGCGCATGGCGGCAGCTCACTCACCGAACGTGGTACCAGGATATCTGAAGGAATATCCGGCGTCACCGGCAGACTGACGCCAATAACCACCTTAGCTAGAGTATTGCTGGGTCTGGCCCTTTGAAGATGACTTGATTTGGGAGGTGATCACTCGATATGTCCGGACTCGAAAATCTTGATGAAGGTGGAGATCAGTCTGATCCTCCTAAGGATCCTAATGCCAAAGGCGCGCTGGAAAGTATGCAGAAGGATGCGACGCCCCCTGCACGAGGCGCTAAGGAGGCTAAAGATACCACCTCTGGCGCCGGGCCCGCTTCCAGCGACGAACCTGCTGACCTGCGTGCTCATCCCGAGCACGCAGAGCGCGATGCACATTTGGAAGCAAGAAAAGCTAATGCAGCTGACGTAGCTAAGCTAATGCATGATCAACCATTTAGACAGGCGGTGATTGATACAGTACTTAGCCAAGTCAATTGGGGCCCAGCCAATAGGCTTGCGACGACAGGGCGTTTCAAATACACAACAAACCCATCCATAGAAGCGCAAAGGCTCTTAGGCGCAGATCTCAATAATACATTCAAAAAGATTCTTGGAGAACAATTAAAAACAAAAGAGCTCCATTTGCCTGAATCTATAGAGCGAACAGCTATAGTAGTAGACCATAAACGAGGATCAACACAAGATCGTCCCAGCTTTACGCAAACCGGGGAGTCACGCAGTCTATTTTCCGGATTTTCAGTCATAGCACGCAATGGGGATAACTACGTCATAGTTCCGATAAATAGATCCGGCAAGGATCCCACATCTGTATCAGTTACCAACGTAGGATTACCGACAATCCTTATTCATCCTAGTCTGTCCGGTGATCACGTGCAAGTCCTATATAAAATTTGGAACGATGCCACCAGATTAGCACAAATAGATAGCCGTGATGGCAGACTGCCTTATGATGAATTAAAGGCACAAGCAGACCGCGAGCGCGCAGCAAGAGATCAAATATACCATGATGATTTAAAATTACGAACAGCGGATCGCGCCGCAGCGGTCCGCGATGAGCCTCCAGCTAGAAGCCTGGAACTACCACCCTTTCGGATAAATACGGTAGAGAGATTTTTCGACATAGCCATTGCAGAAGCTCTGGACCACCCACGCAGTACCTGGGAAAAGAAACCAGAATTTCCCGCCGCTGACAAGACAAAAATTAGCATAGATAAAGCGACTGGTGATTATGTGGTGGCGGGCGCACACCCAGTAATCATTGGCAATGTAGATCTCATACTGGCTGCAGCAGTAGAGCGGGCGAAGTCAGAATACACGGCGGATCAGACCGTGGGCCGCATTGGCAGATTTGGCAGAATATCTCAAACCTGGAAACGATCGAGAGCGCCGCGCTCTAACTGGGAATGGGAAAACCGCTGACGTACCTGCAGCACAAATAACAGACGCGACTCCTGCAAATCTAGCTGCTTATATTAAAGCATTGGCTGTCGAACATTTCATCGCCAGTAAAACAACCGAAATGAAACCAGAGGCGATTGCCGAGGTTTTCGTCAAAGCAAAAGAACAAATAAGAAAAGTAGCCAGAACGGCGGAGCGCAAGGCTGCAAAAGAAACTGCGGGCGCCGAAAGGGCAATTGCAATCGGAGACAGAGATAAGGACGCGATACATCAGGCTACATCTGGAGAACCACCGCCATCGCGAGATACAGCCAGAGAATTTGGTACGGATAAGCCGGATATTGCACCTAGCGATCCTGAATTAACAGATGCAGTTTGGGAAGATTTTTTCGCAGAGGCTATAAAGAATGACGCTAACCTGAACGAACCGCCATGTCTGCGGACACTCGCTCAGAATTTGAATATTGCCAAAATAATTATAGGTAAATATCAAAACCAAAAAGGTCAGCAAACGCAGGAAACATGCTTGGGCGGTATAGTTGCTGCTCGTTCAGATGCAGCAACTCCGGAGACAACAATTAGAGCCGGCCTAGCGATTATGGAAGAACTAGCAAATAACTTACAAGCCAGATTGAAGCAAGACCCAGGCTTCACACAAGCGTCAGAGTTTCCGAAAGAGTTACTCAGGCAACGGGCTCAATATGCTGAGCAGGTAAGCCAGGCAATGCGTGAGCAAGCCATGCGATACATAGACACGGGACATCACAATGAGGTGCCTGTTCACGGTCGAGTTGTTGGACCAAAAGCCATTAAAGAGAAATTGGAAAAACTTATCGCTGGCGATCCATGGCTATCTTCGCTAGAAAATGCCGTAAACCATTACGTCGGACAACAGTTACTGGGAATATTGGAAAAACATCCCCACTCTTCACCGGGGCAAATGTTTGCTAGCGTGGCGGAACCGCACGGCGACGCCAAGGAGCTGTTTTACGCGCATGCATGCGACCTATTGGAGCAAACGACTGCTTTCACTAAGCCAGGCACCGAAGATTCTTTTGCACAGTGTCGCGATCAATTGTTGCAAATGCTAGATTCGATCCACAAGCGTACCAGAGGCAGCCAGAGCAGAACTGCGGAAGGAAATTGAAAGCAGCATTGTAATGAGTGGTGAAAGTGAAGTATCACCAATAAATAGAATCGAGCAGCTCCACGATCAAATCCCACAAGTGCAAAATAGAATATATGAAAGTAAGCTGAGAACCGATCCAAAACAAGCACAATCAGACGCAGCAAGAGAAGTGTTGTGGTTGGCCAGGGACCGCACGTTTTTCATTTCAACTAATGATCCAGAAAGACTGGACAGGGTCACTTCTTTGATCAACGAAATAATTATCGACTATTCTGTTAATAGTAGTTTGGGCAGCAGAGCAACGAGATTTGCAATTGAAGATTCTCTTATGTTTTTAAACCGATTTTTGCGTGACCCCGCTAATCAAGAAAGAACGATTGAAGAAAACCTGAATATAGCCATTCGAAGTGGGGAGCTGGGGACAGCAAACTCCGAGAGAATACTGGCAGGCTTGGACACTGAAAAGGGGAGATACCACAGCGAGAACTAGCTGAGGCAAAAATAGAAGATAATCAAGTACATATTGGCAAAGAGAAAGTAGCTTTTGCCATTGTTTGGATGAAAGCAATTGAACAATTGGAAACAGAGAGACGCA
Source organism: Candidatus Melainabacteria bacterium (assembly GCA_963767815.1). Classification (GTDB taxonomy): domain Bacteria; phylum Cyanobacteriota; class Vampirovibrionia; order Obscuribacterales; family Obscuribacteraceae; genus CAVYFJ01. Next base: position 921,511 of record CAVYFJ010000004.1, on the reverse strand, counting down.
CACTAGAACGCGATCCAGCAAATGCAGACAGAATTGCCGAAATCAACAAACAGTTAGAAACTGAAAGGACACTACTGAACAGCCTTACTCTTGCCGATACAGACAATGCAAGTCATAAAAACGCAATAGCCGAAGCCTCCGAGCTAACGCGGCTGGCATTGGAAAACGTGCATGAATCGGGAAAAGCGGGTGCTCATGAAACATTAGGACGAATAGCCGAAAATCGCGGGCGTCTTACCGCTCTAACTATCGCACTCAGAGACATGATTAAGTTCCTTGTAAAACCCTAAAAACATTATCGCTATCGGTTAAGGCAGAGATTAACTTAGACAAAAACTAACAATCTGCCCGGCAATATCCTTATAAGCTCACAAAATTCTCACACCGGTGCCTTAAGGTATTGTCAGAGCGTATTTCATCGAATATTAAATGCCAAGCGCCCTGTAAATAATGCGATTTCGCGGCTCCCAAAAGCCCTCTTAAAGTGACATCATGTTTGACACCATTAATAACAATCTTTCAGAGGAAAGAGACACCACAAACGAGGAAGGTGCGCAAGAGCAAGATCCTCTGCAGGATGAGCTTGCAACATACCGCAAGCAAGAAGGGAAAGCCAAGATTGGAGACTCAAGGGCTAAAGATTCAGGCACAAAAGGTGTGCGAGCTCGCAATTCGAGCAGCCCGGCGTCCGACGCCCCTAACAATAAGGACTCTGAAGTACAAAACGCCGAAGATTCAGATGAGGATAGCTGGTTAGATGAAATTCTCCTAGCGCTTGGCGCAGCCGGACTGGCGGGCGCTGGTGGCTATATGGCCAAGCGGGCACTACAACAGCCAACAGCACGTGCTGACAGGAGTCTGTCCATTGGCGGCAGAACTGTAAGCCTTGAACCAGGGAGAAGTGTGGCAGTAGATTTGATTAAAGACCCGGGCAGTGGTCGTACCTTACCCCAGTTCTTCAACGATCCAAATCAGGAACAAATTGATCGCAGCGAGCTAACTATCAGGCGCGACAGCAAAGGAAACTGGTATTTATCCGTACCAAAAGCTGACGACAAACCATTTACAGCTCTAACGAGGGAAAGGTTGGATGGCAATTCTAAAAAGGAAATAAAGTCCGGAAAAATACGTAATCTTAAGGCCGATGAAAGATTGACTCTAGGACCCGACGGATTACAACTTACGTTTAACAAATCATCAGACAAGCCAAAGAATACTCCGGGCATAGAAGTGATCAACAGCGGCAAACGTAGGATTGTCATTATTGGCGATCACGAACCAATACCGCTTGGCGAACAGCGTGGCAATAAATTTGGAACATTGGGTCCTGCGTCTTTTAATATTGTTCGCAGAGGCGGTAACCGTTACTTTGCCGATAACCCGGATTTAAGAAGCGAAGTTTCCGCTAAAATAGTAGTCGCCCCCCACGACGCAGCACAAGCAATGGGCATAATTCTACCGATAATTGACGAGGATCGTTCCGTCCGGTCGTATACCGGAGTTGATCCCAATCTAGTGATGGGCAATGCAGGCATGTCACATCCGGACTCCACGTTTCCCAGCAACGGAATTTTATTTGACGTTAAATTCAACAATGTGCAAGACGCCTTTAATTTCCAAAATAAAGTTGCCGAGGCGTTGAGCCATATAACCGGTCCCGATCCCCGGGAGCCGTCAAAAATGGTCCCTCAACTGATCCATAGCGCGAATGCAATTGTCAGTCGCGATCTTTATCGCCCCGCAACTGACGGCACCCACTCAGGTGTGGTGCTGGAGTCCGCGCTGATAGATGCAATCTGCAGACGAGCAGGCAAAAGTGATGTGTCGCAACTAAAGGGAGAAGATCTCAACCGCATCGGACTAGATGGCGAACGTATTACTTTTGCTACCGACGGACAGCTAATGTTTGTTCCCACCGAACAAAAACCTGAGGCACACAAAAATGGGCTAATCGAGCTGTCGAATTTTAATGATACCCTTTATTTAAATAGACTGACTCAAGATTTCTTAGGAACCACGCAGGCAGAATTATGTTTAGAGGCGGAGCGTGTAGGAACGGAGACTGCGCAAAAATTGTCCTTAGCAATAATATCAGGAGATATTAGGGACCTTCGCCGAGAATTCGATAAGCTAAGGCAATCGACCGATCCAGGAAAATTGATCAGACACCTCAATCATAATCTCGGATCTTCTGGTATTAAGGCAACCGGTGGCCAGACTGGCGGCGATGGGCACGGTGCCGGAACAATTACTTTGCATTTAAGTGCCAGGAAGCGTTCAATTGACTTAGTTACCGATAAATTTCCGGTAGCAAACAGGACAGGGCAAGATCCAGTTTCATTAGAAACAGATCCGCATGGTTTTCAAAGACGATTTGATCAGATGGCAGACCTTACTCGCACCGACGCGGCCGAAAGAAGAGCACGGGCAACAGAATCCAGTCGTAATCTCCACGAGCGCGAGGAACCCCCAATAGTCAATACCGCTGGTGATGGCAATGCGGGCAGACCGCCTCAAGCCACTGGAACGGACCCCAAAATTGCCGCCGCTAGAGATTTATTTGCCATGGCCGAAAAAATCACGTGGACATGCAAAGCAAAGATCCACGAATTAGAAATCAATTGCAGTTTTACGTGACAGAGTTAATGAACAATTATCAATCCCCTACCCAAGCACAAGCTAGCAATCAAGCCAAAATTGAAGCTCTAAAATCACTGGCTAAAACACTCAAAGCACAAAAGGGGGAAGCTGGTCACACGCCGGAAGAGGTTTTAAGAGAGGCAATTTGGCCGTGCTCAGATAAACCGGTCGCCGATGAAGCAATTGGCTTAGCAATGAAAGATATCGCCCAGCGATGCCTGGACAAAGGACTCAATCACGACATACCACTTCTCAGTCCCGTTAATGGCGAAGTCGCCTTCCAACAAGAATTAAGAAATATCATACTAACAAGCAATAATGCGGCAGAATGTTATGCGGCACAAAGGCTATTTGATATTTGCAAACCAAGTTCGGATTATCCAATTTCCTATATTCTGACGGACATCACTGCCCCCACAGGAAAGTCCAGATTTCTAGCTGAGGCTTATCGGCAAGCAGCCAAAAGCTCGGATTTTCACCGAAGCGCCTCAGGTCCAGCTTATGAAAAAGCTCAAGCCCAGCTGCTGAGATTGGTTAACGCTGACATAACTTTGAGTCCCCAAGAGAGAGTGCAAATACTCAATGAATTAAAAAATCATTTTATACCTAGTAGCAACGCTATGAATTCTTTCACTCCCGAATCTAGATTATCTGTAATTCGTCGCAACTTAATGCAAGCCGAAATGGCCAATTACCAGCACCAATATGACTACAGCTCAGACTTGGGTAAACTGGACAAGGCTCTGGCTAGAGAAGTGTTATGGTTGGCACAAGAAAGAGCGATCAATCTCAAAGGCAAAGACTCAAGAACATATGCTGCTGTGAAAGGGATCATCAATGATTTGCACAACGGGTATGCAGGCACTCAGATAATCCCTCTGGATGACACTTCCGTGCTTCTACGCAATTTAGCTGGACACCTGGATCTACGATATGGCAGGAATGAAGCGGTTGGGCAATTTTTGCATGAAAAAGCGGGAAGGCCCGCCTCTGGTCATCCAAGCTCAGGCCATTCCTATTACGGGAGAGCCAGCCGGAAAAGCAGATGGACAATCTGGCGACAAACCAGCAGACAAAATAGATGATGAACAATTTCAATTTAAGGTTGCGGAAGAAACGAAGAGTCGAAATGTTGACGAGCTGATAAAGCTCGCTGGCACAGCAGAGAATATTATGCAGGCAAGAATGGTAATGAGTGCCATTACACAATTAGGTCCGCGCAATTTGCCGCAAATTATGCGCAATCTAGCTAATTCTAATTTCCCCGCCGCTTTTGATGCTATGTGTGCCGTTGCTATTTACAGCCAGGAGCCTGCAGATAAAAGAATAGCTGTAGACTTTTTAGAAAATGGCAAACTCAGAGATTTTTATAAGGCGGGCAATGTAGATACGCAATTACTGATATCAGTTCTTTGCCCGGCGGCAACGGATGCAGCGAGCGCTGATCATCTGATGAAAGCACTTGAAGCGTATCCGGATCTAAAAATGCAGATTTGCAAAGACCTCACTCGCTATGTCGCGGTCAATCACGGCGTTCCTGGCGGCGAAGTACCTGAGGTTCTCAATATACGCGCACTGGAATATATCGTAGAAAAAGGGCCGCGCAATTACGAAAATATTTTATATAGATGCGCCATGTCTGCCGACGCAAATCTAAAAGTAAGACAGTTTGCGCGCGATACACTCCTAGAAATTGTCAACAGCCGGAAAGCAGATGGAAAGCAACCCGTAAATCGACTATTAGTTGACGGGCACTTGCCAGAATTTGTCCAGGAGTTTGGCAATGAGCCATGGGCCGACGGAAAAGATCTAGAAGCTGCCTACAAAGAGTGGGTGGAGACAATCAGAACAATGAAAAAAGCCGGACAAGATTGTAGTTCCGCAATGTTAGATGAGGTAGCTAAGCAACTAGCTGGAGACACACCCATGGATCCCCAGGATGCAATAGACCTCGCTGAGGAATTTGTCGACAAACATTGGAAAGACGCCACTGCGATGGAAACAATATTGCAAGGTAAAGAGACTCTTGTACAAAAATATAGAGAGCTTAAATCCATGGAAACAAAAGCAAAAGAAATGCGGGCGAAACTCTTACCCATTATCGCGCAGCGGGCTAAAAGAACAATTGACCAATTAAATGCCTTGGCCGCCAAAGCAGGAGTCCAATCTCCACCTATTAGATTTAACCCGGATCCTACATATTTTGATCCTAATAATTGGGACAAAGATATTGGTGGAGATTGGGGTGTGGAAAAGGGTGGTTATAATCAAGGCGATTTGGAACTTCGCGAAAGCTTATTGATGATCGGAACTTATCCGGATAACGAGCTAATGAAATCCGGAGCTCATGAGATGGGACATCATGAGCAGTCTGATTTAATGCTGCGCCGGATAATAGACTTAGTTGAAATAGAAAGACAAAAATTGGATGAACATTTCAAAATAGGCAAGACTTGTGATGATGTTAGTATCAGGAACGAGATTAGGACACTCTGGGATAAACGCACAGCAGAATTGACACTTCCTGATCAATTTATGGACTCCGTTTTAGAAAACCGGGCCGGCAAAAGATTGGACGACGCTGGTGAAGCACGGGCGGAGGAACTTATACAGGATCGCCTTGAAACAGTTGATGCAATCACAAAAGAAATCGAATTGGAAGATCGAATCAAGGATTCGCAGTTGCTTCAGAAAAGAATGTCCAAGCGTGAACCATTAAAATCTATTCTTGGTATTCAGCACCCTGATGAATACAGAGCAAGCATAGAGCGCCTGCTCGGTCTGGAAACGTTGCCAATCAGTTTATCAGACAAAGTTTCGCAAATGGTACGAGCGGAAAAAGAAGGAGCGGCAAATGCCGGACAGCTTAGAGGAGAAGTGTATAGGGTGATAGAGTTGAGCATTGAAAAGCGCATAAATCAATTAAACAAAACAATTCTAGAAAACTATCGCGACAGCTTAGCTGAAGAAGAATCTCACCGAATAGACGAGAGCGTTACCTTACTTGGCACAGTGCAGGAGGAAAGACGAGCCATGGCAAACGCTGTAGAGCGTCGCGTGTCCGACGAAGAGGAGCGAACCAAAGTCAAAGATCCGAAAACCGGGGAACACGAAGCAAAGTCCGACGATCACTCATCAGAAGAGCACAGGCCATTAACATTGACCGACGCCGAAATAGCGGTACTAGGAGGACTGGACAGTGGCGATCTGCATGCGCAATCGCTTGCCAATTTGGCAGAGATACACATAAGTAATGAGGGGGTGCAAACCGGTGGTGAACATGCGCATAAAGGTCCATTAGCTGCGCGGTGGGGAAGACGAATAGAAGAACTGCAAAAAGCTGCAAGCGATCCCGTCAATCAGGAACATCAGGCTGAAATCAAAGAACAGTTGGAACTCAGCCGCAAAATACTAGAACACCTAAGGCGGGCCGAAGGCACAGATCCATTACACGCAGAACATACAAAAGCACTCAATGAGGCGGCAACACTAATGGAACAAGTTTCTGAGCACGCCCACGCTGCTGCGGAAGGCGGTGAACACGGTCGCGGTTTAGCCGATCGTGCCTCTGAGCAGCGCGGGCGGCTCACATCGTTAACCATGTTGCTTAAAGAACTTTTGCCAAAGCTCATTGGACATTGAATTAAGTAAGGAGTAACTCAGAGAGTGAGACGATGTTTGACGATCCGATAACTAAAGATGATCTCAGTGAGTTAGATGTTGGAGATAAACAAGACCAACATCAACCGGATCCCTATCAAGACGAGTTGGCGACTGAACGTGCTGCCGCTGCGCAAGGCAAATCCAGGGGTAGTCCTGGTCCAGCTACAAAGACTGAAGATCGTCTAGCTGCAGTTAAAAAGGCAGATTCGAGCGACTCCGGGAATAATGACCATGAAGTAAAAATAGACTCCCATGATTCACTTTCGGAAGCAGTAAATAAACCTCCCGAAGAAATCGTTTTTGACTCTAACCACCCACAGTTTCAAAAGCTGGAGTCAGGAAAAGTTTATCGCGCTTCCATGCAAGACCAAGGCAAATTGCGGCAAGTGATCATTTATATACCAACCACCTACACTGGCCGCACTACTGCTATAGCCGGTATGGACGGACTGGCTCTGAAGCAGTTTAATTCAAAAGCCTGGTTGGCCAATAAATGGGACGTCTTAGCTGAAAAAACTGGTGCTGCTCTCATTGTGCCCGAAAATTTGGCTTTCTATGATAAAAGCCATCCCCTCTATATACTCCTCAAAACTCATCTTGTTGATTGGGGCTACGGCCAAGAGAAAAGAATAAAGTCCCCTATAAACCGTCAAGATCCATTCGCTTCATTTTTTGCTCCCGGTCAACGAAGCGTTACCAAGTCACATAAAGGTCCCAATGACACTATCTTTATGCGCAATTTACTCGAGCATGTGCGCGAAAATACAAATATTTTTATCGGCGCGCGCGGAGCGCGCTTTGTCAGTTTTTCCTCAGGGGGAACGATGCCCCGCGCAATGCTAAAGAATCCAGAAATAAGCAATTGGGTGGATAGCATGGTGAATATTTGCAGTACAGATTACTTGCCGAACAAGGCTTCTCCAATAACTAGATCGATTGAAGATCTCCGCCCTGGTGAAAAAAATATTCCAGAGTTAGTCTTTTTTGGAAATCAGGATCAGCTAGTACCACCAGCGGGTGGAGATGGTCCAAAGACTAAGCCGCTTCGTCCCTTTGGTCATACAAATTTGGCTAAATACTCAGAACCTAGGACGATTGTTGTTATGCGGGCTTTGTCCAACGGCGGAACGGGTATCTACGAAGTAGTTGACCAACAAAGCGGTTATGAAATCAGGCAATACCAAACCCGCCCTGAGGCACCGGTTGTCCAAGTTGATGTAATTAAAGGACGGCACCGTGTTTTTGATAGAAGACAAATTGAATCTGGTTATTCGCATAACAGTCCAAAAGTAGAAGGAGAGCCCGACGTCACGAGCATCACGCTTGCTTTTTGGCACGACATTGATAGAGCACGATTTAATTCCGCGCTCAGAGCAGCAGTAAATACAGACAATGTGCAAGAGCTAACAAAACTTGCTTGTTCTGCAGAGAATTACTCCGATGCTGCCCTGACGGTAGGCTCAATCCTGACGTTGCATCCCGATAATCTACCGCAAATTCTGCGCGCAATAGCCGATTCTCATTCAGCGGCGACATTCAGTGCAATGTGCCATTTAATGAAGCACAGTCGAGATCCTGCCGATCAAACAATAATTTTAGACAGCATCAAAAATGGAAAAATGGCTCAGCTTTTTCAAGCCGGCTATCTTAATCCTTTAGACCTCTTTGCCAGCGCTCTGCCGGGAATAACAGATAAATCTGCTGCTGATGATTTTATGAAGGCACTAGATCCATATCCAGAATTAAAGATCAAATTTTGCCAAACTCTGCCGAAATATTTCTCATCCGATGAAATAGGCGATCATCCACAATCGTTTGAACATCTCTCCGTAAGTGCGCTGGAATATCTGATCGAAAAGAAACCAGCAAAATATGAACGTGTTCTGAATGCTTATGCTTTATCCGACGGAACGAATGTAAAATCGACGCAAATGGCACGTGAGTATTTATTGGCAAAATGGACCAATCAAAAACAATCAACCGATGGACAGCCGGCGGTAAATCCGCTTTTGCTCAACAAAAACTTACAGCAATTCGACCATCAATTGGGCGACAAGCCGTGGGTAGATGGTTTAGATCCACAGGCAACATACGAAGGTTGGGTAAAAGCGTCTAGGAAAGCGCGAAATGAGCGGGAGGCTAGTGCAAACGCGATCGTAGATCACATATTCGAGCGGCAGGGTTACAGCGTCATCGATGATCTAGGTGTACTCGAGACCTTCACTGAACAAAGCTGGCAAAATTCGACAATCATGGAGCCTCTTTTACAAGACAGTCCTACTCTTTTAGCTAAATATAGGACTATTCGCGGCTTAGAACAAAAAGCGGATGAAATACGTCAGTCCATGGAATGGATTATTAAAAAGAGATTGGACAGAGTAGTCGATAGTGCGCAAGCAATCACCGGCAAATTGGGGCTACGCTGCCCAAAAATCGTGGCGATTCCTGATACCGAACTCTCAGATCCTGATGATCCCAAATCGTCAGAACTCAGCGAACACGGTTCCTATACCCCAGGGCAGATCTCCATTCGTGAAGGACTGCTAATGCAAGGGACTCATCCGGTTGACGAGCTCAAAGGAACGATAGGTCATGAATTAGGACACGATTATGATAGCGAATTGATGCTCTGTCGTGTCATTGATCTATTAGAAGAAAAAGAGAGGGAGAAAGTAACCTTGCAAGCACAATAGACATTACTGCGGACGATACTACAAAAGCGGAGATTAAAGAAAGCTATAAACAACGGACATTCGGCTTAAGATTAAATGATGAGTTTTTAGAATCCGTCTTAGTACATAGAAATGGTAAACGGTTGGACGATGGACGTCGAATGGCTGCTGAAATTCTCTTCAAGGCATATGAAGATAATGTGGCAACCAGAATAAAAATTGCAGCACTAGAGCAGAAAATTGTTGATTTAAACTCATTCAGAGATCAACTCGCTCGGGACAAACCATTCAGCCAAATTATTGGTTCCATAGAACCTGAAGGACAATCGGTTGAGGCACAATTTGCCGCCATCAGATTAGCATTGCTGAGGGAGCGCACCGGCGAACCATCCCCAAGCGTCAGACCGGAAGAATACAGGATGCGCATACAACAACTATTAAATGTAGAAATATTGCCCAACTTAAACGTAAAGAACTTCCCCGCCCATTTATCTGCTGCCGTTTCCGGATTGGTAAAAGCAGAAAAACATGGTCTGACGAAGTTAACTGAAGCTGGAGAGTCGGTAGCCATAATACTGGATACAGTCGTCGAGGATCGAATAGGTGAACTCAGAGATGAGATGTATCGTGTCTATAAAGATGCTATCGAAGAAGAACCACATGAAATTAATCGCCGCATTAGCTTTTTTGACGCATTGCAAAGTTACGAGCAACAACTAAAACATGAAAGCGATGTTCGCCTCTTAAGATACTTGGGACTATTACCGACTGACGAAGAGAGGCGGACTAAAGGCAAAGATCCAGAATCAGGCGAACCCACAAAATCCGACGATATGCGATCAGAAATGACTGATGCAGAAAGAGTCCTAGCGCGAGAATTGGATGTCGGGACAGTAAACGAGGCTGCACCCCCTGCATTAGCAGATATAGGTGTAATTGAAGGCGGACTACAAGTCGCTGGTGAGCATGAGGCACATCCACTAGCTATGATGTGGGGAAAAAGAATAGAAGAGCTGAAAAAGGCGGCAATTGATCCAGCTAACAAAGACCACCGGGCTGAAATCGAAGAGCAACTAAACCTTAGTCGGAATATATTAGACCATCTAAGCCGAACTGATCGAGCTAATCCATTACATCCAGAGCATGTTCATGCTGTCAACGAGGCTGCAACATTAATGGAAAAAATAGCCGAGCATGCCCGCAGTACTCTGGAAGGTGGAGAACATGGTCGCGGTTTAGCCGATCGTGCCTCTGAGCAGCGTGGGCGGCTCACATCGTTAACCATGTTGCTTAAAGAACTTTTGCCCAAGCTTCTTGGGCATGGAATTATAAATCTATAAATTTGTCGCGCACGGACTGGTCAGGAATAACGCAAGAATCATATTGGCCAAAGACACTGTATCTAAAATGGGCGACTATGTCATAGCCAATATTGAGAAGAAAATCCGGCAAAATATCGAATATCATTAGCCAGCACCACGGGGAGTACCATGGTAATTCGCAACGATGAAGAATATAAAATATTGCCCTGGATTTTTTGAGCAGTTTACTTGAGGGCAAGCCATAATCTGTCAAAACGAAAACAGTATTTAGGTCACTATTCGTTTCGTTGTATTTGGCCAATAATTGGGCGGCTATATCGCTTTGTAAAGCACAGAACAAAAATTTAGATGAGCGATCATGCTTCAAAATAAATTGTACAAGGGCATCACAAAGCCCGCAAACACCATCGTAAAATATAATGTTGTACCCAGACTTGAGCTTTGTATTCTGATTCATAATCTAGCCTGCACCACTGGCAAATACCTTTTCAGACATGATCGCTTCCGTAATCCGATCACAATCCTTCAGCGAAGAAAAAACATAATCTGCACCATGCTGGCGCAGTTCCGCCTCAGTATAATTGCCAGTGGTAACTGCCAGACTGATTGCTCCGTAGTGCTTGGCGCACAACACGTCACCTTCTGCATCACCGATAATTACAATCTGAGTCGGCAAAAAAGCAGTTTGATAGAATTCCTGCGCGCGTTGATTAGCAATAGCCGGTAGATCAAGTCGACTGGCCCGAATCGGAACCATAAGCGCCAATGGGAAAAAATCCATTTAAATTCACGCGCTCAAGTTTCATTCTCGCCCCTTTCTCAATATTCCCAGTGAGAAGTCCAAGAGCAATTTGTTCGTTTTGTTGAAGATGAGTGAGTATTTCGTTTACTCCTTCATGCAAATTGAAATTGGTAGTATTAGCAATCAATTGCGGCAAATATTGCACATAGAGATCAAGGATGGCTTTGATTGTATCTGGTAATTGCTCTAGGCTTACTTGGTCTTTACAGCAAGCAAGAATTATTTCTTGGACAATCTGCGGGTCAGTTTTGCCTGACATGCGAATGTTAGCGGACTTCAATTGGGGCATGCTAATGCCCAGTAATTTTTCGAAAGCTTGAAATAAGGCACGTGAGCCCGCGCCACCACTAGTGATAAGGGTTTGATCAATGTCGAATAGGACTAGCTTTTTCATATTAGTATTTTAGCGTACTAGCGGGCGGACTTGCGCCCGCCCCTACGATTCCGGGGAAATACGCCGTTTCTACGCGGGCGGATACAATCCGCCCCTACAAATCCGATGAGCATGATTCATTCCTTTCGTTCTTCGGCTTTATTGGAATTGGCAATGGCCAGGCGCCTGTTGGCACGAAATTCAGGAATAGTATTAACCTTTGGTGTTTGACCGGGGCTAGCCATGCTTTCATAAATCCATATTTGATTGCGCCCCGCCCTCTTTGCTTCATAGAGAGCTTGATCAGCCTTAATAATCAATTCATTGGTATCTTTGGCCTGGCGTGGATATGAGGCTGCTCCTACTGAAGCAGTAAACTGCACCAGTCCAGGCACTTTGGCATTGGCTATTTGGGTACAGAGGCGATCACCGATTAAGGCCGCTTCGAGCAAGGAAGTTTCGGGCAGAATAACGGCAAATTCTTCGCCACCATAACGAGCAGCAGTGTCTCCACTCCTAAGTAATGTCTTGAGAATGGTCGCTAATTGCCTGATAGCTGCATCTCCTACGGGGTGCCCATAGGTATCATTAATCTGTTTCAAATTATCCAGATCAAGCATAAGAAGCGAGCAGGGCAGCTTCTTGCGATCAGCCAATCGCAACTCCTCAGAAAGGCGATTTTGAAAATAGATATGATTATATAAGCCAGTTAGCCCATCAGTAATAGCCTGAAATTTTACCCTGGCAAATAGATTCGCGTGGGTGACTGCCATCGCGAGCTGGTCGGCAATAGAAGCAACAAGCTGGGCTTCGCCAGTGCGCCAGGTGCGCGCTGAGTCGCATTGATGAACCACCAATAAGCCAATAATTCTATTTTCGCTAACCAGGGGAGCAGCAATTAAGGATTTGCTCTGGCAGCTTTGTAGAAAATATCTAAAAGCATTAGCCCGGGCATCGCTGGCAGTATCATTAATCACAGACACACGCCAGGGATCATATGATTGGCCTTCCGCTGATTGATCTGGAAAGACCTGAGTGTTTCTCATGCTCAGTTTTTCTAGATCTATACCCAGCAGGAAATTTGCCTGCGAAAATACCGGGTCGACTTCGCGGGGATTAAAATCAAGGTCGTGCGCGTATAAGTTCAATCCCTTATTAGGCGAAAGGTTTAAACTATAGAACTCATGGCTGACCACGAGTGGACCGGTAATGGCCGGCTGCAAAATCTGACAGCGATCAGCGCTAATTGCGCTGCACAATTCACGCGTCACCGTATCTAGTATCGTATCTAATTCGAGCGAACTGCTTACGGAGCGCACAATATGATTAATGAGCATTGCCTGCTCGGCCATTGTTTTTGTATAATAGTATAAATGTGCATGCTGCATGGCGATGGTCAGTTGCTTGGTGATAGCCTCCACCAATTCCAGGTCCTTATCAGTCCATGTTTTTAGACAATCGCATTGCTGAATTAAAATCAAGCCAATTGTTCCCTCTAAAGAGATAATTGGACAAGCAATAAGTGAGCGGATTGACCGCCAATCTTCCGGCGCCAGCTTGCCTTGCTCAAACAATGGCGTGGGTCCATCGTCATCCATGACATCGAGCGACAAAATGGAGCCTTGCTCAATAATCATGCTCATGATGCTATTTTCAGCTATGTGCAAAGAACGGTTATTGAGAGGAGTTCCATTTTTCTCCCGGTCAAACCATACATAATCAAAAATCAGCTCTTGATCAGATCTGGACGATTGGTTGGAACCGCTTTGTTTGGAATTATCCATAAGCGCCAGGCAGCATCTACTTGCCCCCAGAGCTTTTCCCAGTTCGCGCACGGTAGTTTCTAAGACTTTGTCTAGATCAAGTGACTGTCTAATTGCTTGAGAAATTTTATCTTCTGTCGATTTATGCTCGACATTGGTTTGTAATTTGTCCGCTATTTGATTAAAAGCTTTGGCTAATTTGCCGAATTCGTCATTGCTTCTAATTTCCACCCTTTTACTCAAGTCTCCACGACCCAGGGTGAGAACCTCTTTGACCAGAAGCTTAACTTGCCGGGTCAAATGCCCAGTGGCTAGAATTGCCAGATAAGTGGACGCAGCAATCGCTAGTAGGGCAAGAAAAATCGTTTGCATGAGCCAGGCAGAAATGGTTGGCTTGGCTATATGGTGCAGGGACGCTGACTGCAAGAGAGACAACTGCTGAAAGAGCGATATGACAAAAACTGTTGTGATTGGCAAAGCAACGCCAAAACACAAAAGCAAAAGCCTACCTTGCATCTTAAGACGACAAGCCCTGGGAGATTTGGTCAACCGGTGCCTCCCCGTCACACCAGTAGCCGAATACCGGTGCTTGAAAACTAAACAACAGGCAAATTATATTATTAACTGAGCCATAAACGAGATTAGATTTTTGTTTATGACAATAGTTGATAAAAATTAAGATATTTCAAATTCGCTAATTAATCTCAAAGCCTTCTGCCAATCAATAGGAATCGATTGTTCAAGGTCCGGATTCAAGCCACCAAGGAGTGCCGTTTGCAGTTCCTCTGCTGCCCTTTGCTCCTTACCCTGTCTTAATAAGACATCCACCTTAACCATTCTAGCCATTGAAGAATGTTGATCAAATTCTAAAGCCCGTTCGATCAAATTTAGGGCGGAAGTAAAGTCACGCTGAGCATGAGCACAACAAGCAGCAGCAGCAAAAAACATGCTCTTCAGTTCATTGCTCAACTGAGGACTAGTTTCGGCCGCCGCAACAAATAGTTTGAGCGCCAGACGGTAGTCACGCCGGCGGTAAGTAAGATAAGCTTCAACAAATCGCGTATATAAGGACTGAGGCGAATTTTTCTTAAGCTTCTGCAATTGTTTCCGGGCTTGCCCAGCAAAGCCTGTCGCATCATAAAGCATGGCCAGCTGGCAAGCGGCTGGCAAACTAGCCGAGTCTTTATTTTCAGCTAGAACTTTTTTTAATTTCTCTACAGCCAGAGGTCTCGATAATTTTGCAAAAAACATCTGTATAGCAGAGCTTTTTAGAGCGATAAGAAATATTGCCGTAAACGCCAAATGAGCAGCTGCTAACCAAGCTATTTCACGCCTGCTGCCGTAAGCAATGGCCATCTGCCAGTGAGAGCTGCTGAAACCCAACAAAGATAAGCATGGATCAAAAATCAAATTAACGGCAAGAATAAAACAACAGTTATATATAATCAGCGTCGATAAAAACGGATGGGGGCGAAAAAGCAAAGCGGGCAAACTGAGAAGAGCAAGGAGGATTTGTAAAACCTCGCCAGCAAAGAGAGCGGGCATCAAATAAGCTCTCGAAGCCAATTCATCCGGTATGACTTGATACCACAAAAGCCCATAATTCATGCTTTTGACGTATCCACCAAACCACTGACAGGCAATCACCGATATCCATAGAGCAAGAAGATTAAATATGGGATAAAGCAAAAATATGACAATTCTCCAAGCAAGAGATAAATCATAGTCATTTAGATCTTCCTTAGCAAAGCGCTGCCGTTCCAGATATAGCCGGCGCAAGCAATCTATAGAAATCAAAGCTATTAAAGCAGTTATGAAACCAGTAATGAATCTGTCCACGTCAACGACCAAATAATTTAAGCATGACTATCGAAACAAAATAAAGAGTGCTCAAGGCTGCCATCACAATAAGCATAGACATTGCAGTAGGGTCAGGCGTAATAATCGCCGCAATTACGGCTGAAGAAAATATGGCATATTTCCAAATGGAAAGCAGCCTTTTCGAATTAATGATACCAGTAAAGGACAAAGCAAAAATCAAAACCGGCAATTGAAAACAGAGTCCCATATAAAGCAAAATTGTACTCACCAAAGAAACATAGAAATCAAGACGCTGATTAATGGGTGATACGCCCACTCCAAAAGAACCGAAGAAGCGCAGCATCGAAGGCAAAAGACAATAATAAGCAAAAGCAGCGCCACAAAGGAATAACATTGGACTGCCGATTACAATGGGCGTTAATACCTGGCGTTCCCGTCTGGTTAATCCTGGAGCAATAAACCGGCATATTTCAAAAAGCAATAAAGGCGAAACTAAGATTAGCCCGCTGTAAAATGCCACTTTAACGAACACAACTACTGGCTCTTCCATTGATAGCGCCTGGAATGTTATGTTTCCAGCCGGTGCTTCAAGAAAGCGTAAAATATTCTTGCCAAAGCATAAACTAACGGATATGCCAATGGCAGCGTATATCAAACATCGAACCAGACGAGCGCGCAGTTCATCCAAATGTTCAATCACTGTCATAACTTTTTCTGACGGATCTGTTTTGTCGCTTGCCGGTATTATTTCTTCTGTCATAGATTTACCAGATAGAGTATGGTTATTGATTGGTCTTTGGCAATCGGCACCAGGACAATATGATACCAGCTGCTACGGCAACATTCAGTGACTCACAGTCCGGACTAATTGGAATAGAGACATTTTTATCGACCAGATTTTTGATATCAGGCGAAATACCGTGTCCTTCATTACCCAAAATATAGGCTCGAGACTCAGGCGTAGTTTCCTGCCAAAACGGTGTTTTGGCTTTATTATCCAACGCAATAATATGGAACTTATGTGCTTTAAGCTGATCAATAATAGATTGAAGATCCGCCTTGATAATAATTGGCAGACTGAATATTGCCCCCATAGAAGAGCGAACCACTTTAGGGTTATAGCAATCCACGCTGCCTTTGGAAAGTATGAGACCACCTGCCTGGAAAGCGTGGGCCGTGCGAATTATCGTACCCAAATTACCTGGATCTTGAATATTGTCACCCAGGAGCAGAAGCCGCCCGGTTAACATATCAGCAAGCTGATAACGCCTTTGCTCTACAGTAGCAATGATACCACAACTAGTATCAGTCGTATAAAGCTCATTAAAGATGCGATCTTGAACAACGACTACGTGGTCTAACCTGTCTGCCAGATCTGTATTGTTCAGTCCACTATCAAAATATGTCCGACTAACAATTACATCAATCAATTCAATTTTCTTGTTCAACGCATCCTGGATGAGCTTTTGTCCTTCAAGCAAAAAGAGAGCTTGATCGCCGGCTTGATCTTTCCTTTGTCCCGATTCAGCCAGACTGCGAATTAATTTAAGTCTCTGATTACCGGAGCTGACAATTTCTGTGACTTTCATTGGCAGACTTCATCTAATAATTTCCACCGAGCACATTGCATTTTCTACAACCGCTCTGGCTACACTGCCCAAAAAATGTTCCATAATGGATTTATCCTGTCCATGAGCCCCAAGAACAATGAGATCAGCTGGCCAATCTTGAGCAATTTGCAAAATTAGGCTGCGCGCATTACCCTCTAGAACGTGAGAAGTCACTTTTCCTTTACCAAATTTATTATCTAATTTTTCGGCAACTTCTTTTACCATTTTTTCCGCTTCAGTTTTTTCAGCCGCATAAATTACCTTTTTACCCTGAGAGATTTCTGGAGCGTGAAAAAATCTTGAACGGTCAGCAACTAATCTTTCCTCTATTACTGTGAGCACCTGTACAGTGGTGTCCTGCGCCCATGGCCGACTTAATACTGAATCCACAATCAATTTGGATCTAATTGAGTGATCGATCCCTAAAAGTAATCTGGAGGTTACTAAAGACTTATGAGCGGACAATTTTTTTTCTAGAGAGGCTGAGCTTAATGCCTGCACAATTCTAAGCGAGCACGGAGCATGAGTCATTACTTTCAAACAAATACTGCCTAAAGATCCGTCGTTATAACCTCCGGTACCATGCGCCCCAATGACGATGAGATCTGCTTTCCAGCTTTGCGCTCTGTCCAATATATGATCGACAGCCATGCCCTCATAGAACTCTTCAATTACTTTATCAGTACCGAATTTTGCCTTTAATTTATCGGCACCTTCGCGCAGTATTTTATGAATGTCCTCATCAAGAGCTCTTTGAGCCTGTAACGCCATCTGTCCAAAACTACCAAATACAGAATCTGCCAGGCTGTGCAACGGCTCGGCCACAGTCATTAAGCAAAATGTGCTGTTCTCAGGCCAGGGCTCATTGAGCACTGATTCAAGAGCATTATCAGAATGGTAAGAGCCGTCTATGGGCAAAAGTATTTTCATTGACTAGAAAAATCTCCATTAAGGCAAACTTAGCTTAGTATATTATCTTGAAATCTTCCAAATATGCCGACAAAGTTCATTGGTTATTGCTGTTAGGGCTAGCCCCCTTTCATTAACCATAATAATCTTATGATCTTTAATTTTAGTAGTACACGTCAGTTAAGTCCGAGGAATGCCGCCTAATATAGTTATTCCACTAGCCAGGAAACACATATGATTACCAATTCAATTTCTGGAACCAAGCTTTTGTACCTTGAGGACACTTATCAAAGTGAACACAATGCCACCGTGACATCAACACAAGAAGTTGATGGAAAAGGCACAGCCTTGATATTGGATCAAACTATTTTTTATCCACAGGGGGGCGGACAGCCGGCTGATCAAGGTAAGATTAGCAATAGCAATGGGGGGTGTTTCATCGTCAAGGATGTGCGGCTAATAGACGGCATCGTCTATCATTTTGGTCAATTTATACAAGGGACAATTGCCCCGGATGAGAAGGTTACACTAACCATTGAGATGCCCCGCCGCCTTCTTCACGCTCGGTTGCATTCAGCCGGGCACTTAATTGATGCTGCTGTACAATCACTGGGATTACCATTAACACCAACTAAAGGCTATCATTTCCCGGATGGACCGTATGTAGAATATTTGGGCGAAATTGCTGCTGATGGACGCGAAGATATTCGCTTGCACCTGGAGCAAAAAGTAAACGAACTAATTAATTCGCAGTTCCAGTCCGAAATAATCACTACCAGTAAGGCAGAATTAGCAGAGCTTTGCTCGTCTGTCCCGCATTATGTCAGCGAAGATAAACCTGTGCGCGTGGTAACATTCGTGCCCAAATTAGGTTGCCCTTGCGGCGGTACACACGTTAAAAACAGTGAGGAAATAAAAGAAATTAGCCTGACCAAGCTTCGTGTTAAAAGCGGTCAAACTCGCATTAGCTACAAACTTATCTGAACGACATCGTAGGGGCGGGCGCCAGTCCGCCCGCTTATATATGGACGGGCATTATGCAATTTGTAATTGCAAATGCTCTTTGGCCATATCAACCAATTTATTGAATGCTTCGCGATCATGCACAGCAAGCTCAGCTAGAACCTTTCTGTTTAAATTGACATTGGCCTTTTGCAATCCATTGATGAACCGGCCATAGGTTAAGTCCTTGCATACGGCAAGCGGCATTGATACGCACTATCCATAAGCTGCGGAAATCTCTTTTACGCTTGCGGCGATCACGATAAGCATTTTTCCAGGCCTGCATAAGCGCCTGATTGGCAGCAATAAAAAGCGTGGATTTAGAGCCACGAAATCCTTTTGCATATTTGATAATTTTTTTGTGGTGCTTTTGTAAAACGTTGCCACGTTTGACTCGCATAATCTATCTCCTAAATCTTCTCACTGGCAACAATGTGATTCTGTAATCTAGCTAGCCAGAAAGTAATTATCAACCAACGTACTGCGGATAAGGGAAAAGTTCCTGAACGTTTTTCTTCTGACTCTTTTCGAAAAGCTGCCCAGCCACGCAAATTGCGCTTATCATTAGCCGATTTCCATTCATTCAAATGTCTTTTGCCTGCCTGTCTGCGCAAAATTTTACCGGTGCCGGTAATTTTAAAACGGCGGGCAGCCGCTTTATTTGTTTTCATTTTAGGCATAACAGGCTCCAGTTGCAGTTTGAAAAATTGTCCCTACGTCTTAGATCTGATAGAACAGGGTAAACGCTTATTCTACAGGCTCCATTCGCTCCACCAGAGCAGGTTTGCCCTTCTGCGGAATAGGCGAAATGATCATAATAACACTTTTCCCTTCAATTCGAGCCTCTCTGTCAACTATTCCTAAGTCTTTAAGATCTTCAGCAAAGCGATTCATCAAGTTCAATGGCTAATTGCTTGTGCTGCATTTCGCGTCCACGCAAAACTATAATTACCTTAATTTTGTCACCATCATTAAGGAATTTATGACCACTTCTTACCTTTACCTGGTAATCATGCTCTTCAATTTTATATCGCATCTTGACTTCTTTTACGTCAACAATATGGTGTTTTTTCTTGGTTTCGCGGGCTCGTTTTTCAGCTTCAAATTTGTAGCGTCGAAATCTAAAATTTTTGCCACAGGAGGGTTGGCATCTGGCTGGACAAGCAATAGATCAAGACCCTTGTCCCGGGCAATTTGTAAAGCCTCTCTAGTAAGGACTATGCCCAGCTGTCCTCCTTCCTCATCAATTAACCGCACCTCGCGGTCGCGAATTCTTTCATTTAGTAGTGGCTGATCGCGCCTTTCGTCTGGACGACGAAAATTTCCTCTATCCGATGTGCTCAAGCTTACCTCGTAGTTTTAAATGTGGCTAGAACCTGCCGAAGGTGGGACTTGAACCCACAAGAGCGTGAGCTCACTACGACCTGAACGTAGCGTGTTTGCCATTTCACCACTTCGGCTTAGCTTCAAATGAAAAGACTTGCTCATTTACCCTAGATTAACCATCGGCAGTATAGGGCATCAAGGCAATGTCGCGAGCACGTTTAATGGCTATGGTTAGCGTCTTCTGGTGACGGGCACAATTGCCACTGATTCGACGCGGCAATATTTTGCCTCTCTCGGTGACAAACTTTCTTCAGCCGACTGGCATCTTTATAGTCGATAGCTTCCACTTTATCGGCGCAAAACCCACAGGCTTTTTTTCGCCGCAACGCGGAATCATGCATTACACGCATCTTTACTCCTTACACAACAAATACAAAAATCTATCCTGATACTTAAAAGGGAATTTCATCATCTGAGGCAAAAATAGAAGCCGCTTCCTCACTATTGCCAGAGGTGGAAGCACCACTAGAAACCAAATTGGGCTTGCCAGCTGTTCTGGCTGGAACTGGAACAAAGTCCGACTCATCGGCGGGGTTAAATGTTCCTTGTACTTTGTTTACGCTTATTGAAAGATTTTCCACATTCACCGCATCAATTTCGGCATCGCGACGTCTTTGTCCTTCGGCCGTAACAAAGTTATTGATTTGTAAACGACCCTCAACTGCTACTAAATCACCTTTTTTTATTTCGTGCGCGCAGCGCTCGGCTAATTCGCGCCAGGTGGTAACTTTAACCGGGGTACTCTCTGGAGGTGCTTCCGACCGAGATAGAGAGTCAACTGCAATAATAAATTCAGTAACAGCTACATTGTTCGCAGGCGTGAAGCGCTTCTCCGGCGCCCGGATCACTTTACCACTAACAACAATTTTGCTCAGGCTCATTTATAAATTACCTTCAAAATCTGCCTCGAACTAGGAAAAATTTCGAACCCCAGCGCCTTCTACTACCGCGTCTTCGGGTTGATAAATAATGATCAAAGAGCGAGTAATATCCTCGGACAAAGTCATCATGCGTTTAATAACTGCTACGGATTCCGGTTGAGCGGTGAAGACAGTTGTAACATAATAACCATCTTTCATTTTGTTCACTTCATAGGCCAAACGACGCCTGCCCTTCTTATCGGTAGAAACCACTGTGGCGCCCTGTCCTTTAATATACTCTTCTACCGCAACGGCAACGCGATCAGCTGCTTCCTCGTCAAGCGTCGGCTTGATAATAAAAGTAACTTCGTATGTAACCGCGTCTTTTAGATTTCCCAAAATTCCCCCTCATAGAAGACGGGTCGATGCAATCGACCCCTACTGGATAAACCAGCAAGCAATACCTTAAGTGAAACGAACTTTTAATTTTACCACAATTCAATAGATACCAATAATTGACTTGCCCAAGTAGCTGCTCTGGTCCAGTCCGATGTCAGCAGCAACAAGATTCAGATAGATTTTATTAATTATTTGGCAAATTATGCTTTAAAAATGAACTAACGGTTCAAATTAGAAAACTGACTTGACTGCCTTGCCAGTACCACCAGCCGCGCTCTTCACACCCTTTGCGGTGCCTTTAACGCCTCTATCAACGCAACCAGTCACGGATTTGACGCCTTTGCCTACTCCCTTCACCGCTCCTTTTACAAGACCAGCATTCGCCAACGGACACAAAGAAGCAACCGCCGCCAGACAAACAAATACTACTAAAATCTTCTTCATTTGATACTCCACAACTGATTAGTACATTGAGTTAACGATTGTACCAAATGCCTGTTTTCCCAATTGGCTAATGGTACAAGGACAAAAGGTATGTCCAAAAATTGGCTGATACAAAGACTAAGAAGAACCACAACAAATTAGGGGCATGGAAACCTGCGATGTATTGATTATCGGCGCCGGGGCAGCCGGCATGATGTGCGGTATCGAAGCTGGGAAGCGAAACCGCAAAGTAATGCTATTGGACCATGGTGAAAAAATTGGCCGTAAAATTCTGATTTCAGGAGGCGGCCGCTGCAATTTTACAAATATCAATGCCACACCTGCCGCTTTCCTTTCTCAAAATCCACATTTTTGCAAATCGGCCCTCGCACGCTATACAGCTCAAGACTTCGTAAATTTAGTAAAAAGCTACCATATAAAATTTCACGAGAAAAAATTGGGACAGTTATTTTGCGACCACTCGGCGCAAGAAATCATTGATCTCTTATCCAAAGAGTGCCAAAAAGCAGGCAACCATTTCCTGTTGGCCTGTAAAACCGAAACAATTACAAAGAATAGTGGCTTCGTGGTGAAGACTAATAAAGGAATATTTGCGACTGAATCGCTGGTAATTGCCACTGGCGGCCTTTCCATACCACAAATTGGTGCCACCGGATTTGGTTACGATATTGCCCGCCAGTTTGGTCTAAAGATTATTGCGCCTGCCCCGGCTCTCGATGGTTTCAGTTTTGGCAAAACTGACTTGAAACGCTTTTGCAGTCTAGCTGGTGTCTCTATTGATACTACTGTCTCGTGTAATGGTGTCGCCTTTCGTGAAAATATACTTTTCACGCACACCGGGCTAAGTGGTCCAGCAAGTTTACAGGCATCTTTATATTGGGAAAAGGGGCCTGCCGATAGCAATAAATCTGATGCCGGAAGTGGATGCCCAAGGCTTGCTGATGAAAAAAAGACTGGAAAGTCCAAGAATTCATCTCAAGAACATTTTGTCCGAATTTCTAGCTAAGCGATTCGCTGAACAGTTTTGCGAATATTTTTCTTTTCAAAAAACCCTGGCCGAATTATCGGACCAACACTTACAACAGATTGCCTACAATTTACAGAATTGGCAAATATTTCCCGAGAACACAGTAGGTTACAAGAAAGCCGAAGTCACCAAGGGTGGTGTGGACACCAATGAATTATCCTCGAAAACCATGGAAGCAAAAAAGGTACCGGGCTTATATTTCATCGGTGAAGTTATTGATGTAACTGGACAATTGGGCGGTTACAATTTCCAATGGGCGTGGTCATCTGGCTTTGCCGCCGGACAAGTCGTCTAAAAATTACTGGGCAAAGAAACCAAGCGTGCAAAACCAATTTTGTTTGTAGAGGCTATTATTCGCTCTTAGAATAATCGGGGTTAAAAAAAGCCGACCTGGCTATTATGATGCCCAGAGGAATAAATAAGCACAAGAGAAAACATATCGGAATAACTGGCGAATCCCAAGAAATAGTCTTGTGGAATATTGGCTCAATCACAAACATTTCAAAGGCTTCAGCCATCATAGATTAATTCCTCAATTAAACGCTTTAGAGCTATGGGCTTGATAATAGTCAAAGCTTTATACTGGCGCAATACGTATTTCTACCTGCTGTTCTCCTCTTTCCGTTTGCCAGGCTAAATTTAATGCAAACCGATAACATTTAACCTGCCGATAAGGGTGGTCATCGAATTGCAATCAAATTCTTAACTTCTAAGAGAACGGTCCGCCTAATAAGTTAAGATCTGTCGAATTATGGATCGGACAATTGAAACCCGTAAATTAAATCGGTTTTTAGTAAGGATAACAAGATGTTAAAAATGAAAAAACGAATTGCCCTAACAACACTAATATTGTTGAGCCTGGTAAGCCTGCAAGCCCCTAGCTTGGCAAAACATCATGATGATTGGTTTAAAAATAACGACCAAAATCATGATGGAAAATGGGATTACGATGAATATTGTGCTTGGCAAAGAGCCCATGGAAAACACCTATCGGACCGCCAGCTGCATGAACTCTATGAAAAATATGACAGGAATCGTGATACCTACTGGCAAGAAGAAGAAGCCCGTCGTTATCATCACTAAAATCGCGTCTTGGAAAAATAGAAACGCCGTTAATTTTCCATTTCTGGAGGGCGGCGTTTCTGTTTTTTTTGTGAGTGTTGATCCTTATTCTTCCTGCGACGCACTTTAGAGGCTAGGGTTGGTTTTGTAGGGCGACGCAGGATTGGTCTAGCAGCCACACTTTCAATCATCTCTTTGAGCTTTTCTAAACAGTTATCGATGTTGCGACTTTGATCACGATACTTTTGGCTGGTTAAAATGAGTTCCCCATCAGCCGTAATACGGTTGGCATATTTCCTTATAAATCTTCCGCGCACTTCATCCGATAAACTGGGACTTAAGGCTATTGACCAGCGCAGAATTGCTTTACTATTTACCTTGTTGACATTCTGTCCTCCTGGACCACCACTACGCGCAAAGGTAAGCTCGAACTCATTGAGCGGAATTTGAATACTAGAATTGATAAAAAGCATAATGCCTCTAGACTCTTCAGTCATAGTAAAGGTTCTTTCGAATGACAGTATACTGTGCATACCATCAGTTAATAGATAGGAAAAAATCGTGAGCATCAAAGAAAAAATTTCAGCCGACCTTAAAGAGGCCATGAAAGCACGAGATCAAGTTCTAATTGACACTCTGCGTTCAGCCATATCGGCTCTTACTTATAAGCACGTTGAAACAGGCAATGCCCTCTCTTCCGAAGAAGAATTTGCCGTATTACAAAAACAAGTAAAACAGCGCAATGATTCTATTGCTGAATATTCAAAAGCAGGACGTACTGAGCTAGCAGAGAAAGAAGCGCGAGAAAGAGACATTCTCGCTAAATATCTGCCAACACAAAAATCAGAAGCAGAAATCAGGCAAATCGTGCAGGGTCTTATCAAGAATATCCCAGCAGATGGACGCAATCAGGGCTCAGTGATGAAAGTGGTCATGCCCCAATTAAAAGGATTGGCCGATGGCAATCTGGTACGCCAGATTGTTACTGAAGAATTGCAAAGCAACTAAACTGCACGCAGATTGCAAATGTATATATAACAAGAGAATATTCAACTGCAGGCGGCTCAAAAACCGCAGCAGATGAACTATAACATGCAAATGTGGAGAAGTTGTGAATATAGCCGTTCCATATATGATACCACAGGCAACACCTTGTAACCGTGCATGGCGCACCGAGTACATTCCTGTAAACACTGAATCAGAGCCGCTTTCGGTTCAGTTCCGACAATAATTCTTATTATAACCACACAGTTGTAATATTTAGCCAATTTTTTCATTGCCCGGTTGCGGATATGAGAGTTAGAATCCACGGGTTTCTAACGCTCAAGGTATTACGGCAACCAGAGGTATCAATGTATGTTTGGAGAAGAGTTCGAAATGTTTGTGGTAGAACCACTGTTTCATAAAGTAATTCATTGGGACTCTTTAGTAGTTCCCTTATGCCTAATTGTGTTTCTATTTATACCTCTAGGATTACTACTCGTTAAATCAGCCTTCTTTACTCCGCCCTCTTGGAACGATTGAAATAAAAATCTGCAGTCATTTGGCGCACGACTGATCATTTTATTGACAGAGATGCGGACATAGCGCATCATAAAGTAGATTGCTGTCCGTTTTTTTAATGTGCCATTATGATAGAAAGCCCATATGCGGCTCTTCGAATAAGTGATTTTCGCCTTTTGATTGTTGCCCGTTTACTGGTGACTATAGCTGTGCAAATGCAAGGGGTAGCTGTGGGTTGGCAAATATATGCTCTCACAAAAGATCCCCTCTCTCTCGGCTTAATTGGCTTATCCGAAGCACTACCGGCATTAGGTATATCTCTTTATGCTGGGCATATCGCCGATATTATCGATCGCAAATTAATTGCTCGCGCTTCTGTTCTTGCTATGGTAATAAGCTTAGCTGCCCTATCAATTTGTTCGGCAAATATTCAGCACACTAGCTTTTTAATAGTTCTCATCTATTGCATAATCGCGATTACTGGCTTAGCCAGAGGCTTTTATGCCCCAGCCATATTCGGCATGTTATCTGACATTATTCCGCGTAAACTATATGGCAATGCCATAGCCTGGAACACAACAATATGGCAAGCGTCAGCAGTTACTGGACCTTGCCTGGGGGGATTGCTTTATGTCTGTTTTGGTGTTTCAAAAACTTATTTCATTGCTTCTTTGCTTTCACTTGGTGCCTTAGTCTTTTTTCTGATGTTGAAATCCAAAACTCCCCCTGTACACAA
This sequence comes from Candidatus Melainabacteria bacterium, assembly GCA_963767815.1. Lineage (GTDB taxonomy): Bacteria > Cyanobacteriota > Vampirovibrionia > Obscuribacterales > Obscuribacteraceae > CAVYFJ01. Next base: position 895,517 of record CAVYFJ010000004.1, on the reverse strand, counting down.
AGGCAATGCCAGCGTTATACAAAATATCCATCAGGGTTTGCGTTTTGTTTTTAACAATGAAATAGTTCTTGGGGCAATGGCCCTGGACTTGTTTGCCGTATTGTTCGGGGGCGCCGTCTCACTTTTGCCTATGTTCACATCAGAAGTGTTTCATTCTGGACCACAGGTACTTGGTATATTAAGGGCAGCACCACCGGTGGGCGCTCTACTGGCGGCTATAGTTTTAACTCATCGACCAATCGCAGATAATGCCGGCGCCATATTATTAGCCGTGATAACCGGTTTTGGTTTATGCATAATTTGTTTTGGTTTATCCACAAGTTTATATCTTTCCTTATTTTTACTGGCCCTTAGCGGAGCGCTCGATGGTGTTAGCGTATGGTTGAGAAATACCATTTTTCAATTGGTGACGCCGAATAATATGAAAGGCCGGTTTGCCGCTGTAAACAGCATGTTTGTTCAATCATCCAATGAGATTGGCGGCTTTGAATCCGGAGTAACAGCCAAACTTATGGGCCTGGTACCGTCGGTAGTCTTCGGTGGATGTATGACACTACTGGTAGTGCTTATCGCTGCATTCAAAGCGCCAAAGCTGCGCAAGCTGCATCTACATAGTTTATATAAAAGCACTGATAGTTAATTGGGCTATTGGCGATGCCTTCTCAACGATCACAAATTCCCCTATTGATGCCTGTTTTTAATTGGATACAGGCAGAAAGATATGGCACAGACTGCAAACAAAAACCAAGCATAAATAAAATTGCGCCCAGCATGCCAAGCCTTTGCGGCGGTAATTCTTCTGACCACTGTTCAATTACCGGTACAAAAATGCTAACGATAAAGCTAGCCACACCAACACAAAATCCGATCCAAACGGCTTGCATTTGCAAATCAGACCGAACATGAACCAATAGCCCGGCAAGCAAACCAGCTAGTATAACCGCTAGACCACGGCAGCCTGCCGCCCAAATTTTTCGCTTGTTCAGTCCGGTCTTCTCCCCGGCGCAAATATCGCTAGGGGCAAAGTGCAAGAAGTATGAACTGGAAAGAGCCAGCCAACTAAGTATGCCAAAAGAGGACCCAGATGTCTATCCACCGTCAGCCATACGCCCAAACCAAGACTCATACCGCGTATAAAAGCAAGAAAAAATTGAAACTTAAATCCGCCGCCATTTCCCGTTCTAGCTATGCGGCTAAATTCGATACCTAATGCTGTTCCCAAACCAATGCCAGCGATTAGTCCAAATTTGAGCCCCAGAAGAATCGTATATGAGAAGAAATAAAATACGCCGTAAGTGACCACTCTTGTGAGCACTCGCAAAGGCCCATTTTTCCCGCCCAACAGGTCATAAGCTAGATACAACCCGCCAAAAGAATCGAGTATAAGACCCAGCAAATTGAAAAATGGAGAATTTGGATCAAATGGCAGTTTAACCATAGCCATTTACACCTTTTCAGTACTACAATTGTGCATGATAAGCTAAATTGATTAACGGACATCAATCTCGATGGCAACATGACTAAAAGTTTAACAAAAACAGGCACTAAAAGAACAAATACAAAATCGCCGAAGCTTATACGCAACGACAAATTGGGTTTCGATGCAGACTTGGCGTTGCGGGAGCTTTCAGCTCAAGATCCTGTTTTACGCAAACTGATCAAACGAGTGGGACCATTTCAGTTAAAGCTAAAACCAATTAATAGTCCATTCCATGCCTTAGCCGAATCTATTGTGTATCAGCAATTAAATGGCAAAGCGGCAGCAACAATCTTTGGCCGCGTTCAGGAATTATTTGGCTCTCCTAAATTTCTTTGCCCGCATGAAATCTCAGCCATGCCCGATGAATCGTTGCGTGGGGCCGGTTTATCGCGCTCCAAACTCGCCTCGATTAAAGACTTGGCCGACAAAGCAATCGAGGGCATTGTGCCTAGCGCAGCACAGCTCAAGAAAATGGATGATGATGAAATTATTGAATGCTTGACGGCAATTCGTGGCATCGGCAGCTGGACCGTAGAAATGATGCTCATTTTTAGATTGGGGCGCCAAGACATTTTGCCAATTAACGATTATGGGGTGCGCAAGGGATTTGCTACCACATATGGTTACGCAAATCTACCCACACCTAAAGAGCTGCATGCCCACGGAGAGCGTTGGCGTCCATACCGCACAGTGGCATCATGGTATCTCTGGCGCGCGCTCGATATTTAGCGGCAGCAATTCTTCTTTCACAACTCCTGGTGATGTTGGCATAAAAAATGTTGCCAGCAATGCTAAAAGATAAAATGAAGCGATAGAAGCGCCGGCCATAGCGTACGATCCGCCAAATACACCCACTAGTTGGCCGCTAAGAAGACAGACGAGTCCGGCAAAAACTCTTCCTGATTGAATAACAAAAGAAAACCCGGTTGCTCGCAAGCGTGTTTCAAACAACTCCGGCACATAGATAAATAGGTAGCTGTAGGGTGCCATGACAAAATAACCAGCAAAAAATGTCCAAATAAGAAGCGGAGTACCGAATACCTTTGTGGTCAGAAACATAAGAGGACAAACAACAAGAGCACCAGCAAAGGCAATCCGAAAAGCCCATTTTCTTCCAATCGCCGATATAAGCAATCCAGCTGTGGCGGCACCCAGAAAGAACCCCAAGCTTTGAGAAATCAGAGCAAAGCTTCTCTCTTGCACAGCGGCAGAGCCTGTCAACTGATTGATCCAAGCAGGAATCCAGCCAAGCACAGCGTAAGCACCAATACTGACACAAGTAGCCATAGCGGTTACTATCAGTGTCTTACGTATATTAGAGCGATTGAGCAACTCAAAAAGCGGCGACCGCAAATATTCAATTTCATGCGCTGCCAGATCTTTTTCTGCCTTGGCTCTTAAGCCATTTCTGTAGTCTCTCACCTTTTTTGCATCGTCTGAATCTTCAAGTTTTGTGCGAATATAAATGGCAAGAAATGCTGGTGCGATGCCAATTAGATAAAGCCATCGCCAACCAAATTGGCCAATAAGAAGATTGGCAGCAGAAAGCAATAGAATCCCGCATGGAAAACCAGTTTGCAAAACACCAGTAGCATATAGACGTGATTTGCCTTTCCAAATTTCAGCAAGCATCACTCCCCCGATACAAAGCTCACCGCCAATACCACAACCAACCAAAAATCTATAAAATGCCATTTCGGTCCATGAATGAGCAACGGCACATAATCCGGTGCTCACAGCATAAAGCAACACAGAAAATATTAGTGTTCTCGTGCGCCCAAATTTGTCCGCTAATATTCCAAATAGGCAAGCACCTACTGCCCAACCCACCATAAATATTGCCAATATCGCCGATCCATAAGCGCCGATTTGCGCAGCAGAGGATGTATGAAGGAGGTCTGCTAAAGCCGGATGCAACGTCATAATGAAATTATTGGTGTCCATGCCATCAAATACCATGCCCAACCAGCACGCGATCAGCGCGTGCAAAGGCAGGCTAGACAGTTTATTATTCTGTGCAGATAGCTGGCTAGGACTTATCGTCTTAGTTAAAACCTTGCTGCGAACCATTAATACTTGCCTTTAATCCTAAACGCCTGACTAGATTGACTGCCCATTGAGCCGAGATAGCCTTTAGTTTATAGCTGCGAGAAGCTCAGCAATACACGGTAATCCGCAATATTCTCATAATTAAGCCAGGTTGGCCATAATTTGCATAAAATAATCACAAATCAACAGCTAAAATGCCAAAAAATTTATAACAGGGACCACTTCGGCCATTATAATGAGCCGATGCGATTTTTTGGCTACGTTATTCCCATAGGTTTGAGCATATTGCTTCTGAGCGCAATGCCTTGCTACGCGGACAGCCCGCTTTCTATGGATGACAACACGCTCACGAAAGACGACTATGGCGATGCGCATATTATCGATTACGCCAATGAGGCATTTTACAAAAGGGATTTCGCCCAAGCGCGAAGCAAATGCCTACAATTACTAGATTCTCGATTGACCAATCAGGCTAAAGCGAGATTATACGTAAATCTTTCGGTGTGCGATGCGCAGTTAGAACACTGGCAGGAGGCATCCAAAGAATCGCAACAAGGTCTTGAGCTAGCGGTGAAAGACAGCGTTGCCGAAGACGACGGTAGCCTAACAGAAATGGATGGCTTACTCGTTTTAGCCCGCTATTTGATTGTAGAGAAAAAAATTAGCAAAGCGCAAGAAGCATATGAGCAGGCTTTAATGATTGCTCGTAAAAGGCTGGGTGACTGGAACTGTGACTTGGCGCCAATGTATGAAGGGCTTGCCGCGTGCGATCTTGCAGCTAATAATCTGCGGGACACTGAAGCCTTTTACACAAAAGTGGCAAAACTTGATTACCTGAAATATGGTCCTGATAGCACCGAGCTGGCCTGGAGTTTGCTCAGTTTGACCAATGTCCTGCGCTCTGAAGAAAAACAAGAACTTGCCGATCGACTTTACAAAAAGGTCTTCTGGAATTTTCGTCATCAAAATGAAGAACGCATTATTAGTGAATTACAAATAAAGAATCCAGAAAATAATCCTCTGGTCACCGAGTTGCGCGCACAGCTTTACGGTTTGCGGAATGGGTATAAAAATCGTGAGTACGGTTTAGACTTTATTAGAGAAAGCATACCAGAAAATGTGATTGCTAAGCCTGTTTCAAGAGAACATGATTTTAATAACTGGTTTGCTGAAAGAGTAGGACGTGAAACAGCTCCAGGGCTGGCTTTCTTTGATCCACGCACCAAACTAAAAGCACTAATAGTAACGGTGCATGGACTGGGACTCCATCACAGTGCTTATACTCCTTTTTCAGAAAGGGTTCAACACGAGGGATTTGGCATTATCAATTTCGATGTGCGTGGTTTTGGCTCTTACCGCAATGATCAGGTGTATCAGAAAGTTGATTTTAAGGCCATCATCAGCGATCTGCAAAGAATTCTAAGCGAATTGAGAAATGATTATCCAGGTATGCCTATTTTTATTTTAGGAGAATCAATGGGCGGTGCTATTGCTTTGCGCCTGGCAGCAGTCTCCCCTGATTTGGTCGATGGAGCTGTTAGCTCTGTGCCGTCAGGATCTCGTTTTCACGCTAACATAACCTCTTTGGAGGTAGCCCTTCAATTTTTGAAAGGTAGCCACAAGCAATTCAATATAGGTGAGCGGGTGGTTGCGCAGGCAACACAAGATCCCCAATTGCGGATGGACTGGGAGGATGACCCCAGTTCACGCATGAATTTTTCTCCGGTTGAACTAATCGGATTTCAAAAATTTATGGATGATAATCTGAAATATGCTGCCCAAATAAAATGCACACCAGTGATAATTTTTCAGGGATATTGCGATCAGCTTGTGAAGCCATTGAGCACATTGACGCTATATCAAGCAATTACGGCAAAGGATAAAGATCTCGTATTTGTTGGACATGCCGAACATTTAATTTTTGAACAAAAGCAATTTGATCAAGATGTCGTCGCTGGACTGATCGGTTGGCTAAACAGACACATCGCCAATCACAGCGAAGCACTGCTGCCTGCTGCAAGTAACGTAGGCAATACTTTCTAATTTTTATTTGCTCTAGAGTTGAGACTAAATTGTTTTGCATTGAGAATATAATTAGGATGAATCAGTCCAGTTGGTTCATAAAGTTGTGGTTCTATTTCTTCAAAACCCAACTTTAACAACACTCTCGCTGAGGCAAAATTATCCGGATGATGCCCGGTGAATAAGCCATTAGCTTTCAATTGTGAAAAAGCATAATCAACGACGGCTGTTGCCGCCTCAGTAGCATAACCATTATTCCAATGAATTGGCCGCAAATGACAGCCAAATAGATAAATAATCTCTCTAGGGTGATATGGTCGCAATCCGCAAGCACCAATGAATTCATTATCTGCTAGTCTGAAGACCAGCCAATACTGCACACCATAACTCTTTTTATATTCAAGTTCATTATCAAGCATCTTTCTAACATCAGCTTCTCGCCAAGGCTGTTTAGACAATAAGCTACTCACTTTGGGATCACTCCAAAGCATAAGTGCTAGTGGAAAATCTTCCTGTGTCCAGCAGCGAAAGCCTAGTCTAGTAGTGCTCAGAAAATAATTCTGTTCGCTCATAGGCAAATTATATCAATTAATCGAATCAATTTAATCTCCCTGTCGTATTATAGCCACAATTTTGCCACAGGAAGTGCTTAAACTTCCGGATGAACGCAACTGGGCTCGCTTTGCTGGTAAAACAATGGACGGCAATTCGTATCAACCTTATCAAAATTCAATCAACCCAATTGCGCCTGGCTTGGCTAATAGTGACAATGAAACTATGCCGCCTTTGGCTCCTTCTTATAAACATTTACCCTCGCCACCAGAAGGAAATAATTATCCAGCTTATTTGCCAGAACAAGAAACTTTTAACCGTTTAATGGATAGCGTGCATGAGGGGCGCATCGAGGATCTCCGTGTTGGAAAACAAACAATGGGAATTCGTTTAGAGGATGCCTGCCTTGCGCAAGGCACAATCAAAGTTGATGCTCAGATAATTCCCAAGCCACACAATTACGCAGGGACAATACCATCACTACCTGCATCCTCTGAGCATTTTCCCGCGCTGCTAGAAAGAAATAATTATCCGGGATATTTGTCAGAACAACAAACTTTTAATCGTTTGATGGATAGCGTTCATCAAGGGCGCGTTGAAGATATTCATGTCGGGCAACAGACAATGGGAATTCGCCTTGAAGACGTGCGCATTATGCAAGGAGCTATAGAGGTTCATGCCCAAGTAATACCCAAGCCGGGCGTTTACTTGGAAAACAGCTATTATCCTCAATATCCCAATCCTGCCCCAAACTATAAGCCGCCAGTCTATTCTTATCCAAACAACTATCCAAATCAGTTGAATTATCAATCACCATATCAACCGCCATATCAACCCCAATATCCATATCAGCCACCATATACATCGCCATATCAGTCACCGTATCCACCACAATATCAACCCGCGTATCTGCCCTCATATCAATATCCGTATCAATATCAATATCCGAGTCCAGTTCTTCCCCCGCAATACCGACTGCAGTTTGCTCCATACCCAAGTCAATATCCCACTCAGTATCTTTACCCGTTAACTAGTGTCGCCGGTAGTATTGCCAATGCCATTAATCAGCTTACATTTACGACTAATTTACTGCGGCGGTGATCAGGCAATTCTACGATCAGGTATAAATGCTCTGATAATTTCTGTTCTTGCTCGAACACACTTCCCACCATCTGTAAATTCAACCAGCTGCATTTGGTTAAGTATTTCAAGGTCACGCGTAATGGCCCTGTCCGTTTTATTTGCATAGGCCGCAGCTAAGTATGTGCTCAATTCTCTTATCGCGTCAACGGGCACTACCTCTAATTTCTCAGAAAAATTAGAGAGAGCAAATAGCAATTGTTTTCGACGAGTCCCCGATTTTGTATCCTTATCAATGAATCGCCCGTTAACGTAAGATTCCCACGCAAGTTCCAGCTGAAATTTTTGTATTTTCTGAATTTGCAAAACAAGCTGGTCAACAAATCCTATTGCGGCATAATTAAAAAACGGGACCAAATTGCCATCATTACGACTCAACTCATCAAGCTTACTATAGTACATAGTCCTTGTTTGATTGTAATGGTTGCTCAGGAGCTGACATGCTGGTGTCGGTACCCGTGAGGCTAGCAAAATTTGCAATTCAATCAACCGCGCCGTACCGGCCATTACCATCTCCAAATGGATGAATCCAGGCAATATAAATATGTGCCACAATTGCTTTTATAATCCCAAGAACAATTGGTGGCAATCTATTGTCTTTGAAGTCAGGACCGTTCATCCAATCACAAAATCTTTGCAGCAAGTGTTCGCAATCTTGCCATGGAGCACCCTTGTATCTGCCACCAACAGTTACAGAATAATCCCTAATTTTTCCCGGATTAACGTGATCTTCAAGGGGGAGCCCTTTCAAAATCATTTCGTTATATTGTTTAATTTTTTCCACACTTAAGTCAGGATTTTTGCCACTCACCATCTCACGCATTATTTTATTGCAGGCATCAATAACATTATCAATCTCTTGCCCTAGATAAGCTTGGCTGGGCGGTAGTACCAAATGGCCCTTGAGACGCTCTAATACTTGCTCTTCAGATAATGTATTTCCTTCAATAGCGGTGGTAGCATTAACACCCTTTGCCATATACACAGCAAGAAGATTACGAGCAACCTTCGGATCCAGCGCCACTCCAGCAATGTGTTCGCACTTGGAGGCTGCCTCCCCTAGCACAATCCAAAGTGATGGCCCAGCAGATTTGAGATCTCAAGCTAAATTTGATCCATTTATGACTGGACAAATATTCGCGTATTTCATTGTTTTTTGACATTAATATGACCAATGCAATGACAATAATATTGACAGATTTTAAGCTCTTTATATATGTCTAAGATACCACATTCTATTTACTTTTTAGCCTTTTATGCCAAAAGTTAATCATATTTTGGCAATTAAAATGGCAGATATATTGTAAAAGGCCGTAGACTATTAATTGAGGTGCAAATCAAAAGGTAATTATGAAAAACACTTCGATAAATGATGTGCATAACATTTATGTTGACGGGTCAAAGATAGCAGTTAGATACCGTCCTAGTCAGACCAACAACTTGATTGTATTTATACATGGTCTTGCTTCTAGCAGCGGAGCATTCTCTGAAGCCTGGGATTTTTCCGGGCTAAAAGATATTTCACTACTTGCTTTCGATTTGCCGGGCTTCGGTTTATCGCAAGCGCCAAGTCAATTCCTTTATCGCTTGGAAGACCACGCTCATGTATGTGAACTACTGTTAGCACAATTTCCCGCTAAGCGAGTGCATATTGTGGCTCATAGTATGGGAGGCACAATAGGGCTAATACTTACGCGAAAATATTTGCCGGCGTCTTTTGTGAATATAGAGGGCAATTTGATAGGAGCTGACTGTAAGGAAAGTAGAATAATAGTGGCAAGGAGCGAATCTGATTTTATTAAAGTCGGATTTGATCGACTGAAACGGTTATGGTCTGGTTATCCCGAAAACTGCTTTGACTTTATAAATGTCAAGACAGAAGCAATCTATCGCAGCGCCGAATCACTTGTACATTGGTCGGACAGCGAGGTACCTTTGGAAATTTTTAATAGCTTGGTTATACCAAGACTCTACATTTATGGAGAAAAGAACGCTGGCTTGCCTGTTATTAAGAGATTGAACGAAAGAATTGAAACTGTGATGGTTCCCGCTTCCGGGCACAATCCTATGATTGAAAATGCTGAAGTCTTCTACTCAGAGCTTGCTAAGTTCATCTATGAGTAATTTCACCCAGAACATTAAGACGTTCTCATTGTCTTTCCTGCCAATGGCAAATCAAGAGAGGTTACGCCAGAAGAAAGGTGTGCAAGAATGCTGTTTCTAATCGAGAGCATCCCAGGCAGATCCGGTAGTTGGAATTGATGAACGGCTAGTTTAAATTAGCCTGGAACAGAAACCCGATACTGGCTGTTACATTAGTCGGGTATATGTAGTCAGTTGAGATTGTGGGTAGTGCTAATGAGGTTGCTTAGGTTTCGAACATTATTGGCGGCGTTGGTCTCAATCATTGCACTAATTACAAGCTCAGATATACCTGGCGCACGCGCTGGAATATGCAAGGTTTTGGCTAGAAAAGTTCTTGGTACTCACTCATCGCATCATCACAAGAGAAAAGTCGTTCGCCGCCGCCGCTCAGCCCATCGAACCACAAGCAATCACACAATTGTCGCTCATCCTCACATCGGCAAAGTTGCGCAAGCCCAGAAGGCACCATCACCGCAGCAGCTTAAAAATAGATCGTCTTTGCAATATCCTTCGTTTTTCCCGTGGAAGACTCAGCCTTCCAATATTCCGCCGACCAATTCCACCCCCCTACGGGGGCATGAGGATCTAATAGAAAGCAACGATCAGGCTTTTTCCACAAGAGCCTCCTGGTACGGTCCGGGCTTCGACGGAAGACGCACCGCATCTGGTGCTCGATTTCATCAATATGGTTTGACGGCGGCAAGTCGCACTTTGCCGCTCGGTTCAAAAGTACTGGTTGCCAATCCCACTACTGGCAAATGTTGCACCGTGACAATCAACGACCGCGGTCCCTACATCGGTGGTCGCGATATCGACCTATCGAAAGGCGCCGCAGCCAGAATCGGTGTTACAGGAGTATCACCGGTGATCTGCGTTGCCTACGCCAACCCTAAGGAAGCTGGATCATCTTCTACACCCACAACGCCGCAATCTCAATCGAGCAGCAACGGCAGACACTTTTCAAAAAATAGGACAAGACATAGAAGAAATTCAGCGCCTATAAAAACAAGCGGAAAAGTTATGCACTTGATCGCCGGTATTTTGCCCTAGGCCATCTAATTCCTTCCCGAAAAGATATAAGAAGTCTTCTTCTTTGCTTACAAGCACACAGCCAATTGATAGCGCAAGGTAATGTGGTGCCTGCTCTACCGGAAAGATCTTTAAAGTCTTGAAGCGCAGCAGCGGCGAGTTTCGAACTCGCGACCTACGGCTTAGGCATCTGTAATTCCAGCATGGAGACTGTGTTTAGTATGCACAATAGGCTTCTTTTGGCATTGGCACAAAAAGATCCAGTAGATACGCCAGTCCATAAAGTGCCAGGAAAATGAGGATTAATAGGAGCCAACCACGGGGGCTTTGGGCACAACGCATAATACAACGGCTAATATTAGAGAAATGAACCTCGCCCGCGCCCGATCTTTGCCTGATTAATTGTGTCATTAAAGATGAAGCAGGCCTTGCCGGTAAATTCTCATCTTTTCTTTCATCACTCATGGATGTCATCCCCACTTAGTTCTTGGCTCTGTCGTCAAATAATTGTTTGATAGGAAATCCAATAACCAGATCTACTGTTACAACAATTATCGCTGCAATTATTAGCCCATACCAAGAACTAATCTGCAACATACTGGGAGCGAACATACTGACCACAATAAAAACCAAAAGGGCAATAAAAAATCTTGCCATAGCATTTGGCCAGAGCTGGCTTCGCATGTATCCTAAGCTATCAGTAAGTTCTTGCAGCTTCGAACGCCATGGCGTGAATACCCCGAGTGCAATTATTAGCGAAGCAAAGAACGTCATGACGCAGCCACAGAAATACATCATAAGTACCAATAAAATTGCATCCCGCGCGGTGCCGCTAATCACGATACCAGGCAAATGCGGAAAAACAAAATATATAACCAATGCTAGGGCTGTTGAATACGCGAGATTATACGTGAGCAGTAGTTTGCCAAAACGTTTTAATTTTTGCTTGCTTTCTGCAGCTCCTGCCTGGTCAGTAATAGGTTGAGCGGCCATGCACGCCGCAATAGCCTCATCAGGAGTAGCTCCCCTGCCCATGCGCATACTGGCTGGTGCTGATTCAACTGTATCTGCTGTCGATATCAAATCTTCTTTGATTTTGGCTGGATCTTTACCAGATCTAATCAGTGCAGCCAAAGCACTATTATTGGGCGTCTCTAAGATTCCCAATAAAAGATCTCGCGCACTAATACCATCGCTGCTCTTTCCTTGTGCAACTTCCGATGATCTCCTCATAGCAGTTTTAGCTTCTTCATTAAAGTCGCTTTCCAATTTATCTATCGTCTCTATGCTGAACAGTTTTTGATACCATGGGCGATCTAGTTCTGGGAAATCTGTGCCCTTCCCAGTTACAGCATCTACGTTTGCCCGACAAAGAGCCAGACTTACGCCATTAGCTCTTAGCACATGAATGGTGCTACCAGATCCTAGTCTGATTAGTCCAAGTAGCAAATGTCCGCAGCCAATAGTCCTAAAGCCAGACCGGCGGGCTTCTTCTTGAGCAAATATAACGGCCGTCAATGCCTGTTGTGTGAATCCGTTAAGCATAATTTCCTACGGCAAGCTGGTTTACATATACCCATTCTAAATTAATGAATAAACTGCTTCATTCTTTTGATTCGTTTTGAAGTTGTTTGACTTCCACTAAAACGCATTACCAGCTTGCCTTTCCGGCTTCGGCTGGCTTTCTTATCTTGGTTTAAATATTCAAGAATGTTTTAATCGAACTGCGTATTTTCCCCAGTGACGGCTGAATAGTTTTTGCCGGACAATCAAGGGCGGTTCTCTGGAATGTCAATGACAATCCGAACTAAGCTCTAAACGTGCGGTAGCTTTATCTAATAAAGGTCCATAAAATGTCATCAACAGAAATGTTGCCAGAATTGGAAAATCAGTCTCGAACAGGTCGTGCAGAGCAACCCGGAATTTGCTCTGCTGATGTTTTTGATTTTAAATCCGGCAAGCCGACGCTCTTGGCCCTGGCTGAAATGCCGGTTCCACCAGCAGTGGCAAGGAACACAGCTTTAGAGGTAGCCGAACCTCAAGAGCAAAAACCTGCTCTTTCAGAAAGGATGGAAACCTTTGTTGACCGCACGTCCACACTAATTGCAGAAAAATTAGATCAAGATCTACCCCCTGGCGCATTTACGGCACGCCGCAACGAAGTAGCACCCTTAGTAATCGCTGCGCAAAGGGAGATCATAAAGCAAGATCCAGACAATGCGGCAAACACCGTTGCAGAACTTCTTAGAAGAATAAATACAAAGGACAAAAAGGGTATAGGTATTGACCTGGCTTTAAAAATGGACGCAAACCAGATGCCCAAGAGTATGTTAGTCGTGCCTGCCGAATGGACTAACCGCGCATTGTCGATTGTAAAAAGCTCGATGACCATCAGAACGATGCTGCACTCATCGAATATTTCGAAGCCAGAAAAGTCTGCCAAAAGGAGATCGATTACCATTTACACAAGTAGTTGATATTTATCAAAAAGACCACGATTTCGCTAGGATTCAATATGATGAGAGGCATGAAGCAATAGGAGCTGTAGTGCTCCCCGACCGAAACGCACCAGCTGATGAACTGGCGCGGATAGCTGAAGAGGCAAAGAGAGACGGTAAGAAACTACCAAAAATCGGTGTACCAATCCCTTTCAATGACCTCTTATCAGACTATAAAACCAGCTTTGGTGATGCCTATAAGAAATCCAAAAAGCATTGGATGGAGATCCTGAAAAATCCAAAACACTCGAAGAAGCTGTCGAACGGTTACAGCAGGCCATGGCGCTACATGACATCAAAATAGTGTTTGTTCCAGCGAGCCTCCAACATTTCAACCCGGACACTAGCACTATAACGCTAGACTCTAGAGTAACAGCGGCCAAACAAATAGAATACTTTGTGCATGAAGCTACTCATGCTACTCATCACAATAACAAAGCCATGTTCTTGAACGGTAAACTATCAAAAGAAGACTATATAAAATTAGGCATTGTTGATGAAGTGAATTGCTTTGAAGCAATGATTAAAGTTAATCGAGAGCTTACAAGCAGAATGGGTTCTGTTGGAGTGCTGTTCGGCAACAGAAGGAATAGCGAGCCCGATTTAGTAAACTTATCGGAGGTATACGCTACTCAAGGAAGGGCTGGCGTGGCCAGGATTGTTATAGATGAAGCCAAAAATGTGTTCCCGATCCATGGTAAGCCCCAACTAGCCAATTACAGGGACTTCATTTCTGAACAGTACGATCTTTATAACACCGATTTCGATGCCGATGCGGAAAAATACCGCAATCTCTATATCAAGAGAGGTCCTGCGGTTCGCAAGCTCCTTGATGAGGGATTTTAGTCAGTCAAAGCACTGCTCGGCCAAAATTAGCTAAAATGCCGATTTTTGTAACCCAAAATGATACGCAAAGTAGTCCAGAAGTAGTCCAGGGAAAATAGCGATCCTGAAAATACTTACGCCCAGTAAGATTCGAACTCACGACCTAAGGGCATATTATGGAAAATTTGGAAGCAAGATAATCCGGCTCGCGGCATAACCGAATTTGTTGAACTGGCTAGAGAACGTGTTCTAAGAGAAGACGAGATTGGCAAGTTTTTCAGTTGCCTAGATCAAGAACCAAGGGATCAGTTTTATGATTTCGTGATGATGTTGATACTGTACAACTAAAGAAAAAAGATGCTTAAATGAAAAGATTGTTGGTATCATCTAGCCATGGGCATGAGAAATTATCTGATTGAAGGCGTTTCCTGCACCGGCAAAACGTCGGTCTGCAATGAATTGCAGCGGCGCGGCTACCATGCCATTCATGGTGATAGGGAATTGGCTTATCAAGGCGATCCGGAAACTGGTAAACCGACGGATGGCTTCGCGCACGGGCACCACATTTGGCATGTAGATAAAGTAAAAGCCTTAGTCGCCAACCAGGATGAGGTAGTAACATTTTTCTGCGGTGGTTCTAGGAATTTTTCAAAGTTCATAGATTTATTTGACGGAGTTTTTGTCCTTGAGGTCGACCTGGACACATTGAACCGGCGGCTTGATGAGCGATCGGAAGATGAGTGGGCCAGAAAACCACCGGAACGAGAATTCATTGCGCGATTGCATCATACGAAAGGAGACATTCCAAAAAACGGTATTATCATCGACGCCACCGCACCACTCGCGCGCGTCGTTGACGAGATCGTCCGTCAAAGCGACGCAAATAGAGCACCTGGCTAAAAGCCTGTCATCAACCGACCCAGCGTCAAGCACCAAGCAGGACAGCTGTAACTTAGCCAGTGCTTGACGCCAGGCCCTTCGACTGATATTTCCTGTGCGGCATGGGGCTGCGGCAGGCAAATAGCCAAAAGTCCTTGGAGTAGAAATAAATTTTGGGAGGAACTAAAATATGAATAACAGCCTAGTCCGAGTCAGTGACTCCTTTACGTGGGAATAGGAAAGGTTACATGCAGATACATGTACTACCTCCAAGCCATGCGCTTGCAGATATCCAACTAACCCGATAGGCAATTGATTATCAATGAGATAGATCATGCCGAGTGAAGTATTACATGATCAGTTTGCCGAGCGGCATATTCAAGGCATGCCAGAATATCTTCTTCAAGCGAAGGATGGTCTCGAAGAATTTCGGCGTGATCGGCACCGGAGCCCAATATTTGGAGAACGTCCACAACGCGCATGCGAGTTTCTCGTAAGCATGGGCGCCCCCCACATTTACCTGGCTCTATGGTAATCCGTTTGAGTAAATCCATCTTATTGCTTGTAGGTCTTGCTTCTTTGATTGTCCCATGACGACGACCTCTCTAAATAATTTTAGTTCAACTGCTGACGGCAAGTTTTAATGGCATTTATGAATTACTGGTTGTTGCCCTTGCAAATGCTGTGGGCCCATGATAAGACTTTTTCTGCTTTTGCTAATGCATCCAAATAGGCGTCCTGCGAATTGGGTTCGTAATCACCAGGATAGCGACCCGCAGTGGCATAAGGTGTTAAATCTTCAGCCGCCCTTATTGCCGAAGGAATCTCAACATAGGCTGCTATCTTATCCATTAGTAATTCAAGATTGTGTGTTTTAGGTACTGTTGCATTGAAATGGACAAGAACAGCCTTAATTGATTTCTCTACCACCTGTTCTGCGTGAAAAATGAGCAATTCAATTGGAAACTTATCAAAATCCTGTTTCCGAGCCAATTCCAGATCGCCCTCTGCATGCCACAGCCATTGCGCCGCTGAACCAGGTTCTGGCAGCGAATCACGCGGCATAAACTGTTTTGCCTTCCTTTAAAATGTTCCTATAGATTAAGCCTGGATTGTCTTTATGTTTGGCTAAAACTTCTTGGTTGGCAACAACCACATCAACTGGCAATCCAAAGCCGGATAACTGCCTATGAATAGCTTGGCAAGTATGAAACCTGTGAATACCTTTAGGTATCACTACCAAAACATCTATATCACTGTCTGGGCCCATTAATCCGCGGGCAGCTGAACCAAAGAGAATTACTTGCTCTGGTTCAACAACACGCTTAATGCGACCAATTAAATTATCAATTACATCTTGGCTTAATTGCATAAATTATCCTCGGCAATGCACCACTGTTTGTTCAATATTCACAGATTGTCTTATACCTCTATCAGTCAGATGTATTGCTCAGCCTAATTTGATATTGTTGTCTTAAAGACGACCTTGCTAAGAGGCACGTTTTATTCTCTTTTCTGCTCTGAGAGCATCAACTTCGGCTGCTATATCGTTGTCAGACAGACGAGGTAAATATTTGTTTTGTTCGTCAATCTCAGCAGTTAAAGATCGCCATTCGACTGTCTTGCGCATGCGTGCCAATTCATTTGGTGACAATTGATCAATAATCTTTAGTGCTTGATCGACACGTGTTATTTTACGTTTAGATAGAGCCATGATCATTTGACCTCTTATGAGCATTTACAAGTTTACCTTACGGGACAAAGTTATCCTTAAATTACCCAATAAATTTAATCCGTCACAAGAATGATGTCTCTATACTATCAGCCTGCTTTAGCTGGCTGCCCCCTCCATTCAATAAAATTCTTGAGAACAATATAGTTTTTGAAAAGGAGGGGCAGATAAGGAGTGCCAGCCGAAACCGAAAAGCCAAGCTGGCAAAGCGTTTTAGTGGCAGCCAATTCATTTTTAGGTGCCAGCAAAAACCCTAACTGCTTGCCCAGAGAGCATTTTAGTGGCAGCCGATTCCTTGTTTGCGCTGCCAACATCATCTCTATTTTTCTAACGTTGTTTTCTTGGCAATGTCAGACCAAAACACTTCATTAAATGCCGGACAGAAAGTGTAGAGCAATTTTTTCATCTGAAACATTTTTGCCTTAATGATGGGATCGGTCTTAGCCCTCGAATTTACTTCGTTATAGTTAGCCATCATGTTGGCAAATATTTCGGCTTTGTCTTCTTCAAGACCACTCATTGAGTATTGATTGAGGAAGCCCTTTAGACTAGGATCTGGCAGTCCCGCAGGCGAGTCAGATCGTTTTTGTAGTGTAATTCCGCCTGCGCCATATTTAAATCCGGGCGGATTTAGCATTTCCCATTCCGGATCTTTATAAATAACACCATCATTCCAGTCAATTAGGTGAAATAACTCGTGATGGATAATCTGCCGAGTCCAACGGTCTGAGTTTACCCACCTGCAATCGAAAAATAGCATATTGAGGTGACGAGACTGGATTCCTGGACGGGCAAGTTGGTCAAGCTGTACATCGCTGCCTATAACTACTTCTTTGAGGCCCAAAGTAGAAATAACTTCGGGCGGATATTTTGAGAACTCAAAAATAAACTTGGGCAGATAGAAATTCAGGTATTCTATGTCTGCAGGCTTCACAGAAATTTGGTGACCATCACTGTTAAATAAAATCGGTTCGGAAATCACAGTGAGTTTTGTTTTCAATTTTTCTGCAAGAGACAGTAAGTTTCTCAGATTGAATGGATAATAACGTTTATGCACATTATTTAAATAGTGCTGATAAAGCCGAATACCCAGAGCAACAAAGGATATCAGTATCAGTGAGCTGAAGGTACCAATCTTTGGGGCAGTATTTATTTTCACTGGTCTTTGCCGAACGGTTTGAAAAATCTGGGATCTAGTTTTGGGTTGAGATCAACTCTCTAGAAATAACTAAATGCGGCGCTATTTTGCTAATTTATTTCTTATTCTTTCTCTAAATTTCTATTTTGGGGGACACCAGAGGGCCACCGGAGAAATCATAGATCCTTGAAACTCAGCGGGCGACGAGTCTCGAACTCGCGACCTATAGCTTGGGAATTTATAATTCCCGCATGGAGACCGGGTTTAGTATACAGCTCTAGGGGCTTCTGGCACAAGGTACGTCACACATATTGCCACTGCACTTGCCAGAATAAAGACGATTAATAGCAGCCAAACAAGAGGGATTTTGCCCAATTGGCTCATTAAAGATGAAGCGGGCCTTGCTGGTAAATTCTCATCTTTTTTTCATCACTCATTAGTACAATCTCCATTCTTCTATGGCGATATACCCTCAAGTCGATACTGCTAAACTTTGTCAACTTGATTGTGTGCAAAGACATTTTAAAAATATCAAAGTTATGAATTATTTATCGAGCTAAATTGGCTGTCAGGATTTTCCTTTGTTTTCCTCAAGATTAGCCATATTTATTCTTCAAAATGCCACCAGTTTGCCACCAGCTAATCGACACTTTTAAAATAAAGAAGAAACAATTTGTGTGAAAGTCATGCCCAATCTGGCTTTAAAAACTTACGCCCAGTAAGATTCGAACTCACGACCTCCTGGTTCGAAGTCATGAAGACATCATATTATCGTACGTTAACCGAAATTGCTAGATCGTAATCTAGTCAACCTTTTAAGGTACAATGAGATTAATGGCAACCTGTTGTCAATAATGAAAATTAACCTAAAAAGGGTAGGGACAGGGTAGGGATTTGAGATGGCAAAAATGCAAGATGATAAGAAAATGACTGCTTTTACGAAAAACATTATTGAAAAACTGACTTGCCCAGCCGATAAAGAACAGATTTATTATCGAGACCTGCAAACAAGATGTTTGTACATCCAGGCAGCCAGGGGTAGAACAAAGAGTTTTGTTTATAGAAAAAGTATTGATGGTAGCAAGCGACAGAAATTATTAGGCTATTTCCCAGATATAAGTATTGAACAGGCAAGAGCTGCCGCAAATAAATTAAATGCTGCCTTTGGTATAGGTGAAAATCCATTTGATGAATTTTCGGCAAGCAAAAACGAAATGACTTTCCGTGATCTATTCAATATCTATATTGAACGCCATGCCAGAAAGCAACAAAAGAAAACCACTGATGAAATGATTAAAGACTTTGATAGGTGGTTGGCGCCAATAGCAAAAAGAAAACCATCAACCATTATGCACATTGATGCAGAGCAATTGCATGGGCAGATTGCTAAACAACGAGGTGAATATTCAGCTAATCGGGCGATACAGTTGGCACGTTCTGTGTTTAATAAAGCCAAGCAATTCAAAATTTATCAAGGTGAAAATCCATTTTCTAATTTAACTTTATTTCCAGAAGAGCCAAGAAACCGCTTTCTATCAACAGCAGAGGCAGCCAGACTTATTAATGCACTTCAAGACGGGCTGCATATAGACCTGCATGATTTTATTATGCTTGACTTGATGACGGGTGCTCGTAAAACAAATTTGCTGTCTATGCGCTGGGATGAAATAAGTGATTTAAATTCCACGTCAGTCACCTGGACAATACCGGAAACCAAAAATGGTACGTCACAGGTGGTGCCACTTGGTGCTGATGAAATAAAAATTCTAAAGCGCAGACGAAAAAATATGTCTAGCCCATGGGTATTTCCAAGTAAAACAAGTAAATCAGGTCATTTAGAAGATTTAAAACGTGCCTGGACAACAATAAGGAAACAAACTAAACTTACCGATATTACTATCCATGACTTAAGACGCAGCCTGGCATCGGCAATGGCATCACAAAATGTGAATGTGGCACTTATTCAATCTGCTCTTCATCATAAAGATTTAAAAACCACTCTTGGTGTCTATGCTAAAACAAGCAATCAAGCCGTGCTGGAAGCTAAACAATCTGTCCATAAACTATGGTTTGATGAGGCAAAAAAGAGAGGAAAAAGTTATACATCTGAAAAAGCCATCTGCAATTAGAAAACCATCATAAGCCTTTACTAAACTCGATTTAATCTGCCTATCGCATTGCAAGCACATAAGACATTAAGTCTGGAAAAGTTCACTGGATAACTGTTTCAGGTGATGCCGGTGGATGAAAAGAAGGTAGCAAACTACCTTCCAAGCACATAAAATATTAAAATTATCCGGTCTACATGAATAGCATAGGTCACAAATTAGAGAGATGGACGAGGCAATAAGTAGAAAGCTAGATGAACTTCGTTCCTTGCCCAAGGAAACTGAATGGGTGGAATTTAAGGCTAACTATGCTGAACCCAATGAGATAGGAAAATACATAAGTGCATTATCCAATGCAGCATTATTTCTGGGAAAAGATAAATCATATCTTGTCTGGGGAATTGTTGACCAGACACATGATGTTTGCGGCACTGATTTTGACCCCGATAAGCCAATAAAAGATAAACAACCGCTTCGTCTGTGGCTTAAGCAAAAACTTAGTCCGGTACCAGTTTTTGAATTTTATAAAATAGAATATCAAAATCAATTAGTAGTTATTCTAGAAATCTCAACTGTAACTTATCAACCAGTTCGTTTTGAAGATCAAGCCCATTTTCGTATTGGTAGCTCTAAAGTTAGTCTGAAAGATTATCCTGAGAAAGAGCGTCAATTATGGCAAATAACTTCGAGACGTTCTTTTGAATTTGAAATTGCGGCGGAACATAAATCAGAAGATGAAGTATTGATGTTATTAGATTGCCCAGCCTATTTCGATTTAAGCGACGAGCCATTGCCAGATAGGAAGCAAATATTTGCAAGATTTTGCAATGACCAATTACTGAAAACAGAGTCAGACGGACGCTATTCAATTACTAATTTAGGAGCACTTCTTTTTGCTAAAAATCTGGAAAGTTTCCATGGTTTGGCGCGTAAAGCTCTTAGAGTAATTCAGTATAAAGGATATAGTCGCGTTCAAACAATAGACGAATATGTCAGCAAACGTGGCTATGCTGCTGGGTTTCAAGGACTAATGGAATATATTAATAATATACTGCCACATAATGAACTCATTAAGCAAGCTCTTAGACAAGAAGAACGCATGTATCCTGAAATAGCAGTTAGAGAACTGGTAGCTAATGCGTTGATTCACCAAGATTTAACCATATCTGGTACCAGTCCAACAATCGAAATGTTTGATGATCGACTTGAGATAACTAATCCTGGACTTCCCTTAATAGACCCATTGCGACTTATAGATGAGCAGCCTCGTTCCAGAAATGAAAAGGTGGCTGCTCTAATGCGTAGATTTAAAATTTGTGAAGAGAGAGGCAGTGGAATTGATAAGGTAATCTTTCAAGTTGAACTTTTCCAGTTACCAGCCCCGAAATTCGCTACCGGAGACAATTCGCTAAAAGCCAGTCTCTATGCTTATAAGACTTTATCTTCTATGAATAAAGAAGATAAAGTACGAGCTTGTTACCAACACGCTTGTCTACAATATGTCACAAACAAAGAAATGACCAATTCTTCGTTACGTAAGCGATTTGGATTGGAGGCACAAAACTATCCTACGGCTTCGAGAATAATAAATGAAGCAGTGAAGTCTAAGTTGGTAAAACCAAAAGACCTGTCCGAGGCGTCCAAGAGAAACTCAAGCTATGTTCCCTTCTGGGCTTGATCTTGACTGAATCAGAAATTATACTTTGTATATTTAGTTAGATGTTTATAAAAACCTATGCGCAAGAAAAAGAAAAGTCGCTTTTCCTAAAGAAGTTACAATCGCCAGGGATGGTGACTTTGCCCATATTGATTTTGCTGACTCAAACTATGCGGGTGTTCGCATCCAATTTAAACCAGGCGAACTGGCGTCAATGACGGACAAAGATGTCCTTAGAGTGCATAATGAAATTGTTTTTTCGCAAGAAAGACTTATTAGAAGTTCTCGTCCAAGAGAAATGGCAGAAGATTGCTCACAAATTAAGTATGACCGTAAATTTAAACAATGGATACCGCGATCAGATGTGTTGCGATGCGAGCTAACTTCTGGCGAACAATTTGATGAATTAATGGTTTGTATCGATGATAAAGAACTATCTTGGGACGATTTTGGGAAAATGTTGAAAATGTTTATGGGTTGGGGAATGCGTGTCATGTTTCTGCCCCAAGAGCAATTGTTTGATCCACCAGCAGTTCAAATACAGAAAAATGTAAAATAATATGCCGTAATTTCGGCAAGTAATAAGTGCACAAAACTTTTGTCAAGTTACTGTCGGGCGTGTATAATACGTACAATTATATGGTAAGTAAACTGCCTTTGCGTGCTGTCCAGCGCTTGCATTTATATTTTTTATTGGAATAGGTACCTGAATTTCTTTTAGGACAATGACTATCTTTTTTACTTCTGATCATCATTTTGGACATTACAATGTTATCAAATATTGTAATCGTCCATTTACGTCCGCACAACAGATGGACGAAATAATGATTCTCAAATGGAATGAAACAGTATTGCCGGAAGACGAAATTTATTATCTGGGTGATTTTGCAATGAAATCAATTTGGTGCCTAAGATATTGCCGCGGCTAAACGGCCGAAAATATTTGATAATGGGTAATCATGATCGTTGTTTTAAAGGCAATTCAGATAGATGGAAATCATATTACACAGATGCAGGATTTGAATGTCTGCTAAGAGAACATGAATTGAAGATAGCTAATCAGTCAGTACGGTTGCATCATTTTCCTTATCAAAATCAGAATGACCCTGATCAGCGGTATTTTGAACACCGGCCAAAAGATGATGGTCGATGGCTGTTGCATGGGCATGTGCATAATAGATGGAAAATAAAAAGTAAACAAATAAATGTCAGCGTGGAAGTTTGGGATTATAAGCCAGTACCTTTGATTGAGATTGAAAATATTATTAATGGACTAAGTTCGTAAATCAAATTTGCTCGCCACATGCTTGAATGGAATACATGGTTTACCTTCCGCAAATCTTTATTTACTTTCAGCTTCACATAAATTACATTTTTTGCGATGAGCACGTTTGCAGCCAACTTTGTCGCATAATTTTGCTGTCATCTTTTTATAATTGATGTCTTCACCGCAAATATGACATTTATTTATGACCAACGGTTGCTTCAGTATCCTCTCCGCAAAAGCAGTGGCAATGGCATGCCATGGATGAGTAAGTTGATACCGTAGCTTTAGCGTTTTAGACTGAGTATCATACTGTAGGCCAGGTTCAATTCCTCTAAGCATAATATTGGCTGCTTTAATAAGAAAAGGCCCGTGTAATCTCAATTATAGAGCCATTACGGTCGTCTTCCCAGGTTTGTTTTGAAAAAGTTATGCGAGGAATACCGTCGCCAGTAAAACCACTATGGATTTTATAAAAAGCTACCTCGACATTGTCGAAGCCGAAATCTGCTTCTGTCTTTAGCCGGGCAGTTACTTCTCTTTCTAATCGCCTTAAATGCTCCAGAATTGCAGTGTTAGCACTTTGTTTGCTGCGCCGGGCCAAGTAATCTTTGTATTCTTCTCCTTCGAGATGTTCGTAGAATTGAGCATGTCCCGGTTTGGCTTGTTTGTATTTGTAATAATTCCACGCATCTTTTGCGTACTGAAGATAATCATATTTGATTAGCCCGCCATCATCTAGCGTAATTAGATAGTCGTCTTTTGAGTTTATATAATCCTTCCACCATGGAAAAGTTGATTTTTTATCGAAGCATCTTTCTACCTCCCGTTTAAATTCTCCAAACATTCGCTCAGCTATTTCTTCATCGTTTTCTTCTGGATCTTCGTAGTCGTAGCACTCATAATGACTTATCAAGCTAATAAGAGCAGGAACATTTTTTGTTTCATAGTAGCGAAGAATGTTAAGTAACTCCTTTAAACTTTGAGCAGATTGATGTATAGGAACACCATTCCAGTCACCGATTAGTTCAAATTTTCTATCGCCCATAAACTCTAAAAGCCAACTTTTATATTCCTCTTCTGATTGGATATTTCCGTATAGAGTTAAAAGACGGTTTTGTTCTTTACGTAAATCAAGGCGGTAAGCGGGTTGATTATCTCCAACAGCAACCATTATTTGTTCTTTTCCTGAAACTGCATAGGCACCGGCTGGTGCATACCAAAAGTTGTCGTCTTCAGGCGGAATCTGGGAGCCCGTACTGGTGTTACTTTTCCTGTCTTTTCTGCCCATCTTTGCACACTAAATGTACCGGAAATCGACGTATATTTTTTATTCCTAAAGTAGCACACTAAAGGAAGTTAGAGCAGAAATATTATAAATGAGGGGTAACTAAAATGAATGAAATGAAACTTGTAGATGAGGATAGGTTGCTTACATCGGAAGAAGCAGCTGAGCTTCTTGGACTGAAAAACAAAGACACTTTGAGTGTCTGGCGCACGACTAAACGTTATCAGTTGCCATATATAAAGGTAGGGCGGTTAGTCCGTTACCAATTAAGCAGTATTAAAAAATTCATCGAACGAAATGTTTATGGTGACGAGGATAAGAACAATGACTCCTAATTTTGAATACGTTCCTGATTATTTAAAACACCGCCTACAGTGGTTGCTGTGGCGCTATGAAAACATAAATAGAAAGAAACCTACCAAAGTGCCATATCAGCCAGATGGTAGGCGGGCTAAAACTAATGATTCAACAACTTGGTCTAGCTTTGATAAATGTCTTCAAGTTTTAGAGCAAGGTAAATTCGATGGCATCGGTTTCGTTTTTGCTGAAGGTGATGGTCTTGTTGGTATCGACCTCGACCACTGTTTTAGCCCGGATGGGCAGTTGGAGCCATGGGCAAAGGATGTGGTTATCCATTTTACTGAAACATATATCGAAAGGTCGCCATCTAATGATGGGCTTCATATATGGTGTCATGGAAAACCAGTAAAAACAGGGTCAAAGAAGTGGCCAAAATCCGGTACAGATTTAGAAGAAGGGTTAGAGGTTTATGACTACCATTCACCTCGATACCTTACCGTCACAGGAAATATCTTTAACAACGAGGTAATATGTCATGAATAAAAACATAACTTACAACCAGGATGCGCTTGATTGGCTATATGGGCAGTATTTTGTCGATAGGCATGAAGAGACTAATCAACTTGGTGATGGGGCGATAGATTTAGAGGTATTGCACCAGGCATTAAATAAGGTTCCACCGGATGATTATGAAACCTGGATAAAAACAGGAATGGCTCTAAAGAGTGCAGGAGTTGGTCTTGAAGTATGGGATAACTGGTCACAGGGTTCTAGTAAATACGAATCTGGTCAATGTGCCAAAAAATGGAGTTCTTTCAATGGGACGAAGATTAGCATAGGGAGTGTTTTTCATATTGCCCAGCAACATGGATTTAAGTTTCCTGCCGGATATTTTAGTAAGGATAATTTAGAGCCTGACTGGTTAGAGCCTGAAGAAATAAAGCCAGAATTATTGCCGGTGCCACCTTTCCCAGAAGAATTAATTCCCGATTCTCTTAGGGGCTGGTGTACCGACGTTGCTCATAGGATGCAAGTGCCTTTAAGTTTTGCTGCTGCAAGTGCTTTAGTTATTGCCGGTTCTTCAATCGGAACCGCATGTGGTATTAGGCCAAAGCTTAAAGACGATTGGTTAGTGATACCAAATTTATGGGGCGGTATTGTAGCTAGTCCAGGTAAATTAAAAAGTCCAACACTTGAGGCAATAACTAAACCTTTGTCAAAGTTGGAAATGTTGGCAAAAGAAGACTATGAGAAGGCTCTTACTCAATACAAACTACAGCTTGAAGAATTTAAAAGCCGTAAAGATGTGCTACAGGGATTGCTAAAAGAGGCAATTAAACGTGCCGAAAGTAAATCTAGTAAGAAGCCATCAATCTCGGTTGACCAGGCCAAGAAAAGGTTGCAGGAGCTGGAAGAGCCTGAAATGCCGATATGGAGACGTTATAAGACTAATGACACCACTGTACCTAAACTTCATGAGTTACTTTCTGCAAATCCCCGTGGAATGTTGATTATGAGAGATGAATTAAAAGGTCTGTTAGCGTCATTAGACCAACAAGATAAACAGGCGGATAAGGCCTTTTACCTCGAGGGCTGGAACGGCTATGGTAGTTTCACATATGACCGTATGGAGCGTGGCAGCATATTTGTAGATAATGTTTGTTTATCTATACTGGGTGGCATACAACCAGACAAGCTCAGGAGCTACTTATACTCGGCAATGAGGGGCGCCGATGACGATGGGTTAATCCAACGATTTCAGCTCATGGTTTTTCCTGATGATATTGATTGGCAATATGTTGATGAATTACCAAATAAAGAGGAACGAGATAAAGCCTATTCAATCTTAACTACATTGGCTCAGGCGGACTTCACTGTGCTGGGTGCGAAACTAGATGAGGGTGAAAACATACCCTATTTTAAATTTAGTCCTGATGCCCAAGAGTTTTTTAAATCGTGGCTTATTGACTTGGAAGTTGATAAGTTACATTCAAAAGAAGAGCCGGTGCTGCTTGAGCATTTATCTAAGTACCGCTCTTTAATGCCGAGTCTGGCATTGACTATTCATCTGTCTGATGTTGTTAGTGGGTTTACTAACGGTGATGTGTCCCTTGAGGCGGCGGAAAAAGCCGCAGCTTGGTGTGATTATCTTGAACAACATGCCAGGCGCATTTATGGGCTTGTCGCAAACATAAGACAAAAAGCGGCTTTAAGTCTGGTCGAAAAGTTATTAGATAAGCAACTTGCTGATGGCTTTACGGCCCGAGAGGTGTATATCCATGGTTGGAGTTGTCTAACCACGGCAGATGAGGCACAAGCAGCTTTAAATGAACTAGTGCTTAAGAAGTGGCTAAGAGAAAAGCATAGTGACCATTCATCAATTCGTTATCAAATCAACCCCAAGATATACCAAACAGGCGGGTTGCAGTAATGAAGTACCTGGAAAAGTTTCTCAAGCCCAATGGGCAAAATAACATAAAGCAAAATAGCGGTAGCACCAATAACTGCCAGGTGTCGGTTTTGTCGGTGAGGGGTATGGGCGTTTTTGAAAACAAGAAAAACGATAAAGAAGACTCTAAAACCAATCAGACAACACAAATAGTAAAAGCGTTGGTTAATAATCCTGCAAATCTAAAGCTAGCGGACAACAGAGACAATAAAATTAAAAATTCTGTTTCCGAGAAATGTGTTACCCCGCAACCGACAGCACCGACACTTGACCTTACACAACAAAGCCGACCAGAAACTAAATTGCATATTTATTGATTTTGAAACAAGGTCGGAAGCTGATTTAGACAAGGTTGGCAGTATTCTATATAGCGAGCACCCAAGTACAGATATTTTATGTGTAGCTATTCTTGATGCCAGTTCTCAGGATAAACCTATTATTTTAACCGCTGACGACATCAAAACCCAAAGAAAAATGATTACTGAGTTGGTTGAAAATAATAACAATATTTTTGTCGCTCATAATGCTGCATTTGAGCAAGCAATATGGGCGAACTGTAATGGTAAAAAGATATGGCTATCCAGAAATTCCTATCGAGCGTTGGCGGTGCACAATGGCTAAAGCATATGCTCACGGCTTACCAGGAAGCCTTAAGGATGCTGCAAAGTGCACTTAACTTGCCTATACAAAAGGATATGGAAGGTAGAGCAAATATGCTTGCACTTTCAAAGCCGAAAAAAGCTGGCGGCTTCTGGACACCGGATGAAAAGCCAGAAATGTTTGAAAAGCTTTACTCTTATTGCAAAACTGATATTGAAGTAACAAAGCTAATCGATTCAACGTTGCCTGACTTAATTGATAAAGAGCAAGAGCTCTGGTTCATTGACCAGCGGATGAATCAGACAGGCATAAACATTGATTTGGATATGGTTAAAAAGGCTAACATCTTGATTGATAATCATAAGATTGCCTTGGAGAAGCGATTGCAAGAAACTTACTGATGGCAAAGTAGAATAAGCCTACGCAAGCGCCAGAAATTATTATCATGGTTGAAAACTAAAGGGGTTGAACTTAAAAATACTCAAGAGGCAACGATTACTAAAGCACTTAATAATGATAATTTACCGGCCGAGGTTAGGGAAGTATTGTTGATTCGCCAAGAAGGTAAGAAAAGTTCGTTAGCAAAATATAAAAAAATGCTCGATAGGGCAGATGGTAATGGCCGGATAAGAGGCGACTTGCTTCAATACCATGCAGCCATACTGGGAGCTGGGGTGGTAGAGGTATCCAGCTACATAATTTACCTAGACCAGAAAATTGACCTTAAAACCAGTTGCAAGGCGATATCCACACTAGAATATGATGATTTCTCTGATCATTATGGTACCAATGTAGCAAATGTGCTTAGCCAATCTATACGTGGAGCAATCATACCAAGTAAACGGAAAGAAATTTTACATTGGTGATTATGCTCAAATGGAAGCAAGGATTATTGCGTGGTTGGCGACGAACAGAAAGCACTAGACGCATTTGCTAACGGAGAAGATTTATATTGTATTGAAGCATCAAAAATTTATGGGCGGCCAATTACTAAAGAAGATAAAGAAGAAAGGCAAGTCGGCAAAGTTGCTGTTTTAGCTCTTGGCTTATGAAGGAGGAATTGGGGCTTTTGCTAATATGGCTCGACTGTATGGGATTAGTCTTGAGTCTGCCTATGATAATTTATGGCCAGCTACCACTGAGGATGAAAGAAGATAAAGCTAAATGGAGCTATGAACAATATTTGAAAAATGCTCAAAGAACCGATTTCAGAGAAAGAAGCTTTGATAGCTGATGTTATAAAACAACGATGGCGAGCTAATAACCATAATATAGTTGATTTTTGGCACCGGCAATACGATGCTGCTGTTGCAGCCGTAATTAATGGCGAGTCGGAGCCAGTGGATGGCCTGCATTGGTTTAAAGCACAAAGAATTTCTATACTGCAAGTTGCCCAGTGGCAAATGTATAGCATATCTTTATCCAGAAGTAAAAATAGATGAGAAGGGCAGACGAGTTTTAACCTATCAGTCAATCAAAGGAAGGGAAGAAACGTATGGCGGCCAGTTAGCGGAGAATATAGTTCAAGCAGCGCAAAGAGATGTACTTGTTGATGCTATTTTTCGACTCGAAGATAGCCCCTATCAAGTGATTTTCCATGTGCATGATGAAATTATAGCTGAAGGAGAGCCGGGGCTTGACTCGGATGAGTTCAAATCACTAATGAGACAGGTGCCGCCATGGGCAAGCGGGCTGCCTATAGATGTTGATGCAAGGATGGCTGATAGATTTGGAAAATAAGGATGAATTTTATGACTTCGTTCATATCGTGGTGGCTCTGAATGCCCCAGCTATATTTGGCTGCGTTAATGTCGGTTATTGTTCATTAATAACGGTTGCTATCTGTACCGGATTTATATCAAAGATGGGTGCATTTTTAGCAACGTTAAAAAGCAGCTCTATAATCTATTAACAGCATTATTTAAAGACGGAGATAGTAAACTATGGAAACTAAAACAATAGATAGAGAACAAATCCAGCTAAGGCAAGCGACCGGATGTGATATGCCAGTTTCATTGCTAGCTGCTAACACCCCTGTTGTAGCAGCAGACTGGTCTGACCCAACTAACTTTGGCGGTGAACCTGTTTTATGTGATGAAACTAGTCCACCTGAAATTGACCTTGGCTTTCTGCCTCCGTGGATGACATATCAGGCACACTTAATTTCTAATCGGTATCAAATTCCTGCTGTTGCAGCGGCAATGCTGGCACTGACAGTATTCAGTTCAATTGTTCATAGGAAGTTTGTTGTTTCTGTATGTGACGATTACAGCCATATTGAGCCTCTAGGCATTATGACTTTGATTGTCTCAGATGGGGGCAATAATAAGAGAGCCATTGATTCTTTAACCAGACCAATTATTGAATATGAAAAGAAAGAAATGGAAAAGACTGCATCTACCATGGATGACGATGAAGTGATTCAAGATTTCCGTAAACGAACTGTTAGGGGAATACTAAGCAAAGCCTCTAAAATTGAAATTGAAGCCCATACGGAGGATACTTTCTGGGGCTTGCAAACTAAAAACTCGATGCACCAAAAAGCTAAAAATATGATGTGGGATGCCGCTAGAGTAAAAGACACAATATCTAAATACCCAATAGTACCAGAAAAGATTATCTCCAATGATGTTACCATCAAAACCTTGCCAGTTGAGTTAGTGCATAATTATGGAAAAATCTCAGTTATTTCAACTGACAGTAGGCTGCTTGAAGTTATAAGTTCACCTACGTTCCTTCAAGCATATAGTGGTGGCGCGCTCAAATTAAAAATAGGTGATAGATATGAATTTCTGGACAACACTTCAGTTGCGGCTGGACTTATCGTTTCACCCGAAGATTTGCAGCAGCTAAATAATAAACCAAAACATTTTTCTACTAATAAGAAACTATTGTCTAAGTGTTTATGCTTCATACCGCAATTAAATTCTGCGGAAAATAATAACCAGAAGCCCATTGACCCCAAAATAGTGAGAGCGGCTTATGCAGAGGTGATTGAAGTAGCCTTAAATCTTTCGCCAAACCTTATTGTTAATGAAGAAACTGGACAGCATATATGTGGAGTAATTAAACTTAGCAACGAGGCAAAAGAATCATGGCTGCAATTTTCTGAATGGGTGGAAGCTGAGTTAGTTCATTATAGTGAGTCGGAATTATTGCACAGTTGGCTGAAGAACTTGCCCTGGCTTGCTTTAAGAATAGCCGGGTTAAGTCATATAGCTAATTCAATAAAAATGGAAAAAGGAACTTTATCCAGTTTATCCATTTCATCCAGTGATGCCATCAATAATTCTCCCATATCAAAAGAAACAATAGAGTCAGCAGTGGGAATGTGCATGGACTTAATAGCTCATGCTGAAGCCATTTCAGTCGATGACAATAAACTCTTTGATGATATTAGATACGCCACCGAATGGATTCTGAACAATGCAGAACGTAATGCAAAGGGAGAAATTTACATCAGAAAAAATGCCTTACATCAAACTAACCGCTTTAAGAACTCTCCAGCAGGTAGAATTGAGAAGGTATTGGCCCTTCTTGCTAAAATGCACATCCTAAGCCCAATAATGAAAATATCGATCCCTTTCAAGACAAATATTTGTTTTGTAAATCCAGCTCTGTTTGAGTGCAAAAGGGTTAAGGACAAATTGAATTTGATAAACCAGTACCCTCTACCACTGCCATCCTTAAAAGCCAGCTAGAAATTATCCATAGCCCAGCCATTGGCAATAAACAGCCAGCAATCGACAGTCGGGTAGTGCAGCAGACAAATTCTCCCAAGATTAGATACTTATTTTGCGTAGAGCACGCAGGCAAAGTTTAACTTTCATCTCACAATTTACTCACAAATACGGCTCAAAATAATATTAAGCAAAACCTTGGAATGTTAAGAAATGAATGGAAATCTAGAGCAGGACAGTCCGTTGCCAGATAACATTGATGACTCACCTGAAGAACAGCTAAAAGCTAATCTGCTGAAAGATGTTGTGACTGGTTCTAGTGATAATGGTTTCAAGGGTAGGACTATTAATCGGCAACCATCGGACACAAATAGTGTTCTTGAAATACGACATCAGGCTGGTGAAAGTAGTCCAACTGAAGTGGCTCAGGTAAGTCCCAAACAAGTACCTGGTGATGCTAAGCCAGCTACCGGTGCTATCGATAGAGCAGCACAAAAAAATAATGATGACATATTTACTCGTCCCCCTCGCGGCATGGCCGTGTTTGCCGATTTTATTGCGCAACTAAAGCCAACCGATCCTAATGCCTTGTCCAGAGGATGGATTGCCGAAAAAGATAGGCTCTATATAACAGCAAAATTAAGCGAATTGGCATTAAGAGCAAAATTGGAAAGAACTGCAATCAAGGACAGGGGGGATGATGGACTTCCCGTAAGTTTCGTTTCTCCCAAGTTCCTTAATGAAAGTATCAAAATTCATCAGAGTCTCTTAAAGGACGGCAACTTTTCCGATGAGCATTTGACCACCTTGTTGAAGGATAGTCCATCAGCTTTACTCGAAATTGAACTACAGTCACTCATGTCTCATAAGACAGCGGAAGAAAGGCGTGTCTACTGTGAGGGATATTTAGCTAATTTAAACAAGCGTTTGTCTAATATTTTGACAAAGGAAACAGAAAGAGATAATTTGAATAAAAAAATAAACAAATTAGAAAACTCTCCCTCCTATCACCTTACGCAAGCAGAGATTATCGGTTATCTAAAAGAAGAATATCAATACGAAGCAAAAGACCTTACTGATCCTGCTGGTCGCCTTAAGCTGGAGGAGGCATTTGGTGCCCAATGGGGCAAAAACACTTTGGTCGGTGCTTCTTCAAGTCAGAAAGAAAATTCAATTATGCTAGCTTACTTTCAGGATCTTTCAAACGCTATCAATATGCTGCGCTCTGTCCCTGAGGCAATTAAATATGTGGATTTTATTAGTAAGGCAAGAAAAGAAAATATTTCAGTCTCTTCGTTTACTTCTCTCGATAGCTGGAGATTAGATCAAAAGAAAAAACGTTTTGTCGTAGTCATCGAGGGAATGCCAATGGACATGGATAAAGAAAAAGACGGGGTTCATCGTGCTGCTCTTACCATGGTCAATAGTTTAAAGCCATATGGCATTCAAATTGATGATGAACGCCACAAGGGGCAATATGAAAAGACTTTAGAGGGTAAATATAATCTGGATCAACAAACACAAGCTATAACAGTGATCAAATATGTTAATGCCTCTAAAAAGAAGGGGAAACAAAAAGCGTATTGAACAAGCAGGACAAGACATGGAAAAATTTAGATACAATAATCCTGATGCTGAGTTCATGATTATAGAATCCGGACATGGTAGCAGCTATGAACCAATATTTGCAGCCGATTTTCCCCACCCGGCAGATCCGGATTATAATAGCAAGGAAGGTTCTCACGATAGCCAAATTACTATATCGAGAGATTTTGTGATGGGGGAAGATTATGAGAAAAAGCTATGGCAGGGTGCGGCGGGAAATATGCCCCTAATTATTTTAAAGCATTCTTGTCAGAGCGGCGCAGCCATTGCAAAACGTAATTCTTCCTCTGGCGGAGAAATTTATCTTGCTGGCGATACTTCACCTTAAAGTAGAAGAACATATTCAGTTCACATCAAAAAATCCCAATCATGTAATAGGTCGCTTCTGACATAAACTCCGGTCTACTTACGCTATGTGAACCTATGCGGCAGAGTCCTACCAAAATCGGCTGGCATGAGGAGCAACGTGGGTTGAAAACAACAGCCCTGGTCGAGTTTAATAAAAATGCCGCCAACCCAAAAGGGTAGGGACAGGGTAGGGGAAACATATACGATCCTTGAAAACCTTACGCCCAGTAAGATTTGAACTCACGACCTCCTGGTTCGAAGCCAGGCGCTCTATCCAGCTGAGCTATGGGCGCATATGCAGCTTTTAGGGCCTTTTACCTCTATTTTACTACTTCTGTCATTTAACGTCATTTGGCGTTTTCCGGTTTCACTTGATAACTAATTCGGCTACAAACTTGGCTACAGTTTATTTGACAGTTTTGTAGGGCATAATAAACCGTGATGTATCTCATAGCAGGTGTATTTTACCACGATGCATAAGTGCCAAGTACAACCGGGACAAAAACAAAACTTTTATAGCGTTGAAGCTGCCGCTGCCTATTGACTATCGGCACAACCACCGTCTATAAAGCTATCCAGAAACGGCAATTAAAACATACCCGATTTGGTAAAAGGCATCAGGATAAAAGATGAACACCTAATGGATTGGGTAGAAGAACAGACAAAACCCACTCTGGCTGAGCTTGAAGCAAAAAAGCATAGTGGTCAGTTCAAACGTAGACAACCAATTCGGAAACAAAAGAGAGGCAGACCGCCGCTATGGCCACCTACAACAATTGCCGATTTGCGAAGGCTTGCAAAACGTATTGAGAAAAATAATGTTGAAAGAAGAAGCTGCTAGTATTAATGGCAGCAAGTAATGCAACTAATTCCATAATTCTCTCTAGCTAAGCAGGCATCTTTCAAGGCTTTACATAGTTTCATCCACAGGCCATCCACATGTTTTAGCTAGGCCTCTTGACTTGCATTTGGCGACAGTTTTCAGCTAAGCTAACTATAGTCTGCAGGAGATAATTTTATGAGTAAGTCTGCTCTCAAAAATAGGCATGAATCAAGAATCCGAATGCTTAATCCCAAGGAAGCAAATGAATTCTTTGATAATACTGTACAGTCATACCTAGGTATAACTGGCGATGAATTTATGAAGCGTTATCGTAAAGGCGAATACAAAAACGCTTGCGATAACCCCCGTCTTTTAAAAGTATTGATGATGATCCCTAAAAATAGATAGGTGCAATGCCTACTAACAAAGGTCATCATGCAATTAAAAATTATCTGAATGAGCTACAAAAAATAGTTTCTTGTGTAGCTTCGGAAGTTTGTTATGTGTATCCTAACAATAGCGGCAGGCAAGTATTAGCTTGGTCTGGAACCGATCCATCAGATCCACAGCCACTAATGCTGAAACGAAAAAACAATAGCAAACTGTTCATTGATATTAGCCAGGAAATTCAGCAACCAAACGCCCGGAATGATTATCTAGTATCAACTAAAAGCTATATGTACTCTATTCTTGATGCTGAAAAGAAAGACCTTATTGGCTTTCATTATCATCCTGAGCTTGATGATGATCCAGTAATGCACCCACATATTCATGTCTATGCGGATGCGGACAAACGATTTGCTGATTTTAATTTGCACAAGCGCCATATACCATCAGGCAGAGTAGCATTGGAAGATGTAATAGAATGGTTAATAGTTGAACTTGAAGTAAAAGCTCTGCGATCCAACTGGCAACAAATATTGCAAACAACTCGCAAAAAATTTAAGCGGATTTGTACCTGGTCGTGAGTTATAAGATAATTACTGGACATCCGACCATAATCTTAGGTCGATAAATCGATGATCTATGATTAATAAGTCCACGTATCTTGAATAACTTAATATGACAATACCAGCTAACCGCCTATTTTCTGCCGCACCGATAGACAGCCTTTTATTCGCAATCGAACAACAAATTGTCCAAGCGATTGAAAATATGGATAGTTCATTGATTATCAATGGTGATCTCAAAGCAATGGCAACATCCTTGGAATCCAAATATAAATTAAATTTGCCCAGCCTTAATCATACTGGCAGGCATATAAGTGGAAATGAAGACTGTAAAGTAGATGTCAGACACGACCATAGTCGCAATGTTTCAGATAGAAGTAAGCCATGCCTAATAGCAGGTAAAAGGATAACCGTAACTGTGCCTTTTGTTGGCGATGCTAAGTTATTAATGCAAAATCCTAAAGCACCTAATGCTGTTTCAACCGATGCAACTGTAGAGAGCGAAGAAATAAATCTAGTATACCATCGTGCACTACCGTTAGAAACTCAGTTACTAGAACGAGATATTCAGAATGACATTGATGCTATCGAAGCAAATCTAACCTTTGTTAGCGGACAAATAGCTGCTTTCAATCGTAATCTAAATACTTACATATACGACAAACTATCCGATAGAAAATCAGCAATCGAAGCTGGTAAAAATGCCTTGGATGGTTTATCGCTACCAATTCGCATAAAAGAAAAACCAGTGTTGAAGGCTCCCACCAGTCATTTGGTACAGCAGCCGTTGCAACTAAAAACGACAAAAGGAAAAACTATGGACGCAAATCGTAATGTTCACGAATACGATGTATTTATTTGTCACGCTTCAGAAGATAAACAGTCTGTTGTTGACCCTCTTACAAATGAGTTAATAGGGAGAGGAGTTAAGGTCTGGTATGACCAATCTATATTGAAAATTGGAGATAGCTTGACAAAAAAAATTGATGAAGGTTTGGCAAAATCTAAATATGGAATTGTAATTCTTAGCCGTGCTTTTTTTGAAAAGAATTGGCCACAACGAGAATTAGCTGGGTTGACGCAAAAGGAAATGCTAGATGGGACTAAAGTTATCTTGCCCATTTGGCACAATGTGACAAGGGATGAAGTTGCTAAATATTCTTTGCCGCTAGCTGATAAAATGGCCGGCAATACTACTGATATGATTGTACTGCTAAACGGACTATTAGAGGTATTGGCGGAAAACACCGAAGAGCCAAAAGCTAAGACTACTGGCTTTGAGTCAATCCCTAAAAAGGCAGTTGCAATTGAATTGAAAGTTATTTTAGACCCATTAAAGTCTCAACCTGATCAGCCCACAGTGGCTTTTCCAGGTTGAAATTTGGGTAACAAATCAACGCGGTAATAAAATATCGGATTACCGACTGAATGTAACCTTTCCAGCGCAACTGCCAATGGATAATAATACACTGCAAGAGTTGAGGGATCAGCGAACAGATAAATACAGGTATTATATTTATCCGCAAGATAATGTTCAACAGAAAGGTCTTTATCCAGGTGAAAAAACAAAAATTGGCAGTATTGAGTGCATCATTGGTAATCACAATTTACCACTGAAAAATGAAGTTATGGCATCATCAGCAGCAGTTGATTTTATAGCAGCAGACACTAGTAAATTACATTTCAATTTTCCTATGTCAGAACTCCGTCCTTATGATGTTACTGAAGTTGATTTGAATAGCTTAAAGGCAACTGCTATGAAAAAAGCTACCTGCTGATTTCCAATTTCTGCTTGAGGATTTTATCTATTACACATCCCTAAGCTATCGCAGAATCGGTGGCTTTAATGGTTAAAGAGAAGCTATCGGAATCATCCACGTCATCCAATATATGATTGGCCAATCTTTGAGATAAAAGCGACTTAATTTCTATGTTTAGCCATACTATGGATTCATAGCGATCATCAAGGACAAGCTCAGTGCATTTTTTAATAATCTGATTTAGTTGACTAGATACATCAGGGCAATCCTGCTCAGCCGATGATTGCGAAATAGGTTGAGGATCCTTACCGGTAAGTAAAAAGTATAAAGTTGCGCCCAATGCATATATGTCACTTTGTGGGCAAGCTTCACCTCGAAATTGTTCAGGTGGGGTGTAAGCATGTTTGCCAGCACAATTACTTCGTTCGCTTTTCTGCCCTTGGGCAATGCTAAAATCAATAAGTTTTAGTTTTCCATCTTTTTGTACTATTAAATTATCTGGCGTAAAGTCACGATGCACTATTGGCGGTGTGCAGCCGTGTAAATATCCTAGGATGTCGCACATCTGTTCGGCAAGGCTAAGTACCGTAGACTCATCTAACGTCCCCACTCCTTTTACTAATTCCCTCAGTGTATGCCCTTCTATGTGCTCAAGAACCAAATAAACCCGGCTACCTTGGATAAATAAATCGTACAATTTAACAATACCCGGATGATCTAGTTGACTTAGAATGGCACTTTCACTTTCAAATGCTCCTGCTGATTCAACAAGTGAATCCAGCGATTCGCCTGGAGTCAGTTGAAATTCCTTTAGCACAACGGTCTTTCCTTCTGTATCTTGAGCCAAATAAATATTTGCTTGTCCACCGGATATAAGTTTCTTCGTTATAGTGAGTTTGCCTTCCCGTAATTGCCGGCCAGGCGCAAGTACTTCTTCATCGTCAATTTGATTGTTTCTGGTTAAAATATCGAACCATATTTCTGTATAGCGGGGATCTCTCAAAACGACAGAACCTACTAGCGACTCCTGTACAGACGGATCAAGATATATGCTGGGAGCATATTTCCGTAGACAATAAAAAATCTGCGCTTGTTCTTTGCGCGATAATTCCCATAGACGGATATTGATAGAATCTTTGGGAGTGGCTATTTCAAGATATTCATTATGAATGTCAAATTTATGCCAAAACCTGTCAAATAAAGAATCAAACTTGAGAAAGACCCTCCAAAATGGATTGTCTGCTTTATCAGCGATTAGTTTTAACTTGTCCTTATTACTCTTAAACTTAACCGTCAATACATCACGCCAGAAGAAACGTTTCAATGGATGATATAAGGGAAAAAATAAAATATCGGCTGCCCAACCTTTAATCGGTAATTGTTTGATTAGATCTGGATAGATTTCAATATCATATTCGGTGCTTCCGAAATTGCACAGATAGGTAAAATATCCTGTGAAAAACAAAGACACCAAGCACCAGGCTAAGCTAGCTATATACAGACCAACTACGGCAAAGTTAGTAAAAAATCCTTTTCATTCGATGGGAAGCCCAGTAGTGCATCAATTCCTAAGTGACCATACAACCAGAAGGAAATCAAAGCAGGAATACCTGTAGCAAAGACAAAAAATGTTGTCCAGCCGAAAGACCGGAGACAAATAAAATGCCACAGGCCCTATTCTTTTTTATGATCAGTATTTTGCCTAAACCGGAGGCAATCTTCTGGCAAAACCTCAGGTTCAGTCCTAAACAATGCTATGGTATCGCTGATAAGCTGTTTTGCAACCAGAATAACTGCAGTAAGCGGTGCAGCATATAGCCCCAGCAATACAATTGGTTTTGTTTGTATTGCCATGTCCTGGATTTCCCTTGGATCACTGAACCGGGCAGCTTGGTTGGTTGATACATTGATATAAAGGTTAGTAAGAAGTTCTTTTGATTTACCGGGCCAACATAATTCCGCCATTAACCTTAGGAAAACGAGAAATATCAAATTTATAGTTGCATATGGAATCGCCAATAATTTTTCGGAGAAAGAAAGCCTATTAAGTGAGCGACAATATCTAGTAATGTCGGAAGTTTGATCTTTCATTAGATCACTTATGGAGCGGCGTGAATCTTGATCACAACACGCTTCAAGTTCTTGCAAGAATACAGTATGCCTTTGTTTATAATATTCAATTATGTACGCGCGATTAGGACGAACAGATTCAAGCCATGTCCAATGTTTATCTACGGGTTCGTCTTTTTTTCTTTCCCATCTATTCATCGCCTTCGCATATTGATTCTGTAAGAAAAGTTATTAGGTAGCCATATGGGTATAAGCACAATCGTCTAGGTAAGGGCAATGCTTTTGTAGAATTGATAAAATTCTGCCAATAGACACTAGGAGTTGTTTTAATTAGCTTGTTTTCACTCATGACATTAATTCCCTTATTTTGCTGGGAAAATCAGTACATATTGCATTGAATCGTGCTAACAATTTAGAAGGGTTAAATGAGCCAACGCTGCTTTTATTATTAGTAACTGGCTGAACCATAGCTGCAATTTCAGTAAAGGATTTCGGTCGCTTAGTATCATCAAATTCAGTGCAGCGTTTTATTAAATCCTGCATCACAGCAGATACACTTGTATCTGTTTCAGTTAAATCACTTTGACTAAGGGCCTTTGGGTCTTTGCCACTTAGCAGAAAATATAAGGTACAACCAAAGCTATAAATATCGCTTTGAATATTAGCTTTGCCGCGCAACTGTTCTGGAGCAATATAGCATTGTTTGCCAATTAAAGTTCCAGTCACGCCTTCCATAAATTGATGAGCGGCACCAAAATCAATGATTCTAACGTCGAGGCCATTATCAGTCAACATGATATTGTCTGGTGTTAGATCCCTGTGTAGTACGGCAGGATTTTGGCTGTGAAGGTATTGCATGAACTGACAAATTTGGTTAGCCCAACTGGCTATAATTCTTTCTGACCGCGCGCCATGCCGTTCTACAATAGAACGCAGATTTTCTCCGGTTATATGTTCAATAACTAAGTATGTTGCTCCATTTTCATCAAAACTATCTATAAGTTTTGCCATCATCGGATGACTGAGGGTGCCGATAAGGTTGTGTTCACGCTGGAACATTGACTTGTATTTTGTCGATATAGCATCATCATTTGGAGTAACAAACTGTTTGACTATTACAAGCCTTGACTGCTCATTGCGTGCCAGGTAGACTGCTGATAAAGGTTTGCTTGCCATTTTGCGAATTATGCGTAACTTACCACCATTAAGTGTATCTCCGGCAATGAGCGGACGAAATATAGTTGATTCAAACTTGCTTGCCGAAGCCGAAGATGACAAATTTTCTTTCAGGAGTTCCCGCCTCAAATCTATTACTTTGTTGTCAAACTGGCAATTGATTGAGTATTCATCAGCAAGTGCTAGAATTTCACGTAGATGTTCGGGCGAAATAGTATTTAACCGAATTTTTATTGTCCTGCCCGGCTTAAATACAAACTTTAAAATATGACGAGAACGTTCGGTGCGTTTTGTATTTAACAGGCACACCTTGTGCAGATCCTTCCATAACAGTAATGGCTTACCGATGAGTCTATTCGGCTGTAAAACTCCTTGTTCACTAACAAACATTTCATCGGGACGCCGGAGCGGTAAAAAAGCGCAGGTCATGATGGCAAATGGTGCCGTACCGAAAGCAGCAACAATTGAAGCTAGAAAAATTCTTAGGTTAAAGTGATTGTTTAAGTTGATATTCCAGTGAAAGGAATTGGAAAGATCTTTACCTATTAAATAATGCTTAGTCCCGCCTTCAGCACCACTTCCTAATACAAAAGGGGTGGAAAGGGTTACAGGAACCGAAGGTTCACCTATCCAATTATGCACCGTATGCGGAACGCCAGCAATATTAATCATTGTATGCGGGACATCTATTGTGTAAATTTGATTTGGTTGAGTTTGCCATCGCGTTGCAGGAAGTGTTTGCTGATCGCTTTCATATATCTGTCTGTATTGATTGCAAATTGTCGAAATTGAAATAAGGAAATGGCTAGCATCAAAGTGATCCATAGTTTTATAAATCCAGGATGGCGCTTTCAATATTAAGTTGCCAGTCAAACAAGCAGCTTTCCAATTTTGGTCGCGCCTAACCTTGTTGTGATTACTATAGTGTGCCAAGCCATCAAGTTGATAAGGTTGATAGTTGGAATGATGTATGCCTTGAGCATTTACTACACTAACTACGTCTGGAGATGTCAGAACATTGTTTGGAACATTGTTTGTATAAGTGCCGTGATTAGCATCAGTCCAGTTAATGTAAAAATTACTTGTCATGCCTGGATACCATGGCATTGATGGATGCTGTACCTTCCCTATCTCAAGGACAATTGGATCAGCGTCTTTTATCGACTGATTAAGCCAACCAGTAATGGTTTGTCCTAAGTATCCCGGACAAAACGCGACTAAGCAAAAAAGTATTGCATAGCACGAAGCAATGTACTGAATTGATTCCTTAACACTACGCCAGTGCGGATGCTGAGGGCGAACACGAACCTTGGTTTGGGGCATCGAAATAACATCAGCAACGGCTTCTGGTAATCCATTATCTGACGACTTTAGAACCAGTTTTTGCAAAAAAAGTTGATAGAATGATCCTAGACGCCACGCTATTGGTACAAAAAAGCGATAAAGTGCAAGCCATAAAAATGTTGATGCACCATAGATTAGCCATTGGTCAGTTGTAGGGCTGGCCGTTATGTTAGCATCGCGTACAGAACACATAAGCCAGTCAGCAATGTAATTTGCAGTTCCCAGTGGCCAAAAGGTAAACATGGAAATACCCGTCAGAACGGCTAGAAAAACGCTGAACATGGGAAATTCATAAAGTGCTAGACGTTCTAATCGTTTTCTAAAATTGGATTTTACAGATTGTAGAACATCGCGTTTTTTCTTGATGTCTTGGTTAATAGATGAATACATGGTTTTTTCTATGCGTTTCCACAACAAAGCGCCACCTAACGCAAGTAAGGGAAAAATGGTTGGCACTATTAGAATTAACTGTAGAGCGTGAGTTAAAAAGTCTGCTGTGCATATGCCGACGACAGCTTGAACAATTGCGCCAACAAGGAAACCTAAAAGCAAAACAGCAAGTGGTTGCCAGGAAACCAAGCGTTGTTCGAACATATCCAAAGCAAATTTATAGTTCTTGATATTGAAGTCGACTTGTTTTTGTCCTGATAAAATTTGCGCAAACGTGATTTTTCTCTCAAAGTTTTTCTCAAGATGTGACCTTATTGAAGTGATCGGTACAAGCGTTCCTAAGTACAGTACCAGGTCATATAGTGGACTGGATAAGAACAAAATAAAAAATGCCCAGCACACTAAGGTTTGATGCCAAACACTTTGGCATACATGCAAATTTAAAGCGTGCAACGTCTGCATCAATATTGGCGAAAGAACAAGATAAGCAGCAAAGAAAATGCTTGTCCCATTAAGATCTTGCAATGTGGGCCACTTAATAGGCTTTTCAGTCTTAGTCGACCTATATTGGTAAGCAACACCGGACAAAAATAATATAAAAAACAGACACGACGTTGCTACAGGATTCCAAATAATATCTTTGTTGCCATACCAGGTCGAATGATGATAAAAGGCATTGACCCCTTGCAAGATCAAAAGTACAAAATAGACAAAAAACAATCGTCTGAACCAAACTAGATTACGAAATGCTTCCCAAATAATAACGTTATTAGGTTGACCTATCTCAAGCCATGAAGCAGCGTCAGAAGGATTACGAGTAATATTGAGTTCCCTTTGTTCTGGCGTAAATACAACCGCCTTTTGTTCTGTACTAACCATTGGTAAAGGAGCCTGTATAGCTAAGGCTAGCATGGTGTCTTTATCTGAGACTGCCGCTTCACTTATAATTCGTTGTCCATTATCGCTGTTTAGTGCCTCACAATTACTGCCACTCCTGTCTAACCATCGGCCGTTATTGCCATGAGTTTTCCTTTTCAAGGATAAGTCATTTTCCAATGGATTTGTCATGGTTACCGGTTAGTAAGTAAGTTATTGCTCAATGTCATTTAGGTCAGTCAATGGAATTATGCAGATACTTAACGGGCTACATAGCTTCGGTGGCAGGCATACACTTTTAATCGAAACTATCTTCAATTTACCGACTAACAAAAGGTCCACTAGCTAAATTAGAACATTTGTTTGTGAGATCAATGTGAGATGAACTAATTTATGTTGTCTACGCAACAATTCTTGTATGCGCCTGATTAAACTTGTCCCTAAAATAACTGTTTTCGGGTCAAACTGGGTACATAGCTTACACAGCTAGAGGGTTTAGCCATGAAAAGTAATGTTATCCAAGTATCTTTTTCGGGACAAACCAGACCTTGGTATAACCACCAATTAAACGTACCATATAAAGAATCAGGCCGCAAAAGAGAATATCTTGAACCAAAAGAAATAAATAAATTGATTGCCGCTGTTAAAAATAACCGGCATCATTTGCGTGATCAATTAATAATATCTATGGCTTATCGGCATGGACTAAGGGTTTCAGAAATAGTTGACCTCAAATGGGAACAAGTAAAATTCGACAAAGCTAGACTACACGTAAACAGGTCTAAAAATGGTGAACCTAGTGTCCAACCTATCAATGGCGATGAATTACGTAATCTTAGGGCATTAAAACGTCAATATCCTGATTCTGCATTTATATTTTGCACCGGCAATCAACAAGGATTTGTGCCATTGAAAGAAAATGGTGTTTTTAAAATGATTCAGCGGGCAGGCATGGCCGCTAATTTACCCTTCCCTGTACATCCACATATGCTAAGGCACTATCCTGAGTCAAAAACTATGCCGAGTAACCAGGTATATGAGCGCCTGGCTCATGCAGACATGGTTTTGTGCTCGGCATAGTAATCGATACTCTGGCTAGAGATTTTTTAGGAATGACAGAAGTTGATCATCTGGACGATAACGTCCAGGTTTTCCCTCCGGCAATACAATCTTGGACAGAATTTTTTCTTTTAACGCCAAGTTGGCGTGTAGATAAATCTGTGTGGTTTCGATGGATTCATGCCCAAGCCACAGTGCAATCATGCTTTGATCTACACCGGCTTGCAACAACTCCATTGCCATGGTGTGGCGCAAGGTATGCGGCGTGATCCGCTTGTCCCTAAGCGATGCACAATGTTCACTGGCAATTGAAACATGCTTGCTTACGATGTATTGAACACCATCAGCACTCAGCTGTCCGCCACGAGCATTGGGGAACAGGAATTTAGTCCCGGCTCTTGCAGGCTCTGCCATCCATGCCTTTAGAACCACTATAGTTTGTTTCGTAAGCGGTATGCTGCGCTCCTTTCTGCCCTTACCCATAACACGAATATGAGCGCCAGTGCTCACAATCACATCCTGCCGCTGCAATGAAGTTAGTTCGGACAATCGCGTTCCAGTCTGTACGGCAACTAAAATAAAAGCATGATCTCGACGTCCAGACCAAGTTCGTTGGTCAGGAGCCAACAACATTGCTTCTACTTCTTGCTGCGTTAAGAAGTTGACAATCGATTTTGTGTATCGCTTACTAGGAATTGCCAGCACACGTTGAATCTGCGAAGATTTCTCAGGCACTTCAAATGCAATGTACCGAAAGAAAGAGCGAATGGCTGTCAATCGAAGATTGCGTGTACGTGGCGAAGCACTGCGTTTCTTTTCCATTTCATCAAGAAAAGCTGCAATCAATGGAGCATCAATATCATTGAGTTCTAATCGAGATGGTTGCTTGCCGAGACGTTGATGAGCAAAGTGCAGTAACAAACGAAACGTATCTCGGTATGAACCTATTGTATGTGGGCTGGCT
Source organism: Candidatus Melainabacteria bacterium (assembly GCA_963767815.1). GTDB lineage: Bacteria > Cyanobacteriota > Vampirovibrionia > Obscuribacterales > Obscuribacteraceae > CAVYFJ01. Next base: position 851,317 of record CAVYFJ010000004.1, on the reverse strand, counting down.
TGCCTTTGCTGCATCAAGCGTTTTGTGAAATAGCTTTCCAGCAAAACGGCAAAGCTGGGAGTAGATTTCATCATGATTTCACCTCCCATCGCTGCTCAAGGCGCTTAACAGCTTCCTCCATTAATTCAGGACAAGCGGTGAGATACCAGTAGGTATCATTCACATGCACATGTCCCAAATATGTTGACAGGACCGGCAGCCGATTCTCAACTTGTTCACCATTGCGATACCAGTTCAAAAGAGTTTTTACCGCAAACCGATGACGAAAATCGTGCAGCCGCGGACCACGACTTGATTTTTGCCCCCGCAAACCAATCTGGCGTGACAGGAAATAGAATGTTCGATGGACTTGCGCTCCATCAAGCCGATTGCCTCTATTAGAAATGAACAGATAAGTTGCTGTACGTCCCTTCAGAACCCGGGCTCGATGCAGTAAGTAATCCGAAAGAACTCGCAATGTAGAAGCATGTAACGGCACAAGACGTGATTTGCCAAGCTTCGCCTCACGAACAACTAGAAGCCCTTCATTGAAGTCAACATCTTCCATTTTCAGATTTAGTGCTTCGCCAATTCGCAATCCTGTGATTACAAGCAAGCCCAAAAGACAGTAATAGGTCTGGCGTTGTAATGCATTTAATTCAGGGGAGGCCAGTGGAAGATTCAATGCTGCTTTTAATAGCTGCCGGACTTCTTTGTCAGTATAAAGGTACGGCTGTATCCGTTTAGCCTTGAAGGGCAGAAGCTCCAAAGGTGGAACCTCTGTTCGCAAATCGATAGTGCTATAGTAGCGAGCGAAAGTTCGCACCCAACTCAATCGCCTGGCCCAATGTGCTGGTTGAGCTGACGCCGGTAGTTGTGCCCACTCCAAAGCCAGTCGTACAGTAATATATGTATGTTTTTGCTGCTCCAGAAATGAAACGAAATCAAATAATCCTCTGCCGGTTTCTACTAACTTAAATCCCAGATTACGCCTCATAGCAAGGTAATCTGTCAATGCTTCTCGTAAAGTATTCATTGTTCACCTCCTGGCCAAGCCAGAGCAAGTGAACGCAGAGAAATAAGATCAACCTTGGCATAAATTTCAGTTGTCTGCGCACTTTGATGACGCAGCACTTGTCCAATTTCCGCCATAGAGGCACCTCTACGCAGCATCTCAGTAGCAAGGGAATGACGAAATTGATGTGCTCCCCTTCGTGGTGAATCAATCCCTGCCCGTTCCAGAGCCCGATCAACTACATCACCGATCACTTTTTGATTTGTGAATCCAATCAGTGGTGCCTTTGCATACAAAAATAATGCCCTGGTTGATCTTCGCGGTCGCCCATCCCGGAGATAGGCAGCAATGGCCTCACCAACATCAATTGGTAATGGCAATTGTGCTCGGTGTCCGCCCTTGCCGTTCACGGTAATACAACCAGCGTGCCAATCAATGTCATCCAGTGTAAGAGAAACTATTTCACCGGCGCGCAAACCCAATCTTGCAAGCAGCAGCAAAATAGCATAATCTCGGCGCCCTGTGACCGTATCGCGATTGCAATGTTCTAGAGCAAGCGCCACCTGTTCTGGTGGCAATGACTTCGGGATGGTAGCCATTGATCTATTTGCTACAGTAGGAACAGCCGCCACTAGATCAATGTCAATATAACCTTGATATCGGGCGTATCGTAAGAACGAGCGCAGAGCACTCGTCATCATTTGAGACTCTTTAACATGCAGATAGTCAGCTTCTTGCTGGACAAAAACAACGATGTCCTTAGAAGACAGGATTGATAAATCCACTGATTTTTTGCCGAAGCGATCATTCAAGAAACGCTTAATGAATTTTCCGTAGCGTGTTGCTGTCACAGCAGCCAAAGAACGTTCTGCTAATAAGTAAGAGACAAATTTATTAGCAGCTTGGTCAACAGGTGTCAGCTTACGTAATATAGGCTCTGCAATTACGCCCTGCTGGCGCAGTAGATTCAATAACCTCGTCATTATGATCGGATCGCCCGCTTTTCCGCGTCCTTTTTTTGCTCGGTAAGCCAGATACTTTTTACCGTGCTCAATATTTATCGCATTGAGTGCGATTCTGTTTAGCTGCAACCACCGGCTAAAGTCTGCAGCCAGTCGGATCTGGTGACAAATCCAGCTACGCCCGAAACCTTCATCACGTAACTTGACTGCAAAAGCATACAGATATGTTTGTAAAGGACCCTGGCGCAATTGCGGTAAGGTCCTGTAATCATTGAAATATTTTTCCATGCGGCTATCTCCTTTGATAACAATCCCGGTCAGGATGTCATGCAAAGGAGTAGCGAATTATGCCGTGTAACGTAACGTCAAAGAAAGCCGGTCTGCGAGAATACGTAAATAGCAATCACATTAGCTGGTTCATTAGGAGAGCCGGAATGGCTATTGGTGGCTAAGCCTTTTGGCATTCTGTCGTGCATAAATCTCAAGCTGCTTAGCGTCTTCCGGTTTATAGGCCTTGTGCAATAGTTCTGTATAATCATTTAAATACTTAGGCAGATTCATTTGATTTCCAGTAGCCGCTTCTATAGCTATGGCCAGCTTAAAAAGTTGCTCAGACTTCACGTAATCAACTTTATGCATATGGGAAACAGCTATATAATTAAGAGCACACGCCAACTTTGAAGCATCATTATTGCCGATTTCAACTTCGTTTTTCAAACTGTTAGTAAACATGGCACTATCTAATATCTTTAGAGCTATATTTCTAGCTTGGTTCTCCTTTGGTGTATTGTTAGAAGCTTGGGGATTTTTTTGAGGTTTAATATCCGATTTCAGCAGCTCTTTTATTAAGTCACGCTCGGTACAAGGTATCTGAATCTCGTGTTTGCCATTGCATACAATATCTGGTGGGAAATGTAATCTTGCACGTTGTGCTTCAACAGCACAGTTAAAGACAAAACTGCTTGAAACGATTAAAGCAATTATCCCTACCCAAGAACCGTATTTTCTGAAAACATTGACTAGCATGTATAGCACCAAAGCTACGAACTATGTTTATCATAAGGTAGCAAAAGTTTAGGGTCTGTCAAGTTAATTTCGATTCGCAGCTCGGGCTAAACTGATAATCCTATTTTATTTCACTACGATAATTATTATGCCGCGTACCGTAACATCAAATGCTTCCACGATGCCATGTTTGCAATTTTACTCGGCATAGTTTTTAACTCAGGATAGTGCCTTTTATGCCGAGCTCGGCATAAGCGGCACTCATGCGGTTATAGGTTGGCCAATCAACGCCAGGATACCAGAGCTATTCAGGATTACCTGGGGCATAAAAATATCCAGCACACAGTCAAATATACTAAGCTGGCCGAAAACCGCTTTGATGGTTTTGAAAGATTGTTTTGAATCATATTATTATCAGGCTATCCAGTCCTTTGCCACACGTTTATGCAGGCACAATTAATCATTGAATGGAAGCACTAAAAGAACTGCCTGCTCTTCATAAACTACCATTGAACAGTCATTGAAGCACTTTGCTGAAAACCTGGATTATATTGAACCATCATACGAGCATCTACCAACGGCACAGCAATGTTTCGGATTTGCCCATTATGAACAATCGTTAGATTTCTAAGTCGTCCTGGTCTACCATGACATTGATCTTCAAAAGTAATAAAATTTACTGGCTGTCCTTCCACCCCAACCACCTTATCACCAGGAACAATTCCTAATTTCCAAAGATTACTCGGTGGGTATTCTTCAATAATAATAGCCCCTCCTAATCTTTCAGAGATTTTTATACCTACAACACCAACTGGTACTTCTCCATGATTGGCTTGAACCTGACCTGCCTTAGTATTTAAGTTGACTCTTGTTTGAGTTATATTGTTGCCATTTGCAGATTCACTAAATGCTAATTTGACGTCATCAGAAACCAGTGACTGTTGTGGCTCAGCCATAATTGGCAAACATAGCAGCCAGCAGAATGATAGTAGAATGAGCAGACTAATAATCTTCATAAATAATGTTACCGCAACTTATCTCCAGCATAGCGTTGGTAGTTGATTGTGGCATCACCCTAAAGATGTTAGGTTAGTTACTGAGCTAAATGTTTCAGCCAGTAATTGTAATCCACCATTTCTTACTGTCTTGAGTGTTACTGGTATCTCCCTAGTTGGATGGCAAAGGCTGCCCGAGATAGACATTCAAGTCCATTACAATATCACTCACACCAGGAGGCAGTTCATGGAACTTCTCGTGCAACGAGGAAAGAAGCATATTGTCATCATAAGTAGAGCCGGTTGATTTAACTACTTGAAAGTCACTCGTCCTACCAACTCGGTCTATACTAAAACGCGCCTTTTCTGTTTGGTGTTTTTTTGATGATAGCCCCCCAGTTGATAGATCTCTCGGCACTGTTTCAAACCAGGAGCGTAAATCTGTCTTGAAACCGCCCTTGTCGGCTTGAAACTGTGAGCCCTCTCTAAGCGGAGAATTGAGCCCAGGCTTGACACCAATTACTTCAAGAATGCAATTTGAAGGACTATGTGAATCCATGAAACTAACGTCGCAACTCACATGATATGTCAGTTCGGAAACCGTAATGCGCTTCATCGCTTCTTCAGCAATTGCGGCAGCCTTTCTATCCTTGCCATAACGCACCATCTGAATGTCAAACATCCCATCTTCTGTGTTCTTACAAAATCGATAACCCAACAAAAAACAACCGAGTGCTCTGTCACTATCACCTTCTTTAGCAAAGATGAACCCCAATTCGTGCCAAGGCATTGACCACCAAGGATCTAACTGTACTGCTTCTATGAAGTGTCCCCTGGCATTTGTAAAATCACCAAGTGCAACTTCTGTTTCCGCGAGATACCCGAGGGCATACGACCACTTTGGATAAGATTGATGAGCAATTTGAAAAGCTGTTGCAGCATCCTGGAGTAACAAGCTACGCTGAGGTTCCCCACTTCTTTGCCCGATCGCCAGCGTGTTCAGGCCCTTTGCATACAATTGTCCGATTTGAGGATTCTACTGAAATCCATTGTCTTTTCACAACTGCGCATTGAATCGCCTCCATCCGTTCGCTGCTGCCGCTCTCGATCATTGAAAAGAGAGCTGCCATTCCACAACAGCGCCGCTTCAATCATCTTGTCCACTACCGTTGGAACATCGCTAGCACACAACGTAATACCTTGGTATGGCTTATTGGGTGGATACAGCGGCGATGCTACTTTCATTTCTAGTGAGGACGCAGTGCTCGCAATAGCAACAGGATTGCTGCCCTGCCCATTTACCCATAGCTTTGAGATAGCTCAATGTTGCCATCATCACTTTGTGGTGTCGCACCGGATTTCGCTTCAATACTGTCAGTACCACCTGCTCTATTTTCAACTTGAGTAGACTTGCATTGTTGATCCTGTGCTAAAACCCCTAGCGCTCTAAGAGCTTGTGTTTCTAACTTTATCAAATATGGATAGTTTGATGTAAAAACGAACATGCTCGTTGTACCATCATTATGTTTAGATACCATTAATGAGGTATCTGAGTCTTGGGATATTATGTGGTTCCAACAGCATACTGATTTATAAATTGCTAGATTTACTGCTGTTAATGGCATAGGTGTCGATTTACCTTCATTTTTTTCAAAATAATCAACTAATGCTTTAACCCATTGATCTGTATCATTAAATTGTTGCCTAAGAGAATTAATATGTTTGATCATCATCTGCTGGTTTTAGAAAACACATTATAAGATTGTCTATTTTTGTGGTAATTAAAGTACCTTCGGCACAGCTATCTCTTCGAGTTGCAACATTGTCATTACTTACTAAAGCTAACAATGTTGGTTCAGTGTGGTTTATTTTAATATCTCCACTGATTATAGACTTCCAAGTAGCCTCTGTAAGCTTATCTATACTGTAGCTATCGTTTGCTTCACTTTTAAGTGAAAGACTAGTCATTAGAATTACTATTAAAAAATATATTAAAATTTTCATTGTCCTGCCATCTTTTGTAATTGCACCTTAACTTAATAGCGTCCACTATTAGTTAAATATCTATAGAGTTCCAGGTTTAGCTAAAGAAGCCACTTTAACTAAAGCTAAATCACCTGCTTCTCTTATTGCTGGATTGTCATCGGTTTTTAGTGATTGCAAAAAACCAAGTGTGTCCCCACCAGAAACTTTATAGCCTATTAAAAAGCAAGCAACTGCTTTTCCTGATCTCTTTGCTTAGCAAAGTTTTCACCCAAATCACCCCATGCCACCGAACGTGATGGTGCTAAAGCAATAGATGCATATAGATGATTTTTTGCCGAATTTAAATCGCCAGCATTCATCTCTGCGAAGCCTAAATTACTTGGATATTTAGGATCTGAAGGATCAGCATTAGCAGCCCATCCAAAAAACTTCACAGCTTCCACATAATTTTTGTCTTTTAAATATTTCAAACCCACCTTATTTAACCGAGTGGCTTCTGCGCTATCACCAGGCATTGGTTTTGTTGTAGCTTCAAGAAGAGTTATTGCATCATTAAATGTAGCGTCATCTCCACCGCATTCTGCTAGTAGCAACTGATTAATAACATATACAGGATCTACGTTGCTTTCATTGCTAGTTGTTTCGGTTTTGATATTATCGCTCGATTGAGTAGAGGTAGCTAAACTGTCTTGCTCCATCTTGAAGCAGCAACATCTGGACCCGGAGTAACAACATCTTGTTGTGCAACTGTTATAGTTTCAGATTGTGTAACTTCACTGTTTTTAGAAGCTTCTACTTTAATGTTATTCAACTTCCAAGAAAAAAGGCCGGTGCCGCTAATGTTAACGTTATTTGTGATTCGCCGTTAGTGCCATCATTTCTGGGGCGAAAAGCGAAAGTGTCAAATGATTCATATGAACCTTGCTGGTTAGCCAGCATATTGGCCAAAACCTGTAATGGAGACAGATTGCTGGGTACTTTTGCAAATAATTCAGCATCGAATACAGCAGGATCGGTTAAAGTATCAATTGTAGTATTAATAACCGAAGCACCAATTACTGTTCCTATTATTGTCCAGGGACTACTTACGTTTGTTAAATCACCATGAAAATGGTTGGCTGCTGACGATAAAGCTTGTACTTTTAGATTTTCTTTTAGGGTAGGAAAATCAATAAGATTGTCAATCATTGGCACGTCTCTTTTGGTTGCAGCTTCACAGAAAGAATAAAGCATCCAGTATGGTGAAAAGTAGCTTGATATGGCTAAAACAATCAGCATAAAGACACCTGCAATCACCCATCTGAAAGTATGGGATTGTTTAGAGTCAAGATTGTTGTTGGGTAGTTGATTTGTCATTTTGCTCCCGAGGATTCACTCTGCGCTAATTGTCTTCTTTAATATTTCATATCACTTCGTATCTTGAGCCAATAGTTTAGGAATTGCATAGCTCGCTGTCTAGAATCAGCAAAATTCAAAATGTTGTCTTCTCGATTGGCAAAACTTGTAAAATTCCAGCTGCCATCCTCAACCAGATGATCGTCAATGACAGAGAACTTGCAGTGCATAAGTGCATTGTCCACAGATTTGCCAGCAAAAACAGGAATACCGTTTGACTGCAAGGCGGCAATTGCAGCCTGCTCATTCTTGCCTGCTGCTTGCGTTCTGTCAGTAATCACTTGAACATCAACACCGCGATAATGCAGCCGGATTAACTCATTGACAATGTTTCTATTGGTAATGCTATAGCTGGCTATATAACAATAGTGCTGGGCTTGATTTAAGAAGGCAATCAATCGCGCTTCAGCATTATCATATGGTGTCAGGTATGTTTCGGTAACTCTTGCTGTACTGTATGGCTGGGATAAATTAGCATTGGCATCACCATATGGATATTGTGCGGCAGAAGCAGCTAAAGAAATAAATGTATAAAGACTGATTAGTAATAAAAGTAATCGCACAGTTTTATGCCAGCTTAAATGACTTAGCCCGTTGATATTGACCCTATCACAGCACACTAATTATTAAGATCACCCGCAAGTGTTGGCAGAACAGACCAATTATTAAAGTAGAAATGGTTTCCATTCTGTGCTGGGCTAGTACCTGGATCAGTGGCTGAGAATTAGTCTGACAATCTCCACTTAAGATGCCATTTTATTTATATATCGCCTAACAGAGTTAAGCAAAATATTTAACGCTTCTTTGACACCAATGGCCCAGTTAGCTCACGCTCTTTCTGTTCATTGTATTTTAAGAGCTTATGAAATTCTTTGTCCAGATGGGCATACTCTTGTCGCTGTTGGTTTAGCTGAGTGAAGTATCGATCTTCTTTGATAAGCATCACATCGGCTAGGTTTTGGATTAAAATATCCCTGTGTTCTTGCAAAATAAGTTTTATCGCATCTTTGCTGAAATTTTTATAGTCAGATAAGTTATTAGATTTATATTGGCGATAAAAGTAAAGTGGTTCGTCAACATAGGCGTACTTAAAACCTTTTACTAAAGCTCTAATGCCAAAGTCTAAATCCTCACCTATGCCAATATGTTCTTTGTAGCCGCCTATGGTGTCATAAACTTCTCTCTTGAATAATGTACAAATTGGTAAAGTTTCACCGGATAAAGCTTCCAATAAAGAAACACATACTTTTTGCACACAAGATATGTCGCCAAATAATTGCATGTCCGTGGATGCACAAGAATATTGAGAATCGTTTAAAGCATCTACGGTTTTTTCAAATGGTTTACTGCCAGTAAGTCGTCAGCATCTAATGGAAAGATCAGTTCACCATGACAATGTTTAATGGCTGTATTACGGGTGGCAGCCGCGCCTAGGTTGGTTATGTGCTTATAGAACTTAACAGCAACTGAATGTTCTTCAAGAGTAGACAGAATTGGTTCAGCTGGATCTATTGTGGAACAATCATCAACAACGATAATTTCAGTGTTTCTATAAGTTTGAGATCGCACGCTAGAAACTGCTTCTAATAAAAATCTGCCTTGGTTATAGCAGGGAATTATTACAGAGACTAGCGGTGAGTTGATATTCATCGTGTTCTAAATAATTCCAAGAATGCAGCCCACACACGTTTATCACAACAGATGCGATAACAAGTAATATCAGCAAAGGCGTTACCCTGCCGCCACTACCTATGATGGTTAATGGAAACAACAAAGGGAAAAGATCAAAAGGTATCGCCCACCAAATTGCATGCAGCCTGTACCCATAAGACATAAAATTGGTATGAATACAGGAGTAATTGATAGCCAAAGAGCTGTGACTAAACCGTCTTTCTTGATTAATTTCAGTGATGCCAATGCGTAAATTAGAACTGGCGATTGAAAAAAGATGCTGTAGCCTTCTACCCAGTTGGCATTGCTTGGTTCTTTGAATAAATGCTGATGCTCAAAAAGTGGTATTCTCAGCAGAGTGTAGTAAGCGTTGTATAGAAAATAGTGCGGGTGTAATGTAGCCAAAATGCTTAAAATTCTTGGCCAACTTATCCCATATATAATGATATGAAAAACCGGTTTCAAAAATAGAACCGAAACGGGCAAAGTTATACCAAGCGTTGAATAAGACAACCAGCACAACTGGGACTGATAACCAAAAAATATTTGGCAATTTTTTTTGCCAATTTTGTTTCAACTCTTTTATATTTGCCGAAGTAGTCAGATCGCGGTGATTTGAAAAGCTGGGATCTAAGTCAAGCCGCCCATGCAAAAAAGACGATGCCAAATAAACACAGGCATTAGTGCTTTTTTGGAGCTTAAAAAATGGCAGTTTTGTTTGATTAGAAATAACGCAGTGATATTGAAAGCAACCATCGCAACAATTACCGCTTGAAACAATGAATTGGCAAATGCCGCTTTTGGTTTTTGCGTTGCCAATATATGATTCACGTTGGAGATCTCCTATAAATCTCAGCAGCGCAAAATGACAGTTATTTAAACTGCCCTGGAAGGCTGAATAACGCAGGAGGGGCTGTTCAGAGCTGAGTAGCAAAAACCATATCTATGTCTTTGCTTGAATGCACCATCGCTAACTATATCGCGAAACCGGAAGCTATCGCTTCTGGAAACTTATAGCTTCCGAAGATTTAATGTTTATGTGGCAAAAATAGAACATACAGTAAAAAAATTTGGGCAACTCTTGCGACAACTTCGTGAGGATTGTAATTGGACACAGGAAGATCTTGCTGGAGAGTTAGGCGTTGACCGCGCTTATATTTCGCAGTTGGAACGTGGGGTTAAGAATCCAAGCCTTATAACTATGACAAAATTAGCTAAGGCTTTGGCAGTCCAGGTTACCTTTGCAGGCGTTGACTTGGCATAAGTCTTTTTCCGGGTGCGATTTACTAACAAAATGTTTCGATAGTCATCCCTTTTCGGGTGATGCTAGCCGGTCCATGCGGAGATAAGCTAAAAGTAGTTAGCTTGTGGCTGCCGTACGAAAATCACCAAGTTATTTCCCACATTGAGAGAACCTTACACTCTCAAGTTATATAGATTGTTGGATTTTTAGCATTACTCGATAATTTAAGCTTTAAGTGGTTTTTTAGTAATTGGACATTGGGCAATTTGCCCTTACGAATGTTATTACTTTTTAGCTCGTCAATCAGAACTGCTAGTGTAACTGGATCAGCCAGTGGCTTCCATAAATTCCTTGTTTTCATTATCGGTCTTAGTCCACTATCACCCCAGCTAAACTCTTGACCAAGATATTCTTCCTGCTCACAGACTTTATCTGGAAAGATCTGCCGGAGCTTTGAAACAAAATTTACCAACTCATAAAATGGTATGTCTGTTCTTGAGCCAGATTTCCTACTCCGGCAATTAGTGCAGTACCCTGCAAAACTGTTTGCCCCTGAAAATGGCGACCCAGAAAATGATGTAATTAACACTTCACCGCTGCAACCTGAATCTGGACACGGTTGAACTAATAACCTATTGTGCCAGGATAAAAGTAAATATCCGATTACTAAATGGCCATTTCCAGAAGTCCATGGACACGAACAGTAGCTGAAACTTGGTGAGCAAAAGAAATATTCACTACAAGCTAATATAGTTTGCTGATGCTGGAGCAGCAGCTCAATATTTTGGCTAAATAGCTCCCAGTCCTTATCAATATGACCAGCAGCAGAATTTGGATAATATCCTTTAGAGACAAGCGGCATGAGTCATTCCTTGAGTAACGGGGGTATAAGATTCATTCTAGCCCAGCTTTTCTCCGCAGCTCGCCCGTCTAGTTAGGCGACCGTTAGAGACAGTTATTTGGATTAGTAATTAGGCCATTTTGGATTAGTTACTAATCCATTTTAGCCACTCAGAGACAACATTTTTTCAACGAATTAGTTATAGTTTTTACTACCGTCAATCACACAATATCTTGTAGGATGCCCTACAGATAATGCTTTTGGGTACTTCCTTGGAGGCAGCCTAGACACTGTAGTTTCAAGAACGCTACCAATCTTGGATGTTTGGATTAGTTTTGGATGTCTCAACTTTCTCTCTCCATTTACTATGATTTTTGGTAATTTCTGGCACTCTCTTGAGGTTCCTGTCTAAATTTGGAGCCAATACATTAAAGCAACTCAATAATTTAGTCTAAAGGCATTTATATGGGCAAAGATTAGTTCAATCAACCCTGTGCTGCCGCCACAATTGCCTTAAATGTGCATTTTCGCCAACATTTAACTACTCCGGCACTACTTATCCATAAGTGGTTATTGTCTTTATCACGGCCTGTCAATTTACATGCAGGGCATTTTCCACACCAAAATGAACCATCCAATTTAAAGCCATTTGTCTTTGCATAAGTAATCCAGTCAATTTTTGCCCTTGATGATTTTGAAGCCGGTAATTTGCCTGGTATCTTTCTTGATATAAGTTCTCTTGCTTCTATTTCAGATACCAGTTTAAAAAGGGCATCAGCAGAGTTAATTGGTTGAGAGCATAACCACTCCAGTTGAACATTTATATTATGTGGAACAGACTCAAACCATCCGATGGCGTTATCTGCACCAGGTTTTCTATGGATACCTAATGGAACTCTTACTAAATTACCTACGTCAATAATCGTATCTTGGGCTGGGAATAATTCAAATTGGCTTTCGGCAATACCAGCCTTTCTAAGAAATAATTGTGCTAACTTTCTTAAGTAAATTGCCGGTACTGGCTTATCAAATAAAAGCCATAAATGACCATCACGGCCTGGTCTTTTACCTTCTCTAATTACCAGCCAACCGTTATCTTGAAATAATTTTGCCAATTTATCTAATTGACCATCTGCTGAATCAGAGTCAAAACATAACCATTTACAGTTGTTATCCTTATCCAGTGCATAAAATCCTAGTGTTATTTCACCAGCAAGATGAGATTTAATTACTTCTATTGTTATTGGCTTACGTACTGGTATATAACCAAACTTATTACCACTAGACCATTGTTTAGCATAAACATCTGGTCTGTTATTAAGTCGATCAAGATAGGTAAGTAATAGCTGATCTGGAATGTTATTCATTGATTATAGTTATCTGTCCATTAGGTAATTGGATTTGAGCATTGTTTAATTAGTGGAGAGTCTTGCTACGCAAGGAATTGCTGATTCAGTTCAAAAGTTCACTGGAAATTGGCTTTGTAAAAAAAATTTCCAATTACTGCTTAGTTAGATTGTTTGTATTTTTTATTTATATACATTATTTTTATTGGTCTTTTGGCAAGATGGCCTTCTCCTGTTAATGGGGGCGGATTTTCACGGCTCATCTATCGAATCATCGGCTTGAGCTTTTGAGCCGATAGATCCAATGTATTAGCGAAATACTATGCTTCAAGCGATTTTGGCTCTACCAACTTTAATTGATGTTCTGCCGGTAATTCAGATTCAACTTGATATACATTAGCTCTTGCTTCTTTTTGCTCAAGTAGTATTACACAATCAGCTGCTTTCAATTCCGTTAAATGTCGCTTTACTGAACTCAGTGGTACATGCAAAGCCTGCTGTGCCTTAGCTGCTGTAAAACTGTCATGTTGAAAAGCCTCTTTAAGTTTTTCGTAAGTCTTTCTAGCCGATTTGCTGACCATGTCCAATACGGTTGGTGCGTTTTCAATTATCAAATTATAGGCTGTAGCATAGTCAGACTTATCGGCCACTATGTATTCAACGCCACCTTCATTTTTGACTTGTCGATTGTGTTGGTTTAACAATGCACTAGTTCTTATATAATCATGCAGCAACGGATGTAATCGTCTCACAGTAACATCTCGACCACCTGGGACTATTTTTTCGGCAAATGGAATTAGAACTGGCAATGGCCGTAGTTTTCTATAAAACTCCTGCCAACCTTCTATCTCAAGTTTGTTATTTCCTAAAGTTGCAGCATCAGGTGGTTGGGATGCTGCCTTAGCCTGTAATTTTAAAACTGCTTCGGTACGTTCAGGATTATCATCTGTAGAAAGCCAACTTAACCTGTTCACAAATTCATCATTGAAAACTGTTTGCTCCTGAGTTGTCGTCATTACAAATGTAGCCGGGCCTCTAGTTTCAAAGATTTTTGTTTCAGGTTCACCATGAGGACTAATGATAGTAGTGGTTCTTGTTATTCTATTTTCAGATATTAGCTGGCGAAAAGATTGCTGAAAACCATCATCTTCCCCCGGCTTGTACGGTTTTAGTTCGCCGCCGATAATGTATTTATGTTCCAAAGAACCAATATATGACAGGGCCTGGTTGCTGAAACTTGTACATCTAATTACTATTTCTGGTGGCAAGAATTTTGCACTTTTCTCTACTAACTCACTTTTACCGGAACTACTTGCTCCATGGATTACATATCCCATGCTATGCGGTAAGAGCGGGGATACGTGTGTAAGCAGTATGGTTGTTGTTTCCTTCTCATCTGCAATGTAGTGGCAACAGTGTAATAATGCTTTTTGAAATTCAGCAGAAATGTTCGGTGATGCAGCAATTTGTTCAGCACGGGCAGCAACTCTTTCTTTCCACTGTTTATTTGCGTCTTCTTCTGCTTCTTTGGTTAGACGTTCTTCTTCTGTTATTTCAGTAGAGGACTTTTGTTTTTCCGCCAAGTAATTTCCCATTACATCTTTATATGTTTTTCTTAAAGACTTAATACCCACTGAATATTGTTTGCTTAGTTCCCTCAGCCTCAAGTCAACACTAATATCTGTTGGTTCTGATTGTGCTAACTCTAGAAGATTCAGCCGAATCGCTTCTTCCAAGTCGGGCGGTGGTAAGCCAGGCCCTAATAATGTAGTTTCTTCAGAATCAGAATTATCTGACAGTGTATTGAATAAAAGGATATTAGTATCCAATTGTATTTGACTAGCCACTGCTGACATATCAAAGTCAGCACCGTTATTTATATTATGTAAAGTAGACATCATTTCTTCCTTCGAGCATCTTTGCTCGTTATTTTGTAATGCTGGACTAAAGCAGCCATTAAAGTCAGTCCAGTTTTAATTCTTCTGTTTGGTTTGTTCATTGTAAGTTGCACCTTTGTTAATTGATTACTTGTATTCATCTCTAACTTGTCCATAAACCTCATGGTGTTCTGTCTTCCTGTTAACAGCTTATGTATCTAATGATTCTTCCCACTCACTGCCTAGCACCCAGGCTAGAGCAGAATAGCGTCCACTCAACAGACCCCACTCGAAATCATCCCACTGAAGATTTTCTTTACCGTATTTGTTTTCAATATGACGAGCCGCTTTTTCAGCTTCAAACATTATTTCCACGGTAGAGGGTTTTTCCTTACCAATTGAAATATTATGAAGATAATTTATATGGCGGTTATACCAGACCTTATCGCCAAATTCTTTATAAGCATCTGAAATTGCTTTGTCACCACGGCGAAGTATTAACGGCCATTCTTCACCAGGATATTGGTCATCCGGTATCCATTCGACCTCATCGCCATCTTCGGTGTATCCAATTCTATACCCGTTAGGGCCCAACCTTTTCTGGCTGATTTGATTTTTTATCTGGTTTTATTTTCGTGGACATAATTTCACCTTGAGCACTCTGGCTCACAATTTCTTATACTTTGTCGATATCACATACAGTGCCTAGCCTATTCTGTAGAAACCGAGTTCTATAAAGAATAGGTGGCGACACTGATTCTTATAAACAAAGGTTTGACTTTTAATTGGTTGGCTCAAACTTTCTTCAAGCTAATCAACCGTAATACCATTATTCATATATAAAATCAAAATACTATGGGGGTAATTTTTTGCACAGCGCAAGAAGTTTCTAGAAGTCCGCCCACAGGACATCTTGATGATTGAGATGAAACAAACCAAGAAAGATTAAATGTTTTGAAGGTTGCTGAAACCCAGTCCCATTGTCTCTTATAAGAGAAAATGCCAATTCGTCACTTTTAGTCAGCCAATTTGCTAGTGTCAGAAGACAATAAAAGATGGGTACAAGTGGGCGTGGCTAGCATGGAATGAATCTATAATCCAGAATAGGTTGATGGTGCTGATTTATAAGAAAGCTTTGGAGTAATATAAATAATAGTGGCTCAATAAAAATTACCAATGAATCGTATTCAAATCATTATATGGCAAAAACTAAAGACGGATTAGCAATTAACAAACAGCATGGTGGCATCTGGCGAAGGTCAGCAGATACCTACTATGTTCGCATGATGATTAATGGTAAGCGAGAAAATATTTATGCTGGTGCAGACTATCAAGCAGCATTGCTATTAGCCCAAGATGCTAAAAAGCGTAGACAACAAGAGAAACTAACAGGTCGAAGTGCTTTGGTTGGAGAATTGTTTAAAAAGAAAAGCAACTTAACGCTTGGTGAGTTAATCGACCGCTATATTGAGATAAAACAATTACGTTTAAAAAAATCTACCATCAGCTTCTATAATGATATTAAACGCCATCTTCAACCATTATATGAACAAGCTGTCGATAAATTGTCGTTTAGTGAAATTAGTTTGCTGATTAAAGAATTGCAAAATAAAAAGTTGAGTGCAAAGACAATCAATCATACTTTGACATTAGCCAGGTCGGTTTGCACATTTGGCGGGAAGGAAAACTTGATAGAAAATAATCCCTTCAATGCAATTGAAAATTTACGGGTGCCAAAACATGAACCCAATCCATTTACAAAAGATGAATTGAGGCGTATCTTTGCTAATTTAGATGAGCGGTTATTGCCATATTTTATACTACAAGTCTCAACCGGCATCAGGTCTGGTGAATTGGCTGCCTTAACTTGGAATGACATTGACTGGCAGCATAATCAAATCCATATAAATAAAAGCCGCTACAAGGGTTTAGAAACTAGTACAAAAACGAAAGAGTCAGATAGACGAGTATCGTTGCCGCCAAATGTAGGCAAGTTGCTTAAAGAATTGCAGCAAAAAAGACGTGCATCTGGAGCAGCACACATTGTCATAAATAAACATGGCAAGCCGTATGTAATTTATTTGCATAAATATTGGAAGCAAGCACTAAAGGCAGCAAAAGTTCCATATCGTCAACCATATGTGCTTCGTTCAACTTTTGGTTCAATGATGACGCAGGTAGGCGCTGATTTAGCTTATACAAGTAAAACAATGGGGCATACTTCAATCAAGATAACGGCAGACAAATATCTTCGGTATCTGAAAGATGCAGATAGACAAAACAAGGCAAAACAAAGAGCAATGGTAAGCGGGTTTTTAAAGTAATTAGTCAGAAATACCAATATTTTAAGGCTACATTTAGCAACTTGTCTTAAATCTGACAGTGCTCTACAATAATCTCACAATTAATTACTAGTTAAACGGAGTGAAAAAAGAGTTTGGAGCAATATGGATAAAGCAGAAGGCACAATTGAAGTAAACCTACTTGTTTATGGCAACGATATTTTTATGGGAACTTTATCAAAGTTGCTCTTAAACACGATTGCGATTACCCTTATATTCTGTACTGCGGGCGCCACCAGCTCCAGTGCGCAATCGGAAAGCCAGAGTACCAAGATGATTTTGGGGCACCCTGCTTCTGAAGTAGGTGACTTTAACTCACCCCCTAAATATATCATCGGGCCACAAGCTGTGAGTTCTAAATGGCTAAATGCACCTGGCAAAAAGTTAGATTCCATAGAATCGTACATGAATGATTTGCAGGAGCGCATCTACGCACATTGGTTTCCACCTGAGCAAGCTGAATCAAAACAAACTGTGGTTATGTTTAAGCTTTTAAGAACGGTAAAATGTCAAATTTACGCATTTTGCACAGCTCAGGCAACACTGATATTGATGATGCTGCAATGAAGGCGGTTACAAATGCAGCGCCATTCGTTGCACTACCCCAATCATTCAAAGACAAAATGGCAGGTGTTGAATTTACATTTGACTATAATGTATTTGATAAGCACAAAAAGATTTTGGAGAAAAAATCAAAGTAATTTTTAATGCCGTCATATGGTGTCTTTTGACGACATTTGGGAGATAAACTGGCTACAAAATTGGCTACACTATTTTAGAAACCCCAGTCTAATAGGCACTTTAGACGTTCAATTGCCTGGTTCGAAGCCAGGCGCTCTATCCAGCTGAGCTATGGGCGCTCATAGTATTTATCTTAACCACTTGCTTGGTCCAGTCAAATAATATCCTATATATTGACTGCCATCAGTTAATTATTAAGGAAATAATTCCTCTGGAAAATACAAAAGCAGTGAAAGGCTTAAATTGATTCCTGGCAAAGAGATTATTGCTGAGAGCATTAGCGAGCAACATCAAAGCGAATTTCATCAATGGGCTGTCCCTTGTTATCAGTGATACGCAAGATACGATCACGATTGTCCGGAGTGTCAGGATTGGTCGATTTAGACACGGTACTAAAATCTAGTTGAAGATTTTTGCTTTTCAATTTTTCAGTAGCGTAGCGCACAAATTCGGCAGCATCGCCATCGTGTATAAAGAAAGAAGCAAGTGCTGGGCGATCAATACGGCCACCTGGAATTTTGCCTTTGGAGATCAAATCAATGACTCGATCATTAAAGTCCTTTTTATCCTTTTCAACCTCGGCGGAAATTTCTTTCCATTTAGCTGCTTCTTGGCGCTCCTTTCTTGCCACCTCCGCGTCACCTGAGGCATTTCTTTTTTCATATAATTCAGCGCGATTAGTATGAATTTCTGAGCGGTCGGAAGTGCTATCTTTAGCCAGGCATTCGTTGTAGTCTTTTTCAGCTTCAGCAAATCGCCCCAGTCCTGCATAGGCCATCCCGCGATTGTTTAAGTCTTCCGAAATAGATGGTCGACCTTCATTATCGCCGGTACGCTTAATGTCAATCGCTTTGGTAATATCCGCAACAGCTTGCTCATATTGTTTTTTTGCTTCAGCGTTATTACCCAGCTTATTCTGTGATATAGCTAATTGAACGTGGCGCCAGCCGGAATTTGCCAATAAGTCTGGATCTTTAGGTTCAAGTTTAAGCGCCTCAGAGTACTCTTCTATCGCCTCTTGCGTTCTGCCAAGCTTAGCTTTAACATCGCCTCGTGAAGCACGGAACGTTGTATTTGCAGGCGAAAGTTTTATTGCTTGGTTTAAATCTCTCAACGCTGATTCGCCGTCGCCTAATTGATTGTGTTGCGAAGCTCTCTCAGCATAAGCATCTGCATTATTGGGCTGTATTGTTATTGCTTGAGTGCAGTCGGCCAATGCACCTTTGAAATCACCAAGAGCCGACTTGGCTATTGCACGAGTTAAATATGCATCAACATTTTTGGCATCGAGCTTAATGGCTTGGTTAGTTAAGTCTATTGCACCGTATATCTGTCCCGGTCCGTACACACGAAGCGACTCTTTCGCCTTGGTCACAAGATCTGCTGGTGATTTGGTGTCGCTGGCCTTTTTAGCTTTCCCATCCAACTGAGCAAGAAAAATGTCCTTTCCGTTATCGCCAACAATAGATACCGGATCACCAAATTGTTCCAATACTGCATTGCTTGGGGTAGTTTTATTTAGATGTTTGGCTTCTCGCCAATCGCTTTTACTTATTAAAGGCCTGTTTAAAGGTTTGTCGACTGGGGATCCAGTTTCTTGTGACTGTTTAGGCAAATCAACATCGTCTGGAATATCTGTCATACAATTAATTCTCCCTGCGTGGCTATGTGGGCGCATTCTAAGCACGATCGTTTAATCCATACCCGGTTGAATAGGAATTAAATCAAAACAATGGATAGTCCAGGTCGATTTCGCATTAATTTATCTAGCGAAGTGTAGAGGAAGCCTAGTCAAATATTTTTATTTGACTATCTATTTGAGATAGTTTTATCTCAATTTCGGCTAATTGTTTTGTTAAAGCATCCACCTTTTCTTGCGGTGCGTTAGTCCTGAATCCATTTTTATCGAGAATCTGCTTTATTTTAAACTGTTCTTTCTCAATGGACTGTTTACGTTCCAATAGTTTTTCCTTAGCCTTAGGATCAGTCAAAAATTGTTTAGGAATATAGACTATACTCTGGTCAATTTTGTAACTATGCCATAAGCCATCGGAATGGGGCTCTGTTGCAAAAGCTGCATTGACTTTGGCTAACTTTTCAATATAGCGCATGTGACCTTCGATTATGCCCCTTTCATGGCCAGACGCTTCGATCTTCATGGTTAAAGGACGGGTTGGCGGCAATCCATAAGTTTGTCTTACGTCACGGATTGAACGGATCAATCGCATGATAAAAGTCATGGCTTGTTCGGCATTGTCTTCAATTAAACCAGGATGTGCGGCTGGGTAATTAGCAAACATGATCGATATGTATGGTTGTCCCCCATTTATTCGTGGCATTTGATTTTTCAACTCTTCCGTAATAAAAGGCATAATTGGATGCAAGGCTCTGAGTAACCCCTCAAAGATTTGATAAAGAACCTTTTCAGTTTGTGGGTTGGCTTGCGGCAAACCTACTTCTGAAAGCACACCTGCTCTCTCTTCGCTAGACACAAAGTCAATTTTTGCCATTTCTAAGTACCAATCGCAAAAATCATTCCAAATGAATTGATAGAGTTCATTAGCCAGGATCTGAAAATCATAATTCCGATAGGCATCGTCAAGAGTGATGAGAAGTCTGTTGTATCTGCTCAATATCCAGCGATCATGCGAGAGAAAGACTTTTCGTGTCTAATTCCGCATTGAGATCCTTATGTTCACTAATCTTGCTTATAACAAATCGTCCGGCATTCCAGAGTTTATTGACAAATTTTTTGTACTCATCAAGCTTATCTTCGCGAAAGCGGACGTCTTGGTCTCCTTTTATACCTACAGATGCAAACCAGAAGCGATTAGCATCCGCACCATATTTTTCAATCATATCTAATTGGATCAACAGCATTACCTTTGGATTTGGACATGCGTTTGCCATCGGGAGTTTGAATTACCGGGTGAATGAGGACTTCTTTATAGGGAATTTTATTCAACATTTTCAAGCTGAAAAAAATCATGCGCGACACCCAGAGATTTATAATTTCTCTAGCGGTGACCAAAATATCAGTTGGATAAAAATTATCCATTTCAGGAGTTTGCTCTGGCCAGCCAAGGGTGACAAAGGGCCATAAGCCGGAGCTAAACCAGGTGTCCAGCACATCAGGATCTTGCTCTAATTGAGCGGCGCCGCATTTATGGCATTTGGCGGGCGCTTCTTCATAAGCGGCAATAGCACCGCATTTGGTGCAAGTCCAAATGGGGATTCTTTGTCCCCACCACAATTGCCTGCTTATGCACCAGTCTCTAATATTGCGATTCCAGTCTAAATAAGTGGCGGCATAGCGCTCGGGAATAAAAACTAATTTCTTTGTTTTCAACGGCAGCGATAGCAGGCTTAACCAGTTCTTTCATGCTCATATACCATTGATCAGAAAGCCTGGGTTCGAGCACTGTCTGGCAACGTTCACAAAGGGCAACGGCATTTTTGTACTCTTTGTCTTCAATAAGAAAATTATTTTGAGCAAGATCTTCAACTACTTGCTCACGCGCAACGAAGCGATCGAGTGCCATGATATTTTTTTGGCACAAGCGGATCAGCAAGCAATTTGCCGGTTTCATCAATGACGATGGGCATTTCAAGTTTGTGTCTTTGACCAACTTCAAAATCGTTAGCATCATGGGCAGGAGTAATTTTTACCGCACCGGTGCCAAATTCTTTATCCACGTAATGAATCAGCGATAACCGGTATTTGTCTATTGGTTAAGGGGAGGGTCACTTTCTTAGACCGATAAAGCGCTTGTAACGTTTATCATCCGGATGCACGGCTACTGCCACATCAGCAAACATTGTTTCGGGTCTGGTTGTGGCTATCGAAATACAATCCGAATTATCGGTCAAAGGATATTTAACTATATAAAGATGTCCATTTCTTTCTTCGTGCTGGACTTCTAAATCAGACAAACTGGTCAGGCAACGAGGGCACCAGTTGACCACTCGCCTGCCTCGATAAATAAAACCATCGTTGAATAATTGCACAAAAACCTTGTTAATTGCTTTTATGTAACCGGCATCCATAGTGAAAGCAACTCTATCCCAGCTGAAGCTAACGCCCAGCCGTTTATATTGTTTCAAAATGGCGTTACCATATTGATTGCGCCATTGCCAGGTTGTCTCAATAAATTCCTCACGTCCCAAATCAAAGCGCGATTTGCCTTGCTTTTTTAAATCTCTTTCCACAACCATTTGGGTGGAAATGCCGGCATGATCTGTTCCCGGTTGCCATAAAACATTGAAGCCTTGCATGCGTTTAAAGCGAAATAATATGTCTTGCAAGGTGCCATTGAAGCGCATGTCCCATATGCAAATTGCCTGTGATGTTCGGCGGTGGCAAGGCAGCACTGAATGTAAGGTTGTCCTTCTTTAACTCTTAAATCAAAAAGTTTATTTTCAAACCAATAGCTAGTCCATTTAGCCTCTATTTCTTTGGCAGGATTATAAGCAGCACTGCGGCAGGAGCAGATGAATTATTGGAGATGTTCTCAGTCATGTCAATATCACAAAAACAATTGGCGATTCATTTAAAATCAATGGCCGCATCGCAGATGATTATCCCTGCATCTGCTGAACGGCAGTAAACACTGGATTGTCAATTATAATGCCGATTTCTTGCTCATCGCAATTACAAGGACAGCAGTGTATTGATTAATGAAACATTTGTCCGCAAAGGTTAAATGGGCTAGTACTAAGAAACTGGCCATGGTTTAAAATACGGCGATGATTAATGGTATGTCATTTTTTCTTGACTACCTCGTTTAGACTTGCCCTGTTTTGATTATTTGGACATAAATACTATTTGCGGTTCAGGTGAAGACAGTTAATGATTTCAAGTAATGATTTTCGACCGGGTGTGACTATCGAATACAACAATGGTATTTGGCAAATAGTGGAAGCTATGCATGTCAAGCCAGGCAAAGGTTCAGCATTTGTACGCACAAAATTGAAAAATGTTGAAACAGGCAATGTTCTGGAAATCACCTTTAGAGCCGGTGAAAAGGTTGCCATCAGCAAGCGTTGAAAAGACATTCATGCAATATCTTTACAAAGCTGGTGATAAGTTTGCCATGATGGACACCACCAGTTACGAACAAATCGAACTTGACGCGCAAAAGATTGGCGCATCAGCTGAATTTTTGAAAGAAGGTTTGGAAAATATTACTGTTCTTAAATATCAAGGCAGAATTATTGGTGTCGATTTGCCGAACACGGTAGAGTTAATTGTTGTCGAAACTGCTCCTGATGAACGGGGCGATACCAGTTCTGGTGGCGGTAAACCAGCTAATCTTGAAACTGGTGCCATGGTCACAGTTCCATTTCACATTAAAGTTGGCGATAAAATACGAGTCGATACCCGCTCAAGAAAATATATAACCAGAGTATAAGACTAGTCCAGAGACGAGTAATTCAAGTGAAGATAGATTTAGAGCAAGTAAAAGCTCTTCTTGAAATGGTCAGCGAGACTGATATTGCTGAGCTGACTATTGAAGTAGAAGAAGAAAAAATCACCATAAAAAAGCGTATTGACCTCCGCCGCCGCCACCCGCACAGTGCGGCGCCAGGCTTGCCTGGTTCAGTTTCAGCCGAATGAGTTCTGGCTAAAGAATCAGGTTATTCAAGTTCCTGGCTCAGCAGTCTCTGAATCAGCGGCAAACGAAAAGCAGAAAGCAATGATAAGCTAAAATGGACTGGTGCCATAACCGCGCCAATGGTTGGCACATTCTATCGAGCTCCATCTCCCAACGACTCCAGCCTTTGTTGAAGTGGGAGACAAAATTAATAATTGGGCAAACAGTGTGCATAATAGAAGCAATGAAATTAATGAACGATCTACATTCTGAAATTGCCGGTCGGGTAGTAAAAATTTGTGCTGAGAATGGCTCAACTGTTGAATATGGCCAGCAATTATTCCTAGTTGATCCCAAAGGATAAATCCGATAGTACACGGATCAATCTAAATCCAATAGTAACCGTAAACAAAAGGGCTGTAATTTGTTTGAAAAAATTTTGATTGCCAATCGTGGCGAAATTGCTTTGCGAGTTATTCGAGCTTGTCGCGAATTAAATATTCGCACCGTGGCGGTTTATTCCCAAGCCGATGCCGATTCCTTACATGTAAAATTGGCTGATGAAGCTTATTGCATTGGCCCGCCTCCCGGACAGCGCAGTTACTTGCACATCCCTGCACTAATAAGTACTGCTGTAGTTACTGGGGCTGACGCTATTCATCCAGGTTACGGCTTTTTATCTGAAAATGCCAATTTTGCCCAAATATGTCAGGACCATCGCATTAAATTTATCGGACCCAGCGCCAAGGCCATTGAATCAATGGGCGATAAGTCTAGCGCCCGTGACACAATGCGCAAGGCAAAAGTGCCTATTGTGCCTGGAAGCAATGGGCTAATCAATGATGAGGCGGAGGCTTTGCGCATTGCTTCTGAAGTTGGTTTTCCAGTGATTATTAAAGCCACTGCTGGTGGTGGCGGACGTGGAATGCGCGTGGTGCATGATCCTGTTCAACTCGCCTCAGCCATTGCCGCTGCTCGTTCTGAAGCAGCGGCGTCTTTTGGTGATTCGGGAGTTTATATAGAAAAATATTTAAAGCCAATCAGGCACGTTGAGATTCAAATTTTGGCTGATAGTCAAGGTAATTGTGTTCATTTGGGTGAGCGTGATTGTTCTGTTCAACGTCGCCATCAAAAGCTTATTGAAGAAGCGCCATCACCAGCCATCACACCTGATTTGCGTAAACAAATGGGCGAAGCGGCTGTGCGAGTGGCTAAACAAATTAATTACGAAGGCGCAGGCACTGTAGAATTTATTCTTGATAAAGATAAGTTTTACTTTATGGAAATGAATACACGTATTCAGGTTGAACATCCAGTAACTGAATTTATTACCGGCATTGATTTGGTGAAAGAACAAATTCGTGTTGCTGCCGGTATGCCTTTGTCTTTCAAACAAAACGATATCAAATTTAATGGACATGCAATTGAATGCCGCATTAATGCTGAAGATGCTGAGCGCAATTTTTTGCCCTCGCCAGGACGTATTGCATGCTTATATCGCCCCAGGCGGTCCGGGAGTGCGGGTGGATAGCCATGCCTATCCAGGTTATCTGATTCCTCCTTATTATGATTCATTGATCAGCAAATTAATTGTCTGGGGACAAGATCGCAAAGAAGCTATTCAGCGCATGCACAGAGCGCTCGATGAATATGCTATTACCGGTATTCACACTACTATTCCTTTCATCAGCGTGTGCTTGCTCACCCATTTTTTCAACAAGGAGAGGTTTATACTGACTTTATTGAAAAATATATGACCAGCGCTCAGCACTCACATAAAATAGAAGTCTTTTGTGGCTCCGTAGCTCAATGGTGGAGCAAGCGACTCATAATCGCCTGGTTACTGGTTCGAATCCAGTCGGAGCCAATCTTTATTAAAGCTGGCTATTTATTTGCGGGAAACTTTTCGTCGGTAATTAATGTTTCTTCGATATTGCTTTTCAACTCAGCAAAAGCGTCATGCACTTGGTCTTCAAGATCTTGTGCTGTTTGGCGAGCCAGTGTCATTTTTAGACAGGCGGGTTGCATAAATCGATCATCTGGTCTGCGCCTGTATTTTGCATAAGCTTTATCGACCGCGGTCACTTGATTAAGAGCGCGTTCGAGATTTTGGGTGATTTCTTTTGTGGTGTGAAACGAGGTGCCATCGAAAATACCCAGCAGACATAGGAGCAGTTTTTAGATTTAAAAGCATGATTTGATTACGATTTAATTTGTCCTTTGATATCGCTTTACCCAAGGATTTGGCAAGCAAATGTATGTGCTCAAAAGCAAAATAACGAACACTGTAAATTTACTTGTCTTATTAAGCATAAAATCTGGTCCTCTTTTTCTGTTCTGGATAATATAGTTTACATTTAAAATCAATCCTATGGAAACTGGAACTGAAAGCTTCAATCTGCACAAAACGCTAGAGGCAATATGGCAAGCGACGCAAGCCATCCTCTGTCATATGTTATTTGATTTTGCCCTGCATGGATTACTTATGGCAATTTTGCTTGTTCTTTAAGTATTTACTTACCGAAGCGCAAACACCTATACGGCATCTCTATTCTTAGAGTACCGAAACGCATAACAATATTTTGTTTATTGTTGGCCGTGCCAGGGACTCCTATCGCTTGTAATTATTCAACATCATTTGCCAAATGCCGGAGTGTTTAGTTTCAATTCGATTGGACTGCTTGGCTTCTGGAGCCTCATTTGTACGCATTTGGTTGCCGAAGAAATCAATAATTCTATCGTCAAAAATCGAGATCAAAAGAGCTAAGTATAAATAAGAAAGCATTATACTTATGGAACGGCCAGCAGCGAGAACGGAGTGCGGCGAGGAGCCGTGCGAAGTGGAGCGTGGATACACCCGTGCGAACGAGGGAACCGAAGTGAGCGCAGGGTTTATACGGGTTAAAAATTGAGGATTACGCGAGTTACCGGAGAGAGTATTTATGCACAAATATACAACTTTCGCTCTTTATTTAAGCTTGCTAAGGCCACACCCGGTCTGGCCAATGGTCCTATGCTAATTGCTTCTGCACCAAGTCCCGGAGCTCCTGGTGCTGTCCCTTATAATGCGCCCACGGGGTACTATTATGGTCCTGGCAATGCCTATCATGGTGGGTATGCCAATACCAATCCCTATTATCAAAATTATCCGGTTTATGGAAATTACCCTTATGGCAACCCATATTATTCGCCTTACGTTGGTCGATATAATATTAATGGTGTGAATATTCCGGTCTTTGGCGCACCGCAGCCTTTGGGCAGCAATTTATATGGTGTCACATATGGTGGCGCACCGTACCAATTTTGGCGAGCACCGTCGGGCTTCTATTACCCTTGGGCCGGTGGCTATAATTACAATCAATATCCCATTTTGGTCATGCCACCAAGTAGTAGTACCCCAGTACAAACTTTGCCTCCGGTGACAACAGTAGTGTCGGATCTCGATAGTTATCTAAACAGAGCTAAGGAAGAAGGCAAGATTAGCAATGAAAACTATGTAAATTTAAGAGAAAGAGCTCACAACATCCTCAACAAAGCGCAAGACGATGCCCAGGCAAACGGTGGCACCATTGATCCTGATCAGGAAGCAGATTTGAGAAGAGACGTAGAAAATTTAAGTGCCGAAGTAGCTTACCGGGTTAAGCCTTAGGCTAAACCATAATAAAAATGCGAATCAAGCGGGCAAGACAATACCAAGTTTTTCACCGATTGCTTTGCGCAGTGCTGTTTGCACGCTAGTCAGTGGTGCGCCGGCGTCAATAATGTGGAAGCGCTGTGGCTCGTTTTTTGCCAAATTTAAATAACCTTCTCTAACCCTTTTATGGAAAGCGAGGGTTTCTCTTTCAAAACGATCAAAACTGCCAGGATGTAGTCGCGCTAGTCCTTTTTCACTTTCCAAATCAAATAACAATGTTAAATCCGGCTTGAGCCCACCGGTAGATATTTCATTAAGCATTTCTATAGTCTTTAGACTCAAACCTCTTCCATAGCCCTGGTAAGCGATTGTTGAATCCGTATAGCGATCGCATAGCACAAGTAATCCCTTTTCAAGTCCAGGACGAATATTTTCGGACACGTTTTGTGCCCGATCCGCTTGATAGAGCAATAATTCGGCTGTCGAAGAAAGGGCGTGCTCAGTATTAAGCAAAATGCGCCTAATTTGTTTGCCGATTGCCGTGCCACCAGGATCGCGGGTGACAATGTGCTGGTAACCTAAAGCCGTTAATTCCTGGCAAATTATTCTTAATTGGGTTGTTTTACCAGCCCCATCAGGACCTTCAAGAGTAATAAAGGTGCCCGGATATTTCAATTGCTCGTCTGGATTGGTGCCCGGTATTGTGTTCGGCAAAACAGCAGACCTCCTCTTGTTATCTTGATTTAGATTGTCTCTATTAAAGCAAGTTGGACCATCTCTTGGCATGGTTGACAGTCATGCTAAAATCATCTTCTGGCAATGGGGAATTGAATGATAAGAAAAATATTTTTCGGCCATTCAGCAAAGAGACTACGAAGCAATGGGCTGTTGTCTCTGGCGTTCGCTATTTTCATGACGCAATGCCATATTTGTCAGGCTGCAGTTTCTTCGGGAAGCGATATAAATACTGCTCCGTCTCAAGCGATGGAGAAAAAACCGTTTAAGGACCCGGGAGAAAAAGCTGCTGAAGGGCATTTATTGCTTGAGAAAGCTAGTGTAGCACCGGCAAACAACACCGCTGTTCCAGACAATCATAAAGAGCTCAGTTCGCAAATAACAAGCGACGGTCCACTTACTATCGATAATATCAGAGTGGAAGGCAATCGTCTTGTGCCTACCGAAGATATTATGCAGGTTGTAAAAACAAAACCAGGCGATAGATTCAATCGCGAATCAGTAATGCAAGATTTAAAAGCGATTAATGGTCTTGGCTATTTTGATGAACGCAATTTGCAAGTAGTACCAGAATTGAATGGCAGCGGCGTTTTACTAAAAATTCGCGTGCAGGAAAACGCGCCTATCACTCAGTTTGCCTTTTCGGGCAATAAAGTTCTCAGCAGTGAGGAAATAGCAAGAACATTTACGGAACAATTGGGCAAGCCGCAAAATCTAAGTGCCTTATCTTCAGCAATTGATAAAGTTGAACAAACTTATCATGACAGAGGCTATGCTTTGGCTCGTGTAACTGATGTTAGAGACGACCCGGACGGCACAATCGGTCTGACCATTAACGAAGGTGAAATTGAAAAAATTGAAATCAGCGGCAATAAAAAAACCAAAGATTTCATCATTCGTCAGGCGCTTAAAGTCAAGCCGGGAATGGTCTATAACGAGCACCAGTTAACTGCCGATTTGCGCAAGCTCTACGCAAATGGTTATTTTCAAGACATCCGCCGCGCTCTTGTACCTTCGCCCACCAATCCGGACAAATATGACTTAAAAATCGAAGTGGCGGAAAAGAGATCCGGATCTGTTGGCTTAGGCGGTGGTATCGATACTATAGCCGGACCTTTTGGTTCGTTCAATGTAGCGGATAACAATTTTCGCGGCTGCGGAGAAACACTTTCTTTTAATGCCATGGTCGGCAGTGGTTTAATGGGTAGCGTCAATAATGCCCTTAATAATGGTGGCGTAGGATTTATTCCTAATCAGCGCACTTATCAGATACAAGCAGATTATATTGTGCCCAATATAGGTAATACTGGCGCAAACATGACTATGTCAGGGTTTGGACGAGACATGGGCAGTTTTATGATTCAACAAGCCATGCAACGTACTCTGGGTGCCAGCGTCACCTTTAATAAATCTCTAGGCAATAACTTTAATGCCAGTCTGGGATTGACTGGTGAAAATACAAATTTGCAGGATGTATCAAATCTGTTCAGCACCCAAAATATCGTCGGCAATATGATTAATCGCGCTCTAGTTACAGGCATGGCTTCTAATAACGTAAGTGCTTACAATCTGGCCAATTCTGTGCGACAGAATCAATTAAAAGGTGGCACTTTTGCTACGGTCAGCCCCTCTCTTAGTTATGACACGCGGGACGCGGCAATTGATCCCACCAAGGGCACTTTGCTGCGTTTGTCGGCGAGCCCTTCCCTTGGTCTAGCTACTGCCGGTTTCGTGAAACTTGGTGCTAGTGCCAGCAAATTTATAAAAATCACCGAGTCAACCACTTTAGCCACCAATGTTCAAGCGGGCATGGGTATGGGTAATATGCCGCAGTTTTCTCAGTTCTATATGGGCGGCTTCAACGGTGTGCGCGGTTATCGCTCCTTTACTGATTTAGGGACTGGTACTTCAATGCTAATGACAACGGCAGAAGTGAGGACACATTTGCCATTCTTAAAGGATTCAGATTCCAAGGTAGCTAAGACAATCGACAAGCATGTGAAAGCAGTATTTTTCTTTGATGCTGGACAAGTGAACGGTAATAGTTTGACAAATAGTCTTTTATCTCGCTCTAGTTTAGGGGCATCCGTTGGCGTAGGGGTGCGGATTAAAGTGCCAATGATTGGTATGATCCGCCTGGATTATGGCTTCCCCTTGCTTAGCTCGATCATGGGCGGAATACTCCCCGCCTAACAGTTGGTTTTGGCGAAAAGTTCTAAATGCCACTTGACGTGATGAGCTAGTAACAGAAAAGTTCAATTATGTTGTAAACTGAAGGCTCAGTCGACTGTGTCCTGTATGATGCAAGAAGCAGTTCGGTAATAAATCATTAGTCTGCTCTAAAGATGAGTGCTCATTCTAGGCTGGTGTGACTGAAAAATATTGGCGAGTAGCGGATTGGAGAACGGAAAATTGGAAAATAAAAAGCTTAGCTTGAAAAAAAGCAATTTGGCACTGTTACTGGTTGCAGGATTAACAGCTAGTACCAGTCAGGTATTTGCCCAAACAACTCATTTGAATCTTGGTGTAGTCGATCGAGATAAGGTTGTAACCGGTTATTCCAAGGCGCAGCAAGCAGCAGAAGAGCTAAAGCGTCAGGAAGACAAAGTGCATAAGCTGATCGAAGATAGCAACAAGCAATATGAAGAATCAAAAGCTGCTCACAAGCCACCCGCTGAATTAGAAGGGTTACAAAAGCGCCTACAAAATCAAATCGATGGTGAAGTAAAGAAAGTGCAAGCAAGAGCTCAGGTTCTTGAAAGCCAATTGGAAAGCGAAATCGATTCAGCGATAAAAGCTGAGGCGGAAAACAAGAAAGTAGACACCGTCTTTATGAAGCAAGCAGTTCTAATTGGCGGCACAGATCTTACTGATGGAGTAATCAAACGTCTCGGCGGTATAGCCACTGCTAATTCATCCGGCACCGGTTCAAAGACTACTACAAAGGAAAAGCTTTAAACTGAGCCGTTAAGCTAATAAGCGCCGGTCAAGTTTCAGGTTTACTGGACAGATCTTTAACCGGGTCTAGGGTGCATATGAAGAAAGTAACCAGAAGCTGTGCAGCAAAGTGCCAGATAGCGCTGTTAATAGGATACAGAGCGTGATAAAGCTACCTTCTCCCATGAGCTTAGGTCAGATTGCAGCGTTTATCGGGGGACAGGTAAACGGTCCAATCGATTTACAAATCGATGGCATAGCTACGTCGCCGTTGGCTGCTAAAGAATCCGAACTTGCCTTTATCTTTGATAAACAGCTGCTCAAACAAGCAGACAAATGCCTGGCTAAAGCATTAGTAGTACCGCAGGGCGTGACTTTTGATCGTCCTTTCATTTCTGTGGCGAGACCCAACTACGCCATCTATAAAATGCTCTCCACTTTCAAACCCAAGCGTTATTTGCCGGAATTAGGCATACACGAGAGTGCAATTATTGATCCATCATGCAAGATTGGAGAAAATGTAGCAATTGGACCACTAGTAGTAATTGGTCCGGAATCTAAAATTGGTGCTCATACAACAATCATGGCTAACACCGTAATTGGCGGTAAAGTAACCATCGGAGATCATTGCCTAGTCCATCCCGGTTGCTTGATTGCTGATTATGTACAAATAGGCAATCGAGTAATCTTGCAACAAGGAGCATCTTTAGGATCCGATGGTTTTGGTTATGTCACCGAAACGCCTTCGAACATGGAGCTGAGAATGAGTGGCATCAAAGAGCTTTCAAATGCACCAAACCCGTTATTAAAGATTCCTCAGACCGGTACAGTTATTGTAGAGGACGATGTTGAAATCGGATCTAATACCACTATTGACCGTGCCACTATCGGTGCCACCATAATAGGACAGGGCAGCAAAATAGATAATTTGGTCATGGTGGCACATAATTGCCGGATTGGCAAAGAAGTGATCATGGTTGCTCAAGTAGGTGTGGCTGGTTCATGCACCATAGGGGATCGAGCGATTGTCGCCGGACAAGTAGGTATAAAGGATCATATTAAAGTGGGCAAGGATGCCATTTTGGAAGGGCAGGCGGGGGTAATGAAAGACGTCGAAGAAGGTGCTGTGCTGATAGGCAGTCCAAGCGTGCCGGTACGCGAGTTCATGACTGTGGCAGTTTTAAAGCGTAAATTACCTGGGCTTTTTGACCAGTTTAAAGTTGCGCAGAAAAAGATTGCCGAACTGGAAGAAAGATTAGACCAATTGCAAAAATCAAAAAATGTACCAGATTTGGAAATGGCGAAATAAAAATGCACTGGGCATCTGTCCACAACAGAGGAAGCGGACTTGGTAATTGCTCAACTGGAAAAACAATATCGGAAGAATTTTCCGCAAAGAAAAGCTATTTTTACTTATCAGGGGACTGGCATAAGCTCCAGGCAACCTATAACTGTATGTCCTTATTTGACTGAACCCGGTTCGGGAATACAATTCATTATCTCGGATCTAAGAGATAAGGAAAACAAGCCTGTACGAATTCCAGCTCTAGCACCATATGTGGTGAATACGCTGCGCAATGTAGTCCTCGGTGTAGGGCAAGCACGTTTATGTTTGATAGAACACTTCATGACAGCGGCGGCCTTTTGCAATGTTTTAGATCTAGATGTAATTGTCGATGGTCCTGAATTGCCTCTGGGTGATGGCAGCGCATATTTATGGTTGGAGCTTTTCGCCGAAGCAGGATTTAAACCTGTTGTACCGCAGACAAAGTATGCCCTTAAAGAACCTGTTTCTGTTAGCAAGCAAGACAGACAATTATTGGCCCTGCCGGCTAATAATTTCTCCATGACCTATCTAATGGATTGGCACCATCCTGCCATTGGCAAACGTTGGTGCAGTTGGACAAGTGGGCAACCACCTGAAGATATTGCTCGTGCAAGAACTTTTGGCAGGCAGAAAGAGCACGAAATGCTAGGCTTGAATGATGAAGTTGTAAGCTTAACGGATGATGGCTTCAGCAAACCGCTTCTGTTTGAAGACGAGCCCGTGCGCCATAAATTGCTTGACTTATTCGGAGATCTAACATTGTTAGGTGTCAATCCCTTAGCCATTCAAGCTCAGTTTATTAGTATCAAAGGCGGCCATGAAATGGATGTTCAACTGGTAAAAGAATTAAAAGACAAATTAGTTGAGCTTTGAAAATATTAGTCATATCTTTAGCTCTAAAAAAGGTGATACAAAATGAAAATATTTCGAACGGGAAAACAATTAGCTATTTTGTTATCCGCCTGCTCTCTATTTTGCATAGAACCATCATTAGCCGAGGCAACGCAATCAGCAGAAACAGATAGCAGCACTGTTGAAACACCCAGTCTGACTATCTATAGTCAAAATTATGTTTTGATGCGTCAGAAACGTCCTTTTATCTCAAAAAAGGACTGAATTCAGTGAATTGGGATCGTATCGCTAAAACTATTGATTTAAACACAGTAAGTTTGCGCTCTGAAGATCCTGATAGCCAAATAAGCATCAAAGAGCAAAGTTATCAAAATGATTTACTCAGTGCCCAGTCCATTTTAGATCGCTCTTATGGCAAAACTGTTTATTTGCGCCGTTTTTTAGCTAATGGACAAAGCGAAGAACAATCTGGTGTATCGATCAATAACTTCCAAACTCAATCAGACCAACCAGGGTTGATCATCAAAACTGGAGATCGCTATATTATCAATCCGGTGGGGCAAATTGAAATCAATGATTTGCCATCTGGATTGGTAGCCAAACCACAATTAAATTTCCAGATTGAGACAAACAAAAGTAGGACAGAGGACCTGCTACTAACCTATCAAGCCAGCGATGTAAACTGGCAATGTGATTATACGATTGTCCTCGATAGCAAACAAAGTAAATTCAATCTTTCTGCCATAGCTACACTAAACAATCAATGTGGCGTTAATTTTAAAAACGCCAGGTTAAAACTAATGGCAGGCGATGTCCACCAACCAACGGGTTATGGCTTTGCTGGCAAGCGATTAATGAACGCCGCCGCTACGGCCGGTGCCTCCTATGCCAGCCCGCGATGCAAATTTATTTGAAGAAAATGCATTTGCTGATTATCATCTTTATAATTATGATGGCTTAGTGGACATCAATAACAACGAAACTAAACGCTTGACCCTCCTGGAGGGCAAGGCTATTCCAGCCATAAAAAAATATATTTACGATGAACCATTTTCTGATTACATACCACCTAAGCCAAGAACAGTCGTTCAAGTAAAGCTGGAATTCAAAAACAGCGAGCAAAATCATTTGGGTAAACCATTACCTGCTGGACAGATAAAAATCTATCAAGAAGATCCGCAATCTGAGACTGAATTCATTGGCGGAGAAAATATCGCTCACACACCAATTGGTGAAAAAGTAACAGTTGGCTTGGGAACAGCCTTTGATATTACGGTAGAAAAAACGCATACTAGTTCCGAACAAGTCTCACAACATTTGCGCCGCGACAAATACACTGTAGTGTTTAACAATCAATTAGATCACGACATCACGGTCATAGACATTGAACATAACCCGTACAATTTTCCAGTGATTAGTTCTGATCATTCTTTCACCAAGAAAACCAGTGATACGTTTCAATGCGATGTTAACGTGCCAGCTTCAGGCACTGCGACGGTAACTTATCAAATAGATTCAAAACGATAGCGATTAGGTTTCAGGGGGCGTTCTGTCCATTGGTACCAACGTAAGATCGTCGAAACCGTAGGGGCCGAGGAGCGATGCGACGAGTCGGCATTGGAACGACGTATGTACCCGGAATCGTAGGGGTCGATGTAATCGACCCGCTGGTACGTCGATATCCTTAAGAACACGGGCGGGCTTGCACCCGCCCCTACAAAAATCCAACGAGCAACATTCATCGAATTTTAACTGACCTTAGCCAATTTATCTAAAATCAGCTGCGCGGCACCAATTAGGCCAGCGGTGTTGCCTAGTTCGGATTTATATACTTTTAGATGCTCACCAATAGTTGGTAACGTGTTATCGAGCAGAAGTTCTGATACCAGTTCAAGATCAACGAATGGACTCAGTCCACCGCCAAGAATGAAACAATGTGGATTCAGCGCGTTAGCGATTGATGCCATTCCAATAGCCAAATGTTTATGCCACATATTTACAATTTTCCTGGCGATTAAATCACCCTTAGCATAGGCGTCTAATACATTCTCGTTCTTCAAGTTTTGCAAATCGCCGGACAGCAGTGATTGGTCGCTTTTGACACTAGCCAAGACCTCTCGTGCGGTAACAAGAAGACCCGTACCCGAAGCATAAGCCTCATAGCAGTCAAACAAACCGCAAGAACAAGGCCTCTTGTTGTCCATGGATAGTTTTATATGCCCGACGTGTCCTCCGCCATAGTTGTCACCACGGAACAGCTTACCTTTAATCAATATGCTGCCACCAATCCCAGTGCCTATTGTTATTACCACTGCGCAGGTTGTATCTTGGAGTTGTCTAAAATGTGCTTCTGCATAGCCAGCCGCATTGGCATCATTTTCGACATGCACCGGCAATAAGATTTTACTTTCAATAACTTGCTTAATCGGCGTGCCTGACCACCCCGGAAGATTACCCGTGGCACCAATTATAGTACCAGTATCAATATTAACAATACCCGCGGTAGCAATACCAACACCAGCTACCAGATGTTTTTGCTTAAACTGTTCAATTAATTGTAAAACAGCATTGAGAATATTGGACGAACCGGATGGCGTGGGGATTTTCACTGGCGCATCAATCAGCCCCTGGCTATTGACTATACCAGCCATAATTTTGGTGCCACCAATATCAATACCAACTGCTGGCATTTTAGTTTTCAGGATATCATCCAAGTTATCGCTACGCAGAACAGTACTCAAATCCCACCTGTGGTTCCACCCAATTGTCCTTGATCCGGGGCACCTTTGAAGACTAGCTTATTAAATGGTACAGGCTGACCATAGATCATATTAAAGCCAAAACGATAATTGTTTAGAATAAAATCCTTACCTATTACCAGTTTCACATCGGGTGGACCAACGGCCGCTACTAGCTGGCGCGCATAGTATAATTTCGATGTCATATTATAGCCAGTTGTGCCGCCAATACTAATATATTTGCAGACCTTCACATCTCCGGATAAATATACGGAACTTTGACCTTGAATATATTCGTCAAAAACAAACGGCGAACTGCCACCAACACTAGAAGTGGTGTAGCCGGTTTGAACACGCAATCTATTTAAACGCACATCAAGAATCGGGCTCAATTGCCCAATCATGTTTAAATTCCCAGTCGAATAGCCTCGAGCAGCTACTCCACCAAAGATAAAAGATTTAACGCCCCATTTTTCGTCGCCAAAATTAAAGATCGGCTGAGTAGAGGCCATTATTTGTTCTTGAATCTTATATGCAGATGTCATAATGGTCGATGTTGGATTGCCGTGCAAGGCGGCATAATTGCTACTGATATTTACCAACTGTGGATTGTCTTGATACCATCCGCCAGCGGTTCGAAATTGAAGTGATGCAAGATAAGGAATATTATAGATTCCGTGCACATCAACCGCTTCAAGCGCTAATCTTGCCCGTGTCAAACCAAGCATACCATCCGGCAAGAAGCGGTTAATGCCGCTCTGTAACCTAACTGTGCGCCATATTTTAGCTTTGATATCTCCCACCAGAAGATTGCTTGCCGATCCATAAGCCAAGTGGGTTTGAAAATTAGGATTGTAGAAAGCAACGCGGCCTGCAATGCCAATACCGCCACTCCCTCCCCCGGTACCACCGGCACTCGTACCGCCAATTTGAACAAGGGGAGCCCAACTAAGCGTAGAATAATGGCCAATCCCTGTATTAAATTGCGGACCGATGTTAATACCCCCCGAATAAAGGTTATTACCCAGGTAAGGCACCACTGGAAATACCGCCTTTGTTTCGGTCTTGCCTACAGTGGCAACAAATTTTCCTACTGGAATAGAAAAATTACCAATTTCAACTCTGCCACCAAAGATAGTAAAGTTGCCCTGTTCTTTATAGCGTTCATAAACCATTTTTTTGGCTTTAAATTTAAAGGTCGAGTGCTCAGGTAGATAAGCCTGCGGGTGCTTCATTTGGTTCATAACGTCTTCACGATAGCTTCCAGGACCACTGGCAATATTTTTTGCCATAACAAACGGCACAGGAATGTCCATTGTTCCATCGTGAAAGGCTAACCCACCCTTTGTACCAATGCTTTTGCGGGCAATCACTTGTGTGTTATCCACCATCGTTTCTGGCTGAGTAATGAGGTATTCATCAGAGGTCACGTTAAATTTAAAGGCGCTGCCGGTGGTCAGTTGCCCATTGCGGAGAATGCTGACATTGCCACGGGCGTCGATCATTTGACTATTTTGGTCGTAAAGAATGCTATCAGCTTGGAGTTTTGAATTTTGACCACCGATAAGGGCTACAGCATTACCAGTGCCAAGAAAAGTGTTTTTATTTTGATCAAATTCGGTGTCATCAGCAACAATTTGAATCGTACCTTTCAAGGTAGCTTTCTCATCCATTTTTTCATTTTCGTCACCAAGAGACTCAGCACTAACTGCGCCTTTTTCTGCCGCCATTGTTTGCAATGGCGGTACTGACTGATCTTTCTCGACGGTGGCGTCTATCTCATTTGCACGAGAATGAATTGATTGGGAAGATTCATTTGTTGCTCCAGCAGCACTAGAAGTAGAATTGCTATTGGATTTGGCCGATTTGGGCACATCCAGCTTAGGGGTTAGTGGCAAAAGCAAGGTCCCTGAAGGAGTATATGCAGCACTCGCTGAATCAGACTCATCGGCAGCCAAAGCAGGTGAATTGATGGCAGCCGGGGAAATTACTGCCATAATAAAAATAAGAAGCAAATTTATGGAGACAACATTTCTATTCAAAATCTATTTCCTTATTTCTACCGAGACTCGCAAATTCCATATAAAATAGCCGGATGTCAACATTGCGCCTCACTACTATATACAAATTTGATCTCGGTCTACAAGGGTTTGTTCAGTAAAAATTATTTGGTATTGAAGCAGCGTTGGCAAATTCAATGCCCTGCATCAAGTTCTAGTTAACCAGTGAGAAAATTATAGTAATCAATTCACTGTATGTGTAAATAATTTGTTATTTTGTAATTAGTAATCAAACAAACTAAGATGCAATTCATTTCATGAACCCTTTTATCTTTCATACGCCGACAAAAATTACTTTCGGCGAAGGTATTGCGACAACCGCCTGCGAGGTTGTCAAAGAGTTGGGCGGCAGTCGTACTCTTTTAGTCACTGACAACGCCCTGGTAAAAACCAAGTTGGTGGCAACACTAATTGAACGATGGCAATCGGAAGAGCATGTAAAGATAACGGTATTTAGCGATGTTCTGCCAGATGCTAATTTACTTGGCGTTAGCAAAGCTGTGGACCTGGCCAGAAATGCACAATGTAACGCGATGATTGCTCTGGGCGGAGGTTCTGTCATGGATACCGCCAAAGTGGTAAATATCGCGCTTACGCTGGGAGGTAATATTCTTGATTATCAAGGATTCAATTGTTTACCTGGACCCCTTTTGCCAGCAGTAGCTGTCCCGACCACAGCCGGCACTGGAGCAGAGGTTTCTTTAGTAGCCATGGTCAAGGATGATCAAGAAGGTAAAAAGTTTCTATTTGGCAGTCCATTTCTAGCTGCTAGTCAGGCATTGCTTGATCCCGAGCTTATCGTCACCCTACCACAGCGCCTGACAGCTGCTACAGGCATGGATGCGGCCACTCACGCCATCGAAGCGTTTGTAGCCGAAGGAACCAAATCACCGCTAACAGATATTTTCTCCCTGGAAGCTTTACGTATGTTATTCACGTATCTGCCTCAGGCATATAAGGACGGCAAAGATATAGAAGCGCGTAGCCAGACCCTTGTTGCCTCGACAATGGCCGGAATGGCTTTTAACAGCTGCGGAGTGGGAATTATTCACGCTCTATCACATGCCACAGGCGGACAATTCAGTACACACCACGGTATGACAAACGCCGTTTTTCTGCCGCATGGAATGCAATTCAATTTAACTTTTGCCACACCACGTTATGCCCAGATGGCCAGATATTTAAATATCTCCAACAGTAATAAGGACTCGATCGCTGCGGCGGCACTTATCGAAGCAGTAAAAAAAATGATCAGCGATCTTGGTTTGCCACAAAATCTCAAAAGTATGTCTGTACCCGAGCTTACCCCAGAAAGGCTCACCCAGTTAGTTGCCCTGGCCAGCTGCGATCCAGCTATGATCTTTAATACTCGGCAAGCGAGCGAAAAAGATATTATAGAGATGTTTCGGAACGCGTACTAATGTAATGGCTGCATTTAAAGACTCAGAAGAGTTAAATCGAGTGATGCTTGCTCTCTGGCAAGCAATTAAGACAGATCCTCAAATATCTGCTCAATTATTATCATCAGCACTAATCATTAGTTTTAATTATCGGGAGCCGGAAAGCAAATTAACCGTTGATTGCAGCTCTAGTGAAGAGATGAAGATATATGTCGGCGAGACGGATATTAAGCCAATCGTCGAGATGTATATGAAATCAGATCTCGCTCATGACTTCTGGCTGGGTAAGGTAAATGTCCCTTTAGCATTGCTTTCCGGCAAAATCGCCTGTAGGGGTCCAGTGAATAATGCGCTTGCCCTTTTGCCGGTGATCAAATCAGCCTTCGCTTTTTATCCGCCCATTTATGACAGCAATACTAATAAAGGACAACCAGGTTCTTGAGTCTACCTAGACTATATGACTTGTTTCATATGGGTGCCCTGGCAATTATTGGGCTGCTTGTCATTTTGTCCATTGTTTTTGTTTATATCTTCGCCAAAATTTTTAAGGTCCGATTTAGATCAAGACTAGCAAGCAAAATAAAAACTAAAATAGATATATATGATCTCTCAGGTAGAAAACTGCCGAGATCAGCTCCTTTATCAGCATTATTGCCAATTGATAAAAAGCTATTATTTAAGTTTTAGTGTGATTTTTTGTTTTATGAGCGTTTAGGCTCTTTAAAAATTTGTCCAGGGAGTGTAGATTTTCCAAGGCTCATTCAACACATGAAGCCAACGACCCGATGTCCTAATTCGTTTTAATAAGGATCTGAGATGCCAAAGAAAGTACTTGTTGCCCTTCCAGCCGGTTTACTCGAACAAGTCGATTTTGTTGCTCAAGTTGAGCACCGCAGTCGTTCTGATTTAATCAGAGAGGCTTTGCGGCGTTATATCGAAAACTTTAAGCGTTCCCAGTCGCTCAAAATGTCTGTGAGCACTGTTGGATCCCAGAAGATTGCCCTTCTTACCGAGCCGGAAAACTAGTACAGTATCGTAGTTTCCCCACTTTTGCCTTGACTTAGTCAGGCGTCCTGGCTAGGATGACGTCAGGTATTAAGCTAGGTACTTCTGAAAGCTTAGTCTTGGCTGGCAAGAAAATGAGCAAATAATTATTATGTCTTGGGGAAATATATTACTGGCGGAAGCCATTTTTGTCTTATTCGTTTTTTATAGCTTGCGCTATGTAAAAGTGCCACGCTTTTTAATGCGCCGTAAGCTTTCTCAGCGCTTTCCCTGGGGCTATTATGCCGATCAGATTCCCACTGCTGATCGCGGCTATATTCAGGACGATGTGAATCTGGACTTTATGTATGATTTGGGCAGTCAATTTGGCGGACCGGATGGCTTCGGCGATTATGGCGAGTTTACTGGCTTTGGTGAATTAGGCGAGTATGGTGGTTCCTTCTTCTCCGGCGGCGAGTAAATTCTTTTGAAATTTAATAAATTCGCTCTGCTGTTATGCCTTGTGCTTATTTGTTTGTTTGCTCTAAGGACTTTTCGCTCCATCAATTTCCATGCCAGCTTCTCCCCTCACAGCGCGGCGATAATTGCCTGTGACAGAGCAGAAATTCTTTTGCGCGCAACAGACGGGATCGGACTTCTGTATTCAGGCTCGCTTAGCCTGCAAGGCAAGACAAATCAAACAAATAATAAACAAAAGGCTAAATCTGAAGTTACAAGCAAATCAGTATTAAGCAACCGCGATTCATTTATTGACGGAGCAAAAAACTTGCTTGGCGAGGCATGCAAATACGCTCCTGACGACCAGATCATTTTAGCCAGACAAATCATTTTTAAAGCAGAAACAGATGAGGACATCAGTACCGATTTAAGCCATTTAAATCTTATCTCTCAAGACTCCGGACATAAGCAAGTTTCTTTGCCTGCAAAACAATTGGCCGAAGTTATGCAAACTATATACGGCATGAATGAATCTCGCAGTGAAGTCGCCCCTTACAGTCCCGCTAGAGCACGGGATATTGCTGATGAAATTCGTCAGAATCTTGAAAAAACTCTATCAGATGGATGGTACAGAGAACGAGCACTGCTGCATACGTATGAGTTGCTTGATCAAAGGAAGAATTATCAATCAACACTAGTAATGATTGAAAATAGAGCGAGAACTTTTTTTATCAGACTAGCCACATTGGGGCTTGCTGCTCTAATCTGCGGGCTCATTGGCTTCGGAGTGATTCTATGGCAACTCCGCCGTTTAGCTATGGGCCCGTTTAAGTCCGGCATTCAATCTAGAATCTCTGTCGGATCGGTAAAATATGGTTGGCGATCAGTAATTGCCGTTTTTGTTGCCTGGGTATTTACCCAGATTTTTATTGGCTTGATTTCATCGTCCTTAAGAAAGCAGTTTCTTGGTACAGCATTAGCTAGTTCGAACTCCTCTGCCACAGCCGCCCTGATTGCCACAATTTACGTGCTTTGTAATGCCCCTTCACTTTTGTATATTTATTTCTTTTGCCTGAAACCGCATGGAATTGCCCTGATTGAAGGTATCAATCTCAAGCTAAAAGGTGGTCGTGAGCTATTAACTTTTCTGGAGCAGGGATATTAGCCTGGTTCGCTGCGATACCATTAGTACTACTGGCATATTTTATTTCGAGCAAAATAATTGAGAATGCTGGCTCCAGCAATCCAATCATTGCCATTGTTATGGAAGCCGCTCACCAATCCAACCTAGTCACCATAATACTCTTTTACTTGACGCTAGGGGTCCTGGCACCGGTGTTTGAAGAAACTCTTTTCAGGGGATTTTTCTATAGTTTTTTACGCAGTCGCTATGGCGTTGTTTTTTCCAATCTTGTCAGTGCAGCTCTGTTTGCCGGTGCTCATTTAGATCCTGGGGCTCTTCTGCCACTTTTTTGTCTGGGTAGTATATTTGCCTATTTGTTTGAAATTACCGGCAGCACTGTGCCTTCGATGATTACACATGGATTATGGAATAGCTGTACGTTTACTCTAGTATTGCTATTGTTTGGCACTTAGGCAAACGTGAATATTTATATTTAATCGAAATTAGAAACCTGACCAAGAGTAAAATATATATTTGTTCAGACAATTCTGGAAGGATATATGATTCCTCAGGAATCCGGGCCGAAACATATCAAATTAGTGAGTAATAAAAAGGCTTGCTATCGTAGCCTAGCGCCGATGATTTTCGGTATTTTGTTGGGTTGGACTATGGTTGGAACAGGAATCTATGCCAGTTACCTGGCAATTGGACATAGTAAGTTTCTTGCTTTGACTATTGGCCTGCCAACAGCAGTCTTTTCCGGTTTTCTTATTCTCATCACTTACACTCTAGTGAGACAAAGCTCTTGCCAGTATGTTCTCGAGATTACAGATCATGATGCTGCCTTTTCCAAAATAGATCCCTTAAAGAAAAAAACAGTTACTAAAGTTGTTCTGCTGTCTGACATAAAATATGTCGAATACTATCCATATCTTGATTCTGCCACTATAATTTTTCATACTCCCTATCAAGACACAGAAGTAGCGTTATGGCCAATGGGCGAGCATGCACGAGATGCAATTGATTTTCTCAGCGGGCTTGGAGTAAAGATCGTTGATGTTCAATCAGATGACCCGATTCCGGATTAATATCCTTCAATTCTGCCGGTCCTTTATCAATACTGTAAAAGTGCGGAGGAAATATGAATAAAACAGCAAAAATTGGTCTAATTGGTTTAGGCGTGATGGGAGAAAATTTAGCCCTCAATATCGAGCGTCATGGTTTCCCAATTGCTGTTTTCAACCGTACGGCGGAAAAAACAGACGCCTTTCTTAAAGGTCAAGCTGCTGGAAAACAAATTACCGGTTGTCACGATATAAAAGAATTTATTGGCAGCCTGGATAAGCCAAGGAAAATAATTCTGCTCATTAAGGCTGGAGACGCTGTAGACGAAACGATTGAAAGCTTTAAACAATATTTAGAGCCAGGAGACATCATCATAGATGGTGGCAATTCGTACTTTCAAGATACGCGACGCCGAGAGAGTACCCTGGCTTCTCAGGGCATAAAATTTATTGGTTGTGGTGTTTCAGGCGGTGAAGAAGGAGCACTGAATGGCCCTTCCTTGATGCCCGGTGGTGAAAAACAGGCTTACGAACAAATCCGCCCAATCTGGGAAGCCATCGCTGCCAAGGTAAATGATGGACCATGTGTCACTTATCTTGGACCGGATGGTGCTGGACATTATGTAAAGATGGTTCACAATGGTATTGAATATGGTGACATGCAGTTAATTGCTGAGGTATACGATGTTTTAAGACACGGTCTGGGACTATCGGCAAACAAGATCGCGGAAACATTCGGGCAATGGAATAAAGGGATTTTAGATTCATTTTTAATTGAGATTACTGGCAAAATATTAGGCGTGCGCGATCCGGATAACTGGTAAACCATTCGTCGATCAAATTGTTGACAAAGCTGGCCAAAAAGGTACAGGTAAATGGACAGCTGAAGTCGCTCTGGAATTAGGCATACCAACACCAACTATTGATGCCGCTTTGACTGCCAGGCAACTTTCAGCATTAAAAGATGAGCGGGTTTTTGCAGCGGCTAGACTCAATCGGGCAGCCAGCGTACCAACAAACGATAATCAGCAAGCGGTTATCTCAGCTTTGCATGATGCTTTGTATTGCAGCAAAATATGCAGCTATGCTCAGGGCATGGCACTAATTGCTGCCGGGTCCAAAGAATATAATTGGAATATCAATCTGGCTGAAACAGCGCGCATCTGGAAGGGTGGTTGTATTATCCGAGCTCGCTTATTGGAACAAATTCGCATTGCTTTTGCCCGCGACGCCAAACTGTCTAATTTGTTGTTAGATCCGGAATTTGCTGAATTTCAGAAGAAGGCTGATGCTAACTGGAGATCTGCCATTGTCTTCGCCATCAACAAAAAAATTCCAGTGCCGGCACTTTCCGCCAGCCTGACTTATTATGATAGTTATTTAAGCGCCAACTTGCCACAGAATTTAACTCAAGCACAAAGAGATTATTTTGGCGCTCATACATTTGAAGTAGTGGGCAAGCCTCAGCTGGGATTTATTCATGCCGACTGGCATACACTTATGCAAAATCAAACAAAGGATAAAGAAAAGGAAAAGGCAGTCACCAGATAAACGATTTATGCCGACTTATTTAGTCAACGCCATTAATATCGGTAGCTTTAATCTGGGCGAGTCAGACAAAATAATCACCCTCTTTTCTGCTGAACGCGGATTGATTAGAGCTGTGGCAAAAGGAGCAAGGAAGCCAGGTTCCAAAATTGCCGGACGCGCAGAATTACTAGCCGTCAATCGTCTGCTTCTCGCCAGTGGCCGATCACTGGATATAATTACTCAAGCAGAAAGTATTGAAACCTTTAAAGCCCTGCGCAAGGATCTAACCAGACTATCTTATGCTCTTTATTATGCCGAATTATCCTGTCATTTAGGTCAAGGGGTAAATCAAGAATCAGCAGTGTACTTTGAAACTT
The DNA here is from genome assembly GCA_963767815.1 of Candidatus Melainabacteria bacterium. Lineage (GTDB taxonomy): Bacteria > Cyanobacteriota > Vampirovibrionia > Obscuribacterales > Obscuribacteraceae > CAVYFJ01. The sequence continues at coordinate 807,105 of CAVYFJ010000004.1, read as the reverse complement.
TGACAAATGCTTTGCGGCAATTATCAAATCCGCAAAGCAATCCCGCTTACCTTTGCTTGACCTTTCAATTATCCTTATTACATTTGCTTGGCTTAAAGCCTGAACTTGATTCTTGTGTGGTTTGCCACAGACGATTATTAGAATATGATTTGAGTGTTTTTGATCATGATTTAGGCGGAGCTGTTTGCGATCGTTGCTTTTCTAACGACGCCCCTAATCGTCGCTCACGAAGGAATAACCTTCGTGTCGCCGAATCAGCGACAGCTAATACATCTCAAATCGAGAGAACAACAGCTGGGCAAGTGTCTTCTTACTTTACTTATCTCACCCCATTGGTCTGGAAGAAATTAATCATTGCTGGCAGTGCCTCTGCGGTAAATACATTGGACACGCCAGCGCCGACAGAATACTCGGATATCGTGGAAAAAACAATTGTGGCGGCAAGACATTTATTGGAGACATATATCGAGCATCGAGCCGGCAGAAAAATGAACTCATTAGCATTGATATAGACGATCTGCGTAAAAGATCTACTTCGCCCGAGTAAAACCACTGACTAGCTTTCAAGAAGTGAACTCGGTACAATATATTGGTAATGGCTGTCCCGAGGAAAACAAGTGAGCAAGCTAGAACAAACTGATAAAGCTATATATGATCTTATTAAGGCTGAGATCGTTAGACAACAGGACGGACTGGAGCTTATACCAAGCGAGAATTACGTCAGTGAAGCGGTATTAGAGGCCCAGGGTTCAGTTCTAACCAACAAATATGCCGAAGGGCTGCCGCGCAAAAGATATTATGGTGGCTGTGAATATTATGATCAAATTGAGCAGCTAGCAATCGATCGTGTCAAAAAGCTCTTTAATGCTCCGCATGCTAATGTCCAGCCACATAGCGGAGCTCAAGCAAATACAGCCGTTTTTTTTGCGACTTTAAATCCTGGGGACACAATTTTAGGCATGCGTCTCGATCATGGTGGACACTTAACTCATGGACTGCCTTTAAATATTTCGGGTAAATGGTTCAATGTAGTAGCTTATGGAATTGATCTCCAAACAGGGTTGATCGATTACGCTGAGGTTGAGCGATTAGCTAAAGAACACAAGCCTAAACTGATCATTGCTGGTGCTAGCTGTTACTCACGCCTTACTGATTTTGAAAAATTTAGAAGCATTGCCGATAGCGTTAACGCACTCTTTATGGCCGACATAGCCCATCCTGCCGGTCTAATTGCTGCTGGGCTCCATCCCAGTCCATTTCCTCATGCACATTTTGTCACCACCACAACTCATAAAACGCTTAGGGGTCCGCGCGGTGGTGTGGTGATGTGTCAGGAGGAATTTGCCGGCGCGATTGACAAGGCGGTTTTTCCTGGTTTACAGGGCGGACCTTTGATGCACGTTATTGCCGCCAAAGCAGTGTCCTTTCAAGAGGCGTTACAGCCAGATTTTATTCAATACCAACGCAATATTAAGACTAATGCCCACACATTAGCTACGACACTGCAAGCAAATAGTCTAAACATTGTATCCGGTGGCACCGACACACATTTGTTATGCGTCGATTTACGATCCCTAGGACTGACCGGTAAAAAAGCTAGCGATATAATGCACGAAGTTGATATCACAGTTAATAAAAATACGATTCCTAATGATCCTGAAAAACCATTTGTCGGCAGTGGAATCAGGTTGGGCTCGCCAGCAATTACCACGCGTGGCATGGGCGTCAAAGAAATGGAAATTATTGCCAATAGTATGGCTAAAATTTTGAAAAATCCCGAAGATCAAAAAATAAAGGAAGAAGTTAAACAAGCAGTAGCTACACTATGCAAGCAATTTCCCATTTATAGCGGGCTGCGAGAAAAGGCCGTTGGGGTAAGGTAAATTGCTTGTGTTGTCTTACAAAGCCTGAGGATAAGCAGCTGTGCTCATAAGACTATTTCAACTTCTTTTGCTAGCTGTTGGTTTAGCTTGGGCCATTTTTATTTGTGATGGCCGACTCGATGCTGCGCAGATTCCTGGCTTTTTAATTGCCCTGGCAATAAGCTGGTGGCTAACTCCAGAAATTCGCTCCCGAGCGCTTAAGCTTGGTTTGGTTGATAAACCAGGGGAAGAAAGACGAATTCATAAAGTGCCAATTCCCCGCCTGGGCGGAGTAGCAATCTATATTAGCGTCATGCTCACAATAGCTATTCTTATTGCTTCTACCGGGCGTTTCCCCAAAGATGCCCGCGTTGGAGAAGGTGGATTACTCGGTATTGCTATCGGTGGCACACTAATTTTTATTCTTGGCTTGCTGGACGATATGGAATCATTGCCAGCTAAGTTTAAACTTCTCGTGCAAACTTTGGCCGGTTGTGCGGCTTATTCACTTGGGGTGCGAATTAAAACAATTCCCATGCCTGGCGTGATGCCTAATATAATGCATAATACAGCAACTGGTGCAGCAAACGGGCATCTGGGTTTTAATTTTCCATTTTTTGGCTTACACAGCGTCAGCGGACAGACTGGTTATTTTATAGACTTGGGCGTGTTGAGCCTTCCTTTAACTGTTATATGGTTAGTAGGCATGTCCAATGCTGTAAATTTAATTGATGGCATGGATGGTCTGGCAGCTGGAGTTTCTGCTATCTCCGCCTTGACTATATGGACAGTAGCCATGGCAGACAGTATAGATCGTCCTTATGCAGCCCTTACTGCCGCAGTGCTTGCCGGAGCTTTGTTTGGCTTTTTACGTTGGAATTTCAACCCCGCTCGTATTTTCCTGGGTGATTCTGGAGCATATCTCACCGGCTTTATTCTTGGTGCTGTGTCTATTACCGGTGTGATTAAGGGAGCAGCAGCAGCTACGCTTATTGTGCCAACATTTCTGCTTGTATTACTCATTTTATTTTTTCCAATTCTTGATACCACTTGGGCAATTATTCGCCGAGTTACCCAGGGTAAATCCATCTTCACACCTGATTCGGAACATATTCACCACAGATTATTACAGGCTGGACTTTCGCAAAAATCCGTCGCTTATTTGCTGTATGGTGTTTCAGCCGTGCTTGGATTTGTGGCCGCGGTTTTTGTCCATCAGCAAGTTTATTTTTTACAACTAGGGGGAACCGTACTTATCATGGCCATATTTTTTGCCGAAGTGCTCAATCGGCATAGACAGCGGCAGAAATTAAAGTCAGAGAATGCAACAGAAGAATAAAAGTTTATCTAAGTTTGCTGGTCTTTCTTCTTTTTATCCAACTGCTCCAATAACTGCTCGCGCCGGGCCATTGCTTCCTTAATTTCCTTCTCGCGTTTTTCTTCTTGAATTTTCACGGCCATGTTGGTCCAGCGCCTTTGTTCGTCAGTTCGCTTACTCAGTTGGTGCTCACGTTCTTCACGTCTTTTCCTTTCTGATCGCTCCTGCTCTTCTCTTTTTTGAGCTTCTTGCTCTCTTTGCCTTCGTTGTTTTTCGGTGCTAGCCATAGCAATCCTCACTGTAATTTTGATTGGTTATTCATTTTCATCGTCTGCCATATAGTCCGCAGATAAAAGACCGGGCATAGTATCAGCTGGATCGCTGATTCTGATTTGTTTCCGTGCCACTTCAGTTTTCATAGCCGCCTTGGCTACGGCTTTAGCTACAGATTCTACTATTCTAGGATTAAATACCCCAGGAATAATATAGTCTTCATTCAACTCATTATCATTAATCACCGAAGCAATAGCATGCGCTGCAGCCAGTTTCATTTCTTCGTTTATGTCGCTAGCCTGACAATCAAGCGCACCACGGAAAATACCGGGAAACGACAAAACATTATTGATTTGATTGGGATAATCAGAGCGTCCAGTAGCCATTATTCTTACATACTGTTCTGCCTCTTCAGGCATTATCTCCGGCACAGGATTAGCCATAGCAAAAACAATGGCATCGCGATTCATCTCTTTAAGCGCACTAGCCTCTATCGTACCTGGTCCTGATAAGCCAATAAATAAATCTGCACCGCGCAGGGATTGAGCTAGACTGCCCTTGAAAGACTCAGGATTGGTGTGTTCAGCAAACCAATCCTTCATGTAATTCATATGCTCGTGGCGCCCCTGATAAATGGCACCGGTACGATCAAAACCAATAATATTCTTGACTCCGGCACTAAGAAGAATTTTTGTGCAGGCAACTCCAGCTGCTCCCACACCACTAACAATTACTTTCAATTGAGACAGTTTTTTATTTACAATTTTAAGAGAATTTAGTAGTGCCGCCAAAACAACCACTGCCGTGCCGTGTTGATCATCATGAAAAACAGGAATATCCAGTTCTATTTTTAGCCGCGCTTCAATCTCGAAGCAGCGTGGTGCGGATATATCTTCAAGATTAATGCCCCCAAAGACAGGCGCTATGTTTTTAACTGTGTTTATAATCTCTTCTGTGTCCTGGGTGGCAAGACAAATAGGAAAAGCGTCTATTTTGCCAAATTCCTTAAAGAGCATTGCTTTACCTTCCATGACCGGCAAGGCTGCTGCCGCGCCAATATTGCCTAATCCAAGTACGGCTGAGCCATCACTAACAACGGCAACTGAATTGCGCTTTATGGTCAACTTATAAACATCTTCCGGCCTGTCATGAATGGCCAAGCAAACCCTCGCCACACCAGGTGTGTACGCCATCGAAAGATCATCTCTGGTGCGCAAAGGCATCTTATTTGTTACCCTTATCTTTCCTCCCAGATGCATTAAGAAAGTGCGATCCGAAACATGAACGACTTCCACATCTTTTATTTTTTTGAGGGATTCGACTAGATTTTCTCCATGCGTCGAATCGCGCACTTTTACGGTCAAGTCTCGAATAATAAAATTCTTCTCAAATCCCGCTATGTCAATAGCGCCGATATCGCCGCCAAGTTGACCAATTAATGAGGTGATCTTGCCAAGCATTCCGGGAATATTGTGTATTTTCAAACGCAAGGTCAAGCTATAACTTGCACTTGGCCGTAATGAATTGCTTGTGGTGGTTGGCGCTGATTTTTCTGCCATGGCTAATATTTCCTGATTGACTGGAGTCTTTGCCTCATTTTTGCCTGAGATTTTCATAGGCTTTATGTCTAGGAAAATTACTTATCAGTAGATCCCCATTATAGTTATCTTCGTCGTTTTGTTTACTAAGTTTGCCAAAACAGCTCGTTTTAATAATTCAGATAACAGCATTTATTGAAGGGAAGGCAAATTTAATGCAAAATAGCTTTTCAAGCTGACCAAAATATTAGCTGTGAATTATAAACAGGGAGGTTTAAGATGACGGACACCATAAAACAAAACGTACTTGAACTTAATAACGAAAATCAAACAGAACTGACACGGCGCAAAGTATTACTTATGGGAGCCGCAACGGCTTCATCTTTGCTTGTTTCCGCTGTGGCCAGTAAAGCTGCTTCTCAAGCCTCAGCACAAGGGAGTACTGCCGTCGAACCGTATGTGGCACGTGACTTTGGCTATTTGCTAAATAAGAAATTAGAGGGGCTTTCGCAAAATCAGTTAAGCCAACATATGAAGCTTTATCAAGGCTATGTCAAAAAGGCCAATGAGATTTCGCGCAAATTGAAAGATGTCGATTTAGCCTCGGCCAATCCAACATACTCTCCGTTAAGAGAGCTTCTCGCTGAGCAAAGCTACGCTCTAAATGGTGCGGTTTACCATGAATATTATTTTGGCAATTTAGGTGGTAAAGGTGGAGAACCATCTGGTGATTTGCGCTCGGCGTTTGATGAGCGATTTGGTAGCAGCGCCAAATTTATGGATTATTTGCGGGCAGCTGGCAAATCAATGCGCGGATGGGTAATTGTAGGCTATAACACCCGAATTGGCCGTTTGGACACATTTGGACTTGATCTCCATAATCTGCTCACACCAGCAAATGTCATTCCACTGGTAGTTTTAGATGTGTATGAACATGCCTATATGATTGATTACGGAATTGATCGTGCTAAATATCTAGACGCTTTTGTTCAGAATCTGGACTGGGACATAGTAAGTAAACGCTTCACAGCCGCGCTCAATCATCCATTCAATATTGGCTCGGGTTTGGAGTCTAGTACATAAGCCAGCGGCGTCATTAGCACAGGCAAGGAGCGGCTTTATTTCCTGTCCTACGCTCTTCAATGCCGTCAAGAACCTTCCATAACCCGGAGGCAATGGATTCTGTACTTTTTAGTGCTAGATCCATTTTGCGCTGGTCACCGCCAATTTCTTCGCTGATCAAGCGGCGCCATACATTGGCATGCTCAATGTCAGCTGTGCTATGCACTGAGAAATATCTATATGCTTTAGGCTGAGCGCTATAACGATCCCTAAGACCGGCAGCTTTTTCTTGAGCAATGCGTGGCACTTGAGATTCATAAGCATAAAAAGCTGTAAGAGCTTCAACAATTTCCCCCTGCTTTGCAACTGTATGAAATTGAGAAATCAGTTCTTTTATCGGTGGAAGAGGGTCAAGACTGTTCGCTTCAGCACTGCTGCCACCCATACCTTCAACAAAATCAAGCCACATATCAGAGTGACTACGGCAGTCTGCTGACTGGGATCCTAATTCGTCCTCACGGTTTTCTTCGATTGCTGAGCGCAGACTACCCTGCGGCAAGCGCTGGGCAATTCATCTAAATATTCAGGAAAAGCTTGAACGTGTTGATAATATTGCGTGGCATACATCTGTAAATCGTTTTTTGTCAGCTCGCCCTTACTCCAAGCTGTATAAAAAGAATGGGTTAGCAAATCATATTTCGTTATCCGTTTTTCCAATTCAGCCCAAAAAGATGTCATGTCCATGCAATATTCCTCGCCGTTTCCTGCGCATCAAAAGTTTAGTATAAAACATTGATGATCATAGAGCAAAGAAGAAATTGTCAATTGTTGAGACTTAATCAGAATGTCCATCAGAAAATGATTGTCCTTGAAAAATTTCAAACTGGGCGTCTTGCTGCCAATCAAAAGGTAACAGTCCAGCTTTCATTGCCAACTGGGATAAGGTTTGTTGCAAGTCCCAACCAAACTCTGTGGCTACTTTTGGCAAAAATACCGCCTGGTGTCCTGACTTCCGCAAAACAATGCCATCTTGCCCTAATTTAATATCTTGCCAGCGGGGAATAGCTGCTGGTTCAGTAAGCACACTTATCTCCAGGCTTAAATTAGGCAATTCACCAGCCTGGACAGGGACAAAACGTGGATCAGCACAAGCAGCATTTATAGCGTTTTCACAAACTCCCTGCAGCAAAGACTTATTTGGATAAATGTACCCAATGCAGCCTCTCAACTGTTTCGCCTTAGACTCGTTACCTTTCTGATTATTTGATTTTTCGTAAAGCGTAACAAACACACCACGCTTTTGCATAAAGCGCTCAGTTTGATCTCCCGTAAGTAAGTTCGCATATCGCATATAGTCTTCTTGCTTACCCGCTAATTTGTCTGTTAAAGCCTGTCTGGCAATTTTCAATAATGTCTGTCCATCCGCCTGTGTTAAACTTAAAGTTGTCGCTTGTTTGTTGGATTCAATCTTTTTGTCTGTTGATTAGACGAAGTTTTACCATTAGAACGCGTAAGCAAAACTGCCATATAGCTGACTGAATTACCATCAGGATCCTTTTGCGCATCCTGAGAAGTGCTGTAATTAAGAAGTCTAACCTCTGTCTCAGCAGGCATGAGTGAAAGAAGTACAGCACAAGGATAAATACCACATACAGTATCATGGGTGCGTTGATAAAATTCAAGCAATGCCTGGCTGTCCATTTTTTTTAGGTAATTAAAGGCGTCCATATCAAGCGTCTTGATTCGCGCTTGCACATCTACAGCTCTGCCAAAAGGCTGATAGTCAAAACGCGGACCATAATGAGTAAAGTCAGAACTGACAATGATCAAGTCACCATCCTTCAGCTCCTTTTTAATGCTCCAGTTAACAAATGCATTTTTTCGGGATTGACAGTACCAATAGCTATTGGTACTAGCTTCACTTTTCCCAAGGTTTTATAAATCCACGGTAATTGCATCTCCAGAGAATGCTCCGTGTCGAATACTGCCTGTATCTGCTGGAAATAAGGCAATTGCAGAAGCCTTTTTGTTGTTGCTTGGTCTACCTCCAGATCACCTAGAGGTGTCTCAAAAATGGATTCCACCGGTAAGACGGCTCCGCTAAAGGGAATGTAGTGACTCGGACCAAGCAAAAAGACGCGTTTGAATTTGTAGCCAGCTAAGGCCGCATAAGCAAAGGCTGCTGTTTGCCCAGAAAAACTATAGCCGGCATGGGGCACGATGATTGCCACGGCTTGCCCCGGCTTAGCCTGGACCTCTAGCTGTAATTTCGCTTCTTTTAGATATTGATTGAGTTGATCATTAAGCACCATCGGCTGAGCTGGATACCAGCTACCAGCAAACCGAGGCGAATGTGTTTGCCCATTGGCTCTAGCGAATTGTGAAAAAAAATTTGCCATAATTATTAACAGCAGTAAGACTGGGAAATAAATAAGTCTTTGCTTGGCTTTTATCCACATAGAAACAAAGCGAAAATATTACTGACAATATTCATTATAGTCCGTGGGGTTCAGTCATTTGAAAGGGATCCAATAATTTATTCAGCTCCTCTTCAGATAATTTGGTTAGCCGCCGCGCTACTTCGCGGATGGTAGCTCCAGATTCATACGCTTCATGAGAAATTTTTGCCGAGAGATCATAACCTACCGCAGGCACAAGGGCTGTGCATAGGGCTAAGCCCTGTTCAACCAATTGCGGCCCTCGTTTTGTCGCTTTAAGACCGGCAATGCATTGCCGAGCAAAATTGCCGCTAGCAGAAGCAAGTAATTCTATAGACTGCAAAAGATTATAGGCAGCAACCGGCATCATTACGTTTAGTTCAAAATTGCCAGATTGACCAGCAATCGTGACTGTGGCATCGTTGCCAATTACTTGAGCAGCAACCATACAAAGAGACTCAGCAATAACCGGATTTACTTTGCCAGGCATGATCGAGCTGCCCGGCTGCACTTCGGGCAATTCTATTTCAGCGATACCAGCGCGCGGACCACAACCAAGCCAGCGAACATCATTAGCTATTTTCATTAAGCTAACAGCAATCGTTTTGAGAATACCCGAGCTTTCGACTATTTCATCAAGAGTACTCTGTGCTTGAAAATGATTAGTGGTTTCATGGAGAGTAAGTCCCATACGCTTATAAAGTTTTTCCAAAACTCGGCCAGCAAAATCCGGCCTGGTATTAATCCCGGTACCAACGGCTGTACCGCCAAGGGCAACAGAAGATAGCCTAATCTGGGCGGTCTTGAGGCGTTCTATTGCTCTATCTACTTGTCCGGCATAGCCTGAAAATTCCTGGCCCAACCGGATTGGCGTCGCATCTTGCAAATGAGTGCGTCCAGTTTTAATTATGGGCATGAACTCCTTAGCTTTGCTTTCTAATTGCTCGTGCAACTCTTTTAAGGCAGGCAACAAATGATCCTTGATTTCCAGCAATGCTGCTATATGAATTGCCGTCGGGATGGCATCATTGGAAGACATACCTTGATTTACATGATCATTGGGATGCACAAGCTGACGATCGCCGCGCTTACCGCCCAAAAGCTCAATTGCCCGATTAGCAATTACCTCATTAGCATTCATGTTGGTCGAAGTACCCGAACCAGTTTGAAATAGATCAACGACAAAGTCCCCATCAAACTTCCCCTCGGACACCTCCAAAGCAGCATCACTAATCGCCTGCGCCAATTTTTTTTCAAGGTCGCCGAACTCTAGGTTAACTTCAGCCGCACAAAGTTTGATTAGGGATAAAGCACGAATAAACGAACGCGGCAGCCGCAAATTGCTAATAGGAAAATTAAGTACCGCCCTTTGCGTGCTGGCACCATAATAGGCACCAACTGGCACATTCATCTCTCCCATTGAGTCCCGCTCTATTCTTGTCAGTTCCTTGACCACCATTTTGTTCTCCTTGCTAGCTACCGATATATTTCCTGCTCTTGAAAATACCCTATAAATTCCTATAAATTAAGGGTATTTTGGGCCAATTTATATACTTTGCAAGTATATTAGCTCCTTAGACAATTAGTTTAAGTAAGAGCAGTTTAGAATAAATACTAGAGTAGAAATTAATACTTGCACAAAAACTAACCTGCCGCTCTTAATACTGATAGTTTAATAGTACAGTGATCATTGCTAAGCAATTGAAAACTTGTTCAGAGAAAAATTAGACCATGAATACAGTTAAAACTATTCTTTTGCTCGGGTCTTTAATGGTCCTCATGGTTGTTATTGGCGAGCAAATAGGTGGTCGCACAGGTATGTATGCAGCCAGCCATTTCACCAATTTGGCTAGTTATTGGTTTTCTGCACCTATTGCTTTAGCCATGGCTGGAGCCAAACCAGTTGAGCGCTCACAGCCCCACTCTTTATCGGATAGTAGAAACACTAGCGCATAAAGCGTTGGAAAAAATGAATAGAGAAATGAGATCGTAAATCAAACAAGTTGTATGATAGTTAACCATGAGAGGGGCAGAAAAGTAGTTTGCAAATTGTTGCTTTAAAGTCGAATAATATCCAGATACGTCCTATATTTTTAGGAGCAGTTCTATGTTTGCTCTGCATCCAGTCCCTGGTCTACAATTATTCCGGACTAGCGGCTCCGCCCAACAAAGACATTCCAGCAAGTAAGAACTGGAGAGCGATATCTTTGTCTACAGATCAATTAATTGCTGAGAGAAAATATGCCGAAGCAGAAACTGTCCTGCGCCGCATCATACCTTTGGCCAAGAAGGAAGCCCCTCATAGCTTTTCGTTTGCGGGTTGTTTCGTCAGATTGGCAACCTCTCTTTTTGAACAAAAAAAATTTCCGCAAGCATTAGTTTGCGTGCAAGAAGCTCAGGATATTGTTGCGCAGAATCCAAGCAATGATATTGGGCACAGGATTTTATTGTGGTGTTTCGTAATCAAAGCATCCGCTCTTTACAGATTAAAAGACTTCGGACAAGCGGAATACTCTGCTAGAAAGGCAATCGCTTACCAGATTGCCTTTCCAAAAATTGCCACCCTTGAGCCTATGAGAGAAGCTTATAATGTGCTTTATTGGGCCTTAGGCGATGAAAACAAATCAGACGAAGCAACAAAAATTTTCAGTATATTGAGCACCTTTTAGCCGATGCGCCTGCTAATCAATGTTTTTATAATCCTTCACCTGTTTTTGATTAGCGTCTGGCTTTTTCCAGCCAACAAGCAACTACTGGCGTTGATGAATAATTTTCGTGGTTATATCGTCTTCCTTGGTCTAGACCAGGATTATTCAATGTTTGCTCCTTACCTGAGAAAATTAAACCGGTACTTGTTTGCTTTGATTACATTCAAGGATAGCTCAACGGCAATATGGTCATACCCCAGAATGGAAAGACTGGGACTTATACAAGCTATGCAAAAGGAAAGATATCGCAAATATGGCAACGACAATATTGTCGAGCCATGCTTCAAAATGTTTTTGCCCGATTTTGCCCGCTATATTGCCCGCTTGCATGACTGTCAAAATAACCCACCAGAGCTAGTTTCTATCTATGTGGTAGAACATAATATTCCGGAACCACGATCACCGTTGATCTCCGATGGAAAAAATGAGAACAAGGCGACTGTAAGCAATATATTTACTTATTTGGTAGAGGCAAAGGATTTACAAAAAGACTAGCATGCTTAAAGAAACCCTTAAAAAAATTATACGTGCACTGCAATTTAATTGGGACAATTTTTGGTTTACCCCCATTTCCACTTCGTCATTAGCCGTATTTAGAATTTGTTTCGGCTTACTACTGATCCAGTTTGCACTGCTGTTAATACCAGATCTCTTCGTCTGGTTTGGTAAGCATGGCATTGTTTCTACGGACACTATAAACAGCTGGCAACCGTATGTTCGTTTAAATATCCTCAATTTATTTCCGGAAAGCGATTTATGGCTAATTATCGTTTTTAGCGTTTTCACTGTCGCCTCGGTCTTCTTCACTGTTGGCTGGCTAACCAGGGCCAGTACGGTAGTCGTATGTATATGCCTATTGAGTCTCCATGCTCGCAATTATTTGATCATTAATAGCGGTGATAATTTTATGCGTGCGCTTTGTTTCTGGCTGATCTTCGCGCCCGCCGGCGCTAGTTTATCTGTTGATCATTGGCTTAAGAAACGCAAAGCGAAAAATATCGACACCGGTGCCCAGACAGAAGATGACGATGTTCAGCGAGAGCACAGCGGCCAAAACGCGTATGAGTTACGCGGTTTGGGCTTGCCGCTGAAACCCACAGAGCCGTGCGGAGCGCAGCGTGGGAACGCGCGTCGAGGCGAGGGAACCGAAGCCGAGGCAGCGTCTATAATTAAATCATCTCCATGGGCGCAACGCCTGATGCAAATCAATATGGCGTTGCTTTATGCTCAGGCATTTTCAAAAAAAATTATTGGCGACACCTGGCTGAATGGGACCGCTGTATACTTCAGCTCGAGAATGGTTGAAATGCGTCACTTGCCAATTTATTATGTTTTTGACCATTTGTGGACGTGCAAGTTATTAACATGGGCAACAATAGCAACTGAACTCAGCCTATTCACACTTATTTGGATTAAGCCTTTAAGGTATTACGTGCTTATCTTAGGCACCATTATGCACCTGACCATCGATTGGACTATGAATATTCCCCAATTCGAGTGGCTTATGATTAGCACTTATATTTTGTTTGTTGACCCGGCGGATATGGATAAGTTTTTGGAAACTATAAAGAAATCAGTCAAGAAATTTCAATTCGGTCGCACAGTGCTCTAAATTAGCTTCGATTGTTTTATGCAGACAGGGACTTAACTCTGCTTCAATTAAATTTTCTGCCTGCCCAAGATAATTTTTGGCCAAAAGATAATGCTTTAAATTCTCCGTGCGGTTGGGTGCCGTTTTTGCCAACAAAAATTGCAGCACCGCCAGATTATTAAAATTGACTGCCCTATCAAGATTTTTTGAAGAAGCGGCAGCAGGCTGGGCCAGAGCATCTTTATAATTTAATGCTGACAGGTTAAATTCACCGATATCTCTATATGCATTAGCGACAAACAAATAAGCTTGAGCCAGATTTTTTGCCCGCTAAGACCGATGATTGTATTGAGCTGAGCTAGTTGTTGCAAACATTGCTGTGCCTGCGCAAAATCCCCCTGACAGATTCTAGTTTGGCAAAGCAGCCGATAATTAAGCATCAGGTCGCTTTCAGATTTCAATCCTTTGGCAATCTCAATGTTATTGTTGAGCTTCTCCGCTGTGCCAGATAGTCGCTGCTCATAGTTATCCAGAAACGGCGGAGTGTTCATAGAAATGACATACAAGTACATGCCGGCCCAAATAAGAACCACCAGCACTATTAACCTTTTGGCGGCGAGCGAAACCTTAATCATTGGATTTTCCTTTGCTTTAATATAATTTTGAAAGTCCTGTCTCAATTTTTTGGCTTAAACAGCTCGTTTGACAATATTTTACTGGCTGTGCTAGCTTGTCATTAGAGGCTTGCTATGCTGGCCATAAGATCGCCTGATTAAGTTTTAAACGTTTACAGAAGTCAAATTACCCATAAACCAGCGAATCATATTTAATTTATCAATATAGCTAGGCAAGCAGCAAAGTGTTTGGAGGTTTTGTAGTTTATAGAGTTTTGTGAATGGGAAAAACTAGTAAAACAGCTGGGTTTTCATAAATTGTCCAGGGGCTAAAGCAAATAAATGAAGCACAACGGAACGCAAGATAATCGCGGAGCGGCAATGATTACTCTATGCCTATTGCTGTTTTTGGTGCTTGCCTTTATTGCCTTTTTTGTTTTTGATATGAGCCGCCTGCAAATGGCCCAAAGGCAACTAACCGCTTTATGTGATTCAGCCGCATTATCCGGCTCAGCTATGTTAACCGGTCAAGATATAAGCTTTGAAACAAGTGCAAGCTTAGGCTCTCTACAGCAAGATCAGATAGCAGCCATGGATTACGCCAAAAATAGCTTTTGCATGGGATATATTCTTGGGCAACAAGCCTATGATGTTAGTATCGGTGCGCAGGCCGGTGGTATTCCTGTTACGCAAGTGTTTAGCGGTTGGCAAACAGGACAGCCAAGCGCTGGAGGAATAAGCGTTTATATTGGGCTTTGCTCACCGGTTAATAGTTATAACGTCGTCCCGGCGGGCAATAGCACTGGTAGAGCTATTTTAGTTGAGGCGGGCTATGGCTATGTCCCCTGGCTTGCCTCTTTAGGAGTGCCAAGCATCCCTATAACTGCCACATCAACCGGCGGCTTGCAAAAACTAATGGTAATAATGGTTTTTGATGTCTCAGGTTCGATGGATGATGATACGGTAGTCAGTTTTGTCTATCGGCGCTGGTCTAATAGCACTGATTCCAGCAGCATACAAAGCGCCAATGGCAATCAGGGTGAATATGTCTATCAGGTGGTTGGTAGTCCGGGCACCACAGGACAACTCTGGGAATACTCTGGCTTCAATTACGGTGTGCAACCTAACGGCACCGCTTTAAATGTTTTGCCGCCGCAGAATTTAACTTATATCGGCAGCATTTACAATGGCAATTATACTGGGCCAGGTGGAGGTTCTAATACCAGCCCCTATAATGCTGCCACTGGCAGCCCGCCTCTGGCCTTTGATTTTGCAATAAGAAGTTATGTTCCATGGCCTGGAGCACAGAATCCAACCACAGCAGGAGTTTGTTATCCGTATCCAACCAGCGGTCCTAATGGTGCCAACGGCGGGCTGGCTGTCACTACCGCCAATTACCCGGGTCCGTTCTATGACAATGATTTTGGCACCCCGCCCGGTAATTGCCCAGTTAAATACGGACCGGCGCAGACAGCTAATGCGAGCATTAATCCAGCCGCTATTTCTAATGTCTGGTCTTCGTGGAATGCTTCCGGTACTGGTACCATGTGGTCTCAGGTGCCGGAATATATTTATTCACCAGGTTTTTATTATTATGGCGGCGCCGGCACTACAATTACCGCCAGCTCAACTAGTGACGGCAATATATATTACTTTGATCCCTATTCCATGCCACAGGCATACGCCAATAGCGCAAATTCCAGCTATACTGCCTTTACTGATCTGGTAGCGAATATAGCACCACCGCAAAATCCAACCGGTACTGCCCTTCCACTCAATCAGCCATTTTATGGTTCTTCCACTTATTATAGTACTGTAGGTTTTACAGGCTTCAATTATACATTCCCTGCTGCTACCAGCACTTATTATGTTGGTGTGGCTGAGAACGGTGCCAACTTAGATGTTTCGGTTCCTTATGAAAGTGACACTGATCTGGTCAATCAAGCCTTTAATTTTAGTAGCATTGCCTATGTAGTTGAGGCATCAAGAGGAAATCTTGATAAAGACCCTACCGGCAGTGCAACCAACTTTGTCAATGCCTTACTGCTTTATGGAAACAATCTTGGTGATAGCGCAACAACAATGCAAGCTGCTTGCAAGAAGGGCTATCAAAAAGCCTACCAACGATTAGCCATGTATTGCAGCCAGCCTTGCGCTACTGCCAAAGATGGCGCCTATCGCTTTTTTCAAAACTTAGTTCAACTTAGTGATACCGTATTTGGCTTCACTGCATTTTCAGTCAGTCCAAAGGATACAGTTGGACCACAATATGGTACTGGAGTTGATACCAGCATTTGGCTAGCCACTCCAACGGCCGCGGCAGCAGCCGGCACAAGCGTATATAGTCCTTTTGTCTGGCAGGGCAGCTCCCTGATTAATCCAAATTTCTGGGTCTGGTCTCCCTTAACACTAGGGCAGGCAGGGCCTGCCGCCAGTCCCACAAATATTCCCTATTCATCTGGTTATAATGCCGGCGGGCCAAATGCCACTACCTGGTTGAGTATTAGCAGTGGTGGTGCACCATCCGGCGCGGGTACTGGGCCTCCGGCATCAACCAATTCAGGGTTAGGAACACCGGCATGGGGTTTTACCAATTGGGGCTTTCAAATACCAAGATCGCCTTTGCCTGTGGGTGCAAATAGTGACCAATCATCCATAGCCGATGCTGCGGGCTATACGAGTTTTGGTCAATGTTGCGCTCCAGGAATGTGGTCAACCTATAATTTTACAGGTAGTGGTAATGCTTTCCCTAACGGCGGCTATCATGGTTTGTCCCACTGCATGCCGCTCTACGGCACTGAGGCACTGGAAGCACTCTATACCGGAACGTCCAGCGCTTACACACAATTGTTGGATTCCGCTAGCCCTAGTGGCGGATTTACTGGCACTACAGCCGGTCCTGGCTCTAAACAAGCTGTTGTATTTTTTACTGATGGTGTGCCCACCGATGATACTACTCCTTTTCCAAACTATAAAACCGTTGCTACCAAGCTTAGCTCAATTGGTGCGCCAGTCTATGCAATTGGTTTATGTTTGAATGGTACTATTAAAGGCGAGCAAGCCACACTTTTAACCGATTTAACCAATAAGGGCGCTTACGGCTCAAGTTATTCTCAGGTATCAGGAGAAGCAAATCTACTCAGTAGTTTCTCTGCTATGGCTAGACAATTAGCTCAGTGTCAACGTTAAATTGGTTTACTGTCAGTGTTTCATTGACAGCTCAGCAAAAGACATGATAGTTTTGTAATAGTGCATATCTAGATTAAATCTAATAATTTGGTGTTTAGTGACTTGCCATTGATGAAATTAGGAGCAGCAGAAAAGGTCGCTTAGCGCAATGCAAATACGTTTATGGTCGGACCAAATGTTAAGTAGGAAAAATCAGTACAGAAACAGGTGCAGAACTAATCGAGCTGCGATCATTGCTGAGCACTCGGTTGTGCTTTATATGTTGTTTCTCTTTCTCTTTTTCCCATTACTTGATCTGGCAGTTATGGGATTGAGGGCATTTTTCCTCTGGTTTGCCTGCAATCAGGCTGCTATGGCCGGTGCAAAAGGAACCCAGTGGATGTACAGCGGTGCTGAATCAGAAGACAATGTTTATTACACTTCTATTCAAACTCAGGCAGTAAACGCATGCACTTCGGTGATAAAAAATTTCTCCGGCATAACAATTACCAGTGTGCCTGCGACAGGCTATGGAACAAGTCCCAGTCCTACAGGTCCCATACTGCAAGTAGTTCTGACGGCCATTAAACATTCGGACACCACTAACAATCAGCCCGCAGGAGCAACTAAAACCTACCTCGCTAGTCAACTGCCTATGGCTATTACACCAGATCCTTCGCAATACATTCCTATGTTGCAATGCACTTTGACAGGCACTATTTCTCCTTTTATCAATATCCCATTACCGTTTTCCGCACCCGGACTGAACAAACCTTTTAGTATGAGCGTTGTCTGCGAGCAACAAATTGAAAATCCGTATGCTTTGATGTATTAAAATTATTCTTTGTCCTGGAGCACCGTTATGCCAATCAAACTAATACTCAATTATTTTAGACAGCCAGCCAAAAGACAAAAGCAGGGCTTCACTCTGATTGAACTAGCATCAATGGCTTTTCTATTCGTGATCATTAGTTTGTTGGCTCTGGATATGTCTATTTTGATGATGGCTTCAGACACTTGCGACAAGACTTGCAGGGATTGCGCCAGGGCAGCTGCAACTGGAAGAACGCCCGGACAAGCCATTGACGCCATGAATGCTGCTCTTGCAATGCACATGACTACGATCAATTCCACGTTTATGTACTTTCCTACTGCTTCAGCCTGCCAATTAATGGTATACGAAGATTATAATCCCAATACCCCGAATACAAACAGTGGTAATACCAACGGCCCTTGGGTAACTACCACCGGCACTATGACTACTACTACTACCTCGACCAGCAGCACTAGCACGACAACTGGAGGTTCGGTACCCTCACCCACAAGTCAAACTACTATCTGGACTACTGATAGTAAATCGCGAAGCGCTTATTCACCTGGACCATATTGCGTAGTGCGCACAAATTTGATAGCCAATGTACCTGCGCCGATCTTTTTTATGGGCGTACAGTTTAATGCCGGTAGTGCTCTGGGCGCCAATAAAATGCAGTTTTCCAGCATCTATGCATATCCAATCGTTAATACCTATCAGCCTGTGGTTTTAGCAGCTATTCCCGTGCTGGTTAGTCCTCCATTACCGGTCCCCGCACCACCGACACCGCCTACACCGCCATCACCACAAGGAACTACCGGCACCACACCACCGACACCACCTACTCCGCCAACGCCACCAGCTCCACCAACGCCACCAAGTCCACCGACACCGCCGACGCCGCCTACACCGCCAACTCCACCGACGCCACCGAGTCCACCGACACCGCCGACGCCGCCTACGCCACCAACACCACCGACGCCGCCGACGCCACCAACTCCACCCACCAGCGGTAACCCGACGTCACCTACACCACCTGTCACGACACCACCTACGACACCACCGACAGGCGCAGCTAGTGGCGGCATTGTTACAGGAGGCAGTGTTACCATTGGCGGTATAGGTGGCGGGTAACTCTCAGGCGATGACAGAGAATTCATAGTTCTTTAGCAACTTGATGGATTGTGATCTGTTGCCAGATCCTCAGGAGTGATGAGCACCACTTCCGGACGAATCAATTGATCGTCGCTAATGCGGCAAAGAGCAACTGCTCTGCCTGCGCACTCAGGGGAGTCTAGCGCTTTGTAAATGATCAGAATTGGTTCTTCGCGCACGGAAATACCAAGAGCACTCATTGGCAAGATGCGTCCCTGAGAAATAAGTTTAGCGACCGTTAATTCAACTTCGAATACCTGCCAGCCTGGTAGTCTTTCCAGTCCAATCAATGCTTCCGGCAAGCGCCTGTTGAGGACTAATTGTTCAAGAGCTTGCATATCCCAAGCGTGCTCAAGCATAAATGGTCCTGATTTGTCTCGACGCAAAGATTTAAGAGATGCACCACAACCGAGAGCCTGACCGAGATCTCGAGCAATGGAGCGTATATAGGTACCTGAAGCACAAACTATTTTTAATTGGATAACAGGCAAATCAATGTTCAGTATATCTATACTTTCGACCCTCACCGTGCGCATCTGCAAATCAGAAAGCATATCGTCCATGGTTTGGGAAATAGTTTGCTCCATTGGATTTTCTGTTGCCCGCTGGACTAGATAACTCGCTTGTTTGGCGCGAGCCAATTTGTGAAGCCGCTTTCCCTTATGACGTACAGCGCTATATAACGGTGGTTTCTGTTCGATAATACCAACGAAGTCTTGTAAGGCAGTTTCGATGGCCGCTCGATCAATAAGTGGTGACAGCTCTTTACTCACCATTATGGTACCGGAAAGATCATCGGTGGTGGTCTTTATCCCTAATAACACCTCTGCCATGTAGACTTTGTCTTTGGCGAGATAGGAAATCATTCTACAAGCGGAACCAATGGCAATAGGCAGAACACCTGTAGCATCTGGATCCAAAGTACCAGCATGTCCTATGCGCTTTATCTTTGTCCAATGGCGCAACTTGTACACTACATCATGCGAAGTAATGCCTGCAGGCTTATTCACATTTAAAAAACCATTTATAGGCGCTGCGCTCACTTCGCTCCGCTCATTCGCACGCGCGTATCTCCGCTCCACTCCGCACGGCTCTGTCGCCGCGCTGCACTCTCGCTTCATATCCGTCATATCAGTCATAGGCGCTGCGCTCACTTCGCTCCGCTCATTCGCACGCGCGTATCCCCGCTCCACTCCGCACGGCTCTGTCGCCGCGCTGCACTCTCGCTTCATATCCGTCATATCAGTCATAGGCGCTGCGCTCACTTCGCATGGGGGGCTACAGCGGCAAGCCCCAATCGCATAACCCATATGCGCTTGGGTCGCTGCACTTCGCTCTCGCTGAAATTCAGTTATATCCTTCATTCCATTTTAAGGCTCAACGGCGTCGCCGCGAGAAATCTTATTTAATATATCGAAAATACGGGCACCACGCTCTAGAGAATGATCTAGCTTGAACTGAATCTCTGGCGCAAAGCGAAGTTTTAAGCGGCGACAAATTTCACCTCTAATAAAACCCAGATGCTCATTTAAAGCAAGCATTGTATTGGCTTGTTCGTCTTCGTTACCGAACACCGAGACAAAGACTCGTGCCGAGCGGCAATCAGCTGCACATTCCACCTCAGTTATAGAAACTATATCCGGGATTCGCTCATCTTCAAGATCTCGTTTGATGATCTGTGAAAGCTCCCGCTTAATTGCTTGCGACACGCGCAAAGGTCTTTGTCCTAACATGGTTTTATTTATAGAGTTCTTTTGGTTTCCTGAATGACAAAAGCGCTGATTTTATCACCCTCCTGCAAGTCAGAAAATTTCTCGAAACCGATACCACATTCAAATCCTTGGGCTACTTCGCGGGCATCATCCTTGAAGCGTTTAAGAGTCTCAATTTTTCCCTCATAGACGATCTGTCCATCGCGCTCAATGCGCGCGATGGCGCCACGAGGAATTTTACCGCTGCTGACCATTGAACCGGCTATTGTGAGATGTTTGCCCACTTTGAAGACTTGTCTAACCTCTGCCGTCCCAACCATCACTTCTTGCCTGGTTGGCTCGATTAATCCCTCGATCGCCTTTTGCAAGTCATCAGTAATTTGATAGATAATACTATATGTGCGAATATCAACACCGGTAAGCTCCCTGACTCTGGCAGCGTTGTGATCCGGCTGCACATTAAAACCAATGATAATAGCATTGGAAGACGCTGCTAGATTTACATCATTTTCGGAAATGTCACCAGAGGCGGTGCGCAGCACTCTTACCTGAACTTCATTACTGGACAAACGCCTGATAGATTCAGCAATCGCCTCAGCGGTCCCCTGTACATCTGCCTTTATAATGGTATTCAGTTCTTTCAATTCGCCCTTGGCCAGCAGATCATGAAAAGATTCCAAAGTGACATGATATTGCCTGCTGACACTTTCTGATTGTTTGCGCTTTTCTACCAAGTACTTAAGGGCTTGATTGTCAGCGACCACCTCAAAACGATCACCTGCTTGCGGCACCTCGTCTAAACCAAGCACTTCCACAGGCATTGACGGTCCTGCCGCCTTCACACGTTGACCACGATCGTCAAAAAGTGCCCGCACCTTGCCTGATTTACTGCCGACAACGATAAAATCTCCTTCGCGCAGGGTTCCCGAAGAAACCAGGGCCGTTGCCACAGCGCCTTTACCCCTAGATAGCTCCGCTTCAATAATCACGCCTGTGGCCGGTTTATCGGGATTAGCTTTAAGCTCTTGCATATCAGAAACCAAAAGAATCATTTCCAACAATTCATCAAGTCCTGTTTTCTTCTTTGCTGAAACATTGACGGCTACAGTATCACCACCAAATTTCTCAGGCACCAGTTCATGCTCCATCAATTGCTGCAACACGCGATCTGGATCAGCATCCGCCTTATCAACTTTATTTACAGCGACAATGATTGGTACACCAGCTGCCTTAGCATGATCGATGGCTTCTATTGTCTGAGGCATCACTCCGTCATCGGCAGCTACAACAAGAATGGCAATGTCCGTAGCTTTGGCTCCCCGCGCACGCATAGCGGTAAAGGCCTCGTGACCGGGTGTATCAAGAAAAACTATTTGTCTCATAGTGCCGTCTTCATGCGGCACTTCAACGTGATAAGCACCAATATGCTGCGTAATGCCACCAGCTTCCGCATCAGTCAACAAAAATTTCGTTTGACGAATGGCATCAAGTAGGCTTGTTTTACCATGATCGACATGTCCCATGATCGTCACCACTGGGGGCCGCTGTACCAGGCTAGCTTGTTCACTAGCTGATAAATCCTCAAAACGTGGTTGTTCTTCAGACAACTGATGAGCGCTTTGATCTATCTCAGCTGTGCTCGACACCTCATAGCCCATTTCAGTCGCTAATTCAAATGATAGCTCTAACTCAACCAATTGATTGACTGTGCGCATAATGCCCTTCATAAGCAACCGCTTGATCACTTCTTCAATGGGCACATTCATTTTGTCAGCCAATTCTTGCACGGTCATAGGTTGAATCAAGTTTACTGATTTGGGTAATTCTTCAAGGACAGCGGCAGCACTGGCTGCGGCTTGAGACTTTTGCTTTTCTTCCTTCTTTTGGGTTTGACGATCAGCTGTTTGCAAATGGCGATGCGCTTTTGGCGGTCCGGGGAGGGGTAGCGCGAATGGAAGGGGCAGCAATCCTGATTGGCACTGACGGGCTTAATGGTCGCATCGGCTCGGGCGCATTCAATTTGCCAGACAGACTACCGCCTGGTAAATCAAAATCGCTCCCTTCATGCTCGGGTAACGCTTCACTGGTAGGTGCAGCATTTGTTTCTTCTTCAAAGATTGGTTGGGTTTTATTTCCCTCTTGTTTTGTTTGATGAGATCTGGCTTCCACAGGCTGCGCACCACTTAGTGCACTTGGTTGTCCAGCATTCGGGGGGCTTGGGAAATAACTTCCTTGCTACTTGTATTGGCCAATGGGGTTTGAGCGGCAATATTCGGCGCTATTGGCGGCGCAGCAGGTTCAGCGACCGGGCTTACTAACTGAACGGGGCGAGATATTTGCGGGCTGCTTGGCGATTTAGGAGCCAAAGAGCTAGCTGGCGGAGGCACAGTCAGATCTGGTTCATCACTCACTGCAGCTGGCTCTATTGTTTCGGTAATGCCGATCTCTGGTGCAACTACCTTCCTGTAACGTGACAGTACACGAGGCTTAACAATTGATGGCGGCGGTAATATGGGTGCTACAGGCGCTTTAGTGATTGCTGTTTTTTCTTCTACAGGTGGCAAGTGTTTAACTGCCTTAATTCGGCCTAAATCCTTATCAGATTTGCTCGGTATTTTTTTGCTTTTTCTTTCTGTTTTTTTTGCGTGGCGATAAGAAGCTTAACAGCCGCTGCATCAACAGTGCTGGAGTGACTTTTGACATCATAGCCAAGTTCGCGTAAGGCAACAATAACGTCCTGATTGGGGACATTCATGCGCCTAGCTAAATCATAAATGCGAACACGGTCGTCCATCATGCCTCCTTATTTCTAGTATTTTGGCATGTTTTTTCCGGTTCTGCGCACAGCATGAGGATATCCTTGATAAGTTGTGACTCAAGCGGCCATGAAAATTTGCCTCGTTTTGGTCCCTGTTTTTGTCTGCCGCCCGCTTAGAGCATATTTTAAACGGTTGCCCTTAGTAAGAGCGGTAAAACATGAAACGCTGGGGCAAAAATAGGCAGAACGCCCATTAAGCTTTCGCGCGCCTATTTTTGGCAAATTGAGAAAGACCGAACCGCTGACCGGTTCAACGGTCAGTCTAATATAATTTTCCTTTCTGCCGCGTTGTCGACAAGCTACACAAACACGTTCGTTGACTGGCAATTTAAGCTTTAGATGGGTGATTTGGAGTAAAAACAATACGGATGAATATTTTTTTATGCGTTTTCAGTAGACTCGTCTATTTCTGGGTCGGATTGTTCGGGCATCTCAGCAGTTGGCCTCGAATCTGATTCAGCGGCAGTTTCTTCTGTAGAACGACCTGTCACAGAAGGGGCATTTTGCCCATTTGAGCGATTGGTTGCAGGTGGCACAGATTGTTCTGACGGTTTAAAGGAGCCTTCAGACTGACTTTCTGACTTGATATCAATTTTCCAGCCAGTCAATTTGGCGGCCAAGCGAACGTTTTGACCACCCCGACCAATAGCCAGACTTAATTGATCATCCGGCACAATCACTTCCGCCCGTTTGCCACCGGCTTCTGGAGCGTCGTCATATAGGGCAACAGTGGTGATACGGGCAGGACTTAAGGCATTAGAAATGTAATCAACTGGATCAGCAGAAAAGCGAATAACATCAATTTTTTCATTTCTCAATTCAGCCACCACATTCTGAATTCTTACTCCACGTGTACCAATGCAGGCACCGACTGGATCAACATCACTGTCTTCAGAATGCACAGCAATTTTTGTGCGATAGCCAGCTTCTCGGGCAATAGACTTAATCTCCACTGTACCATCTTCAATTTCAGGCACATAAAGCTCAAACAATTCGCGCACAAGTTCAAGGTGGGCTTGAGAAACGATTATCTGCGGCACGCGCCCGGTTTCTCTCAGTTCCAGAACATAAACTCGGATACGATTGCCAACTCGATATGTTTCGCCAGGCAACTGCTCTCGGCTAGGCATGCAGCCTTCCACTCGACCCAAATTGACAATGACGTTGTTGCGCGTGTTGCTGATCACTTCAATGCGCTCAATTTGCCCGGTTGTGCATGTGCCTTTGCGCGCTTCAAATTCTTTCTTAATTAATTCCTTTTCCGCTTCGCGCAAACGCTGAGTCATTAATTGTTTGGCTGTTTGAGCAGCTATTCGACCAAATTCAGAAAAATCAGCTGGCGTAACCTCAATTTCTAATACCTCACCAGCAGTAACATCAGGAATAAGATCTCGAGCGTCAGTCACGCTTATTTCGTGATATTGATTGGAAACACTATCTACTACTTCTTTGGGTGCAAATATGCCTATTTCGCCAGTTTCCTGATCAAAAATTGCTCTCACTCCTTCAACATCATGATCTGGTACTTTCTTTTTATATGCGGCCACTATGGCATCACAAACATAAGCAATAAACTCATCCTGAGGAATATTGCGTTCACGTTCTAATTCTTCTGCCGCTTCCAGCAGCTTGTCACCAATTTTTATCACTTTCGAACCTCCAGAATTCTTTCTTTTAAGACTGTTTTGTTCCCATCGAAACCAATGAAATACGCTCTCCTTAGCTCGATAAAACACCTGGCCAAAGATTAACTCGATAAATCTGCTTAAGGTCAATAACCAATTGCTCATTGGCTAATTCCTCCTTGCTTAGCGCCCGGTCGGCTTTAGTTGCCCGATCAGGCGACAAGGACTTTTTCTTTTTGTCCTGTTTCTGCACAAGGGGTTGGGCTTGCTTAATTATTACAGAATGCTCATCCCCGCCAGCCAACAAACCAACAAATTCAGTGCCCAGAGCGTTAATCTTTTCTCTGGCTAAGATATGCACAGGCGAGCCAGAGAAAAGCACAAATTCAGTACCTGTAGTTAGCTGACGCTCTATACCTGGGCTGATTATTTCCAATGAAAATGGACCTGAAATCGCCGGGAAGGCTTCTTTCTCTTGTTCCAAGGTCAATAATTGCTCAAGAGCGCGACTCATTTCCTCACAATCAGCAAAACTAATTGGTACTTCTTTTCGATAAATGCATATTGTTAAACTAGTGTTTTGCCCTTGCTTGACTGAGTGCAAATCGAGCACAATCAATCCCAACTGTGCCGCTGCTTGATTGGCAAGCTCATTAATTCTAGATAACTTTTCGCCCTTTTGGGTAGCCATGGCCATATAAATAAGCCCTTAATATAAAAAGAGCCGCAAGCACCACTGGCTTACGACTTTCAAGCTAATCAAGCTTTACTTTCCTGACTCAATATAACATGTACAAACAAATCAAGCAACAACCAGGATAAAGAGCATGCAAATTATTGCTCAAAACAGACAGCGCCAACACAAGCTAAAACTAAACGAAATGCAGGCGATGCTGCAACAATTAAGCCAAGCTGTACTGGCTCATCTGAGCAAAGATAGTCCAAATTGGCTATCAGCAAAGACTTTGGCAGAAATCGATAAATACGCTTCGCTCAGTCTATTTATTGTAACTCCCGCAACAATCAAGAAACTCAATAAGCAATGGCTAAACAATGATCAAGTAACTGACGTACTGTCATTTCCGCTTTTCGATTTGTCTGCCTTAAAATCCATCCGCCACATGCGTAAGAACGCAGCAAATAGCGATCTGGCGAGCGCTCATCCATACCAAGTGGGTGAAATTTTTATTGCCTATGAAATAGCGTGTAGGCAAGCTAAAGAATACAATCATAGTGTCGAGCGTGAACTGGCTTTTCTTTTTGTGCACGGTCTATTACACATTCTTGGTTTTGATCATCAAGATAAAGCTGCGGAAAAGGATATGTTTGGGCAAAAGCAAATACTTAATCAATCCGGCTATCAGCGATAATAGTAAAAATTAACAAGGAATACTAAACAAACCAGTTAGACGTCGATTCTGCAATATAATAAGTCTGAGTGAGGAGATTTAATGAAAGAGTTAGACGGCGAGCCTGGTGTGGTGCCAGAAATAACGAATCAAAATCAAGCCGCAAGTGAAAACAAGGACTTGCTTGGTTTAGAACAGACGTTGGAACATAGCACCCAATACCATCCAGTCAATTTAAGACAGTCATTTAGTCATGCGCTTTCAGGCATTAAAGAAACTCTGGCCAATGAGCGCAATTTCAAGATTCATTTATGTTGTGCTGTGATAGCTCTAAGTCTTGCTTGTTTACTCAAAATAGATTTAATCAACTGGTTGATTTTGATTCAAGTAATAACTCTGGTCTTAACTGCCGAACTAATTAATACCGCTGTAGAATACTTGGTTGACTTAGCCAGTGGCAGTTTCTATCATCCCTTAGCTAAATCAGCTAAAGACATCGCGGCAGGTGCCGTATTCATAGCTTCTGCTAATGCTCTTGTGTCGGGCATACTGATATTTGGCCCGCGTCTATTACCGCTTTTTGATCAAGCCTTAAGGCATGTTCGATAAATAAGTCGATATTCAAAGTCTAGGTAATATTATGGGCATTTATGTAGATAACAGCGCCACGACCAGATTGCATCCCCAAGTAAAAGAGGCAATGCAGCCGTATCTCAGCGAGATATGGGGCAATCCCTCATCCTTACATGAACAAGGGCATTTTGCTCATGATGCCATTGCTCAAGCAAGGGCAAATATAGCTAGTTTGCTCAATTGTCAAAGCCAAGAAATTTATTTTACCGGCAGCGGCACCTTGAGCAATAATATTGCCATTTTGGGCCGAGCACGCTTCGTGGAAGCAAATGGCGGCGGTAAACATATAATTACCAGCGGCATTGAACACTCATCAGTACTCGGTCCAGTTAAATATCTTGAGGGCAATGGCTGGAAGGTTACATATTTGCCCGTTAATAGTGACGGGTTAATTGAATCTCACCAATTTGCATCAATCAATCACTGCGCAGACTTCAATAATTTCAATTGGTTGGGCAAATAACGAAATTGGCACGATTCAGCCAATTGAAGAAATAGGCAATTTTTCTAGACAGTCCAAGATTTTTTTCCATGTGGATGCCGTGCAAGTCCCGGGCAAATTAACCATTGACGTACAGAAGATACAGGCAGATGCCTTGTCCATTTCCGGACATAAATTTCATGCACCAAAAGGTGTCGGGGCCTATTTCTGCGCACAGGAAGCAATGTTATGCCCATTACATTTGGCGGCGGGCAAGAGCAAGGAATTTTCCCTGGCACTGAGTCTGTAGCCAATATTGTCGGCATGGGCAAAGCAGCCGAGATTGCTGCGGATGAATTAGCACAATCGCAAACTTATCTAAAAACGTTACAACAACAATTGATCGAAAAAATATCTTGCCTGAGCAATATAGAATTCACCGGCCCCATAGATTTGAATAAGCGCTTGCCGGGACACGTCAGTTTTGTTTGTCCCGGCAGAACTGGAGAATCATTAGTCTTACGCTGTGATCTGCAAGGAATTTTTCTTTCCAGTGGTTCTGCTTGCCATAATAATTTCATCGAGCCATCGCATGTGCTCAAGGCAATTGGATTGTCCAATGAGCACGCATACGGGGCTTTGCGCATCAGTTTCGGTAAATTTAATACTCTTGCTGAAGCGGAGGAAGTGGCAACCGCTCTTGAAAATATTCTGCGCTTTGACGAGCAAGCTATAGAAGTAAGAATGATGTCGACAAACTCGCCTACCACCACTTAATCTTCACCATATTACGAATAAATTCAATTAATTGGCGAAATTTAAAATCGTGCAACACTTGCAATCCAGAGCGCGCCACTTTGAGCTTAGTTACCCCATAAGGATACCACCACAGGCGATGCCAGGGCAAAGCCGAATCTACACTTATTTGCTTGATATTGACCAGATCAAGCAAACCAAATTGAGAATGACTACAGCCAAAACCGCTTTTTTCAAGCCTCCCCAGGGTAACTCCGGCAGGGCATGAGTATATAAACAATCATTGATCAATACCGAGCCGGCTTCCAGTTTGTCAGCAATCTTTTGTGCATGCTGAATATTTGATGACCAGACGCTGGCCGTTAAGGCATACTTACTCTGATTCGCAAGACTGATTGCTTTCTCTACCGAGTCGACAATCGTTACCGGTAAAACTGGACCAAATGTTTCCTCCGCCATTATTTTCATATCCGGACTGACATCCGTGATTATTGTAGGCAAATAAAAATAGCCGGATATTTTTTTACCCGCCGATGCAGAATCAGACTGGTCAAAGACCGGTGTGCTAGCGCCACAAAGAACCTTAGCCCCCAGAGCAATAGCTTGTTCCACTTGAGTGACCACATGATCAAACTGCTGCACATCTATTAGCGGGCCAATTTGTGTAGTGGGCAAAAGAGGATCTCCCACTTTGAGCTTGCTCGCTATTTCAACCAAGCGATCAAGAATAGCCTGGCTATTGCCACCACGGACTAAATATAACCGCTCTATTGAAGCACAAGCCTGCCCAGCATTAGTAAAAGCACCCCAGGCTATTCCATGAGCTGTTCTTTCTATCGGAGCATCAGGCAAAACAATAGCTGGATCTTTACCACCAAGCTCAAGAGTTAGTGGTGTTATATTTGGTGCCGTGCTATTTATTACTTTTATACCAGTGGCTATAGAACCAGTAAAAATCAAACGCCCCAAATCCTGGCCAGCCAACTCTTGCCCGGACTGTCCGTCACCCGTGACGACAGTGACTACATGTTCCGGAAAACCAGCCTGACGAAAAAGCTCTGCAATTTTCAGTCCTATTAAAGGCGATTTCTCCGAAGGTTTAAGAATGACTGTATTACCTGCGGCTAATGCCATAAGCATCGTCATCACTGGAATAGAAAAAGGATAATTCCAGGGCGAAATGATGCCCACCACCCCAAGCGGTTCAAATTTAAGCCAGTGCTTCTTACCTAACATAAGCGGATTGGCAACTGGAATCTCCTTCGAACTAAGTATGCCGGCAGCTTCTTTTTTTAGCCAGAGACACATATCCAGTGGTCCGGAGATTTCACCCAAATAGCTCTCCAATAATGGCTTGCCCACTTCGGCGGTAATTAATCTGGCAATCTCATCACTTTGCTCAATAAGCAGTTGGTAAAAGCTTTCTATTTTTTTCAATCTCTGCTGCAGCGTAGTTTCACGCCAGGATAAAAGAGCCTGTCTGGATGCCTGGAAAGCTTCATTAATGGCCGCCTGTGAAGTGACTTGCACTTCGGCCAATACTTCAAGCGTAGATGGGTTAATAGATTTAAGAGTAATCACTTTGTCTGTATATACAACCATAGACAACATTCCTCATTAGGATACCGTGATTCAACAATCCTATGGCAAATAGATACTGACAATACAATTTTTATTAAATAAATAATAGAGCGAATAAAATGCTTAAATAATAAGCCTTAATAGTCGAATTTAGCGGCTCCAAACATCAGGTAAATTAATAATTGAATAAACTGATTTATAAAAGACAAAGAAAAATTTTGCAAAGTCGATTTGGCTATTCATTATTGGTGTTGCTGTGCATATCTATGATTAATGGCCTATTTGCAGATAGCCACAATAATTTACTGGCTCAAGAACAAACACTCGATTCCACTCCGGAGCAAATTCGTTATAAACAAGCTAATTTGCTTCTAAATAGAGGTCAAGCCAGAGAAGCAAGCGATATCCTCAACAAACTTGTAGAGAATAGTCCAAAAAACTTCGCCTATGTACATGATCTGGCTGTTGCTCTGGAATCCCTTGGTGACAACGAGAAAGCTTTGCAATATTTTCAACAAGCGGTAGCACTTGCTCCCGATAACGCCAATGCCCATTATTCACTAGGTAGAGTTTACCAGCTGGAAGATAAACCTGAGCAAGCAATTACCGAATACAAAACGGCGCTGCAATTGAATCCTAGACTGGTTCAAGCACATAATAATTTGGGTGTTGCCTATAGCAAAATTGGCAAATATCCAGAATCAATAGATGAATTTCAAACTGCTTTAAAAATTGCCGGCAAATATCCTTTGGCGGAACTCAATCTAGGCTATGCCCAGGCCCACACCAGTCTTGGTATCACTTATTTCCGCCAGGGACAGTACGAAAAGGCTCTGAGCGAATATCAAGAAGCGCTGCAAATAGATCCACAATATGCCGATACCTACTACAATCTAGGTTTGCTCTATCAAAAGCAAAATCAAATTCAGCAAGCAATTCAAAACTATCAGATGGCTATTAAATACGATTCTCATAATGCGCGGTCTTTCAATAACCTGGGCGCTGCTTATCACCAATTGGGTCAGAATGACCTGGCCGCTCAACAATATCGTCAGGCGTTAACACTAAAGCCGGATTTCAAAGAAGCAAAAGACAATCTAGATGCTTTAAATAGTAAATAGCTCTATCACTTTCCAGCATTTTAGGGTGATTTCTCTTTATGTGCCCGCCAGCGTACACCCGCATATGCCAATAAATAGCTAAGCAAACTCAAGGCTATGAGTGCCGATATCTCAGTAATTAACCACTTATACTGCCAGGCATGCTCTGTAAATCTTGCAAGAAATCTGGGACCCAAACAAAAGATTGTCCCAAAAAATATGTAGATGCCCCCGCGTATGCAAAAACGAAATGGGCGGGAAGCAAATGATATTGAGCTAGTCGTCCCCTGAAATTGTCCGTCGACCATACTTTTTGTAGCCCAAAATATCACTACGGACCCAAGGGCGAAGCATAATATATGAGAGATAACTATGGACACTGATAATCCTCCTTAGCTGCCATTCCGCACACAGGACGCCTTACATTGTTCCATAATCCAACTGCAATATTATCTTGATCCTGAGTTAATGGGAATTATTCTGCCACCATATTGTGGTTTTATATGTTTATGACTCAACAAATAATCATGGAGTGCCGTAGCCGTGCTCTTATTTAGATATATCACTTTATCAGCCTGAGAAAAATCGTAACCCTCGCCACCTTTAAAAGTATAGTCATTAACAGCAATTTTATAGAAAGCTTGTTGCTTAATGGGTTGCCATTGCCCCAATTCGTCTTTCACCCGGGCATAAACAATCCGCTTACCAGGCGGATGCTGCGAATCGTAGCCAATTTTTAAGCCATGGACATCAAGAAAACTGCCATAAAGCGGACCCGAGAGACTGTGTTCAATAATTGAAAGAAGCTTATCACCAGATACGGTGGCATAAACAACCTTATTATCAAAGGGCAGCACTTCCTGTACTTTTTCTTCGGAGACTGGCCCTTTTTCAATTTTTGCTCGAATGCCGCCACGATTTTGAAAAGATATTTGCACACCATATGCAGTACCCGATTCGGCAAGGGCGTCACAAATAAGATCACCAATTGCCGAATCATATTTCATGCTGGCGAAATGATTTTCAAAAGTGCCATCAGAATATCCATCTACCTCCTTTTGCATGGCAAGCAATGGTTCTTCTTGGCGATTGAGATATTGCTCCAATTGCGGATCGGATAAGAGGTTAGCAGTAATATTAATCAAATGGTATTTAGTGTCTGACTTAAGTAAATGTCCTTGTTGATCAAACTTAAGATCTATTTCGCCTAGCGCCCGTCCATAACAACCCG
The DNA here is from genome assembly GCA_963767815.1 of Candidatus Melainabacteria bacterium. Classification (GTDB taxonomy): domain Bacteria; phylum Cyanobacteriota; class Vampirovibrionia; order Obscuribacterales; family Obscuribacteraceae; genus CAVYFJ01. Next base: position 775,341 of record CAVYFJ010000004.1, on the reverse strand, counting down.
TTTGCACAATAGCTGTGTAGGTGCCATCGCCATGTTGAATCCAAACAGGCGCAGTTAGACGAGTATGGCTATGTCCACCAATAATTAGATCTATTTGAGGATAAGCTTGAGCAAGTTGTTTATCTAACTCGACACCGCAATGACTAACAAGAACAATTTTATTTATGCCTTCGTTTTCATATTGTTTAATTACCTGACCAACAGGCGCCATCCAATCACCACCCGGAGCCTCAATCTTTACACCGTTAAGACTAATAACCTTTCCTTCCAGATCAGGCGTTATTACACCTATAAAGACAATCTTTTGTCCGTGCACTTCTTCGATTATTGCCGGTTTGATCAGATGTAGCAGAGCCGGAACACTAGCACAATTTATATTGCAAGCAAGAACTGGAAATTTTGCTTGCTTGAGATGTTCAGCAAGATATATAGCGCCTCGATCAAACTCATGATTGCCTAACTCGACAATGTCATAGCCTATTTTATTCAATAACTCAATTTCAACATCGCCACCATAACGCTGAAATAATGGTGTGCCCTGAAAAAAATCGCCAGCATCAACCACCAACACATTATTGTGCTGTTTTCTTATTGAAGATATCAGTTGGCCAATTTTAGCCATGCCGCCAACTTGCTTACTTCTGTCCATAAAAGGCAAATCATGAGCGTGAATATCATTAGTGTGCAAAATTATTAGATCGCACTTAGCCAACCCTGCACTGTACTTAAGTCCAAAAGACCAGGCAAAAGCACAACTGAGCAGCAAAAGGATACTAAAACTGAAAAGAAATAATTTTGCTTTTGCTGATTTAATATCAAATCTTATGCCAATCATGACAGACTATCCTCGCCTAACTACGGCAACCAAATGACGGCGGACAAAGAGTCTTAATCATCGCCAAAGTAGAGAACGACATGCGCATTAAACGAATACTATTGACCTCGAATATTACGCTACTTCCAAATCATCTACACTGATTGTAACCTGCTTGCCCAGCTTTGCTAGCCACTTCATAAGCATATCTACGGTAAAGCGTTCGATTTTTCCGTTGTATAAGTCCGACACCCGTGGTTGACCTACACCAAGTATTTTAGCTGCTTCTATCTGTGTAAGATGACTTTTGTCCAGAATCTCTTTTATCCGCCCCATCAGTCGGGAGCGCGCCAAAAGATTGACCGCTTCGGCTTCCGGAAAACCGAGATCTCGAAATATGTTGTCTGAACCCTCGATAAAGTTCACACCGTTAATCTTTTTCTTTTTGTAGCTTTTTGAGTTGCCCATAAGCTGTTCTCGCTATTTTCAAATCCTTTTCCGCCGTCTTCTGCATCTTCTTCTCAAATGCATGCAATATGTAGACAGCCTCAGCATACTTTGCCACATATATCACTCTGTGTTCATGCGGATCGTGAATCCTTATCTCCATTACGCCTGAACCGATAGTGCTCATCGGCTTCCAATCAGAAGGCTCTTTTGCTCTTTGCACCTGGTCCAGTTGATAGCCGGCTTCACTCATCGCCGTTTTAGGAAATTTCTTCAATCTGGAATAGCTGCTCCCCAGCCATCTTAGTGGTTTCATTTTCATTATAGCAAATTTTCTATAAAGGTAAAGCTCTTAATCAACAAGGTTCAATTGCGGTATGTGCATCGTCCCTCTGCATTTACTAATACGTTTATGCGGACAATAAGTTCACGGTTTTTGATTAAAAGTTTAGATATATTGTGACTAAAAGAGTAATTAGTCCACAATGCCGAAAATGATGACTCGGATTTTTTGGTTCTTAGAACCATTGCTGGCTTGAAATGGCTTGCCTATTTGATCTAAGCAAGCTCAGTTTATCATCGAAGAACCAACTGTGCCTAAATGGGCCATTTTCGGTACTCTTTGATGTCCTAAAGATCCAAGAGATGATCAAAATTCTGTGGAATTTTAAGTAATAGTACTTCGTCTGGTTTCGAACTTATAGTCATAATCCAAACTAGAAACAGGACAAGTAATATAATTAGTATAGAGGATACTAGTGCAATATGTTGTTCGCCAACAAACATATGAAAATCCGCAACAAAGATATATGTGACAAAAATGACCATCAGTAATAATAGTCTGCCCCAATATTTTGGTGAACCCTTGCAATCAAGTATTAATGAAGCATTTGAACTGATGTTAACGTCAATAGCACTCGATGAATATGGTCCTGCTTTTGCTTGAACTGTATGATGTCCCGAATCAATTTCAAAAGCGGCTTCTTGTCCCCAGGCAATATTTCCTTTCTTATTACCATCAATAAACACATCAATGTGTCTTGCATTAGCATAAGTCTGATATCGTATCTTGATTGTTCCTGTGTTATGCATTTAAACTCGTTTACGTGAAAATATAGCTTAAGCTAAATATTCTACAGAATCTTATACCCTCGAAACCCCTTCAAGTAATCTCAGCGTCTATCGCGGTAGGAGGTAGGGTTGCCCCTACCCACCCCGCACAGATCCGGACTTGCGGCTTTCCCGCATCCGGCTCCTACCTCAGGTAATGACGCCCATCCGCCGTAAGGGATAAGGTTGCGTGATATGTCCCCAGGGCAGCCAATGTTCGCTCAACTTGTACATGCGCTCCCAACTGAAATGGTCCTTCTGACTGCGGCTCCGAAGAGCCCTCATCCAAAGGGTAACCACCTTGAAGCGAAATGTATTAAGCGCCCGTAGGTTGGTCGGCACTCCATAGTAATTGAAGTGTCCCGTCACAACTGACTTGAGCCATTGTCCCTGGTCTGAGAGGGAGAAGTGTTTGCGGCGCCTGCTTTCGATTTTTAACTCTTTCAGCTTCGCTCGCATTTTCTTCTTGTCCGTCTGCCGAAGCACCGTAAACATGCCGTTTCTTTTAGCTCCGCATATATGCGTAAATCCTAGGAAGCGGAACGTCTCTGGCTTGCCCAAGTTGCGCTTCTTGTAGTTGTCGATTGCAAATCGTCCAAACTCGATAAGTCGCGTCTTCTCAGGATGCAGTTCTAAATTGAACTTTTGGAATCGTTCCTTCAGTTCCTTTAGATACCGCTCGGCATCTGGTTTGTATTGGAACATCACAATGAAATCATCAGCCCACCTCACGACAAGGGCTTCGCCCCTCGGGTACTTCTGTCTCCACCAGTGTGTCCATACATCGAAGACGTAATGTAGGTATATGTTGGACAGTAAAGGCGAAATACTTCCGCCTTGAACTGCTCCAACTTCCGCCACTGTCTTCTTTCCCTCTTCCAGCACGCCCGCGTTCAGCCATTTCTGGATGAGTCGCACAACGCGCCGGTCTGCTATCCGGTGCTCAATGAACTTGATTAGCCATTCGTGTCTCATCGAACCATAGAAATCACTAATATCAGCATCAAGCACCCAGCTCACTTTTCTCGTTTGCAATCCAACGTAGAGGGCATCCAGCACTTTGTGCTGGCTGCGCCCAGGTCGGAAACCATACGAGAACCCGAGAAATTCCGTCTCATAGATTGCATTCAATACTTCCACCGTCGCTCTCTGGACAATTTTATCCTCCAGCGCCGTTATTCCAAGCGGTCGTTGTCTCCCGTCTGGCTTTGGTATGTACACTCTCTTGACCGGTTTCGCTCGGTAGGCTCCTCTCTTTAAGCGCTCAGACAAATCTTGAAGGTTATCTTCAAGATTTTCTCCATAGCGCTCCCACGTCTCGTCATCCACTCCAGGCGCGGCATCTCTGTTGATGTTCAGATATGCATGCCATAGGATGTGAATATCATAGATGTGATGATAGAGAGCCGTGAACCGCATCTTACGGTCCCTCTTTGCGGCACTACGTATCGCCTCCAGTGCGCTTTGCACACTATCCCGGCTCTGAGTCCGGTGCATGTTGCTCTGTGACGATTTCCCCTTGGTCAAGGTCCTTCCCTCCACTGCCTCTGCCAATGGGGCTGTGGCACCATCTTTGTTCAGCTGCTTCTCTGGTACTGCGACCCTGTCTGACTGCCCACTCTCGTTCATCGCCGGCTTACCCCGTTCACAGTCTCCCGGCGCGGACTCGATCTGGCCTAGTTGAGTCGATTGTGGGCTCTCCCGTTTCCCGCCCAGAAGGTTTCCAGGCATGCTAGTGGTCTTAGACCACGTGGGTCTTGTCAGCAACTCGCGTTTGCGCTGCTGCCAATTTTGCCTTCCGCATGTTATGACTGCGTCGGCGTCCCATACTAATTTTTCGAGGCTCATTACACTGCCTGCCTGTGCCCCTGTCAACACTTCGTGCATGCTTTGCAACATTGGTCACGCATGACTCGGGGTCGTTGTGGTTCGCTATTCCTTCAACGTGCAACTCTTACATTTGCTACCTCCTGCCGATTTTTAACGGCGTACCATAACGTACTTTTATGATTCAATTTTAGGGTGATCAATCTATTCCGCAAGAAGAAGTTGAAATTCGAATACTCACAAAGTAAAAAGCATCAATGTAGTTCTTACGATTTTTAGGCGCTGGGAACGGCTGTGGCCGCATATTTTACCGAGGGGGCCATGTCCATGCGGCGTTTGGCACTTTTTATAGATTGCTGACCAGAGGCATTAGGAGCAATACCGAGATAGCGGGCTGCCTCCATTGCAATGGCATTGAAAACCGGGCCGGCTACTGTATTTCCCCAACGGCCATCGGTTTGCGGGCTGTCTAAAACAACCAAACATAAAAGTTGTGGATTGTCGGCCGGTAAAAAGCCAATGAATGAAGCAATTGTTTGTCCAGCTAAATAGCCGTGCCCACCTACTCCAGTTTTTTGCGCCGTGCCGGTTTTGCCGGCTACAGAATAACCAGGTATTTGACCGGCTATTTGACTGCCCTGGGCAATATTTTCGGCAAGTAATGTGCGCATCAGCCTGGCTGTGCCAGGAGAAACGGCTATTTCTTTTCTTGGCGCAGTCCATTTTTCAGTTACGCCTGTGTGGGGATCATAAACACGCCGGACTAAATGCGGCTCGACCCAGATGCCATCATTAGCGATGGCGCCAACACTAGCCACCAACTGCAGTGGCGTCACTGCAATTGCCCCCTGTCCAAAACCGGTGGTTGCCAGGTCAATAGGTCGCCATTGGGCCGCAGGCAGTAAAAGCCCGGCTGATTCCCCGGGTAAATCTATGCCAGTTTGACGGCCAATACCAAAGGATAGCAATTTGTCATGGAATTGCTTCGGTGTCATAGTCAGTCCAACCTGAGCAGCACCGACGTTGCTAGAGTGAATAAGTAAATGCAGAAGATCAATACGCCCATGGGCGCCGTCGTGATTATGCACGGTACGATTGCCAACTTTAAGAGAGCCGGCATCATAGAAAGTAGAATCCGGTTTGATCGTGCCGAGTTCTAAGGCAGAGGATAAAGTAAGAATTTTAAATGTAGATCCAGGTTGATAAACATCCACCATAGACCAGTTTTTGGTTATCTCAAAAGGATATTTAGAGTATTGATTAGGATCAAAAGATGGATAATTTGCCCACGCTAATATCTCACCATCTTTGGGATCAGTAATAATTACCGTGCCGCGCTCAGCCCTGGTATGTTTGGCCATGGCCAATAGTTCATTTTCGGCTAAATGCTGTAAATAATTGTCTATGGTCAGCTCCATATATCTGCCCAGAGGCGGATTGATATCATTTTTAGCCTGTCCGGGAACATTAGTTGGGATTGGAATCAGCCTTCCATGCCCATCAAGCTGGGGCTTTACTAAATTGCCTGTGTCTTTTAGTTTTGTCTCCAGACCTTGTTCGACTCCTCCTTGCCCATGGCTGTCTACATTTATATAACCAAGCAAGTGAGCAGCTAATTGACCTTCGGGATAATGTCGGAAGGGCCTGGGTACCACATCAATGCCGCCGATGTTTTGGCTTTGCAATTCTTCGACCGCTTCGCGCTCAAGATGTCTGGCTAATGTAATAACCGGATAACCGGAGTAGAGAAGTTTTCTTATCCATTCGTGATCTTCATGAGTGATTTTGGCAAATAAATCAGCTGCTTTATCAAGACTTATCTTGAGCAAATCGGGATGAACGTAAACATCATATCTTGTGGTATCAACCGCTAGAGGCAAGCCGTGCCTATCTGTGATTGTTCCACGATGCACAAGCAAATTATTTTGTTGCCTTTGCACCATGGCCTGATGACCAAGATCCTGTCCTTTGATCATTTGCAAGTAATATAAGCGGCCAAGAGCAATCAAAGAACAAAAGAGCAAAATCATCTGCCAGACGCGCAACCTCCACAAAGGGGAACGCGGCCTGTTCTGGCGTTGAATTTTTAAGTTATGCTCGGAGAGCAATGCGTAACTATTCTGTTCGCTCATCTGTCGCTAGCTCCACCCATATCCGCTCAGCTGGCAAAAGGCTAATAACCAGATAGCAACGGCAAATGATGTTTCCCTGGCTTAAAGGGTGAAAACTGTACTGGTGGCACTTCTTTAGCAATTAAAACTTCTTCGGCCACACGCAAATTACAAGGACCTGAACCATGTCCAAGCACGCTTTTTTGAATACCTTGAAAAGAAATCGATTTCAATAAGCGGGCAGACAATTCAGAGTTTTGTTCACTCAGCCTGCGTACTTGCTCTTGTCTGAGCATGACATCATGCGACATGATCACATCCAGGCTATAGGCAAGCACAACAATCGCACACAAAGCAATCAGACCTACTTGAAGCAAACGATTGGCGCGTACTAGAAACGGCACCTTAAAACTGGAGCGGGCCGGTTCTAACTCACCATCAGGAGATAAAAAAATCGAATAATCTTTTGTTTTAAGCCGATCAGGTTGCACAAAGACAGGCAAATTAATCGCCTGCGCCCTGGCAAGATTGTCGGCAATAGGAGAGTCATTTCTTTGCTGATCATGCAACTGTTGCGCGTTATCGATCCGGCCAACTGCAAATTCATCCATCTTTAATGCGCTGTTCATAATATGCTTTCTAGACTAAAAATATAAGTAAATGTCCGCTGACTAGTATAGCTTTAGATATAAAAATGCAAAGCACTTTTTTAAGGCAGTTTTTCCCCTGCACGTAGTTTAGCACTACGACTGCGTACATTGGCAAGCACTTCTTTTTTTGAAGCGATTAATGGTTTAGGGGTGATTATCAGAAACTGAGGCTTTTATGACAAGTACAAATTGGCTGGCGGGGTGGGCAAAGACAACTACTAGCCATTTGTTTAAAAAACTGCTTGACGATTCGATCTTCAAGACTATGAAAAGTAATAATTACCAGCCTGGCACCCGGAGCAAGAACATTTGCTGCTTGTTCAAGAAATTGCTGCAGGTTATCCAGTTCAGTATTAACAGCGATTCTTAGAGCTTGAAACGTTCGCGTTGCCAGATGCACAGTTGGCTTTTCAAAGCCAGACTTTTGACGCCCTCGCCTTCGTTGCCCTGCTTTTCTCAAAGCAGACTCAACCACTTTGGCCAAGGCTAAAGTGGTATCGATTGGACGATTATTTACTATCTGGCGAGCAATTAGCCGGCTGCGGCGCTCTTCGCCATATTGATAAATGATATCGGCAAGGTCAGCTTCATCAAGGGTATTAACCAATTCATGAGCAGTGGCAGATAAAGAATTATTTACATCCATTCGCATATCCAGGGGTCCTTCGCGCAAAAAGCTAAAACCGCGGCTAGCTTCTTCAAGTTGCATAGAAGAGACCCCCAGATCCGCCAGGATGCCACCGTCTACAGTGTCTATACCTAAATTGGCTAAAGCAGCGCTCAGCTGAGCAAAATTGCTATGCACGAAGGCAACTTCGGATAAACCATTGCCTTGAGTATCTTGTCCACGCAATCTTTCCAGGGCCGGCAGATCTCTATCAAGAGCAACCACCCCGACCCCAGATCCACGCAACTGACAAATTTTTTGCAAATGTCCGCCAGCGCCAGCGGTGACATCGACATAAATACGCCCGGGTTTAACATTGAGCAAACTTATTGCTTCCTCAAGCATAACAGGCATATGCCCGCCTACCTCGCAGGACCGTGCTGGCGGCTTATCGTCTTCTGAATGCATTAATGATAAGAATTATTTATCTGGCGCTAGTGCTTATATTGGTTGGTTTGCGGCACAGCGCGCTTAAGGCGACCATTCTGCTCCCAACACATCAAGTAAAGCAATTGTGCCATAAAAAAGCCAACCAAGATATTGAGCAAAACCAGATTTAACAAGAAATTCTGACTTAATGTGTGGGCCAACATTACCGATTGCCCATGATTAAACAGCAGAACGAAGCTGTTAATAATTACCAACGGCGCCAAAAATGAGATTGCCGCAAACATAATCTGTTCTTTGCTGGCGGTGGTGCCAGCCAAATGCCAACGTAAGCCATCCCACCAGAATACCGGGGCTATTTTAGTCTTCATACTATGGGCCGGATATAAAATTCTGCCGGCATTGATCGCCACAAAATTGCGACGACAAGCAGTGCAAATAAAAGTTTCAGTCTCGCCGAAGGCTTCCAAATTGCCACATTTACAGCGCGGACAGGGATAAGCCATGGAAAGAGTAATGACCTGCTTTTGTATGTAAAGCTGCTGGTAACTTTGATCAAACATAATCGTTCGCTTTCTGCCCCAGACAATAACTGCCTGTTAGAATTAATTCCCTGTTGCCAAGCAACATCGGGTCCCTACTACGCATATCTGATCAATACCCAAAACCAGGCAAGCCAGTCAGCAGTTAAAGCAAATTTTCGAAAATTTAATCAGCCTGACCCAGAGTCCGAACAAACCAGCCGGTGAGCCACACAAATAGCTATAATGCTAGCGACACAGAGGACTTTAAGCGGTGATCCTACCTTCTTCGTACAGCTTACCTTTTATTAAAATGCAAGCCCTGGGCAACGATTTTATCTTCATTGATGGGGAAAAATTGCTTGATTCGGCCAGCCGGCCGCTTTTATCTCAATGGACTGCCGTAGCCCCTCAACTGGCTCGGCAACTATGCCAACGACACCATTCAATAGGGGCAGATGGCTTGATTCTAGCTTTACCTCTTAATAATGAAGAGCTGCGCCAAATGGCGATCAATCTCTATGGTCAATCAGCCCAGGATTGTCAGTTATCCTGGACCTATCACAATAGTGATGGCTCTCAATCGGATATCTGTGGCAATGGTTTACGTTGCCTCTCTCTCTGGAGCAAGCTGGAGAAAGATATGCCTGGACTATTGAAAGTAGCCACGGCCGCTGGTCCATTAGTCATAAGCTATAAAGACGAGCAGAATATTACCGCCTCCTTAGGAGCGCCCAAACTAAAGAAAGCACAGATTCCATTTAGCGGCGCAGGCGGGCAAGAACAGACAACGGTACAAGTCGAGTTTATGCTTGACAATCTCAGTTTCCCTATTACATGCGTTAATGTGGGCAACCCTCACTGCGTTATTTTCACTGGGCATTTTCTCCAATCAAATCTATTCAAAGATTTAGATGGCCAAGAAAATCATTTGCGGCCGACTGGCCAATTAAATAGCTTTTTTCCTCAGGAATTAATGCCTATTGCAGCAGCAATCGAGATTGATAGCAGTTTTCCAGAAAAAACGAACGTAGAATTTGTACATGTGCTCAACAGAGCTCATATACAGGTTTTAGTCTGGGAAAGAGGCTGTGGTCCAACGCTTGCTTGCGGCAGCGGCGCAGCAGCAGCGGCAGTTGCTGGAGTCCTGGAAAACCGGCTGGATCGACTGGTAAAAGTAAGTTTGCCTGGCGGCACATTACTCATTGATTGGTCAAATGATAATGAGCTAAAAATGACTGGTAGTGCTAGTTTAAGTTATCATGGACAAATTGAGCTGAACGTCGAACAGTTAAGAGCCAATGCCCAGAATAGCCCCCGTCCTCATAAATCTAAGGTTAAAACCTCATGAATCTGCCAGTTGAAAAAAGACGGCAGTGGATCGCTAGCCGTCGCCAACAAAGAAAATTAACCAAATTAGCCAGGTTACGCCGGCAGGCTTTACGCTATTCGATTCTCTCAGCCCTTCTTTTTGCGGGAGGCATCGCCTTTTATAAAATCCACTGGATGGTATCCAACAAAGATAAACAGCCATGTATTGCTATCAAAGGCAATTTTGTTGCTTCAGATGATCAGATTCGGCAGGTATTAGAATCATCAATTAATTTACCAATTTTTAGCCTCAATCCAGAAGATTTAGAGAAAAAAGTGGAAAGCTTGAGTGTGATCAGGCGGGCTTTTATCCGACGTTATGCTTTGCCACACCCCAAGTTACAGGTAGAAATACTAGAAGAATTTCCCTGGGCGACATTCTACGCCGATCCCGATTCACCGGCGCAATTTGTAGTAGCCGAATCTGGCAAACTAATTCCCATTGCCAATTTTCCCCACGTCTTTCAGCCAGCATTAAAAATTTATGGTCACCACAAAGAAAGTCTAAGCTTTAACGCGGAAAATGTTAGTCAATGGGCAAATTGGATTGCCTATATAGAAAAACAGATGCAATGTCCCGTTTTGGCTATTGATATGAATGAAGCAAACGACATTAAGGTTGAGACGAGCAAGTTTACACTTGCTCTGGGACAGCCAGACAATTCATTGAGCCGCCGCCTCTATCGATTAGCTTCGGTCCTGGATGTAATGGCCAGCGAACACAAAGAACCAATTTACGTCAATCTAGGCTTAAATAGCAATATCCCAATCAAACTGGCTAACAAAATTGACCTGGAAAAACGGGAAGCACGTAATTAGAGTCGGGCCAATGTTATCGTTTTACTGCTTGCTGGAGATCCTTCTCCAATTCTTGCACAGATTCAGCACCAATAATTTTGGTTACTTGATCGCCGGATCGATCAAAGATAATCGTAGTGGGAACAAATCGAGTAGTCCTATATTTTTTTCTGGACCTTGTTCACCTCTACAGCAAACCAAAGATACCCAAGGGCAATAAAAATACTAATTATTTTCCAGTAGGCAATATCGTACGACATAGTCCTGAAAATCCGATCCAATACGATAGCCGGCGTCAGGGCGACCGAAGCTAACTTGACCAGAGTGAAGTAGCTTAGCTGATTATCAGCAAATAGCTTACCTATCCAGGCATAAATAAGAGTTTGAAAAAAACAACCAATCGAAGTCTGGAGTATATAAACAAAAAATATCAGAAAGGCTGCCCATTGTAAAAAGGAGTGGAGCATTGTCCTAGCGCTGGAACTATCCAGGGCAAAATTATTGACCGAATGAAAATCTATTGTAATCGCCTCACCCTTATTTGCATCAGGTATAAGGATATTATCGCGGCCAATAAGAACTACGGTCTGGTTGGCGCTAACATTAGCGCTAATATCAACAGGCTTTTCTCGGGTGTCAAAAATTATGGAGATGGACTCCTTATGCGCAGGGTCTTGCTCTATCGGTATCGAGATACTATAAGGGCTTGGTTTATCAATACTGAGGTGTCCGTTTTCAATGGCAATAGTGGGCATTTGGTCAATAGGACTGGCAAAAGTTTTCTCAATGTGAGGAGCAGAGGTAATTTCGAATTGTATTGCGTTAACGACAGAGACAATGCAAATCAAAGAAAGGAGATAAAGATAGCCAAATCCTGTCCAACACTTGCAAACTTCCTGGTAAAAGGCGGTGGAGTAAAAAGATAGATATACTGCCTGCCAACCAGAATATTGCTTTCCCCTGTTGAGCCCTGCAGTAAATTGCGCGGAGTAGCTAGCCCCACAGTATCTGCAAGTACTAAAACTAGTACAGTCTCTTTGTCCACATTGCGGGCATTTTTTATCCTGTTCTCCTTCGGTATATCTCATCAATCCTCATTGCACCTTACTGTCGTTAATGATTTTTAATAATTTCTTCGGGCTGTTTTTTTGCTTCTTGCCACAATTCATTTAACTGATCGACAGAAAGCTCAGGCAAGGGTTGTTTGGCATGACGCTCGATAAATTGAAATCTTCTTTTGAATTTTTCAATGGCCAATAAAAGAGACTCTTCAGGATCAACTTTATGCCAGCGGGCGATATTTACCATGGTGAATAAAACATCGCCCATTTCCAGGTATAAATTTTCATCCGCCACCGAACGTTTGGCTGGCGGACTATCGCTTCTGCATTTTAATGCCTGGCGAAATTCTTCTAATTCGCTGGCCAGTTGAGCCCAAATATCTTCTTCCTTTTCCCATTCAAAACCCTGATTGACAGCCTTTTCGGAGATCTTCAGTGCTTTAAGTAAAGCCGGCATTTCTTCAGGTACACCATCTAAAGCGGAAGTTTTGCCCGGGTTTTGTTCGGTATTAGTTTTTTCAGCAGCTTTTAATTGCTCCCATTGATTGAGAACTTGCTCACTAGTTTGCAGTTTATTATCAGTAAAAACATGCGGATGGCGCGAAATCATTTTGTCGTTGATTGCCCTTACGACATCGTCAATTTGAAAATGATTCTCTTCGCTGGCAATCTGTGATTGCAAAACAATTTGCAGCAAAAGATCGCCTAATTCTCCTTTTAGTTTTTCATAATTACCACCATTTATTGCCTCGACAACCTCATAAGTCTCTTCCAATAGATAACGGATGAGGCTCTTAGCCGTTTGCTCGCGATCCCAGGGACAACCTTCCGGACCCCGCAAAAGAGCTATTGTTTGACAAAATTTTTCAAAGTGAGATGGCATTTAGTAACGGATAGTAAGGATGACAGAGAAATACCAATAGAATCATTTATCATATACTGAAACGGCTTGGGGTAATCAAAGGTGGATATTTGTGTCATCGGTGCTGGCTATGTTGGGCTGGTCACAGGCGCATGTCTAGCATATCTAAATAATCAGGTTATTGTTGTCGATGCCAATGCTGAGCGCATAGAGACCCTCAAGCGCGGTGACTTGCCTTTTTTTTGAGCCCGGCTTGTCTGAGTTAGTAAAGAATACTGTCGGTAGAGAATTATTAGAATTCACTGATAATTTGGCCAGTGCCGTCAAAAAATCACAGGTCGTTTTTATTGCCGTTGGCACACCACCCTTAGCCAGTGGCGAGCCTGATTTATCACAAATAATCACCGTTGCTAAAGAAATCGGCTCAGCCCTGGATAAAACTTATAAACGAATAGTGGTTAACAAATCAACCGTGCCGGTGGGTTCGGGTAATTGGGTAGAAATGTTAATTACACAAGGTATAGAGGCTAAACAACCAGTTGCTGTAACGACTGCAGGAACCGGGGGCAAATTGGCGAATGATAATTTACCTAGTTTTGCAGTGGTCAGCAACCCGGAATTTTTGCGCGAAGGATTCTGCAATAGCAGATTCATTTTATCCAGACCGCATCGTCGTTGGCAGCAGCGATGAATTTGCTATTACCTTGATGCGCGACCTCTATCAACCAATTGTTGATCAGACCTTTGAAGCTCCTACGTTTTTGCTTGACAACAAAGAGTTAGCGGCAAACCAGACTAACCGAAATGGTTCCCACAAAGCATCAGTACCCTTTGTAGTGACAGATCTGGCCAGCGCGGAGCTCATTAAATATGCAGCTAATGCATTTCTAGCTTTAAAAATCAGCTTTGCTAATGAAATTTCTGGTTTGTGCGAGAAAGCAGGAGCCGATATTCGTCAGGTGACAAGCGGCATTGGTCTAGACAAACGAATCGGCAAACATTTTTTAAATGCCGGTATTGGCTGGGGTGGGAGTTGTTTTGGTAAGGATGTGCAGGCTTTGATTGAAAGAGCCAAAGAATATAATTACCCGACCTCTATTCTGGAGGCTACAATTACAGTTAATGAGCGACAAAGAAAAGTGTTAATCGCCAAATTGCAGCAAGAACTTAAAACAATTCAGGGCCGAACAATTGGATTGCTCGGGCTATCATTTAAGCCCAATACAGACGATTTACGTGATGCGCCAAGCCTAACCATTGCCAGCCAACTTTTAAAAATGGGTGCCTTTGTTAAAGCCTATGATCCGGTGAGCATCCCTGCCTGCCGCAATCAGAATCCTGATCTGGCTATTAGATATTGTGATAATGTCCCCGATTTAGCTAGAGACTGCCATGCTTTGCTTTTGATTACCGAATGGGACGAATTTAGGCATATTAATTGGCAAGCTGTTGCCAAATTGATGAAGTCACCAATTGTTTTAGATGGGCGCAATATTTTAGCTGAAGAAGAAATTCGCCAGGCAGGGTTAACCTATCGAGGCATTGGACATTGAGATATGTCATCACCGGCGGTGCCGGCTTTATTGGCTCACATTTAACAGATCGCCTGCTTGCCGAAGGGCATGAAGTAATTGTTATTGATAATCTTGTCACTGGCAACTGCAGAAATATTGCTCACCATCAAGCAAATCCCCATTTTGAATTTATCCATCACAATGTGAGCAATCATATTCATATTATTGGTGATATTGATTGGGTAGCCCATTTTGCTTCACCGGCCAGCCCAATTGACTATCTACAATTACCAATAGAAACTTTAAAAGTGAATTCACTTGGTACTCATAACACCCTTGGGCTAGCTCGAGCCAAGGGAGCCAAATATTTGCTGGCCAGCACATCGGAAGTTTATGGGGACCCAGAAGTCCATCCACAAGCAGAGACTTACTGGGGACATGTCAACCCAATAGGCCCGCGCGGAGTTTATGATGAAGCGAAGCGTTTTGCCGAAGCAATCACCATGGCTTACAATCAAAAACATAATCTTGATACACGCATTGCCCGCATTTTTAATTGCTACGGACCGCGCTTGCGCACTGATGATGGACGGGTAGTTTCTAATTTTATCAGCCAAGCCTTAAGTAACAAACCGCTGACCATCTATGGTGACGGCTCACAAACCCGCAGCTTTCAGTATATTTCAGACTTAGTGGAAGGCATTATCCGCCTGATGAATGCCAGTTATCATCAGCCAGTGAACCTTGGCAATCCCGAGGAAAAAACGATTGAAGAACTGGCAATAATTATCAAAGATCTTACTAAATCAAGTAGCGAAATTGTCCGGCGACCCTTACCAGTAGACGATCCCAGACGGCGCCTACCGGACATTTCTTTGGCCCAGAAAATACTAAAATGGTTCCCCAAAAAGGATCTGCTCGAAGGTTTGACTGAAACAGTTGCCTGGTACCAGGAACAATTAATGGTTCAAGTTTAGCCAAATTCATTAATAAAGTCTCAATGGCTCTAGACTTCTGATATATCTATATTTAGGGGCATAATAACCAAGCATAATTAGATACTTTTGGTTAAGACTGACAAGCAACAATTAAGGGTCTTTGGGGAGGCTAGATGAGAAAAATTACTGCCTTATCGGTAGCATGCGGTTGTATTGTCCTGGTTGCCTTAGCCTCATTCGCCAATATATTGCCAAAGAATTTTGCTTCATTCCTTGGCCAATCCAACCTTAATCCCAACCAAAACATCATATCCATTAGCGAAGGTCCGCCTATAGTAGTCTCCGTTACCGCCGGACCGTTTGATATACATCGCAAATATCGCTCTATGGAAGGGCCCTATATAAGCGAATTTATCCGGATTGGCGATCTGGTGGCTTCTAAGAATATCAACCTGCCGGAAGGTTTCGTCAAATATGTTGAAGGCGGTGCTGGCCCAGCTATGATGAATGGCGGCGGGAACATTTCTCAGGCCACTAAAACAGATGGAATAGTGGATACTAGCAAAGAACCGCCCCAACTTTATTGGCTGAAAGGAATCAAACTTGAAGTCCTTGATGAACATGACAATTTGCTGCCTACAGCAGAATTCATATGCCATTTTAATCTTGATGTAGATCATGATTTTCGCAATAAAGTTTTTCCTTATGGTGAGCCATGCCTAAATGGCCGCCTGGTAAGCATTACACAAGGACAAACCGTAATGTCTTTCCCAAAAGGATATGCGGTGCCGGTCGCCAGCAATGAAATCTGGCAGATGACCTTTCAGGCTGCTAATCGTACAACTCTTGAGCACAGACGACTGAAGCATCGTTGCACATATTATTTTGTCAAAGATTCTGCCTTAGTCTACCCGGTCACCGCCCTGGAGTGGGCAGTTCCTTTTATGAGGGTGGTCATAGATGGAAATGTAAAAGCGGCTAGCGATAAAGACAAATTGCAATGCCCAGCTTGCCTGGGTTTCACCGCCGGCGTTAATGCTCCTATTAATACTGTTAAAGAAACTGACCCTTTAGGCCGCCACTTTAGCGGACATTGGATTATTCCTCCTGGCCTGCACACATATACTTCTCAGGTCAGCGTTACTGACCCTTATCTTGCATCGAAGGACAGAGTTCTCCATGCCATCTGGAGTCATCTTCACCCATTGGCCACAACTTTTACTTTGTACAAGTGTCAGGATGATTCTCGCCAGCCAATTTTTCAAGTCCATGAACAAACAAAAACCGAACCAGGATTAGAAATTCAACATATCGATTATATTTCTTCCGAAGCTGGCATTCTAATGCCTGGACTGGTTCCTTATGAGCTGGAAGTCACATATGACAATACCACTGGAGAGCCTCAAGATTCTATGGCCACAACAGGTCTCTTTTTTGAGAATCCGATGTTTGTGCGTCCGGATTGGGTTTATGCTGCTCATCCAGGAGTGGTCAGTTGTATGCCCAATGGCAAATGCAAGTGAACAAATATTGCCGATTCACGGCGCATCTTCTATTTAATTAGTCAAAAAAAATCAAATTATCGGGCTGGCCATGTATCATTTAGCGGTTGGTTCTGGTCCCGCTTTCACAACTGGACGGGAGTTTTATTTGTTTTCTGATTGGCGTTTGTTGATTGTTGGTTTGTTAGTCGGCTTGCTAACAGCTAGTCCTGTTCAAGCACAGACTGACGGCGATACACAGCTTGATCATGCAAATAAAGAGTTAGCAGCAACTGTTCCTCTTCAGGCATTGCAAGCAATGCCTGACAAAGCAAGCACAAGAAGCATTCCCGCAGCGGTCAAGCAGTCAGCCAAAGCAAAAACCTTGCCGGCAGCCATACCGGACAATCTATCAGTATTTCAATATCTAGCAATGTTAAGTGCTGATGGCTGGTCTATTAACTGGGCATTCAGTGGTCCATTTTCAAACAGTCAAAATGTGTCGAATATAGTTGATAACGATTTATTGAAAGAATATCACTGCAAGATGCAGGGGCGACAAATTTTGCAACGTGGTGCCAGACGAATCATAATTGATGCATATCAGTTTGATACCACAGATGGTGCATACGGATCTTACTGTGCCGCTCATAGAGGATCTTCGAATTTCTTACCGGACAGTGATGCGGCAAGCGAAGATCCAGACAGCATTTCTTTCTGCAAAGACAATTATTTCTTTTGTCTCTATGGAGGACAAACGGATGATGAGGAGGCGAAAGCAGCAATTAGCAAATTGGCGATAAGGCTTGTTGCAAAAATAAAGCAGTCGCAATACGTAAAACAATTCCCCGGATCGCTGGCTAGCGCTTACGCCGAAAGTCTTGCCCCCGCTGGTAATAAACGACCGGCAATATTTAATTTAATGCCCGCATTTGAGCGCCTGGCGGGGAGCGAAAAAGTGGTGATGGGAGCGACAGGTATGAAAAGATTTTTCCCAGCACCTTATAGTGCAAACCTCGTTCCCCTATTAAATGGATCTGTTGCTGATTACAAACTTGAATGGCCAGACAGGGATCGTCTGAGATTGTTAATCGCCCATTACCCCTCAGCCCAGGCAGCTGGTCTTATATACGCTAATTATACAAGCACATTGAGCAGCGAACATTCTGAAAAGTCAGCGGATGGCTATACTTGTCCAACAGCGATGTTCAAAGTGGCAAATGGATTTCTTCTTTGCCAGTTGCGCGACAAACAAATTATTGTTATTACCGGCGCCCGGCATAAAGACTCATTGAGCCAATTAGCCCATCAGATATATCTATAGCTTATCCGCCAGAGCGACTAATTACTGATGACACTGGATTTGCGCAAAAGATCAATTAAAGCATTGAGTTTCGTAGTGGTGGTATGGGTAACATAGCAAAAGTACACTAGACTGGTTAAAAGTATGACTTTTAGAATGTCGCCGGTTCCTGCAAATAGTGGTAGTTTTTGGCTTAGATAAACCCACCCCCCATTACTTAGTAGAAATAAAAAGAGGAAAAAAGCAGACACAACGAGCGTATTCTCTGTAATAGTATGGTCGACAAGAACTGTTTGTACTAGCTGCTCTTTGGTTAGTCCCGATAATTTTCTCTCTTTCATTTTGCCCTCTCTATATTTCGCATATACAATTCATGCTCAAATCACGATTTTCCACTTTCCTTTATAGTTTAGTCTGTAAAGTCGGTATTTATTGATTTGACAGCGCCGGATCCGAGTTGCTATGATTCCATTTCGCTTGACCCCTTAGCGGGGGTTTTTGCACTTGGCTCAAATTTGTTCTAGAATTGATAATGATAGACAGATTGGCCAATCTATTTGAACCCTGATAACTGAATAGCCATGAACGGCGCCTGTCAAAAAATTTGAGTAGGCAAACTATTCCAATAGTTTAATGGTTCGGCAATGTATGAAAAGCGCAAGCTAATCGCAAAGCTGAGCTTTGACAACGGAGAGTTTGATCCTGGCTCAGGACGAACGCTGGCGGTGTGCTTCACACATGCAAGTCGAACGAGGTAGCAATACCTAGTGGCGGACGGGTGAGTAACGCGTGGGAATCTGCCTTAAAATGGGGGATAGCTAGCCGAAAGGCTAATTAATACCGCATAAGCCTATATTTCGACAGTTTTATAGGTGAAAGGAGTAATCCGTTTTAAGATGAGCCCGCGTCCGATTAGCTAGTTGGTAGGGTAAAGGCCTACCAAGGCTACGATCGGTAGGTGGTCTGAGAGGATGATCACCCACAATGGAACTGAGACACGGTCCATACTCCTACGGGAGGCAGCAGTGGGGAATTTTACGCAATGGGCGAAAGCCTGACGTAGCGACACCGCGTGAGCGAAGAAGCCTTTTGGGGTGTAAAGCTCTGTCGGCTGGGACGAAAAAAATGACGGTACCAGCAAAGGAAGCATCGGCTAACTACGTGCCAGCAGCCGCGGTAAGACGTAGGATGCAAGCGTTGTCCGGATTTATTGGGCGTAAAGAGTTCGTAGGCGGTTTGTTAAGTCTGATGTTAAAGATCGGGGCTCAACCCCGGGAGTGCATTGGATACTGGCAGACTGGAGTGTGGTAGAGGTAAGTGGAATTCCTGGTGTAGCGGTGAAATGCGTAGATATCAGGAAGAACACCGGTGGCGTAGGCGACTTACTGGGCCATAACTGACGCTGAGGAACGAAAGCCAGGGGAGCGAATGGGATTAGATACCCCAGTAGTCCTGGCTGTAAACGATGGATACTAGGCGTAGCGGGTATCGACCCCTGCTGTGCCGCAGCTAACGCGATAAGTATCCCGCCTGAGTAGTACGGCCGCAAGGTTGAAACTCAAAGGAATTGACGGGGGCCCGCACAAGCGGTGGAACATGTGGTTTAATTCGAAGCAACGCGAAGAACCTTACCAAGGCTTGACATCTGGAGAAGTTTTCGGAAACGAGAATGTGCCCGCAAGAGAACTCCAAGACAGGTGGTGCATGGCTGTCGTCAGCTCGTGTCGTGAGATGTTGGGTTAAGTCCCGCAACGAGCGCAACCCTCGTTGTTAGTTGCCATCAGGTAAAGCTGGGCACTCTAGCGAGACTGCCGGTGACAAACCGGAGGAAGGTGGGGACGACGTCAAGTCATCATGCCCTTTATGCCTTGGGCTACACACGTGTTACAATGGCTAGGACAATGTGATGCAAGACCGCGAGGTGGAGCGAATCACCAAACCTAGTCTCAGTTCGGATCGCAGGCTGCAACTCGCCTGCGTGAAGTCGGAATCGCTAGTAAATGCCGATCAGCACGCGGCATTGAATACGTTCCCGGGCCTTGTACACACCGCCCGTCACGTCATGGAAGCTGGTCAAGCCCGAAATCGGTGCGCTAACCTTAAGGAAGCAGCCGCCTAAGGCAGGGCCGGTGACTGGGACGAAGTCGTAACAAGGTAGCCGTACCGGAAGGTGCGGCTGGATCACCTCCTTTCTAGGGAGTAATCGGATATATTCACTTCAGTGTGAGTAGAACTCCGACATGTTGCCTGAATCTATTCATCTCACAAGACGATAGATTCAAGACTAGAAGTCGCAAGACTTAATCGTAAGGTTCTCCTAGGTTGATACCGGTGAAGCTTATTTGGTCAGCAAATTCTGCTCAAATTACCAAGTAAGTCGAGGTGACGGCGCTTAGTAATGGCTATTTAGTTATCAGCGTTCATCTGATAATAAAATCAAACAAAGCACGCTCAAGCTTGTCTAGCTATGAGATTACGTGTGAAATCAACCCTTTAGAAAATCATCTTCTAAGGGGAATTTAGCATGAGCAATAATATGCAATCGAAAATTGAGCAATATCTCAAAGAAAATCAAATTGAATATCAAGGCATCGCCCATGCACCGGCAGCAAGCGCTGAAGAATATAACCGGACGCTGAATACGCGCTACGAACAACAAGTGAAAGTCTTGCTCGTGAGCTATAAAAAAGATGGTGACAAAAAATACATTGCAGTGGCTATACAAGGACATAAGAAGGTGGATCTCAATAAAATACAAGAATTGCTTGGTGCTTCCAAAATAAGAATGGCCGACCGAGATCAGCTTAAAGAAGTAACAGGATGCAATTTTGGTGAATTGCATCCCTTCGCTAAAGTATTCAACCTTCAATTATTGATGGATAAGGATTTACTAAATGAAAATCAGGTTTATTTCAATGCTGGTTGCCTAGAATATTCCATAGCTCTCAATCCAAAGACCATACAGCAACTAGAAACTCCGATGCTATTTTAGTTATATATACTTATGATGTTCAACACTTTTAAATGTGCGTCCATTTATATATGGATCGACACTTCAACAGTCAAGAAAAGCCCAATAAATCATCTGGCTTTAATTAGTAAATAATAGTAATCAAATAACATCAACGAAATTATTTTTGATGCGCCAGCACATACGACCGCAATGCCTTGTTCATCAGTGCCGTGTATAGTTTGCCGTTGGCTTGATTTTTGAACCAGGCGAGAACGTCAGCGTCGACTCGCAGGCTAACTAACTCTTTGACTGGACGATAAAATTTGCCGATCTCTGCTTTACTCCAATCGAGCTTAAGCGGAATGTCAGAAAGATCGATTTCTTCATCGGTCATTTCTTTTAGTACTTTCAGTTCAGCGGCCAGTTTGGGCGTGATAACGCCTGGCCTCTTCTGTCGCCGCGTTACGTACCGAGATAAGTCGGATGATTTTTTTACAGCTGACTTTGTGCTTTTCATAATTACTGATTGCTTTGACAGGATCCCATTCGAAAATCAGTATTTCATTATCATATGACATAATTGTAATACAACTTTTAGCCCTATGCAAGTGCCCTTGTAGCTTTCACTACATATAAAAAGTTCAAAAAATCCGGATTAAATCTGCAAAGTAGTGTGATAGCAAGATTTAACTAACCCTTGGACTGAGCGGTCTTATTAATCGTTTAATCCCTTGCCACCAAGGATTTGCGGCATACATTTTTCAATCCTTGACTCTCGAGTTTTGGATTGTTTGGCCGCAGAAAAATAAAAAAGGTATGCTCTTTGCCGTCCGGGTGTCAATGCAGCAAAAGCAGTTTTTAGTTTAGGAATTTTATTCAATTTATTTTGAAACTCTTCAGGGATGGCGTAATCTTCAGTCTTCTTAAGTTTTACTTTTAAACCAGCTTTTTCTACGGCAATCGCTTCATTAATATAAGTTTTTAAGACGGGTTCCATCGCCTTTATTTCCCCAACATTGGTAAAACGCATCTGGCGCCCTGACTGTGTCTCTCCGGGTTGGACAAGAATACCTTTGGCGTCTTTTAACAATACACCTTTGAAAAATAAAAGCGCACAATATTCTTTAAATGCACCAATTACGATTATGTTTTTTTCTTCGAACGTATAACAAGGTTGGCGCCATTTCACTTCTTCGGTCAACTGACAGTCAAGAAGAATCTTTCTCAACTGCTTCATTTCATTCGGCCATTTGTTGGCTTTATTTAAAAGCGCATCGACTTTGGGATTCATTTTGTTCATGATGTTTACAGTTTTCATTCTCATCTCCCATCAGGAGCATTGGTCTTAGCATGAGAATGCTGACCATCGTCCGCATTGTGACCTGGTAGCTTGACCGTTTCATCAACCGTATGCCACTCGGATTGCGCACCACGTTCATGCACATAGATCGCAGGCGTGCGATCAATTAAAAGGCTGAGCATTTCTGGACGTCCATAATGCCCGTGAGAATCCATTAGCCGTTTACGTTCAGCAATCTCGCCAAAGTTAAGATCAGCGATGACTGCACCTTCCCCGGATCGCAAAGGTTCACCCATCAACTGTCCTTGCGGCGATATTATAGCAGTGAAACAGCCATCGGAAATTGGTCCTATCGGACAACCAGTGTCTTTCACTATTTGAGCTTGTTGATCGGCATTAAGCCAGGCGGTTGCGCAAACAACAAAACAGCCCGCCTCAAGAGCATGCTGGCGAACATTGATCTCAATTTGCTCGGCGAACAATTTGCCTCCCATAGAACCAGGATACATTGCCGAGTGAATCTGTTCGCCATCGGCAATTAAGGCATAACGAGCCAATGGATTGTAGTGCTCCCAACATGCTAATTGGCGAATTCGCCCCACTGCGCTATCCACTGCTCGCAGTCCGGATGCGTCTCCTTGTCCCCAAACCATGCGCTCGTGGTAGGTTGGGGTAAGCTTGCGGCGACGTTGAATCAAAGTGCCATCCGCATTAAAAAGCAACTGTGTATTATAGACCGAATCTCCATCACGCTCGTTGATTCCTATGGATACTACTAACTTAGCTTGTTTGCAAGCTTCACCTATAGCCAGCGTTGCAGCAGACGGCACAGTCACTGCCTGCTCCATTAACTGGCGGTGCTGCGCACTCATCTCATAAGGTCGTTGTACATAAGAAAAATATGGGTAGTACGGCACCAAGGTTTCACCAAAAGTAGCGAACTGTATTTCTTGTTGTCCAAGCTCACTTATTTTCTGAACAACTTTTTCCACAGTACCTTCACGGCTGTAAAGCACAGGGCTGATTTGTACTGCGGCAGCTTTTATGGTTGTCATACAATCTCCTATTTGCTAGGGCTAAGCTATTGGTCTTGCGTCAGATAAGTTTTCGCGTCAGTGATAGATATAGCAACTTTTTTATTTTTCCAATATTAAACGTTTATGGGGAAAGTCAAAACCGACTCGAAAGTTTCGCAGGAAATCGCTTCCCAAAATACAAACATTACTGCCTTGATCATTCTCTTTAAAAACATGCATAATCAATCCTGTACAAGCATAATCGCCAATTCGAAAAGACTGGGTGTGGACTGTAGCAACTTTTGCTTTGCCGCCATTTACGTCCCACTCCTCATCACTAAATTTGTATTTTTCCATTTCCCCAGCAAAAATTTGCTTTGCCAATTCATAAGGCATCGTAGTAGTCGGACTGCAAGTATCCAGGAGCATAGGAACACGGTGTAAGCTATTGACAGTAGCAGTTACATAAAGTCTACCCTGTTGATCACTGAAAGCAGGGATAATCAAAACCTGTCGTTTACTGTTTGGTTCGTGGGAGCCGTTCAATTCTATATAGTTTTTTCTGAAGTCGATGGTTAGCATATACTTCTGCCAAAAATCTACTCCGAGAATGCCGGCAACATCACCTATAAAATTAGCCTTACTAAGATTCATCACCTGCACCGGTAAATTATGCTCTTCGATTGGACCTAATCTTAGCCAGGGTAATTCAGAATTATGAGTAACAAATTGGCTATACGCCCCTATTGCTGTAGAGGCATCATCACCGACTGGCAAACCCAGCCTTTTAGCCGTCTTTGCATCAATCATTGTCGCCGTACAACCTGTATCGACAAGAAAGAAAAGCTTTTCTTGGTGACCATTAGATCCAACTTGCACCTTTACCACTGGATGGGTATCAAATAAAGTCAAAATACCCAGCGGTCTGATCAATATGTGCATGGGGATTTTAATTGGCTCGTGGGTCTCGGGAATAGGCTGAGCATTAGCAGATCCAGAAAAAATCAATGCAGGAAACAAAGCAAGCAATAGTCGTGCATAGGATCGCATGATTCTCAAGCTCGTATCTTATGGTTCTTCATTATTTCTAATGCGCTTAGTAATGGCTACTAGCAATTAAATTGTCATTTGAGAGGAGTTGTAGGATTAGGAGGCACATTTGGCACAAGTTCTTGTCCAGGCGGATTCGAACTAGGCTGAGGTAGCGCGGGCTTAGCAGCAAACTTTTTGCTTAAGAAATCATCGACTCCACTTAAATCAATGTTTGTGTTTCGGTATAAAAGATTTTTCTTAGAGGTGACAGTATCACCAAAAATATCGTGCCCTTCAGTTTTTCCAAAGCCAAACAAACCTTTGTGTACATGCATTTCATTGCCAAGCACGCCTACTTGTGTGTCCTTGGTCAGTCCGAAAATGCTTTTGCTATGTTTGAACCCATTACCGTAACGATCTTTGACAATAGTTTTCTTGCCGAATAAGCCATGTTTCACTGTGACTTGATCATCATGTTCGTCGGTCATGGAAAACGTTCCCCATTTGGCAAATGCAGGCATTCCATTTAAATATATGGCGATGATTATGGAGACAACAATTAAGTTTGTCATGGCTAGACCTCAGCGAGAAATTTTCTGTTTTATCAGTTCTGGACGATATTTTGGCAGATATTTGTGTAGGTATTGTGAAGTCCAGTAATTTGCCTTAGACATCCATAGGTAAGTTTTTGATTTTGCTTTGAGCGATGACAAGATTGAGGAACAGCTGTCCGAAATCACGCAGCTTTGTATCACCTATGCCATAAATTTGACGCATTTTCTGCAGACTGGAAGGCCGATTGCGAGACAACTCTCGCAAGGTGGCATCAGCAAATATAATATATGGCGGCACTTGTCGCTCTTGCGCTAGTTGCTTACGTAAAGAGCGCAGTTCTTCGAATAGATCGCGATCGACGCCACCCCAGGACTCAGTATCAGTCTTGGATTTTTTGGTCTGCTCCCCTTTCTGCGGTCGTAAAGGTTGGAGTAATCGCACATGGCGATCTTTACGCATCACTTCCCAGGAGGCGGCATTGAGTCGCAAAATAGGAATGGGTTTACCGTCTAGCGTTTGCAATTCTTCCTGCCAAAGAACTTCCTGACTAATTAATTGATATACCCAGTCACGCACATCGGCCGCGCTTTTATCTTTTAGCAGTCCGTATGTGCTAAGTTTTTCATGGTTTCGGCTGCGTATACTTTGAGTATTTTCGCCGCGCAAAATAGAGACGATGTAACCGACACCGTATCGCTCTTTGACTCTAGCAACACAAGAAAGGATTTGCTGCGCCACTACAGCAGCATCCGGAACGGCAATCGTCAGACCAAGACAAATATCGCAAGCATTGCAGGAATCGGCTAAATAATCTTGACCAAAATATCTGACAAGTGAACCATGCCGACAAGTCGCTGATCGACAATAATTATCCATGTCTTTTAATTGTCTGAAAGAATTGGGAAGAAAGTCAGGATCAACACCAGGCTCAGTAGCCGATTTCTCAATTATCGATTTCCAGACGAAAAAATCTGCTCCGGAATAAAGAAGCACGCATTCAGCTTCCAATCCGTCTCTGCCGGCTCGGCCGGTTTCTTGTTGATAATGCTCAATTGATCTGGGCAAACCAGCATGAATGACATAGCGCACGTTAGAACGATCTATCCCCATACCAAAGGCCACCGTGGCCACTACCAGATCACATTCCTCGGTAGTAAAGGCCTCTTGTGTTTCTGTTCTTTGTTGCGGCGATAGTCCGGCATGATAGGGCAGAGCTTTAATACCTAAGCGTTTGAGGGCAATAGATAAGCTATCGACATCGGAGCGGCGCAAGCAATAGACAATACCTCCTTCTCCCGGATGCCGCTCAATGACCTCTGTTATTTGCTTGGTTAATTCTCTCCTAGAGAGAACCAAAAAGGTAAGATTAGGGCGATCAAAATTGCCAATTAGTATTTCTGGATTCTTTAAATCAAGCTGCTTTAAGATGTCTTGTCTAACGTGCTCCGTGGCCGTGGCAGTATAAGCGTGAATAGAAGCTCCCGGGAACATTTCTTTCAGTCTGGCAAGCTGTCGATATTCGGGCCGAAAATCATGCCCCCAATGGCTGATACAATGTGCCTCATCAATAGCCACCGTTTGCACATTGATTTCCCTCAGTAATTGACAAAGCTCAGTTTGCATTAATCGTTCTGGCGAAACAAATAATAATCTAACCAACCCCTCTTTTATATCTTTGATGTATGCGGAGCGTTGCATCGATGTTTGCAAACTGTCAAGCTGAACGGCACCGATACCACAAGATCGTAAACTATCCACCTGATCTTTCATCAGCGAAATAAGAGGTGAAATGACGACAGTTGTGTCACCGCGCAGCACCGCAGGAGCCTGATAACACAAGGATTTACCGCCACCTGTCGGTAACACAACAAGTGAATCGCGTCCGCTGAGCACAGCTTTCATCGCCGGTTCTTGAAGTGGCCTGAGCTTATCAATTCCCCAATGATGCAGAATCACAGAATGCAAATCGGTCACATCCGATAATAGACCGGTAGTCAATTGCAAGCTCTCCTTTTTTCATCCCGCTTATGATGCCGCGAATCGCTAGAGTATCTTACTCTAATTGTGTGACACTATTGTGACCAAAGTAAAAAGCCGATCTTTGGCAAGCATTCCCTTCCTTTTAGTATTCATCTGTTCAAAGCCAGCTAACCGATCAGGCAACAGTGGAATATAGATTATTGGCGAATTAATAATGATCCGCTATGCATTGAAGTGCGCCTGCTGGGTATGTAATAGTTAGCGCAAAGCGAGGGGAAATGAAATGACCGGGCTACCTGAAAAAACTGGACCGCCGCCGCCTAAAGATGAGGGTGACACCCTCGGACCAGTGGGAAATCTAGCTGACAGCTTGGTTCAGGGTCTGTTTTCAGCAACATCCGGCCGTCAAACTTTTAGCGAAGTTGCCAAAGAAGCCTTTAATTCAGCATCTCGTTATCTTGTACCGAACTTTTCAATTTTTGATAAAGAACAATCGGTAGACAGCAAGCTCTCTCCAGAGAAACTCAATGAGCTGATAAAAAAACACGTTGAGCAAATGACTCCTGAGGATCGAACATTTTGGCGTGAACACTATGGATTTGGAAAGAATGCGGATGACAAAACAATCCAAAAGACACTGGAAAAACGGCTTCCTGAGGACTTGACGCTGCTAGCTGAGCACGAGCGCAAACAACGTGAGCTGGTAACTCAATACCTTGAACTAAACCCCACAGCAAATGCCAAAGAAATCGAGGAGCGTGCCCAGAAGCGGAATCTTTTGGACAAGGAAGAACCTGCAGAAAATGCCAATGGTGCGCTGCGGTTAGCGAGAGACACCGCTGAAAGATTAATTAATTGGGCCGGGTCAAAAGATAAAACTATGGGTGCGGTGAGCAAGGAAGTTCTCGGAGATGCCTTAGGCACAATTCTTCCTTATGTGTTACCGAAGGTCGAGCAGTTAATGGGAAGCGACCAGGCGGAACTAATGAAAGAAGCGGAGCAAACTGCTAAGAACTTACTGCTTGAACCGAAGGGCGAGGACCCGCGCAAATTTTGGCAAAAAACGCTTGATCTGCCGGAGAAGACAAGTAATCAAGCCATTCAAGATGCACTTAGGAAGAGGCTGTCAGAGGGCCCAACAGCCAGGGCGGCGTCTGAGGACCAGCGCCATCAATGGTTGGACAAACTTGAGCTTCCAAAAACAGCAAACAACGAAGAAATTCAAGAAGCGCTCAAGATGCAACTATCGGAGTATGAATTACAAAAAACATTGCATGAGCACGCTCTGAATCTGTGGCGGGAAAACATTAAACTATCGCTCACACAACCAGACAGCAATGCTCAAAAGGAAAACTTCACAGATGGAGACCTGAAAGACGAAAACATGGAACGCACGCTTACAAAGCTGATAGCCAGGCAATTGCGACAGGCAGCCGGAGGCAGCCCATAAATCACACGTCAGTGATACCATTTATCCGTAGTAATTTATGCGGAGAACCGACGGTTGGCTTTTGGCCTTTCCTGTAGTCTTGCCTTCTTTGCCGCAATATGAATAACTCCCAATGATCCCTTTTGGGGATCTTTTAGTTCGACACGTTTAATGCAATCTGGTAAATCTGGCTCAACACCATTTTTCCTTGCTGCCTCTCGTATATTATTTTCGATTATCTTTTTCATTTCTTCCGAGACATCTGTAATGGTCAATGTTCTTTTATCAGGCTTTTCACCAGGCAGGCGACTTGTGATTTCATCGCCGAGCTTGTCCGCCATCGCTTCCCCACCAGCTACAAATCGCTCCGCCCAAAAGTCTTGCACTTGCTGAGCTAATTGCCGATCGGCTACTGGGCCTTTATCTGCACTAAATTGATCTATTTTTCCAAGCTTAGCTGCTAATTCTTGCGCGACACTGTTTACATGTATATCAATTCTTTCGCCAAGTCGCTTGCCATTTTTGTCAACTAATTGAATAGTACGAATGTAATCTGGAACCGGCTCACCTCTGAGTTGGGCCAACAGTTTCTGGCTCTTTTCTAAATTACCATCCGGAACTATCTCCAGTTTCATGCCATCGAGCAATTTCTTTAGGTCTTTATTTTCTATTTGATCTCTAAGTGTTTCTAGTGCCTTTGAAATCTCAGGTCCCAGGCGGTCAGCCGCAGCTGCACTATCCAGGTCTAATCGACTCCTAGTATAATTTTTTATATCGCTACTTACCTTATCTTCCTGATGAAGTCCACCGGTAGCGGCAATTTCTTCAACAAGTTCTTCTGCTAGTGCCCTTACCTGTCGAACATGCTCTGGTTCTTGTTCTTGCGCTTCCTCTAAAGTACGAAAAGAGATCACCCGATCAGACAGTTGTCCGGATAATAAGCCATCCAATCGCCCCTGCGGCGCAGTCATGTTACTGATTTCCACATTTGTTTCTGATTTGGTGAGTTCACCATCCAGCAACAAAGGTGAAGCATTTTTCGATTCAGTGTCTTTGGCGACATTGTCCAGGGATGACATTGATGTCCCCTTTATTGATAAGAATTGATCGAGAACACCATACCAAAGATGTGTGAGATTATTGTGAGATTAAAATTGACATTGGCAATTTAACCTTACAAATTTTCACCCTTGAGTTGAAGTTCAGGAATAACCGCTAGGGTGTTTCTAATATTAACGCAAAAATTATTGCTGCTTATGTTTTTGCGCGTATTGATCGATTTTCGATTTTACTACTTTGGCGTTAAGGTCGACTTGTTTTTTGCACGCTTCAGCTTGTCGATCAATGTCTTTTTTGGCCAAATCGGCTGTTTTCGCTACATCTTTTTGTTGGAAGTCTAACACCTTTTTGTCGGTCTCCAGCTGTTTCTTATCCGCATCAATAGCCTGCTGCGCTTCGGCTTTAGTTCTATCTTCGGCTGCTTTTAATTGTTCAGCGCGTTGATCTATTATTTGTTTTTGTTCATCCTTTTGTTGATCTATAGCGTGCTTTTGTTCTGATGTTTGTTCAGCTAGTGGGCCGCAAGCGGACAATGAAATTAGAACACCGCCGGCACCCACAACCGTTACGATATTTTTAAAGCTTTTTTTGATCATTTTTCCTCCATGAAAAATCTAATATATCAATGATAGACAGGCCTGGGGGTAAAAAATATTCGCTATATAGACAAGCTCTTTTGAATCGAATATATTCCCATATTCTAACCGGTACATAAACAATAATGCTAGTCAGCCATGCCTGGAGGGAACAGATACCAAAATGGCAAAACTCGAAAGCCGGAATGAGACCGGAAGTGGCAATGCCTACCATGAGCCCGCTCAGTAGGGCGATTAAGGCCTGCGAATGAATTGCCGGGAGTTCAGCTAATTTAGAGGTGGATTCAAATTGAAAAGGAAGATGGAACACCTTTTGTCTCAAATACCACTCAGTAATCATAATTATGGTTGGTACAGGCAAAATAATGCAATTCAAAGAGACCATATTGGTGAGCGCTTGAGCCATATCAGTCAATGAGAGCCAGGCAGCCACCACTGCCCCCGCTATAGCAAATATTCCTACAGAAACGCTATGCTTTAATGTCCAAAAACTTTCAATAGCAGCGGCACAACCAAAAAGACTGGAGTCGTTGGTGGAAAAATAATCAGCTGTTAAAATTAACAGGCCAACTAAAGCGATGCTGCCAAAACAATAATTGCTCATAAAGGCAATTGTATCGCCATAATCTATAATGCCACTTGTCCGGGCAATTAGCCATCCAGCCAAAGGAAAAATAATTTGCCCAATAACAATTGATACCACTAGCGGTATTGCTGAACGCCATACGCCAGGCTTAGAGAATCGCCAGTAATCTTGTTCATTACCCCAAACAGCAAAGCCGATAATGAAAGAAGAAGTTAGCCCCAGAGCATACATATTCGAAACGTGCGGTAGATGCGAAATTGGAGAGACAGAATAATGACCGATTGCCTTTATAAAAACATAGCCAACCCAAACGATTAAGACCGGCGCGGCCATAAAGCGGGCAAAGTTTGCTATTCCTCTGAAACCAAAAAAGTTGTTGGCGGACATAAGCAACGCACAAATTACGGATAACCACATTACTGATAAACGCAAATGAAAAAGATTGGACACCGCCTGCGCCATCAAATCGGCGGTTAATCCATACCAGGCCACAAACAGCCAAATTAAATTAGCAGTGAGAAATACGCCTCCCCAGCGGCCAAAGACAATCTTGCCCATAACACAATATCCTAATCCGCTGCGCGCGCCCAGTTCGCATGCCGGCACCGAATAAAGAAGTAAGATTAGAAGACTGACAATTGCGCAGACAATCAATTGACCAAGACTAATACCCTGGCGATACCATTCAAACCCCGCGATAACAGCCGGGAAAGAGGTGACCATGGTCAACCATAATAATCCCATGGTAATAGCTGATCGTCGCTGAGAAGGAGGAACAGGACCAAGACTCTGGTTATCCAATTCTTGGTACCAGATTACTTAATCATATTTTCAATCTTGCCCATACCTTCTTTTTTAATATAATTGCCAACTTCCTTTTCGGCCAAACTTTTTGCAGCAGATGTCGTCGCAGAAGTACCTGATGCAGCTGGAGCACCAGCGGCAGCCACAGGACCTGGTCCAAGAATCATGGTGCCTTTAGAAGTAACCATCAGCGAATATTTTTTGCCGCTGACTTGATCGGTAACTAAATACTGTCCCGCCGGCATAGTTGTAGTTCCTACTTCAGTGGGTGCAGTAATGTCGGTATTGGCTGCCATTTGTGTGGTCTGGGCATGGGCAATATTATTGATAGACATCAGGCAAAAAATTGCCAAACATTTAAGTGTGTTTTTCATTGACATCCCCTTGTTTACTTGGAAACGACGCATTGATTTGTTATAGGCTAAACAGACAGATTCATTAGTTGTTCCATTCCTCGCATCAAACCTTTAATTGAAGGAACTTTTCTAATAGCCAAAAGACTACCATAAACATATGGCTCAGCGCTGTCAACCGAATCATGACGAATAGAAAGCCTTTCGCCAGGCAAGCCAAATACAATTTCTGCCGATGAAAGAAAACCTGGCAAACGCAAAGAGTGCACTTGCGATCCTTGAAGGCTGGCACCGCGTGCTTTGTGATCACCTAATGTATTTTCAATTGGAATTTCAAAAATGGGCTGCTTAATTTGCGAGAGCTTTTTTGCCAATTCACGCGTTGTCCCGCTGGGAGCATCTATTTTTTTAGCCATACCATAATCTAAAATTTCCCAGTGGGGAACATATCGGGCAGCAATTTGAGCAAAATATTGCAGCAAAGCAGCAGTAATCGCAAAATTGCCGGCAGCAAATACGCCCAATGATTTAGTGATTGCCAATTTTTCTATTTCCACAAAATCATTTTCAGTTAGTCCGGAGCTGCCAATGACAACGTGCACACCTTTATTAAGCGCAGTGAGAACATGTTTTTTGACAACATCGGCACGAGTATAGTCCACTAATACATCTGTTGGCACTTGCAAAGCATCTTCTATCGTACCGCTTATTGATAACGCCAATTCGGGCAGATCCATAAGCATGCCTAAATTTTTCCCCTGGCTGCCAGGCGATACAGCGCCGACTAATTCAAGATCATCTGTTTGGACAATAGCCTTGGACAACACGCGACCAACTTGACCAGTAGCACCAGCAACACAAACTTTGATCTTCATTGCTCTATCTCCATCATCTCTAGCAGGATGTCTTGATCTCACCGCATTTGGTGGCTAAGTCGCAGATCGCTTATTTATTCTTTGAACACCAGTCTAGCCTAAGAGTCAAACAACACGCAGATCCACCGGCTAAGGTAAAGATGTCGACTGGCACTTCTATTACTGAATAGCCGCACTCTTTCAATTTGTTCTTAAGTGGAGCTGAACATTTGGCAAGAATAATTTTGTCAGCAATATTGACAAGATTACAGGCAAAATAAGAAGCATCTTCATCGCTAATAGCAATTAGTTGATCAGCCGGTATGCGCTCCACAATTGTTTGTTGCGCTTGTTTGGTAAAGGCAGCGGGATAATAAATAATATGTCCGGAAAGCAACGGGCTCAAGCTAACGTCCAGATGATAGAACCGCGGTGAAGTAAGTTGCAAAGCCACCACTTCTTTGCCGAAATAATCCTGCAAATATTCCGGCGCTTCTTTACTTGAGCGCGGCCCGAAACCGGACCAAAACATCTGGCGCACACTGTCCCACAAACAATCACCGGCACCTTCTTGCACCAGTCCAGCTGGGAGTTTATCAATTTGAGTAATGATTTTTTTGTCTTTTAAATCTTGAAAATATTGAGCAAAATATTTTTCTTCCCCCTGTCTTTCTTCATGGAGAAAATGCGATAAGAGAACTTTGCCATCAAGGACAACGGCAGCGTTAGCCGTAAAAACCATATCCGGCAGACCTGGTTGCTGGTTGAGCAATTCCACCGGTACGTTCAATGATTGGAATGTTTTATAGAGCTTCTGCCAGCCATTAAAAGCATCTTGTTTGTGCTTCGCTACATTACTTTGCCAGTCACCAGGACGCATCCATAAATTAATTTTGTAAATAACCTCAAAGTGCTTGGGTGAGCACATTAATAAGTGAGCGGATCGTTGATTATGCTCTTTGGCGGATAATATTGGCTCAATAGGACTAGACATTGATTGGAGACTCAGCAATTAAAATCTGGGGAAATCGGCTAATATTCAAAGAATAGGCAGGAAGTTATTAGCTATCATAAGGATAACCCAGCATAGAAAAATACACCAATCTATCGATCCTATTTAATCTCTTTGGGGAAGAATGCACTGGCATAATATAATCATGGTGTTCACTAGTATCTTGATTGGGTGATCAGTTTCGGGCAGTGATTCTAATAAGAGCCTTTAATTATCTGATTATGGCTGCTCTCTCAGTAAGTGTGGGAGCAAATTATTGTCTGGCGCAGCCGGCTGCCTACTTAGACAAGGTATCTTCAACGCCAGATTTTACCCAAACGAATGCACGCGGACACTTTCCGGAAGGTGGCAAAAATTATTGCGCACCAGTGGCAGTGTCAAACTCATTTGTCTGGTTAGCCAAACATGGATATCCGAAATTATTGCCTGCTTTACCACTGACTGGGAATACGCAGCAAGATGATAGGCTGACCGACCAACAAATAGCGATGATCGATATCTTGAGCAATCGAGAATATATGGATACCCGCGCCGAGGAGGGCACAGAAGTGTCTAATGTTTTGCGTGGCATTAAAAGATATATCTTAGAGCACGGATATTCAATAAAGACTCTTAATTATCAAGGGTTTCGCCTGACAAATCCTGAATTTGAGTCTAGCTCTCGCTATCCGCGCCTAGCATCCATTAAGCAAGGAATTGCGGCTAACAAATCAGGTGTCTGGCTAAATATAGGTTGGTATAAATGTAATCCACAAAATTTTGCCTATATGCGCCAAGGTGGTCATTGGGTTAGCCTGGTTGGCTATGGTGTAGATGCTCAGAACCAGAAAGCAGACGATATATTCATTGTGCATAATCCTTCTCAATTGGCCGGTTTAACCTTTCACAATGACTTCATTAAATTAGTGCGCATTGACTATGGTGTATTAGTTAGCCCCCGGGGATTTTATGGATTTCCTCGCCCGGCGCCAGGATTTTATAAAATTGTTAGCGGCATGCCACCTATTCACGGGTGTAATACAGCCGTTTTAGAGGGGGTAATCTTTCTAGAATTAAATTAGAGACTGCTTGTAGTCAATCATTAATTAGCAGTATGATTAGTATTGCTTTAACATAGTATTTCGAGTAATTATTTAGGCAATTAATTGCCCGCAGTCCATTTGCTTTCTTAATAATCCAGAATGCTCAAGCCTTCTTTAAGACTAATCTTACTAAGCCTTTCTTTAACTACTTTCTTACCAGTAGCTCCACCGGCTGCGGCTCAGATGGGCAGCCAGCCTCCCTTAGGACAAAGCGACTGGCAAAATCCAAATGCTAACCAGTATCAGCCTAACTATCAGCAACCAGTTAATCAAAGTGGCGGACAGCCTAATCTGGGACAAAGTGACTGGCAAAACCCGAACGCCAATCAGTATCCGCCAAGTAATCAAACCGGCGGCCAATTTCCCTCAGGACAAAACAATTGGCAAAATCCTACTGTCAATGCCAATCAGTATCCACCCAATAACCAGTCTGGCAGCTGGCAGAACCAAGCCAATCCTGCCTATGGCCAAGCTCCAGCAGCATCATTTAATCAACCGGGCAACCAATCGACTTTAGGACAAAGTGACTGGCAAAACCCAAACGCCAATCAGTATCAAGCTGGCAATCAATCAACTGGTTGGCAGTCTCAAAACCCTAATCAATATGCCGGCAATAATCAGGCGGCAGGCTGGCAAAATGCAGGAAATTCGTCAGTCAGCCAATCGCCGTGGCAACAGCCACAGAGCGCCTTCCAAGCTAATGTGAATCAAAATAATGGTGGACAAAATCCCGATTACTACTACGGGCAAAGCAATGCACCATCTAATCCAGGACAAGCTGGGGCAAATCAATATCAAACATCCAACCCTTATCCATACCCTAATACTAATCAAATGCCTAATTACCAGCAAGTGCCAATCAATAATCCACCCCAACAAGGTCAAGTACAAAAAAGCCAAGGTGGACTGGGAAAAGCCCTGGGTGATATTGGTAAAGCGGCTGGTCAGGCAGCTGGTCTTGGACTTGGTGTAGCTGGTCCTCTAGCTGGAGCCTATCTAATGAGCAGAGCGATGACCAGCACCATGCCGTATGGAATGCCATATGGAATGCCGAGCTATGGCATGCCATATGGGTACGGAATGCCTCCTATGGCATATCCGGCTTACAATATGGCCGCACCAATGATGATGAATTCGGCCCTCAGCGGACTTTCATCATTTATGGCCCATTAGCCGCAGGAAATTCCTGCTCTAAGACTTCTTTTTGTGTGTCGTAAACAAGACCGTCAGACTTAATTTGACGTCCGGTGAGTGACATTTGCCGAGCTTCGCTCAGTTTTGTCCTCAGTTTTTGATCAGGATGAATGAGTTTGCTGGCATATTCTTCTTTTAATTTATTGCTAGCCTCAATGCGGACGTTGAGAATTTGAATTACTAGAAAGCGAATCAAAGGAATTGTGACAAACAAAGTGCCGTAGATCACCAATATCAATAATAGCGGTGCAAGTGTGGTTAGTGTTGGGATTTTTATTGCTTGCAGATAGAGCCACCAGCTGCCGAAGAAATTGGCGCCTGCTAAAAGAATCACCCAAGCCATAGACTCAATTTCCAATTGAGAAAATTGCCAGGGGAATTCATTTAAATAATTTAAATGCGTGCCCGGCTTGTTCTGTAGGCTAATGGCTGCCGTAGCCTGTAAAGACGGGAAGAGATAAACGATATTGCCGGTATCGCTGACAGCTGGAGTACCGTCAAAGCGCACCAAAACAGGCAATATTGCGTCCTCATTATTTGGATTTGATCCTATATAAGGTGATAGCTGATCGATTGTAATTGCACCATTATGTTGTCGAATTAATTGAGCAATTGTTTGCCAGCGGCGCTCTTCTATGTTTGCATTTGGATCGCCATCACCAAAAAGAAATGAAAAGCAATTATAAAGAAAATTACTTTTTTCGGGCACTCTTTTAACTGGAGTACCGTAACCATCGTAAGTAATGACAGGATAATTGAAATTCCAGAATATTAATTCACGCAAAATCATCCAATCAAAAAAGTCAAAATTGAAGTTAAAGTCATCATCATTTCTGTTGCGTGAGGCGGCAAAAACAATGAGCACAAATATGAGAACAATGATTACTAATGAAAGGATGAGCATGATACCAAAAGAAATGCGCAGCAAGAAAAATCCAATCTGAAATGCTTGCTTAGCAAATTGTTCAATCAGGCGCTCCATGCCTTTAGTAAGATAGGTAGTTTGATAACCAATAGGGAATTGATAAGCAATATCCCCGATACCACTGACCTGCAAGCGTCCATTGGTTTCTGCAGCAACTTGATTTAAAGTTGATGTTACTAGAGCAACCGGCAGCCCAGTCTTCGTGGCCACATCTGCAGCTGATACTCTGCGGCCAAGATCGTTAATAGCCTTGATAACAATTTGTTTTTCTTTGGGTGGCTGCATTTGGCTAGCCCAGGACGACTCTGTACAGAAATTATTTAGAAACTATCATTGTACCAGCCTGGATGATCAGGACTAAGCTCATACCCAGGTAATCAAGAATGATATTTAGATCAGCCCAGCGTCTGCCTAGCTTCATTCTGAGATTGGCTTTGGCATATATCGCTGATGTGACAAATCTCGACCAGCAAGCTTTAAAAGTACCAGATAATGAACAGAAAACCAATCAATTATGGCGCTCAGCGCCTGTATGGTATAGAATGACAGCTTATAATTGAATCAGCAAACGGTAACGAGGGTTTCACGCGTGGCGATATTTCATAGTCCTATTGGCCAGACACTATTGGCCTTTCTTGCCTGGTTTGCTGTCTTTTATCTTTATCATGGGTTTGGCACGACGCTGGGCTATCATCGCCTCTTAACCCACAAGGCCCTAAAAGTTCCACTATGGGTTAAATATTTCATTGTTTCTGGTGGCTATTTAGGTTTAATGGGCGCACCAATTCCCTGGGTAGGTATGCATCGCTTGCACCACCAGAAATCTGATTTAGAAGGGGATCCGCATACGCCACGGATGGGCTTTAAGCATGCCCTTTATGAGTGGATGTTTCAGGCGGAAAATTATCAAACTAATGAAGAATTGCATGATCAGACACAAGATTTAATGTCGGACAAAGTGTTTGTCATGCTTGGCACCAGCCATAATGCTGCTCAAGCACAATTGTGTCTGGCCTCGTGCATTGTTTTTCGCATCATAATCCTACTGGCTTTCGGTCCAATTGCCCTTTTAGCAAATTTGGCGGCAACATTTGGCTCTTTCTGGAGCACACAATTTGTCAATACTTTTTGTCACATGCAAAGTCAAGGCTATCGTACTTACGAAACAAAAGACCTCAGTCGCAATGTTTGGTGGGTGGGTATTCTTGCTCTGGGTGAAGGCTGGCACAACAACCACCACGCTATTCCAAAATCAGCCAGGCATGGTTTTACCTGGGCTGAAATAGATATGACCTGGTATGCTATCTGGCTTTTAGAGAAGCTCGGTCTGGCAGAAACGGTGATTAGACCCGCCAAAATACCAGCATTTTCTTCGTCAGCTAGTATCACAGCCAAAATAAGCGATCTGGCAATGAACAACGCAGTCACTGCAAATAATGAAATGGCTATGGAACAAGCCCAGCTAGAACCAGTGGCAGCTCGCCGCACTCCTGTTCATCGAAGCTAGCTTCTAAGCCCGCACCTGTCTGATTCTTCTTAAATTATCGGCAAAGGTTAATTCTGGCACCATGCCACCAGTTAATCTTGTACTGACGTTCTGGCTGAAAACATTCAGATTCCGCAATACCCAGGCATCAGGCCGCCTGCGAATCAATTTGTCACGCAATAACTGAATGCTGGCATATAGCGCTTGATCATTTAAATAGTTAATTGTTCCAGAACCAGATCGCAGGCGGCGCCCATGACCACAAAATAAAACATCAACTATAAGATCAGTGGAGATTGGACCCAGGACTGCCAAAGAAAGATTGCCTTTTTCATCGAAATTGCCTGGATTAACTGGCTGCCAAAAGTCTACCTGTAGCCAGGTGCGTTTATTAAAGCGAACCTTAAGCACCACGGGCTCACAAATTAAGGAATTAACATTGCGATTGGACATGTCACGCAGGCAAGAAGCACGTCCGTATGTCAGAGCAGTATTTGGTTTCGTACAAAAGAAGCTGTAATTACTCCGTCCGGGCTCAATTGCCCCACAGCGTTTAATTTCCCAGCGACGGTAGCAATTTGTGCCGTGATAAAGAAAAATATCACCCGAATCAGTGTCCCAATCCAGATCATCCTGCTCAGCGACAAACTGAGCTAAGTCAAGAGGCGGTTGAAAATGATATGCAAAGCTATCCAGGGTAGCACCTTTTGACGGTCATAATTTAGCAAAAACAGGGCCTCTGCCATTCAGTATGCCCTTATAGCGCTTTGCGTTAACCCAGCTAATGATTATTTTTATCAGACTAAATTAAAAGTGACCGTCCAAATCGTCTGGGCCAAGTTTGGTAGACCAAAAGGAGTTAATTCTATTCCATATATTTTTCGCGTTCAGCTTGTATGGCATTATAAGCATCATGAATCGCCGCCCGGATTCGCTGCAGCCCTTGCTCAGACGAAAAACGTACATGCTGCGCCAATTCGGTCCGCTTAGCACTGACGCGGGCATGATGGTTTAAACTTAATTCTTCCAATTTGGCACAATTGCTCTCCAATACCGCCTCCAAATCGCTCCTGAGCTGCGCCTTTAGAGTATCTACTTTGGCATAAACATTTTGCCGCAGGTTGGTCAAAGCAGGATCGCTGTCCAGGCTGTAGTTTTCAGCCAGCTTCTTACAAACTTCCTCGCCGTCCATAACTTCTTGTGCGGCTTGTTTGAGGAGTTGTTGAACGGATTCAGTATTCTGCTCAAGAGAATAAGCGGCTGATTTAAATATTTCTTCCAGTCCAGCTTGCTGATCACGGCCAACTAGATCCAACTTGGCTAAACATTCCTCAATCAACTCCTTAAGTTGTTCGCGGGCAGCACTGAGACTGCTTTCCAGTCCCTCCAGTTGAGCCTTTGCCTGGGTCAATGCCTGCTCAGCAAAAGTATGCATCATCTGCTGGATCATAGATTCAATTGCTTGTTTACGTTCTTTAAGTCGCGGAAGAAAAAATTCTGTCTGCGAAGCACGAATTTGGCGCGATAGAGCAATTTCGGTAGAGATTACCAGATGTTCTAGACTGGCTATAAAATCACTTTTCTCTTTTTTTAGCTTATCTAAGCCATTTGCTCGAGCCAGTTCAATATCCTTACTGAGTATGCTCATGTTGTGATCGATAGCATCAATTATGGCTAAAATTTCTTCATCGACACGCGCTTCAAAATGCGTGAATTTTGCCGATAAACTCTCAGCGAGCTGCGTGGCCATTTTTTCCAAATCTTTATTGATCATATCCAGACGATCAAGTAATGTCTGTCTTTCGGCATTGACCAATTGACTAAAGTGCTCTTCTTGATCCTGAACAATTTTTCCAGACTGGTCTTGATTTTGATTAAATTCTTTATCTAAAGAATGACGCAATTCATTTTGTCTTATGTCGATACGCCCTTGATGCTCGGCGAGTGTACTTTTGATACTTTGACGTCCAGAAGCGGCTTTTTCTGCCAAAGTAGCCCGCAAATTATCAAACAATGATTCAAATTGTTTGGATAAAGAGTCACCATATATCACTAGCTTAGCTTCAGCGTCTTTACCTTCTTGAGTCACTGCTTCCGACATCGCATCTAAATCAGCTGTCAGTCGTTTTTCTATTTCATTGGCTTGAACGGTGAGCTTTTTAGCCGCTCGCCCCACCTGAGATTCTAATTTATTCATTAGCGAGGCCATTTCATTCATGACCACTTTAGGTTCCTGAAAGTCATCCAATTTGGCGGGTACTGCGCCAGACTCAGTGGCCATAGTTACAGGAGATTCACTGATACTAAATTGATTATCCGTATCAGCATTAGCCATACTAGATGTTTGTTTTGGCAATAAATTTTGCAACTCTTCTGTGTCCTTCAAGGTGGTATCACCTTTATCCTGTTGCGCTAAACCTTGTTCACGCTGAACCGTTTCAAGAATAGTTAATTCTTGCGCCACAGGCGTGAGTGGCTTACTCTCAGAAAAAGGAGAAGTATCGGCCCTTGTCAAACTGGCGGGTATCGCTGGCAGTTTTTCAAAGGACCGCACCGAGGGTATTTTGCGCGGACTTAACTCTTTGCTTTGTTCTTTTGTTTGTTCTTTTGTTTGTTCTTTGTTTTGTTCTATGTTTTGTTCTATGTTTTGTCTTTGTGCTTGTATCTGCGCAGCGACCCATTTATCCGGCTCGACTTTTTGTACCGTCGGTAAAGCTGCTTCTGCAGGCTGCGTTGTCCCTATCTGCCCTTCATCAAGAAGTCCGGTAATTGCCTGCGATATATGATGGTAGACATCATCATCAGCAGCAAATTTTGGCGGCTCTGCAGGCGATTTTTGCCCCTCGTTATTTGGCACATTTGTTGGGATCTCTGTAGATTGCCCAACAGAGTTTAGATCAACTTCTAATGGATTTTGTGGTTGCTTCTTGTCCAATCCACTGGTTAGCTGCTTTAGCAAGGAAGAGTTACCAATTAAATTCTTCTGCCCATATGCCTCTCCCCAACTTTGCAAGACGCTGAAATCACCTTCCTTAGTATCACCGGCTATTTGTCCTCCAGTACCAAGAGCTGCTTTCAGTGAATCCTGATTAAATAAAGGCACCGGTAGTTGTCCACCGGGCAAACCTGTTTGATTGGAAAAATCAGAGGGTGGCGAGCTTACCTTACGAACATCTTGATCCACTTCGGCTTGAGAGCCTGCCGGCATCGAAAAAGGTAAATAATTGGACTTTAACTCAGTCCTGTTATTGTCGGGTTGCACACCATCAGGAGAAAAGAGTAAATAACATATGACTCCCAAATCAAGAGGTTGCTTGTTTGCGCTTGGTATGTTCAAGCGCACACCACAAGCCGACAGGAGGGCCATCGCCGGTTCATCATCTACTCTTGCGTCTTCAGCCATAAAATCGCGCCGCGAACCACCCTGAGCATAAAGGTTAGCCAATCGTTCAATCTCTTCAATTGTGCTTTTAGCAAACGGCTTTGCCGGCTTAGCAGTAACAAAACTAAATTTCCGATGCTCCACAATTGTTTTCCTGGCTTTTTCCTCGAGTAAAGCTTCGAAAAAACGCAACTCGTAAGTACCAGCAGTAATACTAAGAACCATCGGTCTGCTATCTTCCATGCGCACAACCATAGCAAACTCACTGACGCGAAAATTCTCGTCGTCATCCTTGCGAACAAATGAGGTTAAGCCAAATGGTGGCACAATGCGTTCAAGCATAAAAATCAAGTCACCATGCTTCAAATTGGCGCTTGCTGTCCTAGACCATTCCTGAGGGGTAATTCCAGAGGAAGGGTTATAAGTGCACAAAAAATTGCGCAAATTTTCTAATCTAATATGGTGTTGGCGCCCCAGTGAATGCATTTTGAATGACTAAATTCCTATTTTTCAGATTCTCTATTATCTGGCTCTTTATTTCCCGCGTCTTCGCTTCTAAGTTTTTTATTACGTCGTGTTTTGCTCTTGCCAGTAATAGTTTCCTCTTGCTTGGACTGCTTACCTTCGGTATCCAAATTGAGTTCAACATCCGTTTCAGTATGTAGCCTGTTTACATAATCGTTTGCTAATGATTCAATCTTGTTTATAGTAGGAGAATTGAATAGATCTTGTTCTGGCTTGTCTGAAAGAGCAGATGTCGGCCTTTTCTTGAGAATCCAGCGGCTTCTCGACGCCACGTGATGAATTAGCCACTGGTAAATTACTATGAGCGGCAGTTGAAATTTCAGCCAGAGCATCTTGGCGAAAAGTAGAGAGTGCTTGCAACAATTTTTCCACATCATTCTCAATCTGCTTTTGAATAGATGTGGCACTGGCACTTACTTTCTGATTACATGTATCAACCGCAACGGCTATCTTTTTCTCCACGGATTCGGTCATTTCAACCAATCCCTTTTTTGTTTCGGCAAGCAGTGCCGCAATTTTCTTAGAAAAGGCGTCCTGAATAGATACTAGTTCGTTTTGAATAGCAATCACTATTCTATTTTTGTCTTCTTCTAAAGCTTGCTTTTGTCCTCTGGTCTTCTGCAAGCGTTCATCCAACCTGACCTTAAAGGCCTCAAAGGAACCACTCGTAGTCTTTACGGATTGATCACAGCGACTGCGTAGTTCCTCTTGGACCTTTGTATAGGTAGAAAGCAACTGCGCGGACGACCGATCAGTTTCTTTCGCTAGTTCCTCTGTGGTCGTATCGTGTAAAGTACTGAGTTCATCAGCAAAATCACTAAAGCGAGTGTCGGCATTGTGGAGATAGCCACCTGTCAATCCATTATGTTGTTCGTTAACCTGTTTTTCTACAACATCGGCGTGAATGGCAACCGTCTCCAGTAAAGAGCGAATGGATGAGTCAATTTCTTGACTCACCTGATCTGCATGTAGTTTCAATCCTTTGAGTTTAGTCTGCCCGTTGGTCAATAAAGTCTGGACAAGCGATGAAGAATGAGACGTTACAGCTTCTGCTTGCTCCTTCGATACCACCAGACAAGAATCTCCAGCTTCTTTGGCATCCACCCGTATTTGCCATAAAGTGCGGTCAAGAGATTGCATCAGGTTCTCTGACATTACCTTTTCATGTGCAGCCAAGCCCTGTAACGCTCGGGAAGCGCTCTGCTCTATATCTATTCTAGCAGTCTCAATACTGCTTGCATAATCTTCGCAAGCAACGCTAGAAGCAAAATCCACGTTTTCCTGGTGTGATTGATTTAATGCGGACAGCTTAGTTTTCATTTGTTCTGTGCGCACATCTAATTCGCCTATCAAACTGTCAGTGAAGACGTGATTTTGATCAGTTTCCGAGGCTATAGCATTTTTCAGCTTTTTCAAACTTTCATCTACGTATTGCTTTAATTCTGATTGTAAAAGGCTAGATTTTTCTTGCAGAGATTGCGAAGATTTTTCAGTGGATTTTTGCAGTCCACTAGCGTGCGCTTCTCTGACCTGCTTAGACTTTCCAATTGCCCGCTCTTCCAGTTCAGTTAGCGATTTTGCGCCACTGCTATAAATGTCTGAAAATTTTCTACCGGCCAAGGTCATTTTTTAATTCTCCACCCAAATTATTTGGGATATCAACGTAATTGTTTTTCCAAAAACATCGTTGTATCTGTACATATCAAATTGATAGGCGATTGTACGCTATAACCGCCAGAGCAGCCGCATGTCCCGCGTCCTTAATCTGCGGTAATTGCAGATTAAGCTGAGAGAGTTCAACACGAAACCCCCTCAATACCCTTTCCACTTCAGCGTTCATGGCTTTAAATTGTTGTTCCATCGAATCGTTCGCTGATGCGTAGACGGTCTCAATGCGCTCATTACAGCTGGCAGAAAAGCGGGCGTGCTCCAAATCGAACAAGGCTACTTGCCGTTTAAAATCCTTGACTATTTCTAGTCCACGCGCTTTTAGTCGGGTGGTGAGTAAATCTTTCAATTCATGACTGGCTTGAGATGACATATCAGAACGAAAAACATTCATGCCAATCTTTACCCTATTCTCCTGAGCAATTGCTGCTTCAAACTGAGATAGAAGCCTTTCCAGTCGTTCATGATATTTACCCTCGAGGCGCTTGAGAGAGCCGTCAAAAAGCTTATGGCTGGCCGATAGCCGGCATTGCGCTTCTGTGGTGATGGCTTTGATTTCTTCCTTTATTTCTTGCACCTGCCGTTCCGTCTTGCCAGCGTGAATTCGATCAAAAGAATTTCTTTCGTTGTTAAGCGCTTGTTGAAAATTTTCGGAGAGATGATTCATTTCTTCCCGCCAATTATCCACTTGATCCTGCAAACGTTTACTGACCTTAGTACCTGCTGCAGATAATGAATCACTCCCCGCTTTAACTTTTTGTTCCAATTCGTCATCGCTACCAGATATAAATTTCCGCAATTCGGCTTTGGCTTGGCTAACTTTCTCATCAAGATCTTCTAGATCAATATCTATTTTTGAAGTCAATCTTTCCTTTGCCGCTTCAAGAATCTTGTTTGCCGATACCTCAAAATCGCTTACCTTTAGGGAAAGATTCTTATTAAAGTCAATCTCCTTTTCGCTCAGGCGGTCTTTCCCTTGAGTTGCAGCTTTTTTCATAGCCTCAATTTCTGTTTTGCATAAACTGGAGAAGCTCTCATGTCGGCTGAGAGCTATGGGCAACAATGTCTTGGCTTGTTCATCCACAAGCTGCGATATAGAACCAACTGCCTTCTGCAAAGAAAGATTTATCTCTTGCCTTACCTCTTT
The DNA here is from genome assembly GCA_963767815.1 of Candidatus Melainabacteria bacterium. GTDB lineage: Bacteria > Cyanobacteriota > Vampirovibrionia > Obscuribacterales > Obscuribacteraceae > CAVYFJ01. The sequence continues at coordinate 730,541 of CAVYFJ010000004.1, read as the reverse complement.
ACTAGCCTGGAAAAGCCTGTTAATTTCTGATTGTTCAAGTTCGGCTAATCTTTCAGCAAAATGTGCTTTGCGCGCGTTCAATTCACTACTACTGCGAGCATCGGCCCTGAGCGCCTTATCGGTCAATCTTGTCAACTGGTTGACAAAGTTATTGCTGAGCGTTTCGTTAAACGCTTGTAATCGCTCAGTGCATGACTTGACTGTTGTCTCAAGTTCCTGACTGGCTTTGTCAACTGCTTCCATCATTAAATGAGCAGCTGTACCAATCTCTTCCAGATTATTACCGGCGTCTTCAACCATAATTACTTAGATATGCAGAGTTTTCCGAATATTTTCAAGTTCTATTTTAGAAATTATCAACCCAGTTTTGTGCCCATTGCCGAGGATAATTGAACCAAGCGGCGGAAGCATAAATTTATACCACGCTTTCAATCACTAAATTATAACCTTCTATCCTGGAAGCAGTTGCGCATTAAAATAATTATTCTAGTAATGTTCTAGAGATAATCGTCACTTCCGGGATTGAACAAAACCCAGAATCAATCGAATGACGGGTGGATCAGTCATCCTGAGTTCCTGCTGCTAGATCGGCGAGCCTGCCTGTTAATGCCAGACATAGCTGCCTCACCAATAGTTTCCGAAAGACTGGGGTGGGGATGAATGACACTAACAAGATCTTCCAAAACAAGTCCGGATTCTATGGCCAGAACTGCTTCTGCTATTAATTCACCTGCCCTGGCACCGACTATCCCGACTCCTTTCACCAGCATATTCTCCGGATCGTAAAGAATCTTAGTTAAACCAGCCGGCTCCGCCAGAGTCAAAGCCCTCCCCGAGGCTGACCGAGGGAAATTTGGCGATATCATATTTTATGCCTTTTGTCTTAGCCTCAGTTTCGCTAAGACCACACCAGGCAATCTCAGGCTCAGTATAGACCACAGCTGGAATAGCCATGCTATCAAAGGCAGACGGCAGTCCGGCTACTATTTCAGCAGCAACGTGCCCCTGGCGCATTGCTCGATGGCCAGCATGGGCTGCCCACTAACATCACCAATAGCCATGATTTTTTATCATTTGTACGGCAAAATTCGTCTATTTTGATAAAACCCGATGAGTCCAGTTGCACGCTTGTATTTTCCAAACCCAAATTTTCACTGTTTGGCTTGCGACCAATGGCAATGAGAGCATAATCAAATTTCCCAGCAGCTAATTCCTGCTGCGTCTCCAATTCACAAATAATCCCATCTTCGGTATTTTCCAGTGACAATACTTTGGTGTTCAAGAAAATCTTCTTAAAAGTTCCCTGCAGATGATTGGCTAGTGGCTTGACCAAATCACGATCGACACCCGGCAAAAGTCCATCGGTCATTTCTACCACAGTCACCGCACTACCTAAAGCAGCATAGACTGTGCCCAGTTCAAGACCTATATAACCACCACCAACAACTAGCAATTTATGCGGAACTTCAGGTATTTCCAGTGCTGAATGGGAGTCAAGAATACGCTTGCTGCTTTGGTCCTCTGGACGCTTGAAAAGTTTAGGAACTTTTATAATACTCGAGCCAGTGGCGATGATTGCCTGTTTAAATTTAATTTGTAGAGAACTCTCGCCCAGACGATTTACATAGACAGTGCGCTCATTTAAAAATTTGGCATCACCAAGGACAACTTCAATTTTGCCGCTCCTACACAAGGCTGAGATGCCTTGCGCCAGTTTATCGATCATGTCCTGCTTCCAGGAACGCAATTTATCCAGATCGAGCCTTGGCTTATCAAAAGTGACACCATATGTGGTAGCTTGTTTGGCAGAATTAATTACGTCAGCAGCATGCAAAAGAGCCTTAGATGGAATGCAACCTTCACGCAAACACGTTCCACCTAGCTTAGCCTCTTTATCAACTAATATGGTCTTGATACCAAGTTGTCCTGCTCTTAGTGCTGCGGTGTAGCCACCTGGACCACCACCAATAATTACCAAATCAGTTTGTTCAGTTACATCGCCAACAACCATTTCGCAATAAGCCTCAGATTACTTTCCCAATTGTGTCTTAGAAATTAGTTCAGAAGGGTTTTCCAACATGTTGATAATCAAGCCAACGAAACCCGCCGCTTCTGCACCATCAGTAAGGCGATGATCAAAAGCCAATGATAGCGGCATAATCAAACCTGATTCAATCTTTCCATTCTGCACGATTGCTCTTTCCTTAGCCCGCATCACAGCTAATATTGCTGCTTCAGGATAATGAATAATCGGAGTAGCGCTTGTCCCAGAAATAGCACCAATATTGGTAATGGTAAAAGTGCCACCTTGTAATTGTTCCAATTCTACCTTGCCCTTGCGGGTCTTATCCACCATTTGGCTAATTTCAATCGATAACTCAAGAATATTTTTCTTATCCACTGCCGAAATTACCGGCACAATTAATCCTTTATCGGTAGCCACGGCCAGACCAATGTTGCAATAACGCTTAAGAATAATTTCTTCCGAACTTTCATCAAAACTGGAATTGAATTGAGGAAATTGTTGTAAAGCCATTGCCACAGCCTTTACTACCAATACAGTTAGAGTGAGTTTTCCTCCCTTTTCTTTAACATATTCCTCGTGTTTAAGCCTAAGCTTCTCCAGTTTTGTGATATTTGCTTCATCGCAGTGAGTGACATGGGGAATCTTTGACCAGCTCAATGTCATCAACTGAGCAGTTTTACGGCGAATGGATCGCATCGGCACGCGCTCCACTTCACCATATTTACTAAAGTCAGGCAATGGCTGATGAACATGCTCCACAGTTTGGGGCAATGTTGCCTCTTTTGATTGAGGAACAGCTGACTTTGCAACTTTTTGCTTCTCGGCATACGAAAGCAAATCCTCTTTTGATATCTTTCCAGCCGGACCGGAACCAGTAACTAGATGCAAATCAATTTTTAACTCTCTAGCTAATTGACGTGTGGCCGGTGTAGCAATTACACTTTCGGAAGATTTTGCCTTTCTTTCTACCTCTTGGGGCGTCGGTTCCTCCGTCTTAGCCTCAAGCCGTGGGCGGATGGGAGCAACGGTAAGTGATTCCGGTCGAGGTGGTTCCTGCGCCGGCTTCTCCAATTTTTCATTTGCCTCCACTATGGAAACCATAACCGTGCCAACAAGTATAGTCTGACCGGCTTGAACATACACACTGACCACTTTTCCTGCCACCGGAGATGGTATCTCTACCACCGCTTTATCCGTCTCTACCTCCAGCAGTGGTGTATCTTCCGCAATTGTCTGCCCTTCAACAACTTTAACACTTAAAATTTCGGCCTCACGAATGCCTTCCCCCAGATCCGGCAACTTAAAATCAAATGGCATCAGTTATTCTTCTCCAGTGCACAATTATCTTCGGGCATCAATCTCTTTTACGAATTCATTACCGAATGGCAGGCCATCACAACTCTACCAGCATCAGGCAAATAATATTGTTCTTTGGAGAAATAAGGCATCTGTATGTCATAGCCAGTAACACGCTTTATCGGTGCTTCTAAGTGTAACAAGGCATATTCACTAATTTGAGCGCTGACCTCAGCAGCTATACCGCAAGTACGCGGTCCTTCATGAACTATCACCACCCGTCCTGTTTTCTTCACTGAATTAATAATAGTTTCTGTATCAAGAGGGGTAAGGCTAAGTAAATCAATTACCTCACAACTAACACCGTCTTTTTCCATTAGTATTTCTGCTGCTTCTATCGCTGCCCGGAGGCTTGCACCATAAGAAATGAGCGAAATATCTTTACCTTGACGAATAACATGCGCCTGCCCCAGTGGTATCATTTCTATGGCTTCCGGCACTTCTTCTTTAAACAAACGATAAATTGCCTTGGGCTCATAGTAAATAACAGGATCTGGATCGGCAATGGCGCTATGCAGCAATGCTCTCGCGTTGCGAGGTCCTGATGGAATAACTAATTTTAGTCCTGGTGTATGAGCATATATGGCTTCTCGGCTTTCAGAATGATGTTCAGTAGCTCTAATACCACCGCCACAGGGCGCACGCATTACCATCGGCACAGTTATTCGCCCTCTTGTCCTGATTGCGAAAACGAGCAGCGTGACTTTCTAACTGCTGATAATTATAATAATCAAAACCTGCGAACTGAATCTCGCAAACTGGCCTAAGTCCATAGATTGCCATACCAATTGCAGTACCAACGATTGCCGACTCAGCAAGCGGAGTATCAATGACACGGCTCGCTCCATACTTTGCAAACAGTCCTTCCGTAATGCGAAAAACGCCTTCATCAGCACCAACATCTTCACCAAGAATAATTACCCGCTCATCATTTGTCATGGCCTCATGGAGTGCTAGATTTATTGCCTTAGCCATATTCATTTCCGGCATCGCCTATCTTCCTTTTGAATTCTTGCCAGGGTGTAGGGATTGTCTTTTTGCTTGCAAGTATTCGGACAGCTCATCCTTTTGTCTTTGCAAACATGGCGTCATTTCAGCATAGAGATAATCAAAAATACGCAAAGGATCATTTAATTCGTTTCCTTTAGCAAGCGTTTCCTCCCTCTCTACTGCTAATTTGATTTGCCGATCGATCTCCGCCTCCATTTGTTCCTCGTCAATCGGCGATAAGATTTTTTTGTCGTATAAATATGCTTTAAATCTCTTCATTGGCTCACGCGCTTGCCAGACTGCCGCTTCCTTCTCACTGCGATAACGCTTTGGATCATCAGCAGTAGTGTGTGGTGTCAAACGATAGGTTAAGGCTTCGATCAAAGTCGGCCCGCCACCATTTCTTGCTTTATCCACAGCCTCTTTTGTTGCAGCATAAACAGCCAGGATATCGTTACCATCAACACGTATGCCATCCATACCGTAGGCTATTGCTCTTTGAGCAATAGTTTCGGCCTTAAGTTGATGACTGACAGGCACAGAAATTGCGTACTGATTATTCAGACAAATAAAAACTACCGGCGCTCCAAAAACAGAGGCAAAATTCATCGCCTCATGACAATCACCTTCTGATGAAGCTCCATCACCAAAAAAAGTTAGGACCACCTGCTTTTGGCGTTTAATATTTATTGCCATGCCAATGCCAACGGCATGCAAAAGCTGTGAGGCAATAGGAACGCAAAATGGTAAATCATTTACCCCTTCCGGCACAGATGCTCCTTCTTCAAAGCCATTCCAATAAAGCAAAATGTTTTCCAGCGGCCAACCTCTATAGAGCATGCCTGCCAGTTCTCGATAATAAGGAACAAACCAATCATTCTTGTTAATAACAAACGCGGCTCCCAGACTGACCGCTTCATGACCGGAAGCTTGGGGAAAAGTTGCTAACCTGCCTTGTCGTTGCATGATCAGCATGCGCTCATCTGTCCGCCTGGCCAGAAGCATATATCTATATAATGTCTTTAAATCGTCAGAGCTTAGACCTGGCTCTAGGGACTGATCCAGTTTGCCATGCTCATCGAGTATTGATAGATACTCAATATGTTCAGGAAGTTTAATTGGTGTTCTAGGCATTTTTCTCGTAGTTGGTTTCCAGGCAGTAATTATTATGCCATTTCACAATTCTCAGGGTATTTCCCACTGAAACTTAAATGATAATAGAAAGTATGTCACAAAGAACTTCAATTTAAGTAGGAGCTGTGGGGTAGGATTCAACCGACATATATCTTTCGTTTATACACTTTCCGCAATTGTTCTAGTTATTCGATATGCAAGAAAACCATTATCAAGATAGAAAGCTCAATACTAAAAAACCAAATTGGCTAAAGGTAAAGTTACCAATCGGTAAGCGTTATCAAGAAATCAAGTCAATTGTTGATAAAAATAATTTGCATACGGTTTGCCAATCAGCGGCTTGCCCGAATCGGGGTGAATGTTGGAGCGCAGGTACAGCGACGTTTATGATTCTAGGCAATATCTGTACTCGCAGTTGTGGATTTTGCAATGTGCAAACCGGCAAACCGAGTGAACTGGATATTAATGAACCGCAACGTGTTGCCAGTGCCGTAAAAGCCATGAATCTCGATTATGTAGTAATCACATCCGTAAATCGCGATGAATTAAAAGACGGCGGTGCTTCTATCTGGGCCGAAACAATTAAAGAAATAAAAGCTATAAATACATCAACCAAAATTGAAATCCTCGTACCAGATTTTGCCGGCAACTGGCTGGCACTAAATACGGTGCTCGCCGCAAATCCGGATGTTGTGAATCACAATATTGAAACGGTGCCCCGCCTATATCCACAAGTCCGTCCGCAAGCCACATTTGAGCGCAGTTTGGATTTGCTTAGAAGGGCAAAAGAAAAAGGATTCATTACAAAATCAGGATTAATGCTTGGGCTTGGAGAAAAAGAGTGCGAAGTAATTGAAGTCTTGGAACATTGGATGTTGGTCGGCTGCGATATCATCACAATTGGCCAATACATGCAACCGACTAAAGAGCACCTGTCCGTGCAAGAATACGTGGCACCGGAAATTTTTGCATCGCTAGCAGAAAATGGGAAAAAGATGGGATTTAAAAATGTTTTCGCCGGGCCACTGGTTAGAAGCAGCTATCACGCGCACGAACAATCGAAAGGATTGCCGGTTAGTTGAGCAAGAAAGAAAGAGCAAAAATCATATCATCGATGCTAGCAACATGTGCACAAATCTGGATAATTGCGGATTCAGATGTTAAGACTGGTTCCAAGATCTTTGGTGCCTCAATCACAATTTGATTCATATCTTGGGAATATTCAAGCATAACCAGCTTTTTTAGAACCTCAGGCAAGCCCAAACCAAGGGCTTTTGCCACAGCTTCCTTGGCTGCCCATACTTTCCTAAAAACAACATTCTTATTTTCATTGGTAAACGCTTTAATATGATTTTGCTCATTGACAGACAAAATAAGTTCTACCAGACTATCGTCCACAAGATCACAAATTTCAAGATCAATGCCCATTGTGAAATATATTGAACAATCAGCAGCAACAGCAATTGCTTTGCCTTCTTTATGGCTGAGGGAAATAACCGGATAAGGATAATCCATGTTATTGATCGTACTGACGTAGATCTTGCCTGATTCCAGGTTGCCTATCTCTATTTCAGAATTCGTAATACTTACACTTTGGTCAGTACATATTAAGCTCCTAATCGACTCTTTCAAAGCCAATCTCCCGGCAATCCATTGACGGCGTTTAGATAATTCTTTAAATGATTGGAAAGTTTCGATTTCCCTAGAAGATAAAATATCTTTGGCAAATTGCAAAAGACCGATTTCATCCGGGGGCAGTTGATTCGTCCGTATCAATTGGCAGGCTGTTTGGCCAGTAAGATTACTATTTAAAGATAAATGCGGAAATAATTCGGCTAGCAATATTTTCTGTCCAATAAATTGATCACGGCTTGGTGCGGGATGGAATGAAGGATCCAGTACCGCACAAGGAGCAGCATTTCTTTGGGTCTTTTCTTGCAAAGCAGAAATTACGCTATGCTCCAACTGTCGCAAGTCATTTTGAAAAGACGCGGTGAATCGGAAATAATTGTCTGCAGGCAATTTTGGAATTATGTCTGTAGCGCTGCTAACGGAAGATTCGCCGGCATCAGCCGGCCACCCCTGTGACGTCGATGGAACCCTTTCTGGGATTGCCTCTGCGTTAGGACAGTGCTCGACCACATTTTCGAAAATGGGCAATACCATTGGCAATCTGCGCTGATACAGATAGCTCAAATCAATATATACGCCATTAGTAAATAAATCTGCCAAAATATTATTCAATTGGCCAAGAGTTGAACAATCAGCGCGATTAGTGGCTAGCGATATATGTGGAGACGATCGAAGTGTTTGCGAAACGACAGGGGACAGGCTTCCTCTGGGTCCAACTTCGACAAACTTTCTTACACCGCTTGCATACAATTTTTCGATGCTCTTTCTAAACAGTATTGGTTTGCTAAATAGCTCCGTCGATATTTTTCTAATCTGGCTCGGGTAGGATGGATACTTATCAGCCAACGAACAAGACCACGATTCAATTAAGGGCTGGCTTATTTGCAAAGCTTGCACATCTGGATTTTCCAACGATACCACATCTGCTACCAAAGACGTATGATAAGGAATAGCAAAAGGTAAAAAATCAGCCGAGATGCCGTTGTCTTCAAGCGATTTCGAAAGCAAGTTTATTGATCCTTTCTCGCCAGTGACGATAAGTTGTTCACGCGAAAGGTCGGCACTTAAATAAATCTGTTGGCTATACTGCATCAGTTCCTGCTCAACGTCTTCAAAAGCGGCGTTTATTTTAAGCGACCGCAGATTGATCAATCTGTCTAATGGTAATGCCTTACTGAGTCCGGTGCTCAAATGGTAAAACAATGGGGCTGCTCCTAATATATCAATAGCACCGCTCATGGTGAGGGCTGCAAACTCACCAGTACTGCAACCCAATAACATATCCGGAGTTATACCAATATTTAGCAGAAGGGTAAAAATTGCCCACTCGGCCATAAGAACAGTGACAACAGCAGAATCCATCATCGCCAGCGATGCGGGGGTTTCGATAGTTAATCGAGCATCCAAATCGCGACGGGGAAAAATGCGACTACTGGGATGAAATTGTCCACCAGCAGAAAGAGCCAAGTAATCAACAAAATCAAAGATTGCTCGCACTTCCGGGAAATGCAAACACATTTCTTTCAACATATCTGGATAAGCAGCACCCAATCCCGGTAAGACAAAAGCTAATTTGCCTTGAGAAATTTCTTTTGCCGCAATCGTCGGTTCCGTGATACGAATATTTCCATTACTTATATGGTGGTCATTTAAGCAATAGCTCGCCAGCTCAGTAAGATTGTTTGCCAAATCCTCAACAGATGCGCAAACAAATGCCGCCCTGATCTTTTGATCAGCCTGTACATAGGGCTGCGCACTATTGTACCGGTTTTCGCTTTTTGCTAGCGCTCTGTCAATCTCTCGCTTTGTCCAATCATTAATGGTAAAAGCAAGATTTCTCAAGTCAAGTTGCCCACTGGATGGCAAATATTTCTTGATCATTTCTATATACTGAAATAATTGCTGGCGGCTATTAGCAAAAAAAGTAAACACTTCTGAATCCCATTGCGGATTCAGATCGCATCTACTCGCCTCATTACGATCTTCGCATTCACCCAAAATTAAGTGAGAAAACTGCCCATTATGATCAACATAGTGCAAAGCGGCATGGCGTATATGAGACACATTATCGCGGGCAACCAATTGCGAACTCATCTCCATAAATTGTCCATAAATTTGCGGACAAAACCAGGGTCTCATTGAAGCATTAGAATAGAAAGGGTGGGGCAATGCGCCACCCTTTGTCCGTTGGCTTCGCACTGCCGGCAATAAAACTTTTTGCTGCAAAGAAAGAATGGTCTCCAGCATTAAAGCGATAAAACTCTTTGAGTTTACTGTGGTCGCAAAATCAGCTTCTTTAACGCTGCACCAAATCCTTTCGATATTCAATTTGGCCTCTGATTCTGAAAGGCATTGGGCAAGTCCTGCGACAGTTGTCTTCAACACAGAGGGCTGAGCACCAACCGCCAATAGCTCAATAGAACGCGTCTGAATTTTTGCTTTTTGATAGATCGCTTTCAGCGCTTTGTAGCGCTCGTCTCTATTTTCCGAAACAGCACGACTGACTAGCTCTTCATGGTAAACCATAGCCACCGAAGCATAGGCGCGTTCTTCCTTCGAATCTACATCTAGCAAGCGCTTCAGAACAAAGGCGGCAGCAGAATCAATATTATTGCCGAAAGATGGATTCTCTAGCAAGAACAGCAACACGACATCATGTTCGCCAAACTGCAATCTATCAGCAGCTCTACTAAACCCTTCTATGGGATTTCTTATTTGCGCACAGATACCGGCAACAGGTTCACGCCAACCAAGAATTGAGCATAGTTGCCGAGTAGCATCTAAGTCCTGATCATTATAGGATTGGTGATCAGTTGTTATGCCAGAATAATGTCCAATGATAATACTGATTTTCTTAGTAGAGTAAATACTTTGATCGAGTCCAGCATCGGCAAAGGCAGCAATAGCCAATTTCGACAAGAGTGAAATATAGCTTTGATCATTATTACCTGAGGAAAGATCTGTAGATTCATTCCCTTCGTGATCATGAACCAAGTTTTGCCAGAAAGTTTTTAGATCTTCGCCTGACCTGATCGAGCAAGACATACCAGTAATGGCTATTGGACAGGACTTACCCTCCTGTACAAAAGAGTTAGCAAGATTTACTGTCATCTAGGAACACTAGCCTCAGTGGTAGCATTTTGACTAGCAAGACGATGCAATGATTTGCTGCCTACACCATTTAATCCTTCCATCAAAATTGATAGTTCTCCAGACTGATTGTAAATTGCCAGATCACAACTCAATTCATTCTTTGAATCAGCTTGAGAAATAGAAACATATGCAGTTAAAACATTTCCGGGGGCACACTCTGGGTGAGCAAAAAACTGTAGGCGTTTGAATCCAGTCGGTAAAACAGTGATATCGAGCGAACAACGGGCCCAGATGCCGCCCAGCTGCATAGCACTATCAAACATCACTGGATCAATCACCCATTCGTCAGGAGAAGAAAGATGTAAACATTTCCCAGAACTGAGCCCGGCAACTTGCCCCCAAATGCCTTTCTCACCAACGGCATTGATTTTCTGAATACCGTGAAACATTGGGCCATGGAACAACCATTGCCGATAAATCTCAACCAGGGGAGGAAGAGTAATTGCAGCACCTGTATCAAACGGGGCAGAATTTGCCGCTGATTTATTTAATTGAGTTTGTTCAGTCTGAGTATTCAGATCTAATCTCGTTGGCATTCCCGATGGTGGCGACGTAAGATGGAAGAATTCTCCCATAAGAAAACGCGCTCTAAAATTTTCTCGGCGACGCGTTACACCAGATATTATCGATACAACAGCAATAACCTGATTTGGCCTGTTTTTTTCTTCATGAACAACTATTGATAATTTTTTGCGTTGAGAGTCAAATAGAACTCCCGCAGGTATATCAAAGCTCTCTATTATCTTTAAAAACAGATCAGGATACGTCGAACACGCCGCCTCACACATTAGTTCAAGGGCGTATGCCATTGGTAAAACAGGCACGCCGTCAAAGGCATGGTCCATCAAAAATGCATCCACTTGAGTATCCAATTCAAAAACATATTCAGAGTCACCGGCAGCATTTACCCGCAGATCCGATTTGTGTAATCTGGCACCGACTGCCGGACGTTGGTATTTGTCTTTCGGCTCGGCCACAAATAATACTTCTGGGTTGCGACTTGAACAGAGCATCTCGTCGGAAAATGCCGCACAACCAGTGGGCACATCAATCATCGCCCAGCCATACTGAGCAAATATAGCTTCCAGTTCTGGTTGAGCCATACCGCCTCGCCACGGACCCCACATGATGGATGCTGCGCGTCCAGACATCTGGCTTTGCACAGTTATGGCAAGCTTATTTAATACTTCATTAGCAGCAACATAGTCTGATTGTCCAGCATTACCAGTACGTCCGACCACCGAAGAAAATAGGAATAAATATTTCAGAGAATCTTTATTCAAAGCATTGATTAAAGTCAAAGCGCTGTTCACTTTGGTATCGAATACACGTTGAAAAGATTCGCTACTTTTATCCTTAAGTAAAGCATCTTCAATCACCCCTGCACCGTGAATCACAGCATCTATTTTTTTATGCTCACTATAAATACGCTCAATCAATTCTGTAAAAGCCTGATTGTCTCTTACATCAACGCTGTAATATTCAACCTTTTCGGCAACATTCTCAAGCCGCTGAATATTATTTCTGATTTCTCTGTCTCTAATCAGGCTTTGATATCTGGATTCTACTTGCGGTATGCTTACAGGCTTACCTTCTTCTCTTAAAGATTCAATGATCTTCGCCTTGAGCTCGCGTACACCTGACAGTCCCTTATAACAAAGATTCTCATCTCCGGTGGGCAATGCTGAGCGTCCTACCAAGATCAAAACAGGTTTATACTGTCGAGCTATTTCAAAGGCAATGTCAGCTGTAATTCCACGCGCACCACCTGTAATAAGAAAGACTGGGCTCTGACCTAGAACAATTTTCGAAAGCTCTTGCTTCACCGGTGAGTCAACTACGCTGAGCGCAAATCGCTCTCCGGAAGAATAGCCAGTTTCAATAATGCTTTCATCTAATAAAGATTCAATCAATAATTTTTTGGCTATATCTATTAGTTGTCCAGAATCTGGAGCATCTGCATTTTCTTTCGGTGACAAGTCAAAATCGATTGCCTTACAAACAAGAGTAGGCATTTCTTTTGCCGCCACCTTAGTCAGACCAACCACAGCTGCCTGTCCAGGCGAGAAAAATTGGCTAGCAACAGTCTGACCAATGCCAAATTTTCCACCCATTGTAGTGGCGGTGATTAGCCGCTGCCCATCATGTTTGGTAGCATTAAGACTAAGATATTTGAGTAGATGCATTAAATTAATAGCACTTGTTCTATTTAAATCTGTCGATTGTTCAGCGAACGATTGCAAATGGAAAAGCATGGCAACTTTACCGGAACTGCTTTGTAATTGGTCTAAAGAAGACTGAATCTGCTCGAAGTTTTGCATATCTATTTCGCAGTCAATCATGCCCGCAGGTAGGGCTGTATGCTTGCCATTGTCTTGTGGAGATCTGCTAGAAGATTGCCGAATGACTACTGGTTTGAATCCATATTCAGTAAAAAGCTCACCAAGAGTATTCGCAAGACCGTGTTGATCACCGACAATCAGAATCAACGAACCAGCCTTTTGAATTTCACTTACTTTTGCAGCAAGCTGGGCATCTGTGGGTACTAGCTCAGGAAGCGCAATTGGTGAAACAACAGCTCGTCTCATAACGCTAGTCACACTATTTTCTGTTGGTTGATTATCTACAACCATTTGCAAATCATTACCATTGCCTATGGCTTTTACTTTAATAGTCTCTTCTTTACCATTACCGCCGTTAGAATCTGAGTGTGCTCCATTATGGCCGACCATTGCGTGCGCCACAGCTTTACCAGTCTGAACATATTGCTGCCCATCTATTTGTTCAACCTTGAGATTACTGCCGCTGTCATGCTTACCGTTACCACCGTTGTTATCCGAATGCGAGTCAGGTTCGGACACTACTATTGTGGTCATATTGTCTTGGTCCTGATTGGCCCGCAGCCAATCAATAATACCTTGCAATGTCCTGGTACCAGCAAGTTCTTCAATACCCGTTTCCAATTGTCTTTGCTTCGACTCTGGAAGTACGCGGCGGAACTTGTTTAATATTTCTACTCTCTTGATTGAGTCAATTCCCAAATCAGCTTCCAAGTCCAAATTAGGATCTATCATGTCTGATGGATAACCAGTTCTCTCGGCAACTATCTCCAGCAATGTACTAATTAGATATTCTGTATCAGGCTGTACCTCAGGTGACTGTCCATTATCTTCATTGATAATTGCCAACGCAGAGGAAGTTTGACCTGATCCAGATCCCTCGTCAGTCAATACTCCCTTCAGAGGCTCAAGACCAGCAATCGATTGAGACTGCACGGGAATAGCAAATAGTTTATCTGTGGCATCGGATTTTAGATTTGATTGTACTGATAAATTAATTGTATCGTCGCGCTGAGTTTCAAGATAAGCGAGCATTACACGTTGCTGAGTTTCGAGAAAGCTGTTCGCCATCTGCTGCATCGTTTGCTGGAATTGCAGCATTATTTGCTCAGCGCGGCCATTGGTGGCAACCATTTGCTCGTTATTGCTGCTGATCGCTTTTGAGTGTGCATTAATCAGCGGCACTTCCCTAGCACTTGCGGTTGTCAAATTCGCCAATTTCTGATTTTTCAAATTCCCATCTTGAATATTTCTGCTTCCACTGGTGGATGCTTTTGCATCATTGCTAGCAACTGGAGTGATTATTTTTTCAGCGGCGCGCTCAGCTGCAACACCAACGGGTTGACCTTTTTGACGAATGCTGGCACTGTTCACCAGATAAACAAGTTTTTTGTTGGTCTTGTTTTGAGATGATTTAGCCGGCAAAGAAATACTGTCAAAAATTGATCTGAGTTCAGTTAAACGATATTGATATAGTCTCTGCAGGTCTATGCTTACCCCATTAGCAGCAAGCTGCGCGAGTGCATGTAATAGATTGATGATTCCGTGACGTCCCTGCTTATCAACAGCAATACAAACCGTATCAGTGTGCTCAGCTAGAATAGATTCGGAAAGATTACTCAAAACATTGCCCGGCCCAACTTCGAGAAAAATACGAGCACCGTCAGCATACATATTATTAATTTGCTTGACAAAATCAACCGGCTCGACCGTATGGCGGGCAAGTCTGGCGGATAGATCTATTGGAAGTTTTTCGTATTTACCACCATCCAGATTGGAATACACATCAACGGTACCAGGCGAAAACTCAATTTTTCCTAAGACAGCAGCAATTTTATCGGATGCTCCTTTCATGGATTGGGTATGAAAAGCCTGTGAGACTGGAATGCGGCGAGCTACTAAACCCTTATCCTGCAAGGCAAGAATGGCTTGTTCAATATCACCTACCGCCCCACCCAAAACAGTTTGCTTAGGGCTATTGAAATTAGCAACCGAAATATTACCCTTCAAATCACTTGAATATTTGGCTAGTTCTTCGGCCGAACACGAAACCGCAACCATAGCTCCTGGAATAGCCTGCCCATTAATTGGCTGAGCCAATATTTGCCCTCTCTGGGCAGAAATATGCATCAAATCGCTAAAATCGAAATAACCTGAGGCACATAGAGCTACATATTCACCATAGCTGTGTCCCGCCATCATATCTGGTGTCACCGCAAACGATTTCAGCAATGAAAGAATGGCAATATTACCTGCTCCCATAGCAGGTTGAGCGATTCGTGTGTCGGTTAGAGCTTCTTTAGATGCAAGCTCCTCTTCTTTTGTGAAACTCGGCTGCGGATAGATATATTCGCTTAATGGTTTCGATAGATTTTCTTTGAGAAGTTCATTGGCTTGAGTAATCGACTGTCTCACTTCAGCAAACCTGACAGTCAAATCCGACACCATTCCCGGATACTGCGAGCCCTGACCTGGGAACAGGAAGGCAAGTTTAGCCGAAGAATTTAAGGAATTAGTTTGGAAATAAATTCCGCGTGGATCTTTAATTGACAATTTGCTCGACTCAATGTCATTCCGGGCTCGGCCTAACTTCTCTTTTAGATCTGCAGCTGAGGTGGCGACAACGGCTAGACAATATTCGCTGGTTTTACTATGTTCACAATTTCTCAAAAATTGCCAGTAAGCCAATCGAGGTAAAACAAGATTTTCATTTGCTTGTTCAGGCAAAAGTTTGCTTATTTTGTCTTCCAGCGCATTAATAGAGCGAATTATTTCGGATCTGCTCGCGCCATTAAAAACAAATATTTCTGCGGGCATAACTGGATCTTCGGACGCTTCAGTCAAAAGGCTTTCGCTAGGATTATATTCCTCTAGAACCGCATGAAAATTCGTACCTCCGAAACCAAAAGCACTGACACCAGCTCTGCGCACATCAACTTTGGTTGTGTCGGCGATCGGTAATAGCCATGGGCGAGTTTCGCTATTTATATAGAGCGGTCCTTTTTCAAAATGACAGGCCGGATTTGGTGTTTTCACACCAATTGTTGGTGGCAAAACTTTGTGATGAAGAGCTTTGGCTACTTTAATCAAAGAAGCTAGACCAGCAGCCGCTTTCGTATGCCCAATCATAGTTTTAACTGAACCAATGGCGCACGAACGTTCCCTGCGTGGGAAGCTTCAAAAACTTGCTTCAACGCTTCTACTTCTGCCTTGTCACCAGCCACAGTACCAGTGCCATGTGCTTCCACCAGAGTAACTGTGCTTGGATCCACACCGGCATCCTGATACGCTCTGAGCAGGGCTTTGATTTGTCCAGCTGGACGAGGTGCTGTCAAGCTCAAATCACGGCCATCGCTGGAACCGCCAATACCTTTAATAACAGCATAAATTCTGTCCCCGTCGCGTTCAGCATCGCTCAAACGCTTGAGCACAACCATGGCCATTCCTTCACTAATCACGATACCATCAGCGCTGGCATCAAAAGTCTTACAATGCCCATCGCTGGAAAAAGCATGTGTTTTACTAAAGCTTAAATAATCGCCGGGCTGATTATGAGTATCCGTGGCAGAAAGAAAAACAAGATCGCTATTACCATTGCGCAACTCAGCTACAGCTGTATATAAAGCAGCTAGAGAAGAGGCGCAAGCAGCATCAATCGAGAAATTTACTCCACCAAGATCAAATCGATTAGCTACTCGACCGGCTGTAACATTACCCAAATAACCGGGGAAAGAATCTTCCGTCCATTCTGGCAGCATTTTTTCCAATTCTATCTTTACTGCAGGATCAAGATGTGCTAATTTCCAGCCCAACATAGAACGTAGGGAATAAAAAGCGGTGATCGGACCGTGTCCGGCATTAGCTAGCATGACTGATGTTTTCTCTCTGGGGAAAGGTTTATTCTCGTAACCAGCATCCTTCAAGGCAGCGTCGGTGACTTCCAGCAACAAAAGTTGCATCGGATCTATTGAACTCAGGCTACTTGGTGGAATGCCATACTTAGTGGAATCAAACTCTATTTCTTCTAAGAATCCACCCCATTTTGAATAAATCTTGTCCCGTGCTTGTGGATCAGGATCATAATAATTTCTCCAATCCCATTGAGAAAGTGGCACTTCTTCAATAGCATCAACCTTACCCAATATATTGCGCCAATATGCGTGCAGATCTTTTGCCTTTGGAAACAAGCATGACATGCCAATAATCGCTATAGCTTCGCGATCTCCTGCAATGGGCATTTGCTTTATCTGATCAGCAACAGCCGCGTTTTCTTGCAGATCTATCACTTCAATTAATTGGCTACCTTTTTGAGAAACATTTTCATGCAATTGAGCGATGGTCATGACAGTCTTATGCATACTGGCGACCTGGCCAATCATATACATGCCGTGTTGCCACTGCTTATCTTTCGGGACAGGTTTTAACTTATTGCTGTCAATATCAGAAGCAGCAGCATCGGATTGCCCGTTTCCCGATTGAGCCAATTCGGCCATCATTTGATCTCTGCTGGTCAGCAATTGATCCGGTTTATTGAGACTTTTTTCAGCATCCGATCTAAGTAGTCCCTTGCTTGCCAATCGAAGGCGCCCGAGATTCATAAATTCCAGCTCTTCGCGAATCTCTTCTTTGCTCTTGCCCGCAGAAACCAACCAATTACGCTTTTGATCAAAGGTTAGTTTGTAAGGTGAATTAATACAACGAATGGCATGACCAGGTCCTGTTTCTAACAATACAGTTTCTCGGCATTTTAAAGCCGCTTCCTGAAATTGCCCAACGATAGCGCCGGTGCTCACGACCTCTTCGGTAAAGAGATATGCGGTGCCCATTAAGACGCCTATACGCACGCCGCGCTGCGCTAATGGAGCACTCATCGCAGCTATGGCAGCTGCCGATTTGCCGTCGTGAATACCACCGGCAAAAAGTACATGATAAACGCTGGCGTCCTCGCGAGGGCCAATATTATCTAATAAATGAGCAATCATTGTTTCCCAAAGAACAAAGCTGGACCTTGGGCCAACGTGTCCACCACATTCTCGCCCTTCAAAAACAAAACGGCGAGAGCCCATCTCCATAAAGGAATCGAGCAAAAGCGGGGAAGGAACATGCAAGTATGTTTTGATACCAAGATCCTCTAAATGCTTGGCTTGATCCGGGCGACCACCGGCAATCAGAACATAGGGTGGTTTGTATTTTTCAAGAGCAGCCATCTGTTCTTGCCTTAGCTCAGTAGGAACAAAACCCAGTACGCCTACTCCCCAGGATAAGGACTGCAGCATCGATTGGGTCTCACTAAGAAGAACCTCCGATTCTGATCCGCGCATCAGAGATAGCGCTAAAAATGGCAGGCCGCCAGCCTTTGCTACTTCATAAGCAAACCGGGACTTATCACTTACCCTGGTCATTGCCCCCTGTACGATGGGATATTTTGTACCGTGCGATTGAGCCAAAGGACCATCAGCTGCCAATGGTTTCAATGTCTTGGCCAAAACAATATGTTCGTCGATTGAATGTTTAATAGCATGCAAAATACCGGCCACAGACATATATTTACGCGTTAATGCTTGTGCAAAAGCAATATCTTGCCCAAGCGGTATTGTCCATTGCCATGGTAAATTTTCTGCATTATGCAATGCTATTCGTTGATAAACTGAAGCCAATTGATCTAATCCGGACAGCTCTAGATTGTGGTTGGGCCGAGTATAAAAACGCAAACCAACCTTTCCATCTGTCTGTTCATGTCCGGGACTTATATTGGATATAGTATTCTCTGTTTCTGACGATCCATCGACATTATTGGCGAATAAAGAAATCACATGCGATTCACTACCATCGAATTGTTCCATCTTTGCCTTGAGCGTTATCGGTACCGATGATTCTCTGCTCAGCAGTAGCTGTGAGTCCAGTACTACTCCAGACGCTCCCATAGCAAAACAAGCAGCAGCCGTATGCAGCCCCACCCCACCCCATACATAAACGGGCTTATCTATTTCGCTCAAACATTCCTGTAAGAGCACAAAGGCAGTAGCGTCTCCCACTAATCCAGAAGCTTCGTGACCTTTGGCTATCACGCCGTCGATTTTTAATTTTTCAACTAACTTAGCTTCGCTAGCAGATATAACCTCTACCAGAATCCTGATATGAAGACCGGTGCTTTGCTCATAATTGTGAATCTTCTTTATAGAATTTGCCAGTTCAGAACTGCCAAGTAACTTAGTACGTGCCACTGTATCTGGCACTACAATCAATGCCAGTTCTCTTAGATCAGCGTCTTTTACTTTATTTCTTCGGGCAAGGATTGCCAAAAACTCTTCAAGCTGGCTTGTGCCGAGGCGTACACCTATAGTACCTGGATACTGATCTATAGCTAATTTAGGAGCTATAACTTTGTCCATTACGGCGGCGATAGGAACAATCTGGTTTGTAAACGCCAGATCGATAACACCTAGATAGCCAGCCTGCGCAGCAGCCACTGCTATCGAAGAAGATTGCACCACTGCATCGATATTTTTGTCTTCTGTTAGTGTCTCACACGTAGAAGGTACAAAACCTTGCACCATCAATGGTGGCGGGCTAATTGCTAAGATTTCAAATGCGGACGTCAATTACCTGATTCCTGTTTAGTCTTGATGTCAATCAAATTTTACCGAGCTTAGAAATTAGACATTTGATACATGCAACATCACCGTATTCATTGTCTTGAAGGTGATAAAGCATTCTTTTCAAATACCAACGAGCCCGATAATTTATCCTCTGAGTTATACAAATAAATTTTGATCACTCTTAGGTCTCGCTGGGTGGGGATTACTGGCAGTTATCAAGTATCGGTACTATTAGCGCAATGGCAATCTGTGCCCTGGTTTGGAGTACGGAAATCGATGCTGCTCAAGAACGCCGTCTATCTATTGCTAAAGCGACGCTTTAGAAAGTATATAAGAGCTGGCCATTTGTGCCATTGGAGACTTTTTATTATAAGTCCCGATAACTTCTGTTGACTTGTAGGATTTTTCTGTACCAGCCCAGCCCGTGACCAAATCAGACCACAATCGTTTCCTGGGCGCTCCTCAATTCATAGTTCACACCACGCCAACGAATACGATTAGTCAATAAAGAATATAGAGTAATAGGCGGTAAAACTATATGAGCGATAGGCAAAACCATAGCTGATTGCCAAAGCAAGTTTTCATAAGCCCGTTGAAACTTAATTTGCTCTATGGCATTGTGATCACCCTGCTGGCTGAGCAATTGACGCCATAGCGCATGTCCCTGAAATAAAAAAACCAACTCGACAATAAGCAAAGCTGAACAAGCTATCAAAACAGGTATTTGTTTATGCAAACCTAAAATAATTATTTGGAAAATAAGCGTCAATGTCAGCACCAGCCAGCCGGCCATCAATGCTGCCCTGGCAATGGCAATCAACCAAAGATCCCGGTAGTAAACTTTTGTCAAAATCAATTGTCGATTCGTCCATTCCAAAATTTCAGACCAGGACGCATTGCCCTCACTGACAACTAAACAGCGTGGCACAAAATGCACCGAAAGCCCCAGCCCCTTGACAGCATTCGTCATCGAAAGATCATCATCTGCGGCTTTATCCCAGACTTTGGCTACCTCAGCTCGCTCAAAAGTTTCACGCCGGATAGCCATTGCCCCTCCCCAGGCAAAGGCAAATTTTTTATTAGATAATTCCCAAGCTGACAAACGATTCCAAAGGGATCTAAGTAAACCAGGGATATTAAATTGAGAAGTTAGATAAAATCGATATCCAGTAGTTATGCCGACGTGCTGATCCTGCAAAGGTGCTACCAATTGAGCCAAGAAATCGTCTCTAGCAATTACATCTGAATCAACAAAGACCAAAACCTCTGTTTGAGAAGATATCTGCTGCAAGGCACAAAGTTGATTAGTAATTTTTTGGGCTCTTCGATTATCGATGCTCGCCACAACCAATTTACAGTTGATATCTGGGTTTTCTTTTATTACCTGACACAAAATAGGATATGCCGGATCATCAATGTCCGCCACAGCAAAGATGATTTCAAAATTTGATTTCTGCCCAGCGGCGCTTTGTGATTCAGTTGATCCGTAATTCTGGGCCAATAACTTATTAAGATTGCCTTTAAAATCGGGATCCAAACCTTTGCAAGGTAAAATCACAGCTGCTTTTGGAAAGTATGGAATAACAGTCTTATTCAGTTCGCAAGCAACATAACGATACATGCGCTTGTAGGCTAGTGTTTGATAGACACAGACCAAAGTTATAAAAATAATAATCAATATGATCATATTCACTAAAAGATTCTTCAGTTGGAATCCAGGGAGAACCTAGTATAGTTTGAGTGCTAAACTTTGCCAATTATCAGACATTCGTCGAGAATCTGGTATCTATTCACGAAAGGCAGCCAATGTTTCGCAGTGCTCTTTACAAAGGTTTTGCTCTCCTGGGCGCCCAAAAAGCAAGGATGTTCGAGCAAGCCTCTGCGAGCTGCGCAGACACTCAATTGCGACATCTTCTAGCCATTATACGCCGAAATGAGAACAGTAGCTATGGCATTAAGCATGATTTTCATTCGATCAAAACAGTAGCTGATTTCAAAAAATCCGTACCAATCAATACATATGAAGACCTCTTCCCTTATATTTCTCGCTCCATGTCCGGCGAGAAGAAAGTGTTAACGGAAGAATCGCCTTTTATGTTCGCCACCACCAGCGGCACTATAAGCAGTCGAAAATTTATTCCTGTTACTAGAGAATACATGAATGAATTTCGCCAGTCCTCCGTGGTATCCGGCTATAATTTACTGCGCAATTATCCCAATATTGCCCACGGGACTGTACTAACAGTATTTTCTGCTGCCGAAGAGGGGCGAACAGTGGGCGGACTTCCGTATGGCGCTATCTCCGGCAGGCTATATCTGGAGGAACCAGGACTAATTAAAAAATATGTTTCACCCATCCCCTATGAAGTATTTGTTATAAAGGATTATGAAGCCAGATATTACACAATTCTTCGCTGTGCTTTGATGTTACCCATTGCCTGCATTTATACACTTAATCCGAGCACGATTGTGTTATTGGCTAAGACTTTAGAAACCCATGCCAAAAAGCTAGTTCGAGATGTTGCCAGAGGAACGATTAGTACGAATGGTGAGCTTAGCAATTCTACTAGAGAAGCAATCGCCCATTTTCTGAAACTCGATCCAGCGCGAGCACAATTCCTGGAAAGTCTAATCGAGCAAGGGCAATTTAGACCGGACAAAATCTGGCCAAGTCTAGCGCTTATATCCTGCTGGACGAAAGCGGCGGCTTCTTTCTATTTACAAGATTTTCCCAAATATTTTAGCGATACGCCCATATGTGATATTACATATGGTGCGAGTGAAGGGCGCGGTACAGTATATCTTGGGCAACAGTCGCAATGTCTGGCTATTCGTTCGCATTTTTTTGAGTTTATTGAAGAATCACAAATTGAAAACAAAAATCCGGAAACTTTGACCGCCTGGCAGTTAGAGACCAATAAATGCTATTACATTTTATTTACTACATCGGCCGGACTTTATCGCTACAACCTTAACGATGTAATAAAAGTTGTGGGCTGGCATAATCAGGCGCCGCTTTTGGAATTTTTGCACAAAGGCGGAAACATTTGTTCTTTCACCGGGGAAAAATTAACCGAATCACAAGTGACAAATGCTGTAATGGCGATTGGCAAGGTGCTGGCGCTGAAAGCAGATTTTTTCACAGTCATTCCTGAATTTCGCCCTTCGCCTCATTATCAATTGTGGATCGAATTTGACCACTATCCGCCGGAAGAACAGATTCAATTGATAGCAGAAAACTTTGATCGCGCTTTATGCCGACTCAATTCAGAGTACGAAGCCAAACGAAAATCTTTAAGACTAACCGAGCCGGAAGTGACTTTACTTAAGCCCGGAACATATAGAGAGCTGCGCAAAGCACTCGTAGCGGAAGGAACACCTGATGCTCAAATTAAAATTTCGCATTTAAATCCAAAATCTGAAATTAAGAAAAAGCTAGTAGGACAACTCCTGGTTCGAGTAGGATCGTAAAAACCGTTTATATTCCAAACAGGTTTTTAAGTCCGTAAACGAACATATTAGGATTTTCTTTCAGACGGCGTTTGCAATAGGGCCCGGCAGATTCATCGGCGCCAAAAGGCAAATACAGTCGGACTAAAACACCTGAATTGGCTAGCATTTGTAAATAAGAGCTGCCGGTGCCATTATTATTGTTCGTTTTTAATTGAGTAAAGTATTTACCGGTGGTCAGCATTTCTTGTAACTGTTGTCTGGGCACACCCATCAAAAATTGGATTTCAAATTTATCTGGCTCAATTCGCTCGGGCAATATCACCTCTGAGAAAAACTGGCGCAAACAATTTTGATCATGAGTCGCCAGCTCAACATACGCTCCTCTGCTCAGAAGTTCGCGACCATAAACAATAAGCAGTTCTTTCATTGTCTTTTTGGAAGTGTGAGCAATTTCGGACGGCTCATTATATATACCAATCACCAAGCGTACACGCGTGCGCTGATCAAATCGTTTAATATCTTTGGCTGTGCGCAAAAGCCTGGATTGTAGGACTGTACCAAGATTTTTATAGCCAGCGTCAAGCAAAGCAAAATAAGTACCCTGCTGAAAATCTGCCCAGCGATGATCCTCTGCCTCCAGGGTTACCTGCACACCTTTCTTGAAGGCGTGGTTAACGATAACCGTAATTCGATTGAAGGCTTCATCTAATTGCAATGGGCTTGGGTCGGCTCCTCGACCAGACAAAATACAAAATGTCGAGGGCTTAAAGGAAACTGTCAATTGCTTGCGTTTTTCGCTTATACCGATTTGGTTGTCGCTTATCCGGTCAATCAAATCGACATACATCTGCATCGACTTATCACATTCTTCGTATGATGTACATTCTTCACCAAGAATCTCCAGCGTTGCAGACACTTTCTTCTGTTGATAAAGATCGGTAGCTAGCGACAGGGCCTGCGGACAATTTTTGCCCGCAAGGTAAGGCGAGGCAAGGTTGAGAACAAGTCTTTCGGGTAATAATTCAACAAACATCAGATAGACGACTCCACACCCGTGCCCTACATACACGCTTGCAACACATTCAAAAATTTCACCTGTTGACTGTAATTAGTAATCGCACTCTCTAAATCGCCTGGCAGCCGCGATATTGCCAAAACCATCCTGCTTGGTTGTCCATTAGTATCGCGAATTTTGAAAGAAAGAACCCGATAATCCTTGACGGCCGTCGTCATAATTTCAGATCGTCCATTAGACAAATATCGCACAGAATGAGCAAAGGGTGTGATGGGCTGTTGCTTGTTGGAATGCGTCAGTAGTCTGATTAGGGATAGCAAATCCGCCTCTTTAGGATTAGCATCAATGGGTAATGTAACTATTATTAGATCCACTTTGCTCGCATTGCGGGAACCGGCATAAACATCAGCTATTGCAGAGTAAGAAGGATAATGCGTCCAAGTTAAATCTGCACTGCCACTACCAGCTTGAAATTCAAGAGCTGGACCATAAAACTGTTCAAAGACATAAAAGTCATCTCCAATACCTGGCAGATGTTTAGAAAGAATTGTAGAGAGCTTAATTTTGCTCTTCTTGGTCTTTGCCAAAGGAGTTTGCTCTGTTTTAGTTTTAGGAGTTTTGACTTTGGGTTTTTCAGCTTTGGATGTTTTTGTCTTGGATGCTTTAGTTTTGGCTGCCTTAGTTTTATCTGCTTTGCTTTCAGCGCCACTACCGATAGTACTAGGCATTGCTCTTAACTCAACTGGTTTATCGTCTGTTTCATCCTGAGCAGCATTGTTATCCGTCGCTGACTGAATTTGCAGTCTCTCCTGTTGCAGTGGTTGCAAACTGCGTCCAGCTTGGGCAATCAATTGGGATTGCGCGTCTTCGTCACTCATAGTTAATCTAGACAAATGCGTAACAAATAAATCCTCGACAGGCAAATTACTATCTCCCTTACTGGCATTCAAACGACACATAGCCTTGCATTCCATTGCCGGCCAAAGGCTACTATCAATTGGCAATTCAAAAGATCTTGGACCGCGTAAAAACAAGGCAAAACGTTCGTGAGCGCGAACAGGGGTACGCTTATACTCTCTGGCAACGGTAATATAGCCCTCACGTAAATCAGTAAATCTTGCTTGAAAGGGAATCTCCTCGCCAGCAATCTCATGTCCACTATTATTCTCGAGCATGAGAAACATAGCTGGATGATAACCCACCGCATCATGTGACCACCAGGTTACGCACGCCATAACTGAAAATGTGGAAGACTTTTTTGCATCCGTACTACCGCCTTGATTAGGAGTTTTAGCATGCGCAAAATCCATTCGGTTTACTAGCAAAGAAACAAGCAAGGCGGCAGCCAAGCAAACCGATAATTGCCTTAATTTTATTTTCGCCGATAATTTAATAAGTAATAACTGCATTACTGACTCGCCCAGAGTGGCTTATTGCTAAAAGTCTCAAAGGGATGCTGTCCGCAATAATTTAAGCGCTTGCCAGTTTTGGCTTTGTAGGCCTGAGGGGCAATGCCAAGCAATGCCCGAAACTCGGTGTCCTTTGGCATAAGTTTGGGATCAGTTTGCACGGAGAGATAATAGTCGCGCCCATTGGCTACCACACAACAGCGTATGTATAAAAACCAGTTTTTGGCAAAATCACCTTTGCTGCCGGTGTAGGCATCAGCACCAATTTCTCTAGCATATTCTGCACCATCGATCATATACAGCTTATAAAAAAGAATGTCGGCAAATTTTAGTATGTCCGGTACTGGTAACTTTACTAATGCCTCCACAGCCGGTGCGATAACCGCTTCGTCATTTCCTTCCTGTTGCCAATCTAAAAGATCGATTATTCTCCAGAAATCATTTTCGTCAAATGCGCTGTCCGTGGACAGCACCTCTTCATTACCATTATCTTCGTGTTCGACGTGATCTCCCGAGCCAGTGCCCTCGGCATCGCGAGCATGAATTTGCGGAGGATGCCATTTTACCCGGCAATCCGGCAGTAAATTCTTCAATAGCTGAGTGCCGTTGTGAGTGATTCTGGTATTAAATAAATAAACTCGCAATAACTTTTTTAATTTAGCAAGATTAAGCAAACCAGCGTCAGTTACAAAAGTACTGCTCAAACCCAATTGCACTAATAAATCTAGGGAACTTATCAACTCTAATCCAAGATCGTCTATCCGCGTTCCGCTTAACCAGACAGCCCGTAAATCTCGAAGTCCTTTCAAGCACGTCAACCCGTCGTTGGTAATCCTGCTATAACTGAGTCCAATAGAATGCAATCTATCTAGATGCTGCACAAAAGACAAGCCATAATCACCAATGCCGGTGGAAGTAAGCTCAAGAGAACGTAATCCGGTCAAGTGCTTAATATAAATGAGAGAATGATCAACGACAGCTGAATGTCCCAGAATCTAGCTCATGCAAATCATCAGGACTCAGTTCTTCTAATGCAGCCATATTCTCGCCATCCGGGGATATTTTCAATTTGACCTTCATGTTGGCCGGCAATAGTAACCTTTCCCCTCGCTTCGTCCAGCAATTCCCAACGAATCGGTTCATTCTCGGGCATTACAATCAGTCCACGCACCTGAGTAAGCAGCTGCCATTCTTCCGGTTGGTCGAAAGGCGCATAATAAAGAACCCCTAAAGACCGCTTCTTCGGAAAGGACAAAATTTTTGTTTCGTCACTAGCAATATTCATTAGTATTTCTTGTCCAAGAAAACCATCCTTCAATGCTCCATCCAGAACTGAAAATATCACCTGACAACGAGGAGTAGCTTATCGTCGATATAGTTCAAAGAGAGAAAATCAATATCAATGTTATGCTTAGTTTGTCGGCAAGAATAATCTTCAACAATAAGTATAAGTCAAAATAGGAGACCTATTCCTAATATGGATGAAATAGACGCACAAGGAAGACAACTTTTAACTGACCGCCCACCATTAACCAGAGGTAGGCTCAGTGTCTTTAGAGAAATTGAAAATGGTAATCAAGGTAATGACCTCTGGTTCCCTCGTCTCAGTATTACCATTCTACGAGCGGGTAGTGACTCAGCCTGCTGGCGCTGGACGACACACGGCTTGCCAGTAGATTTTGATGAACCGCCGCCTTATGGCGAAGATATTCTCCTGGAAAAATATTTTGAGTTGGAAGAACCGATAAAATCCCCGCGCGGATTAGAGGCAGTTTTCTTGCTTGAGCCGGGAGCAACTAATCGCGGCAAGGTGAATAAGTTTTCCGCTTCTCTTTATCTTTATCCACAGTCGTTTGAAGATCGTGGCGTACAAATTGGCGTAATTGACTTCACCGAAGGATTAAAGTCCACTGATGTACCTTTATATTTCAGAGTCAATTTCCCTTGGTGAAAGGGAAATTGCGCCCGGTGCGAGTCGAACGCACGACCAATCGGTTAAAAGCCGAGTGCTCTACCACTGAGCTACGGGCGCAAAGTTTGCAGACAGGCATCGTAGCAACCAGCAAGCAGAAGTGTCAAGAATATGCCTAAATTACTTTGTGACAATCCCGCTTTTGGACGTCCGGGGCTGCCGCCAAGCTGGGCGGCTGGCAACAAAGATGCGGTAGGTACAGCTTATTCGGCTGCCAGCCAGGTTTGGTTTACTATCTGGCGAGGAATTCTTACCGAAGCATATTTCCCCACTGTAGATCAGCCACAAATTCGTGACTGTCAGTTTCTGATTACCGACGAGGAGAGCTTTTTCCACGAAGAAAAACGCCATTTAGAATCATCAATTGAAAGATTATCGTTTTGCCCAGGCTATCGAATCACCAATCGTGATCCGGAAGGTCGTTACACAATCATTAAAGAAATTATTACCGACCCCCATTTGCCCTGTATTTTACAAAACACAAAATTGATTGCTGAGCCCCAATGGTATTCCCGGCTTAAACTCTATTTGTTGTGTGCCCCTCATATACATGTGGGCGGCAGTAATAATAATGCGCAAGTAGCCGAGATTGCCGGTAAAAAAA
This sequence comes from Candidatus Melainabacteria bacterium, assembly GCA_963767815.1. Lineage (GTDB taxonomy): Bacteria > Cyanobacteriota > Vampirovibrionia > Obscuribacterales > Obscuribacteraceae > CAVYFJ01. The sequence continues at coordinate 702,859 of CAVYFJ010000004.1, read as the reverse complement.
TTCTTACTGCCTGGAAAGATCAAGTCTGGCTAGCGATTGCCGGCACAATGGATTTTTCTAAAACCTCTTGCGGATTTGTAGCCCACAGTGATGGCTGGACAGATCTCAATCAAAATAGATTAATGGATTGGCAATTCGATAGCGCCTTCGATGGCAATGTGGCAGTCATGGGAGAGATTAAGTTGCCGGACACTAGCAACAATATCGGCGATTTTACTGTTGGACTTTCATTTGGATACGGCGCTCATAGCGCTATTGCCACTCTGTTACAAGCGCTGGATATACCATTTGCCGAACAAACGGTGAGATATCAGGAGCAATGGAGACGATCAGAAAAAAGTCGCTTGGCTCTGGAGAAAGTTTCAGCTGATGAAGGAAAATTATACTGGTCAAGTGTCCAGATTCTTCTTTCGCATGAAGACAAGATGAATCCAGGCGCCCTGATCGCATCCCTTTCCATCCCCTGGGGTGAGGCAAAAGGTGATGAAGATTTAGGTGGATATCATTTAGTTTGGCCACGTGACATGGTAAATAGTGCCACTGGACTGCTTGCTGCCGGTAATACCTCAACACCGCGTAGGGCATTAATATTCCTTGCAGCCAGCCAGCGCCCTGATGGCAGCTTCCCACAAAATTTCTGGATAAACGGCGAGCCGTATTGGCAGGGACTGCAACTTGATGAAGTGGCTTTCCCCATTTTGCTTGCCTGGCGACTTAAATGCGAAAACGCTTTGAAAAATTTTGATCCTTACGCAATGGTGATTAACGCCGCCATATTTTTGGTGTTCAATGGCCCCATCACTCAGCAAGAACGCTGGGAAGAAAACGCCGGCTATTCACCCTCTACAATAGCGGCCAATATAGCCGCTTTGATTTGCGCCGCTTGTTTTGCTAAAGAGAGGGGCAATAGTGACCTAGCTAGCTTTTTTGAAGACTATGCTGATTATCTAAAATGTCACATTGAGGAATGGACTGTCACCAATTCTGGTACCATTCACCCAGACATTAAAGAACATTTTATTCGCGTCAACCCGATTGTATCTCCGGATTTACCCGCAGACATAGATCATCTTTATTTGCATTTAGCTAACCGCTATCCTGGAGAAAAAAGTGAATATCTGGCTAAAGACATAGTTGATGCTGGTTTTCTAGAATTAGTTAGATATGGGATATTTTCACCAAAAGATAAATTAATAAGAGATTCACTTGTTGTCATAGATGCAGTGCTAAAAGTAGAAACGCCATTTGGTCCTTGCTGGCGGCGCTACAACCATGATGGCTATGGGCAAGGCAAGCATGGTGAAGCTTATACTGGTTATGGCATTGGCAGACCCTGGCCATTATTAACCGGTGAGCGGGGTCATTATGAATTAGCAGCAGGTAATGATCCAAGTCCTTATATTGAAGCGATGGAAAATTTTGCCTCGGCAGCTGGATGCTTGCCGGAGCAAATATGGGATGGCCCAATTTACACCACAAACATCTAATTTTCGGCAAAGCCACAGGCGCAGCTACTCCGTTAGCCTGGGCACATGCCGAATATATAAAACTTCTGCGCTCAACTTATGATGATCGCGTTTTCGATTTAATTCCAGCCGTTAAAAATAGATATATAGATAGTCCTGAAATTTGTCAGCTATTTGAAGTCTGGCGGCATAACTGGCAAATAAGCAAAATCAGGCCAGGCTATAAATTGCGCCTCTTAGCACACGAGCCTTTTCGGCTAACCTGGACAAAAAATAATTGGGCCAAGCAGTGAAGAGTCCTTTTCCTCCAACATGGAGCAAGGTGCCAGTGCTATTGATCTGCAAATTTCATTTGATCAAAAAGCACCAATTGAATTTACATTTTTCTGGCTGAAGAAAGAACGCTGGGAAGGCAGTAATTATCTGGTCCAAGTGATTAGACAGTAGTAATATAAATTGAATATCTCACCTGCAATTTAGAAAAAAAGGCAACCGAGGTCAGTAATAAGTAATGGGTAATAACCAGCCTTCAACAAAACAAGCCTATGGCTCATTGTCTAAAGTGCTCACTGAAATTTTTTCGCAAAGTTTTGCCGCAATTGGCGCCCCGGCAGAACTGGGAAAGGTTGTCCTTTCCGAACGGAAAGATCTGAGTGATTATCAGTGCAATGGTGCTCTTTCTGCCGCACGTGATTTAAAGCAAAATCCACGCCAGATTGCCCAGCAGATTGTCGACAGAGTGAAAAGTGGCGACAACAAAGAAATATTTTCTGCCCTAAGCATAGACGGTCCAGGCTTTATCAATATTTCCCTAAGTAACAAGTTTTTAATTACTCAAATTGACTTTTTGTTCAACCATAAACAAATTGCCCCTTTGCCGCCCGAAGAACAGAAATACACAATTGTCGATTTTGGCGGGCCTAATGTAGCGAAGCCTATGCATGTTGGGCATCTACGCTCAACATTACTTGGCGATTGTTTACAAAGACTGTGCCGATTTCTTGGCTTAAAAGTAGTAAGCGATATTCACCTGGGCGATTGGGGCACTCCCATGGGCATGCTGATCACTGAGGTCAAACGCCAATTTCCAGATCTCCCTTATTTCAAAGCCGATTACGCTGGACCATATCCCGAAGAATCTCCAGTAACCATTGAGGATTTGGAGAAGTTATATCCGCAAGCTGCCAACCGCTGCAATGCAAATAAAGAAGATATGGCAGAGGCATTGCATGCCACAACCGAATTGCAAAACGGCAAGCCATATGCCAAGGCTCTCTGGCAGCATTTTGTCAATGTATCAATCAAAGCATTAAAGGAAGACTTTGCCGAGCTAGATGTTTACTTTGACTTGTGGAACGGTGAGGCTTCGGTTCATCATCGTATTGCAAAAATCTTGGAAAAATTAAAGAAAGATGGGCACGCCACTATTAGCGATGGCGCGCTCATTATTCCAATAAATGCTGCAGATGAAAAGAAGAAATCCCACCCCTCATTCTAACTAAATCGGATGGTGCTTATTTATACGGTACAACTGATGTAGCCACGCTTGAAGAACGAATAGACGATATGCACCTTGAGCAAATGCTCTATGTAGTCGATAAACGTCAAAGCTTACACTTCAAACAATTATTTCTCGCCGGCGGCAAATTGGCATGGTGCCGCCTGACGTTATTCTCGAACATGTCGCTTTTGGCACAATCAATGGTCCGGATCGAAGACCGTTTAGAACAAGAGCCGGCGGCGTGATGAAGCTCAAAGACTTAATCAAAATGGCTACCGATGAAGCCAGCAAAAAATTAGCCGAAATGCGGGCTGCCGCTGATTATGATCCAAACGAGCGCGAAGCAATAGCTAAAGCAGTCGGCATAGCCGCTCTCAAATATGGTGACTTGATGCATGATCATAATACTGATTATGTATTTGATCTGGATAAATTTACACGCTTCGAGGGACGCACCGGTCCTTATATTCTTTATGGTGCGGTGCGGATCAAGGCAATTTTGCGCAAAGCAAAAGAACAGGATCTTACCATCGGTCCAATTGATACCATGACCGGCTTCGAACGAGAGTTAATGCTCGAACTATTGCGCATGCCGGATGTTCTTTATATGGCTTATCAAAAACGAATGCCAAATTACTTGTGTGATTATGCTTATGATCTTGCTTATACGTTCAATCGTTTTTATTTAGAATGTCATATTCTCAGTGAAAAAAACGATAAGCTAAGAGCTTCATGGCTTGGATTAAGCGATCTTTGCCTTTATGAACTGGAAACGATATTGTCTTTGCTGGGAATCACAGTGCCCGCCCGCATGTAAAAAGTGATCAATAGCTCACAAAAGCCTGCAAGCATCCAGTAATATTAATCGGCACCTCGTTCATCTGGAAACCCCAAATCAACAGCAACTAGCAATTCAGAGCAAAAATGATTTTTTGTGTATGTTTCTTAATCGATAAATGTGGAGACAGTTTCCTTATTATTGGCAAATTAATTGTGCAACAGTAATTTATTTATCCCCGAGCCAGAAAGGGATAGAAGTGTGATGGTCGCTTATTTCCGCTTGAATTTGTTACTGTACCTAATAATCCTGGTACTGACAGGCGCATTTCCTGCGTCTGCTATCGAGCTTTATTCAAATGCTGAGATTGATAAAACTTCGCAACAAATTATAGATGACGAAATAGAAATGGATAAGTTAATAACTAGAATGCACCTAGAGAACCATCTTAGCGATGCAAGCAATTTGCGGCGGCAATTTTTGTGGCCGGCTTTAAACTCGGCTGCAACTGAAGCAGGATTGATTGACGCTACGCAGTTGTTTTTTTCGCACTCTCGATATAAAAGCCAAGTACAACTAAATGGAACAGTGAAAAAAATATCTCGACCGGTGTCCGGGGGCGCCAATGCAGCTCAGCTATATCCCCAAATTATAGGTCAAGAAGTAAATGCTGGCGGTGATGCTTTTGAGATTGGCCTAGATATTTTTCGTCGCTTAAAAGCAATAAAACATAACTTGGACCCCAAACGTTCCCTCAGACGTATAAAGCAAACTATTTCACGTATCGATGAAAATCTGAACAGATTTTCCACTCTGGCAAAGAAATCTGAACCGGAAGATCAGCGTTTATTCGATGCAGAACATAAAATATTGCAAGACGTTCGAAATGGTTTATTATCCGAATATGGGCAAGTCTACATACAGGCAAGAAAAGACTTTGCCTGGCAGAATTCAATGAATACTTTAGACTTAATGCGCAACGTACTCGGCGCTATTGGAAATCAAATGAATGTGCAAGCTGGTTATACAGGCAATAATCATTTAAATGGACTAGGGTGTATTTTGTCTGAAGTCGCCGCAGTAGGTATTACCACACAGCCGGTACTGTCTTTAATGGCGGCCAAGACTAATGAAATCTTCGCCCGCAGAACAGTTAGACAGTTCCTTCCAGTAACAAGCCAAGATTGGAGGAAGAGTGTACATTCTGATTTGAATACTTTAACAAATATAGCCTCAACTTCTGCCTTTACGTTTAGGAATAACCAAGTGAATAAAGAAATTTTCGAGGCACAACTAATGGACTCTCAGCAAGAGTTGAGGGAAAGGGAAGATTTATTCTTCGATCAAACGGTCAAGTGGCAGCTCTACCGAAATTGTTTGTATGGACCAACCAAAATTACGGTCGAAACATGCCGGAATTATAAATGGATATGATAGCCATCTTAATCCTACTCGGATGAATCAGTTAGCAGCAGCAGGGAATCTGACCTACACAATAGGTCAAGCGTATAATTTGACACAGCTATGCAAGCGATTTATAGAGTTAGAGAGAGAGCATCATCGAGAAAAAGCGAGAATAAAACAACAGCACAGATTCTGCAAGGTCGTCTTACCACGCTGGATCAACTGGTCAATAAATAAATTCCTGGCTCTCTTTCCGCAATAATTATTTCGCGTTAATCCTTTTGTCAAGTAATCCATTTAAAATGGACGAGAAGATCCTTCCCGCCCAATATAGGTTTTCGCTACCCGAACCAGTTGCTATGAAAAATGCTTTTTAACAGCTTTCAATACCTGTTGTTTTTCCCATGTGTGCTCTTGCTCTATTGGCTGAGCCCCGCGCGCTTGCGTAACTTTATTCTTCTAATTGCTTGTTATGTGTTCTATATGAGTTGGAAGCCAATTTATGGCTTAATGATTTTTGCTCTCACTCTGCTCAATTATCTAATGGGCTTGTTATTAAGCTCGCTCAAAGAAAACCGCAAACTAGCTCTTATAGCCGCCATAGCTATAAATCTGCTCACCCTTGCTTTCTTTAAATACACTTATTTTTTGCATGATCTTGTCGCTACCGCCGGTACAAAATTTGGCATGCATATACCGGTTATCAGCTGGAAAATTATTTTGCCGCTAGGCATATCGTTTTTTGTATTCGAGTTTATTCATTATGTAGTTGATGTTTATCGCGGCGAAAAACCCATTAAATCATTTTGGGATTTTGCGCTCTTTGCCAGTTTTTTCCCAACACAAATAGCCGGGCCGATTAAGCGTTATCAAGATTTTGTGCCGCAACTTTTACCTGGCGGACAAAAGAAAATAAATTTGCCACTAATTGAAGAAAGTGCGCATTTAATTATATTGGGATTGGTAAAAAAGATTCTTTTTGCTGACAATTTAGGGATTGTCGTGCACAGCGCTTTTGAACATCCAGAGTTATTGAGCAGCCTTGATTTATGGTTTGCGGTTTATGCGTTTGCCTTTCAAATTTATTTTGATTTCTCCGGTTATACGGACATTGCCCGCGGCTCAGCTCTATTGCTTGGCTTCAAAGTGCCTATTAATTTCAATTTGCCATATTGGTCAAGCTCAATTTCTGACTTTTGGAAACGCTGGCATATATCGCTTTCAAGCTGGTTGCGTGATTATTTATACATTCCGTTGGGCGGGAATAAAGGAAGCCGGCTGTCTACTTATCGCAATTTGATGATTACAATGATCTTGGGGGGCATCTGGCACGGTGCGGCGCTGCATTTTGCCATCTGGGGATTTTATCAAGGAATATTATTGGTGCTGCACAAAGAGTTTAAAATCTGGAGTGATAAAATTGCCTGGCTATACAGAGTGAAACAAACTCAGGCATTTAATTTCTTGTCCATTGTCCTAACTTTTCATGCTGTTTGTCTGGGCTGGGTCTTTTTTCGAGCGGACAATTTATCCAGTGCCTTGCTCATAATCAAGCGTCTATTATTCCTTTCTCAAGTTCCGCAATTACAATTGGCGGCCAGTCCTTTTGCGTTAACAATTTTAAATGCTAAAGAATCAGTAGTATTTTTGCTGCTGCCGGCAATTCTGGGCTTGCTTCTTCTAATGCAGTTGTTTTCAGGAATCAAGGGGCATTTGCCGATACTATCGACATTGTTTACCTCAGATTCGATCAAAGGACGCTGGCTTGCTGCCGGTGCTCTTGCCATATGCATTTGCCTGCTAGTTGTTTTTAGTCCTGATTATGCGCCACAGTTTATTTACTTCCAGTTCTAGGTAAGCGGGCGGACTTGCGCCCGCCCCTATGAATCCAACCATCAAGCGTCGTTACATATAACCAGCCCACACAAATCCAAAGATCAAAATAGAGTTTAATATGCCAGTACCAGGTCAAATCGAATTCACAGAAAAGTCCGAGGTAAATCTTAAGACTAATTTGCCTATCAATTGGCCGCAGAAAATGCAGGCGGGGTGGCAGGATACTTGGGACTTAAGCGATAAACAAGCAAGGGTAACACTATGGCAATGGCTATCTAGCACTCTAGGGCTGGGGATATTTGTTTTGCTGGCAATCAATTGCTGGCTTTGTATTACTCAGCCATTTGCTAGGGTTGATCCAGCCTTATTACCAGCAACACATACATGGACATGGTGGGCCACGCAAGAGTATTTACAGAATAAACCTGCACCACCTGTAGTACTGCTTGGATCGTCTTTATTTATGCATCCAATATCCAGAGAAGACGCTGATTTTCTTAATAAAGATTTTGATTATGTCCATCATCACTATTCCCTTTATTTGGGCAAGCAATTGCAAAATCGCTTTCATCTCAATTGCACGCCTGTATGTTTCAATTTTTCATTACCGGGCGATTTGGTTTCAGATCAATATATGGTCACTCGTAGTTTATTTCATGGGCGACACAAACCAAAATATATTATTCTTGGTTTAAGTCTGAGAGATTTTCTTGATAACGCTGTACACTGCCCGGGCACTACACCACCCTTTCGATATTTAAAGCGCTTTAGCGATATAGAAGATATTGTTGATTTGGCGTTTCCGGAATTCTGGCAAAGGTTTGATTATTATTTTGGCAAATTCTTTTATCCCTGGGCTAAGAAACTCGATATACAGGCTTTAGCAAGTGAAGAAGTTAAAGATATTCTTTCTCCGATAGTAAATAGGTTTTGCTCGCCTTGTCTCTTAAATGATCTTGATTATCGCAAGCATGTGCCGGCTAATTTACACTCCGAAGTAGAAGAAGGAATGGCCATTATCAAAGCCCATATTCCGTATACTTATGATGCAAATTATGCAGATTATAGAAGACGCTATGGCCAAGACAAAAACAATTTATGGCTATTCAATATTCAAAAACAGTTTTTCACTAAACTAGTGGCCTTCTGCAAAGAAGAAAAGATAAAGCTCGTTATTCTCAATATGCCCTTGACCAAAGACAATATGAACCTGATGCCGGAAGGATCTTATCAGCGTTATATGAATCTTTTAAAGGCAGAAGCAAAAGGTTATGACTTTCCGCTTGTTGATTTAAATGGAAATCCTGTTTTTGCTCAGTCAGATTTTTATGACACTGCACATATGAATAGTACGGGTGGTAAAAAACTGCTAGACATTCTGGCCAATATGAAAGAAATCATATTATAAATTGCGATAGTCGACCTTAGCTAGAAATTGTTTCGTCCGGCGCATGGATTAAATTCGCCCCTACTACCTTTTGCGCCTGAGCGACATCATTCATTTTCGCCGTGCTTACGGACAACACTTTTGAAAGTGTTGGATCGAAAAGGCCAGCTACTATAAACAAGCCATATACTGCAAATAGTTCTCGAAGCAAGTTCATGCATTTATATTTAGGTGGTGTTAAACATGCTAAATGAAGTAGAGCGTCGCCCCATTGCCGTACGTACAGCCAATTGGTCTCAATGGCTCGCTTTTATACTGATCAAAACAGGACTTAGCCCAAATCAGGTTTCACTGATTAGCATATGGTTTGCCGCTGTTGGGAGCTTAATGCTTTTGTTGGCTGGACAACATTTCGGAGGAAATTCAACCAGCTGTTTTATGGGCGCGGCTATTTGTATTCAGCTTAGATTACTGTGCAATATGCTTGACGGCTTGATGGCGGTGGAGGGAAAGAGGTCATCCAATTTAGGTGTTATGTTTAACGAGATTCCAGATCGAATAGCAGATAGCTTGTTTCTTGTTCTGGCTGGCTGCGCAGCAAACATTGGTGCCATGGGTATAACACTTGGTTGGGCAGCGGCACTTTTAGCCATGTTTACTGCTTATATAAGAGCTTTTGGCGCAGCGCAGGGGTTGAAACAGGATTTTTCCGGACCGTGTGCCAAACCACAACGCATGGCCATACTTACCATCGCCTGTTTAGCTGCTGCAATTCAAGCAATGTTAAACACTCCGATTACTGCCATTGCCATTGGTCTGATTGTCATTCTGCTGGGCACATTTATCACATGCATAAGACGCGTATGGCATTTGACAAAAGCCTTGGAGGCTAGTTAATTATGAACCTGCTTGCCTTCTTAATACGAATATTTACTGGCGTACAAGCACGTTGGACAGATTGTCAAACACCGGCAACTCCATGTATTTATTTCGCCAATCACACAAGCCATTTTGACTTTTTGGTACTGTGGGCGGTACTACCTAAAAAACTTAGAAAAACCACCACAGCTGCTGGCGCAGCTGACTATTGGACAAAGGGCTGCTTAAGGCGCTGGCTGGCGGAAAGGGTCTTTAAAATTGTGCCTATAGAGCGCGAAAATATTAACCGCAGCAATTATCCCATCACTCAATTAGTGTCCGCACTCGATCATGGAAATTCGTTGATTATTTTCCCCGAAGGCGGACGTAATGATCAGTGCAGTTTGAAAGAATTTAAGTGCGGGCTTTATCATTTAGCTAAAGCTAGCCCGGGCACCGATCTTATCCCTACTTTCATAAACAACGCTAATCGTGTATTGCCCAAAGGGAGAAGTCTTACCAATACCGCTTATTTGTTCAGTCACATTTGGTCCCTCGCATCCGCCTGAAAAACAATGAAAGCAAACAAGATTTCTTGGAACGCGCGAAGCTTGCGGTTAAGGAGTGCGCATAAATATGGATTTAGCAAATGATCCACAATCACAATTTATTATCGGCGCCATGCTGGCTTTGCTTAGCTTAGCCTCTTTGATTGGCTGGATTTTAAAGAAGCGTCTTTCTAATCAATCGCAACTTGAGGTTATTAAGAATCTCAATGCGCGTATAAAAGCATGGTGGGTGATGGTAATCACATTTTTCATTGCGGCAACGAGTTGGCAGGCTCGGTTCCCTTGTATTATTTGCTTGTATATCTTTTCTTGCCATGCGGGAGTTTATTACACTCACACCAACAAGAAAAGCAGATCATCGAACACTTTTTGGGCATTTTTTGTCATTATGCCTATCCATTACTATCTTCTAGCGATCAACTGGCTAGCGCTGTATTTGATCTTCATACCTGTCTATGCCTATCTCTGGATACCAATCCGTAATGCCATTGCTGGTGATACCACAGACTTTCTCGGGCGCATGGCAAAAATTCAATGGGCACTTATGATTTGCGTCTATTTTGTTAGCTATGCGCCAGCCTTACTGGATCTAAGGGCACCGGGATACGAACATCAAGGAGCAAAACTTTTATGCTTTTTTGTTTTTATTGTACAAATGAGTGATGTCTTACAATATGTTTTTGGAAAGCTCTTCGGTAAACATAAAATTAGTGCCAACGTTAGCCCCAATAAAACCGTGGAAGGATTTATCGGTGGTGGACTCTGCGCTGTTATTCTTGGTTCTTGCCTTTATTGGATGACTCCGTTTAATCCTTGGCAAGCAGCGCCATGGCGCTGGTAATAACACTAATGGGATTTGCCGGCGGCTTGGTTATGTCGGCCATTAAAAGAGACCGCGGCGTTAAAGATTATGGCTCGCTGATACCCGGACACGGTGGCATGATGGACCGCATAGACTCCTTATGTTTTGCTGCCCCTATCTTTTATCATTTAACCCGTCATTTCTTTGCTCCAGTAACTTCACTGAATTGAGCTCAACTGATCTACAATAGTTGAGTGTTCATTTTAAAGATAGCGCAGCCAAATCGAAATTATATAAATCCGGAAATGACCATGACAAATTCTCAAGGCAAAATGCAGGCAATTATTTTAGCAGCCGGTCTGGGCAAGCGCATGCGCTCCAGTACAGCCAAAGTTATGCATCCTGTTTTGGGACGAGCCAATGATCTGGCGCATTCTCAAAAGATTGAATCAATTAGATTTGGAGCGAATACATATTGTGCTGGGACATAATGCCGAACAAGTGGAGAATTGCATACAAAAATCTATCGATTGCTCAGACTTTACTATACCAATATCTATCCATAAGCAAGAGCCTCAACTGGGCACAGGACATGCGGTCATGGCCGTGCAGAAAGAACTAGATGATTTCCAGGGCAATATTCTTGTTTTACCTGGGGATTGCCCATTATTGAGCGAAGAGACCATGCACCTGCTTATTGATCTCCATTATGACCAACAGGCAGATCTGACAATACTAACTAGTGTCTTAGATGATCCGCAAGGCTATGGCAGAATTATTGCGCTCTGCGAATGGACAAGTTATTAGGTATTGTGGAAGCGAAAGATGCTTCGGAAAAGAAAAACAAATACAAGAAGTAAATTCTTCTGTTTATTGCTTCAACTGGTCCTTAGTGTCCAAAGGACTGAAGGACTAAAAAATAATAATCAAGCAAGGCGAATATTATTTAACTGATCTAGTCGATTGGGCGGCCAAAGCCGGATTATAAAATTGCCAGTATACCGATTAAGCAATTGGCGTGAAAGTAATGGGCGTAAATTCTCGCGAAGATTTATCGTATGCGAATAAGCTACTAAATGAAATAGTCATAAGCCGTTGGCTCTGGATCAGGGTGTAACAATCATCGACCCTGCTTCAACCTGGATTCACCGGAAGTTAAAATTGAGCAGACACAGTGATTTTGCCCGGTTGCTGGCTAATTGGTGATATTAGCGTTGGTGCGCTCTTGTCTTATTGGACCCCATACTTCTATTGAAGGTAAAGTAAAAATTGGCGACCTGACAAAAATTGTCAGTCTCATCTTGAAGATTGCCAGATTGGTGATAATTGCCAAATTGGCCCTTTTGCGCATTTGAGGATCCGGAACAGTTTTAGATAATCAAGTACGCATCGGCAATTTTGTTGAAATTAAGATGAGTGCCATTGGCACACATTCAAATGTGTCTCATCTAAGTTATGTTGGTGATACCACTGTTGGTAAAGAGGCCAATATTGGTGCAGGCACAATTACGGCCAACTATGACCATATGACCAAAATCAAGGCTGCAACGGTTATAGAAGATGGGGTAGCTATAGGGAGCAATGCAGTTTGGTCGCCCCAGTAAAAATAGGCAAAGATAGTGTTGTAGCAGCTGGTACCGTTGGTAACTAAAGACGTTGAACCAGGAGCACTAGCCGTTCGCCGCAACAAGCAAGAAAATATCCCGGCTGGACTGTAAAACGCAGAGCTAAGAGTATAAAAAATAAAAAAGACTGAGACAACTATTTTATTTTCAGCTCAGTATTTTTTTAGCTACTTTGTCTCTAAACTCGGCAATTTCTTTCTGATACTGCAAATTATCGGCTGTAGTTAAATGTCCATCTAAGCCACGTACAATCTCTTGTTTTGGGTGTGCTGCTTTTAGTGACTTCACCACATCTAGATTATCTGGCAAACTGTTTATTACTAGACGATCTTCGGCTAGTGCTAATTCATACACTTCTGGGCATTCGGCGGCAAATTGTATTAGGGCATTTCCGCCTTTCCATAAGAAGGGTAAACTTTCACCTAATAAATCCTCAGGATTCGGGAAATATTTAGTGGGGAATCGTTTTTGACTTAAGTGACTCACTGCTCCTGGAGTAAATTTTTCATCTCCAAGACGGTTTCCACTTTGATCACAGCGAACCCATCCATACTAATTTATCGGTCTTATACCAGCTATCAGACCATCTGTTTTGATCTTTGCCCTGCAATTCATGTCCGTCGACTAATCTATATCCAAGTTTTTCTTCTATTAACTTCAGCCGTTCTGGACTAATTTTACTAGCCTCGTCTTTAGCATAAATGCTGGTTGGTCCATAACGCTCAGGATGTTTATCTAAGATTTGTGAGCTAATTCATGCATTAGCGTGTCTTGCAATGACTTATTACTGTTTGGGTCCAGGTCCGATATGCCATCGTATAGTCTTGTCGATAATCCTTTCGAAAGTTTTAATCTATTGTGTTCAGCATTGAAATTCGCCCGACATGCCATTGGACGATTGATGAATATAAGGCTAAGCGGTATGTCGCCAATGGTGCTAGCTACCCCTCGACCGAAAGTATCTTTTATTACAGTTAGCGCATCCGTTGGAGGTGGAATACAGGGTAATTCATGCCATTAGTTTTATGACTCCATAATCACTGAATCTTATGCCAAATCCCTTTTCTATATTCGTTTGTTCTGACTTCCTAGCTAATTCTTGTCGACAAATAGTTTCGATTATTAATCGCTAGATCATGTTCAATATCGCATTGAGGTAAAGAATCGCTAAGCCTTAAAATATCCTTCTGGCGATATGGCTGTACCTGTTACTTCAAGTAACTCTAGCGAACTTAGCTTTGTTAGTGAGTCAATAATGGCATCTGTGACTGGAGTGCCTTTCAATATTGAGCGTTTAAGTTTTGCAAATGAACTAGTTCTTTTAAAGCAGCGATCATTGACCTTGGCCTCTTCTAAATCTAATTGAGTGATGGAAAGATTCCTTAAAGCAGATATAGCTTTAGAGTCAAGATTCATGTCTCTCAAATGCTATTAAATTTAGATTTTTGCATTCTTTTAGAGAAGATAGTCCAGCGTGGGAAATTTTCGTTCCAGGAAAGGTCAGCTATCGCTTAAAGACGGGCATTTCAGCTGCTATTGCCTTGAGGCCTTCATCTGCAATTTTTGTATATGCCAGTGATAAATTATCTAATCCTGCTAGAGGATAAATTTGCCCAAGTCTTCGCAGCTGATTGAGGAACCTTAGAGTGACAAAATCCCGCAAATTCTTAGTTCTCCCAAGCGCTGTAAATTATCACCGCTAATGTTTGCTCCCATCAAATAACAATGAATTCAATTTTGACACCTGTTTTATTTTATCTATCGTCGCCGCAGTTATTTCGAGTCCACCTAGTTGAACATCTTTCAAATTGGGATACTTTGCCAGCAGCGCCAATGCCCTTTATCAGTGACATTACTTTGTGAAAGTACTATTATTTTGACGTCCTTATTACCAGCATAAGTTGGCAACTTTTCATCGGCATTTTTTGCATCGCCCAGATAAAGAACATCGTCGCGAATATCGCTCTTCTGTTCTGTGTCCGCTCCAGCACGGTTATAGCTGGTAAGCACAAGGCCAACAAACCCTCCTGAGACAACAATCCTGGTCGCAGCCGTGATCAACATTAGAATCTGAGCAGCAGACTTTCTGAACCTGGATTTACTCCTGTTTACCGGCATTTTTGCCTGAGTCGGTCCAGATATTCGGCTGGTCCTGATTTATAAGACACATCAGGTGTAATTGCCATTATGATAGCGATGCGTGAATTGGTTCTTCCGCCTCAGAGGGAGAATCGCCATTAGGCATATTAATTCACACAAAACTATTACCGAAAGCCGCTAAATCATACAATCTAAGCATAAATAATGATTGTGAAGTTATTTGGGGGAAATTTGTGAGCAAATTGTGAGTACGGCCGATTATTTTTCGATTTCTGGATAAGGGTAGCTTTCTTGCCCAATTTCCTGTCCATTTTCAGCTTGTGCCAGATAATTAAGTCTTTGTCTTTCGGCTTCAGCAAAAGATGAAGATTCAATGGTGATTAATTTAACCAGACTCAAGGGCACCAGGTGCTTGGAATAGTCTCGACCGTCGGTTTATCAAAGTCACCATAAGATTCCATTTCCACATAATCATGTCCAAGTCTGAGTACCCGCCCAGTTAGTGTGGTGCCATCGGAAAAATGAAGCGCACCCAGGAGCGGTTATCACAAAGTCTTTCTAGACGTAGTTTTAGATTCATAACTAATTTCCTGATTATCTTGGCAGTGGCAAAAGCACATCCAATCTCTATATTACCCTATTTAATATGCTAAAATTCATGCTCTTGGCAAGATTATTTATTCTTCTACTCCCAGAATACTCCAAAATTCACAGTAGTCAAGTATTGCTCTTTTTAGCCAACCGATTAAACTGGCATATGGCAATCGAACAGGGTAAAACTTTGGAAATGCTTATCCAGCCTTTATTTATGCTCCTTACTATAGCTTAGATGAGACAAAATAACTATCGTTAATTATGCCGCTAATCATGCTTTTGATTGCCGCCATCTATCAGTCTACATAGACACATCGCAATTTAATAAAAAAACTAGAAAGCCCAGGAAATTCATGCTCGAAAACCTTTTACCCGCCCATTTGATCAAGCGTATAGAGGATTTGCAAGGAAGAGAAGTATCATATATAGAAGATGAATTCTTTTCGGAGGAAGCTTTGACCAATTTAGCTTATCGCGAAGAACTTGAGCGCGCTTTTAAGCTTGATCCACTTGGATAGCTACCAGCTGCGTAAGAGTCTGCGAACTTTAATTTATTGTCGATTGATTCATATTCAGGATAATCTACTCTAGCTGAAATGATTAATCATACAGTCCGTTAAGGATTGCATGAAACCAGCGGTGTACTTTATCAACCAATGAGACACTGCTATAACCACCTATCCATGAACCCTGGGCGTGCAAAAAACAGGCAAGAATCATCTGTGTCAATTCACGCGCATCCAGATCTTGCCTTAATTCTTTTGCCTTCTGGCTAGCGCCAACTAATTCCATAATTAGCGGGAACAAATGTCCAGATTCTTTTGTTCTAATACCAACACCATTCTGATTAGCTGCCGTTGTGCCCATTTTCTGATTGCTCAACGATTCCCTTGGCTGAGTTAGCTCCAACTCTTACTAAAGCATCATCTTCTCTAAATAGAAATTGATGAATACGTTGTTCAAAAAATACTTTAGTAAGTTCAGGATTTTTTTCTGTCCAGGCAGCACGCTCCAAAAACACTTTTTCCAAAATAGAAATTGGACTATTCCCCCCGGCTAATAAATCCAGGGCGCGCATGGCTACTATCTCGAAAAGAATCAATTCTAAGAGCGACTACAACAGCCTCCTTAGAATCAAAATGATAATAAAATGTACCTTTGGCTATATCGGCCATTTTCGGTAATGTCTTCAATCGATGTAGCTTCGTAGCCCTTTTCAGCAAATAAAGCAGCAGCGGCATTCAATACCTGCTTTCTAGTCAAGTCCTTTTTAGCTTCACGCCTGCTCGATAATTGAAGGCCCCTTGAGTGGGAACTAAGGTTACAGTTAATATACTGAAGTATAAATTTATACCATTGTACAAGAACATACTGTCTATAATCTCGTCTTTGTGACAATTGAAGATGCAACTTGGCATCATTGATCCAAAATCGATTCTATATAACCAGGAGGTTAAAGTATGAATCAAATAAAGAATATTGCTCTCAGTATGGCTAGTGCAGGTTTTGTGCTGGCCAATTTATGTGTCTGTGCATATCCGGCAAGGGCACAAGAGAGTACATCAGTTGATCCGCCTGAACAAGCAGTACTAATAGTAGATGAGCCAGCCGGTGCCGATGGTGCTGATTTTGCAGGACCAGATGGTTGCTGTCAGACCATGGGCAGGAAAAATTAGGACTGAGTGATGAGCAAATGGAAAAGTTGGTTTCATTGAAATCTGAATACGAAGTCAAAACTGCTCCACAAAAGGCCGAACTTATGTCAGAGATGAAGAAAATGGCTTTGCTTATGAGTGCATCTAAGTTAGACAAAGACGCTGTCATGGCACTCCATGAAAAAATCGCCTCAACAAAATCAGCCCTTTGTACTGATCGAGTGAACCATATGTTGAGCGCCATGGAAGTAATGACTGAAAAACAAAGAGAAGAAATACACCATCGCATGCTTGTACATATGCTCGGACATCACCACATGATGGGCGGAATGCATCATCGGTGGATTTGGACCTCATCACGGTTAGATCGTAATTCTAAATAGACTGGTTCTTATAGTTCAAAAATAAACCCAAGCAGCTCCCTTTATTGGGAGCTGCTTATATATTGCTTTATACCATCACAAATCGCCTGAGCAATCTTCGATTGAAATTGAGGATCAATGAGTTTGGCAAACTCGTCCGGATTAATCATAAAACCAATTTCCAGCAATACAGAAGGCATGGCCGGTGCTCTGGCTAGGGCAAGATTCTGATAGCGAGCGCCCAGATCTGGAAAACCGGAGCGTCTTTTAACTGACTCCTTCAGGCAGCGAGCTAACTCGATAGACTGCGGATGATACCAGTAAGAAGAAGTACCATGCTCTTGCCAGGGATCGCGCCCATCTGGCAATGCATTATTATGAATTGAAATAAGAAAATCAGCTTGAGCATTCGTAGCAATTCGCACTCTTTCATCTAGCGATACATTTTCATTTTGGGACATTCGAGTCATAATCACAGTTGCGCCGGCGTCTTCAAGGTAAGACTTGGCCTTGGTAGCAATTTCTAGATTCACTTGCGACTCCGGTTCGCCAGAGCAGCCGATCGAACCAATTTCGCTACCGCCGTGACCAGGATCAAGACATATTTTTATTCCATCCAATCGGGTATTTTCCTGCTCATTCATACCTTGCTTGGTAAGCAGATCATTATTATTTTGCAAAAGCAAAGGATGTTTGACCGAGAGACAAAGTGTATTGCCTTCGTAAAATATTTTATAGCCCCATTGTCTTTTGCCTTTCATATGAATGGTAACTTCATAAACATTATCTTCTGCTTGTTTCCAGCTAACATGATGAATAATCGGGCTTTCACAATTGCCAATTCCTGGCTCTGATGTAATCCAATCAGTATCGGCAGAAGCGCCATAGACTTTTAGAGCTAAGCAATTAGGGCTAAGTCTTTGCTCAATTTGATATGGCAATCTTTCGGTCAGCGGCAGACAAACCTTATCACCGTATTGATCGCTGAGTAAATTAATCGTCCGAACTACCGATTGAGGTATTACAGCATCCTGTCCTACCGATTCTTCACCCTTTTGATTCTCAGCTGTTCCTATCGGTGCAGGGGTAGTCACGTCTGTCCGCTTGATCCAGACGTGATTATTGGCAGAATAAAGACAGCGCATATTATCTCCCGACCAACCATCTACGAGAACTTTAATGCCCTCTACTAGCGGCGTTGTTCTAGCTAAGCCAGGACCAACGCGCACCACAGTCGGTGCTTTAGATGTGGACACCACAATTGGCTCTTCGAGTGTAGATATTCTCGCCTTGCCTATTAGAGATATGTTCTTGCCCTCTGAAGAAAGTGTTGCTTTGGCATGCAAAGCAGAAAAATGGTCATTCTGCTCCACTCGATACGAAGCTCTATATACATCACCAGCGATCTTGTTTTTTTCAATCTCATTGGCATCCCAACGTTGAGCTACTTTGCCATATTCCACATCCGGTGTCTGGCCAGTAGATTTATTGCTGGCACCCGGTGCTATCAGTTTCAATAGATGACCACCAAGTTGTAAGTTAACGGTACTGCCAGGGGTGGCATGCACAGAAAAGTTAATCAGATCACCAGGGCGCACAGCAAGATCTGCGTTCGGTCTTAAGCCCTCAATCTTAAATTGCTCAGGACTAATTGGTTTTGCTGGAGGCTTCCTGTATATGGTCAATTCCTTATCTACGCTATTTCCAGTTCCGTTTGCAGAACAAGAAAGTAGAAAGTGATTGGCGCCATAGTTTAAGGGTACGACGTGAGCAAAGAAACCAGGCTGATTAACTTTAACCTTCTGCCCATTACAGGTAAGAATATTGCCTGGTGATACTTGTCCGACTATAAAAGTTGAGCGCGCTTGAATATCGCCGCCTGATTTAGGATATACGACTTTGAGGACATTATAATCTTCTGACCAAGTAGGGCTCGACAGACAGCAAAAAAGCCAGAGAAAAAATATAACTCTCAGGATCTGTATGTTTATCAAATTGCCTAGCCTTCAAATATCCATTGGGCCATCAAAGCCCATTCATTATTGTATGTTCTGGATACCAATCTCGTAAGTTTTATCAAGAGCTGATTAGAGACCGCCAAAACCATGACTATTATAAACGTGGTAGTCCAGCCCTGCACAATAAATATATTGGGAAAGCAATCAGCAACGATTCTTACTGTGACAACCATGGCAATCAAAATTAATGAAATGGAAAACCAGTACATCCGGCGCTGTATCTCTTTGTCATGCTTTAATGATCTGGGCATGAACTGTTCTTCATTAGTATAAATACTGCGGATAGGCGACTGAGTGGGCATTTGTTTTTGGCCCAATTTTAAAAATAGTTTGGTAATTGCAGTGGCAAAAGGAAGCAATATCAAGCCAATTACCGGCAAGTCACAGCCAAAATAGATTAAAAACACAAAGCATAATAGATAAATTGGTATAGCTATAAATGTAGATATGCAAATGACCAGGTTAACGGCATAAAATACTAGTCCCAACAGCAAAGCATCATATGTGGTGCCCCAGAAAGAAAAGCCAGATATCGAAGGAAGAATTATGCTGATAATTATTGCCGTCAACGTAGCTTGGCATAGGGCAAATAATACCCATTGAATAAAGCCCATTGGATTATTTAGAATCGCGTCTTTTAAGTATTTTAATTTAATTGCCGCAAGTCGTCGAATTCGTTTCGGTTTTGATAAGTTAGGATCCAGGCGAATGTCTGCCATTTGCCGCCGTCTTATATGACTCACCCATTGCTGGCAATAAGACCAACACTCATCCAAATAACTATTGTTGGGGATTATTGCTTTGCTTTGTTCACTGGAGCAAAAATTTTCTCTGCCTTGTGCATCCTCATCTGCAGCTCGTTTGTACAATTCAAAAGCAGTGAAAGGATTCTTCTTAATACCAATGCCATATTGATAAGCACGAGCTAAATTACATATAGCTGGCCAATAGTCCTTTTCCACTGATCTTTGCAAGCAAAGAATTGCCTTGTGCGGATCTCTGCTTATGCCTTTGCCACCTAAATACAACCAGGCAAGCAGATTTTGAGCCGCGGGGTCACCAGTAAGACCCGGCGAATTGAGAAGCTCAAAGGCTTGCGCCCAATTTCCAGTGGCCATCGCTGCTTCTGCCAAATCGACTGGATTTGAGTCGCCAATATCAGTAGAGAAATTACTGCTGTCCATACTTTATTGAAATGGTTAATTTTTTTCAAAGAGTATCTATTGTACTTAGCTCTATACCCATGAGGCGCGCGGATCTAACAAGAGTGAGCCGCGTACTAACGGCCGCAACTCATACTTTTAATTCTTATAATTATGTTAAAATAAGACTCTATTAGCGTAGCCCTTTTGCATTCGTTACCGCTTCATTACCAACTCATCGGCAAACTTATATTGACCGGCAGCTCGCTCCATTCGCTGACCAGAGCAGATCGTGTATTGAGATTATGCCAGCACAAAAACCTATCTCGATTCTAGTAGTTGACGACGTGCCCAACATACGGGACGTAGTCAAAATCATTTTTTTGTACACGGATTATGCAAGAGTGGTTGGCGAAGCGAGTAATGGACAAGAGGCGATTGAAATGACTAATGTCCTCAATCCGGACATTGTTTTGATGGACATTGAAATGCCTGTTATGAATGGCATAGAGGCTGCAAAAATTATTCACCAGCAACATCGAGAGACAAAAATTGTGATGCTCACGGCATGCTCAGACGATGCACTAATTTTCACATCTTTTGCTGCTGGGGCAGACGGCTATATTCTCAAAGATAAATTCCCAGATACTATAGAAGCAGCTATTGCAGTCGTTCGCCTTGGTTCCGTATGGCTAGACCCTGCTATTGCTCGCCATATTTTAGAAATAGCGGCCCGAAGTACTCCAAGCGAAACTAATATTAACCAATTACTCACGCAAGAAGAAAAAGAGAAATTGGGCGAAGTGTCTATGTGTAGAGACAGTCATTGTTTAGTAGATTCCGAATTTATAGCAAATCTGCGCCGACTTGGACCAGCTAAAACCAAGAATAGTTGACCACATAGCCTATTGTTATTTCTTGGCCAGGCGTTCTGTCAATTCTATTGGTCGGGTAAAATCAATTGGGTGTGAGGCAATGCTCACACGATCGCTACCATTGCCGCGATGCCAGTAGGATACCGTCAGTCTATTTTCATAAACAAGTTTTCCGTCATATAAAGGGTATTTATTGGACACACACTCATTTATGTCTTGAGTGAAGGCGACCGGATCATTGCTGCGCGAATATACTTTATGCAACCAGTCGCTTGTGCTGCTATCCGCTGAGTTATGAAGTTGCAAACCGAACATTGCTTCAGCCACCGAGTATACGGTAGCGATTGAATTAGGCTTATCATCGCGTCCTGGACGGAGGGGCTTTTTACTGAAAATCCATCAGTGGTACTCGCATTCCGTTCGGTCCGCTTTCTTCAGAAAGTTTGTGGTTTAAATCGACAGAAATTTGTCTACTGGCCATTAAAGTGCTGCTCAGTTGATTGATCTTTTCCTGCAAGGCTTCCGGATTTGCTGATCTAGCAAATTCTCTTTTGAGCAACTGTAATGTTCTTCCTGAAATTGGCGAACTTTGAGAATCTCGCTGATCTTCAGGTAAAGACAGATAATCATTTATATCTTTGGAGATAGCAATAAGCAATGTTGCTGCCGTTGCAGCGATTTCCTTCTTTTCTTTTTCTATAGCTTCTGGCGACTTTTCTTTTTCTATCCCACGGCTTAGTGACACCATGGACTGCTGCAGTCCGCCATCTAGTAATTTGTTCATTATTTCCAACGATCTCCTGACGTCGTCAGGGCTATGCCTTCGCTTAATATCAGCGGGATCTACATTGCCTCGAGAAGAATGGGGAACACTTAGATCGTTGTATGAGCCACTACCATCGGGATCATTACGCGAATTGTTGTCACGTTCAGCCCAGCCATACGCTTCACCTCTTCCACGGCTTATGGGATCAACAGGCTTACCAGTTGGCCCTGGAGCAGGCTGATCGGCTGGTTCTGGAGCAGGTTTATCATCAGAAAAAACCATAATTACTCTCCAATGCAAAAACTAATATTAATCACGCCGTATATTGGCTAACTGGTACCAAATATAGCGGCTTCTTGTGAGTAATTTGTGAGGCAGTTGTGGCACATTCGGCTTGCCAGGCTCATTTCCCGATCATTAAATCCTCAAAGTCGCACTGGCAGCCTAATCAGAAAGATTATTAAAAATTGGATTAAATAGCTATCTATGAGCAAGTAAGTTACTCATCTGATTATCATCATTTAATTTGCGGCAGTTCACTCTGTAAAAAAGTGGATTATGCTATGTAATGAATTCCAGGGGAGCTAATTATGACAACCAGCGTGAAAACTAAGGTGCAAGGCATACTGATTGAGCAATTCGGCGGGCCGGAAGTAATGCAGTTTACTGAATTTGAATTACCTGCTCCCGGTGCCGGGCAAACGCTGGTGAGATTGCATGCAGCGGGAGTTAATTTTGTAGATAACTATATAAGACGAGGCACTTACCGGCAGGGTATGACTGTACCCTACATTCCGGGACGGGAAGGAGCTGGGGTGATTGAACAAATGGGCTCTGATGTGTCAGGTTTCAAGGTAGGCGATAGAGTTGCTTTTAATTTGGTTCCAGGATCTACCGGTTCTTATGCACAAGGAATTATTGTTCCTGCTGCGCAACTTATTCATTTGCCGCCGCAATTTAGCTTTGAGCAGGGTGCAGCTTTCCCGCTGCAAGGAATGACCGCTCATTATTTGCTCCATGAATTTCACAAAATAAAACCTGGCGAAACAGTATTGATTCATGCTGCTGCTGGTGGGATGGGACGGCTACTTGTGCAATGGGCCAAGCATCTTAAAGCGCGAGTCATCGGGACAGTTTCTAGTGAAGAAAAAGCAAGAGTGGCTAAAGAATCTGGTGCTGATGAAATAATTCTTTATAGCAAGCAAGACTTTGTCGCAGAAAGCAAACGCTTGACCAATGGCAAAGGCCCGGATTTCATTATTGACGGTGTGGGCAAAGATACTTTTACAAAAAACTTGGATGCCATCGCTAATAGGGGTCATGTTGTTCTATTTGGCTCCGCAAGCGGCCCAGCTGATCCTTTGTCACCCAATAGTTTACAGGGAAGATCTATCACTATATCTGGTGGCAGCCTTTATAGTTTTATCAATACGCGTGAAGAATTAGAGAAGAGAGCAAACGATGTAATGAAAGGTATGAAAGAAGGCTGGCTCAAACTCAAATATGATCACGTGCTTCCACTAAAAGACGCCGCTAAAGCCCATGAAATGCTGGAAAATCGTCAGACCACCGGCAAAATAATCCTCAGCTGTTCTTGAATAGGATAAGGCAGTGATAATGAAATTAGGCAATGTGTGGCAAAAAATCGAAGTGCATAACTTTCGCACAGCGCCTGCATCTCAGAACGTGGCTTCGGTTAAATAGTTTTTCAACCTCATTCATTTATAAATGCCAATCTTATTATTAGTCCATTGGTTCTAGTAAAAGTTTTATGCCATCAATAATTTGCAAAACTCGTCTGCGCGACAAGGAGCCTATTTTTTCTTGTAGATCATGCCTATTAACAGTAACCAGCTGAGAAATGTTTACCACACTCGCCTTTGGTAAATTTGCTTCACCATCAGTAAGGGAAACATTTCCAGGCATTTTTGCCAGTTTTATATTAGATGTAAGTGCACATACCAATACGGTATTTATTTTGCTCGCATTAAAAATATTGTTCTGCACTACAACGTGTGGACGCCTATAAGCTAGACCAGAGCCAGTAGACTCATCTAATTCTATCCAGAAAATGTCCCCCTGGTTAATTACCACTTATCATCCATTATCTGCCGGTGTTTTCGTTTAGCGGCTAAAAGCCATTGTTTGTCTTCGCGTCTGGATTGATTGCTCAGGGCTTCATTGATTTTTCGTATCAGATCTTTATTTTTGTGCCGCTGTAAAAACTCCTCTGCCGCTAAAGCAAACAAATGGCTTCTGGGCACATGCAGGCGTTGGGCCAGTGCATCCATTTCTTCATAAATAAGATCACTTAATGAAATCGCTGTTTTTATCATCGCCATTAGTTATACCAATAATTATACTATAAGTATAACCCGAGATCGTGAAATCTATCATTAATTCGGGTCAGGATTACTAACCGCCGTTAAATCAATTGGTCAGCAGCCTGCTGACCAATTACCCTGGTTTCATATAATCGTACTGCTTACTCAACTTTCCGATACTAAAGAACGTGAATGCTATGCTGCAAAGTTTATTGAATATGAGATTCGAACTCGTGCCCTCTTCAATGCCATTGAAGCGCGCTATGGATTGTATCTTTAAGTGTAAATAGAACTATATTTTACAATCTATCTTATTAAAGGAAGAGGTGATAAACTTTAATAAGCTTACTTCTTATTAAAGGCACATTTAATAACATGAAACACGTAATAAAGGATCGAATAGGTTATAAGGTCAAATCGTCTGGAGCTGGTTCCGAGCCTTATTTTGCCTATGTCCCTCATCCTCTACCACCAAAACCACCTCTTGAGTTGTCCAATATACAAACACTATTAGAAAAGCCAGTCAAGCAGTGGGACGTCTAGATGGGTTAACAGCTATCCTGCCTGATTCAGAACTTTTTCTCTATATGTATATTCGCAAAGAAGCTCTACTTTCTTCGCAGATTGAAGGAACACAATCATCACTTTCGGATCTTCTTTTGTACGAAAATGCAGAAGCACCAGGCGTGCCAACAAATGACGTGCAAGAAGTCTCTAATTATGTAGCGGCGATGGAACATGGTCTTAAGCGCTTACGATCCGGGTTTCCACTTTCCATGCGGCTTATAAAAGAAATTCATGGAGTTCTTATGTCCGGCGCTCGCGGTGGGAAAAAAGCACCAGGTGAATTTCGCCGCAGCCAAAACTGGATAGGTGGAAGCCGTCCTGGCAATGCAAGGTTTGTGCCGGCCCCACCAGACAAGGTTATAGAATGTATGAGTGATCTTGAAAAGTTTTTGCACAAATCGGATCACACATTGCCAGCGCTCGTTAAAGCAGCTCTAATGCATCACCAATTTGAAACTATCCATCCATTTCTTGATGGAAATGGAAGATTGGGTAGATTGCTCATTACTCTTCTGCTTTGCACAGAAAAAGTGATCACTGAGCCTGTTCTTTATCTAAGTCTATATTTTAAAATTCATAGAGATAAATATTATGATCTGCTAAATAGCGTTCGTAATTCGGGTGACTGGGAAAGCTGGATTGAATTTTTCCTAGAAGGTGTGCTTATTATCTCAGAACAGGCTAGCGAAACTGCACGAGAAATTTTGACACTCATTGAAAATGATAGAATAAAACTTAGTGGTATCGGGCGCGGTGCCGCTTCCGCCTTGCATATTCATCGCTACCTGGAACGCAAACCATTAGCTGTAATCTCAGAGATTGTCAAAGAACTTAAACTCTCTACACCCACAGTAACCTTATCCTTACAAAAACTAGAGGAAGCAGGTCTGGTACGAGAGATAACCGGTAAACTGCGAGGGCGAGTATTCGTTTATGACGCATATCTGCGCATTCTGAACCGAGGAACGGAACCCTTATAGTGAGGTAGTTGCCAACAATGGTCGAAATTACTCGCGACTCTCTTACCGAACTGGTTTCCGAACAGTCATACATAGCTGGACGTATTTTGCAAATGACTGCCAAGGTCTATTCCTAAATAGTAACCAGGGCGACAGTGAAACCATCATATCCTTTGCTGCCTACAGTTTGGATCGCTGTAGCGGTGATGCGTTGTTCTCTAGAGAGCAATTCATTCAAGCGCCGCACTCCTATAACGGCCGGATCAGTACTTGAAGCGTCAATTACCGCTCCATTGCGCACAACATTATCGATAATTATTAGACTACCAGGATGGGATAGCTTGAGCGCCCATGTAAAATAATCTGGATTGCTAGGCTTATCAGCATCGATAAATATTAGATCAAATGGTGCCAGCCCCTCGGTAGCAATCTGCGGCAGGATATCCAATGCTTTGCCGTTGCGCACTTCTACGATATTGGATAAGTTGGCGCGCGCAATATTATCGCTTGCAACCTTGGCGTGTTTAGGATCGATTTCCAATGTGATTAAATGTCCATTAGTTGGTAATGCTCGGGCAAACCAAATGGTGCTATACCCACCTAATGTACCAATTCCAAGATATTACGCGACTTTTGGATTTGCGCCAAAAGCATCAATAACTTTCCTTGATTAGGCGCCACATTTATTGCTGGCAATCCCGCTGCATTGCTCGATTCAAGTACTAAATCTAATATTGGATCACAGATATGTACGCATGAGGGAGCCAGACAAAGACAGATTTATTGATATTCTTCGGCAAGAAATGCCAGCGAAAAATAATTCGACAACACAGGAAGGTGCTTTGCGGCAAAATAGAATTTATTAAATCGACTTCTTTGGCTTAAGATTCGCATTTTTTTAGACAAAGATTAATTAGTTGCTTGACAAGCATAAATTGTTTCCTTAAGCTTAAGGCTCAGCCAGGAACAATTATGCCTGAAGCTCGTCATAAGCTTTATCCGGGTTATTTAAGTAACTATTGCTGTCATTGGACTAATTGCGCCCGCTTATAAGAAGTTATGAAAAGTAAGAAAGGAGAGTTGGATAATGCCATTACAAGTCGTTTCTTCAAGAATTATCTATGGCTTGTTCGTTAGCCTAATCGTTTTTAGTAGCATTGGATGTGCCAGGTCGGAGAACTTAGTCGATGAGGCTAGACATTATAGGGATATGGGGGACCGCCAAAAGGCAATAGATGCCCTTTCTAAAGTAATTTGTTTAACACCTGATGATGCTAATGCATACAATGAGCGGGGTGTAGCTTATTTGCAAGATAAGCAGTATCAAAAAGCGATAGCCGATTTTTCAAAAGCAATTGACTTACTGCCGGCAAATTCTTATGTCTATAGCAATCGAGGATCAGCCTACCGACGAATTGGAGATTTTCAAAAATCAATTGCTGATTGCTCAAAGGCAATAGAACTAAATCCAAAAAATTCAATTGCATTCAGTAATCGTGCGCAGTCATATTCAAGTTTAGGGAAATATGAAAACGCTATTGCAGATTGCTCTAATTCATTAAAGCTAAAGCCTGGGGATGTAATTGCCTTAGCTACCCGAGGAATAGCCTATGAAAAATCGGGAAATTATAAACAGTCCATAGAAGATCTTTCTAGTGCTTTATGTATTAATAACAAGGATGGAGCCGTTTATTATTACCGCGGAATGGCTAATGAGAAATTAGGCAATACCAACCTTGCCGCCAAAGATAAAGAAGCAGCGCAAAAGTTGAAGTATCGTCCTGACGAGGCTGGAAGCAAAGAGTGAAAAACCGACATTTGAATTTGCGGAGAGCAATAATTGAGTAATCCTTAATCAGAGCTATAGTCACAATTTAACTCAAAATCTACTTGCACTCTATTAACAAATATGTTAATTTATAGTAGTGGAATGGCAAATCATCTATTTCAACGAACGGGTGCAAAAAGACATCATGTTTTGGAGCCCAGGCTTATTAGCTCATTATTTAAGGCTCACAAAACTGATGAGGCAGTACGGTTCTGATTTAGGTATGCCAAGAACACGAGCCATGGGAAAAGGGCTTTTTGAGCTAAGACTCAAGGCGGCTGAAGGTATCGGTAGAGTTTTTTACTGTACTAAGGTAAACAAACAGATAATCATCCTTCATCATTTCACCAAGAAAACTGATAAGACGCCCAGCAAAGAACTAGAAATTGCTTATCGTAGACTCAAGGAGGTTCAGAATGCTTAGTCACGAACAAATGGAAAAGAAATTGCTTTCCAACCCAGTCATTAAGGCTGAGTACGACAAGCTTGAAGATGAATACTCCATCATAGAAGAACTTCTTAGAGCCCGTATCAAAGCAGGGTTTTCTCAAGCTGACGTAGCAAAAAAGATGGGTACTAAAGCACCGGCTATTTGCCGCATTGAATCTCCAGACAGTAATCATTCTCCGTCTGTCAGAACTTTGCAAAAATATGCCAAGGCGCTGGGATGCAAATTGCAAATCAAGCTAGTTGCTAGACATGCCAGATAATAACTGTGGTTAGACCTGCAAAAATCTGGTGCGGATTTGGTGCAGATAAAATGCAAATTTACTGATATTAACTGAACTTGTAAAACCAGCAAAAATGAGTAGCCATGCAAGTTCTAGCAGTATCTATTAAACTCCATTAAAGCCCTGGATTGGTCTCATAATGTAAAAGTTCTTTGAGCTTTATTCTTCATTTGACGGACTGGGAAGGCATGCTGCCGACGTAGTGATGAGTAAGTAGCTTATTCTCAATCCAATTAGCAGTCATTTTGATTAATACTTTTAGGTCATTGATATCTTGGTTTGTCCATTGTCTTCTATAGTGTGTTTCATCATTACCCAGCCACGCTGCACGAGTAGCGCATTCCTTAATTGGAGCGTCTGTAATCTCTTTAATTGCCTCACCAAGCGGCATTCTTTCGACTTTTTCTTTGTTAGCCGGTTCTTGTGAAATAAGGTAATCTTTGACAAGAAATTCTAAAGCCTTCCGATAACCAGGACCAGCAATATAATCGAGTTGACGTAGCTCAGCTTCCATAGCTTGATTGATTATTTTGCAAAAACTTTGACTAATTTTTTTTATAGCCTCTGGTTGTTCAATAAATTGGTAAATCTTTGGCCAATCAGCTATTGCTATAAAGACGCCTCTTGGGGCTGGCAATATGCGTGCCTCAGCATAATCCACAATAAAAAATTTCCGACACCGCTTAAGTGGGCATTGAAATACAAGTTGTGCTAGTTGGTCATATTGTTGAGAGTCATCAAATAAAAAACCACCATTATATTTAGGTTGGCATCCCACATGGCACCATGGACACCGGTCAGGCAAGTCGTTAACTTCTATCCGTCCTTGAGTACCGTGACTATTAATTACTGAAATTTGCGCAGACACTAATATATCCTTCCAAAAATGCGATTTTCGCACTTATATTTCACTTACGGATAAATCAGCTATTTTTAGTAAAACTCCAAAACCCGCATGAATAGTGGTGGAGCGTACGAGATTCGAACTCGTGACCTCTTCATTTATTTTGCCAGCCTGCCCGGGTTTCGAGGCTTAACAATGCCAAGTGCGTTCTTTTTGTGGACCTTTTAATCTAGTTTTGCCATTTAGTAATGATATGCTATTTATGTATAAAAGGGGCCATTCATTGGAGATTCATCAATGGAAGTTCAAGATTTAGATCGTATAACTCTTGATCCAAATATCATGTGCGGCAAGCCTACTATCCGCAACACTAGAGTCACCGTTGGCACTATACTTGGGCTGCTTGCTTCGGGTATACAAACTGACGAAATTTTACAGAATTATCCATATTTGGAGATTGCGGATATAAGGCAAGCTCTCTCATTTGCGGCTTGGCGGCTAAGCGAAGAAATGGATATTCCACTTAAGACTGCATGAAGTTTCTCATAGATATGAATCTTCCACCTAGCTGGGCACTGCTATTTGAGAAGTCAGGCTTTGAAGCTGTTCACTGGTCTAAAGTTGGCATTGACACAGCGCAGGACGCACAGATAATGGCTTGGGCAAAAGAACGCGGGTTAATTGTATTTACTCATGATCTAGACTTTGGAAAATTGCTCGCATTAACTGAAGCTTCTGGTCCAAGTGTCATTCAAATTCGTTCACCTCATGTTTTGCCTCGAATTAGCGGAGAAGCGGTTGTCACCGCAATAAGGCAATTTAGAACTGAACTCGAAGCTGGTGCTTTGATAACCGTAGATTCTCAACCGTTCCCGAGCAAGAGTACTCCCCATTAGAAGAACTCGCAAAAAAAACAATTCCAAATGACAATGGATTTAATTACTCAACTCGACATTACTGAATTTTTTAGAGAGCCATCATATGAACCATGGCCGCCAGAAGAACTTAGCGTGCTCTTTTTGTTGCGCAGAGAGGTTTACAATTGTCTTCACAAACAACCGAGAACCATCATCTCTGCAAGTATGGCTTTGTTAGCCGGTATAGATTTAATCGGTAAATTTTCGGAAGGAAACGATGACTATCAGAAAGCCTCTAGTAGATTCAAAGCTTTTATTCAACAATATTTTAACTTATCTGCCGAGGATGCAACAATCCTATATCAACTGAGAAATGCATTGCTACATTCCTTTGGGCTATATTCGGAATCCAAGGATAAAGTCTATAAGTTTGCTTTAGTTGCGCATACAGAGTCAGGGACCATTGTTAAGGATTTGAGCAATTATCAATATCAGATTGATGCCCTTTGTTTGCACTCTCAATTTGAGGCTGCAATTAAATCCTACAAAGATGATTTGCGAGAGAACTCGACTCTTATCGAACGGTTTAAAGAAATGCTGCCGAACTATGGCAGCCTGCTGACCGGAAGCAAATCCTATCCTGTAATAAATCGGAACTGATTTATAAGCTGATTAAATAATCATAGACAAAGCTTAGCCTATCCCGCCAGGACGGAGGATGCTGATTTAAGTGTCCACCGTCTTTATATGTTTTGAGCAGTATAGGAGCTGCCCCAAGTTGCGAGTTCTGTAGTGCAGCCACAAATTTATAACTATGTGCTGGGTATACATTATCGTCATTTTCACCGGCTAATACAAGAACAGGCGGATAAATAGCTGCTTTCATTCTATGTAATGGTGAGTAACTATATAGGGCATCGAAGTCGCTTTCACTACTTATGATGCCATATTCTCCAACCTTTGTTTGTGAGCAGCCAGATGTAGTGTGTCGCAACATATCTAATGGGGCTGAAATAATTACTGCTGCGCCAAATAAATCTGGCCTTTTGAATTAATGCAGAGGCAATAATAAGTCCACCATGGCTTATTCCTGTAATTCCGAGCTGCTTAACCGATGTAAAGCGTTTTTCAACTAAATATTCTGCCACTGAAATAAAATCATTAATGGTATTCTGCTTATTTGTACGTTTTCCGGCAATTTGAAAGTTCCAGCCGAAATCCCCGTCACCACGAATGATTGCCTCAGCAAATATGCCACCACATTCCATCCAAGCAATATTCCGCGCAGAGTAGCTTGGGGTACAGTACTCACCGAAGCCGCCATAAGCAGTCAAGATTGTGGGATTGTTACCGTTTCTTTTTAAGCTCTTCTTATAATTCAAATATACAACGAGGTTAATGCCGTCTTTGCTTTGGACAGAAAGTTTTTCAGTTATATATTTTGATGAGTCAAAAACCTGCCGATCACTGCTAATCAAAGAAAGCTCGTCTGTTTGAGACTTATAATAGAATATTTGTCGAGGAGTAAGATGTCCTTCGACAGCAAGAAATTTATTTGATTCACCCGCTTCATTTGTTGTCACTATTTGCGCACCGATAGAAAGGGTAGTTTCTCCTAATAGTTTGCCACTATAGCTGGTGCGGCATAAAACGCTGCCTGCATTAGTGACATAATAAGCAACCATATAGTCTGGATAAATATAAACGTTTCTAAGCAAGGTTTCTCGTTCGGGAATTACTTCATTAAAATGCAATCTCTTACTAGGCTTATTAACGCTCTTTAACTCTACTAACTTACCCAGAGGAGCATCTAAGAATGTTATAAAATAAAAACTATCAGCATTATTACCGACATACCGGATTGGATAATGCAATTTATCCAAAATTGTAAAAGCTTTGGAATTTGACTTGGATAGCGGCTTTAATTCCACAGAATAAACCAAATTATAGGTATCTTCGCAAGACAAAACTAAATACTTATCATCATTAGTTATCTGGATATAAATACTGGTAGAGGAATTTTCGGCACAATAAATAACCTCATCTTCGTCTTGTGATGTGCCAACTTTGTGGAAAAAAACTTTTTGAACTGGGTGGAATTCTGCCCGCGACAAAGTAGTATAGTAAAAACCACTATTATCACCTTTCCATGCAAGTTCAGTTCCATGCATATCTTTCAAAGACTCTTTACTTGGTTTATTTTCTTGCAAATCCTGAACACTTATTGTTTGCCAGTGAGAATGATCCTCAACCAAACTATAAGCAATATATTGTCCATTTCTACTTAACCATATGTCGTCTAAATCACTATTTTCTGGAAGTTTATTACCATCTAATACCAGTTTAGGGTATTGACCAAGCTTTTTACACAAAACAATGATGAGCGATTTTGCCTTGGTGCTGTATATTGATAAAAATAATATTTCCCCTTTTTGATAGGAAGATAAGTGTCCCAATTGTCTTGCAAATTAGACGCTCTTTCCAAAATCTGCCGACTTCCAGGTATCTTACTCAAGAAGCCATCCGAATGGATATTCTGTTGTCTTATCCATTCAATAACTTCATTAGATGACGCTTCTTCAAGCCATCTGTATGGATCTGAAACCATGTTTCCGAAATAATTGTCACTTTGATCAATCTTTTTGTAGTAGGCGACTTCACTTCAGCTTTTTTAGTTCGGAGGAATTCACGAGCACGATTTGCTAAATCTGACCATTCAGCTATATGAGCTTCGTTTGAAGGATCGATTAAAACTATGCCTGTTAGCATATTAGCTAATATAGAAAAAGTAGACAAAGATAAAGCTTCAGAGGATGCCGTATCAACTGCCTTTTTAAAAAACTCTTTTGACTGAACAGGCTCATTACTAAACCAAAAAGCGATTCCGGCATTAATGAATAAATCAGCTAATAATTGCAGATCATCATGCTTTATAGTCTTGTATGTTTCTATAGCATCGACGAATACTTTTGCCGCTTCTTTTGAAAGTTTAAGGTAGGAAAGGCAATGACCCCATAAACTAAGATTTTTTACGGCTGTCTTATCACAATGTTGGTTATATATTTTTGCTGCTGTTTGAAAATATGGAATAGCAGATTCGTAATCATGAAGTTGATAACGACATGATCCTAGCATCATATTGGCGTATCCCAAACGAATATCGCTTTTATCCAGCTTTATTAAAAGCCCCTGAGCTTCTTTAAAAGGCTTCGCAATAATCAAAATCATTACGGTCGTATGCTTCTTTAGCAATACGGCTTTGCTCTTCCCAATTGAGCTTTTCTATCATTTAAAAAATTAAAATGGTATTTATCGTACGTCTACATTATACCAACCTTGTACTTGATACTAAACTAAGTACTAAATCAAAATATGTGGATCAATAGATAAATGCGATTTTGAGAATTAATTGTCCCGATAATTTCATATAAGGTTGCATCAAATTTGATTTATTCACGACATGTAATTATCTGCATGTTTTTGAGCTATTGATAAATAGCGTAATAGAATAAAGAAAATTGAGAGTATTGACTCGTTG
Organism: Candidatus Melainabacteria bacterium; assembly: GCA_963767815.1. GTDB lineage: Bacteria > Cyanobacteriota > Vampirovibrionia > Obscuribacterales > Obscuribacteraceae > CAVYFJ01. Next base: position 669,473 of record CAVYFJ010000004.1, on the reverse strand, counting down.
ACCAATAAAACAAGCTCTCAGTCGTATAAATATAATGGAGGACAACAAATGATACTTTAGCCTTTCCAGCAACTTTTCAAGTGCGTTCTTTTTGTGGACCTTTTAATAAAAGGAAACGATGAAACGCCCAACTGGTCAGGACGAAAAAACTTAATTTTACAAAATTCTAAAGTGATATGATGGGCTTAAAGTCGCTCCAGCAGCCGAATACGGCGAAATACGAATGGTGGAGCGTACGAGATTCGAACTCGTGACCTCTTCAATGCCATTGAAGCGCGCTACCAACTGCGCTAACGCCCCGCAAACTCAATTCCTGATTCTACTGCTATAAGAGATAATATTCAATCCATTTAACCTTATGCTTATTTTGTAAGTACAGTTTCTTTCATTTGCTCGCTATCCGCAAGGGAAGCAGAGGGGTTAGACAAGGTAAGCTGGACTGGTATGCCATCTGCCGGTATAGATGGTGCTGCCGGCGCCGCATCAAAAGTGGGCAATTCGAAATTAGACGAGCCGGGAAGATTACTCATCGGGTTGGCTGCCACTTCTTTAAGGATTTTGTCGGTAGAGCCCGGTAGATGAGTAATTAGAGGATGTCGGCGATTGTTGATGTATTGTTTGACTTTTTCTTTGCCCCAGCGCGCCTTGCTTTTTAAATTGAGGAAGAAATAACGATCAGGTGGCCAGAGAAAGAAGTTTCAAAGTAACACCAAATTGTGCAACCCTGGCAGAACTTCCAAGCACCTTCTTCTTTGCGCCTTGTTTGCACATGAGTGCTGTGCCATAGCTCATCTAAGTTAGAGCGCCCATTTTCATGCTTAATTTTAATACGCTCATCATGCATGTGATAACAAGGCAATAACATATGATCATCTGGAGAAACGACAATGGTGGAAGATATTGCCCGGCATCGGGGCTTATTTGTTTGATTGCCACCATCTAAGATAAAATTCAACAAACGCCCAGTTGACACAAACATTGTCCATTTTGTCCAAGTCGTTTAATTTCTTCGATTCCTTGCTTTGTGCAATAATTCGTTGCCGCAAAAATCAAAAACTGGTCCAAGCAAAACAATTACGCCCAAGTCTTGGGCAAGCTTTATTATTTTTTCCATTTGCGCCGATTGATTCTGGCGTAGCCGTAGTGACTATTGATGGTTTCTCACCCAGGCTCACAGCTAGTTTTATCGCTCAATACTTTCTGATAACCATCAATCCCTCGTTCTTTGCGATAAAATCGGGATCAGTCGTAGACAAAGAAAATTTTAAATCATCAACTAATCCACGTAATTCTTTGGCCATGCGCGGATAGAGAATGCCTGTGTTAGCGAATGCTTGTATAAAAATCCCATTTCCTTAGCGGCGCGCAATACTTTTGGCAAATGCGGATATATAAGTGGCTCGCCACCTGTGAAATCTATTACTTTCACCCCCAGATCGTTTAAGAGCAGCTAGATTTTCAATAATCAGCTCTAGGGTTGGTTTCTTTAATCTGAATATTTTCTGGTTTACTGGTATGTCACAATAAGTGCAACGTGAATTGCATTTATAGGTTAAATAGTAATTGGCTAAAATTGGTGGCAACTGTCTCCTTGATAGTATTTGTTTATAATTAGTTTTTCAGTCTGGATGCATGCAACTTATTTGATCACAATTTGGTTTTAAAAATGCCTCGTGCTCATCGTCGTAATCCGCGCCTTTTACAACAGGATAATACTTGTTTGCTGATTATCGATGTTCAGGAAAGATTTAGAGCACACATTGAAGGCTTTGCTGAAATGACAAAAAATATTGTTGTTCTTGTCAAGGTAGCAAACAAACTAAACATACCTGTAATTCTAAGTGAACAGAGCCCGCTAAAACTTGGTTCAACAATAAAAGAAATTTCGACTGAACTAAATGAGCACAAAGTGTTTGCCAAGAACAGCTTTAGCTGCTGCCAAGAAGAAAGTTTTGTAAAGTACTTGATAGCCTGAAGAGAAACAAATATTGGCAACCGGCATTGAAAGTCAAGTTTGCGTAAATCAAACAGTGCATGATTTGCTATCGATTGGACATCAAGTCCATATAGCCATTGACGCTATAAGTAGTCGGCAGACAATTAATAAAGAAGTGGGCATTAAAAAAATGTCGTCTTCCGGAGCAATAATCAGTTCCGCAGAAACAGCTACCTTAGAATTGCTGGAAACTGCAGAAAATACTGACTTTAAGTATATTCAAAATCTGATTAAATAAATTCAGTAACTGACCGGTCTGTATTAGACTAAAATCTTGCATGCAGTCTCTCAAGAAAACACCTGGGCCTTCCGGTTGTGGAAAAGACATCGGTAGATGAAAAAACTAAGCGGGGCTGCGAAATTGGAGTCCCTATGAGTTTAATTAAGCCAACACTTTCCATCAGTTTATCTATTTACCTGATGATCGGCTTTGCGTTGTCCTCAATGGCCACTGGTGAAATTGCTGCATCGCCCGTAGTCAACAATAAAACAATTGCACCATCACCGATACCAAGCGATTCGGATAACCAATCGCCTGATTCAGACGCCAAACATGATATCAACAAAACTTTGAACATGGAGAAACTGCGTCTGCATTCGGCAGTTCATATGTATTCGTTTCAACCGGTAAGGCTTGAAGTGCAAAATGATGCGCCCATAACTCTTAGAAGAAGCGCTTAATTATGCCGTGGAGAATAATTGCCGATCAAAATTTCCAGAGAAAATATGAATTATCAGCGCATGCATTTATTTAGCCAGTTAGCAAATATAGTGCCAAATTTTTCTATGTCTTATAATGTCACCCATACACATATTATCAATGAAAATGTTTCTTCTTTGGCTCACGTGTTCTTGCCAAGAGTAACTTATCCTGTTTTTCAAGGAGGCAGTGTCATCTATTCAATTCTAGGGCAGTATGCTAGAGAAAAAGGATGGACACACGCATATAAAGCTAGTATAAATGATGCATTGCTTGATGTTTATCAAAAATATAATAACTTGCTTCTTAGTCGTGTCCTGTTGCAAATTAGAGCCAAATCAGTAGAAGTTTCGCAAGAACAACTTAAAGTTAATCAGATGTTGGAAAAAGCAGGTACCGGCACTCGCTTTGCTGTAATGCAATCTGAAACACAGTTGGCTAACGATAGGCAAGCATTTCTTACAGCAAGAGGTGACGTGTTCGTCAAGCAGCTCTAGCTTTGAATTTTTCCCTAAATTATCCAATGGCTGTCAATCTTGTGCCAGTTGAAGAAACGATTACCGAACACCCATTATTTCAGTCCCAAGCAAATATTACCGAACTAGTAACGTCAGCTCTAAAACGCAGACCAGAATTGCGTGAATATGAACTCTTTCGCTTTGCTGCAGCGCGCAATGTGCAAGTAGCCGCTGCTCCACTTTATCCACAAGCAACATTTTTTACGCAATATTCTTTTACTAATACCGTCAACTACCCTATGGCTAGCAATGCGACCACAAATGGAGCTGGTGTTTTTGGAGGGTTGTTTAAAACTACTCAAGAAGGCTTTGGCTTAGTATGGAGTCTCAATGGCATGGGGTTGGTCAATGTCGCCAATATTGTCGCCGCACAAGCTCTCTCTCGTCAGGCAGGTGTTCAAGCCAATCAAGAATTACAAACTAGTTTTTCAACAAGTACGATCTAGTTATTTAAGCTGGCGGGTTGCGCGCGAACAAATTGATAATGCCGCCCACGGGGTAGATTCTTCTGCTGAAGAACTTCGCTTGGCCGAGTTGCGATTGAGTACAGGTGTGGGTACTAATCTTGAGCTCATTCAGGCACAGCGCGATTATATTAATGCTCTTACTACGCAAGCCCAGGCAATTGTCGGCTCAAATTTGGCTCAGGCACAATTACTGCATGATACTGGGATTATTTCTATGGATACTCTTCTCCACGGCTATCGAGGCGGTGTCAACTGAGCATGGTGCCGGTGCCTGCAAGATTTGGTTATCCAATTTTATCGACTGCTCTGAAAATTGCAATGAGCTGCGTATTTGTTGTCAACTATATTTTCTATCAATCTGCCTTTGCCACAAATAATAATCTTCCTGAACAAACTAAAGAAGGCACTCCTTCACCAACAATTCTTGCTTCGCCGATCAGTTTGGTGGACAATCAGACAACTCCACCATTTCAGGTGACAAATTTCAACCATGATCAAAATAAAATTCTTGATTTAAAACCACTCTATCTAATTTCAGCAGCCCAGGTAAAATCATCCAAATATTTACTAGGGGAAGCAAGTTACGACCAATCAATAACTTTAGCCGATGCACTGACTTATGTGCTGAAATATGGACTACCAATGAAAATCTCACAAGAGAGTCTCAATTATCAGCACTGGCTTACATTATCTAATATGTCTTCCGCTCTACCATCTTTTTTCATGGCTTACAGTCTAAGTCGAGCTAATATTTTCAACACCGACACAACATCAATTGCCCGCAGTTTTTTAACGGGAGTTAGCTACCCAGTTTTTCAGGGTGGGGCAGTTGTTTATTCGATTCTTACTCAATATTATCGTGAAAAGGCTGGCGTTATGCATATAAAGCGACACTCAATGATGTTTTTCTTGATGTTTATCAGAAGTATATTAACCTTGTGCTCAACCGTGTTCTAATGCAAATCGCCGCCAAAACAGTCGAAGCAGATCTACAACAACTAAAGGTCAATCAAGATCTGCTTAAAGCCGGAACAGGCACACGCTTTGCCGTCCTGCAGTCTGAAACACAATTAGCGTCCGATAAACAGTCTTTATTGCAACAAGAAGTGACCATGCGGCAATCAGCCCTGGCTCTCAATTTATCCTTAAACTATCCTATGTCGGTAAATTTAGTACCGGTTGAAGAAACGTTAAGCGAAGTTTCTCTTTTCAATGACAATGTACAAATTAAAACACTAATTCAAGATGCCCTGAAATACAGTCCGTCTTTGCGCCAATACGAAATGTTTTGGCTCACCGCCAAGCGGAATATGCAGCTAGCAGCAGCTTCACTTTATCCAACCATCTCATTTTTTACCCTTTATCAGCAAAATGACACACAAGTCAACCCTGCAGCAAATGCAGCCGACGTTAATGGTATTGCCACATCGACCATCACTTCTTTTTTAAATTCTACTTTTGCTGGAAGGGTTAGCAATAATTCCCTTGGTCAACTGCAAAGCTTTAGCCCTACTGCTGGCTCTACATCTACACAGGGTGCTAATACTGGTCCATCGGCCGTCCCGGCGGCTTCAGGTGGCACACCTATAGCTACCGTACAATCGGGATCATTAGTAACTTCAGGTGCTGTGGCTCCTTCAATTTTTGGTGGCGGTTCAGGTCCTGGAGCAAATAATCCTAATGGCAGCCTGCAAGCACCAGCCGGTATTTTCCCTGGCACACCAAAAAGTTTTCAAGCCGGTTTTTCTTTATCATGGACTTTACCCAATTCAGGATTGACTAACGTAGCAAATATTCTCACTGCCCAGGTGTTGGCCCGTCAGGCGCTTATGCAGTGCAATCAAGAAATAGATCAAGTTTTGCAAACTATCCGTGGTGATTATCTCTCCATGCTCAATGCACGGTCCGTAATTGACACAGCAGCATACGCCGTTGCTTCATCACGAGAAGCCTGGCGATTGGCTAGAGTACGTCTGCGCTCAGGCGTAGGCACCAACCTTGAAGAAATTCAAGCACAAAGAGACTATGTTGCGTCACTAACCAATCAAGCGCAAGCGATTGTCAGCTCAAATGTCTCTCAGGCCCAGCTACTGCACGATATGGGTATGATTTCTGTTACCACTTTGACCCAGGGTTATACCCCTGGGGTATTTGCCGATCCAACTCGCAAAGCGTCCATGTTTAACACACCATAAAAAACAATCAAACTAGAGCAATTAGTTTGGCGAACTACTGAGTGAAGCGCTGTCCGGCTTATCAAATAAAGTATGTACAGGCATTTGTAATTTTGCACCGGTGAGAGCACCATTAGTTTGAAAATAAATAATGCCTTCTGTTCTTTGATGTGGCCATACTATACGTTTACCGAAGCGCGAAGCTTCAACAATTCTGCGCCTTTCATCAGGGCCATATCTTTTGCTAATAGGTTTCTTGAGAATGACAAAGTCTTTAATAGTGGGTATAGCACCAACTGTTACAGCAGCCGGTACCACATTGGTAACTAATTTGCCAGTCGTTGCCAGGAGACCATTATTCGGCAGCACGCATTTTTGCACCAGCGGTAGCGGAGCTGATAAATAACTCTTTTCACCTACTGTTGCTTGGGCGTTATCACCGTCAATCACAAGCGGGCGGCTAGTATCATTGGTAACAGTAATCATCAATCCTCGTAGCCCATCTAATACAACGTCGCTGCGTTCGATGACCAATTTTAGACTGACACCAACAAATGATTGTAATGGCTTAGGAGGTGGTCCACCCTGCGCTGGATTAACAAGCAACAAGTCGCGTGTCATCATTGCATCAGCCCCAGGAGCCGAAGATACACCGGAATTATCGCCTTGATTGCCCTGGGCGGCAGTTGACTGATTAACATTGCCGGTTCCAGAACTATGCAGTACAGGCGTCGCAGAAGAAGCGGCACTATCACTCTCATTGCCGGACGGAGGCGCTGGCGAAGCCGGCAATCTATCATAAGATTGCGTTTCACAGAGTGCTTGGGGACATTGGAGAGCAGTATTCCCCAATACAAAACAAAGGGCAGAAAATAGATAATGATTGATTTTGAGAGCCATAGCTATAAATTATGTTTCCGACTACAGGGTACAATTATTGCATAGTACATAGCGAGCATGTTACCCGCTGCTTATTGCCAATACAATCGCCAGTTTTTGGTTAATAAATAAAATTGACTATTTCTAAGGTGCTCCGTTTGATTAATTTGGACTTCGTATTTCGCTCATTGTTCATTGTTCTCTTGACAGTAGTTATGAGCTGGTTAAGCTTGTCACTTTCAAGCTTATCATCTAACAGCGCCGGGGCTGGCAATACGCACGCACAGCAGCACAAAGTATTAGCTGCAAAAATCAATCCCGGGTCTGTATACCCTCAATTTCGCAGCTGCTCTGGTGTGATTCATTGGCTGCCAGAGCAAATGCCACTTAAAGTGTATGTTGCTCAAGGAAAAACCGTAGAGAAAATTCTTGATCCATCTTCGGGAGTCTCAGCATTTAACGTTGATAATCTTGATCACTGGACAGACTTAATGGCCGACATATTAGAAAATCCGGAAACCATAGCCCAATTGCCTATCGCTGAAGGCTATCTGCCTGAACATTATCAAGCTGCCCTAGCTGGTATAAGCAGCTGGAAAGCTTTTGAAAAAGAAGGGTTATTCTCTTTTGTCTTCACTGACGATCCTGCAGATGCTGATATCTATGTTTTCTGGGTCAGTCACTTTATCGACAAACTTGGCTGGGGTCTTTATGCTAAGGATATTCGCGGACTCACAGCTAAGCGCGCTTTCTCCTATGCTGCTATTCAAGCAGGCAAGCAACCAGAATTTAAACCAGTAATTTCTCTATTGCGTACAACTACTGAGATGGGTGAGGCAGTGCCTTTTGATCAGATGAGAGCCAGAGCTGCGCATGAATTTGGCCATGCTCTGGGAATCGAAGGGCATAGCGGCAATCCTCAAGATTTAATGAGCGTTTATTATGGCAGGGGCGTCATTTCGCCTAACGATGCCGCCACTGTTCGTTATTTATATCATTCGCCACCAGATCTGGTACCATAGCAAAAATGTTTGTATCCGGGCATTTCTTGATCGAATACGGATGACTTGTTATTTTTGCGGATGGCGGCTCTGAGCTTGAGTACCAAATTCCATTGATTGGTAGAGCACGTCTAGTGCCACTCCATCGTCTATGTGATCCGGTGGGAAATAATTATCTATTTTGACTTTCGACAAAGCGTTAAAACCTTTGGCTGTCAGAACATGAGCGAGTGGAGTCGCCTGTGTGAACTTATCCGAAGATCCCCGTCTAGCTGAGAGATTGCCTTTAACTTGTTGTTGATCTTGCGGCAACGCTGCGAATTCCTTGCCAAACATACTGGTTTCTTTATTTAGAGATACATATAATAATTTTGTTTTATTTCCGCTTAGAGCTTTTTCTATTTCCGCCGTATTGGAAACTACAGTTACTAACCCGCGCCGATCCAGCTCAGGGGCCGAGGCATGTATAACAAATAAGGATTTAACTTCGTCGTCTGATTTGCCGGTGATTCGCTTATACACCGTGGACATACCTCCAAAAGGAATGCCCGGATAGTTGACGGTATTACCAGCGATATCAGTTTCCGGTTCCCAATCGTTGTCTCCCTTTTTTCGCATAAGTTGATCTACACTATTTTTGACTCTGTAAGACAATAGTCCAGGTTGAATGTCCCTGCCTTGCGCATCCTTATCTACTGTGCCCCAGTGAGCATTTGCAATGGCCAATTCGGCTAACCTCTGATCCCATGGACGAAGGCTATTATTATTGTTATTATCGAATAATCCTGACAAAGGGTTTTTGCCAAAACGCGCTTCGCGTTCTCTTGAATTATTTTTGACATTAATACTATCGGGATCAATCTTAGCAAGTATCTTCCCAGAAGAATCCATAACTGCCTCACTAAGAAATGCGTCAGCCACCAATTTACAATACAACTGCGGATCATTACTTAGTAAAAGACTTATATCTCCAGTGGCAGTACAAGTCATTTTACCTTGCTTGATTTCATCCGGTTTAGATACTGTCATCAATATTTTATCTGCTAGCCGAGATCCATCCGCACCAGTTTTATTTGATAGCAGTCGAGCGATTTGAAAGTAAGATTGTTTTTTGCCATCATCTGAAACATCTATGCGCTCGTTGAAGCACTTTATAGCATCCAATCTAGCTACATGTTCTTCTTTAAGTATTTGGTTGCGTCCTTCCGCTGTCGCGAAATTATAACCTAGCCCTAAATCTGAATCTCGATTAAATCTACCATTTTGCCGTGCTTCGTTAACAATTCCAAGGAATTCCTGGTAACTTGTTTTGCCCATAGCATTGTTTCCAGTAGTCTGGGCATCGGGTACACGATCACCGGATATTTTTAATTCACCTACCTTAGCAGGAGTATTGTTTCTCGCTGCTGCCTCGTGATCAGGAGTCGGTGGTTGTTCCCGATTTGATGGTTGTCTATTAATATCAGCATTGTTTGAGGTCTGTGGTGATGCTGCTGCATTCAGATTAACAATCGCACGTCGAGAAATGATTTCAAACCCAAGCTCAGCTTGTCTTTCTGCTTCGGATCCGCGAACACTACCATCCGAATCGATTGATACAAAGGGTTTTTTATTTCCAATGTCATTCTTTGCATCATTTTTACTCGGTTGCCCAGGTTTGCCTGTATCCGCTTCACTATTACCGGGTATTCCAGGTTCAGTTTCACTATTTATACCTTTGTTATCAGGCTTTTCGGATTGATTGCCTCTTTCTCCATTTTCGCTCGACCCAAATAAATTTAGTGCATAACCATGTTCTTTGTTGCCGGATAAGAAATTGTCTATGCCTGCCCGAAACAGATCACAGCGAAAAGCCTCCAGTACATTAAGTCCTCGATCCGGTCTAGCATTTAATTCTTTAACCTCTTGTGCTAATTCCTTTAGCTGTCCAGAAAGCAAAGCGGACTCCATTATCTGTAATGACTGCCATTCATCCGGGTTAAGATTTAACTTTCGATTAGCTTGCTCTTTATCAGATGGTGTTCTGTCTAAAACTTTCCGAGCACTCTCAATGGCTGTTGATCCAGTTCGCGTTGGCACTTGCAGTTCCTGAGGAACTGCAAGTCCTCTTTCTGGTAAATCAGACTGGCGAGCTGGATCTTGTGGCTGAAAATTCTCTACCATAGGAAATTGTTCTCAAATTAGAATCACTCGTCAGATACATGATAACAATCACTTCTGACAAATCTGTGAGCAGATTGTGAGATTTTTGTGAGATTAAGGCTTTTTACTGCGCAGCGGCTTGTCTTAGAATCCAGTTATCTCGATTATGACTAATTAGATTTGCTGAGTTCTAAAATGTCTGTAGCCGGCTACTACGTCATTGTAGCTATAGGAAGCAAATAAGGCGTCCCGAATGGACGCTAAAGATTGGGCAAAATCTTGGGTCGGTTTAACCCACGCCAGTTCGTTTGTATTCTTTTTTGCTGGAGAGTGCTTATCCGCCTGCGCAAGATCTGTCGCCGGCTTGCCCCATGTTCCTGCCAATATAAGCAAATCTTCGTGTGCATCTCCAATTTGGATATTCTCACTGGAATGCACATGGTGCTGATCATCTACAGTCCATGTACTGACTCTGCTGATTGAATTAACATTATTCATTATAAGTTCCCCTAAATCAACGTCCACCGATTAGTGAAAGCATAGCATCGGCGGTGTGAGAAAATTGTGAGGGAACCGAGCTAAGTTTGGCTATTTTATGCGGTTTCTACGCTAATGACTTTATGCGGTTTCTACGCATTTATCTCACAGCGGCTTGGAATTTAACGGTGTTTTCTTCTTTTGTCTGTCCGTTATTCAAACCTATATCCGGAGCAATAAGAATAGAAACCAGCCAGCGAAAAGGGAAGCCGACACCAATGAGAGCAAGAGAGAAAATAAAATCATATGGCAGAGCATACCAACTAAGATTGCGCACTTCTTGAAATACCCAAGTGGACCAGGTAAGCTGCGAACCAACAGGATCGTTAACGGCACCGAACAAACAAATACCGAGCAAATACGTAAGGCCAATACCATGTACGCATAAAAGTCCAAGGAATAAAGAAATCAATTGTTTCAGGCTGGTACGCTCGCCACGACTGAAATAAGCGACACAACAAGCAGCAATAATCATTCCCAACAAATAACCAAACCCAGGCTGCCAATAATAATTCAAGCCAGTGCCGGCGGCCAAAGGATAAATTCTAAATATTGGACCTAAAAGTCCAAGCAATATATAACAGCAGACAGTAATTAGAGCCAACGGCCATCCCAAGACATAGCCAAGAAAAATTGTTGCTGGTGCTTGTGGAACATACAAAGAATAGCGTATTGCTTTATGCGAATCTTGGAGCGGGGATGTGTGCAAAAGACCAGTTCGCGCTGATAATTCTGGTGCCAGCCTGGACTGCCATTTTTGCGGCAGCCGGCTATAAAGCTTAAATAGCTTTTCTGAAAAATAACAGCCCACATTACGAGGAGTAGCTGTGGGTAAACTAAGGGCGGTGAAAGAAGTGAGAAATAAAATCTCGATGCCTAGCAGGACTAAAATTATCTGTGCAACAAGCGAGTTGCGCTTCAGACGACGTACAATGTTATCTTTTTTTCTAGTGAGAAATAAAGGCAAATTAAACCTCTAAAATATTCTTCTGGTTTTGTAGAGCAGCCAGCCTTTGATTCAGTAGATCATTGAATGTTTGTGTTTCTATATTTTCGCTCCAGAGAATAAGGGCACTTTCAAGATTGTCTTGATAATAACGTGGGCGAATGCCTGAACTCTTAAAGCCATATTTCTGATAAAGTTTGAGTGCTGACTGATTTGAGGCACGCACTTCTAGAGTTAAGCGGCGAGCTCCCCATTTTCGAGCCTGGATAATATTATTAATCAAAAGCTTCTCGCCTACATACTGGCGTCGATAATCTGGATGTACCGCCAAAGTGGTAATGTGTCCTTCTTCGCCAATTAACCAAAAACCAGAATAGCCAATCAAGTTGCACGCTGGCGTTTCGACGGCGGCGAAATAACGACCTGCTAAATTATTCAATTCGTTAACGAAAGACTCTCTGGACCAATGATGCTGTCCAAAAGCAGCTGGCTCAATGCTCATCACCGCTCCAAGATCTTCAAGCCTGAGGGGACGAATATCGATTTGCGTCCTGATTTGTTCTATTTGCTTCATCGCCGTTTAGATCTAAGTAGCAGGCTTTATTGTAACCGAGGCATTGCGTATATAGAGAGGTTTTACTGATTGATAGGAAAAGTCATTGCAGTCGGCGGGTCTTGCGAGTATATTAAGTCTTTGATCTGCCAGTCTAGCTTGAATAATAGCCGGATTAGGTAAATCAGACAATAATCGCCACTGGCTTGAAATGCTCAGCATACTTGCCGCTTCATTCTCAATATAGATATGCTTATAGTCTTGTAGATAAGACAGCAAATTCTCCTCGGTAAAATAATTTGTGATCATGGTCCAAGAAAAATCTAACAAAGTTGCATCTCTGGTTGACTTAGAGCAAAAATATTGTTTTTTGCCAGCAGCAAGAACAATTATTGAGGGAAACTCTTTAATTTGCTCATTAAAAGCGTAGCATTCAAAACGATTGATGCCAAGCAGAGGTAAATTTAGAGACTGGCTTAATGTCCTGGCAGTAACCACAGCAATGCGTGTACCGGTAAAGGTCCCTGGACCAGTACCAACCACAATCACCTCTATATCGTCCTTTTGCCAGCCGGTCTGCTCTAGAAGACTGGCTAGAGTAGGAATAATCGAGGAAGCGGCAAACTGTCTTTGATCAGGGTTGGAAATAATAATTTGTTCAGAGAGGACATGCTCCCCGTCAACAAGACAAGCGTATAAATCGGCTGTACTGGTATCAAAGGACAAAATGCGCATAAAAATAAGGGGCTGGCGAAGTGGTTAATGGCTTAAGACTATATCAGTGCTTCAGCTAATGTTTATCAGCTTCAATCTTGGTGCTGTGACTATTTTCAGCGGGTGATAGTCCTTTTTGCGTTTGCTTAATGGCTTCATTAATTTGAGCATCCAGATTTATTGGGTCGTCGCGATGCTCTTGATCTTCCCTGCGTTCCTCATCTTCGCGACGCTGCTGATCGTCTCGGCGCTCTTGATCTTCTCGACTTTCTTCATCTTCTCGACGTGCCTGATCGTCTCGATGTTCTTGATCTTCTCGACGTTGCTGATCTTCCTGAAGTTCTTGATCTTGGTCATCAAGTTCAGCCGAAGGAGAGCCTGCACCGCCGGGGGAAGATGGTGGATTCTCGGAAGGGTCAGTTAAAAACTCTTCAGGCGGAGGCGGAAACATTGGCTGCGCTCTGAATATCATGCTGATAGATTCTTGTTGGATGCTCCGCAAAAGTTGATTAAACATCTCAAAAGCTTCACGCTTATATTCTTGCAGAGGATCCCGCTGGCCATAACCGCGCAAATGAATCCCTTCCCGAAGCAGGTCTATGTTATGCAGGTAATCCACCCATTTACTGTCAATGGTTTGCAATAAAATCTGCCGCTCCAATTCGCGCATTATTTCAGTGCTAAGGTGCTCTTCTCTAACTTTATAAGCAAGATATACATCTTCGAGTAGCTTATTGCGCAAATCTTCAAATGAGAGTGCCGACAACTCATCAATTCTTACTTGGCTAAGCATAGGAATATCAGCAGCAAGCACCTGCAGGGCCTCCGGCAATCCAGCTTCATGCCAGACTTCCGGCGGCAAAGAAGAATCGATATGCGCACCAAGAATAATATCCAGATGTTCCTCAAGCATACTTTCGATGCTTTCTTTCAAATCGGCTCGTTCAAGGATGCGGCGCCGCTCTCTATAAATCACTTCTCTTTGCGTGTTCAAGACGTCGTCATATTGCAAAACTGCTTTACGCGTGTCAAAGTGGTGGGCTTCTACTTTCTTCTGTGCTCCTTCTATAGATTTGCTGACCATATTGTGCTCAATGGGAATCTCTTCATCAGCACGAAGGAATTCCATTAGCCAGGCAATTTTGTCGCCACCAAAAATGCGCATAAGGCTGTCTTCCAGAGAAAGGAAAAATCTGGTTGTGCCCGGGTCTCCCTGGCAGCCGGCCCGCCCTCGCAATTGATTGTCAATACGGCGCGCCTCGTGGCGCTCGGTACCAATAATATGCAGTCCAGCCAAGCTTTACTACCTCGTCGTGCTCGCTATCAGTTTCCACTTTCATCTTTTGGGTCAATTCTTTGAGCTTAATCTCAAATTCAGGATCATCATGTGATTTTTCTTTAGCCAATTTTTCTCTGGCGAAATATTCCGGATTGCCGCCTAATAAGATATCCGTACCGCGACCGGCCATATTGGTAGCCACAGTAACCGCCCCTTTCCGTCCAGCCTGAGCAACAATCATCGCTTCTTTTTCATGATACTTGGCATTAAGTACATGATGGGGAATACCTTTGCGGATGGAGTTCACCACTTTTACCGTCTTTAAAATTGAATAGCAGCGATCAAGAAACTCTTCCTGACCCTTAGCAAATTCTTTCTCCACCTGTTGACAGATCTCTTCAAACTTCGCTGTATCAATCAATCCCGGACGTTCAAAACATTTTTTCAGAGCCTCAATGGACTGTCCTTGCAAACTGCGCTTTTTAATATGCTCAAGACAATTGCTTATTTTTGCCATGAGATATTCATTCATTTTCTGCGGCTTGCCGAGCAAGTCGGCAATTACCTCGGATTTTTCAATACTGGTTGTGCCCACCAATACCGGCCGCCCAATTTCGTGCATATCGACAATTTCTTCCACAACCGAATAAAATTTTTGCTGTCTCTGTTTTGTATATAACATCCGCATGGTCACTGCGAATACTGGTTTTATTAGTAGGAATTGACACCACATCAAGATTGTATATTTTATTAAACTCAGCCGCTTCGGTCATGGCTGTACCCGTCATACCAGCCAATTTAGGATAAAGTCTGAATAAATTTTGATATGTAATTGAAGCATAAGTTAGTGTTTCTTCTTGAATCGGTACACCTTCTTTTGCTTCAATAGCCTGGTGCAACCCGTCGCTCCAGCGTCTACCAATCATCATCCGTCCAGTAAATTCATCAACGATGCAAACTTCCGCTTTGCCTTCCTCGTTTTGCCTGATCATGTAATCAGTATCACGCTTATAAAGCTCTTTGGCTCGCAAAGCCTGGACTAAATGATGATGAAAATTAAAGTGGACATCAAAGAGATCTTTGACACCGAGCATTTTCTCGCCATTGATAATACCGCGCTCGGTCATCAACACATTGCGTGTTTTCTCATCCACCCAATAATCACAATCCTCATCGTCTTTGTCTTTACCTTTTTGCAAATGAGGAGCAATTTGGGCCATGCGCATATAAATTTCAATATGCGATTCAGAAGGAACTCCAGAAATAATCAAAGGCGTGCGCGCCTCATCAATTAAAATATTATCCACTTCATCAACGATGGCGTAATAGTATGGGCGCTGCACAAGCTGATCCAAAGATGTGCGCATATTATCGCGCAAATAATCAAAACCAAATTCGTGATTGGTACCATAGGCGATATCAGCTCGATAAGCAGCAATTTTTTCCTCATCCGGCTGGTGGGAATAAATCAGACCAACATTGAGTCCAAGAAATTTATATATATGCCCCATCCATTCAGCGTCACGCCTGGCCAAATAATCGTTTACTGTGACAACATGCACGCCGCGTCCAGTAAGAGCATTTAAGTAAACAGGTAACGTGGCCACCAATGTTTTACCTTCGCCGGTGCGCATTTCGGCTATCTTATTGAAGTGCAAAGCCGCCCCGCCCAGCAATTGCACATCAAAATGCCGCATATTTAAAGTGCGCTTGCCTGCTTCTCTCACTACAGCAAAGGCTTCCGGTAGTATTCCTTCAAGTACTTCAGCTAAAACTTTGTCTTTTTGAGTACGCAATTGCCCAGGCATTTTCGGCGCATCATCTGGAATAAGCTTGATGTCTTCCACGCCTGCTAAGGCATTATCAATATGCTCCTTGAATCCGGCTGTTTTACCGCGTAATTGCTCATCGCTTAAAGCCTGCATGCTCGGCTCAAACGCGTTAGCAGCAGCAACATATGGCTCTAAAGCCTTGACCCGCTTTTCATTCGTGTCGCCAAAGAGGATTTTCAGCCCGTTTTTTACCCGCTCCTCCCACGATTCAGTCATATTTACAATAATGCTCCGTCGGCTTGATGAATGCTTACTTTGCCTGCATTCTTGTGTTATTCTAACACGCAGAATATTGACATCCGCTTCTCGTACAGGTGTCCTGGCAATAGATAATATCTTGATATGATGGCCAAAAAGAGAATCGACTGCAATTCTGTAAATTATCTTCAGTTTCAACGTCCATTAAATGACCAAGCATAAAGAAAAAATAAAACTTCCCTCATTATCCGGTTTAACTTTGCCGGAGATAGAGGACTTTGCTAAGTCACTCAATTTGCCCGCTTTCCGCGGTCGGCAAATTCACAGTTGGATTTATGACAAATATGCTAGCACCTTTGATCAGATGACTGATTTACCGGCTTCTGTAAGAACCGCGCTGTCCAAAGAGTCCGAGTTGTCGTTGCTTGAGCCGAAGCACTTACAAGTAAGCAAAGACGGTACAAGAAAGTATCTCTTTGCTCTGCCTGATGGACAAATGGTCGAATCAGTACTAATGCAATTTGCTAATCGCAAAACTATAAGTGCTTGCGTGTCCAGCCAAGTAGGCTGCGCAGTGGGCTGCACTTTTTGCGCTACCGGTTATCTTGGCTTTAAGCGTAATCTAACCAGTCAAGAAATTGTCGACCAGATTATGTGCATGCAAAGAGAATCCGGATTAAGGATAGCCAATATTGTATTTATGGGACAGGGAGAACCGCTGCTTAATTGCGAGGAAGTAATTAAAGCCATTTACACAATAATCAACTCTGTCAAAATTGGCGGCAGACATATTACTGTTTCCACATCCGGTATCGTACCTGGAATAAACAGATTAGCAAAAGAACATTTGCCGATAACGCTAGCTCTTTCTCTTCATGCGCCGGATCCAAAAACACGGGAGGAAATCGTTCCAATAACCAAAAAATATCCCTTAAGTGAATTGATTCCCAGTGTGCGAGCCTATGAAAGAGAAACAAAACGGCGCATAACAATTGAATATGTCATGCTCGCTGGCATTACCGATAGTGTAGAACAAGCAAAAGCTTTAGCTGATCTGGCGCGAGACTTACATTGCAATATTAATCTGATACCTTTCAACCCAATTGAAGACAATACCGGCAAGCGTCTTTATGAAAGGCCGTCTCGCCAGGTTCAAGAGCGATTCAAGAAAATAGCCGAGCGCAGCGGCAGAACGGTCACCATTCGCCTAGAAAGAGGAACAGACATCGATGCAGCCTGCGGGCAGCTGCACAATAAAATGAAAATTTCTAACTAGGACTAGGGTCTATCTTTAGGAGTGTTTTTTTCTTGCCAGCTTAAAATGAAGGCATAAGCTAAGATACCAACTACGACGCCTATGCAAATAGCCTGAAAGATATTCAGCACCAAATAAGAAAAAACAGTGCCCAGTACAGCGGCAATAAAAACGGCCATCATCTGGTGAGGCTTAATCACTTGCTACTGATTTCCTTTTCCTTTCGAGAATCACGATCAGCCAAATCATGCTGACCAAGCTTATCATATGCCTGAGCGCGCATGTGATAGGCATCCAGTAATTGCGAATTCAAATCAATCGCCTTTGACAAGTCGGCTATTGATTTTTCGTATTCGCCTAACATTATATAAACTGCACCACGATTGCAATAAGCGTCTTCATCTTTTGCGTTTAAGCCAATCGCTTTTGAATAATCATCAATTGCTTTGCTGCATTGTTTTACCTTGGCATAAGCTGTGCCTCGCCCTCGATAATAAGACGCTTCATTAGGTTGCAGTTTAATTGCCTGAGAATAATCGGCTATCGCCTTTTCATGTTCGCCACTTTTACCATAGGCTATGGCCCGATTGCGATAGGCGGCAGCACAATCAGGCTTCAGGGCAATAGCTTTGGAAGAATCCTGGATGGCATTTGCATATTGCTTCAGCTTTATATAGGCAATACTGCGATTATTGTATGCTTCAGCATTATTATTATCGAGAATAATTACCTTTGAAAAGGATTCAATCGCTTTCTCATATTGCCCTGATTGAGCATAGGATTTGCCATCAGTCATATCATTATTGGCAGTTGATTGATCTTTGTTGCTCCTTTTTGAATCCACGTTAGTTGGTAGTGATGAGGAGCTAATTTTATCGGTATCGAATTTCCGGGTGGGCTTTGAGCTAATCGCCGCTAGACGCGGCGAGTTTGCACCGTCATTGCAAATACTATCACCGGCAATCGGCATAGTTCCCTCGACCAATTTGGCTAATGATGTCTGGTCAGCAACATCTGTTACCGATATGACCCCGATGCGTGTTCTACTATCGTCAGTTATTGACTGACGCTCAATAATAAATCGATCGCCGATTTTGAGTCCGCTTTCCTTTCCCAGACCAAGACATATTAAACCATTATCTACATCAGCGATTGTACCTATTGCTCGATTAACAGCCAAAGCTTCCACTTGCGGACCAGCAGTTTCTAACTGTTTGCAAATGGCATCAAGAGCAGAAGACGTTGCCTGACCGGCAATAGAATTTGTAAATGATATTGAGAGAAAATCAGGATTAGGGCCGCCATTTCCCCATAAATCACCCGCCCCCTTGCGGGATGTCGCCGTGCCATTTAAGGTCGAGATAGTGTTGCCGCTATAAACATCAATTAGCTTTGCGTCAACTACTACTTTGGCATGTCCGCGCTCAGAGGAAGATAGGGGGACCGAGCCTAACAATCCTGCAAGAGCACCCACATAAGGCACATAAGATGATGCGCTATATGCTGCCGTTTCAGCAGCACTGGCTGCAGTACCGGCAGCAACTGAACCAGCACCTTCGCGCACTTGAAACTCAAATGCTTGTACCGCTCCGGTGATTATGGCATCAGCACCCAGCGCCTTGCCAATTTGAGTGCCGTTCCAATCGGCGGTGTCTTCTCTTTGCAATAACGCCCAGACTTCCTTTTGATCTACAGTTGTCCATCCAGGCAGATTGGCAATCTTTGCGGCCAAGACCTTTGCCATTTCCGCACCTACATCAACATCACCAACATCATCAGATGGATCATGAAAACTAAAGGGCAAGACGGCAATTCTTTTTGCCTGGTCGGCAGCACAAACATCTATTTGCGGATTGATCACTAATAAAATCAGTGAAAGACAAAATATGGTAAATTTGCCGCAAACCATTTTTGAATTTGTCCTTACAATTTAAGGATTTCTGTTCACACCACAGAACAATATAAATCATATACCCGGTAATTTATAATTTTACCATTATGGGTATATTAGACAGGGAAAAACAGGCAATAACGGGCATTATGGAAAGAACAGATGTTCGTCAAAAGCTTTGGCAAACAAATCACCAGTACCTAAATAGAAAGCTAGGGGCATAAATGAATGAAGAATAAGAAGCTGATGATTGCTTTTGCAGCAATATTGATACTGCCAGGCAATATGTTTGCTCGAGCCGTAGGAGAGTCTAACAAGCATGGAGGAGGAGTCGATCAAGCAACTGTGCTTGAAAAAACCTTGGCTGAGCTTGAGCAAACAGTATTTCATCAACAATACAATCATGACGTAATTGCCAATAGAATTTTACGTTTGGAAAAAAGCATTTTTGGCCGTATGCAGGGCGGTTCTATTCAGCACCGGATTGATGAGCTTATTGTGCACGAATCGGATCGTATGCCGGCAGGATCAGAAAATACAACTCCAGCAGAGAACTTAGATGAAATGCCAAAATCTGCACCGCAACGCTCAGGAGCGGATGCAGCGGACAGTGATCAAGAATCAACATCTGTTGCTGTTAATCAACAAACCATAGAACAATGCTCCTGGGACACTAGCGCCTTGATTGACGGCATGTTAAATGCTGAAGAAAATGCAGACAGTGCAGCGCTAGACGAAGCAGTATCTAAACTTTATCAAATGCCCCAAGCTGCCGCGCAGGCAGATTCAGAGAAACTGCGCACAGCTTCTATCTATCACCAACGCGGTTTTGCCGCTTTGAGACAGGGAAAACTAAAAGATGCCCTCACTAATTTGCAAGCAGCCCAAAAGCTGAACCCATGGGACGCCACCATGTTAAATGATTTAGTAACAGCCCAAATTAAAACAGGTGATTTAAAAGATGCAATTCTCTATGCTCCTGCAGCCATTTCAGTAGCCCCATCATCTGCCATTGCCTGGTGCAATATGGCTGAAGTTTTTGGCCGTGCTAAGCAATGCGCGCGCGCTCGAGGATGCACATACTTTGCCTGCTTAATGAGCGATGATCCAAACCAAACACTTTCAACTATTCAAGAAAAAATTAGCACAATTGATGAAGTAGGCACCTGTGCTGCCTTTCGTGAAGGACTTTTAATTGCTCGGTATACGCTTAGAGGTTATAACAAGGGCCAATCCAGCGATAGCGATCAAGGCAAAGCTATAGGACAAGAAGCCGACACAGCCCTGTATAAGGCGAACATCCTGGCGCAAGTATCTAGCAATTTGCGGCAAATGGCCAATAATTCAGGAATTGTATTGTCGATAACTGTTTCGGAAAGCGGTCAAATAATTAAAAAAGAAATTTTGCATTCTTCAGGTAGCTCTACACTGGATAACGTCGCGCTGAATGCGATTGCCAATGTTAAATTACCCCCTTTGCCAAAATCTATCACGGATGATAAGCAACAATTCCTTATTCCAATTGATAAAATCCAGCTGGCATTATCGGACATTAAACATGGTTAGTTAGTATCTATTTCTTGGTATATAGAATTACCGGTTAGTAAACCTTAGAGAAGATTTTTTGGGGGATGAGTTATGAAACTAGCACTTGGAAAAGTGGCGTCAGCACTGGCATGGACATTTTTTTCTGCAAGTACGTTTGGCTTATTAACCGCGCCTGCTGTTTGGTCCGCACACATGGGAGGACATATGGGCGGATCGCATATCGGCCGAGCGCATATAGGAGGCTCGCATATTGGCGGATCACATTATAGTGGATCACACGCCGGATTCCGTAATAACGAGCACGGTATGCACGTAGGACCACATCGAAGTTTTAGTGGGACAGAACATGCACGCATTAACGGCTTGCATGGCGAGCATGGACACGAATTTGGTCGACACGATAATTTCAGACATGATGAAATGACAAGACGTGATGACTGGAGAGGTAGAAGCGATCGCAACTTTGATCGGCACGTAGGAAGAGAGGGGTTTCGGCATGAGGAATTGGCAAGGCACGATGATTGGAGAGGCAGAGGCGAGCGCGATGGTGAATTAAGGCGTGGGAACCACGAAACGCACTATCTAGGTAGCATGGATCGTGATCGTCGCCTCAAAGATAGAGATACTAGGTCGCACGAAGAACTAAGCCATAATACGTTTCACCCTGATCACTCAGATGCATCTCAGCATTCAGGAAGTTATTTCAAAGTCGATCAACGATAAAGATCAATTGTGACGGAAACCTGCCCGCAAGAATGTCTTTGGGCATCGATTTGATTTTTACTTTAGATCGGCAGCTTCGTCTTGCAGGCGCACTGGTGTTCTGTCAACGGACGATTTGGTACTGGCGCTGGTGCTAGGTTCAGAACCAAAAGTAGACGAATAGCTGGCTGATCGAGGCAAATGAGCAAGTTCTGAGGGGTATTTAGAATATAGGGCAAGAATGGTATTTTTGTCCCTCATTGTCAAAGGAAACTCAAGTCCATCAGGAGAAGTTTCAAAGTACATCGTATCGTATGGTTCTTTGCTGTGTCCAAGTCCTAAGGCGTGCCCTATTTCATGAAGTTGAACTTGTTTAGCCGATGCTAAAAGTTCCCCTGCAGTAAGGGTATCCTTGTCTAAAAGAGTGTACAAATCAATTTCGGCAAAGATAATTTTATCGCCCTTGCTTTCCACATGCGTAACACCTAATTCCTTTGTTCCACCCAGTTTCATTTTGTCATCAGTCCAGGCGCAAACTATCTGCGCATCGGATTCTCGATCAGTGAAAACAAATCTGATTTTGCCGTCTGAGGCATCAGACCATTGCCGAAGGCGTCTTTGATTGCAGTGGCAAATTGACTTTTGTATCCGGATACATCTAAATCTTCTCGAATAAACACTTTCAATGGCATTTGATTTTGAGGCCAGCATACGGATGCTTGGACGGTGGCATCGGCCAAATAATCTCCTGGTGCCTGCGCCAAAATATCTTTTTCGATAATATCTTCGGATCTTTGCGCTACTTCTCCGTTTATGCGAACGCCTTTACTATTCATATACTGTTTGTAATAATCATCTGCTTCAGTATATCTGGATAAGCGCTGGCAGGCGTAGGCAGCCATAAAATAGCATTCGTTTTCGCTGGACATTTTTTCCATTACTATCTTGCATTCCGCTAAGCAGCGATCATATTCTTCAAGATATTTATAAGCAACCGCTAAATTCCAGTGAGCATCAATCAAAGTGGGATCTATTTCCAGGGCCTTAGAAAATTCTGCCGCCGCTCTTTCATATTCCTTATCTTTGATGTATTGCACACCGCGATTGCAGGCATCGATAGCTTTATTTTTAACATTGATCCGTCGATTAGCATGGGCGGATCCAATTCCTGAGGCCAGCGTCCAACCAAGAGATATGCCAAGTCCCACAGGTATTTGCGACTGAGCAGGCAAAACGAAAATGCTCATCTGAGATAAAGCAAAAAATAGGGCTAATAACAAACTTGTTTTATTACGGCTAGCCGGCTGGTTACCCTTTGGCTGAGCCAAAATGCCAATCTGCATATAAGATCTCCTGATATTTAGTAAGGGATTGCGGAGAAAATTTCACGCAATACTAACTGCACCAAAAGATGTAGTCAAGAGAACAAGTGTTGGCTAAATTACGTCTTCAAAAATATAAGCTAACTACTTACCGCGCCAGGATGCTGCAAAGCATGGACTAGCACAGGTTCCTAACACCAAGCGTTATATAAGTGACTTTATAATTTTATCTGGCGACAATCGATCGCCTATCTGTCAGCCTAATAATTTTCATGCAGGCTTCTCATCTCTTTTTTGTAGTGGTCCGCTTCAGTATTCCTTCTTTGTTTTACAAGGGTTTTTACATATTTACCAAGTAATTGCAGCCTTGCCTCGCGCAGAAGTGGATCATCTGCTCGATCTACTGCTGAGGGCCTCCTGCATAACTCTATCCAATTCATTATATTTATCTTGATTGATCAGGCTGCGGCATACCATATCTAAAATCAATGCCTTAGTCATAGGATCACTGAGATGATTCGACTCATAGTTGGCTAATGCCTCCTTCGCCCTTTTTTCCATCTCGTTAAACTGGTCTGCTCCCTCTAGCGCATTTGCCAAACTTACCAACAAACTGATTAAGCTTGGATCATTGGGTCCAACTTTTTCGGTAGTAGCCTTCAAATCTTTTTCTAAAAGTACAACGGCATCACTTTGATCTCGCTTAAAGGAAGATGGACGATCGCGCAGAAAATCTTTTGCGGAATTATAATCGAACGTGAAGCTAATCGCCACAGCATCTGAAGCAGCTTCCGGTGGCGCTTCTAGTGGGGAGGCTTTGCGGAGAGCGACAAGAACTGAGTGATCCATCATTTCATCTCCCGAGGAAGATGAAACGCTCAAAAGAGATATGCTGCCATCTTTGAGAATACGCCAATCACATTGCACATCGCGCAACTGATTCCTTCCCTTATGGGGAGTCCAGGCTTTACGCATTATCATTTGCAAGCGAGCAAGATAATTGGAGAAATTAACATTATTATCTGTCTTATCTTTTTCAGCTTTCAATGTGGCAATACGAGCGGCTATATCCGGCGCAGGGGATCCTTTTCTTTTAATGATAATCCTGTTTAGTCTTTCCAGAGCATCAATAAGCATGTTTAAATGATCGGGATCGTTGGTATTACTTGCTGCCTCTACTGCAGCCTGGCAGACTTCCTGACACTGTGCCAAACGCTTTGAACGAGCAAATAATGAACTCAAGTCCCGAAGGGTAATGATCTCTTCAGCAGTATTTTTACCAAGCTTTCTTGCTTCATCAAGCCCTTGATTATAATATCGCTCAGCTTCCGCCTGATTATTCTGGGCTATCTGCAAACTAGCATTGCTCATAGCATCCGTCCAGGCAAATTCTTCTTCAACTGAGGCTACGGCAAGCACAGGTATGGCGACTCGCAGAAAGAAAGAAGTGATCAATATGGATTTTATTAAATTCCTGGCCAGCACTTTTTCTGCCTCATGGACATCTTCTCCATCATACCCATCTGATTTCACGTTTATACAAATGAATTATCAGACATTCAAGCAGAAGCAGCGTCAAGCAGTAATTTGACTTTGAAAAGAGTGACATTTTCTTTCCCGCAAGTCATATAGAATATCAACGGTTGGAATAATCATGTCTTGTAAAATAATAAGTTTCAAAGATTTTATTTGCCGAGTATTAATAGCTATATCCACTAGCTTAGTGATCAATGTTTGTGCCTATGCTGACGATGGCGCCATGTCCTCTAGCGGCTCACCGCGCCTTCTTAATGGACATAAGACCGTTAGCATGGAAAGCGAGATTGTCAACATAGATATTCAAAAAAGCATAGTCAGAGTCAATTGCCGATTTGTTTTTCACAACCATGGCGATGCATGTAAAGTAAGAATGGGCTTTCCCGACATAGGAACCGATGATAATCCGGGAACAGCATCCAAAGGCTGCTTTCTTTCTTACGTTTCGTATGTCGATGGGCATAAAGTCCCCACCAAAGTAGTTAAGGCAGATCCCACTGACTTTGATGGTTATGCCTATTGGCATACCAAGGTTGTGGACTTCAAGCGCAATTCAATTTGCCAGATAGAAGACATTTATACGTTGCGCCCTGGCGGACAAACATACAATGGTGATGGTTGGGTAGGATCTTATAGTCAAATCTCGTATATTTTGCACACAGCAGCATCGTGGCATAAACTTCTAACAAAAGCAGAGATTAACATAAAATTTGATACGGACGAAGTTTCTACTCCGTTGCATGTCATTTCACTCAAGTCTTTACCAAAGAATGAAAACGGAACGATTAAGTTCGATTGGGTACATGCCAGCAACAAAGGAACCATAATTTATCGCGGGCCATCACAACCTACTATTGACGGGCGTACGATTCACTTCGTCCGGACTAATTTCAAACCAACCGTTGCTGATGATGTGATTTTGGAATATGGTTATCAGAAAACCAAGTAGGAGCAATAAAACTATTTTGCACTTGGGAGGTGCCAGACAAAAACAATTTATTCAAGTGCGTGCCAGCCTTTTGTCCCTTTAATGAGCAACTCGATCTAAATTTGCATCAATTTGACTTGACGCGATCCTGCGCCGCTAGATCTTTCTTGCCCAGTTTTTCGTATGCTTCTGCTCTATTGCTATAAGACTCAACATCCTTTGGATTCAGCTTAAGGGCCTCTGAAAAATCGTCAACAGCCTTTTGATATTCTTTCAAGCGTACCAAATACAGCTGACCACGTTCACTGTATATTCGAGCATCATGTGGATTTATTTCCGTCGCGGCCAAATAATCTTTAATCGCTTGCATATAGTCAGCATGTGCTTCTTTATCTTTGTTTTGGATGTCTAACTTAACTCCCACATCAGTTAGGGTACGAGCACGCAAACAATAAGCACCAACCAGTTTTGGATCTAGCTTGAGCGCCTCAGCGCAGTCAGCTAACGATTTTTCATTCTGTCCAATACCTGCATAGCTTTCAGCTCGATTTAAATAGGCTACAGCTAGCTTGGGATCTAATTCGATAGCCTTTGAACAATCTTTAACGCATTTGTCAAAATCTGGATCGCCGGCACAATTATCGTAACCAGTTGCTGGTATATGTAAGTTAGCGGCGCCACGAATATTGTATGCGATTGCTAAATCGGGATTGAGCGATAGTGCTCTGGTTGCATTATCACAGGCTTTTTTGTATTGTCCCAATTTATAATAGGATTGGGCAAGATCACAATATGCCTGCGCATCTTTAGGGTTCTGCTTAATTGTTTGGCTCAGTTGTTTAATTTTTATCTGACATTGTTCATTTTCTTTAGATAAATTGCCAGGCTCATTCGCGTGTGCTCTAGAGCAAAAGAATAAAGTCACACTGCAGGCAATTAACACAGCAGGATATTGAAAAGTCTTCATTGGCTCACCTCTAAACTTGGAAAAGTGCAATTATCTAGCTGACTCACTAGCATACACCATTGATTTTGCTATCTTAATCAGTTCGGCTTGTGGTTTGTATACAGCAAGATGATAGGAATGCTTACCAATGGCCCAATCAAGGGTATGGAAATTACCACCGCCATAATAATAGCCAAAGCGGCCGCCTCCAAGATCGACTTTGCTGGATCCACTTATTTTATGAGGTGATCCTTTACCAGCACTCAAATAAAAGAGGGTGTTGGCATTGCACGGTGAATCTGGCGTAGCAGTAAGGGTTACCTCATAACCTGCAGGATATTCAAAATCCCCAAGACCTGCGCTTGAGTATAACTTATAGTTCCAGCTTGGTATCCATGTTGGCAGATATACTGGGGTTTTTGAAACGCGAAGCTGAGGAATAATTGGTTCCAAAGCCGCCACCACATTGTGACGCTCTGCCGCCACTGCCAGTAGTGCTCGAGGGATATCGGTGCCCACAAATAAGGCAATGGCTGCTACGGCTGCTGAACATAATAATTGATACTTTTTACGTGACATCATATACCTGGTCACCTGATTCCATTTTGAATAACCTAAGAAGTTGTGTGATTTCGTTTCTGGTGATAAGCATGGTATAAGCCTTAATAATCCACATTACCAATCGACCTAAACATATTAGCCATTAATTGAGCCAAGCAATTTTTCCCATGATTGATCATCTGGTACAAAAGAATGAAGGTTTGCACGATGGTCAGAATTCTCGATAAAGATGCGCCCGCAGTTTAGACATTGATAGATAACACGACTAAGATATTTCGGAATTATCCGAAGCCATAGTGCTTTTGAGAACGTCTCTAATGGATCTCCCTGTGGAAGAACGGATTCAGCTTGAGACAGGTTCTTCATAGCCGATACCAATTTTGCTGCATGAGCCTCTATCTCTTCAATCATGGATTCTCTATCTTGATCAGCAAGCAAATTAGCCTTATATGGCAGGAAATCTGTCTGATCTATGATGCTCTGCCCGCACTGGCATCCGAATTTCATTAGTCCCTCCTCTCACATGCATCGCTTCAATCAACCATAAGCACCGGGATGTTGTCATTACCAAAGTCCTTTACAGGGTATGGCGTCCATAAACAGCATTCTACACTCCTTGTTTAAATCAAAAGCATTCGCTAGTATATTGCTCGTGACAATCAAAGCAAAGATCAAGTAAGCACATAAGAGAATGTCTAAATCGTTCAAACATCATCGAATAATTTATTTTGAACAAGTTCAAAAAATGGCTTGTATGCTTTCTCATTGGTGCCGCTAACGCTCATTCTTCTTTTTATTTCCGCCAAGGTTTCCTTGTCTGCCTTTTCATATAAATGCAACTCAATCGCATTATATGTTTCATGGTCATACTTCTCTATCAGTGGAATTGTATCGAGAATCAATGCCATACCTTTTTGACGATTAAATTGCATTAGGTGATTGGCAAGATAGTACTTTAGGCTAGCATCTTTGTCTAAAGCAAATTCGTCAGCGAGATCTTCTTGCATTTCCGGATAACTTTCGAACAGATAATGCATGCATAAGTGCCGAGAATATCGTCCATTTCCAGTAGTATTCCTCAGTGTATCCAAGGCTAAATTCCGTAATGATTCATATCTGAGCGGGTGGCTAATTATTTGCCGCCACAGTTTTGCATGGGTTGCATGGTCAACCTCCGGCGCTCGCAATAGCTCAATTGTTTTCTTGAATTCGTCAGTGTAATTATCTGTCATTCAAAGCGAGCTCTGTTTTATTAGATGATTGGAGTAAAATATCATTGACTGTATAAGACCTTAGCGCACTACACAGGCGGGGAAATAATATTGTAGTATCTGCTGGTAATTTTTCCCTCTTCTCGCCAATTCAGTTGCTCCCCATTGACATAGTCCAATACCGTGTCCGGCACCAGTACTCTTGATGATAATATCGCCATTGGTATCCTGTATTAGCTTATATCGCGTACCGGGGCATTTGTCCCAGCCAAATCTTTGACCAAGGCGCATCCAGAAATTATAGCCACTGATTATGCCACCATCTGCCAATCTTAAAGAAAGTGGCCTGCCGGTATGGTCTTGTTCCAGAATCTCGGGTATAACACAATCAAATTCTTTGGCGAATAAACCACCCGGGATTCGCTTACTGGTGGTCCGCCAGAAAGGTGAATCAGAACAGTATTTGCATGGAACCGCACAAAGATACGGAGGACTGCCTTTTGGCAAGTCAAAATATTTAGCACCATCACTAGTACCACCGGCACAGGTGGCATGATAGAAGACAGTAGCTGGTACAGAGTTGTAGTATAGAAATTTTCCGTAGACTAAGTTTACTGCATTCCTTACTGCCGCCGTTTCCAGGCTGGCGCCAAGATAACATTGATCAGCCGTTGAATCGCCAATAGTAATTGGCTTCTTCCGCTGATAAAGCCTGGTTTGACATAGAACCGCTTGGGCTTTGAGCGCCTCCACCGGTGCGCCAATAGGGGTTTCGGAAGCAACTACATCCGTTAGATAATCAGACAACCCAACATGATTGATAATTTCCAGATAATTATCCTTATTAACTGAGAGTAAAATGTCGCCATGATATTTGCGTCTAGCACCTGCATAATTAATCGCCAAAGCGATAGTTTTTCCATTGCTCCCCCTCAGATGCAGCGATCGCGCTCTTACAATAGTGATCTGATCTCCCTGGTCCTTTTTTAGAATAACTTTACCCGACCGCGCACTAGCAATGGAACGACAATCTACCCCGGGATTAAGATCATCCCTCACTATTTCAAAAGGCGGAAAAATTTCCAGACTGCGCAGCGGCCGGTGTGCCTCAAATAGATTGACGGTAACCACTGATTGATCAATAGCCAAAGCCGGCTGACAAACAAGAATATAAAGAGCGATCACGCAAATAGCTATAATTTTAGTGCTCATTACTCGGATGTCCGGCGATCAACTGCCCAGTTCCTGGAAAATAAATGCTTCTTTGCCAATGGCACTGCTCGATCGTAACTTGTGCCCACTTTTGCTCGCAAGCAAAAAGCATAGCGTGGTGCGTCATATGGGAAATAGCCAGCTAACCAGGATTGAAATGTTTTGCCGTAATTGGTCGTGCCGGTCTTAACAGCCAATCGAAGTTTATTCTGGGGATCAAGCATTTTAGCTGTGCCCCTGAGGCAGGCAATCTGCATGCCTGTTTGTAATACATTCCATGTATGCTCACTAAAGCGCAATTGGGGACAAATAATTTTGTGCCCAGCATCATTATCGAAATATAGAGGCAGGAGCTTGCCTTGCAAGGCTATGAGAGACACCATTTGCAAAATTTCTATAGCGCTCAATATAAACCCATCAGCCGTACCTAAAATTAGATCAATGCTATTACGCCCGGGCCGCAAGCGGTTCAAATTATGTGTACCAAGTGACGGTTCCAATTTTTTTAAATAATGCAAAAAACATTGACGGGTCAAACTTTGAGACGAATGAGCAAAGAACACATTGCACGATTGTCCGATTGCCTCAGTCAAAGAAACTTGGCCATGCGGGTAACGACAGACATAACGCTGTCCACCAATTCTTATCGCCCCACGGCAATCAACTATTTGAGTGGCTGCCGGTAAATTCTCTTCCAATATGGCAATGGCCGCAATCAATTTCATTAGTGATCCTGGTTGTCCTGAATCGATAATTGAATCCTGAGGCAAAAAAATAGCGCCCTGCCTTAAATCGGCAAAATAAAAATGATCATTTACCGGCAATATTTTGGACCGGGCAATCAACGCATCTGAAAATGAAAATACTGCCAGTAGCGACATAATAAACTGGCGCCGGTTAGCTACCGAGAGAATAAAAGAATCAGTGGAGAACTTACCTATTTCTTTCATACCCATAACACTATTGAATATCTTCTGGGGGATAATATCATTATTGATTAGTGATTTTGTTAGTTCGAATCAAGTGGAACAAATTGGCAATGATAAAGTTTTTTATTCTCTTGCTGGTGTTCTTTTTATTGCCGCAGGATTCGCTTGCAGAAACTTTTTCATTGACAGGACTGGTGCGCCAGACGATGCAGATTTATTTTGCTGGTCAAAGTGTGAATCAATCGACTATCAATACCTTATACAAAGAGAAAATTCCCAAAGAATACTATAAACCTGCCGGCGTTTTTGTCACCTTGAGCAAGGATGGAAAAACTCGCGCTTGCTGGGGTTCAGTTTATCCAAATCATCCTAATATAGTCGAGTCAACGGTTTATACCACTATTGATGCCCTAAAGAAGGATTATCGATATAAATCAGTAAGTTCCTCAGAGTGGAAAAATCTGAAGCCACAGGTAACAGTGGTGGAGGAGATAGAACCCATTGTCAGTATTAAATCGCAAAATCCTTTTCGCGACGGCTTAATGTTGCGAGCTGGCGCCAAATCTGCTGTAATTTTGCCTGGTGAAGTATCCGACGCCTATTACCAGCTAATCAAGTGCAAATTGAAAGCTGGTGTCCGCCAAGGCGAAGCCTATCAACTATATAGAATGCGGGCAAAAATTTATGAATAACGGCAATTCATTTCTTTCCTTTTCAGCCATTTTAGTGCAATTGGCATTTTTTGCTCTCGTTAATGTAGGTCTTGAAAAACCGGTGGGCTCGATTTCTGGCCGGGTATCTCTGGAAAAACCTGGTTTTCATTTGCATTTCTCAAATCTTAAAAACAAAAAGGTATATGCTCTGGCCATCCTGCGGACTGGTCCAGGCAATGATGAGAGGGGAGTCTGGGTGAAACCGGATGGCACCTTTCAAATTGATCACTTGCCGGCCGGCGAATATTCACTGAGGATAGATGCGCCTGGATATAGTGAAAGTGAACGAGCAGAGTTTGTTAATGATGGAACCGTTACTAAACTGGAGGAGCAAATTTACCTGGAAATTATGCATCCTTCGGTACAGATTGCTTCTAATCGCAAAACATTTACAAGCGAGGAGCTGCCGTATTTTTGGATAAACTGTGTTGGCGCAACCAAAGCTACTGTGAAACTCTACAAAACAGATATCCTTAAATTCAAGCAAAGTGTGCTAGCAGCAAACAAGAAAGCACAAGGAACAAATGCCAATCAAAATGAAGATTCCCCTCCGGAAAATAATTTCCCTGTCAGTTTTAGCAGCTATCTTTCACTATATAAAAATTACGGTACTAAAGAACCAGATTTATTTCGCAATCAAAAACCAGCCAAGATACTCAACCGTGAAATTGAAACCAAGGGTGATCAATGGGTAAACGCTCAATTTAAATTAAATAGTCCCTTAGTACAGGGAGACTATGTCGGACTGGTTGAAATTGCCAGCGTCTCAGGAGAAAAGGACTGGGATATTTTTTGGTTCAGCGTTACCGATTTAGGCTTGATCGTCAAACATGATAAAGAGCAATTGGTCGCCCGGGCGGTTAATTTAATTAACCTACAGCCGGTAAACAAAGTAAAGGTTCAACTTGAAAGCAGCGCCGGAGAAAACGATTCCAATGAGGCAGTCAAATTGGGCGCGGTCTCCACCGGCGCCGATGGACTGGCAACAATTCACTTCTCTCAAAAGCACAAAACTTTAGTGAATAGTATCTTCGCTATCGGAAGCTACGCTCAAAGTAAAGCTTATTGCGGCGTCTGGTCTTCCGGAGAGTCCATGAACTCACTAGAGTATAAGACTTATTTTTATACTGAACGACCAATTTATAGACTTGGACAAACGACTTATTTTAAGGGCATCGTCCGCGAACTTGGCGCAGATGGTTTTCATACTCCCGCAGCAGGGTTAGCAGTGAAGGCAATCATTGAGGATCCAAGCAATAACAAAGTCTGGCAGGGCACATTTAAAACGAATGACCACGGCAGTTTCCACGGACTCTTTAATATTCCAGACGATGGTAAAACCGGTGCTTATCAGCTGACTTTTACTTACCCAGACGGCAATAAGAGTTATAACAGCTTTGAAGTAGCGCAATATCGCAAACCGGAATATGAAGTAGTGATTAAACCAACGCAAGCAAGGGTGATCGCCGGTCAAAAAATTACCGCCCAAATCAAAGCTACTTACTATTTTGGTGCTCCGGTAGCTAATGCTCGCATAAAATACTCTGTTTATGCTGCCAATGATTGGGGCAGTCGTTTTCATCTTATGCCACGGCCAAAATTTTATGGCTATTTTGACGACTGGGACAATGATGACGACAGCAACGAGTATAGTAATTATTCTGGTGGCGGTGATTTTATAAGCGAAGGGACGGCACAAACGGATGCCAACGGTGAAGCTATTGTTGAAATTGCAACCAGAAAAATCGAGCCTCCTTCGGTCAATCTATTCGATTCTGACTATTATGACAAACGTTATAAAATTGAAGCTGAAGTAACTGATCTAAGCAGAATGAGTGTGATCAGTAGTGGCTATTGTTCTGTCACCGCCGGTAGTTTTGCCCTGTTTGTACAGCCTGAAAGCTGGGTTGTTAACGCAGGCAAACCAATTCCGGTTAGTGTTAAAGCCGTAGATTACGAAGGACACCCGATTGCTAATCAGTCGGTGAATATTAAACTGTCCCGCTTGATCTGGGACAGTAATGCAAATAGGTCTGCGGGACAAGAGCTTGCTGGGCAGCGATCGGTCACTACGGATGCTCAGGGGAAGGCATCATTGGTCTTGGACACCAAAGGCTCTATGCGCTCGGACACTTATTTTATCGGCGCTCAAGCTCAGGATTCTTCAGGCAATCTAATTTATGATCAATCTAGTGTCTGGATAAGCAGTGATAATTATCCCTATGTCTGCAATAGCAATGAAGCCAAAAAACAAAGTCTACAAATAAAACTAGATAAATTTGCCTATAAGCCCGGCGATATCGCTAAGGCGGTAATATCTGCACCATTAACCGGGCAAGAAGGAGCACAGGCAATTGTAGCCGTAGAGGGCACAAAAATTCATAAATTATGGATTGTGCCTATGAGAGCGACAGCAAAAGTAATTGATCTACCCATCAGGTCTGAATATAGCCCTAATGTTTATGTCACCGTAACTTTAGTAGGTAAAGAGCATCAATATTACAATCAAAGCAAAATCATTCGTGTCTCACCAAAAGAACATTTCCTCAATATAGTTGTATCTACAGACAAAGAAAAATACAGTCCGGGTGAAACTGTTAAATACACTATAAAAACAACCGATCAAGATGAGCACCCTATAGCTAATGCGGAACTTTCATTTGGGCTTGTCGATGAAAGCATTTACGCCATTCGCAACGAAGTAGCCGAAAATATTCAGAAGTTTTTCTACAATAAAAGACCGAACTGGGTACAGACTTATTGTACGTTTGACGAAGAATATTCGGGCGGGCCGGATAAAACCGAGTTAGTACCCACGGTAAGAAAAGATTTTCGGGATACGGCAGTCTGGCTACCGAATCTTAAGACAAATAGTCAGGGGATAGCCATTGCCAGTGTCAAATTGCCGGACAATCTGACTACCTGGCGTGCCACCATCAGAGGTATCACAGCAGGAACAGATGTCGGTTCTCAAATTAATAAAATAATCTCCACGCAAGATCTAATTGTCAGGCTTTCACTGCCAAGATTTTTTAGTTTAGGAGATGAAACTTCTATTAATGCAGTAGTCCACAATTACACGGGCAAAATTCAGCCGGTCGACCTTACTCTTGCTCCTTCGCCTCAATTTGCCGTCAACGGAAATCTGAAACACACTCTTACTGTTTTACCGGATAAGGCGCAAAGATTTTCCTGGCCGGTTAAATTGGTAAATTCGGGTTTAGCCACTGTAAGCATAAAAGCCGTCGGTAAAACGGCAGCGGATGCCATGGAAACGAAGGTCAATGTATTACCGCTAGGAATTCCTGCTTTCGCCATAAAATCAGGCGAATTATTGAATGATCCTGCCTCAACGAATATTGCCGTAGGTAATTTATCTGATGCCTGTCTTGGTACTTACAAGCATCGCCTAAGTGTAGCCGCTTCATCTATTGGTCCTGTGCTGGGTAATTTCGATAAGTTAATTGATTATCCATATGGCTGCACTGAGCAGACGATAAGCCGCCTCATGCCATCGGTAGTAGCGATGACACTACACAAAAAGCTGGACTTGCCAATTGATAAGAAGCAACTGGATCTATTTGCCAAAGTCTACAAGCGTTCAATGGCTAAACTAACGGATTATCAACATGAAGACGGCGGCTGGGGTTGGTGGCAAACTGACGATAGCAATCCTTATTTAACATCTTTAGTTTTGCAAGGATTTTATCAATTGCAACAAGTTGGCTATGCAGTTGATGCCGGACAAATAAAGAAAGGTACCGCCTGGCTATCCAAAGCGTGCAATGAATTACAAAAACAACTAACAGATCCAAAGCGTGCACCTGTCACTTATAGAGAAATGATCGATTATGGATTTGAGGATCGTGAACAACAAACGGATTTGGCAACAATGATCTATGCACTCAGCTTGTATAACATCAAGCCACCAGCGGCAGCCACGCAATGGCTGCTCACCAAGGTCCCCACAATGTCTCCGGAAGCTCTTTGTTATTTGACACTGGCTTTAAAACATAATGGCGATCATAGATTTGATAAAAGCTATAAGCAATTAATGCATCTTGCCGAACACGAAGATCAATATGCTGAATGGGATCACACTAGAAATATGCTTAGATTGCTGGGCATCCCAGAGCGAGCCTATGATTATACTTATCGCTTTACCGGCGTAGAAACTACTGCTTTGTCCCTGCAAACAGTTTTGGCCGTAGAACCGGAAAATACCGCCTTAATTGAAGCGATAAAACGCTGGCTTTTAGTACAGCGTGACGGCAATGGTTGGTCCAACACTAAAACCACAGCCCAAGTATTTCTTGCTCTCCTGCAAGAACAAGTTAATTTCAATCAGAAGCGTACCACTAATGAAACTCTCAAAGTCGCCGCTGCAGATCAATTAATTAAACAACTTGTTTTTGATGCAAGTAACAGATTCGCCCCTGAAGAAGAAATTTCCATACCCGCTCCTGAAAAACAACAAATGATTAGCCTCAATAAGTCCGGTCCGGGCAGAGTTTATTATAATAGTTTGATTACTTATACTCGCAACCTGAAAGCTGGAGAAAATATAGCTGCGGCCAGCTCACCAGCGGGATTATCACTTGAACGTTCATTTTATCGTCTGGTACCATTAAATACCGACAAAGGTTATTTCCGCAGTGAAAGAATTGGCGACAATATAATTCATGCTGGCGAAACCGTTTTGATGAAGATAAAAGTTGATACTCCAATTAGCTTACCTTATGTCATTCTGCAAGCATATTTGCCCAGTGGAGCAGAAATTGTTGAAGATAAAAGCAAAGAAAATGTGATCGCTAAAGATAATAACAACGATTCCAGTTCTGGCAGCGATTGGGGTGCCGCCTGGTGGACGCACCAAGATATTCTCGATGATCGCATAGTTTTCTTTGGCACGGAATTACCTGCTGGTAAAAGTGAGTTTTCAACTCTTGTACGCATGGAAATGCCCGGCAATTATCAAATCAATCCTCTTAACCTAGAAGGAATGTACGCAAAAAATGTTCGCGCCTATTCAAGTCTGGGCAAAGTGCAGGTGACAGAATAATCTCTATGCAAATAGGCGACGCAATACTTAGCAAAATAATTTCTTTAGACTGGCAGTCTATCAAGCAAAAAAGTGGTCAATACAGTCTATGGCTATTGCCTGTTTGTCTAGCTCTTGCTTATTTTTGCTTGAATCCGTTTCGTCAAGTGTTGATATCCAATAAGGCATCTTTAACTCAATTGACTGCAGCACAAAAAGCCAATATTCAATTGGCGGCCAGAGCCCTAAATGGATTTGTGCTCGCTCCTGGACAAACTTTTTCCTTCAATAAAGTCGTCGGTCCAAGAACTGTGGATCAAGGTTATATTCCTTCGCCGTCATATCTCGGCTCCGAAACGCCAAAGACATATGGCGGTGGAATCTGCTTATTATCATCACTTCTCTATAAGTGCGCAATTGATCTAGATATGGTGATCAACGAAAGAACAGCACACACACGAACTACACAATCTATTCCGCCAGGCTACGATGCAACAGTCTGGTACGGACAAAATGATCTCAAATTTACCAATAACCAGGGCATTCCTTTAATAATTGCCGCTTCTAGCGACGATAAGGATCTAACAGTAAATCTAGTCGGTGCAGGGACGCCGCAGGGTAGTCCTAGCAATAATAAAATCAAACGAATTATCAGACATTCAAATAAAAGCGCGATTGACGTAATTGTGCTTAGGGAACAGGGCAATCAGTTATCGTTTATTTCCCATGATTATTATTTGCTCCCACAGCCTCCTGCTAATATAAGATAGCGATACAGACCAGTCACTAAAGAGGAACAACGTCATATGAAGCAATATTCCGGTTGGCAGGCACCGTTTATGTCTTTCTACTCAGCATCTTTCTATCAAGAAGTTGGTAGAGAGTGGGGAGGACTGGGTTATCTCTATTTGCTTCTTTTGATCGCCACCGTATCCCTTGTTTATTCCTTGCAATTGCAAATAGTCTATGTTCCTCGCATGCAAGAATTTATGGATACTGCTATCGATAGGGTGCCCGGAATAAAAATAGAAAACGGCAAACTCAGCATTGATAAACCGGCTCCTTATACTGTTACTCTACCAGTTGATAAAGGACAAAAATCTAGCGAGCCTGCAACTATTATCTTTGATACGCGCGAAAAACCAGTTGATCCTAAATACACTACGGCTGGAATCCTGGTTACGTCCGATACGGTCTTTGTCAAAGAACGCCTGCAAACACGTGAATTCGATCTTTCAAAAATCGATCATTTCGCCCTGGATAAGACCCAATGCAAACAATTGGAGAGTTTTGTTTTTAGATGGCTGGCAATTTTATTGTTTCTTATTTATCTGCCTGCTACTTTTATAGTATGCCTTTTTCAGACGATTATTTATGGTTCCATAGGAAAACTTTTGGCTAGCTCAGCCAACAATAAATTAGGTTTTGGCACCTTAATCAGACTCTCTTCAGTGGCAATGACACCAGTTATAGTATTAGATCTGTTTTTCAAAACAACTTGTATGAATGTTCCTTTCTGGTGGTTAGCTAGCATTATTATCACCATTGGATATCTTTATTATGCTATCGATGCAAACAAAATGCGTAGCGCATAGTCTGCAGAAGACATTCTTGTTAAATGCCTGTTCATTGATCCTTTTTCACTTATTTGTGTGGAAGCTCAGTTGGACTTTTGCCGGCGTTTGCTGAAATCAATCAGGAAAAATACTAGATAAACAAGTATGGGGACAGCAGCCACATAAGAAACAAGTTGAAGGCGAGCGGATACTGTAGCCGTGTTGCCGATTGCCACCAATGGGCCAGACAATAACGCTGTAGTTAGCATCATCAAAGGCATAAGCATAAGATTAGCCTGTGAAGCATTTTTGCCTTTAAAAATCATGGCAGAAAAGCTTATGAGCAAAATTGCCGCGACATTGGCAGCAACTAAAAAGCTAGCTGTGGGCTCTTCGTGCATAAGGTAAATAAAAATGGGTGGCGCTAATAGACCAATAAAAAGCATTACTGCTAGTGGCAACCATTTCTTGGAATTTATATGTAGAATTAGCAACACGAATAGAATTGCAAAAAAACCAAAATATAGAGCAGCACTGCAATAGGCATGCATCAAATTTATTCCGGTGACATTGGCCACGTAGGCAGCAACAAATCCCTGGAGCAATAAGCGGGAGATCCAGAAAAAACTGGCGAATACGGACATATTCAAGCTCGTACAACGCAACCCGGCCACCGATAATACGACCAGGCCAATATCGCCAAATAAGCGTGTGGCAATAAGTGTCAATATGCCAAGCAGGACAAGGAATCTTGTCGATATAGTCAATTGTGCTAAATCATCCTCACTGGACGGCCGGTTCTCAAAAGGAAGCTAAAAAATAGTCCAGCGCCAAACAATGCCGCCAGCACTGCCATTTTGGGCATTAACAATAATTTGGTCAAAACAAGTAAAAGGGCCAGCCCACCGCTGATAGAAATGATTATACGTTTGACAAAATATCTATCGCTAACAATCAATGAAGCTGGAAACAGTCTCAGCAAAAGCGTGATTGATAAACAGCTGAGAAGAATATTTTCGATATTTGTCCAATTGCGGCCAGTCATAGCAGCCCAAGCAAAAACGGCAAGCCAAATACAAGGCGGCAATATATCGTCCAAGCGATTTTCGTTAGAGAATAAAAGATTCTCCATTACCTTGTATGTCAGCAATCCCAGTAAAATGGATAATAGAGCAAAATTTGGCAGACTAGCGCTCAAAAATGTTAAAAGAACTACCACAACTAGAAGCACTAATCTAAGCACTTCGTAGGGTAGATTAGCTCGTCTCAGTAAAAACGGCAGACTTACAGCAGCGGCAAAAATGGCTGCATTAGCCAAGGCATTCTCCGCCGAAAAAACCACTCGTGCAGCTAAAAGGGCACTAATTGCTATGAGTACAGCAAGAAAGCTTTTGGCTTCCTGGGTAGAAATCGATAATTTTAGCTGCTTAAAATCCACTTGTTTGAGCAAGGGGAAAAATGAGCCTAGAGCAGTCGCTAAAAAGAAAAGCAGAATTCCTATTGGCAGGGTTATGTTCATAGCAACCACTTTTTATTATTGCCAGCATTCCAACAAATGCTTCTGTGCTTAATTCTAATGCACAATAGAAAGAATATAGTCAACTTTTAGAGAAAAACATCTCTATGGTGATTTCAAGTATTTATTTTCCATCTCTTGCGCTTCTGAGGCTCGTCCTAATTTATTTAGAACATACATATAGTTTCGCACTGCCGTAGTAAGGCCCTTTTTATCATCGCTAGCGGATAGAGTTTCAACTGCATTTTTAAAAATTGGCTCGGCTTCCGTCACTTTGCCCGCTTGTACGGTCTGCACCCCCAAGTTTATATAGGCACTGCCAAGATTTGACTTGGCTATCTTGTCAGCCGGCTCAATTTCTAAAGCTTGTTTGAATAAGTCAATGGCTTTTTCAAAATGCTGTTGTTTAAAGGCGGACAACCCAGCATTGTTGAGCACACTCGCCAGGTTTGTTTTTAAAAATTGCGAAGAAGGATATTCGTCCGATGCCTTTCGATAAAGTCGAATGGACTCCTCTATGTTTCCATTATCAAATTGCTTTCTAGCTTCTTGATCTAAAGCATATTCTTCAGTATGTCCGCCAAGGAAACCTGTCGATACTTTGGTGGCAATTACAGATTTTACGTCAGTGGCATAAAGATGCTGCAGCGTTTTAGCATCGCGCTGCGTGATAAAGCATTTTTCAAAGTTTAAGGGGATGCTGCAGTACATAACATCAGCCCGATTGGAACTATGTCCAACAAGTCCCAGGGCATGGCCAATTTCGTGCAAGCAAATGAAACGCATAAGCTCATCATTCATCTTCAGCTCTTTCACCGGCATGACTGTTAGCACAACAACCGAGGCGCTGTCTATGCGATCGCCACGACGCATTACTTTAGCCTCACCGCCTTCTGCCGGCTGCGAGACATCTTTTGAATTCGCTGACCATCTGAAAATTATATCCACGTGTTCTGGCTTCTCAGTGTATTCAAAGCGCAATTTGCCAGATGAAGCATTTGCCCACGATTCAAAAGCATTTTTAGCGATATCCGCGTATTGGGGTTTAAATCCCTCTACGTCCAATCCAGGAAAAATACAAACAGTTAACGGCATGCGCATGGCTGCCCATTTTACTTCGCCAAGTTTAGTAGCATCGCTAAAGTAATCCTCTGCGTTTGCGGACGAATTAAAAGGCCTGCTCTTTAGCTCCTTCTCCAGAATTATCAACCCACTTTTTACCAGTTTGCAGCGAGGATTATCTGGAAACCGCTTAAGAAACTGCTTAAATGTCTCAATGGCTTCGCTACCCCTGCCGCCGATTGATAAACACTACCGAGCGAATACCACAGATCTGGCTTTTTATCATCGATAGCAATTGCTGTTTTGTATTCTTCTATTGCCGAATCTGGATCACCATTGCGCGCCTCAGCCGAGCCTAAAATTGCATGTGTCAAGGCGCTTTCGGGAGCTAGTTTTTCGGCCTTTTGAGCAATATTCAGAGCCTCTTGCAGTTTATTTTCTTGTATGCAGGCAATCGCCTGGTTAACTAGCTTCATCGCCTGAGCAAATGACAGCGAGACCGGCTTACCGTCTACCAGATATTGCTGCGCCATTGCGGAGACTGGTAATAAGCCAAGTACGGCAATAAAAATAATTTGCTTAATTGCTTGTAGTTTGACAGCAAACATTATGCTTGTTCAACGCCGGCAGATATTAGCCCCAATAGATTTTAGCTTATCTTCCAGATGGTCATAGCCTCGATCCAGATGCTCTAATCCCATTACATGCGTGGTACCTTGAGCCGCTAATCCGGCAATAATCAAAGCCGCAGCGGCTCGCAGATCGCTTGATATCACTTCCGCTCCCATCAACCGAGGCATTCCTTTAACCACAGCCAAATTGTTAGTAACGGTAATGTCCGCTCCCATTCGGCGCAATTCAGCTACATGTTTAAAGCGATTTTCATAGATATTTTCACTAATCACTGATGTGCCATCAGCAATGGCCAATGCAGCCATAATAGGTGCTTGTAAATCAGTGGGAAAGCCCGGATAGGGCTGAGTATTGATATGCACAGCGCCTAATCGACCGGTGGATTTGATTCTTATCGTATCCGGGGCAAAAATGGCCACTTCGGCACCCATATCGGCTAGCCTGTTAATAACAGCATAAAGATGATGTGGATTGGCGCCCTCCATAGTGATTTCGCCACCAGCCGCTAAGCAGGCAAACATAAATGTGCCCGCTTCCAAACGATCAGGCATGGTGTCTACCACGGCTCCATGTAATTCATTGACGCCAACACCATCAATTACCATTTGATATGTGCCAGCACCAGTAATTTTGCCGCCGATAGCATTAACAAATTCAGCTAAGTTTACTATTTCAGGATCTTGAGCTGCATTTTCAATCACCGTTTGCCCTTCAGCCAAGACCGCAGCCAACATAATATTTTCAGTGGCACCATTTGAAGGTTTATCTAAATGAATGGGCGCGCCAAGCAAACGCGAGCACTGCGCATGCACATATCCATGCTCAATACTTATTTGAGCACCAAGGGCCTTTAAACCGCGCTCGTGAAGATCTAAACGCCGCTCACCAATAGCATCCCCTCCGGGTAGCGATACTATGGCTTGTCCGGCTCTGGCCAGTAGGGGACCGAGCACAATAAAAGAAGCTCTAAATTTGCTCACCCATTCATAAGGCGCTTCAAACTCAGTCAGATTACTGGCATCAATTGTCACTTCATCGCCGGCAATATTGACTTTGACACCTAAATATCTGAGCACTTCAGCCATCATGTAGACATCTGTCAAATCAGGCACGTTTTTCAGCACACATACATCGCGGGTCAAAACGGCTGCCGCCATCATTTTCAGAACAGCATTTTTAGAACCGGCAATGGTCACCGTTCCGTGCAGTGGAGGACCACCTTCGATGATCATTTTCTGGCTGGATAATGGGGTGACTATTGTTTCTATAGGAGACATGTTTGTGCTCACTGGTATTCAATTAATTTCGCATAATTACTCTACAGCAATAGAGTAAATACAGTGTTAAACGAACTTCGTCTTACCTAGGTTTTACGAGATCTCTGGTGATTATTGAACGATCATTAATGGCTATAAGTTGGAAAGCACATGAGTCAGATTAGGCGGCGTGGCAGCAAAAGCATGTCCATTTTTATCTGCCCCCTGAATAGCATAGCCAATTGTTTTAGTTTGCCCGATCATAGCCAGGGCATTGTAAAAGAGCTTGCCCGCCATGCGTGAACCACCAAGATCTCCGGGAGGCAACTGGCGAATTACCTTAACATCAGCCACTTTTCCCAACAACGGTGCTTCAGAATTATGGGTGTATGGATTTTCTGGATAATTACCGCCCTGCGGTTTGAGTCTATTGCCATTGCCACCCGGGAAAAAACACTTGAAGGTCGGATCATCAGGTGCCGCGGGATAATCGCCACCATTAGCGGCAGCATAATCTTGAGCAGCCTTCTGCACGATTTTCATGTTCTCTTTTACCGTTGCCTGGCGAGTGAAATCTTCAAAATCAACAAAGCGCGGAAAAACAATCGCCGCTAAAATGAAAATGATAATCACCATTACCAGAACTTCGATAATGGTAAATCCGGATTTTTTATTAGGGTATGAGTGATTAGGATTGGTAAGTTTCATAGAAAAGCAAAAGCACAAAGCCTGAGCTGCTAATAGAAATCCTCCAATAGAATAACACGAGCAGAAATTGGGGATAAGCATCGTGCCAACGCGGGCGGGTGCAACCCGCCCCTACAATTCCAACGAGCATCGTCAGTCCTCTGAGCCAGCGGGCGGAGCAAGCCCCGCCCCTACACAATTCGACGTCGTGGCTAATAACCCCAACAAAAAAGGTGCTTCTTGACTTTGAAAGAAGCACCTTTTTAGAGAAACTAAGGAGATACCGAGAACCAATTTCTGGTTATACGGCAACCAGTTCTTTTTCCTGGATATTGGACCGATGACGATCATGCACTACTTTGCGTGGACGGCGTAAATGTTCCATAAAGCGCTTGTGGGCAAGACTATCGATTGATATTTGCGGAGTTTTGTCCGGAACAGAAACAACAAATTCACCAGGTTTGCTGGCAGTCGGTTTATAACCATATTTGCCAATCATATATAAATAACCGCCGCGAGTCGCATAAATATAATGAATCATTCTTCCTACCTTTCTCTGCAAAAATTCCAGAAACCATGGAACGTAAGAGGCCCAGCTCAATTAAATCTACTACACTAAGTGCTAAGAAGACAAATTATGCTTGAGTATTTTCACTATTGTCTCAACATTTTGTTATGGAAAGACCCCCGCCACCTTCTCCTGCCCCGTATTTTACCTGGGACAGATTTTGCTTTATCAGTTGATAATAAGGGCAAAAGGTCATCACCAGCAAGAATTGTCACATTGCTTTCGATATCGCCCACTGATGCATACAAAACTTCGCCGGTACCGTTTAAATCGCTGCGCACCTGATCAGCATCTTCGGGATTAGCTCTCTGGGCAATAATGCGAGTACGTGCGCGTTCAGCTTGCTCCTTACCGGCGTATTTTATTAGTACCCAATCGTAGCCCTTGCCGCGTAAATATCCATACAATTGGGAGGAAAGATTTTTATCTGAACTAGCGTTAATCACGACTAACTTTATCTTATGCGGCGGGGCGCTAACAAAGGTTGCGCCCAGGATCTTAGCGACTATTCTTTGCACTTCATTTGCACTCACAACCCAATCACCAGTGCCAGAAAATCGCCCTGGTAGCATAGCCATGTATTGATTGTTCTTTGGCACTGCACGCATGAAATTAGCAGCGCCAATCATATAAGGAACACTCATATCGGTATCAATGTACTGCTGAGCAATG
This sequence comes from Candidatus Melainabacteria bacterium, assembly GCA_963767815.1. Classification (GTDB taxonomy): domain Bacteria; phylum Cyanobacteriota; class Vampirovibrionia; order Obscuribacterales; family Obscuribacteraceae; genus CAVYFJ01. Next base: position 625,792 of record CAVYFJ010000004.1, on the reverse strand, counting down.
GCAATCAGCCTGGGGACATGGATCCAGGCACCCGGATGCATAGCTTTATCCAAAAGAGCACGCACAAAAATTTCTTGCCTTTGTACGCGGCCAATATCACCAAGAGCATCATGACGAAAACGCACAAAACCCATGGCCTGATTACCAGTCAGGGTATGAAAGCCGGGGCTCAAATCAATCAATAGTTTGGCTGTCCAATCCATGTAGTGCATGGTCTTGGGGATTTCAACCGTAATACCACCCAGCTCATTAATCAACTCTACTAATCCGTGCACATTTAGAATTAAGTAATGATCAATAGTTATGCCGAGCAAGGAGCTGACCGTGCGCATTGCCAGTTCCGGCCCTCCATAAGCATTAGCAGCATTGATCTTCTGCACACCGTAACCGGGAATATTGGCCAGAGTGTCTCTCAGGAATAGAGAGAATATCCAGGGTATTGCGAAAAGGATTAAGTCGCGCCAGCATAATCGTGTCCGAACGACCATTAAAAGCGTGTTGTTCCGGCTTTTTGCTACGTCCAACTTCACTGTAAACAACATCTGTGCCTAAAAATAAAATTGTTTGTGTATCTCGCAACCCTCCCAGGCGTAGAAGCGGCGGCAATAGTGAAGGGCGAAATATAAGGGCAAAAATATAGCCCACTAGACAGCCCAAAAGCGCACAAAGAACAAAAACAGAGTACCAGTTAGTGGGACGCAAATAAGTTCTCCCATAGTCAAACCAGACAAAATTCTGGGTTATTATACTTCGTAGCGATTAGGTGGCGATTAACGGCAGCTCCACATATACATGACAGACAAACTTTTAGCAATAAATTTTGGTGGAATTGGCGACGAAATTCTATTTTTGCCGGTCCTTTCCAGTATAAAACAAGCCTTTCCTCAATTGCATATTACTTTGTTGCTTGAGCCAAGATCAAAGACTATAGAGGAGATTACTGATTTAATCGATGAAATTAAGACATTCGATATTAAGAAACGACCACTAATGCCTGGTGATTTCTTAGCACTGCTAAATATTTTACAAAAGGGTGATTACCAGACTGTTATATCCTCCGGCGCTTCACCCCTGGTTGCCTGTCTTTTGTTTGCTTCCGGGATCCCCAAACGGATAGGCTATCAATCTGGTCCTTTAAGCCACCTTCTTCTGAGCAAAGCAATCAAGCTCAATAAAAATCAATATGCTGCCAGTATGTACCATGATCTTGTTCAGGGTCTTGATCTTCCACAAAAGCAAGTTAGTCCACAGATAGTTATAAAAGAAAACAATAGGCTGGCAATGCAAAGCATTTTGAATAATCCTGCTGGAAAATCTGTTGGAAAAAGACTGCTTATTCACCCGGGAACAAGCAAATTAGCAATTAAAAAGGGGATTATCAAAACCTGGCCAGCAAAAAACTGGGCGAGTTTAATCAAGAAATTGCTCTTAAGAGAAAATCTGCAAGTGATTTTAGTTGGCGGCCCGGATGATCAAGAAATTATTGCTGAAATCAATCAAGCCCTGGATCGAGAATTAATAGCTTTGCCGGAGCAACAATCATTCACTTGCGCCTATGGAGCAACCAAAAGCTTAGCTGATCTTGCTGCTTTTATTTCTTTAGCTGATTTATTTATATGTGTGGACTCAGCACCAATGCATATAGGTGTCGCCTTACAAAAACGGCTATTAGCACTTTTTGGACCAACTGAGCCGGCGCATCTATTGCCACCAGCCAAACACTACCGGTTTCTAGTTGGCGCAGCTGCTAATGGTGAAGTTGGCGTTCAGCTTCAGCCAGATATTGTTTACCAGTCTGTTTTGGATCTATTGCAGTAAAAGACAGACCAATTATGCTTTCCGGCATATTAGTCTTTACTAGTTCGCCTTCCTGACCGGAGACAAGAAGCATGGCCTCAACAATTTCCGGGTCAAATTGATGACCAGCATGCTTGCGCAGCTCAGCAATCGCTTTTTCATGGCCAATTGCCTTTCGATAAGGACGATCTGTAGTCATAGCGTCATAGGCGTCAGCAACTAAGATAATTCGTGAGCCCAGTGGAATATCTTTGCCTGCTAAGTGATCTGGATAGCCGCTGCCATCCATAAACTCATGATGATGGAGAACATATTCGCGCGCGCGCTCTAAGCCTTGCAATTCACCAATAATTTGCGCACTTTTTACCGGATGCTCGGACATGATTGACTGTTCTTCACGATCCAGTTTTTCCGGTTTCCAAAGAATTGATTCGGGCACACCAATTTTGCCGATATCATGCAAAATGCCGGCCAATTCTATATCTTTAAGATCTTCTTTTGACAGACCAAAAACTCTGCCCATACCAACAGCATAGCGACTGACTCTTAGACTATGTCCGGAAGTGTAATCGCATTTTGCATCCAGCGCGTCAGCCAAGGCACGAATAGTGCCCATGGAAGCTTCTTCCAACTGAACAAGCGCTTGTTGCAATTCGTTCAACAAAGACTGATTTTTTTCTTTCAGCTCAAATGCTTCCAGAGCCCGGAGCACTGTGAGTTTTAATTCATCTGCATCCCATGGCTTGGGAATATATTTATAAACTTTGCCTGAATTGATAGCATCAATCAAGGCTTGCACGTCGGTGTAGCCGGTAAGCAATATTTTTATGGCCGAAGGACAAAAATCCAAAGATTGCTCAAGCAATTGCACCCCAGTCAGCCCAGGCATGCGCTGATCGGTAATAATAAGGGAGATATTTTGATCTTTAAGGATTTCCAAGCCTTCAGCGCCGGATAATGCCGAGAAGACTTCATGCTCATCAGAAAAGACGCGTTGCAATAGACGCAGGTTAGCTGCTTCGTCATCAACGACCAGAATTTTATGCCGTCTCACTCTTATCTCCAGCGGATCGATTTAAATTACAAGCCTATATTATGATGTCAAAAGCTCTTTTTGCACATTATGCCTGATTTAGGTGGGTTGATTGACTGGCGTCATTCGCCTGCATTATCTGCATTTTAACTGAAAGAGGAATGGAGACTTTAAAGACCGTACCGCCTTTCTCTGCCGGTTCAAACCAGATTTTGCCCTGATGGCGCTCAATTATGGAGTGACATATAGATAAGCCTAAACCGGTGCCTTTGCCCACCGGTTTTGTGGTAAAAAATGGTTCGAATATTTTATTGGCCAGATCAACCTTGATTCCCGGCCCATTGTCTTCAATAGTCACTAGTATTTGATCATCCTGTAATTGAGACTTTATCTTCACCTGAGGCGACTCAACTGTTTCAACAGCTTGAGCGGCATTGGAAAGCAAATTCATCCATACTTGATTTAATTGCCCTGGATTACACATCACAGGCGGCAAATCGGCCAAATCAAGTTCAAGAGGAATTTTATCTGTCCCATAATACTGCCCTAAAATTTTCAAGGTGGAGACTATGCCTTCATTTATCAACGCTTCTTGCATCTCCGCTTCGTCAAGTCGGCCAAAACTGCGTAGATTGTTGATGATCTGGCGAATGCGCTTTATACCGTCATCCATATCAGCGAGAATATTGTCTGAGATCGGTGATCAGAAAATCGTATTTAAGTTTTTCCTTGAGCTGAGACAGAATCTTTTTTTCCGTTTCCGGCAGGCCATCGCAAGCAGCGATCAGGCTTTTTAATTCCTGAAAATATTTCTTTAAATAAGGCAAATTGCCATGGACAAAATTTATTGGATTATTCAATTCATGAGCGACGCCAGCAACAAGACGACCAAGTGATGCCATTTTTTCGTGATGGATCAATTGCGATTGCATTTGTCTAAGCTCAAGATTAGCCTGATCTAGATGTAGATTTTTTTCCACTAAAGAAGCATTGATTATTTCTTCCCGGCGGGCCTGATTTTCAAGCTCCGCCACCAGACGTTGGTTATCTCTCAGTTGCTGGCGTAATTGATTGCTCACTGACTGAGCCAGTCCCGCCATATAGCCGCAAAATCCGCCCCAGACGAATGAGACGCTGGTCAAAATGGTGCTGCGCAACAAAATTCTTTGCCATAAATTATTTAAATAAGCAGCAGCCAGACCGCTGACTTGCCCCTGCCTCATAATAAGAAGAGCTTGACTATTTTCTATCAGCAAGAGCCCGACATAAGACAAAGATACAAAAAAACTAGTTGTATAAATACCCTTTTTGCTAAAGATATAACTGGATAATAAAATCGGCAAAATATAGAGAATATACAAGTCCGATTCTATGCCACGAGTAGCATCAACAAGAACCGTAAGAGCAATAATATCCATTCCCAGTAACAGAGCATTTATTGATTTCAGTTCAGTTTGCTCCAAACTAGACACAAGCAACTGGCTGCTGTCTCGATCAGATTGACTGGTTTTGCTGATTTTTTTTGAAAGAGTGCTGGTCCAAAAAAGAGCTGCTGCGGAATAAATAAAAACGAATACAATAATCACCGTGATCATCAGAAGCTGAAAAACATCACCAGAAAAAATCTTTATCGCCAGAACCAAAAGCAAGCCGGCAAGGGCAAAGGCTAAGCGAAACTTTAGCAATTGCTGTGTTTTGAGCAGTAATTCCGTCGCATTCACTCAAGCACCTTCACTTGCGCAAACTAGAAAACGCGCTTATAAGTACGAGGACGATAAACGATTAACTTCATCAGCTTCGGCCAAACGCCCCTGAGATTTGAGGGACTCAGCCCAGCTTTCGTAGATATCACGATCATATGGATTAATGTCTGCGGCCTGCTTGAATTTAGCAAAAGCTAAGTCATAAAAACCAAGGTTGATCAGCGCTTTTGCCCAATCCAGAAAAAGCTCGGCCTCGACATTGTCTAATTGTGACCCAACTTGAAAAACTTCATCAGCGCGAGCAAAATTTCCCTGCTCCATGTGAATTTGACCAAGAATTGTGTAGGACTCTGGATTTTCCGGCTCCTGGGCCATGATTGACGAAAGTAATGCCAACGCGTCTGCATAAGCCCTTTTTTCTTTTAATGCCCGGGCCATGAGAAGTTGGGTTTCAATATCCTGAGGTATATAGGTTAGTATTCTAATCGTTTGCGACAGTGCTGCTTCAATCTCGGCACTTTTCAAAAGTTGTGCAATAACATCCTTATCCGATTTTAGACAATTTGGATCTAATTCAATTGCCCGGGCATAGTCTTTATGAGAAGACTGCGTGTCAGATAATGCCTCAAAGCTGCGCGCCCTATGTAGATAGGCAAGCGCGAAAGTGGAGTCCAGTTCTAAGGACTGATTAAAATGATCTATGGCTTCCGCGTGTTTATTGTCAAGCGCGCACGCTAATCCAAAAGCGTCCTGGGCAAGGGCTAATAATTTTTGATCAGTCTTTTTAATTCGGCTAATAGCTTTTTCAAACTGTTCTTTGGCTTGCTGGTAATTTTGCCCCGCTAAATATGCATAACCAAGCCATAAAGAGACTTTTGAATTTAAATTATTCATCTGTTCTTTACTCAGCGGTGCCGGGGCTAACATAGCTTGGGATGCAGTTGGCTGAGGAGAGGTGGATTTAGCCAGAATTGATTGAGTAAGCAACAAACTATTTTGAGCCTCTTTATACTTGCGCAAACCAAGCAAAGCAACGCCGCTATATAAGCTTGCTTCATAATAGTCGGGAAAATCATGAAGGATTTGCTGGAGATTGTTCACAGCTAGATCATATTCTTGCAAGGCAATTTGGGCCAGTCCAAGATTTATTTGCACATCCACTATATGCGGTGCGATATTTTTTGCTTGCAACAGATACTCGCAAGCAGCCTCCCATTGGCAGATTGCACAAGAGAAACAGCTAAATTGTTATAAATGAGCCCTCGGCGTTGGGCGGATAAGTCCTGGCTATTAAGAGCTTCGCGATAATGCAAATGTGCCTGATCAAATTGGCTCAAACCAGAAAGAACAGTAGCCAGATAAAAATGTGCCAGGGCAAAGTCTGGCCTCAATTTGACCGCTCGCTCAAATGAAGCTATTGCCTCATCCTTTTTATCGAGAGCCAGCAAAGTAACTCCCAAAGCATTATGCGCAGGAGCAAAATCAGGTTCTTGAGCAATAACCTCTTGCAGGTCATTCAGTGCATCTTGATTTTGGTTAAGCCGTTGATTAGTTAAACCAGCATAGTACAAAGCAGTAAATAAAGACTTATCAGCTTTATAGGCCGCTTTAAACTGTCCAAGGGCGCCACGCAAATTACCCTTCTCATAAACAGTCAAACCCCAATAAAAATGTCCGAGGGCAAAATCGGCGCTTTAGCTCACAAGCTTCGCGAAAAGCGGGCATGGCTTGTTCAGGTTTGCCCTCTTTTAACAGAATTAGTCCCAATTGATAATGAGCTTCAAAATTTGCCGAATCAAGCTTTATAGAAGCCTGCAGATAATTCTTGGCTTCTGATAAATCACCCATTAAAAAAACTAATTTGGCTAACTGACAAAGTACGACTGGATCGGAAGCCTGCTCGGCAGCCAAACGATCGATAATTGCTCTGGCCTCTTCAAAGCGATTTTCGTGAACTAACGTATTTATTTGCTTGATGATTAGAGCAGACACGGCGTCTTCAGTACCATGGTAAAAATTCCCTCAAAGAAAGTATATTCGTAAAAGGAATAAAAAGTAATATAGCGGAACGCAGCGCGGCGAGGAGCCGTGAGGAGTGAAGCGTGGAAACGCGCGTTGAGGCGAGGGGACCGACCTGGCATCGACTGATGCCGCGCGGCGCCGCTGCTGGGTTAGCCGAGGCAGCGCTGATTAAAGGATAAAAAATGCTGCCAGAACAATCAGGCAAACCGATAGTTGCGCCAGCCAGAAGCCAAGAACAACCTGCCATTCAGTGATTCCGCGTTCAGCCAACACAGCTTCAAAATGATGATGCAAAGGTGACATGCGCAGCAAGCGCTTACCAACGCCTGGTAATTTATGAGTCAATTTAAAATAGGCTAAAGAGAGTTTATTCTTGAAAATTTTCGATCCCGTATAAGGCTTGGTTAGCTTGAAGTAGGCAACCTGGATAATAACGGAGAGCGTTTCGAGTATATATACGAGCGAAAGAGGAATGAACCATAATATTAGGCCACTGGTAAGAACAAGAGCGGCTAGCAAGCCGCCAAGAAACAGACTACCAGTATCGCCCATGAAGACCTGGGCCGGATAACGATTGAAAAGCAAAAACCCAAGCAACGCTCCAGCACAAGCAGTAGCAATTATGGCCAGATGAAAATCACCCTTAGCCAAAAGCATGATTGCCAAACTGGCAAAAACAGTCAAAGTTGTAGAGGCAGCAAGACCATCCATGCCATCATGAAGATTAACAGCATTAGTTGTGGCAGCAACAAGAAACAAAGACAAGCATAAAAATATCGGTAGCGGTAAAACAAGCAAGGTGTGAGAGGTAAGCGAACAAACCAGATATCTGGCTTGCGGAGCTATATAAAGCAGCAGCAATCCGAACAAAAGACCAATGATTATTTCCAGTAGCAAACGCAAGCGGGCAGAAAGTCCTTTATTGTCCTGGTTTTTAAATTTGGACAGATCATCGCTCATACCCAGTCCAGCACAAATCACCGCCAGACAAAAAACAGCAATAGCGGTCCAACTCCAGACTTTGTCGACCGTATAAAACAAAACAATGCTGACAAGGGTGGCTAAAATAAATGAAACACCGCCAGTGGTTGGCGTATTCGCCTTGCCGGCATGGCTTAATGGTCCTTCTTCACGGATAAACTGTCCTAATTGTATGGCTTTTAACCACTTAATATAAAAGGGTAAAAATACAACCGTAATGGCAAAAGCAAAGCCAAAAATTGCCTGAAGATAGGGAATTAGTTTATCGCTTGTGTGAAATATGTGAAAAAACAAATTGCTCAGTCTAAGTAAAAACTAGTAACGATTTTACGCTTATCTTTGGCGTAATTAACCGATTCAAGCAAAGTATGACTGGTGTGATAGAGAAAGCAAATGATTTGCTGGCAACGATCAATAATTTCATGATTGCATATTTTGCTGGCATCAGCCAAAGTCATGGCACGGCGCTCAGGATATTCGGTAATGTGCTTTATGCCAATGAGCAAATCCTGAACTTCACCAGGCTGCTGGCTGATTGTTTGCGGCAGAATAATTTCCAGGCGATCTGGATTGGCTCTTTGTGCACCGCGAATCACAGCCATGTTCGTACCATTAGCACCACCACTAGTGACCACCTGATTGCCTGATAGCACCAAGGCATAACTGAGCATTTCCACCAGCTGTTGGTGAGTTAGCGGCAAATTACGTGTACCAATAATGGCCACACGCCTGGGTCCGGACTGTTGAATTAATAACAGCTCCTGGGCCAGTTCATCGACACTAGGAATGGTGGCTGCGCTTGATTCGGTTGATGCCATGTTTCGCCTGTATTTACAAATTGGATATGCCAGCAAGAAAATCGATGACAGAAAAGCAGTCTACAGTTTACTCAGACAAAATGCTGCCTGAAGTAACAGAAGTTGTACTCTTGATTACCGATCGGTTCATTTTTTTATCGATATTTTGCCAAGAGGCAACAAGCTTGCTAGACTCAGATTTGATAGGTACAAAACAGGAAACATCAAAAATGAATGTTAGCTTGGAGACAGGCAACAATTTACTGGCCCGGCTTAATAAAGAACAAATTGAGGCGGTTACGCAGGAATTTGGGCCACGCTTATTATTGCCGGCGCGGGCAGCGGCAAAACGACTGTATTAACCAGAAGAATTGCGGCATTATTGACCCATTTCAATCAAGATGGCGAGTCAATTTTATCCGTTACCTTCACCAACAAAGCGGCCGCGGAAATGAAGCAGCGGGTGCAGTTGATTCTTGGTGAAAACAGAATAAACCATCTAGCCATCGGTACTTTTCACAGCATATGCGCTCGCCTGCTCAGGAAAGAAATAGAATCATATGAAACGGAAGAAGGATGGCACTGGAGTTCCAATTTTGTCATTTATGACGAAACAGACAGTGTCAACACCCTTAAATCTCAAATTGCTAAGCTCAATCTAGATGAAAAGGTTTTTTCCGCCAGAGAAATCAAGCATGCTATTTCATCAATCAAAAATGACGGGCTCTCTCCCAGCAGATTCGCCAACCAGGCAAAGACTCATCGCGAAAATCGAATTGCTGAAATATATACTAACTATCAGGGTGAGCTGTCCAGTAATAATGCCTTGGACTTTGACGATCTAATTTTAATCTTTAACGATTTATTGCGTTCAAATAATAGTGTGCTCACCAGACAGCATAAGCGTTTTCGCCATATTTTTGTAGATGAATTTCAAGACACCAATAAAGCCCAATACGAACTTATTCGTATGTTAGCCACTGGCTTGCCTAATAAAGAACAAACGCAGGCTATTGAGAAAGATAACGAACAGCGTTCTTTAATGGTAGTCGGGGATGTTGATCAGTCAATCTATTCCTGGCGTAAAGCGGACTTCCGCATTATTCTTGGTTTTCAAAATGATTTTCCGCAATCTCGCCTCATTAAGCTAGAAGAAAACTATCGCTCCACTGGCATAATATTGGATGTGGCCAACAGTATTATTGCTCATAACACTGAACGACTGGAAAAAGTTTTGCGTTGTAATCGTGGTCAAGGATCCAAAGTACAGGTTTACGAAGCAACTGATGAAATCGATGAAGCCTATTATATTGTCGAAGAAATAAAACGGCTGCAGGCAAGAGGCAGCAGCGCATCAGACATGGTTATCCTATATAGAACAAATGCCCAGAGCCGAGCAATCGAAGAAATTCTGGTGCGCAATCATATCCCTTACACACTTGTTGGCGCAACTCGCTTCTATGAACGGCAAGAAATTAAAGATGCCCTCGCTTATCTAAAGCTTATTTATAACGATAAGGATAGCCAGGCATTTCTTGCGCGTTATAAACATACCCCGCCGTGGGATAGGCAAAGTAACGTTAGAACGTCTTTATGATTATGCTATACAAAATAATATTAGCCTAGTTGAAGCAAGCGTCCGCTGTGAGGAAATTGCTGACCTTGGTAACAAAGCACGCCAATCAATCAAAGATTTTGGCTTGTTGATTCAGACACTGGCAAGCCATTGCTCAGGCAAGTTTAGTTTCAGAATCTATTGGAGATAGTTTTAAAAGAAAGCAAGTACCTTGCTAACCTAGAAGAAGAAGCCAGAGCGACAAAAGATGAATTAATCCTTGGCCGGCTAGAAAATATCGGTGAACTGCTGGCAGTGGCAAAAGAATTTGAGAGCATAGCTGAAACTAGTGATCTGGAATCTTTTCTAACCAGAATTTCTCTGGTCAGCGATCTTGATAGTTTTAAAGGACGAGCAGTCTGCAGTAACAATGATGACTCTGCATTCAGCTAAAGGGCTTGGAATTTCCAATTGTTTTTCTCATGGGGTTGGAAGAAGGACTCTTTCCTCATATCCGATCGTTTGACTCCCCAGCAGCGCTTGAAGAAGAGCGGCGCCTTATGTATGTTGGTGTAACCAGGGCTGCGGATCTCTTGTATATGACCCTAGCCAGACGCAGAATGTTCTTGGGGCGTTTCGCCAATACTGGCTCGAATTTCAGCAACAATCAAACAACACCCAGCCGCTTTCTCAAAGAGATTTCGCCTGATTTATTGATTGGTTTTTATCCACATCCAGAAGCTGAATTCACTGGCTGGGAAGAGGCCAAATCGAGGGTAATGGGGCGCAACGAGAGCGAAGCACGCCAGCAAAATCGCAAAGAACCTTACGCTAATACCGGACAGATCAAGAATAAAGAAACAGGCACCGGCAGCAGATCCGGAATCCCAGATCATGGCAAACAAGACCTGGACAAAAAACAACACTTTGCCGCCCAACTGTACGTACCATTAAAGGTGGGTGAGCTAGTGCAACACAACAAGTTTGGCATCGGGCAAGTTGTTCAAATAATTGGAGAAAAAAATAAGGAACTTTACAACGTCGATTTCAAAGAAGCTGGAAAACGCTTATTAGATCCACGTTTTGCAAAACTGATCAAAATTTCTTGAACAATAGTGTAAAGTTCATTTTTGATAGCAATCGAAGGAGAAACATTTTGGCAAAGGAGAGAACTTTTGTCGCGATCAAGCCGGACGGCGTAGAAAGAGGATTGATTGGCGAAGTAATTAAAAGATTTGAAAATAGAGGATTAAAATTGGTCGGTTTAAAACTGACCTCGGTATCAAGTGAGACTGCACATAAACATTATGGAGAGCACAAAGGCAAGCCATTTTTTGATGGGTTGGTAAAACATATTACCTCCGGTCCAATTGTGGCTATGGTATTAGAGGGCAAAGACGCCATTGCTATTGTCAGCAAAGTTGTCGGTGCCACCAATCCGGTTGAGGCCCTTCCAGGAACAATACGGGCAGATCTTGCCTCAGACATCGGGCGCAATATTATCCACCGCTCTGACAGCCCAGTAAGTGCAGAAAGAGAAATCGGCATTTTCTTCAGTCAAAATGAGCTTCTCTCAGATTGGTCAAAAACTATCGACCGCTGGGTCTGGGAATAAATTTTGACTTCTAAATCCATAAAAGCCATTTCTACGCAGCACCGATACTTTTAATTTGCTCGTAGACTTGCTCAACGCTTAGGTCAATCAGACAAGCCAGTGTATGTAGTGGGCACTTTTTGGCATAACAGGGCTGACAATCCAAATTAAGAGAGATTGCATGCCCGCGAGTACCATACGGTCTGTTTCTTCTCCAGGGCGTGCTGCCAAAAATACCAACTACCTCAGGGATGCCCACAGCGCTTGCCAGATGCAATGGACCAGTATCACCACCAATAACCAATTGCACATTCTCCATTAGCGCAATGAGTTCAAGTAGGTTGGTTTTGCCGGTTAGATCCAATACTGCCTTATTATTGGTACTGGCTAGAGATTGCTGCAATTGTTTATTTAATATAATCTCAGACGAGTCACCACAGATAATGACTTTGTGATGATCTCGGTCAATTAACATCTGTCCCAGTTCCTGCCATTTATGCATAGGCCAGATTTTGGTTACCCAGGTAGTGCCCGGTAAAAGAATGGTAAAAATTCCTTGAGCCTTAGTACGAGATTGAATTGGCGAAGACTGCCCTGCACCACGGACGGTTTCTTGCTGAACAGCATTATGTTGGGCAGATTTTTCTTGACCATCGAAGAATGCTAGCCAATCCCGCACCTTTTGCCGTGATTCTTCTGGTATTAGCGGCAAAGAAAATTCAACATCTATATTATTGTAGGCATTCTTTTGCCCGGCAACCTTGTGTTCCTGGAGATTATCCAGGGGGAATTCTAATAACTTAAGAACAAGTTTAAGATTCAAGTCTACGATATGCCTGTCCGTAAAAAAGTATTCGCCGACATCTACGGGATGAGTGAGAAATTTATCCGCCCATTCCCGTGTATTGGCAAAACCCAGGCGAATTTTGGCACCAGATAACCAGGCAAGAAAGGCACTTTTAAAGAGTCCCTGGGCATCAATGGCAATATCATAGTTTTTTGATTTAAATTCAGCCCAGAAATCAGTAAGCTGTTTAACCGGATTAACCACAGGCGGTGTTGCCATCAATCCCGGTAGCACAGCTTTACCGGGAAATATGAGTACGTGATCGACAGCAGGATTGTTGTAGAGCAAGGGAGCGGCCATTTTTTGCACCATCCATGTGATGCGCGCCTCCGGTATATGCCGCTTAATAGCGGCAGCCAATGGCAGTGTATGCACCACATCACCAAGCGCAGATAGTCTGATAATTAATATTTCTGTGGGCAATTTATGGTGCCTTTTCGCAAATTAGTAATCTTCCTTAACGATCTCGATTTTTGATACCAGCCATTAAAAGTGGTGCCGCACCAGCGGTGGGGCAGGTTTTTAAACATTCATCCGCCATAACTTTGCGGGTATATTGCAAATGAATATATAAAGGACTACCAAATTATAGACTTTTTGATAAGATGATAGTGCCACTTAAAGTGGTGGTATTTAGCATAACTGGTCCGGCGTCATCTGTAATACCAGATGTGCCGGAGAGCTACCTGGTATAGCACCCATAGCTCAGCCCAATCGCTTGAGATATCCCGCAATGACGGGACGTTTTCTCACGCATTTTTACATCTATGTTAACTGCAAAGGAGAGTTCTAATATGAAAGCAAGTTCTAATAAAATTGGCGGGCAGATCAGCTAGACCAAAGCGTTCCCATAAGAAGGTTGGTATCGGCCGCAAGTTGGTTCGCAAGTCTGTGTAAGCACTCAGTAAGAGCTAGCCGTGCAGCTGCCGCCATGCGTGGTGATGAGCATTACCTTAAGTTCAGTGGAAAATTTACGGTACGTTTGCCGAAATCTCTTCACCAAGCTCTTGTTGTTAGAGCAGAAAAAGAAGGGGTTAGTCTCAACCTTTTCGTCACCAATGCTCTTTCAAGAACTGTAGCTATGCCTGGTAAATCAGACGCTAAGCTAAGCCTTAAACAAAATAGTCACAATATCAGCGATGAATTTTTAAAAATTCATCGCTATATGTTTTTATAACACCGCCCTCAGCGGGCGGACTCGCGCCTGCCCCTACAATTCCTTCCGAAATATGTCGTTTGCAATCTTAAGATTATTTTTTATTATTTTGACTGAGCTGCTTGAAAAGGTTAGACTCTACAGATTCGCAAATAATAGTCACAGTATCAATGCCGGACCAAATACCAGCTCTCAATCTCAAGCAGCAATATTCAACTCTGGCGCCAGAATTAGAGCAGGCAGTGCTAAGTCGTTTTGCGCAGCGGACATTATATTTTGGGCGAACAAGGTAGTCAGTTGGAAAAGGCAATTGCCAATATATGCGGCTGTCAATATGGCGTCGGCGTCGCCAATGGTACAGATGCTTTAGAACTGGCACTCTGGGCTCTAGATATAGGACCAGGCGATGAAGTAATTACTCCTTCATTTACATTTGCGGCTACAGCAGAAGCTATTGTTCTTGAGAGGTGCTACACCAGTTTTTGTTGAAGTAGATCAATCAACTTTCAATATTGATTCCATCTTTGATTGAAACAGCAATCACCGAAAAAACAAAAGCAATTTTGCCCGTACATTTGTACGGTTTGGCAGCCGATATGGATACAATTATTGCTTTAGCAAAAAAATATTCTTTAAAAGTTATTGAGGATAATGCTCAAGCCATCGGAGCGCTTTACAAAAATAATCCCACGGGATTCTTTTGGTGATTTATCTTGCATTAGTTTTTATCCCACCAAAAATCTAGGCGCTTGTGGAGACGCGGGCATGATTGTCACCAATGACAATGATTTAGCTCAGCGACTGACTAGATTGCGCGCTCATGGAATGAGAAAACGCTATTACCATGAAGAGCTGGGAGTTAACAGCCGTCTTGATGAATTGCAAGCAGCTATTTTGCTTACCAAATTACCGTATCTGAAAGAATGGAATGAAAGAAGAAATCAATTAGCCAAAGTATACAATCAAGCCTTGAGCTCAATTGAATGGCTCAGTTTACCTTCGGCAATCGGCGGTGATAACAGTGCTGGCACAAAACATGTGTGGCATCAATACACCGTAGTAGTAAATCTTGGTGATAAGAATTTTCCTGTCAACGTCTCAGCTGGCGATACTGTGAAACTGGCACTATACGCGATACCGTCATCCGCAAATTAGCAGACAATGGCATTGGTGCTATGTGTTATTATCCAGTGCCTATTCATCTTCAAGAAGCGTTCGCTCAATTTGGTTATAAGAAAGGCGATCTGCCAATCTCCGAAAGACTTGCTGATCGAGTAATTTCTTTACCTATGTATCCCGAACTAGACGAAACAGCCATTGAAAAAATTGCTAAGACGCTAAAAAAAATCGGGCAAGAATTGATGGTCGCTCCATCTGCAATGGTCAGTGCGGTCAGCACGCCAGTATAAAATTATCAAAAATGCTCACAGAAAACAATACAGGCTCTAGTTATATAAGCACTAAAGCCAAAATAGCCAAAACAGTGCATTTGTCGCCTTCTCTTTATATTGCTGATGGTGTAGTTATTGAAGATAATGTACGCATTGAGCCGGGAGCAATCATTTATGAAAATGTGCATATTGGTGCCGGTTCTTTTATTGGTGCTCAATGCATACTTGGTGAAAGATTAGCGGCTTTTTCCAAAGATGCAAATTATACAAATCCAGTTTTAAAAATTGGTACAGGCAGCATAATTCGCTCGGGCACAATTATGTATGCCGGCTTCTAGCACGGGAAATTCTTTTCAGACTGGCAATCGGGCTGCTCATTCGTGAATATACTATTTTTGGTGATAATTGTAGCTTTGGTGCCTTTTCACAATCTGATGGACATATAAAAGTGGGCAATAATTGTCGTTTTCACAATAATGTATTTATTGCTACTTATACAACTATTGAAGACGATGTGCATTTTTATCCAATGTCCTGCACAGTCGACAGCCGGCATCCTCCTTGCCAGAAAAGCAGGCAAGGTCCATATTTTGAAAAAGGGGTAATTGTAGGCGCGAAGGCCCTAATTCTGCCTGGGCTAAGAATTGGAGCTGGAGCAGTCATTGCCGGCGGCTCGATTGTCACAGCCGATGCGCCACCACAGGCAGTGCTAGTAGGATCGCCCGCCAAAGTCGTAAAAATGCGTTCCGAAGTGCGCTGTCATATCGAAGATCGCCCGGCTTATGATGTTGCTCTAGAAACCCTGAAGACTTAAGACCGCTTCGATAATCAATTTGCCTTTGTTCAGTTACAATAAAACAAAAGAGGATTTCTACTTTGCTACATCAATTAATCGACCCCATTTTACAGATGGTAAAAGACACCATTGCTAGCTGGGGATATCCAGGCATTGTGATCATGATGGCTATCGAGTCAGCCAATATCCCATTGCCTAGCGAAGCAATTATGCCCACAGCAGGCATGCTTGTTCATCAACACAAAATGAATATTCACCTGGCTGCATTATCTGGTGCTCTTGGCTGCTTGCTGGGTTCGATTCCTTCTTACTGGTTAGGAATGATTGGCGGCAGGCCGTTTTTAGAAAAATATGGCGATTGTTTTTGCTGAAGCATAAAGATCTTGAGTTTGCCGATAAATGGGTTGACCGCTATGGCGATATAACCTTTTTTATTTGTAGGATGCTGCCTGTAGTAAGAACGTTCATATCGTTTCCGGCAGGCGTACTGCGCGCCCACTTTGCTTTGTTTTGCGCTACTGACTTTTATAGGCTCATTGATCTGGTGTTATTTCCTCACCTGGGTTGGTATCAAATTCGGTGAAAATTTGGAAAGCTTTATCAGCATCTGGCACAAATTCGACATTGTCATTGTCGCTCTTGTTGGTGCTGGTTTAATTTATTATCTTATCCATCATTTCCGCCAAGAATAATGATCCTGGATAGGAACTATTTTTACGAGTTTTTCTGGTTTCGCCAGAATGCATATATGTAACTTGTGCCAGAATCGGATCGGCAACCAGAGTTAAGTTTGCGTTCGTCTATCCTTTTAAATCCTGCTTTCTCTAATGCCCTCCATGATGCACGGTTATCTTTCTGAGGGGCTGATATAACGACATCGATATTGGGATAAAGCTTGAGTACAATTTTTGTTAGTTGAGAAATTGCTGCTGCTCCTATCCCTTTGCTAGTGTGATTAGGATCTCCAATTAAATAATCATTTCTGACGGCGCGATCGATACCAACAATGCGATCCCAGTCTGGATAATCGATATGTCCGATAGAATTGAATCATCCCTATGGGGCTACCCTGCCATTCAATGATATAGACTCTTGTTGGCGAATCCTCTCTAAGCCTAGCCTCATATTTTGCGATCACGGATTGCTCATCAAGCAATCCATCCCACCATGGGACAACATGAGGAGCATTAATCCAAAGAACCAACAGCTGCATATCCGCGCGCTGCAGCGGACGCAGTGACACACCAGATTGTATTTCTAGCATAAGGTATCTGTTTTACGGGGACTTTTTATACTGACGGCGGCGGGTATCAGCGCGGATTTGCAATAGATTGTCGAGCAAAACATCGCGATCGGGACCGTCCCATCTTTTCAGCCATTCTTCAACTGCCTGCTGGATCATGCCACTTTTATCCGGTGAATGTGTCCCATACAAACGCTTAAGCTCCAACCAAATGGACTGCAAAGCAGCAAGCTGATGAGCAGGCAGTTTAATCGTGTAGGCAATATATTTATCTTGAGACAATTTCACTTCAGCAGAACTACCAGAAGACACAATATTAGCGTCTAAGCTCGCTTCAGTATAGTCAAAATTATATTCGTTGGCAGTTGTCTCGCTTGGGGCATTGCTGGCAGAATTTAGGGCAAACAATGTAGTAGGAGCCATCAAATTATTTTCTTCAGTCATTTTATAAGCGCTGCCTCGGCTCGGTCCCCTCGCCTTTTGGAGCTATACCCGCTCGTAGAATGTTACAACTAGATTAGCTTGTCCATTCAGATTTTTCACCAGCATCCCGCTCATTAAAGATTAACAATCTAGAGGGTGAGCAAGCAACTTTTGTATTTTAGCGTCATTTTTAGCCAAATTTTGCCCTCTGACCATACGATATTTGGGCAAATCATGGGAAGTCTACGAGAAAACTATTGATTTTTTCTCAGTTTTGACGAAAATCAAGTTATATCCATTATTCAAGCGTCAAGACAAGAGTGACGTAGTTGCCCGCGAAAGACAATTGTTAATTAGAGACAGACGACTATTATGTTCCAGGAAGCCATCCGACTGACAATACAAAAGATTTTTAGCGATAAGCTTCTCTTTGGACTGCTTATTGTTTGTCTTTTAGGCGCCTTTGTTGGCGGTTTTAATAATAAACCAGAATCGCGCTCTGCTCCTCAAACTGCCGGCGAACCTAGCCTTTCAGAGGCTAGTTCTCCTAGGCAAGCGGCACCGGAAAGCAAACCAAGTGAATACAGCGCCGATAGCGGTTTACAGCCGGATTTAGCGGTGGATTTCATAAAATGGTGGATGAAGGGCGCCATGGATTATACACCGCAGTCCGCCATACAAAGTCATCAGGCGGCAGCAAACTGGATGACGCCCCAGGCTATAAAAAGTTTCGAAGAGGCCTATTGGCCCCCTCAATTAGCGCAAATGGTGTCATCAGGACAGGCTACGGGGGCTTTCCAGCCCATTTCTGTGCAAGCAGAGGCAATCAATCCTGATAAGTCCGTAGTGGTAGGACTAACGGGAACACTAGTTTTGGAGACAGGTAATCATCCTACCTCCCATCAGATCAATATGGACATCTTGGTGCGTAGAGGAAGCACTGGTTTGCGCATTACTGGCATGTACAATCATCTCACTTCATTGAGCCCTTCAATTTACTAGTTGCACGCCGCGCTTCACCAACGCTGTACCTCGCTACTTCCTATATGTTATATTTGGCTTCTTGTTGATCAAAACCGTATGGTTAACGGAAGAGTTTATTGTCTTGCGGAATCCTGATTTATGCGCTGCCTCGGCTTCAGTCTCTTCGCCTCGACGCGCTTATCGACGCTCTGCTCCGCACGGCTCTGTCGCCGCACTTCGCTCCCGCTATACCTCCTCACCATTCTATATGTTATATTTGCTTCACAACGTCCTTAACTTATTGGTATCCTTGCCGAGGTAGCTCAGTCGGTAGAGCAGAGGACTGAAAATCCTTGTGTCGCCGGTTCAATTCCGGCTCTCGGCATATCATTATTATTAGAATTTCAGGGTGATCGGCAATGAATAAGTGGCGGCAATATTTCTTGACTTTGCTATTGCTAGTCCAAATTATTGCCCTCAAACCGGCCATCGTAAAAGCGGCAGATCAAGAGTCCAATTTTATTGTCAAGCCTTATTTGCAACTGGGCGATCATCCATTACTAAACGATAAAGAAAATCTTGATCTGCTTTGGGTAGCCTCGACCAACCATAGTAAATGGAATTTGCAGGTAAAGACGAGCAGCGCTACGCAATGGTCCGAGCAGAAACCAGCGAAAGTAGCCGTCCTTTCTTATTCTGTTCCTGACAAACTTTATCTTTTTGACAACCCAATCGAAAATCTAATACCGGGAGAAAGGTTTGCCTATAAATTAATGGAAAATGGTCATCAGGTTTTTTCTGGCGAGGCAACAGCACGCAAAAATCATGATCAAGCTTTTCGATTTGCACTTTTTGGTGATACCGGCGCTGATACCATTCCGGAAAGAAAAATTGTTTACCAGACATATCTGCATAAGCCTGATTTCTTGGTGATAGCAGGTGATATTGTCTATAGTTTCGGCTGTTTATCAGAGTATCTGGCGAAGTTTTTTCCAATTTTTAGCAATGATAAAGTATCGGCGCAATCGGGCGCTCCATTATTACAATCAACAATTGCTCTGCCTGTGCTTGGCAATCATGATATCGCCTATGGTGACAATAAAGCCGGTATCAATCTTGATAAGTTAAGAGATGCCCTGGCTTTCTATGAAGTCTGGTCCGCCCCTCTGAATGGACCGTTGAAGATCATCGAACAAGCATAATATCCCTAAATTACTTGGCAGGGCGGAGAATACAGACAAATATTTGCTGGCAGCCGGTTCTCGCTATCCGACTATGTCAAACTATTCTTTTGATTATGGCAATAGCCATTGGCTGATTCTTGATGCTAATCCGTACATGGATTGGACTAACCAGGAACTCAGAGACTGGGTGCGTAAAGATTTACTAACAGCTAAAGGACAAACATGGAAATTTGTTTGTTTTCATCAACCAGGCTTTAGTATTGACAAAGCGCATTCTAGAGAACAGCGCATGCGTCTGTTAAGCGACATTATTTCAAGACTGTGGAGTTGATATAGTTTTTTCAGGGCATGCTCATGATTATCAACGTTCTTTTCCGCTGGTTTTTAAAGCCCCTCGACAAAATGGCAATCCAATCAGCAATCCTAATGGTACTGTCAGTGGTGACTTTATTCTGGATAAAAAATTTGATGGTAATAAAAACACTATACCAAAAGGAGTAATCTATATTGTTTCCGGCGGGGGTGGTGCGGCCCTTTATGGATCCGTGAATGAAAAAAAGGGCACGCTGCGCCAGAATCGAGAAATGGCTAATCAAACAGCTTTTATCGATAAATTTATAGCCTCCACACATTCGTTAATCCCTATGTGACGTTTCTGGCGAAACATTGATGCTGAGCCAAATTTCAGAAGATGGCAACGATTCTTGATTGTCTTTTACGTGACCAAGGGACTTTATCAGAATAATAAAATAGTAAGCCAAGGAGAAATAAGATTTTTATGAGTCCAAATCAAATCAGCGCTATAAGTATTTTTATATTAGCAATATTTATGTTGGTCGGCGGCATCATTGGCTACGCGAAAGAAAAGCAAAGCATCAATTATTGCCGGTACGGTGAGTGCAGTTTTACTAGCTGTTTGTGCTTGGGTTGCCTATCGGCATCTTAATCGCGGTTCTATCTACGCTTGTTTGTTGACTGCCATTCTAGAAGGCATTTTTATAGTGCGGCTGGTAAAAACCAGAAAATTTATGCCATCAGGAATGTTGATTATTCTCTGTCTTGCGGAGCAGGGGATCTTGCTGAAAATTTTATCGCAGTCAATTCATTAACAAGATCACAATTTCGCTTGCCATAATTTTTCTCTAGCTGCAACGAGAGTCTCCATTCTGCGGCTGAAGCAAAAACGGATAAACGAATTTGCTTCCTTCGATTTAGTGGAAAAGAAGCTGGTTCCAGGGACTACAGCCACACCCACTTTTTCCAAAAGGTGTCGCGAAAAATCAAGATCGCCTGAATAGCCCTCATATTTCGATATGTCGGCAAAAATATAATAAGCGCCTTCCGGTTTAAAATAAGGCATGGACGTTTTATCGAGTGTTTCCATCATATACTGGCGCTTGATTGCATATTCCTGAGCGATCTCCAAATAGAAAGAAGGAGGAAATTTAATCCCTTGCACTGCCGCTCTTTGTAGCGGGGCAGGCGAGCCGATGGTGAGAAAATCATGCACCTTGCGAATAGCAGTGGTAATTTCCGGATTGGCAATTGCCCAGCCAATACGCCAACCGGTAAGACTATATGTTTTAGAAAAACCAGTAATAGTGATGGTTAAATCGCGCATATCAGGTAAACTGGCTGGATAAGTGTGTCCGGCACCGTCATAGAGAATGTGCTCATAAATTTCATCAGTAATGAGAAATACGCCCCATTTCTGACAAAGCTCAGCGATCACTTGAAGCTCATTGGCCGTGAAAACTCTGCCGGTTGGATTATGGGGAGTATTAATGATTATGGCCCGGGTTTTTTCGTTAAAGGCTTGCTTTAGTTGATCAAAATCAATTTGCCAACGTGGCTGATGAAGGGAAACATAGCGAATGTTCGCCCCGGATAAAATAATTTGTGGCAAGTAATTTTCATAGAAAGGCTCAAATACAATAATCTCTTCATCCACATCAACAGTGGCCAAAATTGTGGCCATCAAGGCTTCTGTGGCTCCGCAAGTAACAGTGATTTCAGTTTCGGGGTCAATGGCAAAACCGAGCGCTGCAGAATATTTTTCAGCTAAAGCCTCGCGCAAGAGCTTGTCCCCAAAGGTAATGGCGTATTGATTGATATCAGCAAATATTGCTTGCGCCGCTGCTTCTTTCAATTCCGGCGGGCTGGGAAAATCAGGCACACCCTGGCCAAGATTGACCGCTTCATACTTGACAGCAAGTCTGGTCATCTCGCGGATGACTGACTCTCTGAACTGGGCAACTTTTTTAGAACCTTTATATATCAATGGCTTATGCATATTTCATTTATTCGAGTACTTTTTGATATTCTCAGCTTAATTTGTATCACTTAACGCGTCATGACCAGTAAAATCTATAATTATTTCCCGTTTATTTATAATAGATAAAGGCGCACAAGTAATTATAAAGTCAAATGAGATATGCCATTCCAATTCTTTTCCTGATTCTTGCTCTGTTTGCTTTGCAAAGTTGGATTAATCAAGCAAAACAAGCAACGCCTTCCCGTGAAGCAATAGCATTTTTGTCTGCTCTGCGCACGGGAAATTTGAGCAGAATAGTTAGACACTTTGGCGATAATACATGCCATTGTCCGAAAAGCTATGGTTGGGGTTCGTATCTAGCTTATCAAACAGGGCAAGAAACTAATCTAACCTTTTTACTTGGTCACCCATTTACCATCGGTCAGCCGGTGGAAACTAAAATCGAAAGTCCGCCCCAAGCAAAACATGGCATCCCCTGGGAACACCCGGACGACTATATAGTGGAATTGCCAATACAATTCAACAGCAATAAATACAGCCCAATCTTTTTGCCGCTACCTATGGCTTATGGTAAAAACATGACCTGGAAGGAATTGCAGAATTTTATGGACGATCCTGATCAAGAGGCGACAAAAGCATTTAGCTTGCGATTAAGGCCAAGTTTATCGCCTAACGCGATAACTTTTGATGGCAAAACGATTGAATCAGATGTACGCGGCGAATTTAAATTTTTAAAAATCGCTACCAATACTAAAACAAATTTAAAAACTAAAACAGAAGAAAATCAAACAGCTTATCCGCAAGAAGCGGGGAAGGTATTAATGCCTGACAATAGTATTGTGCCCAGAGAAAAATTAGAAGAAATTCTTCCTCGTCTTAAAGCAACCACTATGCGCTTACATATAGTAAGGCGAAGCAAGTTAGAACCATGGACTATTTTTCATTTTGCTCTTGTCAAATCAACGCTGGAAGAATCTCAGCAGCAAAAACTAATCACAGTTGAGAATTGAGTGATGTTGCCGATCAGTGGGCGGGTGCAACCCGCCCCTACGATTCCAATGATCGACCGCCCTGCAAATGGACGATACACAAAAATCATAAAATCCCTCTAGCTATGACCAATCATTTACCGACTGCCCCCGGTTGCACTTTACTATCTGGTATAAGCCACAAGTAAAGAACATAGAGTGCTGGTGCCAACAGAAGTAGTATGGCCAGGATGATGGGAAACGAGTATATTGGCCACGCATGCTCGATCATATCAATCAAAATGGAAAACAAACTGTCCATCACACCAACAAACAAATAGGCCAGCGGGTTGAGGCGAATGATTTTAACAATAAAAAACCAAATACTAAGCTCCCAAATGCAAGACGTAGTCACATCAATGGCATAATCTTGCCAATATCTTGTGGCTGAATAAGTAATCAGGTTCATCAGCACAATGAAAATTGCATACATAGTAAAGCCCGAACAAAAGCGCTTATAAAGACCAGAAAAAATCGCCACCATCATCAACTGATTTAGCGTGGCAGAAAGAGCATCAAGAATAATTGATAATGATGGCCAGGCAACATTTGCCAAAACACAAATGGTACCTAAAGATTCAACCGGACAACCTGGAGAAACGTGGGCACGGAGCGTATCAGAGACTGAATTAATGAGTGAGTGCAAACAAATAGCAGCCACAGCTATCAACCAGGAATTTAGCCAAAATGTTCGGCGTTCGTTTAGCGATTGCTGGTGATGACGAGAAAATATAAGTGAAGCAATCAAACGCAATTTAGACCCTTGCGCCACCGTATATAGTGCCGCTACTGCCAGCGCGCAGCCGCAGAAGAAATAAAGAAAATTGCCCTGCACAGATTGCAAATAATTAGTTACCAGGCTGACAATATAAGAATATAGAGGCAACGTAGTAATGTAGGGGCGATATAATTGAGGATAGCCATTTAACTGCTGAAGGAGTGAAACCGCCATAAACGGCAGCGCCAGTAAGTAGGCTAGTTTCCATTTAATTTGACCGGACCTGAGAAGACCAAACGCCCAGATGATACCGGCCACGAAGAGGAAAACATTAAAGCCGGTGCGCAGCTGCAAGAGAATCTCATCTTTGGCCGTTCTTGTATTCCGCTCATTAAGCCATTGATCTGGTATATCCCAATCCGCATCAAACCCAGATATCACATCACCAAGAACATTAACGGTGACTTTAAATTCCGCTTCGCCGACTTTCAGGCTGGGCACCGTATAAGTAAAAGTATAGTCAGTTCTTGCTTTACGTTCGTTCACTTGCCAGTTCTCAAATTTATACGGCTGCCATTCCGAGTGTTCTGTTTTTAGATAAGACTCCACTTCGTTCTTTGCTTGATCAACAGGGAGTTTTGCCCCTACCGCATCCTCCGGCTCGGTTAAAACAAATGCCTGCACCGCTCCCTTTTGATCTAGCCATACTTCGTACTCTGTGGCATTTAATGGCCGCAAAAAGCGTATCCGCCAATACAAACCTTGCCCGCTTTTCCGAGCGAGATCTAACGTCTGCTTTGTTTTAAGCTGCTCAAATACATACTGCAGAGCAAGAGTATTTGTTTCATCAGAAAGCGAAGCAACGATCTTAAATGGCTGAGGATCGACATGCTTGCGCTCCAATTCTTTTTTCGCCGCTTCTATAGCTTGTTGACGATCAAGGGTAAAATATACATCTTTATTCACCGCGCGATATTTCATTAAAAAGGGCATTAAGGCTAAGCTAATAGCGGCCAATAAAACAAGCTTCAGCGCGGTGGCTTTTGATATGGAAAAGAAATGGGACAACAGCCCAGGCGGGGGTTCTGTCTGAGCAACCAATTCTTCTTTTAACTCTTTCAGATCGCCAAGCGGAGACGCCGTATGGGCCAGAGAACGATTCTCCAAAGGCAATTCGTCCGTGTAGCCATGCCTTTTGGCTTTCCATAAGGAATAAACATAGAACAAGAGAAATGGCAACACAGGCACCAGGGCAGAAAGTTTAAGCCATATATCCTCAGCGCCCAATAACGGTTTACTATCAACCAGAGCATCAAATAGATAATGAGCAATGAGGCAAGGCAATAGTCCGTATCGCCGCAAAATCCAGCCATGAGTAATACCGACAACTGTGAGCTCTACCCCTCTGGCATAAGCCGGTTCTTGGGGGTAACTGCTGTGCATAAATCCCCAGGCGGCCGCCTGGCAAATATTCGCCAACCAAAAGGAGCGTGTGAATTTTCGGAAAAGACTGAGAGCGAGGACACGATACAAAAACTCTTCATTGATTGCTGCGGAAACACCAATAGCTATTGCGGAAAAACAAGGAACAATGGTGCTCAATACTTGATAATTGTCCACGCCGGACGGGCACCAAATATGCCACCAGCGACCGCTTAAATAGTAAGCCACAATCCAGCCTAAATCTATACCAAGCAAAATATGCCCGAGCAAATTGCCATTAACAATCGACTTGCATCTATAACCGGATTGAGCAATAACATTTTCACAGGCAATTTTTTGAGGGTAACTCATCCTGTATATCAACTCAGCAGAACCCACCAGAATCAGATAGGTGAGAAATTTGGTCAAGCAGCCAGTTAAAGATTGAACAACAAATTCCGTCAGATAGCCGGAAAATAATTTCTGCGTATTGTAACTATCAATCACTGAGGCAATATTATTGAATGACTCAACCAGATCAATTAGAGTCATAAAAGAGGCGACAATTATGGCAAAGCGCCAGCGGATTCGCTTTGTGGTCACCGCCCATAAAAATATAAATACAGCGGCCACTTGCAACAGCGAATAAAAAATTGAAGCAATGCTTTCGAAAAGCTCGTTATACGAACGTATAGTGCTAAATTTGCGCTCGAAACTTTCAGGCACATACAAATAATAATTAAATTGATTAATCAAATTGCCAGCGACGCCGATTTGTATGCGCAATTTTGCCCCATGAAAATCTCGACTGGTATCCTGCCACGTAAATGCATGATCAGTACGATGCGATTCGGTAAAGGAAGCGCTTTTTATCAGCGTATAGGTAGAAAGTGAAAGATTAGCCTGCCCTTCAATGAATTGCCTGGCCAACTTAAGAGCTGCATCTTGACTGAGGGAGGGTAATTTCCGATCATTTTCGAATTCATGAATAAAGCTATAGAGCCTGCCTGCCGGACTGAGCCAAATTCTAAATTCTTCCTGTTCATGCTGGCGGCAAAAACGAGTGCGCCATGACCAGATGGGCAGATCTTCCTTCATCAGTTGGTTAGCTTGACTTATGCCCAGTTCATATTCAAGAAAGGTTTTTGCGTCCTGATCAAGAGTAAATTGGGTGGACTCGATGGCGCTTAACTTTTCATAGCCAAGCTGATTAGCCAGTTTGCGGGCGATATGAACAATCTGCGCGCAGGGAAGCTTAAGACTGATCGAGGCAGAAGGAAAAACCTGCTCATCATAACGGATATAAACAAAAATGCCGACCATCCCAAGTAGGGCAAGCCACCAAATGCGGTTTAAAAACAAGGATCTTATCCGAAATGGGTCTTTATTTATCTGATCAGAATTCATTGGTAAAAGTTAGTTGAAAAGTTGACCGGCCGCTCAATTACCTGAAAGCTTCATTTTTTCCGAAGCTCTACCTAAAAGCTAGCAGATTTAATAAATATCATGCTATATTTAGAGCTAATAGAGTCGCGATGTTGCGAATTAATCGCATATATAATAAACATCCGACTAGATAATATTCAGCAGGTCAAGCCGGATGGTCAGGGCGAGGTGATAGAAATGGTTCTAAAAAGTAGCGCCACTAAAGAAGAATCAATGATGGAGAAAATTCAAGCTGGAATTAAGCTTGAATCAGCGGAAGAAATTACTGACGAATATAAAGAACTTCTCTTAACTTTAATGATTGCTCAGGCAGATTCAGAGTTGGCTGGCGCTTATGGCTATGTACCCTGGATAGAAGGGGCACCGACAATAGCTGAAAAACTAGCGATGGCCAATATTGTCAAAGATGAATGCCGACATGCCAAAGCTGTTTATGACTTGCTGGAACGCCTGGGAGTTAATGTAAATAAGCTCGTTTTTGAAGATAAAATGAAAAACCGTATGAAGGTTTTTTATGAACCAATTAAAACCTGGGCAGATTTAGTAATGTTCAATTTTTTGATGGACAGAGCCGCCGGACATCAATTGCATGATGCAGCTGAATGTAGCTGGGGTCCATGGTCACGCACGATGAGTGAAATTGAAAAAGAAGAATTGATGCATGTCAAACATGGAGAAACTTGGGTGCGTAAACTATCGCAAGGACGCAAAAGAAAAAGCTGATGTGCAAAGAGCCCTTGATTTCTGGTTTCCAAAAGTGAATAAAATTTTTGGCAAAGGTGGCACACAATCCAATCAGCGTTATCAATATTTTAAACTAAAGCAAAGAGATAATCAGGCAGTTAGAGATGTCTGGTATGAAGAAATTAAGCCTCTCTTGAGTTCCTATGGATTGAAAGTGCCAGATATAAGCCTTGTAGAATAAGAGAAGATCGGGACACAACAATTTCTCAGTTAACGTTTTTAGTTGGTTCATAATTGAATGGCCAAATTGGCAAAAAATATCTCAACTTCAATCTGGAATCGTGAGATAGAGATTCTTTCCAGATCGAATTAGAAAGATCTACAATTTAAATCGACTAAAGCATCTGATTCACTATCTGCAAGAAAATAACTCATTTTATAAAAACAATTTAAAGATGCTGGTATCAATGGTGATGGCATTCAGTCACTGACTGATCTGCCAAACTTCCCTTTTACTCACAAAATTGACTTACAAGAAAATTACCCTTGCGGACTTTTCAGTCAGCCAACAGGTAAAGTTTCGCGCTTTCACGCATCATCTGGTAGCAAGGGGCAGGCCAATTATAGTCGGCTATAGCAAAAAAGATTTGTCCACTTGGGCGGAAGTTTGTGCTCGATCCCTTAGTTGCGCTGGGGTTAAGCCAGACATATTATTCAAAATAGCTATGGCTATGGGCTCTTCACTGGTGGGCTTGGTGTTCATTATGGTGCTGAATTATTAGGAGCAACTGTTGTTCCAGTTCTGGTGGCATGACCAGGCGCCAGATTAGCCTTTTGCAAGATTTAAGAGCCAATATTCTTTGCTCCACTCCTACTTATGCTCTTAAATATTGCCTGTACCATGGAAGAGCTTGAGATTCCTCTAAGTACGATTTATCTTGAGACCGGTATTTTTGGTGCTGAGCCCTGGACGAAGAAATGCGGCAACAATTGGAAGAAAGCTTTCCATTGAGAGCGCTAGATATTTATGGATTGAGCGAAATAATTGGTCCTGGTGTAGCGATGGAATGCCCGTATTCTAGGCTGGAGAACTGGCGGTTTGCATATCTGGGAAGATCATTTCCTGGTAGAAGTTATTGATCCTGAAACAGGCAAACCGTTACCTGATGGCGAAGAAGGAGAACTAGTCTTTACTACGTTAACCAAAGAAACAATGCCACTTTTGCGCTATCGCACAGGCGATATATCCAGTTTAAATAGACAAGCGATGTGCATGTGGCCGGTCAATGATCAGAATGGCGCGAGTAAAAGCAAGGCTGGATGATATGTTAATTATTCGTGGGGTAAATTTTTACCCAAGTGCTGTAGAATAAATTTTGCTGACACGTCCTGAGCTATCTCCCAGATATTTGATTATTGTCGATCGTGAAAAAGCCATGGATACTCTTTGTTTGCAAGTAGAATTGCACCGGCAAACTGCCCAGAAATGGGAAAATTCTTTCGAAGCAACTGAAGCATCCAGGCTAAAAAATAAACTAAAAGAAGAAATTAAAAAGCTTCTTAAGGATCTACTCTCCCTTTCAGCTGAAGTAGAATTGATGCCGCCAGGTGCTTTAATGTGCCATGAAGCAAAATCAATAAAAGTAATCGATAAGCGCATGACAACGTCAAAGGAGTAAACAATGGTCAAGCTAACTGCTCTTTTTAAAAAACCAGGTCGATGCACATGAATTTGATCGCTATTATAAAGAAGTACATACTCCACTGGCGCATAAAATGCCGGGCTTGAAAAAAATAGAACTGGACCAGGTAATTGGTTCTCCGGGTGGTGAATCAGAGTATCATTTAGTGGCTAATCTTTATTTTGATAATCTTGATTCTTTGAAAGGGGCCATGTCTTCCGAGCCAGGCAAAGCAGCCGCCAGCGATTTAAATAATTTTGCTCGCGGCTTAGTGCAAATGCTCATTTGCGAAGTCAATTAATGAAAAAATTCATTTACGAGAAAGAAGACTTCATTGCCAAAATAACTATTAACCGGCCTGAAGTTTTTAATTGTTTTGATCTTACCCACCCTGCAAGAATTAGGACAAGCATTTCTTGATGCCAGCAATGATGACCAAATTGCTGTAGTGGTGATTACGGGCGCGGGAAACAAAGCATTTTGCACTGGCGCTGATTTAAAAGAACAAGAGGAGCAGATTTTGCCTGAACCTCGTAAATACTATAACTGGATGTATGCTTTTATTGAAATGCATGATCGCCTGCGCAATATCGGCAAAGTAACCATTGCTCGTTTAAATGGCATGGTGGTTGGCGGTGGCAATGAATTAAATATGGCTTGCGATTTGGCAATAGCTGCTGATCATGTGACCATAAAACAAGTCGGTGCGGCGCGCGGTTCGGTGGCTGCCGGCGGAGCCACGCAATGGCTGCCTCTGATCATTGGCGATCGACGCGCGCGCGAAATGCTTTTTCTTTGCGAGCCAATTAGCGCCAAGCAAGCGCTTGAATGGGGACTTGTCAATGAAGTGGTACCATATGCGAAACTGGATGATGCAGTCCAGACTCTTGCTGAAAAATTATATAACAAATTACCTGAATGCACGCGCTATACAAAACAACAAATAAACTTCTGGCGTGATTTTTCCTGGGCAATGACTATCGGCCATGCTAGAGAATGGTTGACCCTGCATGCGGGTATGGAGGAAACTCGAGCGGGACTTGAATCATTTAAAAATAAAAAAGAAATGGATTATAAAAGCATCCGCAGCAGTCGCCAAAAACAAAAAAGAACTAGCAAATAAATAAGCTGGTGATAAGATCACACTGGCTAAGCAGAAGTACTTCCCTGCACCTCCGCTTTAGTTTCAGCCAATGCCGCCTAGGCGGAAGATCATATGTCTTCCTGCCCATTACTACTCTTAAGATCCATTGCCCTAGCCCAGGTCTTGTAACATGCGCTTGAGTGTTGATAAATCCTCAATGCGCAGTATACTCTCAACGGATAAGGGCACCATGCTCTACGCACCCAATTATGCGCTTTCCTGGCTTTTTGATACCGCCTGTAGCCTTTATCATGGAGGGCCTGAAGTTTCGCTCTCACCTGGCTCGATCGTCATACCATTTGAACTTGCTTCGAGACCATAACTCAATGTCATCACCTAAGCTTCGAAGACATTGAGCAACCATACCAGCTCGCCGTTCAGCAACCCACGAGGGTTTGGTAAGCAATACTCGAACGCTGGTCATCAAACCTTGACTCACCCAAAAGGCAAACCGCGCCCGTCTGAAAGCGCGTATCATTATCTTTCTCATGATCTCGCTTCTTCCGTGTAAGAGATGCTTCGCTCAGCCTTTGCGTGGTCGGGCGACGAAAGTTATATTCTCTTGCTTACGGGCATCTAGATATTTAATAAAGCTATCGAGCTTAATAGCCCTATTAATCACGTTGAACGGCAGCCCGCCAGCACCGGGATCCAGATCGATAATCGGCAACCCCCTCGGCAGCCTGCGAGCGACCTGAATAGCCGTATAGCCACTGCCTTCGTCCTCAGACGCCGGTGCAGCGCTAGCGTAAGGACGTCCATTCGGAGTAGTATTAAGACGATCAGCTCGGTCCTGCGTTCGTCCATGGAAATTGAAGCCAATAGGCAAATCAACGGGCGAAGCATAGAAGAGAGCAACATCAAAATCACTCGGTTCAATTGTTCTTAGCAGCAAACCATCTTGAATGAGCAAAGCGTGTTGGCTAATGCCGATCACTTGCGTCGCCAACGTCACTTCATGACCGGAGGCTGTAATGCGAGGGACAATATATTTGCTCGAGTGTCCACAGAAGAACAACATGCGCATTGCAATTCTCCCGTTGTATGTTTAAAGGATGAATTGAGTTTCCCACTTACTGCCGCAGCAGCCTAAACAAATATCCTATATTGCTTTCTATTATTGGTTGGAGAACGACCTGATCAATTGAATTGGAAACAACTCAAACTGACACTTTTGCACAGACAAAATCAAGGTTATGTGAGAATAGTCTTGTCAACTTGTCTTATTGTCTTAGAAGCATGTCCTTTAAGCGATAGCAGTTATCAATATTCCAGTTATCGATCAGCAATATAAAAGTAATTGCATATCTTTTATATTATGATATTCCAAGATTTCACTTTGCCACTAGCGCAGCTAGCGCTAGCACGAATAACGATGATCACGCGAGTTGATGGCAATTATGGCGATAGCTCATTTGAGCAGTCAGATATGTAAAAATGTGAGTGATCAATTCAAGATTTGTCTGTGGACAAATCAAGCGCTAGGGAATTTATAGATGAAAACAATTACTGAATACGAAAACATTTTGTTAGAAAAAGAAGAGGCAATAGCGATTATCAAGCTTAATCGGCCAAAAGTGTATAACGCTTTAAGTCATGCACTGATTGGTGAATTAGTAAGTGCTTTTGAACAATTAGATAAAGATTCAGGCATAAGGACAATAGTGCTTACAGGCAATGAACGCGCTTTTGCTGCTGGTGCTGATATCAACGAAATGTTGCCGGAAACATCTGTATCCATAATGCTCAAAGATCAGTTTGCCGTCTGGGATAAAATTCGCCAGGTAAAAAAGCCAGTTATTGCTGCTGTGAGTGGCTTTGCCTTGGGTGGCGGGCTGGAGTTGATGATGAATTGCGATATTGTTATCGCCTCTGAAAATGCTAAATTTGGACAGCCGGAGATTAATCTTGGTATCATCCCTGGTGCCGGCGGCACGCAGCGGCTAACTCGCCTGGTAGGCAAAATTAAGGCAATGGAAATGATTTTGACTGGCGAAATGATTAATGCTCAAGAAGCATTAAAAATAGGCCTGATAAATAAAATAGCGCCGGTTGAGCTTTATCTTGAAGAGGCAAAAAATATGGCCAAAGCAATCGCCAAGAAATCCCCCATAGCTGTACAGCTAGCCAAAGAAGCCATTCTTAAATGTTACGAGACATCTTTATCAGAAGGATTACAGCATGAACGCAAGAATTTTTATGCGCTCTTTGCCACAGCAGATCAAAAAGAAGGCATGAATGCTTTCCTGGAAAAACGTGAGCCGGTCTTTCAAGGAAAATAGGGGAAAGATTACAAAATGAGCGCAGAAAATGTTTTGCTTATCGATAAAAAAGACGGCATAGCAACGATTATTTTGAACCGCCCGGATAAGCTCAACGCATTTAACGATGAACTATCTTTTTCTTTGCAGGATGCTTTGAAAGATTGTGAAAAAGATAATGCTGTCAGGGCTCTGATCATTACTGGTGCTGGGAGGGGGTTTTGTTCCGGGCAAGATCTGCAAGCACGTCTGGAATCAAAAGGATCACATAATGGACAAGCAGCGATTTCCTTAGGCGAATCATTGCGACGGCGATATAATCCGATTATTTTAAAGCTGCGCACAATGGAAAAGCCTGTTATTGCCTCGATTAATGGAGTAGCTGCGGGAGCTGGTGCCAGTTTGGTTTTTGCTTGTGATTTTAGAATTGCTAGCTCACATGGCAGTTTTGTTCAATCTTTCATTAAAGTAGGACTGGTGCCTGATTCAGGGTCAACATTTTTTTTGCCCCGCTTGATTGGTCTGACAAAAGCATTTGAATTAATGGTCTTAGGAGAAAAAATGAGCGCGCAAGAAGCCTTAAGTCTTGGATTGCTTAATCAAGTTGTAGAACCGGAAAAGTTAGCTGAGCAGACTTTGGATTTAGCTAGGAAGCTTGCTAATGGACCAACGCTAGCTTTCGCACTAACTAAAAGAGCAGTGAATAAAGCCATATTTAATGACCTGGAAGAATTACTTGAATATGAAGCCAACCTTCAAGAAATTGCCGGGCGTAGTCACGATTTTGCTGAAGGGGTTAAAGCTTTTGCAGAAAAGCGTACACCAATATACAAAGGCAAATGATTTAAGGATTGTAGATTAATATATTATGCTTTGAGAATTTGGCTAAACATAATGTCAAAAAAAGCTTGCAATGGCGCTGATGTTTTCGTGGTTTTAGCTCGCATTACTGCGCCTTGCAAACCACTTTGGAAAAATTCGGCCAATTGGATGTGATCCATACTAGTACTGATTTGCCCTTTATCTTGGCCTTCTTTAATACAGCGGGCAAGACGATTGCGTGACTTGGTCAATACCTCTTCCAGTCGAGCACGCAGAACTTCACTTTGATCAGACATTTCCTGGCTGAGGTTACCAATCAAACAACCTTTGCGGCATTGATCTGATTCGAGCATTTTTTTCTTTTCCTGACAATAAAGTTTCAACTTCTCTATTGGTGTCGACTTACCATCATCAAAGCATCTGTGCCATAGTTCGTCACCCATAGCCTCAAAATAATCGATTATCTGCAAAGCAAAATCTTCCTTGCTGTCAAAATAATAATAAAAGGATCCCTTCGGTACATTAGCGGCGTCGAGCACCTCCTGAATACCGGTATTGCTATAACCTTTTTCAAGCATGATCCGCACACCTGTTTCCAAAAGGACATTTTTTGTGACCGTCTTAGCGGCTATTTGTTTGCTCATATTCAATTCCTGACTCTCAGAATGCTAACCCTTACCTTATATATATTAGACGAGTCAGTTAGTATTTGTCAATCCACACAAAGACAGCCTGCAACCTCTAATCGTTGGCTTATAAGCCTTTTAGCGATTTCGCCCTGGTTTGAGTATTTTTAAAGAAAAGATTAAGATATTGGGCCAAAAATCAACTATTTTTATCGTAATCGTAGTCCTATCAAGGCTTTATGCCCAATATAATCCTCCCTTGACACTTACTAGACGACTGGTCTAATATTTCAATATAGAAAAGAGGGGAGGGCGAGAGATGACGGAACAGATTTTAAATAATCCAGAACGGACAAAAAACTTTGGTCGCTTAATAAGGGTATTAGTGAATTCTTTTGCCTTTGCTTTTATCGATACAGATTATTTGAATATGGCAAAGATGTTCTTGCCGGTTATTAGCCCTGTGCTTCTTCTTTCGGCTCAAATGTTCATCAGTGAAATAAGCCCGGTACTCAACCTGGCAGCAAAAGCGTTGCCCATCAATGCAATCAGCAAAGGAATAGGCTGCGGAGACTGCGGCGGTTCCTGCTAATTGGAAATATCCCCTGATATACATAAATGACCGGTCTAGAAAATTGGAGAAAAATTATGCTTAAACCCATGGAAACGATTGGCGGAAAATTTAGCCAGAGTCTTGCTAAATCAACAGATTTCTGGCGTGATTATTATTTAGGCGGGCAATCATCTAGTTCAGCTGGAAAATTATTTGAATTGGCAGAACACAGAGATGATCTGATTAGAAAACGCGTAGCTGAAAATCTTCATTTGCCAGTGGCTGTGCAAATGTTATTAGCAACGGACACTTCGGTAAATGTTCGATTGGCGCTCAGTGCCAATCCAAGCCTCCTAATTGAAGTCCTGGAAAAGCTGGTCAAAGACGAGAGCGATTTAGTCCGCCTTTCATTGGCTAGAAATAAGAATATGCCGATAAGTATTCTTATCAATCTGGCCGGGATGAGCAGACACATGTTGTTCGGCGAGCACAAAAAACAATTGAAGAAATTTTTGGCGCGTCGCGACTATTGACTGCCTGACGATAGTCCAGAGAAATTAAGGGAGCGTTGTCTTACTCAAAGTAAGACAACGCTCCATATCGTCAAGTTTATCCAACCGCGCTGGCACTAATTGCCTGGGAAGTTGCCCTGCTTTTACAAGCTGGTAGCGATTGATCTCACCTTGCACCTGAATGCGCAAAGTATCAGCCAAGGCAAATCCGCAGGCAGGAATGCTCACCACTGAGCCGACAAATATATCGCTATTGGTTACTCGCGCAGCGCGATTGGTATTACCGTTGTAAGAGCGATAATACCCGGGAATGGTGCTAACAATTCCTTGAGTCAATTTCAAGCCACCAACAAAAATGCCAGCACCCACATTTTGCGTAGCGGACAATTTTGCAGCTGCTCGTTCCTGCAAAGACTGACGAATTTCATCATGAAAGTTTTTGCTTTGCAAACCATATATTTCGGCTCGTTCAAGAGATGCTCTTACCAGTCGTGATTCGCATTGATTACCCTTGCACAATTTGTCCAGATACGCGCAATCAGCTTCAAGTGCTTCAATATTAGTATTTTCAGCGTTGTCCACTTTTGATTTTGGAACACATCGATGCAAGTCACCTATTACCTTTCCAAATGCCCTGCTTAAAATCGGTCCGGCAATATAGATTCGGCCCAGATATATCCCACATTATGCCGCTTGAAAAATTTAATTTGCGATCATGCCTGTGCAAAGAAAGATAGGCTAATCCAAAGCCAATAGCATTCAGCGTGTATTTGGACAAATCAAAAATGTATTGCGCCTGCTGAAAGGCAAGCAGTCCTCTGTCCCCTATATGGAATCTTTCAAATTCAAGCATTCCCTGGTCGCGCAGGTCATAGAGTATGCGCCCCTCTGCTGCGTCAATTTCAGCATGCTGGGCCATCACTGGCGAGGATGCCTCGATCTTGACCAGAGCTTCCCGCTGCCAGAGAAGGTCAGTAATATCGTTAATCAAGGCAAGAACATAATCCTTTGCCACGCGAGGTGAAAAGCCTTTTTTACTGGCCTGATAATCGTGATATTGATTAATGCCAAATTCAAGCGCCGCCGCACTGGCACCAATAATTGAGCCAATCATTGGTACATAGCAAGCAGTTTCTTGTATGCCAGTTATTGGGTGAATGGGCGCATTTGTATGACCACCTGGGTAGGCCGTACCAATTATTGCACCTGCCAAACACATGCCGGCATTAGTCTCCTGGAAAGCCGCATAACGCCAACCTTTCCAGCGTCCCTGTTTCGCCACCTCCAGACTATAGTGTAGATTGAATCGCTCAAGGCTAATTTCTTTGAGCAAGATCTGGCGCGTTAGGTTATCTATTTCGTCAACCGTTGACTGCGGACTGGCCCAACAAATGTTATTAGAGCTAAGTACTAAGATGGCGAACAAAATTTTTAAAATGCGCATCATGCGATTAATTATAGGATTGCAAATCGCCATAATTGCACAATCCAAGACTCTGACTGAGTAAATTAAAACCCAGATTCTTTACTGGCAGGAGCGGGCGAATTTTCTCTTTGTTTATCTATTTCCTTTTTCTGCGCAGCAGCTGAGTCTTCCATTTTTTTGCGCATGTACGGAGAAGGGTTGGTAGCAGGTTGATTTTCAGTATTAGATTCAAGAGATGATTCGGATTGATTGGACTTTAACATCTGTTCCAACAGTAAGACTCTATTTTTTAGCTTTACTACTTCCGGGCTCTCAGGCGATAGGCGAATATACTCTTTATATTCTTTTATGGCCGAAGAGATATGGCGCTCGGAATCGAGCAAAAGAGCAAGCTGTAAATGAGCCATGGCATCGTCTGGATTGTAGTTCAAGCATTCATGCCAATTATCCATTGCCCCTTGATGGTCACCTTTAGCTAGTAGACAAATGCCGATTTCCAGATAGATTTTTTCTGGATCAAGATTTTTCAATTTCACCGGATGGTCGAGCATAGCGCGAAATTGCATAGCAGCTGCGCCCCAATCTTTTTGCTTCATCAAACATTCAGCATAATTCATCCAGGCTTCAGTGTAGCGCCAGGGCTTTTCCCCAAGAGCCTCAATGAATTGCTCCTGAGCACCGCCGAGATTACCACGTTTTTCAGCAATTAAACCAAGCAAATTATGCACGTTAGGTACTTCCATTTTGTGATAATCTTGCCAGGCTTTACCAGTTTCAGACTGAGCTTCTTCCAGGCGATCATTGCGCAAATATAATTCGCCTAAACGCATATGCGCTTCAGGAGCTGGAGCAATTGATTGCTCAACGCTCTTCTTTAATGCCTCAATTGCTTTGGCGTCTAACTTTTTATCTTGGTAGCAAACGCCCAGCCAATAATAAGCCTGAGGAAAATATGTGCTGCGATTGAAATAAACTGCCTGCAAAAGAGCGTCGATTGCTCCGTCTAAATCATGCGCTTTATAGCGACTAAGACCAAGCTCAAAATTCTCTTTGGAGGGTTCAACAGTATTTTTGCCTGCACTACGCGGTTTGGATAGAACAGGCTGATTTAAAATCAGAAACTCAGTTGTCAAAAAAACTAAGACAATTAAGAAAATTGCCTGAGGCATTAGTCTGCAGTACCAGTTCTAATTTCAATTTGC
The DNA here is from genome assembly GCA_963767815.1 of Candidatus Melainabacteria bacterium. Taxonomy (GTDB): domain Bacteria; phylum Cyanobacteriota; class Vampirovibrionia; order Obscuribacterales; family Obscuribacteraceae; genus CAVYFJ01. The sequence continues at coordinate 588,506 of CAVYFJ010000004.1, read as the reverse complement.
ACCCAGCCAAGCAAATAGACAATGCATGCCACAGCAAGATACATCAACATGGCTTGCCATGGATTAATAATAGGTATAGACCAGACATGCGAGGCTAAATAATTCCAGGTATATTCAATGCAGGCAATGGGCGCAATGACCAGAATTCCCAGTACCCCCATAAACAAAGTGGAAAGTACAACCGCTGCACCAAAGGAATTAACGTGAAAGCTGTGCATCTAAATTAATATCTCCTTTAGATTGTCAATCAGGCAGATTAATCTATGTTACCACTGGAGGCGGTTTTAAGCATATCGAGCAGCTGCGACTCATCAATTAATCTTATACCAAGCTGCCTGGCCTTATCCAATTTTGAACCAGGATTTTCACCAATTACTAAGTAATTTGTGTTTTGGGAAACTACAGAGGTGGCCTTGCCCCCTAAGCGCTTAATTGCCTTCTCCGCCTCAGTTCTGTCCATACTTTGCAAAGTACCGGTCAAAACAAAAGTCTTACCGGCGAGGGCTGATGAAACAGGCTTGGCTTCGCCTGCAGACATTTCGGTAAGAATACCAGCGTTTTTCAGAGCATGAGTTAATTTTCGGTTTTCAGCATGCTGGAAAAAGTCAAAAACTGACTGCGATATGGTTGGACCAATACCTTCAATGCTGGACATTTCTTCAGTTGCAGCATGGCTTAGTTTGTCTAGCGATAAGAAATGTTTCGCCAACAGCTCAGCTACATTAAGACCAACATGCCTGATTCCCAGAGCAAAAATTAAATTGGCTAGTGGTCTATTTTTAGAAGCATTTAAGGCCTGCAAAACGTTTTCAACTGATTTCTCGCCCATGCGTTCAAGGGCTAATAGATCTTCTTTCTTTAAATGATAGAGATCAACAACCGAGTGTATTAAACCAGCTTCAAGAAATTGTTTGATCAAAGATTCGCCCACACCATCAACGTCCATGGCGTCTCGGCTAACCCAATGCTCGATGCGCCGCTCCAGCTGAGCTGGGCAGGCATAAGTGTTGGGGCAACGCACAACCACTTCGCCTTCTTCTTTGATCAAAGCAGCGTTGCAGCCAGGGCATTTAGTTGGATATTTGATCGGATTAGTATGCACAGGACGCCGCTCGGGTTTTACTTGCAAAATTTCAGGAATTACTTCGCCTGCTTTGCGAACAATCACCGTGTCGCCCACGCGCACATCCAGGCGTTTTATTTGATCAGCGTTATGCAAAGTAGCTCGCTTTACCACACTGCCGGCTAATTTCACAGGGGCAAGCCAGGCAACAGGAGTAATAGCACCAGTGCGCCCAACATCAAAATGCACGGCTTCAATTGTCGTTTGCGCCTCTTCTGGTGGATATTTATAAGCAACAGCCCAGCGCGGGCTGTGCGCGGTAGAGCCAAGCATACTCCAGAGTTGGCGATTATCAACCTTTATTACCACACCATCTGTTTGATAAGATAATTCGTGTCTTTTGGTAGCCCACTTGTGACAATATTGCAGAACGCCCTGCACATCATTAGCCAGCTCACGATGTGGCTCAACCGTAAAACCAAATTCATTTAGCAAATTTAGCGTAGCGAAATGACTGGTTGGTTCGGGAATGCTTTTATCATGTATATAAGCGAAATAAGCAAAAAAGGCCAGATTGCGCTTCGCGGTTTGTCTGGGATCTTTCTGGCGCAAAGAACCGCTTGCAGCGTTACGAGGATTAGCAAAGGGAGACTGCCCGTTATTCAATAGTTGCTCATTAAGAGCAGCAAAGCTTTCCTTTGGCATATAAACTTCGCCACGCACTTCAAGTAACTCAGGAATTTTTTTTGTTTTGTAGTTTATGCGGTACGGAAGCCAGGGTCTTCAAGTTGAGAGTAATGTCCTCGCCCACTTCGCCATTGCCCCTGGTGGCACCTTTTACAAAGGTGCCGTGCTCATACGTCAGGGCAATGGATAGACCATCTATTTTCAATTCACAAACATAAGAAAGATCATGCGATTGCGAATCTGATACTTTAACTAATCTATCGGATAATCTTTCTTGCCATTTAACTAATTCATCGTCTGATGTGGCATTAGAAAGACTAAGCATCGGGGTAGCGTGCCCCACCGGCTTAAACTCAGTGCTGGGCATGGCCCCACTTCGTGCGTCGGACTATCAGGATTGGTTAAGTCTGGATATTTTTTTTCGAGTGCTTCCAGTTCTTTATAGAGAGCGTCAAATTCTGCATCCGAAATTTCCGGGGCGCTCAAAACATAATAAAGAAATCGATGGTGCCTGATTTGCCTGGACAGATCTTCCATCCTGGCTTGTATTTGTTCGTTTGTTTGTAGTGGTATTTGATTAGCGCGCCGCACGTCTTAATCAAGTCCCTCCCGAGAAAGAATCACACAATCTCCCTGGGCTGTACCTGAGCAAATTGCCGCTGCACCATATTTAATACCACGCAATTGCATTTCTTTAACCAGGGTAAAGACAATACGAGCACCGCTAGCGCCAATTGGGTGTCCAAGAGCAATGGCTCCGCCATTGACATTAACTTTTTCCGGGTCAATGCCCAGCATTTTCATCGATTGTAAAACAACCACAGCAAAAGCCTCGTTAATTTCCATCAAGCCTATGTCATCAATAGACAGCCCTGCCTTGATCAAAGCTTTCTGGCAAGCAAGTGCCGGTACAGTTGCCAGATAAGGAACGTCCTGTGCGCAGGCAGCATGGCTGACTATTTTTGCCAGGGGTTTAAGTTGGAGCTCTCTGGCTTTTTCATCACTCATCAAAAGCATTACACAAGCACCATCATTTACACCAGGAGCATTGCCTGCCGTGACTGTCCCTTGCGGGTCAAATACCGGCTTTAAAGCCGAAAGAAGATCCAGACTTGTGTCGGCACGCGGACCTTCGTCCTTATCAACCACAATATTATTTTTCCCCTGACTAAGACTGAACGGCAAAATTTCACCGGCAAATCGGCCGCTGTTTTGCGCTTGAATAGCCCTTTGATGACTTCTCAATGACCAGTGATCTTGAGACTGACGCGAAATATCAAACTCTCGCGCAAGCCTCGAACCATATGAAACCATAGGCACATCATTAATTGGGCATTGTAAACCATCAGCCATCATCGCATCTTCTAGAGCAGCATCGCCCATCCGTTTGCCAAATCTAGCCACATTGGCAGCAATTAAATAAGGTGCCTGGCTCATCGATTCCATTCCGCCAGCAAGCAAAATATGTCCATCGTCAGCTTGAATGCGCAAATGGCCAATAGTTAAAGCACGCATACCAGAAGCACAAACTTTATTAATCGTAGTCGATTCACAAGTAACCGGTATCCCGGCCTTTATTGCCGCTTGCCGCGAAGGTATTTGACCGCAACCGGCTTGTATAACCTGCCCCAGTATGACTTCATCAACAAGCCCACCATCAACATTATGACGCGCCAGAAGGGTTTTTATCAGGGGTGCTGCTAAATCTACTGCCGACAAAGCTGCTTAGCCCACCGCCTAATTTAGCAAATGGGCTTCTTAAACCATCAACAATTACTGTAGTGATTTGTTATCCTTGTCCATCAAATGATAATTCTTGATTCTCCTAATATAATCCGATAAATCAGTCTATTAAAGATTTAAACAGCTTTTCATCTATTTATTACCATGGTACATTTCCAATAGTATGTTAAAGGAATAAGCATTATTTGTTTTTATGTTTTATCAATCAGCCGGCAATTTGGGCACCTAGCAACTCCAGCAAAATAGTCATTTTAATCCAAGAACCTCAATAGTGAGACAATCAGCAAGGCATGACAGAGAATGGTGTAAATACGCGGAAATCCGAGGCAAATAAGCGCATAATCGCTTTGCTCATAGATTTAATTGCCTGTTATATCGCTGCTGTAATTATCACAACCATACTTTGCTTAATTCCTGTCACTGGGCTCGATTGGTTAACCAGCAGATCATTCTCGTTTTGTTATTCATGCTCAGAGATTATTTTTTCTCCGGACGCGGCATTGGCAAAAACTTGATGGGTTTACAGGTGGTAGCCAGCCAAACAGGACTGCCCTTGAGCATCCGCCAGTCTTTGTTGCGCAATCTTACTTTGACCTTCCCATTATTATTGCTTGCGTTAACCAACGCTCGTACCAGGGAATTTCTTATTGACCCGGTGCGGGATGTGTTAAACATTATTGAAGCAATATATGCAATTATCGTATTACCGCTTGAAAGCTATCGAGCTTACAGTCGTGCAGACGGACTGCGCTTGGGTGACGAACTCGCCCACACAAAGATAATTGGGTCTGAGTCAAACTTTGACCACTTACTTCCTAAGGACAAAAATTGATAACATAATACTGGTTACAAACAGCGTAATTACCGATGACAGAACCACATAAAACCGTCTATATCTGGGGACCAATTTCTACATTTACAGCACCGCTTGCAGCGTGGCTGGTAGCCAAAGGTTGGCACGTACATATTGCTACCAAGTCCTCCCTTAATTTATTCACCCTTTCGTCACTTGACCTGGCTTCTGCTGCTAAAGACGCCCTGGAAGAGGTTTTTGGCACGCGTAATAAATTTAAAGCTTTTCAAGATCGATTAAAGTTTTTGGACAGTAATGAAATTCCGCGTGACACTAAATATGATGCGTTGATCTTTTGTGGTTTGCCACCTAATTTTGACGATGCCCGAGTGCCGCGTGCACCGTGGGCTGCCGGCGAGCTGCCAGCAGTAGCTAAGTCTCTTAAAGGCGTGCCTGTATTCATGATTTCCTCTTTGTGGGGCGGGGTGCAGCCCGATATGGTTGTTCCTGAGGAAATGGAGTTTGAAAGAAGAAAGCCTTACAGCTACTGGGAAAAAATATGCCAGAATTACGAATTAAAACTAATCGAAGGGTTGTCTAAAGTAGAGGCAAGCTGGTACCTCGTGCGCCTGCCGCTGATTACTGGCGCCACTGCCAATGGTTACTCATTTGCTTGCAATGGCTTGTCCAATTTGTTTGCCGCTCTTGATCCGGAATCACAAATAACGCCGATTCATCAGAGCACAAAATATAACATTCAGCACAAAATTACTGTAAATCAATCTGTGCCCCTGGCTCACCAGCCAGACGCCACTTTGTGGTTCCTGCCAATTGACATCACAGTTTATATGTTCTGGCGTTTCCTGGAAGACGATTTGCGCCCGCGCATTTGTAATTTTGTCAGCACACAAGCCACTTTAAATCGAGAATGGCTACAGCATTTAGCTCAAGCGCTAGAGCTTAAAGAAATAGTGCCAACGCATCAGAAAGATGATCTTAATTTACCGCTAGTATTAAAAAAACTACTCCTGGACAATGTGCAGGTAAAAACGCGCAATTTATTTGAGGTGGCTGGACGTTATCAGTTGCGCCCGGAAAAACTTAACCAAGAATATTTTGCCAAAATCGTTCAGGCTGGACGAGAAAAAAATTGGGGTAGGCATAGAATTGCGGCACCCGCTCAATTAGATTTTACTCCGGATTTGGCTAATTATTACTTCGAGCAATTCGTGCCCAACCATTTGGATGGTGAGCTGCTAAAAAAAATAACTCAGGGAAGTACCACTGTCGGATTCAGGCTTAAAGACAATAACAGCTTGGGTTGGATCCTGAAATCCATACAGACAAATGGAGACAAAACATTCGTCGATAAGGTTTATGTACAACGCTATAAAGACACCAGCGATAAGCCTCGGGTTTGTTTTCATCTGACAAGCAATACAATGTTTCGCCTTGCCCAAGGAAAGTTGCCTTTGCATAAAGGTTTGATACTCAAGCAAATAGAAGTAGAAGGACCGCTACTGGACACAATTCGTGTCAGTCAGGCACTTTCTCGTTTTATGAGCGACCATCCTTTAAAAGATAATCCACTCAAAGAAAAAGCATAGAATCGGGATGCTTAGACAATGGAGCAGGGCTAGTTGCATCCCTTTGAAATTGCCGCACTTTCATTTGATCGCTGGCGACGATGCAAGTCATGCAATAAATTGACCATCTCAATGGCGGCACAGCCAGCATCATTACCCTTATTATCGGACTTGCTGTCGGAGCGTTCCATTGCTTGTTCAACAGAGTCTGTAGTCAGAACACCAAATATTGTTGGAATGCCGGTCTCTAAGCCTACCTGAGCAATACCACTGGCAGCCTGTCCGGCAACATGATCAAAATGTGGCGTAGCGCCGCGAATGACAGCCCCCAGACAAATTACGGCGTCAAATCTTGCAGTTAACGCCGCCTGCTTTGCCACAAGCGGTATTTCAAAAGCGCCAGGACACCAGATAACCTCAATGGATTGCTCATCCGCTCCGTGATCGCGCAAGGCGTCCAGGCAGCCTTCGAGCAAGCGAGTGGTAATGAAGTCGTTAAAACGGCTGACAATTACAACAAAGCGCAAGCCGGTGGCGATCAATCTATCTTTTGGAATGGTGGGTTTGTGTTCTTGTTTCATCTTGCGTTTTCTGTGTCAGCGGGCGGATGCAATCCGCCCCTACGATTCCTTCGCTATAGTTCCATCAATCATTTAATACGATTCCGTCGGTGTAATTACTTTCTTCGCGGGCGGACTTGCGCCCGCCCCTGCGGTTCCTTTAATCGTTTAAATGATCTAGCCAGTGACCGAGTTTTTCTTTTTTGGTCAGCAAGTAATGCATATTATGGCTATTACAGGCGGGGGGCATGGATACGCGATCTGTTACCTTCAGACCATATCCTTCCAGTCCAACAATTTTGCGCGGATTATTTGTGATGATCCGCACAGAAGTTAGACCGAGGTCGCATAAAATTTGAGCGCCGACACCATAATCACGCAAATCAGGCTTAAAGCCAAGTGTTTCATTTGCTTGCACAGTATCCTGGCCGGCATCTTGCAATACATAGGCTTTAATTTTATTCATCAAGCCAATACCGCGTCCTTCTTGCCGCAAGTATACGAGCACGCCACTTTCTTCCTGAGCAATCATGGCTAATGCGGCTTCCAATTGTGGCCCACAATCGCAGCGTAAACTGGCAAAAACATCCCCGGTTAAACATTCACTGTGCACTCGAATGAGGATGTTTTCTTTGTTAGCTACATCACCTTTAACCAGGGCTACATGCTCAATATCATCTAGTTGATTGCGATAAGCATAAAGGGTAAATTCGCCATAAGCAGAAGGAAATTTGGCTTGCGCTTCTCTAACTACAAAGCGTTCGCGCTTCAGCCTGTAGGCAATAAGCTGAGCGACATTGATAAATCTCAAATTGTGCTGGCGAGCGAATTGAACCAATTGCGGCACTCTGGCCATCGTGCCATCAGCGTTGAGTATTTCGCAAACTACACCAGCCGGTGTCAGTCCAGCCATACGCGCTAAATCCACCGCCGTTTCGGTGTGTCCAGCTCGTTGCAAGACACCACCCGGGCGAGCAATCAGCGGTGGCGTGTGTCCTGGCCGCCGCAAATCAGATGGATTGGAGTTAGGATCAACCGCAACACGAATAGTGGTGGCGCGATCATAAGCACTAATGCCGGTGGTCACACCATATTTGGTATCAGCATCGATTGTGACTGTAAATGCTGTGCCCTGATAATCCGAGCCTTTCTCCACCATAATCGGCAAATCAAGTTGTTTTGCTCTATCCGGTGTCAGGGATAAGCATATCCAGCCGCGCGCTGCGGTGAGCATAAAATTGATCATTTCAGGAGTAATCGATTCGGCAGCACAAATGAGATCACCCTCATTTTCTCTGTCTTCGTCATCGGCTACAACAACAAATTTGCCAGCTCGTATATCATCAAGAGCTTCTTCAACAGTGGAAAAGATTGGCTCGGGGTTTCCACCTTTGGTGTCATTTTGTGTGGCGGTGATTTTATTTAGCATAACTAATTATCTGAGCTCCTTGCTCGGTCATCGTAGGCGAATGCAGCCTTTCAAATGGATCGGCAGCGCCTCCAAGATTCAGCCAACGAATCAAATATTTAGCCATCAAGTCAGTTTCAATATTCACAACTTCACCAGCTTTTAAATTACCAAGACTAGTGATCTCCATAGTGTAAGGAATTAAAGCCACAGTAAACTGAAATTGTTCGGAACAATCATCACAACTGGCAACGGTCAAAGAAACACCGTCAATGGTCACCGAACCTTTTTCGACAAAGAAGGGCGCATATTCTGGCGATAAAGCAAAACTAACCAATTGCGAAAAGCCTTCACTTTTAACTGAAACAACTTTAGCTAAAGCATCAACATGTCCACTGACTAAATGCCCACCAAGGCGATCGCTGAGCTTAACTGGTCGTTCCAGATTGACTCGGTCATCTGTATTAAGCAAACCAAGCTTGGTTCGTCTCAAGGTTTCATGAGACACTTCAGCGGCAAGGCAATTATCTTTTAAATCAGTGACTGTCAGACAGCAACCGCTGACATTGATCGAATCACCCGGCTTTAGATCATCCATCTGGCTGCCGGGTCTAATCGTCAGGCGACGCCCATCAGCGCTATCCGCTATCGCTGATATTATTCCTATTTGCTCAACAATGCCTGTGTACATGTTTGATCCTGGCTGGGTACGCCGCCATCTAATATGTTTCGTACATTGTATATTCGGATCAGTTGATCTTGCAAAGAGTAAGTTTTTCTTTATTGCTGGCGCTTCATACAAATCAGCCAGCGTTATCAAGCGCTAGCGCAGCTGCGCTAACCTGCAAAGTGAAAATTAATTTGAAAGATGGGCTAATAAATACTTCATCTTGACTGCATTTTACTAGCCATGCTCGAGTTACAAAGCTCGTTATCAAGCATTTGGCGGGATTTTTAGGACAAAAGAGATATCCAAATCATAGGTTCTTTATGAGTCTTGATTTTGCTGATGCAGATTTGTCAGGGTGAAGCGATTCGTTTCTCTCAATATAAGGATTAAAGGTCGGCCAGCAAGGATGCAACTTTACAGTTTTCAAAAATTACTCGCAAAAGGGCGAGTAGCGGGTTTGTTACCCAGAAAGAGAGTCTCATGTCTCGGCTCCTCGCGGTACCGCAGTACTTGGTTTCCCCAGCGTGGCTGGTGTCTGTGCTGCGGCAATGGCACTGCGAAACGCCGGCGACAATTGTCGGGTCTACTTTACCGATCCAAACAGCTTGCATGCAGTGACTCCACAAGCCTGGGGCAATAACCAAAATGTTCTGATTATTGGTCTGCCGGCAAACAGTAAAAGTGAGTGGATGACTGCGCGGTTCTTACGGCGTATTGTCGATTGCAGACACCAGCTTATCGGCTTATGCGATCACCATAACGCCCATTTGTGGCTTATCGCCCTGGAAAGAGCAGGACTGAGTGTCACTGATCTGATCCTCAAGCCATGCAATATGGAAGCAGGGGGTGCGCCTACTCATACTGCGACTCAGCTCCTTATAGCCTTGGGAGATGAGGCGACGAACATACACATGAACTTTGCGCGGCGGCTGATTCGGCAAGTCGTCAGGACTTTAGTACACACTTCGGTGGGATGATACACCAGTCACTACGAATCCAGTCGCGGAGAGCTGACCCATACCACCGACATATTTACCTGACGAAGCACGTAGCGCATCATTGTGATCCAACTAATCGGATCAAAAGATGGGTGACAGAGGTTGCCCAATTGGACCAGGACCACGACAAAATTATCGAGCGGCGAATAGAGCTTGGTGACGGACTGGTCCGTGTGCTTCTTCCCTGCAGAACATATAACCTAGGACAACTAAAAACCAAGTTATACGAGCTTGGTTACAAAATTATCTTAGTCAACGGAAACAGATTCAGCCGATCGAGAGGCAGGACAAAAGGACGCCGAGTTTCCTTAGCATGCTCAACGGACCTGAATCTGAATCTGCCTACGTTGCTGAGGCGGAATGGCATCCCGCCTTACGGAAATGAAATGTTCATTGATATACATCCCTCGAACGAAGGACAGGCCATCGAGGTTCTCAGGTCCTTCCTGAGGGAGAATCAAGAACAGCACGAGGGGTGAGAAATTATGGTCTGGTGTGTTGCCAGGCTGATCATTGATCTGCGTACGAGAACGGGTTTATCCCAGAAAGAAGGCTCCATGTCCGAGCTCAAGAAAGTCGATGGGTGGTTGATTGGCTTTCCAACCCCAGATGGCATGCTCACTTCCGCGGCAGCGCTGCGAAACGTAGATCCCAACTGTCAGATGATCTTTACCCACCCCGCGGAACTCACAAGAGTACATCCCAGACTTTGGGGACCTGCGGGCAAGACGGTGATGATCATCGGTCTGCCGGCGCATCGCGTCGATGGAACGATCACCAGCAATTTTCTGCGGCGCATTATCGGCTGCGGACACCGAATATTGGGAGTGTGCGACACGCATAACGCTCAATTATGGATCACGGCACTTGAGGCGGCAGGCATCTCAATCGATGGACTATCGATCAAGCCGGCCAACAAGAACGGAGGAGCAGCAAGCAGCAGCGGTAATCTGCTCCTTGCATATCTGGAAGATGACGCCGACTCACAAACCATGGACCTGTGTATAGCGGCTGATTTGGCCAGCCGCGGAGACTTTAGTACGCATTTCGGCGGGATTGTCCACAAAGCGCTGCTGAGCGCTGTCGAAATGGCGGATCGACAGGAGCGACATGTATATCTGGCAAAGCATCTGGCCTGGAATCGTCAGCCGGATGCACAGATTCAAGCATGGCTAGAAGAATCGGAGATTCTCGGTCGGCAGCATGACCAGATTATCAACGGTCGAACGGATCTTGGCTGCGGACTGGTCAGTGTGTCAATCACCGACCAAGTTGCCAGCCTGTCCGAGCTCAGGCACAAATTGTTTGGCCTCGGATACAAGATCATCATCACCAATGGTTTCCGATTCACAGCATGGGGTGATAAGAAAGGGCCGCGAATTTCGGTGAAAACTTCCGAGCGACTCGGCGTAAACATCAGGGATTTTCTTCGAGACGCCGGGCTTACCGTTTCCGGCAGTTTCAATGGCGTCGATATTCGTCCTGAAGAGCGAGGGCGGGCAATTGAGGCGCTCAAGCAATTGCTGATGGCAAAGACATAAGGACTGCGCAAACGGCGATCGTGTGACGCCGCTTGCGCATTGACCCAAGTTCGAGACCTCTGTTTTGAGAAGGAGAGTTCCGATGAAAAACACGAGCGACGGGCTGGGATTCCTCACCCAACAGGTTCTCGAGAACATGCCCATCCTTCGCGCAGAAATTGGCAAAATACCCCCCGATTTTCTTGATAAGCGCACGCGACGACTTCTCCGCCGCTTTGACAGAATCTGGGCAAGCTTGCCCTCATTTCATGAAGAGGGCGATGAGGCTTCGCAGCGAGTCTTTTTCGCTCATTTGAAAAAGGCACGAGCGTTGGCAATCAAAATCGACAGGCACATCGGCGAGGTTGATGATGAAGATCCCAGGTCTGCACTTAGCGGGCCGGCGGACATATTCTTCAACTTCACAAACGATCTGGGCATACGTCTCGCCAAGGACGACATGGCATCGCGACTCGCCGGCTGGTTGTATGGCGGCTATTGGCCATTCGACGAAACGGTGCTCGATCGCCTTGGGCGAGTACTCGCTTCGCCGCGCGCCTGGAGGATCTGCCTTGTCTTCGACGCGCTCTGGTTCGTCTTCTTTGCCTGGCATTTTATGTATGGTGGATTACCCACCGGCATCGACGCCGGCAAGGTCATCGTTGTTACCGGCGTTCTATTCGGTCTATGGAGCGCCTGGCTCTACGCAAAACTTCCCAGATAAGGATGATCGAATCTGAAGCCATGGATGGCTCAGCTTTTTCTTTTTCTATTCAGGCACCATATACGGTGCGCCTCAGGCTCAACGGAAAATAAGTCAGGAGGAAATTTCTCTAAAACCGGCCACAATGGGCATTTGGGTGTTACCGTTGCGATAACCAATCAAATATTGAAAATGGAAAGAGCTTGGCGGTCCAGCCTCATCGGCTGAATGGACAGCCACCATGCCATAGACATCAACTGGAATCAAGCCCTGGCTGCTCGGATCACCAATTTCCACTTTGTCCACGCGCACAGCCACTATGCGCTTTTGATCAGTATATGTTTGTACATTGGCTCTGAGTTCAGCTGAATCATTGGGCAGAAGTTGCTGTTGCCTCATGGCAGTGATTACAGCTGGTGCCAGTTCGCCATTGTCTCGGTCAAGAAGAAAATCCGTGGAAGTTTCATACGATATGTAACTGGTGTCTAGAACATGCCCGGTGACGCGACGAGCAAATTGATCCATTTGTTGTTTAACATCGACATTTAGCGTTTTTTTCAGGTTCGGCCGAGTAACAATCAATAAGAAATTGAAGAGAAGGCTGAACACCAACGCAATATGGATACCATATTTTTTTGCCACATCCACAGGTCCATATTTGCGAATACGCCAGTACATCGGGCAAACTCCTTTTCGCTCCCTATTGAAATTCAACCTTGCCCAAAAGCCAGTGATTATTTGTACGGTAATAGCTTAGTGTGACAGCAAATTGATCAACCCCAATTTGATCACCTGTATCCATAGCAGAAATACTCTGACTGCCTGAAACTTTGAGCACCGCATCGTTTGGACTGCGGCTTATAAGCTTTGCATCTTCAATTTTAACGACCGATTGGGCATGTTTTGCCGGCCAGAGTCCAGGCGAATATCCTTTCCGCATCAATCTTTGCCAACCCAGTCAAATGCATATAAGCAACCGCTTGCAAACCAGCCCAAAGCAAAACAAAAGATCAGACAGAAGAGAAAGAAAAAATCGATTGAATGAAAAAACTTTTTCCATTGCTTTATTCGTGGGTAAGTCCTAAATAATAAACAGCTTGGCGAGCGGCATCCCACTGACTTAATTGCGGATTTTTTTCCTGCACTTCTTTGATTTTTTCCATGCGCTTGGGAATGTCATGAATTGGCTCTGATGTGCAAATCCAATAATCCATAGGGCTTGGCACAAGCCGAATGGTACCGTGGCTGGCGCCAACAATGAGCAAAGCATTGGCTGTCTTTGCGTTTTTCTTCGTCTTTAGAAAAATTATCAATGGCAACAACTTCCGCATCTGTAAGACGCAAAGTTTCTTTCAGCACTTTCAAGTCACTTGGATCCTGGCGCAAAATTAATTTCATATGCGCATTTTTCACCACTGAATCAGCTTGCTCTGATTGACGGAAGAAATCTTTCAGTTGCTGAGTAATTGAAACAAGCATCATACCGTAGTGCCTAGCGCGTCGGGATAAATCATCAAGCAATCTTGCCCCAGCTTTGAAACGCATCAACGTTGCTGCTTCGTCAATAACAGCAGCAAAACGAATGCGCCTGTCTTTATATTCAGCTGCTCGTCGCCTGATAAATTCAGCAAGAATAAAAACAGCAATGCGCTCAAGACGTGGCTCATTTACTTCTCTGGTATCAAATACGATAAATAATTTTTCGGCGTCCACATTTGTATAACCATCCACCAGTCCGCCAAAAGCACCGGAGCGAGTATATAGCGAAAGCCCGCGAGCAAATTGTTGCAAACGATCGCGCTGCAATGGATCAACTTCATCTGCTGCTGCTTGAGCTGTTACTCTGGCCAGATCGGTCATGGTCGGCACTGTGTTGCGGAAATTAGCATCCATGTATGCCACTCGAATCAAGCCATCCAGCAAAGATTTTTCTTCGACGTTTAATTCTTCTCGCCCTTCAGGAGCAAGCATGAGATCAAGCAAGGACAGCAAAGCTGCTTATTTTATCTGCTGATGGCTCGCCTGGTTTATCTTCCGGACCTAAATCAAAAGGATTGATAATAAAGCCGGATTAGGTCCAAGATCAATATAAGCAGCCTAATTCTGGACCAAGCAATTGAGTGATAAAGCGATAAGCGCCATATTTATCTACTGTTTTATCAATCAAAACAAAACGAGTGCCAATAGGCAAAAGGCGCAAAATTAGCATCGAAACAGCAAATGATTTACCAGCACCAGTTGTGCCGACCACAAACATATTATTGGCGTCTTTGCCAGCCCCTCTATAAAACGGATTGAGCAAAACAGGCTCGCGAGAGGCAAGAGCAAAACCAAAAGGCACGCCATCAGGTGTACCGCAACTGGCGCTAAAAAATGGCCAGAATGTACCCACCACCGGCGACATCACTTGATGCACAATGGCCAATTTGTCCACCCCAACAGGCAAGGTTGATTGCCAGGCATCGAGTTGCAATAATTGTCCGCGATCCATAAGAGCGCCACGATTTTTAAAGACGCGGCGAATTTCATCCATTTGTGCCACCAGTTTCTCCGGGGTTTCAGCAGTAGTGATATATACATGCTTACATCAAAAGCTTTATTGGAGCTGCGCAAAAATTCTTGAATGGCTGAAGCAGCACCGCGCGTTGATTCAATGCCTTCAAGATCAGGGGCGGTGCCCAATTGTGTATTGGCCATTACGCCATATCTATATTTATTAGTTAAAGACTTACGCACTTTATCTTGATTGCAAGTATGGATAAAAATAGAAAGAGTGTATTCAACATTTAATGAAAGCAAATCCACCAGCCATCCCATCCAGGTTTCATGCGGTGGCTGAGCCATATAATGCGTGCCTATATAACGGCCATCCAGCCATAGATATTCATTATGAATCTTTAATTGCTGATTGCGCCAGAACAGAAGCTTCAGAAATATCCGGACGCGAAGGCGGCGCCTTTGGGTCTTTGCTTAGCGAGGTCTGGATTAGAGATCGGCATAAATTAAATCACGCACTTCTTTGCGCTTTAAAATTTGCGGGCGCAAATTAGACTGCCGCAACTGCTCAAAGGCTGTGCGGGTCAAGCGATTTAAATTTTCCACATATTCTTCATGCTTGGCAGCGGTGCGTTTGCCTGACCAGGAATTACTAGATGAAATATGATTATAAACAGTAGACCAAATATCATTGGCAATATTTGACGGTATCCGGGGGCGTAAAGCTAACCACTACATAGAAATCTCGCTGCGGCACAAAATGCACATCTTGCACGCGCCGGAACCATTGATCTGTATTGCGGGCATACCATTTCAGATATTCATTATCAGTTGTCACTTGATCTTGATAGCGGGAGAGATATTCATCAACCGGCAAATTGCGCGATTTGACGATTATCTGCACATCTGACTCGCATGAATTGGCAAATTCTTTGAAATTGCGAGCAATCGCTTCACAATCCGCTTCATCAAAAAGCAAAGCATTAATGCCTTTACAAGCAATATATTTGCGCAAGCTGCCATCAGCCAAAATAACCAGCCCCTCGTCTTCATCATCGCCGGGAATGGCGTATACAAAGGAGATATCCGCCCAGTCCACATCGCCGCGCGGATCACTTGGTGGTTCTGGTTCGTCAGATTCGTAGGGGCGGGGCTCGCTCCGCCCGCTTGCATCCGCCCGCTTCCCGTCGGTCTGCTTAGGTTCCTTATTACCTGAATCTTCTGGATAGTTTTTGCCATTTTTAGGCAACGGGATTTGTTTGCGCAAAGATAGAGGCAAATTGTTATAAATACCGGCAATAATATTATGCAAAGACGGCTGCGGTGTAAGCGGCATTTTATCAGCCTCTGTCGATCGCATGCTGCCGGTCATAATAATTTCCCTATCCTTAGTTCTGGCGAGCTAGATTGTTTCTGATTACGATTCAATGATTACATTTACTACTTACAATTACCGGATTGATATCTGCCTAGAATAATTATAACCTGACGAATAAATCTTGCCTAAAACTGGCGGAGCGAGCCCCGCCCCTACAATCCCTTCAATGTCCTTTGGTCACCTCCACCAGCGGGCGGACTTGCGCCCGCCCCTACGATCCTAACGATCAGGACGAGACACTTTGCCATCTTCTAGATATATTGGTGCTTGCTGAGGTTTAGGCAAAACCTCGCTGGGTAGAAGATTGGACAATCCTAAAATACGATTGCGCCACCACTGCCATGTTTTCATTTGCGAGGCGGCAATGAAAGTCATCGCACCGCCAGGAGTAAGAATAATCACCCAAACATTTAATGGCGCTGGACCAATTTTAACCGATGGCATAAGCGAACCAATCCACAAACCAAGCAGAGAAGCAACCAGCAGAGTAATTAATTGGGCAAAGGTGAAACCAAATAATTTAAATGGTGTGTTGAGCACGATTACTTTTTGTATGATAGCCATATCTTTAGTTTAACCTGGATTCTCAAAGGCAATAAGGTCAGAATTTCCTTGTTCAGCTAATTTGATTATCTTTCTGGCCATATAAGCCAGTTTACCAGGCAATCGAGCCAAAACATCCTGCAAATAACCTTGAGCGGCAGCAAAGTCGCCGGTGCGCCTATATAATTCGCCAATTACATATTCCACGGTAGCTCTTTCATTAAGCGGGCAAGAGCCATCATTAAGGGCTTGCTTCATAGATTGAAGAGCGCTATTGCGATAGGCATGAGCCTGAAGCTGCGCATTGCTATCATCAGCACACCAGGCAGCATAAAGATAAAGCATACCGGCTTTGTAATAATCGCGACCCACATTTTCTGCTTCAAGTGCGGCGTTACGAAACTGCAAATGAGCCGTAACTGGCGATTGATTTAACACAGCTTGCTCTTCGGTAGCAGGAAATTGATTCATCCAATCTGCTTTGCCGCAAGCGGGACAGGTGCAAACAATGTATGGTTCAGGCTGAGGAGCACGAGCACGCCAAAATCTTGGCGCAATTCGCTGTTTCGGATGCCCAGATCAACCCAAACAGGTAATTGCTGGGAATTAAACTTAGATCCACATCTAGGACATTTAACTGCTACTTGCAACAAATACATGGGTGTCGCTTAAGTATTTTTCTTATCTTCTGATTCTTCAGATTCCTGGGATTCCTTTGCTTGTTCCGGAGGCATGTCTGATTCGGCAAGGATATCTTTTCCCTTAGGGATAATCCTACCACCACCCCGTTGTAGTCTAGCTAAATGATCGCCCAGACTGTCTTGTTGCGATGGCACTCCACTTGTATCTCGCGATAGCGTAGAACCAGAGCCCCCACCAGACTGATTCTGATTGCTATTTGGTTTTATGCCTGGTTGCATGCCAGAAAGTACAGATGAAATATTGCGTCCGGATTTTGGCACCGCAGGCGGTGGGAAAACTGGCCGCGCTTGATTGTTACTTGGCTTTTGAGCAACCGGGTTAACGGGTTGCGCTGGTTGGCGAACAACAATTATTTGCGGAGGCAGCGGTGGAGCTTGCGGCTCGATTGGTTGTTGTATCTTTTCTTCTCTGACGCGTACTGGCGCCGGCTCTTGCGAGACAGGGGCAGGTTGATCCGGCTGAACAACATAACCGGTGGAATAGGTGGACTGATTAGTCTGTTCATTATATGTATAGTTAGAGCTAGAGCCACCGGAAACATATCCTGTTTGCTGCGGCATGGGCATAGATTGATCAGTTTGAATTACATAATCTCCGGCAACAGACTGTCTAGCTACATTAGTATCGTAAGCGTTCGCTGCTGCCGAATAATCGACATCAACCGCTTGATCCGCACGTCCTACGGCAGGAGCATCCGTTGCATAGACAACTTGATCCGGTACTTGCTGAGCAGACATTGGCGTGTACTCAGTTGTGTAAACAACCTGGTCTATTGGCGTTGGCGGTGTGGATTGCCCACTTCCCAGTCCATATGCATAACCATCAACTGGATTACCAGTCGGCGTACCACCAGCAGCATTGGCAGTAAGTGAATCTCTGCCAAACGTTTGATTAGCCGTTGACCAATCAACAGGTTGAGTAATGCCCTTGCTCATTGGCGCATCCAGACTAGCTAGATTGCTCGGCACAACTTTTGGATTTTGGGAATCACTAGCTCCACCAAGTCCCTCACGGGCTAGTGTCATCGGCGGTCCCGCGCCAACGGGTATTGTATTGATATGGTGAGTAAGCATTCCAGGCAATGCAGCTCCAGCCACTCCGGCTCCTGCCAATCCGGCTGCAGCGAATCCGGCTCCAGGTAGCCCTGGATCTGTAAGAGGAGCGCCGGTTGGTTCAAAGCCCATAGATCTAATAATCCATCAAATGCAGCAAGCTTAGCTTGATTTTCCGGCTTGAGCATATCATTCATTGGCGTTTGTCCAAATTTGTTAAACTGATCACGCAGCGCAGCGGCAGATCCAGTTGGATTTTCTTTTGCTTTTTGATCTAATTTGGCGTAATAGCCATTGTCTCCATAGAGTGCACCCTTATTTTTACCAGATTTATCTAAATCCCTTAGATAATCACTAACCTGGGCTTCACGTTGCTGACGCATAGCATCGGTTTTTTGTTTTTGCTGCTGTTCTTGATTAAACTTATCTTGAAATGCCTTCATTTCGGTAGCTCTATTGGCCAGTTGTTGAGAAGTCTGGCTATCCATGCCTGTCCGTCCCATACTGGCACTATCTAACATACCGCCGCGTCCGCCGCCTGCGCCTATGGGCATAGCACTGGCACCGCCAGTGTATGCGCCTAAATTACCAGCTGAGAAAGATGAACCACGTCCTCCGGCTGCACCACCGGCAAAGGACATGCCATTACCAGTCACTGGTGGGGAATAGGCGGCAGTCATCGCACCACCACCAGCACCACCTGGGCCAATATTTGGTCTACCACCTTGACCGGACATGGCAGCCGCATTTTGGCCGCCACCGCCGCCGCCACCACCGCCGCCTTTACCGCCACCATTGGCCTTACTAATTGATTGACTGATGGCATTCATCATGGCATATCCAGCACCTTCACTAATCAGGGCGCTAAAGTCAAAGGCATATATAACAGAAATGGGGGCCAGTCCATTTAAAGCGGTCATAATCACTGTGCCTGTTTCGGAAACACCTCTAAAACAAGCCATGAGCAAGACCACAACATTCCAGAAAAGACTCCAGAAACAAAGGGTGACTGTGCCTTCAATCCAGCTTGGTAAGGCGCTGCGTAATTTTTCCATCGGCCAAACCCAAAGTGCTGCTACTATCGGTCCCATACACCAGAGATAATATAAAAACACCACCTGGAAGGCAGCCATAATATTCCAGGTCATAGCCAGAAAGGCGTTACCACCATTCATTGCATCACGATTAGCATTCATTGATCCGGTAGATTGTTCGTCCGGCACCATAGATTGATTAAGACCAACGCAGGGGTCAAATAATTTATTTGCTACGCCAATAGACTCAAAGCGACTCCAGACATCGCTGGCCATGGGTGGCAGGAAGTTCGGTAGTCCAGGTAGAATGGCATTATTGTTTTGGCCGGGACTGTTTGACGGAAAGGCTCTCATCTCAGCACATTCAGCATCCTGATACATATCCGTGCCAAAGGTCTGCCAGTAGACATATGATATTTCATAAGTAATCGAATTGTTTAAATCAATACCATAGCTTACCACCAGGAAAGTAGCAGGAATCAGAAAGATGGCAATAATAGAACGAGTAATACCTTCAAATGGATTGACTTCACCCAAAATTGGTGAGCCTTGAGCGACAATTGCCCTTACTTGAGCGAGCACCGCCCCTGGTAGCAAAAGCAAAACCGCCATCGGAATGAATAGATTATTTCTTAAAGTCATCCAGCTGCTACCGCCCATAGCAGTAAAATTAAGAAGATAATGCCTGACAAATTCAATAGCGCTTGTGGATTGATTAACCGCCGCGCCGGCCATACTATTGGCAGCAGATGTAGCAAGAGCGCTTCCAGCGGCCTGTGCCTGGGCAGCAGCTGTGGAGGGTCTATTATTGACTATGCCCATCGTAGAATCGACTGCACTTACAACTTGCGCAGTTGTTCCACCGACAAGCAGCGATCCGTCGTTCGGAATCTGTTCTTGTTCCTGGGTCATATAATTAATTAGAGCTGCACCTTTTTGCGAAGTGTTGATAGATTCCTGTGCCACACCAGGAGGTACTTTTTCTGTGATTGTCCTTTGCACTTGCGCTTTTCCATCCACAAATGGTTTGGATCCAGCCGCTTCTATAGCCTGCAATCTCGCAATGGGTCCATTAGGTCCCCCATTAGCCAAACCATAGTCTTTATCAATGTCTCCAATTGTCACGTTTTCACCGGCAACAGACTGCATATAGTTCCCCAGATTGGCAGAACCGCCGGCTCCCTGGGCATCAGCCCTACCTACCAACACTAGAATAGAAGACAGCACAAAAGTAAAATACACACTACGCTTAATTACTAACCAAGCAAAAGATTTACGAAGAGTTGATCTTATCTTCTCTGATCTTAGTATTGGCTTTTCTTTGTTTATAAGGTTGATTGTCATTTTCTTTGCTCTTCAAATATGCATTAATATCTATTTCGCTCAGGTTGGCAAATTCTGTGAGGCCGGCGGACCTTCTTTATCATTTTTCAAAAGATCGCCGTAATTTTCTTTTAGTCCTTGGTCCACCTGTTGTGGCGAAGCATTAGGATTAGGCGTTACGCCTGTTGAGGTCATTAAAGATGGATTTGACATAGCACCAGCGTTTGCTTTCGTTGCGTCCATTCCTGCATTAGGATTAGGCGAAGCTCCGGAACTTGGTGGTGTTTGACCTGAAGGCATGGAAGCTACAATCGGTGGGGGTTGCTGAGCGCCGGCGTTTTCACCTGTTGTAGCTGGACCAGGCTGAGGACGATCGCCAATTGGTGCACCAGCTGCGCCTCGATCCGCCACTTGTTCGGGTTGAGTACGATCCGCAGCTCCAGTGCGCGATTGTCCGCCACCCTGTTGCGTGGCACCGGTTGCTCCCGCGGGAGCCGAGACTAAAGTCATACCTTTAGCAGCACTAGAATTCGGCTTTGGTCCATCGCCACCGCCGCCTCCGCCGCCACCTTTGTCTTTGTCACCGCCACCACCTTTGTTTTTGTCACCGCCGCCGCCTTTCTCGTCGCCGCCACCGCCGCCGCCACCACCACCGCCACCGCCGCCACCTTTAGCGCTGTCCATAATTTTCTGACCCATGAAGGTAGCCTGCCTGTATGCCATACCAGCATCAAAGTTCCAGGGGGTCATTGGCACATAAAACATCAGTCCAATTAGACAAGTAAATATTGCTATTTCCCATTGTAAATTGAATAAGACACTGCCACCCTCACCCAAATTAAGCAGTCTGTTGGTCATAATCGCCAGAATTACCATCCAGTAAAAACGCCAAAGCGAGACAACGATGACCGCGTTAGTCCAATTACCAAAAACACTACGGAATAATTTTCCATGCACTGTCGGCCAAGCAAAGAAAGCTGCAGCAATTGGACCAAGAAGATAGAGATAACACATAATGGACAGCTGAAAGGCGGTCATTACCAGCATGCCGATCGAAAACATATATATAAACACATTGAACATTGTCTCCAGGGCAGAGCTTTGGGCGGATTCTTGTTCGGGCGCCGCTGCATCATCGGATTGCCCACCGGCTAACCCACCACCCATCAAGCTACCAATTATACCGCCGGCGCCACCACCACCATCCCCGCCGGAGGTTGGCTCCGGTGCTTGCTCAGCATCGGTACCGTCTGAGGGCGGGTAAGAATTCTGGGCATTTTGCGGCTGAGTGCTGTAGGCAACTTGCTGCAACCAGCCAAGAATGGGCATAACGCCCACCCAAGGATTGACTGAATAAGCCATTGAATTGCCAACATCAATTGAATAACTGACTATTACTTGCGTCGCTGGAATAAGAAATACAGCTACCATAGCCCGCAATAATCCCTCGAACGGACTGGTGGCATCTTCTGCTTTTAAATTAAATTGTGCAGTGACCTGACATTTCAGCTGTGTAATTACCGCTCCGGGTAACAGTAATAGTATGGCGAAAGGAATGGAAAACTTCTTATACATTTGCTGTACCATCCACACCGCTTGAGGAATAGTTTTAAATGGCAACAATGATGATCCCGGTGTAGCAGCTTGTTCATTAGCAACATTAATCAATCCCATAGGTGGCATACTGGTTATTGCACCAAGAAAAGTATCCAATTCACCACCATCACCACCAGTACTAAGTGGCCCACCGCCAGAACCTCCACCTGCTATGGCTGTGACCATCGTGCCTCCGGCTTCTTGTCCAGCTTGGCCAATACTATTTAGTCCTGCATCTGCCACTCCTTTCGCCGCTGCTACAGCTTTATATGTTGCCGGAGCCAGATCAGTAGATTTTTGCCATTGTTGAACTTTAGCCGCTGCATATTCTTGCAAAAATCCATAATTTGTCACAGGGTGGCCAGTTCCTTGAAATCCTTTTTCTTCACTCTGAGCATCAGCAGTGGTATTACCCTTATAGTTATTGGGCGTTTCCGTCTGCGCATACCAAAAATTTTGCGGGGCGATAGTCTTCTCTCCAGGCACCGGTTCTGATGATGTGGGCATAGATTCTGTTGCATTTCCACCAGCGCCTCCAGCGGCACCACCGCCAACAGCACCACCAGCTGATGTTCTAGCGATATTAAAGTAATCATCTCCGCCATTGGCATTAACGCAATTTTGCTCCATTGTAGAAAGATTCTGCTGTTCTGTAGGCACTTGAGGCAAAGCACTGCCGCCGCCGGATACTGGATTAGGAATATTTTGGGCTTGAGCGGACTGGCTAATTAACAAAAGACAAAATAATGAAGCAATAAGACATAGTTCCCTAAAGAAGACCGCAGACCAGAGATTTTTTCTGATCATTTTCTCCTTAGATATGAATGCTGGTTTTGTCTTCTTGCTTTGCATACGTTTGATTATTACTTATCGCTTCAGGGCTATTGTTTTTGGTCCATCGTTTAAATAGATCATTAATCGGTCATTCCAGGGGCGGCCAAATACGGTTATTATCCCTTTCACTTCATGATTGGGCTCGATTGAAGTTGTCTCAAAATCGGCTCGCATAGCAGCTTGAGACAATCTATGATTGCCTTCAGAAATACATATAGCATCGGGGTTTAATTCAAACATTTGCGAGCTAGAATTTTTTACAGATACTGTAAGCACGGATTTTCGGGGGTTGATATTTACACTTTTAAGTTGAAAACTAATATTATTATTACCGACAGGAGCAGTAATATTTACTGGTAGATCATTGGCACTGATTTCGGAATTATCTACATGGCTGGAGCTTCGTTCTGCTTGTCTGCGGGTTGGGGCAGGGCTTAAGTCGGTATCAGAATCAGCATTTGGCGCATCGTCTTTAGCACGATCAGAAATAGTTTTAGCGGATCCCTTGTAAGCTAATTCTCCTTTGACTGCTTTTTGTTTTTTGTTTTTCGTTCGACTGCCAATAGCTTTGTCCTGGCTTGCATCCTTTTTGGATTTATTTTTATCTTTTGAAATGCCGAAGATTTTGCTGCTCCAACTTTGATTATCAGAATTAGCTTGAGTATTGTCAGCAACTAAATCATTGTCAACATCGGTTGCCTTAGCGGCTGATTCATTCGGGTGTTTGAAAACAGAATGGAATATGCCGGTAAATGCTTCCATGCGACCGGCTGCGGGCGCCAGCTTGTTGGAGTGCGAGCATCCCTGAGCAAGTGACTCTACTGATGGTGCCACACCAGCCACGCGGCTAATGACAGATCTTGCAGCTGAGGCTGAGCTGGCTGCTGCTAATTCCATTTCAGCTGAGCGCATATCGTCTTTGCAAGAATCACGATCATTTTTTGCTTGTGAGAGATCAGCAGTTGCTCGCTGGCGCTCAAGATTGGAATCGGACAAATCGACTTCCTGTTGGCGAGCGGCAACAGTTTGTTCAGCAAGGGAAAATTTGTTATAAGCAGCAAGATAACGATAATAAGCCTGCACAAGCTCAGTTTGCAGTTTGCGCACTTCGGGGAAAGCGCGTCTATCAATAGTCGCCGATTTAAATATAGTTTCTACCTGGCGAGAAGAAACATTGAAATTGCCTTTGCTTGATTCAGACGGCAAACCAACATCAAGCCGGCCTAATTGTTCCACTAAGCGAGCATTTTCAGACAAGGCACCAGAGTCTTTGAGGGCGCCTTTCCAAAGCATACGGAAATCGTCTCTTTGTTTATAGGGTGAGCGCGCCTCCATGCCTAACGGGGTAATGGGCACAAAATCAGCTTTGCGTTTAGCGCTCTGGCGATCATAATCGCGATCTGATTGATTGCGTTGGCCGCCCTCACCAAATAAGCCGACCGCCGGGGGGTTGGCAGGGCAGCGGCTTGTGGCGGGGCAGGAATACCATAGGGGTTGAAATAAGGGTTATTATAAAAATTGGCTGCCGAATCGGCTCCAGTATAAGCTGAGGCCTGAGTAGATAATGTCACTGCCGGTGGTGGCGGTACAAGACTACCGGCTAAACCACCAGCGGGTGGTGGCGGCACGGCATTGTAATAGGAAGTCTCATAACTGGCCGCTTGCACAGCGTGGCTAGGTGGGTTAGAAATAGCTCTGGCATTATTGCCTTGCCTGCCTCTATCATTTTGATTAGCAGAATTGGAAACTGAGGCACTGGTATTCATGGACTCTACTGTTGTTTGAGTGAAAGGGGAAATGGGATCAGTAGAAACATTAGGCAGCATTCTGCCTAGATTAGGTTGAATGGTTTCAGGACCACCGGTTTGGGCAGCAATAACAGGCTGAGCGGCCCGTTTTTGGGCTTCTTTCAACTGTTCTTCTCTGATGCGCGCCACCATAGCTGGATCAGCGCTTGGTCTAAAGCTGTTTAAAACGCCGGCTCTTGGTGCGGAATGATTGTCCGCCATGTTATTGCCAAACGGACCCTGAGCGCATCCAGCTAACAATAAAGCGCAAATAGCGGCAATAATGTTGCCGCCTAGTTTTATATTATTAGTTTTAGACATGGCTCCTGGTGACATGCTATCGGTTCCCTAACCTTCAGTAAGTGCCCTTGTTAATGATTGAGTAAATATCCTCGAACTTTTTGTTCAGTACGGTTGCCGCTGCCGTAAGCAGTTGGGCTGTTCCCGTAGCCCCCATAACTGTTAACACTTGGTGCGCTCGGCTTTGTTGGTCCAGCTGAAGGACCTCGAACGGACAGAGCCTTAGCTCGATTGGCCGCTGCTGCCTGACTAACTTGTTTGCTTTGATTCATTACTTTGCCAACCACACTTTGATTGACTCCAGGCAAAATGCCGCGCGGTCCAAGACCACGGGCTGGAATATTAGTGCCACCAAAACCAGATTGCGGCAAAGTGCCCAGTCCACCAGGGGCAGTTCTATAGGCTGGTCCGGAACCGCCTTGCAGAGGCAAGCCGCCACCAGGGATGGTGGTATTTGCACCAGAACCGCCGCCAAGATCACCAACACCGCCAGCTCCTGCTCCACCTCGATTCGCCCCAGGTCCATTAGGCAAACCAATTTGTCCTGGAGCAGTCGGGGCTTCGCGAAAGTCTCTTATTACCGGACGATCATCAAGAATATCAATTTGGCGCGGGGCGTTGTAAAAGCGCGCCTTTTCCAGAGCTTTTGTGCTCACCGAATTCTGAGCAGAGGCCGCTGGGGCCGAATGCTATAGATTGAGCGGTTACCACAACTAATATATTGAATGCGAAATATCTCATAGTAATCATAAATTCCCCCACGAATTAACGGTGCAGCGCATAAACGCCTGTACTAGCTGCCATACCTGTTCCCATACCAATGCCCGTATACATTAGCGATCTAGCCGGATACATTAACATGTGACCAATTCCATTGCCGACACGACTATTAGCCGAATTACCAATATTAGTTGGATAATGCTTATTAAAATCATCTTCCGGTAAAGACAAATCCTGACTGACGCTTTGATTAACAGTCACCGCAGCTGGTGCTTCCGGTTTGCTTATGGCGTCAGCTGCTAATTGGGGTTCGGCGCCCATTCTGTGCAAAGCTTGGGTGGCTGGAGTTTCGGAATTACCAGATCCAGCATCACCGCCACGAACAGGACCATAAACTGGTCTAGCACCGGGATTTACATTGTAATAATCGCTACTGGCTGGTTTGTAGATTATTTGCGGCGCTGATTGCGCTTGTTCTTTAGGCATAAAAGCACCGGCTTCATAATGAACATAATGCTGGTGCACACCCGTAGGAGAAGAATTGTAATTACGATTTAGTGTGGCACTGCTAAGAACAGATTGATTATCTCCGCCACCAGCACCAGACCATACACCATTGGTAGGCAAATCTAAGCGATCTGGCAAAGGGGGAAAGCCAGCCGGCTTAAGCGGCTCATCAGCAACAATTGGTAGTAAGGAAATATCTGGTTTAGGGGCAGCTGGGGTTAGCTTATAATCACCGGAACTTGGTGGCGTCGAAGAAGTAGAAACAGAGACAGGCACACCAATAGCCGGCGTGGGAGTCGAGTGGCGCTCGCTTTGGGTTTGATATGTATATTGATTGTCCCCTGGTTGATGCACAAATTTCCCCAAATTAGTGGGCGGAAGTTGTGCCAGGACCGGGATATTTAGTCCAAATATAGCAATAGAAGATATAAATATTGATAGATTAGCTGGCAACTTAAGCATATATGCTCCTGTAATTACTGCCTGTACTTGCTCTCAGAGACCTGTGGTTAGTCTCTCGCCGTGCTTTCTGGGCATAATCAAAATTAGTAAGTTAACGCCGGAAACAAATGATCTATGCTCAGATTTCGCTCAAACGAAACCAATTACAACTCTGAAAAAACAAATTCCCCCTAGTAATTTCCCCTTTTCTTAGCCAGTTTGCTGAAGACCGGATAAGATGATTTATTGTTAATGGTTTGCTGATGATTGTCAATATAAATAGCGTCTACAAAGAGAAAACTGTAAGCTAGCTAACAGTCTGAAGGGAAACTTAGGTAGAGAATGAAATCTAATAAAAGGATTGGTTAATTGAGAAAAGTCTATATACCGCTTTTAAGTTGCCTGGTTTCATTATTGGCTAACGTATATATGGGTGCGCCTAAGGCGGGCGCCCAAACAACATCGGCAAAGCGCAAGCATAGGCAAGCAAGCCATACGCGGCAAACAAGCCACCCAAGCTCAGTAACCTTAACGTCACCAGAACCAAAGACGCCAATCGAACACAATAATCGTGGCGTTGAGCTGGGCATGAAAGGTCTCTGGGATGCAGCTATACATGAGCAAGAATTGGCACTGAATGCCGATCCAGAAAATCATCAGTTTCGCGTTAATTTATCTAGCGCCCAGATGCTTTATGCTCGCCAATTAGCCAGCCGTGGCAAGATTTATGAAGCGATGACGCATTATAGAGAAGCGCTATATGTTGACCCTACTAATGCGGAGGCTGATCAGGGGCTGGATGCGCTTGTTGAGCGCACGTTGAAGAAAAATGATTTAAACACCCGCATGCATATAGCTGACGATGCCGATATAGCCGGAAACTATCCAGTGGCTATAGTTGAATATCGCAAATGCGTGAGAATGAGTGATACAGGATCAGTTAGAGCAAGGCTGGGCCGTGTTTTGCTTAAACAAGGCAAAATAGTTGAAGGTTATTCAGAACTGAAAACGGCAGTAGCTAAACCATGGCCGGATAATGAAAAAAATGATCTCGCCGATTGTCACAGACAGCTTGGCGAAATTCTAAAAGAATTTGCCGTTAAAGCGAGAGACCGCGGCGACATGAATACAGCTTTGAAACGGCTGAGCAATGCAGGCATCGAATACAGACGAGCAGTGACTTTGAATCAATCAAACAGCGATGCCATCGCCGGCTTAGTGGAAGTATCAAGAGAAGCAGCAGCAATCAGACCTTCTTTTGATAATCATTTGATGCTGGCAGGAGCATATCAATTAGCGGGCGACTATGATCGAGCAAAAATGGAATATGAGGCCTGTTGGAAATTAGATCATAATAGCCCAATTTTATCAGCCGCCCGGCGCAGTTTTCATTTGGCTGTAGTCAGCCATCCGCGCTCGCCGGTAATTCTTGCTTCTACTGTGCAGAAAATAGAAGACTCGCTCAAAGAAACACCGAATGACCCTGAATTGCTTTATATATATGGGCGAGGCAAAGAAGCGCAAGGAGATTATGATCAGGCTCTAAAAGCGTTTGAAGCGGCAGCGGCAATTAATCCGCTCATTTATCCGGATTTGAAAGATCGCATTATTAGCCTCGCTAGCGGTGGTACAGGGGCGCCGGCAAGCACTAGTACGACAGGCTCCGCAGCGGGAAATCCTACCGAACCTTTAGCTTCAGGAACAGGTGCTCCAATTAGTCCGGATCGTAAAAATACAGCGCCGTCAACTACGGGCGCGCCTACTACTGGTCCTGGCACCACCAGCAGTGCGCGGCCGGCAGGCGGAGCAACAACAAAAGGCGACAACATTCTCACTGGGTTATCCGGCGAAGATCTGATCAAAAACTTGAACACTTATGCTGAGATTGAAAATAAAATGCGCAGCAATGACTTAGAAGGAGCGGAGAAACTAGCTTCTTCTTTAGTGGAAAAAGATCCACGCAACGGCAAAGCCTGGTTAATGCTTGGGCGTATCGCCGAGAAAAAAGGTGATTTAGACAGCGCCTCAGTTAGTTATCGTCAAGCTGCCAATCTAAAAGAACCTGAGGCCAAAGATGCCCTAAACCAAATCGATAGTTCACGCGTGCAGCCGATGTTAAAAGAAGCAGAACTAGCCACTCAGAAAGGCAATCCAGTAATGGCTGCGGCCAGTTTAAAAGACGCTGTCAGCATTGCTCCTAATCTGGCCATCGTGCATAGAAAATTATCTGAAGTTCTCAAACAATTGGGTGACACTAAAGCAGCACAGAAAGAAGCGAAACGAGCCGATGAATTGGAAAAGAATTGATATTATTTTTATCTGTACCTGTCTTTGCTGGCCAATTATGCCTGCGGCTTTTGCCAATCATCATCACACGAAAGATAAGCAACGGTTGGCAAAACAAGACAACCAAGCCCTTGCCGGGCAGAGCATCGCAGATGCCGATCAACTACTTTTAGAAAATAAATACAAACAAGCGGAAGATGTCTATCGCTCGCTTGTAGACAAAGACACAACCGGAGATGCTTTGGCCGGATTGGCTGTCGCTCTAGCCAAAGAAAATCTTCCGGACAAAATTCTGGAAGCGGAAAAAGTGCTAAAAGAAGCACGCGACAAATTTGCCGACAATCCCAATGTATTGGCGGCAGGCGGCTATGTTTCATATGTTCATTCTAAAAGTGTTGCCTCTCCGGCCAGGCGAGATCTTATACTTACAAGCGGCAGATTCTTTGTGCAGCAAAGCAGTGCAAGATAATCCCAATATTGTCATCGCTCAGCAAACTATTGGATTAGCCAGACTGGCTCAAGATCAAGCAAGTGACGCTGTTGATCCTTTACGCAATGCGGTTTCGTTATCTGCAGATCCCACCAATCTAACATTGCTTGCTCAGGCTCTTTTGCGCACCGATCCCAAAGATGAAGAGGCGGAGAGCTTAATTGATCAAGCTTTGGAAAAGAACGGTGATTATTATCCAGCCTATATTCAAAAAGCGCTTGTCTTGTTGCAGAAAGGCAAAAATGAAGACGCCTATATGAAATTGCATGGTGTGCCGGATGTTTATCGTGGCGCCGATTGGCATTTAATTGACGGGGATGTTTATCGAAAGCAGGGTGATGGGCCAGCAGCTTTAGCTGCCTGGCAAGAGGCGATCAGGATGGATCCACACAATCCAGATTCTTATCGGCGCCTGTCGGAATACTATACTTTACGCGGAGACGGTGAACTAGCGATCGGTGAAATGCACAATGCGCTAGAAATTCTGCCCAATGACTTCAATTTGCGCAATCAATTAGCGGAACTGGCTTTGCGACAAGACAAGCTGGATATCGCCGAAGCTGAATATCGCACAATCTTGGCCAGCCAGCCAGATGATGCTCAGGGCTTGCTTGGCTTATCGAGAGTCTATTTTCGCAAAGCAAGACGTGATGGACAATATCCTCCAGACTGGCAACAATTAATGGAACAATTACAAAATATTGTCACTGAACAGTCTGTGCGCGGGCAAGTGATCAAAGCAGGCGCCAAAAGCCTACAGGAAAACATAGAACTATCGGAGGCAGAAAAATCTCTGGCGAAAAATCATTTTCGAGATGCGCGCCAGCATTTTACCAACGTGATCAAAAATCATCGCCAGGATGCCTATGGTCTTTTAACTTTAGGGGAACAGGCCTTTAATGATGGCGATTTAACAGCAGCCCAGCAAGCTTATGATTTTGCCAAAGAAATTCCAGAAGTTGCTCCCAGAGCGGAACAAGGCTTAAGCAAAATTGTTACCCAGCGCAATGAGGCAGCTAGACAAACGAAATTAGGCGACGCCACCGCAAGAATGCCGGATGTGGCAATTGACCATTATCAACAAGCATTGATTGCTGATCCCCAGTATCCAAGCGCATACTACGGATTATTTTCGATGTTCACTAAATCAAATAGAGCAGATCCCAAGCTGGCAATTAGCAATGGGCTGTGTTTTCTTGAAGCAGCAGAAGATAATAACCAATTGCGGCAGATAGTAGAAGATGATGTCACCAGGTTGCAACAACGGTTGGAAAATGAGAAGCCCAGTAAGCGGATCTGGCCCAAACGCCAAACAAAAACGAATAAATAGGGCAATTCTGGGTAGTAAATGGGATAATAGAATAAGAATCGGAAATGAGGTCTTGAATTATGGTTGACCCTGAAGGCAAAATAAAAAGCCAAGGTAATTTTACCGGTAGCACTATGGGTAATACCACAGATAATAATGCTCGCCGCCCACCGGGTAATATGCCGGTCAGACCCACCAATAGCCCGGGCAAATTTAATTTAAAAGAAACCATAATCTGGAAAGATACGGTTGGCCTTGTGCAAAAACTGTGGGACAGCTATCTCAAATTATTATCGTCATATTTTCAGAAGATGTCACGCGATGAACAGGAAGAACTGATCACCAAATATTGCTGGATTATTTCTGTCGGTGGGGTTCTTTTAGTTTGGTGTCAGATTTATTCTCTGTTCCACCCGATTATTCGGGTATTTGCTTTCCCAATCAGCCTTGGTGCCGCTTACTGGTTTGGTAAAAGAATTGTCTCTGGAATAGTAATTGAACGCCTCAGTAAATATTTGAATGACTAATGCAAAACGCTGGCAAACCATTCTCAGCAGTATAATTTTTATCGCTGCTGCCCTGATCATGTTGCCTCAGTTGTTAAGTTTTTTCGCTGGACTGGGACGCATGGCAATTCTTATAGTTTTAATAGTAGGTATAGCCGTAAGCATTTCATATTTGCGAGTAAAATATTTGCGTAAACTTAAGAACAGCTCGCACAGTAAAATAGAAAGAACAGGCGAAAATAAAGAATTAAAATGACAACACGAGATAATGCAAAATTTTGCGGGAGCGAATCACGTTCGCCCGAAGTACATCCCCAGGATCGTAGGGGCGGGCGCAAGTCCGCCCACCGTCGGATTCGTGATCAGCGGGCGGAGCATTTATGTTTTGGATTCAGTGGCACCCGCTCGGCATATCCTATATGCCTCCCCGCCACTGAGCACCCGCCCCTACGATTCCAACGATCTGGCGCCGGTCCAGATGTTCAGAACGTCTTACATCTGTCCACTATATTGGCTGCTGCAATGCTGATAATCCTCTCTCCTCCATTGGCTTTCGGGCAACCGGGCGTTAGTCCTTATTACAAAACACCAGATAGCCTGGCTGGCAAAACGGTGATTATTCCAGCTGGCACAACCTTTGAAGGACGCATTGATCGCACAATTGGATCTTCGGTTAGCAAACAAGGAACAAGTTTTACCATTAGCCTATCGAGCCCTGTCTTAGCTAATGGCACAGATGTGCTCATTCCAGCGGGCGCACAAGTGCTGGGAGAAGTAGTGCAAGCAATTCCAGCCAGTCAAGTCCCGCACAAAAAGAAGGAAAAACCGCCGGGTGAATTACGCATACAAATCACCGCCTTAAGAATGCCCGATGGCATGACTTTCCCTATGGTAGCTAATCTTATTGGCGAAGAAGAAGTCGCTGGTCCGTATGGTGGCTATGGCGGTCGATACGGCCAATCAAAATCTCACCTTGGTTCCGGAATAGGCTATGTGGGCACGCAACAAGGCTTTCAAACGGTACAGCCTGGCCGAACAAACAGAGGCTATAGAGGCAACAATTCATCTGGGGTAGTGACGAAGGAAGAATTACTCAACGATCCAATCATGGGACGAGAGAAGGACATGGACAGTTCGGAAAAAATGGCAATTCGATCGCTAGTGAAGAAAAATCGTGATTTGTATATTTATGTCGGCTCTCCATTAACTGTTCGTCTGGAGGCGCCATTCAAAATGGGTGTGAGCGCATCATCCGGCCAAGAGTCTGCTTTAGACGCAACGCCTTTTAGTTCGCAATCTCCGGACAATACCGGAATCAACACGTCTCCTAGAAACCCTGAAAATCGGTCAGCGCCTGTGGCAGCGGGCGGAGCATTTACGTCTTTGGATTCAGCGGCACCCGCTCGGCATAACCCATATGCCTCAGGGTCACTGAGCCCCGCCCCTACAATGCCAACACCCAATTATAATTATTGGACACCCAGGCATCTGCCGCCTGATGGTGCCCTTCCTTTGAACTATCCGCCGTCGGGATCTGCACCGCCGCCCGCAAATACTACGCTTAATCCTATGCATTATAATAATGCTCAGCCCAATCCTGGTAATCCTGCCCAGACGAATTCAAGCAGACCGAACAAACCTGTACAAGATAGTAATTTTTGATGAAAGACTCAGCAGATAAATATCCTTTTGTTTTAGCGATCACCGGAGCGAGCGGCGCCATCTATGGGTTGCGCTTATTACAATATTTGCTTGAGCAAGATCAACCAACAGAACTAGTGGTCTCGCACGCAGCGTTGCGAGTGATGCAAGAAGAAAATGGTTTGAATTTCGGCAATGCTTTAAAACTTGAGCTGCTTGAGCATTTGAATGTTTCGGAATCGGCACCACTGACGGTGCACAGCTTAACTAATTATGGGGCTAGCATTGCCAGCGGTTCTTATAAAACAATAGGCATGGCGGTAGTGCCCTGTAGTCTGGGCACATTAGGAGCGCTTGCCAATGGATTAACAGAAAATCTAATTCACCGAGCAGCGGCGGTTACACTGAAAGAAAAACGTAAGCTAATGATAGTCATAAGAGAAATGCCGTTCGGCCACATTCAATTAAAAAATATGCTTGCGCTATCTGAAGCCGGCGGCATCGTTTCTTGCGCATCGCCGGGGTTTTATCACAAACCAAAAACGGTAGCCGATCAAATTGATTTTGTCGTCGGGCGTGTTCTTGATCAATTTGATTTTGATCATAGCCTCTTTAAGCGCTGGTGCGCAGCGGAGCATCCGCTGCCATTGGTAAAAACATGACGTTACCTTGTAGGGGCGGATTGCATCCGCCCGCTTATAAACGGGCGCGCATGCCGCGCCCCTACAATATAACGATCGATATGTCGATTCAAGTGCACAGATCACTATTCCAAATAATATGATCAAAAACAACAATCTACCCAGTTCTGCTTTTGATCAACGTGTCGGGGAAATAGTAAGTGCGGTTGGGCTAAAGGGAATAGTCAAAGTTAGTCCCAGCTCCAATAACCCGGCATTATTCCTCAAAATAAAAAATGTTTTGCTGCGCAGCAAAACATTAGAAGCGGAAGTGCGCACTAGCATCAAGAAAATAGAGATTATCAAGAAGCAATTTCAAATTCAGCTCGACGACTATGATTCACGCACGGCAGTCGAATCACTTATTGGTGCCAGTATTTTTACACCAAAATCAGAGCTGGAATCCCTCTCAGCCAATGAATGGTGGCTCAATGATTTAATTGGATTAAACGTATGGACAAAAGAGGGTGTATTGATTGGCACTATATGTGGTGCGCCAGGAGAACATGGCGATTTTTTGGAAATTAAAATAGCTAATGATCCAAAAAATAAAACAATTATTGTTTCTTTCGTCGAACAAATTTTTCCGGTTGTCGATGTAAAGGCCGGCAGAATTGAAATGCAGGTCCCACCTGGGCTTCTCGAGTTATAGGACCATGTTGTAAGCTGCTGAATCCTTGAATTATATTCTTATAAACTCAAGCCATCTTTAGTTGATTCCATAAAGAATATCAATTATCTTTATGCCAATTAGAGTTTAATTGTAATGCTTATTTAGGAGTGGCAGCCAACCTGCTTGGCTGTGTTTTGGGGCAGCTTATGGCTATTAGTGCTAGCTCAATTTTAAGTTTACCTCTTAGCTCATTTAAGCAAAGACTTGAACTGGACTTGCCGTTGCCAGTTTTAAAGGTAATCTCTTTTGATTCGCCTGAAAAAATGAGTGGGCAATCAAGTGAAATTGTCGATAGCCTTGAGCCTGTCATGCGTTCGCTTGATACAAGAGTGATGTGGTTTGCTACTGCCAACGACCAGGAATCTTTAGAGCATGATCTCAGCTTCTCTTTCTATCCTTTAAAAATACAGCCTGGCTTATTAAACACCTGCGCCAATTTTCTTAGCGAATATTTATTTCCATTATTTCAAGGACTGCCTTCTACAAAACCCTTTGACACAAATGAATGGAAGTCTTTGCGACAACTAAATGAGCTGGTAGCCGGCTCCGTTTTAGCAGTCTCGTCAGATAGCTTCCCAATTTTATTCTGGTTGCATGATTATCAATTAGCTCTGGCTGCTCCACTTTTGTCCATGCAAGCTGGGACAATTCTTGCCCACTATTGGCAATCCCCCTGGCCAGCACCAAAAATGCTTTTACATTCACCGATAATTGAAGATATTGTCCAGGCAATGCTTAGCAATGATGTGATTGCCTTTCAGTCTGAAAAATACGCTGCAAATTTTCTCAAAACTGTGGAGGCGATAGCGCCAAAGGCAAACATAAACAAACATCTGAAAGAAATTCGCTATGAACAACACCTGACCAAAGTAAAAGTAATGCCGCTTGGCATTGATTGGCTACGCTGGCAAGCACTATCCAATAGCAGTCAATCCACCGTTAAGAATTTGCGAGCAGAATATCAACAGGATGAACAATTAATTTTAAGTATTGACAGGCTCATTTCATCCAGAGGAGTTTTAGAAAAGCTGGCAGCTATAAATCAGTTCTTGAAAGACAATGACGGGCAGGCGACTTGCTTCCGTTATATACAAGTTTTATATGATCTACCGCGCTCAAATCAACCGGACAATCAAACCGCAGCTAGTTATTACGACTCGATAAAAGCAGAAATTACTCGCATCAATGAGCAGTATGGCAAAAAAAATTGGCAACCGATAAGCTTAATAGAAGGAAGACTCAGTCCGGAGGAATTGGCTGCCTGGTATCAATCCGCAGACATTCTGATGATTAACCCACTCACCGAAGGCGTGACTTTAATGGGTAAAGAATTTATCGCTTGCCGTCAGGACGAGCAGGGCATATTGATCTTGAGCAAAAAGTGCGGTAGCGCTGATGAATTAGCCAATGGTGCTTTGCTTGTGGATCCCACTAACGTTGCTGAGTTGACTCAGGCAATCAGCAAAAGTCTAGCAATGAAAAAAGAAGATAGAAAAAATCGTATGTCTCAGCTTAGGCAAACAGTCAGCGGCAATCAATTACAGGACTGGGCAATCGAATTATTACGCCATGCGTTGAGCACAACTTCGTATCGTTAGTCTTTGCTTCTCCAAAATAATCATTTTTGGACTACTAGCATACTGGTGGCACCGTTATAGATTTTGATCGCCAAATAAAAAAAGAAAATTGACCCGGAAGGCCGGCAGTCCGTGCCGTCCCTGCGGGTCATCGATCGCTTAACCTTCGTTAGAGACCTCCGGCTCTCATCGGTCATGCACAGGAAGTCGACTTACTTGCGCTTGGGAAACACAAGGAAGGGGACTTCCATAAATTCTGCCTGAGCTCTGGAAAGTTCTTGCGCAGCCTCATCGAAATCGAGAGGTGCATCATGACCGAGGCTAGCAGCAACTTCCCACATTCGCCTTATCCCTTGCCCGGTTTTTTGGATAATTGCTTCAACATCCGGCAACCGAAGGGACTTACTGCGGAGATATTCGAGGGTATGCCCGACACTCTCAATGAGGTCCGGCAATTTGATTGAATCTGCCTGATGATCATAGGGTGGTTGAAGGAGCATTTCCAACTCAACCAAAGCAGCGGGCTGCTCAGTCCCGAATTGCTCTTTGATTGCCCCTAGACAGTCCAAAGCCCTGGCATTGAGCTGTTGGAATATCGAGAGCATTGAATCCGCTTTAGGCACCCCATTTGATGATGGAGATGGCAATGGTGCTGCCGCGGGCTTCGCACCAAGCGCGGGATCCTGCAGCATCGGCCGCGGAGGTGGCGCGGGAGTCGGGCTGGGAGCCGGCTCGGGCTGTCTTGCCCTCGGATTCGACGCTAGACTTGGTGTCGGCCGCGACGACAGTGATGAGCTCGAATCCTGTTCCACAGTCGCCCTCGGTTCCCCTGCCCCAGAACTTGGTGGAGTCCGCGGACGTCGCGCTTCCGAAGCTGTGCTCCGTGGCACCCGCTCACGGCGCGGAAGCTTTACGCCTTTGGGTGCAGTTTCTGGCAGCCAGCGACCAGCCGCGGCAAAGTGCGTGAGGGGACGGAAGAAGCCGACTGCCTTCGTCAGATCGCTCTTGCCGGCAAAGCCCGATGGCGGGCTGGAAGACAACTTTTTCAACGCAGCACCAATTGTTTCGTCACCGGTTTTCAGCAGTCCGATAGCGCAATTGAAGTCCGTTTCTGCGCCATCTTCCCTGCGTAATAGAGAATCAATCAATGACGATCTGCCATCCTTGATGTCTATTACCGCAACCACTTCACTCAGCGCCTCCAACAAACCGGGATAGGAATCATTTATCCCTGGCACTTTTATACGCAAGGCGATCAATTTCTCTTTAAGCCACCTTTGGTAAATCAGCAAATCGCTGTGATAAGCTTCGCGATCCATAGTTTTGCTCCTGTACAAATGAATCTTCGTGCGACCACCGGTGACATCCCAGCGGTTGTATCAATGCCAAGCATTAACCTCCAGTCAAAAATAACTGGAAATTCTATGCACGTGCTCTGCGCTGTTTTGCTTCTTCGCCTAGTCCTGTTTGTTTCCCTGTAATGACAACCGATTCCCTAACCTAACGTATTGATTGCCGGCGAAACAATATCTGCTGCACCAGAATTTTTTAACGATTATCAAGAACTCAATTTTTTGCAAATGTATCATCCATGCCCTTTAGGCATAGACATAACCAGCCAAAAACGCATCCGGCTAGCATGCAAGATTGACTAAAAATAAAGTATTAAATCAAGCCTTCAATGTTAGCGCAGCTAGCGTATCTTGATAAGCCGATGTCAATGGGGACTAAACGGCCAGGACACGATCGCCACCACGGGCAGTGGCATGCTCCTGGGCTTCCAAGGCGCGAGCAATCAGCTCATCGTATTCCATTGCTTGCTCTGGATAAGCGGCAACACCAAAGCTGGCCGTTAGAGAAAAACTTTGCCAGTTATGGCTAATTGCCTGAGCGCCAATGCGTTGTCTGATACGCTCTGCAACTATCGCGCCACCTGAAATACCAGATCTTGTTAAAGCGATAATAAATTGAGGACCATGGTAACGTCCCGAAATATCCACTTCTCTAACGCCATGCTTCACAACATTGCCTACTATTTTCAATATGGCATCGGCAGTAAGCTGTCCATATTGTTTTACTAGGTCATCGAAATGATCAATGCTTAGCACACACAAAGCGACAGCATGCTGGTAACGGCGAGCGCGATTAAGCTCCGACTTCAATTCCTTTATAAAACTGCGATGATTATATAAATCAGTTAACGGATCCAGCAAAGCAAGCTTTTCCAAATCCTCACCGCGAGCTGCTGCTAAATTAATCTGCTGGGTCACCGCTTGTTGGGACTGCTCATATTCACGCACTCGCTTCAAGATTTCAGAATTGCCGGCAAAGGCACCGGTGACTAACCCTTTTTGCTCCTGCAATCGTTTAACCAATTCTTTAAAAGTTTTCGTTTCTGCTGCTTTAGTTTCTTCCACTTCTTGATCTCGTTTTATTGTTGCCCAATCCATTGCGGCTTTGCCACATTTTGCCAGCGAGAGCGAATAGAGTCAAATTCGTCTTTTGATAAAAGTCCAGCGGCAAGAAGTTTAGCATTTTTTGCGTATCGCCCGGCATTTGCTGTCCCCACTATGGCTGTATGCACGCCCGGCACGCTGAGAGTAAACCGCAAGGCAGTGGCCGCTGCCAAGTTAATATCACCATTAACAAAGTCATATTGGAGCTTCTGCAAGCGTTCCCAGTAAGGAGCATGGTATTCATTATCCGGCTTGCTCTTATATCTAAAAGCGGCATTAGCCAATGGTCTTTTGGCGATCACACCCATATTTTGTTCCATCGCCAGAGGTAATGTCAGCTCTAGCGCTTCTTGATCGGCAATATTTATTGATGTTTGCAAAGTGTCAAAAGCACCAGACTTGATGGCATACAAAGCAGCCTGCCCGTCACCACTATAGCCAATAAAGCGGGTCTTGCCGGCACGTTTGGCTTTGCGCACAGCCTCAACCACTTCGCCTTGTTTGAGAATATTTTCCGAACAGCTATGCAATTGGAGGAGATCCAAATAATCAGTCTTCAGGCGCGTCAAACTTCGATCGATAGACATTTCGATATCTTTGGCCGTCCAGGCATTGTCCATATAATTTGTATCATGACCGCATTTCGAAAATATATGCACATGCTTTCGCCGCTTGCCAAGCGCGTTGCCAATTAACTCTTCACTATTGACATAACATTCAGCGGTGTCAATAACATTCAAGCCGGCTTCGAGCGCCTCAGCCAATAGCTTCTCAACAGTTTTTGGCGTGGCGTTTTGAAAACCAATTTCTGCGCCACCAAAGCCAAGAATGCTTACTGATAAACCAGTTTTGCCTAAGACACGTTTTTCCATATCATCCATCCTGCCTGGCATAATTATCGCATGCGATTAATTACTCGCCGGTTTAATCATAAGCTCAATATTTGATTTAAAAGAAAAATGACTTTAAAACTGCTGGCGGCTGGCAAAGAAGCTTCCTATTTTCAACCGATAAAAGATTCATTGGATCAAGAAGATGCTGTGGTGATCACGGCTAATTCAATAGCCTTAGCCCTTTTCTTAGCACGCAAAAATCAGCCTCATTTGATCATCTCGCAAATGCAATTAGTTGACGGCGATGGACTAGCTCTATTCTATGAAACAAAAAATGACGCGGAAATCGCTCGCATACCTTTTGCTTTTTTGCTCACAGAAAAGAAAAGAACACTGATGTCTTCAAACACATCAGCAAAGATGAGTTAGCCGGCAAGCAACATCTGTTGTTTTTGCCAAGCGCGCGGCAGGAAATGTCCGATAGAATTGACTGGAAAAAGAAAATTATGGCAATAATCGAATGATGCTGTCCCCGGACGGAGTGGCGTCCGTCCGGGGTGGGAAAACATATCGTCAGAAGCGCTTCAGGTGGTGGTACAGAAGCGTTTCACGAGAACGTCGAGACGTTCTAGAAACTGATCCGCCCTTTGTCGGGCGGGATGGAGGGTCGTCATCATGACGTCGATTCCGAAACGTTCGTGGCGATGCTTACGGCGAGCATCCAGCGTAAGCCCGAGCAACGCGTGAATCATAGCCAGTCCTCTGATCAAGGTCTCTGCCTCATCCTCCGGCAGAGTCTCAATCAACCGTACAGTTCTCTCAAAAATATTGCCCCGCGCGGGCGGCAAGATCTCTGAAAGTCGATCCAGGTCCGGACGGCTTGGCATTTGCCAATCACCACCGGCAGCTCGTATCTCCGCTAGAAGTGCAGTTAGATCATTGCGGAGATCCAATTCGATCTCTGTAGCCTGCTCCGTGCGAGTCTTGGGCATCGTTTGCCTTTGTGGTTAGAGTGAGAGTGCTACTGATCCGAAGTTGAGCGTCAGCCCTCGTTCTCAAACAAGGGCTGAAGGGGCTGTGTCCGCCCGAGGCATTCTGACATTGCCCGCCGCAAGCAGCGGATTGGTCGCCGGGTTCGGCAACTAATAGAGATTCATACATCGGGAGGCTGCTTCTCCCAGGAAACTCTGGCACACGTCTTGCATGCCATCCTGGATGTAAAACTCTCTTGCGTCCCGCAACA
This sequence comes from Candidatus Melainabacteria bacterium, assembly GCA_963767815.1. Lineage (GTDB taxonomy): Bacteria > Cyanobacteriota > Vampirovibrionia > Obscuribacterales > Obscuribacteraceae > CAVYFJ01. The sequence continues at coordinate 548,368 of CAVYFJ010000004.1, read as the reverse complement.
GGGACGCGACGTGACAGACTTGGGCCGTCCACGCGACCCATTGATGCGGCTCTTTCTGCAAGAGTCCTTTGGCAGCCAGAACAAAGAAATTGTCCTCCGTCTGTCGGACGCGCCGCTTGAGCGGCAGCATCCATTGCTGCCAGAACTCTTCGGCTGCGTCGCCCTGCAGATTGAACTTCACCCGCTCCCACAGTGCGTCGAAGTCCTCTTCAGCCTGCCGTTGGCGTTTGGCAATCGCCGCAAGAAAAGGCGCTTCTGGCTCTGCTTGTGCTTGTGCATCCACATCCGTCCCCATAGGGACCTCGCTTTCCTTGTCTGAAATGTCTAATCACTTTCGTTCAAGAAAGCCTGCGCGACTTTCCCGGTTGTTTTCCGTCACAGAACAACTGCGACAGAAAACATTCTCATTGCATGCAGACCTCCCTTCGAAAAAAAATTGAAAACCAAATCGATACCTGCAGCCTAATGACAAGAAGCAGATAAAATCAAGTTTTCCGAGAGCAGAATATTCTTATCGAACTTTAGATAACTGAGACATATGCTCTAGCCTCATACAAACTCAGCCCCAGATTGGATAAAAATAAGATATTAATTCGGACCTTCAAGACTAGCGCAGCTAGCGCAAAGTAAAATTCAATGATGCCAAGCATGCTTGGCATCATTCGATAAAGTGATTCGAATGTGGGACTATTTGTAGGGGCGCGGCATGTGCGCCCGTTACATCAACGGGCGGATGCAATCCGCCCCTACAATTTCAAGCATGTACGCCGTCTTATCCTGTCACACGGCCACTTTTGTTTTGGCCATCAGTTTTATTACTTCGCGGCAAAAGGCAGGCAAATCTGCAGGCTTGCGCGATGTGACCAGGTTGCCATCAATAACCACTTCTTGATCCACCCACTTAGCACCAGCGTGAATTAGATCGTCTTTGATGTTAACGAAACTGGTAACAGTTTTGCCGCGCACCACATCAGCCGACGCCAGCACCCAGCCGGCATGACAAATTGCAGCGACAATATTGCCGCTGCTCATTGCTTTGCGCACAATTTCTAACGCTGCCTTATCAGCGCGTATCTTATCCGGCGCCCAGCCACCAGGAATAAACACCGCATGCCAAGTTTCCTGAACAAAGTCTTGCGCGTTGCCATCAACGTCTATCGGCACGCCATATTTCCCTTTGTAGGTTTTTTCACCCAAGCCAGCTACTTTCACCGTTGCGCCTGCTTCCTGTAAACGATAGAGCGGATAAAAAAGCTCCCTATCTTCGAAGTCCGGTCCAGCTAAAATCAATACTTTCTTGCCAGTTAGTTCCATAGAATATTTTCCTCATTGCCGCAACGCATCCAATCCATATGCTTACATGGGCATTATAATAATCCGAAATAGAGTTTGTCTAAAAGGGTTGAATTGGTTGAACAAACCGGTTTCTCTTGATATTTGTTCACTTTGTTTCATCGAACAACTTTTAAGCCTGGTTGCGTGTTTTATTTGCTTGTCATGGGATAGCTGGAAATAAATAGAAAACTTTAAGCTTCACTTGGTCCAGAGAGAGTTAAGCTGGACGCAGCACAAACACACGTGAAAAATTTAGATTGAAAGTCAAATATTTAGCGGCTGCCAGTTATTTTCTTTGTACTACTGCTTCAATAGCAGCAGTAAATCAAGCTCAGCCAAATGTACTGGTGAGCGAAATTTCTGTAACGGCAGCACCGAGTAATTCTGGATCCCATTCAAATTCTGGCACTGATAAAAAACGTTCAGTTTTGTTAGTCCCCAAATGGTCACTTCCTTTTCAAGGACAATTGGGCGCACAACCTGATCAAGCCGTAGCATCCTCGAATGAGGCAAAAGCAAGCGCAGCTGCGCAAAATAGCGGCCTTGATTTGTTCAAACCAAAAAAATATGAAGTGTTGACACTTTCAGCGCCCGAAACTCTGCAAAACACACTGATCGCCAGTGCAGATTCGGCTGGCACAACAGCCAATATTGGCAAAAATAGTAAATTGATTAGCGGTAGTGTTTCTGACTTTGAAGGTCCATTTGATGTTGACCGCCTGGTTAATTATCTTGTTGACACTCATTTTGAAAATTCACCGGAAGGCAAGAAATTAGATGAGCAAGTTAAGCGTCAAAATAATTTTGTGCATAAGTCCGTTGCCGTTATCAAAGATGGTGTAAATCAGGAGATTGAATACCAAGGTATTGAGCCGTCTATGCGCGCAGGCAGGCTAATTTGTGAGTCACATGATTATAAAATTCGCAATAATGCCTGGGCAGAATATGTAAGGCAAAAATATATTGACCAAATTCATTTCCAGATTGTGTCCAGTCTAATGGAAATAGCCGAAGGTATTGGCAATAATGAATCCGAGCGTGGCGCCAAGTCAATTACAGCAGGCAAAGAAGCGCTTGTAACTTTGGTAGGTGATGAAGAAGCCGCACGCGCTGTTAAAGCCATGACACAGTGGCTAGGAAATATACCAGCTTCTTATGCCAGTTTTAATCAAACACCATGGACAACCATGGAGCGCTCTAAGAAGCTTGAAGAAGTATTGAAAGCTGCTGTGGAAAAGGATCCAGTAATTACTAAAGTAACAAAGAAAGTATACAAATACGGTCATCCATCTAAAACGTTCCAGTACTCTTCCAATGTCATTCAGGCCACCCTCGATGCCATTGCTTTGTTCGCTCCAGGGATAATCCCATCTGTTGCAGCTGGAGCGGCTGAAATTGGTTATAAATTGAGCACCGGCGGCACAGAGCTAAACAAACTAGAGCGCGAATTATTATTAGACAAAAGAATTCAAAGCCGCTTAAAAGTATTAAGCCAAGAAAGTGCGCTTGCACTTGATAGTTATCGCTTTGCACTGGTAACTAAAAATCCGCCTTTAATGACCTTCTCCGAAGAAGTAATTGGCAATTTAACTGGAAAATCTGAATCGCCAAAAATAGTTAGTGCTCAGGCAGACTATAGCTCCAATACTCTGATACCGGCGATTAAAGAATCGGCAGTAGAAAAAGATAAGCATAGAATAGTAAAAATACCGCTTGTCAATTAAAGAGCGGGCTTCGTTCTGCAGAAGCGGGCGGACTTGCGCCCGCCCCTACAATCTGCCCCTACGATTTGCCATTACGATTCGTGTGAGGGTCTGGTGTTCGTGCTAATTATTTGCTTTTCTTTGTGGCAACTAAAGTAGTGGCTTTGATTTTTGCCGATTTCTTGCCACCCATCTTTGTGCATTTAATCTTTGCGCTTTTAACCTTGGCTGATTGCACAGCTGGGGATTTACCGGAAACTGGAGCAGACTTAATAGCAAAAGCCGGTAAGCTAGTTGCCACTAAAGCTGATAAGCTCAGGCAGGAAGCTAGAATTTGTTTCGTGTTCATGATCATCACCTCTATATAATTTAGGACGGTACTTTTCAGTTATCACTAGAAGAAGAAATCAATTGGATAATTGATCTACTGCAACTAATTTGATAACGGTCAATAATTGTCATAGTAACTAGAGTTTGTGGCGAATTTGTGAAGTCCAATGCCAAGAGGCCATATAATTGTGTGAGAACCAATGGCTAAAATACTAATAGTTGAAGACGAACTTGATCTGGCTTATCCAGTTAGAGACTGGCTATCCAAAGATCAGCATATCGTAGAGCTGAGCGAGAATGGTTTGGATGCGCTGGACAAATTGCGTGTCTACAAATTTGATTTGATTGTCCTTGATTGGATGATCCCAGGACTAAATGGCATGGAAGTTTGCCAACGTTTTCGCCAGGCAGGTGGAACAACGCCCATTCTTATGTTGACGGCCAAGTCCCAAATTGAAGACAAAGAAATGGGACTAGACGCCGGCGCAGATGATTATTTGACCAAGCCATTTCATTTGAAAGAGCTTTCCGCTCGTGTGCGAGCATTGCTGAGAAGGAATATACAATCGAGTGATTCGGTTTTAAAAAGTGGTGAACTAAAACTGGATACTTTGGCCCGAAAAGTAACGCTGGCTGGCAAGGAAATACATTTGGTACCACGTGAGTATAGTTTGTTGGAATTTTTTATGCGCCACCCTAATCAAGTTTTTAGCGCAGAGGCATTACTAGAGCGCATCTGGGCATCCGACACAATGGCTTGTTCAGACACAATTAGAACCTACATAAAACTTCTGCGAAAGAAACTAGGCGGGGACGGATCCGATACGGTCATTCGCACTATTCATGGTGTGGGATACAAGTTTGAACAATAATTTAAATATATAATGTTCCGAAATTTACGCTGGCAATTAACTTTCTGGTTTATTTTTCTAACCATGATTGTCTATACGATTTCAGCCGCGTTTGGCTGCTGGATTTTTGGAGCAGCAATGACCAGACTGGTCGATGATGAGCTAAGCGCCCTCACCGATGAATTAGTGCCAGCCGTGCGCACAATCAATAGCCGTCCAAGCCTTGAGGATTGGGCGAAAATAATGCACAGGGGCCCATTTCGATCACTGCCCACAATTCAGCTCTATGATAAAGACGAAAAGCTAATAGAAGTGCACGGTCCCATCGGCATTCCCATGCTCTTCTCGCGCCTCAAGGGCGAGAAAAAGGATATAAAGGAAGAGACTTATCACATTCGTGTCCATGCAGTCCCTCTGTATGAGAGACATAACCTGATTGGCTATTTGCAGCTTGAGCTGGCTTTAAAAAATGTTGATGGGGCGATTCATCAATTTGGCATCACCATGGGAAGGATTGCACCATTTCTTCTTTTAGGATTTGGACTGGCAGGTTATTTGTTTTCCAGTAAAGCAGCTCACCCAGTGGAAAAAAGTTTTTCCGTATTACAACGTTTTATGGCCGACGCGGGGCATGAGCTCAGTACGCCAATCAGTATCATCCAAGCCAATGCTGAGTCGATTGAGTCCGATATAGACAACAATAACGAGACAAAAACGCGATTGGCGACAATTACTCGTTCGACAGAAAGAATGAGCACTCTGGTGAGGGACTTAATGCTGTTAGCCAAAATGGAAAGCCCACTTATTCTAAGACGCAGAAATTGGCTGGAACTTGATGTCATTGTCACCGGCGTGGTAAGCGATTTTGAGGAATTATTCAAAGCGCAGGCAGTGACTTTAAAAGCAAGTCCGGTCGAATCTATTAAACTGTATGGCGACACGGAAGCGATCAAACGACTCATTGCCAATCTCCTGCAGAACGCTCTTAAATACACCGATAGTGGTGGCACTGTAAAAATATCGGTGGAGTCCCATGTCCGTCAAGCAAAAGTCTGTGTATCTGACAGCGGGATCGGTATTCCAGCAGAAAACTTACCCCAAGTTTTTGACCGTTTTTATCGTGTAGATCCATCGCGTTCGCGGGCAGCCGGCGGTTCCGGACTAGGTCTATCAATAGTCAAAGCGATAGTCGACGCCCATAAAGGTCGCATCGAAGTCCAGAGTACTCCCGGCATCGGCACCACCATTAGTGTCTATCTGCCATTAAAATCGTAGGGACGAGCGCAAGTCCGCTCCACTGTCCCTGTTGGAACGACGCATACGACCGAACTCGTAGGGGCGGGCGCAAGCCCGCCCGTTTAGATTTAACCAAAATCGTCGTTTAGAGGAGGCGCATCGAACACGGGTCGACTTGCATCGACCCCTACGATGCCAACGATCTGGCATCAATCCAAATTGGCCCGGAGCATGCCAATGCCAATGACCGGACGTCGGATCAAATGGCGGGAAGAAGCCTATGTTTCCGGTTCCTGATCTTCCTCCTCAGAATGAACATCTTTTCCCTTTTGAGCCGCCAATTGCATAGCTGTCAGGATATCTTCCGGACTGGCAGTTAATGACGAGGCTGCTTTAATAAGAGCCTTTTCGTTTTCCGACAATTCAAGAGCATCATCTTTTTTCGAGGTGGCCACATCCGCTTCCGCATCCGCCGCACCTCCTGGATCGCGCGCCGGTTTGGCACCTGCTTTGCCAGCTGGCTGCTCAGATCCCACTTTTGTGCCGCCGGCAGTGGCAACGGCCGATGTGTTCACCTGTAAGTAGTGCCTTTAGGCTCACCGTTTTTCGTTGGGCCGCTGAGCCAGAAGGTTTATTGGCCAGCGATTGTTCAGTGCCAGACAGTGAGGCTGATGATGCCGATGGCTTTTCTTGATCAGATTGCGCGGGAGTTGGCCTTAACAAATCAGAGCCTAATTGCAATTGAGTAAGAGCGGGTATATTTCCTGTTGTTTTGCCTGTTCGACTACCCCTGGGCGGCTGTTTGGGAAGAGAGGGCACTACAGGCGGTGCGGCTTGCTCCGCTGCCTGTGGAGGCTCGGTAGTTTGATTTAGCAGCTCTGCTTCCGCCTGTAATTGCGTAAGGGCTGGTATGTTTCCAGTCGTCCTGCCACTTCTGCTTGTTGGTTCCTGAACAACTGCTGGATTTTCTTTCGGCGGTTCAATGGTGGGGAAGGCCCGACTGATAAGAAGTGGTACTATAGATAATACCGGCCGATTCTGCGGTTATCGGTGGTGCTTCAGTAGATTGAGCTGGATCAGATTGCCCTGTCCCCTGCATTTCCTGCACAGCCTCCTCAAATGTAATTATTCTTTGCGGTATGGTTTGCAGACAATAATCTAACACCGCTAAAGCATCCTCTTTGCTCATCTGGTTATTGATGATTGTGTCAAAGCATTCAAGTGTAAGGTTGCCGCGAACCTGATCTAAATAGCCGGTCATCTCTAAAACTTTAACTAGAACACGAGGATTAGCCATGGCCAATTGAAAAGCTGTTTCTATACCTTCGCTGCTCACCAATTGCCGTTCGACGAGTAAGTCCTGAAATTTAACGGAGCTGCCGTCAGGAGACTCACTGAGTACTGATTCTATGGCTGCAGCCAAAGCAACTCCAGAACTATATACTCTACCTAAACACTGACCAGCTTGAGTGCACTGCAGGGTGGAACCATCAACAAGAGCTTGCAGTAGAACTGCCGCATCAAGTAATGGCTGTGTAATATAGCCATGTCCGACTAACACCTGCCCCATTGGCTGCTCGTTGACCAGACTCAATTCCAAAGCATTCATCACATCTGTTTCACTCAAAATCCCAGCCAGAACAAAGAGTTCACCCAAGCGAATGCCTTGTTTTCGTGGTGCTGGCAAATTGGTGTGCACCAAAAAAGCTTCTTCCAGATCAGCAGAACCTGCATGATCAATGACTTTTGCTCCAGCCACCACTCGCAAACGGCTAATAGCATCTGACCGCGAAAGTGTGCCATCCCTGAGCTGAATTTGAATCTCCAAAGCAGAGGATAAGATTGCCTCGTTAATCACGCTGTTGAGAACCAGCATTCGTCCTAGCGGCAACCCAGTAGACAGGCTTTTTTGCATGGCTTTAGACAATTGGTCATTGTCGATCAAACCTGCCTCAAGTAATAACTCCCCCAGTCTATTGGTCGGTTGGACAGCAGTCCTTTCCTGGCTTTGCATGTCCAGCGCTTCAGCAAAAGATGTGCCCGAGCGGCAAGCTCTGGTTAAAGCGCGTAAAGCAACATTCATCTCCACAACATGATCTCGTACCGCGGATTGAGCATCTATTGCTACTTGTAAATCTCGCGGGCTAATATGGCGAGCCATAATAAGCATCTGCCCGAGCTGCATATGCTTATTACCGGCCAGTTTCAAGGCTTCATCAAGCTGGCTTTGTTTTATTACCCCAGCTCTTACGAGCAATTCGCCAATTAAAAAATCTGTGTTCTGGCCAAATATTGTCTGTCTGGTTTTGCGAAGGTCAAACGACACAGATGGGTATCACCTCATACTAATCATTTATTAACCTGCCACGCCACAGGCTTCTATAATCATCCGTGGCGATATTTGATGACAAATTCATGTGAATTAAGGCTATTTACAAATGTTTGGTTACCCCAAAACCAGGGCAGGTTTCTGCTCGTTTAAAGAAGAGTCGCCCGGTAGCCCCGAGCGGGCGGACCATTTATGCTTTGGATTCAGTGGCACCCGTGACGCACAGGACGACCGTTGGCGGCATATATCATATGCCGCTGAGTCCTGATGCCTGCCTCGGCCACTGCGCCCCGCCCCTACGAGTTCTTCGACAGGCGTTGATTCTTCGCTCCAGCGTCGGCGGCGGTTAATCTCCAGAGCAACAATAAGCACTGAAATATCTGCTGGGCTTACACCAGCAATTCTACCCGCCTGACCAACGGTTTCAGGTTTAATACGGGTGAGCTTTTCGCGCGCTTCTTTAGACAAATTAAGCAGTGACTGATAAGAAATATCTTGCGGCAGTGGCAACCCATCTAACTTTTCTAGTTGCTCAACTTGGTTTTTTTGCCTTTCGATATAGCCTGCATATTTAATCTCGGTTTCCAATTCTTGCGCCCAGGGAAATGCCTGATCGGCATAGCCGGGAGCAAGATTTTCAATCACGGCATACGGCAGTTTTGGGCGCCGCAATAATTCTTCCAAAGTGACTGTCTGTCTTAACTCTTCGCCGTAGGGCTCCAGCTCTCTTTGCCAGGTAGGCGTGGGGTTGATGCGCGTGGATTGCAGGCGGCGGCGTTCTTTGTCTATGGCCTCATATTTTTCATTAAAAGCAGACCAGCGCTGCTCATCAACAAGTCCAATTTCTCGACCAGCCGGTGTCAGGCGGATATCAGCATTATCCTGGCGCAAAAGGAGGCGATATTCAGAGCGCGAAGTCATCATACGATAAGGCTCGGCAATCTCTTTGGTAACCAAATCATCGACCAAAGTTGCCAGATAACTAGATGAGCGGGGCAAAGTAAAAGGGGCTTTATTCAAAGCATATAGAGCAGCATTGATGCCTGCCATAATGCCCTGGGCAGCGGCTTCTTCATAACCACTAGTGCCTAACATCTGTCCGGCAGCAAAAAAGCCTGGCAAATTTTTGGCCATTAAAGCATGATTAAACTGGATAGCCGGCAAATAATCATATTCCACCGCATAAGCAGGGCGGATCATAACTGCCTTTTCCAGTCCAGGCAATGAATTAACAATTTGCTGTTGCACGGCAATGGGCAGGCTTGTTGAGCAGCCTTGCAAATAGACTTCATAGGTGGAGCGCCCTTCCGGCTCTAAAAATAGACCATGGCTATCTCTTTGCGCAAAACGGACTATTTTATCTTCAATTGATGGGCAATAACGGGGCCCAGCGCCATGAATTAAGCCCGAATACATTGGCGATAGATGCAAATTTTGCCTGATTATTTCATGCGTCGCCTCTGTAGTGCGGGTTTGATGGCAGGGTATTTGCGGCAGCTGCGGGCGGTCTTTTAAAAAGGAAAAAAATTGACCGGGAGGATCGCCTGGCACAAGAGATAATTGGCTGTAATCAATCGTCCGCCCATCAATGCGCGGCGGGGTGCCGGTTTTAAGCCTGCCCAGCTCAAAGCCGAGGCTTTTGAGAACTTGTGATAAACCCTGAGCAGGAAATTCGCCCGCTCGTCCGGCAGGCATAGTCTCCTGACCAATCCAGATGGTGCCTTCCAAAAAAGTGCCGGCACAAAGCACTACTGCTCTAGCGTTAATTTGCTCGCCAAATGCCAGTTCCACGCCAGTTAAGCAATTATTTTCGCTCAATATTTTTTTTACCATGCCCTGGCGCAAACTTACTTTGGGCAATGACTCAATAAAGCGTTTCATATAGGCGCTATATTCGCGCTTGTCTGATTGGGCACGCAAAGACTGCACAGCAGGCCCGCGACTCATGTTTAATGTGCGCATCTGCAAATAAGTGGCGTCAGCAGCAATGCCCATCACTCCGCCAAGAGCGTCCACTTCTTTGACTAAATGCGATTTACCGGGACCGCCGACGGCTGGATTGCAGGGCATGGCGCCGATTGTGTCTAAATTCACCGCCAGCAATAAAGTTTCACAGCCAAGCTTAGCTGCCGCATGCGCCGCCTCAATACCGGCATGCCCACCGCCTATAACAATTACATCGTATCTGGCTGTCATGGGTCGTTGTTATTTTCCTTTCGGTAATGCAGGCCTGTTCCGTTTGTTTGAACTGGTTCCTGCCCATTGGATTTGTAGGGGCGGGGCTTGCTCCGCCCGCTTGGGCGACGATAGGAGTCCGTGCTCCCCATTTTTGTTATCGACAAGATCACCCGAAAGGGTGATTAATTTTCGCTTGTATATAATAGCGTCTTTTAAGCGAAAGATTGACCGAATGTGATAGAAAGACCATAGTTAGTTACCATAGTCATAGCCAGAAAAGCAATCCGCTTATCGGTGCCCAGTTATTCCCAAAGTGACAGCAATACGTTTCATCATTGCTGCCTTATCAGATTTTGAAAGCTTCCCTAATGTACCAAGCACCAATCTTTCGTCGAGCGTAAATAATTTCAGGCGAATAACTGAGGGGCTTGAAAGTCCTGCACTCGATTCATCAGTAATGCCAATATCACTTGGCCAGGGCGGATTTTTAGCGCTTGTCACCATGGCTAAAATTAAATGCATATGCCGATCATTGAAGGACTTCGTACTCAACACAAGAGCAGGACGGCGTTTATGCGCCGAGCGGTCAGTAAACGGAAACGGCACCGATACAATCTCACCGGCTTCAAAGGGCACGATAAGCTTCCTCATCGGCTTCGGACTGCCATTCAGTCAGCTGTCCTTCAAGTGCTTGCAGAAAGGCTAGATCCAACGGCGTCTCTTTATGAAGAACCGCCTCACCATCACGGAGTTCGAAGTGAATAATATCGCCAGACTTCAACCCAAGTTCTTTTCGAATGGACAGGGGAATAGTAGTTTGAAATTTTTTCGTCAGGCGACTGGATTGCGTTAACATAAAAGTAGTCTTGTATTACTTCCTTACAATATTACTTTATACCATATCTTACTTATATTGGCAACAATTTCGAATCACTGGCAGTGTCCTTTTGATTAAGTGAAAGAAAAGTACTCCTCGCATAATTTTATTTGGCAAAACAAAAATAGAAAAGAAAACCAAGGTAAACGAAAGGAAGTGGTGGCGGTGCCATCACTTCCTTTCGCCCTCCGAAGATTGCTCGGGCATTTTGCTTGGATCCGGCTTCGCCTGATCATTGATGTCCGGATCTTACGTATGCAGCGGCAATCGGTTTTCAGTCCGATTCGATCATGCGAGTCCTCGGTTTACCCACAGTCCCGCCGTGGAGTACTTCTTCGCTTGCCAGGCACTGAAAGACGATCTGCTCATGGCTGCGCGGCTCGTCTTTGCCAGAACTGTTCAGCAGATAAAGATACAACTGGCCAGGCAGAAGCGAGAGTGCCGCCATTTTCTGCGGAAAGTCCGTTAGTCTCCGCTCTATGGACACATCGAGATAGCCAGCGACTTCTTCCTGATTTCGGTCCGCGATACCGACAAGCGTGAGTTCGGACACTCGACCATCGAGGAGGGTGCAGAACTGGTCTTGTGCCTTAGGCGCAGTGAAAGTCCAGATGCGCCTATTTACGTAGTGGGAAATGGCATGCACCGCCCCCAAGCCCTCAAGCACGCGATAGAGAATCCGCTCGTCGTTGCCGGCACTGGATGTCGGTTGGTGGTGCTCTTCCAGCAGACGGTTTCCCGCACCGTATCGAAGACAGGTCAATTCCGCAATTCCTGATTGATTTTTCTGGCATATGACCCACTGGATCTCGCCGAACGGTCCTGGGTAAAGGACCTGTTCAGCACGTTGGCCAGTGTCATGAGCATATAGATCTGATCTTCCAATTAGTTGATGTCGGACTCCAGCAAGCTCGAAACTTGTCAGCGCGAAGCGCTTTGTGATCATCGCATTTCCTCCAGAAACATGGTTATGCTGCGGTGCAAGCCGCACGCGCGACTCGCATGAACGCAGCTCTGTCGTCTTCGGCATACTCTCCGACGCGATCACTTTTGAGAACCTTTCATCTCCTGCAGAAGCAGCCTGCATTGTGAGGAATCAGCGTGACTGCGGCCAGTTCAGGTGATTGCCGCCCACCTGGCGAGCTGGTACTGGTAGGCAATCTGCGGCCAGTCACGCAGCTCGTCTTGCCGCACGCCCTGAGCTATGATCGATCGCAAGCCGGGAATCAACCGGCCTGCTTTTTCGCACTCTTCGTTACTGTCCTCCAGCCGTCCCCATATGGTAATTTCGATATAATCACCAATGGTTTCGCTGCCGTCGGTCAAGGAGGTAAGAGCGATTTCGGTATCCCAGCATTCGGCGGTACCGAAGTAAATTTCACGTGTGAGTCGGTAAGACAGAAGTTGTCTGCCCGTAGTATCGGTGAGGAGAGTCGACAGTATGTCGTGGGTCTGGTCCGAGCCCAATTCGGTCCTGAACTCCATTGGGCCAGTGCTTCCCGTGGGTTCGCGGCTGCACCGACTGAGAATTCCGCTCAGGGTGGACCGAGTTGTGCCCCACAGGTCATGACCATTCGTGAGCAGGAGGCACTCGGCCGAACCAATTCGCTCAGGGCACAGCAAGCACTGAAACTGCTCGGTACCCTGGCGCCGGTAAGGACGTCCGTTTGGATCATTGCCTTGCAGTGTCTCAGCCGCAAGGGCGCAGGACACATCACTGATGCGGAAGCGGCACGATTGGCGAAATAGCATTTGTGGGTTCTCCGATCTCGGGAAATGCCATGGCGCGGTGTAAGTCGTATGACTTGATCCACCGCGCCATGCTACTGCGTAGGATTCGATTGGCTGGACGTTTTTCACTGTGCGACGATTGCTGGTCGCACAGTCCGGCATTCTTCAGGCAGGTTGCGGCTGGGATTCAAGGATGATGCGATCAAAGTCGACCGTCACTTCTGGCGGACGAGCCTGCCCCATCAACGCACATACCAGCACGTCGAGGGCATGCTCAACCTGAAGTACACGATCGTCGCCATCGTCGCACATCATGCTGACCTCGAAGTCGAGGAACCACGACTCTTGCGCACCCGGCGCGGTCAAACGAACAATAGAACAATTCGCCGACCGGAGATTATCAGCATGCCCCTGGAAATACTCACGATTCAGCGAGTACTCAATCGTGGGGTTGATTGCCGTCCGGATTAACTCCCATAGCGGCGGGACAAGATCGCTCAAGTCATACGAGTAACTTGTCGGCGCACCGACCGAAGTAGGTTGCGTCCAAGAAATTGTCCGACTGCTTCCATCCTCGAGATCGTCGTCAACGATCGACAACAACAATTTGCATCATGGGTCCCAGGGGTCCAGGTTCCCGGCGCAGCAGGCGACGTTCAGTGTATGCACCACAATACCGGTAATGCCTCTCAAGAGCACCAGGGTGCTCGAGCCGATCTCGAATTCTGGAAGCCTCCTCATTGGAATTGATCACCCAGGTACGCCGGACAGTTTTCGGATCGTGCACGTGCATTCTCCTCGAAAGCGAACAAACGGAAACTTGTATATGCCCCGGCGTCGAGCCACGCATGTGGCTCGACCTCACCGGGGCAGACGCTGATCACAAAGTCGATGGGGTATGATTTGTGGATCCGGACATGCCCCATATCATGGCACGGAGCCGCGCACTGTCAGAAACAAGCTCGCCGAACAACACCTCCGGGTCGGGGCTAGACTGCGTTATACATGGACTGCCAGGCGATCTGTTCTTCCGTGCGCGTCTCTTCCCTGAGCGCACCACGGAAAATTTCGTCAAGCAAATCCACAAGCCGCTGCTGAAAAACGGCGATGTCATCCGGCGAATCGGCGAAGCTGGACGCGCCGTCAACCTCCAGAAAGGCCGCTTGAAAGTCGCCTTGCTGACTCAAGAGTTCCACCACGGCACAATCAAGCTGACGGTCCTGAACCTGTCCTGAATACACTGTTCGCCGAACCTGGTAGTTCAGCTTTCGCCCGGCCGTGTACGGGGTGGTACCTGGCCCTGGCAACATAATCCTGCAGCCAGCCCGGACAGGCAGCAAGGTCGCCGTTTAATACAGCTAAGCCGCCCTCGCGAGATCTTGCCGTTCCGGACACATGCGTCGAGGATCCTCGCTCCCTGATTGACAGCTCCAGCGAACTTGGACTCTGTATGAGCAAGACCGTCTCCGGTCCACTGCATCCATGATTGTGAAAGCGGCTGTTGACCGCACCCAGCGTCTCTTCGACCCCTAATGAACCAAACTGAAACCGGCGTCGAATGATCCCCATCTCAATCTCCTTCGTAAAGTCACCACGCTCCGCGCAAACCGAACGACTCGATCTCGCCGGAGCAAACAACTCGTCGTCATCCTCGTCGTCCCGAAATAAATTCCTATTTGCGACTAGCACACAACTTGCGCCCGCAGGCACTCAGTTTGGCAGCACAAATAGACATTCAATCAGGACTAGGAAGAATTTCGACTCTCAAAAAACACGATGCCTTAGCTTAACCTGTTCTGCCCATGCGAAGTCAAGCGAGAATGTCAACTGCAAGCCAAATAAATGGGAAGAAAAAAATCAGTCTTGTAGAAGCAACTAGCCGCATTTTTAATACTGGCTGATAATTTTCAGCGACGCTGGACTGTGCGACAAACGGTAAGACTAGATATATATAATCAATTTTTTGCTTTATTAAAACGCACTTTACACTTGCGCTAGCTAGCGCAACCCTAAATTTACGCGCCAATGATTAAAAGAGATGCGTAACAAATTTGCTGAAGCGGGTAATCCTGATGTACACTGGCAAGAGTCTGCAAGAGATAAGTGAGAAGAATGGCTAGCACCGGTACAGCCTTAAGTCGTTATAAGGAACTGGCTGATTTAATTGACAAAGAACGAATAGCCAAATCTCTCGATTATTTAGCTAAAATCTCAGACTCAAGTTTTGGACCTGATGGTGTCACCAGACTTGCATATTCAGACTTAGATATAAAAGGCAAAACTTATATCACCCAACTTATGTCCGAGGCAGGACTAGAAGTTCGCGTGTCGCCGATGGGCAATATATTTGGCCGATTACAGGGAGCCCAATCAGACGATAAGCCAGTACTCAGCGGATCGCATACAGATTCAGTAATTAATGGCGGGCATTTTGATGGTGTGGTGGGCGTCGTTTGTGCCATTGAAGCGCTCAGGGTTTTGCAGCAGGTCAAAGATGAATTGATTCATCCGCTTGAAGCTATAGATTTTGCCATGGAAGAATCTTCACGCTTTGGCGTGGGGCTTTTTGGTAGTAGAGTTTTTACCGGCGAGAAAATAAGTGAAAGTACTTTGCTTTTACAAGATTCTCAGGGCGTAAGCTTAGGACAAGCAATAGAAAAAATGCAGTCGCTACCATTTTCCGAGGTGAACGGGAAATCGGCTGGCGGCTCGGATGTGCAAAAGGCAATGAACGCTGTCGAGCAATCGCGTGGGCAAATGGATAAAGTACATGCCTATGTCGAGTTTCATGTTGAGCAGGCCGGTTTTTTAGAAGAAGCGGGCATACCGATTGGTATCGTCAGCGGTGCAGCAATGCCTACCCGCTGGGCGATTGAAATCACTGGTGAGCAAGCACATTCCGGTGCCACACCAATGGAGCACCGCAAAAATGCTCTGGTGGCAGCTTCTGAATGTGTATTATTGGTCGATCAATTGTGCAAGGAAGAATCCGCGCAGGGCACAGTGGGCGCAATAACTAAAATGACAGTTGCACCAAACGCTATGAATACGGTGCCGGGTAAATGTACAATGTTTTTGGATTTACGCAGCACCGACAAGCAGTCAAAAGACAAAGTGAAAGCAAAACTACTTAAGGAAATAACCGAAATTTGTGAACGGCATAAGGTTACTTTTACTCATAATGTCATTTCGGAAGATGATCCAAAAACTTTTTCAGCTAATATAATGGAGATAAGCAAGAAAATTTGTGAGGCACTAAAGATCCCCAACATGACATTGCCAAGCCGGGCTGGACATGATGCCTGCAACATGTCCAATCGGATAAAAGAAGTGGGTATGATCTTTGTGCCCAGTAAAGGAGGCGTTAGCCATCACCATGCTGAATGGACAGATATAGACGATATTATTTTAGGCACAAAAATTCTTTTACTCACTTTGCTTGAATTGGCTACAGAAAAAAATAGTTCGAAATAATGAAAACAACTGCACATTCGCAATCAAAAAAATCAACAGATAAATTAGCCTGGTCGGGCAGGCGTCATATACTTGACACGAGAGATTTAACTATAGAAGAAGTAGAATTTTTATTTGCTCTGGCCCGCAAATACAAAGAAGGTGGACCAGAAGCGGTACCGTTGCCGCCAGAATTTCAGGGTCAGGGCATGGCCAATGTATTTTATGAAAATTCCACTCGCACACGCAGCAGTTTTGAATTTGCCGGCAAAATGTTAGGTCTGAATGTAGTCAATCTAGACGCTAAGGCATCATCGGTTAATAAAGGTGAATCAATAGAAGATACCGGACGCTCTTTGGCGGCAATGGGCTTCCAAATTATTGTACAAAGACATGCCAGTGCCGGATGTTGCCAGCAACTAGTAAAAGTAATCGGTGACAAAATCCATATTGTTAACGCCGGTGAAGGCGCAAGTGCGCATCCCACTCAGGCTTTACTTGATGCGATGACCATGCTTGAGTTCAGGAAAAACCTCGAGGGAGCAAAAGTAGCAATTATCGGTGATATTACCCATAGCCGTGTCGCTCATTCTAATTTATGGTTATTACAACTTCTGGGAGCGCAAGTGCATTTTGCCGGACCACCGACATTGATGCCCAGCTATCTACGCGAGCTGGGAGCACATGTACATCTGCGGCCGGAACAAGCGATAAAAGACGCGGACTTCGTAATGGCCATTAGATTACAGCTTGAAAGACAACAAAGTGGTTTAATTCCCAGCATCGAAGAATATCAATCTGTTTTTAGGGTAGATCATAATCGTCTCGCACTCGCCAAGCCAAACGTTAAAGTTATGGCTCCTGGCCCGATTAATCGCGATATAGAAATCACTTTTGAGCTGGCGGACGATCCTGCTTTTTCTTTAATCGAAAAACAAGTAGCCAATGGATTTTTTATACGCATGGCCGTTTTACACACACTGTTGACCCAGAGCTGATTAGTTATGAATACAAAAAAATTACTGCTCAAAAATGCTACGGTATATACAGCCAATAAGAAAGGCAAAATCCAGTGCCTGAGCAGAGATTTAGTCGATATACGAATCGATAATGGTATCATATCTGATATCGGCGAGAAGCTAACAACCACTAACGAAGAAATTATAGATCTCTCTGGTTTAACAGTTATGCCAGGATTGATTGATTTGCATGCGCATATGAGAGATTTTGATCAGGAAGATGTGGATGATTTCTGTACAGGATCAAGAAGCGCAGCGGCGGGCGGATTTACTTCCGTTGTCGCCATGGCGAACACCAAACCACCACGAGACAATTTGAATGTGCTTAAAGACACTCTTGAGCGCGCAAAACAAAATGCTTGCATTGAAATTTTACCCGTAGCATCAGTAACCAAAGAACTAGCCGGTGAACATTTAACAGAAATGGTGGAATTAGCGGAAAACGGCGCTGTGGCATTTTCGGACGATGGTATGCCGATCATGAATATGGCAGTACTAAGGCGGGCCTTATCATATGTTGCTCTAACAAAATCTTTTATCATCAGTCATGCGGAAGATAAGCATCTCTCCGGCGGTGGAGTGATGAATGAATCACCACAATCAACCAGCCTCGGACTTCCCTGTATACCGGCAGCTTCTGAAGCGGTGGCGGTGGCACGTGAAATAGAGGTCCTGCGCTTGGCTGGTGGCCATATACATTTTACACATGTTTCTACAGAAGCGGCGCTTGCCTTGATAAGGCAAGCGAAAAAAGACGGACTTCATGTCACTGCCGATGTCACTCCTCATCATTTAACACTGAGGGACGAAGACATAATCACCTATGATTCTAATTACAAAATGAATCCGCCGTTACGTTCGCAAAAAGATCAAAATGCGCTTTTGGAAGCGATCAGCGATGGCACAATCAATGCTATCGCCACGGATCATGCACCGTGGAGCGCCTTATATAAAACCAGGCCATTTGAACATTGCGCTGTAGGCATATTAGGTTTTGAAACAGCTTTTCCTTTAATGTATGAAAAATTAGTTTTATCAAAAATTATTTCTCTTGAGCGCCTAATTGAATTGTTTACCTCTGAACCAGCCAAAATACTAGGGCTGCCCGACAGACAAATAGAATCGGGTAAAGAAGCCAGTTTGGCAATATTCGATTTGAATGCCAAATGGACTTATGACGTCAATAAAAGTCCTTCCAAAAGCCGCAACTCGCCTTTTCACGCCAGGGAATTAAGGGCCAGACCAATGCTTACTTTGTACAAGGGCAAAATTGTTTTCCAACGACATGGAACTAGCGCCGAAACAAAGACAGGAACAAAAACCGGGCGACCGTAGGTAATTTGTGAATAAAGACATAAAATTGGCGGGCATAAATTTTAAGTCGAGTGAGTTAATTTGCTTGATTGGTTTTATTCTCGCTTGCGGGCTCTTAATGATCCCTCTGCAAAAATTTATTACCTTGAGCCGGTTTCAGCATTATGGGTTAGCATGCCTAATTTTTGGCACTAGTTATTTGCTGCAGGGCATTGTTAGCTGGAACAGCATAAAAAAATGGGGACGAAGAAGTTATTTTGTTAGCGCTGCCTTTTTTATCTCTATTGCCGTTTATTTTATCAGCAGTCCATGGCTCGATTCAAAAATCGGCTTGCAGACTGAAGAACAAAAATTGTTTACTAGAATAATGACCGGCAATTATTTCTTAGTCTCCTTTCTGGTTGTTTATGTATGGTGGCGCTTTTATCAGGAAAGAAAAAAATAGAATCTGATTTTCAGTGCTCAGGCTAACAATATGCAAAGATTGATAATGCTCGTGGGTATTCCTGGATCAGGCAAAACGACGCTGGCCAAGAGATTGACCACCAAAGGCTTTGAGCGTCTATGCGCTGATGATATTCGCCTGGAGCTTTACGGCAATGAGGCGGAGCAAGGCAATCCGAAGGAAGTTTTCCAAATATTTTTTCAGCGTCTGGGAAGCACTATTTCAAGCAAGCAAAGATGTAGTGATCGACAATACAAATGTGAGAAGCGATCATCGCCGCCAAATTTTAGAGCGCGCAAATAAATTCGGCTATCAAGACATTCAATTGTGGATTCTTGATGTACCGCTGGAAATATGTTTGCAACGAAATAAAGAACGCAGCCGGCAAGTAGATGAAAGCGTATTAGTCAATTTATTCAATGAGCTTAATTCACGCGGCAAACCAAAAGCGCATGAAGGACGGCTGGTGATTGTCAAACCAGGCAAGGACGACGGTTTTAACTTCTTCTTTCCGTAGGGGCATGGCATGCGCGCCCGTGTATTATTCATGGAGGCAGTCAAGTTAGCGCCGCTGCGCTAACCTTATCGCAGTCAATTAATATTGCCATTTTTGATTAATTCTTGCCTTTGCGAGCAAAGAAATCCTTCAATAGAGCTTGTCATCAAATCAAACAGACGACGAATAGACTGTTTAACCCAATTTGCAAGTGGGGATATCGAGTGATTATCTTCAGCGTGCGCACCAGATATAGGGGCTTGCTTTAGCCTCAATCAAAATGTGTAAATAAAGACACACTTCCTTATTTACTAGAATTCTTCAAACAACGGATCAATCAACCACTTCAGCTGCTCCCGCTCCCATATTTATGAGATGTGGGGTGTTTGTTTCAAGGGCGCAGCTAGGCACGATTGAAAAGGAGACAGAGATGAAACTGTCAGTTTCAGCTGACGGCACCGTCCAGGTGCACTCCGCAGACATAACCGATGATCAGCTTGCCGTGCAACTGTACGATTTGGCTGGAGTACGCAGGTTGATTCTTATCGCCGCACAGATAACTGGGCGCTGCTTATCAGCGATCAGGCATCCGGAAGCCGTTGAGGAACTCAACCTTTGGCAAACAAGCGTAGCCCAAGCTAATCTCATCACGGCTCTCAAGGCAATGCCCAATTTGCGGGTGCTCAAGCTTGAAAGCCTGCGCATTGGCAATGAGATCATGCCTTGTATGCGAAAGTTAGCTCGGCTAGAGGTTCTCGATATACAAGATACGTATGTCAACGATTCGGGCATGAGCTATCTAGCAGGCTTGAATAGGCTCCACACCCTTAATGTGTCCGATACCCGGGTCACTAGTAAGGGTTTCCAACATTTAAAGGGATTGCCAAGCCTAAGCATATTGGATGCATCGGGCACCTGGTTCGATGATATCAGCGTGTCCTATTTGAGTGATTCGCTCAGGCTGAGATCCCTCAAATTGAACAACACAAGGATCACGGATAGGGCGCTGCCTCATCTAACGGCATTAATTCAACGCCAGAAGGAACAGGCATTGCCCTTATTTGACGAGCTGGACGCTACTCGAACCTGGGTGACCGGATTCGGCGCTAAGCCTCTTGAAGAAAGAGGTGTTTACGTCACGCCGTTTAGCGACTACGACAGACAAGAAGTTAATTTGCTGCGAGAACTGCGTAACTTGTTCGAGTTCGCGGCAAAGGAAGCAAAAATTCTACCAGGCGCGGCAGTTGCGGGTCTTCAGTCCAGATTTCGCGCTGGCTTGCGCATCCTCATGCGCTCGCGGCAGAAGCAAGATGCGGTCGGTTGAAAGCGCACGCATCCGCCAACCATAAGGACAGCATCTGAAAATTGGCGGTGGCGGCGATCGAGCTCAACATGATGTTGGGTTTGATCGTCCGTTTTTTAGTTATTTTTTATTCTTCTAAATATCAGACCTCAAGCAGTCGATCAAACTTTGTCGGCTTTTATTTTCGAGTAATATCTACTATTGTTTATAGTATTTCCAGCTAAATTCAATATAAATGATTTTTCTTTGGCATTTTTGTTCTTACAAAAAACATAAAAGTGAAAAGAAGTAATGGGCGCTAGAGCGTCCTGCTCCAAACGCCCCGAAGCGTGTGCTTTGCTTCTAATCCTTTCCTTTCTGTGAAAGAAACGAAGACCAATGTTCGCTTAGCCAGTAGATTCGCTGCGTTTGCGAGTATCGTTTCCGACTGCCGCCCACGCTAACACTCTGATAGCGAAGTTATCTGCTGCCGCCACGCAGAGCTGCTTGTTATACCGTGCAACAGGATCCTTTGCTAGTAGCTCCTTTTCTCGCGCATTGAGCAACTTCAGCAGGGCGACAACTCTTGCGCCGGGATCTAATACGAGAATTTTGTCGCAGGTGGAGGCCTCGACATTGCAGCGGGTAATAAAGGCTTCTCGTAAATGCCCCAGTATAGTCGCCGCCCAAGCGAAACTCTTATCTCCTTTCAGATGGGCTATCCATTCTTGAATCGTGTGCAGGTAACGCAATGGGCGTTCCACCTCGTGACTATTCAATCGAGACGCTTTGACTCGACGAGCTCTGTGCGCATCCGCCTCAGTGAAGTTTTTGCGGCGAGGGCAAGCCAGTACGCGCCGTAAAAACTCCAGAATCAAGTCATCAAAACTTTGTGCATCATATTCTGCACGTATCCGCGCTAACTGCAGGCGAGTAGGCTTACGCAGAGAACTGCCCAGAACCGAGCGGACCGACAACAAAATTGCATCGGTGTCCTCAGCGCAATAAAATACCGCCGTTGCTGCACTCTCGAGAAAGTCGCCGACGTCTGCACTTGTCAGATCGTAATAAAACTTGATCGCTCCGCTGCCCTCTTCGATGGCCACGGTCATATAATCGTCAGGGGTTTCTATTCGCACTCGGCGTAACGCCGGAAAACCAGCCAACACCAATGGCTTGGAGAGGGCAATTCTGAGGGCTTGTTCAGGTCTCTTGAATTCGCCGGCTTTCTGTCTTCTCCAGAAGCAAATGACCTCATTGATCAGAAGTTCGAAGACGTCAACTCTGTGCATCGGGTGGGTAGGTTTCATGGACATCGGGGACTCCTCGTGATAGCGGTTGAATGGATCAGATCGACGACGAGCGAAAACGAAGCTTCCTTCAGTCACCAACGAGGTGAAAGAATCTTGAAGCTTGGCTGAGCTAATGGGTTGTCTGCTGCGTGTGTAGTCCGTAAGAGAATGGAATCAATACTGTTTTTATTCTGGCAATTTGTCGATAGCAAATTCAAGAGGATCGATTTAGCCAAACCAATGGCCCAATCAGATAACCGTCCCATATAAGCAAAATATAATTGTATTTCTGAAATTAAATTCCAGACATAGTTAGCGCGGCTAGCGCTATCTGTTAAGAGGAAGGTAAGTATTCAGTTGGTTGCGTAGATAGATAGAAGACATCAAAAAGATCGTAGGGGCGGGGCTCAGTGGCCGTGAGGTATATGAGTTATACCGAGCGGGTGCCACTGAATCCAAAAACATAAATGCTCCGCCTGCTTTAACCGGCGCTGTCGGTTGAAAGTACACGGGCGGACTTGTGCCCGCCCCTACGAGTCCGGTCGTTGATCCGACTTGATTTCTGTTCCTGAGGCACGCTCCACAGCGAGGGCAATTTGATAGACGAATGTCTCAAGAAAATGCATTTCTTCTGGATTCAATAATCTTTCTCTTTGCTCCGGTAATAAGCCGATTACACCAATGATGCCCCGCGGCGTAATCAACGGTAAGTAGATAGCTTTTGCACCCGGCAGGGTTGATGTTCCCGCTCCAGCCATTTGCTTGTTGGTAAATACCCATTGGGCAACCCCCATTTCGTGTGAATCTATTTTATAAGAATTTACTGATGGAAAGTCCACGTTCAAAGAGTCATTTTCGTTGGCTAGTAAGACAGCAGCTTTGCTGTCAAATACTTCATTTAAATGCTTCAAAGAAGCGGCAAGAATTGATTCCACATTTGCAGCTGTTACTTGTTCTCTGGTCATAGCATAAAGAGCCGCCGTTTGGCGTTCACGGTGCTTGGCCAATTGAGCTTGTTGCCTACTGCGCACAGTGATACTACTCAAAGTGAGCGCAACTGTGAGCATTACCAGCAAAGTGAGAAAGTACTGGATATCAGAGATTGCAAATGAGTTATACGGCGGAACAAAAAAGAAATCAAAACATAAAACGCTTAAAATTGAGGCAAGCGCCGATGGGCCAGGACCATATCTTGTGGCAGAAAAAATAATTGCCAGCAAGTAAATCATCACCAGATTGACTTGCTTTAATTTGTGGAAAACTAAATGATCAACAATCGTTGCCAGGGCGACAATTGCAATAACATAGAGATATTGTTCAATCTTCAAGCGGCTGACCGGCAAGTTATACCGCTGGGTTGGCTCCGGTTGTATTGGATAACCGGTAATCACATAAACGTCAATTGTGCCGCTCAGACGAATCACCCGATCAACAAGCGAACCAAATATTCTGCCTTCAATTCGCTTCAGCCATCCGCCTGTTGCCTTACCAATCACTATTTTTGTCACGTTGCGCGCCTGCGCAAGGGCAATCAACTCCTCAGCAATTGCTGTGCCGCTTAGAGTGACCGATTGCGCACCTAGTCGCTCAGCTAGATTGATTGTCTTATATAATCTGTCTTTTTCGCGCGCAGTTAGCCTCAAGTGTCGAGGGGTCTCCACATAAACCACAAGCCATTCGGCGTGTAAGCTAGTAGCCATGCGCTTGGCGGCTCGCACAAGCCGTGCTGAAAGCGGGTTGGCGCTAATACAGACGGCAATTTTTTCTGAAACCGGCCAGACCGCCTCTATTTCCTGGTCTTCACGGTAGCGCTGCATGTCCACATCAACTTTCTCTGCTGCCACTCGCAGTGAAAGCTCACGCAAGGCAATGAGATTGCCCTTTTTAAAAAAATTCTCCAATGCTTTTTGACTTTGATCCGGCACATAAACTTTGCCTTCATGCAGGCGCTCAATTAATTCATCCGGCGTGATGTCTACAAGTTCGATTTCATGTGCCCTTTCAACAATAGAGTCAGGAACAGTTTCGCGCACAACAACATTGATAATTTGAGCAACAATATCGTTGCAACTTTCAATGTGTTGTACATTTAAAGTGGCATAGACGTTAATACCAGCGTCGAGCAGTTCTTCCACATCCTGGTAGCGCTTTTCATGACGTGAACCGGTAACATTAGTATGAGCCAATTCGTCTATAAGCACACAAGAAGGACGCCTGGCTAAGTGCCGCATCCAGATCAAACTCCTCCAACTTTGCGCCTTTGTACTCCAGCACCTTGGGCGGTATCACTTCCAAACCAGATAATAAGGCTTCAGTTTCGGCCCGCCCGTGCGTGACGACGCAGCCAGCTACAACATCCATGCCGGCTTTCAAAAGTTTATGCGCGGATTCAAGCATGGCATAAGTTTTACCAACACCGGCAGCAAAGCCAAGAAAAATTTTTAGTTTACCCTTAGCGGATTCAGTCTCTTTCGCCTTTATCTTCGCTAGAAGCTTTTCCGGGTCCGGACGGCGCGTCTTCGCTCCTGCTCGCCGCCGTTCCTTTTGTCTTGTATCATGGTTATCGTTCATCTCTACCCCTGCTCTTCTTTGTTGGAGTGCAACGACATCTAAATATTGTCATCGCGACCCAGCCGCTTTGGCATTTTGATCTAAAGCCAGATTTAATTCCAAAACATTTACACCTGGTTCACCTAAAAATCCAAGCTGCCGGCGCGCAGTGTGCGCATCTATTAATGGGATTATCGACTGCACTGTTATACCTCTGATGCGAGCAACCCGGGGCGCCTGCAGCAAAGCATTTTGTCGAGAAATGTGCGGATCAAGACCTGAGCCTGAACGAGTGACAGCATCGACAGGAATTAAAATTCCTATCGATAAATTGTTTTCATGACGATATTTTTCCGCTAGTTGTTTAATACCAGCAAATGATTCATCCGCCAGCTTTGTTGACGGATCGTCTTCTTGCCCCTGAATAAGCTTTCTTGATGTTGGTCCCAAATTGGTACCAGCAGATGCTCCAGCGCCATAACCGGAGCCGGCAGCTGATGGGCGAGGATGAAAATACTGAGGACGGCTAAAGTTTTGCCCAATTAAACGAGAGCCAATAATCAGATCTATTTTGATTGCGCACAAAAGATCCTTCAGCCTGGTCGGGGAAAAGCAAGTGAGCAAGTGCATAGACAAGCGCCGGAAAAAGTAAACCGGTTAAGACGGCCATAACAAGGGTCGTACGCATGGCGGGTAATAAATGTTTTGTCAGTCCATTATTATTTAAAATCGTCATGTCGTTCCTTCTAGCATTATCATATTTCCAGGACAGCGGGCGGAGCAAGCCCCGCCCCTACGATTTCGGGTACGTACCGCGTTTCAACATCAACATAGCGCAACATCAATTTACCAGGTGTAAAGCAACAATGAGACGATCGATTAGAAGGATGCCCGGAAAGGGAATAATCAGTCCGCCTAGCCCATAAATGAGCAAATTGCGGCGCAAAAGGGCCTGGGCACTCATCGGGCGATAAGAGACACCTCTAAGAGCAAGTGGTATCAAGACGACGATAATAAGAGCGTTAAAAATTACCGCTGCCAAAATGGCCGATTGTGGTGAATGCAAAGACATAATATTTAAAAGCCAGAGCGGTCCATGCATAGCGGTGAAATCAGCATTCGCCACTTGACGCAGTTAGACTATTGGCGACGCTAGCATTTGTCTTTATGGCATAAAGGCTGCCTAGCATGGCGGGTAAAATAGCAAAATATTTGGCCACATCATTGGCAATAGAAAATGTGGTTAAAGCACCGCGGGTCATCAACAGTTGCTTGCCAATTTGCACCACTTCAATCAATTTTGTCGGATTAGAATCAAGATCAATCATATTGCCGGCTTCTTTGGCTGCTTGCGTGCCGGTATTCATCGCCAAGCCAACATCGGCAGCCGCAAGAGCTGGAGCATCGTTTGTGCCGTCGCCAGTCATGGCAATAAGCCTGACCGCCAATTTGTTCTTTGCGAATCAGTTGCATTTTAGCTTCCGGCGTAGCTTCGGCAAGAAAGTCATCGACACCGGCTTCGCCGGCAATGGCAGCAGCAGTAAGCGGATTATCGCCGGTGATCATTACTGTGCGAATACCCATCGCTCGCAATTGCTGAAACCTCTCTTTCATGCCCCCTTTGACTACGTCTTTTAGATAAATCACTCCCAGAGCGCCGCTTTTATTATCCGCCACCACCAACGGTGTGCCACCGGATTGAGCTATGCGCCGTACTTCCTGTTCAACGTCCACGGGCAAGTCTAGCCCGTTCGCCTTAAGAAATTTAGCGATTGCCTCCGCCGCCCCTTTGCGAATCTGCCGGCCATCAATATCAACACCGCTCATTCTCGTTTGAGCACTAAACGAAATAAAGTGGGCATTGACGCTGGCGAGTTCGCGCTCACGAAAACCTTGTTGTTTAGCTAGAGCAACAATTGATCGACCTTCCGGTGTTTCATCAGCAAGAGATGATAATTGAGCAGCATCGGTAAATTCAAGAGTGGGCACATTAGCTGCCGGAATAAATTCAACCGCCTGTCGATTGCCCAAGGTAATTGTCCCGGTCTTGTCTAACAGTATAGTATCCACGTCACCAGCCGCTTCTACAGCCTTACCGCTCATGGCTAAAATATTGTCCTGAAATACTCTATCCATACCAGCTATACCAATTGCGGAAAGCAAGCCACCAATAGTGGTAGGAATGAGGCAGACCAAAAGAGAAACCAGAGAATAAATATCAGGCGGCTTACCAGTATTGGCAGCTTGAACGGCATAAACACTATAGGGAAACAAGCGTGACTACCGCCAATAGAAAAATAATCGTCAACCCTGCAAGTAAGATATTCAGCGCGATTTCATTGGGGGTTTTTTGCCTTTGCGCTCCTTCCACTAGAGCAATCATATGATCTATAAAAGTCTCACCGGCTTCAGCGGTAATTTTTATGCGCAGCCAATCGGATAATACTGTGGTACCGCCGGTAACGGCACTGCGATCGCCGCCACTTTCCCTAATTACCGGCGCTGATTCGCCAGTGATGGCGCTTTCGTTTACGCTGGCCACGCCTTCGATCACTTCTCCATCGCCAGGAATCAGTTCTCCCGCTTGCACAAGTACAATATTGCCTTTTTTAAGTTTAGTCGCCGGAATCATCTCGTGTTTATTGTTGCCTGTCTCCAGGCGAGCAGCAGTTTCCTGACGACTGCGCCTTAAACTATCGGCTTGCGCTTTTCCCCGGCCTTCGGCCATAGCCTCGGCAAAATTAGCAAACAAAACAGTAAACCATAACCAGAGGCTAATTTGCCCCTGATAGATCAAATCAGAGATCGGTATGTGCTCCAGCAAATCGCGCACAAATAAAATGCTTGTTAAAACACTACCCACTTCAACAACGAACATGACCGGGTTTTTGGCCAGTGTTACCGGATTAAGCTTGATTAGAGCATCAAAAATCGCCCGCTTAATCAATTGCGGCTGCCAGAGAGCTATTTTGCGTTTATTGGGAATAATGTTCAAATTAGATGCCATATAAGCACGCCCCTATATTTCGTCACTTGGGTGTCGATTCTCCGCGACAGCGGGCACAACGGCATCTGAGTGATGCCGTTGAAGCTTCGCCCCTACGATTCTATTCGGATACGTCGTTTCAAGCGGGCACACGCAATGTGCCCCTACGATTTCTTCCATGTGTTTCGTCATTTTAAAAGAGTACATGTTTTTGCATGAGTAAATGTTCGACAATTGGTCCAAGACAAAGTGCCGGGAAGAAAGTTAAAGCACCGACTAATAATATAACGGCAATGAGCAGGCTAATAAATAAACCGCCATGCGTCGGGAAAGTGCCACTGCCGGCTGGAATAGATTTCTTTTGGGCAAGTGATCCCGCTAGAGCCAATACCGGTACAAGCATGAGGAAACGGCCAATAAACATCGCCACACCAAGGCAGATATTATAGAAAGGCGTATTAGCATTCAGTCCGGCAAAGGCAGAGCCGTTATTGGCAGTGCCGGAAGAAAAGGCATAAAGTATTTCTGAAAAACCATGCGCCCCGGCATTGTTTGTATTATTGACGGGAGCACCGGGCGGATTCAATGCACTGCCAATTGGTAAATTGATCGCGGTAGCCACGGCAGTAAAAATTAAAATGGAAAACGCGGCAATGAGGACAAAAAGCATCGCCATTTTTACTTCTTTTTGCTCTATTTTCTTACCCAAATATTCTGGGGTACGCCCGACCATTAAGCCGGCAATAAAAACCGTTAACACAGCAAAAACAATTATGCCATTGAGCCCCGCTCCAACACCGCCAAAAATAAGCTCGCCTAATTGCATATTAAGCAGTGGAATCATTCCCGCCAATGGTGTAAATGAATCATGCATACAATTAACCGCCCCGCAACTGGCATCAGTTGTCACCACAGCAAATAATGTTGAAGCCGCCAGACCAAAGCGTACTTCCTTGCCTTCCATATTGCCGCCTAAATCGCCCAGAACACCGGTAGAGGTTTCAACTTGCTGTCCAGCAATGAGCGGATTGCCGCTGGCTTCGGCCGCATAACATGCGGCAATACCAGCAAAAAATAAAACGAACATGCACAGAAGCAAGGCCCACCCCTGGCGCGTGTCTTTGACCAGACAACCAAAAGTGTAAGTCAAAGCAGCGGGGATGGCAAAAATGGAAAGCATTTCAATTAAATTACTGAGTGGCGTAGGATTTTCAAATGGATGAGCACTGTTGGCATTAAAGAAGCCACCACCATTAGTGCCAAGATTTTTAATTGCCTCCTGAGAGGCCACCGGGCCCAGAGCAATCAATTGTTTCACCCCTTCCACGGTGGCAACAGTTAAATACGGAGCAAATGTTTGGATCACCCCTTGAGAAACTAAAAAAATTGCATAAAACAGCGTGATCGGAAAAAGTACATAAAAAGTAATGCGTACTAAATCACGCCAAAAATTACCAATGGTCGCAGACTTGCTGCGACTAAAGCCACGGATGACCACCATGGCACAAGCGATACCCACTGCCGCTGATAGCCAGTTGTGAAAGGCGAGTGCAAGCATTTGCGATAAATAAGACATTGTGCTTTCACCGCCATAAGCTTGCCAATTCAGTATTGGCCGTAAATGACATGGCAGTGTTAAAGGCCAAATCAGCGGTCATCGCTGTAGAAAATGCCGGCGTTTGCGTAGTGCCAAAATGCATGGGATTCAAGGGCAGAAAGCCCTGCAGGCGCATGATCGAATAAGAAAAAATACAAGAAACCAAAGAAAGCGAAAGCATGGCGGCCGTATATTCGCCCCAAGACATTTCTTGGTGCGGATTTACGCCGCAGAACCTATAAAGCATATTTTCAAATTTTCTTAAAAGCAGTGGCAGTCCCGGTTGATCTGCCTCTACGATATGCGCCACATATAAACCAAGCGGCTTGGTCACAAGAAGGACAAGCACAGCGAAAAAGCAATTTGTAAACAGCCAATTAAGGTCATAGACTCCTACACTAAAGGTACATTTAGAAGCTTTCGGGATGCAGAAGAGCGTAAAACAAATACAATGCTAGCCCCGCAGCCGCCAAAGCACCCAAGATCAAGTCAAGCCCATTTAGCATGATTACAAGCGCTCGCAAGCCCGGACATAAAGCCCGGACAAATAAAAAAGTACGACTATCAAGCCTACAAAAGCCAAATCTTGCATAGGCATTATTCTAATTAAAAATAGTTTTCAAGGTCGAAGAATAATTCAAGCTCCAAAATGATTAAGGATGCTTTGGTCCTGGGGCAAGATTTCTTCCTGGTCCATTAATGCCTCGGCCTCGGTCTGGACATAAATGGACGCCCTCTAACCCCTGGCATTATCTGTCCTCGACCTCTTGGCTCACGAACTTGCACGTCAGAAAGCGTCGCTCGGGTATCGGCCGGTTCGCGTGTAGCAATACCCGGTATATAATTTTTGCTTTTGCCAACCATTGAAGGATTAGGATTTACAAGCCTTGCCGGCTTAGGGGGGGCACCAATATCATAGCTTTTACGCGAGCTAAGCGGAGTGGACTGTGCGGGGTTGGGTACAATGACATTTGTCCCTTTTGTTGAACTGTACCCCTTTTGATCAGTACTATTACTAGCCCAAGACGGTATTGCCAAAGGCAAACCAAGCAGAAAGCAAAGCACAACGCTAGCAATTTCTCTTTTCATTATCGATTCCTCACCCAAATGAATTATACAATTCGCTTCTTTCTGTCCAATATTTCTAATGCGACATGTGGTAGATCAATCTCTAAGTTAATTCTGACATGGCATATAGCTTAGAACATCTTTTTTAATGCAGTTAATTAACGCCCGGTCACAGAATACCGATGCTATGTCCGAACAATATATCGAAAGCAGGGGTAACAGCCGGAAAGATACCATATGCTTAAGGATCAATCGATGTGCTAATTATTTTGTACAAGCTTGCCCTGACTTAATTGATCATGAGTAAATGCGGGATACATTAGACCATTCGCTAAGGCATCAAAGGGTGCTTCGCAGGTTCCAGTTACAACAGCAAAGGGAAACCAAAATATTCCTGCCAAAACCTTTTTGCCTTTGCTGGCCGAATCGCCAACCATACCATTCACACCATACCAGACTTCATATTTGCTCCGACGGACAATGCAAACTGGGGTACCGACAAGCAAAGCTGTCGCTACGCTAAATACTTTTTTGGGTAAGCTGGACATGCTTGCCTTGTTGCCTTTCCCGGGCGCTGGATTATTTGTTTGCGCTGCCGCAATAGTATTTTCGTCAGGCTCTTTCTGTCCTCATCTGACTGATACTACTAGCGGTTGCATTACTACCTATCACGGATTGAGGCTGCCTTTCCCGATGCCGATGAGTCGTTAGCCCAGGATGGATGAACATGAGATTAAGTCACATAAATTAAAAGGAAATATATAATTTTATCCTTTGCCATAAAGACCTCTCTCTATTATCTATTAACTCTATGGACTGTGGGATTAACTTGATCAACCGGTCCAGTAGCGATGCCCTTCAACTCAACTGTTGTTGCCTTGACCATACTAATAAACCCTGTAACTTCTTCCCAAACAACAATCATCTTTGTCCCGACCAATGCGGCCGTGGGATGCTTTGAAATACCTGGAGTATTGGGTAACATACAAAACGTTTGAAAAATCATCACCATTGTCTGTTGATACTCTAGCATATATATCCGGTTTTGATATTTTCAAGCTTGTATCAGACCAAACAACAGCGACTCGGCCAGCCCCATCTGCTACCGACTATTGGCTGGCTGGATACGCCTGGAGTATCAGAAATATTGATTGGCTTGGCAAATCGACCATTTTTACCAATAGCACACCAAATATCAGCAGCATTCACTTTTGAGAATTGTCAGACCAACACAAAAATATTTTTCCTTTGGAGCCGCAAGCCAACCATGGGTGATCAGATATTCTTGGACTATCACTGACGTTAAAAGGTATTGTCCAAATATTATTTATTTTTCGCATATAAAAAATATCCGGACGTTCTTCACCAGAACATAGTGTCCAGCCAGGCACAATGAACAATGCCATCTTCAGAAGCAACAATTGTTGGCTCGCTTGAAACTCCCTGGCGTAGGACTGATGCTTACACACGGTGACCAACTTTTGCCATCAATAGAGTAAGAGTAAAAAATATCTGGACGGCCATTACGCCGGCCTTGTATCCACCCAAACTACATGAATTGAATTAT
Organism: Candidatus Melainabacteria bacterium; assembly: GCA_963767815.1. Classification (GTDB taxonomy): domain Bacteria; phylum Cyanobacteriota; class Vampirovibrionia; order Obscuribacterales; family Obscuribacteraceae; genus CAVYFJ01. The sequence goes on along the minus strand of CAVYFJ010000004.1, from coordinate 516,729 downwards.
CAGGACCAGTAGCAATAGCAGGCTCACTGCAAATGCCAGTGGTATTCGAAATGTCTAATGCTTTAGTCCATGTCTGTCCACCATCAGTAGATCGGGCGAAATATATATCCGGATGCAATTCACCAGATGTTGTATCACGCCATACAACATCAATGGCTCCGCTAGGTTCAACAGCAATTGCTGGCACGGTTGATACACTGGCAGTTTTGGAAATATTTAAAGGCATGTCCAGGTATGGGCCATATCAGTACTTTTAGAATAAAAAATTTCCCTAATATTTGAATCTTTCGCGTATCCTTCAAACACTGCATGTATATTGTTAGCGGTGTCTGCAGCAATACGTGGTTGCGTCGCCTGAGCAATATCAAAGATCTCAGCTGACTGAGCAGCAGACCCATTTAAGACTATTGCCACCAGTTGCAGCTATTAAAATTATTTGCTTTCATGCATTGCCATGTCCTCTTATCTTGGCGTTCCCCATGGTTGGTTTTCCGGTTTATCCGCGTTCGGCTGTAAATTTGTTTTTGTCGTTTGCTTTGGCAGGGTCGTTCTTCTCAATTCTGCCCAAGCTAAACGCTTCTTTGCTAAATGGTTTATCAACTGAATAGTGAACCGCGTTTTTGGCACCATATGACAGTGCCTTTCATTGGTCCTGCAACAGCAGCAACAGGCGCTGAGCATAGCGCCCCCAAAATTTATAAGTATTGCTGTCCTTCTTAAATTCTTTTACGCAACCTATATATTGGCTGCCTGTTTTGCGTACTATAGCAATCGGTGCGCCAACCACAGTACCGGTAGCCATACTAGCCGCACTCAATGACAGCTTATCAACTGTTTTAAGAGCATCAGCATCAGCAAATACGGGTTTGCTTATTAATACGCTGAGCACTATAAGGCTTAGACTGAGCTATAAAAATCTTGTTCATGTCTTTTTCAATATCTGCCTTTAGAATCTTTGAATTAAGTCAGCACCAAATGTAAATTGATATCGTCGTTTACCATTGTCCCAGGGCGCACTGTAAGCTATCCAATGCCCGCTCATATCTAATTTCCGGACGAATAGTAAGTAAATCACTAAAGCGATGTATCCAGCCAACTGTCCAACTTGCATAATATCCCGGAAAACCGCTCGCCAACCCCTGGGGTCCATACAGATAATCAACTGGGCCGAACCGTTATATAGTCTCTGTCAGTAATCTTGGTATTCCAATAACTGACAATTCCCCATGCTTCAGAGAAACCAGGAAGAATCGCACCTGGTCCTGTCAAAGTATCAAAATTCCTTGGTGGTACCGTTATTTACTGTTCCACCTTGTAGAGCATTGAATGTATAAAGAAAATAACCTTCAGTGGCATATATGAAATCGCCTGTTGAATCTATGAAACCAAGTAAGATTGAACTGCTGCAAATTATCTTTTCGTCCACTACAATCTGTACTGTCCATTATTGATCGAATTACAGCCACCATAAAGCATGTCTTTGTTATTATGTGCTTGCCAGCGAAGCAGTAATGATCCTGTGGGAATTGCCGGCTTTAGCCCAAGGGGCAATATCTGCAGCCAGCACTAATACCAGCTTGTACCATCCATGACTCATTAAGCTTGATACTGGCTAGAAGACCTGTTTGGGTATAGGCATCATAGTCAAACATCAATGAATGCGTCCACAAATAATTATCTGGCGCCAATTGAGCTTCAATATCTGGTGGTGAAATATAACGGCCAAATTTGAGTACCATACCGTCAGCAACTTTGGGTATGTAAAGACATGTATAAAGCTCGACTGGATCCAATCCATAAAGTTGATTGTGCTTCAATAGCTGACCACTAGCCGGATACCATCCCTGAGCTGTTGTCCAACGATAGTCAATGCCATATAACCAGGTAGAGCGAAATCCCCAATCCATATGCTCAGTTTGCACTGTATCCGGTACCCGTTCTGCACGAAAAACCAATTGATCTAACTCTATATGATTGGGAACAGTAAAATAAGATAAAGGTGTATTGGCGTGATGAGATGTACTGTAATCAGACGCCAGGATTAACCCAGCCATAAAACTTGATTCTATTTTTAGCCAGAAACGGACAGGCTTTATAAATAGCTTTTTCTAGAGGAAACATTGGATCTTGATCTGGAATACCAATTTGTAATTGACTGGCAATACCAATATACTCAGTGCTGGGAAATACCGGATCAAGCGGAGCCGGCAAGCCTCGACGCAATGTGCCTTCTGGTGCAAAGGGGGTGGATGAATTATTTACGCCGCGATATGGATTTGCCGGTACAGTAACTCGTCCTTTTAATTTTGGGGCATTACTGGCTGGCTGGTTTTCCTTAAGGGGGGGCGTTGCTAGCTGTGAGCTATTAGAATCGGCAATTGTTTCAGTTGGAGTGTTTGTCGTGGATTGAGCCGTTGCCCAAATGTCATGGGAAGCACTCCCCTGAGAATCGACAGGCGCAATTTTGTATGGGGACAAATTAGATTGTGGTGAACTGGATTGTGGCAAAATTGTATGCAAAGGCAATATTATGGTTGTCAGCTCAGCAAAAGCAGGCTGTATATATATGTCGGTGATAAGGAAAAGGGTTAGTAAGAGAATTGGGCTTCCCCAAAAAACAGAAGGAAGCGTAAAAAGCCTAACTATATACATTGGAATCGAAAAAATTGCTCATTGCCCAGACAAGCGACATGTCATAAAGTTACCATCTACTATTAGAATATGCATGAGAAAAGTTATACTACGGTTGGCTGGGTCATCTGTTTAAGCAATCGAACAATTTGTACACCAGTCATACAGTAGAAGTTTCAGAACAAAGACAACTTTATGAAGAACCTCAGTAGACTTTTCCCTTTGTTAATGGTACTGAATTTAGTGCCCTGCGTCACGCTATCTGCTTTTGCTATCAATAAAAGAAAACTGCCTTTTCCAACTCAAGGCGAGCGAAAAGGCAAATCTAAGTTAAGCAAACCAATCACCAAGGCTGGCAATCCTTATTCGGTATATCGGCCATACAACCCTAATAATCCGCCACCAATCAACGATAAAATTCGGCCGGTATCAAGCAATGCTCATTAAAAGTGAAGCCGCATACTCTGCCGTTCAAATAAGTGTTCTCAATTTCGCCAATACTTCATTAGTAATTTCCGGGCTAGCTTTAATAATAAATCTTGCTCGGCGTGAGCGCCAATCAAGACTTTTAACTTGATCGCAAAGAACGGCTCCCGAAATCTTTGCTTGGTTACCCAAAATAACCTCAAAAGGATAACCCTTTATCTTGCTGGTAATAGGGCAAAGAAGAGCAAGACCTGCTAATCCGTTGTAATTTTTTGGCGATATCACCAATCCTGGTCTGAGTCCACTTTGTTCATGACCAGATTGAGGAGCAAAATTTAGCCAGACAATGTCTCCGCGCTCAGGGGTATATGGTTTTGCCACCGACTTTATCCTTACCAAATTTCTTCTCCGACGGGAGAGCCTGTATTTATTTCTCTATGATGATTTTTAGGCTTAATGCCAGAGAGCAGTTCACCTAATTTATATGATTTACTTTTAGAAATGACAATGTAATCATTTTCAACCACAAGATTTACAGTTGTATTTTCGTCAATAGCCACGGCCTTAGCTATACCGCGCGGAATACGAACGCCAAGACTATTGCCCCATTTTGCGACTCGAGATTCCATTAAATATACCCCGTAAAAAAATAAATGTTTATACAAAGTATATCCCATTTCAGATCTTAAAACAAGCGGACCTTCGATAGTCGGGGCCTGACAGAATGCATAATTCCCGAAACAAACAAGAAAAAGAAGAAATAACAATAGAAACAAAGACCGAAGGTCCGCATCTGCAGACCTTCGGGGACGTGGCTTAATCTTTGGATTGTCCTTTACCGCCGTGGACTACGGCTGCTCCGCCTTGCTTGGCCGTTCAGATGAACCTTGGGCGCTTCGTTTGCTGAGAAGCCGTCCGGTGCCGTCAAAAATGCCAATCTCTCCAGCGTTCAGTCCAGGAGAGCCGCGCCCGGACTCAGGTGTCAAGGCAGGATCTGACGATGCCACCACCGCGCAAGGAGTAGGTAGCAGGCCGATGAGTCCTGTGGCCACTTGGAATTCGATCACTGGATCTGTGTAGACATCGCGGTCGCACCTGATAGATCTGGGCTTAGTTATCCGCTGTGCGAGTCCGGCTGAATTGGCTCCGATTGGGACTGTTAGGCTAATCTCGCAGTCGAGATCCCGAATCAGATTTGCGGTGGACAGATCAGTCGACATCTCAGCAGGAGTGTCGAGAGAGTCTTCGCCGTGCAATGGCGAAGTTGCGGCAGGCAACGTTGGATCGGATGGCCCTTGATCGTCCGAAAGTGCCGCGAGATCCAATTGGTTTCCCACACCAACAACCGACGTCGCCTCGATTCGACGCTGCTCATGTTCGCTACTCATAGTCTAGCTCCTCGCGCAAGTAATATTCGCTCAGCAAGCAAAACTGCCACAACCGACCAACAAGATCAGTCGTTCAAATTGCTGAGTCTTCCTCAGGACAAAGCCTCCCCATTTGGCATAAAGCTTCTCAACTCTTTTGAAAATTGGGGCTTGGTTTGAACCTCGGGAATATAAAACGCAAAATACTCATTGATAACTTACAAGATTTGCCCTAGACAAAAAAAGCTTTTCCATCAAAGATTGTTTTTAAATAAGCAAACAAAGCGAGAGTGTTAGAAAGTGAAGCCATGGCTCTATAGAAGCCTAGTTTCAGCTTTCAGAAAAGATGTATGAAAAGAAATCTCTCTATATACAGACAATAAGCCTAAACAATATTAATCGTTAAGCGCACATTAAAACGATTGTAAACTCTTGCGCTAGCTAGCGCAGCTATTGGCTACTTGCTCAGAATATTGCGACTATTGTGCGCAGTAGGATTTTTCGTTTTAGGCATGAAAGGATTGGCAACCGAAAATGGGGCTGTCAATTGCAAAGCCTTTTTGCGATCGTAATTAGTGACTAAAGCATAACTCAATTCAAAATTGGAGAATGCGGAAGTGCTGGCAGTATTGCCTTCTTGTCGGCAATTGTCCAAACCAGAAAGGCTGAAGGATAATTTCAAAACCTCTTCTATATTGCGCGCCGCCAACATGCTGGCAGAAACTTTAGCACCTGGACTTTGGGTGAGATATTGCCATGCTTTCTCATATGAATTAGACACCCAACCATCTTTGTGGGAGAAAACACCAATTATTTTGCCTCCAAAAAGATAGATGATTGCCACTGGCACGCTTTCAGCACTCTTAATCACAATACAACCAGGCATGCCCGAATGTACTAATCCACGATGAGCTGTCTCGAAAACTTGCTCAGGGTTATTATTGGCAGCCGCATTAAAAACTTCACCATTAAACAAAGAGGCAGCCGATAAAACAAGATCTTCACTTAAAAGATAAGCATCAATGGCATTATTTTGATGGTTCACATCAGCCAATATACAACTGTACGCTTCTTGTCCAAACAACTGATGTTCCAACCGCTTGTTGCCATATATGCAACCAACTATTCGCCCTCTGAAAACCAGAACCGCACCCCGCGACTTATGCTTGGGTGAAGTAATTTTGATGCAACAACTACTTTGATTGGCCTCAATAGAAAGCAGCATTTGTCTGAATTTGGTTTGATCACTAACTGGAATATCTTGCGTATCACGTAAGGCAGGACCTGGCATGAGCGAAATGGCACGCCTATTGGAGCCCTTATATTTGCGCAACTGCTCTTCAGCCCTGCTGTTGTGCTGCTGCAATTTCTTAATTTCTGGACGGCCGAAACCAAACATTCAATCCTCCTCAACCACAATTAAGCGGCGATTGGATACGGTTTTTAGTAAGCGTTCGAATTAGCACACTGCTCTCCTAAATTGTACCGAATTGCCTTTGGCATCTACAGTACCGCTGATATAGTATTGCCCATTTTCATCTTACATGTAACGTAGGACTTAATGACTGGTAAGGGATTCGATATTGCAGACAAACTGCATCACCTATTATGTTAAATGCTAATTGTGAGAAATTTGTGAGATAAAGCCCATATTGATTAATATTTTTGCTTTCTGGCATATATTCTCGAGATCAAGCCATTTTTATTTCTTAACGCGTTCTATATTCGCCCATTTAAGGTTGATCTTGGAACAATTAATATTTTTAAGCACGTAAACTCGTTAATAAACCAGCAAAATGGATGATCTTGGCAGTCTTTCCAAGCATTATTTAAGACAACCCTGACCCTTATAATGGGCAGGAGCAATTGATACTAAGCAGATAATTCTTGATGAACGAACAGATTCAATCACCGACGGAGCGCCTAAAGCCGGAAGGACAGACGGATAGCGAGAACGGAGCGCGGCGAGGAGCCGTGCAAAGTGGAGCGAGGACACGCGCGGAGAAAGTGAGCGGAGCGAAACCGACGGAGCGCTTAAAGCTGAACAGACAGACGAGCAGCGAGAATGCAGCGCGGCGAGGAGCCGTGCACAACGGCGTAGAACTTACGCCGTTGAAGCCCCAAATACGCGCGGAGGAGCCGAAGGCGACAGAGCGCTTAGTAGGCTCCATCGAGCGGGTCACCTTCCATAGCGAAGAGAGCGGCTTTTGTGTCCTGCGTGTAAAGGTGCGCGGGCATCATGACTTGATCACGATTACCGGTACTGCTGCTTCTGTAGCACCTGGTGAGTACATAGATTGCGATGGACAATTCATCAATGATCGCCAGTATGGGTTGCAGTTTAAAGCGCAGCGGTTATCAATTGTGCCACCGGGCACGCTTGACGGTATAGAAAAGTATTTGGCTTCAGGAATGATTAAAGGCATTGGCCCACATTTCGCTAAAAAGTTGATCAAAGCTTTTGGTGAAGAAGTTTTTACAGTCATTGAACAAGAACCAAATAAATTACGGGCCCTGCCGGGAATTGGACAGATCCGCATGCAGCGCGTAGCCGCGGGTTGGGCAGAGCAAAAAGCAATTAGAGAAATAATGATTTTTTTGCAATCTTATGGTGTGGGCCCATCGCGCGCCGTGCGCATTTACAAAACATACGGCAATGAGGCTATCGCTAAAGTGAGCGAAAATCCTTATCAATTGGCCTTGGATATTTATGGCATTGGCTTTAAAACTGCAGACACAATTGCCGGCAAACTCGGTATTCCTAGTGATTCTCCGATGCGCGCCCAAGCCGGTGTCAGGCATGCCTTGCAAGAATTATCCAACCAGGGACATTGCGCTTGCGTCTATGAAGACTTAGCTCAAATGAGCGCTAAATTGCTGGCCATTCCGGAAGCATTGACTTTGGCTGCTATTGAACATGAAATAGCCGCCGGCAATTTAGTCATGGAAGAAATAGAGAGCAAGCGGCTAGTTTATTTAAAATCGCTAAATCAGGCTGAAATTGGCGTGGCCAGTCACTTAAAGCGGCTAAATACAGGGACCTCACCCTGGTCAGCTATGGAGCTTGATCAAGCGCTAAGCATTCTTGATCAGCAATGTGAAATCGAACTATCTCACTCCCAACAAAATGCGCTCCAGTTGGCGCTGCGTCACAAAGTACTTGGTGATCACAGGCGGACCTGGTGTAGGGAAAACCACATTGGTTAAAAGTATTCTGCAGATATTTCGCGCCCAAGAAGCCCAAGTTTTGTTATGCGCTCCTACCGGACGCGCAGCTAAACGCTTGAGTGAATCAACCGGACTGGAAGCAAAAACAATTCATCGCCTGCTGGAATTTGACCCAAAACATGGGGGCTTCAGGCGCAATCAAGATTATTGCCTGGCAACGGATGTGCTGGTGGTCGATGAAGCATCAATGATTGATATTGTTTTGATGAATCAACTTTTGCGAGCCCTTCCTGATCGCTCATCACTTTTATTAATTGGCGATGTGGATCAATTACCATCTGTTGGTCCGGGTTCTGTTTTAGCAGATATTATCAATAGTGAAGCAATAACAACAGTACGCTTGACTGAAATTTTTCGCCAGGCGGCAGCGTCTAAAATTGTGGTTAATGCCCATCGCATTAATCAAGGTCTAATGCCTGAATTAGACTTGGCGCAAGGGGTAAAATCAGGACGTGATGAGCTTTCTGATTTTTATTTTATTGCCGCCGAAACAGCAGATGAAATTATGGATAAATTGTTGACCGTTGTTTGCGAGCGCATTCCAAAGCGATTTGGTTTTCATCCAATCAATGATATTCAAGTTTTAACGCCGATGAATAGAGGCGGGTTGGGCGCCAGAGCATTAAATGTTGAACTGCAAAAACGCTTGAATACTGGCGATGGGCCAAATAACTAAATTTGGATCGACTTATGCCTGCCGGGACAAAGTAATACAGCTAGTCAATAATTACGACAAAGAAGTTTTTAACGGCGATATTGGCACCATATCTAGTATCGATCTTGAGGAAGGAATGCTCGACCATAGATTTTGATGGTCGGCTGGTAGAATATGAAATAAGTGAATTAGATGAAGTGGCTCTCGCTTACGCCGCCTCCATTCACAAAGCGCAAGGGTCGGAATATAAAGCGGTAGTGATACCATTAGCAATGGCACACTATATGATGTTGGAACGCAATTTACTTTATACCGGCATCACCAGAGGCAAAAAGCTAGTGGTAATTATCGGCCAACAAAAAGCGCTAGCAATCGCTACCCACAATAAACGCTCCACCCACCGAGTGACCGCCCTGCAGCACCGCCTGCGAGCGATTTAACGCCTCCGCGCGATAAAACGACGTATTCAAAAATTGTAGGGGCGCAGTATACGCGCCCGTTTATATGCGGGCGGATGCAATCCGCCCCTACAATTTCTAGGGCATGTATCGTTTCAACAGTTCGGGGCAACGATCCGGATTTTCGGAATCCACAGCCCATTGAACAGGATTATCGACTATATATTGACGAACCCGAAAAAGATCATCATCATCACGAATTATATGCTCGTAAAAGCCTCGCTGCCACAGACTAGAATATCGATTAAATATTTTCCGTGCTTGAGATGTAGAAATGGCCTTAAACGCAGATATGATCTCTGAAAGAGATTTCTTATTGAGATTGTCTCCGTTCAAGCATACGATGCCATGAAAGTGATTAGGCATAAGCACCCAGCGATCCAGGGAAATAAATGGATACCTTTGAGGAAGCTCTTTCCAGGCAGAAACTACAAGCATCCCCAGTTTGTTTGAGCGCATATTCGTATCAACAATACGACCAAAAATGCAATTTTTGTTATGAGAACACACAGTGACAAAATAAGCACCGGCTTGCGAATAGTCAAAGCCTGATAGGCGAGCGGATTTTCTGTTGCAATATTGAGAATTCATGACCCTAGCTCCTGTTTTGTATTAGCCAATTGCGTTCACGTATTCATATACGTCAGGACAAGTGATTTAGTTCATTCAAATGGAACTTATGTAAATAAATGCATAGAGTGTGCCGCTACGATTCCGATCCAGTACATCGTTTCAACCGGCACGGTATTCGGTTACGGGGGCACTTGCGCCCCCCTACGCGCCCGCCGCCACAATATTGGTCATGTACGTCGCTTCGATGCAGGCACAGCACAATGGTCCAAGATGTCGTTGATTACGGGAGCGCGGCATGCGCGCTCGTATATAAACGGGCGGACTTGCGCTCGCCCCTACGATCTTGGTGATGTGCGTCGTTCCAATGCGGGCGGACTTGCGCTCGCCCCTACGATCCTGGTCATATATGTTGTTGTCGTAAGGCGGTGCCGGTTTTTCGCATTAAATAGAAAGCTAAAATACAGAAAAGAGCAGGATAAACGGGTAAGATACTGAAGGCTAAGATTTAAGAAAGAGCTAATTTTGAGGCCATCAGAGCATGGGCGGCATTGGCGACAATTCTCAAAACCCGGCAACCGGCAAGCAGATTGACCGGGATGGTAAAACAACATCTGGCGGCAACCCTGGGGAATCGGATCAGGCAACGAATGCCGGCACACATGATGCGGCTAGTTTGTTTAATGGGTTATTTAAGAATCTGGGAATAAAGATTGGTCGGGAGAATCCCTTTTCGGTCGAAAAAACTGAGGACAGATCAAATACGAAATTACTCGTACCAACTATTGAATTGAGCCTATCTAGATGAAAAGCCGGAATTTGAAGAGTTAGCGACAAGCTCGATACCTGAAGTATGCAAAGGCGCAGTGGTGGATTTGGATGATGAAGTGGATCGTCTTTTTTCCCATGTTCCCGATGCTGATCAAAAGCGCATTAAAGACAATTACAAACAAATGCGCACAGACCAGATGCAGCATAGGGAATGTTCACTCAATAAAGATGACAGACTAGAATTAGCCGGCTGGATGCTTTTCCCAGAAATGGACGATGAATGTCAGGAAGGCAGAGACATGGTGGGTGAACTCCTAGCATCAGTCCTCGCTCGCAATGGCAAACCTATAAACCCAAAGAATGAGAAGGAAGCTAAGGAATTAGAAGAAGAAAATCACCTCAAGGCTAAAATTGCCAGCCTGCTTAAAAATGATCACGATTACGAACATAACGATGATGAGATTCATCGTGATCACAAAAATGCGAGAAAGGGCGATCATCCGCTGGCAGGTGATAAGCATCATTTGCCGGAAAAATTTATAGTCTTCAATAAGCAGGCTAGGGCAGACGAGAAGTTTAATCCAAGAAAACTTTATGAAGAGCACATGTTTGCCATTTTTCAGGGCACATATAAAACTCCTTTGGATCCTAAAGAACGGGCGGTAGTTGGTTTTTATAATCAGGTTTTGGATCAAGTGCTGCCAGGAAGTCTTTTGGATGACGATGCCCAGTCCAAAAATGCCCGGCAGGCAATCATAGACCAATATACCGAAGTATATCGGAGATCGGATCCTGAGTTATCAGCACGCACTGTCGGTGAAAGGCAATGGAGAAATTATCAGCAGCAAGCCTTGAGTCAATTTCCAACTTTAGTGCAAGCGATGCGCGTTGGTCAGTTAACAAGCTTAGATCAGTTATGGGACACGAAGCTGCTTGCCGATGCTGAATTATTGAAAGAAGATCTTGAGCGGTCAGAAGCTATATATTTCAAAGTTGAACAACAAGAGAGAGCGTATGTCTTGAGCGGACCAGGATTGCCAACAGTCGGACTCCGCAGAGACACGGAGCTCAGACTTCCCGATCACGCGCACATGATGGCTTATGCTGAATTCCATAATCCCACGATGCCATACAGAGAAGCGCGTCGCCAATACGAACGTAATTTAATTGCCGGATCAAATTCTATTGCTAAGCAAATCATAAAACCGCAAATAGATGATTTGGAAAAGAAAAGTTTAGCCGATTGGCATGCCTACGGAAAAATTTCATCGCAACAAAAATACGCCTCTGCGCATCTGCGCAACAAATTCCCGGACGATATGACCGCTCGGGCTCAGCAAGTAGCCTTAAGTGAAGATCCTTTTTGGTATTGTAATCATCACGATGATGCGCGCCAGGTTAAGATTAGAAGAAGTCTTGATTCCAAGGAGTTTTATAAAGAACAGACTAATCAACCAGGTGATACCGAAGCCGACCACCAGGAGCGGCAAAAATTACGCCAGGCTCGCCTTGATCTGCGCAACCCAAGCAGCGCCGTGTGGAAAGACGCCAACTGTTCCCATAAAATCTCGCCGCGTAGCGACCCATTTAAGTCTTATAACCCTAACCCCAAAAAGCCAAACGAAGACCCCATTTTTCGCCTGCAGATGGAAAATTTACCGCATCCAAAGTAATAACCATATATGTCAAGCAAAATTAATGGCGTGGTTGGCTTTATACTGAGATAGGAATGCTCTTGGGTAAATAATTCTGATAGAACAGGCGATACATGAGCCGTCTCATTTGGATGAAATGACATATCCCGTCAAATTCGTAGGGGCGGGCGCGAGTCCGCCCGTAAGTTTATCGGACGTCGCCAATTTAAACGGGCGCAGAGAACATGGCGCGCATTTATGCTTTGGAACAATTCCGACGATCGGATCTCGGACCTGCCAGGCTAGCGGGCGGAGCATTTATGCTTTGGATTCAGTGGCACCCGCTCGGCATATCTCATATGCCTCACGGCCACCGAGCACCCGCCCCTACGATTCCGACGGTGTGCAATTATCCAAATGTCAAATTTTACAAATGGTTTATATAAAGGCAGTTAGATGACTAAGTTTGCAGTCAATTTATTGATATTCTTCCTCTTATCCAGTCTGACATTTAACCTTTACGGTTGCAGCGCTATTCGCTATAAGCAGCAGATTGAAACCTGGCATGAACTGAGAGCTAAAGGCGATGCGGCAATGGGTAAGCGCGATTTTGCTACCGCAGAAAAATCATTCCTGGAAGCCCTTAAAATAGCTGAACCTATACATTCTCAACCAATACGTGAGGCGGTTTCGCTCCATGATCTTTCAAAGGTTTGTCTCGCCACCTCTGATGTTGATCAAGCTGTGTCCATTTCCGCGCAGGCTCTGGCATTAGCTAATCAGCGCACAAAAGCGCCGGCAAAACAAGTAGACGCCATAGAATCATCACTTGCCCAGTGCTTGTCCAACGTGGGACAAGTTCTAGCGCAAGCAAAAAAATATGATCAAGCGGCAATCAGTTACCGCGAAGCGAGAGCCATGTTTGTTGATTTATATCAGCGCTCGAAAATGATGATATCGAGCAATTACATAATCGGTTCTCACCTGGCTCAAGTGGTTGATGGACTGGGAACATCTTATAGAGAACTTGGCCAACTTAAAGAAGCAAGACAAGCATATTTAAGCATAACCGAAAATGGCATAGCGAGAGGATTGCCATCTATGCTAAGAGATAAATTGGCGGATCATTTTTGCCAGATTCCAGACACCTCAACAAGTGAAATGAAGAACTATGCGGCCAAGCTTGGTTGCATTGTTCCTCCAGCAGCTGCATATAAAACAAATCAGCAAAAACCATGAATTTTAAAGCACTCTACAGTCCATATAGGCGAATCAGACAATGGCTTAAAGTTGATTTAAAGCTCGCTCGCAAGGGGCTAATTCTTGTTTTTGTGCCCATGTCATTTGTGCTGATTATTATGTTTTATCTGGTTGCTCTCTTAAATGAAGCAGAAAGTGATGTCTGGCGACAGTCAGAATCAAAGATGATCATTGCCACAGCCAATGCCTTGAGCCGCAGTTTCCCGCAGGCGGCACCGTCTGAGATTAGCGAAAAAATAGAGACTTTGAAAGAATTGTCCATGGATAATCCAACACAATTAATCAATGTGGCCAATCTGGAACAAGTTATCAACCGGGGTCTTGATTTACGTGAACAAGCAGACAGAGCAAAGAACAAGGAAAAGATTGAAGAACAAATCGACCACCTAGAGCGCGATTTAAATATCCAGGTGAAAAACATTGAAAATGAAGAGCAAGAAGAGTTAAACAAGGGACTGCTAAAGAGCAGTGCCACGCGGGCAATTGTTCGCAATGGATTGTACGCGGCAGTGATACTAAATATAGTATTAGCGTTATTGATGGCCATTTATTTCAGCAAAGGCATAACTCAACGACTGGCATTAGTATTTGAAAACAGCAAACGCCTGGCTAAAGGACTGCCGTTATTGCCCACTCAAGAAGGGCACGATGAAATAGCGCGCGTAGATCTGGTGTTTCACAAGATGGCTGAAACACTGGAGGAAATGACACGCAAACAAAAAGCAATAATGGATAATACCATAGACGTCATTTTTACCATCGACGACAACCGCTGCTTCAGCATGATTAACAATGCCTGCCGGCAATCCTGGGGATACGAACCCAACGAATTAATTGGCCAGCCGATTACCAAAGTTCTTCACAAGGCCGACCATTCGTTAACCATGGTCTTGATCAATAAATTGATGAGAGGGTCATTGAGCCGTACTTTCGAAACAAGATTGGTGCGCAAAGACGGCAGAATTATTGATTTGCTTTGGTCAGCCACCTGGTCCAAAATGGAAGAAAGCCTTTTTTGTGTCGCCCACGATATTACTCAGCGTAAAGAAATAGAGCGTTTGAAGCGCGATTTCTTCGCTATGATCAGTCATGATTTGCGCACACCTTTAAACAGCATACTTTTTTCCCTAAGCATCGCCGCCAAGCGTATAGAAAATCTAGCCGGGCAATTGGCTGGGCGCCAGGCTGCCGAAACGGCCAGCGAACTTACTGAAGAACTAAAAGCCTCTGAAAGAAATTGTGCTCATTTACTAAAAATGATTGACAGCATACTGATTATCGAAAAGATGGAGTCCGGGCAAATAGAGCTTGTGCAAAGCATGTTCAAGCTTTCCGCTTTGATTACGCGCGCTGAAGATGCCGTCAATGCTTATGCCAAACAACATCAAGTTAAATTGGTGCGCAATCTAGAAGAAGCGATTATTGCTGCTGATGAAGATAGGCTCTTGCAAGTTTTAATAAATCTACTTGGCAACGCGATTAAGTTTTCGCCTCCTAAAAGTGAGGTGAAACTTACTGCCCATATGTTTGATGGACATCTGATATGCGAGGTCAAAGATCAGGGTCCGGGAATTTCAGAAGAATTTCAACAGACAATTTTTGACCGTTATAAGCAGGTAAAGGGCTCAGGTAATGCTGCCGAAACCGGCACTGGGCTTGGACTTACTATCTGCCGGGCAATTGTTAAAGCTCATGGCGGGGATATTGGTGTCACCAGCTCTCCGGGGCAAGGGAGCACCTTCTGGTTTAAAATTCCTGTAATCTCGGTAAATCAATCATTAGAAGATAAGAAAATCTAAAATCAGGGTATAAATGAGGTATCGCAGGGTTATTTATTGGCAAATATGGCAAAAATTCTATTAGTCGAGGACGATCAGGATTTAGTCTTAAGAATCACCAAGTGGCTTGCCTTGGAACGTTATTCAGTGGAAGCCGTCTTGAATGGACGCGATGCGCTTGAGCTTTTGCGCAATAATCGCTATGACTTTATCATTTTGGATTGGCAAATGCCGGAATTAAGTGGCATAGAAGTATGCCGCTATTTTCGGGCTAATGGCGGCACCACACCAGTGCTTATGTTGACCGGCAAAAGCGACATAGCAGACAAGGAAGCCGGACTGGATGCGGGCGCTGATGATTATCTGACCAAGCCGTTTCATCCGCGCGAGCTTTGCGCGCGCTTGCGGGCACTGGCTAGACGCCCAGCCCAATGTTTAGATGATGAATTGAAAGTTGGCGATTTAACTCTAGACCTCTTTAAATTCCAGTTGCGCAAAAATGGCGTGGAAATTGATTTGTTGCCGCTTGAATTTGCTTTGCTTGAATTTTTGATGCGCAATCCTGGGCGGGTTTTTGATGCCAACGTTTTGCTGGAGCGTGTTTGGCCGGTAAACTCAGAGGCGTCACCAGAAGCGGTGCGTACCTGTATTAAGACCTTGCGCAAAAAGATTGATCCCAACAGCAAAACGCCGATCATTAAAACGGTGCACGGCGTAGGTTATAAGCTGGAGCTTCCCGCATCAGCCGAAGATAAATTGGCCGCCGAGTATATGTTAAATTCGGAAAGTTAATCGCATCGGGACAATACCTGACCGGATTTGTAGGGGCGGGGCTTGCTCCGCCCGTATAAGAACGACGTACATCCCCAAGATTGTAGGGGCGGATTGCATCCGCCCGTCATAATAAACGGGTCGATGCAATCGACCCCTACGATCCTAAGTATATAAGCCGTGCTAATACCGGCGAATGGATTTTTAACTCAAGCGCTAATTGGGACCGGGAATGCGATTGGGATCGCCCTTATTAGGAAGATCATTTGGATCTGGCTTGTTCGGTTGGTCATCATTTGTCGTCTTTGCCGTCTTCGTCGTCTTCGTCGTCATCCAGCTTGCCGGGTTTATTCAAGTAATCTCCGCCCCTGAAGGCAGCAAGAAAACCGCAATCATCTAAACGTTCGAAGTGAAACGGAAAACCAAATTTACCACCACCACCGCCAGAATTATCGTCATTACCATCGTTGCCGTCGTTATTGTCGTTGCCATCGTTATTATCATTTTCATCGTCTCGCATTCGATTGCCACGCAAGATATTCTTGGAAAATGCTTGTTGGGCCAGTGCGTCATGTGCTGATTGCCCAGTAGAAATTGGATCTGAACTGAGGTCAGGTAGCAATTGATTTTCTTCGTTGGAAGGTATGTTTTCGGTAGACATAATTATTTGCCTTTGTGACCGCCGCCGCCACCACGATTGCCACCACCACCGCCGCCACGATTGCCGCCGCCGCCGCCACCGCGATTGCCGCCGCCGTTATTACGCCGAGCAGCTTCTTCGCGTGCTCTAGCTGCCGCTGCTTCACGTGCTCTAGCTGCTGCCGCTGCCTCACGAGCTCTGGCTGCCGCTGCTTCACGTGCTCTGGTTGCTGCTGCCTCACGGGTTCTGGCTGCTGCCGTCGCTTCACGAGTTCTCGCTGCTGCTGCTTCTTGTTGCTGATGGGCTCTAGTCGTTGCCGCTTCCTGACGAGCCTTCGCCGTTGCTGCTTCCTGACGGGCTCTAGCTGCTGCTTCTTGTTGTGTTCTAGTTGCTGTAGCGTCCGTCGTCCTTGCCGCTGTAGAAGCTCCTTTATGAGTTGTTACGGTTCCCGAACCACTCCTAGTTACTGTCCCCGTACCAGTTCTGCTTATAGTACTCGTATTGCCATTTGGACCGGTAACTGTTGTACTCTTAGTCCCCGAAGCCGTGGTTGTTTTTGTTCCACTTGCTGATTTCGTTGTTGTTGGGTTAGCGGTAGTACCTGTAGCGCCAGTTGCTCCATTTTCCAGAGAAGACAATAGATATCCCATACTCATTAATCCATACATGGCCATCATACCCATGCCGCCCATGCCACCCATGCCACCGCCACCACCACCGCCACCTATGGATAACCGCCGCCGCCGTATGGATAGCCACCGCCACCATATGGATAACCACCGCGACCATTACCGTTTCCATAGCCATTGCCATAGCCGTTATTGCCATAATCATTGTAATTAGCGGCATTGGGATCAAAACTGCCGTTGCCGTCATATCCGGTCATTGGATCATAGCTACTCGCACCAGTTCCACCGGTATTTAAATAATCGATATTGTCGGTAGTCGAGCTATCAGTTGCACTGGCGGAATTTGCCCCTTTCGAGCGCACATGGCTTGCCGGTTCCAGCGGCAGGCCGTTTATATCACTTCTAGCGTAGGTAATAGGCGTGGCTGCATTAGCAGGATTTTGCAATTGACTGGGGTCATCAAGAACAATTCGATAATTTTTCCCGGTAGTAGGATTATTAACGATAAAAACTTTTGGTAGACCATTAGCGTCTGTTTCTTGCACTTGCACAATATTGGCTGCTGGACCAAACTTTGTCGAATCGAGAGCGGGTTTAACCGCAGATGTATCACCGACGGCGCCAGCAAACCCTTTAAAAGCGCGGGCCCCATTTACTGATTGATCAGCTTTTACTCCAACACTATGCAAAGCAGCTCGTCCGCCAAGCAGTTGGGCAATATGATCCATGTCCGGTTGGGCGCTATTTCTGAAATGTGTGGCAATTTGTACTACCTGGCGTTCCAGAGCTTCCGACTTGGTAATGTTAGTATTACCAGCTATTCTTTCTTCGGGCAAGTGAGCATGCAGTTTTGGCTGAGTAACGCAATCATATACAACCATACGAAAGGCTTCATCTTCGGCAAGATGCTTTTGTTCTTCCGCGGTTAATGTTCTGCCTGAAACTTTTCTTTCCATAAGAGCAAGAAAGTTGTGATTGGCTAATTTTACGTCTCTCTCTGATTCACCAGGACGGGTGACCAAGAATGTTCTTAAAGTATCAATCTTCAATTCAACAGCGTGAGCGTTTATTTTCCCCTTAGCGTCAACCAGCGATTCGCCCCATTTTAAAGAGTCAATGGGAGTTTTCTTATCTGCTTGTAAAAGAAGCTTTTGTGCTTCCGGATTTCTTCTTTCAAGAAGCAAAGCTTTTGCTTCAATAAGCGTTCTACCAGTGGCACTCAAAGAGTCGTTATGATTAAATACGTCCCAGGCTTGCACAGCAGCCAATTGATCATGTCCTAGACGGGGTGCGCGTCTTTCATATCTAGCCATTTCGCGCTCAACATAGTCTCGCTTTATTTCATTAGGAGCATCCTTTAGATGCGTTTTGGCATAATTTATAAAATGGTTGTGGACCTTTACGTCCTGGTCTCGCAAAAGCCGTTGTTCGTAGAGGTTCATGCCTTGCATACTTTGTTGCATGCTCTGTTGTAGCTCTATATTTCGATTAGCCCTCAATAATCCAGCATTCATCTCCTGCATGGCATTCAGTCCGCCTGAATTGCCAGGCTGAGCACCCAGAGGCGTAAGATCTGTGGGATGACCACTAGCATGCCACCATTCAGTTAAAGAATTAGTTTCACCGCCTTCACCAAGAGCAGGCTGATCAAAATTTTGAGAAATGCGATCAGCTTCTGCGTAAAGTGGGTTATTAATATCGGGATTAGACACAGTCTTAATCTCCTGCTTGCAAAATCATCTAAACATCATAAACATGCGTGGCAATATCGTCATCATGTACGGCAGCATCATCAATCCACCCACGCCACCACGGGCCACTCCGGCGAACAGCGCACCAATCATGCCTACGCCCATCAGTCCTCTTAAAAATCTCATTATTCCGCCACCGCCACCACAACCGCCGCCATTATTATTGCCGCCATTATTCTTTTCTTCCGGCTCAGTAGTATCGTCTGGATTAACAGTTGTGCTCGCATCAATAGGAGGTACTGTACTGTCACCGGGGCTGCTATTGCTTTCTGGAGTGCTGACACCAGCAGTGTTGCTGACTGGAAGTAGATCAATAGAACGAGCGCCCGAGCTTGTTGTAGCAGCTGCGGCTGCTTGATCAAATTCTTCTTCACTCAATTCAGTAATATTGCCAATGCTTTCTCCAGCTTGGTTGTAGAAAAGCCCATTGGCAATGTTGGCTATTCCCAAACCTGAAATAGGCATCAATGGCGCATTTGATTCAATAGCTTGACCATTATTCAATTCGCTGGCGCTGCCTACTCTATCGCCGGTTTGATTAACAACCCTGACCATCTTTTAGATTGACTGCTGCGCCTAAACCGGTAACGGGCATAAACGTGCCAAACATTTTTTGGTCATAATAATTGGCCGCATCAGGACCAACCGGCATACCAACACCCGGCAGTGCCCCAGCATTAATCTGACGCATTTTTTCGAAGAAGTCCCGGGCATATTGCTGCACATAAGCTCGATACATCTGAGTATCGCTCCAAGTAACCGGCGATTGACGGTCCAAATCAACTTTAGGAAGTGTTGGCGCATCATTGCCAGTGCCAGAATCAAAGCCAAAATCAATGGGCGCTGAATCGCCAGGGAGTTTCATCTCCGTCCAATCAGACCCATTGGCACCGGCATCCGGTTCTGCCCTCAATAATTGTTGCTCTTGCGCTGACATCAAATACCAACCATCTCTGATTAAAGTCGTCTGTACTTAAATACTGAATTTAACTTCCAGCTTTAAGTGTAGAAAACAATTGTGAGATGTTTGTGAGATCAAGACCCTTTAATGGGGATCCTACGCACGACAGTTCATTAAATTGCGAGCACAGCGCCCGGATGTCCCGTAGGGGCGGGCGCAAGTCCGCCCACCGTCGGATTCGTAATCAGCGGGCGGAGCATTTATGCTTTAGATTCAGTGGCACCGATGACGCACAGGACGACCGTTGGCGGCATATCTCATATGCCGCTGAGTCCTGATGCCTGCCTCACGGACACTGGGCCCCGCAATCCAACGGGCTGATTTAGGTCCATCTTGCCAGAGGGCGGAGCAAGCCCCGCCCCTACGCGATTTCGTTGGCACGCACGGGTCCGGCTTTAATTTTCGGGAAATTAATTCGTCCAGCCAAAGCTAATCATACCGTTGGCACGCACATTTGTGCCGGTTTTATCGGTAACGCGGGCATTAGTTTGGAAGACAACCTGGCCAAGGAAATTTTGGGACCCGGTAGCGGGTTGCCAGACAGCTTGATCCAGAGCCTGGATAGTACCATCTGTTAGCTTCCAGCATGCTTTGTGGAAATTATCGTCTCCACGCATAGCGTACTTATTATCCCTGGCTGTATTGATCAATGAATTGTATTGCAGGTCCTGGTATGTTTGGCCACCTTTTCCGGCAACCATGTACCAGCCTGTGGTATCTGAAAACCATTGCGATGGGTCGCTCTCCGGCGTTGGCTTTCCAGTCACATAGGGGCATGTGGCCGAGCAAATCAAACTATTTGGATTATTAGGATCTGCATACATATATACAGTCTGTCCCAACCCTAACATAGGGGCATTGCCCGCATAAAAATCAGACTGCCCTGGTTGGCTATTGATATTATTAAAACCAAGAGCCTTTAAGACATCGCTTTGTCCAAAATTAGGATTGACCTTCTGCATTGCCGATGTCAGATCGGCAACCAAAGTGGCGAAGGATGTTTGATTGGGATTAAAAGTATGATTATTCGAACTACTCAAATCAACATAACCATTATTGGTTGAATCGGGTGTGTATGGGACAGGTCCATTGAGGGTCATGTCGATATTGGCTGCCAGTTGTGCCGGCGTTCCGGACACAGCATAGCTTGAGCCTTGCGGCGTCAAATTATGGTAGGCGTCCTGGGTGGCATACAGAGCATAGTGAATTACATAATCATATGTTGGTTTTTGCTTAAAGGCATTCAATCCTACGCGGCCTGCTGGATAATAGAGCATGCCTGTGGAAGCAAAACCAAGGCTGTTGCCGTTACCATCAGTGGCATAAGGAAATGCGAGAGTGAAGGCATTATGATCCTTTCTCGCTCTCATTACTTCCAGTTTTGCCCAGTTCACGCAATCAACCCCGTTGGGGAAAAATTTACTGTTTGTCGCGTCAACACTGGCGTGCAATCCGCCCTGAGCCGCATAAAAATCAGTAACAATGGGTAATATGGCGTCAACATAAGCCGGTTCAGGTTGTTCGGGATCAGCAATTGCCTGATCAATAATTGGATAGAAAACGCTATTGATAGTACCGCTGGCATTCACTAGCGCATTCATTTCTTTGGTTACCGTAGTATCAGGATCTAACAATGCACCAATAAATGCTTTTACTTGGGCTCTGGTGGTCATCGGATCATTGGGAACAAGCAATTGAAGGGTCTGCTCACTCCATGAATAATTAGGACTGCCGGAGGCATACTGACTGCCCACGGCAAGACAATCGGCAACAGTGGCCACTGGACCAACAATCCATTCCAGATTGCCATTTGCATCTCTTTTCTGCTTGCCTTTATCATTAAGATCGGGGTCAATTATACCGATCCTTATCCGTGGCGAAATAGCATCGCTCCAGGCATGATTAGTTACAGAATCACCAATACCGTGCAGGGGATCGAAAAAGCCATCATATGTTGTTTTGGATATAACTTTTTTGCCGAAGTTCACTGTTACGGTTTCTGCTCCGGGCTTCCTTGGATCATAACCTGCAGTTTTTCCCATGCGCCACCATTCGTAGGCAGCATCAAGGTTAACTGTGAAGAGACATACTGCACCGGCATTAGGATGGCTGGGCAAAACCGTTGGCGGGCTTACCCAAGCAGCAGAACTTGGCCAAGCTGCCGGACTATCAAAAAAGGTATTGCTGCCATCAAAAACTGTAGGCGTTGCAGGCATGGGACCACCATTAACAAGGCCCACATATCCCTGTTGTATTGCCGGTGGCGCTATTAAAGATCCACTGCCACCACCCACTACAGCACTAGCCACAGCATATGTAGTCGGGCCGCTGGTGCTGCCACCAGTGCCGGGACCTGTACCTATGGGACTACTATTATTTTGATTAGAATTTGAATTAACACTACTTGTACTGCCACCTGAACCTGTACCCATCGAGCTGCTAGCAGCCAAAAAGGCATTGGGGGGTACTGTGTTACTAGGAGGAGTAGTTGCCTTATTAAAACGCTCTGGATCAATCAAGTGCGTCTTACCACCTGAGCCATCTGCGTTACTGGGAAATGTAGCCGTAGCATACATTGTAGTTTGATAAGCTGTGCCTTGAGCAACGACAATAGGCTTACCACCCGCCATATAATAATTCGGCCAGCCCTGCGGTAAGGTTACACCGGCGGTAACTGGAGGGACGGGAGCACCTGGAGCATTGTCTACAGGAATGGACAAACTAACACCATTATTGGAGCTACTTAGGCTGCCGCTTGGATTGGTATAAGTAAATATATTAGTGTTTATGTCCGGGTTGCTGCTATTAGTGAATGAATTTGGATGGAGATAAATATTGGTCGGACCTGGTAAATAAGCCACCTGTAAAGGTTGTTGCAGATTGGCACCGGATCCTGATCCACTATCCTTTCCCGCCAGATTCAAAATGTTCAAAGGATTATTATTGGCTATATTGGTGAAAGTACCATCAAGTGGACGTGTACCGCTAGGGATAAACGCTGCCTGCAATTTGGTACCAATATTGTTCACTGCTGTAGCAACGTCTGAGGCATGCTGATAGGCAGCTGTTGTACCGAGCACACTGGCGTTATAGCCCACCACAGCCGCGTGAGCCACACATTTATTGTAAGCTAAAATATCAACAAGTGGATGGCCCGCGCTGTCTTTTTGGTCAGCATATATGTATAGGTCAGTATAAGACAAAGAATCTCCGGTAAGCGGATTTGTTGACGGTAGAGTGGAGTCCGCCAAATTCACTGTCGGCTTAGAGAGCGCTTCTTGAGCGGCTGCCAAAACCCCAGCATCAGTCGCATTATTCAGTTGGTTGTTGCCGCTGATCAAACACCAACAGTAAAAGAAAAGCGTACCGATGGCCGCCAATATCACCACGAAACCGGCGACTAAACTCATTGTAGCGCCGGCTTTACCACGAAAATGGCTAAGCATTTTCATTAATCTGCTGTCTTTCATATATACCTCTGCGATGGGGGTGAATCGCATTGCGCGTTTAAACTGAGTAAATTGATCACGATATGGGGCTTCTAGTAAGCGGGGGGTTAGGGCAAAGAGGGGTTAGGGCAAAGATCGTTTCAAAAAAATCGGTTATGAAACTTCAAAAGTTAAGCGCATGATAATGTGAACACAAATTTATATCAAGGTCGAATATGTTAACTGTCCAACATCTCACGTTTATCTCACAAATTTCTTCTAAAATAGCTGTCATATCAAGTGCAGAATAGCACTGTTTTGTGAGAAATTTGTGAGATGAGCGGCAAAGAAACAATGAGTAAAAAATGAAAAGTCAAATCGATTTTCAAAATTATATAGACACCGGCACCCAGGCATACGCTGAAGGCGATTATGCTACTGGCGGCAAAATTTTTCTGGCAGCCATGAAAGATGCTAAGCGAGCCAATTTAAAAGATGCGCAATTAGTGGCTATTTTATATAATTTGGCCCTTTTCTACCACCAGCAACAACGTCCCAAAAAAGCAGAAGTATTGTTGGAAAAAGCATTGGGGCATGCGGAAGCTCTCTTTGGCAGAAATGCTGACCCGGTTGATCATATTCTCAATCGCCTGGCGGACCTACAAGTTAAAGAGCATCATTATGCACGCGCCGAAGGACTCTATAATCGCAGTTTGCAAATTGAGCGGCGTTTATATGGTCCTGATAATCCGCGCCTGGCAAAAAAATTGATGAAAGTGGCCTGGGTGCATTGTTTGCAAGCAAATTATGATCATGCCGAACAATTTTTGAAAGAGGCGCTCGATTTACAAATAAGCGCCGCCCAAGCTCAACAGGCACTGGCGCCTGCTAACGATACAATAGCTTCTGCTATTGACGATGATCTATTAATGGATGATCTAAGCGCCGACGATATCGAATTGTCAGACGCCGCGACATAAAAACGCTGTGCCTGCCTTAAAACGATGTACATATCCAAAATCGTAGGGGCGGGGCTTGCTCCGCCCGCAATGGATCGACGTACATGACCGATCCGGATTATTCCGCAGACGAATACGATTTTCCAGGCAGCAGCCGCGCCGAATTCATAATAAAAACAAGCTCCGAACTGACGTGAATGAAGGCAGCTAGCAAAGGGCTTAAATATCCACAAGCAGCCAATAATAAGCCAAGCGCATCCACTGCCAAAGTACCAATAAAATTGGTCATAATAATTCGTTTGCAGCGGCGGGCGATGCGCACGGTCTCCACAAATCGATTTAAATCATTACCAATCAGGACAATATTAGCGGATGCTTTTGCTACATCGGTGCCAGAGCCCACGGCTATACCAACTGTTGCTTGTATTAATGCCGGCGCGTCATTTATGCCATCGCCAACCATGGCCACTCGCTTGCCTGAGGCAATCAATTTTTTTATATAATCTTGTTTTTCCGCCGGCAAAACTTCAGCAGCAACGTTCTGAATATGGAGCTTTTCAGCAATAGCGTTAGCAATTGGCTTGCTATCGCCGGTTAAAAGAATGACTTCAATAGCCAATTTTTGCAAATCCGCAACAGCCTGCTTCGCTTCAGGGCGCAAAATATCGGCAATATGAATCATTCCCAGCAAATGGTTAGATTTGCCCACCAATACTTCAGAAGTTTCATCACTCATTTTCCGCAGAGGACTTAGATCAAATTTCATTTGCTCAAACAAGCTTCTATTACCAACAACAATTTGCTCGTCATTTAATTGGCAGACAATTCCCCGCCAGGAATATAATTGAATTTGGTTGGTCTATTTATAACAAGTTTATTGAGCATCGCTTTTTGAAGAATTGCTTTACCCAAAGGATGCTCTGATATGGATTCAGCAGCAGCAGCCAATTGCAAGATTTGTTCGGCAGAAGCGCCATTGAGGCTTTCTATGTCGACAACTTGAGGATTGCCAAAAGTAATAGTGCCGGTTTTGTCAAAGACTACCGTATCAACAGCACTCAATAATTCAAGATAAAGTCCACCTTTGATAATTGAGCCCGCACGTGCCGCTCTACCAACACCACCAAGAATCGCTAATGGAGTGCCCGCTGCTATACCGCAGGCACCGGCAACAATAATTACAGAAATTGTAGATTTGATATTATGCGTGCCCAGAAATGTAATCAGTGCACAAGCAAGAGCGAAGTAAACCAAATAACCGGCCAACCGATCAGCTATTCTTTCCACAGGAGCCTGAAAACGCTCCGCATTTTCCACAGCGTCAATGATTTTACCAAAGGCAGTGTCTTTGCCTATTTTTTTTGTCTGCACATCAATTGATCCGGATTGATTGATTGTGCCAGCATAAACCACACTGCCGACTATCTTTTCTGATGGGATTGATTCGCCGGTAATTCGTGATTGATCAATCCAGGAATGTCCTGAAACGACTACACCATCCACAGGAACGCGAGCACCTGGCTTAACGACAACAATATCGCCAGGTTTAACCTTGGAGAGTTCGCAGGTTTGAACTAAGTCACCATGACGAATATAAGCTTCTTGCGGCAGCAAAGAAACAAGATATTTAATTGCTTTTCGCCCGCGACTGACAGTAAATTTCTCCAAGAGCTCAGCAATTAAGACAAAAAATGTGATCATCAAAGCTGTAAATACTTCTGAGGTTGCCAGAGCCGCAAGCAAGGCAATACTCATTGATAATTCCATAGTCATGCGCCTTTCTTTTAGATTCAAAAAGGCTTCTTTAAAGATTGGATAGCCGCCAATCAGGGTGGCAGCAAAGCCGAGCAGATCAAATTGAGGCAACGGCTCAAAAACCCGCAACCAGCAAATAATAGTTACCAAACCGAGCAGAGCGATACGCATAATATCCATTCGATCGATAACATGGTCTTCATGCCTCAAGGCATCCATCTCCATCTCAGTCCATGGATCGAGTCCTACATCTGCAGTCATTGTGGCCATTGAAAAATCCCCTGTTATTTCAAATATGAGTTGATCAGATCAATTAAAGAATCGGCAGCCTGGGCCTGCATTTCCTTTTTTTCTTTACTATTAACTAGATGGGATCGAATATGCCCTTCAACCACTTCAGCCATTACGCCATTCATCGCTCCACGGCAGCCGGCAATCTGATGCAGGATAAGGGAACAATCCTGTTCTTCTTGCAGCGCTTTTTCCAGCGCCATTACCTGCCCTTTAATGCGATTGATACGAGCAACCAGTTTGCTTTTATTGGCAATGGTGTGAGCCATATGCGAAACTTCCTTCTTTTAATACCCACGATAGCATAGGGGGGTAGCCTATATATGGGATATATCTCATAAACGTGGCGCGCTCGGTCCTTTGATCCGACGCTGGATTGTTGAAATCGTAGGGGCGGGCGGAGCATTTATGCTTTGGATTCAGTGGCCGCAAGGCATATGAGTTATGCCTTGCGGCCACTGAGCCCCGCCCCTACAATTCTGGACATGTATGATCAACTCATATTTCTATACTTATACACATGCATAGAATTAATTAGTGGCGAGCCCGGCGGCGGGACATAACTAGCGTGCTTCTGTAAAGAAGGATATTTATTTTCCAATTCAAAAAGCAAACTGTCAATTGGCTCATATAGGACAGCTCTTAAATTAGCTCTATCGACACCGCGAATGAGAAAATAAACTTCTGCTCCCTGCGGTACCTGCCTAATAATATTGCCGATTACTTCCTCTTTTCCTATCACCATGCTGGCGATGAAAAATATATTGAATCGTGGTGGAATGATAATGTCCTTTCCCTCGGCATGCTGAACCGTAATTGTTTTATCAAGGCGCAAAGATCTAATTAGGCTGTTCGATTTTTTAGCTGAGGCTTCATCTCTTTCAACGGAAATAATATGCAGGCTGTTAGTCAATTTATCAGGATTAAATAAATGGAGAAGTTCCAACAGTTCATTTGTGCCGCCCGTGCCGCCCGCACATTTTTGTTTAGACAAATAGGCATTTAATTCATCTAACAAGCCCTCTTTTACGGCAAGATGAACTAGACATAAACATATTGGTGAAAGTGGCATTGGGCCGCCACCAACAAAGACTACATTGGAGGGATTATTTAGATTTATACCAACTAGATCGTGCTCAATTTTTGCCAGTGCCAAATAATTACTGTATGAGAATTCTCCTAGCATGCGAAAAATTTCCTTATACTTTAATCGAGGCACTCAATTGCCGCGAGGCATTAATTTGCTGCTGAGCATTAATTGAGCTATAGTATTTTTCTAAGTAATATTCTTCTATTTGACACTCAGCCTCATAGCAGAGGCGGCGTAGTTTTGGCACAATACCTTTTTCATTAAGTATGGTCAAAGCGCGCTGGGCATCCGCTGGCGAATAATCTTGAGTAACAAAGCCAACCAATCTGGCAAGAAGTAAATTTACTGTCTGATTTTTAGGAGAAAGATCGCTTTGCTGACAGAGTTTGTCGTGCGTTTCGGTTGCTAATCTAATTATTTCTTCAACAGAATTTGCCGGCGAATACATGTTTGCAAGCACCTCAATTAATTTATAAATGATATTGGAAACGGTTTTCATTGCCAGATTATCATCTCCAATATATTAGTGCAACTGTATGCCGCTAAATCAAATCTAAAATCTGCGCATCTTGACTATTCGATTCTTATTCAGTAGGATCTTATAATAGGAATTTTAAATAGGAATTTTATGAAAGTAACGAGAAGAGGACAAGTAACTATCCCAAAAGTGTTGCGTGATCGTACTGGTATCGATGAGGGAACAGAAATCGACTTTCTAGAAGAGAAAGGACGAGTAATAATCGTAAAGTCGACTACAAAAAACCCATTTGATGCTTGGGTCGGTTATCTTTCGTCGCCCGATGACAGCGATGCCCAGGTAAAGAAGATGCGGGGACATCGTGCGCACAGCCATTGATACTAATATAATTGCTTGACGTATTGTTGCCAGATGTTTCCCATGAGAAAAGAGTCTGGCATTGCTTAATCGCGGACTTTCTGAAGGAACTTTATGCATCTGTGAAGTAGTTGCTGCTGAGTTAGGCGCGCAATTTGCAGAGATTCGGGCTATGGAACGTTTTTTACAGGATGTCGGAATTGTTTTGAACAAAACCTCATTGGCAGGATTGCACGATGCAGGAAAGCGCTGGCGCCGTTATGCCGCCAAGCGAGCTGGGATTCGGGAAAGAGTGGTTGCCGATTTCATGATAGCGGCCCGATGATTACATGATGCCGATGTATTGTTAACCCGGAATTAGGATTTACCGCGCGCACTTTGCCACTTAACCTTGTTGCAATAGCGCCTGTCATAGAAAGTGCTTTAGCGGTTAGTGGCTTTGCGCGTCGAGATAATTCTAATTGTTTCGACATTATTCAATACCTTTATTTATTGTATGGAGGTTTGAAGTCTGGAAGGGCGCCGCAACCTCTTATGATGTGTGGTGCTAATTTCTTTCTTCCGTTTGCCATTTTTGATTGATAACCTTTTCCGCCGCCTCGAAACCAACTCAATACATCAGCGTCCAGGCGCAAGCTTACCGGCTCTTTGATCGGTCGGTAATCTTTACCAACCACGGCATTACTCCAATCCAGCCGTTCCGGCATGTCGGTCATATCAATTTCATCATCTGGTATTTGTGCTAACTTAGGTGATTGACGCTTAATAGCGTCGGGTATAGGAAGAGCTTTCGCGTTTCGTAGCTTTGCGGGCAGAGATAATCCTGATTGTTTCGACATTATTGGATACCTTTTCAAATTTTCTTTCTCATTATTCCAGCTGAATATCAAATTACAGAAATTGTTAAAGTGTATATACAATTTTATCACGACACCATTATATGTACGTTTTTTTAGCTTGTGCTAATACAGCTGCTCAATTGATTGACAATAAGGCAACCCAGCGATATAATGGGGTTGTGATATCTGATTTTGACAAAAATGGAAATCTGCCGCCAGGCGTTCACTTAGCCAGTATTCAGGAGGTCGAAGCACGCTTTGCCAATACCAGCCAGAGAAAAGGCTATTTCAGGGGCTTCTAAAAGTATTGGAAATCCTGCGAGACTGCAACTGTTCAGAGGTTTACTTGAACGGCAGTTTTATCACGACGAAAAGTGAGCCCTTAGATTATGACCTTTGCTATGAACCAATAGGCATAACTGGCACCAAAGAATTCAAGCAATTTTTAGAGACGCGAGAAACACGAAAGAAAGAATACTTGGGCGATATTTTCCCACGAATGCTACAACCGCCCTACGAAACAGACCACGTGGAACATTGGCAAACAGACAGAGACGGAGTAGTCAAAGGAATCATTCGAATAATATTAAGGCAGGAAGATAATGATCAAGAATGAAAAACAGCACAAAATGGCAAAGTCCAAGCTAAATAAGTGGTTAAAGACACAAACTCAACTTCAAAGCACTGCCGTTAGAAAAAATGATTGGCTTGCAAAAGAACAAGCATTTGGTGTAGAACAACAGATTAAGCAATTGCGCGCTGAAATCATCGAATACGAAGAAACAGTAGCTGGAAATAGAAAACTTTTAAAGCTTGAACTCGTATCCGAGATCCCGTCAATGCTCATTAGATGGAGAATCGCCCGCCATCTAACTCAGCGCCAGTTGACCAGCGTGCTGGTATACACGAAAATCAGCTGCAAAAATATGAGGCTGAAGACTACGGTTGTGCTTCGTACCAGACAATCGCGCACATAGCACAGGTTCTACAAAAAAGATAACCATTACCAAAGTTTGTACTACAGTATGACTGTTAGCACTTCCTCAATGTCCTATGTCGCACTATATATGGTGCTTTCTGCGATAGAAACAAAAAAATGAAATAAAAAGCTGAAAGAACTACAAGCAGAATTGGCTCACTATAAGCAAAAATGGCGGACTCAACTCTGTCTATGTTCCAAAGCAAAAGAGACTGGTAATCAGTATACGCTGCCCGCCAAAAATCAATCTTTAGCCAATTGATGAAACGTAATGACTAATTGTCGTACGCTTTCTTTTGAGCAACAAATAGCGGCAAAAAGTGACCAAGGCACCGAGAACAGGAGCGCCGGTATGCCCCTGCCTCGGCCTCGTTCAGCGTTTTATGCAATAACACCTTTCTTGGGTTCTCCGATGGTTCTCATTGGCTAACCCCGGAAATGCTATTCACTAAGCAGGATTTTTATTTACTTGCCAGCCGAGACCAGCCACCTTCAATCAGCCAACGCCCGGTTGTCGTCGCTGTCTAAGACCGGCCAGTTGTCGCCGATCTTAAGCATCAGCTTCCCGTCGCGGCCGATGAACCCGAACTTCCCCTCGATCCGGAATCCCGCCAGTCCTTCCGAGAAATTCCAGACGCCGTCGAACTGCGGCTCGACAACGTATTTTCCGCTGTGATCGATGAACCCCCAATGCGTAAGTGTTTGCACCGCTGCCAATCCTTCCGAGAAAGGCCTAATAACCTCCAACCATCCCTCTGGCTTGACCATGAACTCTCCACTGCGGTCGTGTAGCGAGAGAGACCGGAACCTTGTTCACAGCAAACCATAGAAACGCTTGGTGAACCCCACCCAGCTTAGTCAGCGCAACCAAGCACGCAGTTGCAAAACCAACCTCTGTCACACTGACAGTGGTCTGGGAATGGGCTTGCATAAAAAACTGTGCTTATTTCTGGGTCTTAACTCACGATGAGATAAATGGGGTAGAACTACCCAACCATCGCAAATTTGCCATAGTGAAATCAAGCCTATCGCCAAATGCAGCAATATTGCTCAAAAGCCCAGCCGTCTAGTTGATATCGACTTTTGTACCTCATGAATAGCCAACGTTATGACTTACTTTTTATCCGTTTCCACAAATTAAATTGATCCTTGCGGACTAGCGCAGCTCACGCGAGGTTTTTCTTAAGCGCTGTTCATGTTGATTATTGCGAAACCCGGAATGAAAATGCTGCCCCGATTTTTGGCTTCTATCCGTAAGAGCAGTTCAATAATTGTCGGCATTTTACGTTGGATCGCGCCTACGCCGGCATGGTGAAAACCCCATGCCTTCGTGCGATCTCACAAAAATCTCACAAATTCCTCATGTTTAGCTCACAAATGAAATTTAAGCTTTATAGATGATGAGTTGGTGAATCGTGTATTGAGCAAAAATTGAATATGCACAAGAAGAGCAGCAGAAAAACTAAAACTGGCTTATTTACCTTTGCTACAAGCAACCGTATTAAGGCCTTTATTTTCGCTGTTTTTTTAGTAACGGCCAATTTATTTTCATTATATTCTGCCGCTCTTACAATGGCGGCACAAGCAGCGACGCCGCCACAACCGCCAAAGTCACCATCTCAGCCAGCTAACGGCAGTGTGCCTAATAACGGCAATAACCCGATCACCAATCCCGGCCAGTTGAACAATTTAGGCAATGCTCTTAACGGTACGGCAGGACAAAATGCTCAGCTGGACAGCCTCGTTCAGCAAGCTGCCGAACAGGAAGTAGAAAGCTATCAAAATATTGACGATAATTTAAACAGCAGTTTGGCCACTACCGGCGCAAATACCAGCTCGGGCTCAGCAACCATCAGCTCATATCTGCAGTCTATTCAGAACAACGTGGCTTCATTCTTGAACACAAGCACAAGTCAAGGATTCACCAGCGGCGGAATTGCCGGCCAGGTTTTTGAAGGTATGCAAGCAATTATTTATTACACCGTAGGCGGTGGATGGATTCCTAAACTGGGCTGGATAATCGCCGAATACACGCAAGAATTTGTCTCGGATTGGATTGGCCCGCCCATAGGCAATTTTCTCATTAATCGCATGGTAGCCTTTAAAGACAGCCCTGATGTGAGCTTCCAGAATGATACTTTTTCCCAACAAATGCGCACTTTAAATCACCTGGTGCGGGATTTTTCTTACGATTTGCTTTTGCTCTTCTTTATTCTAGGAATCTGGCGTTACTGGAATAATTCCGTCTGGGGCAACGGCAATCTCTGGGGGGCAATAGGTAGAATTGTGGCTGCCACAGCATTGGTTATCGCCTGGCCCAAATTTATCACTACACCATTCTTATCGCAAACTCGGCCAATGATGTTTTCATTCAGAACTTGCCATCAGCTGATCAAGTCGGAAAGACCGTTGTTGGCTATTTCTTTAATGCGGTCAAATTTCCGGCTACTAATAAAACCGGCTTGATGATTCCTTTTGATTGGATACTGGAGCTCGTCTTGGGCTTAGCCGTCAGTATAGCGATGCTGGTTTCTTTGATTGCCTATTTCGTAGAGAAAGCCATTCAGCTAGTGTTAATCATAATGGCTTATGTTTTTGGTCCATTTTTTATAGTAATGCTAGTTTCTCCCGACACGGAAAGATACACTTCTGATTTTCTAAAAATGTTCGGCGAAGCCACATGCTGGAATTTCATCTGGAGCGGCTTGGTCACAATTATGATCTATCTCATTCAATCAGGCACACAAACCAATTCACCAATCTATATGCTCACCAACAATGTGACGCTGCCTGTAACCAGTAACCCGCAAAACCCTTGGTTTGTTTTATTGCTGATGTTGGGCATTATGCAGGCCATGCTGCAGGTGCCGGGCTATTTGAGCAGGGGTGGCGTGAGCGCCAAATTCGGCATCCTTGAGCTGGGTTTTGCTGCTTACCAAGCTAAACGAGCATTAGGCATGCTCTATGGCACGCATGGA
The DNA here is from genome assembly GCA_963767815.1 of Candidatus Melainabacteria bacterium. Lineage (GTDB taxonomy): Bacteria > Cyanobacteriota > Vampirovibrionia > Obscuribacterales > Obscuribacteraceae > CAVYFJ01. Next base: position 484,045 of record CAVYFJ010000004.1, on the reverse strand, counting down.
CTTTATACTCAATTGAGACACGCCATACGCGATCCAAATAGCCACCGCTGGCCTCTCAATTTACCTAACGTAAAAGCGGCTGATGCTGCTAAGTATAGCGGTCAGGTTAGCGCCGGAGACGCCTATGGGCAAAAAGCATTTGCTGGTTTGGCTAGCGGAACTGCTCTTGGTTCTGGTTTGACTGCGGGTGGAGCAAGCAGCAGCTTATTATCTGCGCAAACATCTGCTTCGCAAGCACTTACTGCCGCTCAGTTACAAGGGGCGCGACTGGCACCGGCACAGCTTGCCGCTATAGGTCCGGGAGCTGGGCTCACGCCAACACAAACTGCAGCACTATCGTCGGCACAAGCTGCTCTATCACAAGCGCAAGCTGCCGCGCATAGTCAGGCACAAGCAGCGGCCCTTAATCAAGCACAAATTGCTTCTTCCCTTAATCGCCCGCAGACAGCCGCTCTCAATCAAGGGCAATTAGGGGCACTGGGTGCACTGGGCGCAACCGCTTTGCCTTCCGCAGCTGCGAGTATGCCTGATGCAATGAACAAAATTCCAGTACGCGCCGGCTTGCCCTTGATGGGTGATCAAAGGGTAACCGGTAGACAAACCCATACTAATCTTGCCACGTGGTTAGCACAGAAAGTAAGATTGGAAGGAGGCGTCACCTTTAAAGAATATGAAAAAGGCGAAAAACACCCAGGTGTGGGATTCAGCAAAACAGGTATTACTTTTGACCAGATTGGCGGCCCGGATTCATTCTCGGTACCTACAGGCGCTTCCAAGGAACAAAGAGCACTGGCTTTAGCTGCCACTTCATTTGCCGGCGGTCCGCGACGATCGCGGCAACATGGATCCTGGTTTTGAAGACGCCATGCTTATGGCCAATATGAATCGCTCACTAAGACGCGGGGGTCCCTTTAATCCCTGGAACGGTACTAATATGCTTGGCGGCGTTAATCAAAAGGCTATGGATCGCATTGCTCTCTGGCTCAGCGACGGCAGAGCAAGCGATGCCTTTAAAAACTCTATGCGCGTGCGTACCAACCGCATGCAAAACAAAGTAATTGTCGAAGGCGTCAATGCTTATATGCATGGCAAAAGAGATGGCAAAAACGGCATAGCCGATTACTGGACAGATAAACGCGGCGACTTTGATGCTGCCTTACAAGTCTATCGTTTGACGGAGCCAAGCGCTAAGGCCGGTGGTATCAACCAAAACGCATTAGAAGTAAAATCAATCCTGGGCAAAGCAAATATTGAACTTAACGGCACAACACAAACCGCCGCTGCTCACCCATTTATACTGGGTATGCCTTCAACTGAAAAACCCCTGGCTATCCACTCTATGATCAGACTTCTACAAGCTTCGGCGGTAAGCAATTACGGTGCAGAGCCCCTAAAATGCCAAGGCCAGAGCTGCAAACATTTTATGATGGCGTGATGAAAAATATCGGTGAAGATCACGTGCAGGCGGCAACATCCCTAGCCAGAACTTACGGAATAAACTATGTCACACCAACCAATGTCAATACCGTAGTGGCAGCCAAGCGCACATCATTAGCCGGTGAAAAAATAGATAAGAACACAATGGATAGGATAGCCGGCGACGCATTCCCCAACCGTACACCGCCGGTTCCAGATTCCAATTATCGCAATCATGTCGGCAACCTATTATGGTAATAACTAAAAACGCGCAAGGAGAATGATATGGGCGGGCCGGGATATATACCAAATGAAGGGCGTGAAGTACCGAATCCAATTATTGAGGGCGACTTCTCTAATCGCGAAGCATGGATGGGAGAGCTGCTTGCTTTTAATTGCCCACCCGCTGCCGCCGCAGAAAAGAAAGTCTTTAATCCGGCTAATCCGCCTCATCCTAAATATAATCTTGATCCAAACAATTTAAAGCCGTTTGATAAAACTAAACCAGATGGGCTGCAATATCATCAATTCAAAGGCAAAGTGGGCGACACTGATTGCGAAATAGACGATTTTGGTAATAAGGTAGGCGATGATTTCATATCAAGCTCGGCAAAAATCATTTATACCACTCGCAAGGGCGACAAAATTGAGCCATTAAAAGGACTAGATATTCCCTTTAATGGCGCCCAGGACATAGTGGGACAAAATACTAGGGAAGTGCGTCAATTTCCAATCATCGTCAATAATGAACTCAAAGGCTATAACTGCGAAATTGAATCCTATGCCGAGCGCGCCAATGACGGCAGCGATGATTATTTAGTGCAAGTTACTCGCTGTATGACCAATGAAAAACGTCGTCCTGTAGAAAGCGGCTGCACTCTAGACGGCAATCGTGATCTGAAAAATATAGCGCGCTTTATCATACCCGAGTGGAGCGCTATGCAGGCGTGGTTGCCGAACAGATTAAAAAAGAAGCCTTAGATGCAAATACAGGAAAAATGGTAGAAACCGAAGAAATGGTGGAAACGGGACAAATGATTCCCAGCGGCTTAAAGTCTATTAGCTGGTACGCCGAATATAACGGCGGCAAAGAAAAAAGAATCGCCGAGGAAATTTATGCCGATGGCAAGATCCAAAAGCAGATTATATATAATCCCGATGATCCTCCTGATAATCAAAGAGAATTAGCCATAATTGAATTTAAAAATGGCTTGAGGTATATAAGGCGAAATCCAAACTTTGAAGACAGCAGTAGGGATTCAACCTTTCAATTTGATGCCACGGGCGACAATGTGATCAGTGCCGAGATAAGAGATCCTGGCCATACTTCGATGGAAGAACCGGACGGCAAACTGGTCTATTCCATGAAGCGTCCTGTGGATGAAAAAACCGGCATAGCACTGGTTGCATTGAAGGATGAGCATCCAAGAAAAAATGAAATGACATTCAAGTGTTTTAATACTGTTGAACTAAAAGACTTGCTCAAAAACGAAGGAATTACTTTAGGCAGCGCTTTATTTGTTCTTAACTTCACTGAAAAACTAAATGCAGCGGGAAAACGAGAATACCACGCTGAGGTTGAGCAATTTCAATTGTATGACAGCAACAATAAACCGTTAAGGGTGGAGAAAGGAGATGGCGACAAGATGACTTTTACTCATGATCCAAATACCGGCGAAATTACCGGCATTGAGAATGCCGTATTTTTCTATAAGGGTCATCAAATAAGTGAAGAAATGCTGGAGCGTCTGATCAAAAATAATCGCGCCTTGCAAAATTTCTTGAGAGCAAAGGACTATTCCGGAAAATGATAATCAGTAAGCAAATTAAGTCTTTTATTTTTGCCGTTTTTTTTGTAACGGCCAATTTGCTTTCTTTATATTCCATAACTCTTGTGGCAGGCGCGCAGGCAGCAACGCCACAACCGCCAAAGCCCCCTGACCAGCCAGCCAACGGCAGTGTACCCAATAACGGCAACAATCCGATTACCAATCCCGGACAGCTGAATAATTTAGGTAATACTCTTAACGGCATGGCAGGGCAAAATGCCCAACTGGAAAGTTTGGTGCAGCAGGCCGCAGCAAATGAAACACAAAGCTATCAAAATATTGATGATAATTTAAATAGCAGTTTGGCCACTACGGACAGCGCACAAAACCCCGATGCCAATGCCGATGATCCGGAATCGCAAATCGCCGCCCTATCAAATCAAGGTTCGCTTTTACAACAGATTCAGCAACTTACGGCATCATTTTTAAACACCGGCACCAATCAAGGCAACAGTACAAGCGGATTTGCCGGACAATGGTTTGAAGGCATGCAGGGCCTTATTTATTACACCATAGGTGGTGGCTGGATTCCTAAACTAGGCTGGATATTTGCTCAATACACACAGGATTTTGTCTCCGAGTGGCTTGGCCGACCATCGGTAATTTTTTCATTGCTCGAATTATGGCTTTTAAAGACAATCCGGATGTCAGTTATCAGAATGACGCATTTTCCGTGCAAGTGCGCAATTTGAATCATCTGGTGCGTGATTTTTCTTATGATTTGCTTTTACTCTTCTTTATTTTAGGCATCTGGCGCTATTGGACCAATGCCGTCTGGGGCAACGGTAATCTCTGGGGCGCAATAGGCAGGCTTGTGGCCGCCACAGCATTAATTGTCGCGTGGCCTGAAATTTATCACTACACCATCCTTATAACTAATGCGGCTACTGATATGTTCTTTCAACAATTACCTTCTGCCGATCAGCTGGGAGAAGCTGTAGTAGAGTTCTTCTACGATGACGTGGCCTTTGCCGCCACAAATAAAGTGGGCACATTGATTCCTTTTGATTGGATACTTGAATTGATACTCAACTCCGCTGTGGGCATAGCGATGCTGGTGGCTATGAGTGCCTATTTTGTAGAAAGAGCAGTGGCGCTAATAATGATTGTCATGGCTTATGTTTTGGCGCCGCTTTTTATTGTCTGCCTGGTTTCCCCCGACACGGAAAGATATACTTCCGACTTTCTAAAGCATTTCGGAGAAGTGGCTCTATGGGGTTTTATCTGGGGTGGGCTGACAGTAATGCTTGCTTTTAGTATCAAAGAAGACTTGGGGCTTAATTCGCCTATTTATATGCTCACCAATAATGCCACCATGCCTATCACCAGCAACCCCCGTGTGCACTGGTTTGTCATATTGCTCATGTTCGGTATTATGCAGGCTATGTTGCAGGTGCCGCGCTATTTAAGCCGGGGAAGTTTCAGCGCCAAATTCGGTATTTTGGAGCTGGGCTTTGCGGCACACGAGGCAAAACACGCACTGGGAATGCTTTATGGCACTCACGGTCTTTACACTCAGTTAAGGCATGCCATACGCGATCCAAATGGCCACCGCTGGCCATTGCGATTGCCTAACGTAAAACCGGCTGATGCTGCAAAGTATGCTAATCAAGTTAGCACCGGTGACGCCTATGGCCAAAAGCATTTGCGGGTCTGGCCGCCGGCAGTCCCACCCTCACTCAAGCCGCAGCAAACAGCGGATTATTATCCGCACAAACGGTTAGCGCCCAGGTGGCTGCTGCACAAGCGGTAGTTGCCACTCCGTTAAAGCAGGGCTTAGGTTTGACACCGGCACAGACTGCCGCCATGGGGATTAGTTCTGGGCTTACACCGGCCGGGGCACTTTCGTCAGTCCAAACTACCGCCTTGTCACAACAAGGGCAAACACAAAGTGGCATTTTGCCATTAACGCAAGATGTCAGTCTACTACAGAACCAAAGCGTCGGCGTATCACTCACACCCGGTGCAGCCACCAATCAAGCTCGAATAGCCGTTCTTGCCGGAGCCAGTTCAACACAGCCGCCCGGTGCTTATCCAGATAGAATGAGCAAAATCCCGATGCGGGAAGGCTTGCAACTAATGGATAGACATAGAGTAACCGGTAAACAAACTCATACTAATCTTGCCACCTGGCTTGCCCAACAAATGAGATTGGAAGGGGGTGTTACTTTCCATCTAGACCCCAGTATTAAAAAGCCGGGCATTACTTTTGACGATATTGGTATCGTAGATACATTCGGACTGCCTCCAAGTTCTTCCAAAGAGCAAAGAGCACTGGCTCTGGCTGCCACTTCATTCGCTAATCCCGCCGGTGACGGAAGGATGGACCCCGGCTTCGAAGATGCCATGCTGGTGGCCAATATGCAGCGGGGAATGAGACGTGGAGGTCCATTTAATCCTTGGAACGGTACTAATATGCTGGGCGGCGTCAATCGAAAAGCTATGGATCGCATTGCTCTCTGGCTCAGTGACGGTAGAGCCAGCAATGATTTTAAAAACTCAATGTATCTGCGCACCAAACGCATGCAAACTAAAGTAATTGTGGAAGGCATCAATGCTTATATGCATAATAAACGTGACGGCAAAAACGGTATAGCAGATTACTGGACAGATAAACGCGACAAATTCGACGCTGCCTTGCAAGTCTATCGCCTGACGGATCCAGCCGCCAAGGCCGGTGGTGTCAACCAGAACGCCTTGGAAATAAGAAATGTACTCAAGGGAGCTGATATTGAACTTAATGGCACAACGCAAACGGCTGCTTCTCATCCCTATGTGCTTAGACTGGCATATACTGAAAGACCTCAGGCTATTTATTCAATGGTTAGATTGCTTCAGAATTGTGCTGTCGCCCAGTATGGCGAAGCGGCTACAGAGATGAATAGGCCGACGCTGCAAACATTTTATGACGGAGTGATGAAGCATCTTGGTGAAGACCATGTCAGCGCAGCAATATCGCTGGGCAGGGTCTATGGAATAAACTATGTCACACCGGAAAACACCAATCGAATAGTAGAACATCAGCGCTCTATGTACGGCGCACAATTAGAATATACAGACAGGAAATCGCGTGAGGATAGTGTTATTGGTGCCTTTACCAATCGACTACCGTCCATTCCGTCGCCTGTCTTCCGCGATCAAGTAGGTAAATTACTTTGGTAAGCGCTGCGCTCACTAATGGGCGGACTTGCGCCCGCCCTTACAATTCCGTCGGGACGGTCTTGCTCAAATGGCACAAGCAAATTATCTATTCTTAGGCGGATATTACGTATTCAGGCGGCTCAGCTCACAAATCTCTCACAACTGTCAGCTAACATTTATATAGTTCAAGTTTAATGTTGCCGAAGTTAAGATTTGCGTGAGAATTTGGATGTTTTGCATAACTAACAGAATTAGGGTGGTCTTTGCTTTTAATGTGCTTGCGGGCATATTATTTGCTTGTCAGGTAATATTGCCGGCTGGCGCTCAAAATAGCGGCGGGATGCCCTTTTCCAGCCCCACAGGCATTTACAGTCCAGCTGGGATAGCTCCTCCTGAAGGGCCAGCACCACCACAAGGCAGTGGTCCTACTTCACCGCCGGTGACATCCGGAGATCAAGGCACAAGCCCACTTGTGCCTAATGCTTCACCTACGCCAAATGTTCCTGAGCATGGCACCAATCTTGAATATAGCGAGTTGGCCCCCAAGTCGCGAGTAAATTTACTGGTAGATGCAGGAGACGGGCGCGGTACGCGCGTTGCCCTCACTTTTGATGCCAGCCAGCTTACTAATAGCCAGCGCGGCCAGATTGAAGGGCAGCTTGGCTTAGGCAGCGGCGCGCTGTCTTCGAGTCAACCATATCAAAATATTGATAGCTCGGTGGAACAAATTGAAAGCATTCAAAAGATTCTCTACCCGCCTCCCGGGACAGGCGGCTCTATATATCGATATTCGGGCACACCGGCTCCGGGGGACACAATCAGGGGCACGCCTCAAACCACAGAACGAAGTTATATTGATACCGATCAGCCTGGCCAGGGCTATCCCAGATACACAAATCAAGAAATTAAAAGCCCGCGCCAGCCGATTCGCGAATTCAGCCGCTATTTAGTACTCAAAGGAGCAGTAGTAGCTTGCATCATGCTCATTTTTGCTGCCGCCGGAGTAATATTTGGCGCTCAACATGCCGGCGGTAAAGTTATTGCCGCAGCTGCCGGGTTAATATTATTGTTCATGGCATTTGCCATCTGGAAAGTGGATATGTACAACGCATTGAACGCCCGTGGTCAACCGCAAGGCGGCGCTGAAGCTCCTGATTCATTTGACATAACCAGTCCACCGCTTAGCGCTACAGAACAAGTTACAGGCGCCCCCCGTTATGAAGGCGATATGACTTTGTCTCAAGATCAAAAGAAGGAGGCGGCAATTCTTCATATCCCAGCGCCAATTTGCCGGTAACACCAACGCCTACGCAAGGTGCTCAGCGAGCTGGTTTACCGCTTGCTCCTTTGGGTGCTGCGCATTAAATTTATTGAGGTGAAACACTAAAACATGACAGGACCTGGAGAGAAATTTATACCAACAGCAAAATCTCAGTCTGAACAAACTGGGGAAATACAAATACCAGCATCAGAAAATCAATCTGGTGACACACAGACTAAATCGGAGCCTTCTTTCCAAGAAAGAGTTCTAGACGAACTCGCCGGGTCTTCAAGTCAAACTCGCTCTCGTCCTCGTTTCTTTAACCATAGTTTCAATGGCGAGTTATTGGCTCTGGGTCCACCTGTACAGGAACCACAGAAAGACTCGATTACAAAGGCCTGGGAAACATTCGACAATAGTCTGGGACGCACAGGCTGGAATACGCTACAAACCCTGATTAACAACTCAGTAATGAAAAAGTTGAACAGCATGGCGGTCCACGAGGGATAGCCAACCACACAGGTGATGCACTCTATTGGCTATACAAGCAAGATCCTAATTCTTTAGACGCTGGTGAAATGCGCTTTCTGCGTGCATATCTAGCTTTGACACGACCAACACTTGATCCCAGTAAAACAAGGGGTGAGTATACATATGAAAGACTCGTGCCAAAATATATGCAACAACAAGCTGGGATTAAGCGCACTGGAGACATTCAGGCAAAGGATCGCAAAGCGGCAGCAGGAAGCCAACAAGGTACAAGCACAGATAGAAACCTTGAAGTCGGTATACATAATAACTTGAATTATCTCTTTGCCGACCTTAGCGAACAACCTACTAATTTTCTGGGAATTATTTTTCCCAAACGCACTTACATACCCTGGACTGATCAAAGAAAGACAGACATTGCCAATGAGGCCGGCTTGACTGTTGAAGAGGTAGAGGCACTACATAAAAGATTTGTACTCGCCTCCAGCTTATTGGACGTACCAGCATCAGCGCCTGAGGTGATAAAACAATGTCATTATCACTTTGTTTTTGATAATTTGCGCGGTGATTTGGAAAAATCAGAAAATTCGTGGGACGATGCTGCACGCCAAGAAATTGCCGAAAAATTCCTGATTAGTGAAAAAGACGCAGATGCCCTTCACGAAAGATTTAAAAAAGCAGCTATTGCTGTAGGTCATAAAAGCACGTCAGTTCCTGCCGGTGAAGTGGAACCACGAGTCGAGGCAGACGAGCCTAGCGCGCCTGCTCCCCCTGGTACTGGTGGGGTGGAACCCGTCGCAAAAAGTTCAGGCGCGGATGATCGCGCCAGTAAAAAGCTACCGCTAAATCAGCTACTGGCGCCGCTGCTAAAGTGGAAACTTCTGAAACACCGCCAACCGGTGGCGGCGTAAAAATTCGCGGTATGTTTGCCGGAGATGATGACGAAACAACAATTGTAATTGGCGGCCAAAGACCGAGGACAAAAGCAGCAGAACGGAGCGGCGGCAGAGCAGCCGGTGATACCGTCAGGTCCGGTACCGCCGACAGCGGGCAGATGCAATCCGCCCCTACTAGCGGAGTGGGTGGCATGCTACAACGGGCGAAGGAAGCCGTGCTGGGCGGCGGTGAAACCCCTAAAGCTGGTCGCGATGCCACTGCTAAGGACGCTCTCGGAGCTAGGCCTCGTATTGTAGCTCCAGTTGATCGAATACGAAATCTTTCGCCACAAGAAATCTATGATAAGCTGCATGATGACTTCCAACAGTTTCCTACTGTTATTGATTGGGACAGTACTGCTAATACGGATCCAGCTAAAGCCAAAGCTATCAGCAAATGGGGAGGCGAAGAAGGTGCCAAATCAGCTGTGACACTATATGTTGATACCTGCAAGGAACATACGGAGCTGGAAAGAGGTGAGGCAGTAGTCGACGATTTTACGCACATAAATTTCGACGCAGCTAAAGCGAAAATAATTGAACTAACCCTCGATCAAATAATGGCTCTTAGCGAAAGACAAAAACTGGACCTGCTGGGAACATTCTTTAAAGAATTCCGTGACAAAGAGAAAAAGAATGGCCAGACTTGACTCCAACGGCTAAAACCGAATATGTCAAAAAACTCCTCAAGGATGCCAAAAAAGATCCCAAGAATGAAGCCGAGGTTAGTACAACCTTAGCGAAGATACTTGATCTCCATAATGAATACCTAAAAACAGCCGAGTCTGTTGTTCGCAAAATAACCAATCAACCCTCTGACCATGTTCCAGTGGGGACCATCGCCAAGCTGCCGCCAAGATCTATTGTTAGCGCATTAAAGCCAAAATATGAGGCAGCAGGTTCAGAATGGGCTAAGTTGAACGATAATCAAATGAGGCAAGCTGGAATTGCCCTAGGAATGGATCAATCTTGGGGAGATGCTGATTACATTTACAGATACATTTATAGACCGGCAGTGCCAATAGTTGTCGAACTGGACAGGGCTGCTAAGGAAGATGGTAAGCCGGTTGACGAAACACCTACTGCAGTAGGTCAATTAAATCGCAGTCAACTTATTGGACTACCAGCAAAAGAAATATACAGCAAGCTTAAAGTGTACGAGGATTGGGAGAACTTTAATCGAATACCTGATAATAAACAGAAAGAAGTTCTAGAGAAATTCGGTACAGCAAAAGATTATAATGAAGCTCGGCGTTTGCTGACAGATACTTTAAATGACTACTACAAGGGAGTGAAGATAAAGAGACCGAGACAAATATCCTGTAAATGACTTTTCAAAATTAACTCGTGAGGACATTAGGGACAAAATCAAACATCTAAAGGCAAAAGACTTAACCACTCTGGTTGATGGACTCAGCGATAGACAAAAACTAGAATTGCTGACGCCCTTCTTCAGCTCTATTGAAGACAACAAAGATTGGGCAGAACTTGATTTGGACGAAAAGCGCGGATTTGCCAAACGAATGGGTGAGGGTGAGTGAGAAAGATCTATCCGATCTTTCCGCTCTTTATAGTACATACAGGCTTACAGTTAATTCTGTAGTCGAAACAATAAATAAAAATGGAGATAATCATGTGTCAGTAGGAACGATTTTAAATCTTCCTCCAAAGGACATGGTTAAAGTGTTAGAAAACCATTTCGTGACCGGTGCCACAGACCTAAGAACGATCAATGGATGGGAACCCTTCGCCAACCAAGGATTAAATCTTACAAGCAGGGACTTTTGGGGTTGGCACAGCACAGTAAAAAACTGGGATGGTTTTGGAGTAGCAAAACAGGAAGGCGTAGCAGCCAAATTAGATCAAACCGTAGCAGACACCAATATGCTACACAAAGCCTACGAGAAAGCACGGCAGATTGTCGATGACAAAACCTTTTGGATCTTTCAGAAAAGATGCCTGTTGCCCTGGATTGGAAGAGGTATTGCACAAGACCCGAAAACAGATTTTATTCCACTATATACAGCAGCTGCTGCTTCTTGCCCTTACTCGCACAAGTCCCGGATCTTGGGTTGTTTACCATTATTGCTTTGCGTGTACTCCATCTGGTTTGCGAAGAAAGGCCTGAATGGTTACGTAATCGGCTACGCAAAGGCAACAGGGCGCGTCATACTGCGGATAACGAAATAAAGACTGGGGAGTCAACGATGCGGCTTATGAAGCAATTAAAGAATACATTAAAGACAAAAAAGGCGGCGGGAATGCTTTGGACCAAGCCGATCCCGCTAAGCACATCCTTTGACCAAGTGATGAGAGATTTTAACGCATACACCGAGAAGGCATCAACCAAACGCGTATTTGGCGAGGATGATTTAGACAAGGCTAGAGAAGAAATGGCCAAATTAGCCACACTTGATAATGCGCGATTTATCTCAGTTGGGGAGCAAGTGAGATATATAATGTGGGGACTGTCACAAGAAAGATACCTTAAGAATTATCCTAACGCTAATGCAAGTCAGCAATGCGTAGCAATTATAAAAGGCGCGCGAGATTGTGGTGGCAATAGAACCCCTGCGAGTATGGCTAAGGAGTTAAAAAAAGTAATAGAAGCCAATAAAGAGACGATTCCAGGCTATCTGACTATGTATCTGCAAACCAAACAAAGAGATTGCGTTGAGGAAAGGGAATTCACGATGGTATTGATTATGCTGACGAAGTTATAAAAGATATAGAGGCCAGCTCAAATAATCTAGAGGCACGAAAAGTAGTTTACGCCGAGGTGAGAAAACAAGCTGTCGAGCGGTATGATGGAAACATCTACAGAAAGGATGCTGATTTTTTCAAGTTTGTATCAGGGCAAATTGATAAAGAAATAAATAAATTTGCACAGAATCATGCGACAACTACATCGGAGACCATTGCGTTTCTGCGTGACTGCGCCAAAGAATTTGCCCCTCCTCCCGATCCCCCGCCGGCCCCACTGGTAATTGTGCAAGATAAGCCAAAGAAAGATGGGGAAGTTGCTACAGCTACAACACAAGCGCAGCCAACACAACAGCAACAACAACCAAGCGACACAATGATCAGGCAGCATCCTACTGGTGGACATGGACTTGATGAGTGGAGCGAGGATTCTGTTACTGAAAGAAGCGACGAAGAAAGAACAAGAATACGTAAAGCGACTATTGCAGACTTGCGAAAAGCAGTGGGTGACGAAGCTATTAAAAGCGGTTGGTCAGCAAATATCAAACCAGCTCTTAGCACATCAAGGCGAGTTTATGGGAGATCCGGATCGTGCTTTAGTATGGCATGAAGCAAATGAAACAGCCAATAAAGAAAAGACTGTGCCTGAGGGGAAAAAACCGGCTGATCCAATCGGATGGTTTGATTCACTGGAAAAACGCTTGGGCGATATGGCAATAGCGCCAGAAGAGAGGATAAGAATAGAGCAAGAAAGAGCCAAAGATGTTCTGGCTGCCAATTATTTATACGCAGAAAAAGGGCTGCTGCTCAATATTCGCGAAGGTTGGCCGTTATTGATTGATAGAATAATAGCAGATGCGGCAGTATATGATGACAACGCCAGTGATGAACAAAAACGGGCGACAAGTGATTTCATAGACGACTGTAAGAAGGCTAGTAAAAGCAGCAAATATTCGTGTCCGGCTGAATTTCTGGCGGAAAGACTAGACCCTCATAGCCGTCTTCGTGCCAATTTTATTGAACGAGTGCAAGAATTAATAGTCAGATCACGCGCCAGATTATCGAGTGGTGCCGTCCTTGCGGACATCAGCTTGGACACAGCAAGTATTGATGCTTACAGAAATGTTGCCCAATATATGCGAGAACAATTGGATGCAAATAGAAGTACATACGAAGCAAAAGGAAATTTCGAAATCAGAGCGAATATAATCGAAGAATTGGACAAAGTGGTAAAAAGGGGCTCCGTTCCTATGACGAAAAGAACGGCAGCTGCTGCTGCAGCACCTATAACTCCCAAGGACTTTATAACATCTCTAGAGTCCAAAGCAAATGGGCGTTGGGTAGCAGGACAAACGCTGACAATGTCTCCCTGGGCAATGTTAAAAGAAGTGCGAACTCGAGAGTCCATTGAAACAGCACTTGTGACGCACCTAAGACAGTATGCCGAGAGTACGCAGCGTCGAGGCGCATCCGCCGCCCTTAAAATTGTTCTGGATAACGATCGTCCAGAGAATCGTCGAAGAATGGCACAATACATTGAGGATAATCTCTTGCCTACGCGCACGCGCGCAGGAGGTGCACCGAAACGGGGCGAAGGTCAAGCTCATGCGGCAATGACAAATTTAGTGCACGAACTTAGGACAAGAGCGGGAGCGAGCACCGTGGAAGAAATTTTCGCGGACAACTGTATCATAGACAACAGCGTTTGGGGAGATAAATCCACGTTCGTACATCTGGAAGCGGACGGCCTCAGGGTATATAAAATTGAAGGCAATAAAGTCGTTCGCTATAATCCAGGCACAGGCCGCTATAGTGATGTTATGGATGTTAAAGCGGTTTTTATAAAAATAGCAGACCAGCTAGAACGATCTGCTAGAAATAGCGATTCGTCAAGAGCAAAGGAGTTAAGAGATGCTGCTGCAGACTTCGCAAGAAAGCTGAGGATCTGTCCAAACCTGAGCCCAGGAGATCAACAAAGAAAGACGATAAGGACAAGGAAGAAGAAAAAGCTACAGGTTGGGATACTAGAAAAGCACTGGAAAAATATCTGAATGCGCCAGATGACATTGCAAGAGAAAGCGCTAAAAGAAGTTTATGGCAAAGGCAATTCTATGATATTTGTTATCAAATGGCTCTCGGGAGCTGCTGAATGGTTGTCCAGGTTATAGACCATAATGGAATTCCTTATCAATGCTACCAGATTTCAATAAAGATCATGTTGACGATAATGCAGATTCTCAAACACCTGCCTCCAGCGATGGTCTGCAAAATGATTTTATTGATGACTTAGCTATAAAACAAAAAGATGCGGCGAAATCAAAAGCGCCTCAAGAGAATATAGCGAATGAGTCTAATTATCCAAAATTGCTGCGAGGGAATCAAAGCACATTAGCGGAAAAACTCGACGATATTTTGTCGGATCAAAATAATCTTGATTTATTGGATAACTTAGCTAAGGATATTCGCTCAGACAAAAAAAATGGCCCGATATTCGTTAAATTAGCCAATAAAATTCTACTTAATAAAATACATAAATTAGCTCAGCACCTTCAGTCATTAGACAAAAATGCGGACTTATTAGCAAAAGATCCTAAGCTATTAGGAGAAAGTGCTAAATTCCTGGCAAAAAATCCCAAATTATTGGCCAAATTGATCAATAAAAGCGCTTTGGATATAAATGATCTTGCATTTTTGGATAGAGAATTCTCGCCTAAATTAACTAACAAGGATTACAGAGACGCACTAGTTAGCATAGCGCGCGACGAATTGCATAAGGGCACATACGGCGAAGTGGCTAGTAAAGTTTATTCTGCTTATATCGATTCCAAAAATACAGAAATAAACAATATCGCTACACAGCTAATAGATAGAAAAATAAAATTGCCTCCTCGCTGTCCAATTGAAGTGCAAAAAAACAAAGGCGGCGAACTGCAAAACGACAAAGAATTTTTACAAAGTATTCTAGATAGCAAGGCAGTTTGCGCTTTACCGGCACACAAAGGTCCTCTTAGTAATGAAAATGTGCCCGGCTTAACGGATATAAATCAATTAAAGCAAGCGGAAGATTGGCTCCAAAAAGCAAAAAATAAACTTGAGGCGGCTGAAAGTCGCGATAGTCTAAGACTGTTCAAAGAGACAGTTACTCGGATATTTAAAGGACACCCACCTGCAGGCTTGTTGCCTGGCACTGAATTAAATGATCGAGCCGCAAAAGCTTTCGTAGATAAATCAATGCCCTATCTTGATCTAATGCTAAAGGCGGAAGATTGCGGCAAAGCAATAGTAGCTTTTGAACAATTAGCAGAAAGTTCAGGAATTCGCAGTCCATTAGGTGCATTGGCAGTAAATTTACCTGGATACATAGAGCGGGACGATGCCGGGAAAATTGTTGGGATACATTTTGATTATCCAGATAGTTTTGAGGGCCAGTTGAATCACGAGAAAATGCGCGTACTTGAAGAATGGCTTGCAAACAGCGGTGAAAAAGCGAGCCAGGCAGCACTAGAATGCTTTCGTGCCGACAAAAGGCTAGACAGGGTGTGCTATTGGGGTGACGTGCCCATGCACGGCATTGACGAGGAAACCAAGCAAGAATACAACTATGTTAAATATCGCTATCAAGCTGACTTAGTAAACGTTGACATTACACATCCAGATGGATCAAAAGGTACCCAAGAACGCGTAAGAGTAACTACCCGTGCGCAACGCGAATGGCGCACACCAATTTCTTATCACGGCAAAGGTTACACTTACAACGTTGGCAAACCAGTTGTCTCAGGCTATGCCTCCATTGATGGTCAACACTTACCGCCAAATGAAACTCTTTATATAACTGGCAAAGGTAATATAGTAAAAACAGCCACAGCTCCTCGCGCTCACGAGGCTTCAACAATGAAAGCAAAGGCAAGCTCAAAGAACAAAGCTGATGCGGTTTGCGCACAAGTAAGGCTCGGCAAAAACGGTAATATCCAAGTGCTGGCTTTAAAGGGTCCAGCTCATGTATTTGTAAGCGGTGCCGATAGTAATTCTCAACTCTTGGCGCAAAATACCGCAGACTCAGATCAATGGATAGATCTATTGCCTGGATATACACTAGCTGTGGGGCAAACAGTTGATTCGTCCCGTAAGTTGGAAACCAAAAATGATACCAGACTTTATCACCCCGATGATCTAGTGGCTGTCCGAGGAAATGGCCACCTTCAGCCGCTGTTAGCAAAAGATTTGCCTGGGCAAATTGTGATCAACGAATCCAAAGACTTTCTAGATTTCGCAGTGCCGCTTGCCATGGATGCCGCCTTCATTGCCATGGGAGTTTCAGAGTTCAGGGCAGTATATTTGGCCATGAGAGAAGTGGAAGGAGTGCTAGCGGAAAGAGCTGTTGCAGAAGTAATAGCTAATTTAGGCATGAGAGAAGGAACAAAAGTTGCATTAAGTGCACAAGCCGAGTTGGCTATGGCTGCTCTGGAAAGTGGCGCCCTAACAGCGGCAAAATGGTCGTGGAAGAAACACTTATTCCTTGGGCTAGGAGGACCTCTGCAACAACTGGTAGAAAACCAGGGAAATGCCTATGGTAGAGCACATGGACTTGGTGAAAATTTCGGTCATCGTCTGAATCAAATAAGATCGGCCCTGATGACAATTGATATCGCTTCCGGTGCCACGCCTGACAAGATTCCGCTAGTAAGCAATTTGAGTAAGTGGTGGGGTTCTGTAGCTCATGCTGATCAAACACTTATGAATGGAGTGCTTGGTGCGGAGAGCCTACTAACGCAATCAAGGGGGCTCGCCAGTAACGTCATGAGCGCAGCAATGCTTTATTATGTCCCGGATACTTTCTTGGGGATAGGAGATGATTTTAAAAAATATTTACAGAAACAGAACACATGCAGATCAATTAGAACGAGCAAATCGGGACACAATGATCGCCCGGTTAAAGAATCACGAATGGGAGCAACCTCTTGCTAAACATTTTGTCTCTGTACTTAGCGAGGAAGACAAAAAATATGTAGAGACTGCATTAGCTAAATTGCCACGCGCAGTTCCGTTTGATCCTGCGCACCCCGAACGCGAGACTGCGGCTAAGCTTGCACAAGGAAAAGCAGTTTACGATTTAGCCAAAACATTTTTAGATCAAGATTCTTCGGATAGAGAAAAATTGGCCTCTTGCTCTAGGCTTGTTGACCATAAGAAAATTGGAAGATGGTCTATACCAAGAATATTAGCCGGTACCGTACCAGAGTCCGCAGAGGCAACGCAGGATAATCGTGCATTACTTGTAACGATTGATGATATTGATCAGTTTCTCATGACCTATCAACCAATCCATTTTGATGATATGAATAAACACTCCACAGTGGACCGGTATATCTATTCTCTCAATATGCTCAGCCACAATCTCTCAAACAGCGAGCGTGAGCTAATAATTACTCCAACCATAGGCGCGTTGTCACTTCCGGGACAGGATCCTAGGCGTAAAGATCACGCACAAAATTTAACCTCCGTTTTTCAGGATACACGGCAACCATCATCAGCTAAATTAGCAGCGGGAATTGGCTTATTGTTGCTTGGCACGGATGAAAAGACTGGTGCTGTCAAGCAAAAACTAGGAGAACAAACTGCCTGGTCAATGAAATTTTTGGTTCATACCTATGAAGGGTTATTGGGCGTACCCGGATATATTTCCATAGATAAAGAGATAATCGCTAAAGACTTTAAAACAGCTTTAAGCACTGCCAAATCACAGGTAAGTAAAGAGCTCTCGCAAAACAAAACCCACGGAAAAATTGGGGCCATAAGATTCTGTCGAATCCAAACCGGCAAAGACAGCACAAAAGCTTATAACTTCATCATCCGACGTGATCCGCTTCGTTAGACAACAATTGGCAAGTGCTGTTAAGACAAAAGATAATTCCTTGCCTGAGCAGCCCTCATATACTCTCCAACCGAATGTACGCCTGGCTCTAGCTGATCTATTAAAGGAAAGCGGGCAAAGTAATTCAACTGAGCTAGGCAATATCTGTCTGGAAATTTTCAAAGACTCACGATCAAACACTACAGATAAAGCAGCGGCGTTGATAGATGATAATCATAGCCGACTGGTTCAGGCTCTAATATATGAAAGATTTGGTCAACGATTTAATCGGGAAGATGAGCTACGTGACAATGCAGTTGTTCTAATGCAAAGCGAAATTAATGGCACAAGTGCAGGGCCATTAGAGAAGGAACTTTCAGCAATGATTGCCAATCAAACTGAAGATCGCAACATAAGAGCTCTAGCAGCAGCAGTTTTAGATATAAGCAAAATTTCCGACCCTGAACAAAGAAAGACTGAGCTTGCCGAGGTGCATCGGATCTGGCAAACTTATAAGCAACAACAAAAAAGCAAGTTAGAATTCGCTGATAGTTATTCTAAATATCTTTTAGCTAAAATAGCCTCGACTAACGAACAGCCAGTTTCTCTGGTTGCCGTTGCCGACACTCCTGGCACTACCGATAACGGGGCATTGGAGCGTGAACGTTTGCGTGCAACTCTTACTCTAGCTCAATTAAGCAGTGCAGGATTAATTAGTCTAAATAGCAACAACACTGAACATTCAACTGATAGTCTACACCATCTAGTTTATGACTCTCTTTTACAAAGCCTTTCGATCATTGACAGCAAGGACGACACAAGCGCAAATGATAACGATCGGGATGAACAAAAGAAAATTGGTAGTCTCGATGCTCTAGATAGGATAGCAATCTTCCAGTCCATAAACCAATTATCGGCCAACATAGCTAATTTAGATGATAGGCAAAAAATTGAATTTCGCAAGAAAATAATTGATATTCTCAATTTGCCTGACAGCAATGAAGATGATGACAGATATGCGGATGTTCCCGGCAGCAATGATCTCCGAATCCTAGCAATGAAAAACGTGAAAAAAATCTTTCAAGAAGCTAGTGATGATGAACGTAATCAGTTAACAGCTGTATTAAAAAACAATATCGAATCGACTCTCACATCTTCTGAAAACAACGAAGACGGTATAGTGAATCTAGGACCGGCAAAAAGAGAGCTGGTCAAAGAGGCAATTAAATATTTAACTGAACTGTCTTCAAACACTTCAATAGACGGTTCGGATAAATCACAACAGAAAACTGCATTAAGTAATGACATTTTCAAGTTATTTATCCGATTGTCCTCAGCAACATCCAACAGTCGCTTCAATCCTAAAGCATCCGAAATAGTAGATACAGATGTAAAAATTTATGCTCTTCAGGCATTGAATTCAATGCGCTCCCTTAACAGACCGGATAATGTAAAACTTCTTACATTGTGCTCAGAAGTGCTGGCAACAGAAAAAGATTCGGCGATAAGAGAAGAAGCAGAAAGTATGAAACGACTTGAGATGCCACTAAAACCTGTTGCCGAAAAAGACCAATATACGCAGGCCAAACAAGACATAGAAAGTGGTGACAAACAAATAGATTTAAAATCAATTGAAACTTATATTGCTCTTTATTTCTCGGATGGTTATGGTGACCTTAGCAATTACGGACCAATTGATTCAGCAGAATTGAGACTAGGAAGCAATTTGTCCGAAAAAGAAAAGCTTGAATTGCTGCGCACCCGCATAGATCAAACGGTTAATGATATCCTGCACAAGAGTGCAAAAAATGGAGCTTATCAGCGTGATGTTTTATTTGGACTTATAAGCGGCAGATCTCCTCTTCTTCCAGCATACAAGGACAAGGCTGCTGAACTAGCTGCCAAAGGCTGGAGACGTATTTGCGTCGAAGGCAGTGAAGAAATACGGAAAGGCATGGCACCACTCACTGTTCTCCTTCTAACTCACGCACCAATGATGCCACCCGCCGCGCATCAGGAAGTTTTGCGTAGCCTGCTTGCTATGGCACCTTCTACTGCAGACAATCCTTTTTCTGGTAAGCCATTGTTTACTGGCCAGCAAGTGGCCAATATTATTAGTCAGGATTTAGTGCAAACTTTGATGCACACTACGCATGACACACAAGATCCTGCCTATGGTAAAAATCACGAGTTATTGAGGACTATGCTCAAATCTCTTGCCATTTATCAAACGAAAGAACAAATTCCACTTTTAGTTGCGCTGGCGGAGGAAGAGTTTAAATCATCTTTAGAGAAAGATGAAATGGGTCTAGTAAACAAACGCACTTACGCGGACGGCAGCAGTCGCTCAGTAGAAAGAGAAAATGGGCAAGTCGTGTTGTTTACTTTCACAGATAAATATGGAAATGCAGACAAATGGGTGAAAAATGGGGATAGCTTTTACAAAGAAAGTGATCTCAAAGCAAAAACACATCCTTGGCATTGTGCTGTCGATATGTTGCCAGATGGAGACTTTGTAATAAAAGACGCTCCGGATAGATCATTAATGGCAAGAAGAGAGAATTTGAGTTTATTTAGGCATTCGCCTGAAGAAGCATTTTTTGACGGCAGGTCAGCCGGGAGCACTTTGACCAGCCAATACGGCAGTGAAACCATTTATACAAAAGATGGAGCAAAAATAGTACAAGTTGGCTTTCCTGCCCGTGCTGTGGATGGAGAAAACATAAACAGGCTTTGGATTCAAGAAACACAATCTGATGGGGAGACTCATTCACAAATATATGAAAAGCAAGGAGAGGGTTGGATACCAGCAATTCTAGTGTCGACTGGTAGCACTAACAAAGATAATGAAAGGAAAGTACCGCAGCATTTAACTGGATCAGATAAAAAATCAAAGGATCGTTCTCTTGTTAGCACAAATGATGATTTATCCAGTCTGCCTATGCCTCTATTGCGACGGGAAGCTCGTTCTATGCTAGCTCGCTTGACACCGGCTCCATTAAGTGAATTGTATACCAAAGCAGATAAAACTTTTAAAGAGCAATATCAGGCAGTAAAATTAGCTCTTGAATCCGGCAAACACAATTATTTTAGTCGCGCCAATGAAAATGCTCTTAGGCAAAGAGCTGAATATGCCCTGCTTCACCCGGAAAACCGGGATGCTTATGCAAAGCGCACCGCTAACGAAAAAATACATTGGTGGTCTTTAGGGGTTCGCCCAGACTATGCCACAGCATCCAGCGAAGCAAACCGAGCTGCTGCTGATCAGCTTCGTTTATTAACTGCTGATGCCAGTATGAGTGCAAAAGATGAAATGCGCCTAGGAAGGATAGGACAGGGTGAGGTCGGCCAGGGATCGCCTTAGACAGCTGGCATTAACCGGAGGAGCAAAAGAAGTTATCGAAGCCATTGCCGAAACCTGCAAAGGTAATAGTCCTGGTGCAGCTAAAATGAGCAAACTTGTAATGAATGAGCTGATTATTGATCCAACACTTGCTTCGCCATTGCGAAAAATATTATTTAATGCCCTAATCGACTCAGGACTTAATGAAACGGATCTGGCAAAGATGGCTGCACGCGCTCTAAAAACAGAATATTGCACTATGCCACGCGATAAAAACAGCAGACAATATAAGGATAGCGAAGACTTTCAAGTGGCAATTTTAAAATACCAGCAAGCAATTAATGATCGCAGCACTCTGGCTACCGCCAGAGCCCTTTATGAATCGTCTCCTAGTGAGCAAGTGCGTTTAACTGCCAGAGAACTTTTAACCTCAGCGGGAGAAAAAACGGATTCTAAATCAGGACAGATAGCTCAAGAAAGAGCTGGCGCCAAGGCTAAGTCTCGACCACTACCTTCCACTCTTTTGCAAGCGGGATTTCCGTACATAGCTTTGGATGAAGAATAAGAGACACTTATAGGCAACATATTTAATCTGTTTTTTAACTACTTAATTAAAGGTATTGAAAAGCAACAGTTAATTTGTTCAAGCTAATTTGTGAGAAATTTGTGAGAAAAAATCGATGGGAATTTCACCATTGATTATGGGTACCTAGCTCACAATTCTCTCACAATTCTCAGTTAGGATAAGAGCAATCCAATACTGTTACTTACTAAGATCATTGGATGATTAAAATACTGAAGAGCAATAAGGCAAGACTCAGGTTGATATAACATGGAAAGTCAAAGCTGGTTTGAACAACTAGACACTACCACTGAGAAGGGTGGCGCCGCCGGGGCAAATTCCAGTGTTGCTGAAGACGCATTTGCGGACTTATTGGAAGAAGTATATTCACCTTCAGAAGACGGCGAACAGGACCAGGCAAAATCATCCTCTGAGCCAAGCGCTGAAGAAGCTGATAAGGCACTTACTGAGAGTTGGAACAATCTAGCAGCAAATCGTGAATCAGGAGCAGGTGCTTCTGAGCTTGTCGATAAGTACATGCGGAATTTGGACAATGCTATCAATGCAAGACTTTCAAAGATAGAGAAAACTGATAGCGAGATTCTCCCTTCCGCGTGGAAAGCACTTAAATTCACTCAAAAGCAACTGGAAGAAGGACTTCGCCGAGCAGCAAAGCTTTCTGTGCTAGAGATAACAGATCTAAACATAAGTCCAGAAATACAACGGGCTATTAATATCTATAAGTCAATAAGAGAAAATCCTCTCAACGATGAAAATGGTGATGAAATTCCCTACAGTGAGGCGGAGACAGCCCACTTTATTTTGGAATTGCGCAAGGAGGCTGGACAGAAGTTAAATGCTACAGAAGAAAAGCCCTTAACCAAGCAATTCGCAGTAATCCACTGCTAAGAGACATATTTCCACTGCCTGAAGCTGGTAAAGCTGAAACAAAAAAATTGACGGATGATCAATATAAGGCATTGGCTGGTCGACTCTCAATGACCGTCGACGAAGTCAAAGAAATACACTCAAAGTATGTCTCAGCATATCAGGCAAAGGACGATGAAGAAAAGGCAACAGCAAAAAAGAAAGCTGATGATGAAACTGTAGGAGCCTGGACTACTATTGGCTTGACTCTAACGGCCTCAGCTGCGACTGCAGGTTTATTAGCTTACGGGGTAAAGAAACTAAGAAATCGGTTTGCTAAAAATGAACCAACTGAGAAGCCAGATCGCACACCACCAAAGCCGCCCAGCCCACCTTCGGGATCAACTTTAGCTGCCCGCGCCGCAGCAAGAGAAAAATCAACAGCACAGTCTGCAAGCCAGCCGGGATCGACACGTTCAGATGGAAGTGCAAAAGCAAAGGGTGCTAAATCAACTGGTTCTGAGGCTAAAAGTGCTGGAGCTGCGAGTCCTGAAGTTAGGGCTGCTGAGGTTAAGACTCCAGGAAAAACCACTAAGGAAGCAGCGTCCTCGTCAAGTCTTGGTAAGTGGATAACCGGTCGGCTATCAGATTTGCGCAGTAGTATAACCCGTAGCCCAGATAGAGAAGCGGAACACCAGAAGAATCAGCGATTAGCTGAGTTGCTTAATGACTTAACTCTGAAAAATCGAGATTATCGTGAGACAGCAAATAAAGGAAATTATTTGTCCGAACTTGGGAAACTGCGTGACCAAACGAAGAAGACTTCAGAAAGCGATGCGGCTCTAATTGGAAATTTTCATGATGCTTATCTCAAGGACAATTCGAGCAGATCCCCATATCATTATTTCCTGGACACAGCTTATCCTACACATAAACAATCAACTGAACTAGTTAAAATGGCTTGTGCTCGCTTGGAAAAGATCGGTTGCGATATATCTACGCTGTCTAATCCAACAAAATCGGTGCAAGAAGAAATGCGCAAGATATTGGACGCTCGCGAGAAGAGTAATGTTGACAAGGACGGCGGCGCTACAGTTCGTCAATTGCGATTGAATGCAGAGATATTCCCAGCGGTAATTGGTGAATATTTAGCCAGAGGCGAAGCAGCAATGGGTACTACTTCCACAGTACCACGTATAGAACGCGAAAGAAATCTTATAAGGGCATTGGGTACTCGCCCGTGGATAGAATTGACAGTAGATCTTCAACGCACAGCTAAAGCCAGAGCAGCGGTAGCCACTACTGCCAGATCAACTGCAAAAGCAGCAGAAGCACCAACAAGCAGACCAGCAGCCGTAACAGCTAGACCGGCGGCGACAAGCGCACGTCCTCCAGAACGCATCACAACCCCGTCTAGACGCCCAGGCGCTGCAGACACAACTGTTGCAAGACCTGCAGTCCCAGAACCGATTGTTATATTGACAGATACAACAAGAGGGGGGGCTTCAGATCAAACTCGTGCTACAGAAAGACCTCCCTTAAAAGTCAGGGGATTACAGATTAAAAGCGTTGACGATGCAGTAAAAATGGCGCAAACCAAAGGAGCTTCGGCAGCTGCCGCCGAGCTAATGCATCTGACTATAGTAAGGACCCTTGCGGACTGTCGAACAGGTGGAACACCTATCGACATGAACAAGTCCGCACCTGCACCGCCGGCAGAGCAGCTTGAAGCATATAATGCAGCACTTAATGGCAATATATTGGCACAGGAAGAGGCGCTGAATGCTAATGGATCACCGGCAGCTAAAATTTTATTACGTGAATATCAGGCTGTAGTAGTCAACTTGGAGCAAGTAGATAATAACCTTGCAGCCGGGCAGAATTTCGCTAGAAGCCTTGCCAGTGGCGGCTACAGAACGAGACAAGACGGCACGCTGATCAGAGTCATTGCTGGTGATGCGGCCATTCCGAGTGCTAGTGGGTCTGGTGCAGGCGTACCGCGTTCCGGTGAACCTGGAGAAATTACAATTGCTGTCCCCGCTCCGGGTGAACCTGGAGGAATTACAGTCACTGATGGGGCTGCTCCGTCGCAAGTACCGCCAGCCGAAGAACCAATTATTATTATAGAGGATGAGACAGAAGCTGCAGAAGTCAACGCAACGACAGCGGGTCCCCCTCCAAAAGGAGATGCTGTCGCAGGTCCTCCGCCGGCAGCAGAAGCAACTGCTGGTGCTCAGGTTAATCAGCCAGGAGAAACCGGTCGTGGACAAACGCAAGCGCCACCATCAGGACTTCGAGGTGCTGTGGCGAATCGTCGCCAAAAAGCAGAGCAAGCAGGGCAGCCACAGAAACCAGCACAAGGTGCAACTGAAAACCAAGCCGTACAACAAGGTCAAGGCGGACAACCAGTTGCAGGCGAACCTACTAACACGCCTCCTCCGGCGGAACTGGGAGGAACAGATGGTGGTACTGCAGAAGCTGAACAAGGTCTAACTCCAGGAGAAGTAGCTGCAATGAGAGCAGAACTTAGAGAGCTTTCACTTCAAGCGCGTCAGCAACAAGCAGCTATACCGCATCGACCGGTTTGGGATGAATTTGCCAGAATAGCACAAGAAAGTCGTGGTCTGGACATGACGACTGCTATAGCGAGGTCGAGAGAACATTTGCTGGAACTGATGAATACATCTGGAGATCTCCCTCCCAATACTACATTACCGCAGTATGTTCGCGGTCTATGTATTCAATTCGAACAAGCTGGCGTGGATGCAAAAGAACTTACCCCCGAAGTCGTGCGGCAGATTACCAGCGAGGCTCGATTGCAATTACTCAAAGAAGCCATGGCAAATGCCTCACTAACGCCTGCTCAATTTGTTGAAAAGTAAGGGGTACCGCTCAAACCAGATCAGCGACTCCGCAAGTAGTGGAACCTCAGCTTAATCCAGCTGCTCCCGAAGCCGGAGAAACTCAGGCTAATCCAGCGGCTCCCGCAGTCGGAGAAACTCAGGCTAATCCAGCTGCTCCTGCAGTCGGAGAAACTCAGGCTAATCCAGCGGCTCCTGCAGTCGGAGAAACTCAGGCTAATCCAGCTGCTCCCGCAGCCGGAGCGCAAGCTGCAGCTGCGCAACCTGCAAGAGTGCCAAGTCGCGCCGAGCAACTGAGGGCAGCCAGGTCAGGACAACCCACAACAATTCAACAAACGCCCGGCGGTGCCTCACCAGTTGCACCAGGAGCGAATCTTGCGGTCGGAGGCACACCGACTGCTCCTGCGGGTGGAGAACCCCAAGCTAGACCAACTACTCAAGCTACCAGAGAACCTCAGGCTACCCCAGCTGCTTCTGCAGGTGGAGAGCCTCAACTGGGGCAGGCAAAACCTGCAAGCGAAATCCAGCAATCTGCCGGCCATGCAACCTACAAGAGCACTGTCTCGCACCGAGCAACTCGCCGCCGCCCGCGCAGCCAGGGACGCCCAAAAAGCCTCCGTTGCTTCGGCAGGGACGCTCGCAGGAGCACCACTAGGACGTCGCCGCACCGAAACAGAAAAGACTGGATCAACCAAAGACCAGCCGGCTAAAACAGGAACAGGACAAACAGCCGCAAGGCAACCCGGTGCAGGACAACCAACCGCAGCTAGACCTTCGGCAGCGCGGGCTTCGGCGGCAGAGACGCCCAAAAAACTCACTCCGGAAGAGAGAGCCAAGAACCAAGACATAAAAGCAATAGCAGAATTTGTATTAATAAAAGACTTGGATTATGGTTCCGCGTTGATTGAAGATGCTGAGAAGATCGAAGCCGGAAAAGATAAGCATACCCGGACTAGCCTGCGGGACAGTATCGGATCTGCATTACACGCGCGCGAAAAAGCTCCACAGGTCACTATAACTTACGGACATTTGCGTGAAGACTTAATACGCGCGGTTGCTAGAACCATTGAAGAAAAGAATAGAAAAGCGGAGCGGGCAGCCAAAGGGGAGGAGGGTCTAAGACGTTCGCCGCAGTCACTTCAACCACCTCTTCAAGAGTTCGCTCAGCACGTAAGGGACAAGCAACGACAGATAGGGGAAAGAAGGAGCGAAAGCAAGGGAGCCGAACATTGGAAACAATCTGGTGGAGCAACAATAGGATCCCAAACATTAAGACAAACGCTTCACGACGGAGACCATGGGCGCTGGACAAGAGGCATGCCAGGACTAGAATACGAACCGTTTGTCGTCGGTCGTGACACCGTGGAAGATGGGTTTGAAAGGGTACTAGACCAAGTAAGCAGAGAAGGTGCCCAAGCAAATTATTCAGGATTTGAACGCGTCCGTGCATTACTTCTGGAAGAAAGCGATGCCTTAGCAAAAATGCCACCAAAAGAAGCGGCTACTAGGGTGATAGGTGTAGTTGCGCTACAAATAGCTGAAACCCGCCGGTTCCCACATGATGATAGAAAGCGTTTCCCCGATGCTTATCAAAAGATTGATGAGAAGAAAGAGTTATATCTAGACCTAAGAGACGGCCTTAATCATGCATTAGAAGTGGTCCCAGATGCCGTTATAGATGAATGCGGACTATATGCAGACGCAGTCCTAGATGACCCAGAGGCAACGTTAAATTCGATACGCGACCTAATGGATAGTCTCAATACGCAGTTTGGTACTAAAGAAGGAGCAGCAAGCATAAAAGTTCGCTTGGCGTCCTCCCAGAGTTTGTTGGCTGACCTACAAATCCCAGAACCTTCCGAGGAAGAACCGACAGAAGAACCACCAGCAAGAAGAGAAACTAGGCCAGCAGCATCTCAAACTAGACCAGCTGCTCCTGCCAGTGGAGCTCCGCAAATTGAAGCACGCACAACGGTAACAAGACAACGTTTAAATATTGGTGTAGAGAATCAAGGCAATGGCCAATCTGAAATTCAACGCCCACCTAAGGAAGTAAAAGAAATTGGAATTCAAGAAAATGGAGGAGAATTGGGTGGATGTCTGAAATTCACCTTTGCAGATGGAACAGATTCTGGTTACGAAAAAACCTGCCCAAGAACTTCTAAAGGATGCGCTGAATGCTGCAGAAGTGGAAAAAGGTGAGCTAACAAAGGAAGCAAGAGGACTTCGAGAATCGATAAAGCAAGATTCAAGTGCGAGCAATGTCAACCGATTGCAAGAAGTTATTGACCAATTAGACAGTTTGCAAGAATCAACAAGAAAAGCGGAAACTCAATTAGGTCTTCTCGACGATTCAAAGGCCAACAAGCGTAATCAAGCTAGAGGACAAATAATTATTAATTATTTGAGGCCGGCAGTAGCGATCATCACTGGACAAGCAGCAGAAGCAAGCAAAGAGCCCTCGAGATTTGTCAGCATACTTGCTGAACAAGTGAAAGGAATGTTCAGCGATCAGGCTGCTGGTGCGCCGGTAGGACAGCAGGAACGTAAAGAGCATGAAGAGGAACAAGATGCGGGCCAAGAAACAACCGAACGCGAGCAAGAAAGAATAATAGAAAATGAGGCCGCTAATTACTTATATGGTGGCAGAGAAAAGGGACTGCTCATCAATATTCATGAAGGCTGGAATCAAGTCATTCAACAATTGGAAAATGAAGCCCAACAATCCAGGAGTAAGGTAGATCATGATGCGCTGCTTCAGTTTATGGGTGAGTGCCAGACAGCAAGGGAAAGCGGAAAGTATTCATGTCCAGCAGAGTTTTTTGCCGATAGATTAGATCCTCATAGTGTACTTCGCGGCAGACTTATTGAGTGTGTGAGCGCTACATTATCTGAAGAAGATAGATTTTCTATAGATATAAAACGGAACGCAGACACGTACACAGCCGCCGCCGATCTTATTGAACAACGCTTGTCCACTTATCACAGTACATATGGAATAGCCGAAGATGATATCAGGAACAAGATTATCAATCCACTGAGGGAAATCGCCGCGCAGAGTAAGGCATCTGGCAAAATACCACCACTAACGCCTGTACTATACATAGCAAATCTCGAAGCTACAGCACATGCGCATTGGACTACGGGCGAACACGCACTAGAAAAATCGCCATGGCGTCAGGTTGAAGATTTACAAACTCAAGAAGCTGTTGAAACAAGTCTTGTTGAGCACCTAAAACAATATGCAAAAAGCACTGAAAGTAAGCCAGAGAAAGAGCAAATTCTCTTAACTGCTAAGAATAAAAATGCGCGCGGGCTTATCGCCAAATACATCAAGGAATCTCTTTTGCCTCATTGTACAGATGCAAGCACAGGAAACGCCAGACCTGGACAAGAAATAGCTCATAATGCATTATCAGAAATGGTAAATGGTCTGACACTTTCACCAAATACTTCTGTAGAAAAAGTATTAATGACCAGCTGCAATTACGTGCCAGTTGACGGAAAAAAATCCGTATTTGTACACAGAGATGTTGATGGACTTAAGATGTATCAACTCACTGATTCTGATGTCTCGAGATACAATCCTATGACTAAGCGATATGAAATGATCCCGCCTCATGAATGGGTTGGTGGTCTAGGAACTAAATTGATCGAAGCCTCCTCTCAAACACGAGATACGAAGTTATCAGGTGAATTGCGTGAAGCTGGTGAGGAACTAGTACGGGTTGCGCAGGAGTTGGCTGATCCTACTAAAGCAACCGAAACAGGAAAGACTCTTAAAGAGTTACAGGAAGCCTCGAAGATTCCAGAACATGGAGTAAGAGCCCAGAAAATGGCAGAAATCGTGTCTGCAAAAGGCAATTCCTGGGTATTTGTAGCCAAATGGCTATCAGGCGCCGCCGAGTGGATGTCGAGGTTATAGATCGCGGTGGCACATGCACGCGCGACAACAGACAACATGGCGTATCCCCGAAATTGTAGGGGCGGGTGCTCAGTGTCCGCAAGGCATATAAGATATGCCGAGCAGGTCACTGAATCCAAAGCATAAATGCTCCGCCCGCTTTAATCGGCGATTTTGTTAAAGGGTGGACTTGCGCCCACCCCTACAAATCTAACGATCAGGAACCGGTTCCAACGGCCAGAGCACGAATTCAACAATCAGATTAGAATTGCGGCACCGGGGGCGCTGGGATCGGTCCTGGAGCGTGATTTGGTGACATTTGATTATTCGAATTGGTTGTTTGCGTATCGATCCGATTACCGCGAGCGTCATAGACTATAGTGACTACAGAACCATCAGCCTGGGTCACTGTTTCGCGAAACTCGTCCCTGCCGTCTGCCTGGCACGAGTGCTTCACTTCTTTTCGATTTGGCCACCGATAAAATCTTGATAAATGTATTCACCTGTTGGGCTAAGTGTGTGATCACCTTGTGGGGCCCACCATTGGCGTCCGTATTGATCTAAATATTCTCGGCCATATTGATCTTGGCACTTGCAAGTCCATGTTTGTGAATTGCCTTGGCGCTCATGGATGAAGAAAAGACCGGGATAAACAGCTGGATTTTGCACAATCACTTTAGCTAATTCATTAGTACTGCCGGCATAATAAAAATCTCGCACCCGCGCTCCTTTGGCAAGCGCATCGGGACCAGGCACAATTCTCTTTATGCGACCCAGATTATCAAATTCAAATTCCGGTTTTTCTATGCGCGTATTCTTATATTCTGCTGCATCCGATTTAGCCTCAAGCTCGGTACCGTCACCACGCACAATGATCATTGTGCCAGTACGAGGTACGCTTTCGTATGACATATTGCCATTGGCATCAAATTTGACATTACTTAAAGATGTAGGCAGGTCTGGGATGGCTGGATTGGGTACCAGAATAAAATTGTCGCCCTGGCGTACATACTCGGCCATCGGCATACCGTTGGAGGCAAAATTCATAAAGCCGGCGACAACTTTCTGCCCATTAGCATCTGTGGCAAAATTACCGTTGCCGTCTCTTTGATATTTTATGTCTGTTGCTGAGCCATTGCTGCGAGCAATCCGCTCAGAACCATCAAGGTTAAACTGTCCAACCACGCTGTCGGTAAACTGCGAGCGGAAGGTATTGGTATTTTCATCAAAAGTATAATTTTCAAAAGGCATCTTGCGGAAGCCGGTGGCTTCTTGAATGTACCAACCTGTTTGACCGGTGGTGATGCCGCAAGTTTGCAGATCCGCCTGCGTCAATAGATTACGATAGACATTATTGCCGTCAATTCTGATCATTGCACCAGCTTGATTATAGCCAATCTTCAGGTGTTCACCGCCCGGGTAATGAGCAATGCGCATATGATCAACACCGGTTGCCTTTTCCGCAGTAAACGCCGCATCATTCGATATTTTATTGTTATCGATAAATTCTATCTGACCGCTTCCAGCACCGCCCGCTATTGGTTGTCCTGCCTGCTGATCCCCCGAGGGCAGTTCAGTTGCTTTTCCTACTACTTTGCCGCTGCTATCAACAACACTGCCATCCGGCTTGACCACTACACCCAAACCTGAAACAGGCGTGGCTGCGGCGTTTGCGTCTGCACTTTTCCCTGCTTCCAATTCAGTTGCTTCACCGACTTTTTTTCCAGTCCCGTCAACAACACTGCCATCCGACGTTATTGCCACGCCCACACCTGCAACGGGCGTAAGTGGCTGTTTTGCCTGTTCTGCCGGCACACCAGATTGTTTTTCGAGTACATTCGAAATTGCATCCATGCTCTTATCAAATAATTCTTCCAATTTTTTAAAGGAATCAGATAATTCTTTGGTTACTGTTGAGGGTGATATCTCTGGCTGCTTGGGTCCTTCTGGTGGCTTCCCTGTGGTGTCACCTGGTGGTTGTGCCGTGACAGCACCAGCAGCCTGCCCCGTAGGCTTGCCTGCTGGCTGTCCGGCGACCTTTGTTTCGGGCTGTCCTGTGGGCTCACCAGCGGGTTGCGTGGTGGTATTTCTTCCTGCAGGAACAGAAGTTTTCCTTTGAGCAGGAACAGCAACGCCGAGCTTTTTCGCTTCTGTTTTCGCAAGTTCTAAAAGTCATGAGCCTGTTTTAGAGCCCCGTTAGCATGGGCGGCGCTGTCAGCTGCGGTCTTTTGGATAGTGTCGCGTATGGCCAATGCGTCCATAATTTCAGTCGTCGGAGGGTCTTTTAATTCTATTCCCTCTTTAAGCGGCAGCTTGGCAAAAGAGGTCTGCAGGAGTCCAGAAAATTCCTGAAGGATCTCAATTCGCCTTTGGACTATATTAATTGATTCAACGGAGAGCTTGTTTCGGTCAATCTTGCTTATATCTTCATTCCAGTTATGCCACGCATCCAATATTTTCTGCGATTTTTTTTCATCGAGTAATGGAATTTCGGACTTTAGTTTTTCCCTTCGTTCCGGCGTCCAATTTCCCGCTAGAGAGTTAAACATCCAGTCACTTCCCACTAATTTTAAATGGCATTCCTGCATAGAGTCGAGGCTCTTTTGTAGATTTGCCTTCACTTTTTCGTTAACTTCTTTTTCTAGGACTATTCGGGCGTCCGCCGTTTTCAGAGCTTCTTTTGCTCTCTTATCATCAGTTTTAACTGGCTGCCCTGCTGGCTCTACTGTGGTCTTAGCCGCAGACGTATCTACTTTTTGATCCTTGTTCGCAGTAGAATCAGATCTAATGAAAGTACCATCTGCATTTAACGTAGCTTTGAATAATGTGCCGTTTTTGAAGTCTATTCCTTGAGCGCTGTGATCATTATTTTCCCAAATAAATAAACCGTCTTTTTCTAAAAACATACGATTTTCGACTTTTAGTTTCACCGGATTGGCCGTGCTCATGTCATACCAGCCAAGACCTTCTTTTAGTCCAATCTCCGCGAGATTTTTGTCCGTGACTACCTTGAACAAATAGTCGGAAATTGTAATCTGTCCATTTTCTGCACCGACTTCACCTATTCTAATCAGTTCATTATTTTGGTCATAACCAAAGCTCATTGGCCTATTTTCATTTGCGCTTTCTTTGCTGGATCGACTTTTGTTTGATCGATTTTGGGCGGGCGGGCAATGAATGTATGATGCACGCTATCGCCAACTGCCTCATGATAGTCTTTTGGCAATTGATCATTGGTCAGCATTTTAACCGAACCTTGAGGGGCATTAGCCGGCGTTGATCTTTCCTGAGCAAGTGCATCAGGCTTCTTGTCGATACTTGCGTCTGGCTGCTTGTCCCTTTCAGAGCCTTGTGTAGTACCTTGTGGAGTGTTTTGTGGAGCGAGCTCTGTTTGAGCTGGCGGATTAAGCCTTGCTTGCTCCGCTTTAGCTTGTTCTAATATTGTAGTAGCTGTTTCAATTTGTGGTTTAGCCTTCGCCACTTGTTTGATAACGTCTGCTAATTTGTCTTGTTGAACTAAATTAGCCGGCACAGTGTTTTTTGCTATGTGTTCATTGAGGGCTTTACAGGAGCTTTCTAAGAAGTCAGAAAATTCCCGCAAAGTTCTAATCCGTTGATCTACTTTTTCCACATCCAGTGTCTTTCTGTCTCTCACTTTTCCTAGTGAGTCATTCAACTTATCGGTCTTAGTCTTCGATGTTGTCGTATCCAAAGCTGGAATTGTTGACGCGAGTTTTGCCTTCATCTCTGCCGGTAGCGCTTTAACCGCTTGGGTGAAAGCTCGATTGCCGATCGATAATGTGGAATTAATCCCTGTGAGAGACTCAACACTTTGATTTAGAAGAGGCTCCACTTTCTCGTGAACTGATTTTTCTAGGGCTTCTCTGTAAAGCTTGGCTCTTTGCTCAGCCGCTTTTAGATCGTCTTCCGCTTTCTTCTTTGCTGCTGCCGCTATTCGATCATCGTCCGCTTTCTTCTTTGCTGCTACCGCTATTCGATCATCGTCCGCTTTCTTCTTTGCTGCTACCGCTATTCGATCATCGTCCGCTTTCTTCTTTGCTGCTACCGCTATTCGATCATCGTCCGCTTTCTTCTTTGCTGCTACCGCTATTCGATCATCGTCCGCTTTCTTCTTTGCTGCTACCGCTATTCGATCATCGTCCGCTTTCTTCTTTGCTGCTGCCGCCTTTAAATCGTCTTCTGTATTCTTCTGTGCTGCCGTCTTTGGCTGTTCTGGCTTCCCATTCGGGGGGCTAGCCCCTGTATTCGTGGCAACTTTCTGAACATGGGCTTGATTGATTTTAACTTCCACCTCAGGACCAATCAGCTTTTTAGCCTTTGCCAGAAAATCACCAGCTTTCCCGAGAGCAGCGTTGGCATTGCTTATGGATGTATAGACACCTGCTAATTTATCTGCTAATTTTTCCTGCTGATTGACCGAACCAGGTGGCAAAGTTTTCTCGTCTACTTGTTTTTTTACGGCGTTATATGAACTTTCAACAGAGCTATAAAAAGCGCGCAATAGGTTGAGCCGCTCTCCTATTAACCCAGGAAGATCGTTTGGGTCAGCATCTTTGAGCTTTGCCTCTGATGCACCCAATGCCTCCATTTTCTCCTGTGCTTTGTTACCATCCACCAGTTTGGCTTTTAACGATGCTTTGCCCTTTTCTACTGTTGGGGGTTTAATAGCTTCAACAAGAGTTCTATAGCCAACTAATAATCCAGCCTTACTAATTGTGGCAAAGCTGAGGCTTTGTTTTAGGTTAGCCTGAATTTCCTTCTGGGCTTGTGTTTCTGGCGTTTTCTGCGGTTCTGCTGCTTTCTGCGGTTCTGCTGCTTTCTGCGCCTCCGCCTGGGCCTTCTTCGCTGCTTTCTCTACTGGTACACCAGAGATTGACTTTGGTTTGTCTGTGATTTTTGGCGCCGCCTTCTCTACTGGCTGACCAGATGCTGCTTTTGTCTTTTCGACTTTTTTTTGCTCAACCGGCTGTCCTGCAGCCTTTT
The DNA here is from genome assembly GCA_963767815.1 of Candidatus Melainabacteria bacterium. Lineage (GTDB taxonomy): Bacteria > Cyanobacteriota > Vampirovibrionia > Obscuribacterales > Obscuribacteraceae > CAVYFJ01. The sequence continues at coordinate 449,879 of CAVYFJ010000004.1, read as the reverse complement.
TTTGAACCTCCGCAGGAGTGGATATCACAGGGGTTGGTCCAAAACTGGGAGGAACCGCCGATTTTGCCTCTGCGGTTTTTGCCGCCTTCTGCAGCACCCTTCTTTTCTTCTTCCGTCCGGGAGCTCAATTATCTTCCATTCGAGACCTTCTCTTAACTTGGCGTCGGACTGGTTAGCGTCTTTCGCTGAAGGTTTACTCGTCTTATCTTTTGCGTCAGGATCATCCAAAATCATAAATGTGTGTACCTAATCGTTTAGCTTAAATTAAACACGACTATCCAATACTTAAAACCTTGCCAGACCAAATTATCAAAAGCAGCTAGTACAAAAGGGTTCTGATCCACTCTAATAAGAGCTTAAATAATAATTGTGAGTTTATCGGGAGAAATTTGTGAGAAATTTGTGAGATCGCCTATGAGAGTGGGAACACTACGCAATCTATATACTTAGCTCACGGCTTTCTCACAACTTTGCATTATCATCAAAAGAAGCGAATTACCTAATTATTAATTAGCAGTTTAACTATCGTACTGGAAAGGAATCAGCCAAATCTTGAGGAGCAAAAATCTGTCATGGGCGGCGAGAACCAACAAGATATTGACCAATTAGATGAGTCTCTCTCCAGCGGAGAAGCAGGCTTAACAAAAGACCAAACAAGCAATCTACACCGGGATGTTTATCGGGTGCCCAGCAACGGTAAGGGCAATGGGTTAAGCACTGACAATGGTAGTAATTTTGATGAGGAGAAGGAGCAGAGAAATGATCAAAATAATTTACTGGCATATTGGCAAGACACTAAGCGTCCTACGCTGCTACAACTGGCTATTAAACGAGCGGATCAAAAGGCTAAGGATACTTGGGGCAAAATAAAAGCAGATCCGGCGAAAGGAATAGATAATGTAAATGAATTTCTCACCTCAGTTGACGCTGCTATACGGCAAAGAAAAAGACAAGTGGACCTTGACCCACAGGAAGCGGAAACAGCAAGAGGCGCAGCAAAAAAAATATTTCCTGAGGTGGGTCAGGCTCAAGACTTAAAAACTTTAGAGATATTATTGGAAGCTAAGGGGGCTTCCCTTCCAGACGAATTGCTAAAAGTCTTGAATATCCATGAGCAGATGAAGAAAGCCTCAGGCGGAACTGCCAACCCAGCAGCAATCAAAAATGCAATAGCGCTGGAACTGCGGCGGCAAGCCGGTGCAGAGCTGATTGCCGATAGAGAAAGAATAGGAGAAGAATTTGATGCTACTCAATGGCGTCTGATATTAGGACCATTGAGTTTAAGCAACGAAGAGTTAGCAAACTTAAAAGAGGCATTAACTGGTAAAAAGGAAGCAGTTGAACCCAAGGAAGAGGCTATTGCAAAGTCTGCCGAAAGGGAAGGCACCGGTAAAACGCAAGAAGGCGGATCTAGAACAGCGGAAACGAAAAAAGAGAAACAAAGAAAGATTCCGGTACTGCTAAAAAAGATGGCGAAAAGAAAAATGATGATGATGAGAATAAATCAAAACCATCCTCTTCACAGCTTCCTCTACTGACTTTAGGAGGTGGAGGCTTACTTGCCGCTGGTGCAGGCGGCGCCTATGCACTGCGCCAATGGTTAGGAAATAGAAGAGAAAAACAGCTGAGAGCATTAGACGAAAAACATGCGGTAGAACTAAAAAAATTCGTTGAAAGCCGGGGGATTGTGAGCGACCTGTGGTCTGATGCTACGAACGGTTTTAGTTTCGGCTCAGATGGACTACCTCACCCTGATAATTTCATTGCTTCCGAGCAAAGCAAACAAGATTTCTTAGCCAGATTAGAGCGACTCGCTCAGGACCCTAAAAGGGCCGATGATGCTTCAAAAATTTTAGAAATCGCCCAACAATACAGAAATGACAAATCAGGACTGTCACCTGCTGATTTTCTTTTGTCGCGGGTGGATCCTTTAGCAGCAAAGAAAACGGCTTTAGTAGATCAAGCTTATAGATCCATTGGCCATGGCTTAGCGCGGGAAGAACATCCGGTATCCAGGATGACGACGGAGATGCATAAGATTATCGATAGAAACAGAAAACTGTCTGATATTGAAAGGATGGAATTACACTTTTATGCTGACAATTTTCACGAGGAAGTAAAAGGCGCAATCATGTACGGACATGAGGCATGGCTGAACTTCTCGCAATACACAGCAAGACAAAATTTTATTAAAGCTATTGAGTCTCTAAGAACTAAATCCGGATTTCAAATGGCACAAGACTGGAATCGGGTTCGTGGAGAAAACATCGGGCTCCAAGCGGAGGACGTCCACGGTAAAGCCGATCCTCATGCAGGCACCGAAGCGAGCGATGATGATTTTCACAAGTTATTTGAAGGTCTAAAAAAGGAACTGAACGAGTCAGGGGCGGCCCGGTGCTCAGGCGCACGATACTGAAGGCGGCGATTTGCGCAGGGATATGCGTGAGCCTACATTAGGTGCGGATGATACAGAAATTTTTCTTGGTCCCGAAGATCAAACCGGCGAGAAAATCGATGGAGATGCCCCAAAGACTGGAGTTTTGCCCGACTGGAAGATTGAGTCTTTACAAAGGAAGGAGGAGCGCGACCTATTGCGCGAGCGTGTGCAATTACGATCAATACTTACTTCCTTCGTAGTGCAAAATTCAGATCAAACACCAGCTAGGACAGCTAATAATCTCGCAAGCGATAAGGCGCGCTTTTTGGTAGAACTTGATGCCTTTCAAACAAAATTAAAATCAACCGATCCGGGAGAGACTAAGTTGATTGACGAATTTCGCATGGCTTATGCTCTGGATAGTACCAGAAGGACTCCTTCTCAGTTCTTCGCGGACTATGTATTTCCGCGGCATCAACAAGCAACAGAATTGCTAAGGACAGCCTGCACTGGTCTCGATTTGAGTAATAAGTTAATGGATCCAGCTGAAATTATACAAAGAAAAATGCAGTCAATCTTGGAAGCTCGCGCAAAAGAAGATTTCTATAAAGATGCCGGTGTTACGACGGACGAATTGAACGCAATGTTTGTCAAAGACTTTGCAGAGAGAATTGATTCATATTTGGGAGAACCTGTCGATTTGCCCGATATTGTTGATCAGGATCTCGACCGAGCAGGCATTATAGAGCTTCTTAAGGACAAAGGAGCTCACGTCGTCCTTGTACTCCAGGGGAACGCAGATGATCATATCAGTACAACACCCAATCGGACAGAGAAACAAACTACGGAAGCAGAGGAAACAATTGATAAAACACCAGACGTCAATTCGGCTAATACTGACGAGGACAGAACCAGATCCGACGCTGAAGCAGAAATAGCGCGAGAATTAAACACCGGAGAAGCTACAGCTCGGGGCGATTCACAGCGCGCGCTTAGCGATATCACAGAAATAAACGTAAGCTCTGATGGCTCAGTGCTGATAGAAGGTAGACAGGTAGATGCGAAGGTACATGAAATTGTGCAAAGAACATTGGATTTAGCACCCGCAAGATTGAAAGAATTAAAAGACGAAATGAGACAGACTAGAAAAGCAAAAGATCTTGATCGGGTAGCGGAGCTTCAGGAACAGGTAGAAGAATTGCAAAAGGCAATGAAAACCGAGTCTAATCAATTGAAAAATCTTGATCGTAGTTCGGACGGCTGGACACGAAACAAATATAAGCAAAGTGTAGAACGTCTGCAAACGCAACATTTGCGTCCGGCAGTGGAACATCTTAGTGGACGGGCAGCAGAGGGTCGTGGAAAATTTACAGTATTCACTCAATTGTTGGCAAGTGTGCTCAGAGAAGTCGTCAAATAAATTAAATTTTGCCCGCAGTCCGGCAAATAATTGAACTAAAACACCCGGTAATGCGTATTACATATGGCAAGCTCTGATGAGGTTGTTTAGATACCGAATGATTTTAAGTTGACAGATGGTTGGCATTATGCCAACATGGAGAATAGTTGCATGGTGGTTATTAACAAAGGACTTTTAGAGTGGTTCGGTAGAAAGCATGGTCAAGCAAAAGAACCCCTCAAGAGCTGGCTCAAGAAGGCACAACAAGCAAACTGGAAACATCTTATGGATGTTAGACAGGATTATCCATCGGCCGATGGTGGAGTAAAAGCTGCAGGATATACTGTATTCAATATTAAAGGCAATAGCTACAGACTTGTAACACTCATTGACTATCTACAACAAACGATTTTCGTGACAAATGTATTTACGCACGCTGAATATGATAAATGGAATAAGCTATGAATACAGCTATTAGCAAAAAGAAATATGCAAAATTACTTGCCGAGAACTTGCCTCGAGTAATTTCTTCCGATGAAGATTATACCCGGATGATGGATACTGTCAAAGAACTTATGATACGCCGTCTGTCATTAAGCCCCGAAGAAAGCGAACTCATGCGCCTTATGGTAAGGTTAATCGCGGATTATGAAGAAGATCGCTTTACTATACACAAAGAGCCGGTCGCGCCTTTGGATATGCTTGAGCATACGATGGACGCGCACAATCACACAGCAAAAGACATTTGGCATGTAATTGGCGACAAAGGGACTACCTCGAAAATTCTCAACGGTGAACGCTCTATAAGTAAAGCTCAAGCCAAACGTTTAGCAGAGTTTTATCATGTTTCTCCGGCTTTGTTCATATAGATGAGATCGGGCGGACTTGCGCCCGCCCCTACAAAGAAGATGATCGCCCAGTCAAATAGCGTCTTCGGATTATTCTTTAGACTTGGCTAGAGGAATATTTTGGGGATCGACAGTATCAGCGCCGTTGTTCATAGCGGCTTGTTCTTCGCCCAATCTTGCGGCTTCGAGCATAGAGGCGATGTCTATTTTCATTCCCTGCTCCAGCATATGGGCTGCCGGCACCGTGAATGGATCAATATATTCGGCAGAAAATAAGCCTGGCAAATGCACATCAGTGTGCGGCGGCAATTTTTCCTCATCCCTAGACAATTCATCTTCAGAAAATAGGCTGGCTAAAGCTGTTTCGTCTTCTGATAAAACTGGCTCGTCTGGCTCTACCGATTCATTCTCTTGCTTGCTGCCCAGTTTCGCTTTTTGCTTGGGTGGCCAGGGCACCGGCGGCGGTGGAAATTTATTTTCGTCCATAAATAAAACCTATACTTCCTTTCACTATTGCTTCATTGGGATTTCGCTAATCAGTTTGCCACCCGCTATCACTCTAACCGCGGTGACTTTATGGTCGGCACCAAGAACAAATTCCTGATAATTCTGTTCATTGCTACCCACTCTGGTTGTATAACCAGAAGCGTCCGTACGTAGATATTGCGGCTGACCATCCTTATTATATTTTATATCCTCGGTACCGTCTGTATTCTTTGTGTGTTGACGTCCTTGCGCATCAGTAAATGGGCCTGCTGCTCGCGGCCCTAGCTGCGGTTGCGCAACCTCACTTTGCGGCGAAGCTATAAATCTGCCGGCGCGAGGAGCCTCTGCTTGCGCTCTTGCAGCTGCTTGGGTCTGCGCAGCTGGGTTTAAGTACTCATCAGTACCGTTTGCATGCGAAACGTGCGTAAGGTCTCGAGGAATTGATTGCAATTGCCATCTTCCATTTGGCTGCTGAACCCATGTTTGGACAGGAACACGCTCTTGGAAGCTATAGTCCCCTGATGGACTAAGTTTATGTTCTCCTTGAGGAGCATTAAATGGGCGACCGGTTGTGGCATCCACATAGGTTTGTTGAACCATGACTTGTTTGCCGTCTTTCCTTGTCGCAACTTGTCCTACACAAGTACATGTCCAAGCTCCGTCTGCTTGTCGTTCATGCACAAATGTAAGTGGTCCTTGCTCATTGCGATAAACGCTCGGATTTTGCACTTCCACTCTGGCCAATTCATTGGTGTCACCGATATAGGCAAAATGGCGTATTCTAGCGCCTCTAGCAATGGCGTCCTGAGAAGGAGTAATATCGGTTATTCTGCCGTGATCATCCAATTTAAATTCGGGCAAATTAGGATTGCCTTCGGACTTGCTCTCTAGTTTGGTGCCATCAGCAAGAGTAATTGTACCTTTTAGCGGTCCAACCGTTGGTGTCCAGGTCTCCATGCTGCCATCATTATCTCTTACTCTGTAGACCCCGTCCTTGGCAGAAAGACTATATTCTTCGTATTTAGTTTTGTGCAAACCGGCTTTGTCCTTCAAATACCAGCCTGGCTTGCCATCAGCCTTGCCTAAAGTAGGATTAGCTAATTGTTGTTGACTTGGATTGATATAGACACCATCTTTGCCGTCCACTGGTTTCAAGAGAACCTGTTTGCCGGCTTTGTCAAAACCAGCAATTATAATGGCCTCACCATATGTGGCAACGTCTACATGATCAAGCTTCACACCGGTGTTTTAGTCAGATAATTGATCAGCCAATTCTTTGCCCAGTTTCTCAGCGATTTTATCTTTGCTGATTCTATCTACATTCTTAGCCAGAGCACCGTCTGCAGGTAGATTTGCCTGTTTCCCATCTTGTGGCTCCACGTCTCAGGACCGGTCACCGGCACCTCGTCTAAACCTTTTCCTGCTGTAGATGGCACATCGGCTGCTTTGGGGTCTATTACTTTCGGCGCCGCTCTCTTGCCCGCTCTGCCGCTGATTTAGCGGACTGGCTTCTATTTTGTGCTTGAATTCCGCGCTTGCGCTGCTCGTCTTCCTTTTCAACCGTTGGTCCCACACGAACTGGCTGACCTGTCTCTGCTTTTGGTGCCGCTTTGGCTAAAGCTTTGGCTTCGCCGATAAGTTTAGTGGCCTCAGCTAGAGCAGCATCGCCTTTTTCGACAAGCTTGCTAGCCAACGCCCGTAATTGCTCATCAGGTTTTCCATCAGGTGGAAATTTGCCTTCTTGAATTAACTTTCGTATCTCCGGCTTGGCTAATTCCTCTCTTACTTTCTGCATATTTGGCTTAGCTAAGTCCGCTTTTATTATCTTCTGCACTTCCGGTTTAGCTAATTCCGTTTTTATTTTCTTCTGTATCTCCGGATCAGCCATTTTCTCTTTTAGCTTCTGTTCAGAAGTTTTTAAAAGGTCAGACAATTTGCTAATTACCTGAGCGCGGCGCTCCAACATTTCCGCCGAGACAGAATTGGTTGCCAATGCTTTTCTCATCTCTTCACTGGAAGTGCCATAGTCTTTTAAGAATTCAACTAATTTCTGTTGGTTGACGATCTGCCCGGCTATCTCTTTTGGCAAAGATCCACTTTTAATTGCGGCGATCAATCCACTTGTGGCAACATCAAAAGACTTGAAGGCAGCAGAGAAATCTTCCTCACTGGTTAGCAGACCTTGACGGGCTGCATTTAATTTGGTTTGCTCCGTTTCTACAGGTTTTTCTGCTGGCTTCGCTTTCTCTGTTTTGGACTTGTCCTTCGCTGCGCTTTCCGCTGCAGCTTTTTCTGCAGCAGCTTTTTCTGCTTTTGCTTTGTCTGCCGCTACTTTAGCTGCATCTGGCTTGCCTGCATCTGCTGTTTTCTTAGCAGTTTTTGCTTCGTCGATTAGTTTGTTTGCACTAGTTAGAGAATCACTAGCCTTGGTCAAACTTGCCCTAAACTTGTTGATTTCTCTTGGATTTACCAATTCTCTTTCAACAGGGATTTTGCCATCTTTAATTCTTTGTTGTACAGCTGGGGAAGCTAATTCTGTTTTTAAAACCTCATTCGATTTCTTTAAAAATGCAGATAATTCGCTGAGTGCTTTTGCACGTTGTTCTACCATCTCCATTGAGAGTGGTTCACCAGCTTCTTGTGCATCTTCTATGCTCTTATCAGCTGCCTCAACGGCGGTAATTCGAGCCTGTAATTTTTCACCGTTGGCAATTCGATCAACCATTCCCTCGGGTAATAAATCATTATCATTGGCATCGCCTAGTTTTTCTGTTGCCGTATCAAAACTTTCTAGACCATGGGTCAATTGCTCTTCGGTTTCATCCAGCTCGTCAAGAACATCCTGTAATTTAGCCTGCTCTGCTTCGGCAGATTTATCTGTCGGCTTAGCTTGCTCATTAACTTTCTGCTTGTCCTTCTCTGACTCTGGCTTTATTACTACTTCTGCAGGCTTCGCTTTGGCCTTCGCCTCTGCTTCTGCTTGAGCAAGTTTTTCTGCCGCTAGCTCTGGGTGAAGTGCCACGTCGGTGTCATCCAGCATTTCTTCCATTGTTGGAAGGTTATTTTCAGCCACTATCTTAAGGAGGTCTGTGTTGATTAGACCACTTAATATCTTGCGTTGGTCCTCCGTCAGAGATTTATCGTTAACTACTTCTCGTGCAGCGTCGATAGTATCCGTTACAAAACCAGCACCATCTTGAAGTGCTGCTAGTCGTTCTTCAGCCACCGAAATATTGGGGCGACCACCATCATAAAAATCTTTGTCAAACGATTCCTTTATAGCACCTTCTACCCTGTTGAGTTCGTCCGCATCTACTATTCGCTCAAGGATATCGGCGGGCAATTTGCCTTTTTCCATTGCCTGACGTATTCCTGAAACATTAATAGCTTTATCAACAAGTTTTAAATTCTGATCCAGATCCGTTTTAGCAGCCTTTAATCCATTGTACGCTCGTTCAATCTTAGCCTCTTTTTCTGCTTGAGTTAGTTCCGGCTTTTTGTCAGCGCCTTGTTGTTTTCCTGATTTCGCGTCAACGACTTGCGGCTTGACTGGCGGCTTCGCTATTTGTGGCACCCACCATGAGCTCTTCGTGGTACCATCAGCGCTTTCGCGCGAAAAAATATGAGTGCCAGCATCTAATTTGACACTAAATGCAGTGCCGTCTTTGAAGTTTACGCCTAAGCCGCTATTTGGTCCGTCTTGGGCGAGATACAAACCGTCAGTAGGCAAGAATAAAATATGTTGATTCTTTTCTCTAAGCCATTCACCTTTTGTATTTTTAGAATACCAACCAGGCTCTTTGCCCGTTAGTCCGTGGTCTTGAAGATCTTTTTCGTCAGTAAACTTGTAATAGATATCCCGGTTAACGTCTTTAGCGTCTACACCTTTTCCTAGTTCAACTGCACCTACTCGCACCAGTTCATTGTTGCGATAAGCAAATGTATGCGAGCCCAGTTTTCCATGCCATGCAGTGGCTCTAGTATCGATGCGAGCATCAAGATCAGATTTATCCGTCGCCTTTTTAACTTCTATTACGCCTTCGGCTGCCTTTTTATTGTTGCCGGCAAAATTTTCTATCGGAAATCCTTCATCTAATTGTTTAGCGGTTTTTGCTCGTTCGATTATCTGTGTGGCTGTCCAGCCAAATGCGTCTTTTGGAAATGCCTTGTCCATGCCTGCAACTCGCGCTGCCTCCATTGCTGCCCGTGCCGCCACAGCATTTCGTGCCGCTGCCTCTGCCTTCGCTGCATCTTCTGCGTGCACTCTGGCAGCTGCCGCTGCTGCTGAATCAACCTTGGCTGGACCCTGCGCTGGTGCCACGGTTTTCTCGGCTGCTTTCTTGTCTGCGTCTTTAGGCGTTTGTGTCTTTTGCTGGTCTTTTTGGGCTTGATAATTCTTACGAATTTCTCTTAATTGTTCGGCTGTTGCACCTTGCGCTTTTGCCTTCTCCAGTGCTTCGTGCAAAGTTCCAGGCACCACTTTTGGTGCCGCTCCATTTCCAGGCGCGCTCTTTGTTTCGGTACTATCCGACTTAGTAGAACCACCTTTGGCTGCATCAGCAGCACCGCCTGCAATTACTGGCTTCTCGGCTACAAACTTCTTTCCACCTTGTCCATTATCAACAAATTTGCCTTCAACAGTTGTTCCATCTATAAAATTTGTTTTGTAAGCACGATTTGGATCTTCGCCTAAGCTAGGAATGCCACCATGCATGAATAAGCCAAGTTTTGGATAAAAAAGAATATTATCGTGCGGCAATTTAGTGAAAGTACCATCTTCTTTCATTGAGTTCCAGCCGGACTTCGCCCCTTCCATTTCTCCTTCTTTCAAATTAATAAGTGGATCACCTTTGTCGTTATTGATCCATCTAAGTGAATTCTTTTCGTCATATCCAAAATCTAGTGTTGCATCAGGCATGCTGGCTCGATATAAGGAAAAAATGCCGTTTCCTTTAAGCTCATCACGCGTTGCCTTTTCCATTTTACTAAAGTCAATAAGCTCTACCTTACCTACTTTCTTTGAGGCTGTGGCGCTGCCTGCTTCGGTTGAACCGTCTCGTCTCGCCTTTATCATTTCCAATGGCGGTGCCGGCGGAATGGTTCTATCGCTCCCTTTCGGCGCGGGGGCTTGTCCTAAGATCACCACGATCAGTGTTTCCATCTTTTACTTCGGCAGGAGCTGGTACACCACCTATTGGCGGCGCTTCGGGAAGATTTCCAGCTTTTGATTTTTCATTTGCTTCTTTGGCATTATCGCCTTTGGCTTCCGGATCATCTTCAGCCGGTTGCGTCGAATCTTTTGTAGAAGCTTTTTTTGAGTCGCCGCCTTTTCCTGAGTCTTTTCCATCTTTGCCTAAGGCTTCTTTTTTATCTGTGCCGTCTTCCTTGGCTGCGTCGCCGTTACCCTTTTCTTGTCATCCAACCTAGCAAGGAGCCACTTCTCCCGTTCAGTATTCACCTCGGGATATAGCGCACCAGAAGAACCTTCCTGCGAACCTGTCGCGCGGTCTGTTACTTCACCCATAAAATTCTCCCTGCTCAGTTATTCAGCTATAAGAAGTCGCAACCAAAAAATATTAAAACTGTCTACGATGCCAATTATTAACAAGACACTTTGAGTGAACACACTTGTTTTTACTGTATTTAGCTTAAACATCAATTGTGAGTTTATTGGGAGAAATTTGTGAGCGATTTGTGAGATCAAATAAAAGATACTGAATGACAATGGGAATTTCACCATAGTCAATAACCAGCTCACAATTAGCTCACAACTGTCCGTTACCATAAAACTATTCGATTCGATGATCAACAATTAAGGTGATCCGTTCTTAGATATACTCGTCTTGAGGTAACCAACAAGCATGCAAGCTGAAAGTTGGAATGAGCAAACAATTCAGCCGGAAACACCTCGTCAGGGAGATGCTTTGCTCGCCTTTCTCTGGCAAGAATCGCCGCAAAAGCCTGGCGCCCAAAACCATCTTGATCAGACGAACAAAAATATTACCGATAGCTGGGACAAAGTTAAGACTAATCCGGTTGCAGATAGTAAATCCATAACTGAATATATTCAATCCGTAAATGAAATAATACGGGGTCAAGCGTCCTTACTAGACTCAGGACTTTTACCACACGAAAAAGCGGCGGCCCAAGAATTGTTCGCCGAAAAACCGGCGGCCCAAATTCTATACGCAATGGATTTAAATGGCTCGATATCGCCCGCTTTGCGAATAGCGGCAAATGCTAGCAAATTAACTGGGACTTTGCCTGCTGATACAGCTGAAGAAACCCCGCAGGACAGGGCGTTTATTTTGGAACTGCGCCGCCAAGCCGGTGCGCAACTGAATCAAGAAGAGCAGACGGGACTCAATATTGTCATTCGCAGCAATCTGGAAAAATATTTTGCGCCGGCAAACAAGCAAATAGATTATGCAAGTTTGGCTGATAAGCTGACCATGTCCCCAGAAGATGTGAAGAGCTTGCAGCAGAGATATTTGGACTCATGCAAAGATCTCAGTTCGATTGAAGATAAAAAGCAGGCAGTTCCAGTAAAGGATCAAGCCGGGTTGGACGAAGACAAAAAAGAAATAGCTTCTGCAAAAGATCAAGCCGGGAATGATTATGTTTATCCTCTCATCGCCTGGGGCGGCGGCACTCTAACTGCCTTGGCAATTAAACTAGGCGCCAGCTTAGTATCGCGCATCGCGAAACCAAAAACACGAGCAGCAGGACAAACTTCTGAAACACCACAAGGATCTAATGCTGCAGCGACAGTAGAGGAGTCAACTGGTGGAGGGAGCGCCGTCCCCGGAGAACATCAATTAAAATTAGCGGTCGGTGACACAGGTGGGCAGGCTCGTACTAACGGAAAATATCATGGAAAGGACAAGTCAGCTAGCCATTCTGAAACTGGCATCAGATCGACTGCTTCGCCTAATTCAAGCTCAGCTGCTGCCAGATTGGAAAGCCTGTTGGAGCAGCATTTTGGAGACACTGAGTCCAAGTCCGCGTCTAAGCCCCAGTCTGAATTGGTGGGAGCAAGCAAGTCAGGTGCCGGCGATTCCCAAAAGGACAAATCAGCCTCCGGGGGTATTCTGGGTCCCGATGACTCTCAGTACGATATGCCAGCCATTAGGGACACGAAAAGTTCTGATCCTCCGCGGCGTGCAAAGCCCGCCCGTGAGGAAATCCTAGGTCCTGATGATTCTCAAGTTAACATGCCAGCCATTGGAGATCCGGAAGGACCTGGTGACCATGACATACCAGAATTTGAGCCCGATGGACTTATGTCCGACGAGGAGTCCGGGGACCATGATATCGAAGAACTTAGACGACTCGAAGCAAGTAGATCAGAGCAATCTGCAGCCCCGCTTCCCAAACTCGCAACGGTGACAATAGAAGATAATGTGGTGAAGATAAATAGGGGCGGTGAGATCAAGGAGCATCCGGTAGTAGAGATCTGGAAGAAAGCAGTTGACGAATTAAGAGCCACTCGACGTAGCGAAAAAGCGGCACTGGATAGGGAAAGCAAAGCGGGCAGAACAATAGACCCCGCACGATTGAAAGCTCTCGCCAGAACGAAAATTGAGCTTACTAAAGCACAGGAGTACTTAGCCACACTTCGTGATTCTAATCACTTAAAGCATCAAAGCCGTATGGATCACACAGTCAAAACTTTGGAAAATATGGCTAAACAAATACGGGCCAGTGAAAGGGCAGGTGGACATGAACAAGTGTCCGAACGTACCGCCTCCGCTCGTTCTAAAACAACTGTGTTCACAATGATTCTCAGAAATGTTTTGGAATCACTCATGAGATAAAATCGTATTGGATTGCTCTTATCCTAACTGACAATTGTGAGAGAATCGTAGGGGCGGATTGCATCCGCCCGTTAATGTAACGGGCGCGCATGCCGCGCCCCTACAGTCTTAGAACATTACGCCTGATAGCGAACAAAATCTTACTACAGAGATTTCTTACTGTTTAAGATCTTGTCTGATATCTTTGTGCAATGTTTTTTCTTCTTGATTTAGCTGTTGCTTTTGTTGGGGCGTAATGTAGCCGCCATTGGCTTTTGCATCAGCTCGTTCTTGTTGTCTGATTGATTGGTCTTGACTCTTCAGCGATTGATAGTTTCCTCCTAATTTACCTTTATCTCTGTAGAGGTCTCTGCCAAGTTGATTGTCGCGTCCGAGAACTTCGGCTCTACGTGGATGATCTTTGTCAAATTGGCTTCTGTTATTATTCCATTGACCGCGGTTCCAATTTCCTTGGCCGCTGCGGTACCCTTGTCCGCCTGGTCCGCGATTCCAATTGCCTCGGCCACGATAGTCACTGGCAATTTGACGGTTGACACCATTTTCTTCGCGGTTAACTTGTCTTTGTTCTCCTCTTGTAAGATAGCCACCATTTTGATGCATGTCGCGATGCACTTGATGGGCGATACCTCTATCTTCTCTGCGAAATTGACGATAGTGTCCGCCTAAATGACCTTCATCGCGGCTTAGCCGTCTACCGACATTGCGGTCGCGATGCATTACTTCAGCGCGGCGCGGATGAAATCCGTGATAGCCGCCACCACCTCGTCCGCCTTTGGCCATTGCTGGATCAATTACTGATACAGTCAGCGCAGCCATAGCGCATAGTATAAAAACCCTTTTAAACGTAAACATTTCACACCTCCAAATATCCTGTAAAAGTCTTTTGCCACTGAAAGCTTAACTAGCCTCAGTACACCAAACTTTTGTGTATTAAATGTGAAGTGAAAAATTAAGGACAATCAAATAACTGAATGTCTAATAAAAACTATCGGAAGCTCAGATGCCCGCCAGACACGCTTCTCAATTATCGTAAATCAGATTGACCGTCGCGACAAACTCGTTTGGCACAATAAATAACAACTGCAGCACTGATGACAATATCCAACAGGAAAAACGGTGATGAATAAATAAAAATGTCTTGGATTAACATCTGTATAAGCCTCTATCAATATGGATTGGTGGTTACCGATTAGCCCGCTACTAATTTACGGAATTTGCCTAATCACTATATAAATGATAGCGAAGACGAGAGACAAATCAGTCCCCGCCAAGAGTGATTAATCCGAGGTCAGAATCACCCGATGGTGTGAGTGACTTGGTGATGGGCTGTGCATTGTTTGCGTGTCATCTGCGCGTCCGTGAGTGGGCTAAAAACGAAACGGGCACAGAACACTGCGCCGTCCACGCTTTTAATTTCTTGGTATGGGCGGCCGCTTCTGCATTACATAAATTCAGATTAAATTTGAGCCGCTAATTGAACTTTTCGGCTGAATTTGCGTCTTAAAGAGTACGAATGCCGTAATAAGGTTATTGTAGAACTATAGCACCTGATGCTATAATAAACCACAGAGCAATAATAGATGCACAAGTTCAAAACCAAACCATTTCACCGATGGGCTCTAAAGGAAGGATTGACCGATGCTGTTTTGCTCTCAGCATTAAAGGAAATTGCCCAGGGTTTAGTAGAAGCCAATTTGGGTGGGCACGTGTACAAAAAGCGCGTGAAGTTGGCTGGACGGGGAAAGAGTGGTGGCGCACGCACTTTGCTTGCATATCGGACTACAGACAAAGCTTTTTTTATTTACGGCTATGCAAAAAATGAGCGAGAAAATACAGGACAAAGAGAGTTGGAAGCGCTGAAAGAATTAGCGGCAGAGTTGTTGGGATACACAGAGGCACAAATTACAAAAGCGATAGAAAGCGGCGAATTGAAGGAGATAAGAGGAGACAAAGAAGATGACTAGTCGGCTGCTAAAAACATTGCACAAAACGGCGAAAGGATTACATCAGGCTGGTGTGATGGATAAACAGACCATGCGCAAGTTTGATGCATTATGTCTGCCACCTCTAAAAACATATACGTCAAAAGAAATTAAGCAATTACGGGAGCGTTGCGGCGCTAGTCAGGCTGTGTTTGCCGCCTATTTGAATATTGCTGCATCCACAATCCAGAAATGGGAACGTGGTGGCAAAAGTCCTAATGGCAGTTCACTAAAGCTTTTGAATCTCGTAGATGAAAAAGGATTGACTATTTTGGTATAGGCTCTCTTGCCCAATCCGCTGACATCAGTATAAAAACACAAAATAAAAAGGAAGAGAAACAGGAGGCAAGCGCACCGTTGATCTAGCGCCGCCCGTTGGATTTGTAGGGGCGGGGCTTGCTCCGCCCGCCAGGGCGGCGTACGGAGTCCGGTCCGGCGGGCTCCCGGAGCAGGACTTCCATGCACCACTCTATCTCGCAGTTGCTATGGTGCCGCATTGACCGACACTCAGATTAAATTTGGGCGGTTTATTGAACCTTTTGGCTGAATTTACGTACTAAAGAATATAAGCGCTCGGCTAACCGACCGTTGCTCAAAAGTTCAATGGCATCAATAAGCCGAAACAATTTGCCTGTATATCAAATTTGAGATATCATATGATTTTAAAAGAACTAATTTGGATTGGTACGACAAGAAAACGACTAAAGAGATTTCCTCAAATAGCCAGACGAGAAGCTGGTGAGCAATTGTGGAGGGTGCAGACAGGAAAAGAGCCGGCGGACTGGAAGCCGATGCCGGCAATAGGACCAGGAGCAATAGAAATAAGGATACATAAGCCCCACGAGCATCGGGTTATCTACATAAGCACTCTGCCGGAAGGAATTTATGTCCTGCACGCTTTTGAAAAGAAGACACGGCAGACAGCAAACAAAGATATCGAAATAGCGAGAACAAATTATGCCAAAATGCAAAAAGAAAGAAAAAAACTATGATCCGCCGGTCCAGAAAAGCAGCGGCAACGTCTTTATAGATCTGGGTTATTCAAAGACACTGTCCATCAATATTGTGGCAAGACTTGAGTTAATGGTGAAAATTGAAGACATAATCAAAGAGAATGGTTGGACGCAACAGCAAGCAGCTAATATTCTGGGACTGACGCAATCAAGAATATCTGAATTGATGCACAGTCGCTCAGAAAAATTCACCATAGACAAACTAATGGCGCTGCTTGATCGCCTCGGCAAGCGAGTTGAGCTTACCGTCAAAACGAAGATTCGAGTGGCGTAGCTGAGACCTTCTTAGGGGAGTAGCTACGCAATGTAGCTATGGTCATAATATGCTGAAAGTAGAAAAGGGCATGAATGATTATGGCTATAGCTAAAAAGCACATTAATAAACAGGCGGCAGCTCAAAATTGGAAGAAGTTGAAACGCGCCCAGCGCGATGAGGACGAAATTCCAACGCTTGATCAATCGTTTTGGGATAATGCGATTATCGGTAGTCCGCTAAAGAAGCGGCTTATCTCGCTGCGGCTGGACAACGATATGATTGAATGGTTCAAAAATCAAGGAATAAATTACCAGACACGTATGAATCAGGTTCTGCGCAGCTATATGGAATGGAACACTCGAAACGAATCGAAGCGCTGATTCACAGACATCAGCTCGGTTGCGCCGACCAATAAAATACAAAACAAAAAAGAAATTGAAACAGGAGGCGCGCGCACCGCATTGATCCGGCACCATCCATTGAATTCGTAGGGGCGGGGCTTGCTCCGCCCGCTGCACGCTCCCGGAGCGGCACTTCCTTGCACCGCTCTATCTCGCGGTTAGTGTCGGTGCCGCCTTGTGCGCGGCGGGGCGAAACGGGGTCGACCACTTTTTGTCTTAGCTAACAGCTACTGAAGAAAATTGCCGTTTAACGACTAAATAAACCATGGCAAATATTTGGAGATTGTGGTATAAAAAGGTGGTCGTAAGTCTTGATCATCTGTGTCGCGGTATAGCGACACCCTCAGTGAACCTAGGATTAGCTGTTGAGAGGATGGTCCAAGCAGACTAATTATCCAAAAGGCGGGGAAACCCCGCTTTTTGTCTTTTCAAGATCAATATAATTTTCGAGCGCGATTTGATGCTGAATTTGTCTATAAGGATCGCTTAAATGGCTTTCCAGTCCGTTTAAACAGTCCAAAAACATTTTGCGTACCGCGCCAGCATAAAAATCCGCCAACTGTAATCCCGGCACTGTATTAGCAGGTTTAACATAATATTCCACCTTACGGAACACATTTTGATTTCGTTTGGAATATAGTTCGGCCGCCTGCTTGATCTTAGTGATGAATGATTGTTGATAATTTTCCCATCCACCCTGTTGAGCAACTATTATCACTAACTTTCCTGTTGTCAGCTCGAGTACCCGGTAAATCAGAATCTGCGTCATTCTTGTATAGTGGGCAAAAATTACATCATGGGCGTCCCTATCGCTTTGATGCCAGTAAGAAGTAATAACAGCATTTATTGATTCTCTGCTGAGCTGCCTGGCTACTGAATTTCGGTGCTGCTCGGACATATCAGCAAAGTGTAACTGCTTTTTAGATAGGGCTTTGAGATTCAAACCCTTGTGGCGATACATACCTCCAAGGATGCGAGCATGAACGCGCCCAGCTACCCGCCGTCCATCACATATAACCATGCTCACGGTCATAATTTTATGTTCAGCCTGGGTACCAGATTCGTCTATGTATGCGTATTTAGTCATCGGGCAAAAGAGAGATGTCCTCCGTAATCTATTACGTAAATGAGCATGCTTAGTTCACTGATCCGACGGGTAAAAGCGAAAAAACAATATTAATTCTTTGGTGCTTGACCTTAGAAATTGACGATGGTCACCATTAACAAGCAAGACTTGCAGCTAAAAATGCAAAACAAAAAAAGGAATAAGAAACAGGAGGCGCGCGCACCGTTTGAACCGGCGCCTCCCAACGGAATCGTAGGGGCGAGGAGCAACGCGAGGAGTCCGGTTCTGCGCGCTCCCGGAGCGGGGCTTCCATGCACCGCTCTATCTCGCGATTAGTGCCGCCGCCACATTAAATTTCGAGTGTTGCTTGAACTTCTTGGCTGAATTTACGTCTTAAAGGATATAGCTGCTCTGCTAACCGACTTTCGACTTGGCATTAAAAAGCTAGGCCTCGGATGGCATGCAAGCAGCGGCGCTCCGAGGCAACTGTGCATATTTTATGATATCCGCTACCTCTTTGGCAACAGTCTTATTACCTCTACAGACTGAATGCCTGTCATGCCACTGGCAAAGATAAATTTATGAGCAATTATTGAACCATTTTCCGCTTTTAACGTATTAGAAGTAACAGACATGAATGTTATGGAGATTAATTTGACCTTCTTAAGGGAGTAGCTACACAACGTAGCTATGATTGTGATATGCTGAAATTTGTTTGGGATGAAAATAAAAGACAAAAGAACCTAAAAAAACATGGACTAGATTTTGCTGATGCTGAGAAGACTTTTCATGACGATTATGCATTCTTTGCTCCAGATCCTAGATATAACGATGACCGCTGGCTGCTTTTGGGAAGGCTGGTCAATAAGATTGTCCTAATTGCATATACTCAACCAGAGGCGGAAACTTACAGAATTATTTCCATGAGACGACCAAAGAGACAAGAGATAGCGCGATATGAATTGGAAAAGCTAAAGCGGTTACCTTCAGCAAACGATCCATTGTTCAGCTTAATAGAAGAATTGGAGCGGAACCGTTCAGTAGAAATAGATAAGGAATTGCGAGATACGGATAAATAGAACGAAGGCTTGCAAAAGGCGCAGAGAGCAATTACCAGCAGAAATAGAAAAAGGCATCGACGATTATGGCTATAGCTAAAAAGCACATTAATAAACAGACGACTGCTCAAAATTGGAAGAAACTGAAACGCGCGCAGCGCGATGAGGACGAAATTCCAACGCTTGATCAATCGTTTTGGGATAATGCGATTATCGGCAGTCCGCTAAAGAAGCGGCTTATTTCCCTGCGACTGGATAACGACATGATTGAATGGTTCAAAAATCAAGGAATAAATTACCAGACACGAATGAATCAGGTTCTGCGCAGCTATATGGAATGGAACGGGCGAAACGAATTGAAGCGCTGATTCACAAACATCAGCTCGGGTGGGCGCCCCGGCTCTGGCTAGTCCATGGATTCCAGAAATGCGCGCTCTTTCCGAGCATTCAGAAAATATAGGTTATAATAATCAAAGACGATTTTTTCGACGCGCGAGGCTGGTTTACAATTTTAATTCAGAAACAGAATGCACAGGAGGCACCCGCCGATGCAAACTTTTGAAGCTATCATTGACCAGAATGGCAATGTACATTTGCTCAAATCTATTCAGCTTCCAGCTTCAAGACGCGCATTAGTAACCATCTTGGAAGAAGAAGCGTCAATTAAAACCTCAGAAACCGCCCTACTAAGCCAACAAGCATTAGCAAAGGATTGGATGAGACCAGAGGAAGATGAAGCATGGTCACACCTGTCAGCGGCAGGGTAATTCGGAGTCGCAAGCGAGACAGGATCTTAAAAGAGACGATTGCTTTGTGAGAGAGGTTACTTATTATGGCAATGCATGAACCAGACAAAGACCTTACGCTGCACCAGATAATGATGGCCGCTGACAGACTGCCAATAGAAGAACGCGGACAATTACTTAGACATTTGGAATTGCGCTCGTGGGACGAGGCATGGGATCGTCTAGCCAAGGAAGTTAATACAAAGCGTGTAGCTCAAGGATTACCACCAGTCACAGACGCAGAAATACATGCAGAAATAGACTCCCGCCGCAGCCCAGAAGACCTAGAAGCACTAAAATACGATATCCAAAAGGCTATTGATTCATTGGACAGAGGCGAAGGAATACCAGCCGAACAGGTCTTTGCAGATCTAAAAAACCGGTATAAAAATTTCAAGAAGGCTGCCACGTGACCAGATTGATTATCTCGGCAGAGGCGCGGCAAGACCTGCAAGATATCGGTGATTACATAGCTTATAACAATCCTGCAGCTGCCACCTCGTTTATAGTCAGACTTGAGCAATGCTGTTTAGAAATTGCCCAACATCCTGGAATAGGAAGAGGTCGGGATGAGTTGCAGCCTGGATTACGGAGCCTTGCAGAAGGACGTTATCTGATTTACTTCAGACACCAGACAATACATCGCACGGTAGAAATAGTGCGCATCGTTCATGGATATAGAAAGATGGAGAAGATTTTCAAGTCTCATTAAAATTAGCAAACAAGATTTACGGCTAAAAAATTCAAAACAAAAAGGAATAAGAAACAGGAGGCGCGCGCACCGCGTTGAACCGACTCCTCCCGTTGGAATCGTAGGGGCGGGGCTTCCATGCCCCGTTCTATCTCGCGGTTGACGTCGGTGCCGCTGCGTGCGCGGCGGATAACCCAGGCGGACCACGCGTGCATGAAATTACTTTATAAAGCTAGCCTCTCGATTACCGAGGCGCAGATTAAATTTGACTGTAATTCTGTTATTGCAACAAGCTTAGCCATTCTTTGACCTTTTCCTTCAATATTGGGAGATGTTGTTCAACCGTATCCCAGATAACATCATCGTTTGCTTTCCAATAATAATGGGCGACAATGATGCGCATCCCAAGCATTTCTTCCCACCGTAATTCTGGATATTTCTTGTTGTATTCAAATTCCTTTACTAAATGGGTAGCCGCTTCACACACACGCTCAACCTGTAAGTACACGACATCGCGAAAGTACTCATCTTCTTCGTATGCCGCTTTCCCACCAGAATATTTTGGGTGACGCTCGATTCTTTCAATGGCTTTTTCTATGTCCTGAAGCCAATAGATATCTCTCCGCCTCGTCATAGAGGTATTGCTTCTTTCAATACCTCTTCCCGAAACGCATCTTGCAATCCTTTGGTTGTTACGACATCAACCTTACAGCCCAAGAGCTTGCGCAAGTCCATTAAGAGCCCACCGACATCCAACAAAGTGCGCCCTTTTTCCAAATCAATTAGCAAGTCTATGTCACTCTTCTTGTGCATATCACCCCTAGCAACAGATCCAAACACGCGCACATTATATGCGCCACGTTTAGCAGCTATAGCGAGGATTTGCTCGCGCTTTTCTTTAAGCCTTTTGTCAAGTTTCATAAATTAGCTGATACCTCAACAACAATCAATTATATTACATCGTGCTTTTGACTCAATAGCTTAATTGCATTAAAAGGCAAAAAAGGCGCCGGGGGACTTGGGTTAATTTAGAGAGTATCAATTCCTGGGACTGTTCAAGCATCTGCTTAAGGCCGCTTCCTTGCCCGAAGATATTCTGCGCGAGAAATAGAAGCGGCGTGGACCAATAAAATTACAAAACAAAAAAGAAAGAGAAACAGGAGGCGCGCGCACAGCATCCATTCTGTGGGCGCGCTCCCGGAGCGGAGCTTCCATGCACCGCTCTATCTCGCGTTGACGTTGGTGCCGCTAGGTGCGCGGCGAGGTGATTACTGCGCAGGATCCACGCGCCTCGGTTGAGAGGATATTACAATCACTTCTTTTCTTTGGGCGTATCCTTCGTCGGAGCGCGCTTCGCTGCCTGGTCCTGCAATGCGCGATTCATCGATTGGGACAGAACCTGCCGCCCCTGCCATGGTTCAGCGGTAGACTGAACTATGAACGTGGCTGCCTGGTCCCTGTCCAACCAAGTCGAAATAGGCATGGGTCCGCTAAAGGATAACCTTCCATTGGGCAGCCTCCAGGCTCGCTGCAACACTATGATTTCGTTCTTTTCTAGAAGTATCTGGTATGACGCTAGAATTGCCTTGCCTTCTTCCGAAATCACCTTCGCTTCGGGTGGGTCGGCATAATAATTCTCCGCGAGCTTTTTGTGGAAGGCTGCGAGCTCTTCCTTGGTTGAACAATCGACTGAAATAAAGACAACCCCTTCCGATTCCACTAGTTTGCCAAACTTTTCCACATCTCCTTTCGGCATTCCCCAGTGGTAGAGGGCTACGATATCCGTCATACCAGCCTTGCTTCGCAGCGCCGCCACCACGATATCTGCGTTTAGTCGCATGAACTCGCTCTTGAGCAGAACAATTTGCGATCGTACAGTGATGCCGGGCACCAGCACAGCGGCTCCGTAGGACCACTTTATGTCCTCTGGATCTGCGATTACCAAAACCCTGAATCCTGCATTAAGGATAGGTCGGTATGTTTCGGCCAGTGCCGCGGCCCTAACTCTCGCCTCTTCCAGGGCTTGGCGGTTATCGCGCGGAGAAAATCTCCATAAATGAGACACGAAATCCGCCCAGTTTTGGTCGGTATCCCTAAGAGTTTGCTGGACCACGACCGCCGGACCGTCTTTCGTATCTTTGGCAGCATTCTCCAATCCTTCACTGGCAAAGATTTGCAATCCTTTGACGTTTGCGCCTTTGGCGCTGCTGGAATAGTAGCCAATCGCTCGGATACCGAATCCCGAAAACGGTGGGGCAACCGTGGAGGATTTCGAAGTGGGGGTTGGAGGCGTGTTGGTAGTTGCCGGCTTAGCTGCTTGAGCACTCTGGGTTGCAGGCGAAGCTGCAGGAACCGCTGCGGTATCTTGTGCACTTGCGATTGCGAGCGAAACGATTGCGATTGCGAACAGAGTAATAGTAGCAATGCGCGCGAGCATGGATGGTCTCCTAAGTATCCGCGTAATCGATGACTGGGTGACGAACTTGTTTGGTCAATACCTTTCGCATGGGCTTCACAGAGGCAGTTCAATCTTGCATCCGCGCAAGAGATTATCTGCCGCTGACATCCGGCAGGGCAGAAAAAAACCGCTAGAAAGATGAAAGCCGACATGGCGACCCGGGGCGAGGGTCGCACGTGCCGGTCGGGAGAGTTCCCGATTACTGCTGTGCCCCTGGTGAAGTAGGTGGCGGGGGCGCCGGCGTGTCGTTGTTGGCGACACTGGTTGGCGGAGCGGCTGCGGGAACAGGGTGGTCCATGGCATCAGCCAATGCCTGGCGTCCACCCTTCGGCTCGGCGGTAGACTCAACCACAAACTTTATCGCCGGGTCCAGGGCGACCCAATCAGAGACGGGAACCATTCCGCCAAGTGATAGCTTCCCGTTGGGCAACCTCCATCCTCTCTCGAACAGAATTAGCTCACGTTGTTCCAAGAGTGATTTGTACGATTCAAAGATTGCCTCAGCTTTCTTTGGGTCCGGATAGCAGAATCATGAATCTTGCTCTTCAACGTGACTAGCCCTGCCGGCTTACTGCAATCCTTTGCAGACAAGACCAGTCCTTGAGCTTTTACTTTCGTGCGAAACTTGATTAGGTCCTCGCCACTCATTCCCCAGTAGTAGACGGCAAGCACGTCACCCTTCGTGGGGATGGGGGCTGCGGCGGCTGGATTTGCCGTCGCCGAAACATTCGTGGTTGGCAGAGAACCTGCCGGGTTTTCTTTGTCATCCGCGACAGAAGTCGGGGCGAACGTAATGGCGAACAGGACGAGCAGCATGCCGATGCGCTTCATCTTCGGGCTCCAAAACTGAAACTTGGGATCCGGGTAATCGAACAATACCGAGTTGGTTATCCACGAGAGCTTCCTACTTTCGCATCCATGCGAGAGATTAGCTTTACGCTAAAAATCCTTACTTAACCCAAAAAACCTAACTAACCTCGTGAAAAAACCAAGAGAAAATGACACTATATCTCTACATAAACTGCACACCCTAAGTCAGCGTAATTTACTCTTAGCAACGTCCGATAAAATTGATCTGCTGAGACCGCTTAATTAAGTGGGTCGGGCACTCGCTAGGCTTCTAGCCATTGCCCAAATCTGTCACTTATTTACAACAAAATTAAATTGCTGAAAATCGCTACATTAATTATGATCTTTACACTTAGCGGAGCTAGTGCAATGGGATTTCCACCCGGTTAACTTGACATCTAAATATGTCGGGCGCATATTGCTAGTTGTCAGTAGATTATTTGTCCACGCGCACAAAATTGTTATCGGAAACACATCTAGTAAATATCTCAAAAAGACAAGAACAAGTATTGCGAAAAAGTCAAATAAACATTCGAAAGAGTTGGATTTTTGTGCAAAAACGGGCAAAAGGTATTAACAACAAATATCTGCAGATTTTTCTAAAAGTCGCTTCTTTACTGGCTTTCCTTTCACTTAATCCAATTTTCGAATTGTCCCTGAAACAGTTCGATTGTTGTCACGTACGGGTAAATATACAGGAGTTGATTTATGGGTGGACCTGGACCTCCTCCTCCTCCCCCTGAAGCTGGAGGCAGCAGTGCCGGTGGTGATGGCGGTGACAAGGCACTGCAAAACAACAATAACTTTGTCCTTGCTGAACGGGCATTGCTCGAATGCATGGGTTTGAATCCTGTAGCAGCCAACGTATTTGCTAACATTTGCAGTGGGGCATACACAAATTTGCGCAATGGCAAATATGATGCCTTCTTGAATAAAGTGGGAATAGTAGGCGGCAAGGACGGTATACCGCAGGGAACAGGAGAAACATCTTCTGGCAAACCTCCACCAGCTAACCCTCGGACCGAAGGGTCAAACAATCGACCTGTTGGAAGCTCTAGAAACTTTACGCCTCGAAATTCTACTGAGGCTGTTGCCCTCAAGACAAAACCATCCGTAAAAGATCCATCTGAATCTGCTGAATGGAACGATCTGATTATTAGCGACATCTGGGGGCAATTTCCCGAAGATTTTTTGACGCAGACGACGTAAGTACTGAATTGTCAGCAACAAGTCAGTCCGATTCTAATTGGTTAGATAACGATGATTCCGCTGGAGCCTCTACAGAGTCTAGTCCTACAAACTATCCTGAGGCAAAAACTGTGCAAGGTGATTCTTCGGCATCAGATCAAACTGATTCAAACAAAGTAAACAATAGCACAGCGGGCGATTCTCTGAACCCAGGGATCGGAAGTCAGCCCTCTATATCTGGTGAGAATGATGTTGATGATGAAATAAATGATGCGAGGGCCAATTCAATAAAAGAACAGAACTATACACCAGCTGACCCTGCAAACACCTCTACACCTCATCCTGCTGAAAGTCCGCCGCCTTCCGCGAAGGAACCAATTCCGCCTGGTATATCCGAGGCTGATATTCGTGATGAAGTAGACGATACGAGAGCCAATTCAACAAAAGAACAAAACTGTACACCAGCGACCCCTGCAAATACCTCGACACCTCGTTCTGCTGAAAGTCCGCCGCCTACAGCGGGAGCTACTCAAGGTGGTGCATCTGTCGGGGCTGATATTGGTGATGAAGTAGACGATACAAGAGCCAATCCAGCAACCAGGCAAGAGGGCATACCAGCTGCTGGCGCATTACCTGCAAGGGAAGCGCCTCAAGCTGGTGCATCTGGTAGAGTTGATGTTGGTGATGAATTTGACACTGCGCAAGCGAAGCCAACAACCAGGCAAGAGAGTGTACCAGTCTCTCCTACCGCTAATCCACGTATCAGTCCGGTAGAGCCCTCGGCACCTGCAACAAGAGCGAATCCAGCCGCTTTATCTGGTGGAGCTGATGTTGGTGATGAATTTGACACTGCGCGAGCGAAGCCAACAACCAGGCAAGAGAGTGTACCAGCCTCTCCTACCGCTAATCCACGTATCAGTCCGGTAGAGCCCTCGGCACCTGCAACAAGAGCGAATCCGGCCGCTTTATCTGGTGGAGCTAATGTTGGTGATGAATTTGACACTGCGCGAGCGAAGCCAACAACCAGGCAAGAGAGTGTACCAGCCTCTCCTACAGACGGTCCACGTCTCAATTCTGCTTCAAATGCACGATCCCAGTCAATTGACAAAACTGCAAATAATACAAATCCTAAGAACCCAACCACATCGAACGATACTCCTAAAACACCCGAACAAAAAACAGAAGTCGCTAAAGTAGATCCCAAATCGCAGCAAGCGCCGGCAAATCCAGAAAAAGCAAGTACACCTAACCAAGTGGTCGCTGCCAAGGACACACAAATACCAGGCAAAGAAGCTGAGACTCCGGCAAAGGGGGATGCGAAATCAGGAACGCTGGTAACAGACGCAGCGACAGGCAAATCAGCGGGCGCAGGCACGGCTGGAGCAGATGGAGGCGCTAATCCAGCCAAAACAGAAGTGGCTCGAGATAAACTGACAGACGTATCGCCACTTGAAGGCAAAGGGCACGCAGACATAGATACAGCACCATATGACGGCAAAGGAATCGCAGGAACAGACGCAGTGACGCATCAAGGTGGAACGCCGGCAGTGACGCCAGGAGCAACAGATATCACCTAGATCAATTTCGCCAATCCCGAGCCGATAAAACGTTTGTGACAGATGCAGGGAACAGAAAGGTACAGGCACAATGCCTGGACAAATTGGAATTCCCGGGCGAGAAGGTTTACCAATTGCAATTCCGGCTGATGAGAAAGGCGGAATTCAGACACCAAGCAATCAATCGCCTAATAGCCAGTTTCCCAGCACATTCAGGCAAACATTGGAAGGAAGCGGGCTTGGTTTAAGTAGAGACAGTAACTTCGCTAATACAACGCCATCGCTAACAGCAAATCAATTAAACGATTCTCTTTATGTAAGTGATGCAATCAGCAAAGCGCAAACAGGAAGAGGAACGCTAATTGTTGGTGAACAGGGGATTGGTGCCAATGCCACTATTATTGGACCAGGCGGACTGGCAATTAGAGAAGGGAAAGCAGGAGCAGCTGTGCCGGGAACATCACCCATAGCACAAGCACTGCAAGGCATTTTGCAACCGGCGCAAGGAGGAGAAAAGGGAGAGAAAGGCGCGGAAGACACAACTAAATTGGCGTTCGTGGGCAAAGGGCAATCAGGCTTGACTGATACCCTAACCCCCACAGGCAAGAAAGGCAGCACAACACCAACTGAAGGAACAAGCACAGGAGCAATTTGCTGGGCCGCTCGCAGGAGCGCCAATAGGCAAATGCAGCAAAGGCGGACTGGATAGTAATTGATGATACAAAATTGCCGCCCGGACAAACAGGCTGCTACAACATCGCCCTTGACCAATTTGATAACCGGTACGCAAACAGGGACCACTCAGACTTTGCCACCAAATACGGCACCAGGACAAACGCCAACCAGCACAACTACACAACACCAACAACAAAAACTGGCTCAGGCAGTGGGGTACCCTGATGATGAAGATGAAAAGGACTGGGCTAACACTTTGCCAGAAATTGAAATAATTGATCATAGCGAGAAAGATAAGTTTGAAGCGCGGACTATTGGTGAAGATAAAACACCGACGCGCAAAGAAATAATCTATGACACAGATGATGATGACGACGATGATGACAATGATGATGATTTTGTTGCTGTAGAAGGCAGGCGGGGCAGCGCTAATGTTCCGCAAAGTCAGCAAACAAAACCATTTGATAATATTCGCGGCTTAATTGAAATCATCATTGCCGATATAGCCGGGCAAAAGCTTGATGATAAGAAGGCTGCCAGGCTATTCAATCAATTGTTTGGGGACAACACAAAACATCAAATTATCACCAGACCCGATGACACAATGGAAACTATCGCTTTGAGAATGCTCAAAGACAGAAGGCTGATTCCGCTTCTGCTCAATGTCAATCAAATCAAGGCGGAATTGGATGCAGTTGAGGCGTATACGCGCGAACTCAAGGCGGGCACTGTGTTGACGATGCCTACGCGCTCGCAAATATTGAGATATAAGATTCACGTTTTGAAAGACCCAACACCGCTGATGGTTTATGCCAACACGTTGGGGGCAGGTGGCGAGGGAGAAATTGGGGAATATATTCCATATACTTGCCGGCTGGGCGATACGCTCAAATCAATTGCCAGAAGGCATCCTGCCCTGGGTGATGAAAGTAAATGGGTGGAGATTGCTCAGGTTAATGGTTTGTCTACAAAATGTTTTGAAGAGCGGTGAGCCGGTTGCCCATTTAAAGAGAGGGCAGAAGCTCAATTTGCCATATGTGCCGCAGGTGGAAGATGATCAGATGGAAAATTATGAGGAAGATTCGACATATAATCCGGACTTAAGCGGGCGGATGCAATCCGCCCCTACGAAGCCGGGGATGACGCACCGATTCAATGCAGAGCAGCAGGATTTTGCGCCAGCGGGCGGAGCAAGCCCCGCCCCTACGGAGCATATGGGATTTCGTTCCGACGCCCAAGATTGCGGATTTGGTTGCCGAGGTGTTGGCACAAAATGCTGAAGGGGAGCCACTTGAATCGCGAGTGGTTACGCAAGATGATTTGGGTGACAAGAAAGGCGCGCTGAAATTGCGGCTGGAGATGAAGCTCGATAATCAATGGCTGCCGGTGGTTGAATATAATATCGATGATCAAAAGAGTGGGCTTAAAGTTTATGATCTCTTTGGTGTGCGCGAAGTTGTACCATTGGGTCTTAATACGCGTGCCGCGCGCGAACTGGCGGAAAACGATATAACTACTAATGCGCAGCGTTATTGCCGGCGATTCCTCAAAGATCAATTAGCGGCTTAAGTAGGAACATAGTAAGCGGGCAACGTGACTTCTGATGTAGGGGCGTAGCATGCGCGCCCGTTAATGTAATGGGCGGATGCAATCCGCCCCTACGATTCTAATGGGCCGGTTTTAATTTCTTCGCGTAAACGTTCCATTACCCAGGAGCGCGCCATAACGCCATAAGGGATGCGCTTATGTTCGGAGACACGCAAAAGCATTTCCATCATTTCAGGATCGGCCCGGAAAGCAACTACTCCGCGGTCAATAACACGGGACCTGGCAGCAGCACGTCCTTGCTCAAATCTTTTTTGCGTTTCGGCGGAGCGTTTCATTACATTGAGTTCCTCTAGATGCGTTTCACACAGCTTCTGGTTGAGGGTATTGAACGTGAATCATCGAACCGGCAAGTTTGCGTCCTGGTGGTTTTATGACAATATCAACTTTGCAGCCAAGGCGCATCAAAATCCGCATAATTCGTTCAACTGATATTTCCCTGAACTGTCCTTTAAGCAACCGGGAAACATCTGGCTGACTAAGTCCCATAATTTTTGCAGCTTTGGTTTGAGTGAGCCTTTGCTCGCTTAGTATTTCATCTATGCGGCTTACGAGTTGTGCTTTCAGCAAATGAGTAGCTGGATCTGAATAACCTAGATCTGCAAATATATTATTGCTACCGCGTCGAATGCTTGTACTTTCCTTGTTGCTCATAATGATGCACCTCTTGTGCGCAATTTGTGATCTTCCTCAGCAACCTTAAGGCGCTGTCGTATAAGTTCTATTTCCTGTTGGGGAGTTTTGATTCCTTTCTTGGACTTCTTCTGAAAAGCATGCAGCACGTATATTGCATTATCAAATTTCACCGTATAGACAGCTCGGTATGTACTACCCTGATGATCATCGATAATTTCTAACACGCTAGCCCCGCCAAATCCTTTCAAAGGTTTCACACTAATATGCATCCGTCCTATCTGAGCTTGGTATAGAGCAAAGCCCATCACGTCCTGCACCGGATCAGGAAAAGAACAAAAATCTTTATAACTAGATCCGACCCAATTATGGCGATTCCACCATAATATGTCAAGGACGGAATCCGATTAAAAGTTCATTTTTAGTTAAAGAAACGCCTAGGAATCGAGAAAATCGACCCAACTTAGGCTTCTATTCGTAATGGGTCCACATGCGCAGAACTTTTACCATTGCTTGATCTTTAAGCACCTGGTAAACGAGTCTGTGTTTTATATTTATGCGGCGAGAATAGGCACCGGTGAGGTCGCCTAGAAGTTTTTCGTAGCGTGGCGGGTTGGTAAATGGGTCTTTTTCTAGGACGAGCAATAATTGTTTGGCTTTGTCTTTTAGTCCCGCTCGAGCAAGCTTTTTGGCATCTTTGACAGCTTGGGCAGTATAAACAACCTGCCAGTTCACCATTTAATTGTTTTCTGGCAGTCTTCTGGCGGCGTTTTCATCCCTTGAATAATGGACTCGCGCATACCCGGTACAGATAAGAGATAAAGCGTCTCTTCTACCGCCTTCCAGTCATCTTCGCCAATAATGACAGCATTGCCGCGCTTGCCAGTAATCATCACCGGCTCGTGCGATTGTACAGCCTGATCAACAAGCTTATACAAATTCATTCTCGCTTCACTGACCCGCATGCTGCGCATGGTAATTTAACCTCAAGGATATGTATGGGACTTGCCCATCAATATCGTACGATATTACGTACGATATGTCAATCTGATGTTTTTCAGCTAAAATGGGGCGTTGGTTATATTTCGGTGAGTAGTGATGATTGAATTGAAGAAGACAGAAGTATTACAAGTAGCCGCAGACTTAATGAGCTGCCCATCAGTTTCGCCTCACGATGCCGGCTGCCAGGATCTCATTGCTAAACAACTAAGCAGTGACGGTTTTAAAATTGAGCATTTTAAATTTGGTGCGGGAAGAGCAATGCTTGCTGTGCATGGCAGTGGCGCACCACGGCTGGTGCTATCAGGGCACACTGATGTTGTGGAACCAGGACCCGACGATCAGTGGCAAAGCCCGGCTTTTAAGCCAACCGAAAGAGATGGCTTTTTATATGGCCGCGGAGCGGTGGATATGAAAGGTGGGCTGGCAGCGATGATTGTTGCCGCGCGCGAATTTGTGGGCGCTCATCCCAATCATAGAGGTTCGCTTATGGTGCTGGCAACAAGTGATGAGGAGCTGGACTCAACTCTAGGTGCTGTGCCGATGACTGAAATCCTAAAAGAACGCGGCGAACATCCGGCAATGTTTATTACCGGCGAGCCCAGCTCAAGCAAAACTGTGGGTGACGTAATAAGAGTGGGCAGGCGCGGGTCTTTTCATGGACAATTAAAAATGCGCGGCGTGCAAGGACATGTGGCTGCGCCGCCGCAAACGATTACTAATCCAATTCATATCAGTATGGCGCCCCTGGCGGATATGGCTAAAGAAGTCTGGGACAAAGGCAACGAATATTTTCCGCCCACGTCTTTTCAAATTACCAATATGCATTCCGGTGTGGGGTCGGATAATGTTGTGCCGCCGGACCTTGTCACCATTTTCAATTTTCGCTTTTGCACAGAATCTACACCCGAGCAATTGAAAGAGCGTGTTTATGCCATTTTTGCTAAGCACGGACTGAAGCCGGGAAAGGATTTTGAAATTAGCTGGAGATTGACCGGTGAGCCGTTTTTAACGGGACAAGGGGAATTGGTGACTGCAACGCAAGAAGCAATTAGACAGCTGGCAAAAATTGAGCCGGAGCTATCCACAGGCGGCGGCACATCGGATGGCAGGTTTTATGCCAAATTGCCGGGAGCCCAGGTGATTGAGCTTGGTCCAATCAATGCCACAGCGCACAAAGTAAATGAATGCGTAAAAATAGATGATTTGATTACTTTGCAAGCGATTTATGGGCGCATCATCGAACGTTTGTTGTTGTAGGGGCGGGCGCAAGTCCGCCCGTTACAATGATGTCATGGTAAAAAGCTAGCGCAACCGCGCTAATCTTTGCGAGAACAATTAATGTACCTTTTGCGCATGAATTTAAATCAAGGTTATAGTCACAGCCTCACAGGCTGGTCCAAGGAAAATAAGCTCAGTCTTGAAAACTATTGACTTGGGCTTTTGATTTATGGCAGCTTAGGGGTGTTTTTGAAATCCCTCCCCCGTTTTAGTAGTCCCCTTATCGAAGTTTGAATCCCCCACATTTTTTGCACTTGTTAGCCAAAAGACCCTGGCATA
This sequence comes from Candidatus Melainabacteria bacterium, assembly GCA_963767815.1. Taxonomy (GTDB): domain Bacteria; phylum Cyanobacteriota; class Vampirovibrionia; order Obscuribacterales; family Obscuribacteraceae; genus CAVYFJ01. The sequence goes on along the minus strand of CAVYFJ010000004.1, from coordinate 418,177 downwards.
AAGCGTTACGTCCAGGTATCGACCGCGCTAGCAAGTAAGAGGAGAGAGCATGGGATCGAACAACAGCAGCGTCGATGGAGTTTTGCAGACCGTGGTTTTGCTGATCGTGATGGTGATCCTCGCTGTACCGGTGGGGATTGCCATAAACGTATGGTTCATACCACGTGTGCTCTTCGAGAGCCTGGCTAGTTGGTACGAGCCGTACCCTCGCAATCCGCCGGAAGTTCGTTTTCGTCGCAGCAACCGCTAAGGAGACAATGATGAACACCAAGCTACAGCAATATGTCTTGTTTTTTACACCAGACCAGCACAGCGAACTCGACAATCTCCAAAAAAGAGATCGCTTGCTGGTAAGAGTTTTTATCTGGGCATTCACTACATGCCTGGGACCTCTCCTCATCATGGGGATATGGGGATTCAAGTTTGCAAACTGGATCCAGATCCGCTGGCGGAGGGGTGGTAATAAGTTGAGGCTGATCAAGCTTCAACGGGCCGATCGCAATCAGTTCCCAGCCGACCCCAAAGCAGGCAGATGCTTCATCTATCAGATGCCGCACCGGCATGGACAAAAGGTCGACTTCCGTCAGGAAGGCGGTCTTTGGCATGATTGACGACAATATCGAAAACGCATAAGAACGGGACACCGTCCGCCGAGGCGCACGCGTCCCGTTCGCCTTCGCTTTCTTTGTTTTTTTCATTTTTTATTGTGGAAATGGGTTCTTCTCTCCGCAATAATCATTGTCGATTCTTCCGTAGGACAGGACACGGGCACAGCGGCCGAGCGGTATATAAGTTATGCCGGGCAGGCAGGACACGGGCGGACTTGCGCCCGCCCCTACAATTTCAATAATCATTGTCGATTCTTCCGAAGGCAGCGCAAGCGCCGCCGTACGATGTTGTTGGACACCGCCGGATTTATGGGCGGACGGAGAAGGAATAGTTAAGTGCTAGGCTGGACAATCGATTGAGAAAACCTTGCTCATATCGTCCAACACCCGGCACAAATTTATCTATTCTCACTGTTTGAGGAACTAATGCCTTCAGGCGCGCCTCATCCATGCGCAATAAATAGAAAATATTAGGCACATAATGATGTCCCGATACTTGGGGTTTAGTGAATTCTCGGTCTGCAAGCCCAGATAGACTGAATGAATATTGCGCAACTTCCACAACATTATTACAGGGTATAAAACAAGACTGAATGCGCGGATGTTTATTCCGGCTTAAGTGCTTGCGCACTGTGGCGATGTCGGGTTGCAACCATCCCTTTTTATTACAATGTACTCCCACTATCCGTCCGGCAAATACATAGACCATGCAAGAGGCAACATCATTACTTTTATCCGTAATGACAATGCAGCCGGGGGCATTGGATTCAATTAAAGCGGCCAGGGCTTCTTCAAAAAATTGAGGGGCGGGCAGGTCCGGCTTTTCCAATATTGGTCCGTGAAATAAGGCAGCAGCGGCAATAACAATTTCTTCTTTCAAACCATAGACATCCACAGTTTTATTGATATTCTGCAAATCGTTCAGGGCACGCTTATAAGCTGAATCACCAAACAAATAGTTATCTAAATGCTTCTGTCCATACATGCAGCCCAAAATGCGGCCGCGAAAAATGAGAACGCCAGAGCGAGATTTGCTTTTTTCTGACTGCACAATTAAGCAACCAGACTGTTGATTTGCCTCCAGCGATAGAAGCAGGCTGCTGTAGCCGGTAATTGAAGCACCCTTTAATAAGATATCGCCGGTGGTCATTGGGGCGGGTAATAGACTGGTGGCCCGACTGACTAATGTCCACAATAGGAACCACGTGCTTTTTCAGCCGCTTGCGAAAGATTCTAACTTTCTCCGATGTAAATATCATATTCATTTCTCCCTTTAAAAGCGTCTGCAGCACACTGCTAGTTGGCGCTAAAGAAAAGCCTGGTTTTAGTAAGAAGGGAATATTGCTAGTTCTTTTTGCGGACAAATCGCCGAGGATATGGCTTAGAAAAATTTGTCGGCGTCTGCAATACCTCTTTGGACGTATGAGTCATTGTAAATGTCAAGCGTGAGATATTTGTGAGATCTACCCCTCCGAATATGAAATTTTAGTTTTCAAGCACGAATATTTATCCTGTAGACAAGATAAATACAGATCGATATTCGCGCCGCTAGCGCAAGTGTAAAGCAGCCATTTAATTTTTTAATTGTCGCTAAACTACTGACAAATAGGCTGGTTAGCGCTAGCTATCGATAACCTTCAAAGCCCCAAGCCATGTAATTTAGCCCAAGCTATCAAGTGCTCTGATTGATTTTTCCCGCTCTGCGAAATATCAACATTCTCTTGCTTTTACCGTACGCCAAAAATTAAGCTCAAAGTGTTCTTTATATTTCCTTTGGATTTTTTTCTTCAATATAGACAGCACGTTTTGCTCACCGCTTAGCTAAATCACAACCCGCGATATGCGAGTAGTTGAGTGTTAGCACCTGAAAGGAAGAACAACCTTGAATTAGTTTGTCGCGGAACAGTCAAGGTTGTCGTGGGTTCAATCTCATGTCAGGTGTTCTCGGATGGTCGTAGTCGGATTGGTTGTCCGGCATGGCACGGTGCCAACGGCTTGCCCGGGAGTGGTCTCCCATCAAGGAGCTGCATCGTATGAAAGAAAAGGATCGTCCCGGTAAAGGGACACCGCGTAAGGATCCCCTCAAGAACAAGAAGAAGTACAACTCGCCTAAGGCTGCATCGCGCGCTGTTGTTCAATACTGCCTTGCGCACGGACTGCCGATTCCCCTGGAACATCAGGCCAGTGCGTAAGTCGGACTTCATCTCAAACCAGGTCTGGGAGCGCGACGACACCAGGTCGATGCTCCCGCCGGGGCTGTCACCGTTGATGTACTAAAGGGGAGCTGGGCTAGGAAGCCATTCATCATATGGCATCATCCTTTCCCTACCCGGCTCTCGGTCACTACTGACGGAGCATTGCATCGATGCGGTACGAAGCAACGGAATCCCAATCCCCTGGAAACCCGAAGACGCGACGCCGCTGGCGACTTGAACGTCGTCGCGTGCGGTTGGAGCGCAGCCGAGATCCTCGGCCAAGCGGATCGAAGACCGGAGGAATGGGAACTGGAATACGAACAGTTCCTCAGCGCAAGCGAATAGCCTTCCCGGCTTGCCGCGTCGCGTCTTCCTCTTAACGAAAGGAGGTGCCTATCGGTTACCTATAAGAGTTATTCAGCTCAGGCCCGAAAGAGCGCCGCTGTGCTAGCCCCACGGCGGCACCCTGTTAGTTAGGATGCCCCCGGAGATTTGTGGGTGTTTGTGGGAAAACCTCACACTCGCGTAGGAAACTACAGAATCTCGGGGGAGTTAGTAGCTGCTAACCACGGATGGGCAGCTCATCTCGCGAGAGATCCAGCTTAATCTACTGGGTCTCCACCTTCCACCATTCACACCCCAAGGGGGTGTCACTTCTCCTGAGACAGGAGCGCAACTCGTTCAACACCCGCGAACGAGTCACGACTGCGCTCCTGCTCTCTTTTCTTCTTTTTCACTTTTTGGCAGCAAAATGATATAAGGGAGGCATGCAAGTAATGAGTTCAATAAATCAACTGGTTAACGATATAGCCAATGAAGTGTTGTCTGAATTTGCCAACACACGGTTACAGGCAAATGATTTAGCCATATCGCTAGTAGATTTTACCGACACTAATTCATTTGAAATAGCCCATTTTCGCGGCGATGAGCCAATCTATCCGGCGAGTATTGTCAAATTATTCTATCTAGTCGCTGCGCAGCAATGGCTGGAAAACAATAAAATACAAGAGAGCGATGAGCTAAAGCGAGCTTGCCGGGACATGATTGTCGATTCATCCAACGATGCCACGCACTATCTAATAGATGTCTTGACGGATACAACGAGCGGACCCCAATTGCCGCCACAGGAAATGGCTGAGTGGGCAGAAAAACGTAATGCCATTAATAGATATTTTCAGGCATCGGGCTATAAAAATATCAATGTCAATCAAAAGACATGGGGCGATGGTCCTTTTGGTCGCGAACGTATTTTTGTGGGCAAAGATTTTGAAAATCGCAATAAACTAACCACTAATGCCACCGCCAGGCTATTAAGTGAAATTGTCAGCGACAAATGTGTGAGCAAAGAAAGAAGTCAGGCAATACTTGCGCTTCTAACGCGGGATTTGACGGCACGATCAAAAAATTCGGCTAATGATCCAGATAATCAGACAACAGGCTTTATGGGATCTGCGCTACCTGCCGGGGCGCGCTTGTGGTCTAAAGCAGGCTGGATGAGCACCGTTCGCCATGATGCGGCCTATATCGAATTGCCAAATGGCATTCGCTTTGTGCTAGTAGTCTTTGTCAGCAATCACGCCAAAGAATATGCCATTCTGCCTGCAGTATGTAAGAAAGTAATTAAGGCATTGGAAAAGCGCCATAATATGGCGCACAGTGCGCCAGCGAAATAGTACCGTGCGGCTCGTGACAACTACATGGGTGGTTAGGATCGTAGGGGCGCAGTATACGCGCCCGTTTTACCCGATGACGTCGGTTAAAACTAAACGGGCGGATGCAAGTGGGCGGAGCAAGCCCCGCCCCTACGATTCCTAGGATACACGTGCGTCCAAAAGTCCCATAAAAAACATGCAATTTCCCCGACAAGCGTGGCAGTGTTAAAATGACTAGCCCATGGATTTAAATCTTTTACGACAAAAAGAATCAAGGCTAAAAGAACACTTACGCTCTTTGGGCAGTGTGATGGTTGCTTATTCAGGCGGCGTGGACAGTTCACTGTTGGCGTATTATGCGCGCGCGGAGCTGGGGGCAAAGGCGCTTGTCGTTATAGCGGTGTCGCCAAGTCTAGCCCAGGAAGAATTGCAGTTTGCCCGTGAGCAGGGCAAGCAGTTTAATTGGCAAATTATTGAAATTAACACCGATGAAGTGGAAAAGCCTGAGTATCAAGCAAATAATGAAATGCGCTGCTATTTTTGCAAAACGACATTATTTCAGTGTATGCAAAAAATGGCTGAGGATTATAAAATTGATTATTTGGCTTATGGAGCCAATCTTGACGATCTCTCAGACTTTCGCCCCGGGCATCAGGCGGCACGCGAGTTTAAAGTATTGAGTCCGCTACAAGAGGCGCAATTGAGCAAAGAAGAAATTCGCCAGCTGGCCAAAGCAGCTGGTTTACCGAGTTGGGATAGACCACAAGCTGCCTGCCTTTCTTCACGTTTTCCTACTTTTGTGCCCATTACATCGGATAAACTTTCAATAGTTGATCAAGCAGAATCTGTATTGCACTCTTTAGGTCTGCGCCAGGTAAGGGTGCGGCATCACGATCAACTGGCGCGCATAGAAATTGCTACCGATGAGTTGCCTGATTTTTTGTCAGATCCTGATAATCAAAAACTGGTGACACAACGGCTGAAGGAACTTGGTTATGAATATGTGACCGTAGATTTGCAAGGCTATCGCCAGGGCTCCGCAAACGCAATCCGATCGTTGGAATCGCGCTCTGTCCATTTGGATCGACAACCCCCATTGGAATCGTAGGGGCGAGGAGCGAAGCGACGAGTCCGCATAAGTCGGGATAAATATGGAAACAAAAAATGGACAAAGACACAGTCGTTAAACTCCTAAATGCCATATACGAAGGCAAAGTAAACGTTGGCGACGCCTATGCAGAACTACAAGAGCTTCCTTACAAAGACCTGGGCTTCGCGCGCCTGGACACCCATCGCGCCATAAGACAAGGCATGCCAGAGGTCATTTATTGCCCCGGCAAAACTGTAGAACAAATTATGGCCATCGCTTGCGCCCTGAGAGAAAAGCATAATTTAATTGTCGGCACAAAAGCTGCTCCGGAACTTGCAGCGTCTATAAAAAAGCAAATGCCTGAAGTTAACTATTATCCGCAAGGCAAAATTTTACTCTGGGGTGAAATGCCGGCCGCCTCTGAGTCTAAGTTTGCTATAAGTATAGTTACCGCAGGCACTGCAGATTTGCCCATTGCAGAAGAAGCAGCGCTTTATTTGCAAGCGTCTGGTGTTGGCGTACAGCGCATCAATGATGTGGGAGTGGCAGGCTTGCATCGCTTGCTCAGTGAATTGCCGCAATTGCGCAAAAGCTCTGCTTGCATTGTTGTTGCCGGCATGGATGGCGCCTTGCCTAGCGTAGTAGCTGGCTTATTGGCCACACCGGTAATTGCAGTGCCCACATCTGTAGGCTATGGAGCGAGCTTTGCAGGCATTGCACCATTGCTGACCATGCTTAACAGCTGTGCTGCCGGTTTGACCGTAGTAAATATCGACAATGGCTTTGGCGCCGCAGTAGCCGCCCTGCGCATTATGCATTCTACTAAGCGCACCGACGCCGATTCATTAGAATCGTAGGGGCGGGCGCGAGTGCCGCCCGGCCCTAGGATCCTGGGCAAGTCCGCCACCATTACAATGCGAACAGCTTGTAATCAACTCCCGATCTGAAATGAACTTATTTCCGCAATCTACGTATAGGTATATACGCGGAATTTCCTGCGCATTGTTAATTCCTTAATCAGATTTGTAGGGAGAAATTAAAAATGACCCGATACTCCAAGAGAGTATATAGTATAATGCCATATATAGAAAAGGCCAAAGTACGCTACGATACAACAACCCGGTTTCCAGATGGCTCGATCGCATCCGGCATTATTTGGAAACTACCCGAAACAACTAAGGAGAGACCGCACGGTTACAAATATAGGCTTAACTATCGCGCAGCCGATGGCACCACAATATTCCGCCTGGATAACAAAAGCGGTAAGGGAGACCACCAACACATCTATGACAAAGAATTTCCGTATACCTTCCAAAATTTAGATGTGCTGCTCGCTGATTTTGAGCAAGCTATAGAACAATACAGAAAGAGAAAAGAATATGAATAAAAAAGACAAGAATAAGCGCAAGATATTTATATCAATCTGCACGCCGGAAGAATTTCATCAAGATTTGCGCAGAGGATTCAAGCTTGCTGAAGCTGGCTTACCGCCGGACGAGCCTATCCACAAGCTTTTTTTCACAAGTGAATCAGATTTGTTCAGAACGCTGTCACCTAAGCGTATGGAATTGGTAAAGTTCCTAAGAAACCATGGTCCGTTAAGCTGCAGAAAACTTGCTGCTCAGTTGAAGCGCTCTTATGCCAATGTTCATGGCGATGTGCATGAACTATCACAACTTAATCTTATAGTTAAAAACAAAGAACAAAAGTTATTTGTGCCCTGGGACGAACTAAATATTGCTGTGCCCCTGGCTGCGTAGCTGCATCACTGCCCTGGGAAAAATCGATTAGCTTATTGTAGCGCTTTTTTGCGCTAACGTTCTACTATAGTATGTAATAGTCAGCAGCAAAAAAATCGATGTGGGCAGAGCGACTGGGGGTGCCGGCTCCCCTGTCGCTCTGCTAAGTCAGATCCGACGCAACGGCATTTCATCGCGATTTCGTCGCGAATCGGCCTGTCACCTCGTCATAAGTGAGGTCGCCACCACCAGTCGCGATCTGGATAAATCCGCCGCGATTGACGGCCCAGAGTCCCGGCGGCAGCGTTTCAGCGCCTAGGACGGCCGTGTTGAGTCGGACGTCGTCGTACAGCGTTACGACGACCGTACGCCCTCTCTCGACGTCGTACAGGCGCAGAACGTGGTTGACCAGATGACAAAGGCGTGCGCCAGTCACGACGGTGAGAAGAACACCGATATTGGCGCGCATGCCCTTGAGCAGAAACACAATCTGCTCCCCATTCAAGTTCGAATAGTCCCCGACATCGACAACATCGTCATCGACTACCGCCCGGACCGTGTCCAACCCATACGGTGCATCCTTTTCAATTACCACGACTCGTAGCGGCCGTTGGGACTGACTCAGCGCTCGACGAAGGGGCTTCTTTCAGACCCGTGCTCACGTGATTTTCCTTTCCGAAACCTGGGTGAATCCATTGTTCAAACAATCGAAATCGGCCCTTCCGTTGGTCGATATGCAGCCAGTCCACAAGGATTGGCCGCCAATCAAAAACCGTGATCGATCCACTCAAAGTTACATCCGAACGCTTTGATCTTTCATCCGAATAAATGTGATTTAGATCGCTTGCATATACTGCAAGGGAAAAAATCGATAAATGATTGCAATTGATAGCTGGGCTGTGCTTCGGTATCCGGGAACGGAAATGAATGTATACACCAAACTTTGCCATTTTTTGACAACCAGGATCAATATAGTGCTTCTTAAAAATTTAAGGATATATTTACTGTTTCAATGCGCCCGAAAGTCATGTCCAGTCTGCTTGACTATCGATTTTTACTGCACAGGGGCATCTGTTGGATTAAAATCAATTTCGCTATTTTTCAACATTTTTTCAAATTAAATTGATACTTCAATGCTAGCGCAGCTAGCACATCTTGGCTGCCGCGACAAGTTCGCAAAAATTCGACGATTAGGGCACGGGCATAAGTCCGCCCACCTAAGTAATTTCTATATCAATACGTTTATGGAAGCGGCTGGCGGCAGCACGAATGAGCACACGCAAAGAAGATATTGTCCGTCCGTCTTTGCCAATTAAGCGTCCAGTAACGGAAGGATCAGCGGTAACAGTTAGGCGACTGCGTCCGGGATGGACTTCTTCCCTTTCAAAATGTAATAAACCGGAATCGTCATCGCGCGCGAGCACTCTAAAGATATACTCGGCCAATTCTTCCGGCGCCGTCGAAGAGCTTAATTCGCTTGGGCCGTAGTTTGACCGGCGTCTGCCTTTTTTAAAAGGCTGGCTACTCTGTCGCTTAGTTGTGCTCCAGTTTTCTTCCATTTTTCCACAGCTTCTTTGTTAAAGTGCAATTCATCGGAACAGGGATTGTACCAGCCGAGTTCTTCAATGGGCATGCCATCACGCCGGCTGCGGCTATTGACGGCCACAATACGATAATGCGGTATTTTGGTAGTTCCAGTGCGCTTCAATCTAATTTTAACCACAGGACTTGTTTTCTCCTCATCTGGGAACATTACCGCTTCTTTCGCTTAAGAATGAGCAGTATTTTTATTTTCTGCCATTTTAACATTGCTAGCTGCCATGCTGCTTTTTGGCGGACCTTTTCTTAACAACCCCTGTCATGTCAAGCGCTCGCATAGCTGTGCTATGGATGAAGCATCGAATTCATTTTGGAGCCAGAAGTGCAGAAAGTGCCCATAAATAAGGAAACTTAGTAGAAATGATTTTATTTTAGCCTGGCGGAACCAGCAATATATCTTGCAAATACATAGGCGTTTGATCTGAGTTTCAAAGTGATTTTCGGACATATTTTGATTTGGTGATTTTGTCGCGCAGTAGGTGCAGGTAATTCAAGTTGGCTTTCCAATGGCGCGTTTGCAAGGCGTCGGTTAGAAGCTTGATTGATTTACCCAAGTTCACTCAGCTTGAATAGCACCCATTCGATTATCGCCAAATCAGCACGTTAACCTTGACGGGAGTTTGAAGATGTCTCAGCGCAATCAAAAGATTGTGTTCGTTGTCACAGCAATCGCCATGACACTATTGGTAACCGCCACTACTGTCTGGTACCAGATTGCACATGACCGTGCAGAACGAAACGCAAAGCGGGCCGAAACAGCGATGAAGCTCAAGGAAATTACAGAAAAACTGGATGAAGAAAGACTGGGGATTAATGCCGGAATGGCGAACATGAAGGCCAAAGGACAGGAACTAGAGAAGGCAAAAGAAGAAGATCTGCCGAAAGGCAAAAGGCGAATATGCAGAGACAGTGTCCCAATTGGTTGTTCGACTTATGACCGCAAAGTCCAGTGCTGAGAAGGCAATCCCGCAGCTTGATGCCCTGAAAAAAGAAATGCAATACGAAGAAGACTTGAAGGGTCTTGCAAAGCGTAAAAAGTGCGGCCGAAATACTCAAGGAGGATGCCGAAACCGGCTCCGGGAACTCGCACAGGGTTTGGCAGCGCCGCCGCGACCGCCAGATGTCTAAGCCCTGACAAAGCTATCGAACATCGGACAAGAGTCGGGCTACCAGAACAAGGAAATGACCATGAGCGACGACAGCGAACGCGATGAGTTGGTGGAACAGTTATTGGCCGAATGGCCGGCAACTGATGCACTTCGGGCAATATGACCGGGCAATCGAAAAGCTGACTGAAGCTGTTCGCCTCGACGGCAGCCAGATCGAAGCCAAGCATGACCTGGGGCACTGCTATCTGTCCCAACGCAATTGGGGAGACGCCGTCGATTTTTTCTCCAAGGTCTTATTAGATGACGGGAACCATTTCGGCGCCCTACTCGGGCGGGGTACGGCCCGTCTGGCACAGGATCGAATTTTACCCGCCACGCGCGATTTCACGCGCGCGATCGCCGTTAATGCGCATGATGTCGAAGTTTGGACTGGACTGGCCAATTGTTTTATGAAAAAAAATAAGTGGCAAAGCGCCATTAATGCATACGGACAGGCAATCCGTCTGGCGTCTCAGCATGCCCAGCCAAACTTCCGCGCTTACTTAGCCCGCGCCCGGTGCCACATGATGATTGGAGAATGGCAGCAGGCAACCGATGATCTGACACTGGCTCTACAGTTAGAGCCAAATTCGGTTGAAGTGCTCAATCGACGCGCCCAATGCTATGACCACTTGGGACGTGCTCGATCAGCGCAGGCAGATCGTGCCCGCATACAATCACTCGGAGGAGATCCGTCGACTTAGCGGTCCAGTCTGCGCACTTACGCGCTACCGAGTACGGCGGCCGCCGTACTCGGGGCATTTTTTATTTTTGTCCAACTGACACTGACAAAGCGCCTTTTCGATTACTTTTTCTTTTTGCGGTAATAGCCGCCACCGGGTCCACTAAAAGGAAAGCCGGGAAAATTTGGAGCGGCACGTTTGGTGTCTTTTTGTAATTGGCCAAGCTCCCGCGCTAAATCCTGAGGATTCATTTTGCCAGCAGGCCCTTTAAGTCCGCCTGGTATGCCGCCGGATAAACTATTGCCGCCGCCAAAGGGCATGCCACCACCGGCGCCACCACCAGCCAATCCGGCCATTGGCAGCCCGCCCAGCATTTTGCTAAATTGCGAAAACATGGCGCGCATTTTTTCAAATTCATTGAGCATTTTGCCCAATTCGTTTTCTCGCAAGCCAGACCCGCGCGCGATGCGGCGGCGGCGGCTCATATCAATTATTTGTGGCTTCACTCTTTCGGCTTTGGTCATTGAATTATAAGCAGTCTCATAGCGCTTGAGAATGGTCTCGCCTTCGCTTGCCAGTTGTTCTTGCTGAGTGGAATTTATGCCCAGCATGCCGCCCATGCCCATCATTTTCATCAAGTCGCCCATAGAGCCCATTTTTTTCATCATGCCTTGCGCTTTGATGAACATCTCAAGCGTAAATTCGCCCTGCATCATCTGGCGGGCAACTTTTTCCGCTTCTTTTTCATCAATCGCTTTTCTGCGCTTTTTCTACCAGAGTGACAACATCACCCATACCAAGAATGCGGCTGGCCATACGGTCTGGATAAAATGTTTCCAGGTCTTGTAATTTCTCACCCGTGCTAATAAATTTAATCGGCTTGCCTACAGCTTCACGCACAGAAAGCGCTGCCCCACCGCGGGCATCGCCATCGACTTTGCTTAAAATAATGCCGCTTACATCAAGCTGGGTATTGAATGTCTCAGCTACATGCACCGCTTCTTGCCCGGTCATAGCATCAACCACTAATATTTTTTCGCGCGGACTAAAAGCCCTCTCCAGCAAAAGCACTTCAGCCATAAGCTCAGTATCAATTTGCAAACGACCAGCTGTGTCAAGAATAACTGGATTCAAGCTTTGTTGGCGGGCAAATTCAATGGCCGCCCGCCCAATGTTCGAAATATCACTGCTCGATTCGTGGGCAAAAACAGGTACATCCGCTTGCATACCCAGTGTTTTCAATTGCTCAATAGCTGCTGGTCTTTGAATATCACAAGCAACTAATAATGGCTTGGCACCTTCGCTTTTTAATTTCAATGCCAGTTTGGCACAGGCAGTGGTTTTACCTGAGCCCTGCAAGCCAAGCATCATCACTATGGCTGGATTATCTTTATTCTCTTGTTTAATATCCAGTGGCACATTTTCGCCACCTAATATGGTGGCAAGCTCATCATGCACAACTTTTATAAATTGCTGCTCGGGTGTAATTGAATCAATTACTTCCACGCCAAGCGCTTTTTGGCGCACGCGGCTAATGAAAAGCTTGACTACTTTCAAGCTGACATCGGCTTCCAGCAGCGCCCGGCGCACTTCGCGGATGGCTTCTTCGACATGCTCCGCGTTGAGCTTGGCATCGCCCCTAATCGCTTTGAAAGCGCTGTTTAGTTTGTCTGTCAAATTATCGAACATCGTGGCATTTTACCATTTGCATAGCTAGCGCTAGCTAGCGATATTGCGAAGAGACAAATTAATGAAAAACTTTTGGCAAATTATGCAGAAATCATGTATGAGTCAGTTAATGCAACGCCTCTTGAATAGAAGCAGCGACTGATAAATGGTGACCAGGTGGGAGTTTCAGAATATAGAAAGATGTCAGCATCAGACAAACTTGGACAAGAAAAGATCTTGATTTTGCTTGCCTCATTTTGCCAGGATAGAGCCAATAGTTCCCCGACTCCATAGAGATTCCACCAGCCTTTTAGATATCAAAACAGCACAATAATAACTTCATCATTGACGATGCGGGTTGTCTGTTTGGTCTTCAAGACGGTGGGACTATGGGTCGGGGAACATTTTCACAGCGGCGTAGCATAGTGGACAAATGCACTCGGCTCGGAACCGAGGTTCAGGGGTTCGAATCCTCTCGCCGCTTTGTCGCGAGTGACTATTATGGATGCCAGTCACTCATCTCTACGAATAACGATGACAGGAAGTCTCTAGACAGTTCAACAACGAAAGGACCGTTCCACGAGTGAATAGGGCGTAATGGGGTAGGGGCGATTCATCTGGAGAGAGGTGGCCGCTTCGCCGCAGACCGTCCTGGGGATGAATAGGATTCATGACCCTTCATCCCCGATCGGGACGATGCACTGGCATGGTGTATGGATTCATGCCTGATCAGGAGTCGTGGGCGTTTGGTCACAACCACGGCAAGCGGGTATCTGTCCGTAGCGGCAGATAGGCATCGTCTCGAACTCACACTCTAATTCGAGTCAGTACGCGGGGTGTAGCGTAGCATGGTTAGCGCGCCTGCCCTGGGGGCAGGAGGTCACAGGTTCCAATCCTGTCACCCCGAGTATGAATGAGCCGAGTTTGCTTGGGCATTCAGAGCCAGGTTCACCAGGATCTGGTGTTTGCAACGGGAACTTTTTGGGCTTTCTTATAGCCCAGCTTTTGCTGGCAGCTAATTGGAAAACGGAGGTGCATTTTGCTGCGTCTCTAATCGCCGATAGGCGCGGTGTGCCGGTCAGCGGAGGTATGAGCATAAGCCTGACCCCGCGGCACCAAACGTCGCCATTATCAGCCCGTGACACTGGAGGTCCTCCCCTCTGGCGCTGGTACTGGACATTCCGAATCCGGGAGGTAACGCTTGTGTTACCCGCCCGCAGGCAAAGTAGTTGCCTGAGTCGGCCACAGCTCAGGCAAGGCTCGCTCGCCTACGACGATGCCATGGTACTGTTCCGCTAACAGTGCCGGGCTCTCCACCAGCCGTCCGCTCGTAGCAGACGGGCGTCGTCGTGGGCACATTGGATAAAACCCCGGGAGCGACACCTCTTCGCGCCCCCGGGACTCTTGTCTCTTGGACAAATTTTTTGCTTTCTGGGGGGTCTTATGAGTTGGACAAGCGCTGACATAGAAAAGTTGATTAGAGCAATAGTGCCTACTGACGAGGAAGCGGTACGCGAAAGAGAAGGCATAGAGAGAAGTGGTTACAAATTACTCCATGACGGAGGGACAGCAATCACCATCCGCCACGGAAGCGGCGGGTATAGAGTAGAGGCTCGCGGATACATATCCGCTATCGACAACCTTCTCAATGCTGTTGAGTTCGGAAAGAAGAGGACGCGCATTGAAAGAAAAGGAGCGATCCAAGGGGGAGGCAAACCAAAGCGAGTGGTAGGGCATCCGTCGCGCGCTGACAGGCGGCGTCCCACAGGTGAGACACCGCAATACAATTGTGTCATTCACCTATCTTGATCTCAACAACCGAGACGGTCTAATTGCCCCGCGGACGCTTGATGGCTTGCTGCTACCGGGGCTTTTTGCTTTTTTATTATTTTGCTTCTGCTTTGCTGGAGCAATAAATTCTTGATTACTGGTGCTAGAGATTAATGCAGCCCGCAAGACGTTGCATATACAATAATATCTACGGCAATCAGCTAAAACTGAGTGAATGGAATGAGGAACTTGAATGGCATCATATAGAAAGCTTGCTTTGTTCGCGCTAGTCGCTATATTAATTGGCGGTTTGCCGATGCTGGCTGCAGATCAGGCGGCAAGCAATGCTTCAGAACATAAGATTTCTCCTGAATTTATTCCGCCGGAAGTTACTTTGTCCAACAATAATAGTGTCGCACCGGGACAGGCGCAGAGCACGGGCGGTTACGGGGGCACTGGCGCACCCCCCTACACGCACGCCCCTACAAATCCATCGGCGCAAGTCAATTATGCAAATACAAATGTAAACACTAATCCAAACGCAAACAGTATGGGCATCCCTGCCCAGCAATTATTGGCTAATCCAGGCAATGTTTCCAGTCCGGCTCCTGATGCTGCTCCAGCTGCTGCTCCTGCGGCCTCGCCAGCATCGGAAAATAGACCAGACCCAGTAGCAATAATCGAAACAGATAAAGGCAATATAGTAATTAGACTTTTTCGCAAATATGCCCCTAAAACAACAGCTAATTTTATTGACCTAGCCGACAAGGGTTTTTATAACGGTCTTACGTTTCACCGAGTTGAGCCTGGTTTTTGCATTCAAGGGGGCTGCCCGCGGGGCGATGGATTTGGTATTTACACAGATCCGGTCACCAATCAACCAAGAATATTGCAATTGGAGACAAGCCCTTATCTTAAGCACAATGCACCAGGGGTAGTGGCAATGGCTCATTTTCCAAAAAACCCAAACACTGCCAGTTGCCAGTTCTATATAACTCTAGCTGCCCAGCCCGCGCTTGATGGTGATTATTCAATTTTTGGTGGTGTGCTTCAGGGCATGGATGTGGTAAATAAAATTGCCAAGGGCGACAAGATGAATCGCGTCGTCGTCCAAGAACAATCGCATTAATATCTTCAGTTCTTTGTATCAACGGACAGATCCGGATCAATGCGCGGGCGGACTCGCGCCCGCCCCTACGGTGCCTCCGAGATACATCGTGGGTATGGGTAGGCACAGCGTAATAAAGCAATTATCGTAGGGGCGGGGCTCAGTGGCCGTGAGGCAGGCATCAGGACTCAGCAGCATATGATATATGCCGCCAACGGTCGTCCTGTGCGTCACGGGTGCCACTGAATCCAAAACATAAATGCCCCGCCCGTGAGTCGAATCTGTCGGATTGATACTAATTATATGAAATTGGGATCGCTGTATGAGGGAATGCTCTCTCTGGGCAAGCCAGGTTGTGGTATTAAAGGTGGTGCTAGAAAATCCGGCATTTGTTTGGGGGCTGGGTTTTGATTGCCATGGGGCGAGCCTTTTGGTTCCTTCTTAATGCTAGGATTGGGATTCATATCCTGTCCAGACTGAGGACCGATTCTAAAGCCGCCTTCTGGCGTGCCATAGATATGATAACGAAATTCATATTGGCCATTATCTGGAAGTTGTTCAAAGCCTTGCCCCTGCATCTGCTTTTCCATTTGCCGAAGCATCTGCGCCATCTGCGAATCAAACTGAAAACCAGGATCGAGCATATCGCCTGGATCACCAAAACCTCGCATTGACGGCGGTAAGAAACGATTGGGTAACCCAGCCATTTCGTGAGGCGAAGCATTTAGACCCAGAGTACGTTTGAGGCGAGCAATTCGCTCTGGAGCCGGCATTGTTGAGCTAGGCTGGCCAAAAGCTTTGCTTCCAGCTTATCTAGCCGCCTACCTGTTGTTTCTGCTTTAAAGGTTTTTTTGAAAACATATTTTTCTAATTCATTGAGCGATTCCGACACACTACCGCCGCTTTCAACTTGAGCATCAGGCAAAATAGAATTGGTTTTGGAGTGTCTATTATTTTTGCTTGTGCCAGTTTGACTCATGTACTGCTTTATATTGCGCCAACGCTCAAGATTGCTGCCATACTGCGTAGCACCGAATGTGAGCAATTCCAGTCTTTGCAGGCGCTTGGGCAGTGGATCAGCCTCATAAGTTCTTTGTAATAGCTTACGCTCAGCAGCAGATAGTTGATCTTCTAATTGCCCGCCGCCGGATGCATGTCCTGAATTGCTTGCCCCTTTGGGGTTTGAAACCAAGAGAACATTATTCGCCTGGGTTACCTGTCCCACTAAAAGAACACCCAAAGTGAAGGCAAGCATCAATTCTTGCAAAGGCATATATTCACGAATTTTTTTCTGCTTATTCATTTTCCAGAATTATCCATTCTTATTATATCGCTCTTAAACGCTAAATAAATTGCAGGGACATGTTCTGTCCATCTGGATGGAACGACGACACGATTAAGATCGTAGGGGCGGGTTGCACCCGCCCCTACGATTTCTCCTAGCGACCAACCGTTGCTGTGTTGGTATCCAAAATAAAAAGGAAAGAAAAACGGACGTAGCCCGGGAGGACGACCAGATGGTCATCATCTCACCGGGCTGGTGACGGACACAATCCCATAGCAGCGTAGGCACTCGCCGTAGCCAACGCTGATCAACGCTGGTACAGTCTGGCGCGAGCAGGGTTTGCCTCAGGCTTGGGCCCATCCCGTTGGGAAAAGACCATCATTATCATGAGCACAAACAGGAAGAGCATGGACAGCACCAACCCGGTCATAATCGCCGCTCCCACCCACTTAGGCGGCTTCTTATTGGTCTCATTCGTCATCTTGCTTGACTCCTTTGTTAGAGATTCTGGATAACTCAGACTGCCACAGCAAAGAGTTGATCGCCGACTTCCACTGCCGACACATAGGCAGTGGAATAGTCCATGCCGGCGATGGTGATGTCAATCTCCCATTCCAGCGTTTCCGCACTGAACCTGGTGGGACGAAACTTGACTCCCCGACAGTGGGTCGGGTTCTGTAGTTCGTTGGAAACCAGCTCAATTGCAGTCGCAATGTCCTCGGTCTCGACGAACCAGACGATAAGTGGGCGCATCCTCTCGTCGATGAGAGCATGCCAGGACCAGAGGATGCGGACTCGCGCACCTTTTGAGGGTGCTGTGTCCGGAGCGCCCAATAACTTCTGTCCACGCTCATCCGTGAGGCGGCGAATCGATCCATCTTGCGTGGATTGGAACTGCATACGAGGCTCCTTTTTCTGTACTTTAAATCCAGGGAATGCCTTCCCCAGGTTTCAGGGGATAGAGTTCTAGCCATCTTTTCCTTGACAGTTCGAGCAGAATCCCTCCCACTAGGAGGTGCTCTCTAACGTTGATCCTGCCGAATTTGATTCTCTGGGCAACCTCGGTGGGCAACAGGTTCGGCACAAACCGGCACACGACCAGGACATCCGATCGAAAGATGATATCGCAGGCCAGAGTGCCACCGCACGGTTCCGCGCGAAACAACTGAAGATCTTTGATCGGAGGTGAGCGAAGAAGCCCAGGCTCCAAGTCCATAAAAACCGTCCTTCCTACAACTACAACAGCAGCCCTAACCGACAGCTCAGCAATTCCTTTGGCTGAGTGGCAACGAAGCATGCGGTAAAAGCGGCAGTGTGGCTAGAAGAATCCTTTCTTTAAATGGAAAAGCAATACTTCAATTTGCCATTTTGCCCATAACAAAATCAAGCAATAGTGTATTGAGCATTAAGCCAGCAATGGTAATTTTCAATTTGCTCTAAAAACCCCGCCGTGCTTGACAATAACGACATAATTATCAGCAAAACAACAAAGATGCGGCGGAAGATTAAAATCAATTTCGTCATTTTTAGGGCGTTTGCCAATATTAAATTGCCTGTTACGCGCTAGCGCAGCTATCAGAGCTTTTTATATTTCCACTTTGCAGGCGATCCGAACGCGTGGAGCTTGGGTCGATGCACGGGCGGACTATTTATGTTTTTGGTTTCAGTGGCACTGCGGCGCAATTCATACGCCTCACTGCTCCTGCGCCCGCCCCTACGATTCCAAAAGCTATCTTCTTCGGTCTGCGTAAATTCGGCATCGGTCAAATCATCCGGTTTGCCTTGACTGGCGGCAGCCGTAATTTCGGAACTATCATCATCACCGTTCATTGTCGCAGCAATTTCTGGTTCATCGCTGCCGCGAACATCGGCAGTGAAGCCTGGTTCTTCAGAATAATTTGCCGCCTGTCCTGCTTGATCAATACCACCGACTTCTGGGGTGTCCGTGGCTTGATCATTATCTTCCGTCTGAGCCATAGTGCCACCATCGTCATCTTCAGGAATGATGACGCCACTATCATCGCCATCAGGCTTACCTTCGGCATGAGAACGAGCAAGAGTTTGCTGCAAGATTACTAGAGCACCGCGCAATTCATTCATGATTCCCTTGATTGTGTCTCGGTCGGAGCCTTCTTTTAGCTTTTGCTTCAAGTCAATAACTAACATTTCGGCTCGTGCTCTTTCGCCGGAACTTATGCGATCGCCAAGCTCCTTCACATGACGCTCAACGGCATAGCAAAGACTATCGGCTTCATTATGCAAGTCTGCTTCGTCTTTGCGCATATGATCTTCCTGGGCATAAACCTCGGCTTCTTGAACCAAGCGGTCCACATCATCTTTAGAAAGATTGGTGCTGGCAGTAATAGTAATTTTTTGTTCTTTAGCAGTAGATTGATCGCGAGCGGTAACATTCATAATGCCATTGGCATCAATATCAAAAGTCACTTCAATTTTTGGCACGCTTCGTTTAGCAGGCGGTATGCCATCGAGGCGGAAATTGCCCAGAAGTTTATTGTCACGAGCCATCGGTCTTTCGCCTTGAAAAACGTAAATGTCAACTGCAGTCTGATTATCTTCAGCGGTGGAAAAAACTTCTGATTTACGAGTGGGAATAGTGGTGTTGCGATCAACCAGCTTGGTCATCACACCGCCCATTGTTTCAATACCAAGAGACAATGGCGTAACATCAAGCAGGACGATACCTTTAACTTCGCCACCAAACACACCAGCTTGAATAGCCGCACCTACAGCGACCACTTCATCTGGATTAACGGTTTGATTGGGCTCTTTGCCACCGGTAAGACTCTTTACCAACTCTTGCACAGCAGGGATGCGTGTAGAGCCGCCAACCAATACCACTTCATCAAGATTTTGATAACTCAATTTGGCATCGTTAAGAGCCTGCTCCATAGGCGCGCGGCAGCGTTCTACCAAGTGCCTGGTCAGTTCATTGAAGCGCGCACGAGTAAGTTTCATTTCCAAATGCTTAGGACCGCTTACATCAGCAGTAATAAAAGGCAAAGAAATATTGGTTTCCATAACTGACGAAAGCTCAATTTTGGCTTTTTCTGCCGCTTCAGTCAGTCGCTGCAACGCTTGTCGATCTTTGCGCAAATCAATGCCTTCAATATTCATAAATTCATCAGCCACCCAGGTGACAATGCAATGATCAAAATCATCGCCACCCAGGTGTGTGTCACCGGAAGTTGATTTGACTTCAAAAACACCTTCGCCCACTTCCAGAATAGAAACATCAAATGTGCCGCCGCCCAAGTCAAAAACGAGAATTGTTTCGTTTTCTTTTTTATCCAGACCATAAGCCAAGGCCGCTGCCGTAGGCTCATTGATGATGCGCATCACTTCTAGTCCGGCAATTGTGCCGGCATTTTTTGTTGATTGGCGTTGCGAGTCATTGAAATAAGCAGGCACGGTAATCACAGCACTGGTGACTTTTTCACCCAAATATTTTTCGGCATCTTCTTTCAGCTTGCGCAAAATCATGGCCGAGATTTCTTCAGGGCTGTAATCTTTGCTTTGAATTTGCACCTTGCAGCCGCCGTCGTCGCCTTCTTTGACTTTGTACGGCACCATGCGCTTTTCTGATTCCACTTCCTCGAAAATCTCGTCCAACAAAACGCTTGATTGAATAAACGGTATTTTCCGGATTAAGCACAGCCTGGCGGCGAGCAAATTGCCCCACAAGACGCTCTCCAGATTTAGTAAAAGCAACAACAGAAGGAGTTGTACGACCACCTTCAACATTGGCAACAACGATCGGCTTGCCACCTTCCATAACAGAAACCACTGAATTTGTTGTACCGAGGTCTATCCCAACTGATTTGCCCATACTGGCAACCTTTTCTCCTTGCCTTGCTTAAATTTTTCAATTATCAGCGCATTATAACGGCGCCCTATTCTTTAATACCCGAATCCCCGAGAAGCCAGGCATTATCCGTTACCAAAATTGTAAAATATTTCCTTTTTCTCTGCCACGAGAGGGAAATCGCCCAAAAATGTTAATAAGGCCGAAAATAGTAAAAGCGTCTGATAAAAATGGGATTTGTGGTGTGCAGCGATTCGCGGTCAGATTTTCGCACCACTAGCAGTACTAAAAATACAAAAAGAGATAAGCCGGAAAATAAAAAACGGAAAAATGGGGCAGGCGCGCCACCTGCCCTGGGGAAACGAGATCGCTTTGCTTTCTCATTGTCTGGACCGATCGTAACAATCAGGGTGGAACATCAACACCGAAATTCGGCTTGCCACCTTCGTCTCGTATTCGCTCAATGAGATGCACACGGTCAAAGTGCAGTTCATCGCGCAAAATACGCCGGAGATCGTCTTCGTCAAACCACTGCCGGTCAACCGCCTCCAGGACCGCCATCATGGTCGTGATATCCATGGAACTGGCGTGAAAGAGCAGACGCACCCGCGCCCCTGTCACTGCGAACTGCTTCAGGCGTGCAACGGCGAGCCGGCCACCCATGTCCCCAGGTACATCGGAGTCGATCACGTGTCCGGAATGGATCAATCGGTAGACCAGGCTTCGGGCATCCGTACGGGTGTCGGACACGCACTCGATCAATTTAATGAGACTATTGTCTGTCATCGTGCTCACGGTCATCTCCTTTTTCTTTCGTTGGGATTGCCGAGAAATTCGGCTTGGTTTTGCGAATCCTCTCCGTCAGTACCCGCAATGCGCCCTTTGCAGGCAGGCTCCATTCGATGATTTGCTCGATTCGCCAGTCGGGAATAATTCCCTGGCGAATCGCCTCGAGCAGAGTCATCATCACAACGAGATCCTTGCCACAGGCAACGTACAACACAAAGAGTTCGTGACCGCCAATCCTCAGGCGCTCCAGGAGCAGACGGCCTCGAACCCGCCCAGGTCGAATAGTTCATCGGGATCGATCAGATGACCCCGATCGAGAAGCTTGCGCAAGATTCTTTCTGCGTAGCGGTTGCCTCGTCCAAGCTTCGCCAGGATCTCTTCCGTGTTTCCCAGTTCCATGGCAGTCCTTTCAAGATGGGGGATTAAGTCCTGTCACCCATGCGCCATTCGATCACTGTCCGCAGCGCGTCCCAAAGCAGCGCGGATATAAATAATCTTCTATCAAAATCGATGTATAGTTTCCGATCCTTGTGCCAACACCTCCAGAGTGCAGTCGAGGTAAGTGTCCATTGGGTTCCATCCCATGTGGGCTCGAATTCTTTGCCGTCGAGATCGATTTTGCCGGTGATGATATCCTGGATCCGATAGATCATCTCGGTCTCGTGATCGAACCAACGCGGCTTAATGAGGGCTTCCATAATCGGGTTTGGATTCGATACTGGACCCGGCGTAATTCCCATTCGCCAGGAAAAGATTGTGCCAAGCGACTGCCATTGATTGGCACTCGCGCTGGCCTTCAATTGGCTGTCGAGTTCAAAGATAGGCTTTGACTCGTCAGGGATGCGCAACAACCACTTTCCTGCGACATCCAACTGCGACCACTTTCCCTTCTCAAACTTAGGCTCGTGCCAGTGACGACCCCGAACCATGTCCCGCACTCTCTCCATCAAAATCCGTCTTTTGTGCATCGCTACCCAACCTGGCGCAATCTGGATTTGCAATGGCTGATTGCCTTGGGGTGCGGACCATTCTAATCTCCTTCTGATTCGATTGTTCCGGATGCAAAACCGCCACGGCACGCGCCGCAGCAGGCTGGAATAGAACTTTTTGCAACAGACACTCAGTCGGCGGAACATCTCATTCCAAACGCCATTGCAGAAATGTCTGCAGGGCAAGCCATTGCGTGGGTGATACCGGGTCTTTGTCCAGGTAGTCCACGTATAATTGGCCGTGGTCCAGCGCCAGCCACCATTTCCCTGCCGAATCGATCGACCACTGGTCCTCATCACGCTTAAAAACTGGCGAGAACCTGGGACTTCTTACCGCGTCGACGACAACATCTTGCACTCTCTTGACGAGGCGCTGTTCTTGCTGCGCATTATGGAACCAGCGCGGTTGCGGTGAAACAATGATCAGGTCTTTCCTGGTCATGGTCAACTTGGGAGGATCGCCCAACAGCCAATTGATTATCGACTCGAGCGCTAGCCATCGCTCTTGCGAAGTGTTGACGCTGGTTCTGAGCCGAGAATCAACGTGGACTTTTCCATTTTCAATCCGCAGCCACCAGTTGTCCCCGGAGTCGAGCTGCCATCTCCGTTTCGAATCCGAAAACTCAGGGACGAACGTCCCCAATTGGTTACCGCGCATGATGTGTTGCAATCTCAGCGCCAACTTAGCCGGATCCTTGGTCCAATCTTTAATCGCGCTCGTCACGATCACTTGATTGCCCTTCGCCTGAGTAGCCATCTCCTGGTCTCCTTTGTGCTTTGAGTATTCGTCATCAGATTGCCACGGCACGCGCCGCAGCAGAAATTGGGGGAAGAGGCTTCTTGAAAAAATCACTCGACTCGATCTGTTCGCGCGAAATTCACCCGCGGTGACGCTTTCAACCAAACCGGCCCAGACGCCAGTCGATGAACTCTCTCAGCGCGTCCCAATCGACCTGGGAGGCCCCTTCTTTCTGACTGTAGTCAATAATAATCGTGTTCGTCCCTGGTGATCCGATTTGCATAAACCACCATTTCCCCGGGGTGAGCTGCCACCGTCCGTCCTTGAACTCAGGCTCGCAGCCCGGCTGAGTTACGTTATCGCGAACAATGCCCTGCACGCGACGAGCTAGCAGCACAGGCTCCCTCTGAAACCAGCGGGGATCGATTGTTGCCGTCAGTGGCTGTTTGATGGTCTTCGAGCAAGGGGGCGAACCTCCCAGACGCCAGCAAATTAAATTGTCTGTCGCTTGCCATTGTGCCTGGGAGGCTTTGTCCCTGTATCGAAAATCAAGAATCGCCTTGGTCGGATTGGTCACATTCTTGACTATCCGCAGCGACCAATTTTTGTACTTGTCGAGCTGGTATGTGTCTTTCACAAGCTCAGGGTTGTATCCCCGATTGGCACCAAAAACAATGTGCTGAATTCGCAACACCAATTCATAAATCGTCGCGTCAGTTTTGAGCCAATATTCGCCAACTCTCAACTCGATCATCTTGTTCTCGTTCGAAGTGGCCATTGCTTTGCCTCCGTTTGTGATTCGAAAATTCCGCATCAAATTGCCACGGCGCGTGCCGCAGCTCATTGGAAACAGTGACTTTGCCCGCAGCTGTCTGCAAGAAAAATTTGCTCTTAATCGGGGCGGAAGTCTCTGAATCGTATATCTGACACGGATGGAAATGATATCCATCCTGCCATTTTCAGAAAAGCAGAATCAAGTTCTTCGTTTACAAAGTCAAGTATGGGCTAATTGTCCGGAAAGCCAAAGCAGTACTTGGCAATAGCTATTGATCAGCCGAAATTTTCCGAAAAGCTTAAAATCAATTTCGTCTAATCATCACTTCTTTTTGCACATTAAATAGGTGCTTATGACCTAGCGCAGCTGCGCTAGCTCTTTGCACCCGCACTGGATCGTTGCAATCGTAGGTCCGAGGTGAGGGCAGCTGTCTCGGAGGACCAACAATGCTCGTTGGAATTGTAGGGGCGGGCGCAAGTCCGCCCGCGTTCTAGCTCTTTGCACCCGCACCGGATCGTTGCAATCGTAGGGCCGGATTGTGTCCACTTATGCTTCGCGCACCCATGTTCTCTCCACGTTCATCTCGCGCTTGGTCCGACAATTCCAATATTTCGCCAATGGCCATTGGGCAAATTTCAATTGATGATCCTTTGGTCTTAGCCAAACGCACCAGATCAGATGATTTATAGCGAAAATGTATTTGTTGCATAAGCGCTTGCCAGTGCAAAGGCACAAGTCGGCGAGCATGAATTTCTTCCGCTAGACGCAAAGCATCGTGCGGCGCAGCCACGGCATATTTGCCGCCAATTGGTAAACAAGCGGTATGCACAGGCAAATCTTTCAAGGCGCGCACTATATCTGGTGAATATACAGTATCGCCACTGTGATAATAGCCATCAAAGTAATAACCATTCACCGGCTGTCCGGGTGCTGAGCTGCGGGCAAAAAGAGTGAGAATTGTTTTGCCCAATCTATTCAGTGGGTGCAAAGCAGGAATGGCTGTGATTCTTATACCTTTAATAGTGGTTGCTTGATGATGATTTAAAGGGACTAGAGCGCGCACAGGGATTGATTTTTTGTGTTTGCGGGCAATCCAGCGAATAAGGTTTCTCGGTCCGACAATGGGACAACGCCAGGCATGATAAAGCTTCTCGACCATTAAAACGCCGTGATCAAAATGACCGTGACTGAACATGATCAGATCGCCTGGCGGCAATTTTTTCCAATTTATTGGATCACAAAAATATGGGTCAACATAGATGTTCAGCCCATTGACGTTAAAGCGCACAGCGCTATGTCCTAGATAATTCAGGCTCACGCGCCTGTCTCCGTAAAAGTCATGCTATCTTCTTTACTTATGGCATAGTACCATTTGCCTGATAGTAGCATTAGCGAAAGAAATTCTGGATAAATCCAACCCATGGCAACCATAAAATCGCAAAGAATGATTGATCGAATTTATCTGGCAAGCATTTGCGCTTTGTCATTTTTGCCCGGACTGGCGCCGGCATATGCTTTGCCTGATCAGCAGCAAATAATTAAATACCTTAATCCGATTCATGAAAAGTCTTATACAAACGAAAAGCAAGACCGCTTGATTAAGAAAAAAAATTTCAAAGTAACTGAAATTGCCGGCGTGCAACCAATCAGCAATAAAAACATTGGTCTATATGCCAGTTTAGATTTAAGCAAGCTGGAAAACACAGCTTATATAGATCGTTTGCTAGCCAATGAAGATGTTAATGGCTTATCTGTTCTTCTGCCCTGGCGAGATATTGAGTCGGAAGAAGGTAATTTCCACTGGCCAGTTATTAATGAATTGCTTGCCGCTTGCGGGAAACATCATAAACAATTGATTTTGCGCGTATCCACCTGTGGCGTCGATGAGCCTGTCCAACCTGCCGTAACGGGCAAACATGCGGCTGCCGCTGCGCGGTCTGATACTCCGCAATGGGTATTTGATGCCGGCGTTAAATCAATTGCTTATCAGGGAAAAGACGGACAGGAACATTTGATGCCCATTTTTTGGGATGAAGTTTATCTAGCTAAATGGTCAAATTTTGTCAATGAATTGGGCAAAATCTATGACAAAAACCCCAACTTGCATAGCATTGGCATCACCGGTGGTGGCATTGCCGGCAGCACAAACGTAATACCCGCTTTTCAAAACAATAAAGAGGCCACAGCTGAGTTGATTGCAAAGTTAAAGACTACTTATGGCATGAACCCGCGCCAGTTGGTTAATCACTGGAAATATGCAGCAGATGTTTTCCCCAAAGCCTTTCCCAAGCAACATCTTAACTTTGACCTGGACCCGCCGACAAATGATCGAAAAGGGCAAGATTGTCTCGATGAAATTTCAGATTATCTTGTCTATCGCTATGGTCAAAGAGTTTATCTAACGCGGCAAAATGTTGGCAACGATAAGCGTGGTTTTGACCAGTACCGCCTGATGCTTAAATTTAAAAACGACAGTTTAAGCGGTTATCAAATTACACCTGCAGTAATTGATGAGGCTAATAAAGTTTCCTTGCCCAAAATTGCTAAAAACGCTTTTGATGATGGGCTGAGTTTTGCTGAAGTTCCAGCTGCATTTTTTGATAGTAAGGATGAAGCAATTAAGCAATGGCTGACGCAAATGCGTATGCATCTTGGCTATCAAATAATCTTGCAAGAGCTAACTTTTCCTTCGCCTGTGGCGCCTGGTCAACCTTTGCATGTTAATTTTGCCTTCCTCAATACCGGTGCCGCTTCCCCTAAACGACCCAGCAAAGAGATGGATAAACTTGTGCCTGCAAGCTATAAGCTGCAGCTGGCGGTAAAAAATGCTCAGGGGAAAACCCTGGCTTTATTGCTGCGCACGCCACCAACTTCCACCACTGATTGGCTAGGCAACAAGCCCATTATATGGGAGGAAGATTTAAAAATGCCACCGCTTAAACCAGGCAAATACGAACTTTCTCTAGCTTTGACTGAAAGTGTCGGCGGAGAAAAATTGAATTTTATAAGCGCCCTAAATGGCAAGACTTCAGCGCCGGGCAATGAAATGCCGGTGGGCAGTATCGAAATTAAATAAGCCATCGCTAGCTACGCTAATTGTTAAGTATCCATTTAATGAACCCTCCGCTAGCTGCGCTAGGTGCGCAACGTAAATTTAATCAGCCAAACGGGGCTTAATTTTTTGGCATATTTCAGTTATTTGATTGATATAAAGTCTGGCTGTCAAGCGAATGCCGGGCGTTCCGGGCTCTGACTGGGCAGATTGCATTCTTAAAACAATCCTTAGGATTATTAACTAAAAACTTGCTTTTACTGCCCCGATTTTTGCAAGCTAGGGTAATTATGTGTTTCGTTTCCCATTTTTTGAGTCCCCTGTTTGCCCCAACCCTAGTCTAGCTTCTAGAAAGAGCATTTTCCTCTCTGATTGAAAGGACAGGAGGCGCTCGTCTATTGGCTGCCCGATTGGCGCGGCGAAATTTCACAGCCAAGAATGCGGGCAAGGGCAAGACAGCAAGTAAAGAGAATTGGCGTTTTTTCCACAATCCGAAATTCGAAAGGAGTACCCCAGTGCCTCCCAGTGCACAACTCGACACCAAGGTCAATTTGAGCCAAATCCCCGGCGCACAGATCATCGCCAGCATGAGCAGTTTCGATCCGACAGATAAAACCGGCGCCCTCGTTCGCCTCTGGAACGGCCCCAACCTCGATACCAAACGAGAGCCCGACGAGGCGGTCTTCATCGAAGCGCGGGACGCCGAGGCAATGGAGCTCATGTTGGACAGGATCGCCGAGGGACTCGGGCGGACGGTGCGAAACCGCATGATCCGCACGGCAGATTCTAAATTGTTCTCAGTCAATTCTCCTCCGATAGACGACCACTATCTGATCTACATCCGACTGATCGGATTTTGAGGCGTTTGACCAGTCCGCCGCGAACCATGAACCTGAAGGAGGTGGCATCCATGCCATCAAAATCGAATCTGAGTCAGATTGTCGGCATTGTCCCGATCGAAGATATTATGACCTTCGATCCAGGCGATCAGGATGGCGCCATTCTGATGTACTGGGATGACCCGCTCAAAAGACGACGGCGGGCGGCCAGTTGAAGCATTTTTCCTGGCCGCGGAAGATGTCGAAGCTCCCGAGATGCTCCTCGAAAAGGTCTTGGTCAACACGAGAACGATGGAGGGACTCGCAAACGCGACCATGATCACCGCTAATGAGAAGGAGCGGTCCTATCTGATCAACTGTGCCCGCACGAGCGACGAAAACCGTTGGGTGCACGCCCAGCTGGTCGGATCGTTATGGGGTCGAAGGGCTGCCGCCGCAAGTGAGCAGCTCCGAACGTCCGCCTGGGAGGTCCTTATGGGACAACCGCGGCTAGCTAGTCTATTTCGTCAGGGACTTTCACTTGAGGAGGCGGTCGGCGGACCGTAAAGCCATGGCATTTTCGTGGAGACCCACCCATATCGGCGACGGCTATGAGGGAGATATGGCGGGCGATGGGGATGGTGACGACGACGATAATGACGACGACAATGGGGATCCATTCGATGAGGATGATGACTACGATGATGATAATCCATTCGATGAGGAGGATGAGGACTACGTCGACGATGAACTCGTCGATGACATTCTCGGCTGTGATGATGATGATGATGATGACCCAAATCCGTTCGCAGATGATGAGGACGACGACCTCGAGGGGCTGGATCTGGGTTGGCCTTGGCTGTGACCAATCGCTTCACTCGGCGCTGCTGCGTCGAATGAGAATTGGTGATTTCGATTCGGTTTGATTCATTTCAGTTCACCTCAACAAGGAGCGGTCTGCGGACCGTTATATCGATGAGCACGAAAGGCAAGAACGAAAAGAAGAAGACGGGACGCGAGGAGGCAAAGGTTCCGAAGCGCAAGCGCTCGCCAGGGCGTCGACCTAGGAACGGTGTTGATCCCGAACTGGCAGACGTCAGACAAGCTGACCGAATCTTCGACTCAGGGTTTGACGCCGAAGACTTCGGCATGGTGGCGTCTGGCGGAGACGGAGATCGCCCATCCGGGGATGATGGTCCCCATGGCGAGGCGTTCAATGTCTTCGGTTCTGTCCATTCCGCAGAATCGGAAGGCGGCTTTGCGGATCTCGATCTCGACTCGACGTCCCGCTACGACGGGGTGGATGTGTCGAGATCTCTTTGCGGCGGATACCTTTACGGTTCGAGGACGCCGTCCGGGCTTCGGGGGAGGCGCCAAGAAAACGTACACCCCCGCCGCAGCAGCTCATAGATTCGATCGGTTCAGTCGTTTTGGTCAAGTCCAGTCTCACTTTCATAGGAGCGGTCTACGGACCGTTATACCAATGAGCACGAATGGCATGGACGGTAAAGGTGGCAAGGACGCGAAAAGAAAGAGCGGCGGTCGGAAATTTGATTTCTCGTCGCAAGGCGACAACGAATTCTTCATCGACGATCTGGACGTCGATGCAGACGATTTCGTGGAGCAGCACGCATTTCGCCGTGGTGCCCGACGCGGTTTCCGCATTGACGACGACGGCGTGCCGGGGCTTCCCCAGCGTCCTTGGACTGCCAAGCGCTTGTAGCGCCGGCAAGTAACCTCTTCGGGATCCACAGGGGTCCTCGGCAACAAGCCGGGGCCCTGTATCAGTTTTTTGTATTAACTAATAAAACTAACTCCTGGAAAGGAGCAGATCATGCTTTGGATATGGAAAAAATTGATCCTGCGATTGAGCCGCAGAGCGCGGGAAAGAGCTGACCAGGCTGCAGCAAATGAGTTGACCAAGCAGCGCTTTAGGGACGCAGTCCGCGTGGAAACCTATATTTTGGGTAGAATAAACGAAGCTGGCGAGCAAATCTTCGCTGCCCAAAGAATGGCGAAGCAAGCGCATCGTGAGGCGGCTTTTGCCGGACTGTATGCTCACTGGCATGTTTTCGCCGCAACTCTCGCTGAGTTATTTCCCGAGGTAAAATTCCACCCGGAAGTCGATAAAGCATTTCAGAAGGCAGAAAGCGCTTTTGCCAGACACGCTCGGGCAGCGTTATCGCCTAGATTTAGCGATCTCGAACAAATGCTAAGGAGGCAAGTGCAAATCAAGGCGCTATCTGAAACGCTTATAGAAACGGCGGCCAACGCGCTTGCGCAGCATGCTCTGAGAGCGGGTAGTTTGCTCGCCCGCGGGGCAAGAGAAAATAGAGGGGACAAAACCTGGCCGGATTACTTCGAGGCGCGCTTTACGCAACATGCGCGAAGTATTGCGCGGCAGGATAGAGTCGTTAACATGTTGTCCGTGATTGCACAGTACACCGATCAATGCGGGCATCATACCCGCTGGTGCGACACAGCCGCTGAATACGCATTCACCTCCGGCTCGGCAAGCAGCGAGACAGTCATGGAGTCCCGTCTTGCGACTGTGCGCCGCTGGCGAGATCAGTGCCTGAGCGCAGCCGAAAATGCCAGGAAGGCGGCGAATATGGCAATACTAGCCGCCCAGCGAGCGCCGACAATCGGGCGAGAAGAGGCGCGCGCATATGTGGTCGGTCAGCGGAAGACATCCAGCAGCGCTAGCTGAGATAGCCCGGAACGATCTCGGGGATAAGCCAACACCCCTGCGTCGTTTCCGGGCTCGCCTTTATGGGATTTTTGCTTTTATATTTTCTTTTTGCCGGCAATAATATCTTGCAGTGTTTCAATGAGAAATGTATGTTCACGCTGCAAAACGCGGGCAGCTAAAATCTGTGGCGTATCACCAGGCATTACCGGTACGACACATTGAGCAATGATATCGCCCTGGTCATACTGCTCGTTAGCGTGGTGAATAGTGACACCAGTTTGCGCATCGCCTGCCGCGATTACCGCCTCGTGCACACGAATGCCGTACATACCTTGGCCGCCGTATTTAGGCAATAATGCTGGATGAATGTTTAAAATGCGACCCTGATAAGCAGCGATAGTCAGCGGCCCAAGCAGTTTCATATAACCAACTAAAAGGACAAGAATCCACCTTATTTTCTTGCAAGGCTTCAAGAATTGCTTTGTCTAACGCAGCCGGCTCTTTGTGGGTCGTCGAGCTCAAATGAAGCCAAGGAATGCCCTGCTGCCTGGCAAACTGCAAAGCGCCTGATTCTTTGTTATTGCTAATAACAATGCGCGGCACAGCAGGCAATCGCCCGTCCTGACAGGCGCGCACCACTGCTTGCATGTTGCTGCCGTTATGTGAAGCCAGAAAACCAAGATTGAGCATGGCAATATTTTCGCACGGCAGCTGGTTTTAGCAGGGCTAATCCGGAACACTCAGACGGATGAATTTGACGATGCGAATATCCAGGGCGGCTGTGCTAACTTGCAAAGTGCAATAAACAGGCAAAAACTATGAGCAATTAACGAAATTGATTTTAATCTATTGAACAATCTATTGATTTCGCTCAAGCAAAAATGCCAGGGTAATAGGTATATATCAGACAGACACTTAGAGATTCCAAAACAGCGCCAGTATTGACCACCAGCAATATCCCTTCCCACCTGTCGCGGGCAAGGGTAATACTTGGCTGTGTCGATTGCGGCATACATACATAGCAGCTTTCACTTCAACTTTCACTTCCTCCGAGCAAGGAAAGGATTTGCCATGCAATTCCGACTGCGCAATGGAATAGCCGTCGACGATGTACGGCGTCGAGAAGAAAGGGATGTCTCGCCAAAGCTATTAAGAGTGACTCTCGGTCAGATTGATGGCGAAGGACCAATGATCAGGGAACACAGGGAGGTAGGTCATATAGGAAAACGCGAAGGTTTTTGCTATTGCGTCAAACGGTGCCCAGAAGATGTATATGTGCGTGCAGTTCGAATAGCCGGGCAGCGTGCAGACGAAATTGAGTATGTGGTAAAACGGCTGGGCCGTAACAGCAGGGTGTCGGTGATCTTGCAGAGGGCGGAGCAAGACAACACCCCCTATTACATGCTCCTGGCTGCACATTTCTTCGGAGAAGTTATGCGTCCGATGCGCACGGACGAAAAAGCCTTCGCTCGGGAGGCTGACCCGGCGAGCGCTAGAGCGGACGCCGAGCAATTCTGGAGTGAGTATGTTTTCGTTCTCGGCGCGCACCCATTGCGCTGCAATCGCTGCGCAAACCAAATCGCTCGAAGTGAAGTGTGGAACGCGCTGTGCGACAACTTCATCCTCTGTCCAGCCTGCGAGGATGAATATCTGGAAAAGGCAAATCTTAAGGATGCGGCGGAAGTCAAAAGACTGGAACAAAAGGCTGCCGCCATGCAACGCAGAGCCGCCCAACTGAGAGAACAGGCGGCAAGATCGCCTAAAAGCGCACCGACACTACAGCACAATGCCAAAGAATTGCTGAGTAAATCGGGAAGGCTGCGGCAGAAAGCGGCTGAGCTGCAAGTAGCCTTGCCTGAATATGATGTCGCTTATGCGGCAAACCTCCTCAATGGCACGATTGGGTCCCGGCAAGAAGCTGACTGAGTCAGCGAAGAAAATTGTCTTTGTGGAGGTGCTTGACTGTCTGGAAACTCTCCGACATGTTCGAGCGCCTCCCATCTTTTTGCTTTTTATATTTTTCCTGATCTCCGCTTTGCCTTGCGGCATACATTTAAGGCCAGCGCTCTATCCATTGGCAATCGTATGAATATATTCAAAGATGATTAATAGAAGTTAAATCCACACCCCTGACATCGGTGTCCATCCAGGCAAAAAGCCAGTTCTGAACAAATTAAACAACACGCAATCCACCAAAACAAGGAACTGGCTGCGGCCAAGGAATTTTCACCGTAGCTGGACTGATAATTACTGCTCAATAATAGGCATACTATTGAACTTTAGGCATTGTTGGCTAGCTAACCAATCTATAGTTTAGGCAGCCAGCGAGGCTCTCCAGTTATAAAATCAATATTGATGCGCCTAGTAAATATGGTATAAGATGTCCAATTCCTGGCAATAGAAATTTGCCTAGGAAACAACCAGGAGCAAAAAGCTGTTAAATAAGACCTGATTGGAACAGCTTTTGCTCCTGACTTTTTGCCACTGAATAGATATATCCATCCAACGACAACATACCCTATGAAATTGGGCAAGGCAGAGTCAAGTTGGACTTCAGCTTGACAAATAATCATACATAAATACCGGTAAGAGGCTGCCAGATTAGACAGGAAGCAGTTTTAAAGAGATAGTTATTCCTCTTTGTAGGGCGAATTTAATACAAAATAGAGCGAATATCTTTTATTAAATTGTCTCTTCGAAGTTAGCGCGGCTAGCGCAACCCCTTTGAAATTGGGCGGCAAATCGAAAATTATTTTTCTGACCTCACAAATATCTCATTTCTAGCTCACAGAGATCTCACAGCTAGGCCTTTAGAGTAGTACTTACGGTGCTCCAAGAAATAGATGGATAGCTAGAAAGAGAAGATTGATGAAAGGCATACTGACCGAACCACGAATACATAATGACTTTGCCGAATTTTATTCACTTTGGCGAGACGCTTGTATTGGTAAGAAAAGCAGCGAAATGGAAGAAATAAAATTCCTGCTGGATATATTTGCCAGCTCTTCTAATTTGAACAGCATCCTTGATCTCGGTGGCAGTGTCGGATTGCACTCTATTGCTTTGCATAAACATGGATTTGAGGTTACCCTGCTTGATAAGTCCGAAACTGCCCTGGCTATTGCCAAACGTAGCTGGCCAGATCTGCAAACATTAAATAGTTCATTTGAGAATCTGACGCTGAGCCAAAATTATGACGCCAGCATCTGTATGTATTCAAGCATGAATTATTTATTGGACGCAGACGGGCGGACGAATTTTTATCATGCCTTAAGCACGCACACAAACGATCTTGTTATTCTTGATCAAATTAATGTTCATCGTTTGCGCCAAAACTTATAGTGATAATTGTCAGGCAGAAGATAAACATTTCCGCCTGAATATTCTTCGAGAATGGCATTTTGAAGAAGACATTATGCATACATCTTTTGTTTATGAATTTATCGATAAAGCCAGCGAAGCGACCAAGATTATCAATGATGGACAAAAGCAAAAATTTCTTTCAGTTGAAGAGCTAATTGCCTATATGGGTAAGCAATGGCGTGTCGTAGCCTTGCTTGGAGATTTTAATCTCAAACAACCATTTGATATAGAAAATTCGCCGCGCATGATTTCTATTTTTAAAAGAGTCAAATAGTAGCTATTGATCAGCGGAAAGAATGTGATTCCCAAGATGCTAACATTTGCTGGTTGGCATTGGGGATTTTTTGATTGAATGATCTTTTTTGTCCGAAGATGATCGAAAAATGGAAGGAAGAATTTGAGCTTTTTCGCAAGAGAAACTGGCTCCCATTGCCAATTCTCTAGCTAAGAGAGCACAAAAATCAAGACGCCTTTTTAAGCAACTAGCTGCCGCGGGTTATTTAGGGTTAAATGTACCGGTTGAATATGGGGGCAAAGACAGTCCATTTTTGCATTTAATTTTATTAGCGGAAGCCTTGGCCCATTTTGATGCCGGCATAGTGCTTAGTTTCTCTTATCACACGGCAGCAACAGAATTGATCAAACAATATGGAAGCGCTGAGCAACAAACTCTCTATTTAACCCAATTAGCTAAGGGAAGCTTGATGGGCACAATTGCGCACATAGAGCAGCCAAATGGAAGCGTGTTGGTGGTCACCGATGAGTCAATTGCCGGAAAAGCCTCCAGCAATGCTAGTTCGCGAAATTTAGTCTTGCTATTTGCTGAGGGAGATTTTTTCCTGCTTGATGATTCTTCACAAGCCGGTCTTAAAGTTAACGAAAAGCCAATGACTATGGGCTTATATTCAGCATATTTTGCTGAATCTTAGTTTCGAAAAGCGCCTATTAAGAGACGAGATTCGTCTGGGTAAAAGAATTTCATCAAGCGAGCGGGTGGATGCAAGTGGGCGGAGTAAACCCCGCCCCTACGAGAGTCAACCATTGTCGTTTGCGCGAGATATTGTCAAAACAATTTTGGGAGCGGCGGCGCTGGGCATCTCTCAATCTGTGCTAAATCAGGCGGTAGCCCACACCAAAGTGGCTAAGCGTAATGATGCAGCACTTGCTCAGTCAGAAGCCATTCAATGGAAACTGGCTGATTTAGCTGTTGAAAGTAGTGCAGCGAGACTGTTGATATACAGGGCTGCCTGGAGCAAAGACAATGACATAGAACATTTTCCCAGCCAGGCAGCGATGGCCAAAGCGTATGCAGCACGCGTCGCCCGCTTTCACAGCGGCGAAGGTTTACAAATACTCCTGCCATTGCTGAGCGAAACTGGATCATCCATGGCTCGCTTTTATATGGACGGCAAAATGTTGGAAACATTTGAGGCCACAAATGAAGAAGAAAAGGTTTTATTGAGCGATTTACTTGGCATTTAATATACAGGTGATTAATGGCCGGGCATAATCAGTTTAATGTTTAAAGAATGGAAATTGATAAATAAGCTCAATAGCGGGCATAAACTTGCCTGTCTAATGTTCATTCTTATTTCGGCCTGTCTATTGCCCGCGGCTATAGCAGCTGGTGAACTGGAATCAGGCATGGCTTGTTTTCAAAAACACGATTATAAAGCGGCTCTTGCTCACTTTAATCAAGCATTAAGAGAAAACGCTAATGATTGCAATGCTCTTTATTATGAAGCAATCACCTTACACCAGCTCAATCAACTTCCATTAGCTGAAAAAGCCTATGCTGCGGTAATTTTGCGCTTTCCCAATAGTGAAGCTGCTCGCAATTCTCAAAAAGCACTTAGTTATCTTAATCCCAGTTATCTCAAAACTTTTAATCAGCAAATAGGCTCAGCCAGTCGCGCAAGCAGTCAGGCGCCGCCGACGAGGTCTTCAAATATTGAGGCTTCTGCAGTGGGCCAGGGCGATACAAGTGCTGAGATGGCTAAATTGCCGAACCAGGCGCGTATTCCTTATCAAAAAGAAGGGCGTAATTTACTAGTCGAAGCTTATATTAATGGACACCCGGTGGCAATGTTTTATGACTCCGGTGCTGAAGTGGTAGTCTTCCGCAAAAGCGAATTAGAGGCTCTTGGTGTAAGAGGACCACAAGGTCCACCCACCGGCTTGAGTTATGGTGTGGGCAACGGCGGCGCACAAAAAACCTGGACAATGCGTGCCAATATCAAGGTTGGTCAAATTGAGCGTAACAATTTTCCAATCGCCGTAACAGAGGACCCAGAAGGAGCCGGCCCGGACACCCGCTTCTTGGCGAAACTTTCTTTAGGGACTTTATTTACAAGATTGAGCCGGCTCCTGATGATACTCATGGTGTAATATTTTTTCGAAAAAGGGAGCAGCTGCCGCTTTCAAGAATGATGCTAATGTAATCTCCTTCAGAAATATGGGCACCGATATGCTTGTCGATGTAGATGTGGATGGTCGCAAAGTACCAATGATCTTTGACACTGGCGCCGAGGGCTGTTTATTTACAACGCAACAATGGAGTCAAATGGGCAAGAGCATTCCAGACGACGCCAGAATGGGGAGCAATGTAGGTATTGCCGGTTCAACAAGTTCGGCAAACTTTACCATTGATACTATGCGCCTTGGCCCGATCATCAAGCACGATGTGCTTGTCTCAGTAGTGCAGGACTCCAAGATTGGTTATCCGCTGCTGGGCAACTCGTTTTTCGGTGATCTACAATTTGAGGTAGATAATAGTAGTCATCTTATAAGAATCCGCTATTAATCTTCGTAGGGGCGGGCGCTCAGTGGCCGAATGTCCCGTAGGGGCGGGCGCAAGTCCGCCCACCATATCGATATAACACGAGCGGGCGGAGCAAGCCCCGCCCCTACGATTCCAACGATTGGGTGCCGGTCCCAACGGACAGAACACGATCTAAACCCGGCAGGTGAAAATATACAGCCAATTTACTGCGCATATTGATTTATATGCGATTAATGCGCTAATCTGTGCCAGTCAAGCCGCTAAATGATTGGCTTTGTTTATGCATGATTTATCCGTAGCTATAATAGCCTGCAACGAGGAGCGTATAATCGCTAAGACATTAGCAGCGGTTGCGCCATTGGCTGGCGAAATAATTCTTGTCGATTCCGGCTCAACAGACCGCACTGTGGAAATTGCCAGACAATACGGCGCTCAATGCCACTACAGGGAGTGGCATGGCTATGCTGCACAAAAAAATTACGCCATTTCGCTAGCGACAAAAAAATGGATTTTAAGCCTGGATGCCGATGAAATCGTTACTGATCCTCTAGCAAAAGAAATCGTCAACAAGATCACCAAGACGAATGATCACACACCCGACGACATCGTAGGGGCGGGCGCAAGTCCGCCCAACCATATGGAAAATCCAACAATGCTCGAAGGAATCGTAGGGGCGGGGCTTGCTCCGCCCGCTGGCTCGGAAAACCAGATCCGATCGTTGGCATCGTAGGGGCGAGGCTTGCTCCGCCCGCTGGCTCGGAAAACCAATCCGATTGTTGGCATCGTAGGGGCGGGGCTTGCTCCGCCCGCTGGCTCGGAAAACCAAGATCCCATTGTTGGTATCGTAGGGGCGAGGAGCGAAGCGACGAGTCCGTTACACGAAGGCGCTGAAAAATACGCAGGCTATCGCATACCCCGGCTTCTATATATTGGTGACCGGGCATTCGAGCATGGCGGCTTTTATCCAGACGCCCAGCTAAGGCTATTTCAAAATGGCAAAGGCAGTTTTATAGAACGCCAGGTGCATGAATCAGTGCATGTAGATGGACCGATCGGCCGGCTAAAATCCCCCCTTTTACATTACGCCTATACCGATTTTTCCGATTATGCAGCCACTCTTGATCGTTATGCGCGGCTGTCTGCTCAAGAGTTTGCCGGGCGGGCAAATGCATCCAATCATTCTTGGCAAACAAGCAAAATAAATGAGGTGCTCCATCCCATCTGGACTTTCTGTTATCGCTATTTTTTGCGCGGCGGTTTTCTTGATGGACTAGATGGATTGAAAGCAAATTGGATATACAAAGACTATGTACGCAAAAAAATCACTTACCTCCGGCAGTTAAAAGCCAAGCAACGCTAGACAACTTCATCACTTATTCATCTGCTTATCCAATAAATATCCGACCAAGACTTTACCCAACCGGATATATCAAAACCATGTATAAACAGCGGCCATTTATTGCGGACAACACCTGAAGATAAGAGGATACCAACACATGTCCCGCGAATATAAAACATTGCGCTAGCGCAGCCGCGCTAGCTATTAATGCAAGATTTAATCTGTAAAAAATTCACAAAAAATCAAGAATTGATTTTAATTTTTTGTATCTGTTTTTCAACACTCTTTTAGTTTGCTCTCTCCAAGCCGCTTTCCGAAGCCCCTTACAATAAGCAGCCTGAACCGGCATTTCCCAGCAGATATTGACTTCACTTGATTAAAAATGCCAGGCTGAAGATGTCTATTTCGTTTTATCTATATCTATCGGA
Organism: Candidatus Melainabacteria bacterium; assembly: GCA_963767815.1. Lineage (GTDB taxonomy): Bacteria > Cyanobacteriota > Vampirovibrionia > Obscuribacterales > Obscuribacteraceae > CAVYFJ01. The sequence goes on along the minus strand of CAVYFJ010000004.1, from coordinate 380,043 downwards.
GACCAATCCCCAAGCCTTAACCGCTTTATTACAAGCAATCTTTTCTATACTCAGGTCTCTGGTTTGGTTAGATATTGCGGAATTCGGAACAGGTAGGCAAAGCATCCCCACTCTCCAGGGAGAAAAAACCATGTTTCGGCCACTAATCCAGAATCACATCACACCGAAAGACCTGATAGCCGCCGTTACCCTACCAGGCAATGAGCTGTTTAGAAGTGAGTCCCCCTTTGGCGTGCCCGAGGATGTTGGGAGAGCACTTAGTCTGTGGGTACTCATTGCAGCCGAACGGATTCGGCGTGGCTGTGCGGGTTGCACCATCAAGGTAAATGTTCAAGGGATGGAAATCCCGCTTGAACTCTCCGCTGATTACCCGGCTGTCGCTGAAACACTGAAGTCCCTGATCGAGGTCAGTCATGCTGTCGAAGGCATCGAGGGAGTAAGGGACTATGCCTGGCAGCCAGGTCGCATAGCGACCATTCAAATAATCCACTGGCAACGACAGTCAACAAATGACAGACCGTCCTGCCCCGTTCATTACGGGAACGGAGAACAGAACGGACTGTCCCACGATCAAAATCATGTGGCCAGCTCTAGCCAGTAAACGGCAAGGAAGGAGGCGGAGAGTGTAGCAAAGCGTCGTACTAGTTCTGTTCTCTCAACGTTCGCAAAGGAGAATCTCATGCGCTTCGTTTCGGCAGTACTCGAGTTTTTGAAAGCAGTTCTCGGAATCGGGTTGGTAATCGCCCTCGGAGTCGTGCTCCTGCACGTGCTCGGCGTGTGGTTAGGGCTCGGCATTCCAATTGCCTATGCAGTCGACTTTATCTTGGTAACGGCGATGAGTATCCCATCCGCTGCCTGGATCCTCCTTTACCCCGTGCTGGTTGGCCTTGTCTGCTGGGGAGCCGACTGGTTCATCCGGGCAGTTCTCCACCAGATCAAGCTGGATTATATGGCGGCGGGAAACAGCGCCGGCAGGACGTCAGCAGTCATGGGCAGCGCGCCAATAGCAGCAATGCCCCTATTGGCGCCAGTGGCAGTTGTTGCCTGGTTAGTCTTAAACCAGGACGGCAGTCGGTTCGCCTCTATCGTTTCCGCCGTGACCGTAGCCGTCGCCGCCTGCGGTTACTTCTTCCTCGTGCGGCGCGCGTTGCGAGTTTTCGCCCATGGCAGCCCTTCTTCGGCAATGTCGAGTCGGACAAGCGGCTGGGGGCTCGATTTCACTAACGATATCCCCAGCCACGCATGATCACTTTCTCGATAGATCTCTTTAACCCCCGGAGCCAGCCAGGAGACTGGCTCCGGCTTTCTTTGTCTTTTTTATTTCCGTTTTTTATTTCCCATTAAGGCACCGCTGGCAGTGGCGTCATCTTCGGAGAATAGACAGAATACTTTATTTAAGAAATAAGCGCGCCAAGCGGAGAATCAAATTCAGGGCTGAGTAAGGCAATGTCGCCCGGTGCCACTTCTACACCCAACACCAGCACTTCTGAAATAAAATCGGCAATTTGTCTTGGGGGAAAGTTGGTGACACCGACAATCAATCGCCCCTGCAAATCTTCCTTGCTATATCTTTTTGTAATTTGAGCTGAGGAGCGCTTTTCGCCAAGCTCGCCAAAGTCAATCCATAATTTGTAAGCAGGTTTTCGAGCTTTAGGAAAGTCTTCTATCTTCACTATGCGTCCGACTCTGATTTCGGCTTGAAAAAAATGATCAACGGTTATCTCTGCCATAATATTTGCCTCAATTTGGGGAAGAACAATAGAACACGGGCGGACTTGCGCCCGCCCCTACAATTTCGGTGATGGGGTATCGATTCAAATGGTCCGGACACATCCCGACGATTCCCATTAGCTTTTACACAGTGACGCTGATTGGTTCTTGGCCCAGAGGATGAGCCCGCAATCAAATGGAGAGCCCAGATCAGAATTGTAAGGCAAGATGCGCACAGTATAGCCGTGGCGCCCACTCTTGAAATATTTAATCGTGCCCGAAAATAAACTGAGCGGTCCTTTCTTCTCTTCTGTTACTTGCATAGGCAAAACTTCACCGGCTGTAATGTCACCATTAGCGTCAATTAGTCCATGATAAATTTGCACTGAAACATCGCTTGACGCCAAATCGCCAAGCTTGACCCAGGCGCTGATTGTAAGATCGTCGCCTACTTTTATTACTCTATTGACGGTAGAGTGCACAGAATCAATTTGCAGTTGCGGCCATAAACGGTGAATTCTAGTTTGCCAGGCAACTAATTTGCGGGCGCGCTCAGCTTCGTTGGCTAAGAAATTCCTGACTGCGAGCACCGGCAGGCATATACATATTAAAGGCATATTCTTGCACCATGCGCTCAATGTTAAAGACCGGGCATAGTTTGCGCATAGATGTTTTCATGCGGGCAATCCACGAGCGCGGCAGTCCCTCTGAATCGCGCTCATAAAAACTGGGAATGATTTCTTTTTCAAGCAAATCATAAAGGGCATTGGATTCTATTTCGTCTTGATATTCAGTATCGCCATAAACTTCGCCTTTGCCGATTGCCCAGCCAATATCACTTTCATAAGCTTCATCCCACCAGCCATCAAGAATACTCAAATTTATGCCGCCATTGAAAGCAACTTTCATACCACTGGTGCCACTAGCTTCCAAAAATCGACGCGGCGTATTGAGCCAGACATCCACACCGCCTACCATCCAGCGGGCAACGTTCATATCATAGTCTTCCAGAAAAACAAAACGACGGCGAATATCTCTTTGACGCGAGAAGCGCACAATTTGTCGTATCAGCTCTTTACCAGGACTATCTTCCGGATGCGCTTTGCCGGCAAAAATAAACTGCACAGGATAATCTTTATTGCTTAAGCAATGCCGCCAATCGCTCTGGATTTTTTAAAAGTAAATTGCCGCGCTTATAAGTAGCCATGCGCCTGGCAAAACCAATAGTTAAAATGCTGGGATCCAATATTTCCAACGCTTCTTTTAATTCAGCCGGATGCGCACCTTGCTCGCTCAATTGATTGCGAAAACGATTGCGGCAAAAACTGACCAATCTTTGGCGGCGATGCTCATGAATGCGCCATAGCTCCTCGTCAGGAATTTCTTCCACTCGATGCCACATTCGTTCATTAGTAATGTCTTCATACCATTGCGGTCCAAGATAGCGCTCATATAATTCGCAAATTTCACCGGATATCCAGGAGCGGGCATGAATACCATTGGTGATATGGCTGATTGGCACTTCGTTAACAGGCACTTTCGGCCAGGCATTACTAAATAGTTTGCGTGAAACATCGCCATGCAATTTGCTAACGGCATTGCGTTTGGAAGAAAGATTTATAGCCAACAGAGCCATACTAAATGGCTCGCTGTTATCTTGAGGATTGGCTCGGCCAAGAGCAAAAAATTCTTCGCGGGAAATATTCATCTGCCTGTAATATTCACCCCAATATTTGTCCATAAGATCAGGGCCAAATTTATCAATACCTGCCGGTACAGCTGTGTGCGTAGTAAATACTTGACCGGCAGCAGCTACTTCTTTGGCTTCGACAAAGGAAATATTATTGGACTTAGTAAGCATTCTGATGCGCTCCAGTCCCAGGAAAGCGGAATGCCCTTCATTCATATGGCAAACCGTGGGTGTGATACCAAGGGCAGTGAGGGCTTTCATACCCCCGACACCTAAAATCAATTCTTGCTTTAGGCGCAAATCAGAGTCGCCATGATAAAGAGCATCAGTAATGTCTTGATCGTTGCTGACTGTTTAAACTGAATATTTGTATCCAGTAAATAAAGAGGCACGCGTCCGACTTGCGCTTGCCAGATCTGGGCATAAACTTTACGCCCGGGAAAATCGACCGCCACAACAACGGGGCTGCCGTCTTTTTCTTTTACTTGCATAATAGGCAAATTATAAAAATCATTAATAGGATAGCGTTCTTGCTGCCAACCATCCTGAGTTAAATACTGACGGAAATAACCTTCCTGATAAACGATGCCCACACCAACAAGGGGTAAACCAAGCTCAGAGGCCGCTTTTATATGATCGCCAGCCAATATGCCTAAGTCCACCGGAATAAATAGGCATGGCTTCAGATAGACCAAATTCGGCGGAAAAATAAGCGATTATCTGATTGGAGGGCTTAAACTGCCGTTTGTACCAGGTATTTTCATTGCGCATATATTCTTGATGCTTTTAATAAAGACGCTGCAACTGGCTAATAAAGCCAGCGTCATTAGCACGATGATGCAGTTTTTCCTGACTGATCACACCGAGCATCAAAGCTGGATTATGCCCGCATGATTCCCACAGATCATCATCGAGGCGGGCAAAGAGATTGATAATTTCATGTTCCCATGTCCAGCGCAAATTATAAGCCAGCTCTCGCAACGGCTCTAATGCCGGTGGCAAAAAAGGAATAACTTCAATGTCTTGAATAGGTTTCAACTTGGCGCTCCTCAAAAGCTTCTACTCATTATCGCCTTATTTTTTCTTTTCGCACGCTCAGTTTGCACAAGCTCTACTTTATTTTGCACTGGCACCTCCATGGCAAAACATTCCTGACAACTATCCTGCCTCAGAGGTTAGCGCAGCTGCGCTAACCTGCAATAGACGATTTAATATGCAGAAAGAGGCATATTTGATTTTAATCTTAGATGGCGCAGCAATGTCGAATATATATCTATCCGCTCAGCAATGAGGGCTTTATAGGCATAAAGAGAGTTGTCAATTATTTGATTTAGATGTTTGTTTTGTTGAGAGACGAATCTTGATTTTCATGAGGAAAATTTGTCAAGGTAAAGAGTTCCCTTATTCCCGATCACAGAGTAGTTTCTCCCACAACAAACAACAATCCCCATGCAGCCATTTTTCCAACTTTATTGTGAGGTTGGACAGATATTCTTGACCGTCAGCAGACCTCTAAATTCCACTCACCGAAAGGGGAATTCCATGACCACTTCAGAATTCGGACAGGTTGAAGAGATTCAGGGAGTGCAAAGCGGATCTACAGAAGATGTGGAGCCAGGCTTCGTTACTGCCTTCCACAAACCTGAAAGCGCTCTGATTGATACGATATACTGCCTGGAAAGCTATCTCGACATCGTCAAGTCGCGGGCGCAGGCGCCGGCCGAATTGCTTCTGGCAATGATAGCGGCCATTCGGTCATCGTTCCTCAAGATGCTCGTCTGGCACGTAGACGAGATAGAGGCACTGATCAAGACATTACCGACGGACAAGGAAGATCCTGCCGCTGAGCGGGAATCTCCGGCGAACAAAACCACCCGTGTCCTTGGGGAATTTCGACACGCGATGGCGGAGGTTGAACGTCTGTGGTTGTCCGCCGAGGAAACCATTCGTGGACATGGCGATGCTTCCGAGGCTGTCGAATTAGCCGCGAAGGAAACCGAGCGGGTGCTTGGCCGCAGCAGAGCATTCGTCGTCGCAATGCATGGCTTGATCAGCTCCCGGCTTCCCAGCCCTCTGCAATCGTTCGTGACTGACTACATAGTAACGGGCATTGGTCTAGTGCTCCTACTAGTCGTCATAATTGGCACCATCGCCTCGATCGTCGGCGTCACCACTCTGGGCTTTGGTAAGCTCATTGTTGTCGCGGCGGCAATAGGCGCTGGAAATTGCTTATTGCTATTCGTGATGGCCCCTCCTGAGGACCCACGGAATCTTATCTTTCGCGGGCTTCGGGTTTATGATCGCCAATGTCTTCCACGCAATAACCAGCCTGGGGGACGCCACACACGGACTGTCGAACTCAGACAAAATCACGGTAGAAGTCAGCGCAATCGCGGCGTTTATCGTTGGGATTTTCATCCCATTAGGCTTAGCATGGCTATACGATAATGCCGGACAGCTAAGGAAATTACTTCGAAAAGGTCCGCCAGTGGAATCCGCACCGCCCGAAGCTGAACCTGCCGCGGCAAGTTAGTGCCGCGACAAGACCAACGGTTTTAATGACATATTCAGCGAGCAGCGCGGTCACTGGGGTTGCTCACCCCGCCGCGCACTGCTCCATACAATCAGCGGCACACGTTAGGAAGAAGGATTAAATGCGCAAATGCGGTCGTAAGTACAAGTATACGATCGAGCATATGAGGGCGCACGCCGAGTCGAAGGGCGGAAAATGTCTTTCCCTGGAATATCTGGGGCCGGCAAAGAATCTTCTCTGGCAGTGCGCATGTGACTTTCAATGGGAGGCGATGCCCGTCAATGTATTTTTCCAGCGTGGGCGCAAGTCCTGGTGCCCACGTTGCGCGCACAGAAAACGAGCTGAGCTCGCTGCCCAAAAGGCGGAGGCGCGACGGAGGCTGCGTCCTCCTGAGCCTCCCCAGCAATGTTGTACCAGAGTAACGATCGAACAGATACGAGCGAAAGCCCAGTCTCGCGGCGGATATTGCCGGTCTGAGAAGTATATGGGATCGAACACGAAGCTGGTCTTCGAGTGTGACTGTGGCTTTCAGTGGCCATCCACTCCCCGAAGTGTGCTCTACATGGAATCGTGGTGCCCACGTTGCGCGAACAAGAAAAGGCTTGAGTCCAACGCCAGGAGGTTTCAGGAACGAAGGGCAGCGCGCCATCCTGAGCCCGCCCAAGCGTAGAATTACATAATACCTTTCAATTCCTGATGTTCCGAGAAGGAGAAGTTCAATGGGCAGATCTGCCAATCTGACGATCGAGCATATGAAAGCGTTCGCCCAGTCTAAAGGCGGCGTATGTAGATCCAAAACGTATCAGGGACCAACCAGGAAATTGCTCTGGCAGTGCGCTTGCGGATTTAGGTGGAAAGCCAGTCCGGTAAACGTATACTGGGGAAAGAAGTCATGGTGCCCCCGCTGCGCAAGGGAACGCCGGTCGGAGTCCATGCAATCAAACTGGCGGGGGGCTCGTCTCAATAGGACAGCGCGAGTTTCGCTGGGCAGAAGTTTCAATCTTCTTGAGCGTGGTTGTTTGATGCACTTTGAAAGTGACACGCTGCACAAGGGGCTGGGCGTGCCCAGGGAGCTGTCGGAACTTCTGTATGCAATTATCGTTGCTCGCCCGGCCTCATGGGTGGCGATGAGAAATAAGGAATTCCTGACAGACTGTATACGCCTCTTGCGTGAGAAGCCGGATCTGCCGGATATCTGGGCTCCATTTGCCAGGGGTGTTCTTCTCGGTCCGGTGAGTAGTCTTGTGGTACACGCCGCAAGCCCGGAAGTACTCAATCGTGTCGCTACAGCAGCCGCGATTGTTGGCGATACCGACGGAACAGATCAAGTGCAGTTGACCAACGCAGAAGCGCTGGCGTACGCACGTGGCTTTGCCGCTGCGCACGGTCTAAACATGTCGTACAGTCAACCCATCGCCGCCGGCGCCAAGGAGCCGCACACTCTATCCGGCTGGCGCGCAGATCAAATTGCTTCTCTGGAAAAGCGCACATCCTCGGCAATAATACAAGTTGCCGATATGGCCGCAATGGACAAGCGGTTGGAATTCGTAAACGCCACTTGCTGGGCGACTTGGCTCGCCGCCAATGTCCGAAGCGGGTTGGCTTGCTATCAAGGAAAAATCAGCAACCTGGACTGGGCGCATGCGGTCGATCGATCTGTCGGCGAATACACCGGCTGGTTGAGCAGCTTCATCTTAAACCTGCTCAACGACCCATCCGCTCGAATTGCAAGCATTCAGAGGCAGTAGGACTCTCGTCCCTGCTGGCGAGCCGAACCGGAGGAAGCACCCAGCGATCAGGGGTCCCCGATGGACCCCTCGGTCGCCTTTTTGTTTTTATTTTTATTTGCAAACAGGTATCCAGGCAGGCATACATCTAATAACGATCTAAAAATCGGGGTTGTCGCCGACGACGGCCCGGATGCCGCGCACAATTTCGAAGACAAATTTTTCCGCAATCGTTGTACCCAGGGGACCGCGAGGATCAAGACAGCCCTTCTCTATATTGCTCACCAGATCGCAGCGCGCATAAGAATCCTTTTTTAGACCGCCTTCCCCTGCCGGAACAAATTTATGGAAGGGAGGATAGGGATTTTTTAGTCCTGTGCTCAAAGGTACAACAATGACACTATCCCAACTCTTGTTGCGCGGATTAGTAGAAATAATGAGAACAGGGCGCGGCAGATGCGGGTCTGTAGGTATAACGGGATTTTGTCTCGCCTGCCATATCTCACCACGCCGTGGTACCTTCGGCAAATGCGCAGACACAGATTTGTCTATTGGCTTTTCTTTCATTCCCAGGTACGCGCGGCAGAACGAGTGGTGATGGCATTCCATTGCCGGGCATCTTCGTTCATTTCCTCAGCAAGAGAAGCAAAATAAGATTCTTCATCCGCTTCCGCCTTTTTCCTTAGCCACATTTCAATAGCCTCTTCTACTGCTTCACTGCGGCTGACATGCAATTGCCTTACTTTTTGTCAAGCAGGCTAATCAGTTTCTCTTTTACACTAGCAGTGAATTTGCCCTTGTGCTCTTTAAGTCCGGCCGGCATAATTGGACCTCTTTTACTTTGTATTAACGTTAGGGTTCCATTGTATCATATATTTTGTCATCCATAAGCTCATACTTATTAAATTAGGAGACAGGCAAGCAACCCCGTCTGATTTAGACGGTGTGGCAGTATTACCCAATAAAAGATTCCCATTCCGCAAATTTTTAATCAAAAACATTGAACTTTCTGACCTCATTTCCGTATTAGTAAAGGAGAGATGATGAGGAAATATTTTTATGTTTGCACGTGTATTATCTGGCGGTTTATTAGGCATTGACGCTTATCGCATTGAGGTGGAGGTGGATTGTTCGGGGGGCATTGGGCAAATCCAAGTGGTTGGACTACCGGACGCGGCTGTGAGAGAAGCGCAAGAGCGGGTGCGCTCGGCAATCAAGGCTTGTTCATTTTTGATGCCCACAGCAAAAAAATGGGTGGTCAATTTAGCGCCGGCCGACACGCGCAAAGAAGGTCCGGCTTATGATGTGCCCATTGCCATAGGCATGCTGGCGGCAAGCGGGCTTTTATCAACTGAGTATTTATCGCAATATTATATGGTCGGTGAATTAAGTTTAGACGGCTCGGTGCGCCCTGTGTCTGGCGTATTGCCCATTGCCATCCATTGCAAAGCTGCCGGGGCTAAAGGCATTATCGTGCCTGAGCAAAATGCTGAAGAAGCGGGGCTTGTGGAAGACATAAGAGTTTATCCGGTTTCGCATTTAAAACAAGTCTGTCAGATTATAGATAATCCTGAACAATGCCCGTATATGTTGGGCGAGCCGAGGCAAATTTATACCTCAAGACAAAACAAACATCATTTTGATTTAGACTATAGCGAAGTGAAAGGACAGCACGCTGCTAAGCGGGCGCTGGAGATTGCCGCAGCAGGCAAGCACAATATATTGCTCATTGGCCCGCCTGGCTCTGGCAAATCAATGCTAGCCCAAAGAATGCCAGGCATTATGCCGCCCTTAGCCTTTGAAGAAGCGCTTGAATTGACAAAACTATATAGTGCTGCCGGGTTTAAATCTTCGCTAATTTTAGAGCGCCCTTTTCGCAATCCGCATCACAGTGCTTCGGCAAATGGCTTGGTTGGCGGCGGCACATATCCGCGGCCTGGGGAAATTTCTTTAAGCCATATGGGCATTTTATTTTTGGACGAATTAACTGAGTTTCCCCGGCATCATTTGGATTTGCTGCGGCAGCCACTGGAGAATTCTTGTATTACAATTAGCCGCTGCCAGCATACTCTTACATATCCTGCTTCTTTTCTTTTGATAGCGGCATGCAATCCATGTCCGTGTGGTTATCTAAGCGACCCGATTAAATCATGCATTTGCAGCCCGTATCAAGCCGAGCGCTATTGGTCTCGCTTATCAGGACCATTTCTTGATCGTCTTGACTTGCATGTTGATGTGCCACGACTGAACGAAGAAGAATTGGGTGGCAATGGCAGTGAAAAAAACGAAAGCTCAGAAAATATCAAATATAGAGTGGAGCGCGCGGTGACCTGCCAGAAGGAGCGTTTTAGCACGGAGAACTTTATCTATAACGGTAAATTAAGTCACAAACAAGTAAAACAATTTTGTCATATCGATAAAAGATCGCGCGATCTTTTAGTAAAGGCTATTTGTCAATTTGGACTATCAGCAAGAAGCTATGATCGCCTTTTGCGTGTTGCGCGGACAATAGCAGATCTCGAAGCGTGTGAGCAAATAGAGCATCATCACGTGGGAGAGGCACTTAAATACCGCTTGCGCTGCGAACGTGAACCGGTTGGAAAAATTCCGCATGCAATAGCTTAATTGCTTGATCTGCATCTTTGTTGGCGACAACAAAATTGAGATTTATTTCCGAGGCGCCATAAGAGATCATGACTATATTTATGCCGGCAAGGGCTTTAAAAATGCGACTGGCAATGCCGCTTTGCTCTCTAAACTGGCGGCCGACAATAGAAACAATAGCCAGATCATGAACCACAGTGACATCAGCCAATTTCTTTAGGTCTTCTTCAATTTCGGGCAAATGGTCAAGATTATCAATGGTTAAAGAGACAGAAACTTCTGACGTGGCAATTAAATCAATAGCTGTTTGGTGACGGGCAAAAACACAAAATACCTCAGCAACAAAACCCGTGGCCATAAGCATGCGGGGTGATTGAATAAAAACAGCAGTGAGATTTTTCTTGGTAGCGATAGCGGTGACACTCACCTCTTGAGCGGCGGCCTTGCCATTGCCCTTTGAAGTCTCTTGTGATTTTTCTTTTGTCTGCTTATCTTGCATGATTAATGTGCCTGGACTATCTGGTTTTAAGGTATTGAGAATGCGTACCGGTATATTTTTTTCTACAGCAGGCTTTATCGTCAGCGGGTGCAATACCTTAGCACCGAAATAAGCAAGCTCCGAGGCTTCCTGGAATGAAATACTGGCGACTGGCCTGGCATCAGGTACCTGTCGAGGATCGGCAGTCATCATGCCGTCAACATCCGTCCATATTTGGATCTCGTCTGCTTCAATAGCGCCTCCTATAAGCGCAGCCGTATAATCAGAGCCGCCGCGGCCCAGAGTGGTTGTTGCACCGCTGGCAGTGGCGCCGATAAAACCCTGCGTAATCACCCATTGGCCTTTTTTGATTAATGGTAAGATTTCGCTATGGCAGGCTTTAATTAATTCAGGCATTGTGGGCTGAGCTCGGCCAAAATCATCATTGGTAATAATGAAACGCCTGGCATCAAGATATTGGGCAGGAAAATTTTGGCTTACGGCATAAGCAGCAAATATTTTAGAAGAAAGCAATTCGCCATAACTACTTATCGCGTCCAAAGACCGTTTGGATAATTCTCCCAAATAAGCAATTCCTTGTACTAGCACAGAAAGCTGGTCAAATTCTTCTTCGAGATCCGGTGGGAGCATGCTCCTGCCCTTCGAATCGCTATTCGATCGTTGGATTTGTAGGGGCGGGGCTTGCTCCGCCAGCGTGATCGCGGCATGCACGCCGCCAGACGAAAACAGTTCTTCCACGACTTTAAGATGACGATCTTTCAATTTCGCCAGTTTAACCAAGGCGGGCGAAGCATCGCCACCTTGCGCCGCATGAGCGCAAGCAATTAAGTCATTGGTCACACCGGACATAGCTGAAAGCACAACCACACCAATCTGCTGGTTGCTTATTATCTTTAAAACATCTTTTAAGCGAGAGGCATCCGCTACGGATGTGCCTCCAAATTTCATGACCAGCACAAAACGTCCTCACCATCAAAGAAAAAAATCATAGCATGAGATCTTTAGACTTTGTATGACGTAAGGCTGGTGAGTTAAGACAAAAAGCAGAAAAAGCAGAAAAGAATCGGGCGGCCCGCCAAACGACGCCGCCCGATGTAAGAACTGATTGCCCGGACTGGTGCCAAGCAATCATTTAGCGAATAGATATTCGACGCGGACTTGGAACGAGTAGAGTCCGCAGCCAGGCAGCGGGCCCTGCTCTCTAATGCCAACGAAGGAGGCCCGCAGGATGGCCTCCACATTTACGGTACGCTCCGGCTCACAGCCGGACATCATAACAACCAACAATTTCTCAGTCGGACGCGCGGTCATCGTTGCACCGAGCTCCGTCATGAGCTGGAAAATTGTGGCATCCCAGCCGAGGGACTGCCAATCTTCCAGTCCGAGCTGCTTCTGTGCGCTCATGGTAATGCTCCTTTCGTGGGAGTGAATTGATTCTGGGCTAGCGGCTGGTTCGCTACTTACCCTGCGCGGACAAGTAGAACTGAAGGCCGGCTTCTATTTGTTTGGCCATCGCTTCCTCAACAAGGGCTTCGTCCTGCATTGCTTTGAACCTAGCCCTATGCTCAGCCGCCAGAGTTTGCATCCTAGCAAGCATATTTTGCGGCGACGATCTGGAAGCTCGAGAGACGTGGGCCTTATGCTTATCGAATTCAGCCAGGAGCATCTGGGGGTCTGGATTTTTAATAAAAGCCCTGGCCATACTGGGCGTTGAACCAAAGAGAGTATGCCCAGCGACCTCATCGTAGACCTTCGTATGGCGCAAAGTTGCCCTTGCTGCCTCTGCCCAGGAGCAAGTTGCTTGGGCGCAGCTTTGGCAAAAGATTTTTCCGGAGTCATGCCAGGCAATTGCCAGTGGACGATTATGCTCTCTTAAAGGACTGTTTTGCCCGAAGGGATCTTGACCGGATTCAATCATAGTAGTCCATCTGTCGATCCTCGCCATTGCTCTTGGAATTACCGAAAGAAGCAGGTCGGCAGTCCTTTGTGCCTGGCGAACATATGCCTTAGATAAACCTATAGCAGTTTTTGGTTCCCTGGCGATCGTGCCTAATTTATCGAGCTCATCAAGCGATAGATGCCCTTGCAAAACGTGATGGTCCTCCTGTAGGCGGAAGCGTAGCTCAAAGACTATGTCCGGGGCGTCGCGTTGCTTACCGAATGCCCATGTTCTGGCGAGAAGAACGAAATCGGTCATCCAACTGTACACCGGGAATCTCCTGTGCAAGATGTTGAGGGTGCGGCTGGGCAAGAAATGTCCGACAAGACCGCGCACTGGCAGCAATTTATTCAAAACAACGTGGGGGAATAGCTTGGGGTTGGAAATATCTCTTTGTCTGAATCAGAACGGATACCCCATCCTGACAAATTTGCCAAAGCAAAATCAAGTCCAATCTCTACACATAACAATATTGGCTGAAAGACGATGCACCTGCTTAATAACAGCTATTTTGCCTTGTGAATGGATAAATTTATGACGTACTTTTTATGCTATATATCAAACGGAAAAACCGCTTTACAAGTGTGCTAGCTCGCGCGAGGTGTTTTTCTTAAGTCGCCTTAAAGAGTAAATAATCAGACGTGAACGGTGGAACAACGGGCGGACTTGCACCCGCCCCTACGATTTTACCGATCGGGTACTGGTCCCAACGACCAGAACACGATTCCAACGAGCAGTAGGGCAATGAATGCTTAGCGCCGGTAAATATCAGCGCCTATGGCTTTGAATTTTTCTTGTAAGCGCTCATAACCGCGGTCTAAATGATGTAAACCTGTCACTTCAGTCACACCTTGGGCGGCTAGACCTGCAATAACCAGGGCGGCTGAAGCACGCAAATCGCTTGATTTTACTTCGGCTCCCATTAAGCGCGGCACGCCTTTGACCACAGCGGCACTATTGCTGGCAACAGTGATGTCTGCACCCATGCGCCGCAATTCACCAACTTGCATAAAGCGGTTTTCGTATATTGTCTCAGTGATAATAGAAGTACCTTCTGCAGCAACAAGAACCGACATAGCAGGCGCTTGTAAGTCAGTGGGAAAGCCTGGATATGGTTGAGTGGTGACATCAGTTGCCCGTGCCACTCCTTGCGCCTTGATTCTCAAGCTATCTGGTGCTAATAGCGAAACCTCAGCTCCCATATCAGTCAATTTGCTAATTACAGCGTAAAGATGATGGGCGTTAACTCCTTCAAGGAGCAATTCACCCTGGGTAGCGAGAACAGCAAACATAAAAGTGCCGGCTTCTAAACGATCTGGGATGGTGTCTACTACCGCACCATGCAAATCATCAAGGCTTACGCCGTCTATTACTATCTGATAAGTGCCAGCACCAGTAATTTTGCCACCCATGGCATTGACAAAGTCAGCCAGGTTAACAATTTCTGGATCTTGAGCAGCGTTTTCAATTATTGTCTGCCCTTCAGCTGTTACAGCCGCCAGCATTATATTTTCTGTGGCACCATTTGATGGTCTGTCCAAATAAATGCGCGCGCCCACCAAGCGTGAAGCAGTGGCATTCACATAGCCGTGTTCAATATTAATATCCGCGCCTAATAGTTTCAGACCACGCTCATGAAGGTCGATGCGTCTTTCGCCAATGGCGCAGCCTCCAGGCAAAGAGACTTTGGCCTCACCGACTCGGGCCAGCAATGGTCCCAGGACAACAAAAGCAGCCCGAAATTGGCTGACCAATTCGTAGGGCGCTTCAAACTCTGTGAGATTGCTGGCGTCAATGGTGACTTCAGCGCCGGAAACGGTTACTTTAGCCCCCAAGTATCTAATCACTTCAGCCATCATATGCACATCAGTTAAATCAGGTACATTACGCAGAACACAAACATCACGGGTCAAAAGGGCGGCAGCCATCATTTTCAAAACAGCATTTTTAGCGCCGGCAATTTTGACAGTACCATTTAGCGGTTTGCCACCGCGAATAATCATGCGCTCGCTTGAAACCGGAGCAAGCACTTTGTCGGGAGATTCTACGTTGTTAGGCATAATTGAGCTCATCTTTCTTATATATAGAGTAAGTTAAAAGTACCACTATTGGTAATTAAATGATCCGATAATTCCGTACCGGCTATGTACCCGGCGCCGACCAAAGCCAGCAGTTTTTTTATTTTCGTCGAGCCAGCTATTTAGAGGCGCTGATTTTCGATTTCGTATATCTACTCTACAATAACAAGGTAAATACCATGTTAAGGAATGCCTGTCTCACACAGGTTTTACGAGCGAGACAACTTTTATGCCACCACTTTTCGCAAGACATCTAACAGCAAGGCAATCGCTATCAGCGTGAAGACAGAGATGATCAATTTCGGCAGCCTTAGCTCGCCGGTCGGCTTGTTAAGAGGTTGTAAAAAGTTTGGGCAAAACTGATATGCTGATATATTTGCTAAGGGTAGTAAAAATGAAAAATACAGTTTTTGCGTTACTGGGCAGTTTAATTTTGCTCGCTTGTTTAAATGCCTGTTCGCTCTCCGAAGAAATAAAACACATCAAGGCCAGCGAGGACTATGAGGAAAAGCAAGAAGCCTCACGCTCCACTGATTTGACTGGCGAGCAAATATTTATTAGAAGCTGCAATACCTGCCATCCTGGCGGCAGAGAAGGAATCGGCCTTAATCTAAGCAATTTAAAGCAAAAATATCCCGATGATCAGCTGCTCAAAGCCTTTATCAGAAAAGGAAAAGGGATGATGCCCGCCCAGCCGGTAAATGTGATCAATGACACCGAACTCGATCACCTGGTGACTTATTTAAGAACATTGCAATCAGAATAAGCCGATGGTGCTGAAACGAATTATTGTAGCCGCCGGGCATCGATTTATACAAGCAATAATGGATTATCCGCCGGTGATGATCATTTCCAAAAGCCAGATGAGCACCAGAACAAAAAATATACCCAGAACAATCCAGGTAGATATTGACACATTGGTCATTATTATTGGCTCGATCGGGCAATAATCAGCAACCACTTGCATTATCTTTTCCCGCTCGCCCAGATAGAAAGTTGGTATAAATAACGGCCAGCTGCGCGTTCTGTTTGCGTCTGGACGATATAGAAGAATTATAAATTCGTTGCTCAAATAGATTTTTAGGACCTGTTGCCAGTTTACAGTTTTACGCTGCGGCCAATAAGGTCCTTGATATTTTATGCCGTAACCACTAATTTGCAGGCTTGAGGGGCTCACATAAGGTCTTACAGCAATTACCATCGCCAGCAAAGCAAAAAAAAGAGAAAAGATTTCCACATTGAAGATCAACTGCCAATTTTTTGTCAAAAGTAAAGGACCAAAACAATATTTGGCCAGTCCTAAATAAGCTGCGGCCACAATGACACAAGTTATTGTTTCAACAGGGTCCCGCCCTTCTACAAAATTGTGTTGGGACTGATTTTCAGCCTGTTGCTCTGGCCAATCATTTTTGTTTGGATCGGTCATAATGGTAATCAAATTCGAGGACGTTGTTAAAGTAACGCATCAATTATCCTATCCTACATTATTTTAAAGTTTAATTTTTAAGCGCCAAAGACTTCTTGAGCCGATTGTTTTGCTCTTTGCTTGATAGAGAGGTTATCCATTTCATGAAGCGCTTCAGGTTGGCCAATGGAAGCATAAAAATCAGCATCAAAAGAGCGGGTGCGAATAACCACGGGCATTGGCACGGCATAACCAAGCACCAGAGCCTGCTGCTTGGGATCGAGCTGGGCAAGCACAGTGCGCAGAGTCTGGCTGCCCGAAACACCAGTAAACACCGCGTCAATATCCTTCTCGTCATTCAATAAAGCAGTGATTCTTGTACCAATTTGGCTCATAATCTCGCTATCAATGCCGCTTGGCCTTTGATCCACCACGAGCAAAGTGACTGCATATTTGCGCATTTCGCGGGCAATGACAGCAAATATAGTCTGGCGTGCCACTTGTGGAGATAAAAATTTATGCGCTTCTTCTAGAACAATAGTCAATTTACGCGGAGCGGGCACATTATCAGGATCTGCCATATGCAATTCACAGCGCCGTACATATTCAGCATGAATTTTACGGGTAATTATGTTCGTAGCTAGCATATAAGAAAGCAAATTATTCTGGCGGCCAAACTCAAGGACCACATGACGTCCCGATTCTATATAGCGCAAGATCTCTTCGACAAAATTTTCGCTAACACGAGGGCGCAAGTAGGAGGTTTTTTGGATTATAGTGTTTAGGCGCCTTTGCAAAGTTTTTATGGCCATCGGATGCCCTTTATTGTTAAGCGTAAAGTCTTCGATCTCCTCAGAGGATAGATCGAGCAAAGTGGCTATCCAATCAGCACCAAATTTTTCGCGGACAATATAAGCATTTTCTAGAGCGGCATCTGTAAGGGACAGCTCTTCTTTTAAAAGCTCGAGATCTTCAATTTCGATCTGATTATAGCCAATGGTTAGTTCATGGGGATCCGGGATGCCCCTAGCTTTGGAGGAAGCTGGATCTAGACTGAAGACGGTCACCTGAGCACCAAATAATTGCTTCAAGCCCTTTACTCGTGGTTGCGATTTGTTTTCAGAAAGGGCTTGCCAACCATATTCGTTATGCATGTCGAAAACAAGCACTGATGCCACATCTTTTTGGATCAAGCCACAAAGCAAAATGCGGGTAAGAAAAGATTTGCCAGTCCCTGATTTACCAAAAATGCCATTAGATCGTTCTATAAAACGATCCAGATTAATACAAATAGGCGTCTCCATATTAATTGGCTTGCCTATATTAAAATGATGATTTTCTTTGTCTGAGCTGTCCTCAGTGCCAAAGACCAGAGAAAAGTCCTCTTCTGTGGCTTCAAAGACCGGCGAGAAATGGCTAGGAATAGTCTTCACCGGCCGCAATGGAGAATCACTGGCATCCAGATCGCTATTTTCTTCAAGCATTAACATCGGCTGAATTTTTACTGTGCCATAAGCTGATCCCGCTGAAATTACAGCCAAAGCAAACTGATCATCTAGCGGCGGCTCGTTTAGAAAAGCGGGATTGGCAGCAGCCAGACTGACATCCACAAGCATGCTAAAAAGCGACTGCGCTTTCCTTCGACAACCACAAAGCGCCCAACGCGCAGATCTTCTACTGAATGGTGAGTATCCAGCTTCATCTCCAGCCCGCCGGTCAATGAACCCTGGGTGATAACCCCCAGATGATTAGAGCGTCTAATGTTATCTGCTCCATTAGGGGATCGTGGGGGAGTAGTTGCCATTGCCACTTATCCTACTGCAATTGCCAGCTTATTAAAATTTGGTGTCCGGAGAGGGAATCGAACCCTCACGGTTGCCCACACGCCCCTTAAACGTGCGCGTCTACCAGTTCCGCCATCCGGACAAAAACGCTAGCAAGAATCAATTCAAGCCAGTTTCAATGCAAGGATAATTATTGAATCACATATTTCAAATCCTGGCAAAATTTTATATTTAAGCAAGGTAAGATAAGACTTCCTGGGCATAGTTTAAATGAGCATGTTCACGAGAGGGAAAGGGGTATAAACTAGTCTCAATGTAATATGTCCGCAAAAGACCTGCAGGAAGCCCTTGATGATTGAAATGTATGTAGCCGGAATTGCTTTAGATGCCCGCAATGGGCATCCAATTGTCATTCTTAACGACAGTACAAAGCGCCGGGCACTGCCCATCTGGATTGGCGCTCCAGAAGCAACAGCAATCAGTCGGGCGCTCGATAATTATAAGCCGGAACGCCCTCTAACCCATGACTTGTTATTGAATCTGGTTACCGGTCTTGGCTATAAAGTCAAGCAGGTGGAAATTAACGAATTAGAATCAAATACTTATTACGCAACAATAATTTTGCTCATAGACGATCCAGAGCACAAATTGGATACCACTCGCTCAATCGACTCGCGTCCGTCTGACGCTATTGCCCTAGCTTTGCGAGCTAAAGCACCAATATTTGTTTCCGCGCAGGTAGTGGCCGATGGCACAATACCGGCAGATTATGAAAAAGACGAAGAAGAAGCGGAAGCATTCAAAAAATTCATCGACAATTTAAAAGCCTCTGACTTTAAGCCAAGCGGCGAAGGTGGCACCGGCAGCAGCGGCAAGGGCAGTAAAGAATAACTCACTGGCGGTTACGGGCGGACTCGCGCCCACCCCTACTCACACCACCCTACGCGGACTGCTCCTACGATTGTTTTTTCAGGGCCTTATCGAGCGCTGTTTCTAGTGTGGCAATTTTTGCCTCTAGCTGCTTTTCACGATCACTGCCAATATTGGCTGCCAGCTTAGCGTCTTGCACCTGCCATTGCTGCTTAATTTCGCCCTGTTTGCCGCGCCGAGGTAGGGACAAATAATCGGCAATGCCAGCAAAAGAGCCGACAATAAGCGAGATTATAATCATCAGCCCAATTGGCACAGTGAATGTAAGCATAAATAAGCGCAAATGCACATGCTGCCAATTGCTCAAAGCAAGAAGAACAAGAAAGGCAAAGCCAATTAAGCAAAGCCAGGTAATTAATTGACCTAAGGTAAGCGGAGCTTTTGGGGTGGATGTTTTATCAGTCATAATTTTTTATCACTCAGTTAGTAAAAGGGCCGTTCGGTCACCGGGCAATCCAATAATAATTATAGACCCTAGTCCGGCAAAGGCATACGGCATTTTTTGTCTGGAGTGCCGGTTATGGTCTCATCGGGCAATCGACAATCTGCTGACGTCTTAGAAATCAAGAACAAGAAACCCGCAGCTCTAGAAAGTCCCCATATTTAATAACAGACTTTAGCAATCTTTGTTATAATATTTTAGTAGTTGTTTGTCTAGGAATATCATCATATGAATATATCTCTTACGCCTGAATTGGAAAATCTTGTTTTAAATAAAGTCAAAACGGGTCTCTATAACTCCTCTAGTGAGGTAATTCGCGAGGCTTTACGTCTTCTTAAGGAACATGATCAATTGCAAGAACTAAAGCTCAAAGAGCTTAAGCGCGAGATTATGATTGGTATTGATCAGGCAAATAACAGACAAGTGCTTTCGGAAGAGGGGCTTCTTGCTCGCTTGGCAAAACACAAGAAGCAACCGGAGAAGACGAGGAGAAAGTAAAACGGATTCGATTTACTGATGCAGTTGCGAATGATCTCGAGGAAATCTATACGTACATTGCTGATGATAGCTTAGCTTCAGCTGACAAAGTAATCGCTCAGCTTCAAAAGCGCTGGCACTTGCTAGCAGAAAATCCAGGCGCCGGGCGCAAGCGCGATAATTTACGACCGAATTTAAGAAGCGCTTCAGAAGATAATTACATTATTTTCTACCAAAAAATTCGATCAGGTATTGAACTAATACGTATCTTGCATGCCTCTCGAGAAATAGAACAGATTTTCCATCGTTAATTCCGCGCTGCTTATATGCTCATACAAAATAAAAAAACAAAAATGGACCCAGGGCGATGTTCGGGTCATCGCCCTGGTCCTAACAAGGACGCTGCGAGCTCCCAGCCTGGGGTTGAAACTTCTCAGCCATGTTTCCGCACCTAGAACAGCTCCACTTTGAAGGTCGTTTCTTCTTGGTCGAGTACAACGACCTTATAGCCGCGCTCCTTCCACCAGCGCTCGGTCCAGCTCAGCAGGTGTTGGTCGATCTGCTCCTTGCGTTCAACGTCATTGCTCATGGTACGACGGGGGCTGTACACAAATATGTGGCGCGGACGTAGCGATGCTATGTATCGCTCGTATTCCGCATCAAGCTCCCGCTCGTACTGTTTGCCCATCTGCTCGAGCAAACTCGGCACGTTTTCTTCCAGGGCGTCGATCGTCATGAAACAATCCTTTCCGGCTTATTGGCGCAAAGCAGGCTTGAATTAACCACACGACAATAGTGGTTTCAAAAAGCTTTGCCTGCGCTATGCCTTAATTAGCCAGAGAACATCCTTGTTCAAACAAAAATTCCATTTTCACGATTTACCCTGACAAATTTGCCATAGCAAAATCAAGCAGGTTATTGCCAATGCGCCAAATGCTGAAACATTGCCCAAAAGGCAGATTTGTCGCTTGGCAATAACCCTTTTACTCGATGAATGGATGGTTTTATAACTTACTTCTTATGCAATTTCCAACATTAAATTGACGCTTGACAGCTAGCGAAGCTAGCGCTAGCCCGTTTGAATTAAGCGCTTCTCAACTGACTAGATCGTCACTAGGTTAGAGATGCGTCGTCATTTCCTCAACACAAAGGAGAAAACTCAAGCAGATTTGCGATTCTTGGAATGAGAATCTCGGACATGACGAGTAAGAAGTTGCCTGATATAAGGCTGATAACCAAGTCCTTCTTTCTTAGCCAAGACTTTTAGATGTTCTACCAATTCTTTCTGTAACCGCATAGTAATAGCCTGGAGACCAAGAGAATCGTCAATTTCTTTGTCTTCCTCAACTGAAATTCTCTTAGCATGTTTAGCAGAACCACCTAATTTACGGCTTTCCCACAATTTAGTATCGTCGTTTTGATTCTCAGTTTTGTATTTGTGTTTCATCTTCATAAATCAGTTCCTCGTACTCGTAAGGCTCAAATGCGGACTTAATAACATGATCACCAGTTGAATAGGTAATAAAGACAATTTTGAGTCTTCGCCTAAAATCAGTTTCCGCAATAAACCAACGCGTCGGTGGTCTCGTCCTGTGCTGTTGGCGATTATCGATTAGAGCCCTTTTTGTGCGGTTCTGAAAGCATTCAACAATTTCTTCCCCAGTAATCGGTGGGTCCTTTTCCGCTAGTTTTTTGCGCACCCCGGGGCTGATTATGATTGCCATAATTCTCAACGCCCAATCTTGATCTTGTATTTACAATATATTGCTGCCATTGTCAAGCCTGGACTACCCCCAATAAGCTTGCAGCATTACACAACATTCATGACAATGTTGTGACTACTGTTATTGATCCCATTTGAAGGCAGGAAAAAGTTTATCGATTAAGGCATTAAGGTCTGGCGGAATAGGCGCGCTAAATTCTAAGTGTTTATTTGAAATTGGATGAATGAAGCTAAGTTTGTAAGCATGGAGGGCATGTCCTATCAGTCCTAATTTTTTTCGAGCAGCCATTGTGCCGCTAGTTTTGCGGTTATAGACAAGGTCTCCCACCACAGGACAATTGAGACTAGTCATATGCACACGAATTTGATGCGTGCGCCCGGTGCGCAAAGATAATTGCACAAGAGCAAATCGGCGTCTTTGCTGACCAAGTCCAATGTCGGCACTGGACAATACAGTGTAGGCGGTTTCGGCAGCACGACCATCTTTTAGAATGGTCATTTCGGTGCGTTTTTTTGGATGCCTGCCGATTGGCGCATTAACTGAGCCGGAAGCAGCAGGTAGACTGCCTTCCAAAACGGACAGATATACTCTTTGTGCTTGTTTATTTTGTATTTGTTTAGATAAATTTTGATGCACGTGGTCACCTTTAGCCACAACAAGTAATCCAGATGTATCTTTATCAAGCCGATGAACAATGCCCGGGCGCAAAACACCACCAATACCAGAAAGCGATCCCTGCATATGATGCATAAGCGCATGGACAAGTGTGTCGGAAAAGACGCCGGCACCAGGATGTGTGACCATGCCTGCAGGCTTGTTTATAACGGCCAGATATTCATCTTCGTAAATAATCTCTAAAGGGATTGCTTGGGGCTCAATCGTCGATGCCACTGGCAGCGGTATTGTAAGTAAAACCCGATCTCCAGCTTCTAGGCGGTAGCTTGCTTTTTCCACTTGATCGTTAACATGGACCTGTCCTTCGTCAATTAGTCTTTGTATCTGGGAACGGCTAAATTGATTTAATTGATCGGTCAGAAACCGATCAAGCCTAATAGCCTTCTTGCCTGCCTCAGAAGGGTCGTATTGAATGGCGATATGATTTTTATTTTCAGGATTGACGATCATATACGGTCAGGCGATCTTCTTGCAAAATAAATGGAAATAAGAACCAGAACAATGCCCACATCTATAAGCGCATCAGCAAAATTGAATACCGGGAAATTTATAAAAGCAAATTCAAAAAAATCAGTTACCTGACCGAAACAAAATCGCTCCAACAAATTACCAAACGCTGAGCCAATAATTATTGACATACCTAGTTGTTCCAGCCAGGGATGCGTCACGCCACTCCAATAACGCCTAATATAAATAATAACCAGAACAGTAAAAACTATACCGGCAATAATTTTGGCCAAAATTTGATGCCCTTGGCCAAGACTAAAAGCAAAACCACTATTAGTAACCAGATTAAAATTGATAATATCAGGAATAAAAGCAACGCTTGAGCTTGGCTTTAGATAAGTGTGTGCGTATGTTTTGCTGATTAAATCTAAGGTCAAAGCTGCCAGAGCACTGATGATCATCAATGTCTGGCGAGGGGCTTTCGACACTAGTTGACGCTCTGAGGCGTGCTTTTAACCTTAGTCCCGGACCGCGATTTGTGTTTGCTGGTCGGACTGGCGCTGGTATGTGCGGTGCTGCCACGAGGGGAGTCGGCTTGTGGGCTTGAATCGGTTGTCGTTTGGGCGCTATTTTCACCATCTGAAGTTTTATTTTCAGCAGTCTTTGTTTTATTTTGCGCTCCTGCCGCCACTTCCGGTATAGCTTCTTCTATGGAGGCCGGCACTACATTAAGGCGGCGAGTGAGAAATTCAAAACCAACTAGCGAATTCTTAGCGGCATTGGTTACGCCAATGGTGGTCATTAAAAGCTCATTGTGATTGGTGGTATTAGCCTCCATTATTCGCTCCAGAATAAAACTATCCTTTTGCAAAACATTGTTATCCAGCGTTTTCCATATTTCTGTAGCCGGGGCATTAGGAAATACTTGCTGCGGCGTTGGATATTGTAGATTCTGACTGGTAATTTCGCCCACTGCTGCCAATCCATTTGGCAATTTCAGCTCTACTTTGGCAGCATATTTTTTGCCTGATTTGACTTGCTCAGGTGCAACAAAGCTGGCGTCAAGCTCCTTAGCGAGTCCGTAAGAGACTTTTACTTTTTCAAAATCGATGCGATCGCCGATGATTTTCCAGCCATTGGCAAACTTTCTCAAGTAAAGTTGCCCTTCCGAAATTGAGCGCAACTCGCCCTTGCCGCCAATACCGGAAATTTCCTTGGCGGTGTTGCCAAAAGCCATATCTCGAGAATCAATCGTGGCATAACTGCCGTCGATTCTTATTTCTTTTGTTTTGGAAGAGGACCTAGCATCCGGATATTGTTCCCAGAAATCTTTGGTTAGCTCAGTAACTGCTTTTTTGTCCAAACCATCATTATTTATGTAGTCATCAGCATAATTACTCATTAAGGACTCAATGTTATGGTCATTCCACTGCTTTTCGATTGTGTCTAAAAGATTTTCCACTTCTTTGTGCTCAACGTCGTGGACAGAGGCATCAAGCTCCAGGGAGAAATCCCCACCGGCGGCAGACAACACTGTCAAATTGGCATCTAGAGCCATGGCCGCGGTCGGCAAGAAAAGGTACGGTATCAAAGACGATACTAGAGTGGCAATCGAGAATTGTAGATTTTTTTTCATTGGCCTTCCATGTTTACTTTTACTTTTAAATCTAAACAGCGACGAGAAGCTTATTCATAGCCTCAATATTTTCTTTGATCGAAGCTGCTGATTTTTTCAACGCTGCTAATTCATCAGCAGTTAATTTGAGCTCCAATATTTTTTCCACACCTTGTTTTCCCAGCAAAACCGGGAGCCCAATATAAATATCCTTCAAACCATATTCGCCTTGAGCATAAACAGAACACGGCAGAAGACGCTTCGTATCTTTCAATATCGCCTCCACCATCAGTGTGGCAGAAACACCTGGCGCGTAGAAGGCACTGCCGGATTTAAGTAAGGCAACAATCTCAGCCCCACCATCACGAGTTCGCGCGGCTAAAGCGTCTATTTTGCTTTGGGGCAAAAGCTCCTGAAGAGGTACGCCATTGACTGAAGAAAATCTGGGCAGCGGTACCATCAAATCTCCATGACCACCCAACACCATGCACTTTATGTCCTGCGCTGAAATTTTCAACTCCTCAGCAACAAAAGTTTGAAATCTGGCGCTATCAAGTACTCCTGCCATACCAATAACCCGATTGGCCGGCAAACCGGTGGTGGTTTTGGCCAAATAAGCCATGACATCGAGCGGATTAGTGACCACAATAAAAATAGCGTCAGGAGAATATTTCTTCGCTTCGGTGGATACGCTTTGAACGATCTTGGCATTGGTCTTCAAGAGATCGTCCCTTGACATACCAGGTTTGCGAGCTATTCCAGCCGTAATCACAATTATTTGCGAATCTTTGGTATCAACGAAGTCCTGGGTACCAAAGATTTTGCGATCCTGACCAAGCAATGGTGAAGCTTGAAGAAGATCAAGTCCTTTACCCTGGGGTAGCCCTTCTATAACATCAACAATGACCACATCGGCTAAATCTTTGCCACTAACATATTGGGCCACAGTGGCGCCCACAAAACCTGCACCAACAACAGTTACCTTTGCCACAACAAATTTTCTCCTTAATAAATTATTCGTCTTGGAAATATTTTGACCAAGAATTCTTGAATCTTCTATTAAAGATAGCCTGCAGAGAGATATTTTTCCAGCAAAAATGCTGATGATTGCATCTTTGCAAGAGATTACTCGCCCGTTGAAATCGTAGGGGCGGGCCTTGCTCCGCCCCTACGGGCGACCTAAGGAGCCTGGATCGGCGCAAGGCATTTATGTGGAATAATGCTTTTTAGGACGTTAGGCAATTGGACAATAAATTTTAACGATCTTTATGAGCAGAATCGGGCAAGCCAAAACAACATTTGCGGCAGGCTGGCGTCAAAGTACCGCCGGCTTAGCTAGTCTTCTTGCTGTGCTTTGCCTTTTTATTAGCCCTCTTAGCCTTCTGGCTGAGCAGGAAGCGCATCCAGATAAGGTAGCTCCAGCAAGCAAAGAATTGCCGCCAGGTAAAGACCTGCAAAATATCCAAGGGACACAAGAGAATAAACAGCCTGATGATAAAAGCCCAGAACTAAAACCGGGTTTGCCGAAGCTCGATGTCCATAAACCAGAAAAGTCGGCGCCAGTTCGCCGCCCGCTAAAAGGCTCCATTCAACATAGTGAACGCATACATGCCAACAAGCAATTGAACGGCAATGTTGGTGAAGGTACCCTGGACTATAGAAAGGGCAAAGATTCGCTGAAGGGAAGACTGGGTCGGGGACAAATTAGAGGGGGACTGGCCCAAACGAACGATTCTGGATTGGGAATTATTGGCGTAAAGTTTATAATGGGCTTTGGTCGACCACCTGTAATTAATAGGGTTTTCCCTGGTACACCAGCTGCCGAAGCAGGCGTGAGACCAAGGGATATAATAATAGCCGTGGATGGTATACCAACTTTTGGCCTTTCAAAAGACGAAGTGTATAACATGATTGTCGGACAGCCCGGCACTGAAGTAACGATTTCCGTAGAACACAATAGGAATTTTCAAGTGCATAAACTTATGCGTATGGATCTATATCAAATTCCAGATCCACAAGTACGCCGCGATTATTTAAATATGTAAGGTAAGGCAACTCAGGCAATGCAATTATGTTTTGACGCCACCAGATTTGGCACCGGGCTCGATGGAGCAATTGAACTGGCTGCGGCTAAGGGCGTTAAAGCAATAGAATATTCTTTTGCACCATTTTCAGTGCGCGCAGAAAAGACGGATGGCTTGAATGGTAAAGAAACCACTTTTCTCAAGCGTATAAAAAAATTATCCCTCGACACAGAGGTGTCCATTGCTTGCTTAAACCTTGATTATTGCTGGACTATCAAGGGCAAACAGCCGGACAAAAATTTTAGCAAAATGCTGGCCAAAATTGTCAAAGTGGCCAAAATTGTCGGCTGTCAAAAGCTAAGCATTCAAATTGAGCCAGGCAAAGATGAAGCCTGGCTAGAGGCGGCCGAAGAACAACTAGGAACAATTAAATCTGATCTGGCAAATCAAGAAATTGGCTTGCTGCTGAGACTTTCCACTCCATCTGTACATAGAAACAAATCGCTTAAACACTGGATGGCCATGGAGCCGCAGGACTGGCGGAATTTAATGGCCAGCTGTCCTGGTCTTGCTCTTAGTTTTTCGCCCGCTGATTGTGTCTGGCTGGGAATTGATTATCTTAAAATTCTCTCTGGTATCGTATCTGGTATTGAACACATTGAAGCCCATGACATGGAGATTAGCCGTACGATGCTAGGCGATAGCGGCCTTTATGGACCTCTGTGGTGGCGGTACCGGGTACCCGGCAAAGGGCAGGTGGATTGGACGCAATTGCTTGAAGCACTTAAACTATATGGTTTCGATGGTTATTTCTCTATTCATCTTGATGATGAATTTGTCAATGATGATTTTCAAAGCCTGGATGATTCCTTGGATAGTGCCATAAAATTATTGGCACCGCTTGTAAAAAATTAGTATTTAAAAATGATATTCAAAGCAAAAAAAAATAAAAAACTCGCAGAAAGTATATTGGCCGTGGCCCTATTGGTATCCTTAAGTTCTTTGCGTCCTTCATTTGCTTCGCACAAAGATCCCAATTCGCCATTGACAAACAGCCAGCAGACGCAAGCCAACCGAGGAAATAGTTATGCCAAATCGGGCAGAGAAGAAAAGGCACAAGTAGCCTATCAAGGCGCTATTGATCAGGCAGTAAGCGTAGAGCAATGTCTGGCGTTGATAAAAAACACTGAGCATTACGGGCATATCCTCATTCCCGTGCGCCGTAATTGCTTAAACAGGGCATTGCATCTGGCAAAAACTGACGATGATTATTTCCAAATTATTGCCTCGGCGCGCCAGTGCCAGTTGTACGAAATTACTAAAGAGGCTATCGACTCACTGATTGCGCGCGCCAATACAAAAGATCAGCTGCTCACATTAGCTCATAAAGCTCAATCAATGGCCCTGAATGATGTGGCCCATGTCGCTATGGAAAAACTATACAGACAATTAGAAAGTACTGAAGATAGACTGGCTTTTGCTAAGCAGGCCAAATTGATGGCCATGGAAGATTTAATGCGCCAGGCAATTAAAGACATGCTTGATCACGAAATGAGCACGCATGGTTTATGCGCTTTGCTGCCGGCAATTGAGCCTCTGGAGCAGCCAGATCTGGAGCGCAAAATTTTGCGCAAGGCTGTTTATCAGGTGGCCAGCGTAGATGATTGCAAGGAAGTATATGAAGCAGCCAGGCGGCTTGGGCAACAAGATGTGATTGATTTGGCCGCTTTTAAGGGCCGAAAAATGATTTTGATCAACAAAGCAAAAGCGGAACAACAAGCGCTGGAAGAACAGGAAGCTGAAGCACAAATGAGCGCTGACGAACGCGCCGAATATGAAGCAAAAAAAGCTGAAGCAGCAGCCGCCGCTGAAGCAAATAGAAACCAGGGCAATCAACCCAATAAAAATACGCCTACGCCCCCCAGCGGCCCTGGATTTTAAAATAAAAAAGAAAAAGTCCCGGAGTTGACGGCGCTTTCGCCCGTCGGCTTTTCTCCGGGATGATGGAAATCGTCGGCGTCGTCGGTGACTAACGCCTAGCTCAGGCATTGGATGCCGAGTCC
The DNA here is from genome assembly GCA_963767815.1 of Candidatus Melainabacteria bacterium. Lineage (GTDB taxonomy): Bacteria > Cyanobacteriota > Vampirovibrionia > Obscuribacterales > Obscuribacteraceae > CAVYFJ01. The sequence continues at coordinate 351,677 of CAVYFJ010000004.1, read as the reverse complement.
ACCTCAACAGGCAGTAGTTTGAGGTTAGCCCTGAATTTTGAGAGCTCATCTGGCTTTGTGGCCAGGGCCCTTAAAAAATTCGCTCAGGTTATGGCCGGTCGCATCGATTATCACCGCATTTAGACGCGCAGACTCTTTCTTCGGAAAGAGCCAGAACTTGTCCCCATGCGGAGTCGTGCAAAACTCAATCACGTCGGCGGTTGATCGAACTTCTTGCCACAGGCGCTTCTCATGGTTAATCTCGCCGTTGCTCATGCCTTCCTCGCTCTCTGAAAGGACCTGATTCGTTTTCGCTAAAAGATGGATAATCCGACTGCCACGGAGTCGAGATAAATGACTGCTAGCCTCTATTCCTCGATTGCACCAGATTGCCCTATGCGCAAGCAAGAGGACATGTTCATAGTCACCACAAATAAATGGTTATGAATGTATTTTTGTGGAAAACTAGAATTGTCTGAGTGCTGTATCCATCAAGGAAAGAGGAAAGATAGTCTACTTTGACTCTTTCGCACGGACAAAAGCAAGGGACGCCACCCTCATGGTGCATTCCAGTTTTATTACCTTCCAAAATCTGCGATTGACCAGCTAATGACATTTTTCAGGTTTCTGTCCTTGGCGGTAGCATTGCAGGATTAAAATCAATTTCGCCTTTTTCCTACCAGTTACCCAGATTAAATGAATCATTGATGATTAGCGCAGCTGCGCTAGGTATTTGTATTTAAAATGGCATCTCAGATTAAAGCCACCTAATCATTGATTTAGATACGTCCACAAGTAAAAAAGTAAAAATGTCATAAAAAAATCAGCGGGCAAGCAAGAGCACCGTCCGTGGTGCCATTACTTGCCGGCGTGAAGAGTGTGCCGGAGCAACGCCTCAGTGGGCGACGCTTCCAGCTCGATGTCGCTTGTGCCAACGCTTGAAGGCGTGACTGCCCCGAGGATGGGGATTGAAACTATGCGGCAACTCGCAGCCGCAATAGCCAGCCAGCCAGAGTTTATATTTCTGGCGTTCATCTTCACTCGGGCGATCGGCTTCTTCGAACCTGTTCATCATAGCGTCGTAGGCATCGAAGACGGTCAAGAGTTTATCCGCGGACGTAGCTTTGAACTTTAGGAGTCCAAACCTAATTCCGATTTCAATCAGTCGGCGATATTTCTTCGCCTCAAAACCGTTACAGTGCGGCAATCTGGGCAACCCGGGGATATAGTGAGCCAGGAGAATATAGGCGCGGTGGATGATTCTCGACGACAGTCCATTGGACGAGAAGACCGTAATATCGCTCTTGTCGTCCAGATTATAGTGCTGTGCAATCGTGTCGGTGGGGTCAGCGACCAAGCAGCCGTCTAGAGCGAAGGCATGCTCGTAAGGCGTGCCTCGCAAAACGTTCTTGTCGAGGCATGAATCGAACAGAACATCCCTGAGTCTGCGGGCTTCCATTACCCAGGGAATAGTGATCGCTGCCCGTACTATTGGGCCTATTTTTTGCGGCGGTTGGGAAATCTTATGGCAAGATCCATCCGAATGGTAAGCACAAATTCCCTCACCGCCGATTACAATCCTTCCGCCTCCTTCGCTTACGGTCATTGTCGAAAAGTTCGGCGGAATCTTCAGCCCTCGTTCTTCAAAAAGTTTGTCATAGAATTGCCCAAGGCGCTCTGTGCCTAGCAGCCCATAAAGGGCGTGCTGTAACTGGTCAGCCGGTTTAGCCCGGATGGAAGTTAGCATTCGGCGCAGGACCTCGCGGGGGTTTTGTCTCCAGGTGAAGAGACTGGAGATGTCGTCATGAACATAAATCTTGACTGATTCTTCTGGGGGTAGTCCGGCGAGTGCGGCGATAGCACCTGGCAGACTGCCGCTGATAAGCCAGATCAACCATTCGTTCAGATTGATACCCACTGACTGATGGGCAACGAGTGCACCCATGGCACTACCAACTGCAGGCATACCGCCGCCGTCCAGATATAGGATTTTCTTCTTTCCGCTTTCCATGGTCTTGCCTCCCATGCAACGTTGACCCGAGGATCGCTGGAAATTGCGTTCCTCTTGTTGAAACTTGACCACGTTCAATCATGAGGATTGTTCAATCTGGGCTTTTGCCGGCAGGTTGAATTCCTCGCACCGCTACGAGCGGCTGTTTAGCTTGATTGAACTGGGGCTACTGGATAAGCTCTATATATCAATGATTCCAAAGATGGATGGACGAAAGACACTATAAGTTGCCACTTTCTATGCAGCTAAAGCAATAGTGACACTGTTAGTAGCCTGGTGATTTCTTTCCAGGATTACCATATCTAAAGCCGCAGCCAGTGAGCAATGGCGCATGTGTCAAGACTAAAACGGGACAATCGAATTAAATTCAATTTCGCTATTTGAGGATATTTTTCTACATTAAATTGCTTCGTTGCACTTAGCGCAGCTGCGCTGTTAATTAAGTCCATTGGCAACCATCCACGCAAGGAGGATCGGACATAACAGTTGCGGGCAGCAGCGATATAGTATGCCAAGTTTACAAGTGAGTGACTTAATCCAGAATTTCGGCCGTGTATTCACAGCGAGATGGAAAGCTCTTTGCATTGCCGAAGACAAGATATTGCCTCTTGCTTTCATAGTAGTGAAGAGCTTCTTCGGTGCTTCTAATTGTGCGCGGATCTGATTCGAGATCACGAGCATGAGAAAGAATAGATTTATACGCCTTTTCTATATCCGCAGAATATTGCTGGGCGTTAATCAAAGCTGAGATCGCTTGGCTGAATTAAATCAGACGTTTGCTCTCGCCAGGGCATGGGCTCACCATATGCCAGACAGCCAACAATTTCTGGCACCACAGGCAGTGGCTCATCCCAGGGCAATGCATAACTAAAAAGATTGCGATTTGCTTGCCTGGCGACAAAACTTTTATGCGGGCCAATAATATCTGTAGCCCAGGTCATCGTTAATAAGGCTGGTTCGGATCGCGCTGGTCCTTTGTAACCAGAAAAGGAATTTCTAAAAATTCTGCCAGAGCCTGAGCTAGCGGGCGGCTTTGTTGTCCATAGAATTCAATTACTTCAGGCTGAAGATCAAGCCCCTCCAGAACACCTTTCAGTATGGCAAGCGTTAAACCTATGCTGGCTGGATCTTCTCTAATTTCTTCGTTGCGCGCAGACGGCTTTAGCAAAATACTACCGTAAAGAATGTACAGCCAATCTCTTGAATGAAGATGAGCTTTGGCGCTCAATCCTTCCAGTCGTTTAACGACGACCAGGCGGTGATTAAACTCTTGCATTTGCTCTGCGTTTAGTTTGAGATGACCAATTTTTTGCAAAGCGCCCTGGGCCTTGTCCAATTGTCTGGTGAGAATATAACAAACTAGCAAATTGAGTAGGGTATCGAAATCGGCACTTTTGTCCAGTATTTGCTCAAGATAAGGAATGGCCTGTTCAAAACGCTTCATGGACATCAGGGCAAAGCTTAGCTCATAATTGACGGTCGGTTCGCCAGGCACTAACTGCGCTGCCCGATTTAAAAGCATGGCAGCCAATTCATGCTGGCGAGCATCAATTAAACTATAACCAGCTTCGAATAATTCTTTGCCACCAGAAGCAGTGGCATCATTTTTATTGACGGGTTGATTTGGTTGTTCGGACAAATTCACTGACTGGCCAGATGCGGGCGGTGGCTGATTGAGTGGCAATTGCTCGGCTAATTTGCTCAAACGTTTAGATAAATCAGAGCGCCCGCTTTCGGCCATTAAATTTGACAGTAAGGCAGCCGCTTCGGCGTCATCTGGGTTTTCCAACCAGTAACTTCTAGCCAAAGCAAGGCTCTTTTCTATTTCTCCCTCAGCAAAAAGTTGTTTTGCTTGAGCGAGCGCATCTCCTTCGTTTGCGGGATTACTTGATATTTCATTGTCCGTATCCATGACCAATCCCATTTATGGTGCCACCTGAGCAATTTCAGCCGCATGATACGAGCTGCGCACAAGCGGGCCGGAATGAACCTTGCTAAAACCGAGTGTCTGAGCAAATTGCGCCCAATGATCAAATTCATCGGGATTAATATATCGATCTACAGGCAATTGAGTAAGACTTGGTCTTAAATATTGTCCCAGCGTCAAAATATCGCAATTGTGTTCGCGCAAATCATAAAGCACTTGTTCTATTTCTTCTTTTTGCTCACCAAGCCCAAGCATTATGCCGGATTTAGTGGGGATATCAGGCGCCAGGCGCTTCGCATTGGCCAATACTTCCAATGAGCGCTTATACTTTGAACCCGGTCTTACTTGACGATAAAGACGAGGCACTGTTTCTAAATTATGATTGAATACCGCAGGCTTAGCCGCCAACACAATCGCCAAGCAATCTTCGCGCCCCTGAAAATCCGGCGTAAGCACTTCAACAGCAATATAAGGAATGCCTTGCTGTAAAGCGACAATTGTGGCGGCAAAATGCCCGGCCCCTTGATCCGGCAAATCGTCCCGATTGACCGAAGTCAAAACCACATGTTTGAGCCCCATACTCTTTGAGGCATTGACCACGCGCTGCGGTTCATCAGGATCAAGCGCTCCTGGCATACCCTTATTAACAGCACAAAATCGGCAAGTACGCGTGCAAACATCGCCCATGAGCATGAATGTCGCTGTACCAGCCGCCCAACATTCGCCTTTATTGGGACAGCGCCCGCTTTCACAAATGGTATTCAGGCGCTGTTCTTTGAGAATGGTGCGCACGTGCCGGTTCTCTTCGGTATTTAAAACCGATCTCCGTACCCATTCCGGAAGTCTCAATTGCGCGTTATTTACTGTCTGCGATTTGTCCACTTTATTTAACACTTAATTATATTGGGATTTCATGTTTTTTATAGGGGCGGGGCTTGCTCCGCCCGTATATAAAGTGGGCGCGCATTTATGTTTTGGATTCAGTGGCACCCGCTCGGCATATCTCATATGCCTCACGGCCACTGGCTGCGCCCCTACGATCTTTTCAACGGTATCCATCTGGCCCTACGATTTCTTCGAAAGGTAAATTATAGACCAGTAAACCTAGCGCAGCTGCGCTAGGTTACGAAGTGCGATTTAATATTTGCAATTGCATAAGAAACGCATCATAAATTCAGTGGCGACTGGCATTCGTTGAAGCGAAAATGCTGGTCCTCAGTTAGATCTCCCCATATCTTGAATAAATAGAAGACATATAATTCTTGCTTCTGCTTGACTTGATTTTGCCCTTGCGTAAATGGCAGGATTCAATCGTTTCCATTTGATCAATTTCACTCACTTTCAGGACAACCCATACCCAGACAAAGCCAGGACTCCACCTCTGTTATTCCAAGTGCTCCTAAGGAGACATCGGGTAACAGCTTGTCATTGCACACACTCATTGCAGAAGGAGTATCCGTGCAAGACACAACCTCAAGAAAAGGAACAGGGAGGGGGAGAAAGATGGATGAGAAGCGGACCAAAGATGGGATGGAAATCAGTCGAGAGGAGAGATTCGTATGTGTCGTCTCTCGTGTATGGTCTCATCCTGATGAGATTTGCTCGAAATCTGATAAAGCCAAAGCTACAGACAATCGGAGACCTGGACAAAATTGCCTGGAAAGTGATCTGCATGCATAGAGACCAGCATCCAGAACTTGCCGGTCTCATTGCGGATCGCTGGCGTCCTTTGATACAGCGTTCCAAGCTGCCCAGGCAAATTTAAACGACAGGCTCGAAGACGTAGAACGGATTCTGCATGACCTAATTTACAATCCATCCAACCAGCGGACAGAACTGGACGATTAAACAGCAAACATCTAGAAACAAGAGAAAGGATTTGATTCATGTCCACAAATCCCCAAAGGCGCAACGCACATTTGCTCCTGCCGCCGGACGAAACTGATGAGCGGGTTATTCGGACCGTCAGCTAGTTTTTCTGGTAATGGAAATAGCAGCGCTTCCCGAGATGAAGATAGCCTCGCGTGAGCAATTTCAGATCATGCTCAGCACTCTGGCTGCGGATGTGTTGGAGGTCACCGGACTGGAAACCGCTGAAGCGCGCCAGGCAATCGCTGATCGCTGGCAGGAGATGATGTCTGCAGTACAGCTTTTCATACAAGCAGCAGATGGATTACTGGGGACAGACATTGGAAGTATTGAGTTTATCGTGGAGGAAGACAGGCAGCCTGGGTATGCGGATCAAATTGCGCGATCGCTTTGCGAACTGGGGCTGATCAGCGAAACGTCCCTCGACGATCCCAAGAAAAGCAGCCGGCCGATCCTTAGAGCATGGCAGCGGCCCAATACTGCGCAGCTATATACAGCGACTCGGGTCCGACGCTAATTGCGCCGCCACCTCCGGGTCGTTTTTTATTTTTAGGCCAAAAATTAAAAATCAAATCCAAGGGCAAATAGCAACGCGCTCTTAATACGTTCCATTTTTGAGACAGAAAGACTGGCAATCAGTTTGCCCAGTTTGTCCTTGGGTATTGTTTGAATATGATCTAAGTTGACAGCAGAATTTTGCGGTACACCATCTTCCACCGTGATCAACACTTCCGAAGGAATGCCTCTAATTGTAGAAGTTAACGGGGCAACAGTTACCTCGTTAAGATGCGGAATGATGCTGTCTCTAGTTAACACCAAAACAGGACGCTTCTTGTCTGGTGGCTTGAAAACATAGTAGCGAATATCGCCACGCTTCATTGCGGCCAAACCTGTTCATTAAGCCAATTATCAAACTCACCTGTTTTGACCGGCTGGCGCGAATAGCCTTGTTTTTGTTTTTCTTCCATTTTTCGAATGCGCAATTGTTTTAACCATGCCTGGGCTGCTTGGCGAAAAAACAATGAGCGATTTCTATCGCCGCATTCTTTATCTATTATGTTCAAAAGATCAGGATTTATGGTGATTTGAATGGTTTTCATAATCAACATTATAATGTGGATAGTTATCCACAGTCAATGGCTATCAGCTGGCGCAATCTAAAGTAAAAAATCGACAAAAAAAGGGAAGAGGCGGCGGGATAGCAGGGTTCTGGCCCGACAAATCCAGCCGCCGCAGGTTTTCAGCATTCATTGCGGCCAGCAATAAGGCTCAAAAACATGAAACGGTAGCCTGTAACTGCTTTTCTAGTACAACAATGTGACAATTATGAGAAATCTTTCTTTATTCTTGACAATATTAAATATATCCATCACCACTAGCGCAGCTGCGCTAGTGCTTTACAACGCCCCAAATAATCGCTGCTGAAATATGCTAATTTAAACTGCTGGTATTTATACATTGCAGAGGAATCCTATCGTGAAAAACTCCCAGCGCCAGGTAATCATTGCCGGCAACTGGAAAATGAATAAGACTAGCCAGTGAAGCCATTACTTTGACTGAGCAGATTCAGTCAGCCACTTGCCAGTGAAAAAAATCTACCGGAAATAGTTTTAATTCCTCCTTTTACCGCTCTAGCGGCTGTGAGAAAACTCTTAAAGGCTCGCATATAAAATTAGGCGCGCAAAATATGGACTGGCATGATGAAGGCGCATTTACTGGCGAAATTTCACCATTAATGCTTGTAGATTTGAATGTGCAATATGTGCTGATTGGACATTCTGAGCGGCGGCAATTTTTTGGCGAAACTAATGCCACAACTCCTCTGCGTATTAAAGCGGCTCTTGCTCACGGTCTTAAGCCGATACTGTGTGTAGGAGAATTGATTGATGAACGTGAGGCCGGACTTGACTGATGCTGTTGTCAGCCGCCAAGTTGGTGCGGCGCTTGGGGAAATAAGTCCAAGCCATTTTCTCAAGTAACCATAGCTTACGAGCCTGTCTGGGCAATTGGCACAGGCAATCATTGTGCTGCTGCGGAAGCCAATCGTGTTTGCGGCATGATTCGCAAAACTGTAGCTGCCTTTGCAGCTCGCCTGGAAGACAAAACAGAAATGGCGAACAATTCAATGCCAACCTATATGCCCATTCTTTATGGCGGCAGCGTTAAAGCAAACAATATTGCCGACAATTAAAACAAGAGCATATTGACGGCGCCCTTGTTGGTGGCGCCAGCTTGAATGGCGAAGAATTTCTAGCGATCATTAAAGCAGCTCGAAGAGCGGGTCAAACGGCAATAAAAGCTGCGTCAAGTAGCATGCCCGTTAATATGGAGACGTAATGAATACATGCTTTAGGCTAGGACTGAGCTGAATGCAGCGTTGATATGGATATGGAGAGGTGTCGGAGTGGTCTAACGTGCAGTCCTGGAAAGACTGTCTGCGCCAAAAGCGCAGCGAGGGTTCGAATCCCTCCCTCTCCGTTTTTTCCATTTAAGACACACGAGAATGCGCTTGACGAAGTGCTGCGCGATCGTGCTTAGTAGCATATGCATCAATTGATCATTTTAAAGAAAAACTGAAAGAAATAGAACAGCCGCTACAATGAGCTTTCTGAAAAACTTGTCGCAGCCAGAAGTTTTGGCAGATCAAAATAATTTCAGACAAATTGCCAAAATGCATCATGCTCTTGAACAGACTGTAAACGCTTATCATCGAGTGGCAAGCGCTGCAAAAAGAAATTGACTGGCGCGCAAGAAATGCTGCGCACGAGAACAGACAAAGAAATGCGCTGAAATAGCCGAGGAAGAATTAGTGAGGCTTGCAAAAGCGCAGTGAAGAGCTGGCGCAACAGATTAAAAATTATGCTTTTGCCTAAAGATCCCAACGATGATAAAGACATTATGCTGGAAATCAGAGCCGGCACTGGCGGAGACGAGGCTTCGATTTTTGCTGGCGATCTTTTGCGCATTTATTTAAATATGCCGATCGCCATGGCTGGACTTCGCAAATTGCCAGTTGCAGCAAGGCGAATTAGGTGGCTACAAAGAAATTATTGTCAGTTTAAAGGCGATGGCGCTTACAGCAGATTGAAATATGAATCTGGCGTGCATCGAGTGCAACGAGTGCCAGCAACAGAAGCTTCAGGACGCGTGCATACTTCAACAGCTACTGTAGCCGTGATGCCCGAAGTGGATGAGATTGATATTAAACTCGAAGAAAAAGATCTGGAAATTACGACCATGCGCTCAGGCGGCGCCGGCGGACAAAACGTCAACAAAGTAGAAACAGCAGTGCGTATTGTGCACAAACCTACCGGCATTGCTGTTGCCTGCTCAGAAGAGCGCAGTCAACTGCAAAACAAAGAGCGAGCCAAACAAATTTTGCGAGCAAATTATATGATCTTGAAATGCAAGCCAGACAGCAAGCCATTTATGATGAGCGAAAATCGCAAGTAGGCACAGGCGATCGCTCGGAAAAAATTCGCACTTACAATTACAAAGATAATCGCGTGACCGATCATCGTTTAAACGAAAACTTTTCTTTGCAGCAAGTTCTAGAAGGCGATCTGGATAAAATCATTGAAGCCAGTATTCTGGCCGAAAATGAACGCCGCATGAACGAATAGGGTTAAGCCGGAGAAGCAGCGAGACCAGGAGGGCGAGGAGCCCTCCGCTAGACGAGCGGGGATGAGCATGGGAGGAGGCGAGGTGTCCGAAGCCGACGGAGTGCCTAAATGTAATCGCGAAAGAAGTAGTAGCGGAGCGAAGCGCGGCGACAGAGCCGTGCGAAGTGAGAGCGGGGATAAGCACGGGAGGAGGCGAGGTGTCCGAAGCCGACGGAGTGCCTAAATATGTAACAATATATTCGACAGCAAGCGGCAAGAGATTTATCACGAACTCTTACGCATAGGCATAGAGCGCCAAGAATGTTCAGCAGAAGCAAATTTGATTCTGGAGCATGTGACCGGCCTCAAACATGTTGAGCAAATAACAAGCAATTTAACTGAATTAAAGTCCGATTGGCTGCGCGAGATTACGCGCATAATAAATGCGCGACGGGAGCGAAGGCCGCTTGCTTATTGCCTAGGTGAAGTTGAATTTTTGGGCTCAAATTTAGAGTGATTCCTGGTGTACTCATCCCACGCGTAGACACCGAGACTCTGGTGGAAGCAGTGATCAATCGTATTTTCTGTGGAAGCAATACCGACGAAATCGTAGGGCGGGCGCGAGTCCGCCCGCTTATGCCAACCCGATGAAGAAGAACGAACCGCGTCCAATTCGTATCGCCGAAATCGGTGTTGGCTCCGGCGCAATTGCTGTCAGTCTCCTCACACGCTTGCCTGAATGCACGGTCTGGGGCTGCGATATTTCGGAGGTAGCAATTAATACAACGTTAGGTAATGCGCGCCGGCATAATGTGCACGAAAGATTGACTCTGGTTCATGGTGATTGGAAAAAAATATTGCCCAATGATTTTGACGTAATAGTCTCTAATCCACCTTATGTGCCAAGTAGCTTGCGCGAAAAAAATAATGATGGACAATTGGCACTTCAGCTTGAAATTTATTTTGAGCCGCGCGAGGCTTTATTTACCGGTGGCGAAGATGGCTTAGACTTTTATCGCCAATTTGCGCAAAGATTGCCCGCTCATTTTTCAAAGGCATCGGCACAATCATCTACACCGAAAAGAAAATTGGATAGCTTCGCTAGCTTCGAAATAGGCGATGGGCAAGAGAAGAACGTGCTGGAAATATTTACAAAATGCGGCTGGGGCAATTTAGCCATTGAACGCGATATTAATAACTTATCCAGAGTGTTTGTCGCATCACCACCACAAAAATAAGCGAAAGAGAAATAATTGCGAAATCATACTGGAATCCAATAAATAGTTAGCGCTAGCTGCGCTAGATGTTGCGGTGAGCTTATGTCAATTTTGAGCGTATTTTAAACTGACATTTTCTAAATCTGTAATATGTCCATGCGCCTTTGTCCAACCGCAAAGCAACTCGGGATACCGTTTTTAAACCTTTCGCCCACTGATACATTCTTTGCATCAACTTCTCTTTAGAACTTGCTTTCACTACTAGGCATTGATTAGACTGCGGTTGTATTTTGATCGATAAATTAAGCGAGGTGCAAGCGAACCCCAAACAGCCTGTCCAATTGAGGACTGAGTTTCTGGTGGATATTTTCCGCCGATGGGGTATTTATTGATCAAATCAGTTACTACGGGCAACATTGTCAATCTTCCTCTGTGACAAGGAGATTTACCGTGGGAAAAGGCAAGAAGCGAGACAATCGACACACTGAGCACCAAGGACGCAGCAAGCGCGGAATCAATCAGGGTTCAGCAAGCCATCAGACCAAAAGTCCTGACCACGATAAACTGCTAAAGGCTTGTCAGCGTGGTCAGCATCATTTACTAAATGGTCAAATCAACCAGGCGATCCGCTTCTTCACCGAAGCCATTGGCTACGATCCTAACTCAGTCGGGCCCCGGTTCTGGCCGCTCAGCTTGTTATCTTAAACGGCGTACAGAAGCAGACTTCCGGTCTGCCCTGAACGACTTCAATGAAATCGTTCGGTTAGCACCGACTGCAGACGCGTATTTTGGGCGAGCAGCATGCCTTCAGAATTTAGATAGGATTGATGAGGCAATAAGCGACTACACGCTAGTGATTCGTCGGGAGAGGAAAAGGGTCGAGGCGTGGTATGGGAGGGCTATGTGCTACCAGAGCAAAGAGGATTATGAGCAAGCGATCGGTGATCTTAGCGAAGTAATCCGTCAAGACCCGGCAATGAGCCTTGCCCATTATGCTAAAAGCAGTTGTCTCATGCATCTTCGTCGATGGCCGGAGGCGCTCCTGTGCTTGAATAAAGCCCTCAGCCTTGATCCGGATCAACTCACAGCATCAGCTCATGCAAGCCGTGGCGAATGCCTGATACACCTCGAACGCTTCGATGAGGCATTGATTTCATTGCAGGCGGCGATAGCTAAGGATCCCGATCTTGCCGAAGCCTATATTCACATGGGCGCTGCCCATATGGCCAAGCGCGATTGGGCCGCAGGACTGGCTAGTTTTGATGCGGTGATTGTACGTCAGGCAGACAATCTGAATGCCAAGCTAGGCCGGGCAACGTGTCTGTTGTACCTGGAAGACCAGCGAGGCGCAATCAACGAGTTGACAAAGCTACTGGCTATCGACCCCAATCGTCTGTCAGCATATCTGCTGCGAGCGGAGTCACATCTTTCAAAAGGCGACACCAACGCAGCACTCAGCGATTGCGAGCAGGCCCTTAGTCGCAACCCGCAATCGGTAAATGCCCTCCACCTGAGAGGGCTCTGTCATCTGGTACAGGGTAATCTCTCAGCAGCGCTTGAAGCATTGAACATGGCAATTACTCATGACGCCAGTTTCAGCGAAGCCTATCTGGCTCGTGCACGATGCTATGTGACTTTGCTCAACTGGCGCGAAGCTCTCGACGACCTGGACCGGACCATCCGCTTAAGCCCCAAGCTGGCAAAAGCCTATGCCGCCAGGGGAGAGTGCAAGATGCGGCGCAAAGATGAGGTACCGGACATCGTTGGAGCAGAACAAGATCTCAACGAGGCTATACGCCTCGATCCGCGCCTGGTGGCTGCCTATATGGACCGAGCAGAACTTCAGCTAACAGGTGGCGATGCGCGGGCGGCGTTGAAAGACGCTGAAATGGCAGTAACACTTGCTCCCAACAATCCAAAAACTCAGGCAATCCTGGGACGGGCTCGATTTTCCTTAGGAGAAGTCGGGTTGGCTTTCAGGAACTTCGCGGAATCGGAGCTACTCAATAGCGGATGTCTTTGAAGAATTCGCTAAGAAAGGCATGGATGCCTTTCTATTTTTTATTTTTATTTCATTGCTAGCAAATAGAAGCTAGCGCTAGCTGTGTATAGTTGTAAAGCATGGATTTAATTTTCCAAAATTGCCTAAAAATCTGGTTATTGATCTAGTTTTAAGCCTGAATAATCAAGGCGTAAAACTGCTAATAAGCGATCAATACTGGGTTTTGAGGAAATAGTTCCTAATAAACTGATATTGAGAAGATCCTTGATTTTGCTCAGGCAAAAATGGCAGGGTGAAGCATCGATTCAATTCCACGGAAACACACACAGACCAGCGATTTTCTAATTCACAAGCAACATCAAATTCACTTCAGCACATGAAGTGGGTGTTGCTTGGCACTGCGAAGGTTCGCAGTGAGCTGGTTCAGAGTACTTCCGTCCCCACGCAAAGGAGATGGCGGTGAGACGCTACTGGTTGAGTCCAGGCGATCGAGCGAAACGTTATAAGATGAGCGCAGATGAATTGTGCACGATGCTCATGGCGGAGCTCTTTCGTCATCTATTCTCGAAGTGCGATCCCAAACGTCCTGAGCGTCCCCAGATGCTCATTGAAAACGGCATTGCCCTTAGAATCAATCGGTTCTGGGCCAATATGGGAAAGATTGCTGTGGTCAAAACGGGGCCCGCGCCGGTACTGGTTCTAGTGTCTCCACAAGACGAAGTCCTGGACAGGCTTGAGCAAGGATCTTTGCGCATCCGTGATGAAGCGTTCGAAGAGTTTATGGATACGCTCAAACATACTGTCGGTGAGCAGGCGACCTGGAACGATTACTGCGAGGAAGTCGTCGCCCTACCGCTCGACAGTCAAGCGCGGTTCAATATGCTCTATCTTTGCCGTCTGGTGATGCACCTCGATCTAGCCCTGGCAATTATCGTGGACATGAGGGGCGACCGGGTCGAAAAGATCATGGTGTCCCTTCCTGGGGACGAATCAGATAAGCCGATGGCTACCAGGCGCCTGCTGAAATTAACCAAGGCGTGGATGATCCGCATTGAGCTGATCCAGAAAGGATGCAAACTCCTCGACATGCACTATCAGGAGCCACCGGGCTCTGCCTTCAAGAGACTGTACCGCTTCATCCAATACCTGGCAAGGCTGGCAAACCTCGAGAGATGAGGTGATGATCGCCTTTGCCAGCTTACTGCGAAGATTCTCAGTAAGCTCGTTCCAAATGTTTCCTCGGAAATGAGAAAGGACCGATCGATGACCGTCAATTACGTCATGACCGCTGCTGGACTTTCCATGCCCTTAATGACGGACTTGCACTTCCACCTGATGTCGCCGAACGATCCGGAGCGCCACCCGCGTGCCGAAGTGGATTTCGGCGACGGCGTCATAGTGGGGTTCGAAGTGTTGTGGGCTTGGAGCAAGCTAGATCGCAAAGCAATAATACCGGGGAATACAGTTCAGCTGCCGGAGCTGAGTGAATTCCTGGCCGTTCTGCAATGGTTCTGCTTGAAAAATCACAATCGGGTTCACGGGTTGCTGACCAAATTGTTGGAAAGCGCCATCGGCGCTCAGGCAAGCTGGGATGACTCTTGCCGGAAGGTGGCTGCTTTGTCTGCGGATAGTAATGAGCGAACCGAGATACTCACGTACCTGCGATCTCTAATTCTCCTTGATCTAGGTCTGGCGATTGTCGCGGATATGTCCGGCGACCGCGTAGAGAGAGAAATGATCGACACAGGAGGGGCAGTCGCCAACCCGATAGCCGTAGCCAGGCTGGCAACATTTACCGGCGATTGGGCAGACTGCCTTAGCTTCGCCCGAGACAGATGCAAGATGCTCGATTGCCACTATGGAGAACCGGTAGGTTCAGCCTTCAGCCGCGTAAACAGCTTTCTGCAGCGCCTACAGGAACTGGCCGCCAGAAATGATCTCGACGAGAGGGTCGGACGCGACCCCCTCCCCTTTGTTTTTTCTTTTTATTTTTATCTGTATCCCCACCCTGGGGTTAGCTTACGCTTTGATCGACAGGCATTTATACTCACCGACAGTTTAGCGGAGAGTGGAGTTATGCAACCATGTTGTGCACACAATATTATTTTTCACGGGCTGCTGCCAGCATTGCCCTTTGTTTCTTTGTTGCTTTTCAGCTGCCGGCAGGCGCTGAAGTCAGCCCTGAAATTCCTCCGGCAGCCCCTGTCGCCGACGGACAACCAATAACTGCCGATCACATTGATACCGGCGCCCAGCTTATCGCTCAGGCAGGAGGATCAGCGGTTACCGGTTCTGGAATAGGGAACATTGTCGCTGCCAGCTCTTTTGCCGGGCCAAAGCTAAAAGGCGAATTGCTGATCACGGATAGTTTGTGGGGCAATTTGATTCTTGATCTTGCTTATCAGCGTGATCCCGAATTAAGAAAACTCTATAAACGTTTTGGACTGGTCAATTTAGGGACAATGGCTGCTGTAGCCGGTATTGCCGGTGGTACAGTGGCCCAGGGAGTAATCGCTCTTGCTACTCTCAATCCACAGCAAGGAAACGACACTTATCTACCCGGAGCTATCGGCATAGGCATGAGCGGCCTGACAATTGCTACTCTTATTACCAGGGGAGTAATTAATCATCATTTGGCAGCATGTATGAGAAACAGGCAATTAGCCATAAAGCATAAAGTGGAAGCAATCCTCGCTCGCCTGGAACAAGATAACAACCAGCACGACAGTAATTCTAAAATTGAACTAATCGAGCTTATTGGAGAGCGGGCAACAAACGAATGGTTGCAATTGTGGCGCTCGTGTAACGCGGTGGCAACTTTGAAAGAGCCACCGATTGCTCTAAGACCTTCGCCATTGATCATCGGACAGAATCAGCAATAGCGCCCTCGCTGGAATCATAGGGGCGACGTGAGGGCAGCTATCCCGTAGGACCGACAATGCTCGTTGAAATCGTAGGGGCGACGTAAGGAGCCCGCCGTATAAGGAATTTTATTTATGTCTAGAAAAAAGCGGTTTTCCCTCATTTTCTTGGTTATTGCATTGCTGGTCCTGCAGCCGCTGGCTGCTTTTGCTTGCGCCACTTGCGGATGTTCTGAGCTCTGTCCTTTGTGCATGGTTCGGGACACTGAAACTAACGGAAAGAAGCAACTCCCGCTCAGTGATAGCCTCTGGGGAAGCATAATTTTAAAAATGGCTTATCAACGTGATCCTGAAATACAAAAATTGGCAAGACATATGAGGCGAGTAAATATGCTTACCGGTGGTGCCTTCTTTACGGCGGTGTCCGGTACACTGGCTCAAAATACTATTTCTCTAGCCGTACTCAATCAGGATCAGGGAAATGACAGCTATCTTCCCGGCAGTCTAGGGTTAGGCTTATCGAGCTTGATGATGCTTTCCTTCGACGGCAGCATGCTTATGGGCTGGCGCTTGCAAAAGAAATTAAAAGTACGGCAGTTAGCAATTAAAGAGAAAGTGGAAGGTCTATTGAATCATTTAGAATTCTCAGCATCAGCTTGCCCGGACGCACAAAAGGACTTAGCAGAAATGATTGGGCAGGAAGGTGCGGCTGATTGCTTGAAGCTCTGGGGATTGGCTCACAGTCAGATAGCTTCAAGCGGACAAAGTACAAGCATGCTCGATAAATCTACTACACCGGATCAGGAACAGCTCCCGCAAGTTGAGCTAAAGTCAACTCCCTTGAAGCTCGTAACTTCTCAGAAATAACTGTCAGCAAGTGCTAAACTGTGCTAGTTGGCGCTACAAATCCCCATGTACTGTCAGTGTTCGCATAATGCTCTCAATTGAGTCAATTGTATAGCAAAAAAATCCAGCATTAAATTTTTTCGATCTAGAGAATAATATCGCCTTGCCACGCCGTTTTTAGGCACAGCAGCGGTAAAAAAGATTATTGAGAATGATTCACAACTATTGTCGCAGACATTCTTTTTCAGTAGATTAAAGACGTCTTTCGAGAATCGTTATTCAGGAAAACATCACCGCTTGTAGCTTTTGCCCATGCCACAGTATCTAGATCAATCAGCCGGCGCTGAGCGGTTGGTTGTTGCCAGTCCGATAGGGGAGAAGCTTCATCGGCGATGCTGCACAAACCGGCATGCGCCGGACTGGATCAATCGTGATCGAAAGACAAATCCCAGATGACTGAGTGCCAACGCGCGGCGTTGGTTGGTCGACTGGGTGTCCATTTGTATGGAGAGTTCTGTCATGCGTCAGTGCATCGTCAAGTGCATCGCTCTGTCCGTGTCGGCAGTAACCATGCTGGCTGGAGTAGTATCTTTACCGGGTTGGGGAGCAAAGCTACTGCCCGCGGCTACACATCACGTCAAGGCCCCCCATCACAAGAAGGCACCGCCAAAACATCACCCTGGGCCGGCATCAAATCCGGTAGTGCCGGCCTCGCGACCCGCCAAAACAAAGACGAAGACTGCTGATCAGGAAACCCTGCCCAAATCACACAACTCGCCGGCGAAAATTGGTCAGGCAGGGAAGAAGGGCAACAAGCTGCTGTCCGAAAGGGAGAAAAACGTGATTATAAGCGCCATAACCGGCGGAGAATCTCGCGCAACGGGCACGCGGTCTACAAACAATAATATACGCGTGCCGGCGGCGAACATGAAGAACGGATCTGAATCCGGTTCGCAAAACGGGGGAGCAGTCTCGATCAATGCGCAAAAGAAGCCCAGTCCGGCTTTATTGTCCAGCTTGGGTTTTCGTATCTTTGCTGACGAGACCTTATCTGACCCCGTTGGCGAGTCCTGCCTTAGTTGCCACGCCGGCAAGGGCAGAGACTACACCAGCGCGAATGCAGCCGTGAACGCCGGCTCAGGGCTGATGCCCGGTGCTGTCGCCGGTAGGCACACTCAACATAGAGTACCCACCATCTCTTATGTGCCCGGTCCGGACGGACTGGGGATACCGCTGCACCACGATCCGGATCTCGGTTGGGTTGGTGGACTGGGTTGGGATGGCAGGTTTAGTTTTGAAGGCGATGAAATTTCCCGCCATCCGCTCCACAACCAGATTCACTTCCCGATCGAAAACACAAAGGAAATGAACAGCACTCGGGCGCGCGTGGTGCACCAAATCAAACACGGCACCTATGCGCAGTTGTTTGAAGAGTGCTTTGGAGAAAATGTTTTTAACCAGCCAACGGACGAAGTGTTCTCGCACGCCGTACAGGCTGTGACCGCTTTTGAAAGATCACCGGAGGTTTCACCTTTCACGTCAAAGTGGGATGCGTGGCAACTTGGCCGTTACACACCCACGGCTTCAGAACTGCGTGGGTTCCAACTGATGACCGGTTCGTATTCCGGTCGCCCGGGAGGACAGCCGTATATCAAGGTGGCAAATTGTGTCCAGTGTCACGGCATTAAGGACACATTCAATCGAGAGAATCCGGAACTCTCCGACTCGTGGAGCAACAGTTGCTATATCAACATCGGACCACCGATAAATCCAGATAATCCGTTCGACGGATCATACAATAACAACCAGGCGGTCTTGGGACTGAGTGCCCATCTCTACCCGGCGCTCTACAACCTTCCACCAGGAAACCTGCGCGGTGACGGGCGGGGGGATTTCCTCCAGATTCGCGGGGCGTTCAAGACGCCCACTCTGCGGAACGCAGCACTGCGCCTGTCGTTTTTCCACAACGCCTCTAAGAAGACGCTCATGGATGTCCTGGACTTCTACAACGAGCGCAACCTGACTGATCTGGGCGAGCGAATCGACTATACCCAGTGCAGTGGGTTGATGAGTAACAATCCTCATGATCGCGTTTATCGCGGACCCGCAGGACGGGAGTTGCAAGGACAGCCACGATTCGTTCTCGAGTATCCGGATGCCAACACCTTGCAAAACGCAGAGGGGGCGCCTGCCAATCCTCCAGGCGGACCGCCCAATACGGATGCGCAGGTGGGAAATCTAGGATTGACTGACCAAGATAAACTGGACATCATAGCGGCCATCAATGCACTAACTGATGGCTTCTTCGTGCGCTGAGATGATGCAATGCCTAACACCACTCACCGGGAGAAGTTTCTCCCGGTGAGCCATTTCAGTCTGGAAATTATTTTTTCTTTCTACTGTCTTTGCTTTTTGCCGCTAATGGTCAGAGCGACAATTCTGACAACATGCTTGTAGTCTGAAATCAAATCGCCTATATTGATAGCCAAATTTATTGCAAATATGCCTTGCCAGTCCATCTAAATAATCTTGATGAAATTCAATAGTTCTGCCGCAAACGATGCAGGTTAAATGCCCGTGATGCAACTGATCACGCCTCCATTCATAGAATGTTTTTCTATTTTTTCCTAATTGCACAACCGTGCCTGCGGCAACCAGTCTTTGCAAAATACGATAAACAGTGGTCAGGTGTAATATGACACCAGTATCAACAGCAAGTGCCTGAATATCCAGAGGAGTTAAATGCTCACCAGCCTGCGCATTTTGTAATATATTAGCCACTACTTGCAGATGGGTGTGGTTCGATTTAAATAAATCGCCTCCGTTTTCACGATATCGCTTCAGAAAACGAAATGCCGTTCTAACGCTAATTTCGATGCCTAAACAGGCACCCTCAGATTGTAATTGTTCCGCCGTTAAATCAGGATTGCTCTCTATTATTTCAAACAGTCTATAACTGCGCTCCCATTGCAATGGACCTTTTTTTATCGGTCGTGCCTGGCGTACTCTTTGATTCTTTCTCTCCATGCCATAGTCCGTAGAAAGCACAAACATTTCAATTGATTCCTGATTCATAAATTGCCCTTCAATCCAAGCAGCGAAGGGGCTCCTGTTATCAATAACGATGAGCAATCTAGACTAACAGCCTTTTGCTTATTGCGATCATTCTCAATAAGCGAGGACTAACAATTGCGAATATTATTAACGGATATTGCTTAATCTAGCTGGGAAAGCAAGTTTGTAACAAGTTCGTAATTGCGATCAATTTGCGAATTTTGTCAGTAACGCTTAAAGGTTTCTCAATATGAGTTCATAGCACCACAGATGGTGCGATAATATTTGTCCATAAGTAATTTCTTTTCTCTAGTATGAAGACAAATACGTTATTTTATTCGAGCAGGAATCACCCGCAGCAATTGTGTTTTGTCGTGCCGCCAATTGGACTTAGAAGATTTTCTGCTTCATTCTCTTGATGAGCACTCTTGCGCAACAATTGCCAAATCTCATCCATTACCCGAGCTGAATCATTGGCTTTAACCGCTTCAACGACGCAGGTGTCCAAATGCTGCTTGAGCATTAATTGCGCTGTTTTATCGAGAGCGGACTGAACTGCCTTCAATTGATTAAGCACATCAATACAGTATTTCTCGTCGTCCACCATTTTATAAACTGCATTCAAATGTCCAAGCGCGCGCGCCAGGCGTTTTTTTAATATTTCTTTGGTCTCACCATGCAAAGCCATGAATCAATTCCTTAACTATGGAAATTTAGTAAATGAATAATCCGTGCCGAACCCGGCGCTGATTATTTCGAGGCGTATATCTACTCAAATGACAATTCTAAGCTGGTGAATAGCCACTGAATATCATGACTTCTTTTTTGTGACAGTAGAATAAGGATTAGATATCTCTTTCAATCGCCCGTTGCTAAAGCTATAATATTGTCAACCAGAGATCCGAAGGATGATGATGAAAGACGGCATACTCAAAGCAGTTTCCACGGATGGCTCAATCAGAGCGGTCATAGCCAGCACCACACATTTAGTTGCTTACGCCAGGCACAAACATCGAATTATCTTTCACTGCCACAGCCGCTCTTGGGCGCGCCCTCACTGCCGGCTTGCTCTTAGCACCGCTGCTAGCTAGAGACGGTCAGGTGGCACTTAAATTTAAAGGCGATGGCCCATTAGGCAAAATAATGGTGGATGCTTCACCAAAAGGTACGGTACGCGGTTATGTGGAAAATCCACAAGTGGAGCTACCGCTAAATGCTTTAGGCAATTTTGATGTGGGAGCGGCAGTTGGCAGTGTAGGCTACTTGCATGTGACTGTTGATCAAGGTTTTGGCCGTCCGCACACATCAACGGTCGAGTTGGTTTCAGGGGAAATTGGCGAGGATGTGAATAATTATCTGGTCAATTCGGATCAAACGGGCTCATTAGTGGTAGTAGGAGCACATTTAAATTCGCAAGGCGTTGAAGCGGCAGGCGGTTTGATTGTCCAACTTTTGCCTGATCACACGGAAGAAACCGTTTGTCGCATCGAGAATAATATAACCACTTTTGGCACTTTTACTTTTCTTATGCGCCGGGGCATGAGCCTGGAACAAATATTGGGCCGCGTTCTAGACGGTTTTAATTTACAAACAATCATGCCTGAGAAACCAGTGTCCTTCCGTTGTAAGTGTTCACCAGAGCGCTTTTTTGAAGCTTTAAAAGTGCTTGATAAAGCAGATTTGGTCAATATGGCGGAAGAGGAAGGCCAAGCAGAAGGACGTTGCCATTTTTGTAATCAACACTATTACATTGGTAAAGAGCGTCTGTTGGATTTAGCGCATAGTTGAGCTAAGACGCGGGCGGAGCAAGCCCCGCCCCTACAATTTGAACCGACGGATATGTGTTAACCAGCGCGGCGGATCTTGCCTGCTTTGATGCAAGAGGTGCAAGCTTTCAGGCGCCTGACGGCATTATTTACCAGGGCGCGCACTGGCTGCAAATTGGGCATCCAGCGTCTTCTGTTATGCGGATTGTAGTGCGAGCGCAAAAAAGTATAATTGTTCCCGGTCATCGGGCCTTTGCCACAAATATCACAACGTTTTGCCATGTTCTTGTCCTAGAATCTTTTCCGATTTTTTTGGTTTATTCATCGACCAGCAGATCAATCAACCCTCCGTCCGCGGACCAGTGATTGAGATTAGTGCTTGCTGGAAAAGTCGATAATAACATGAAAAGAGTGAAGCTGGCAGTGGGTTAGCCGATTATTTGCAAAATTGACCTCATTCTCAATCCCATAATTGAAACTTTTCGGGCAAATAAATTCGCTATTAAGCCTCCTTCATGGTAGTCTGTTTTGGGGAGCAAGCTTAACCTGGCGTTACTATTCAGCAAAAATAAGACCTGTGTTACAAAGAGAAATAAGGTTTACCATAAATCGGCGTAGCACATTAGTTAATATATTTAAAGAACATGCTTGGCTGGTGGAAGAAATAAGATAGGTAGTCGGAGCGGTAAGGTCGAGAATGGCACTGGTCAATTACGCGGCGCGGGAAATCAATTGCAAAATTGTTTACTATGGCACTGGTCTTGGTGGCAAAACAACCAATCTCAAATATATACACAGTCAATTGGCTCCCACCACCCGGGGTGAATTGATCAGCCTGGCGACTGAGACTGAAAGAACATTATTTTTCGACTTCCTGCCCTTAGATTTAGGCGAAGTGCAGGGCTTTAAAACCAGATTTTCCCTTTATACGGTGCCTGGTCAGGTGGAATACAATGCCAGCCGCAAGCTGATTCTCAATGGTGTGGATGGCATTATTTTTGTCGCTGATTCAGACATTACCCGAGCCAAAGACAATGTCGATTCTTTGCAAAATATGATTGAAAATTTGGCTGAGTACAATCTAACTCTTGATAACATTCCCTGGGTCTTGCAATATAACAAGCGCGATCTGGCAAC
This sequence comes from Candidatus Melainabacteria bacterium, assembly GCA_963767815.1. Classification (GTDB taxonomy): domain Bacteria; phylum Cyanobacteriota; class Vampirovibrionia; order Obscuribacterales; family Obscuribacteraceae; genus CAVYFJ01. The sequence continues at coordinate 329,406 of CAVYFJ010000004.1, read as the reverse complement.
AGCCATGCCTATTGACCGCCTGGAGAAAGAATTAAATATCAGGGCTGTGCCCAGTTTTGAAGCGATCGGTTCAGAAGGGTTGGGGGTCTTTGCTACTCTCAAAGCAATCAGCAAATTGATCTTGAACCGACTGCAGTAAAATCAACTTCGCTCGTAGCAACGACAATATTGATAGTAGAATTATTTTAAATGCCTGCAACGCGTTGATTGCTGCAAGAGTTGCCAGTTGTCGCCAACTTATACAAGTACAAGAATAAAGCCTAATCAGGTTGAGCTTTCTTCTTTAATGAAGAAGGCAATTGTTTTCGAGAGAAAGGCTCATTATGCCGATTTCCAGGGAAACAAATCTACCTTCTCCGGCTTTATGCGCAAAACAGCCAGCGATTTATCCAGGGCATATCCAAATCAATCCATCTGGATAACAATCAGAGGATTATTTCGCGCTTACCCAAACATGGATGTCGGCAGCCGCATTTCAATCATCAAAAGGGTAGAAGAACTTCTTGCTGCGCATAATATTCCGCCCGCCGTGCGGAAAGCGCCGCGGTCCTCCAACGAATTCGTAGGGGCGGGCGCAAGTCCGGCCGCTGGTCCAACATATAACAATCCGCATATCACGACGGGTGCCGGTAAAGATCGTAGGGGCGGGTTGCACCCGCCCGTTGATAATACGGGCGCGCATGCCGCGCCCCTACAAGCTGCCAACAACAATTCCGGATCATTACATAGCTCTCGCGAACAGCGGACGGCTCCCAACGGAACCGTAGGGGCGAAGAGCAACACGACGAGTCCGCAATCGACGGGCCCCCACGGAACCGTAGGGGCGGGTGTAAGCCCGCCCGTTTATGGCGGCACGGACATCGCTGAAATAGATGTTCAGTTTGTTAAAGGAGTCGGACCGCGTTACAAAACAATGTTGGCAAATATTGGCATAGAGTCAGTGGAAAATCTATTGCGCCACTACCCGCGGAGGCATATTGATTTCAGTGATAAAGTCAAAATCAGCTCATTGAGCCCTGGACAAGAAGTAACAATCATTGGCACAATCAAATCAGTTAATGCTTTTCAATCACCCAAAAGTAAGGTTTCTATTCTGACAATAGTAATTACTGACGGCACAGGCAACGTTACCGTCACTAGATTCATTGGTGGCAAATCAAATAAATTTTTACTTGATCGCTATAAAAACCAATATCCTAAAGGCTGCCAGGTGATCGCCTCCGGCATCGTGGAGCGGGATCGCCAGTATCGTCATTTCACATTGAAAAATTGCGAGATAGAGATACTTGGTTATGCAGACGAAGAAAATAGTAACGTTGTTCCCGACGAGAATTTTCGCACCCTCAATGCCGGTCGCCTCGTACCTGTTTATCCACTCACTGAAGGAATAAGTCTCAGACATTTGCGTTTGATTATTCATCACGCGCTTGAAAAATATCAAGACTGCATACCGGATATATTGCCACCGGCTGTCCGCCAAAAATATAATTTACTTGAAGAAAAAAATGCCCTGAATAAAATTCATTTCCCAGAAACGCTGGATGAATTTCAAGAAGCAAGAGAGCGTCTGGTTTTTAATGAATTTTTTGCCTTGCAGCTAACTTTAGCCAAAAGACGGCATCGCTTTGAGCAAGAAGAAAAAGCGCTTATGCTTGAAACCAGCAATAATATTCTGGTGGAAAAATTGCGTAGGCTTTGCCTTTTACTTTGACCGCCGCCCAGGAGCGCGTGTTTAAAGAAATTGCAAAAGATCTTGCTTCTAGCAAACCAATGCATCGCCTAGTACAAGGGGATGTTGGCTCAGGCAAAACTATAGTGGCATTATTGTCAGCTCTAATCGCCATTGATAATGGCTATCAGGTAGCAATGATGGCTCCCACAGAAATTTTGGCTGAGCAGCATTATAATCAATGTCAAAAATTTATTACTCCTTTAGGACTTAAATGCACGCTTGTCTTAGGCAAACATGGTACGCGCGAGCGCAAAGAAACAAGAGCGTCCATTGCATCTGGCGAAATCAATTTAATTGTCGGTACTCATGCAGTGCTTGAAGATGATGTTGAATTTAAAAAACTTGGGCTAATTATTATTGACGAGCAACATCGCTTTGGCGTTAAACAGCGCGCTCGCTTAAAAGCAAAAAGCCAGGCACCAGAACTGCTAACTATGACCGCCACACCCATTCCGCGCACTCTGGCTCTGACCATTCATGGGGATCTTGATTTGTCCGAAATAGATGAATTACCGCCAGGCAGAAAGCCAATTGAAACCAAGCTAATGGGACCGAGCGAGAAAGAAAGCCACTGAATGAATTTATTCGTGCAGCAAGTACAAGCCGGCCGCCAGATTTATATAGTCTTTCCTTTAATTGAAGAATCAGAAACATTATCTGCGCGCGCGGCCACTAAAGAATATGAAAAACTCAAAGAAAAGATTTTTCCCGATTTGCGCATTGGTTTGATGCACGGCAAATTAAAGCCACAAGAAAAGAAGAAACGATGAATGATTTTCGCGATCACAAATACGACATTCTTGTTTCCACCACTGTAATTGAAGTGGGGGTGGATGTGGCCAATGCAACAGTAATGGTAATTGAAAATGCTGATCGTTTTGGCTTGGCACAATTACACCAATTAAGAGGGCGCGTGGGCGGGGCAGCGATCAGTCTTATTGTTTTTTGGTCAGTGACAGCCGCACTCAATCGACACGCGATCGGCTTTTTGTACTCACACAAACCAATGATGGTTTTGTTGTTGCTGAAAAAGATTTAGCTATACGCGGACCAGGGAATTCCTGGGCTTTCGACAAAGCGGCTTGCCTGATTTAGTCCTGACTGATTTGATTCAAGACACAAAAATACTTAGCGATGCCCGGCAGGCAGCAATTGAAATCATCAAAGAAGATCCACAATTAAAAAAATATCCAGCGTTGCAAAAATTGCTAGAAAAACATAACAACAAATCAAAACAGAAATTCTGCAATCTGGTTGATGCGCTAGTAATCACAGGGCACTTCCTAGTTAACATCATTTGAAAACGCCGGGATCGTAATGTTGTGGCTCGGCTTATTATCAGCTGGAGTAGCTGACTCGGACTGTCCGTCTATATTAACTTCTTTGCTTTCGGAATTATCCTTTGGCTGATCAGATAATGATTTGTCGGGATAGATTTTCTCCGTGGGTGCCTCTTCAGTGGGCGGAGCAAGCCCCGCCCCTACGATTTTAGCGGGGGCGGAATCTGGTTGTTTATCACTTGCAGAAGCGTTCACAGAGGCAGCGGCCAGGGTTTGTTTTATTTTTGCTAGACTGGTATTAGCCATGGTACTGTAAGGGCCATTTGGTTCGGCGGCTAGATAAGTTTCAAATTCGAACTGCGCTTCTTTGGTCTGATTTTGATCAAAGTAAACTACACCAAGGGCGTAATGGGCAGTAGCATACTGAGGGGAAAGTTTTAGGACTGTTTTATACTCTTCAATTGCTTTTGGCACATCATTTTGAGCAACGAAAGTGAGTCCAAGATTATAATGAGCAAGATAATCATCGGGCTTAATAGCGATCGCCGCAGTATAGGCTGATTGAGCGTCAGTATAGTTTTTATCTGCCAAATAGCAATTGCCCAGATTAATTTGGGCTTGGGCAAAACTAGGATCGAGCTGAAAAGCCCTTTTAAATTGCGCCATGGCTGCTGAATTATCCTTCGATTTTTGCAAAGCCAAACCGAGATCGTTATAAGCACTTGCAGAATCAGGATTTAGTTGCACAAGACGTTGATATATTTCTACTGCCTGCGGGAATTTTCCTTGTTGCCCCAAGTTATCGGCAAGTTGAGCAAAGAGATCTTTATCGTCTGGATTTTGCTCAACTAATTTTCTTAAGATCGACTCACCCTGGGCAGATTTACCTTCTGCTTGATCAAGAGCAACCATACTGAGCAACGCTTTGCGATTATCAGGGGCAAGAGAGAGGGCTGATTGCAGGGCCGATCGAGCACCAACGAGATCATTTGTTTTCAACAAAATATTGCCTAATTCAATGCAGGCATCAGGATTATTTGGTTCGATACTTAAACCCTGGCGGTAATAATTAATGGCTGTGGACAAGTCGTTTGCAGACGACGCACTGGTACCCGCGGGCGGATGCAATCCGCCCCTACGAATCCCTTCGGATGTTTCCGGATTATCGTAGGGGCGCGGCATGCGCGCCCGTGGATCAACGCCCTCAGAACCCATGGCTGAATCGTATTTACGTAAATAAGTGCGCCCAAGACTAATCATAGCTTGAGCATCGCGTGGATTATCGGCAAGCACGGCTTTGAATTCGCCTTCGGCAGCATCGAAATTATTCTGCTTGTCTTTGATAATACCTAAATTGAAATGAGCATTGCTATAGTGCGGATTAAGAGTAAGCGCATGATAAAAAGACGTTTCGGCACCGGATAGATCAGAAGCTAATAAAAGCAAATAACCGAGATTATAGCTACTCGATAAATCTTTCGGATTGAGACTACAAGCCTGGCGATATTCATTAATAGCCTGACTATTTTGCTGCGTTTTCATATACAAATCAGCTAATTGTGCATGCCAGTCACTGACAGTATTTTTGATTGAAATTGCTTTGCGCAAATTATCAATGGCGCTGTTATTGTCACCAAGGGCAGCTTGTGCTGAAGCCAGTGCTATGTATGCTTCGGGTACGCGATCATCAAGTCTTATTGCTTTCTGCAAACTCTCAGATGCAGCACTATAGTCTTTAAGGGCAAACAAACAATTGCCAAGATTATATTGAATAGAAAAATTGCCAGGTTCTTTGCCGGCAATGATTTGATATTGTTGACAAGCTTGTTTATAATCGCCTTTGTCTTGCAAAGCTGCAGCCAACTGAGATCTGGCTCGTAATTGATCTGGATAAGCGATAATCACTTTAGACAATTGATCAATTGCTTCTTCTTGTCTTCCCATGGACCGCAAAGCTATACCAAGGTTGAGACGCATTAAGGGCAAATCGGGACGCAAACGAATCGCTTGCTGAAACTCGTTGATCGCCTGACCTAGTTCGCCTTGCGACTGCAATAAAACACCCACGCTTTCACAAGCGAAAGCATCGTATGGTCTTATAGCAATTGCTCGTGAGTATTCAGCAATAGCGTCATTAATATTGCCGTTTTGGTTTAAAACTGCAGCCAGTGCCAGGTGTCCAAGGGGATCATCAGGTGCGCTGAGGACAACAGAGCGAAAGGCGGCCAGAGCCTGGTCTAATTGCCCAGCCTTAAAAAGGGTCACGCCTTGATTATATTGCTCAAGCACTGAATGCGGCATCTCTGCACCAGCTTGTGTCTTGCGCTTGGCTAAAGCCGTGCCTGGCAATAGCATCAGGGGAAGCATAAAAAGCAAAATATATGCGTGGCGGATTTTCATTAATCTATGAATTAGTTATGCCAGATATCCTACATTGACTGTAGACCATGTCAATTTTAACAGAAACCCAAAAGAGCACATTATGCTATTGTTTTTGCCAGAGAAATCGGCTTAATCTAAGGAGCGGAAATGTCAGCGCAAGGACCTGATCACATACATGTGGTGATTATGGGAGGCACTATAGACAGTGACATTGATAGATTCGGGGAAACTAGAGTGTCCCTGAAAAGCCGGGTAGTTCGTTATATAGAATCAGCAATTCTTCCTTATTTTTCAATTTCTCAAGAAATTATATGCCTGAAAGATAGCCGGGAGATTGACGATAGCGATCGCGACAACATGGCAGCAGCCATTAAAGCTTCTCACAAGAAATATTTTATTGTTACTCATGGCACATTTACTTTATGCGATACGGCCAAATATCTGGCGGAATTATACGGCAATGAAGGATATGCTGGCAAAACAATTATTTTTGTGGGAGCGTTTTTCCCGTTATATTTGCCCGAATCAGATGCACCATTTAATATGGGCTTTGCCATTGGTGCCATTAATTTGTTGCCGCCAGGTGTTTATGTGGCAATGAATGGCCGTATTTTTCCTTCCGGCACAGTTGTTAAACAAAGCAACCAAGGGCGATTTGTGGCGACGTAGAATAAATAGATAAATCTCCGAAACCAAAAGAGATCAGGACACTCGTTATTTACGCAGCAGCCTTGTTCCTTACGCTGAATGTCACCTTTTTACCGAGCATGCTCAAATATTGCAGCAGCGTATCAACTGTGAATCTGTCAATTTTTCCGTGAACTAATTCGGAAATACGTGGCTGAACAATGCCCAGCATGCTTGCTGCTTCCGATTGTGTCCACCCCTGCGCCTTAATTATTTTCTCAATTTCAATCATCAAATCGCAGCGTATAAGAAGGCTTTCCACTTCAGCATCAGAAAATCCGAGATCTTTGAATACATTGCCGGAGCTACGCTCAATTTTTACAGAGCGTTTAGCAACTGGTTTTGTGGATTTTCTTCCGTTGTTCTTTAATGTGACCATAATTTCTTCTTCCTATTTCCAAATCACGTTGGCTAGTCTTATTTGTCTTTTTCTCAAAAGCATGGAGCACATAAATAGCTTCTGAAAAATTGCCGGGTATATGATGCGGTGCTCATGAGGTTCATGGAGCCGTATTTCAATAACACCCAAGCCAACATTAGGCATTGGTCTCCAATCCTCCGGCTGCATTCCTCGCTGAACGCGCCTTAGTTGTCTTCCTCCTTCTCGTCTAACTTCTTTCGGAAAACGCCTCAGGCGTTCTTTAGTGGAACCCACCCAATCAAGTTCTTTCACGGGCACCTCACAATATTATACCAGAACTGGTATGAACAGTGAGCTGTATTACGTTAGAGCGGAATCTCTGTAATAAGAGACGCTTTTTAATGGAAAAAGTTCACCGAATTGGCATTAATTCGGTGAACAAAAATGAAAATAGTCAAAAGTTGTATTTTTTTATATGTGGTGCCAGAAAAAGCAAAGCAAATTGAAACAACCGTCAAAAAGAGAAGAATAAGCTTACGAAGATATTGCAAGCTGGAACACTTCGTCGTGTCCCGGCTTGCTGTCGTTGCCTGTCCCTAAAATCCCAACGGCGGCAGCGCGATTCGCATCGCCTGCCAGGGGAAATATTTGGTCTCGAACGAGACGGAAGTGAGATGATATTCCGACGGATTCGACCGGCTTCTCGAGTTCCCAGATTACCGTCGCGAATCTGTCTCCCATCATCCCCGTAATAAAGACCTGTTTTTGCGAGCGATTGACGTCGATTTTCGCCGGCTTGAAACCCGGCAATGACAGTGACCCACCTCCCGGGATTTTCGAGCAGCCAACCATCAGGTAAAACCTGGGATCCTTATCTTCGGTCAGCAGAATCCTCCATAGCAGCTCAAGGGCCTCGCGCGCATAGAAATTAACATAGCGATTACCACCCACCACACCCCATAGGTGCCGCGCACGCTCTGTGTCCGGGTGCTGCCATCCGAGCGCTGCCCCGCGCAAGATGATGCAGTCCTGCAAAAGTTCTTCTACACGAGCATATTTTGCTTGCATTCGTTCGTGGGTGACGGCGGAGAAGATCGCGCTTGCCTTGGCGTGCAGCTCATCGGCGCGCTGGATGTCATTGTTCCGTCTGCTGGTTTGTTTCCTGGACATGCTTGGTTCCTTTCTGAACCAGGAGTTGTTTCCAATCAAAGTCAGCCGGTTACCTTGTGGTTGCGCTAAGTCTGCGCACGAAACCGGAGGCGCTGGGAATTCCAAAATGAACCAGGATGCACCGGGCCCGCTGTGGCGGACGAGCCCGGCGTGCGAAATCCCGGGTGGCAGCAATCGCGCGCCGCTGTTGCGGTTTCAGCGGCACGCCGGAGCTACAGGCGCTTCTCGCGCAGAACAAACTCACCTTCCTCGAGGTGAACGGCATGGGTTGCTCCGTCCAGTTTAAGGAAGTCTCCGACCGGATTGGCCAGGACGTGAAGGCCCGCGCCCAAGGGTAGGGGACTTCTCATACGCCAGACGGAACATGTATTTTGTATCTGACCCGTCCGCCGACAAGCGGAGTTCGGACCAGACCAGGATCACGGTCCGCCCACCGAACCTGAACATTCCCAATGTATTGGCTGACTTGTCCAATGTCTCTTTGCCGTGCAACAGGAAGACGATGGCGTCATCCGGCAGGTCGACTACCTGCTTGCACATCGCCAGCCGATGGCCGCGCTGGATTAGCCCGCTGTCCAGCAATTCTCCGACTTGCAGGAACTCACGGATTTCGGTCTCGCTGTGTCCTGTGACGGACGAGATCATTGCCACGACTAGGGCAACGACCGCTCCGGGAGGACGCTGATCGTCTCCGTCAATGTCGCAGGCACTGCCGCCCCACGGCAAGTAATACACCGGACGCCCGCCGAACACGTTGTCTCGATCGCGATCGCTTTGCATTGAAATCTCCTTTCGGCCGCCGCAGCGACCTAAAAATTCACGCGAGGACCCAGTTGGCCCCCGCCCACTCCTCTCCCTTAGGCAAAGGGACGTACCCGACCTTTCCGGTCGCCGAAAAGACCACCGCCGCCGGGGGCATCTTTGTCTGAACAACGCAGGGTCCATACAGAACCTTGCCCCCTGCAAACTGCCACTGCACTACCTTGGCAGTTAGGTCGGGGGCTCCAGACGCAGCGTCCTTGGCTACGGACAAGGCCAGCTTGGCCGTCGGCCAGGCGTAAACGGTCCAAGAATCTCTCTCGAACAGCACGACTCTGGTCCGCAGCGTACGCCGTTTTCTCAGCCAGGGCAGAATCATGGTAAGCAGCGCCACAACAGACACCAGCACGGCAAGCAGACTCAATCCAAGAGCCGCCTGCAAGACCGGATCGTTCGCAAGTCTCATCGAACACCTCGTTCCGCGCGCCAACGCGAAGAAGTTCCAGCACGCAGCCACCAACCCACCGCAACAAGTAGCGGGTTGAACAACAATCAGCTGGCTGGAATTACTCTTCTCGGGTTGGGCGCCTAAAGTATCGGGGTTAATCGAACATCGCTTTAAACTGTCATTTTTGCACGGGTAAAATCAAGACCCTAGACTTGAATAAAGCATTTGCTTATCCCGGACTTTTACTGTGCCTAAAATGCCCAACTGGCAGCAGAAAAGCGACACACGTCAATTGAATTATGCCGATAGATTAAAATCAATTTCTCAATTTTCGAGCGATATTTTTAGATTAAATTCCCCTTTGCAGCTTAGCGCAGCTGCGCTAGTTATTACGAACGCGCCAGATTATAAATCGGCTCTAATTTAACTGGAACTTACACCCACAAAACCCGCAATGGTCTTCAGGCGAACAGGTAAACAATAGGTGTGGCATAGTAGATAGCTATAATTGCTTTAGTTTGAGGCAAGTCCAGGCAAATGGCTACTAATTTAAATATCGATCAGAACCTGCTCAATGAGGCAATGCGCCTGCGCAAAACAAAAACCAAGGGCGAAACAATAAATCTAGCTCTGGAAGAATTTATAAGGCGCAGAAAACAGAAATCGATTCTGCCTTATTTCGGCACAATCGATTTTGATGAAAGTTACAACCATAAAATCTGGCGCAAGCGATGAGCCTTTACCGGAATTAAAAAATGGGCGATGAGGGATTCGAACCCCCGACCTTCACTGTGTGATAGTGCTGCGCTACCAACTGCGCTAATCGCCCAGGCTAATAAACCTGCTCCCAATTATCACATAACCAGGCGGAAGTGCACTCAACTGTAACGGGCGCTCTTTGCTAGTTAATCAGTTAAGAAAATAATGCTTCAGGACAGTTTCCACTATACTAAGTTATGTCTATCATGGTTATGGCTAGGGCATGCATTCTTTTTCGTTGGATATGTTTGTGCTAAATGAATATAAAAGCTACGGAAAATCAGTTGCAGGCTCGTTCTGGCTGCTTAGCATTGGCGTTTGTTTTTGCTGTGGGACAGCGGTAGCAGCTGATGATCTTTCGAATGCTGATATAGTCAACCAGGGCTCCGAGCAGACTTTGGAACAAGCGGGCGGAGCAAGCAATCCAACGGGCGAGTCTCGGTCCTCCAAGCCAGCGGGCGGACTTGCGCCCGCCCCTACGAGTCCGTCCGATGCCGTCAGTTCTTCTCGTAGGGGCGAGGAGCACGGCGACGAGTCCGTGTCCTCCGCTGCAACTTCATCTGCTTATGACGATAAGCTGAGTCAGTTGGAGAATAAACTATTTCAACATAATTATGCTAAAGACAGCACAGACGATAGGCTCAACCGCCTGGAGAAATTGATTTTTGGCGAAAATCAAAATGGCACCATTGATAATCGTGTATCAGCTCTCGTCAAGGCTGTGCCAAATTTAGAGAGTGGTGCGCCACCAATAAGTGAGAACACGCCGACCTCAAACGGGACAAAGGAAGCTGGGACAATGCAAGACGGGCAGATGCAAGCGGGCGGAGCAAGCCCCGCCCCTACGAATCCAACAGGCACAAGCAAGGCTGATGCGGAAGACGTTGAAGATCAAAGTAAATATCCGGCTGTGACGGCAATGGAAACAAAATTGCTGGGCAAAGATTATGCCAGCGAGCCAATAAAAGACAGACTTGCCCGCCTGGAAAAGAAAGTGCTGGGCAAAGCATCAACATCAGATGATTTAAGCGATCGCGTTGATCGGCTGAAACAGGCTACAGGCATTGACCTTGCCCGCAAACCAGGCTCGCCCAGCGACTGGATTGAAGAGGATCAAGACGAATCAATGATGCGCGAGCCGCTGGGATCAATAACTGATATGACCGGAAACAATAATTTTGGCAACCGCGATATTTATCAAGACATGCAAAAGTCTGCCAATATTCCCAGCAACCCATCGGGTTACCCATTTGCCAGCCCATATCTTCCAGATCAACCGACAAAGTCTCCGCCGGTGACCATTAAGAGTTTTGGCTTGAGCCAACAAGTGAGTGCTCTGGAGCATGAAGTTTTCCATAAGACTTATGAGCATGATCCATTGCCGGCCCGTTTAAATAGACTGGAGACCACTGTTTTCCCGGATCAAAAGCCAGCTGTCGATAAACCCTTACCAGATAGAGTACAAAATTTACTGGCCCAAGTGCCCATTTCACAAAAGGAATTGCGGGACTTAGCAATAGCTAATGGTATAGATCCGGGCAGCAACCTGAATAATTCAGACAATCTGGGCAATACGGCTTCTTCTGTCAATAAACAGCACAGTGGCATAGGCAAGTTGATGAATTCGCTGGGAAATATGCTTGGTGGTAGCGGCATGACCGGCGGTTATCCAATGGCCGGTGGCAATTTTGTGCTTGATCAGCGCACAGGAATGTTGATCAATCCGGCTACAGGTGCGATGATAAACCCAAATACTGGCGCGGTGATCAATCCAGGCAATGGCACCGTATATGGTGCGCAGCCCTACGTTCCCGCATATCCCTCCTATGGCACGACTCCTTTTGGCGGCATGAGTGGCTTCGGCATGTCGCCCTTTGGTTCACCTTACGGCATGGGCATGGGTTCCGGTTTTGGCTTTGGTGGTGGCGGTATGGGAATGGGCTTTGGTTTCAGATAAAGTTGTTTGATCGGATACCGGCCCGCCAGAATCGTAGGGGCGGGGCTTGCTCCGCCCGCTTGGGGCATTGGTTCCAAAGTTCGGAAGGGTCTCCTGCAATGCCGGCCAAGAAATTTGCTATTATTATAGGCACGAATTTCTTTTGGGGGTAGTCATGATTAGACTGGGCAAACCGGTGCGCTTGTTGGAATGGGGAGAAGGCACTAATACTTTCAACCAAACCTGGACAACTATTGGTCAGGGTGTTTTGCACAATAAGCTGAAACGATATGCCGGCTCAACCATTTTGGTGGTAGAAGTAGACGGACCAGTTGAAAAAAAGAACGACAAAAGTAAAGACATTAAAATTTTACAGCCGGGTGAGGGAATGACACCTTACCCAGATTATTGGGGCGAAGTAGCCATGGGCAATTTAAAATCAATTGTCAATCAAGGCAATAAAACTATTGTGCAAATAGAACTAGCCCATGCAGCTAAAATGGCCAATTAAATGGCTCCGCGTTGCCAACTTTGATACCATTTTTCGCTTCCACATAACGCTTAAACTGGCTGACAATTTCTTTCTGCACATAATGAACAGCTAGATTGACAAGGAAATCGGGAACAACTGGACCCGGCTCTATAGAAAGAGTGTATTTGACCAGGCAGGTATTATTTGCGCGTGGTTCGATTTCCCATTGTCCGGAAACATAACTAAAATTGCCATCGATCATACGCCATTTAAGAATTTTCGGTCCCGCACTGAGATCATTGACCATGTGCTGAGTAATATGTTTAATAAAAAGATGTGGCTTCAGGCGGCTTTCCACATAAACGAAATTGCCATCGCGCCTGGTAATTTCCACTGATTGTATGCGTTTAAACATAAGGGGATAGCTGTCAAAATCAGTCAAGTTGTTCCATATAGTGGTGTCGTCAACTTTGATGATTGTTTTCAAAACCGAAGTAACAATGTGGGAGCTGTGAGTTTTTTGCGAATCTGCACTGGCACTGGCTATCTGAGAATGAGCATCCGGTGCCGATTCTGGCGAGCAAATAGCAGGAGTGTGCAGCAAGCTATTGATTAGCAAGCAAAATACTAAAAAATAATTTTTTCGTCTCATAAAATAGATGGTTAGAGGTTTAGTGGAGCGAAACGCTGCGAGGAGCCGTGTGGAGTGGAATGTGGACATGCGCGTGCAAACAAGGCACCGGTGTATAAGTTACGCCAATGTAGCCGGCGCACTGCTTATACTTGTAGGGGCGCGGCATGCGCGCCCGTTTTACGTCAGTGGGCGGATGCAATCCGCCCCTACGATAGATCTCCCAAGCCATTAAAACACAAACCAATGGCTAAAAAAGGTTAATTGAGAAAGATAATCAATTTTGCTAATTAATATTGTGCGCATATTTTGACCAACTTGTGCCTGAATAACGCCTAGCGGCGATATTACAGCCGATGGACCAGTGTTAGCGGCAAATACAAAATAACGCCTATTTTCTATCGCCCGCAATACAGCGCAGGCAATCATTTGTTCCCCAATAATTGATTGGTGAAACCAGGAGAGATCATTGATATTTACAAAAAGTTGCCCACCGGCGCGCACGCTGGCAGCAGCTAATTCAGGAGAGATTACCTCAAAACAAATCAACGGAGCCATTTTTTTAGTGGGGAGATTAAGCACTATTGCTTGATTGCCGGATGTATAGCCACTTCCAGCTGGTGTATTAGTGAGACTTCTAATCAACTCCGGAGCGGGTAAATACTGGACAAAAGCCGGCGCATATTCGCCAAACGGAACTAAATAACGCTTACGATAAAATTGATTGGCCAATTGACCTTGGTCCGAAATACCGCATGCAGCATTGTATACATTGCCTTGTTTGTCGCAATCAATTGTGCCAAAGACCAAAGAAAATTGTTTGTTGCGGGCAAAGTTCTTGAGATAATCGACTAGAGCAGGATCATCGGCTAACCTGGCAGGCAAAGCGCCCTCAGTCCAGACACAAAGTCCTGGCGGACATTGTTGGGACATTGAAGTTTCTAGAGCGAGCAATTGGTCAAGTGTATATTTCACCTGTGTTTTATACATCTCAATATTGATATTGGGCTGGACAATCGAAACAGGTTCGGGCGCGGCATAAGACAAATTAGTAAGGCAATAATTGCCGTAAGAATTTATAGCCATCAGCAAGGCTGTGCAAACAATTACAGCCGGCAATAATGAACAGCAGTGGATAATGAATCTGCCTATATTAGGCAACGATAAGCGTGGACGGACTAGCTCGTATATAGTTATGCCGGCATAAATCCTGAGGGCAAGCTGAGTGATTAGGGTATTCACCAGTACAAGCACAAAACCGATGCCGATACCGCCGATGATGTCAGCGATTTGAATAAAAGTTAACTGCTTGTACTGCGAATATTCAAGCATGCTCCAGGGCACACCGGTTAAATAATGCGCGTTGCCCAATTTATTAATAAGCAAAATCCAAAGCATGGGCACCAAAAACATTTGCAGCAGCACGCTTTTATTAGCACCAACCTGGGCCGCATAAATCAATTGATTACTTAAGAGCAAGCGATAAACGAAAGCAAAAATGCCTATTAAAAGAGCCTGATGTCCTGCGACAACAAACAATGCCGACCAGGCAAGCAATTGTCCCTGCCCACCATTAAAGCCGAGCCAATCTAATGGTGCCAACCCAAGATACCAGTGCAAATAAAGCGCATTGTAGGCAAGACCAAACAAAAAACCATAAGCAAATGTTTTGAGCAGCGAAGTCTCAAAGTTAATTGTAAAAAGCAAAGGCGCCAGACAAAACCAGGCTGTCTGCCAAAGTCCGATGCCTGGTGCCGAGCAACCAAGGCCGAGCCCAGAGGCAATAGAAATTAAGCAAAAAAATAAAAAAGAGTAATTCAATATCAACCAGGATAACGGGCAACTGCTGCAAATAATAGTAGATTTTGATTGAGCTGTCGGTCTCACGATGGAACAAGCCAGGAAAGATCGTAGGGGCGGGTGTATTTATGTTTTGGATTCAGTGGCACCCGCTCGGCATATCTCATATGCCTCACGGCCGCTGAGCCCGCCCGCTTAGAACAGGGGATTGCTGCAGTAAGTTGCAAGGAGCAACTTTAATAGTGCGCAGCGCTAGCTGCGCTAGGAATTAAGAAGAAATTCGCAATTTCCTAATATTAAAAATCACCAATTGAATCTTTGATTCTTGCAAATTGTTCGATGGCAAAAAGCTGTTATCCCGCAAATGGTGGCAGTTATCAGGCAAATCGATCGGCTTGAATATCATTTCAGTGCGAGCTTGATTTTGCTTGTTCATACATGTCAGGGTAAGGTGTTTGTTTCCGTGGTTTTTGGAAGTTATTTAATCAGTCATAAAGAGCGCAGTTGAGTTTTAAGCAATATCTAGACCGTATAAGGACGGTATGGAAAATTGTTTACTGCTGCGTGCTCGGTTTTTGCGACCGACCTGAGCGGAACAAACAGTCAGAGCGTGTGCACTGTCAGTTGAGATCGCAAACGAGCCTCATAATCAAGCTAGCGCATAGCCGACTTATCCCCCACCTCGTTGGTGATAAGGGCAAGATCCGCTTACCGCCATTGTGGCGGGATGCTGGCGGGGTTTGAGGTAATGGAGACTACGAGCGTGAAAACGAATCGAAGAACATCCCGACGCTTCGTCCCCGGCAATGGGATGGGTGGCGTGGGCGGCCAACTTCTGGAGATCCTGGAGGCGAAGCAATTGCTGTCGACCCTGGTCACCGACCCGAGCCTGACCGACACTGAGAAGGGCAGCCTTCGCTGGGCAATCGCCACGACGCCAGCCGGCGGTACGATCGACATCAAAGTTCGGGAGCTGGTCGGCAATCGGGGGAACCCGATCGTCATCCACACCAACGATCTGACGATCCAGGGAGAAGAGTCCGGGGCAACATGGCTGGGCGGTACTCTGTTTGAGAATCTGGCAAAGGGCACGAAAATCGACAATCTGTCAATGTCCCTTGCCGGCCCCGCCGGGACTCCCGGAATCGTGAACTATGGAACGCTTACCCTGAACACAAACAAGTACAGGGGGCACGGGCTGGAAAACCTCAGCGGCACGGTCGCGCTCGTTGGCTGCGAAGTGGTGACCGCCGGAGTCGCGTTCTCCAATACGGGCACAATGTCCCTGCTGGGCTGCCGGACCAACGGGGACGGCTTTTCCAATAGCGGGACGTTGAGCGTCACGACGTCCACCGTGGATGTAACCGACGGCGACGGTGTCGACAGCAGCAAGGGTACGGTGACAATCACCGGCTCGACCTTGACCGTTACCAGTGGCGTCGGCATCAACAGCACAGGGACAGTGACGGTCACAGGCTCGACACTCAATGTCGCCAATGGCACCGGCATCAGCAGCGTCGGTACGGCGACAATCACCGGATCAACATTCAATGTCGCCAACGGCGACGTTGACAGCACCGGTTCGCTCAACGTCAGCTCGTCGATGTTGAACATCCTCAACGGCCAGTTCAGTAGCAATGGCGCGCTGAATATCAGCTCGTCGAGCGTTGACCTGCCCAACGGGAATTTCTACGCCGAAGGAGGGACCGTCACCCTTGACCGGACGTACGTCTACGTCGGGGCGACTGGCGGCGGTCCGTACTACGGGGTGGTAATCACCCTGCAACCTGGCTTCAATTTTAGCATGCTGGATGCTTCTCAGATCCAGCAAGGAAGTCTACCAGTCACCAGTGGTGGTGGCGGCACCATCCTTACTGAAAGCATCGGCATCCAAAGCGTCATGACGCCGGCCCTGACGGTCAATGAAATCGGCGGCACGCCGAGCTATTTCGATCAGTCCAACGTCACGATCGACGTGTCCGCGATCAACGCGTACGTGACTGACAACGCGTTGACGTTCAATGGCGTCTGGAACGTGAACATCACGTTCAGCACCATTAACGGAAATATCTCCGGGTCAGCACTAAACAACTTCAACTGCTGCTAATTGGAGGGACAACCGTCTGATTTCGGGGCAGGGAGCGCATGAGCGCCCCTGCCCTCGGTATTTTTCTTATCTTTTTTTTGACTTTTAGCCGTAACCAGCGTTTTTAATCAAAGAGAAAATAAAAAAACCATAAATAGCCCTCCGGCGGCAGGACATCGAGGGTTAAATCTCGATGCCCCGCCGCCGTGAGAACCGATAAACTGATAGCCGGCGAGATCAGTCGGGGTCCTTGCCTTCATCCAGGGGTTTTATTGAATTTCACATATTAAATAAGTTCTTTACAATTAGTGCAGCTGGCGGTAGCGCAAATTCATACTTCGGCCAATTGGCCGAAGCATGAATTTAATCGTTTTCCGTTGAACCTTTAGCGCTGGAAATCGTAGTAGATATCGGGCTAGAGCTTGCGTATCCAGCTGGATTGGAAAATATCAACCAAAGCTAGCCGTTCGACCCGTCTTAGCCTTGTTAAACGAGCAGCCAATAAATCTGTCTGACAAATGTCCGACAAAGTGATAGACTATGAAATATCGAAAAAGTTTTTATGACCATCAATGCACTGAGGAAATAGCTGATTACGTTATCGATTATGGACTGTGGTATCAATTGCATGATAGTTCGCGAGGCAATGAACAAGTTATGTATGTCGGCTGGGATAAGTCTGGAGACCAACTTTGGGAGATAGGCATTGAACTATATCCAGAGGGGAAAGATGACTGGGCTTTCCATGCTCAGAAGGCAACAGCCCATTCAAAAGGCAGGTAGGACTATGAAAGCAGAAAGCCTGATAAAGATGAAAAGGTTAGAACAAGATGCGCGGCGGCGCATTATCGAGCGTGGCAAGATTGAATTTCGGGCGGAGCCGGAACTAATGTCGCAATTGCTTGATCTAGCAAAAGAACGTAAAACGCCGTTGGGAAAAATGATTCGGGAATGGGTTCAAGCACGATTGGAGCAAGAGGTCAGGAATTCGCCAAGCCAATTAGACAAGATAGAGACCAAGATAGATAAATTGCTCTTGCTACGCAAGCAGGGCAAACTCAAGGACGTTCTTCTAAATGGGCCATCTTTAGCGGGTATGGATTTAGGCCGGAACATACGACCATAATGAGTTCAATCATTAAATCAAGTCTTTACAGTTAGCACAGCTAGCAAGACGGTGAAATTATCCGAGAAAAACGTAACCCCGTGTTGCCGGTTTCTGCCGGCTCCTCCACACCCCAAGCGGACTCGTCGCGTTGCTCCTCGCCCCTACGATCTTTTTGATGGTCTTCTATCCGTACTTCTATGAATGCTTACAAGCAAATGATAGCCACACTCAATCGATTGCATAGAATCCCCATATTGGACTTAGGGCAAATTCAGTTATAAAGTGCATACATAAAAACCGCCAGGAGCCGCAGGGCTATGTACATGATATAGGCAACTATAGACATGTCATAAGAGTTTGTCTTGTGCTGTTCGTCTAGCGGGCAATTTTCAATTACACGGACCGGGCTAAAAGACCTATGCCCTATGCGGTCCGGCTTGTTGGCGGCTTGGAACGCCAAATAACGGAGGATATCAATCATGCAAGCTACCAACTTTTTCAGCACAGTCGATTTAATGTACATAACTAATCCAGTAAATATGGTCGAACTAATAGATAAACATAGTCCCGTAAACTCAAGCAACTCAATGAACACAAATCCACTAAACACACCTAATTCAATAACCATAACCAATCAAGTAAGCACAATTGATCTAAGAAGCACTACTGATCTTGAGGGGATGATCAAGCTGGCGGAAGACAATCGGACTGATGCGCAGATACTTGAGGCTCTCTCTTGCCACGATGACGTGCGCGTGAGAGCAGCTGTTGCAGACAATCCAAATTTACCTTACGCCAGCTTGCTCGCATTAGCCCGCGACGAATCGCACGATATTCGCTATCAACTTGCTGAAAATCACAACGTGCCAGCACCGGTTATTTCTATCCTCACTGAGGACGAAAATCCCTATGTGCGCCTGCGCGCCGAGTCTACGCTCAATAGATTAGGAATAACACCGGCAGGGTCCCCCAATTTCACTGTACAAGCTGCTTAAGTAGAAGCTTTTGACCCAGCTACCCACTCTATACTTTAGGCTCGCACTGGGTCTATACTTTGGACTGGCGGTATAGCTCAGCAGGTGCAATATTTGTGGCATATGCAATTTATAACTAATCGATCTAAGAGCTCATCAATTAACTTTATCTTGCTAAAAAAAGACCATCCATAATGGAGCTCAGGCACATTCGCTATTTCATTCGCGCAGCTGAATTGCTGCACTTCACCCATGCGGCAGAATCCTTATACATTTCGCAGCCTACTCTTTCCACGCACATCCAACAACTGGAAGAAGAATTGGGTTTGCCGTTGTTCGATCGCGTGGGCAGAAATGTCCGTCTCACTGAAGCGGGCAAGGTATTTCTGGAGCACGCTGAGCGAGCCGTGCATGAATTGGATTTAGCGCAAGAACGCATTGCTGATCTCAAAGGGTTAACGAGCGGCAAGCTTCGCTTGAGTGCGCTGTCCACTTTTGGTCAGGAATTGCTGCCCTTATGGATTTCCACGTTTCATGCTATCTATCCAGAAATACGCATGGAAATAAAAACAGGCAATTCAGATACCATTGAAGAAGATCTTCAGTCTGGACGCATTGATCTCGCTCTGTCATTTATCCCTTCAACAGCTGAGCTATTTAATAGTGAGACACTTTTACAGAACAAATTTACCTTGTGGTAGGCGAACAGCATCCATTAGCGGCAAAAACTGAAGTGGAATTGAAGGAACTAAATAGCATTCCCCTCGCTTTGGGCAGCAGACGATGGGCTGGTCGCAGGATGATCGATGCATTTTTGTTTGAAAATGGTGTCTCGCCAAATGTTTTGATCGAAGCAGACGATTTGCTGGCTCTGCTCAAAATTCTTACAGCAAGTAATGTTGGCTCATTATTAACTCGTCCGGCAGTGGCCAAATACCCCAATTTGCGCCTTGTGCCTATCGCCGGAAAACAACAGCTTTATATCAGCTTTGGCGTATTGTGGAATAAACAGGGCCGCCTGAGCCCAGCAGCGCAGGCCTTTTCTAGATCACATAAAACCAAAAAATAGCAAAAAATAATGTGTCGATAAACGCAGATCAATTGACAGGCGAAAAAAATTCTTCTACGCTCTAACAGAACTATGCAATAGCTGCACGCTGAGCGGGTTTGCGCGAGCTGCGCTATTTGCAAAGGATCGTTTAATGTGTCTGGTGGCATAAAATTTGTGTTATGCAATTGCTGCCCACATTGAGCAAAGGTGCTTGCAAGCGGAAGATCGGGCTCTTTGACGAAATGAGAAGTATTGATATATAGCCTTGATTTCACTGTCTGCAATTTGTCATATTGGGATGTTTGCCGTCATAAATCCTCATTTGTTGGTGTTTAGAAAGTAGTTGCGTAACTAGTTATTCAGTGTTCAGTCTCCTCGTGCGCGAGGCCCGAGGGAACATTGACTGCGCGCTGCTTGTCTGAACACAGGGACATCTTTTTACCAGTTCGCTTGCACAAGAAGATTCGCAACATTGCGTAATCCTTGCGCGGGCTAGCCTTCTTTCGAAAGGAAGCAAGACTGTGGCTAAAACTGTTTTAGACGAAATGGCAGAGGTGGCTAGCAATCATGATCAGGTGATACCCAGCGCGCTCGTGTGCTGCGCGGACAGACGTCTTAATCCACTGGTAAATTTTTTGACGCGGCTTATTGCCGGGCTGTATGTCGTCAGAAACCTGGGGGCGTTTGTCGACCACTACCGTGGTCAGCAGCAATGCGATGGCGCAGGGCTGGCTGACATGTTGGCCGGGAAGTTATATTGGCTGATTCATATCGGGCACGACGGCTGCGCAGCGGCCGCAGCCGCCCGCAATTCATCTTTACTGACCCTCGTGCTAGGACCCTTGCTTCGATTGCTAACAGCGCGCGGCAGCGTAGAACCGACAGACATGGAGCACTCGAAGGCGCAGCTCGTAAACTTTATGACTCACCCGCTCATTGCGGAGCGGGTACGTGACGGCAAACTGAAAGTCCTGGGGTTCTTCGTCACTAAAGACGGCAGGATTTATGCCTTTGACTGGGAGACGGGTGAATACGTCCAAATATACTGTGAGGAAGAACTTTATGAGCTGATTAGAATCTCGGCTGCAGCATAGGCGGCCAACACTGCGCATCAGCCGCCGAAAAACGGCCAAGATTGTCGGGCGTCCGTGCTTGAAACAATTTCGGCTGTGCCCGTGTTGAAGTCGACATCCCCGTGACGATCTATAGATCGAGCATTGAAAAATCCGCCTTATGAAGGGATGAGATAGGCTCGAAGTGGGAAACAGAGCGCCGAGTGGCGGCGGTGCTCTCCCTATTTTCTGCGCCTTTCTCACTTTTTAGCGGCTGACTAGAGCGAAGCCATTCATAAGTGGCTTGCGCAATAAGCATACGATCAGATGGATCACGATGATGAGCTACTAGCCTATCTACAGCCAATGTGCGCTGCGCCTTAATTAAAGAATTAATCGCGGATGATTCAGATGTTGATATATACTATATAGCCTACGTTATGTGCCTCTAGAATACTTTCTTTTTTACTTTGCCGCTGGAGGTCAGTGTCATGGCTAGTCCAGATATTTTTACTGCAACTGACGGTCTCAGCGTGGGAGTCGATAATTTAGAGACTTTCATTGAAGCAATAGGCCACGGGCGAGAAGGATTGGTCGGCAATTATCCTGGCTATGCCTATACCAACGCATTGGCCATGAGAATGCGCCAGCACGGTAATCCTGTTCTAGCCATGGAAGAAGTGAAAGACAAAGGTTACTACAATTACAGAAATATAGGGGAAGCATTTTTTGCCTGTTTCAAGGCTCCAAAAGATTCGAAGATTAAACCGGGAGATCCACGTGTTCCCCTTGAGCATGGTGCGTTCTTCGGAAACCCGGACAACATAGATAGGGCAATAAAAGATTGGAGCGATCCTGATAAACGACCAACTGTCCGACTTATTTATGATGCTGAACTGGATCCAGGTCCAATTAAATTCAAGGAAATGTTGTATAAACTTAGAGAAAATTCCAGGGTAAAGGTCGAGCTAATTGCTGTACACACTCCCCAGCAACTTATAGCAGAACTTGTTGCGTCCCAATTACATGTAGGGGAAGGTCCTGTCGTTAATATCGTTGGCATTCATGGTGATTTGAGAGAGCCTGGACAGACAGGTGCAGATTTATATGTAGGCGGTTTTGAGGAAAAGAACAAAGTGGACACCAAACAGGTTTTGGCCGCAACGAAAGACACAATGACTTGCTTCATTTCTTGTTATGGCAGCAAAGTATTTGAGCCGCACCAAAACGGAAAAAATAAAACCAGCGACCTCCGGCATTGAATTTAACATCAAATGATGATAAAATTGATGCTAACAGAGGAGGCTTATATATGCGCACAACAGTAGCTCTCGACGACGACCTTGTGGCTAAGGCTCAGTTTTACACGAAGTTAAAAGAAAAATCTCGTTTAATCCGCGAGGCACTTCAGGCTCTTATTGAGCGCGAAAGTGCCAGACGATTGGCGCAGCTTGGAGGCAGCGAACCATATCTGAAGGCACCACCACGGCGGCGGTCCACACATTCATGATATTGGTGGATACATCAATTTGGGTTAATCACCTGCGTTCGAATAACAAAGTACTTGCTTCGTTTCTTGACTCAACAATGGTGTTGACACATCCCTTTATTATTGGAGAGCTGGCTCTAGGTAACTTACGACAACGCAAAGCTGTTTTGACTGCTGTGTCTGATCTGCCGCATGCCAACATGGCAACCGACGCGGAAGTGCTTCAATTCATTGATCGCTACGCATTGTTTGGAAAAGGCATTGGCTATATCGACGCTCATTTGCTTACAGCAGCGCGCCTGACTGCCGGAGTGCATCTATGGACAAATGATAACAAGCTGCGTGATGTTGCTGATGAGTTAGGCTTGGCTATGAAGCCTTGGCAATTTAAGTAGCAGTTAATAATAACCTTACGTGAGCTAGCGCTAGCTCTGGTCTCAAAGGTGACCGTTAGTTAATGCCTATTCGCGCGAAATTTTTCTCAGCTCTAATGACATCGCAGAGCAAAAAAATCTGTTATCAAGCACCAGATGTGTGTTTCAAGCAATATTGTTGTATTGGGCATGGTCCTTGATTTTGCCATCGGCAAATTTGTAGGTTAAGGTGTGTATTTTTTGTCCCTAATTTGAAGCAAGTCTCAAATAATCTAAGAAAACCAATGCTCTATTGAGCAGCTTGCATCCCATGTGAGTGGTGCGGGTAGGTTTTGCTTGGAAAAGGAAAGGGGTGATCAGGATGGGTCTGGGACTCGAGAGTCTGATATTCGACTTTCTCTTTCAGATGGCGGAGTTTCTGTCGCGGTTAGTACGGCGACTGAGCACGAACAACCGTCGTGTCCTCAAGTTCCTCCGGAACGAGAAGAACATTGAGCGCATCATCAATGTTGCTCGTATGGCTCCCGCCCAACCTGGTAAAAACCCGGCCCATCTGATCAAGAAGTCCCGCCCCTGGGATCCGGGTGCCATCGACTTCAGTCGAGATCGAACTACGTTGCGGTGGTTAAGCCGTTGGCACAGGGCGTTGTTATCCGGAATCCTTCGAATGTTCTTTCTGGGGGACTGGAATGTATTCTGGATGCTTCACTGGATCACCGAAAATGCCCCTAAGGACGACGAACGCGATTACCTCGGCGTGCAGGAGAGGGAGGAGGGTGGCCACGGGCAGCTCTTCACGATCGCCGTTCGAGAGATCCTTGGTATCGAGGGCGATCAGGATCAACTAACACGGAGGTTTCGCAGGCGTACCCTGCGGTCGTTCAACAGTACCTTCAAGCAGTTGCGCGACGCCGTTGAACAACTGCGAGATTGCAGTGCCTCGGAGCGGTGGGTCCTGTGGGTCCGGGCGGTGGTCATCTATCACATGATCGCCGAACGGATGGTTGCGGGACGCGGAGCCCTGGTGATCCAGTACATCGTCAACTGTTACATGGGACTGGACCTCCTCCCCGGCCTCATGACTGGCTTCCGCCTCGTTTGCGCTGAAGAGGCTCGCCACATCGCCTTCGGAGAGGAGGTCTTGCGAAGGCGCATCAGCGAGGACCGCGAATTGGCGCGGGTCGTCGTGATCACGCTGATTGAGATGGCAGAGATGGCCTCCGGGATCAACCTTCCGTGGTGGCTGCCGAAGTTTCCGGAGTTGCCGGAGCGGATGGGCGATTGGCTGCGATCCCTGGGTATCACGGAGGAAGTTATCTCCATGGTGACGGCGCGATACCCCGCGTAACGCTCAGGAGGACGTCCAACCCAACACCACGACCCTAGGGGCGACCACCACGTCGCGCCCCTGGGGCCATCTTTTTCTTTTTTTTATTTCAGGAGTACGAGTGCGGCAGCACCACTCACCGACGTTTCGGTTTTACACCGCTTCCAATTGTTGAAGATGAATAATTCATCAAAAGTCGCATAATGCGTTCAACTGATATTTCCCTGAACTGACCTTTAAGCAGCCGAGAAACGTCAGGTTGACTAAGTCCCATAATTTTTGCAGCTTCGATTTGTGTGAGCCTTTGCTCGCTTAATATGTCATCTATGCGGCTTACGAGCTGTGCTTTCAGCAGGTGGGTGTCTGGATCTGCATAACCCAGATCGGCAAACACATTATTGCTACCGCGTCGAATACTTGTATTTTCTTTGTTGCCCATAATGAACCTCAGAGCCTTTCAATCGGCACTAAGCATGTTTCTGTTTTAAGTCTTCTTGGATAAAATCGCCAATATGCGTAATTTTAACGGGCTTAGAATTAGGAAAGCTAGCAATTAAATCTAGTCTTCCACCCATAGCCTCTACATAACGCCTAATGGTACTGAGATAAGCGTCTGTGCGCCGCTCTAACTTAGACAAATCACCTTGTCTTACACCCAGAACTTCAGCCATTGTTTCTTGCGAGCGCTGTCGTGCTTTACGCAATTGTCGCAAAGTCATTTCTTCTGCTAATAGCTCATTTGCTCTAGCTTTAATTTTTCTACGTCTTTCTGGCGTAAGTTTTTTTAAAAAATCATCGTGTCTTATCATTTCCGCTTTTCCTTTTCTTTGTTTTGCTCAGCGCTTCTACATGCTGCCGAAACCGCTTTTCAGCAATAGGAATGTTTATGTCATACCATCGCTTAGTAGTTTGTTTGTTGCCTCCCAATAAAATAACTGCCTGTCTTTTAGGGTCAAATGCAAAAAGAATTCTGATTGGAGCCCGCTTAATTTCAAAACGTAATTCTTTGAGATTGGCTAGTGATGACCCTTTCAAAGTATCAACATAAGGGCGTCCCAGCAATGGACCTCGGTCTTTTAACATTTCCAAATGGGCAAGGGCTTCGTCTTGAAGTGGTTCTTCTTGAGCAGCAAGCCAGGCGGCAAATTCGTCATGATAAATAAGCGACCATTGCATAGAATCAATATATTGCTTTTATGCAATATTGTCAACGGCTTTGCTCTAATAAAAAGCTGAGTACGCATCATGAATTTTTCAGAAAATCCTTGTGCCCGTTGAGATTCGAACTCAAGACCTTCGGCTTCGGAGTTCGTTGGTCAATGGCAAATTCGGCTTTTCTTGAACATAATCACATATTATCATTTATTTGCGTAATTCAAGCCAGGATGATATTTTAGGGTTTGAGAAGTGTTTCACTTGTAATCATTTGTTTCTAAAAACGTGCTGGCCATGTGCTGGCCAGTGAAAAAGACCAAGAGGTAATCAAGATGCCAAAAATCAAATTCACCGCCAGCAGTATTCAAGACATAGCGTTGCCGAAAGAGGGCAGGAAAGATATCTGGGACATCCAATTACCCTGCTTTGGGATTAAAGCAACGCCCAAAGGCAAGTCTTATTTTGTGCAAGCAAGGGCGGGCAGTGGACGAGAAAGGCGAGATGTTATTTATTCAATTGGCAAATGCGATGAAATATCCTTGCATCAAGCTAAATTAAAAGCACAACAAGCTTTGGCAAATATACGTGCTGGTAGTGACCTGAACATTGAAAAGAAACAGGCGGTTAAACAACAAGCATTGTCCACATTGACTCTTAAAGCAGCTTTTGATGACTTTATAGCAAGCAGAACACTAAAGCCCCGCGCTCTACAAACATATAGCGAGGTTTTGAATCGCACTATGCCTGACTGGCTGGAACTGCCATTGCTTGAAATTACGGCCGAAATGGTACAGAAAAAACACAAACAAATAAGCACCTCCGGAAAAAACAAACGAGGCAAAGGCAGTGCTAATCAAGCCATGCGAGTGCTTAGAGCAGTGTTTAACTATGCCATAGCTACCAAGCGAGACGCCACCGGCAAACCTGCCATTACAGAAAATCCAGTGAAAATCCTAAGTACATTAGGCACTTGGAATAAATTACAGCCGCGCGATAACTATATAAAGGACAAGGATTTAGCATCCTGGTACGAAAAGATAAACATCCACATAAACGATAAGTTAAAAGACTTTTTCTTGTTCTTGCTTTTTTCCGGTTGCAGGCGAAATGAGGCTACCTGTCTGCAATGGGCAGACGTAGATTTTAAAAATGAAACATTCACGATTCAAGCTGAAAACAACAAAACAAGCAAGGCAAGAGAATTGCCGCTAAGCGATATACTGCTTGCCGTGCTAAAGCGCCGCAAACAAGTGAGAATTGTTGGCAATCCATATGTGTTTGTCGGCAATCACAATAAAGGGCGTTTAATTGAGCCTAAAAGAGCAGTAGCTATCCATGTTGAAAAAAGTGGTATTAAATGGTGCGCCCACGATCTGCGGCGGACTTATTGCACTGTCGCCAGCAGGCTGGACACTAATTATCTAAAATTAAAAGCATTAGTTGGGCATAGCGTAACCGGCGATATTACAAGCAAACATTATGTTCAAACTACTGTTGACGATCTGCGCCAACCAATGCAGCAAATAGCTGACTACCTAAAAGAAAAAATGGGTATGAAAGACAGCTTGCTTGAAGTTGTTGGATAGCAGGAAAGGCGAATATAGGATTCTACCTGCCTGCTTAAATTGAATACTTTAAAAACGATTGTAGACGGCCGTCAACAAGAAGGGTTTGCATAAAATATCCTGTTTTGCCACATTTACAAGTCAAGTAATATGCTGATAATATTATTACTAGCATTATTTGGATATTTATAGATGGCTACCAAAACAAAAGCGCAAGTTATTTTTGACAACCATAAACCGGCGTTTGTTGTCCTGCAATATAAAGACTACCTGGCACTGACTGGGCAGCACAGTTATTTGCCGGATAAGCCAGAATTTGTGCCTTTTGTTTTAAGCAAATATATAAAGAACCCCGTCAGATTAAAGCGCATTGAATCTGGACTGAGCCAGACGGAATTAGCAAAACTGCTTGGCGTAACGCAAGGATATATAAGCAGAATTGAATCAAGAGATTTTCAAGTTACGGCCGGGCTGCTGGATAAAGTAACAGCAGCTATTAATAGGCAGAAGAAGATGAAGCGGAAGAAGTAATATAAGTTTGCTGGGGATAGCGCGACGGCGTAAAAAGCAGGTTACCTTGCCTGCCTGCCCCAGTAATCAAAATCAAGGTGAAATGCTAAAGGTGGCATCAAATGGTTTTAAATATTGCATCTGAATCGCTAGACACATCATTCAATCTTATAAAGGATGGTGGAGATCCCGAGGGCAACTTATTTTATTTTTTGCTAGATAAATGTGACGGCTGCACTCTCAACGCTGATTCATTAGCTAATTTAAAAACTGCACTGATTGAAAAGATAAAAGCCGAAATGCCGGAGACAGCAATTAGGGCGCTCGATATTGAAGTGGTAAAAAGAGTTCTGAACAAATTGATCAAATCGGCAAAGGCAGATGCTGCATTCCGGGATAAATATACACCACCAACGCCTAGGCGCAAAGAGCATTTGCCAATCAAGACTATAAGCTTTATAGAAGCTAAGAATAAAGAAGAACTCATTAAACTGTCTGATCAGTACGCTAAGGATCAATGGGACACAGCTTACGAAGAGGCGCTCTATAAGAAACGGCAAGACATAGAAAAACAAGTGGATAAAGCTTTTGAGGCCGTTTTTAAAACCGAATCTAAACGAATAAAGTTAGAACCTACAAAGCCAGCTTTATGTCATTTGCTAAAGCAAGTCATAAAAAGGGAATCGATACCAACAAAACGTCCTATGCCAAAGCCAGCCGATTTCGCTGCTGACAAATATCCCTTAAATAAAATGGATATGGATGTATTGGATGAAATTAGTAAGATAGCACCCAGGCTTAGTAAATTAATGAGTGTACTGCCACTCCTTGAACCTTTGTGTACTTCAACAATGGAACACAAATTAAGAGGAGAACTTGAACAAAAATTGGAAAACGAAACCGATCCTAAAATAAGGACAGAATTAGAACTTAAATTAAACAATACAACCGGACAGGTTCATAGGGACTTCAATCATATCGTCAATACGGCTGAGACATATTTGAATAAGATAACTGAATTTGCCGAAGTGGCATACGCGGTAAGTGCTACTACAGAAGTAGGAAATGCTTTCTATTTTGATGAGGTTGCAATGGCAGAAGCGGTAGCGCGGATATGCAAAAAACATGGAATACAGATTGCAACCGGAGAAAACAGCCTCTATCCCAAAATGCTGCAAGTATGCCGTATTGCTTTAGGTAAAGGCAATAAAAGCGCGCGTAAGTTGGCGATGGCTGGGAAAAAATTACATGAATCTTTCAATATCCAGATGTCAGCGGGTTCTGAAATACTCCAACCAGTTGAATAGACATCCCTAATTTCTTGTGTACATTTACTCTCGTTCTTAAGCGAAGGAGGGTATATGTTACCAAAGCGCGAATATCTCGAAGCTGGGATTCAGATAGGGGTGGGTGCGGTCAGGCTACTTACCGGTAAGAGTGTTCCCACAATTTATCGCCGGATGAATGAGGGCACCTTTATCCCCTTCCGGCGCGATCCGTACACCGGACGAATTAGTTTTGATAGCCGGGATGTCCTGGCGTTTATAGAGACGCAACCTAAATTTAGCTGCACTGCGCAATACAAACGCAGTGAAAAAATTGAACGGATGGAACTAGCTCGGCGCGGTAAAGAGCAGAAATAGGGTGCGCAAAATGAAAAACCGGCTTTTGCGCGCCGGGTCAGAATGGTTTGAATTATAGAGTGAGGACAAGACAAATTATGAAAACAATTATACCAGCGGAACGCACTGACGTACATGCATTAGAAAACCAACTGGAACAAATACCGCCGGAGCAATCGCCTCAGGTAAAACAACAGGCACAGCCTACAGCAGATGAACAAACAGCTCAAAGCGATCCCCTTGCTGCTAATAGTAAAACAGCTTGGGACAGCATACCTATTCCTTCCGGCTGGCAATTAACGCCCCTTGGTTTGTATCGTGAATTTCAAAGGAATGGGCAAATTCAAACAGAATTGACCAGCGGCCCGATATGGATAAGTGCAATCGCTTATGGCAACCAAAAGATAACTGGACGGCTGTAATTGAATTTTTAGATATAGACGGGCATCGGCATAAATTAACTTGCGGACGCGATAGGTTTCACGAAAAGGGTAATAGTTTTGTTAGCGAATTGGCCGCACTGGGACTATACGTAGTGCCTGGTAAAGAACAAAAACTATTGCAATACCTTGTTGATTGTAAACCTGATCTACGTTTGCGTACTGTAGACAAATTAGGCTGGCTGGAAAACGAAAAGCTGATCTATGTCCGGCAGGACGAAACTATAGGCATATTGGAGGAAAACAGCAAACCAATATCGGTTATTTATAAACCGGACAGGCATGTCACTATAGGCCAATCCATTTCCGGTAGCTTGAAAGATTGGCAGACAAATATTGCAGATCAAGCTTACCGCGAAGATATGTTTTTATTTGCCCTATGTCTTGCTTTTGCGCCGCCACTATTAAAACCGGCACAGATGGATAGCTTCGGGTTTAATTTCAGCGGTGGTACTACCAAAGGTAAAACAACAGGTGTACAAGTTGCCAGCAGTGTTTGGGGTAATGGTGCTGATCCATCAGCCGCCCCTGACGCAAGTTTTATTAAACGCTGGAACCATACAGCTAATGCTTTGGAAGGACTTGCAGGTGAACACACTGACGGTTTGCTTGTGTTAGACGAGCTAGGCACATGTCCTATTAAAGAATTTGAATACGTAACTTATAACTTGTTAGGTGGACAGGGCAAGGGCGCAATGAACACCGACAGGCAGTTAAAAAAGCAACGGCGCTGGCGGACAATCGTTTTATCAACCGGTGAAATTACGGTGACCGAGAAACTAGAACAAAGCGGCAAACAAGCAAAAGGCGGGCAACTGGTAAGATTTCCTGATATTTCATTTCAGTTAAGCAATGACATTACAACAGCAGCGATAGACAGACTAAAGAGTGCTTGCGGGCGAGATTATGGCATGGCTGGAAAGACGTTCCTCGAATATATTATGAATGGTTATGCTGATTTTAGCGCCCTTTCCGCAGACATACGCCGCAGGCTGGACACGGCAATCAGCGTTTTAAAGGCAGTGCCCAGGAAAAACTTGTCTATGGAACAAGTGCGCTGCGCTAGAAGGTTTGCACTTGCTATGGTTGCAGGCGAACTTGCTAAGACGGCAGGCATTTTGTCTTGTGAAAGTCAAAAGATTCAAGACGCCATTACCGCAACATTTCAAGCATATCTTAAAGATAGTCCCGGCATTAGCGATGGCGACCGAGGAATACTGGCAGTAAGAGACTTTATTCTTAAAAACCAGTACGGACGGTTTATAAGAATCAACCCCGACAATACCCTTGACGCAAGTCAACACATCAATAATTTAGTCGGATACATAACACAAGGTGCGCAGGGAATTGACGGAATATTCCTGCTGTTCCAGGACGCCTTCAAAGAAGCATGTGGTGAATTGGGTAAAAATGCGGTCGCGGGCCGCACTAGCTGAAAACAATCTGCTACGCCTAGATAAACCAGATAGATATGTTTGCCGTTACCTGATTGCCGGTGAGGAAAAGCAGCAGACTTTTTATGCAGTCAAAAAAGAGATTATCAGTTTTGACGGATCGCATGGCTAATTAGTACATGCTAGTTTTTCACGGACAACGCGGACAAAAGGACTAATGTGAGTAATCATGCCATTTTCAATGCAAAGCGCAATTCGGACTAAGATTTTCAACAATGGACATTGCGGACTAATGCTATTAATCATCCCGCTTTTGCCGATTTTCTTGGATATTACAAATTACCGGCATTTTTGCGTATTGTCAGAACCGCTTATCAGCAGAAGATTTATCGTGTTATGTCCGAAAGAACTTTGTCTTGTCCGAAAATTGAGCAACGCGCGGAAGTTGATAGATAGCCAGCGCAGTCCTAATGTCCGTAATGTCCGTAAAAAAATAGGACATATGCAAATCAAATGAAGATAATTGATATATTTATGAGCAGGTTTTTTAACAGGTTAGATGCCTACTATATGTGGGAGGACTTCCTTGGCAGATATGATGCTAAGCGAAAGCCGGTAACACCAGTTTTAGTGCAGGCACATTTAAGCCATACGATTACACTTTCAGCTCCGGCACTTAATACCGAGGGGTATTGTTTATGGTGCGTATGGGACAGTGACGATGATAGCGACACCTTAGACAAAGTTGAATCGGTCTTGATTCAACTTGGCTGGCATCCCCTGCGCGAGGCTAAACGTCCGGGCAGGCAAGGACATCTTTGGCTATTTTTTGATATGCCGGTTAAAGCAACAGACTTGCGCTTATTTAATAAGGCAATACGTAAACGTGCCGATGTAACTATGTCAGAAGATGAACTCGAATTTTTCCCCAAGCAAGACACCATAGCCGAAGACGGCATGGGTAACGGTGTGCGATTACCACTAGGTAAAAATAGAAAGCCAGATGCTGGCGGTGCCGTAGGTTGGTTTGAATCATGCAAGGTCAAGACAATTGAAAGCCAGCTTGATTGGTTTGTTGCACAGCCACCTAATCCCGGCAGAAAGATTGCTGACATAGCACACATGGAACAAGTAGAAGAAGCGGCGCGGAAAACAAGCCTTTATATACACAGAAAGAAATATCGTAACTATAAAGGGGAAATAAATTTTAAGGCAATTGCGCAAGCAGCATTGCAGCAAGCACAATCAATAGTTAGCCACTGGCTTCCTGGTGGTAAAGGGAAAGTCAATTATATAGTGCTTAACCCGCGCAGACACGATAATCGTGCAGGCAGTTTTAGTATTAACTTACGCAGCGGAATCTGGAAAGATTTTGCTACCGATGACGCTAAGGGTGGTGACTTGATTTCGTTGGTTGCATATTTAGACGATTGCAGTCAACTGGACGCAGCCAGGACATTGACTAGTTTTATCGGGCATGGTGATGTTTAAAGGAATAGGAGAAATAAAATGATAGAAAAACCAATCGATCTAACTTCGATGTCTAAACGAGGCAGACTTATTGCCGAGGGAATAATTTTGAGAGTCCGGCGCAAGGAAATAGTGCACAAAAGTACCGACAAGCCTGGAATTACCAAACTAAAACTCTACCATCATTTACAGACAACTATAAAAAAAGGCGATTGCATAATATCTGTGAATGAAAGAGAAGGAATAAAAACCTTCTTTGATTGCTGCCAGCATTATTTTGATGAAGGTACTGATCGTGGTGAATGTCTAAATGCAGATTGTGAAAGTGTAGTCTATCCGCTAGGCTTCTTTTCTTGGTTAGATGACTGGTGCAGCAAATATCCTGAGGATGAAAACTGTTTCCTAGCGATATTCGATGAATTTGGCTGCTACCCCCGTTACTCTGTAAAGCAGCCAGTACACCGCCCATTTTCAACACAAACCCAAGAAGGCCGGTATGAAATAGATCAGGCAATAAGAAAGCTACAACGAACTTATGGACGACACCGTATTTGCGTTGATGGATGTCTATCTGTTATTGATGGTCTTGCGTCGGATGGACAGCCATTGCCCATTAAAACAGGACGCACCCGGCACTGTTTTGAACATCACAAATAATTAGGAAATAAACAATGTCTCGACTGGTACTTGTGGCTTCGGAAAATAGATGGGTAAACTGCGCTCAACCATATAAAATTTATGGCATACGTTTTTTCATGCGATTTCTGTTTGCCGTGATTATTGCTCCGGCCAATAGTTCATCGCCATGGTCAAAGAGCGCTTGCAAGCAAGCAATTACTTGTTCCTGAAAATTCAAATCTACCAACCTGACTATGCCGCAATGCGGCTGCCCGTGAAATATTGCCAGCTTGCCAAAATCTTTATCGAGGGTTATAAGCACGCGATTTTCAGCGTAGGCTAACTCTAAGAGCTTGCTATCGCCAGGGTCAGGTTTATCGCCTGCCCAAATTACATCATGGCCAGCAGCTTCCAGCCGTGGCTTTATTTTATTGGTAAGGCAAGTATCAAGTAAGACCTTCACTTACAGGCGCATCTCTTTACCGGTTGTCTCTTTATCAAAGAGTAAACATGCGTCGATGTCTTCCTTCTCTAACCAAGAATAATTCTCCAAAAGAGATTTTGGCGTTTCGCCAGCTTTGAGCATTCCTAGAACATGCTCAACAGCCAGGCGATGCCCTCTAATAATTGGTTTGCCACCAAATATTTCAGCATTGCTGGTAATTCGCTGTAATAAAGTTCGCTTTTCCATAAAATCCTAGATGTTTTTTGATTGCCTGAGACTTTATATTTTAAACCTAAAGTAATTATACAATAGTTGCAAAATTAAGCATTAATCTGGTAATCCCAAAACAGCGTCTTCCACCCAATCGGCTAACATTTCGACCTTGCCATGTCTGATTACATCCAGTGGCGTCATGCCAAACTGGCGGCTTGGTGCATTAAGCCATATTTTAAATGAACAAGACAGATTGTCTTTGCCCCTAACATAACTGGCAGCGGGAGCAATGCGCTCAAATGGATATAAGCTTGACTGCAAGCTGATGGAGTCCGGCGTTTTATGAATACTGGTTACCGGACGTTTAAGAATACGCGCCATTTCTGCAACGGATAAACCATAAAAGTTGGCAATAGATATTGCATTAAGACGGCCAGTAGCTTCGCTGTGTAGTTCGGCCATAGGGACAACATTCACGCGCATTTTAGAAGTAGATGAAGGTGTCTTATACGATTCAAGCGGATGAAGCAATTTCTCAATGCGAGTTTGCAATTCGTCAGGATCTACTGGGCTACGCACAAAATCAATAAGCGGATCTAAAAGCTCATTTATACCTTTAGGCAGTTTGCCGGTGATGATGAGAATGGCCGGTATATTGTGTTTGCGAAGTTCAGTCATTACTTGCTTTTCAGCAACACCGCCCGGCGAGTCTAAATGCAGTAATACAATGTCTGGTGTATCATCTTCAACAGAGTTTAAAAGCTGCTTGGCTGAATGAGTGCTTTTTACCTCAAGCCCGATTTGCGCTGTCAGATTTTTTCCTAGGTAAGTATCAGTATAAAGAGATAGAGCTTTGTAAGTCATATAAAATCCCCTCAAGTCGATACACTTATTATACGCTATTTATATGCTAAATATACGTCTGATAGCTTAGCTAATTGTAAAGAACCAATTTAATGCTACAAAAGCGCCTGGAACTTTTTCTCATATTGTCAAGACTTAACTGAACCAAAGTCTGTTGCCAAGCATTGGCTGTGCGTTTAAGCAATATTGCTGCATTTAAATGTCAGGCTTGATTTTGCCCCCAGCAAATTGGTTAGAGTAAGCTGTTCCGATATTTTGAATCAGTAAGGTATTTTTCGTTAAACATAGGTAGCAGCCCTCAGAGAAGCAATTTCTCAGCCACTACAGTGGTGTAGGGGGCAGTATGTTCCTATGCTTAACGTGAAAATTCTTGCTGGAATGACAATGCTGTTGTTAACAACGCAGCGCGGGAAAGTCTCGCGTATGTGGCCGCTTAGGGTCAGAAGCCCTTTGAGCCGACGGTAAGAAATCGGCTGTGGTAGTGACACCACAGTGGAGATGTTTCGATGAAGCGCAAATGGACGTTGGTAGAGGTGTCTGAGTTCTTCCGAAAGGCAGGCGATTCGTGGAGTTCCCTCAGCGATAATGCCAGGGACAGGGACACCAATTCATCCCTCTTCTGCAAAAATGCCGCCGCGCAGTTGAGCAAGGCCGCTCAACTGGCCCTCGACGCACACAAAGCCGGGCAGGATGAACAGGAGGCATGGGCCGAGAGCGCAGCCCTCGATGCCTCCGGTGGCATCACGTTCGGGGGCACCCGGCGGGCTGCTGAATCGGCAACCAAAACCGCGTTAAGGCTTCGCAGCGAGCTGTTGGAGCATTTAGACGAGGTTCGCACGACCATCTTTAACGCTTGGGAGATGGAGACAGGTTTCCTGGTGGGGGTGAGTCTGAGTTACTTCCAGGCCGATCGAGAAGAGTCAATTCGCCTTACAGGCGTGGCAATTTCTCGATGCTGGCTCGTGCTGACTCGCGGCAACAAACCGGTGTCCGCGAAGAAAACCTTCACCAACATGACGCACAGTGAATTCAAAGCTGCTGTTCGCGCAATCGTGTCCACTTCGTCCTCGCAAGACGAAGTCCGGCGGCGGTTGATTACCGAATTGCAGTACCCAAACCCCGAGCTGGTGGACGTCACAATTGATGTGCCGGCCGATGAAGTCGGGCGGCAGGGGGCGGAGTTGTTGAGGAAGATTGGCAATCTCACCACGAAGAATGGTGCAACGGTTTCGGTCGAAATCCCTGACCAGGATGGAGACATTATCACCCTCAACTAGCTCGAACAACGCAGTTAAACCGCAAGGCGCAAGGTTGCTGATTTAGTCGTCAAAACCTAGCAGCACCATCCATGGATCATGGACGCGCCTTGTCACAGTGACCCAATGGGCGGCTCGTTGACCTTGGCTAACGGCCGCCCTACCCAACCGGTTTCGTGCGAACAGTTCGTTCATGTTTTTCAACCCACAGGAGAGAATAGCCATGCAGACATCAGCTTTCGTCACGTACAACAACATCATCGATCCCCTCACCGGTCGAGGCGCTGAGGATGGCTGGCATGAGAACACGGAGCGTCGGGCGCTCGTGTTGCAGAGCACCAACTCGAACGCCTTCGCTCAGACTTGCGATCGTCTTCTGACGGGGCTTTATACCCCCCGAGTGATTGACGCGACGATCGACACAGCCAGTCAAACGATTGACCAGCTCTGGCCTCGGCTGACAGCACTGGTCAGTACACTCGATCACGTCGTGATCTACCTTGGCGTGCATGGTACGGAGCATGCGATTGAGATGGCAACACAGTTGCCGATCGATAAGATCATCTTCCTCATGTGCGACTGCGACCTGTCTTGGAAGAGACGGCTTCTCGATGACGCCGGGCTCCATGGCGCAAAGACTCTTGTCAGGAAAAACTGTGGGGGCGAGTTCGCCATGGGCAAGGTATTCCGCTCTTTCTTGGAGACGGGTACTCTGCCCTCCGTCTGACACTCGGCACGAACGGCAACGTCAACTAGGGCGGCTGAGAGTTCCGGCTTTCAGTCGCTCCAATGCTCAGGAGATGGTTATCCACATGAACAAGAAGAAGGGTAGCCCCAAGAGGACGCTTGGAGCTGACCCAATCGAAGACTTTATCACGGAAGAGTTTTTGGATTTCCTGATTAACGAGGCTATGAAATGCCTCAATGAACGGGAAAGGGCCGTCATTCAAGGGCGATTCGGATTGGCTGGCGAACTGCCCAAAACCTTCGAAGAGATTGGACAGACGCTTCCAAGGAGGGATGGCAGCGGGGAAATAGGGATCACAGCGCCAGCAGTCCGGCAGGCCGAGTTCAAGGCATTGTGCAAACTGGAGCGCCAGTTTGTTCATCTTCTACACAAGCAAGGAGTGTCATTGACAGAGATTCTCGCTCGGCGGGTCAGCGGATCACCTTTCTTACCATGGTTCAAAGTGCCATGAAGCATGAATCGGACAATTAGGGGATGCGATTGGGCGTCCCCTTTGGGCAGTTGTTTATCTTTTCGTCTATTTATTTTATGCTTCTAATCCAACATCAAATTATGGTTGCCCGGGTGAATCGGATTATTGTGCCCGTGGGCGTCCAACAGGACGGCGTGTCACTATAAACAAATTAGCAATCTCAATATCAAGAGCGGTGGCTATTTCAGAAATATTTTCTATGCCGATATTAGTCTCGCCGCGCTCTACTCGTCCCAGGTATGCCTTATCTATGCCCGCTTCTGCCGCGAGTTTTTCTTGACTCCACCGCTTTTGTCTGCGGAAAAGTTTGACTCGTTTGCCAAAGGCTTTTGCTGCTTGATGTGCTTTGTTAACCACACCTAATAATGTGGCGTAAATAAAACACAAAAGTCGAGGTCGAATTAGACGTTAAATATTCATTTTTATAGAATATATGATAATTTAAACGGAATTGAATAGCAAAAAACGATTTTGTCAATGATAGTCAACAT
This sequence comes from Candidatus Melainabacteria bacterium, assembly GCA_963767815.1. GTDB lineage: Bacteria > Cyanobacteriota > Vampirovibrionia > Obscuribacterales > Obscuribacteraceae > CAVYFJ01. Next base: position 292,265 of record CAVYFJ010000004.1, on the reverse strand, counting down.
AATTTCAAACTTGTTCAGGAGTCTATTTATTGCCATACCTATAGGTATGCTGCTTATTAATGGAATGCCCGCGGGCAGCAGTAACAGCAACATCACTATTGCTATTATTTCTGCTTGGCCTGTCTGTCTAGGAATTATGTGGCTGGTCAACAAGTTGGCTAGAAAAGCAACACCTAATTATCTTGCGGCTGAATCAACCAGCACAAAACTTTGCCCGTACTGTGCCGAAGAAATAAAACTTGCTGCAACCTTATGCAGGTATTGTGGTAGCAGCTTACGCACTCTTATACAGGACAAGCATGTTTTTGCCTGTATTCTGCTTGCAATACTTATTGCTTGCTTCTATGTAAGTGAAGAATTGGATGGTGTGGTGTCTGGTAGTAGGCTAAGGGGCGTCCCAGATCCTAGTCTAGAAGGAATACAGTAATAGCAGCATTGATAGCATCGCTGCTGGTTAGCAGCCAGTCTGTGCTTTTGATTGAGGCTGCTGGCTGCCTCTACAACGAATGAAAACAGAAGCGGCTAGTGTAAAACTCCTAGCCTTCAACCGGGACATCAAATAATTCAACCCACTGCTTCCAGATGAATTCACGGGCATCCTTATCGCCATACAATCCCCGTTTGATATTTTTTAGGGCACCCTTTTAAAATTTCCAGCTAAAGTCTTCCGACTGATTTGCTTCGGCTTTATTCATACCCAGTTTTTTTAGCGGCTCCCAGTGCCTCATCTTTATTTTTCCTTTCTGCCGCCTTGGTGATGGACATATCCACTCTAGAAAGGCTGGGCTGCTTAAATCATCACCAGTAAATATCAATCGATTAAGACGCTGTTGCCTTAGCTCTTGTTTTGCCAAGAGTCAGTTGAAGACTATAAAAATTTTTATATTGCCCTTTCTTATTTTCTCTGGCTATACATTTTTGTGGCGGCACAAGCCTGGCAATAAATTCTCTAACAGTCATGTCAATCGCTTTCAAACGTTGATTTAAGACCTTTTTGCCGTACTTGCCCCAGCCAATATCAGTCAACATTACGCAGGCGAGAAAATGACATTCTTTTGGATAAACATTGTTTTCATCAATTGCAATTTCAGCCAATTTGCAGATCACAAATTCTGAAATATTTCCTTGCGCCATTTCTCTAACTGCCGGATCTATTTTTGGCCGCCCGTTTTCATTTGGGCAATATCCAGGAAGCCATCGGCCTTTTTTGTCCCGACGTTTAGCATTTTCTCTATTTGTGGTGGTAATTTGGGTGTTCATTCAACAATTATAACTGTCGTGTTTCCCCCTGTAAATAACAGCGTTTTTGTAAAACTGGGTTGAGCGTCGAAGAAATGCACAATGAAACCGCCTTTTTGAGGGTAAATTTTTTATTCCAATAAACAATTATTTGCGTGACGGAATTTCTGAAAATCAGAATTTCAATTTAGATAATTGTTTGAATTACTGTAAATCATCTTCGACTGATCGAAATTGTGTTAGCGATTTTGGTTACGGTATTGAACACAGAGTAATGCAATTGAAAGCAGTGTAAAATGAGTAAAAAATTTTTTGGGAATTTTTTTAATCTAAATTCTGCCGGGTATGCAAAAAAAAACAATATGCCCAAGTGCCGCTCGTACAATTCAATGCGCCCACAGCAAAAGGGCAGTCGATAAGTGTTTAGGCACTTGGGCATTTTTCAGCACATTGCTTCCGCTATTTACAGGAACGACAAGGTTATAGCTGCCAAGAGATGATTTTTATTGGTTATCGGATAAATGGACATTGTCTATCCCTTTCGCGCGTGTCAATGGATCGCTATGGGGAAGGGGTGCCGCCTGTGAAGATGGTTTTTCCTCATTCTAATTACAAAAGAATCGCTGCTGCTGGGCAATGCTGCCAACAAATCAATGGCTTTACCTGTCAATTTTTCTGGTAACGATTTGAAAATGTGCTGGCCAGGTGCTGGCCAATAAAACACTCAAACCTGAAAAGTCTTGTGCCCGTTGGGATTTGAACCCAAGACCTTCGGCTTCGGAGACCGACGCTCTATCCAGCTGAGCTACGAGCACATGCACTAGCCATTATAACTACCGGTATCCAAACAATAATTCAATTGCTGCCTATCTCGCAGCATTTGTAAGTCCACCTCGGAGGCTAGCCAAGCTCATTGCAAGCTGCGCTAATTGTAAAGAAGGACTTTAATGTTATCAAGAGAATGGAATTTTTTCTCATTCCACCTGTGCTTTTGGCAGATGGGTATCTGGATCCGCATTGATCCTGCGGAATCTTGTTGAAAATCCGCATTAGTGATGCTAGTATTGATTAATAATCCGCATCAATGATGCCAATATTAAAAGATGCAATTCAAACGATATTTACCAATTCAAAAACTTTTAAAGCACAGTTCGTTGTTTGTATTTGGCCCCACGCCAAACCGGTAAAACAAGTTTTTTGAAAAGTACTTTTCCAAAAGCCAGGTTTTACAATTTATGAATCAAAAACTCTATCGTCAACTTAGCGCCCACCCAGAAGATTTACGACAGGCGCTGACCGATGCAGACGAGCTTGTAATCAGTCGATGAAGTACAAAAAATCCCAACACTGCTAGATGAAGTTCGAGATCTAATCGAACAAAACAAAAAAGAAAATTCATTCTGACAGGCAGCAGCACGCGTAAATTGATGCGGGGACATGCCAATCTACTTGGCGGCGAGCTCTCGTTTGCAAAATGCACCCACTTGTTTATCCAGAATTTGATACTCATGATCTCAACCGTCGCCTCAATTATGGTTCATTGCCAGGAGTTTATTTATCTGAAATTCCAGAAGAACTTCTTTATGCTTATACAGGCACTTATCTATATGAAGAAATCCAGGCCGAAGGCATAGCCAGAAACATCCAGGGTTTTTCACGATTTTTGGAAATTGCAGCCGCTACAAACGGACAAGTGGTGAATTTTTCTAAAGTCGGCTCAGATGCCCAAGTTTCGCCACGTACCGTACAAAGTTATTATGAGGTACTTAGGGATACTTTGGTGGGCACATTACTTGCGCCTTTTCAATTGAGCAAAAGTCGCAAAGCAATGAGCACCCCTAAATTTTTCTTTTTTGATATTGGCATCACTAATGCCTTAAAAGGACGTTTCAACATTGGTCCTAAAACAACAGAATTTGGCAAGCTCTAGAGCATCTTATTTTTTTGGAATTGCAGGGCTATCTTGATTATCACCGGTTAAAAACCAAACTGACGTATTGGCGAACATATACTCAACTAGAAGTAGATTTTATTGTTGGTGAGTTGCTAGCCATCGAAGTAAAGGCCACCGCTCGCGTTAGAGAATCTGATCTGACTGCATTGCGAGCTTTAAACGAAGAAGTGACAATTGCTCGCCGGGTAGTGGTTAGCCAAGAAGCTCTAGAACGGCAAACATCTGACGGCATTAGGATTATGCCTGTGGAAAAATTCTTGAGCGAGCTTTGGGACGGCAAATTCGATCTGGGTCAATCACAATTCAAAGATGTTCTTTTCTAATGGCTGCTTGACCATGTCTTCCAGAGCGTTGCACGTCATTGATGGTCACTCGCTTGGATTCAATATTTATCCAATGACTGGTGCGCATTCTATTTAAAATCTGAGTTACAGTCACGCGTGAGGAGCCAACCAAGATCAGCAATTTCTTGATGGGTTAGAGGAAATTCAACGCGGATACCTTTAGGAGTTACCCGTCCATGATTTTCAGCCAGCGAAAGTAGAAGCGAGCAACACGGCTTGGCACCTGACGAAAAACCAGATCTTCAATGCGCGCCTGTGCTTGTCTGTAAACGCACACCTAAAATATGAATCAAGCGCATGCCAAATTCAGGATTTTCTTTGATTAGTTTTTGAAATGCTTCGCGGCTAATCTGGTAAATTCTTGAATCTTCAAGCGTTTCGGCATAACTATCATGTTCCCCGCTTTCCCAGGCAGCATCGCCAATAAGATCGCCTGGTCCAAGAATGCCAGAATAACTGTTTTTCCTTCGGGGGAAAGGCGCGTTAGCCTTACTCGGCCTTCTTCAATAAAATAAATGGCCTCGCAAGGAGCGCCGGGTGAAAAAAGCACATGATGCTTGGGCAGTTCAAGCTCTTCAAAAATGCCCATTAATTTGCCTAACTCAACAGGATTGAACGAATCAAAGATTTCACTTTGCCTGAAAGAGAATAATTTTGACGCCGCTTTCATGCCTGCCTTGCTTTTAGTTTGAACTTTTTACTGGCCTTTTCGTCTTATATAGCTATAGGGAGCTGGATTGATAAAGAAAATGTATTCCAGCAAACTTTTTATACCCATATTTGTTGTCTTCAAACCTCTTTAGAAGCTGGCGACAAAATAGGGGACTGAATAATAATTTTTAGTCAAATCGATTTATTAAAAGGACAAATTTAAATGGAGGCATTGATTGATTATATAGACAAAGCATATGCAAATCCCGCGGTATATTCCCCGGATATCAGTGAATTGGTTCATCTATGGGCCTTTTTGTTTTTATGCGGTGGGGGGATCAGACTTAATGGAGATTGGCTTGGTTTCGATTATGCGAGCCGCTATAATTTTGCATGATGCAATTAGACCGCCGGGAATAGCATAGAGTTTTAAAGTCCTGACTTGCCGTCATTGAGAGGCGCAAGGCAGGGCAAGGCGTTTTGCCAAAAAAAATAGATAAAAAAATTATTAGTGATTAGGAGAAGGAGAAAAACAATGGCTGTTGTGACTAAAGATGGGACCAAAGAAAAGCCGGTGAGAAAGAAGGCGTCCGATGAAAAATTAAATGAAAAAGCAGGCAAGGGGCAGGTCGGGAAACTGGTAAAGAGGCTGCTGCCACTGCTGATGAACATAAAGTTTCAGCTGAACGTGTGCAAAGCGCTTGATCTGGCGCTTGATTCAATTAAAAAACAATATGGAGATGGCTCCATTATGCGCCTTGGTGATTCGCGGCATGGTCAATTTGAAGTGGTGCCAACCGGCGCTCTCTCGCTTGATATAGCTTTGGGTGTAGGCGGGTTGCCGCGGGGGCGCGTCATTGAAATTTATGGACCAGAATCATCTGGTAAAACCACACTGGCTCAGCATGTGGCAGCCGAAGTGCAAAAAATGGGTGGCATTGCCGCCATTGTTGATGCTGAACATGCCATGGATCCTGAATATGCCAGAGCCCTGGGCGTAAATGTAGATGAGCTGCTTATTTCGCAACCAGATACTGGCGAGCAAGCACTGGAAATTACTGAACAATTAGTACGTTCCGGAGCTGTTGATTTAGTCATTGTTGACTCAGTGGCAGCTCTTGTACCCAAAGCAGAAATTGAAGGAGAAATGGGTGATAGTTTGCCAGGATTGCAAGCTCGTCTGATGAGCCAGGCTTTGCGAAAACTGACAGCCGTAGTCAGCAAAACCAAATCGATGATTATTTTCATCAATCAATTGCGGCAAAAAATTGGCGTTATGTACGGCAATCCTGAAACCACTCCCTGGTGGCAATGCCTTGAAATTCTATGCCTCAGTGCGACTTGGATATCAGGAAAATTGAAACTTTGAAAAAAGACACTGTTGAAATTGGCAATCGCGTCAAAGTGAAAGTAGTCAAAAACAAAGTGGCGCCGCCATTCCGCGTTGCTGAATTTGACATTATCTACGGCAAAGGCATTAGTACTGTCCGGCTGCATTCTCGATACGGCATCAGAACTGGAAATTGTCAAAAAATCAGGCGCCTGGTTTAGCTATAAAGATGAACGCATCGGGCAAGGCCGCGACAGTGTCAGAACTTTCTGGAAGCCAATCCGGCACTCCTAAAGAAATAGAAAAGAAAGTAAAAGAGGAGCTGGCCAACGCTGCGCCGAAGATTTAACGGCCGCGCCAGCGCGCGTTTACCCAATTGCGGATTTAGCTAGATTAAATAGCATCTTTACGATTGTGCTAGCTAGCGCAGCAGCGCGCGAAGATCCGCATCGCCATTGGCGGCGCAGTGCTGCACTATTCCGGTTTCGCTACTAGCCGGTTAATCCGGCCAATTTCGTCATTGTGTAACAAGCCGTGTTCGGCTAAAGATGTGGCAATTATGCTGATTGCCGTCATGGCTGGAGATTCTACGTTACCGCTTTCTGCCTGATCAAGTTTCTCATTTACCCATTCTCGAACAAGAGCTCCAACAGGCTTATTTAGCCTTTTGGCTAGTTTCAATAATCTTTCAAGACTGTCAGACTCAAGGCGAAATTTCATCACTTCGTTTTTAAGCACACGCCTATGGGCTTCCTTCCGCAGATTTTCAACTGCAAGCTTTCGATCGATTTTTTTATTCGTCTTTTTATTCATCAGCAATTCTTTCTTCATACAGCTTTCTATATTCTGGTGAGACAGATTGTCCATGGAACACAATTGTCCCACAATGTGGTACATGTAACAACCACGGATCTATTAGCATTTATCGAGGATTAGAGTCCGTATTTCTTAATACGAAAAACGGGACAAGAGGTTCAATTTTTTCCGGGTTTTACTAGATTAAATTGTCTCTTTACGATTGAGCTAGCTAGCACAACTACGCACAAACCAGTCAACGATAAGGAAATATAAGGCAGATAATTCTGAGTGTGCCACAGCGATGCCATGAATACTGAGTAAGCTTTTCAAATCTCATGGTCAATTAGTCCTATCTGCAGGCTAAACCTGCTTAATTCCAGGGGTTAAGTACACCAACGCCCATAGGATCAAAATCAGCAACGTTGCGCGTAACCACCGTCATACCATGAGCAAATGCCGTTGCAGCAATAAGGGCATCCCGGTCAGCTCGTGGCTGCGGCACATGCAGCGCGGCGCAATGCTGGGCAACAGGGACATCTATGGCCAAAATACGACCGGAGAACGCCGGCAACACGTGATTATCTAACCAAGCTTGAAGCATTGCTCCTTGTTTCTGATCGCGGCGCTCGACTTGGAGCACTCCCGTTTCAAGTTCCAATATAGTAATGACTGAAAGATAAAGAGCAGTCGGTTGAACTCCTGCTGCCCAGGCGATAACGTTTTTGTCAGCCTTGTCGGACTTCGCCTTACGAAGCTCGGAAATAACGTTTGTATCGAGAATGTACATTAGCCAAGATCGGCTGGGCGATAGATATCACCATTCATGCGCGGCGGCTCGAATTCGATATCTTCTATGCCTGGCATAGCCAATATGTCGATTATGCTGGCGTGATTGCCTGTCAATTTTTCGTATTCCTCTATGGTGAGCAAAACATGCGCTGTCCGACCCCTATCCGTTATGAATACGGGACCCTTTTTTGCTGCCTTTTTGGCACCACTTGAGTCTTGATTAAACTCGCGGCTAGATAGGGTGGTAATAGCCATAATGAAACACCTCAAGCGCAATGTAGATATGTTACTACATTGATGCGAAGATGTCAAAGGAAGGTTGCTGGCATTCTTAGAGAAGACGCAAATCACAGGCGATACCCGTCGCGATAGCCTCGCTAATTGTAAAGTGATCATTTAATATTGAAAATAGCATAAAAGATAAGTCATAAAAGAGCCTATATTATGAGGCGAAACAGTTGATGTCAAGCACTCGTCCAAACGACTATGCGATCGACAATGATCCGATCGTCGCCTTTGGACGAGTTTTCTTTTTTTACCCACCATTGCCCAGGTACTAAGGCAGCCTATGCAAAAGTCCGTGCTGGGCAAAGTAAATAGCAAACTGAGGCTTGATGCCGGTAAAGGCTGTGAAGTCTGCGCAATATTGATCCAATTGTCGGCGATGGCGCAATGCTTGCTGTTCGATGTCTTTGACAGGGAAATGATCTGTTTTGTAGTCAATTAGATACCAATTGCTGTCTTGTGTTTCGAGTAATAAATCAGGTCTATATAATTTTAATTGATCATCGGCTTCTCGATAATAAGACCATTCATGACAGATGGTCTTGGCGGTGGTGATCATTGATTGAAAATCACTGCGGGAATAGATTGAAAGTAATTTCTTGCCTTGTTCGATTAATGCTTTGATTAATTGTGGATGAGCAATCGTTTCGCCCAATTGTCCAGCGAGCGCGTAGAGTTCGTCTTCTGTGAGATTTGCTTTTTTCTGAGGCAAAAATTCCATTAGTTTGTGAAAGAAATTTCCAGTCAGTCGAGCGTCCGGTTCAGTGAATGATGGAGAGGGAGTGACTCGCTCGATTAAAGATGATCCTGCGGGTAATGGCGCAAGTCCTAGATGCATAGAGCTTGGTTCAAGCAACCGTTCATTCAAAGCACCGGGCGGAGCATGCCCCGCCCCTACGATTTCGGGGATGGACGTCGTTTCATCGCTGGCTCCTTGCGTCGCCCCTACGATTTCGGTGGGTGTTAGGGATTGTAAATCGGGAGTTTCGCGCGGGAAGGTTTCGAGCAAGGGGCGCAGCCAGCTGGCTGCCGTTTCGCCTCTGTCCTCTGGATGGATAAATAGAGCTAGGTGATCGCGAGCCCGAGTCATAGCGACATAGAGCAAACGCTTCTTTTCGGCGATATCCATATCATCATGGAGTACTTTGCTTAACCTGTAAGCAAGCGGCTTATCGTCTTTACTTTCCTGCTTTGTGCGCGTGGTGTCCAGAACAATGCCAAATTGAGAGTCAAAAAGTAATTTATTTTTGCGGCGATAATTTTGACCGGAAAGTGCTGGCAAAATCACGGCTGGAAACTCAAGCCCTTTAGCGGCGTGTATGGTCATCAATTTCACTGATTGGCTGCTGTCTATGGGAGCATTGGTCTGCGTGACTGATAGCTCGCGCGACTTATTTAAAAATTGAGCGAATTCTAAGGCGCCCATTTCTTCTTTTTGAGCGGCAAGAGTATGCAGTTTCCAAATATTTTTAAAACGTTGCTTGCCATCAGGCAAACTTAAAGCAATTAGATCATAATTGGTGGCGCGGATTATTTTATAAACAAGCTCGCTTAAAGTGAGGACAGGCAAGTCGGATAATAGGCGCTTGAGTGTGAGCACAGCATTGCTGACCAACTCATAGCCCGGTTGCCTTTTTTGTGCCTGGTTTTGCAAAGATTGCCACATGGTGAACGGGCGGATGCGAATGGGCGGACTTGCGCCCGCCCCTACGGTTTCAGAGATGGGCGTCGTTTCAAACGGGCGGATGCAATCCGCCCCTACGGTTTCATTGGGCATTGCCGGATGGACTCGTAGGGGCGAGGAGCGAAGCGACGAGTCCGTGTATTGGGTCTCGGTGGCTAGCTTATGGATGAGATCATCGGTAATGGCAAACATGGGAGATCGCAACACAGCCAGAAGGGCATAGCTATCGCTTAGATTGCTCAAGAATAAAAGCATATTTTCCAAATCATAAATTTCCTGGCGTTGTAAAAATGTCTTGCCGCCGCTGGTCACATACGGTATGCCCCAATTACTGAGGGCAGATTCAAACGGAAGAAAGTCATTATTGCCTGGTACAAGAACAGCAAAATCGCCATAGTTTATGGGCCGGATAAGTCCATTCTTTTCAAACACAGGTACTTTCTGCTCAACTTTGGCTTTGATCCAATTAGCCACAGCGTTACCAGCAATTTCTTTTTTATCTGTAGGGGCGACCTCGTAGCGGGGTGCAGGTAGGGGCGGGGCTTGCTCCGCCCGCATTCCGACCGCTGCGCGACGCACGGAGCCCGCTTCCTCTGACGAGGGCAACTCAATTAAATGAATATGGTTTGGTTGATGATCAGATGATTCGCCAGATTGAATAATAGATGTTTCAATAGACTGTTCGACATTGGCGCTGCGCGAGGACTGCAAGGCGCGGTACTTTGCCCGATATTCAACATGAGCATGATTAGCAGATAACAACAGGGAAAAAATATTATTGACAAAATCAACTATTGGCGGCGCGCTGCGAAAAGAATGCTCAAATTCCAGTGAGATCTGCCCCTGATCTATATCATCGCTTGCGTTTATTTTCTTTTGCCGGCTTGTGAAAGTGGTCAGGTCGGCTCCTTGAAATTTATAAATAGACTGCTTATCGTCACCAATAAAAAATAATTTTGTTTGCGTCCCGGCAAGCATGGTAATTAAATCTGCTTGCATTGGATTTGTGTCCTGGAATTCATCAACAAGAATATGAGTTAGGTCTTGATTATAATGCCGGCGAATCTCGGAGTTGGGATCTCTCAAGACGCTGGCGGCGCGGTCAATTAAATCATCATAGTCGAGCTTTTGTAATTCGCTTTTTTTCTCAGTGTATATGGCTATAGCGCGACGTGTGAGAGCCAGAAATGATTGCAGGAAGGGGCCAATATTCAGGCGCGCCAGGCATTTGAACTGGCCCCTGATCGTTGGAATCGTAGGGGTCGGATTGCATCGCCCGTTGAAAAAACGGGCGGATGCCCGCCTACAATTTCTTCCAATGCCGTCGGTTCCTCCGCCCAGCGGGCGGACTTGCGCATGCCCCTACAATTTCTTCCGGCACGCCGATTCTCCTGCACCATTGTGGATATCGACGGGCAGGTCCGTGATGCAGATCGCGAACTTTGTCGATGACAATGTTTATTTGTTCTTTAAGCAATATCGCCCAATCTGCTTTACCACCAGCGGCTCCGGGCTTTCTCAAGGCGGACAGATCAAGTAAATTCTGCCAGGACTGTCTTATTGCGCCATCAGGCAGATCACCATTTTTAGATTGACGAAGAACAGCCATTGCAGATTTTATCGGCTCAAGACAGGAAGCAGCCTGACTACGAATAACCTCCAGTTTATTGCTTGGATCCGGGCAGGGGTTATTAATTAAATAAGCTGCTGCGCTTTGCCAGTCTGTGTCTGCCGCCAGATCTAATAATAATTGCTTCTGCACACGCAAGAGCAATTTGCTCAGTTCTTTGTCCAGCTCAGGCTCACTCAAAACTTCTAGTTGTCCTGCTAATAGACTGAAGCGCAAATGGTTAGTAAGCACGGTTTGCAAAAAGGCTTTAATGTCTTCCAACGAAAAATGCCCAAGAACAGTGCGATCAATATCTTGAGCGGCAATTGCTCGGCGGAAAGTTTCTTCAATTGTTTCAGCAATAATTTGCGCTCGCTCAAAATCATCAAGCACGGCAATTTGCGGATCCATGCCCGCTTCAATGGCGAAGCTTTGCAAAATTGATTGGCAAAAGGAGTGAATAGTTTCTATGCAGGCAGAGTCCATTTCAGAAAGGCATTGATGCCAGCGGGCCTGGTCATCGCTGCCGGTAAGTTTGGCCTGTTCGAACAACTCTTTCAAGCGTGCCTTAATGCGTGTACGCATTTCGTTTGCCGCCTTACGCGTATAAGTAATGGCCAGCAAATTATGCACTCTAAGTTCGGGCTGTTGCTTGAGAATTTCGACAAAGCGGCGCACCAATACGAGTGTTTTGCCCGAGCCGGCACCGGCGGTGACCAGAATATTTTTGTCTATTTGTTCAATTGCCTGCTGTTGGGCAATGGTTAATTCAATCTTCATAGCCATTGCCCTCGCTTGCTTCTGGTTGGCGTTGGGGGAATTCAGTTATGCGGCAGGCTGTTCGGTGAGAGCAGTTCTTGCAGTCGCTTGGATCACTGGGCCTAAGAGAAAAATCCCCTTGCTCAATGCTGCGGACAAAGCGAAAAATCATTTCGGGCAGCATGCTCAATTCACTGACGACAATATCCGAATTTTGTTTTTTTGAGGAAAGAATATCGCCACCGCCGATGCTTAGATAGCGGTAGCTATCGACTGTGCTGCCAGGCACAATAGATTGTTGCGCGGCGAGAGAATATAAAGGCAATTGAATATTGCGGCCGCTAGTAAAATCATCGCCGGTTATTCGGCTAGAGCCGGATTTATAGTCAATTAGCCGCAGGTGAGCAGGCGCGCGCAGCTGTCCCGAAGGATCGACAATGCTCGTTGAAATTGTAGGGGCGGGCGCAAGTCCGCCCGCATAGGGGTCCTCGGGACTCCGAGATCGAGGACCCGCTGCGCTCAATATCAATGCGGTCAATTTTGCCTGTAAATTTAAGTGATTTGCCGCTTTCTTCTAGCGAAAGCGGAGGAAAGGTTTTATCCGGACCAAATTCGGCTTCAACCATGTACGGAACAAATTGCGCATTTTCGCTATTAAAGCGCTCGATTTCACTTACGAAGAAATTCTTTAAGCGAAAAGAAAGTTCTGCCTTTTCTTGTGTCCAGAACTCCGTAGGGCGAAACCAGGGTTGTCGCTCAAGCCAGTCTATGGCTTGCAAAATTGACCGATCAAAAATTTCTTGTAGGGCCGCGGCATGCGCGCCCGTGGATAGGAGCGGGCGGATGCAATCCGCCCCTACAATTCCGTCCGTTGCCCTCTGTTCTCCGAGCGGAGATAATTTCTTTTCGATCAGCTCTTTGTAAAATAATTCAAGCGCTCGATGATAGAAAGTACCACGGTCCATGATTGATAATCCGGCTTGCGGCTCTTCGTGCGGCTCTACCTTAATCATGCGCTTCAGCCAGTAATAAAAAGGGCATTTGCCATAATTATTTAAGTGACTGGCGCTCCAATAATCAGGCATTGAGATTTTTACTGTGGAAGCAGCAACATGGTCAGTCAAATATCCATTCAACGAGCTATAGCCAATCTGGTTGGCGCGGTTAGCGGCGAAAGCAAATTTTTCAGCCAACGGACTTGTGAAAGTGTCAAGCAAATGATTCGTCTTAAATATCGGCAATTGGTGAGTTTGCCAGTGCCAAAGCGTATAAGCAAGCGTGTTACAGGGTGAATTGGCCGCTGTTTTAAAATCAGCAAATGAAAGCGGCTGCAGGCGTTTTTCCTCACTAATAAAACCAGTACCCGTGAGGAAAAACGAAGGCACAAACTCATCTTTGCTGGAAGAAATGTCTGCCGCTGGATAGGACAGAACAAGCTTTTGCTGCGCCCGATTAACAAGTGAGGCAAATAATGCATATTCAAAACCTGGCTCCAGGCGAGGATCATACACCGGCATACCAAGACGCCGCCATTCCCCCAGCGCTTCGTTAGTAAGAAAACCCTTGCGGCTTTTGATAGCCGGGAATTCGCCTTCCAACATACCGGCAATATAAATTTGTTTATATTGTTGATTGGGCACCATTTCGGCGCCAGTAATTAATACTTTGCCAGCACCGGGCGGCAGCCCCGGAAAGTTGGATTTTTCGATAAGTTGAAAGAGTCTGGCATAAAAAGAGCGGGCGGAGCAAGCCCCGCAAGTCCAACGGGCGAGCCTCGGTCCTCCAATCCAGCGGGCGGACTTGCGCCCGCCCCTACGAGTCTGGGGGGCATTGTCGGTTATTTGTAGGGGCGCGGCATGCGCGCCCGTATTATTCACGGGCGGGTGCAACCCGCCCCTACGATCTTTGCCGGCTTCTTCCGCGCCAACGATTTCATCGACGATTGTTTCTTCCTCGATGAGGGCGGCTAAGATTTGGCGGAATTTATTAAGCGCTTCTTTTTGTTTCCAGGCAAAAATGGGATCTTGATGATCATCGATCAAGGAAAGATCTAAAACAGAAGCAAGTAAATCTTCCACCCAGGTAGCGTATTGGACAGCTGAATTTAAATGATCGCCAGGGGTAAGAGCGACAAAGACTTTTTTAATTGCCCTGTCTAGCTTGAGATTATCTCTAGTAACTACATGCCATTGATCTTGTCCGCCGACTACTTTTAAATCCAGTGAGAGCTCATTTAAATACTCGATATCCTCAGGATTTAAGCCAAAGTTTGATAAGTGAAAATATGGGCTACGCAAACAGTCAATTAATTGGCGCCGAGGAAAATCGTTGTCAGATAAAGACAACAAAGACAAAAGAAAACGGATAAGGGGCAAAGAAAGCATAGCAATTGGCTCGTCTATATAATAATCAAGCCCGGCGTCCTGAAAAGTGGCTTCAATAGCCGCCCTATATGCTTTTAGATTGCGGGCGGTGACAACGATTTGATCCGCGTTTACTTTGTCCAGAACGAGCGCCGCCTTAACTGCCGCGGCAATCATCGACATTTCGGCAATTCTATCGCTAGCAGCAAATACTTCCGTAATCTTCTCGGGCTGCTCTTTGCTCTCCACAGTTATTTCGCTAAAGGTAAACGCATCCTTGAGCAAATTATTTATTTGCTCATAGCTTGTTTCTTTCCAGGAATATTCTTCAAATAAATCATTGCCAGATTTTTGATAATCAAATGAGATATAAAGCTGCGGCACATGGCGAGCCAAGACTTTCAGCAATTGCAATTGCAACTTATGCCAGCGATCAAAGCCATCGACAATAATAAAATCATTCAACCAATCGGCTTTATTGCTGACTTTAAGCAAATCAATAAGCTTAAACATCACTCCATGTTTATCAATATATTTGCTGCTCCGCAGAGTATTCTCGTACTGCAAATATATTTGGGCTAATTCAAACGGATGTCCATTATTCTTTTGCTGGACTTGTTTGATAATCTGCTCAGCTCTATAGCCAGCTCTTTGCCATTCATCGATTATCTCCAAGATTGCGCCTTGCGTGCCGACAGAACCAAGTAATGGCGCCAGCTTTTTAATCTTGCCTGCCTTTAATAACTGATTGCTAATATTGACGATAAGGGCAGCTCTGGCTGATTGAGGCAGTATTTTTAGAAATGTGCCGGACTTAAGCAAACTCATCTGACAAAATTGCTGGAAGGTAAGAATCTTCAAGCCCCATAGTCCGTGACCAGGTGATTGATTATTTTCCTTTTTCAGCAACAATTTCAGGCGCTTTTCGGTTAGAGCGCGATAGCGCTGCGAGGGGACAATAATTATTGTCTCGCTCTTTAAATCAGGCTGTTGGCCATTTTCGCCGCTTGTTCTTTGTTGGCAATGATCAATCGCCTTTTGCAGCAAAGTCCAACTCTTGCCGCTGCGATAAGGGACAATTAAAACCTCGTGCCTGGCTTTCATTACTAAAATTTATCAGGCTCTTATGGATAATTCAGTATAGGGCATCATAAATTTATATGCTAATAATTCCGTTCGTTTTTAAATCGAGCGGATATAGAACAAATACCCTCTCACAATTGACAAATGGGGCCACTATTGGTACCATATTTTAATGTCGTCTTCCAGAAAAATTCTGAACCAAATGCGACGTGAGCCGAGCAACGTAAGGTTCTCCGATCTCATCAAGGTTTGCGAAGAACTTTTCGGGAAGCCAAGGCAAACCGGCACCAGCCATATTATTTTTAAAACTCCCTGGCAGGCGACCCTCGAATAAACATCCAAAACGATAAGGGGAAAGCCAAGGCATATCAGGTTAAGCAGGTGCTTTTGGCTATTAATAAGTTGGAGCAGAGTAAAAATGAATATTGATCACTACACCTATCGCGTTACTTGGTCGCCAGATGATAGCGAGCATGTCGGTCTATGCATTGAATTTCCCTCTCTATCTTGGTTAGCACAAACCCCAGAAGATGCCCTATCTGGAATACGTAAAATCGTTGCTAAAGTGGTATCCGATATGCGATCCAATGGCGAACAAATTCCGAAACCTCTATCCGAAAAACGGTACAGCGGTGAATTCAGAGTTCGTATCCCGCCAGACGTACATCGTATTTTAGCGATGCAGGCAGCAGAACAAGGCGTCAGTTTGAATCGATTGGCGAGTGCAAAACTTTCTAGTAACTGAGCCCGGTAAGCGAAGACTTATCATGACGATTTAAAAGTAAATCTCATGGGATATCGTAGTCGGAGTCCTAATACTTCAGGCCCCCGCGCAGCCTCACCAGTTGTGAAGTGCGTTTTTAATAAAAAGCTAGCGGAGTTTGTCCGGTTGTAAAGAGCGCACTTAATGGTTGCCTTTAGCACAAAAACTTAGCGCAGCTGTGCATAGTTGTAAAGCATCTATTTAATGGTGCCTGCTTTGTGTGATCTGCTTTATGCTATAATATGACCATATTATTATGACTATAGTCAGATATGCTAGATAAAACAATGCCTGCTAAAAACAAACAGACTAATGAAAAAGACAAACAAACAAGCCTAAGCAATTGGATAGGAGCTGGGCTATTTAAAGCTCGTTGTTTGCAATTAATTGATCAAGTAAATAAAAGCCGCGTGCCTTTGATAATCACCAAGCACGGCAAACCACTTGCCAAATTGTCTCCTTTTGAAGAAAACCCCGCCTCGCTGTTTGGCTGTATGAAAGGGACTGTGCTCGTTCAGGGAGATATTGTGGCTGGAACTGGCGAGGTCTGGGAGGCAGATGTCAGCTGAGCCTGGGCTTTTGCTTGACACTCATATCTGGGTTTGGCTAATTAATGGCAGTACTGCCTTGAGCGACGAGACCGTCCGGCTTCTTGACGGTGCCGCCCAACAAGGAAAGTTATATGTGCCGGAGATTGCAGTTTGGGAATTGGCTACGTTAGCAGCCAAGAACCGGTTGAGCCTAAGCCTGCCAATAAAAAGCTGGGTGCAAGAAGCAATGCAAAAGCCAGGCATTGCTATGGCGCCATTATCTTGGGAAATTTCAATTGAAAGCACTATGCTGCCTGGTGTTTTGCATGCTGATCCGGCAGATCGCATAATTATTGCTACAGCCAGAATAAATAAATATAGCCTGGTGACAAGAGACGAGAAAATCCACAAGTATGGGCAGCAAGGGCATTTGTTGGTTATTAAGGCTTGAGCCTGCGCGTCCAATTGCATTGATCGCCAGCCGAATCGAAAAACCTGGCGCAGCTCAGCTAATTGCGAACCGATGTTTTAATAAAAAGCTCGCGCAGCACAGCGAGTTGTAACGTAGGTATTTAATGACAAGCTAACTATTGAGCTAGTGCCCATTTGACAGAAAATGGCTATTCCTACATGATGGTTCCATAATGGAGGAATAACGGTGGCTACCTTAAACATAAAAGCTTTTCCGGACAAGTTGTATACGGCATTGCAAAAGCGAGCAAAGCGCGATAGGCGATCGCTTGCTCAGGAAATAATTCATATTCTTGACTCGGTGATATCCGAGCCATCACATTTGTCCATCATGGAATTAGAAGGACTGGGTAAGGAAATTTGGCAAAAGATTGATGCCGGCGAATATATCAGGCAAGAGCGTAAAACTTGGGATTAATAGACAATCTTAAAACAGAGACCTTACCAGTTGCTCTGGACACTTGCATCTTTATCTATTTCATTGAAGAACACCCTAAGTATTTGCCGATTGTACATCCGCTCTTTGCAGATATAAATGCCGGCGGTCTTAACGCGATCACATCAGCCCTTACATTGATGGAAACCCTGGTGCTTCCATACCGCCTGGGCAATGTTTTCTTGGCAAAACAGTACGAGGTGTTGCTGCGCAGAAGCCGTGGTCTTAGACTGGCAGAAATTACCGCGAACACTTGCACCGCAGCAGCTCAGTTGCGTGCTGCTTATGGCTTAAAAACTCCCGATGCCCTTCAGTTAGCTGTGGCACTCGTGGCCAAGTGTTCCACCTTCATCACCAATGATCGTGTTTTGCCGTCAATAGCGGGCATTGATATTGTCCAGATTGAAGATTATTTGTAAACCTGGGGTGGTTTTACTAATTGTAAAGCGACATTTTTAATATGTCGCTCAATGCGGTAAATAATCAAAGAGACAATAATTGAACATTGAAATTACGGAATGTTATGCCGTAATTTCAATGATGAGCGCCGCTGAGATAGACCTTTTGCTTGACGTATCGGCAGGCGGTCTCTGGGCAATTGAGATTAAGCGCAGCATTGCTCGCAAGGCTGAAAAGGGACCTGGCGTAGCTCGGCTAATCGTAAAGCGATAGTTTAATGTGCCGGAATTAGCCAGCATTATTTGCATCGGTCAGCAATTAAAGTAATAAAATTAGAGAGTCGCTATTGGGGGCTTGGATTTTAATGGACGCCGCAAAACTATTAAAGAAAAATCGCCAGAAAATTATAGAGTTGGCTGCAAAAAACGGTGCATACAATATTCGCATCTTTGGTTCTGCTGCCAGGGGCGACATGCGCAAGAATAGCGATATTGATTTCCTGATAGATATGGAGCCTGGGCGCAGTTTGTTTGATGTGGGCGGATTGCTTATGGACTTGCAGGATCTTCTGGGGTGTAAAGTCGACGTCGTGACAACAAAAGGTTTAAGACCCTCCATTAGGGAAGAAGTATTAGAGGAAGCAGTTCCACTATGACCAGGCGAAGCGAAACCGCCTGGCTGAAAGATATTTATTTGTCCATAGAGAAAATCGAGGCTCATCCACAGTTTGCTTTTGGACGGGCAGGTTATGACGCTGACGAATATTTTCGCGGTTGGGTTTACTTACACATAGAGCGAATCTGCGAAGCCGCTACCCACCTGTGCAATGAATACAATTACGATAAGCGATATCCGGCATTGCCCTGGCGAAACATTATTGGCACAAGAATTGTTCTTGCGCACTGCTATTGGAACATTGAAGAAAATGTGATTTGGAATGTTGTCGAGCAGCACTTGCCTGCCTTAAAGAAACAGGCTAAACAGTGGCTGCAGCTGGATTAAAGATATGTACTGTTTGTTTCATCGATAAGTATCTAAAGCGCTAGCTTAGCTAGTTATAAAGCGATTGGTTTAATATGGCGCACTTAGCCGGTAATTACGAAAGGAGAATTTTATTTTTGGAGATTTTTTGATGGCTGCAGGCAAGCTAATCGGGCGCCGGCTGCGGCTTTTGGGGAGCGCGAAAAAGCGGGCGCTTTGATACGGATGTGGAAAGAAAAAACTTGATTTTGCCACGGCGAAAATGTCAGGCTTGATTATCAAGTGATATGACGGGTAAATGAGTATTTGAGCCAATTGTAATGAGTAAGTAGCAAGGATTATTTCAAAAACCACGCTATATGCGTGGCCCAGGCTAGTCCTATCTGTCATATTGCTATGATCCCATGCGCAATTACCGCTCAATTGTAGGCTCTCAGCACTGGCCAATCAGCAAAACCCTTGCCAGAACGGTGGTTTGGGGCTCAAGCGACATTTTATCGCCTGGCGGCCATGAAAATAAGGGCTCTATAGGCGTTGGGAAAGGAAAAAGCGTATGACACTTAAAGACTACCTAGCGCAGGTTAGCGGAGTTGTAAAGCGATCATTTAATAATAGAAAATCATGGGAGAAATACGAAAAATGATTTTAATCTTTCGCCAATATTTGGCTGATGTTGCAGGCTGTCAAGTAATACTGGTGGGCTTCTTGAGAACCGGCAAGATGATGAAATAGCTTATCTTTCAATATGGAACAGAGGCTTGCTTTTGCTTTGGCAGAAATGTCAAGGTATAAGCATCGTTTATACACAAATCCAGAAAGGATTGTACGACCCAGCAAGACTTACAAGCCCCAACAAAAAGAAATTCTAGACCCCTGACGGCATGGGGACTAACACTTCTTTAAAAGGCAAGCTTTAAGTCACAGTTTTATAGCCACAATCTCGTAGCTATGGAACTCAATCAAATGGGTCAATTTGATTCGTTCATAGACGGATTTTGCAAGCGCCGATATGAATTTGCATAACGCATAAATCCAAGGATATAAATCCATCTCATACCTGAAAAACAAGCTGTCAACGAAAGATAGCCCATACATAACATGAATGGATTTTCACATACCCTGGAATTTCATCCCTATCCCCGTAGCTGAAGGAGCACTTCTTCCAAGAGATTTGATGAAATCGATATAAGCATTCGTGCATATATCGGCATCAATCTCAAGAAAGAGGTAATGGGTTCAATCCCCATCGAGGATCCTGCGCCGGCTCACACGTTGTGATTCGGTGCAAAACCGATATAAGCAATTCGTGCATATATCGGCATTATCTCAAGATCAAGAAAGAGACAGCAATGTACAACATGACGCAGCACAAGCCCACCCCCGACCAGTTGTCCGCCGGTGTCGTCGACCTAAGCCCTGAGCAGGCGGCGATCCGCAACAAGCTCATCACCTTCGATGAGCTGCCGAGCGCGGACCTTCTCGAAGAGCGCGCCGCGGCTGTTGCGGCCCTCTCCGTGGAGGTAGGGGCGTCGGAGGCAATGATCGGGGGCGCCCCGTTCTTCATGGCGGCGCTTGAGGCTGCCTTGTACGCCGCCGGCATTACGCCGTTTCACGCTTTCACCAAGCGTGAGTCGGTAGAGACGACGGACGCCGACGGTAAGGTTACGAAGACGAACGTCTTCGTGCACGCGGGCTTCGTGCAGGCGCGCCGTCCGACCGCCTGACCACTGGGCTCGCCCCCGGCGCTGGCGCGCGATGCTGCCTGCCGCCGGGGGGTGCTGCGTAACGAAACAAGTGTCCGACCCGATCGGAAAGGCCGCTGAAGATCATGCATCCGAATGATTCCTCTGCTCGACTAGACCGCCCAACAATAATTCCCGCATCCCAACCTTACATGGTCGGAAGGGGGGCGATAGTGCTGGCGAATATGAATCAGTCGGCATGATCCAGAATGGCTCCTCCATGATTCCACAGCTTTGCCAAAGGCCGCTCATAAATACAAACACCCCAACGGGGAGAGCGATAGCCTTTGCCAATGCAGGGATTAATGGCTGGGAAACTTTCTGTATCGGGCGGACATATGTGATTCGTGCCGCGGGCGGGGCAGATGTGTGCTTCCCCGCGGCACATTACGTTCGAAACCACAATCCTTTACAGGAGGCATCTTATGCCCCCAAGAAAACGAGCCATCGTTTTCGCCGGCACCGATGGGCACGGCGTGACGATGGGCGTCATCTCGCAGCGCAATCTGCAGGCTGCGGGATACGACACCGTGCTTGACTGCAGGTGGCCCCAGACCGGCATGCCCAGCCAGTTCTGGGGTGAGACGTTCCTGCTCGCCGATTATGCCGGCGTGGATCTGGTGGTGGTGGTCGACACGCCGCTGCCGGAGGATGATGGCACCTTTCCCAACGCGGTGCGCGACGCGTTGGCAAAAATCGGCGAGCTCGAAGCTCTCGGCACGCGCGTGGTGATCGTCGACCACCACAAGGCGGCCGAGACTCATTATGGTGCCGCTCGTTTGTTGGGCGCGGAGATAGTAATATCCTCCAGCGCCACCAGTTGTTTTTGGGGCGACCCCAGCCCCTTCGCCAACACATGGGGCCGGCTGGGCGCCGTCTGCGACCTGGACGACAGCGTCCTGCCCGTCTCGGACGAGGAGGAGCGGATCGCCCTCGGCATCGACACTGCCGTGCGGCGAGACCTGGCTACGGCGATCGACGCCATCGGCCGGGATGACGTGGAGCACTTCCGGCAGATTGGCGAACTGCCGCAGCCACCGGGAGCCACGACGGTGGTCGGCAATGTCGCCTACATTGCCCAGCTTACCCCTACCTGGGGGTTCAAGCAGCTTTCCCGCGCTGCCACCGTGGGCGGTGTTGATTACGCGGTGGGCCGGGATGTGTTCAACACCCGGCACCGGGTAATCGCGGTGACCAGCTGGAAACGGGATGCCCTGCCCGTTGCCCTGAAGCTGGGTTTGACCCACTTCATTGGCCATGGGTCGGCAATCTTGGTTCCAGTAGCACCGGACACCGACCCCACCGGCGCCGCGCAAACGGAGGCCAGGGCGCTGGAGTTTGTCGCCCGCTTGAACTCAACGGAGCTGGTGGCGACGGGGGAGAAGAACGGGAACGGGCATGGGGCGGACTCCTTGTTCAAGTATGTGTCCGCCTTTATGCGGAAAGTCCGCATACCGTTTTTCCTCACCCAGCACGGCTGGCCCCACGTGCAGCGCGTGATCGCCAACGGGCGGACGCTGGGGTCGCTGTTCAACTTGCCGGAACCCGACCTGAGGATCCTGGATTGGGTCGGGCTGTTTCACGATGTGGGTAATGGCGCTGACACCTATTATCCCACCCTGGGACTGAGCGACCAGGATGCCCGCGCCCGCCATCACGAGTTCAGCGCGCAGATGATTCGTGAGTGGCACGCGCAAGGTCTCTTCGCGGGCATTCTCACGGATGCCGAAGTCGAGATGGTGGCGGACCTGTCGTTCCGTCACCGCAAGAATGAGTTGCACTAGATTGAGACACGGTCCGCCGGCATATGCGCTGCTGCGCGGGCTATTCACAATTTCCACAAAACCGCTCGCTTCTCTTACATGGCGAAGCAGGGCGCGCATCACTTCCCCAAGAAAGTGAGGAAGCCATGTTGTTTTTCACAGAGGACCAGAAGTGGCACATCGGCGACCAAGGGCGCCTGGTCGGCAGATTGGTCGCGTCAAGCACTGGTTTGACGCGGGAGACAAGGACGTTTTCCTATCAGGAGACAGAGTACGAGTCCCCTGATGGAATGCGGACGTGTGGGGGGGGCTGGGTCAGTTACCAGGCACCAGCGCTGGTGTTCACGCCCTGGGACATGAGGGGCCGAGGCGACGCCGGGAACGATTGGGAGATTTATTACGAAATCTACCCGGGCGGGGAACTGGACGTTCCCGACCTGGAGCAGGCCGCCCGAGCGTTGGTGGGGCCGATGGTGGCACGCTTCCGAGGATCCCTTCGGGAGGTGTCCGAAGTCGCGGCCGCCCCGGTGTCCGGCCCACCCATCCCAATCGGACATACGGCACCAGATGATCGGGACCGAGCGGCTGGGCTCCTGACCGAACTGGAAGCGGTCGATGCCGCTGCGGACGTGTTCATGGGAGAGCAGCCCGGCTTTCGCCGAGTCTACGAGGAAATGCTCGTAGCCGAGCGGGCGGAAGCGCTCGCTCAGGTCGAGCAGCTTTGCGAGATCGCCCAGGGTGTTAAGGATGCCCCCTGGCTAGACTGTCTATTCGAAAGTAAGGCGCTGCACGTACACGACGATCCGGCAGTCCAGCTGCCCTACTGGGTTGGCTCCGTCGCCAAGCTCTCTGCCGAGGCAGCGGAGCGAAAGACAAGGGATATAAAAGCGGAACTGGAGGGGCTGGTTCCGCGCTGGCAGAAATTTCTGCCGGCAATCGCCGTTGCTAAGGCACTCCATGCCCGCCGCGAAGCGGGCGAGATACTGATTAACATGGGCAGCGGTGTCCGGCGCACGGGCAAGACTGGGCACGGCGACATTTGGGCAATCGAGCCCAATGGTAACCAGCCGGAACCTGATGTGGTGGAGTTTCTCCCCCACTCCAAAGTGGTCTCGCTGAAGCGATGGCGCGTTTTGGAGCGCCAGGTACTCGTCCTAGGCTGGAGCGGCGGCACGGATGTGACGATTGTCAACCTGCCGCCGGATGGGCCGACTGCCGCCCAGCTCGAGGCGGTGCGGAAAATCGAAACGGAAGACCTCAAGGTCGAGGCCGGATTCTTCGGTCTGGACCCCGAGGTCAAGGGACTCCAGGAAGTGATCGAAGAGGCGGTGGCAGCGGCTCTGCCGCGCTCTTGCTGCCCGTCGTGCGGTGAGGTAGTTGAGACCGCCGGCCGCTATGCGGACCTGATCCGTCCGGACGGAATCGAGCATGACTGTGCAGACCCGGCGCGGTTCCTTGATCAACCCGGCGTCATGCCGGGGTATTGCTGCGGACGACAGGCCCACGTGGTGCGCAGCTATGCCACCGCCTTTGGTACCGTCCAGTTGCTCGTGTACCACAAATACGGGCGCTGGAATATGAACATCCGGGTTGTGCTGCCGCCGGAGGGTGGCGAGCAGACACCGGAGGCGCCTACTCTAGCGGCGCCGGCAAACCCCGAGGTCGCCGACGATCCCAATCGGCCAGTCGACCTCTCCGCCCTGACCTTCGGCGGTCGGGCGAAGCAGTCCCCGAAAAGAAGGAGAAGAAGAAGTAGTCTTTTGCGGGGCGGTGCGTGAGACCAAATCACGCACTGCTATCCACACATCCAGGGCACTTACAAAGAAAGGAGGAGTCCGATGGCTGAGGAGTGCGTGAGTCCAAATCACGTACTGTCTCCAACAGCTAGCTGGGGAGCCTCTCCTGATTGCGTTCACATCTGCCCATTCTGAGGGCGTCCAAACGCATTGCGGGAGAGACAACTTTCCGGACGGCTGGTCGACACCCGCCCACACCGAGGGCTATTGCCCGTCGACATTGGCCAAATTGGAAGTTTGAGTTACTGAGAGTGAGAGTGAGTCGAAAGCGCTTTTACGAAAATCGAGAAATGGGCCGCGATCGGTCCAGGCGCTATTCGGTAGTTCGCAAACGGGCAAATGAGGTGTATGATGTCCGAGACCAGTAGAAGGTTAGAGGTTCAGTTCGTTGACGCCAAAAGCGGCGGTGTGATGGCGGCCGATCGCGTTGACGGCCGCGTTGCTTTTCCCGACAGCAAGGGCCCACAGCCGGCAGTCGGCGAGTGGTGGGAGGTGGAGATTGCGGGAGAAAACAAACCGAAGTGCAGTGTCTGGTTCTTGCGCTGCTTGCGCAAGGTCGAGGCACCGGCAGCGGTGAATGCCGGCAAAGGACGTGTGCTAGGGGTGTTCCGTCCGGACGGCAGTCCGGCTGCCGAGGGTGTCGATTATTATGGCACCGCTAGCGGTATCACATCTCGCACGCAGGTGTGGGCGGTGGTGCAGAGCAGCTCCACCCACTCGGCCGCGGATGACAGGAAGTCCATCC
The DNA here is from genome assembly GCA_963767815.1 of Candidatus Melainabacteria bacterium. Taxonomy (GTDB): domain Bacteria; phylum Cyanobacteriota; class Vampirovibrionia; order Obscuribacterales; family Obscuribacteraceae; genus CAVYFJ01. The sequence continues at coordinate 267,751 of CAVYFJ010000004.1, read as the reverse complement.
ACGGTCTTAACGTGCACATGACCGACGGAACGGTGGGTACCTGGGGGCAGGAGCTCTGCGGACCCTGGTATGAGACACCCACGCAGCCGGCGTGTCCGAAAGGCGTGCCTGATGCTGTCTACCGGGCGGCGCTTGCGCTTGCGCCGGAGAAGGACCGCCAGCGCTGGGCCACCCTGTCCAGCACGACGCGCATTAGCGTGAACGACAGTCGGCACTCAGGGGTTGTGGCCGTCTTTCTTCCCGACGGCAGCCCCGCCGTCGAAGGACGGGACTACTTCATGTGGCATGGAGAGTACCACAAGAACGGCAAGTGGTCCTATGGCGAGGGCGGCATTGCCTCCGCCCAAGAGGTGTGGGCGGTGATTCAGCACCGCTCTGCCCACGGACACAGCTTCGGCATCACCGGGATTAACGTCCCGGGTGCCGAGTCCAAAATCTTCGGCCGCACGCTGTGCCGGGCCGTGGTTCCAGCAGGCAGTCCAGCCGCCCTGCCCAGAGGGCATCCCCGATGTCGTCTACGGGGCGGTTATGGCACTTGTGCCGGAGGAGGACCGCAAGCGTTGGACGACCCTGGCGGGACCCTCAAGCGGCTGAAAATCGCCGAGGGCGCGAAGATGCTGGGGATTTTCCGCCCCGACGGCAGCCCGGCGGCCGAAGGCTCTGACTACTCCAGGTGGAGTGATGAGTCGCATGGCGGCATCGCCTGCAGCGAAGGAAAAGAACTGTGGTACGTGGTGAACAGCCGCTCCACGCACCACGTCAGCAACAACCAGAAAACGGTTGTGCGCACGACTGGCGGCGCATGGCATCTGTGCGGTCCGTGGGGCGAGCAGCCCGTGCAGCCGCCCTGCCCGGCCGGTGTCCCGGATGTTGTCTACCAGGCGATCATCGCGCTGGCGCCGGAGGAGCACCGCCAGCGGTGGCAGACACTGGACGCCACCACCCGCTTCGAGATTAAGATTGAGCAGATCGAAGCGGCGATCTTGCCCGATGGCAGTCTGGCGATCAAGGACCAAAACTACTGGGAGTGGACGGGGAAGTATACCCCGAATGGGAAATGGTCCACAACCGAGCAGGGCGTGGCCGTTCCAACCACACAGGAGGTTTGGTTTCTGAACCGGTACCGTGGACACGGTGGGCGAGTCCGCCACTTCGTCGGCATCAATGTCGGCGAGCCCGGCAAGACCTGCTCCATCCACTGGTGCGCCGATTGGTCAACCATGACCGAAACGCCGGCGCGGCCGGAGGGGGTTCCGGAGGCAGTTTACATCGCCGTTCTAGAAGTGACCCGCGAAGCGCGCGAACAAGGCGTGCGGGACGCGTTGGCAGCGGCCAAAGCGGCCATGGTCAGCGAGATCGAAGCCGTCTCCGCTGCGGAGGTGCAAGCCCAAAGCGACGCCGAACAGGCGGCGGCTGAGGGATTGACCCGAATCTTCGAGGAGCTGGGCAATGATCTCGGAGCTGCCCAGCACTCGCGCACTATCGCCCAGGCGGCCGTTGAGGCCTGCAGTGGCGATATGGGCAGGGCCCTAAAGATCCTGGAAAGCGAGCTGAATAACCAGACCGGTTACGGACGGGAAAAGCAGCAAGTCGGGTTGCGCAAGAAGCTGGGGCTTGCGGGGGTTGAATGGAGCGAAAAGCCCCATGAGCAGATCCTGGTGGGCTGGCTTAGCACCACCAAGGGGCGCAGCTTCTCGCCATACCTGTACGGGGCGGTTCTCTGGCTTGAGGGGCAAGTCCGAGCCCTCAGCGCCGACGGCAGCCCCGGTGGATGCGCCACCCGAGCCTGAGTCTGCGCAGCCCAAGATTGGGCTCCTCAATCTGTACGCCGCGCCGACGCAGCAGCGGAAGAAGAAAAAATAGCGTCGTAGTTTGCGACCTCGGCGTCACTTCCCGTGGAACAAGCCAAGCGATGGCACCACGGGCAGTGGCGCTGGGGTTAACCCGTCAACAAACAGGCCGGTCTTCTTGCTCGCGAGGCAGGAAGACTGCAAGATGTTCAACGTTCATCATCAGTCTATTCGGTCGCCGGCAGCCTCACTCATAAAAGCTCAAACAGCACGAGCCAAAAGAGTAAGAGCACCGGTGACCGATTTCTGTCTACGCCCAGGAGGGTAATTAATGAGTTACGGAAATTTCGACCCCCGGGAGCTGCCGATGTATCCCCGGCGGGGAGAGTTCGCCGAAGAGCTGATCGAGCATCGGCGCCTCGTTCTTATCGGGCCCACGGGCTCCGGCAAGACCAGCCTTGCCCCGGGAGCGCTACTCAACTCCCGCCATTACAATGGCGGGCAAATCTGGGTGGCGGTACCCAGGAAGGTCCTGGCTCGGGCGGCAGCAAAATTCGCCGCCCATTTATACGGCGGCGAGGTGGGTGATGAGATCGGCTATGCCGTGCGGTTCGATCACCTCGATGGTGACCTCATTACCTATATGACCGAGGGCTTGTTGTTTCGGCGTATGCTGAACCAACCGAACCTGCCGGGAGTCGGTGCAGTAATCTGGGACGAGGCCCACGAGGAGAGTACCGACGGTCTAGTCGGTCAGGGCGTGGGCAAAGTCATCCAGGAGACGACGCGTCCGGATCTGCTCATCGGCGTCATGTCGGCAACGCTCGACGCCGACCGGTACGGCGGTTACTGGAACTGCCCAGTAATGAACGTCGCGGGGCGACAGTATCCGGTGAATACGGTCTACGCACCGGAGCTGACACCAGAAGGCGCCGTTTTGAAGATCATGGAGGAGGCGCCTCATGGAGTGGGCACCATTCTGCTCTTCGAAATCGGCGCCCGCGAGGTTAACTCGCTGGTTAGAAAAATTCGGGGACTGGTTGCCAGCAAAGCAGAGGTCCTGCCGTTTTACTCGGAGCTTGAGGCCGCCGAGCAGGATCTAGTTCTTAGGGCGCCGACCGGCTGGCGAATAGTGGTGGCAACTAACGCCCTCGAAACCGGCATAACACTGCCGGGCGGCGCCGAGTTGGGGGTGAAGTATGTGGTTGACCTTGGCTTAGCCAAGATAAGCCGCTTCGATCCCCGCACTCAGTCCAGGCGACTGCCGGTGGAACGGATTTGCTGGAACTCGGCGAATCAAAGAGCGGGAAGAGCAGGGCGTGACTGCGAAGGGACCTGCTTTCGCCTCTACTCAAAAGACGAGCCAAGACAGCAGGCTCTGGAGTCCCAACTCAGACGGGATGATCTGAGCTACACGCTGTTGCAGCTCCATACCGTCAAGCTGGATAAATTCGAAACCTTCGATGTTCTCGATAAGCCTGCCGTCGAGGACATTCTCACAGTCGAGGCTGGGCTGCAGAAGCTCGGACCTGGCGCCATCGACGCCAATCGGGCGATCACGACTTATGGCGAGAAACTGGCGACGCTACCACTTTCGCCTCAAAGAGCAGCAATTGTCCTAGCTGCTGACGAGTGCGGCAGCCTTGCTCAGGCGCTGACGATTATGTCGCTAAAGTCAGGCAAGCCTATCTTTGCCCGGCCGCCGATAAGAAAGCGGAGGCGGCCAGGCACATGCTAGGTTCCAGCTACCTGGCGACGTATCGGATCTCATGCCATTGCGCTATGCCTATGGCACACTGTCCAAGGTCTGGCGCAAGGCCGCCGAGCACGTAGACGATGAAGAAATCCTGGAAGCGGCAGTACGTCGGGCCGCTTCGCATCTATTCCTACACCACAGGGTGTTCATGGAGGCGATGCAGACGCGTGAGCAGCTCCAGGAGATCGTAATGGACTTGGGGCTGATGCCCAATTACGAGTCCCCCTCGCTGGCGGCAATGGTTGAGCCGTTCTTGAAGGTCTACGGCCTTGACCGGCTGCTCGTTCGCGACCGAGACGGGCGGTACGCCGACGACTGGATGGTGGCGGCAACGGGCACTCGCGTGCGTATCGGACGGGAAAGCGTTGTCCACCCACTGCTCGAAAAGGGCGGCGTAACTTTCCTGTTGGCGACCGAGTGGAGAGAAATCCCCGCCGGCCGCCGTGGCAATATCCTGCTTGGCACTGAGCTTAGCCAGGTCAGTGGCGAGCAGCTGCTGAAGCTGTTCCCCAAGCGCTTTAGTGTCGAGCGCAGTGGGCTGCGTTACAGTAAGGAACAGGGCGCTGTCGTTGGCGATGAGCGGTGGTTTCTTGATAGCAGAACCATCGCCATTCGCAATGATGCCCCCGCTCCCAGGGGGAAAGAGGCGGCCCTGGTTATGGCGCAAGCCATTATATCGGGCGCAGCCGCAGTGCCCACCTTTGAAAGCGGGCGACCTTTGCTGGCGGAGCTGAGGGAAGCGCACAGCCGCTCGGCTGGAAAAATTCCCGTCCCTTCGCAGCAGGACCTGGAAGCCTGGATCCTGAAGCAGACCCGGGAGGCATCCTCGTTAAAAGACGTGGAGAAGGTCGAGAAGGTCCCTGGGAAATTCGCCCTAACCTGGAAAGCCTTGGGACGGCTTACCAGTAGTGTTAATCTGCGCCAGCGCGTGGCAGAGGCTCGCCTCGCGTATCCGGATGTTCTGGAATTACACGGATGCAGTCTGCCCGTGAGATATGACCGCGATCATAAAATCGTAGTCACTCTCAGCGCAGAGCTGGTGCCGCAGGTGCTGCCGCGTTTTACCAGCCAGGATAGACCTAAAGCCTGGTCCGGTAGGGATGTCTGTGTGGCGACTTACGACCAGTTCGCCGGCAGATTTCAGCCCTGGACAACCGAAGGGCTGGATGAGTTGCGGCGACTGGTTGCCGCGCAGCCGCATTACAAGCGGCTTGCCGTCAATGCCTCGGCGGATGATATTCTCAGCGAGATTGCGGTGCAACACCCGGATCGCGCTGAGACAATCTTCATCGCCGCCGGGTCACAGACCGTCTTCCTCTCCCGCGAGGCAGCACTTGCCGAAGCGGAGGAGCTGGTGGCGGCAAAGCTGTGGAACGGCTGGACGAGTCGTCCAGCCGGGGATTTCGAGATCCCTGATCCTGAAAATCTCGAAGATACGCGGCCACTGCCGACGGTGCGCAAGTACCGCGTTGGGCAGTCGCCGTTTGGCAAAATCAGCTACGGGTTTGGCACACCTGTAACTGTCGAGCGCTACTCCACTTCGGATGCCTGGGCATCGGTCGGCTGGTTCCGCAAAGAAGAAGAGGCGGAAGCGGCCCTGGCTGAAGGCGCAGTCCAAATTCGAGGAGTTGCGGCAGGCGGCGCTGAAGCGCCGGCAGGCAGAGGAGCATCAGCTGGAACTGGGAGAGGCAAGCCTCTCGCACGACCATCTGAGTGCCTACGCCGGCAATAACGAAATGCCCCTTTCAGCTGAGTTGGTGGCTCAAGTTTCTGGCTTGCTGCAAATCGAGCGGCAGGGCATGGACACAGAGTCCTTGCACGGCTGGAATGCGCTGGCAGAGAAGTTGCTGGCGGAAATCGATTCTTGGTATAACGCCGAGCGCGTGCGGTTGACGGCGCAAGCCGAACAATTGCGCCTGCAGGCGCTCGACCAGGAGGCGATTGAGCTGGCGCCGATTCTGGCAGTTGCCGAAATCGGCGGCCGAGTCGAAATGGCGCGCTCTGCTAAAAAGGTGGTTGACGCCGCCTTAAGAGCAGCAGCCGGCGATCGAACAAAGGCTCTGCTTGCGCTGCGCGCCCAGCTTAGGCCGCAGCAGGAAGCTCGCCGGTACGATCCAAGCCGCCCGGTTGGAGCAACTGAGAAGCTCCTGCTTGGGGGTATCGCCTATCTGCAAGCGGGAGTTGAGGTTGGGCAGCCCCCGGTTTCACAACCGTCGGTTGCACAGCCTCAGCCTGCCCCAACAGGAGGCGACCATGAAGTCAAAACCGCCGCCGTCGCGCCCGTGGAAACGGTTCGGTCGTCGCCGCGCCCTGAACCGACACGCGTCGAGTCCGGGCAGGTGGAGCCCGGCTATGCTGAGCTCGTTGCCCTGTGCGGCGAAAGCCGCGCTGCGGTGGCACGCCGGTTCGCACTTGCCTGCGCTCGTGCCGCAGGTGAGGATGCCCAGGAAGCACTGTCCGTTCTGGATCAGGTGCGAAAAGGGGGCGGCACGCTTTCCGCGCAGCAGGTGGCCCTTCACAAGGGGCTGAGCCGATTGCGCGGCATAGAAATCGGGGCAACTGTCCTGCGATTGCGGGACGGCAATGTCTTCGAGCTCTACGTCGATGCCGCCCGTGCTTATCTGCGCGGGCAGGCCGAGGCAAAGCGGGCAAAGGACGCAGTCAAAGCCGCGGCAGGGAGCGCAAGCCCCGTAGACGTCAATCGGCTAAGACTGGGCGGCGCCCTGTCCAACGAGTCCAAGGACGGGGGCAAGAAAAAGAGCTGAGGGCTCCTTTCGTCGCCCCTACGAGCGCAGCAGCACCCCGCCGGGACTGACACCGGCGGCGGTGCCCAGAAAAACCAAGGGGAAATTTATGATTACAATCGAGGTATGGGGGATCCAGGCGCGAAAATCATCGCCGTCTGGGTCCGCCCCGAGTTTCGCAAGCAGGGCGTGGGCACCGCTATTCTGCGGGCTTTGTCCGAGCAGAGCCAGTGCGCTTACGGCGAGGTCCCATCTTATGAAGCCGTCACCTTCGCCGGCGTGGGTATGTGCCGCAGGGCAGTGCGCGAGGGCGTTCAAATGACTTTCACCGAATGCCCGGCCGGCGATCTGCCCTAGCCAATCAGGCTATGGGCACGGACGTTGCCTGCACCCCGCCGGGACTGACACCGGCGGCGGTGGCATTTAAGCGGGGCTCAGCGGCAAGCGGGCGGAGCATTGATGCCTTGGATTCAGTGGCACCCGCTCGGCATATCTCATATGCCTCACGGCCACTGAGCCCCGCCCCTACGAGATCCCCCAGTATTTGTTGTGCGGCGGAGCATGTAGGCACCGCCGATTTTCGAAGTCTCCATTTGCAAAGGAGGGGTCATGATGACCGTTGCTACAATGAAAACCGATCCTGCTACTGGCCGAGCACAAAAGACTGCTTCTTGGGTATCTGCGCGAAATCGCGCAGCTCAAGATCTTACGCCGGCTTTACCCGCCAACCGAAGAACAAGATCAAAAGCACGTCGTGGAGGTGGATGGCGTGATGTCGGCTGCGCTGGCGGCTGATGCAGATCTTGCCTATAAGATCGGCGAAGAATTTTGCCAGTGCCAGGAGTGCGCTGAGCCGCTGGAGAGAGCGCAGCGATTCGATGCGTTACTGGAGATCATGGCGGAGTACATCGCCCTGCTCATTCCGCCTCCCGAAGAACAGGTTTTCGCCGATGTCCCCAATCTGATCTGCCTGGAGGCGATGCTGGCGCCACTGTTAAAACGGCATGCCGGCTTCGTCGCTGCAGGCGACGAAGCGCAGGCGCAAGATGAGAAATTGGCACTGAATGTCCAGCGGCTGTATGAAGAATATATGCCGTTCCTCTTGTTCGGGCGGGAGGGTTTGGACCTGATGCCATATTTGGTCCTGGCCACGGACCCTGTCCCGCATAACTGCAGGCGGGTCTTGTTCGAGTGCGCGCCGGCGGCGATTGCGAAGCGTCTTGACGTCCTCCGCGGCACCATGACGCCCCCGTAATATGCCGCCCGCGCCTATGCAAGTCCGCCCGGGGCGATGACCCAGTCGTCATTCCCCGGGCTTCTTTGCTTCTTCGCTTTTTCTATTTTTGCTTTTTTTACCCCCATTTGTGGCTTGAGATAAAAATTAATTGACTGAGATAATTGAGAAGTTGGCACTGGACAAGATCCTTGCATTTCTGTAGCATAGTGTCAGAAATACAAGGACATTATGATTCTCCGCACACGATACCTCAAGAGAGTAAAAGCAGTGCTTGCTGAGCAGCCAATATGCGCTCTTCTCGGTCCGCGACAGTGTGGCAAGACCACACTTGCCAGACAACTGGAAAGGCAATTCCCCAAGCATCATTATTTTGATCTTGATACAGCAACCAGTAGAACACGTTTATCTCATCCTGAACTTACACTTGCTTCGCTAGATGGCTTAGTAATTATTGATGAGATTCAGCAACAACCTCAATTGTTCACGGCATTGCGTCCCTTAGCAGATAGACGGCGATCTAAAACTAAATACCTGATTCTGGGCAGCGCCTCACCCGATATAGTGCGTGGTGCTTCGGAATCGCTGGCAGGACGAGTTGGTTTTGTCAATCTAAGCGGATTCGACTTGGGTGAAATTGAAAAAAATGAATGGAACAAACTCTGGCAGCGAGGCGGGTTTCCACGTTCTTTTTTAGCGCACACAGCAGCAGCAAGCTTTAACTGGCGCCAGGACTTTATTCAAACTTTTCTCGAGCGTGATATACCACAACTGGGCATACGCATTCCATCTGAGACCCTGCGCCGTTTCTGGATGATGATCGCTCATTATCATGGACAAATCTGGAATGGTGCAGAGTTGGCTCGCTCATTGGGCACCTCCGAACACGCAGTACGGAGATATCTCGATCTTCTGACCGGGACTTTTGTAATCAGGCAGCTTCAACCCTGGTTTGAAAATTTGTCAAAACGGCAATATAAGTCACCCAAAGTCTACATACGAGATAGCGGGATTTTACACGCTTTGCTCTCCGTGGAAAGCAATGAAGATTTGGAAGGACATCCTAAGTATGGCGCTTCCTGGGAGGGATTTGCCCTGGAACAAGTCTTGAGCATTACTGGTTCACATCAAACATTTTTTTGGGGGACTCATGCCGGTGCAGAGCTGGATTTACTCTTTTTCGACACGGTAAACGTTATGGAGTTGAATTCAAGGCTTCTGACGCTCCACAAATGACAAAATCAATTCACACATCTCTTGATGATCTAAAACTTGAAAAACTCTGGATCATATACCCGGGGACGGAAACTTACCAACTCGACAAGCGCGTAGAAGTCATCTCGCTGGCAACAGCGTTAAGCCAATTTTCACGGTTCAGCCTACCTCGCTAATACGCACATTGGCTATTTTCTATTCAATGCGTCCGGCGCATACCGGTAAGCTCAGTCCATTTTTTGCCAAGCAAATCTTTCAAATAATCAAATGTATGGCGCACGCTCTTTTTATTGACGACACGGCCATCAACACGAATACTGGGAAAATTGGTGTGCACTTTATCCTCCACCATTTCCACCGGTATTGGCGCAACGTTCTTCAGCAATGACATCTTCCAATACTTTGTGTATGGATTTATAGACATCAGTACCGGGACGATAAACTAACTCTACTCGCATCATGCAACACCTCCAGTATGAGGTACAAAAAGGCTCTAAAAAAATTGCCTCGTCTGATTTTCCCCAAAGCCCTGCCCCTCGAAACGCAGTCAGGTTGCCAACTAAACCATGATTCGGAAGCACGAAGAACTTATGCGATTTAGTATAGGTGCATTTGTTTGATACAAATATTAATGTTGAAACACAACCAATTAATATGTCTTAATTATATGTCGCCAGCTGCGCCTGCTTATTATCAGACTCGGCGCAATCAAGGTCATAAAGCATCCAACTGAATATGTCTCGGCTGCCTATCTCCGGATTTAGCTCATCGCGCATACCGGGAAGTGCCACGATTGGTCTTCTGCCATCAAGAAAAGTCAAGTGATCTATATTGCGAAAAATTCTTGCCGTATGAACATCCGTTAAAGTTTTGATCTTCGGTAGATCTATTTCGCGCGATAAAGTTTCGCTGGCGCAATAACGATCTGGCAAGAATAAAGCGCTGATGAGCGGCGTGATGCCATCGTTTAAAACATAAACAAAATTGGTTTTGGCGCGCGTTGCCGCCGACTGTGTTGTGACAACAGTGCTTATCTGCCGGTTAAGCATTTTCAATACGGGATGCTCTCTGCCACAATGAGCCGGCAAAACCACGGTCAGCAAGGTAGCGGGAGCGGTAATTGCATTTTCCATGAATCTGGCAGCTTCAGGTAATTGATAAGGATTGATCAAATAGCCGCTATAAGTAATCAGCTTATTTTTGTCAAAATTTTTCTTGTTAATCTGCGCCAGCTCTTGATTGATTGCTTTCGAAGTGACTAGATTGCCGCTTGGACCAAAAGGCAAGCGCGAAGCGAATTGGCCAATATCTGGTATGGCGCCATCGCAATTGTCCCAGCGCAAATCCTGGAGAAGATTGGCATTTTTAGCAAAATAAAGTCGATAAGCAAGACTGTGATCTATGCGCGTGAAAGGCGAAGAAAGATTTTTGTAGATCCCATATTGCAGCCAATCAGCGGAAAATAAAGGTGAGCCATGAAAAGGTGTGCCCATAGCCAGAACTAACTTGATTTGTTTGTCTGTCTGCGGATCAAGCATCGACTCATAAACCATATTGCCACCCATGCTTATAGTAAGAATGACAATTGGCGTACTGTCAGCCAATTGATAGAGCTTAGCAATTTGGGCGCGCATCTGCGGCACTACTTTGTCAAGGACAATTGTGCTGTCATAACGAGCCAAGTAAATTTTAAACTTGCTAGAAAACTCAGCATTGGACTTTAGCCGTTTGATAACTTTTTCCCAGCGGCAGAAGGGATAATATTCTGCCCTCAGTCCATGAACAATAAGTAAAGGCGCGCGCTTGGCAAGCGGCTGAGAATCATACTGGTAGATCATTACCTGTGCGGGTCTGTGTTTATAGAATTTGCCCCGCGGTGCGACGGGAATAAGTGTCTTATTCTCTTCAACCTGCTGGTTATTTTTACTATTGGAGGCTAAATCAATTGCCTGCGCTGCCATTGTGGCTGTGGCTGACATAGCAAAAGCAACAGCCAAGGATAAAATACGCCAGGTTGTACTGCTCAAAAGTTTCAGTGGATGGTACATTAATCGGTAACCAATAAAGTTTTCTAATTATCCCGGCTTCCCCGGCGAATTGGCGACAATGCAAGTAATAAACCAGTAAAAGCAGCAAAAATTAATGCCAGCTCCCACAATATGCTTATTATTTTCCAATACCGGTGGCGGACATAAGAGCGCCAGTGACGCTATTGAAGCAGGTCTTCGTCAAAGCTGGAATAAAAGATTGTCCAGTAACAGTCAAGAACAACAATTGACTATTGTCTGTGACAACGTCATTGAGAAAACTCATTTTATTCATCGCCTCTTTGTGGAGATGTTTAACTTCTTGCTCAAACACAATCAATCGTGCATGAAGTATTACTTCTGGCTCATTGAACAGTTAAAGCCGAACGACTCTGAGCTCGGTTATTTGCTGGCCAGATCTTATTTAAAAAAAATAGTGCTCGAGTTAAAACCAGATGTGATTATTTCCGTTCATCCAATGGTCAATCAATATGTGGTGCGAGCTTTAAAAGAAAATGGCGCCTACGGAAAAATTCCTTTAATTGTTGTGATCACCGATCCAAACGATGGCTTATGGCACGGCTGGAGCTGTCCCGGCGCGGATTTGATCATCGCTCCTAATGAAGCAGCAAGAGGTCAATTATTGTCCTGGGGCATTGCTCAGGACAAAACACGAGTTATAGGCATGCCCATTCACCCTGATTTTCTTAAACCACCTGGATTTGATCGGCGAAAGTTTCTCTCTTTTTTGGATCTTGATCCAGATGTTTTTACAATTTGCCTCAATTCGGGTTGGGCGGGGGGCGGCAATTTGTTGGCTATTTATAAAGCACTGAGTAAAGTAAAGAAAAGATGCAAGTCATTTTTCTTTGCGGGCATCATCATGATCTGTATAAAACAGTCGCGCGCCGAGCCCTGGGGAATGCCATTCCTACTCGAGCATTTCCTTTTCATGATAATATGCCTGATTTGATGAATGCGGTGGATCTTATGGTCACTAAAGCAGGCGGACTGACAACATTTGAAGCAATTGCCCGCAGGCTACCCCTGGCCATTGATGTGATTACTGAGCCCATGCCGCAGGAGGCAGGCACAGTAAATATTCTTGTGGAAGCAGGATCCGCCCAAGCAGTAAAAAAACCGGATGATATAGTAAAAATCATTGAGAACACTAAAATAAGAACGCAGTGCAAAGATATGCCACTGCCTTCTTTCCAGAGTCTGGATCACATAGAAGCCATTTATGATATTGCTGAAACTATACTCAGTTATTTAAAGGACACAGGCGCACAGAATAGCGGTGGCTGCAAGCAGGCGGAGCAAGCCCCGCAAATCCAACAGGCGAGTCTCGATCCTCCAAGCCAGCGGGCGGAGCAAGCCCCGCCCCTACGGAAAATGACAAATTTGGATCATGGCGCTGTACCTCTGTTGGAACGACGCACACACCCGGAATCGTAGGGGCGGGCGCAAGTCCGCCCGTTAGAGTAGACATATGAAACTCTGGTCTGAAATTATCCCGGCAGAATCTAATGGTGCAACGAGCGCCACTGCTAAGAGCGATATTATTTTCCTGCACGGCACAGGGTCAAACGCCCGTATGTGGAAAAATCAAGCCGCCTTTTTTAGTCGGCGCGGGCATAATTGCATAATGATTGATTTGCGCGGGCATGGCTCAAGCCATGAGCCTTATGAAAGCACCGATTTAGCGGCACACGTGCAAGATGTTCTGCATACGATGGAAGGAAAAAGATTCAATTTCCCGCGCATTTTGTTGGCCACTCGCTAGGGGCAATTATTGTTCTGGCCCTGGCTGAAAAAAAACCGCAAATAGTGAAAAGTATTTTTGCTGCTTGCTTGCCGGGCAAAATAGTCAAACCAGTGAAAAAATCAATGCAATTATTTATCAATGGTCCCTTGCAGACCTTAAAGCAAAGCAAAATTAAGAACCATTTGGGTTGGCGCGAGCAGACTTTTAATTGAAATGCCGCCCTTTACTTTAAAAGAGATCTACACTCATTTTGTCGATCTTGATCTTCTAAACAATACGCCAATCGTTCGCTGCCCGGTCCATATATCTTGCGGGCGTTTTGATCCAATTGCTCTTTATTGGCAGGCAAAGCGCCTGCATAAGCGCTTTCCCGGTTCAACACTAAAGATTTTTGAATGGGCAGGACATAATTTCATGGATGCCAGCCCAGCTGCCTTTAACGAATGGATTATGGAACACCTTAAAGATTGAGGAATTGTAGGGGCGCAGTATACGCGCCCGTTACATTATCGGGCGGATGCAATCCGCCCCTACGTTCTCAACCGGCGCCTGCCGGCTAATATTTAATCACCAGGCGCTCCAGTTTTCTAACAAAGCGCACCAGGGCAGATTCTTCATGGTAGAAAGCGGGCTAACAAGGTAGGTTTTCATTCCAGCGCGTTTGCCAGCCAGAATATCGGTAAGCGGACGATCGCCAATCAACACAACTTCCGCCGGCGACAAGCCCAGTTTGTCAAGAACGCCAAATAATATCTTTCGGCTTGGTTTAGCGGCGTGTCCAACTACAGGCATTGGCAGGCTGGCCGAAACACGTTCTAAATACTTTTTGTTTTTATTATTGCTCACCACCGCTAATTTGAAATTACGCTCAGCCTTGCCCAGCCATTCACTGACGTGTGGATCAACTACTCCAGAGCGAGGAGCAATTAAGGTGCTATCCAGATCAAGAATGATACCTTTGATTTCCTGGCTTTTGAGCATATCAAGGTCAACAGAGGCTATATCACCCTGGCTGATATAGGTCGGCTGTAATAAACACATTAGTTAGTCCTCAGACGCGATGGGTCAAACCCTAGTATATCGTGCCCGGTGTCCTCTTATAAAAAATTCGCATCAGTCCCGAAAAGGGGACAGGAAGATGATTACCTGAGTAAGATGTTAGCGGTAAAAACGTATTGGGTGGTTTTAAACTTGGTAAAAACACAGCCAGTGATAAAAAAACAAGAAAACGGACAGGCTGTCCTGCCCTTGCAGCATGTGGCAATTATTATGGATGGCAATCGCCGTTGGGCTGATTTGCATAAAATACCGCGATTGCTGGGGCACAAGGAAGGGGTGAAAAGCCTGAAGCGCTTGGTAAAGCATGTCGGACGACTAGGACTTAAATATCTAACCGTCTATGCCTTTTCCAGTGAAAACTGGCAGCGCAGCCAGGAAGAAGTTGATTATCTTTTTCAACTTTTTGCCAATGTGCTCACTAATGAATTACCTGAACTATGCAAAAATCAAGTCAGGTTATCCTTTATCGGCCAACTAGATAAGATGCCAAAGGCATTAAAACAATCTTTTGATCAAGCTACAAGGGTCACAGCAAACAACCAGGGATTGTCCTTGCAAGTGGCGATTAATTATGGTTCGCGTTTAGAAATTACAGAAGCCATAAAGCAAATTGCTTCTGGTATCAAATCTGGTGCACTGACTGTCGACCAAATTAATGATTCACTGGTGCAAAAATATTTATACACAAATAATTTGCCGGATCCCGAATTGATTATAAGGACCGGTGGACAAATGCGCTTGTCCAACTATTTGCTTTGGCAGGCGGCTTATGCTGAGTTTTATGTCACACCAGTTTTGTGGCCTGATTTTACGCCAGAAGATTTTGATCTGGCTATAGAAGATTTCGAACAACGAGAAAGACGCTTCGGCGGTGATTGAGATCGGGCACAAAAGCCCGTTGGAATTGTACGGGCGGGCGTGAAGGACCGAAAGTGTCCGTTGGATTTGTAGGGGCGGGCGCAAGTCCGCCCGCTTAAGCCCATATTTAGTTCGACGTAATCGTCACACTGCCCGGCGCGGGTAAGTTATTGGCGTTTGCGCCGGCTGTGGTCACGACAATCGGAAAACAATATTGTTGTGAGCAGACAACACCACCACCCAAAAAAGACTGTCCAAATACAGTAAGAGGAAGAATAGGGTTAACTGTAGTAGTTGTCGTAACAGTGACCGTAGGAGGTGTGGCATTGGCAGCATATGTAACCGTGACCGTTGGAGAGCTGATATATTGGCTGCCCATCTGAGCATAGGATTGTACAACAGCACAAGCAGCATTGGATGCTGTAGTGGCATCACCTGCCTCAGAAGCAGCTCTGGCAGCGTCACGGCAAGCTGCATCGGTAATGCGAGTACCCGAAATCATAAACCAAGTATCAAGCGAAACTATTACCGCCACAATTATAAAACAGGCTGATGTAAATGCTTCGACTAAACCAAAACCCGCATCTGTTCGGCGGGAGAGCATGCTTGATTTATGCCATTTACTTTTCAGGGAAAGATTGGTTGCAATTTTATAGGCTATAGTCCACTTAATCATATTAATTAACCCTGAACGCTGCCTGCACACTTGATTGTCTAAATTACGTTATCGCCTCGCGAATTACGATTATCTACCGAAATTATTGGTGTTGCTATTAAGATTGTTGTTGTTATTAGTGTTGTTATTGGTATGAAGTCAGCCCAGGAGGATTCTCGAAGACCCGGGAAATAGCAATCTGAATAGGATATGGTTGGGTCAAACCTGGTATGGGTCCCAGTAATCCCCCAGACATGGTTATAATCGGCTGGATTTGCCCGGATAGAACTACTTGAATTTGATATAGATTTTGTGATGGATCAGGCGGAGTGCTCAAACACATATCCGGTCCCCAGGGTTGTTGACTGGTAGCACCAGCACTATTGGTAGGTGTGATGAGAATAAAACAGTGGACTGAATTAAGAGCTACCCCCGAAAACATTGAAGCAACATTGGTAGCCACATTTTGAGCTAAAGTTACAGCCCCCTGTTGAGGAGTTGAACCTGTGTCCGCATAGTATTGCGCCTGACTGGCAGCATCCGCCGCTTCTCGAGCCGCTTCCCACAATAGACCAAAGCGAATTGTGGTTAGAAGCAGGCATAATAAGGGAAAGCAAAAGCCTACAAAAATCACCCATAACGCGACCGGCATTTCTGTAATCGTTAAACCACGCTTGTTTGACCTTGACTGGCTTCGTTGTTTATACAAAACAAACATAATAAGTTCTAACCACTTTCCCCGCCTAACCCTCTTTGCCTAACAATTCATACCCAGAAAAGTTGGCTGTCTATCAGCATTCAGATAAAATAGGAACTAACAAAACATTATGGAAGACATGTTCTGCGGCTGTAGGCCATCAAGGCGGAAGATATATCCATTTCATCAAGTGCGACAAAGCTGTCTGTTAGCACCTTTTGCAAGGCAAACATTAATCCCTTAAATGTAGTTTATCTACCAGGGGTATATATGAAATATTTATCAGCTTTCTTTAATTGAGTGACTCTTTCAGAGTTAGGGTGGCTGATTCTGCAGGTGTTATTGCGGTTTTTTCGCTTCTAGAGCTTGTTTGGTCTCTTCTAAGTGTACAGAGTCTCTGAAAGACAGATATTGATTGTGCAGAATATCCGCGCGATCATTTTGAGTCGGTTTGTCTAAGTTACGAGCCCCAGTGCTGTTGCTGATTGGTAATTCTTTAAGGGATTGGGCAAATAATCCATTTGCTTTTTGCAATTCAAGTTCTTGATCTGATTTATGTTTGCTATTTAGAGCAGCGATATAAGCGACAACACCTAAATTATTTAAATCAGTAGCCAATCTTACGCCTGCATATTGCCTATGCGCATGATCGTAATCAGATATGGTTCGGTAGCATAATTCAGCTGCCGCCAAATGCCCGGTTTCTATATAGATATTGCCCAGGGCGAAAAGGGCTCTGACCAGAGGGAAATTATAAGGCTCTTTGTGTTTGCTGCGCTCCTGGCAAACATGACGCAAAAATGCAACAGCCTCCTGGTAGCGCCCTTCCAGGGAATATACGGCGGCCAAAACCCTCTTGAGCGTTCAATTTGCTCTGATCATCATCAGGTAATTGAACACATCTATTTAAGCGAGATTGCCAGCGATATTCGGCTTTAGCTAATCTTGCCTCGTAATCGCGCCTGTAATCTTGCTTCTGCCAGCGCGATCGTATAGGTTGTCCGATTAAGGTACCAATTGTGAATAGACAAGTCAAACCGATCAAAAGGCTAAGAAAAACGACAGTTTCTCTCATTGGTCTATAGGCAGGACTGGCAGAAACAATACTTGATTCAATTTGCTTATTTGAGCGCAGATGCGGGGCGAAGACTCTGGCAAGAAATTCTTTGCCAATCTTCATTAGCCGTTGCAAATCTTGGGGTTCGATAAAGACAATATAAGAGCTGACAAATAACCACTCAAAACAGGGTAGATTCATCGTCCAGTCAATACCAGCATGCATAAGTAGTCCGGCAAGCAAAATCCAGTAACGAAGCGGCTTTATCCAGACTAATGTAGCCATAGCAAATTCGACAAACAGCGTGTAATAAGTAAGGAATTGATATATCGGTGCCTGATCAGCAATGCCGAGTAGAGGAAATTTTTGGAACTCCACTAAGTGCGAGGCATAATAGGCGGCCACTCCCTGTTGCCATTGTGGACCGATGATCTTGCATAAAAAAGCGTAAAAATAAGCGAGAGAGATTTGCACTTGCATCATGCGCTGCGGCCAGCCAGGCACCATTGGTAGTGGCATTTGCTCCACGCTTACCTTTTGTTTTCTTGCCTTTAATAGAAAATCAACTGAATAAGCGCTGCCGGCTGAGGAAAAAATAAGCAGCAAACCCATGATGCGCAGGAAGTCATCACCACCATGTAGAACAAAAACGCATTCTCGTTGCAGACTGAGCAAGCCAAGATAAACAAAAACGGCGCTGAAGCGCGTGCAAAAGCCAATGGTGAGGAAAATAGCAAAGATCACCAACGACCAGATGAAGGCTAATCGATAAATATCATTTTGTGGCAAAAGTAGGAAAATATCAAAAACCGGACTGTCTTGCCACCAGCGCGCGGATACAGTAGCAGTATCAATTAAGCCTTTGACGCTATAAATTGCTGAAAAATTGGGCAATAATTCGGTGAGGAGCAAAAGCAGAACAAAAAAGCCATAAAAGATGCGAAAAATGGCTATTGATGTGGGCAGCTGCTCTTGAAACCAAAAATTGCGCCAGAGAGAAAAAATTTTAATAGCCAGACCCCCTATTTAGCGGAATTCAAAATAAGTCATCCGGTTGGACGCCATAAACAAAATACTTTTCAATGAGCGGGTTGAGCAAGTTTGAATCTACTTTGTCTGCTAGCATCTTTTCCGGCGGCGGAATGGGATTGGAAATCGAAAAAAAAGCTACGCGCACAGGCGCATTGGCTGGCGCATTGTTGGCTCGACTATAAAATCGCGCTATGGAAGGGCGGATTGCCGAATAGAGACCATCTGGCATATTGTCATTGAACAGCTTGCGAAATTTTTCTTGCTGCCATTTTTCGAAGATGCTCAGTTTTTCCAGGCGGGGCAGTTCGTAAAGCAAAAGCCCACCATTTTGACGACTAATGAGCAACAAATTGTATGAATTAGCAATTTTGACACCGGGACTGAATAAAGACCAAAATTGCTCCAAACCAGTTAGAGTTGCAAATCCTACTAGCCGTTTGCTCCAGGTGCCATAGAAAGAAGCCGGTGGATGATAAGGAGGAGGGCGCCTTCATCCACAAGAAAAGAAGGACTATGGTGAAGTAAGCAATAATAAATAAGCTAATTAGCCAATCATGGAAAATTGCAGCCGCAGCTGGTTTTGTTTTCCAATTGGCAAACAGATTGAAGTTTTTCAATATCAATGCACTACGCTGACTAATACCCGAGCAATATTAGCAAAAATACTAGTAAGGGCATTCTGACTATCAGTGGAATTAGTCCAATCAACGCGATAATATTTACCACCATAACCTGCCGTTCCCGCTATGCCTACTGCCGAGGCGTTAGTACCGTCGCCGTAAGCAGTGTCCTCGGCGGCGCCATCGGTTGTAGTTTGGGAAACTGAAACACAATATATTGGAATACCAGCAGCTTTAGCCAGCGCAGCCTGAGCCATAGCATCGCTGAGCGCGCCAGTTCCGGAATTATCATTTAAATCTACAGTAGGCGGACCGACAGTAACCAGGATTATGGCTTTGTTTGTTGCCTGGCGAGCATATGTGGGAGTACCACTATTATTTGCCGTCAGTTCATCAACAGCAGCCTGAATGACAGCAGCACAATTTCTATTACCCCAGACATCCAGGGCTGGCAAAGTGTTAATTATAGTATTTTGTGTAGTATTGCCGCTTGGATCAAGAGGAATACTGGGCACAGAAAATTGACTTGTGGTAGCAAAATTGCCAGCCGGAGTCATAGCAGCATAAGGATATTGGCTGGACAAAATATAAGGCGGAGTACCAGTTGGGGGAGCCATATATTGAGATGGAACGCCATTGTAAGTTGTTGGATCACAAACATAGTCGTTGAAAGTCATCAAGCCGAAATGCACGTTTGAAACAGTGGCTAATGTATCGATAAAACCAATCACCGAATTTTCCACCGCATTCATAGGCTGTAAAGCATATTGAGCGGCAGCAAGATAAGCAGCATAATAGCCTGCTTGTGGATCTCCGGCTCCCAGTGACATGTTAGTCAAATTAACTCCAGCAGCCTTAGCCGCACCAGGACTCTCCAAATTGCCGCGGGCAGCTTCAACTAAAGCACCCAGTCCAGGAAATTTATAATCAACACCGTTGCTGACATTATTAACATCCATGCCGCCCTGATAATAATTAGTACTGTTGTCGATATTGACCACAACATCAGTGAAATAACCGGCGTAAGTATTGACACCCTTAAGAACCGAAGCAACATTATTGGGACTGACATAAGGCCCGGTAGGAACGGGAACTGCCGACGCTGTATTAGCTAAACCGGAGTCACCGCCAACAAGAAAGACGCTTGACACATTATTTACATCAGTTACCGTCGCGGCAACCGGAGCAATAACTGCAGCACCAGTACTTGATGACGAGCTTGACGAGGCATTTGACGGGCCTGTTGAGCCTGTGTTGTTTGTGCTGACAGGTAGGGACCCTTTATAAATAGCAAACATTGGTGCAAAGCATATTTTGCTCAATCTATCGTCTAATTCACCAAGAACAATTTTATGCTTTTTCCGGCTATTATCGATGCGGGCACATGTCTGCTGAAGATCTTCATCATACTTGGCTTCACTTAACAGGCCGGCTTTTTTTGACCATAGATAATATATTCAGACTTGTTTCCATTCGATTTGCTTTGAGCAATTTTCAGTTGCTCTTGCAGTAAATCATCCGGTAGAAACCCCGAGTTTAGTGCGCCCTTACTGCCGGTAGTGGTGGTACTGGCGGTGCTGCCATTGATTTGATAATTACCTGGAGGGGCCTGATAAGCCTGTCCCTGCCCAGTCAAATTCACCGTATTATTGCCTGATTGTTCGGCATAATTGTAAGGTGGATTTTGACAATTTTGAAGGGTATCAAGATATCCAGGCGGTAAAGGGTTGATATAAGGATTTGGAGGCGGGTTACAGCCACCACCAATAGTCCCACCACCACCGTTGGAGCCGGTTGATTGAGTGTTGGGAACAAGATATTCTGTGCCGTATTGATCCCAGTATCGTTGCACAAAGGTCACTGGCGTCTGAAAATCTTCCGAACCGGAAATATCGTAAGCGATGATTATATCCAAAGTCGGCACACCAGACAGGGCTGAAACCTGAAAGGTAAATTGTATATTGGATAAACCGATTAATTGACCAAATGCCGGACTATAGCAATAGGCACCGGTTGCGTCAATCAATGTTCCATTTGTGCCACCCGCCGCTCTTACACCGGTGTTAGGATCAGGGACAGGGTTAAGAAATTGAAAATAAATTTGTGCTTGGCCCGCCTGAACATCAAATTGGGGGGTTCCTTTTGTTCCTAGCGTGCCAAAACTGGCAGAAGCCATGGTTTGGCCAAGAATGCTGTTTTGTTTAAACAACTGCAAGGCAGCATTCTGCGCATTGGTCTGATTAGTAGAATCACTTGGATTGCCACTGGAAACAAGGGCTGTTTCACAACAAAGAGCTGCAGCTTCCACATTTGTTTTTAGTTCATCACGCGCTAAAAAATAGCGGCTCAACTCAAAAGAAAACAAGCCAATGGCCAGAACAAGAAAAACCGCCAAAAAGAGGTTGAGGACAGTAGCTAACTGACCTTTTGTTTCATATAGTCGACTTAAAATATGCTTCAAATCTGACCCTCTTGCCAAGACATTAACTCGTAAAATCTACTAATAAAATAAGTGCCGCTAAATCATTCTTTGTCTTCGCAATTCTAATCTGAATTCAGACAGTCATCAAATCACTAACATTGCTTTTTGCACCACTTGCCTTTATGAAAATAGGATTTCAAACCTAGAAACAGTTTAAACATACGGTTGTCAATATTATTCCCCCGGTCTTCGATTTGCTAACACCTTTCGGCCAGGAATTCCGGCTGGAGTTGACTTTGAGGGAATTATTAATTGTTGCTAAAATAACGCAAAAAGGAAAGCAGCAATGGCGATTGGCTCCCAGGGCTTGCGGTAGCGCCCCTCGATCACCACCGAATCACTAATTAGATAAAGTGAAGCACAAGCAAGACATAAAATAACCGGCATTTTTTGCCATTTTTTATTCTTAACCGCCAAAATACAAACAGACAGAGTCAGCAAAGACCAGATCCAGCGCATTTGCACCTGAGCAGCCTGTATCAAATCCTCAGACAAGTCATCAGGCCACGAGTAATTGAAAAAGAAATATATCGCCGACTCGCTAAATAGTTTCAAGCGTTCCCTCCAGGATATATGTGGCACAGGTATAGCGAGCATGAATTTATGGTCGCAGTCGATAATAGTTTCTAGCTCGCCTTTTCGCCAGGTGATCCAATGAGAAAAGGGGTCCAGAGATTCTAAAAGCAAAGAGTTGGGGCAATAAAATCCGGTTCGCCAGATTATTTTTCCGTGAGAAATAAAAGTCTCAGACCATTGTTTGGTGCCGCTTAAATAGGCAGCCCTATTGTTGGGATTAAATAAAGGCGGGAAAAGACAGCAAGTGCCCAGTCCACGAAAATTCCAAAGCGCCTGTCCGAAGCAGGAGAAAACAACCAGCATCACTGAAGCAATGGCTACGGTGTATGTCTTCAGGCTTTGGCGGTTATTTTTAAGAAAGTAAATCAATAACCAGGGAATAACAATCACCGCCTCAATGATTGCGCTTAGCTTAAGGGCGATGGTCAACGCCCAGGCACAAGAGGCGATAAGCAAAGCAGCAGCCGTCTTTTTTCGTTTGGCGCGCCAGCTTAACCAAAGGGCTGCTCCTAGAGCAGGCAGCAAATACGCTTCGTCCATAAAAAAACCATAGATGCCAATCCAGGAAGGCAAAAATATTAGGATAGCGATAAAGAATAAAGCCTGGGTTTTGGTGGCAAAAACTTCTCTGGCCCAGCGGTACCAGGGCCAAGGTGCTAGCGCACATAATAAGCCAGAATAAGTGGCCATGCCCATTGGCGTAGAAGGAAAAATGGCGCGCGCCAGCATCAGTAATAGTTGCGGCAGGGGTGGATCAAATATTGATTCAATTGTCTTGCCAAAACTAGAAAAATCACCATTGTAATAATGCCTAGCTGGATCTGACCAGAGATGTTGGAGAGGATTGCAGAAAAACGGATAACAAAACCGCAGAATCAAACCAAGATAAATGATTACATAGAGCCAGTCTAGATATTTTTCTTGGGTGGACTTCATAACTTATTTGCTCTCACCAGCGATTAATTACTTGGTTTAGTGAATTAGTGAAAATGAGTTCTTACTTTAGATACTATTTGTCCATTTATCAATGCTTATAAAATTCTGGAATCGGGTAAATCAATAATGGCAGGACGGATAATTCATTTTGTGCTCTTATGAGTTGAGTAATGGATGCAAAGCTAAACATGATATTGGGTAGAAAGCCTTCCGGCCGCGAGCCAAAGCGGCTGCCTAAACAAGAATCTTTGCCGAATAGATTACAGCTTAAATCTCTGTTTATGGAGGTTGAGTCTAATCAATACAGTCGGGTTGAGCTACCTTTTGGCGATCCTCCGGAAGATTATTGCTTGACAGCATTACGCGACAGGCTTACTGGTGGTTGCCAGTGGAATTTATATCGGGGCGAAGGCAATCAATCATCGCTTGTGTGGACTGTGACCAGCACTGACTGGGAACAAATCCATACGCTTATTTGCGCGCAATTTCCCGGCTGGGACTTAAAAACGCGCACATTAGCTACTGGGGATCAACCAAGAGAATTGAGCAAACCAGCTGAAATAGGACAAGGGGGGCTGGAACAAGAAAGTTCGTTCATGCATGCGCTGGAAGGCGACTTGCGCAATTTGCAAATACCAAATCTATTGCAAACAATTAGCATGGGCAAATTAACGGGCCGCTTACAAATTAAGTCACGCACTGACACAGCTCAAGTTTTCTTTAACGATGGAACAGCTGTTCACTGCCAACTTAAAGGAGCAGAAGGGGATGCAGCGATAGTGCAATTAGTCGGCTGGGAAGAAGGGCAATTTTGCTTCTTCCGTGAACCAAAAACAGATGCAAAAACAATTAAAAAACGCCTTGAATTCTTGATTATGGAAGGAGCTCAGTTTACAGATCAGTTCAAATCACTGAATAGCAAAGGGCTTAGTTTTGATTCGGTGTTGGCGCGCGTGCATGGGTCGCTTACTGAAGATGAGTTTGAAAAACTGCTGGCCAACGGTACAGGCATTGATATAAATACCCAAAAGCGCTTCTATGTGGCAATTGATAATCGCAGCACTTTATTTGAAATTTTGCGCAGCGAGCGATTATCACAGACAGAATGGGTGCCCATTCTGTTTAATCTTGTCAATTGCGGGCTGGTTGAATTTCGCGCTAGGGAAGCGGTCAAAAAAGACGAGAGCACGCATAGAGGCTCAAAAGTAGAATGGTCACAAATGCGCTTGGCAGAAAAAGCGTTAACCTCACCAGAGACGGGACTATATACCTTTCCGGCATTGTTATTTTTTCTTGATCGCGAATACTGCCGCTTCGAGCGATTTCAACGACCATTTTCTATTGTCGCTTTAAAAATTGGGCTTTTATCGAAGGGAAGCGGAACGGAACGACAAAACGCCTCGGTGATTGCAACTAATGATTATTCTCGACTGCGTCCTTTGCCACTGCCGGCTGTTAAAGATCTAGGCAAAACAATTTCGCGCATAAAACGACAAATTGATATTCTTGCTCACTATCAAACTTTTGATTACGCTTTAATGCTGCCGGAAACCGGACACCAGGCGGCAGGCAATTTTGTCGATAGATTGTCTGATGTATTGAAAGTGGCTAATCTGCAAGATGTGGGTGAAGAAGCAATTGAATTTGCCATTGGCTATGCCAGCCTGCCTGAAGACGGCAATAATCTGGATGTATTAATTTCTCTTGCCTGGTCGAGATTGGATAATAAATAGACTCACCACTACGATATTAATCCGGATAATATCTGTCCTTGTTCCTCAGTCAATTTGAGCAAACCTTCTAGGCTCACTCTTTGCCCGCGGGCGGTGAGAACAACCAGTATTGCCTCAGTCACTTGATAAAAATGCAAGATGCCCCTTTCGGTAACTAGAGTCATTTGGGAAAGATCGCCTCTATTCATTTTGCGAATAGAAACACTATTATTAGAAAAAAGGGTGGCGCAAAGAGAGGCGATCATTGCCGTGTCTACATCGGCAGGCAATGAAGAGACCAACAGATGACCATCGGCAGCAACGAGCAAACAGCCTAAAATGCCGTGCTTATTATTCATTGAATCCAAAACAGATTGGACCTGGGTGATGGCTTCTGAACTCACAATACATTCTCCAACTTATTCATGTTTTTTCTCAGCTGGAGTTTCGTCATCAGAATCCTTGTCATTTGCCGCTTCTTTGTCTTCGGCAGTTTCAGCTTTAGCATTAGCGTTGCCTAGTTTTTTAATTTTTAAAACATCCAGCCACGGCTCATCCAGTGGGCAAGCAAAAACATGACCAGTAATTTCGAGCAAATCATTTTCTTTCAGTGTTTGCAACAAATGTGTCTCTGGATCCTTTTCTTTAGGAATAAGCATGGCCAGCTTTATTTCCGAAAAAGGCACATGGTTGTTTGGCCGATAGACCAGGAAAGAAAGATAATTGCGCGATGAGCGCAAAGCCGGCTTATAATCGAGAGCTAAAGTGCTAAAAGAAGCAAATTTGGCATCGAATTTTACAGTTTTATTTAGATATTCTTGTGGCTTATTCACCAAATCTTCGGTAGTAACGCTTACCGCATTGGCAATTTGCGCGTCATCAGCCTTAGTTTCTGTGACAGCATTATTTTTCTCTGGAGTTTTGGTGTCTTTGGCCGCAGTCGAATTCACTTTCTTTGCCGCGTCCTTAGTCGGTCCAGGAAGAACTGTACTGGGCAAACTAAGTGCTGAGTGATCACTCAAGAGAAACAAGCACGCGGCAAACAATATGCTATGTCTAATGGTTATAGAAAAAATCTTTTGCATGTATCCTTTTTCAAATTCAGTTATCTTGGCAATTGGCCTATGTATCCAGAGACTTCAAATATTACCAGAACCTCATGCCAACGTTTGAGACTTAAGTTTGTATAATACATAGATGTTGACTGATAGGGAACAGATAAACAGGTTGTCGAGTTTCACAAAAAGGTGTTTTTACTCACCAATTCTCCCCTGGTTCCCGGCCATAATTATTTGTGCTGCTATGTTGCTGGCAGCCGGTTGGGTTTTTCTTGTACCGGTTTTGCAATCACCCGATGAAGATTTGCATGCCGATTATGTATTTAGTTTGTATACGCGCGGCAGGCTTTTTCAAGGCAAAGACAAGCCGATAGAGGCCACTTCACATCCATTTTTGTTTTACTTGTTAGAAGCAACAAATGGTCAGGCAATAAAATGGAATCCTGATGTAAAAATGCCGGAAGGCTATGGCACGGCAAATTTTTTTGAACATCTGGATAAATTTGCCCCAAACGAAAACGCAACACAGAATACAAACCCGGCAATAGTCGCATTTTATCCATTTGGTTATTATGCCGCCACAGCATTGTGGCTTGGCTTATTCAGTCATTTCAATCATTCAATATCTTTTTTGTTTTTTGCCGCCAGATTATTTTCTGTAATTTTATTAGGCATAGCACTTAGCTTTTCATTTCTAGCCATGAAAGAGCTTAGAATGCCAGACTGGCAATCTTGTTTGCTTCTAGCGGCAATAGGTTTTTTCCCCCTCACCTCTTTTATTGGATCTTACATTCAGCCGGATAATCTCAGTTTTGCGGCGATGAGCGCTTGTTTTTTTCTGGCATTGCGGTGGCGAAATAAATGCTTGGGGAACACGGGTGCGCCTGACTCGGAGAAACGAGACCTGTCCATTGGAATTGTAGGGGCGGGCGCGAGTCCGCCCACAAGCCCTCGTTCAGCGCCCGTTGAGAAAGTGGGCGGAGCAAGCCCCGCCCCTACGATCCCACCGTATGCATTGGGCGTGGCAATGGCTATTTTGCTCGTGACCAAATATCAATTTTTTTCTTGCACAGCAGTGGCAATCGCAGCCATGATCATGGGTACGGCAGTACGGGCAAGAATTTCTTTCAAAAAATTGGCTGGTATTTTTGCCGCACTTGTTATTCCTTCCCTAATTGCCGGCTTGGTGCAGCTTTGGGTATCCTGGCATTGCAAATTACCAACAATTGATGCCATACACTGGCATTGGTTTGCCACAAATACAGAATTCAAAAAAATACTCAAGCTTGGCGGAACCGCAGTACTTTCACACATCTGGCACGCGCTAGCGGATCTATATCAGAACATTTATCAAGTCAACGGAGTTGCTTTTCAAAGTTTCTGGGGCTATTTTGGCTGGCTGGACACACCGCTGATTATTGGTTCCAGCACAATCACGAGTGCCATACAGACTGTGCTTGAATTTGGCACGAAGATGATTTTAGTTTTGACATTAGCTAGCCTGGCAAAAGTAATGTTCCGACTTTGGCAATTGGTGAGTAGGGGCAGATGGCGTTTAGCTGTTTATATCGCCTATTCTAATCCAGTGATTAATAGCTATTTTTTGTTCACGCTTTTTATATTAACGTTTGCGATCACTGTTTACCCCTCTTTTGGCTGGCAGGGGCGACACTGGTTTCCGTTTATATTGTCTATTTTTCTGACTGCCGCATGTTTTGCACCACGAGTTTTGGATTCCAAAATAAGACGAAAACAATTCTTTTTGCTTATCGCCGGCGGATTGTTGATCTACTCACTGCTTGCTAATTATTTTGCTTTTGGCTGCATTTACAAAAGATATTATGTGAAAGATGAAAAGCCGATTATTGATGCTAAGCAATTGAAGCCTAGTGCGCAAAATGCCATATGCTCAGTCGACTATATAGACTATGTAGATTTTTATCCCAGTTTTTACAGACACCGCAATTCTTATGCCGTTCCCGCCGGAGCAATGATCACTGTAAATGGCTGGGCGATTGATCAATTAGCCCATTTGGCCGGTTCTGCTGTTCTAATCTACATAGACGGCATCAAAGCTCGGCCAAGCAAATTGCGGACTGCAAAGTCCGGCTGCGGCAGAAAAATTACACGACGCCACTTATAAGTCCTGCGGCTTTAGAGCTCAAGTGCCAAGCAAAGGACTGGCATTAGGAACACATAGGCTGACCATCAAAGTTGTTTCGGCAGATGGGCGTGTGCTTCATCCAACCGAGAATGAAGTAAAGTTTGTGATATCCAAAATTGAGCCGCGCTAGGTTGCGCTAATTGTAAAGAACTCTTTTAATGTCCGAAATAGCATAAGAAGTAAGTCATAAAATTCTGTAGATACTGGGCACAAAAGCTATTGTCAAGCGCTCTGGTTGCTTTTCGGACTTTGTTCTTAGTTTGCACCGCGGCGATGCCAGGCTTGATTTTGCTAGGACAGATTTGTCAGGGTAGGATATCGTTCCAGTCCGAATTTTGAGAGGAAAGATTCCTAAGATAAGCAGTCAATGAGCTTGGAAGCTCTTCCAGATTGCAGAAATGCGATATGGGAGTGACATTGCTTAAATTCGGGATACAAACGAGGGTTCTAAGGTGCTCGGCTTGGCGAGTTTCGGTGTGCGCACGCCGAACGCCCGGTCGGGCACCATTTTCACGAAAGGAGAACCCAGTATGTTGTTCTTTACAGTCGGTTTGGCGCGGACTCCTGTCCAAGGCGATGGGCTGACAAAAGTTCGAGCCTGCGTTCAGCGTGGCGTTCTATTCCTGCCCCGCATTCACCATGAGTACGGACAGGTGATGGAATTGTTTTCTCTCTGGTGGCAGGAGGGGATTTTGCATCCAAGCTTGATCGCAGACCCCACATGCTGCATACCCATCCCCTGGCGCAGCAATTGGCATATCGACACCGACAACAATCTGTTCCAGGCGCCCATTTGGAACGAGGTGGATTTTCAGCACAACTTCACTCCTACACCGCCTGAATATCTCTACCTGGTTACAAAAGGTTCGGTGCGGCGGAAACATGAACACCTATTTGAGGTCCTACCGGAGCAAAGACGTACCAGTGTCGTCCAGCAAGTGTTCTTGCGGATCGTAACGGATCCTAATGACCACTGGAGCGACAACGAGCAGCATGGACTGGACAATGACATATACGTCGCAGGATCCTGGACCTGCGTGTGCCTTTGATACAAAGCTGTCCACTGATGGGTCCGTCATCCTTGGGGAAAACTACGCCGTTCTTCCCAAAGGAGCGAAGCTCACTTATGTTCTGGGCAATCCGGCGAATGTCCGGGGTGTGGATCCCGAAGGTTGCCATTCCATCGAGTTCAAATTCGACGGGAGCCACATTCATTGTTTGGATGAAGGCGTCGACGGAATGCATATACCATACCCTGTCGAGGAGGATTTCAACGGACCGGACGTTCTTCTGTAGCGGCAACGCGAGAAGCCGGTGTTCTGCACGCCCACTCCCGCCATCCGCTGTTCCATACCACAACCCAACCCACATGGGCAGCGCTTTTCGATGGGTCCAACGTATCAAATCCGAATTTCCCAATCACCCGGCAACGCTCGATACAATCGAATGATCGAGCGTTGCCGTAGCACCGGAGAGCACTAACATGACCACGCCAAGAAAGTCCGTGCACGAGGCCTCGGCTGAATTCATCAGCGACGCGGAGGACTTCCGCCAGGCACACCAGCGCAGCGGAGCATACAACTCTGCAATCGTTCGACTCGCTCAGCTAGCCAGTGGCAAATTGTCCGATGCGCTGACTCTTTTCAGGAGCGGCGTCCAGACCTGGCGATCAGGCTTGATGATGCGGACGCAACCGCAGACATTCTCGCTACCTATATCGAGATGGGTGGCTGCGTCATCGGTCCGAACACAGCCGACTCGCTTCTGGAGCTGTCCATTGCCGGGTTGCCTGAGGAGGAATACTCCCGGGACCCGAACGGGATGGTCTTTCGGGCGACCAAGTTTGTTTTTCTCGCTTTGATTCACGCAGCGGTACTGAAAGCCGCCGCCGAATGAAAAATCGGAATATCCGGGAAAACTTTCTCGAACTTTCTGCGCGCGGCTTGTCATGTCCGTGCGTAGTCGAAACCACAAAATCCAATATGGAGACCAAAACCATGACACGCAAGAGTTACGTTCTGCCCGTGACGTTCCGTACCTTCGCAAACTCCCCTCAGGAGGCACGTATTCACCTGGAGAGAATGCTTCGGACCGGGGACCCGAACACGGTTCTTTTGGATCAGAATGTGCAGGACGAAGGCTTGTTCGAGCACCGTCCTGGCATCTTCCTTGCTTGCGCACCTCCGCCGGACAGACCCGGCGGTTGGGACTTAATGAAATTCAATCTCCGCCGCGGCGGCGTTTGTTTTATCGCCATCCCAACCGGCAAAAGCATAACCGGCAGGATTGAAGTCAATCAGCGGGAGTCCGGCGTGGTAGACTGGTTGACGTTTACGGGACTCGAGAATCTCCCGGCTGAAACAATCTGTTTTGCCCCGCGGCGTCAGGCATGGCTGCCAATCTCAGTCGTGGTTGAGGACGAGTGGCATGCCACTCGCAACCAGCTCCAGACTCCGTATCAAATCGTGGAGTTAGAAGCAAATCATCGGTTCGTGCTGACGTTCGGTGGGTTAAAACCGACCACCAATCAAACCGTCCCGCAACGCGTCACCCAGCTCGTTCAGGACTGGATGAAGGCGGAGAAGATCGGCTTCAGAGCAATGGTCTTGGCCGATGGAACCATTATGGGATCCAAGGACCGATACTTCAATGGCGACATCGGTCCGGACGAATTTTGCTCCAAGCGCTTGGTTCAGCTCGCGCACAACGTCGCAGCCTACTGTGGTGGGGGGACCTACAATGTCCAATTCGAGCCAGTCCGTCCCGTCATGGGTCTCTTCGTGCTACACGTTGGTCTGTTGCGCGTGGCTACCGCCGCTGACGAAGAGCGTCAGTTCTCTAAGCTCACCGCGGGTCTGCGCACCCAGCAAAACGACTGGCTTGGCATCCAGCGCCCAGGAGATGAGACTGCTAGTTCGATCTACTTCGACTTCAACGCCAAGCAGGGTCAGTTTGTCTACGGCGGTTGGCCAGAGGGAGATACGGTCCGTACGGGCTGCGAGCCTGGGGCAATCGTCTGGCTCAATAATCGACTCGGTCCCAGAGAAGCATTTAACATGGCACATGCGATGGCGCTGGCAGACAGGCTGGCAGACGAAGACCACCGATTCGCTTACACGCTGGAGCTCGACGATGGCAGAATCGCCAGATTCGAGCGCCAGATAAAGGTGGTCCCCAATGTAAGCGCTAATGCCCGTGTCGTAGAGGGGATATCGTTCGACTAAACCTTCGTGCCCGCATGGGACAAAGTCACTGTGAAGTAATCAGCGAGGCGCGACGATCTCAAACCTCGCGCCTCGCTGATTCACCTTAGTGCTTTGCTTTCTTTTTGTGCCTTTTTGCGAAGTTTGCTATGCAAAAGAAATTGACTACTTTACTTTATCATGATAATCTAAAGTGGTGATTAAGAGAAAATTGCACTTACCCACCGAAGCAAAAGAAAGTTTTTTTCTGGCCCACGCCAGAGCGGCAAAAGCGTGCTTCTCAAAGCAACTTATCCACATGCTCGCTGGTATGACCTTTTAAATACAGATCAATATATACGCCTTGTGGAGAAACCATCCTTACTGCGCGAAGAGCTTCTTTACGCCAGCTCTGAAAACTCGCTGCGTATGATGGTCATTGATGAAGTGCAAAAAATACCGCTTCTTCTCGATGAGGTCCACTGGCTGATTGAAAATGCTAACTGTGTCTTTGCTCTTTGCGGCTCAAGCGCTCGCAAGGTAAAACGAGGCCATGCCAATCTTTTGGGGGGACGCGCAGTCCGTTATGAGTTATTTGGCTTTGTTTCAGCTGAGCTCGAAGCTGAGTTTGATTCTTGTGCGCATGGTCAATCAAGGCTATCTTCCAAGACACTATTTAAGTTCTTCTTCGGCACAATTGCTGCGCTCCTATATCAATGATTATCTCAAAGAAGAAATTGCCTGCAGAAGCGCTAGTTAGAAACCTTCCTGCCTTTTCTCATTTTTTGAATGATGCTGCGCTTAGCGATACAGAACTTATCAACTATGCTTCCATTGCCCGAGAATGTGGTGTTTCGGAGCCGACAGTAAAAGGCTATTTTCAAATTCTCCTTGATACGCTGTTAGCTAGATTTCTAGAAGCTTATCGCAAGCGCCCCAAGCGGCGTGTTATCCGGGCGCCCAAATTTTATTTCGCGGACAGTCGGCGTAGTTAATTTTCTTGCTAAGCGAGGGAAGCTCAAGCCAGGCTCGGAACTTTTTGGCAAAGCTTTTGAGAACTGGGTTTTTCATGAACTGAGCGCATATCGCACTTACAGCGAGCAATATTTTGACCTGAGCTATTGGCGTCTAGCCGGCGGTACTGAAGTAGACTTTATAGTAAATGATATGCAAATAGCCATCGAGGCAAAATCAAGCGCGAAAATTACCAGCGATCATTTACGTGGACTGCGCGAAATTATAAAAGACCACCCTAAAATAAAGAGACGAATTGTGGTATCACTGGTAGACCGGGCGCGAAAAACGGAAGACGGCATAGAAATTTTGCCCTATCAAACCTTTGCCAAGGAACTGTGGGCAGATAGCCTAATACACTAATTAAATTTATTATTTGTTTTGCTTGACATTACCAGATCCTCATCCTCAGGTCTTGTGTGAACAGAGGCAGGTAGCTGTAATATGATCATTGGGACCGAATAATTTGTCCGGCGATATATCAAATCGCTATTGGATACACATTTTATTGATAGCAATTGCTGATGAATTCAACGCCAGATATCCAGTTGACGCCTTTGATGCGGCAATATAGAGACATAAAAGAACAGCATCCGGATGTTTTACTTTTTTTTCGTGTGGGAGATTTTTATGAGCTATTTGAAGAAGACGCGATTTCGGCCGCTCGTCTTTTAGATATTACGCTTACGAGTAGACCGGAGCAGAACTATCCGAATGGGCGCATGCCAATGGCTGGTGTGCCGGCGCGCTCGGTAGAACAATATCTAGCTAAGCTTTTAGAAAAGGTTATTCGGTAGCTATTTGCGATCAAGTAGGGGCAGTCGGACTAGAGAAAGGTCCTGTTGAGCGACAAGTAACCCGGATTATGACACCAGGGACGGTGCTGGAATCAGACTTGTTACCCAAGCGTGAAAGTAATTATCTGGCTTGTCTTGTGCGCAGCGAAAAGAAGGGCGAAGACCTATGGGGTCTAGCTTATGTAGATGCGTCTTGTGCTGAATTTTTTGTTTGTGAACTTACAGAAAACGAATTATTTTTAGAACTGGGGCGATTAGCACCGAGCGAAATTCTGGTTACTAAACGCTTTGCCAAATTGAGTCCTGAGGACGCTGTAGCTTCAGAGTTTTTAGATACTCCAATGAGCTTGCCTAAGTCTTATCGTCTAACAGGACGCCCAGAAAATTTGTTTCAATATGCCCGCTTGCGAAAGAAGAATCAAAGAGTTTTTTGCGTCTCTACCTTAGAAGGTTTTGGCTGCCAGAATAAGCCACATGCTGTAAAAGCGGCTGGAGTAATTTTAGAATATCTGGAACGCACGCAAGCAAAAGCAATACCGCGCTTTAACGGCATATCGCTATATTATCCAGGTCATCAATTGGCATTTGATAATAATACGCGTAAAAATCTTGAGCTCACTGAAACAGTTCGGGATCGAAGTTTTGCAGGATCGCTCTTGGACCCTTGATCAAACAAAAACGGCAATGGGTGGCCGCACTGCTTAGAAAATGGCTTCTCAACCATTATTATCGGTAAGCGAAATTGAAATGAGACAAGAAGCAATTAGTGAGCTAATTGCTAGTACAGAAATTCGCCATTGTCTTGACCAATCTTTGCACAGCCTCGCTGATCTCGAAAGACTATCAGTTAAATTAAAAAATGCCAGCGCCAATCCGCGCGAAGTATTGGCCATCGGTGACAATCTATCTTAAAATTGCCGGACTTAGCAAGAGCATTGGCTGATACAGTTAGTCCATATTTAAAAGTACTGACGCAAATACCACAATCATTAGTGCATATGGCTTCCCAGATAGAGCAAGCCATTGCCGCCGAAGCGCCCCGAGAAATTACGGAAGGAAATATATTTCGCCATGGATTTAATCCCGAGCTTGATGAAATCAAAGGATTGCTTGGTGGTGGCAAAGAATGGCTAAATAAATTTCAGCAAGAAGAAATTGCGCGCACCGGCATTCGCAATCTAAAAGTGAATTTTAATCGCACTTTTGGTTATTTTATTGAAATTACTAATGCTAATCGCGATTCGGCACCGGCAGATTATATACGCAAACAAACATTACTAATGCCGAGCGTTATATTACGCCGGCTTTAAAAGAATACGAAGCAAAAATATTGAATGCCGAAAAACATCAAAGCGATCTTGAATATAAGCTCTTTATTGATTTGCGTGGCAAATTTGCTGCAACATGGAGAACGTTTATGATTCTTGCTCAACATATAGCGGCGCTTGATGCTCTTTTCTCTTTAGCGCAAGTGGCTTTGAGCAAACAATATGTAAGACCGGTAGTGGACAATTCTTTGACTCTTATCGATTAAAAGCGGGCGACATCCAGTGTTGGAAAAAATTCTGCCGGCAGGATTGTATGTAGCCAATGATGCGCATGCTGGCTGGTGAAAGCGACGATCAACAAATGATTATACTTACCGGACCAAATATGTCCGGCAAATCAAGTTATTTAAGACAAGTGGCCCAAATTGTCATCCTCGCTCAGATGGGCTCATTTGTTCCGGCACAATCCGCACATATAGGTTTGGTGGATAGAATTTTTACGCGTATTGGCGCCGTTGATGATCTTACTCAAGGTCAATCCACTTTTATGGTGGAGATGAGCGAAGTAACCCAATGTTGTCTATCAGCAACAGAGCGCTCTTTGATATTATTTGATGAAGTAGGACGCGGCACAAGCACTTATGATGGTGTATCCATTGCCTGGTCTGTGGCTGAATACTTAGCCAAAGAAATTCGCGCCCGGACCATATTTGCCACCCATTATCATGAGTTAAACGCCCTGAGCAAATTTTTCCCGCAGATTAAAAATTTTCAGGTGCTTGTGCGCGAGCAGGATGGACAGGTACACTTCATAAGAAGTGTTGTACCAGGGGGTGCAAGCCGCAGTTTTGGTATTCAGGTAGCAAAAATGTCCGGATTACCGGAAAGCATAATAATCAGAGCCGAAAATCTAATGAGAGAAATGGAGCGCAAAAGTGCCGCTCATAAAATAGTTGATGGACCGACAATAAAAACTACAACTATGGACGAAATGAAGCAATTGAGTATATTTGAATTTGGCTAAGCGAGGAGAAGAGTTGAAAGTGGAAATGAAAAAATTATCGGCTGCGGTGTTGCCTTAGCATGAGCCTGATTGCCTTTTCCTTGCCGTTAAATAGTCTGGCGGCTGAGACAACGGACAGCGGACGAATGCAAGCGGGCGGAGCAAGCCCCGCCCCTACAAGTGCTTCCAGCATCGCGGATAAAGCTACAGCAAATCCAGCGGGAGCGTCTCAGTTCCCCAAGGCAGCGGGCGGACTTGCGCCCGCCCCTACGGGCGCTGCGAACATGGACGTAGTAAAAGGCGTCGGTTTGAAACCTGATGAGCTTCATCTTGTCAATCAAGGACGATTTACCGAACTGGCGCAGCTATTGTCAACAAGGTTGAGCAGCGAATCCGGAACAGGGCGAGAATCAGCCTGGCTTGCATTTGCATATCTTTATTTGCAAAAATGTCAGGATCTTAAACAAATGGCAGGTTCACCCATTGCTAATAGCAACAGTCAGATAAATTCCACTTTGATTACAGCCTTTTCTTTGCTGTGCGATAAAAAGCTGGATATGGCAGATGTTTTATTGCAAAAGGCAGTGCCTGCCTCAGCGATGAACGATGCTTTTGTCAATTATGCTTTTGCTACTTTGTATGGCAAAAAGGGAATGCCCAAGCAGGCAATTACTTATATCAAACGATCGGTTGAATTGGCCCCCGATTTTGCCTGGGGTTATAGAACAATTGGTTTTTTGCAAGCCAATTGGCTCAAGCAAAACAAAGAAGCGGAAATTAGCTACACGAAAGCCTTAAACATTGAGCCAAAACTTAGCGAAGCATCTGTTGCCTTAATCAACCTCTATATAGCTGAGAATAACTATGATCAGGCAATAGAAACAGCTAAAACAACCATTAAGCATGATGGGCATAATAGCGGCAATTATTATCAATTGGCCGATATTTATATACGCCAATGGCGCCTGAATGAAGCTGCGCAGCAATTGAGAAAAGCAATTGCCATAGAACCGGCCAACAACCAATATCGTCGTGTGCTTGCGGCTATCTTGCACAAACAGGGCAAAATGGATGAGGCAATTGCTGAAGAAAAAATAGTTGTAAATTACAGCAATAACAAGGCAGTGGATCTTGTGGATCTGGCAGAAATGCAAATTGCTGCCGGCAAACAAGACGCAGCAGCAGAAAGCCTCAATGAAGCGCTGGATATTGATCCAGAAAATATGCCCGCAGCAAATGTATTGACTGATCTGCTTGTGCAAATGGGTCACATAGACCAATTGATTGCTGAATTAAATAAATGCGCAGCTAAAGCGCCAAAAAATGAAGTACTTCGCCTGCGTATCGGGGATGCTCTGGCTGCCGCTAAACAGACGGATAAAGCGATAGAAGCATACAAAGAGGCTGCTAATCTCAATCCTAATGATGCGGAACCTCATACAAGAATAGCGGCAATTTATGTAAACAAAAAGATTTTGAGAATGCCGCCAAAGAATATACTCATTCTTTAAATATCAATTCCAATTCAATACCAAATTTGGTGGCATTAGGCGGTTGCGAAGCCCAGATGGATGATTATTTAAAGGCTGAAGCAGCCTTCGTTACCGCTTTGGCTCTGCATCAGCTTACTCAGCCGCGATCAACCACGCCGCCTACACGCATAGAAATTATCAGGGGCCTGGCGGCATTGCTCTTTAAAGAAGGGCGTTATGCAGATGCTGCTGCGCAATTTGTCTCACTGAGTGAAATGGACAAAAATCCGGCAACGAAGAACATCAATAAATTTATGACGGCCCAAGCGTTGACTCTGCGGGATTTGAGCAAAGAGAGCTTCAAACAACTGGATGATTCTTATACTTCTCTTGCTCCAGAGGAAAAAGTCAACCAGAAAATCAATTATGTGGACACGCTATTGCGTGGTGCACATTATGATCAAGCTTTGGTTTTGCTCAATGAAATTGCTGGCGCAGCCGACACTAAAAATGCAGCAGCACAAGCAAATAATGCCCAAACGGTAGATTGGTTAAATGATCCTTTCTATTATATTTGTTTGTCTCGCGCTTATCTGGGTAAAAATGATCTCGATAAGGCAGAAGATAATGCCAATAAGGCAATTGCTCTTTGTGATAAAGAAAACGCGCCACACTCGGATGCTTTCTGCCAGTTGGCCGATGTGCTTTATGCCAAAGGCGACATGGCGGGCGCCGAGAAAAATGCTAATAACGCCCTGGGTGTTAATGCCAAAGCATTCAGAGCTTATTATTTGCTTGGCAATATAGCCATAAAACAAAATCAACCAAAACTAGCTGTTGAAGCAGCCAATAAAGCTTTGGAAACTAATCCGTATTTTATAGATGGTTATCTCTTATTAGGCGAAGCACAATCGGCTCAGGGTGATTATAAGGCGGCTTTGTCCACTTACCACAAAGCGGTTGATCTTTATCCTAGCTTGATAAGGGCGCATCAGTCATTGCTGTCGGTACTTAAATAAATTAGGCTTGAAAGACGACGCTAAAAAGAACGGCAATAATTGGCCAGCTGAAAAGCAAGCAGTAGCAAGCAAATCTTCAGTCAATTTTGATGAAGCAAACAATCGCGCGCTCGTATCAGTTAATTGTCGAGAAGCCTTATTGCTGCGTACCGGCGGTTTTGCAGATGATATTTA
Source organism: Candidatus Melainabacteria bacterium (assembly GCA_963767815.1). Lineage (GTDB taxonomy): Bacteria > Cyanobacteriota > Vampirovibrionia > Obscuribacterales > Obscuribacteraceae > CAVYFJ01. The sequence goes on along the minus strand of CAVYFJ010000004.1, from coordinate 230,382 downwards.
GACGCAGGGACTTGCTTTGTCCGTCACAAGATGAAATAGCTTATGAGCTGGGGCTGATTGTGCCGGAAAAAATAGCTTTGCAGTTTAGTAAAGTGCGCACGGGACCGGAACCAAAAGCAGGTTACGGCACGCAAACGTCTAAATCTGAGTTTTCAATTGAGAGTTATTTCGAGCGGAATAATGTGCCGCTCAAACGTAGACTGCATAAAATTACTAGCTTAGTTGACCTGAGAGAAACGATCATCAATTGCCTACGAGCAGACGAAGACATAATTATTTGCTACAACAGCCAAGAATTATTTGGTGAGGGAGATATTGAACATGTTTCGCTTGTTCAATCGATTGATGCTGCTGGGAATTTGGAAATAATTGATCCAGCTATTGGCGCGCCGCCAGTAAAGCATTGACGAATATCGAAAAATTATTTGCTACGATAAGCACGCACGAAGCCAGTGATCATGCTGGGTTGTGGATAATCTCAGCGATAAAAATATGAGAAAAAAACTTATTGGCGTTATGGGTCCAGGCAATGAGGCGACTGAAGCAGATGTTGCCCGCGCGTTTGAATTAGGCAAACTGATTGCTAAATGCGGCTGGGTGCTTTTGAGTGGTGGTGGCAATCGCGGAGTGATGGATGCGGTTAATCAAGGCGCCAAGTCTGAAAACGGCTTAACTGTTGGCATTTTGGCGGCAGATGATTATAGAGAATGTTCTTCTGCCGTTGATATTGCCATTGTCAGCGGCATGGGCAGCGCGCGTAATAATATAAATGTGTTATCGAGTGACGTGATCATTGCTTGCGGTGTAGGAGCCGGTACTGCCTCTGAAATTGCCCTGGCGTTAAAGGCAAAAAAACAGGTGATTATTCTAAATGATTATCAGTCATCCAAGAAATTTTTCGCGGAATTAGGCAAAGAACGAATACACATTGTCGAAAATCCGCAAGATGCAGTCACCAAAGTGAAGGAACTGCTTTCCTAAGATGAATATCATCTGCGTAAATCTATGCTTTGTACAATGCTACCGATTGATATCTGATATATTATCTTTCGATATGGGCGACTAGCGTGGGCACAGCCCTGCTGCAAATGCCAAGTGTCAGAGGTGATAATTTTTAGCGTCCAATATAAAAGTGGACAGGAGTTTTTGATGAGACCCCAAAACCTAGTTTCTTTGGCAGCACTAATAGCCCTCAGTTTGCCTGTGACAAGTACATCGGTTGGCGCGCAGATGCCCAATCAAATGTCCGCAGGTAATCCGGGAGTAGGCATGATTCTTTTGCCCGTAGAGCGCGGAACTGATGGACAACAATACATAACCACAAGGGCAGGCTATAAACTGGCAATACCAGGAGTAGGCATTTCTCCCGATGCTACACAAATAGCAACCTTTCAAGATGCCAAAAATAATTTTTGGTACGTAAATAAAAATGGACAACCAACACCGGTTTCTCAAGAGCAAATGCAAAACTTTATGGGACAAATGCAACAACAACAGATGATGCGTCAATCTGGTTACGGCATGCCACAAGGTGGTTACCCACAGCAACAACCAATGCAACAAGCAGCGCCGGCTGCCGCCGCACCAGTCGCTGCAGCACCTGCTGCCGCTCCAAGTAGTGGTTCAGGTAATTCAGCTTTGATTTCAGGACTCTCTGCTGCTGGGGGCGCTGCCCTTGGTGCTGGAGTAGTAAACGCGTTTAATAACAACAATAATCAATATCCATATGGTAGTTATGGCGGCGTGCCTTATGGACAACCCATTTATAAAGCACCAACCGGACAATATTATTACAATAATCCAAGTGGCGCCCAAACAGCCGTTGTTCCAACGAGCAGTACCTCTCAGTATTTCAATCAGTACGAGCAACAACAAGCAGCACAGCAACAACAAAGACAGCAGGCTGCCTCACAAGCTTATTCAACCAACCAATCCAATCAACAAGAGCAGCAACAGAAAGCAGCGGCCGCCTATGCAGCCAACCAAGGCAATCAACAGCAGCAAAGACAAATGAATCCGCAGGAAGCGGCGGCTGCAGGATCGAACGCAGAACAGTCAGGCGGAAGACGGCGACGCTCTCGCCGCGGTGACGATGCTCAAGCGAGCGGGCAACAGCTCCAACAGGCAGCCGGGCAAGAATCTGGGGAAGACGGGGACGTTTTCGTAACTCCGATAATGGACAAGCGGGCGGACAATTGCAACAAGCATCCGGACAAGCATCTGGCGGAAGACGGGCGCGCGCCGCTCGCAACCAGAATCTGGGCGCCGGCGGTGGCGGCGGACTGCTAAATAGATAGTCCAGTTAAAATTATCGGGGCGTCGTTCTTACGCATTTGATTCGAGACACAATCGTTTGAATCGATAGGCGATCGTGAATGGACATGCGATCGTTTGAAATTGTGAGGGCGGGGCTCAGTGGCCGCGAGGCAAGCATCAGGACTCAGCGGCATATGATATATGCCGCCAACGGTCGTCCTGGGCGTCGCGGGTGCCACTGAATCCAAAGCATAAATGCTCCGCCCATTTATCATAGCGGGCGGCTGCGATACGGGCGGACATTTTGCGCCTGCCCCTACGATCCTTTCAATATGGGTAAAGTGACTTATTCCATTAGCTTAATCGATATGATCTGAAATGGCTATAGGGTAATTCAAGCTGGCCATCAATTATGCGCACTGGTCCGATTTCATCTTCTAGAGCATTGCAAAATACAGCTTTGGAGAAAGGTAAGCTGGTTTGCAAGCGAGCGGTGCCGCGAGCACCGTGAGATTCATAAAGCCGTAAAACGAGAGCATTGCTGTCTTCTGCTTTTTTAATTGTGTCAAGAACCAGGTTATTATCATTAAGCGAAAAATAAGAGTGCACCACAGGTGATGCCATACTTTGACCCCAGGTAATTGGCTGGTTAAACTTATACGCTTCGGCGACAACCCCGGCTTCTTGCCAGCTGCCCGTATGCGGCATTATGGCATAGCTGAATTCATGCACACCGATATCAGCTTGATTATCAGGCAGTTTTGGAGCGCGCAAAAGGGTAATACGCATCTCGTTAGCAAAAGTGCTGAAGCCGTATTTGCTTTCGGTTAGTAATGCCACGCCAAAATTATGTTCGGATAGATCAGACCATTTATGCCCACACACCTCGAATTTGGCTAGATCATAAGGTGTATTAAAATGAGTCGGGCGCTCAATAGCTCCAAATTGAATTTCATAAGTAGCATCCATCGCTCGAACATTGACTGGAAATAATACTTTAAGGACTTTATGATCCTCGTGCCATTCGCATTGACAATGAAATTCCAAGCGGCGGCTTTGCGCATCAAGGCGAACTATTTGCGTCATCGAGCTATGTTCACCAATCTCACGTTCAAATTTCACTTCAGCTCGTAAAGCTTTGGATTCATGCGAGTAAGAATGGGATTTAGAATTTATTGAAGCAGATACGATCGAATATTTGTGCGCAGCAGGACAGTCCTTGGCTGTTTCCAGATGATAGAGTTCAAGCTGCCAGGCATCATAAACGGCCGGCTTATCGGCAAAAATTTGCAAACGATTGCCTGCACCGGATATCACTTCACGCTTAGAATTCTTCTCAACCAGACTGGTTAATTCCCCAGTCTTATTAAATTCAGCGCGTAAATAACTATTTTCCAAAACTATTTTGTTTCCGCTTTCGGTTGCCGTAGCCGCCGCGGTTAGTTTATCGCTTTTGCTGCTTTTCAATTGCTCTGGCTGTAGAATCTCTCCTATACCATAGGCAGGAGCGTTAACAATGACCAGACGCCCATCAGGCGTAGTACTAACTTCATGACGCTCAAAAGATGTGGTATTAATGGGGATTAAGTTGGCTGCGTCTGATTTTTTCTCGATTGCTTTTTCTAAGCTACCTTTAGTTCCAGGTTTATTAGGTTGATTTCTGGTTATTTCCAATTGTCTTAGCCCGGTCCTGGTTCGATCAGTTCCTCGTCTGGTGCTGGTAACCGACATATTTGCACGGACGGGCGGCTGTGAAATTGCCGGCGCAGAGGCATGTGTTCCTGCCTCGTAGGGGTGGATTGCATCCACCCGCGTTTTACCCGCCTGCGCATCTCCATTGATCAACACCTGAATCATCTCTTCTTTTATTTGTTGCCCAATTACTTGAATCTGAGCAAAATCTTTGCGCGCGTCTTCATATACCTGCCCAATGGAGCTGCCAGGAAGAATATCGTGCATTTGGTTAACCAGCAATAGTTTCCATAACCGCTCCAGTTCTTCTTGCGGATATTCAATTGCCTGTGTTTTAAAAGCAAGAGCAGATAAAAATTCAAGATCATGCAATAAAAATTCCGCCCGGCGATTGGCCTTTTTAATCCAGGCCTGAGTGGTGTACGTGCCGCGATGATATTCGAAATATATTTCACCCACTTGACGGGGTAATGTTGAAGCAAGCGGATCTATGGCGGCGAAGAATTCTTGCGGACTGGACATTTCTGTTTTGGGTAGTCCTTGCAAGTCTTGATAGCGCCTCATCCTTTCTACCATCTCTTTAGTTGGACCACCGCCACCGTCGCCATGCCCATAGAGAACAATTGAGCGAGCGGATCGATCATGGTCACGAAAACGCTTGAGCACGCCACGCATATCAGCAACTGTTGCCGGCACTGTAAAAAATCTAAGAGGCGGGAAATGTGTGAGCACTTCGGAGCCATCAATGCCTTGCCAGATAAATGTGTGATTGTCTGGTTTATTAAGCTCGTTTTCGTGCAGCTTAGAAGTAAGAAAATAGTCAATACCAGCTAGCTTCATAATCTGCGGCAATTGGCCACTATAGCCAAAAACATCAGGATTGAAAAATTCGCGGCAACGTTTGCCGAATTCTTGTACAAAAAATCTCTGGCCAAAAAGAAATTGGCGAATAAGAGACTCGCCCGATGGCATGTTGCAATCAGGCTCCACCCATGTGCCACCAACAGGAAGCCATTGACCACCTTTTGCCTTTTCTTTGACCTTTTGATATACCTGCGGGTAGCTCTCTTTGATTATTTGGTAATGAAAAGCGGCTGAGAAAGCAAATTTATAATCGCTATAGGCATCCATTATCGCCAATTGATTAGTCCAGGTGCGCAAACATTTACGATAAGTCTCGGCTATCGGCCACAACCAGGCGGTGTCGAGATGCCCATGTCCGACTGCCGAAACCATATGCGCAGTACTTGCATTGCGTCGCTTATATAATTCTTTTAGAATTTTATGCGCTTTGGTCCAGGTAGATTTGTCGTTTAAATCAAATTCGTTAGCAAAGCGGTTTAATTCAAAAAGCAATTCGCCTTCAAAAGCCATTTCGCTTGGGCCATTGTCGCCAGCTAATTCGGCTTGCAATTCTTGCAAAACAACAAAATCTAAATACATTTCCCAGGCGACAGGATCAAAAAGCGCTATTTCACAACGCTCCAATGAAAACGGCTGGGCATGAGGAGATTTGTCTTCCAGCCAATTGCCGTAACTTGTATTGCAGGCCATTTCCACATAAAAAGAAAGTTTCTGCCCGACGCTTGCCTTCTCCGTTAAGACAGCATCAGGTCTTTCGCCATAAGGAAAATTCAAACCCTGCACAGGTTTGCCTTTAAGCCAGAGTGTGGCTTCAGAAAGCGAATTCCAGAGCAAGTCAATGCGTTTGCCCGCCCATTCAGCAGGAAAATCAGTTTCAATATGAAACCAATAACTGTACCAAAGAGGTCCAAGTGGCTGTCCTAATTTAACTGGCTTATAGTTAAGCTTTTGGGCAGCATCATAACTTATACGATCTGTTGAACCGGCCATAAGCAAAGCTTTTACTGGATGCAATTGAGGGTAAATTAGCGCTTTCATATCGCCGGCTAATTGCTTTAGTCTCGTGCGCGTTAATGCCGGAAAGCGTTCCATGAATTTCTACCTAGTAATGCCAGACAAGATTGATCTTACACTGCTTATTTCTAGAGATACCCGGTTCCGGTGAATAGGAAGTCGTTGAAATTATTGTAGGGGCGGGGCTTGCTCCGCCCGCTTAACCGACTACCAAACGGGGCTTCAGCGGCAAGCCCGCCCCTACAAAATACGAGCACTTCGTATTGACTTGTCAATTGATTAGGTTGTAAAGCTGCGCTAGGTTGCGCTAAGTCGCAATAGACAATTTAATCTAGAAAATAAGCCTAAAAAATACGTAATAGATATGAGTTTAGCGCCTGATTTTTTAAATGTTAGAGGGTATTGTCAAGCAAATAGCCGCTCTCGGGGCACGGGCTTATAGTTTCGGCTTAAGCAGAACTGGGATTTTTGGACTTGATTTCACTCAGGCAAAAATGACAAGGTAAGAGCATGTCATTTGTTTTCTCATCGGGATTGGTCAGTTTATAGGTTTATAAGCAGTTTTAGCAAGAAATACTCAACTCCAGGGAAGGGGTAGGGTGTTGTCTGGCTGGCCGCAAAATGGACCTTAGGCAGACCGTTTCTGGTGGGGAGAAAAAATCGGCTATCGTCAGGGTGTGCTCAGTTCTTACAAGCGTGCCCTGTGCTGTTTCAATCGTGTTTCGTCAATTCCTGTCCCTGTGCAAAAGGAGATGCCCATGAGTGACCGCACGCGCCATACGGTGGTCGAAACAGTAGATTCGGATCCCGACAAACAGCAAAGAGTCGCTTTACTTTTCGTACAAGCCATCCATGCAGCGGAACGCCGACGATTGCGGCGGGAGTCTCGAAGAAAATACTCCAGCGACATCGCCAAGGCTTTAGATAGCGTACTGATGGAAAAGGTCGAAGAGCTGGACCAGCCTGGAAGTGGTCTAGTCATTGAAATCTTCACTCGAGCGGCGGATGAGGAAGTCGGGGAGCGCGTTGACGCCACACGAAGCGCTTCTTCGTAGGGACTTGTCAACCGCGCGCCAGCTGCTACATGGCGTTGCTGGGCACCCAGTTGACCCAGTTGCCGGCACCAGCAGAAGCGACGGACGCGGAATACACGCCGAACGGTCGGGCAGCATTGAGGATCAGTTCACCGGACGCATCAAAGTTCGGCTCTGACACGTTTCGGTCACATGCTTAGTACGCACGAGACCTCCGCGCGGATCTCAGAATCGTTTCCGAGGAGCTGAGAGAAATCATGGAACGCGCCGAACTGGCCGCAGAGTTCCCTAACGAACTCGCGTCCGCGGTGAGCACCTATTACCGCATGCACGACGACAACGAGTTGATGAAGGCGCAGGGGCTCGCGCGCGAAGAACTTGAAGATGCCTGTCTCAGGGCACGCCGGTTTGCGCTGGCAGCAACAGACGAGTGAAACCCCCAGGCGCAGAAAAGGCGCCTGGCAGAACAACAGCTGTAAAAATTGACGCTATTAGTGTCGTCAGGGCGCACCAACTCAAACCGCGCGCCCTGTTGTGTTCATTACGTTCGATCGTTCCATCGTTCCGTTCAACAATTGACCGTTCCGTCGTTCCACCGTTTGAGATTGTTCGTCAACACAAAGGAGATTGCAAGATGAGTACCACTCCCATCCCCGCCACGAGAACCGCCGAAGAAATCGAGCGAGGCGCCCTGGCAGTGTACGTCGCCACCATTCAGGTGACGCCTGCCGAATCGACGCAGGAATCTGGTGGACGCTGTCGAAATGAGTTCGAGAACGCGCCGATACCGAATCAGCGCTGTTGCAACTTACTCCATTTAAAGGTTTCGACGTCAGTGCCATCGGGAACATCGGAGAAGCGCTTGGAAGAACATCGCGATCGAGCTCAGGAAGAGGCCAAGACGAATGCCCACCTAACGCGTGCGCGGGACTTCGACAAGGCCAGCCGGAAGTTCATGCGCGCGATGAACATCGACACCAACATCCCGCGGCCGGGCAGGGAGGAGGAGAAAGCCGAGGATGGGCTCTCCATCGCTATGCCCACGGTTCCCGATGACGCCGAGAAAGAAAACGCGCCGCTGTACACGCTGCTGGCGGCGTTTCGGGAAGCAGTAGTAGCGCAGAAGCAGGAACTCGACCGCTCGGGCAACGCCGAGGACTGGCTGCGCTGGATTAACCCCAAATTGATCACGGCTTTGGAGGAAGCGAAGGTAAGTCGCAGAGCTCATCGCTGAAGTGCAGGAAGCATATGCCCTCCTGGACAGGATATGCGCGATGACAATTATAGCGGTGCCTGGCAGCGGTTCCGCACTGCATGCGGCGAAGCAATCGAGACGTATTACACGGCACTGCAACGCGAGGAAACGACGCGGGGGGCGCTGGCGAAGCTGGCCGCCATGGATTCCGCGACACCGGAGATCGCGGCCGCCGGCGCTTCCGAGTCCTGCACACCTGCTAGCTGACGCCCCCGATCTCCAGCGCCGGTCGGCACTAAGAGGAAAGACAGAGGAAGCAGAACAAAGAAAAAGAAGACGTGGTGGTGAATGACTTCGCCCCGGCATTGGCTCTAAGCAACTCGCCCGAGTTGCTTATCCAGTGTCCCGGGGCTTTTTGTTCTTTTTTATTTTTAGCGTTTTTTTCCCATAACAGCACTATGACTTGTCCATAAGTTCAATGGTTAGCGTAGATTTTGTCTTGCATATGTAGTTTATATGTATTACACTTGTAGTATGTTATGTCCGGGAGTTCCGATGGCGATTCTTACCTTTAATGACGACAGTTTAAAAAGGGGTGGTGTTACCAGAGCGGAGGCTTTAGAAGTCTTAGATGATCCAATGACTATGCATTCTGAAGAAGGAGAAAGTCGACTCGGAAATCCAACAGTAATGTATGTAGGACAGACGCAGAAAGAAAGACTATTAGAGATTGGAGTGGAATACAAAGAAAAAGAAACACACATCTACCATGGAAGGAAAGCGAATGCGCATAACAAGGCTAAATATATAAAACACTCAGGAACACTAAGAGAATAATTATTATGAGCAAGATGACAAAAGAAGAACTAAAGAAACGCAAGGCAGAATTAAAGAAATTAGTTCATGCGGAAATAGTCCGGCGAGAAGTGCTGCAGTTCAGGCTTGAGCCAGAGAATATTGATAGGCTTTACCGTATTGCAGCAAAAAAGCGTAAACCGGTAGGCACGTTAATTCGAGAGTGGATGATAGAGAAGATAAATCTAGAAGCCCAGGAGACCAACATCTACCAGGCAGTTACGCCTGATTACCTATTATTGAACGTTATTAGGGATAAACTGCAATCAGGTTTAGAAAAATCGCTCGAAGAGATCAAAATAACACTTCTCTCTAAGCAGTCGAAAGCTAAGGGAAATCTGCTGCGCGTAAAAGAAGATCGCAGTTAATCGTTAGTTCTTCATGCAAACAGCAATATGATCCGGATTTGTCCCCTTCTGTAGGGGCGCGGCCAGTGGCCGTGAGGCAAGCATCAGGACTCAGAGGCATATGATATATGCCGCCAACGGTCGTCCTATGCGTCGCGGGCGGCACTGAATCCAAAACATGAATGCGCGCCCGTATATCAACGGGCGGACTGACGCCCGCCCCTACGAGGTCAACGCGGATTTCCGACCTTTCAGGAATTTATTTTGAAAGGCATCGAGATAGATATAAAAAACAGGGGTAATAAACAAAGTGACTGTCTGCGAGAGAAGCAAGCCGCCGACAACGGTCAAACCCAATGGTTGTCTCGATTCAGCACCGGCTCCGATGCCCATAGCAATGGGTAAGCCGCCCATAAGGGCAGCCATGGTGGTCATCATGATGGGACGAAAACGCGTCAGGGCTGCTTGAGTAATCGCTGCTTCGGCGCTTATTCCCTGTCCGCGCTGAGCATCAAGGGCGAAGTCAATCATCATAATGGCGTTTTTCTTTACTATGCCAATGAGCATAATCAAACCGAGATAGCCGTATATATTTAAATCGAGATGAAACAGCAGCAAAATAAGTAAGGCACCCAAGCCGGCTGAAGGCAGTCCGGACAATATGGTCACGGGGTGAATAAAACTCTCGTATAAAATGCCGAGAACTATATAGATCACAAAGATTGCCACCGCCAGCAGTGCCCAGAGTCCTTGTAGTGAATTTTGATACTCAGCAGCAATGCCTTGAAAAGTCATGCTCACCGACGGCGCATCGACTTGGGCGGCCGCTTTTTTAATTTGTTCTATGGCATGGCTGAGTGAGTAGCCTGGTTTTAAGTTGAATGACAATGTGGCAGATTGAAATTGTCCCAGGTGGTTAATGAGCAGCGGCCCCAGCCCTTCGCTAATATCTGCAATAGTGGAAAGGGGAATTAATTGCCCACCGGCAGAGCGAATATATAATTTATTGAGCACATGTGGATTACGATAAAAGCGCGGTTCAACTTCAATGATCACCCAAAATTCATTAGTGGGAGCATAAATGGTTGAGATCTGGCGAGCGGAATAGGCGCTATCTAATGCGTCTTCCACTTGAGACATGGTGACACCCAGTTGCGAGCATTTATCTCTATCTACTTTTATATTTACCTGCAAGTTATTTAATTGCATGTCTGAGTTTACATCCTGCAAGCCTTCCATGTTTTGCACCAGACCGAGCATCGCTTCAGCACTTTTTCTCAGATCGCTCGCGCTGGGACTAGATAAAGTAAATTGATAAATGGCCTTGGTCACCTGTCCACCAATACTGATTGTGGGCGGATTTTGCAAGTAAACACCAATACCGGGTACCGTTTCCATTTTGGGACGCAATTCTTCCACCACTTGATCAGCAGTGAGACTTCTTTGATTGCGCGGCTTCAAAACAATAAGAAAGCGTCCAGAATTAAGAGTAAGATCGGGCTGTTTATACCATCACCTGTGCCGATGCTGGACATATAAGATTGCACATTAGGATCCGCCTCAATGATTTTGGAAAGCATCTCGTGATGGCGTACCATATCAGTAAAAGAAATACCCTCTGGCGCTTGAGTGATGCCTATGATTTGCCCGCTGTCTTCGCTGGGCATAAATCCTTTAGGCATGAATATAAAAACAAGAGCGTTAAGCACAACCATGATCACAAAGCCCCAGACCACAAGCAAGCGATGATTTAGTGCTAGATGTAAAAGATGCTCATAGCCCTTAAGCATGACATCAAAACCTTGCCTGGCTAATTGGGCCGGTTTGCTCATATGCTCTGTGGTTTGTTTACGCAACCATTTGCTGCAAAGCATGGGCGTGAGGCTTAGCGAAATAAAGCCCGAAATTAAAATAGCCACGCTTATCGTAACGGCAAATTCAAAAAAGAGACGGCCAACTATGCCAGGCATCAGTAGTACTGGAATAAATACTGCCACCAGGGACAGTGTCATTGATAGCACGGTAAAGCCGATTTCGCGTGAGCCGATTAATGCCGCCTCAAAAGGATTAACGCCCATTTCCATATGGCGAACAATATTTTCCAATACAACAATGGCGTCATCAACAACAAAGCCAACTGATAATGTAAGGGCCATTAAAGTTAAATTATTGAGGCTGAAATTAAGCAAATGCATGATACCGAATGTGCCGATGATCGAAATAGGCAAGGCAATGCTGGGAATGAGGGTGGCAGAAATATTGCCCAGGAAGAGATAAATGACGGCAACCACCAGGCACACAGTGAGCATTAAAGTAAATTGCACGTCGTTCACAGAGTCCCGAATAGACTGTGAATGGTCATAAAGAATATCCAGGTGTACGCTGGATGGCATAATTTCTTTGAACATGGGCAGCAGTTCTTTTACTCTGTCCACCACCTGAATAGTATTAGTGCCTGGCTGGCGCATGACGGCAAGAATTATGCCCGGAGTGCCGTTATACCAGCCAAGCGTTTTGTCGTTTTGCACACCGTCGATTACATTGGCCACGTCTTTTAAGCGCACGGGCGAGCCATTGCGATAAGTGATAATAATTGGCTTGTAATTATCAGCGTGAAATAATTGTCCATTAGCTTGGACAGTAAAAGCCTGGAATTTACCGTAAAGGGTACCGGTGGGCATATTGACATTAGCGGCTGTTACCGCCTGCACCACATCATCAATACCCAAGTTATATGCGGCTAGTTTTTCGGGATCAGCTTGCACGCGCACAGCAAAAATTTGCGAGCCATTAACCTGTACTTGGGCAACACCAGATACGCGTGAGATTCTCTGGGCTATTAATGTCTCGGCATAATCATCTACTTGATATAAGGGCATAGTGGGGGAACTTAGAGCTAGATATACCACTGGCTGATTGGCGGGATTTACTTTGCTATAAGTGGGCGGGGTAATCATTTGCGGCGGCAATTGTTTATTGGCTGCGGTGATTGCCGCTTGCACATCAAGAGCCGCACCATCTATGTTGCGGCTTAAATCAAATTGCAAAGTAATTTGGGTTAGCCCCATGGCACTTTGCGAACTCATTGAATTAAGTCCGGCAATGGTGGCAAATTGTCGCTCCAGCGGCGTGGCTACCGCGGAAGCCATCGTGTCTGGATTGGCGCCCGGCAAAGTAGCCGTAACTAAAAGAGTGGGAAAGTCGACGTTGGGCAGGTCATTTATGGGCAGCATTCTATAAGCTATCCAGCCAAAAATAACAAAGGCCGCCATAACCAGGGAGGTCATGATTGGTCTAACAATAAAAATGCGCGATAGGTTCATTTATGAACAGTCGCACAAACTCTTCAACTGTAACTTCTGCGGCTGAAAAGTTGATGCGAAGCTTGATTGTAACACTCAAATTTTTTATAGCTTTAGCTATACGCAGCCAGCACAGCGGAGAACCATGTGACTACCCGTCTGGCGGCGGAATATAAAGCCAGCGCGTTCCAGAGCAGCGCGCACATCTCTGCCTGAAAGGTTAGTCGGGAGTTTGGCCAGCCTGAATCCTAACCTATGCAGCCTCGACCTCTAAGAACTCCTTGCCTGCCTCGGTTGGAATCGGATCACCTGCGTCACGACAATCTTCTATATAAAGTTGCGTTGCTTCACGAATGTTGTTTAATACTTCAGCGCGCGTATCACCCTGACTGACACAACCAGGCAGAGCCGGAACGCTGGCGACAAAGCCGCCATCTGCTTCTTTCCAAAAACAACTGTGTATCGCATTTCGGTTCTCCATTCCAATCAATTCATTTCATTATCATGATTGTAACATCGAAATTTTTTCTTGGCTCGCGCAGATTAGCACAATTGTAAAGTAGAGTTTTAATCTGGAAATATCTTTGATTAATCGGTGAATTGTATTTCATAACTTGGTAAATAAGGCGCTGAAAAGAATGTCGTCATTTTTTTCAAAAATGGATTGACAAGCGACAATTGTCACTATACAATGATCATGCATGAAAGAACCACCACATCCAGGATTATCAGTGCGCTATGACTGTTTAGAAGCGGTGGGGCTGTCTGTTACTGCAGGCGCTAAAGTGCTTGGTGTATCGAGGCAGGCATTAAATAATCTGATTAATGGAAAAGCGGGCATGTCACCAGACATGGCGATTCGACTAGATAAGGGCCTTCGGTGGAACCGCAGAAGGCTGGCTGGCGTTGCAAACTGCTTATGATCTTGCCCAAGCAAGAAAAAAAAGAATCAGCTATTACGGTTAAGCGCTACGTTGTAGCATAAGTTTTTTATACACTTTTTTGCTCGGATAAATCGCGGGCGGGTACGAAGCGATGCCAGGTTTTGATGACACATTTTTGTAAGCGATCTAAGTATAAATAAAACACTGGTGTTATATAGAGTGTCACTATTTGCGATACCAGTAAACCGCCGGTGACGGTCATGCCCAGAGGCTGCCTGGCTTCAGAACCGGAGCCGATGCCTACAGCAATTGGAATGCTGCCCATCATGGCCGCCAATGTAGTCATCATGATTGGTCTAAATCTGGTCAAGCAAGCATCGAATTGCTTCTTCGGGAGTTTTATTTTCATTGCGCTCGGTTTCCAGAGCAAAGTCAATAATCATAATGGCATTTTTCTTGATGATACCAATCAGCAATATCATGCCCAGAAAACCATAGATGGTAAATTCAACATTGAAAATCACAAAACAAGCAAAGCGCCTAAACATGCTGATGGCAAGCCGGAAAGAATAGTAATAGGATGAATATAACTTTCATAAAGTATGCCCAGGACTATATAAATTACCATTACAGAAATAAATAAAAATAAGCCCATCGCCCTTGCGAGCTTTGAAATATTTGAGCATTGCCCTGAAAGCTTGGTGTTACATCAGGTGGTAAATTGGCCTCAGCAGTGACTTTTTTTACTTCATCTACTGCCTGGCTTAAAGATACGCCTGGCTTTAAATTAAACGAAAGAGTGACGGAAGGAAATTGTCCTAAGTGATTTACCAAGCAACGGGCCAACACCATTATTTATTTTGGCAAAAGTAGAAAGTGGAACTAGTGCACCAGTGCCAGTGCGCAAATATAATTTCTTTAAAAGAGAAGGCGAGCGATAAAAACGGGGCTCCACTTCCACAATTACCCAGTATTCATCCATCGGCGCATAAATAGTGGAAACTTGGCGCGCCGAATAAGCGCTATTTAAAGCATCTTCCACTTGTTCCATGGTTACGCCCAATTGAGAACATTTTTCTCTATCCACATGGACATCTACTTCCAAATTTTTTATTTGCAAATCAGAATTGACATCTATCAGCCCAGGTATTTTTTTTAGTTTTTCTTCTAGCATTTTGGAGGCGCATAGAGCGAATCTGTATTAGGACCGATAAGAGTGAATTGATACATGGCTTTAGTTAGTTGCCCGCCTATTCTAATTGAGGCTAGATTTTGCAAATAAAGCTTTATACCAGGCATACCGGCTGTTTTTTTGCGCAATTGTTGAATAAGTCCATCTACTTTTAGTTTTCTTTCTTTCTTTGGCTTCAAGAACTATAAATATACGTCCGTATTGCCAGCAACATTTGGTCCACCGGCGCCTATACTGGACATAAAGCCGGTAACATTTGGATCTTGAGCGACAATATTGGCTAAAGCCTTTTGATGGCTACCATATTCTCAAAAGAAATACCTTGAGCCGCTTCAGTCATGCCAAAAATTTGGCCAGTATCTTCACTAGGCAGAAAGCCTTTGGGCACGATATTACAAGATAAACAGTACAGGCAATCATAAGGCAAAAGCAAGCATTACCAAAGTTTATGCTTAAGGCAATGTCTAAAGACCAGGTATAAAAACTCAATCCTGTTTTAAAAACATCTTCTGTTTTGCCATGTAACCATTTTATCCAGCTGCTGGTTTCACCTTCTTCGCCAGACATATGCAGAAAGCGGCTGCACAGCATTGGTGTAAGTGTTAGAGAAACAACACCGGATAATAAAATAGCCATGCTGATAGTGACAGCAAATTCATTAAATAACGGCCAATTATGCCCGGCAAAAAAAGAAAAGGAATAGAACACTGCCACTAAGAGACAGTGTCATAGAAACAATTGTAAAACCAATCTCTCTTGATCCACGCAAAGCAGCATTAAGTGGGTCTTCTCCTTTTTCTCTATGTCTGACAATATTTTCCAGCATGACAATGGCATCATCAACAACAAAGCCAACAGCTAAAGTCAAGGCCATGAGAGAAAGATTGTTCAAACTGAAATTAAGCAATCGTATGACAGCAAAAGTGCCAAGTATGGAAACCGGTAAAGCCAAACTGGCTATTACTGTGGCAGAAATATTGCCCAAAAATAAAAATATGACCAATACCACCAGACTAGAGTAATAAAAAAGGTTATTTGCACATCATTGACTGAGGCACGGATGGATTGAGAACGATCATAAAGAACATTCAACTTTACTGCTGCCGGCATCACTGCTTCGTATTGAGGCAACAGTTCCCGAATGCGATCTACTATCTGAATTGTATTTGTGTTTGGTTGTCTTTGCACTGCTAAAATCACGGCTCGTGTTCTTTTATACCAGCTGGCTACTTTGTCATTTTGCACACTGTCAATTACTTTGCCAACATCGATAAGCGTACAGGAGCACCATTGCGATAAGTGATAATTACGGACGATAGGCAGCAGCATTATAGAGCTGTCCGTTTGCTTTTACATCCCATTTTTTTGTTGGTCCATAGAGTGTACCGGTAGGCAAATTGACATTGGCGCCTTGTACAGCTCGCACGACTTCATCAATGCCTATGCCGGCAGCAGAAAGTTTATCCGGATTGACTTGCACATGAACAGCAAATGTTTGCGATCCAAAAACCTGCACTTGAGCAACACCAGAGACCATGGAAATGCCCTGGGCAACTAAAGTTTCTGCGTATTCATCTACTTCATAAAGAGGCAAGTGGGTGAACTAAGAGCAATATATAGAATAGGTGCATCAGCCGGATTGGCTTTTCTAAATGTAGGCGGAGTAGGCATGCTGGTTGGTAAATATGGTTTGGCAGCAGCAATGGCTGTTTCCACATCTTGAGCGGCGCCATCAATATTTCTGTCTATGGCAAATTGCAGTGTGATTTGGTAGTGCCCTGGGCAGAAGTGGAATTCATATTATCTAGTCCGGCAATATTGGAAAACTGGCGCTCAAGGGGGGTAGCTACAGTAGAAGCCATAGTATCGGCATTGGCGCCAGGCAAATGGTGCTGAAAGAAATTGTCGGGAAATCAACGCTGGGTAAATCATTTACCGGTAAGCAAAATAACCAATTACACCAAAAATTACACGCAACCATAAGGAGAGTGGTCATCACCGGGCGCAAAATGAATGTAGATGCGATGTTCATGCTATGAAGATAATCTTACTCCGGTTATTCGAATCGACGCCAGATCATCGGAATTATCGGGGCACGCGCGGCTGTCCGGAAGAATTGACAATGATTGCTGGAATTGTAAGGGCGGATGCGCAACTAGCCAGAAGAATGGATACCTGCCCGCTGGATTTGTAGGGGCGGGCGCAGTCTGCCCTTTTGCCGGAATGTGCGGGTTTAATACGTACGCTAGCTTGCACTAATTGTAAAGAGTTTATTTAATGTGAGGTGACTACGTGAAGAATCTATTTTAATCTTTTGGCGAATTTTGGATGGTTATTGTTATCAAAAGATTCCGCCTCTGGCTTTTGAGCAAACGAGCACAACGCCAATAGCAACCTTATATATCTACAGCGCTGATACTGATTCTCTTATGCACGACAGTGGCAATTCTAATAAGCATGAATAACGAGTGTCCCTCATAATCATCATCTTCGAGCTTACTAATTACTGATTGGGTAGTGCCAACAAAGTCAGCAAGTTGCTTTTGACTTAATCCTGCTTGATTCCTTAAACCATATATCATGCGAGCGACTTGAGCATTAAGACGAGCAGCTTCAAGCTCAACCGGACGTTTCGCAGTCCTATAGTACTGCTCCTTAATCATTTGCAAGGCATTGGTTTTTGGTTTGGCATTGGTTGGTTTGGCCTAGTTCTCATTGTTCGTATCCTTAGAATAGGTATGTTTATTTGGAAGTTTTATAAACAGCTCTTTGGCTGCAATTGCTCTGTCAATATCCGTTGATGACACAATATCCTCTTTAGTTAAACCGTTGTATAGGACAGCCTTCTGTCCATGGAAAAAATAGAGAATTCTATAATTGACGTTTTGGTGTCTTACTCTGAGCTCATAAATCCCATCGCGTAAAAATGCAGCTTCCGGTCTCCTTAATTCATGACCAAGTTTCTCTAATCTTTCTATTCTGACAGTAAATTTATCGAGAATTTTGCCAGGTAATTCTGCCAGCCAGATTTTTAAAGGTGGTCTTCCTTGTTGATTAGCATAAAAGACTATTTCTATTTTTGGCATGTTTATTATATCGTAAAATTACGATAATTGTCCAGTCTGGTTACTGTTAAATTTTTCGCTTATAACCGGCAAATCTTTGATATCGACCCTGTTATAACGTAAATTAATGACAGATTTGTGGCAAAAGCCGTAAAGGCACGTAGAACACGGGCGGACTTGCGCCTGCCCCTACAAACCTAACGATCGGGCACCGGTCCCAATGGACACATAACACGATTCCAACAATAGAGCAGTGGGCGAGGGCGTAAGCTCTATTGTGACGAGCCG
The DNA here is from genome assembly GCA_963767815.1 of Candidatus Melainabacteria bacterium. GTDB lineage: Bacteria > Cyanobacteriota > Vampirovibrionia > Obscuribacterales > Obscuribacteraceae > CAVYFJ01. The sequence goes on along the minus strand of CAVYFJ010000004.1, from coordinate 212,394 downwards.
GGGGAATAAATTTGTTGTTGGTCGACACCGGCTGATGATTTAGTGATGCGCACTAGAGAGTCGGGCAAGAGTTTCAGCTGGCCATCAATGACCACTGTGTCGCCTTCTTTTAAGCCTTCGCTGAGAATGGAATTATCGCCATATGTGCGATCAACTTGAACAGTGGCCAGATTACTGTGCTGTCCGGACGGACAACAAAGACGGACTGACCTTGTTGATCATTGACTATGGCACTCGTAGGCACAACGATTTGGGGCTTGGCGCCGGGCAAGGTGACAATAACATCAGTAAATTGTCCAGGCCATAAAAGCTTATCTACATTAGGGAAAGTGGCTCGCAGGCGGATAGTGCCGGTGGTTTTATCGACAGAATTATCAATGAAAGCGAGGGTGCCACCAGCTACGGTGTCTTTTTATTGCCGCCAACACGAGCGGCGACTTTTATACTGCCTTCGCTAATGCTTTCTCGCACAGCCGGTAAATATATCTCGGGCACGGAGAAAGTAAGATAAATGGGCTGAATTTGATTGATAGTTACTAGAGGGGTTGTGTCATTCGCTCTGACCACGTTACCTTGATAAACATTGAGCGCCCCGGTGACACCATCAACGGGAGAAATAATTTTGGTGAAACCTAATCGAATGCGTAAATTATCCGCAGCGGCTTGATCGGCTTTGAGATTGGCTCTGGCTGTAAGCACTGCAGCTTTATCGGCATCGATAACCGCCTGTGCGTTTTCCAATACAGCTTTATCCGAAGCAACAGTGGCTCCAGCGGTTTCAGAATTGGTTTTCATTTGATCTGATTGTTCATGAGAAACCGCCCCTTCTTGCACCAGGGTCAAATAGCGCTTCACTTCCACATCAGCATATCTTTGTGAAGCAATGTCCTTCTCTAGATTTGCCTGAGCTTGCCTGACACCTGCTTGATCTTTATCAAGATTAGCCAATGCCGAATTAATTTGTGAACTGTCGCGAGCAACATTAGCCTCAGCCTGAGCAAGTTGAGCTTCATAGGGTCTAGCATCAATTAGAAAGAGCAATTGACCCCGTTTGACATAATCTCCTTGTTTAAAATAGACATCTGTTAATTGGCCGCCCACCTGAGCGATAACATTTACAACTGAAAATGCTTCCACGTTGCCAATATTGCGAATCTCCAGAGGCAATGTGGCTATTTTGGCGGTAGCTACATTCACAGGCACTGCGGCGACATCTCCGGCTTTGCGACCATGTCCGGATTTTCCCGCCTGTTGATTAGTATCAGTATTACTATTAGCCCTAGTCAATAAATATACGACCAATATAAGACCGGCAAGCACAGCAAAAACAAACAAAATGCGTACAGCAAGTGGATTTTGCTTCAGCAATTTCTTATTGAAATTTACATGCCCTTCCATTTTTGTTCTAGCTGCCGCAGCGTTGCCCTCTTCTTGCTTTTCTACCATTCGGTTACTCATTATTTTAAGCTCCAGCAAACGCTAGTGCGAGAATATGCAATCAATTGAATCAGATATTAACTAGCCAATAGTTAAGTATAGCTTACAATATATGTAGAATTTGTGAATGCCAGCGATTTAGGAAATGGCGACATGTCTAATCGGATACTGCAAATCGACCGCAGCCGCGACTAATTGTTCTCTTACCGCTTCGGGGTGGTGGTTTTAGGCGTTGCCATGGCCGTTCGGGTTGCTTGAGAATCAGCAGCTAGAGTGTATCCGGTGGCATGATTGCCCCAATTAAGAGCGTTTGTATAGGACATCTCATATTCCCCACGATACCACTGAGGACCCCATGGTGATCTGCCATCATAGGTGTAGGGGATTAGGCCATTCAGTTGCTGTCCGAATGAGGAATCCAGCATAGTAAATGTTTGCCGCACATCATCATAGCCAGTGATGATATTGGCGTGCCAACTTTCGGGGTATTTAAAAACGAAAAGTACGGGAGATTCATGGGTGCGGAGAAACTCTTTGATCTTGTCCAAGTCCTCTGGTTTCATGACACCGGTCGAATGCTCAGTACCGTTTCCCCCTGCGCTGAACAAAACGTACTTGTCGATGGCCGGTAGATTGCCGCTGGCATTCATCAAAGGCGACGCCTCGATCTTCCAGCGTTGGTCCGCATAGGCGCGAAATCTCAGTTCGTCATCTCGAACATAGCCGCCCCGAGTAAGGAGTTCTACCGCGTCCGTAAAGCGATTCTCTAACTCACTCTCGATGCGCTTGGACAATTCAATGGTCCACTGTTCAGAGAGGTCGGTAAGTCCTCCCAATGTAGGATTGGTGATGCCTGACGCCTTATTGAGCAGGAACTCGCCGATGCCCGTTGCCGCCATGTACAGGCAAGACCCAGCACCAAGTTGGGATGGCAAGGGAAGGAAATAATCCCTCAGATGAAAGGATGTTGCGGTAGATTCGTTCAGACTACTTGCGGAAGTCGGCGACTTAAAAGCTTCTCTTTCCGGGGCCGTGACTGGTATTGATTGTAGTCCCACATCGGCATTTCTTCTAGGTAAGTCGCTATTATTAGCAGTCTCGGCTCTTGCTATTGTTGTCGAGGTTAGTGACGGAGTTGACTCTAAAGAGTTTCCGGCTTGTTGTGTTTGTACCTTAGAATCACGGACGGATTCTGCTGGCGCACGAGCAAGCGCTTGTGCAGCTGCCGCGTACGCGTCGGAACCAGTTTTGGTTAACTGCTTATTAAAATCGACTGTGTAGTTAACACCGTTTTGAGCGGGACAAAACGTTCTTAAAGTTGGATCTTCAATTATATGTCTATGGGATGGGCTTTCCAAAAATCCCGGAGCAAAATTTTGGCCGTAGACAGCCCTAGATCCGTAAAATGCTTCCTGCGGTGACCTGGGTCCATGGTACGAAATTTCATGGTTGGGATTACCAGAAACAAAATGGCCCGATTGACCACGAGCTTGCATTTCGTTGTTGTTTGCATTTGCTGTTCCTTTCAAACCTAAATCCAGCACTAATTGGGGCGGTTTTTGAGCTCCCCAGTTAGCAAAGAGCTTTTCTCGGTGTGCAATTATGTCCAGACCAAGCTGCCTTTCTGCAGGGTTAAGTCGGTCCCATACTCTCTCTGCAGCAGTTTTTTCAGATGGTCTTTCAGACTGAGTTTCAGTATGTTTAATCGGTCGGTCTGTATTGTGAGTACGAATCTCTCTGGCTGTTTCTCCTTTTTATAACTGTGGCTCAAATCGTCTGTCAATTGGGAGACGAACTCGCGGCTATCTTTGTTAAAAGACATGGCATCGTATTTCAATTTGCGATATTTGCCGCTGTCTTCCACCTTGTACCAACCGGCTTCTCCCTGTCTGGGTAAATTGCCATCAGCCACATGTCTTTTCGCTTCTGTTGCGTCTAGGTTGACATAAAGACCGCTGCCGAGCAGAATGGCAGTTTCTTTGCCATTTTTATAACCAACCGCCAGGTCTCCTTCAGGATAAGTCTCATGTTCTACATGATCGACAGCAAACTGTTTAAATTCATCTGGGATGCCCTTTTCGGTCGATTGCGGCGTAGTTTCGTCAGAGGGCGGCGCTGAAGAATCAGGCGCTTCGCCTAGAGCAACAGCTGGTAGTTTGCGCGGCTTAGGCGTTTCGGATACCGGATTGTTAGCAAGAAGCCGCTCGACATTGTCTAGCGCGCGCCTTAAATCCTCAAGAGTATTTTTCGGATCAGCGAGCTTATCCTGGGCTACGGTCGGCGGTTCTGTAGTTTTCTTTTGGGCTGCCGCCTCTGCCATAATTGATCTCTGGAGATCCAGCAGATTTGCCGGACTGTCCTTCAGCTCTATCATTAGACGGTGCACTGGCCCGTCGCTGTATTGGTTGAGTCGTCTGCTGTCTTACAGGTCTAATCGGTTGCGTTGTTTGTTGTCTTACAGGTCTAGCCACTGATGCATTTGGGGGACGTCCCTGGGCGTCAAGCCTCATTCGAGATCTGTCTCTGTCGAATTTAGTTAGCGTGCCGTCGCCGCGCACAACTGTCCGTTCATACCACACTATTGGTTTGGGTGGATTCGGGTCTCCTATGTCTTTATGGGTGAGCATGTTTCTCCTTGGTGCTGGTGAAGCATGCCTGGTGTCATAAATTAAATCGCCGTCATTAGCAAAGTGCAGATTTGTGTGCCTGGACAATAGTCCTTTTGTTTCTGCATGGCGATCGAAATCGTTTTGTGCCATTTTCGGCCCAGGTGTTTAATCGTTCCCATGAATATATTTTTCCGTCGGTTGCTCTTTCAGTAAAACCGAATAGAACTTTCTTATCTCCACCAGATTCAAAAACGCCATATTTGAAGTCAGTTAAACGCGAGCCATCAGTGCGCTCGACTTCAGTGATAAATCCTTCGGCATTAACACTTACTTTAGCTCCGTTAGCTGTTGCGCGTATGTGATCATCACCAATTTTTTTCGACTCTACTGGGGACGCTGGACGATCAATGCCTCTGGCTGTCGATTGATCTTTGGTCCGAGTCGCAGAGCTTCCTGCAGGTCGCGCTGCGCTGCTTGGTTGCTCAACTTTAAGGGATTGTCTCGCCGTCTCAAAAGCTTGCGTGAGGGTTTCAGAATCATTTTGTGATTGAATTGGCGGTTGGGTTGCTGGTTTTGCTGCCGGTTGGGTTGCTGGTTGTTCAATGGATCGGGACGCCGGACGATCTTTCGGTTGGCCTGCCGGTTTGGCTGGCTGCTCCACAGGTGCAGTTCTGGGCTGCGCTGCGCTACCCGGTTGCGCGTTCTTCTTGTAGAGTTCTGTGGCCGCCTTTAAAAATTGCCCAAGTATTCCAGGAGACTCTTGGGTTTTTGATCGAGCGGTTGTGCTATCCTCTTTTTGGACGGTTCCAGCACCAGCCCCGTTGGCAGTTGTACCGTCAACTCCTTTAGTAGCACTACTTGCGCCTCCAGCATTTACTCCGTTTCCAGGAGCTTTGACTGGTTCACTGGCGAGGACTCTGGGTTGTTCGGTCGATCGAGTAGTATCCGCTGGTGGCGTCCTCTCGGGCGTTCCAGTAACTGGTGTATTAACCGGTTGCAACTGCGGAGCTTGAATGCGCTCAACCGTTACTGGGCGTCCCGCCAGACGAGTCAATATAGCTTCTTGATGCTGAGCAATCAATTCTCCATCAGACGAATTACCCACCGCACTTTTCTGGTCAATACCATATTGCGCATAGATGTTGCCACGGATTCGCAGACCACCGGTCGGTAGGCGATTAGGATTATCGCCAATGCTAACAACGTCGACTATAGGCGGCTGCCCTTGCTGTGGGGTGATCCTTAAACCGGCTTGAGTACCTTGTGGAATGAGCATTATTTCCCTTGGTGTTTCTGTTCCAGGAAACAAATTGGTATAAACCATCACATTCTTGCTTTGTATTCTATTTTGCAAGTCCATGCTTACTTCTCTAGACATCGGTTTGTCGAAAGAAGTAGGGGCGTTGAAACCAATGAATTTTCCTACCTGTCCAAAGAATCTTTGATTAGCCTCATTTTGATCCGCAGGAGGTGCGGGCTGATCAGCACGTCTAGCGGCCTGTTGTTCCGGTTGCCTCACTGCGGACTTTTCGCGTTGTCTAATTACCGGTTGCTCCGGCTGACCAATTGTAGATCGCCCTTAGATTGATCTGATTGATCGTTCGCCCTTCTTCCTCCTTGGCCATTGGCAATTGTTTGTTGGGCAACAAATTGATCTGGTTGTCCCGGTGTTGCCGTTAGCCTACCGACTGCAAGTGCTCGTCCTTGTGGCTGCACTGCCGGAGCCGTATAAACTCCATTGGCGGCAAGAGTATGATCGCCCTGCGCTGCGGCTATCTGGCGGCCGAAATTGTCATAGCAAACTCTTTTGCCGTCAGGCTGCGTCTCGTGAGTATAAACAATAAATTGCTGCGCGCCAGTTTGATCGCGATAGATAGCCCTAGCACTTATTACTGAGACGGTATCCGGCTCAGTGGACTTGTTGTCTTTGTAGGCAAAGGCGCGTGAATTGGCTTTGCCGCTCCAGAAATCAGCCGAAGACGGAAGAATATCACTGAAGCGACCCTCCGCATCAAATTTAAATTCGGTAAATTCAGATCCCCTCCCTTGAAATTCCGGACGATCTGATTTAGCGGAGGGCAGAACAGTGCCCTCTCCACGAACGATGGTCATCTCGCCTGGCTTGTTTTCCCTACTCTGCTCGGTGCTCTCATAAGTAATATTGCCATTAGGATGGAACTTAATATCTTTCATCGAGCTTGCCAGCCCGAGTTCGGGTGTTTTACTGCCAATACTAGCAAGAGGATTATAGGCAACAAATTCGTCTCCCCGGCGAACATAAGGGACGATTGATCCATTCACGCTGTCACCGCTCCGGATTAGCCTGTCTTCCGCAAAACTATGGACAACTCTTTTGCCGTTTTCAGTACGATAATGTATTCTTACTATTGATTTGTTATTTTGATTGCCGTGCTCTATTTGCTCGACCAATCCATCTGATCCGATAGTGACTTTGGCACCGCTGGCGGTTTCGTGAATTTCCTTAGCCGCCTCCCCTTTCTTATAATCCTTGCTTAGGTTATCTGAAATCTGAGAGACAAATTCGCGAGTCTCTTTGTTGAATGTATAATTTTCATGCGGAAGTTTGCGATATTGGCCATCATCTTCAACCTTATACCACCCAGCCTCCCCTTGTCTGGATAATCTGGCATCGCCAGCATGTGCTTGTGCTTCGGTCCGCTTCTAGGTTGACATAAAGACCGCCACCCATTGTAGCAACGTGTTTGCCGTCTTTATAACCAACCGTTATTTCTCCTTCAGGATAAGTCTCTCGTTCCACATGATCAACACCAAATTTTTTAAATTCTTCAGGAACGCTATGGTCTGTTACGCGCGATTCGCCTGCATCAGAAGGATTCGTCGTACGTTCTGGTGGTTTGGTTCCGTCAGAGGGCGGCGCTGAAGAATCTGTCCCGACTGATTGGCTAATAGTTATTTGTTGTACCGATTCAAAATATTTTCTTGTTTCGTTTAGGTCTTCATTAAAGATCTTTACAGTTTCAATAAACGCGGGGGAATTACGCCCTTCCGCTGTTTCCGCTGCGTTATTCATTAATTGAGCGAAGGACTGGAATGCTTGAAGAGAAGCTTCGGTTTTTGCTAAAAAATCTTCTGGAGTAGCCTTATTGAGGGCTTTCTCCGCTTCACCCCAGGAACATAATGATTTGTTCCATTCATCAGGTTGTTTTGGACAATCAGGTACATTAAGCAAACATCTTGTGAGATCTGTTTTGCACAAATCTAGTTTGTCAGCAACTACTTGCTGTTTAGTAGTTAGGCCTTTTATTCTTTCAGATAAAGGTAGAGTTGAGTCGTGTGCCGGCTCGCGAGGTTCTGTGCGCGCTCGTGCTGAGGTTTCCTCTGAGCGTTGCGGAGCTGTCGGCTTTGCACTGGCGGCTTGGATCGAGCGACTGAAATTGCTTACCGCGTTATCGGCGTTTGTTAGAGACACGGAAAGTTCGTTCGGATCATCTTTATCCGCAGGCAATTTGGCGGCTGTTTCGCGCATGAATTTGGCAAAGTTCGCATGAGCGGCGGCACATTTTTCTAATGCGCCTTTTGAGAGTTGATTTGGATTAGAGGCAATTTCATTTTGTAAGGTGCCCAGTGGCGTGTAGTGGGAGCTCATCTCTGCCAGTATCTGCTCATATTGCTTAATCAATTGATCACGACGCTCGGACTCGCGCTTAGGGTCTATCTGAGATATCTGAGATAAAAGCCGAGCAGCACCTTTATATATTGCTGCACTAGCCTAGTTTCATGCTCTGTTTACTGGCTTTAAAAGCATCAAGAACTGCCTTAGCACGTTCTGGCGATACCAGTATTTCTTGAGAGCGATCTTTTGTTCAGTAGATCGATCTGTAGACTTGTCCAGTGATTGACCTTTTGATTTACTCGCTGATTGTTCTGCCGATCTGGTCGCTGGTGTAGCGGGTTTATTGGTCGGCTGTCCTTCGGGCTTACTTGGTGGTGCTTCCGCTGGAGCGCCGGTGCGAGGCGGATTGTTCTTGGCATAGAGTTCACCGGCTTTCTTTAAAGATTGCTGTAGAGAGTCAAGAGCGGTCGGTGACTTGGCGGATGTTCAGCCATTCCTTGGCTTGCCAGATGTTCTCGTATCTTCCCTTGTTACTTCGACTTTTGTTGGGCTTGATGGTTTGCCGTTTTCCGCCTGCATTACTGGTGGCGCTGGAGCGCTTAATTCCGGTGGTTTTACAGGTATCGTTGTCTTTTGTCCTTCTCCTGCATTCGTGGTGCTGGAGGTTTAATTGTTGGTGGCTTTACCAGCTCGGTCGGTTTTTCTCAGCTGTTGCGACAGGCTTCGCTGGCGCCGTTGATTCCCGAATGGTTTTAGTGGCTGAAGCAAGAAGTTGATTAACTTTCGACAGAGATTGTTCGCTTGCTTTGACAGAATCAGTAAATTGTTTAACTTTAGCCTGTTGCTCTGGACGAAGTGGCAAAATACTTGCCGTCTGCTCGATTAAACTAGACATTGCGCTAAGAGATTTAGTTATCTTCTGATAAGCCTGAACAGATTTTTCTAGGCTTTGCGGTGAATTTTTATCCGGGTGATCAAAATTAATACCGCTTTCTACTTTCTCTACAATTCCTTTTATCGCTCCAGGACCGCCTAATTTCTGCAACATCCCTGTTATTGCCGCAGGGCCACCTAATTTATCCATTACGCCTTTTATAGCCGGATTATCATTTACTTTGTCTAACATCTCCTGTACTGCCGGAGGAGCATTACGACCAAGTAATTTTTTGGCCGTATCAAGAACGGCTGACTTGCCCGGCTTGCCACCGGAGAATATTTCGGCGGCCATGCCTATCAAATTGCTGCTATTCATTAAGCTCTTCCCAGATTCTTTTAGAGCGTTAAGAGTAGCTTTTAAATCCGTTTGTGCATCTTTCGCTTCAGTGTGATCGGTTGTGTCTGTCGGTGCAGATCTGCGGTGGTTCAGCGGCTCCCAGCGCGGGCAATTCATCAGGCACATCTGTTGGTGGTTGTGCTGCTGTTCCGGCAGGTTCGATTTTCTGTTGTCTTCCAGATCCGGCATCCGGTCGAGCTGCGGGTCCAGCAGGTGGGTTAACCGGTGCACTGGCTAATCTTTCTTCCGATTGGCACAGTGCTAGCCGGCGGCGTCTTGTAACGCACTGCTCCTTTTGAGTCTGTCGCCAGTAAGCGACAATATGTTATCCCTGCGTTCAATGAACGCTTGGTCAGCTTTCACTTGGCACTGTCAATTGTCGCTACCTTCATCTTATTAATTCCAAAGCCTTGACCGGTTCCCCATTCCGAGGTCCTTCTCCGTAATAGTAACGGCGTCAACTTTCACTTGCCCTATAACCGAAATTCTAACGCCTTGATTGGAGCCTTCCGGAGTTAGGAGTATTTCGCTCCAGTCGCTGCGCATATCATTATGCTCAGTATTTAGATTAACCGCCAATTTTCTGCTCTTTAATATGTCTGTCAATGCGTACCCAGCATCCTTTGATAGAAATTTCGGTACCTTGAGCAATTTCGATAAAGTAGATAAAGTATTCGCGTCGAACGAACCGCGATTAAATAAATCAATCACTGACTTCAGGTTTTCTTTGTCCTTGCCGGTAACATTATGATCTCTTGCAAGCGGACTCAAATTGCGGTGTTAAATCAATATCGAGTTTCTGTCCGGGTTTTGCATTTGCTCATCGCCAGGTCTGCCCGTCGTTTGCAGTCCAATAGTCGCGAGCACAGCCAAATCGCTTAAAGTAACCATGCGGTCAGATGGAGTGGTCGTGCGTGCTTGATCAGTAGTTGCTCCTAATACATCTTGCTCACTTTTATCGACACCATTATTGTTCCGATTGGCGCCGCTGTCTGCACGGGCTCCGTTATTATTCCTGTTGCCCTTATCTCCATGCGCTAAATTTTCGCCTTGGGCATCGCCATTGTTGCCGTTGTTTCCATTGCCGCCATTATCTGCTGCCCTAGTTTGATCGCCGTTACTTTGATTATCGCCAGTTTTTCTAAAAGCATTTATAAATGCTTGAATCGTGCGCGCGCCAGGACCCATCAAGGCAATTATTTTTTGCAGATCAGGCGATGACACTTGCGCCGCTTCGGTGCGCGACTTGCCGGCGGCAGTTTGCTCCGGCGAGCCGCGCTCGGGAGATTTAGGCTTTTCTTGCTCAGGCGGAGTGGACTGTGGACGCTCGACATCAGGCATGCAATTGACTCCTGGATCAATTAGTTAGTAAGCGAATTTTTTCTTTTTTATTGCCCACGAAAAAATCGGCGAGAGGCTTATGGGCAGTGCTCTATAAGCCTAACTAAACTTTGTGAGATTTTTGGGAGTATTTCGTGAGGAATTTGTGAGATGCCCGAATTAATGCAGACTTCGAGCACAGGCAAGCATATGCTCCGCTTCCGCCTCGCGATAGGTGCGGCTAAGTAAGTCCGCATAGCCCTCAAGAGTGGGGGCCAAATCAGGATGATTAGGACCAACGGCTTTCATCATTCTATCTAGAGCGTCCTTGTAATATGACTCGGCATTAACCAATTGTCCGGTTTGCTTTAAAGCATGCCCCATATAGGTGAGAAAAGTGGCATGCCGCACCTCATCCTCTACAGCGTTTCTGAAAGGCTTGTTTTCATATTCCTGCAAAAATCGTAATGCTTTGCCTAAAAGCGGCAATGCTTCGGCACCCTTTTGTTGTTCGAGCAAACAATTGGCCAGCCATTCATAAGATTGGAGCAAGAAATCCGGATTTTTATTGGCTTCTGGTTCTAAAAATTGAACCAAGCGCAGCCATTCTTTTTCGGATTTGGCGAAGCGGCGATCAGAATCATAAAATGCGGCCAGGTTTCTCAAAGATTCCAGAAATTGAATATAACCAGGTGAAGAATGATCAACCATCCTCTGGCTATTCTTTTCATATATTTCCAGAGCTTGCACAAAAAGCGCTTCCACTTTTGCTGAATGCCCCTGGGCAGACATGACAAAGGCAAGATTTGTCAATTGATCGGCAACTTGCGGATGGAAATCACCACAAGCCCGGCGTTTCATGGTCAACAAGCGTTGAAATAGTTTTGCTGCCTCCTCTTCCTTTCCTTGCTTAAAATACATTTTGGCCAGCTTTTCCAAATGGGTAGCAACATCAGCGTGCGCCGGTCCAAGAGAAATTTCTTTGAGCCCAACAAGGCGCGGATATAGCTCGGCTGCTTCATCGTCTTTGCCTGTAGCTTCCAGGGCCTCAATTAATTTATTAACCAGCCTTTCTAGATCAGGATGATCTTGCCCAGATGTTTTTCCAGAATTGCTAAAGCTTTTTTCAAACAATCAATTGCCTCCGGAAAACGCTTTTGCTCAAGGTAAACATTACCTAGATGGCTGAGACTATTACCAGTCAGCACATGTTGGTCACCGAGTGACGCCTGGCGAATGGCATAGGCCTCCTGGTAAAACTTTTCCGCTTGACCAAATTTTCCCTCCGACATAGCAATCAGACCGAGATTAATAAGACAGGTAGCAACTTCTGGGTGATCATTGCCAAGAACAGTCTCATAAGTAGCCTTGAGCTGCTCGCATAACGGCTTGGCGCATCCAGTATTTGCCTTGGAAAAAATAAACGGCAGAAAGATTGTTTAAGCTAAGAACAATATCCTCGTGAGCGGGAGTCAATACCTTGCGCCTGATCATAAATGCTCGCTCATAATATGGTTCTGCCTCAGCAAATTGTCCTTGCTGAAAATATGTTTCACCAAGTTGGTCTAGACAAAATGCCACCAGAAGCTGATCCTGTCCAGATTCTGCTTCTTTGAGGGCTGTTCGAAACAAGGGTTCTGCCTTGTCAAATTTTTCCGCTTGCAGAGCCTTATTTCCTGCAACAATAGTTGTTTCGATATCGGTATCAGTTTTCATGATTAGTGCATTGCTTGCTTATTATTCTCTCAATCTCTTATAACATAAGCTAGATGCCCGCTCTGATTGTATATACAATCATGCCCATCCAGGGGCTTGAATATGCTTCTGGAGCTCAATTATTACAGGCAAACCGGGTTGCAAGGGGAAAAATATGAAAATACTGATCACCGGCGCCAGTGGATTAATTGGCTCGCACTTAATATCCTTTCTCAACAGCCAGGGACATACAACCGTTCCTTTAAGTCTACGACAGAGCAAAACAGATATTAGCAGCCTGATGAATAAGGAACAATTCGATGCTGTGGTTCATCTGGCCGGCGAAAATGTTGCCGAGCGCTGGACAGCCGATAAAATGGCGCGCATTAGAGAAAGCAGGATTACCGGCAGCAAATTATTAAGCAAGATACTGGCTCAATTGCCTCATCGCCCCAAAGTTCTAGTTTGCGCCTCAGCCATAGGCTATTACGGTAATCGTGGTCCGGAGATGCTTGATGAAACCAGCAGCAAAGGCTCAGGCTTTTTGGCTGATGTATGCGCCCAGTGGGAATCAGCAACTGCAGAGGCCAGAGAAGCCGGCATTCGAGTAGTAAACTTGCGTATTGGCGTTGTTTTGAGCAAGGAAGGCGGCGCTCTTAGTAAAATGCTTCTGCCATTTCAAATGGGAGCCGGTGGCATAATCGGGGACGGAAAACAATTTATGAGCTGGATTGATATTGATGATCTGGTAAGGGCTATTGATCATGCCATTACGGATCAGTCTCTTGCCGGTCCGGTTAATGCCGTGGCACCATATCCGGTGACCAATGAACAATTTACCAAGGCCATGGGCAAGGTACTCTGCCGTCCGACGCTTATTCCAGTTCCTAGTTTTGGACTGCGATTATTGTTTGGTTCAATGGCTGATGAAATGTTGCTATCCGGACAAAAAGTAAGTTCGGCCAAATTACAGGGCTCCGGTTATCAATTCCAATACCCTGAAATCGAATCCTCATTGCGTCATGTGCTCGGTAAAGGCAATTAACGAACGGGCGCGCTTCCGAGCATGTACGTCGTTCCGTAGGGGCGGGGCTTGCTCCGCCCCTGTTCTGGGTATTTGGATCGGTGCCTGATCGTTGGAAATAGTAGGGGCGCAGTATACGCGCCCGTTTATATGCGGGCGGATGCAATCCGCCCCTACAATTTCGGGGATGTACGTCGTCTTTAACGGGCGGGCTCGCACCCGCCCCTACGATCGGTACGTTGTTCCAAAAGCTATTTGAATCTATATTTGAATCTATACGGGATTGTTGGGATCGCACTGGCGGGCTACATCCGCGTGTCGCCAAAAATCAGTATCGATGGCTTGACTATCCCTCTTATTGTCCTCTGGTGAATTATTCAACCACAAATCACTCTGCGCGGCCCTGAAGCTGTAAAGTCCTTCCGAACTAACAATAATGTGATCGAATAAATTTACTCCAAGCAAGTTTCCACATCTAATAAGAGCGCGCGTGGCAAAAATATCCGCATCACTTGGCGTAAGCACACCTGATGGATGATTATGCGCAAGAACCACACCAAAGGCATTGCCCAATAGTGCCGCTTTAAAAACTTCACGGGGATGCACCATATTTTCCGTTAGCGAACCTTGCGCAACAATGTGATACCCGGTTACCCGACAATAGACATCTAAATGAAATGACACAAAATGCTCATCACTATAATGTTTTAGCGGTTCAACAAGCTTTTCTAAATCCAGAGGGCCGCTAACAGAATAAGGCTGCCCCGGCTCTTTAATGAGCACCAATTTGACTTGCGGCACAATATATTGCAGATGTTCTTTTAGCTCATCGCTTTCCATCAATAAATACCCAAATCTTAGTAAACTCTTGATTGAAAAAGAAATCACCATATGGTGATTTCTTTGTACCCTTTGGTTAAGCTGCTCAAGCAACAAGTTTTCTTTCACGTCTGTCGCGGCTATGCAATTTAAATACATTTGCCCCTAAAGACAATTTTCTAGAAAATGTAGCGGTGCTCTCAATCAAGTACCCTTGTTTAATTAAATGCGTTTCCATAAGCTTGAGTACTTTACTGACTGTTATGTTGCTCTTCAAGTTATTAATATCGGACATAAGAGCTTTAAGAGCGTTTCTGGGAGGAGGAACTGCTGGAATACCAGAAATGGCTGGAATGGCTGAAATGAGGCTAAGACTAAGTCCGGTGTTTTCCGCTTCAACATCATCCTCCTCGTCGTATGATCCATATACATCCATAATTTGCTGGGCTGGATTGGGGAATTGACCCTCGCTTGCACGTTTGTAATGAAAAATATTTGAGCCACTGAGTAAAACCAGTACCATTCCCGGCTTTAACTTGATATTTGCTATTTCCTCGTCGCTTGCATTATCAGCAATCGGATCAATAATCCCTTTGCCCACATTTTCTTGATAGAGTCGCCTGGCTAATCTTACGGTTTTATGTTGCGCGTGAGCTATGCTTCCTATAGTGTCACCCTTTTTGACAACATATTTGTCTTGCTTGTTAAAATTCCACATAGCGTCAAATAGAATTGCAAACCCGGCTTTATTAATCGGTTTTTTGCCTTTTGCGTCATTTACAAGAAGAATAATCCATTCAAGCCAGCGGGTGGACATTTGAGCCGATCCACGAACCAGTCCCGGGCCTTGTTTCAATATCAAGATACGCAGGAGTTGTGTCGTAATCATCTTCAATGGACTCATTTACATGCGCAGCAGTGCCATCATCAACAAAGTCATAGACCATTTCTTTGCGCGGAGGAAGCAGATCCTCCGCTTTGGGAAACTGTTCCATTAACGATTTAGTATCAGTCGCGCCAGGATCTTTTGCTTTTCCGGATTGTGTATTAGTGGCTGTGTTCTTGGTATTGGGATCTGTGCTGGCACTAGTTCCAGTTGCGGGCTGATTTTGTCCTGCTTGACCAGGAATCTGTGTACCCATTATGGCAGGATTTAGCGGAGAAGTTGGATCTGCTGTTTGTCCTGGCTGTAGTTTTGTCTCATCTGCCCCATCAATCATCACGCCTAGTTTAGTTACTGGTATTCCAGGCATGAGAATAAGTGAAGTGCCTATTCCTCTAATTGAGATATTGTCGCCCTTCTTTCCAGTCGTACCAACTATTTCAGATAGTCCAATTAAGTTGTTATTTCCCCTAATTGGAAGCTTGCCAGTACCGTCAGTCAGTTTAGTACTGGTCCCTTGTCCTGATTGCAAGGCATTTTGCAATGTTTGCAATATTCCTGGAACACTTTTATTGCCTTGAGCATCAAAAATATTAGCGGCAATCAATGATTGTCTTTGCATCACTGATGCTGCCGACATCGCTAGTGTGCCTAGCGGTACTTGTGTATTGCCGGCAGCATCAGAACGAGACATAAGCATAGGATTAGCAAAGGTATTTAATGGCTGTGTTGTATTGGCATTACTGCTGTCTCTATTCATTATCAATGCGGCAACATCCCCTATTGTCCTGCCCATATTGCCTATTTGCACGCCAGGGTTATTATTGGATAAATTTGATGGGATCCCGGTCTCATCTGACGGAACATTGTTAGGAAGGATCTTACCCATGTCCTTTGCTAGAAATCAGCAAATGCTTGATCCAAAGATCGCCCTGGAGCTAATGATTTATCCGATTGTTGCTGCGCTTGTAAATTCGAATCTGTCCCTTTTTATTGCTCCTTCTGCTTGGTTAGGAAGAGTTGCCTTACTCTGTGTCGTTTCCGTTTGGGTAGCTTGTTCAGAGGTCGTACTTCTTTCCATTGTTTGAGATGTTGTTTTATTTATGTTATTACCAGATACTTCTACTGGATTTACGATAGCAGCGGGAGCTTGACCAGGCAGCTCTGTATTTGTTGGCGTGGGCGCAAAACCATCTGTTGGATTAACTATTGAACTATCGCCTCCACCTGATATTGAACTACCAGGAGTGTAACTTTTGGCTGGCGATGCTGGATTTACGATAGCAGCGGGAGCTTGACCGGGCAGCTCTGTATTTGTTGGCGTGGGCGCAAAACCATCTGTTGGATTAACTATTGAACTATCGCCTCCACCTGATATTGAACTACCACTAGGAGTGTAACTTTTGGCTGGCGATGCTGGATTTACGATAGCAGCGGGAGCTTGACCGGGCAGCTCTGTATTTGTTGGCGTGGGCGCAAAACCATCTGTTGGATTAACTATTGAACTATCGCCTCCACCTGATATTGAACTACCACTGGAGTGTAACTTTTGGCTGGCGATGCTGGATTTACGATAGCAGCGGGAGCTTGACCGGGCAGCTCTGTATTTGTTGGCGTGGGCGCAAAACCATCTGTTGGATTAACTATTGAACTATCGCCTCCACCTGATATTGAACTACCACTAGGAGTGTAACTTTTGGCTGGCGATGCTGGATTTACGATAGCAGCGGGAGCTTGACCGGGCAGCTCTGTATTTGTTGGCGTGGGCGCAAAACCATCTGTTGGATTAACTATTGAACTATCGCCTCCACCTGATATTGAACTACCACTAGGAGTGTAACTTTTGGCTGGCGATGCTGGATTTACGATAGCAGCGGGAGCTTGACCGGGCAGCTCTGTATTTGTTGGCGTGGGCGCAAAACCATCTGTTGGATTAACTATTGAACTATCGCCTCCACCTGATATTGAACTACCACTAGGAGTGTAACTTTTGGCTGGCGATGCTGGATTTACGATAGCAGCGGGAGCTTGACCGGGCAGCTCTGTATTTGTTGGCGTGGGCGCAAAACCATCTGTTGGATCAGCTGCTGGCGTGCTATCCCCAGGCACTTCAGTTTTGATGACATCACCAACTGCGGAAGAACGAGACTTGTTAGTTCTTGCGTCGCTGACTGGAGTATAGTCGCCTTCTCGATCAACAACCGTCGTATTATCCTCAGATACCTCAGGGCTGGCACTCTCGCCAACAACAGAAGAACGAGTCTTATCAGTTCTTGTCTCGTTGAGTGGGGTATATCTACCTTCTGGATCACTTACTGCCTTGTCATCCCCTGACACTTCAGGACCAGCAGCCTCCTTAGAAACAGAAGAACGATACTTATCATCTCTTGTATCAGTTGCTGGTTCATAATTATCTGCTGGATCAGCAACTGCCTTGTCATCCCCGGACACTTCAGGGCGGGCAGCATCATCAGAACGAGGCTTATCATTTCTGTTACCGTTTCGAATATTACTATTAGCACCTGTTCGAGTAGCGGGTTTAGCTGAGTTTGCTTCAGGTACCCCGGTACTTGGAGGCTTGGCATTATCCACTATTTCAACTGGCGGCGGATATTTATTGCCTGCAGCGTCCCGAGTAGTTGGCGGTTTGTCAGTACCTTTACCTTTGGGCAATCGGTTACTGGGATCAGCCATATTAACGCTTGTAGCCAGTTTGTCACTTTGGGGGTTTTCACTAATTCGTGGCCCGTCTATGACTGTTGTTGCAAGTCCGCCACCATCACTGCCAGATCCTCCCTTGGGAGGTGGAGGTTTGTCAGCTATAACTAAGCTCCCAAAGAGGGCACCACCATCGCTAATAGCTATGGACTTGTAATCAACAAGATTAAGCGTGGCACTACTCTGTTGTTGAATGCCGCTGTCGCCATTAATGTCAGCCGTAACAGACATATACAGTTCCTATTATTGCCAGAACCAGACCAACCTCATTAGCATATATTGATGTCATGAGGATAATGCACCTGATGCATTATGGCTGTCAAGCGGTATCTAATACAGAGGGGATTTTTAGCTAAGCTTGTAAGTTTGTTCGGTGATATTAGAACTATAAAACATTAATACCTAGCGTAGCTGCGCTAATTATTAAGGTCAACTTTAATATCATATTTTCGATCAATTTAATTTGATGGGTTCAAAGTAATGATTTTTCGACCATCAATCAAAAGAATCACACAAGCTTGAATTAGCTGAGTGACGGCTTTCTAAGGGCGCATTTATCATTGGGCAAACATAACAAAAGTAATGTTGACTTCAGCCTATGGTTTCCTTTAAACATATAGTATTGTTTGCTTTAGTTTTTTTTGGTGGTAAGTACGTAATTTGGGTTGATCTAATGGGTTTTTTTGAATCCATAATTCGCACAAGATGTGTGAAGAAAAAGGTTGTCCCAGCTTACCCCCACCAAACTGTCGACAGGCACACTCACTAACTCGCGAAAGGAGTTGATCCATGTGCCGCCCGCTGAACGCATTTGTCGCAATGTTCCTGCTGAGTCTCATTCCCGCCACTGCATTGCACGCGCAGGATGGCAACAACGTTACCCCTACAGCAATTACGGCAACATCAACAACCGCTGTCGTCACCAAAACGGCACTTACTCCTACCCCAGCCCATCCCGTGTACGTGATCGCGTACTTTTCTTCCAAGGCCGACACTGGCAAACTGGCAACTCCACAGTCGCGCCAACGGCTGAAGTATGCCTTGGACGGTGTCAGTACTGCGAAGAAGCCTGTTAGTAAGGGCGGAGCGGGGTTCAAAGGTGGACATCGAGATGTTGAGAAATATTGGAATGACTTCGTCAAGCGGCTTCCGGAAAAGGAATCGGAGGCAGAAGCCTATCGCCCACTGCTCCACCGGGGCGGCGTGATCATCATTATCACGGATGAGCAAAGCTGGACTTATGGTCCACTCCTGATTAGCGAGGCAGCGGACCCGTGCGCTCAAATCTTGCTCTTATACAGCAAGCATGAGGAGTTGTATCCGACCGTGGACGTGTCCATCAACGACAAACTCCCTGGTTTTGAAGCCTGCCAGCTTTACCACGCCAGTCCCGCCCGCTGCTGCTACCGCGCCAACATCAACGCAACCGGTGGTAGCCTCCAATGCCACTACCCCAGACTCAGCAGCAGCAACCAGTGAACCGAGGAAATAAGGAATTTATGGCAAGGATTTAAAAGGAAGCTAAGGACAGCATCCTGAACACCAGAGGGGCAACGTCAGCTCGGAGCGACGATTGCCCCTTCCCCTCCCCACATACGGGACATTTTTTTTGTCCATACGGCAAGATTATCAGCAGCATGATTGCCAATGGTATATGCAGTATGGGTATTTTTGATGCAATTCAGATGTTTTGCACCTGAATCAGAAGTGCATTTTTGGCCAAGCGCTCTACTTACCTTTTGCTGGAGACACGAACATGAACCACAAGCCTGTTGCAACGCTGTCCGCTTTGATCTTGGTGGTGGCTTTCGCCACCCCTTCAGTCCTTTCACAGGACAAGAGCGGCACCCAGAAGACAGCAGATCAAGTGCCAAGCCAATCAGCGACAACTCCTACCCTTCCCACTCCTGCACCATCAACCGACACGTCTACGTTCATCGACGGCAACATAATGGTCTTTTACGATGGCTCCATCACGAACCAGGAAGCCATTAAATACCGGGATGCTGCGCGTGCTTGGGCTAAGTACAAGGTTGTCACAGCAGGCATTCATTTTGAGGAATATGACATCAGGAACGACGTTTCACGTAAACAAGGGCAACCATCCCCCAAGGCATATTATTACGACCGCGTGCCCAGAGCTAAATCGTACGTTGATAACCTGGAGGGGGGAGAGACTCTGGCAGTCAGAGCACGAATTACTAGTGATCGGAATGCACAACTGAGTCAACCAATGCTTATCGGTGGACCCCTTGACCCAAGAGAGCAGCTGGATCTGCTCATGAAGCCAATCATGCAGTTCTCTCAAAAGAAGTTGTCCACAACATCTGAGTTTGTGGATGCCTGGCTTCTATTCTGGTACGACAGCTCCATCAAGGATGAGGAAGTCATCAAAATGCGGGATAATACCCGCGCTCGGGTTAAGAAAACAGCCATTGATGCTGGCATTCGCTATTTTGAATATAGCATCAGGGATGACGTTTCAAAGAAGGAAGGAGAGCCCTCCCCCAAGCAATACTACAACGAGAGAATACCCAGGGCCAAGGCATACATCGACAACCTGGAGGCAGGTGAGGTTGTCGCGGTAACAGTGAGGCAAACCAGAGCCAAGGGAGGAGAGAACAGTTACCCAATATCTCTCGGTGGCCCGATAGGCTCGGAAGAACTGGTCAATTCGCTGATTAAGCCAATCAGCCTTTTTGCTAAGAAGCCTGTTCCCGCCGCTACCGAGCCATCAGCGACAAGTGATTCAAAGAAATAAGAAGATTTCTTTAGGCAAGGAAGCCTGTCGTGACGTCTTTGACATCGGAAGGGGCAACGTCAGCTCGGAGCGACGATTGCCCCTTCGTTTCCCTTCTCGAAAGACAAATTTTTTCTGCAAGACAAGATTATCAGCAAGACAGCTACCAACAGTATATGCAGTAGGGATATTTTCGATGTAGTTCGGATGTTCTGTATCTGAGCGCAAGTGCATTTTCGACCAAGCGCTCTACTCACTCTTGCCGGAGACCCAAACATGAATCGCAAGCCTGCCGCGATGCTATCCGCCTTGCTCATGCTGACTTTCGCCATCCACCCAGTCTTTTCACAGGACAAGAGTGGCGCCGAGAGCAAGAAAAGTCCAGATAAAGGCACCAGTCAACCGGCTCTTACCTTCGTTGGCGCCTCACTTATGGTGTGGTATGACGGCGACCTTACGGGTAAGGAAGCCATCAAAACTAGGGATAACAGCCGCGCCTGGGCTAAGTATGTGGCTGGTCAGGCAGGTATTGATTATGAAGAGTACAGCATCAGGGATGAAAGGCCAGGCGACAAAGGGGAGCCCTCCCCCAAGGACTACTATTACAGCCGGGTGGCGAATGCCAAGGCGTGGGTTGACAATCTCGAAGCAGGGGATGCTCTCGCAGTGAGACTTATGAAAACTAGCAACAACAAATCGGTTCTCAGCCAACCGATACCCCTTGGTGGACCTGTTGGCGCTCAAGAGTTGCTTGACCCGCTCCTTAAACCAGTCATGGAGTTCTCTCAAAAGAAGAAAGGAGCGTCCAATACAGCTCCTGCGTCCCCAGAAGTGGCGGTCATCGGGTACTATTCTGCCAAAGCCGACGGCGGCGGCGAATTTAGTACCTTACAATCCCGTCAGCGGCTTGCGCACGCCTTAAAAGGCATCCGTACCGCCAAAAAATCTGTCAAGGAGGGAGGGCTAGGGTTCAAGGGGGAATCCGTGACGTTGATAAATACTGGGACGAGTTTGTCGATAAACTCTTTGAAAAGAAAGCAGAGGCGGAAGCGTATCGCCCTCTACTGCATCGAGGATGGACGATAGTAGTCATTACGGATGAGCAGACCTGGACTTACGGACCTCTACCGATAAGTCCGGCAGTAGATTCATTCGCTCAGATTAAGCTGCTATACGAAGAACACGAGAAACTGTATCCGGCTGGGCACTCGTCATCCCCAAGAAGCTACTGAGCCAAAGAAGTAGGCTCGGTGGGAAAACATTTCTGCGTGCAGCATAACAAAACACCTTCCGAAAGGGAGGTTAGGTGCGGTGCTTGCACCGCTTGATCAATCCCAAGGACCTAATAGGAGGGCACTAACCAAAATTTTGGCAGTGTGCGAGTTTGCGCAGGAGGCTGAGTTGCGTCGTTCGTTTTCGAAACTCATCACAAGTTGACTGGAGGTTTAAACAATGCCTGCAATTGCTGAAGCGGTCGCCGGTCTGCGGATCGGTGACCAGAAACGTGAACTGGACTGGGAGGAGTTGAGAGATTGGCATTCGGCGAGCCTTCGGCACAGCCGGGTTTCACGTTCCGTGACAAGCTGGTCAAAAAGACAGGCTGGATGCCTGAGCATGCTGAACGGACCATGGATGAGTTCCGCCGTTTCGTATTCCTCCGGGTCTGCAACGGCGGGAACAGCCTGGTGCCATCGCCTGACGTCGATGAGGTGTGGCATCTGGCGCTGCAATATACCAAGCGGTACGCGATGATGTGCCGCCGGTTCTGCGGAGGCTTCATGCACCACGACCCCTCCACGTCGGCGCAGGAAAAGGTCGCTCTTCGCCAGCGTTACGGCAATACCATTCGGCTCTACATGGAAGTGTTTGAGGAAAAGCCGCCTGCCGACATTTGGGCGCTTGCTCGCGCCGTCGGCAATGAGTGTGAAAACGGCTGCGGAAACCCCCCTTGCGGACTTGCTTGCGCGAACGATTGCGGTGGAAGCAATTGCGAATAAGGCAAGGGTGCAAGGACGACCTCACAACCGTGGCAAACCCGGAAACAGAGGGAACTGGATTCCCCTTTTCCGGGTATATTTTATTTTTTTGGGCAAAACTTGCTATTAGTTACCGAACAACATCCAACGATTATTGATAAAAGCTAATCTATCAGTCTTATTCAATGACCCAAACAGAGTATTTTCACCATTGCAAAATTAGCGTGCAAGCATTATTCTAATAAGCTGAAGTTGGAGGAGGTTCTGTCTATGGACTTCTGGACAATATTATTAATAGCTGGCGCCATGGCCGGTGTTTTAGGCTGGACAGTTATCCCCATTAACAACTGCCTTCTCTGGTATTGTGACTGGAAAGACGGAGTGGATATCAATTGGGCTGAATACATTGGCTATGCTATTGCCACTCCTTTTGTTTACCTATTTGCTATTTTTGAAATTATTTTGCTTTATAGCAAATAACTCTTGGCCAGCTTCTCAAGGGCATAAAGAGAGCATTTGTTGTAGACTTTCTTTTAGCGCATTAGTAATTTTAGGCATTTGATCTTTTGGTTTTGCCTAAGTGGCCGAATTATCTCAAATCAAGCTTGGCTAGAGAGAAATTCATGAACATAGGTCAGATAATTTTATTTGCTTGGATTGGCTCTGCTGTCATAATTCATTGCCTCTTGGTCCGGTCACCAAAGATAGCGGTTTTGGCTAAGCAAAACGCTTTTAAATGGTTCATAATCGGCACACCGATTATGTTAGTTTTGGCATTCGTCCTTTGGCATGGACCACTGAAAAATTTATTTGGCTGTATTTTAATTATGGGAATCATGAATCTGAATGCGTGGGAACGCACAAGATTTTGTCCTAACTGTGGAGCTGTAAATTACATCATAAATCGTCCCTGGTTGGTTTGGTTCAGGGGAGCTGATTATGCAAAACGTTTTCCCAGCACTATGAGCTGTACCCGCTGCTATGCGCTGATAGCACTTGATGACAAAACTCTGACCTTAATGCCGCCAAGAATAGATAAAAAAAATAGTTAAACAAGCAAAACCGCCCCGAGGACAACGAGATTCTTCGCGTCCTCAATTGGTTGTGTGCACCATCAATCAAGTGGTCCACGATTGTGTCTCCTGAGAAGGAATCATCTAAACCTTTCCTGGTTTATTGCTGAGCAGCTATTCTTCTAGCCATATACATGGCAATGCTTGTACCTCCGTGCAAATTTAGGTGAGCAGTATCACAAAAATCGATTTTGGGATTAAGGGGCGCAGTGCAAAGATCAAGACAGGTGGCCCATTTTTCTGGCAAATTTCATATATTTGACTATGGTAAAAGTACCAAAAACTATCAGGTAATAGGGATCTGTTCATACTCGTTAAGGGCATATCAACAGCAAATACAGTGATATGTTGCTTGGTCAAGTATGAAAGCAAAGCGTCCAAGCACCTTAATTGCAGCGCCAAGTGTGGAGTAGAGGAGCTTTTGTATTTTAGCTGATACTCTTCTGTATTATCATCAAAGAAATAGCCATCGCCAGAACTTATAATAATTTCTCCAGGAAGATGTGCAACTGCATTTGAGTTCAGACAACAATTTAATGACATTCAATGTTCGATATTTACCTAACCCTTTTCTGCGTTATCTGTGCATTAAGTCGGGTCAGCGAATTGTCCAAGCAAGAAATTCTGGTTTTTTAGGAGACGTTTTTGTCCTCGTCTTTTAGCTCCACAGGTAGGACACCATGCCCCCATGTGTTTCACGCTTTTAGGCGCCGATTCCCATATATGTCCTTTCCCACATTTCCATTGTAATTTCGCATGAATATTGGTGTATGCAGTGGAAAGACACTTGCCTCCTCTTTGTTTGGCAAGTTCCTTCATCTCCTTTAAAGTAAACTTGCTCCCTCGTCTTTCACGAGTACAGGCGAGGCACCAGCTTCCACTGTTCTTAACACGGTTAGGCGCTGCCATCCAAGTGTGACCTTCTCTGCATTGCCACTCCAGCTTGGTGTAAGCATTGATATATTCGGCAGAAAGACACTTGCCGCCTCTTTCTTTGGCAAGCTTTCTCATATCCTTTATGACTATAGTAGGACGCTGTCCGCTTCTTCTACTCAAGCTACAGGCTGGACACCAAGCTCTCATGTACTTTATACTTTCAGGCGCTGCTTTCCAAAGATGCCCTTCGCTACATTCCCACCACAATTTAGTCTTGGCGTTGACATATTCGGTAGAAAGACATTTACCACCTCTCTCTTTCGCAAGTTTCATCATCGCTTCAATAGTAAGCCTACGCTGCTGTCCCAGCGCATTCTTAACACAAACAGGGCACCATGTTTTTCTAGCCTTAATAGTGCTGGGCTTTGTTTTCCAAATATGTCCTTGCGCGCACTGCCACCGTAATTTTGTCTGAAGGTTTATATATTTAGTGGAGAGACACTTTCCGCTCTTTTGCCTGGCAATTTCTTTCATTTCCTCGATGGTAAGCCGCTGCCGTTGAATCTGCATTTTTTTTTCGTCCGGGTTCTTGCCGTTTTTTATTTCGATTTTTGGCAAATCCCTTCGCCACATTCCCAGAGGCTTTTCGTTTATTTGTAATAGGGTATGGTCTGCTTAGTTTTGGGGCAGCACAGACAGGACACCATCGTGATCTGAATTTTATATCTCTAAGCGCTGCCTGCCAAACATGACCTTCTCCGCATTGCCAGCTTAATTCTGTATGAGCACTGACATATTCGGTGGAAAGACACTTCCATCCTCTCTGTTCGGCTAGATGTTGCATTTCCTCAATTGTTGAATTTACGGCTGCCATTTATTTTTTTATAGAAAATTTCCGAAAACTATAGTTATTATGCCCTACATAGTAAATTATTCATTACGGTATCATGTGGACAGACGATATTCACGATTTCTCCCAGGAACATCGTGCGGTCACGGAACAGCATAATGATCCAGATTTATCGTTCTTTGGTAGGGGCGCGGCATGCGCGCCCGTATATAAACGGGCGGATGCAATCCGCCCCTACGATTCCGGGTATATACGTCGTTTCGATTCCGGGTATGTACGCTCGTTTCGATGCGGGCGCTGCATAATAATCCGGATTGGTTGTTTTTGTAGGGGCGCAGTATACGCGCCCGTATAATTTACGGGCGGATGCAATCCGCCCCTACAATTCTGGGATGTTTGTCGGTCCATCGGGGGCGCAGCGCCACGTGCGCGGATCACAACGAAAGGGACAATGTTACCGGGCAATGATCCGAGCCCATGACACTAGGTTCAATAGTGGCGTTATGTAATTGAGAGCTCAGTGCTTTAGCGGCATAAAATAATCTATACGCCAACCAATATTGCGAGCTCGAGCGCCAGTGATAACATGCCACCATGTGTAATGATGCGGCTCGGCATTAAACAAGCGAAAAGTGTCTATAAAACCAGCGTCAATATATTTATCTAACCATTAGCGTTCGCCAGGTAAAAACCCCGATATTTTCTCATTTTCCTTAGGGCGAGCGAGATCAATAGCCTTATGCGCAGTATTGAAATCACCACAAACAATTACTTTTTTCCCCTGAGCAATTAGTTCATTCGCCTTTTCATAAAAGGCAGCATAAAAATCCAGTTTATACTGCAGCCTGATTTCATTGGCTTTACCATTAGGAAAATAAATATTGAAAAGCAATAAAATCCCCATAATCAGCTTTTAATATCGTCCTTCCTGATCAAAGCGCTCAATGCCCATGTCCTTCTGTTACTTCTTTTGGGTTCAATGCGGCTGTATATAGCCACCCCGCTATAGCCTTTTCGATTGGCATGCGAAAAATAACTTTTGTAATGTTTTTGCTCGCGTAATGCAGGCGTCAATTGAGCAGCATCAATTTTTGTTTCCTGCAAAGCAACACATCCGGCTTTTCTTGCTCTAAGCCATTGCGAAAACCCTTTTTGGCTAACGGCACGCAAACCGTTGACATTCCAGGAAATTAGTTTCATTACTGACATGTTTTAGCGTTTGATTATATTAGCGATTAAGATCGGACTTTGGAAGTCTGACGCACGGCTTCAATTACACCAGGATGAACAACTTTACCATCGTGAATATTAACTCCACGCTCTAAAGAAAGATCTTCTCAGACTGCCTCATAGCCAAAGCGAGCCAATTTGAGAATATAAGGCAAAGTAGCATTGGTTAAAGCATGAGTCGAAGTCCATGGCACGGCTCCAGGCATATTGGCAACACCATAATGTATTACGCCGGCAAAAGATAAGCTGGGTTAGAATGTGTTGTTGTATGCACAGTTTCTATGCAACCACCTTGATCAACGCTGACATCAATAATCACTGAACCTGGTTTCATTTTTTTTACCAGTTTCAGCTGTCACTATATGTGGTGCTTGCTTGCCCGGTAAAAGCACTGCGCCAATAACAAGATCTGCCTGCGGAATCATAGCTTCAACATCATGGTCTGTGGAATACATTGTTTTCGCTCGCCCACGAAAAACATCATCTATATAACGCAAACGTTCAAGCGAGCGATCGAAAATCGTCACTCGTGCCTTCCATACCCAGAGCAATTTTTGCGGCATTAATACCTACTGATGCCGCCACCAATAATTATTACTTCACCCGGCTCAACACCAGGCACACCACCAAGAGAACACCTCTCCGCCATGAGGTTTTTCCAGATAAGCAGCGCCCATTTGTGGAGCCATGCGCCCGGCAATTTCACTCATGGGCGTAAGCAAAGGCAAATTGCCATTTTCCATTTGCACTGTTTCGTAACCAATACAAGTGGCGCCACTTTTGGCAAGAGCAATAGCCAGTTTCGGCTTAGCTGCCAGATGAAGATAAGTAAAAAGCAAATGCTTTTTAGTAAATAGGGGCATTTCACTGTCTTGCGGTTCTTTGACTTTTAAAATTAGTTCTGCGCTTTCAAATAAACTGGCGGCATCAGGAACAATTTTTGCTCCTGCCTGACGAAATTCTTCATCGCTAATACCGCTGCCGATACCAGCATTTTTTTCCACATAAACGGTATGCCCGTGGCGGTCAGGGCTTTTACGCCACCTTGCGTCAGAGCAACTCTGTATTCGTTATCAAGAATTTCTTTTGGTACGCCAATTTTAGATACCATGAAGCCTCCTGGCAAGCGGATACCGGCAATTGGTCATCAATACTACCAATTCCGGTCTTACAATTCTTACACCAGGCTTGCTAATTTAGCCTGTAAGTCAAATATTTATTTGGTTTAAAAAGCTTGAGAGAGTTATGGGCTGACGATCCGCGATAATATGCTTCATAATTTAGAGGATAAGCCTGTTCCGGCAAAATTGAAGGAATATAAGGCGGCGGAGGTGGCACTAAAAATAAGCGCCTGCTATGTAAATGTTTATTAGATGTTTTGCCCTGTGCTGCCGATATAGACAAGGGCAGAAGGAGCAATACACAGAAAAATAGTAAAGCAATTGATGAGCGTGAAAACATTCAGTCCCCTAACTATTAAAAATGCGCAGTAATTTCATCATACCCTGAAAATCACACGCTTAACTAAAAGCAGGAAATTAATCATATGAATTATTGATCTGATACAAGTCCTTTCTCGGTAAAGGCAATTGTGGCTGCCCGCAAAAGGTCAACGGCTGTCAACAAATTGTGACTTAACAATGGCATTAGCAAGCCACCTTCCAATTGTTCGCTTTGGGCTATAAATGTCAGGCTAAGATTATTACTAATGACCTGATAGGCGGCCATTTTTAAACCTTCAGCAAAGAATTGGGCTGAGCTGTCAGGCGGATTGACTTTCAGCGCCACACTGGCAACCTTACTCAAAATTAAAGCCAGATCTCTCAAAGCACCCGATATTAGCAGCAAGTCCGAAACTACAAATGTATTTTGCCAAACGCTGTCGTGCTGCTTGAGCCTCAAACCTGTGGCAGAAGCTAAATATTTCAGCATCGACTTTTCAATTCTCTCCGGATCATTGTCCGGCAATGCGCGCCCAGGTAGATCTTCATAATGAGCACTTTCACGATCGATAAGCACGTTTTGCGATTCTTTCATACGTTTAAGTACCGTTTCCACAGCACCGGCAAAAACATTTAATCTCTTGCCCCATTCGGCTGTGGTAGCTTGAGACGACTGAGTAAAGCTGACTTTTAAAACTTTAACCAGGGTAAGAAACTCTCGCCTCAATAATCGCTCCAGATTCATTATGCACGGCTCTAATTGAGAAACCGCTGCCAGTACAGATAATCTTGTGGCAAGGCTAAAAGTAGCTTCGGTCTCCTGGTTTAAATCCACCTGCGTTTGCAAATTAACCGATTGGTTGTCCACAGACTTATGGCTAAGGATCTCTCCGGCGCGCTGAGCCAATAATTCTTTGACCTTGGTATTAAATGTGGTGCTGGAAACCAATGGCAATGTCTCAGTACCAAAAGGGGCTTCGATTTTTCCCGTTACTATTTCTTGGCATGCCTGAATAATCGCTTGAGAAACTGTTAAATCAATTTGTCCTGATTGGGCGTTGGCCATTGCATAGGCCATTTTGATTTGCAAATAGGCATTGAGCAATTCGGAATTGCTTTTTGCCCCAGCAGAAAACAATTGCTCTTTCGTTTCTTTTATTTGCCTATCGATCATTCTCAGCCTTGTTTATCTCTCAATAGATAATTCTTGCGCCAGGTTTTCCAGGTTTTGCGGACCAGCCTGTTTTGTTAACCATAAATAGCGCTTTGCCTGATCCCTTGCCTGGTCTTTTTCATTATTACCCTTCAACGCCAGGGACAGCAGAAGAATTAATTCTGGTTGCTTTTGCATTATTCCCATTTGGTCCAGAAAGCCTAACTCTGTTAGAGCTTGATTGTATTTTCCTTGTAATAAAAAAGCTTTACTTAGATTGACCCGGGCAAGGACATTTCTTTCGTTAATCTCCAAAGCGCGCTGAAAGTCCAATATGGCTTGATCCAAGTAATTCAATTTGAGCAAAGAATTGCCAAGATTAATACGCAATTGCTCCGAATCCAATCCCATTTGCTTAGCAAGCAGGACGCTATTTGCGTAATAATGCATCGCACCTTCGTAATCACCTCTTTCATCTGCGCTTTTGCCTAACCAGAAAAATCCGGCAGGGTCATTTTGTCCAAGACTAGTGTTGTCCGGCAACTTTTGCGCAAAGGAATCAGCCCATGCTGGTAAAAGTGTAAACCAGTAAAAAAGGGCAATAGCTGACACAGCTAACATGAATCCTTTAGATAATGAATAATGTTGCATCAACTTAGATTATCAAATTATTCAACAAAAAGAAAAAGCGCCCGAAGGCGATGAGCGGAGTAAGTTCCTCCGCATCACCGCCCGGAAAATTCAATTTCATGCAACCCCTAAGGCGTTCTCTCCAAATGCCAATTGCAGTCGAAATTACTTTGCCTCATAAATACATCCAGGGAATAGGCTTGGGAAGAATCTGCATGTGAAGAGCAACCTGCTGTGTTGAGATCGCTACCGTAGTCCCCACCTTTCGCATCGGCGGGAGCAGGAAGCCTTACCTAGCATAGATCTGCATATATGTTCCATCGTATCCACCGTGACTGATATGCGACTTAAAGGCGTCGTCCGTGGACTCCTCGTATTCTTTGTCTCGAGAATCCGGCCATCCGCCAGATCGACCTTAACTGCAAACAAAGCATCTTCAGCCGCTCGATTTCCGGCACAGCATCAACTTATGCCCGGTGAATTTGGCTTCGCACCGCCACTCCTGTGTCCCTCCCTCGATTACGGTCAGTGATATTGTTTGCTTAGTGGCGGTACTCTTCTCGATCGACATCGGTATGTTCCTCCGATTATGCCTGTGGTTCGGGTTCGGTTCGGAGATCGCAGATCTGATCTTGTCCGAACCTCCAGTCGCCGAGTAGCGCTTCGATCTGCGTGAAGCCGAGGGCAATCTTAGATCCACCGGCCCTTCGAAGTATTAACCGCCTCACGCAACCGACGATCATGAGGATGCTCCTCGAGAAAGTCGTCGCGTGGAATCCCGTACAGTCTAGACGGCATCGCATTGGCTGATTACTGCAGCTACCAGCCTTCCTCGGCAAACGGACCATCCAATTCCCCCTTGGTTATGCCTTTGAACGCGCAGTCGATGTCGAATAGACGTAAACGCAGCACCGGTTGTCCTCTCCGGCAAAGCCTTGCGCAGCATCTCGCGCAACAAGTTTCGGCGTTTCAAGTCGGGATCGTCGTCATTGGGCGGCTCATCCTCGAGAATGAGGAGAGCGACGGTCTCTGCCATGGACTGGCGACAGGTGTCAAGGAGGTCCTTTTCCCAGCCCTGTTCGCAGCTTGCCTGCGCGTGGAATAGACCAACCTTTTGCGCATCCGCGCCGCGCCGTTCATTCAGGAGGGCGCGGACATCATCCAAAGTTTTCATGATACTTTCCCGGGCACATGCCTCAAAACGGTTTTCATACTGTCCGGCTTCCTTTACCCCAGCCCTCTGTTGGGACTTGTGAAATTGGGTCATTGGTGTCCGGAACAGCAATCGGGTTTGCGCCTGTCTGTCACAATAGACCGACGCGTCACTGTCTCGCATTAGCGAGCGGTTGAGGAATTTCTAATACGCATCCTTGCTTAAGTTTCTTACTTTTGTACAATCCATTTAATCAAGTCAGACGAACAAACACCTTACCCTGACAAATTTGCCATACAAAATCAAGACTGAATTTAAACACATTAACATTGTCCGAAAAGCCCAGCCTCGCACTTGATAACAATTGCGGCGACCTGTGTGCAGACAGCTTTATGACTTATTTCTTATACGATTTTTCAACTCAAATCTTTGCTTTACAACTGCGCTAGCTCGCGCGAGATGTTTTTCTTAAGCGCCGCTCATTCACTCCCAAAGGCTTGCCCCAAGAATTCCCGAGTGTCTGCGGGTTAGAATAGATAGAGCTAATGGGCATGCAAGCAAACAGATATGATTGATAATACTGCCGATGGTGTTGAGGATAATCTATCTTTTCGCTCGAAGAAGAGTTGCCTTGTTGCGGCAGCTGCTCGCAGAGGATTATGCTTGAGGGAAAAATTGATCAATCTTGCTTTGGGAAATACAGAAATTATGTATTGTCTTTGTCTGCCTGGCGAAAAGGGAAAATACAAAGCCTGAAATTTTATTGTCTAAAATCAAAAAATATATTCTAGGCCGAGAATGTTTTCGCAAGGCTTGGGTGCAATATAAAGATATGTCCTATTGCCCTAAACCGGATAGTTGTTTTCCTAATACTTGTTTCTTATAAGTGACAACGGCATTGACTGTTATGACTCATAGTTTAGACTTACGAGGTGTTGCCTGCCCGCTTAACTTTGTTAAGACCAGGCTTTATTTGGACAAATTGACTGATGGTGAAATGCTACAAGTTATTTTGGATGCCGGCGAGCCAATAGATAGCGTTTATGCTAGCGTATCAGCAGAAGGACATAGCGTAATGGTTCCGCAAGAACGAGACGATGGTACTTATACGCTTACGATCAGAAAAAAGGCACCCGGGTTTGAACATCCATAGACAAATTATTTTCACGCTCATTTTATTTGCGGGGCATTTTTCATTCTGCTCCACAGGCTGGGCAGAGACTTCATTGCCCAGTACAGGTACAGCCAGGCAGGTAGAAAGTAAAAATACAAACACAGCCAGTAGCACTAATAACACAACAAGTGAGCAGCATATTGATATAAATGACCGTATAAAATCCACTGAAGCAGCGATACGCTTGTCACCTGTGAATGTGTCGAAGCGCTTATATTTGGCTCGTTTATTGAGAAATAGTGGTAACAATAAGCAAGCTTGCATTGCCTATTTGAATACTACCGCTGTCGAACCATCCTGTTATATCGCTTATCATGAAATGCTGGCCAGCGGTCCGACTCTTGGACAAATAGAGGAGTCAATCGCTCGCTTGAACAGGTTGGATAGAATACAGCCCAAACAATTTTTATTGAGAATGTCTCTTTCTGAGCTTTATGAGCGGGCGTCGGATTATTATCAAGCAGCGCGCGTGCTTGTTGATTTACAATACACACCAATTATTCCGCCAAAATATGTTGCGCAGGTTGATGTTCGTGTCCACAGACTCTTCAGCAAGGCTAAAGATCTGCAAACTACAAAAGAAGCAATCGAACACAAAGCAAAAATAGACGAGACCGAGGCAACACCATCAACGCCTGTGCCTTTGCCAGATATGGCAACAGCTAAGGATATACCAACTAATAGATTAAGAAGCAACAAAGTAACAGAAGGCTATGGGCATGCGCAATTGCTTCCTTAGTGCATAGCGGGGCTAATATATGAATTTAAGCGCCACCATTCTCTGGCTATTGTGCCTGGCTATCGACACAATTGGACAGCTTTCGTTTAAAGCGGCTGCCAGTTTGGCCATGATCTTGATGGATTGACGCGCTGGAAAGCGATGTTCAGTAATTTCTGGATCTGGGTTGGTGTTGGTTCATATGTTTTAGAATTTTTCGTTTGGATGGCATTTCTTTCCATGGTGCCTCTGGCGCAAGGGGTGCTGGTGGCCAGTACAAGCATTTTGACTATTATGATTGGGGGGCGATTCTTTTTTGCGGAGAAGTTAACCCCCAAGCGTTTGACTGCAGTGAGTCTGATTGCCATTGGTGTTGCCTTAGTAGGCTGGGGCTAATATGCGCCGCTTTTATATAATCGGCTTTTTGATTTTGCTGGTGTTTGACACGCTGGCACAGGTGTCTTTTAAGTTAGCAGGGACAGCCACTCAGCCAACATGTGATTTAGGTTGGCTTGCCAGAGTAGCTTGTGATCAATGGACTTATGGGGCGATATTAGGTTATGTGGGTGCCTTTATCACCTGGATGACTTTATTGAAACATGCACCTATCGGCCCGGCTTTTGCCGCTACGCATATGCACGTGGTGACGGTGGCAATTTTTTCTTTTATCTTTTTTGGCGAAAGATTTTCGCCGCTGCAAATTATCGGCAGTTTGCTAATTGTTGGCGGCATTCTTGTCCTTGCCTATGGTAAACAAGGTGATCCAGGACAGAGTGTACCACTCAGTCCGATGGATTAAAAAGAAAAAAAGAACACAAAAAGTTTGAAAGCGAAAAGAAGGCGCCCGTGGTTGGGAGGAAATCCCACGCACGGGCTGTCGACGATGAGCGCAACAATCAACCGGTCTTCCTCAGCTTAACCGGATAGGTGAGCCGGTAGATTGCTTCGCGCCTGGCCACTTCTTCTTCGATGCCGATGATGCGCGAGTGAACAGCGACGCGCTCGTGCTGGGCTGCAGCCTCGGTTTCGGTGTAGTCGTAACCGGGCTGCTCATCGGCGGCCATGCAGAGCCAGTCTTTGACCGTGATCTGGGTCAGACCGGCCCTGTCCAAACGCTCCATGAGCTCAGCCTCGAACGGAATGTAGAAGCTGTTCTCATGCCCGTTATACGGTGTGTAGTCCATTCTGTCGCCGACTTGCTCCTTGAGAGAGTCATCGACGAACAAGCCGCGAATGCTGTAGTAAGGCGTAAATTCAGCAATGCGCGGCAGAATTGAGTCATCGGAGACACCATGGATGTGGGGGTGCCTGAGTGCGAGCACTTGGTCAATTGCGCCCGCATCAGCAAAATCCCTCAGCGTCTCGAAGTGTTCTTCGGGCTGAATCCGCTCAAAGGGTTTGCGGCTGCCCGACAGTCCAAGAAGAACACGAATTTTCTTGTTCCGCGCAAACTCCTGAATGAGCTCGCGCCGGTCGCGCCGGTCTGTAAGCGCCCGGGTGCTCAGAATGACGAGTCGGGCACCGGCGGCGAGAGCCAGACGAATGAATTCATGCAAGTAGTCGCCGCCGCGAATCTCATTGTGATCGCAGATGTCACCTAGCAGCGTGCCGGCCACCCATTCGTTTTTCAAATCCGCCCATTGGATGTTCGCCCATTTTTCCTGGGCACGCTTGCTTTTCTTGATCCACGGTGGGCACGCCACACTGACGTAATGTTCCGTCAGTTCGTACCAGAGGTCGGGGTCATTCCACTGAAAACTCGGATTGCCGTTGTAACATGTGAGGCATCTGCCGGTCTGACATCCTAGGGTGCCCTTTTTGAATCCGTGCACGCCGGGGGCGAGCTCCCACATACCGGGCTTCCAACCAGCAGGAATCGTAGAGATCTCGAGCAACTCCGACGAATCAAGACCCGCAGCAAATTCGTGATCCATCTCCTCATACTCCTTGTTGTGTAAAGACAGTCCACTGTCGGAATCTGCACAGCGGACCAGACCCTTTACCATCCATCGCTGCCAACACAACCTCAGGGTCACCAACGCGGTGCCCAAAACATTGAGGCTGAATCTTTTGCAAATAGGCGGTATCAGGGTCTCGGAAAAACGATCACTACGTAGAACTTGTTTTTACTTTGTCATTTTTAAGGAAGTCAAATCAAGCGGCTCGGTTTCAAAAATTTAAAGACAATACTTGACTTGCTTTTGCACTGAATGCCAGAGCTGGCCTTGATGAAAATAAAAAATTGTCTAAGGGATAAGCCAATTACCAGAACTCAATTAGCTAGTTCTTATCCGATTATTCAAATTAAATGGTTCGTTGCAGCTAGCGCAATTAGCACACCTTGAGAACTTAACGGTGAAAAAAAATTGGGGGTTCGTCAGAGTTACCTCGACGAACCCAGGTGTAACCGGGCCGCATTTTCTGTGGGTGGCGACCGTTAGTCATTCGACAGGTCGCAAGGCAGAAGTCTGATGGCCGTTTACCGGCGTGCCGGTTTGGGACGCCAGCGCCGGTCAAAATAGATCACAATGGCGGTCAGCGCCATCCCTGAAGCGACAATGATCCGCCCGTAGAGCACCAATTTAGACGTGCTGTCCTGGGCACATAGGAATATCAGTAGTCCGACGAACATGATTCCTATCGCCAGTCCAATGCAGATCCAAAACACTGTCTTGTCCATCGATTAGTTCTCCGGATAGAGGCGTGTGAAAAATCTTACCTCAGGTTGGGGGTTTCGCCGGTGGAGGGGGAGGGTCCAGCACGGCAGCCACCAGCGCCAGGGCAGTCCAGGCAAGCATTCTTTGTCCGGCATGTGTGAGTGCTAGGTCGTCTCTTAGTGCTGGAATTGCTTCCAATCGAGCCTGAATGACTCCAATCACTGTCCCTATGCGGGCTTCGATCAGCGGCTCAATCGTTATGCCCGCAAATGGATTTAGCGCCTTCGCACAGACATCTTGTCCCGCCGCTACCCGCTCCATTATGTGGGCAAAGAAGCCAACTTCCCGCCGGGCTTCCTCTAGCGTCATTGGTGTGTTACTCGGCAAAAGGGTGTGCGCATCAATGGCGCAAAGACCGAAATCGACGCGCTTGTCCAGCGGGCGCTGCATTGCGGGGGTCTGAGCAAGCTTTCGCAAACGGCGCCAGGCAACTTCACAGCGCCCAGCGATGATCGCTGGGTAATCTGACATATACGTCCAGGTATGCTCAGGCACAGACAATGGTTGGGTGGCTTGCAAAGCCACTTCAAGAAATGCTTCCAGGGCGTTTGCAGTCAAGTTCGTGAGAAGGCCTCCGTTTTCGGGCTGATTAGTCAGGGAAGCGATCGCGTGGACGATGGTACCTTGACGGCTAAGCGTCATGCTAATACACCGCTCTTGGCGGCGCCTCAAAGGAATGTCCCACTGCATGCCATGCATGAATTGCATAAAAGCTTTTAGTGGGAATGTGACGTGTTTGTAGTTGATGACTCGAAATATGCTGAAGTGACGCCCTAGATTGGCATCTTTAGATAAGCAAAATCAAGCAGAGATCTCTTGAGAATTGACGTGTTCTCAATTGGTTTCGCGTGCGGATAAATTGCTGCAGGGCTTCCTTTACAAGGGCCAAAATAACTCTGGCAGAATATCTAAAATCTATAAAATTAAAATCAATTTCGATTAATCTGCACGATTTTTTCAGATTAATTTCACTGTTGCAATTAGCGCAGTTAGCACAGCTTGATATCCGCCTCGGGATGAGCTTTTAAATATATGGACAAATCATTATCAAGCGAAGACCAAGAAATGCTGCGACCAACCAGGGCATAGATCCAATTAACGAGCGGATTGCTATGGCGGCAATAATTACTAAGTGGCACAAGCGAATTACCAACTTCGGTTTTGAAACGATAACCGGTCTGTCCGCTTTGAATTTCCTTGATACCCAGGCTAACTGCCCATTCAACGGCGGCGTTCCAGAGGCGAAAATATAAATTAGCTTGTTTGTCGATTCGATAATCAAGTCCTATAAATTTATTGATCATCCGATGGCCAATGACAAAACACAGCATCATCGCAATTAGTTTGCCATTCACAGGCTCACGCATAAGAACAAACGAGGCTTGTTTTTGTTGAGCAATGAGCGAAAAGAATTTTTTATTTAGACGCTCAAATTTTGTTTTGCCATGTTCATACGTCTGCCAGAAAAGAGCAAATATTTCATCGAGTGTTTTATCGTCCGGGTTTTGGATTACAGACGCATTCAAGGGTAAAAATTCCTGACCGCGCTTGATCTTTTTCAGTACGTTATGCCGGCGAGATGCTTTCAGTCCGCCATAATATGATTTGATATTCGCTTCAGGAAACTGGACCATGGTGCCAGGATAGCTAATAACTTTAAAGGCATCTTTGGCTTCACAAAGCAGATCAAGAGCCGGCATATCAGATTGGGGAAAATCTTTCCACACTAGCATTTGCGCTTTAATTTCCTGCACCCGCTTTATAAGCGCAGCGTGCAATGGTTTTACTATTTCTGTAAGCGTAATTCCCGGTATCAGGCCGAACTGTGCCTTCGTCAGTACATGGAGAGCCCACAAACAGTGTGCGCTGGTAAGCAAAAATTTTGGAGATTTTGCTGAGAAAAGGTAGGAGCGGTATTAGTGCATCTGGAGCAACAATAGCCATTGGCACATTCATGATAAATGTTGGCACAATGCCAATCGGTTGAGCGTCACGCAATAAAATTCCATAGGCAAAACTAAATTGATCTTCTAATTCGCTGCCCTCCAATACGGAATACCACCAGCGTCCTTCAAGCGGCGGCGGAAAACATTCCTGCCAGAGATCATTCGGAATATCATTGGCGGAATTGACCCACTCTATACCGATCATTGCTGACCCAACTGGGAGATGTGTCGATATGACGGGCGGAGCAAGCCCCGCCCCTACAATTTCATTGGGCATCATGGGCGACTCCGTGGGGGCGGGCGCTCAGTGGCCGCAAGGCATATGAGATATGCCGAGCGGATGACCACTGAATCCAAAGCATAAATGCTCTGCCCTCTGACGCAACGAACCCGGGCGGATGCAATCCGCCCCTACAATTCCGTTCGAGATCATCGGCTTTTTCACGCATAGCGATATGATCTGGATTTGTCTTTTTCCGTAGGGACGTGGCATGCGCGCCCGTGTTCTGCCTTCATTGACATTTATCCTCTATATGGCTGGCGGGCGGTTAATGTAGCTGTCGATAATACACCAACATCACGCAGTAATTGGGCCTGAGCAATATTGAAATCGGTCAAAGCCTGAGCTTTGTTAATTAAAGCAGAGATATAATCCTGCTGAGCTCTCAGAACATCAATATTTTTGCCCAGTCCATGTTGAAATCGCAAGCGAGCCAGCCGCAGTTCTTCACCGGAGGAACGTACTTGTGAACTGGTTTCGATGATTTTGTTTTCGCTACTTAAAGTCTTAAGATAAGATTGGCGCACATCGGCTATTACCTGGTTTAGCTCTCTTTGCTGTTGTAATTGGGCCTGGCGAGCCAGTATTTTAGCGCTGTATGTGTTAGCGGCATCCACTGTGCCCATGCCTTGGAAATACCACTTGATGTTATAACCGATTTGCCAGACACCTCCTAATTGGCGACTGACACGTGCCTGGGTTGGTACGGAAGTAGTAACGCCACCGGAATTTGGTATGACAGTGAGGGCATTTACGTTCACGGTGTCATAAGATTTACTGAGAGTTTCACCGATACCATAAACATTACCGTTGAAATCAAAAGTGGGTTGCAGATATGATAAGGCAATCATTATTTGTTTTTTGGCCGCCAGGCGCAGTGCCTCGTATTGTTTTAATTCCGGACGATGATCAATGGCAATGCGCAATAAATCGGCTGGATTTAATTGCTCAGCCACCAGCCTTATTTTTTGCAATTGCGGATTGGCAGGAGCCAGGTCTTCGCCTTGATCTGCATTGAGATATTGGGCCAATTTTATGGCAGCATCGCGACGGGCAATTTGTTGATCAATGAGATTTTGCCTGTCTTGCGATAATTGAGTCTCTGCTTGATAAACATCAAGCATAGTAGCCAATCCGCCCTCATGCAAATCATTATTCATTTTTAGTTGCGCTTCAGAAGTACGCACAGCAGAAATTCTTACCGCTAAAATAGCCTCTTGTAGCATCAAGTCATAATAATATTTGGCTGTTTGCAATAAAGCATCATTTGTGGTGGCTTGCCTGGCATGCTCCGCAGCATGATAATAGTTTTTGCTTTGCAAGGCGCCAAAAAGAATACGACCGCCACGAAAGGCATGATAAGTAAAGCCGGCGCCGGTGGCAATTATTGGATTATTGAAACGAAGACCTGTAGCTCCCAAGCCAATAAAAGGCAAATTGGCGTGCCCTTTTAAATAATTGTAGTTATACATGAGATTGATATCCGGCAAAAATTTACCAAGTGAAGCGTAATACAATATCTTTTTTGATCGCTCATCAAGCCTGCTGACACCGATATCCAAGTTATTCTCAATTGCTAACTGGGCGGCTTCAGCCAAAGAGATGGGACGGGATCCTTGAGCATCAAGACCAAAGGGATCTGCGCTACGAGTAATGGTAATCAAAGCAGACAGAGGCGGTTTAATAACGGTGATTGAATCCGCAGATGCAGCCTGGCTAAAGCCGGCTGGTTCGTTGATTGATGGCTCGGTCAAGGACAAGGGGTCCGGGGATTGGCGAGCAGGATGATTTGCTCCGCTTGAAACTGGACCTTTAAGCGGAGCATGATCGAGATCTTGCGCAAGGACGGGATCGGACAGTAGAGCACATAGTTGGACAAAAACTAGGACGCATACCAATTCCAATTTGTAGGGGCGCAGCATGCGCGCCCGTTCAGAAGACGGGTCGATGCAATCGACCCCTACGATCTTTACGAGCGGTATTCGTTTCTTTCGACATGTATTTATTGTGCGATTCATTGAATGTTTTCCATCACCTGGTCTTTTAAGCTAACTGCTTGCGGAAGCGAGAAGCGCTCACTGCCAGTAAAATAACGGCAAACAAAGTTAGCGCCAGAACATCGGGCAAGATTTGGGCCAGGGTTGCGCCTTTAAGCATGATCGCCCGCACGCAAGAAACGTAATAGCGCAGCGGATCCAATGCGGACAAATGTCTCCAGAAAGGCGGCATGCCCTCAAGCGGAGCAATAGCACCAGATAATTGAATTACCGGTAAATTGACAAAAAAGGAAGTAAGCAACGACTGGCGCTGATTAGCCGAAAATGCAGCGAGCGCTGCCCCTGTAGCAATGCCAAGTAAAACGGACAAAAAAGAAACAAATAGAAAAAGGATTACGCTTCCGCGAAAAGGAAGATGAAAAACAAATACCGCAATAAACAGGCTGACCAAAACATTGATCATCAGCACCATTGAAAGCGGCACAAATTTAGCAATTAAAATTTGCGCGGAATTCACCGGTGTCATCAATAATTGTTCTAGAGTGCCAAGATCTTTCTCCCGCACCATGGCAGCACTGGATACCATCGTGCTGGCAAGAGTTAAAACCAGAGCAATGACACCGGGCACAAAAAACCATTTTGCGTCCAGCCCAGGATTATAAGCAAAACTAATTTGCGGCTCTATTAATTGAGTCGGATTTTGCTTGCCGGTAGCATATTGAAGATTGAAGGCCCCCACACTGCGAGTTATATAGCCGGAAGCAATGCCGGCGCTATTAGCATCTACGCCATCAAGAAGTACCTGAACAGAAGCCACTCGCCCTGATTTTATTCGGCGATCAAAATCAGGATTAATGACTATGCCTGTGTCCAATTTGCCATCACGCACTTTTAAAGCCATGTCCTTTTGCGTAGCACCGGCAGATTTAAGATCAAACACCTGGGTTTGAATTAAAGAAGCAACAAAATTTCTACTGGTAGGCGAATTAGCAAAATCTACTACACCAAGCCTCAGGTGCTTGACTTGCGGATCCAGAGCCAGACTGTATAGAGTTATTTGCATAATGGGAAGTCCGATAAGCAGAAATAAAAGTTGCCTGTCGCGCAAAATCTGGCGCAATTCTTTACGTGCCAGGGCCATAATTTGTCCCATAAATTCTTTATATGTAAAGCCGTCATGTATAACAGATGTGGCATTCATAACTAACCTTTAAGTTGCATGCGTCGCATGGCCATGGTGGGAATAAGAAAAAGCACCACGGTGCAAATTAATAAACCCAGTAATAAATAACCCTGAGAAAAGAAGTCACTGCCGCGCACGAAGAAATTTCTAAAAGCTGGAATGGCATAACGGGGCGGCAAAATATTAGAAATTATGTTCAAAGGATATTCAATATTGCTGAGTGGATACAAAAAACCAGACAGCAATATGGTTGCGGAAAAACCAAAAGTAGAAACCATTTGCACCGCAGCGCTTTGTGTTGAGGCCCTAACGCCGGCAGCAAAACCAAAACAAATTGCTGCTAAAAGATAGAAGAGCAATACCAAGATAAAAGCGGGCAGGTTACCAGTGAAGCGCAATCCAAAAAGGACGACGCTAACAAAAATAAGAAATGCTGCTTGGGTAAAAGCAATCAGTAAATAAGCGAGCGATTTGCCGGCAACAAGCTCAAATGACGTCAAACTAGAAGCATAAAGCTGCAACACTGTGCCCTGTTCTCGCTCGCGCGACATCGCTAAAGTGGATAAGAGACAGGGAAATATCCATAAAAATACAGCTAAGGCGCCAGGAGCAATGTAGAGCGCTTCTTTGCGGCCGGGATTAAACCATAAGCGCAAGTCGGCGCTAATAACCGGGTGTTGCTTGGATAATCCTTGTGAGCGCAAAAAATAATTATTGAGAGCAAGCAAAGCGTTTTCAATTACGCGGGCGTTATTTATATCGGTAGCATCTATTACCACTTCTACTTGAGCAGGCAAGCCAGCTTTCACTTTGCGGGAAAATTCAGGTGGTATGGTGACGGTAGCTTTTGCCTCGCCAATATCAAGAGACCCATAAGCATCTTTGCCTATCCATTTCACAGGCACTAATTGATCTGTGGCAAAAATGTCGGCAATATATTCTCTACTTAATTGACCTGTATCATAATTTTTGACAGCTATGGCTATGTCTTTTGATTCAAGACGAATGGCATAGCCATAAAGAACCATGGCCATAAGGGGCAAAACATATGCCAATCCAACAGTAAGTTTATCGCGCCTGAATTGGGCAATTTCCTTGACTGCCTGGGATATGATTCGTTTCATGCTGCTTGCCCCTGGTGATTATTTTGGGCGGCACGTTGAATAATGGAAATGAATGCGTCTTCCAGGCTATAAGGTAATGTTCTGGCATTGACGATATCGATACCGTTTTGCTTAAACAGGTTCTGCAATTGCGGCCAATTCTTTATCCGGTGCGTCAAGCACTAAATGAATGCTGTCAGCAAAAATAGAAACACGCCAAGGTTCCATTTTTTGTTTGAGAAAATTATAGGCAGCTTGAATATCAGCAAAACGTATTTCGTATAGTTGTCCAGGTTGCGCTGCCTTAATCGAAGAAGGCGAGCCTTCGGCAACCACTTCGCCTGCCGCCATAAATCCTAGCTGATTACAATATTCCGCTTCTTCAAGAAAATGCGTAGTAACCAAAATGGCTGTGCCGTGTGCCGATAATTGACGAATTAATCCCCACATTTCGCGCCTGGCAAGCGGATCTACGCCTGATGTTGGCTCATCCAAAAATAATACAGTCTGGCTCATGCATGACCGCTGCGCCAAAGGCAAGGCGCTGCTTCCAACCGCCCGGGAGTCTACCGGTAATTAAATTCTCTTGACCCAATAAGCCTGAATTGCGCAATACCCAACGAACGCGCTGCTTGCGTAAATTCTCGGGCACGCAATAAACACCACAATAAAATTCTAAATTTTCTAAGATGAGTTAGATCATCATATAGAGTAAATTTCTGACTCATATAGCCAAGTTCTCGCCGTAAAGATTCACTGCGTAAATTACCGGCTTCACCGGCTAAAGACATCTCCCCGGAGCTTGGAGTAAGCAAACCGCAAAGCATTTTGATGGTAGTTGTTTTGCCCGCTCCATTGGCCCCTAATAAGCCGTATATCTGCCCATATTTAACGGATAAACTAACATCATGCACAGCTTGAAAATGACCAAAGATTTTATTTATTCTTTTAGCTTCGATAGCTGTTTCGCTTTCAGAATGTTTGCTTTCTCTGGCAAACGGAAACTGCAATCCGCGTTCCGCTTTTGATTTTGACTTAAGTTTGCTCACAAAAACATTTTCCAGAGTCGGTTCTTCCAAATCGATTCTGAGATCTTCAATATTTTCATTTTTGCCGATGGCGACAATA
This sequence comes from Candidatus Melainabacteria bacterium, assembly GCA_963767815.1. Taxonomy (GTDB): domain Bacteria; phylum Cyanobacteriota; class Vampirovibrionia; order Obscuribacterales; family Obscuribacteraceae; genus CAVYFJ01. Next base: position 169,652 of record CAVYFJ010000004.1, on the reverse strand, counting down.
GCCTGACGAGCTTCATCAACATTAGTCGTTAAAATATCAAGCCGGTCACCATATGGTTGAATTTCATTAATTATCGCGGAGCTATTTGCAAGTGTCGGATCATTTTTTTCCAGTATACTTTGCAATTCTTTTTGCAAAGGCTGTAGTTTGCCTGCTCTTACCTCAAGGCGATGCAAATGTAGGGATTGTTTCAATTCTGTAGGCGTGCCAATGTCTTGCATTTCGCCTTCGTGCAAGAGGATGAGACGCGAGCATCTCTCTGCTTCATCAAGATAAGGCGTGGCTACCATAACTGTCACCCCTTCTTGAGTCACTGTGGCAAGCAAATCCCAAAATTCACGGCGTGAGACCGGGTCTACACCGGTAGTAGGCTCGTCTAAGAGCAAGAATTTTGGTCTGGCGATTAAAGCACAGCACAAAGCCAATTTTTGTTTCATGCCACCGGAAAGTTGACCGGCAAGTCTATCCGAAAAACGCTCCAGATCCATCTGGCGTAAATATTGTTTGCGGCGGCGCTGATAATCAACTTCTGGCACCTCACGCAAGCCAGCCATATAGTGCATATTTTCATCGATGCTGAGATCAAGATACAATGAAAATATTTGAGTTAAATAACCTGTTTGTAAGCGAGCATGTACGCGGATTAGTTTGCAATACAAGGACATCGCCGGATGTTTTTTCAAGTACGCCGCCTAAAATATGAAAGGTTGTAGTTTTGCCCGCACCGTCTGGTCCGATTAAGCCGAAAGTTTCACCGGCATATATTTCAAAGCTTAGATTTTTGACCGCCTCAAAATCGCCGTATTTTTTGGACAACGATTTTACGGTAACCACAGGCGTAGAATTGCTGTTCATAGATAGATACCTGATTCGTCACCGCGATCGTTACTGCGATTATTGACCGTAATCCTAACTTTAATCATCCGCCACACCCCAATCATTACCTTGGGCTATCTATGGCAATTTCGGCGTCTGCCGGCATGCCGGGTTTAGCAAAACGCTCCGGCTGGATAATGGCTATTTTTATTCCAAACACTTGCTTCACTCGATCATCGCGAAAATAAATATTTTCAGGAGTAAATGAAGCTTCTGGATCAATTTGAATCACGGTGCCCCGAAGTGGATGATTAGGTGAACTATCCAGTATTACTTTTGCCGTTTCGCCAATGCGCACGCGACCAATTTGCGCATCGGGCACATAAGCTCTCAAATAAACAGTATCGAGATCAATAATAGAAAGCACTGTTTGACCGGCGACAACCACTGCTCCAGGTTCAACTGTGCGCGCAGTGCAAACGGCATTGATAGGGCTTAAAATTGTCAAATAAGCAATATTAGCTTTTATTTGATCTTCATCTGCTTTGGCATTAGCAATATCTTGCTGGGCACTTTTTAATTGATATTTAGCCTGGATTAATTGTTTTTGTAAGGATATCAATTGCGCTTTTTGAATGCCTGGATTATAAAGTGTGGCCGCGGCTTGGTCTAAAGCAGCTATAGAAGTAATCAACTCTTTGCGAGCAGCCTGTAAGCCTGCTCTTTAGCTGACCACTAGAGCAGTGTCAGTATCACATGGTGGTGCGAGCTTGATCATTTTCATCGGTAGTCACCGCGCCTCGGTCCAGCAACAGTTGATAGCGTTTTTTGCGAATTTGAGCCAAACTTAAATCAGATTTTGCCTGCAGAAGCTCTGCTTCAGCCTGGCTAACCTTCGCTCTTGCCTCGGAACTTTTGCTTCCGCTTGGTCGACTTGCGAGCTTGGAATCTTGCTTTGCTTTGGGTAAGTTTTAATTTGAGCTTCATTGATTTGACTTTCAACCACTTCGATTTGATAGCGGCTTGTTTCTTCTTGTTCACCAGCCTTAAGCAAGCGCGCCTGCGCGCCGCGCAATTGCGCCTGTATATCATCATCAGAAATTTTGACAATTAATTGCCCTTTGTTACATAATCGCCTTCGCGGACGGCGATATAATCAACACGCCCACCAATTTTTGCGCCCACATTTGTTTCATAACCTTCAATGCGCCCGCTGACATAAACTGTTTTCGGTTTGCCATGCGGTCGGCTGAAATACCAATAAGCAAGTCCACCTATCACTACAAGCAACGCAATAAGTTTCTTAGCGATATTTTCTTGCTTATTTACGCGGCGACTTTGATTTATGGGCATTACACTGCCCTTATCTATAGACTCGTTTGCTGCCTGATGATTATTGGCAGGTGAACGTGACCATATATATTTACCTGTTGCCTCAAGCAACAATTAAGCATCTTACAATGAGTTGCTTATGATACAATACCAACCGGTATGGATTACTGTCAATTATAAAGACAAGCAAACAAATTGTCAGGTAATCTACTGATGGCAAGCAAAACGCACAACCTTAGCGCAAGCAATAGACATTCTATGCCACTGAAAAGGAAAAAGCTATTCTATTCTAAAAACAGCGCCAGACCACAAAAGTAAAAGAGAAGAAATTGTCAAAGCGGCTGTAAAAACTTTTCTTGAAAACGGCTATGCTGCCACAAGCATGAATCAAGTTGCTGATGAAGCCGGAGTAATCAAGGCGACTATATACAGTCATTTTGCTGATAAACAACAATTATTTAAAGCGGTAATTGAAGAAGTGGTTTTAAAAAAAGCCGGGCCGGAGTTGGCAATACTTGAAGAAAAATTACCGGTCACTTAGCTGTAGAAGAATTTTTAGATAAATTGTCGGCCAGAATGTTGCGTCTTTTTCAAGATGATGAATATTTGCGTCTGATTAGTGTTGTCATTGGTGAATCAAGACGATTTCCTGAAATTGCCGATCTTTATTTGCGCACAGTGGTTTTAAGAGCAATGGAAATGGGACAGCGTTATTTTCAAATTGCATCCGGAGCTGGGCATTAAAGATCCAGCTTGCTGCAGCCCATATTTCATGTTCCAGTTTCTGGTCTTTAATTATGTGGCAAAAGCTCCTCGGCGGTGAAAAATATGCCCCTTGGAAGCTAAAAGAGTAAAGAAACTACTTGTAGAAATGCTTACTCCATAGCTATGATAAAATCCCAATCGAATTGCGGGTGTAGTTCAATGGTAGAACGGCAGCCTTCCAAGCTGCACACGTGGGTTCGATTCCCACTACCCGCTCCAATTATTTATTTAAATTTTGTGATCGCTTTGCCTGGTTAGAATCAAGCTGGGTTGTGTTATTGCCGTGCGCAAATTCTTATATGCCCTCATTATTCATGCGAGCTAGCGCAGCTGCGCTAGCTGCGAAGCAAAATTTAATTTTGAAAAATGGCATTAAAAAGCGAAACCTCAACATATTTCTCATTCGCTCATTTCGTCACTCTGGATAATCAACGGCAACAGTATTTATTAAGCAAAATGAGAAAGGACATAAAAAACCACGTTTAGCCATAAAGTCTCTTGATTTCTCCCTGGTGAGAATGCCAGACTTAGATTGTCTGTGCATCACATCAAATAACGAAACTCCACAAGGCCTTATCAATTTCCACGACGAAAATTTCTTTCCGCTCCTGCGCGGGAGTGGATTATTTGTCGTGCAATCATAGACGATTGGAGAAAATCCATGTCCCAGGAGAGATTCAGTGGACGAGGTGAGGAAGCCACCGCAAGACTGCGCCGAGTTCATAGTCCGAATTCAAGATTAGACAGACTGTAACCTGTATCAGAAGAAAAGATCGCCGTCCGATGGACGGCCAGGTCGATCAACTTTTCGTCAACATCGACATCGACGGAAAGCAATTCACTGATCATTCGGAGGTGCCAACTCCAATGCTGCCGGCTATCTTCCTGAATTGATTGCCGGCGATCCACCGGTAAGCAAGAGCAAGTATGGCGGCGAGGTATGGCCAACCCCACCTTCTGCGAGACAAACTTTATCGAGATTGCGGGTAAGAGATTGTTCTTCCGCGAATCAGGACTGACCCCAGGAACTGGCCCGAATAACATCGGAATCGTCTTCGAGATCGATGACTCTTCGCTCATTGCCCGAATTCTGATGCGACGCGGTCATCAATTTAAGGTTATTGAGGAAGCAAAACCCATTTTCGGCCGCGAACTCATCCGCACATGGGTACAGGTAGAGGAGGGGACTGTACTCCTGTGGTTATGTCCTTTCGCGTCTCACCTGGGAGTTTCTGCAAACAAATTCAGCGAAAGTTTGTTTGTCTTGCGCTGCGAGGGATATCAAGAATTATCCAATCCTTGCGCAAGGACTGGCCTCTAATCCGCATCCAGTTCTCCTCACCGAGGACGCCCTGCTAGTGGCGCAGTCCGATTGGGCAATCTTTTATGGAGCGATTCAAGGCTGTCGTTGAGGGCGGCGCGACAAAGCGCAGAGGAGAAAGGCGAGACTGATCGACTTATCAATGCCATGGAAGAGCAAGACGAAATCGATCGGGAGTTTCCCGTGCTTCAAATTGGCCTGTTCCGATGAGGAGAGCGCTGTGTTTGGTCATGCTGGGCCCGCCCTTTACGTTCTGAGCGCCAAGGAATATGAAGTGCGGACGCCTCCAGATGCAATGAATCGTCACTTGTGCCAAGCAACAGCCCGCCGATAACGAGCGGGGACAGGGACAATCCCTGTCCCCGCTTTCTCATTTGATTCTTTTTTATTTTTTTCGAGGTGGGAATATCCCACTTGCGGATAAAGCCCACTTTTGTATTATTGTGGTAGTAACGGCAATTTATATTTAAACCATGGTTAATAAGGCACGATTCAAGGACACTGGCAAGGAAACTGCGCTCGATAAAAACCGGCGGGTCAGTCTTGGTACTGCTATAGCGGCACCACCAGCGGGCACCAAATATAAAGTGCTAACAAATGACCTTGGGCAGATTCTTCTTGATCCAGTAAAGTGCATATCCGCATATGAAGCCTGGATCTATGAGAATCCAAAACGCATTGCCTCAATTCGTAGGGGAATAACTCAAGCTGAAAGTGATTGGGATATGTTTTTTGCTAGTTTAAACATGTTTACGGACAATTTTTTACTTGAACGTAACCAGCCTACAAAACAACAAAAGCGCGATAAATTATTTGAATGAAATATTGACTCAGCAAGACAAAAGAATTCAGGCGCATCGAGGGATTAAATACCGTTGCCTCTAGAAATATTGGAAACGCTTGCCTGTTGGCTTCTGACAGCAAGTGGGGTATTAACCTAAGAGGGAATTAACTGCGAAGAAATTAAAGCCAATGATCATCACTAGCGCAGCTTGCGCTAGGCCGAACAATCGAATTTCTAAAATGGTTGCGGGGGCAAGATTTGAACTTGCGACCTTTGGGTTATGAGCCCAACGAGCTACCGGACTGCTCCACCCCGCGTCATCTATCATAGTAACGCTTACCACATTGCATCCTAGCATATATTGGCAAAGCAACCCGTAAAAAAAAATACTCGTTAACAATTTCATGAAGATCCTGGCGCACTTGACGCTAATCTGATCTGCTTATACAACTGGACCAGGGCTTCGTGTGTTTCAGGAACAAGTGAATTAATGAAAGCAGTTGTGCAGCGAGTTCTTTCAGCCACCGTTACGGTCGGTGGCGAACTGGTTGGGCAAACGCATAATTCAAGCACCGGCACAACGCATGGATTGCTTGTCCTTCTTGGTGTTGCCATGGGCGATAGTGAGAAGGATAGTGATTATTTGGCAAAAAAAATTGCTCAATTGCGCATTTTTGAAGACGAACAAGGCAAAATGAATAAATCAGTGTTGGATGTAAATGGCTCAGCCCTTGTAGTCTCGCAGTTTACTCTTTTGGCTGATTGGCAAAACGGACGCCGACCAGGTTTTGCAAATGCGGCACCACCGCAAGAGGCAGAAAAACTTTATCAGCATTTTGCTGATCAGTTAAGAAGCCAGGGACTGTCCGTGGACACAGGACAATTTGGCGCTTCTATGAGCGTCAGCCTTACAAATTATGGTCCGGTAACTATGATTTTGGATACTAGGGAATTAGAGACTAGCAGTTAATTGCGTTGTCCCCGACTGTCCAAAAGATTGCACGTTGCTGGGCGCTGTGTCGAGGAGTTTGCGCACATAATTTCTTAAAGTCTTTTGCACAGAATCAATAGTGTCGTCTGAGTCGACAACTTTGTATTGATATTCATCAACCATTCTTTCGTATTCAAATAAAATTTGAGATTGATAGAGCTTGAATGATTGATAAAGGTCCGTTGACATGCCAATATCGCGTCCCGATTCATAAAAGTCCAAGCCACCACGAGTGGTGATAATGCGCCGCAATAACGAATCGAGCGGCATTTTTAGATAAAAAATCAAATCTGGTTCAATGGCAAACCCATATAGCTTCCTCACCCAAGATGGATCAGCCCCCCGCACAACATCGCGAGCAAAAGCAGTGTAATAGTAACGATCGGCGATTACTATTTGTCCGGCTTTTAGAGCAGGAATAATAATGTTATGCAGTCTATCGGCAAGGTCTGTGGCATAAAGAAGAGAAAAGGTAATTGTGTTCAAGGCATTTTTGGATTTTGCCTTGTCGATGACACGACAAATCAATTCAGAGGACTTCCATTCAGTCATTACGGCGGCATAGCCTTCCACAGCCAGCCAGTTTTGCAATAACTCGGCATGAGTGCTTCGTCCTACTCCGTCGGTTCCCTCGATGACCACAAGCTTGCCCGGGAATGTGTGGGCGCTTCTTGCTTTGCTGTTTTGTTTAGAAGATTTTTGATCCGGTTCCATAAATAAAATACCTGAACAATCCTAATAAAATTACTGGGCGATCAATCAATTAACTAGTTGCGACATTTTTTCTCTGAAAAGAAGCTGCTGTTCATGAATAGGACGGGTAGCAGGCATGATATAAAACTCAAATTCACAACCATTTGATCATATTCTTTGATAATAATCGATTGAAAAAGTTGAAATGATTCGCGCGGATCTCGGGAAAGCCCAGTATCCATGCCTGACTCATAATAAGCCAGGCGCGCGCTGATTGTTAATTCGCTCCAGTGAAACTTCAACCGGCACCTGAAAATAAAATGTGCCATCAGGCTGGATGGCAAATCCATATAAATTTCTTACCCATTCTTTATCCACTCCCCGTGCCACATCGCGAGCAAAAGCAGTGTAGCAATAGCGGTCGGCTAGAACAATCAAACCGGCTTTCAAAGCCGGAATAATAATATTTTCCAAGCGATCAGCAAAATCTGTAGCGTGTAAAATACTGAATGTGGCGGGAATCAGAGCTGTTGGAGCGTTTCGCTTGCTTAATTGTTTTGGAAATAAGTTTGGAAGAATTCCATTCGGTAAAGATGACACTTTTGCCTTTTGCTTCTAACCAATTTCTCAACAAATTAAGTTGGGTCGATTTGCCGGATCCATCCACACCCTCGACAACGATTAGCTTTCCGGGAAAATCATGTTTTTGATCAAGCCTCATGGACTAAAATCACACTCCACTTAATACGATCAATTTGCGAAAAATCATTTATCCTAATGCTAAAGCGAACAAGTGTCATATAGCCCTTCGCAGGACTAAATAATATACATAATATATCAGAAAAGCAGACATGATAAAAATCACGACTACCATTAATAAACTTATTCCCCAAATTAGACCCTTTCACTCACTGAATTCTTTGTCTTTTCTGGCTTTGTCATCACTAGCAGTGAGCTTGTCTTGCCAAACTTTGGTCTGCGCTTTCGAATTGCCTTTACCAGCAGTAAAGAGCGGGTCGTCGCCAAATAATTCAGCCTCAAATCAAACAGCCGTCAATTCAACCGTAACAGAAACAACCGTTAAAATACCTAATGACAAGGATGGGCGGAAAAACAACACTGAAACAAAAAAATCCAAGCCGCATAAGACAAAAAAGACTTCCATGGAGTATATGTCAAGCGACGATACCAAGCCTGGATACAATACTTCGGTTGACCCCGTTTTGCACTATCAAAAGGCACAAGCACTAGCTAATGAAAAGAAATACAACGCTGCGTTGAAAGAAATAAATCAGGCCTTTGATTGATAACCCGCAATATTATGAGGCGGATTATCTCGGGGCTTTGATTTATCAGTGTCAGGGACGAAAACAAGAAGCTGTTGCCAAGTATAAGCGCCTGTTATTGAAAAAACCAAATTATTTGCAAGCGCGAATTAGTTTAGGTATGGCACTCAATGAATTAGGACAAGATAAGGCGTCCGAACAGCAGTACAGAAAAGCTATTGAAATTAGTTTTGCTTCTTGCGAAGCGCATTACAATTTTGCTAATTTGCTGATTAAAGATGGCCGCCTGAAAGAGGCTCTGGCAGAGCTGAAGATTTGCCAGAAGCTATCTCCAACAAACGCTGCGGTGCACAATAATATGGGCGTAATTTTCTTGCATGAAAATTATCCAGAAGAAGCGGAAAAAGAATTTCGCCAGGCTACTGAGCTCGCTCCAGACAATAAGACATTTCTGCATAACCTAGAATCGGTACACGACAAGAAAAAAACCTTGCCTGACGCCGTAGGTTAGGTGAACAACCGTTTCAATATCTTGCCTCAGGAGGCTTTCGAAGAACTTGTAGGGGGGTGCGCAAGTGCCCCCGTAACCGCCCGCTTATGCCGAAGCAACGATCCCGCTAATGTATTTCGGATCCTTTTTTCTGCGACAACGTATTCACTTGGCGTTGCGCGTCTCGACCGTAGTCTGCTTGTTGCGAAACTTTTATTGCCTGCTTGAATTGTTCAATGGCTAAAGTTTTGTTGCCCATTTTTTGCAAAATTAAGCCCATACGATAATAAGCTTCTCCCAACTGATCATCATGCTTTACAGCCTCTTTGTATTCGGCAAGAGCCTTTTCAAAATCCTTGTCCATTTCATAAGCTGTGCCTAGATTATAGTGAGCACTGGCTAAGTTAGGATCCATAGATACGGCTGTTTGCCAATTTCGCACCGCGGCAAGCATGTTTCTTTGCGCTCGCATCGCTGCACCGACACCATTGTATGTAATGGCATCTTTGGGATTGATTGCCAGAGCCTTGTGGAATTCAGACATGGCTTGATCATATTTATGTTGCTGATTATAGATCAGACCCAAATTACTATGAGCTTCCGCCAGCCTCGGATCAGAAATCGTAGCTAAGCGATACTCAGTAATCGCCTCCGGCAATTTACCCGCTAGATGCAAGTGTACTGCTTTATTGTAATGTTGAATGGCTTCTTCATTTGCTCGAGGTGGGAAATAATCCTTACCTCCTTTTTGGGCAGTCATGGCTTTGAGTTGCACTTTGCTGGCAAGGGCCTTTGAGGCTGCCTCATTCAGGCTTTCGGGCAAATCGCTATTTACCGTGGCATCAGCTATTTTTGGAGTCTCATCCTTTTTCTCTTGCGCACCATCTTTTGAATCGGCGGACGCATCCGATTTTGTCAACTTGTCGCTCATCTGTCGCTGAGTCTGATTCGGATTTAGTTTCAGGCTTAGCTTCAGGTTTTTTATTATCCTTAGCAAAATCTGTTTTCAAATCCGCAATTACTGATGCGTCACCTTCAGACTCTTTTGTCATCATCCGAGGCTGGCTTGCATTGGCCTCAGCAGCAGCGGCGGCCTGGACACTAGCCGGCATATTCGCCAGGCGTTGATCAACCTTCGCATCCGGCTTAATAGGCGTAATTAGGGCATCCTTACTCGCCTGTTCAGCGCTACCGTTTTCCTGTCCAACAACAATGCGCGGCAAAGACATGGGTTGAGCCGGTGTGGTTACAGCAGATGGCTGTACTGAGACGGTTTGCTCGCCAGAAATGATTTCCGGCTTAAGAGTAGAGGGCGCTTTGACAATTTCATTGGCAGCCGGAGGCGTAGATAATGTTGTCGCGGCTGGTGTGGCAACAAGATCAGTGGCCGGTGCTGGTGGCTTTGCCGCAACAGCATTTGGAGTCGCAGCTATCAAAGTAGCTGGTATTGTCGCGACTGGTGTGGCAACAGTCTCAGTGACCGGTGCTGATGGCTTTGCCGCAACGGCATCTGGAGCAGCAGCTATCGAAGTAGTTGGTGTTGTCGCGGCTGGTGTGGCAACGGTCTCAGTGACCGATGCTGATGGCTTTGCCGCAGCGGTACTCGGAGCAGCAGCTATCGGAGTAGTTGGGGTCTGCGTTGCCGTAGTCTCAGCGACCGGCGCTGGTGGCTTTGCCGCAACGGCATCTGGAGCAGCAGCTATCGGAGTAGTTGGGGTCTGCGTTGCCATAGTCTCAGCGGGCGGCGTGGCAGTACTTGCTGCACTTGTAGGCACAATTGTATTTGGGAAGATGGCAGCAACCGAGTCAGTTGGCTGTACTGAATTAAGGTCTGCTCCTGTTGTTGCATTCGCTTCTAGAGCGGTTAGCTTTTCTGCGCTCAGATTTGGTTTGCTAGTATCAGTGTCCTGGGAAGTGTCAGCATCAGTAGCTTGTCGGCAGGAGCATCTGCAGAGGCAATTGTAGGCTTGGCTTGCTTCTTGGAGGCAAATGGATTTAGCTTGGAAAAATTGTGTCCCGCTTTTAGACTAGACTGCCAGGCACCCTTTATTCCAGTAACTGTCTTATCTTTCAAGCCGGTGGCTGAATTACCTTTCGTTACCGCTGGTGTATTTGCCGGCGGCTCATTTTCTGTTGATGTAACAGCTGGAGAATTTACTACTGCAGCAGATGATTCTTGCGCAGGTGTGTTCTGTCCATTTAAATCGCCAGCGCTCGTTGAAATCGTAGGGGCGGGGCTCAGTGGCCGTGAGGCATGTGAGTCATGCCGAGCGGGTGCCGCTGAATCCAAAGACATAGATGCTCCGCCCGCTTGGGCAACGTGAGCCGCTTCCGGATTATTGGCAGCATTAGCAGTCACTCCGCCGGCATTCTTGTCTGCCACAGGAAAACCTAAGTCGATGACCACTGAGTCTTGATCTACTTTAGTGAGAATAGGATGAGTGGAAACATTTTCAGAAATGCTCAATCTAATTCTGGCCCTGCTGGCGTCATTGTTTGTAGCATAGGCAATACTTTTAACGTCAGGAAACACCTTAGTTAATTCATCTAAGACCGTCCTGGCCCGCGGGATTTTGCTCAACTCAAACGAAGTATTCGGAAATTCAAGGACAATATCGTGTTGCTGTCCAGGAAAATCAAGCACCTGCGGAGCAACGGGCGCGAGATGATTTGGATTATCAAAATCAACCACTAATTGCTTATCTTTGTTGACAGAAATATTACATATGGACACACTTTGCGCAGCAAGAACAGGTAAGCCTGCCGAATAGCCGGCTACAAGCCAAAGTCCCAATGCCAATGAGATTTTGTTTTTCATATATTTATTTGTCATCTGCGCCTCGTCCAATTATCGAAATGTGCCAAACGCCTCAGGGTGATTAAAGTTTAAAATACAGCTTTACTTCTTACTAGCCAGACTTTTTAATAAGCCTTGGTTTTGTCCGAATAATCTCTTGATTGTTAACACCGCTTTTCTTGCCAAGGTGCTATTTTACCAGAGCTCGTTTATCATACTGGTAAATCAGCGGATGAATATTCGTTGATAAATGATGCGTCGGATTTTGCTATCTTATATGGGTTGGGCCATGTTATTGGGCCTAGATGGATATCAGGGAGACAGTTTAAAATATGCCGGTTATGACAGAATTATCAAAAATTGAAAAAGGATTGGGCAGCAAAGCCGCTTATTATCTTGATCATAAATGCACCACCATCAGCAAAGATGATTTGCATTTACCTGGACCAGATTCGGTAGATCGCGTTTTTGCTTTGAGCGATCGCTCACCGCGAGTTTTGCGCAGCATACAAACCATTCTCAACCATGGTCGTTTAGCAGGCACGGGCTATGTATCCATTTTGCCTGTTGATCAAGGCATTGAGCACTCAGCGGGCGCATCGTTTGCTAAGAATCCGCTGTATTTTGATGGAGAAAATATTGTCAAATTAGCAATTGAAGGCGGTTGTAATGCCGTCGCTTCCACATTTGGCGTGCTTGGATCTGTTTGCCGCAAGTATGCGCACAAAATTCCCTTTATTGTCAAAATCAATCACAATGAGTTTTTGAGCTATCCAAATCATTTTGATCAAATTCTATTTGGCACGGTGGAACAAGCCTGGGAAATGGGAGCAACTGCTGTGGGAGCGACAATTTATTTTGGCTCACCAGAATCAGCGCGCCAAATTCAAGAAATTGCTATTGCTTTCCATGAAGCACATCAATTAGGTATGGCCACGGTATTGTGGTGCTATTTGCGCAATGCCGCTTTCAAACATGAAGGGGTTGATTATCAGTCTGGCCGCAGATCTAACCGGGCAGGCTAATCATCTGGGCGTAACTATTGAAGCGGATATTATCAAACAAAAATTGCCTGAAAATAATGGTGGATTCAATGCCTTGAAATTCGGCAAGACTGACCCGCTGGTCTATTCAGAATTAACTACTGATCATCCCATTGATCTCACCCGCTATCAGGTGGCTAATTGTTATATGGGCAGAGCCGGGCTGATTAATTCAGGCGGGGCGTCTGGAAAAAATGATCTTGAAGAAGCAGTCACCACTGCTGTGATCAATAAAAGTGCCGGTGGCATGGGCTTAATATCAGGGCGCAAGGCTTTCCAAAAACCGATGAAAGAAGGCATTGAATTGCTCAATGCCATTCAAGATGTTTATTTGTGCCCGCAGATAACCGTAGCCTGAGAACGACACCCGATCGTTGTATTGGTGCTTTAACCATTGGGCATGGTACCTGATCGTTAGGATCGTAGGGGCGGGCGCAAGTCCGCCCGCTTCGCTTGGCTACCAACAACCTAGCGCAGCTGCGCTAGCTGCAAAGTTGAATTTAATTTGCAAAATCAGATAATAAATCCGTAATTCGGCTGCGCTTTTTACTCATCCATGGGGCTAGAAAGCCCTTGTCAAGTTATGGGTGGCGGCTTTTCGCGCAGCAACTATGCCCCCGGCTGTCTGAAAGCTGGGACTTGATTTTGATTAACTGAAAATGTCAGGGTAAGTTGTATAAGTTTCCGACCATGGACATTTCTTCGACGTAACCAGGCAAGCAGCATCTTTCTTTAGTCCCTGAAAATCGCATTGGTAGCGATTAGGGTGTTTTTGGCTGCTAGAACAAGCTTGGCTAAGGAGACTCTGGTTCGGGAAGCAGAAAGCTCGATCTGATTTAGTTTAGTGAGTCGTCAAAAATGGAGGCAAAAAAAATGAAAACGACTCGACGCGCCAGTGCATCCAAACCTGATGCGCCAGATCCCAGTGCGCCCAATCCCGGTCGACCCAGACCACAGTTGGAAATTACCCTGCCAAATGGGACGGGCAAAGTCGTGGTGGAGGCCGTAACCGTCGATGAGCAGGTGAAGCTACAGATAACGGCGCCTGGGAAAAAATGGCGGCCGCTTATCGCCTATGCAGGGAGAGAGATACTTATCCTCGTCCCCAATTACGGCGAAATAAAAATCGTGGTTGTGGCGGTCGGGGCGTCGCACCACGACGTCACTATCGACGCCGTCATTCCCAGCGAACTGAGGCCGTTCGTGAGGGATTGAGATTTCTTTCCGGCAAAACAATCCAAGATTGGAAATTGGAGGACCACGGTATGAAACATCGGTGTCGGAAGCCGATGGAAGAATCTGACCCAAGCATGGTCGGCGGCTTGGACGTGTGTGTTCGCGTCCTGCTCGGGTTATTAATCGGGGTGAGCGTGATTGCTAGCATCAGCAGTTACGTCCAAAGGCAGCTGCAGGCACCGCGACGCCCCCAATCGCCTTCGGCGACGTCGGTGGAGAAAGAGAAAACTACCTCGAGGAGATGACTGGCGAGTCCGATCATCGACGGTGTCCACCTAAGAATCGAAAAGATTTTCTTACCCAAGAAAGAGGAGATTCCCATCATGAGAAAGCCAGCGAAGTCGAGAACGAAGACGAGCCGTAAGAAGACACCCAGCCAGAAAATCCGGGCGTTTCAAAGCGCTCTTCGAGCGCTGAGCGCTTCAGTTGGTCCGCTTGTCGATTACCTGGGCGGCCACGCACAGTATTTGATGGAGATGAGCGACGAACTGAGCACGGCACTTCCTGGATTGATTGCCGCGTTCCAAGCAACTAGAGCGAGCCCTGGTGCGCGCGTGCTCGAAACACGGAGGCTTCTCCAGATTGAGGTCGAAAAGGTCGGCAAACTGTTTGATACCCTTGAGGAGGCAGTGCCGGATGCGATAAGCACTATCGCAATCGCCAATACTCCTCCAATTGCCAGCGAGCAGCGCCAGGTGAGAAGAGAAGTCCGCGCGCTGCGGCTTCCTTTCAACGTAGCAATCAAGAAGTTTGAGCAGGCGCTGCGCGACCTGCTGCAGTAAGGGAGGATTTCCGCGTTTTGCGAACCAATCTGGGGACGGCGATGCCGTTCCCAATTACAATCGAGAGGAATCGGTTCCATGACCAAGATACGAAAAATCGGTCGGGCTTTCGCTTGGACTTTCCTTGCCTCTATCGGCGTCGCGCTCGTGGTGCGACCAATTATGATTTCCCAATGCCTCAATAGCCTCGATGACGTTCGCCATGACGCCCACGCTGGTGTGGCCGATTACGACTCGGCCTGTGCAAAGTGCGCGGGGGCATTTGAGCGATCCACGAAGGCGTGGAAAAATCCATCGGTTGAGCCACGGGCGGACCCCAAATCCGACCCATGGAAGTTACATGCTACGGCCGAAGCCCTATGGCACGGCGAAACACAAGAAGCCCTCAAAAGAGCTAAGACAAACCTCGAGGCGCTGGATTGGCTAATCTGGGAAATGGATTTTCTCAGAGCAAGTAACGACGAGGTGAGGAGCGCGGCGGTGCAGCTCCGAGATTTGCGGTCATATTTGGAGCGCCGCAAACACGAGGTGCACCAGCAAGGCAAGCTCTGCCAGGATGCATATCTCGCCGCAGCGAGATACGATGAATAGGGCGGCGGGCAGAACATGGGCGCGCATGCTGCGCCCCTACAATTCCTTCCAACACCGTCGGTCCCACGGGCCAGCTATTCGCCTCGCTCAAATAGGCGGAGCAAGCCCCGCCCCTACGATCGCAGAATGACGAGGACGGCCAGGCCGTCCTCGTCATCTTCTTTTCTTTTTGTTTTTTGTATCAACTACTGCAACGGGTCCGCAGTTTATTTAGTGGTCGCTGGGCCGGAGGTATAAGTTACTTTGGCTTGGCCGCTGCGGACGATTTGCACACTCTTAGTGGCGGTAACAGTAGACGTTTCATAGGCGTCGACTTCGCAATTGTCTTTGGCAGTAACGTGGCTGTTGCCATAGGACTTGACGGTGGCCGAGTCAAAAGCAGTGACCACCGCATCATCATGAGCACGTATAATTGCCGAGCCATGCGCTTCTACAGTGACATTGCCCCAGGCATCCACCGAGGCATCATAGGCGTCGACTTCGCAATTGTCTTTGGCAGTAACGTGGCTGTTGCCATAGGACTTGACGGTGGCCGAGTCAAAAGCAGTGACCACCGCATCATCATGAGCACGTATAATTGCCGAGCCATGCGCTTCTACAGTGACATTGCCCCAGGCATCCACCGAGGCATCATCGTAAGCTTTTACTTTGACGTCCCCGTTAGCAAAAAGAGTAACATTGCCATGCGCAATCACCGTAGTATCATCCTGAGCATAGATTATAGAACTACCGTTACCATCAATGTCCGCCTTATTAACAGCAAAAATGTGAGAGCTGTCAAATGCTTTTACCTTCACTTGTGCATTGGCATGGACAACCGAATTACCATGCGCCTCTACCTTGCAAGTATCATAAGCAAAAACTTTTGCATTGTCATAAGAAGAAACTTGCGCTCCATCATAGGCATCAACCTGTCCTGTTTGAGTCACGACTGCATTACCACCGTGCACATCGTTGTGCCCGCTGGTAAACAAAAGCGTTTTATCCATTGAGGAAGCAGGCATCGAATTAACAAGCAGGGTGTAAGCTGACAAAAAAATCAATCCTGCATTCTTCAAATTGTCATTTATGCGCATCGCCCGAAAAATCATCTTTCGCCCTCTTTCTTCTTTTTTGCTGCAGTAGGTTATTGAGTTTCTGAAATTATCTTTTCAGTTTAAGGCTATTTTTCAATAAGCATATCACCAAGTGAAATGTTACACTCAATAAAACCTAGATTCAAAGTGCCATTGGGGATCAGCAGGACTCAACGGCATTAATCAGGTAAGATTGAGCGTTGTATATGGATGGACCAGACCTGAATGACGATTAAAAAAGCAAATTTAGACGAAACTAAAACATCTGCCCCGCGTAACAACATTGATCGGGTTAATTATGATTGCCTTGATAAGGCAAAGCTGGCTTTTATTGCCGCCAGCAAAAAAACACTTGGCTTTGCCGATCGTTTTGGTTTTGTGCCTCAAGAAGGACTGGGAGCCAGTGCCAACGTTTTTAACCTTAACCTCAAAAATTATTGGCAAAATTCAGGGCCAGCACCGGAAAATTTATATATTACTTTAATCGCCGAAGGCTTAGGCACTGCTGATGATGCGCGGCCTGCGAATTTAACCGCTAGTGAGCTTAGGCAATTCTGGCATAACATTGGCATTAAGGCCATCAGCTCTTTAACTAACGATGCCGCATCAGCCGGTATGCAAACTATCCTGATTTCTCTATATTTGCCTAGCAGTAATCCAGAGAACATATTCAATGAGAATTTTATTGAAGGCTTTACTGATGGATTAATTACTGGCTGCAAAACGGTGGGTTGTGTATGGATTTCAGGAGAAACGCCACAGTTAAAAGGAAAAATCTGCGAAGATAAATTGGATATTGCCGGATCTTTATTTGCGATCATGCCACCACAAATGGTGCCGGTTGACGGCAGCCGCCTGGCAGACGGCAATAAAATAGTTTTTATAGGCAGTTCCGGTCCACACGAAAATGGCTTTACTACATTGCGTGCATTGGCCGATAAATTGCCGCATGGCTATCGATCTAAATTGCCGGATGGACAAGAGTTCTGGCAAGCAATCAATGCTCCCTCCAAGTTATATACGCCCCTGGTGCAAAGTCTTCTGTCAGCAAAGATAGATATCTGCGCTCTAGAAAATATCACCGGACATGGCTGGCTAAAGCTGATGCGGTCAAAGAAAAGTCTTTGTTATAAAATTGAAAATACTCTGCCTGTGCCGCCAGTTTTTTCTTTTGTGGAAGAAAAAGCGGGCATGAGCAAAGAAGAGATGCTCAAAACATTTAATTATGGCGTGGGTTTTGCCATATTTTTGCCTGATGATCATGCAGCCAAACAAACAGTCAGCGTCGCCAAGCGCTCCGGCTATGAAGCAATTATCGCCGGCAAAGTGGAACAAACAAATTCTGGACGCAAACTGAATATTGAACCGTTTGGTATCACAATTAGTGATGATCAGTTCTTATTAGAAAAATAGCAGTCGGTTTTATGTTCTCTCATTTCTTGGTTGTCCGACGAATAGTTGCCTACTCGCACCGGCTTCCAACCACATGAACAAACTTCACCCGCGCAAATCATCTGAGCATCGTTTAATTCAGCAAGCCGCTCGTATTCTCGCAATGCATTTTGCATTTTAGCGGTTGTTTGCCGAAGAAGATCAATTGATGATTCTATATCCATGACAAGAACTCCCTACTAGTGTTTTTGAAAGAGGATTGTTTCGCTCGATTCTCTAATTCCCTGAAGTCTGTAAAATATATCGCTGTCAAATATTGTCAATATCGAACTTCTATATGTTCGCGATCTTTACATCCTATTAATTGAATCAGGGGTAAGTCGATTTCGGTCCTTTTGTAAAGCAACTATTAAATCGTGTTTAAGTGGCTTCACTTTAAAACCTACCAGTTTTACCAATTTGGCCCATCGCCCCAAAAGGGTATAAGCTCATAACTAAAACGGAGTATCTTTTTTATGCTTTTTTCCCGAGTTAGCGCACTGGCTTTAAAATCTTGTCCTCTATGCGCCAAAGAATTAGAGGTCAGTTTTATTAATGGGCGGGACCGGTTAATTTGTTTTGCCTGCGAATTTGTGCACTGGGATAATCCAATACCTGTAACAGCAACACTGATTCCTTTAAATGACGGCATTGTTCTGGTTAAGCGAAAATTTCCGCCCTACGTGGATGATTGGTGTTTACCTGGCGGTTTTATCGAAGCAAATGAAGAGCCTGAACCTTCTGCCATTAGAGAAGTAGAGGAAGAAACAGGATTAAAAGTCAAAATCGAACGGATGATTGGTGCTTATGCGCCAGGCCGGGGGATTAACGTAATTATTTTGTTCTATATAGGCAAATCAACTGGTGGCGTCTTGCAACCGGGTGATGATGCAAGTGAAGTGCAGTGTTTTAGCAAAGAAACATTGCCAGCTAATATTGCCTTCCCCTTGCACCGGGAAATGATCAGTAAGTGGTTTAATAATCAATTGTGATTAGAAAATTAAATCCAGCTTGACTCAACAGTTTTCTTAACTCCTTCTTAACACCACATATGACATCATAGTTTTGGTGGTTTTTTAATTGATTAGGACAATTTAGAACGAGCACGAGAGGATATAGAACCCTCTTGCGCCGGACGTTTTAACGCGAGGAAATAATGCGTCAACGAAGCAAAATAAAAAAGACATTTCTTTCCAGCTTATTTATCAAAGCATTTTTTCTTTTGGTCGGCGGTGCTTTAGAGCCAGTGCCGGTGCTTGGCGCATTATTCGATATTGTCTCGCAAGAAATTTAGAACTTTTCGCATAACACTCGCGGATCCCATTCTTGTAAGAGGGGCGGGTTGCACCCGCCCGTTAGGAACGACGTGCATAAACAATACACGGGCGCGCGTAGCTGGCTCGGAGGACCGACCACTGTCCATTGGATTCGTAGGGGCGGGCGCGAGTCCGCCCACTAGGAACGATCTACACGAATAATAGGCGGGCGCATTTGCACGCGCCCCTACGATCATTTCGATAAACTTCTGTCCATTGTCCACAGATTATCTCGTTAGCTGCGTTTAAGAAAAAGTTAGCGCGAGCCGCGCTATCGATAATGCTTCAATTTAATCTTGAATATCGCATAAAAAATCGGTTATTAAATCATCTGTTCTTAGCGGAAAAGAGTCAATGTCAAGCACAGAAGGGCTTTTTGGGCAAAATTGTGCGTTTAGGAAGAAGTGGCATTGCCTCTTGATTTTGCCTGATCAAAAATGCCAGGGTGTGGTGTTTTCCACATCCCCACCCGAGGAACACCAGCAACCCGACTGAATTAAGAGCGACATGCAAGCTATGCAAACACATGCGATGTCGTCCGCAGCCGGGTGGGATCATGCTTTGTATCGGTGAGCACCGATATTGAGACAAGTTTGCTTCGTGACAATGCAGTACTTGACGGGGATGGGTGCGGCACTTCGCCGTTCTGTCTGCCGTCGAGATAGTTCCATCAGTCGAGAAAGGACTGCAGGATGAGCACGCCCGAATCCGGACAGACTTCCTCTCAAGAACGAGTGCCGACCATTCTGGTCGTTGCATCGGCAGAAAGTCTGCCCGACATAATCGCCGCTCTGGCTGATATCCACAGCCAGAATCAGTGCATCATTGGACTACTGAAAAATCTGCCCTGCCGGAAGGGGCGACGATCGCCTATGCCGAGGGAGAGGACGTTCGGTATCAGGGCGTTCGGTCGTCCAGATCACCCCGGCATGGGTCGCAAGCATTGATGGGTGCCTGAATCGAATGGTGGAAACCATCGATTTGCAGGACATCCTGCGCTGTAGCCCGGCCGAATTGAGCATTGCTGACGACCGCATGGTCGGCGGCTCTATCCCCGCAGGCGAGGCCTTGCGGGACAGTGACTGGCAGATCCGATCCTGGTCAAGGATTGGTCATCGAAGTCCGCTGGGGGCTGTGGATCAAACTGGCCGTAGCATCGGCTGGCTCGCAGCGAGACTTTACCGGCTCCCAGGTCCTGGAAATCTGGATGGTCTGGCTCCTGCCGGAACTTTAGCAAGATGTCTGGCTCTAACCCCAGCTCTGAAGGAGAGCAAAATGAGAATCGATGTACAGACAGACGGACGCGGCGTGCCGTCGCGTGGGATGATCGTGGATGCATTTACGCGGGCAGCGGAGGAAGCTACCGCCGGACAGACAACAATCCTGGTCGCCTGCTGCGGCGTCCAGGTGAGCGTTCCCCCCCATGCCGACATTGGACTGATGCTCTTCGAATGGTCGGTGGCCTTTAGCCAGCGGGCAACTGAGTTGGGCCTGATGCCCGCTGTGACCACCTGGGAGAAATTGATAGACAACCTCGGCGTGACCAACGAGGAACTGAGCGGGGCCCTTGATCAAGCAACGCCCTTCGTCGGGGAAGTCGAGTGGGTACAGCCCGGGGCACACTATTCCACGTCTGAGAGCAAGATGATCCTGTCCTTTGCGCAGATGTTGGCAGTTGCCCTCAAGCATTGCAACGTGCCAAGAGCGCGCGTGATCGTTATGCTGATGCTGCGCGAGGCTATCCACCGCGGGCCGGGCGCCCCCGGGTACGAGGTTTATCAAAGCCTCACGACAGAGCTGCTGGATCTCGGGATTCCTTCGACGCGCCCGCCGTGGGATTAAGTTCAGCACGCCCCCCGACTCGTGCTGAAGAAGGATGGTGTGATAGTCCCGGGGGACCAATCGCTGGTCCCCCATTTTTTTCTTTTTTATTATATCTTACAAAAAGTATGATAATATAGTGGTATAAAAGAGCGGGGACGGAAAATATGCCGCGGAGAAAAGTAAGAAAATCAATGCGGGTAGCAGAAGGGCAAGTGGAGACAATGCCCTCCGGCACCGGGCTATACGCTTATGAACCCCAACGGGTGGGGTTGGAGAACAAAGAGAAAGTCACTGTTTCTCTAAGTGCCTCTTTGCTGAATACGATAGATGAGCATGTGAACAAGACGGGCGTAAATCGCAGCAGTATTTTTGAACAAGCTCTACTAATGTGGTGCCAGTGGCAGCAAGAACAAGCAGACATTGCTTACTACAGCAATCTAACCGCTAAAGACAAAGCGACAAATGCAGCCTGGACACAAATTACAACTGAAGCAGCAAAACATATCTGGGGAAATGAGCATACAAAAATTTCCAAGAAAAGGTGAGGTGTGGTGGGTTAATCTGCCAAATCAACCGATAGATCCTCATCAACCAAGAACGGCCATCATTGTTTCCAGAGATAGCCGCAATGCTCATTCTGAAGACTATATGGTTGTACCGATCTTTTCTAACCTTACTGCCAATATCAATACTCATGTAACCATTGCTGCCAGGGAAGGCGGCTTGCCGCATCAATCAATTGCTAAATGCGAACAATTAACCACACTACATAAGTCTTTGTTCGTTAAAGGACCTCTGGGGAACCGCATTAATGAATCTCTGATGTGGCGTATCCACTATGCTGTGCGTCGCGCCATGGGCGAAACCTCAGTGCCTTAAAACCTGTATAGGGTGAATCTAAAATAGCCTCTGCGCTATCTGCGCCCGGGGCAAAATTGTTGTAAAATTGAAAGTATGAACACTAGTAATAGCGCAGGGAAACAGATTATCAAAACAGGACTTCACGATAGGCGAAGTGATTTTGTCTATTGGCAAAATCAGCCATATCAGCTTAGACTTGCTCAGCTTGAGCAAATCCGGCTAGAGTATCATCACTGGAAGTACGATGCTGAACCAAGACTTCAAAGAGTTTATAAAATCGCTAAACGATAAATGTGTGCGCTATCTTGTCGTAGGCGGATACGCTGTTGCGTTTCATGGATATCCACGCTATACGAAAGATTTAGATGTGTGGATTGAAATGACGGAGGAAAACGCACGAAATCTCATTGAGGCGCTGGAACAGTTTGGCTTCGCATCACTTTCGCTTAACGAAAAGGATTTTCTTGTGCCAGACCAGGTCATCCAGCTGGGTTATCCTCCTTCCCGAATAGACCTTCTTACCAGCGCAGATGGTATTGATTTCGAGAACTGCTACCAGTCGCGTATTTCGGTAGACATTGATGGAGAGACTGTGCAATTTATAGATCTGACAAACCTGATGAAAAATAAACGCGCCACTGGTCGATCTCAAGATCTCGCCGATTTGGAAAAGTTGCAGTAACTTTCGTTGTTTGACTTTCGTCTTTTTTTACAACCCAAGCTGGCGGGCGATGAGCAATCTTTGAATTTCGGAAGTGCCTTCGCCAATTTCGCAAAGTTTGGCGTCGCGTAAATAGCGCTCGGCAGGAAAGTCTTCGATATAGCCATAGCCACCATGAATTTGCACACATAAATTGCAAACGCGGGAGGAAATTTCAGAAGCGAAAAGTTTTGCTTGCGAGCCTTCTAAAGTAACTCGCTTATGTTGATCTTTAAGCCAGGCGGCGTGATAGATCAATAAGCGGGCGGCTTGAATTTGTGTGGACATATCGGCCAAATAGCCTTGAATCAATTGAAATTTGCCAATTGGCTGGCCAAAAGCTTCTCTTTGTTTAGCGTAAGTGAGCGCCGCTTCAAAAGCTGCTTGAGCAATACCAAGAGCAAGAGCGCCAATTGAAATTCGGCCGCCTTCTAATGTAATTAAAGCTTGTTTATAGCCTTCGCCTATTTCTCCTAAAATATTTCCTTTAGGAATGCGGCAATTATCAAAAGTGAGGCTGGCTGTGGGTGAGCCGCGCATGCCTAATTTTTTTTCTACTTTGCTCACATACAAACCAGGTGTATCTTTTTCAACGACAAAAGAAGAAATGCCTTTGCTGCCTTTACTTTTATCGGTCATGGCCATGATTACGGCAAGATTAGCGTGGGTGGCATTAGTAATAAATTGTTTGGTACCATTGATTATCCAGTGATCTCCATCAAGCTTGGCGGTAGTTTTTTGGGCAGCGGCGTCTGAGCCTGTGCCCGGCTCGGTGAGCGCCCAGCAGCCAAGATATTGCCCGCTGGTGAGTTTGGGCAAATATTTTTTCTTTTGATCTTCTGTGCCGAATAAATAAATGGGATTGGAGCCCAGTGAAACATGAGCAGCATAACTTAAGCCGGTTGAACCGCAGGCGCGCCCTATTTCTTCGACAGCAATGGCGTAGCTGCGGTAATCAAGGCCGGCGCCACCGTATTCGGTGCCTATGGGCAACCCGAGTAAGTCTAATTTGCCTAGGGCTTTAAAAGTTTCTTCGGGAAATCTAGCATTGCTGTCCACTTCTTTGGCTTTGGGGGCGATTTCTTTATCAGCGAAATCTCGCACCATTTCCCGCACAGATTGATGTTCTTCGTTTAAGAATTCGCCGTAGCCCGGGACGTCAGTCATTTTTAGCGGTCTCCTTTTTTCACGCAACCGGGCGGACATGCGCCCGCCCCTACGATTCCTTTCATAACCGCCGACTTGTCCTTAGCCAGAAAATTTTCTAACGCGCGGACGATTTTTTCGGCGGCGTGGCCATCGCCATAAGGATTGTCCTTACAAATCATTTTGTCATATTCGTTAGAATTAGTCAGAAGCAGTCTAGCGGCGGCGACAATATCTTTTTTTTCGGTGCCGACAAGGCGGGCAGCACCACTTTCTACGGCTTCCGGTCTTTCGGTGTTGGTGCGCAAGACTAGAACCGGTTTTTTTAAGGTTGGTGCTTCTTCTTGCACGCCGCCTGAATCGGTCAAAATTAAATAAGCTTTTTGCATGGCATAAACAAAAGGCACATAATCAAGCGGCTCGATTAAAAACATGCGCTTATGTCCGGCAAATACTGGTTCTACTGATTCGCGCACCACAGGATTTTTATGAATGGGATAAAGAATTTGTACGTCAGCAAATTCATCGGCAATTTGTCTTAATGCCTGGGCAATTTCATCAATACCGGTGCCCCAATTTTCTCGCCGGTGAGCAGTAACCAGCAAGACTCTATATTTATCAAAGTCCACGCCGGCAAATAATTTCTTATCTATAGATACTTGTTTGAGACGGGAGATGGTATCCAGTAAAGCGTCAATGACCGTGTTGCCGGTGAGAAAAACATTTTCGGTAATGCCTTCATGATGCAGATTATCAACAGCTGTCTGCGTTGGTGCAAAATGCAAAGTGGCTAAGCGTCCAGTCTGGCGTCTGGCCATTTCTTCCGGAAAGGGGCTATAGCGATCATTGGTGCGCAAACCAGCTTCCACATGACCAACAGCAATTTTTTGATAAAACGCAGCAAGCGAGGTCGCCATCACTGTAGCTGTGTCGCCCTGCACAAGAACAAAATCGGGTTTGGTCTTCGCCAACAAGACATCCATTTCGCGCAGAACAGAAGCGGTCAATTCGGCCAATGATTGGCCAGGACGCATCAGATTCAAATCAAAATCCGGCGTAATGGAAAACCAATCAAGCATTTGATCCAGCATTTCGCGGTGCTGAGCGGTAAGCACAATCACCGGTTCAAGCGTAGATGAAGTTTGCAAAGCTTTCACCACCGGAGCCAGCTTGACTGCTTCCGGTCGCGTGCCAAATACACACATGATGCGCTTCTTCATTATTGCGATTCTACCAGAAATATAGAGCGAAAAATTTAGCCTTCTTACTATTTCATTCTTTAAAAATGCGGGCTGGCATCTGGTAGACTCAGAACAATACAGATAAAGAGGCGAACTCTTTGGATATCATAATCGAAGGCATATTAACTAAAGAAGAAGGCATGAATGATGTGCTGGAGACAATCATGTATCTAAAGTCTGTGTCGAATATATTATTGCGTGTTTCTTGTAAAGAAGAAGCACTGCAAGGGCGTATTAGTTTTGGTACTGGTGGTTATATTTTAGGTGGCTGTATTGATGGCACAAACGAAACGGGTTACCCGGCAATTAAAAAGCTGCTGACGGTATGCTCGGGTAATTATGCCATTCTTGATACTGGACGAGAAATCCCCCCAGAAGTCAATCAAACGCTTTATCTCAAAGCAGAAAAGATTTTAGAAACCTGGCCCAACCTTCCCGATTCAGGGGACACACTGCTGGGCAGCACCACAAGCCTTAGTTTATTGCCGGCTTTTCAAAACGCGCCCGCTGCACCACATGAGGCTGAGAAAAAAAATAGAGAAAGAGAAGAAATTATTTCTCGCATTAGATCCAGATACAGAAGTAAAGCGTATCAGCAAAATGTTAACCACTGGCATCTCGCTCTTAAACTTTCTTGGCTTATAATATCCCTTATTTTAGTGCTGGTTATCGTACAATATGCCAGCAGCCTCTTTGTGCCTGGACTAAAGGTTCAGCATCATATTTTGCAAAAGTGACAGCGAAACGTTTTGGCGCGCAAATAATTCACCAATAATTCAAGTATAAAAAATATTGAGGTAAAAATATGCAAGCAACCGGTAAGCAAGCTCAAGTAGCTGAATTTACAAAACAAGAAATGTTTGATTTGCTATTTCTTAAAGCACGCACATATCACGGCTGGGTCAATAAAGAAGTGCCAGATGAGCTGTTGAAACAAGCTTATGATCTGGCTCGCATGGGTCCGACCAGCGCTAACGATAATCCTATGCGTCTAGTTTTTGTAAAAAGCAAAGAAGCAAAGGAAAAACTGAAACCCACTCTCATGCCGGGCAATGTGGATCAAACTATGAGCGCGCCGGTAACAGCAATCATTGCTTATGATCTGGAATTTTATGAGCATTTCGCCAGACTTTGCCCGCATGTGGATGCCAAAAGTTGGTATGTCGGTAAACCGGAATTTATTCAAGAAGCTGCTTTTCGCAATGGTACTTTGCAGGGCGCATATTTTATGCTCGCTTGCCGAGCCCTTGGTCTGGATGTAGGACCGATGTCTGGATTTCAAAATAATCTGGTAGACAAGGCTTTTCTTGACAATACAACTTATAAATCAAACTGGCTTTGCAATATTGGTTATGGTGATCCTGCCAAGCTTCATCCGCGCGCCTCACGCTTTGAATTTGATGAAATAGCCAAAATATTGTAGGGGCAAGCGCGTAGGGTGCCTGTAGGGGCGGGGTTTACTCCGCCCGTAATGCAGCCAAGCGGGATCATTAAACCTAGCGGAGCTGCGCTAGGCTTTACAGCCTCGTTTAATCATGTAAAGTCTGATAATAACTGGCTAATAGGCCTAGTTTGTATATATGCTTGACATTGAAATTAGGACAGCTGCCAAGCCATGGACGAGCTTCTTCAGGATCCTGCATGATAAGCGGGTTTTGGTCTACTCTTGGTGTCTGGGCCTTGATTTAGATCTCGCCAAGATGCCACCTTATATCACGTTCTTTTCACCTGATACAGGTGTTCCAGTAAGCCAGTAGGCAACCCAAATCAAAATAGTTAATTCAACAAACCCTTATTGGAATAGGGTAGCTGGAAAAACCGTCTTCGATTGCGGTGTGTCCAAGCTGCGCAATGTTCGCATTGCGGGGTGTAGAAGGTTGACTTGAGAATGCCATGTGTTGAGAACGAAAGAAAGGAACGTGGGTTTGAATTCTGAACCGCCTGGCTCGTGATCACAAAAAAGTGCGCATTACGTAGCACTAATCACGCGGACAGGAAAACACAGGAGAAGACTGCGGTGGATACGTGGTATTGGTACGTCCTTGCGTTTTGGGCTGGCCAGGTGTTGTGCATTCCCGGCTTTCGCGTGGACGCGAAGCTGGTACTCAAGATACTGGAAAGCGATCACGAGGAATTGGTTGGTAGGGATGATCCGGCGCAAGCGCAACTTATTCAGGAGGTCGAATGGCTCATGGCTGACCTTCGGTTGGCGCTGTAACAGTGGTGGAATCCAGCAGCAACCATCACTTTCATCCGATTGCAGGGAACAACACGAAAGGTTTTCAACAAGATTACCAAAGTACGACTGCTAAAGAGTGAATGATAGCCCTCTCACCAACTGAGTGGGCAGCCCCATAGCTCGAATGGAGGGAGCACCGGACTGTTTATCCGGAGGTTGTGGGTTCGAATCCCACTGGGGTCAATCCCCTGTCCAAGTTCGGGTCCAGACAAACCGCGCACGTCGCGCGAGATGGACACCTCGGACAGGGAGTCGAAAGGGAAAAACGTGTTTGGCGTTAGTTCGGTGTTTGTTGCTGTTGCTTGGGTGCAGGCGGCTTTTTGGTGGGGAGTGGCGTACGTCATTGCTGGCTTCGGTTTCCGTCGGGCCCTCAACGGGTACCGCACAGAGCTTACTCTGACCTGGGCGCAAGTCAACCGATACCTCTATCAGGAGCCGGGGCTGAGCACTGTGGAGATTGAGCAAATTTTGCGCGAATGCCGCGAGATGATCGACGCGCTATGTGTTACTCTCGCGTTGCCGTGGTGGCACCCGAAGGCAGTGTTTTTGCAACTCCGCCAGATGCTGCCCTGCGCGATAATGCTCAATCGCGTGCTGGACATCTTGATCAGCATCAGCCCGGCCAACCTGCCGCGTGCGTGAAAAACTCGCACCAGCCCAAACAAAAACCCAAGGCGCCGGATCTGATTCCGGCGCTGATGGCACAAGCCTGAGAGCGACCCTATTGTCGTCTCTCGGGCGCCTTTTGTTTTTTGACTTGTTGCTGCGGATTAATGGATCTGTTTGGTTTTCTATTTTTTATAGAGACACCGTGGGCGGTGCCCAGTCCGGAATATGGTTTGACTCTTTCTTTGCAGGGGCGCGGCCAGCGGCCATGAGGCAGACATCAGGACTCAGCGGCATATGATATATGCCGCCAACGGTCGTCCTGTGCGTCACGGGTGCCGCTGAATCCAAAACATAAATGCGCGCCCGTTCATAAACGGGCGGATGCAAGCGGGCGGAGCAAGCCCCGCCCCTACGATTCCATCCAATGCCGTCAATTCTGCGCCCGCGCGTTTCCCTTCATTCACCCTTATGGGTTACTGCTTGCGTGAGTGCTATTACCCCTTGCGAGGGCTGAATTCACCTTGCTCTGAGGTATCGGCCGATTATAAGATAACAGCAGTGAAAGTAATCAATCGGTCAATCAAATATAAGCACGTCAGCGCAAAACCCCAACTAGGAAAAGGATAAAAACAAATGAATAACCAACTTCCCGCCACTAAATCATTTGAAGATAAGCCGGCAATAAGACTACCAGCAAATAAAAAGCTTTCGCAGTCTCGATTACATATGGCAGCCATTCAAACTCTACCTACGCTAATGCAAGTAGAGTTAACACCAAAAGAAGCTGCTTCGGGTGCAACGCGCACTTTTAGAATTAACGATCCTGTTCCTTGTCTTGAATGCGTTCACCTAAGGCCTATTTATCGTATGCAATGTGGGGCCTGCAAGGGACTGGGTTATATCAATACGGATCGCGAAGTAATAGTCAATCTGCCGGCTGGAGTGACATCCGGTCAGGAACTGTCTTTTCCTGAGCTTGGGCGCTGTGATTTGCGCACTGGCAAAAAAACCGAACTGGTGGTGAAAGCAAAAATAGGCAATCGCCCTAACTTAAAAATTACGGGAAACAACATCACCTGCATCTTGCCGGTTTCTCTCAATGAAGCTTTATTAGGCGCTGAAATAGAAGTACCGACCGTCGATAGCAAAGTAATGATTAAACTAAATCCTTTAACTCAAGCGGGTAAAGTTTATCTCCTCAGGGGAAAAGGCATCAATGGCGGAGACCTAATGGTTGTTATAGAAGTTTTGATGCCCGGAATACTGACCAAAGAAGAAAGTAGATTATTGGGTCGGGCCTAGATTTTGCAGGAGAGGATTTCAGAATGAAAAGTGTGCCAGTTATAAGTAATATTGACCTTCCACCAACAAATCTAGAAACTGAAATAACACTGAAAGAAGCCAGTAAGGGTACAACTTGTAGCTTGACCGTGAAAGATCCTGCTATTTGTCTAGATTGTGTCAATATCGAGGCAAGTAAAAGCAGGCAATGCCTAAATTGCAGAGGGCTTGGTTATTTGCACATCTACCGGCAAGTGGAAGTTGAATTACCGCCACAAGTTTATGTTGGGCAAGAAATTCGATATCCTGGACTTGGCCGTTACAATCTGTGCGCCGCAAAAAATAGCGATTTAATTGTCAAAATAAAAATTTGTCAACACCCATATTTAGAATTGGCGGGCAAGAATATCACTTGCACTCTGGTGGTTTCCTTTTTTGAAGCACTGCTTGGGAAAAAACTGACAGTACCCACAGCTTCAGGTAAAACAAATATTAAATTGTCTCCATTAACTAGATCCGGCAAAGTTTATCGCCTGAAAGGACTGGGCTTAGGTGGCGGTGATCAATTGATAACTATTGAAGTTTGGCCGGCAAAAACCTAACTGCCAGATTAATAATTCCCCTTCTCTTGTCTTTGCAAGATAATTTAGCCCATAATTTATTTCTGAGACAACCACTATGTTTGTCAGCGGATTAAAATTATAAATTGGCGGGTAATAGGCTGTTAGTACTGGAGATAAAAGCGGCATTAAACATGTACGCCTCCCTGTCAACTGCATTAAGGATAAAAATGGACGATCACAACACAACAGCAACCGAAGATCCAAGCATCAGTACCGGAAATTTTGAGCCTGTGATGGAATTGTTGGAACAGCAACCAACATTGACTTTGCCCGTTAATAAAAAACTTTCGGAATCAAAATTAAGATTAGCTGCCATTCAAGCCCTGCCCACTGAAGTGGATGCGGAGGTATCGCTAAAGGAAGCGGTGCGCGGTGCAAGTTGTGTATTGGGCATTAATGACCCGGTTACCTGCACACAATGCCTTGAACTCAAGCCTATTCAGCGTATGCAATGCGCAAACTGCAAAGGGGTTACTTATACTTTCGCCGAGCGCAAAGTGGAAATAAGCCTACCACCAGGTCTAAAGCCTGGTCAGGAAATTCGCTATCCTGAACTCGGTCGTTACAATATTGCCTCCGGCAAGAATAGTGATTTGATTGTCAAAGTACAAATACAAGAGCATCCTGCCTTAAAAATAGACGGTTCAAATATCAAATGCACTGTGTCCGTTTCACTGTATGACGCAGTATTGGGAACTGAAATCGACGTGCCCACCGCCACAGGTAAGGTGGTAATGAAATTGGCGCCTTTAACTCCACCAGGAAAAACCTATCGCCTCAAAGGACTTGGATTACCCGGTGGAGATCAGTTGGTGACCATAAATATTTTGATGCCTGAAAAACTGTCCAAAGAACAAGCACAGCTTTTCCACAAAATCAAAGCAATGGACCAAGGAATTATTTAGACTCGCGGAGCTTAGATTTTGCTTAGAGCCGCTTGTGCTTTTTGTGCTTCAGCATCGCTATGGAAACCAAAACACCCCTGAAATTGCTTGCCTATGCTCTGGCACATGGCAAAGCGAACATTTACACCCGCTTCAGCAATGGCTTTGGCCATGACATAACCAAGTCCAGCTCTATCTTCACCTTCGACAATCAAGCAAACTGAATCGGTCACCTCATGTAAACCAGCTTCCTTAGCGCATTGTTTTCCCTTTTCATCGGTAACAGGAAATATCTCCATATAAGCCACACCCTTTTGGGCAGCAGACGCTGTAGACCAACCAGCAATAACTTGCAGAGCTTGCCCTTCTTTGGCGAATGGCTCAAGCTTCTTGGCAAATGTGCCTGGTGTATCTTCGATTTGCGCGCGCCACATATTACCTTTGCGAATTTTCAACGCCGTATTTGTTGTCATTTATATAAACCTCTTAGCATGCAGACTATTAATCGCCCAATAATGGAGCAATTGTCGCATATCTTTTTCGCCGTATTTTGGAGTCCTTAAATGTATTTTGCAGCATTAAAAATAAAAGTGATTCCAAGTTAGGTGTTATTGTGCTGCAGCTGGTCTGCGCTGTATGTAGCATAAGATGATTCTGTTTCCCAGAGTGTCACTTCAGTAACTCGGTAGCCCTGAGCGACTGTGTATTCAAAAATTGTGCGAGCAATATTTTCGGCGGTGGGATTAACATCCATAACAAACATCGGCTCATTGTGCTGACGTAGATAAGGCAAAATCGGATCATCCTTGTGCAGAAGCATACGATGATCAAGGTTTGTGTCTATCCATTTTGATACAGTCGCTTTAATCTCACCAAAATCAATCACCATGCCCAGCTCGTTCAGTTGCGGTGACTCAATAGTGATTACCGCCAGGCCATTGTGCCCGTGCAAATTGGCGCATTTGCCTTTGTAATTGAGCAGTCTATGCCCATAACAAAATGGGATTTCGCGGCTTATTTGATACACGCTTTAACTCCTTTGCTCAGCAAGACGACCATGATCATTTTGGGCAATTGCTGCAACCGCAGCATTATATGATGATTTAGAAGCATATATTGTTTTATCTTCAACTTGTGCTTCTAGAAATGCCTGTTGGCGCTCAGTACATTTTATACAGGCTCCACAATGAATAAAGTGCTCTTTGTTTACTCCTTTCAGAGCAACCGGACTAATGCAGGAGGATGTAAGATGCAGAGGCAAATCTCTTGCCAGCAAAATTACTTCTTGCTTGTGCATTTTGATCACAGGCGTCAGTATATTTATATCAAAGCCCAATCCCACAGATATGGTTTTCTGCAGCTGATCGAAAAATTCGAGTTGAGCATCAGGAAATGGGTTGGTATCCAAGCTACCAAGAGCTAAATAATGGACGTTATTCAGGGCGCACCAGACAGCTGCTTTTGGTACCAGCAAAAGATTACGACCAGGAAGATAATCAGCTTCAATATCGGCGGAGGCATTGGGTATGCCACCACCTGCAGTGCTCCAATGCTTTCCATAGGCATCAGCGACGGGCATATCGAGCGTAGTGAGTGCCTTAATTTTCGGATGACTTATATGCTGCAGATAATCAAGCAAAAATTGATATTCAACTTTTTCCCAAGACAAGCCAAAACGAATATACACCGGGTGAACTGCAGCAAAATATTCGGCTAAAGCATAAACAAGAAAAGAACTTTCGATGCCGCCACTAATGAGTACGGCAACAGAAGCGGCTTTTAACGACTCGATATTGATATGCTCTGGGAAAAACAATTTAGTCTCCTTGAACGCGCTATATATTATATACGCCTGGCTTTAGATAAAATAAAAAAAAAAGAAAAAGAATAGGGGTAGGAGGGCGGCCAGGTTTCCGTTATACGGTTACCTTAGCCGCTGAAGTCAGTTGTGGCCTACGCTGCCATATCTTCTACCGCCGCGATGGCCGCCCCGCGCACTCCAAGGAAATCCGTTTCATCCACAGCATAGACGGGGACCGGCTCAAGACGATGTCTGTCCGGTCCCTTGTCCAGAAATCCATGGCTCAATGAGTCGCTGTATCTTCCGAAAAACTTCGGATGCTTGACTAATTGGGGCAGAATGCCGCCGGTTAGGAAGGCTCCACGCCGGGCCATGTTGGCATTCAAAACGGCATCGCCAGTGGCCAGCCCCAACAGGTTCAGCCAAAACTCCAATACCGCCTCGCAAACAATGCTGGTGCCGGCAAGCGCGTTCTCAGTGATCCAATAAGCTTCATCGATCACTGTTGGATCCCTTGCCGCTTGTTGGAGTGTGGCGGGCGATTCCGCTTTCATTCCTTTATACTCGGTAAAGAAGCGCCACACGAGCGACAGTCCATTGCCGCAAAGGATATTGTCAAAGCTCCAATGTCGGCATGGCTCCGTTTTGAACAGGTAAGTTAGAAACTCGAGATGCAACAAAGAGTTTCTAACCGCGAAGTTAACATGGCTGCCCTCCCCGGGGCAAATAACATACATTCCTGTCTTCTTATCGTAGCGAAGTTCACATTTGCCCAGACCTGTTCCGGGGCGAGAACAACCATGTCGGCAAGTTCCACGGGGACGCCCGGTTTGAGAATAATCGTACCCTCCGGCTGGAAGCAGTCATGCTTTGCCACCAGCGCTACGGCGGCAAAGTCATTAATAAACTTCACCGGAAAGCCTAGAACTCGGGTAAATTCCCGTTCGTCAAGCGTACCCCAGCCAGGGGGTAAATTGTTTCCCAGGACACAGCCATCTTGCACGGGCCCCGCAATCGAGCCGCATCCACAGTCAGGTTTAACGCCTGATTCTCGCACCACCTGCTGAATGGCGCTAAGGGGGTTCGGGCAGGACTTGGTAGATAGAATCTGCACGCTAAGAACCTCGGCATGGGCAGAGCCGGGGTCGAGCCGGAGGATCGCCACTCGCAAGCGGGTACCGCCGATGTCGAAGACAAGGACAGTTCGCGTTACCGCAAGACTGTGGTTAACCACAAAGAACCTGGGGAACAGGGCCGTGACCATGGACATGGCATTCCTCTTTCTGAAAACCGATAGTAAGTAAAAGCGCAGAACTGCGTCCGTCAGATCGAATCAAGGGACGGTTCCTTCCATCCCTTGGGTTGCGTGGCGGTCGAGACAGGCGGGCTCGTCAGCGACCGAGGCGTCGACGAATTTCGTAGTTACTAATTGCTAGAGCTGTCGATGTCCTCGATTCGCGGACCGAAGAGGCGAGGGATCCATTCCTTCCTCAAACAATCAGCGTGATCGAGATCTCGCTCGGCGGACTCATGGTCGCCTAAGACCTCGTTGCATGTGGCCCGTTTCCGATGGGCCAGTGCCATCGGAAACTCTTCCTGCAAATCGACGAACTTGTCGATAAGCTGGTTGAGGTCGGCAAGGGCGGGATGCCACTTCTCTTGTTCCATGTAACATTCCGCCCTGAGAAGATAGGTCCAAGCCAGGTAAAAATTCCGGTCCGTAACCACGTTAATGACATGGTCAAAATCTCGGATGGATTCCTCCAGCATGCCCATCTCTTTATAGAGCTCCCCGCGCTCTGCACGCGCCTGCGCCTCTTGCGGATCAAGGCGAATTGCTTCGTCAAAATCTGCCAGCGCCTCGTCGCGGCGATTCAAGTGCAAGAGCGCTTTTCCGCGATCCCGATAGCAGGTGGCGTTGAGCGGATCAAGGCGGAGTGCTTCTCCATAATCTTTTAGGGCCGCCTGATAATCCGCCCCGTAGAAATACGCTAACGCCCGCAGACTGTAAGCCTGCGAAAGTTTGCGATCATCTCCGGACTGCCTCTGCAACTGAAGAACCTTGTCGAGGTCGGCGAAGGGCCTTACCGTTTTCTCCAAGCCTGAGCCGGCACTTGGACTGGAGAATCCATACCTGGGGATTTTCGACGGCGCTAGCGCTTCGAGCTAGCAAATCTGTCATGAGACTGACAGCCCGTTTCACTTGCCCAAGATAATAGCAACACACGGCGATATCATACACATTCTCGTCGGTGAGCTTCTGCGACTGGGCGAGCGTCTCCAGATCGGCAATGGCCTCTGCATAGCGCTTGGCGATAATTTGCAGTCTACCTCTAAAGGCATAGGCGAAAGGAATCTTCGGATCAAGACGAATCGCCTCGTTGATGTCTGCCATCGCTTCATCAGCCTTCCCCAACATCATCTCAATCTCGCAGCGGCGGATGTAGGAGACAGCTAGTTTGGGATCGAAGCGAATTGCCTCGTTAACATCCAACATCGCCTGTTCGAGATCACCGCGCTTCATCCAGATGAAGGAGCGGAAAAAATAGGCTGGGGCAGAATCCGGTTTGAGCCGGAGGGTCTGGTTTAGATTTCCCAGCGCTGCGTCCAATTCGCCGGCAGCAATCTGACATTCGCCAAGGCAACCCAGCACCTCCCAGTTGTTTGGCTGCAGGAGAACAACTTCCACATAATCAGGGATCGCTTGCTGCTTGTCCCTGAGTCGGTGGTGGAGCAATCTCCCTCTGGCTAACCTGTTGGCGGCAGTTGGACTGAGCGCGATGGCATTGGTGTACTCAGCCAGGGCCAGATCCGAGAGGTTCAGTCCTTCGTAGCACGCACCCATTTTGGCATGGGCGTCCGCTGCACCGGGCAAATCTGGGCTGACGCTCAGTGCTTCGGTCAGGCGGGCAATTGCCTGGGCCCAATTTCTTTGGTTTGCCAGTGCGCAGCCCTGGTCGTAATATGAGTTGGCAAGCTCATTTTGACTTTGTTGCGCCAGATAGCGCAACGTTTCTTGATAGCTATTCTCGTCCATTTGGTCGGTCTCCAGAGGCACGAAGTATGCACCAATCCGCCGCGACAACGGGTCGCGGCGGATGTGTTTGATAGATCTCTGTGATTAACGTATGGAGCCGAGCCCTAGTTCGGCTCCGCTCTCGGAGGATGCTTGGCTTTCTCACGTTCGATGCGCAAAGCGGCCTGTCGATCTGCCTCAGCGTCATCATACTGTCCATAAAGGTCATGGCACATCGCGCGCAGGCGCAGAGCACGGGGCCAGTCAAAGATGTCCTCCTGATCCTTGTAACCACCAATCAGTCGGTTGAGATCGTTGAGGGCCTCTTCCCACTGCCCAGTGGCGATATAGCAATCCGCCCGCGTCAAAGTAGCCACTGCCAGAAGGTAATTCCATTCCCTCACTCTGGCAATGACCGCGCTTAGATCCTGGATGGCCTTCTTGTTCATCCCCTTTGCTACAAAGATATCCGCTCGGGAGAGGTAACTCTCAGGCTCATTGGGATCGAGGCGAATCGCTTTGTTGAAGTCCCTAAGCGCGTTGTCCGGATCCGCGGATCTTTTGAGCGCACAGCCGCGTCGATAATAGTACGCCGCTCGTTGAGGATCAAGGCGGATTGCTTGGTTAAAATCCGCCAGGGCAAGCGCTGCCTCCTTCTTAACTAGGCGTGCCTCTCCGCGGTGATACCAGGCGTTGGCGATTTCCCGCTTGCTACCACCACCGTCCTCAAACAAGTGGATTGCTTCGTCCAGATCGGTGATCGCAGCATCATACTGCCCAAGCCGATTGTGGCAAGCACCACGAAGTCTTAACGCCCGCGCTGCGTCAAGCACCGGAATGCCCGACATGGCATTTGCAAGCCTGAGGGCCTGGTTAGCAAAAAACATTGCCTCACCTGTGCGCAACAGGTGATAACAACAGGCGCCCAGGTAATAACTGGTCAGGCTATCATGGGCGAACAATCCACCGAAGCATTCCAGATCCGCCAGGGCTTTATCCCAGGCGCCGGCATCAATGTAGAGGCGTGCCCTGTTTCTGTAGCCCGAGGCCAACCGGGGGTGCAGAGTGAGGGCATGATTGACATCATTCATGGCCTGCTGCGCATTACCCAGCGCCTGGTGAATCTCAGCTCTGGCTGCCCAAAGGGGAGCCGATTGCGGATCGATCTGGAGCGCCTTATCGCTGGTCGCCAGGGCCCGGTGCGGATCCCTGCTCAGCAGATAAACTTCGCTGAGTAGACCCAAGGCATACCAGTCTCGGCTGGGCGGACGCTAATCGCCTGTCTGTAATTGGCGATAGCCAGATCGAATTGCCGCAAGTTCTGATAGCAATTCCCGCGCAGAATCAGGGCATCCGCCAGGCGATGCCCTCGCTGGATAACGAAATCCAGATCGGTGATCGCATCCCGGTACCGGTGCACTTGCTCCAAGCACTTCGCCCTTTCGTAGTGATTGACCGGCTCGTCTGGATTCAGCGCAATGGCGCTGGTGTACGCAGCGGTGGCCAGAGCGAATTCTCGCCGACTTTGGTAGACCCCACCGCAGACGTTGTAGGCACCAGCGGCACCAGATAATATTTGGATTAAGCCTCAGCGCCTCGCGCATGCACTCAAACGCCGCCGGCAGGTTTTTCGCCTGCAGGTGCTGGCAGCCCAGTACGAACTGGGCTTCGGCTTCTTGCAGTTGCCCACTCGAGTCCCGATCTTTGTCTTGATCACTCATCTCTGTGTCCCTTGTTTACGGGTCCGCCTAGGATCGCACTGTCGACAGTGCGATCCTAGGCGCAAACATACATATCAATTCACCGTGACACGTTATCGCGGCGAAGGTGATTGATCAAATACAGTTGCGGCACGCCGGGTGTTAACTCGGCGTGCCTTCTGGTGGATCGCGAAACCGTTGGTCCCACTCTCGCTTCAGCCGGCAGGCTTCGCGGCGATCTTTGCAAGCAAGCCGCCTCTTGCCGTAGAGCTCATAGCACCGCGCCCTGAACTCATAAGCCTCAGACATGTCGATCCGGCCATCAGGATTATCGAAGCACCTGATGAGGATGTTAACGTCTACGAAGGCCGTTCGCCATCTTTCCAGTTCAATCAAGCACTCCACCTTGGTCAGATAGGCGACTGCGCGCATGAAATTCCAATCGGGCGATAGCTCGATGGCCAGATTGCAATCCCGTATCGCACGTCTCGGCAAACATTTTTCTGCATACAGTTCGCCCCGAGCCGTAAGATACTGGGCGTTTGTTGGTTCAAGAACGATTGCCTGAGTGAGAGCTGTCGCAGCCCTATTGGGCAAGTTCAATTGCTTCAAGGCGAGCGCCTTCTGGAAATAGAACTCGCCTCGTTTGGGATCAAGGCGAATTGCTTCGCCGGAATCGGCGAGTGCCTTCGAGGAACTCCCACTCTTATAATGGATCACCGCGCGCTGGTAATGGGCTTCGGCAAGCTCATGGTTGAAAGTGTCGAAGCGGTTGTAAAAGTGAATAGCTTCATCCACATGCAACATGGCTGGAGCGTATTGTCCGAGATCACAACAACAGCAGCCGATGATGGTCAGTAATTTTGCACTGGCCGGCATTCGTC
The DNA here is from genome assembly GCA_963767815.1 of Candidatus Melainabacteria bacterium. Classification (GTDB taxonomy): domain Bacteria; phylum Cyanobacteriota; class Vampirovibrionia; order Obscuribacterales; family Obscuribacteraceae; genus CAVYFJ01. The sequence continues at coordinate 132,093 of CAVYFJ010000004.1, read as the reverse complement.
CTTGACTGAGCACCAGCGCTTGTCTGGCAAGTTTCAGGGCGTTGTCCGGACGACGCAGGGTTAGACAGCAGTACGCCTGTTCGAAATAGATCGCCAAATCCGCTGCAGGCATGCTGGAAAAAGTCGCGGGATCAGCCTGCGGCAATGAATCACCGAAGCGAACGCACAGGCGCACAAACCTGGCCATATCGAGACTCGGGCTAAGACGGAGTGCCTGGTCGATATCCACCAGGGCTGTCGCATTGTTTCCGGTCCTCCAGCAAATTTCGCCTCTAAGGGCGTAGGGCGAGGGCAACCGCGGATCCAGTCTGATGGCTTCAGAAACATACTCCAAGGCCAAGGAGACATCCTCTGTTCGCAAGGAGCACTCGCTCAAGAACAAAGGCGGCAATCCGCTGGCCGGGTTCAGCTGATGAGCTTGCTTAGAGTCAGCAATGCAGAGCTCATATTGCTTCGTTTCTTTGTAGCAAAACGCCCGCAAGACGTGGGCATCGAACAGTTGATACTGCGCCTGTATAACCACAGTCAAATCGGCGATGGCCTCCTGGTACCGTAGTACCTGCACAAGCGCACGCCCTCTTTCATAGGCAAAGCACGCATCGGTGCTCAGGACCATCGCCCGAGTATAGGCATCGATAGCCCGCTCAAACTGTCCGAGTGTCTGGTAGTATGCCGCGCATACATGGAGGGCGTAAGGAGCGTGGGGCGAACCTGGATCGATGTTCAATGCCTCGAGCAGATGGGCAGCCGCCAGCGGCAAATTCTTTTGCTCATACATCTTACGCCCCTGCTCATACAACCAATTAGCATTTCTGACGGTCTCGCGTTGCAAATAATCCAGGGGCGAGAGGATGCGAATTTGCTCGTCATTCATGGGAGGATTCCTCGCAGTTGAGGGTGAGTGGTGGATCAGTCGGACATTGGTCAATCCAAATATCGATTAATCGCCACAACAACGCGTCGCAGCGAAACAGATAATTGATTGAGATCGAATCAGGAAGATCGCCAAGGCACCGATATTTGCCATACAGCAAAGATTTCAGGCAATTGCAGATAGACAACTACTAATTGCCTATGAGCAATGCTGATGATGCTGGTGACGTCGGTGCTAGCCTGACTGTTGCTTGGGACTGCGTAAAATTCCTGATTCGAAAACTGAGAACACTCTACCTTGGCAAATCCGCTCAAGCAAAATCAAGCCCGATGGCAAAAATATTTTTCTTCCGTAACGCTGGCTGCAAGCCTCAACAAATAGCTTGACAGCCACAGCCGAAGACATGCACGCTATAGCTTTATGACTCAATTCTTATATGATTCAGCAAATTAAATCCCCTCGTTACAATTATGCACGGCTAGCGCTAGCGCCAAAATGGTTTTCAAGTGAACCAGACATCATTGTTTCTCGACAAGTAGAATCAGGCAAATTTTTGATGTAGAAACTAGAAAACACCATTTTGATAATCGAATGTGTAGATTTATTAAAATGAAAACGGTTTTCATTTTGCTTATCCTGTCATGAGCGGCAGAATATAAGCAGTTGAAATGAAAGGAGGCGCTGCAGTGTTAGCGTCCGTTTCTTCATGCCCCGCATCGGGGCAAGCTTTACCATGCTTTGTAGCCCCAAATTTAAAACAAGAATAGCGAGATTTTTGGATCGAGCCAGGATCGTTGGCACCTTGTTGAATCGATGCCGGATCGTTAAAATTGTAGGGGCGCGGCACGCGCGCCCGTTACATCAACGGGCGGATGCAATCCGCCCCTACAATTTCATTGGGCACCACCAGATCTTCGCAATAGCAGCGCGAAATTATGGTGTCGGCTTGCTATTGGCATTAAGCGTGTCATTTATGGCGCCGGCGGTGGCAGCAGATACGCCACAGCCAATGCCTTTTGAACAATTCAATTCCTTGATGCCCAAGCCAATTAAATTTGCTGATATCAATGGCAAAGTTTTTGAGCTTTTAAGTAATGATCCGCTGCCTAACGCACGCATTGTGATTACAAAAATTGGCGAAGAACATAAACGCTTGCAAACGGAAAGTAAGGCTGATGGATCATTTTCTTTTTTACATATGGAACCTGGGGATTATTCTTTAACCGTAGCGGCAACAGATAAGTTATCTGAAACCAGACAAATTAAATTAGCCGAAGGCAAAAATGACGAGTTAACTTTTAAATTGGAAGATCTGGAAGGGACTGATGTATTGCGAGTTTCAGGCAAGCGTACTTTAATTCACCCCGAAAATATCGGCTCAGAGACAAATTTAGATCACACAATGATCAATCAATATCGCACAGGCAATGACCTGAAAGAATTGATTGACAGCACACCTGGTGTAATTTACGACACCTACGGCAATATCATCACCCGCGGTGAGCACAATTCAGTAAATTATATGCTTGATGGTGTCGTCTTGCCTGAAGCAGCCGGGGTTTTGCAGCAAAGCCAGTTTGTCACGCCACGCTCGCTGCAATCAATGAAAGTAGACATCGGCGGCTATCAAGCTGAAGACGGCGGCGGACCACTGGGCGCAGTGGTGCATATGAAGTCTTTGCCCATTGTGCCCAAGCCATTATTTTACCTGGGGCAACAACTTGGTGGTCCCATAGCTGGCAATTTATGGTACAGCGGTAGCACCGCTTTCAGCCAGGATCCCAATAATCCTTTATACAGGCTAAGACTTGAATCTTCAGGCGCTTTTATGGGCACATCAATGGGTGAAGCACCGCCGGTGAAAGACTATACGCACAACAATCGCTGGAATATCAATTCACTCACCAAGCTTGAATATCTAATTAGTGAAAGGGATAGAGTAAATGTCACTGTTGGTATAAATGAATCATTTTTGCAAGTACCTACGTCAAAAATCTCGGCCAATGCCGGAGTGAGCGCACATCAGCATGACGCGCAAGATTATATTATCCTCAATTACAAGCACAAGTTTCAGCGCTTTTTTGATGAAGCCAATCTGCATATTCTCAACGCTTTTTATTATGAAAACTATCACAGCCGCAATGTATTTGATCCTGACCCGGTGATCAACGGCGGTCAAAATATTCAATCAATTGCCCCTAATGCTTTACGTTTTGATTATGCCTTTTCCGCTCAAGGAGACATAAATAAAATATTTCACCGCACACATTTTCTTAAAGCCGGCTTCCTAAGTGAAATACGTCCCACATACACTGATTTTGGTGCCACGTATTACAATAATGACAATACAAACGGAATTCCTGTGGGAGCGGTTATCAGCCCGTTTACGCAGACTCCGGTTGGACCACAATTTACTTCAGCTATGGGACGCATGCATAGCTCTCGCTTTTGCAATGCGCATACTTACAAGATAGCTGGCATCCGGAAAAAGGCATTTTAAGAAGACTGACGGTAGACGCCGGTGTGCGCTTTGACTATTATCATGGTGTTTTTGGCAATACATTACCAGTTGCCGCGGCACTGGAAACCATTCCCGGGGCAGCTCCTTTCAACTTAGCTCCTTTTGGCACGCAACGGGTAAACGACGCGCAGGCAAGCGGAAGATTTGGCAGCTCTGTTGTTGTCACAAAAAACACTGTGCTGCGCGGATCTTTTTCTAATTTATTTATGCCACCACCGGTAGATATTTTTTCTACACCACCGGATGTTAGTCAGGGGCTTATCTACGGCAATTTTGGTGGCTATGTGAATGGTGTATACAATGGCACAGTAAGACCAATGCGGGCAACGCGCGGCAAACTGACAGATATAAGTCTGGAAAGACAAATAGGACCCAGATTTGTCGGCCGATGCAATTTGTTTTATAAGACCCTGGAAAACTATGGCGATTCAGGTGTGATCGGCAATTCCACTTTATACAACCGACAAAGCGTGGATAAGCAAGAAGCCTATGGCGTGGAAAATCGCTTTGATTTAAAACCAGGCAAAGATGGCTATGGCTTCTGGGGCTTTGTTTCCAATACAGTTTCCGTTGCTTATCTCAGGGGCGATAAACAAGTTATAGGCGGAATTTATGATATACAAACGACACCTGTGGAAGCAAAATATCCGGATCATGACCGGCGCGTTCAGTTAGTCACCGGGCTTGGATATAAATCAAGAAAAAAATGGTGGATTCTGTGTTGTTATGAATTATTGAGCGGGCTGCAAAATGAATTACCAATTGGCATTATTGTCGGTCCGACATATTACGGTTACCATGCTTCACGCACGCCAGTTTTAAATATGCTCGATCTCAATATTGGCTTTCAGACACCGCGCTGCATTAAACGGCGGGTTGCCTGTATGCCGGATTCGGTTGATATGCGTATGCAAAATTTGACTAATCTAAGAGAAGCGACTAATCTAGGAAGCCCATTTCAAGGCACAAGATTTCTGCTACCATTTCGTTTTCTAATCGGTTGTACCTGGCATATAGGTCAAGACCCCACACAACCAGTAGCCTCGAATCCCCACCGTTCGCAAGCCATTTAGATAGCCAATATTCCAAGGAAATATATTTTTATTATGAAACCAATGCTCTTTTTATTATCTTATTTCATGCTTTCTGCCGCGTTAGTTGTATTTTTCGTAAAGACTTTGTTACGAGAAAAATAAGCACAGGTCTTTGTGGAGCATAAATTGCTTACAAGCTGGACATCAAAAATAATGGCATCAAGAAAAATAATCGACAAGTTATTTTTCTTCTGCTTTTTAGGGGTATTTTTATTCGCCGTTAACATAAAGCCTCTCGGGGCAACAACTGTTAGTCTGGGCACTGAATATTCTTCAAACTATAAAGTGGCGCAGCCTATTTATTCGCCCGAGCCGGAAATTACGGCGGAAATGAAAGAACAATGTTTCAAATCTGCCTGCACGGCAAAATTTATCATTAAAGCCGATGGCAAAATATCAGTAAGCTTACTTTCGTCTTGCGGTTCGCAGGAAGTGGACGATATTGCCCTTGCCACTTTACGCCGCTGGAAATTTAGGCCGGCGATGCTCGATGGCCAACCTGTCGATTCGACACGTAAAATAAGAATAGAATTCGAAGTGCTGTAAAAATGCCCATTGGCATCGTGCTCCGTCCATTTGAATCGATGCCAGCCCATCGGATTCGTAGGGGCGGGGGCTCAGTGGCCGTGAGGCATATGAGTTATGCCGAGCGGGTGCCACTGTATCCAAAACATAAATGCTCCGCCCGTTTCAGCCGACGTCGCCTGTTTAATCGGGCGGACTTGCGCCCGCCCCTACAAATTCAAGGATTTCCAAAACTGGCTGAAGTGTTTAATTACAGAAGACAATCTTTCGTCTAATTCGTCTGGTGATAGATCACCGGTGACGGGGTTTTGTCCGGAATTGGAGGCGCTATTGCTTAATGCACCCAAAGTAGCCACCACTGAATCAGCAAGGGCGTGTGTATCATAGCCGCCTTCTAGAAAGCAGACTGTTTTTGCGCCTGTGAGTGTAGATAATTCTTGCAAGCGGCTGGACAGTAAAGCAAAGCCGGTTGTGGTTACTTTTTGTCCACCCATTGGATCGGCTTGATGGGCGTCATAGCCAGCGGAAACAAGTATAATGTCCGGTTTGTATTCGGCACTAACTGGAGCAACAATACGATCCCAGGCTTTGAGATAGCCACTATCGCCGGTGCCGGCAGGTAGAGGAATATTTAAATTATAGCCTTTGCCTTCACCCGCGCCATCTTCAGTAAACCATCCTGTTTGATAAGGCCACCATGGATATTGATGCATTGAAACAAAAAAGACACCGGGATCTTTATAAAAAATATCTTGAGTGCCATTGCCATGATGAACATCCCAGTCAATAATCAATACTCTTTTGCAGCCTAAATATTTACGGGCATATGCCGCAGCAAGGGCAATATTGTTAAAAATACAAAAACCCATTTGCCGCCCAGCAAGAGCATGGTGTCCAGGAGGTCTCACTGAAACAAATGCCGAACAAAATTTATCCTCAGCTAGAGTTTCTATGGCTTTGAGTCCGGCACCGGCAGCAAGTTTCGCTACTTCAAGAGTTGTCGGGCTTAAAAAGGTATCACCATCAAGCTGAATCAGTTTATTCTGGTCACGAGCGATATTTCCAGCCTTCTCAATTCGTTCTATGTAGGAGGGGCTGTGAATACCGCATAATTCATTTTCTTGAGCGCTGCGCGGGCTGACATTGATCAGACTCTGGGATATGTTAGACTGGGCAATTGCTTGATCAATAGCCAATAAGCGATCAGGCTGTTCCGGATGCATGTATGGATTCTCATGCAAGCGAAAAATATCATGGCGTAAAAAAGAAATTAGACCCATAGTCAAAACCTGCTGACAAGTTTCCAGATCCCTGTTTGCCTGAAGATTAGCAAAGATTTTCCTTTAACTTGCGGGTAATAAAAAAATATGTTCAAAGCTTTATTTAATACTGACAAGCCGATTATTGGCGTTGTGCATTTGCTGCCATTGCCTGGATCAGCACGTTGGGATGGGCAGATGGAGCCGATATGTGCGCGGGCGGAACAAGAAGCGCTTGCGCTTGCTACAGGCGGAGCAAACGGCATAATTATTGAAAACTTTTTTGATGTGCCATTTACAAAAGGACGGCTGGATGCGGTGACTGTGAGTGCATTTACTATTGCCGTAAAAAGAGTTATGGCATTGTGCAATTTGCCAATTGGCATAAATTGTCTGCGCAATGACGGCTTATCAGCTATGGCTATCGCGGCAGCCACTGGTGCTCAGTTTATTCGTGTCAACATACTAAGTGGGACAATGATTACCGACCAGGGACTAATCGAGAGTAATGCTCATGAGTTACTTCTTTATCGAAAAAACCTGGGAGCCGACCAATCAATTAAAATCTTTGCCGATGTTTTGGTAAAACATGCTGCTGCTATAGAATCTTCCCCAGACATCGGTCTAATTGCCAAAGAAACAAGAAATCGTGCTCTGGCTGACGCATTAATCGTGAGCGGCCACAGCACAGGCGATCCACCGACAATGGAGGATCTAAGGGCTGTGCACAATGCATTGCCGGATTGTCCGTTACTAGCCGGTAGTGGCGTTTATAAAGAGAATATTGCTAAATTACTTAGTATTGCTAATGGTGCTATCGTCGCCAGCTCACTTAAACGTCAAGGTTTAATGGAAAACACCATAGATGTTGAGCGAGTACGAAATACCGTTAATGCTCTAAAGCAGCCGGCTTTAAAATAATCTATTCCGGCGTCACCAACCGGGTTCGTTTCAAGTCGCTACCCTGTCATTTTCGCTTTGGCAAAATCAAGCATGACATCTGGTCCGATGTAAATCTAGCAAGATCGCCCGAAAAGCAGATTCGTTGCTTGACATTGATTTCATAGACTTTACAACTGCGCTAGCTAGCGTAAGCTGCGTTTCTTCAGCGGGACTTATCCTTTAATTCCATGGGACGTCAATGAAGCCCTTCATTTTCGTCATCAAGCTCTTCTGGACCCCAGTCACCCATAGGCAGAACATTTCCTCTGTAAGAAATGGTCTCTATGCCCGGCATTACATAAAGCTCTTGAAAGAGAGTGGCGAATACTTTTTCTTCAGCAATAGTCTCTACTTTTAGCGTGGCTTTGCCTTCTTTCTTTGCTTGCACATTCATATTTAAGATCCTGACCTTATCCGTTTTCAATTTATCGGCAACACTGCGAATGGCGTTGGGCTGCAGCTCTATAGTTAAGCTATTAATATGTGTTTGTGGAAAAAATTTCTTTTCCACTGCTTTCAATGCCGTAAGAATAAAACAAAGAGTAGCCGTGGCACCGAAACTAATGATGTACAATCCAGCACCAACTGCCAATCCTATCACTGCCACAGCCCATATGCTGGCGGCTGTGGTCAATCCACGTACGGTATTTTTTCGAAAAATAATAATGCCCGCGCCAAGGAAGCCCACGCCGGTCACTACTTGCGCTGCAACGCGGGAGGGGTCCAGAACAATCTTCCCCGGATTCAGCACGTCCATAAATCCATAACTGGAGACGATCATCGCTAAGGCTGATGAAGTGGAAACCAGTGCATGAGTGCGCAGTCCGGCCCCAGCACTGAATCGCTCTCGCTCCGCTCCAATGACGCTGCCTAATAAAGCGGCTAGAAGTACACGTAAAACCATTTCCAATTCAAATATCATTGAACACCTCTTGCAAGGCTCGCCTTCACTTATACTTTAGTGCTAAGCTTATAGCGCCTCTGGTATTATGCCCTGATCTGCGAAAATGCCTCGTCGAAATACCATAATAGATCAATTTGATTAACACAAATGGAAACAAAAGAAGAGCTGAACAGCAAAATGACAAGTGCCGATAAAGACCCGGCGACCACTCCAGCCGACGGCGAAGGGGAGTCAGACGGTGAGCTGTCTAAATGGTATACAGACACTGTTTTAAATTCGCAATTGGCTGATTATGCCCCTGTGCGCGGCTGCATGATCATTAGGCCTTATGGCTATGCACTCTGGGAAAATATCCAGCAGGCATTAGACAAAATGATTAAAGAAACCGGCCATCAAAATGCTTATTTCCCGCTTTTTATTCCGGAGTCTTTTCTCAATAAAGAAAAAGAGCATGTGGAGGGCTTTGCCCCTGAATGCGCTGTGGTTACGCATGGCGGCGGTAAAAAACTTGAGGAGCCGCTCATTGTCAGGCCGACTTCAGAAACAATTATCAATCATATGTTCGCCAAATGGATACAATCATGGCGCGATTTGCCCGTTTTGATCAATCAATGGGCCAATGTTGTGCGCTGGGAAATGCGCACCAAATTATTTATGCGCACGACAGAATTTCTCTGGCAAGAAGGTCACACGGCCCATGCCACAGCGCAAGAAGCGGAAGAAGAAGCAAAAAAAATGCTGGGGGTTTATAAAACTCTGGCTGAAGAATTTCTAGCGTTGCCAGTGCTGGCAGGAGAAAAAACAGCGCGCGAACGATTTGCGGGAGCCGTGCGCACTTATGCTATTGAAGCTTATTTGCAAGATGGTAAGGCATTGCAGGCGGGCACATCTCATTTTCTTGGGCAGAATTTTGCAAAGGCTTTTGATATTAAATATCAAAGCGCTGAGGGTAATCTTGAATATGTATATCAGACCAGCTGGGGTGCTTCGACCAGATTAATTGGCGGCATTATCATGGCTCATGGCGACAAGAAGGGGCTTATTTTGCCGCCTAAAGTAGCGCCCATTCAAGTAGTAATCGTGCCTATTTACAAAACTGATGAAGAGCGGGCGCTGGTGATTAGTTATTGCCAGGCGATTGCTGCTGAGTTTAAAGCACAAATGCGAGTTCATTTGGATGATCGCGATAATCTTACACCTGGATTTAAATTTAATGACTGGGAATTAAAAGGTGTGCCCATTCGCATTAACGTTGGACCAAGAGACGTGAGCGCAAACGTTGTTGAAATAGTCAGGCGCGATACTGGTGAAAAAATGCGTAATATCGCCAGAGCAACGCTCAACAAAGAATTGGCTTCGTTGCTGCCGGCAATACAAAAGAGTCTTTATGATCGAGCCTTAGCAGCGCGTTTGCAGAACACGCATACTGCCAAAAGTTATGATCAATTTAAAACACTGCTGGCGCAGAAAAATTGCTTTGTGGAAGCATTCTGGGCGGGCTCTGATCAAGACGAGCTGAAAATAAAAGAAGAAACAAAAGCAACAATTCGCGTCATACCGTTTGATCAGCCACAAAAAGCAGAACCTTGTTTCTATACTGGGAAGCCTGGTGGCAAAAAGGTAGTTTTTGCCAGAGCATACTGAGATTAATTGTCGACATATTCGAGCCATATATTTGAAAGAATGGCAACAATTGCTATCCTCTCTAAAAATGTTAGGCTATAAATACATTAGGGCTAGTCTGCTAATGATGTCATGTCCAATCAAAATAAATTACCCGACGGCGTGGGCGCATATGTCCAAAGCATCCCTCCTGGATATCAGATGAATAAAAGATCTGTTTTACCATTTCTCTCTCTGTTTGTTTTACTTCTGGCGGTATCGATACTCACCAGCTGCGGTGGCAAGCCGACGCAAACAGTTCAATCAACAATCAATCAAGCTCCAGGCGCAGCTGTTAATCCAGCTGGAAAGAACACACTGCCCGGTATCGCGGGCGGACTTGCGTCCGCCCCTACAGCCGGTGCCGCAGCCACTGGCGTCCCTCAGGATCACATCAAGACTTTTCTCTGGGGGTACATAGATAAAACCGGACAAATAGTCATTCAGCCGCAATATCAAGATGTCCGTCCTTTTTCTGAAGGGCTAGCCGGTGTAAAAATAGAGGGGTTATGGGGATTTATTGACAATAAAGGCACCATGGTTATTCGCCCTCATTATGACGATGTAACAAAATTCGTTAATGGTTTTGCTGCTGTAAACTTAGGAGACAAATGGGGGTTTATAGACAAAAAAGATCGTTGTTACGTAGGTACCCAATACAAAGAAGTGCAGCCATTTTCCGACCATAGGGCGGCTGTCAAAAATGATAATAATACTTGGGGTTATATAGACGAACACGGATACACGCTAATCGCCCCCAAATTTAGTGATGCCGGCGCTTTTTCAGAAGACCTTGCTCCAGCAAAACTGGATGATCGCTGGGGTTTTATCAATGAAAAGGGGAAAATGGTGATCAATAACACTTTCTTGACCGCCCATCCTTTCCAGGATTTACTTGCTGATGTCACTGTCAGCAGTTCAGAGGGTCCCAAAACGGCTTTAGTCGATAAAAGCGGCGTTGTCACTTATGTAGATTCGCTGCACGCGCGAACTAATTTCGACGAAGGCATGGCCATGTTTCAACGCGCTCTAAACTGGGGCTTTGTCAATGAAGCAGGCGATGTGGTTATTGAACCGAATTATGACGCCGTAGAACCATTTTCAGATGGATTAGCTTGCGTGCGCAGAGGTATGAAAAAAGGTTATGTGGACAAGACTGGCCAAATTGTAATTAAATTGCAATTTGACAATGCGCGACCTTTCTCTGAAGGAATGGCTGGAGTGCGCGTAGAAGTGCAGCATTAAGCCTGTAAATTTAATCTTTCCTGCTGGCAATTTGCACGATCAGCCAAAGATTTTGGGTATATAGAGAGCAAAACATTAAGAGAATTGCGCCGCTCCTGGTTCGCAATTCTCTTTAATTTTGGACATTAAAGATATTCAACAACCAATTCAATCATCTGCAGAGGGCGCTTTTACTTCACTATTACTGGCCGGCAAATCCTCAGTGGTTGTTGTTTCTTTTTCTTCTTTGACAGGTTCAATCGCTAATTTTTCTTGTTCTTTGTGTTTTTCCAAATTGGCTGCCAAGGCTGCTTTTGCTCTAGCAGTCTTTAAAGCGGCAAGATATTTGGGCACCTGAGCCAAATAGGACATGGGTTCTACATATTGCTTGGTGTCCTCGCGAATGATTGTGTAGTGCACGTGCACACCGGTAGATCTACCTGTAGTACCGGCAAAACCAATCACTTGCCCGCGCCTTACCCATTGACCAGGAACTACACTCACTGCGTTTAAGTGCCCGCAGATTGTGCGAATATTGGGATAGGGATGATAAACCTCAACAGCCACGCCGAGTGCCCCTCGCCAACCGACTCTGGTGACAATACCATCAAGCAAATTGTAAACACGATCATTTAGATGAGCAGCCAGATCAACGCCGCTGTGAAAATCGCCGCGGCCGGTGATGGGATGGATGCGAAAACCGGCTTTCGATGTGACAATGCCTAAGCCGACTGGTGTGTATGTCACATCATCGCGCATAGGCGAAATTTGCACAGTTGGACAAAAATAGCCATGAAAATTATTGGCTGAAACAGGTGAAATAATGGCCAAAGCCAAGATTACTGCGATGTAGACTTTTATAGAATCCGGCAATCGTTTGACTTTTTTCACTTGTGTTCTTTTATATTCTTGGTATGTTCCTGGTATGTTCCTGCGGCTTTACATTAGGACACCAAGTACAAGCTCATTTAATGAAATTCTGGCGATACTCGGTATTTTATTACCTTACACCATATTTGCAGGGAGCTTAATCATGGCGGGCAATTACATCAAAATAAAAACAAAAGACAAGCAAGAATTTTCCGGCTTTCTTTGCCAACCACCGGCAGGCAATGGTCCTGGTTTGCTTCTCATTCAAGAAATTTTTGGCGTTAACAGTCACATTAAAGATGTGGCAGATTTATACGCCCAGGAAGGTTTTGTTGTTTTAGCACCGGATCTTTTCTGGCGCAGCGAGCCAGGTGTGGAAATCGGCTACACAAATACTGATTTTGCTAAAGGCCTTGAGCTTTATGGCAAGCTGGATATGGAACAAGCAATTTCTGATTTAGTTGATGCCATTGAAACTTTGCGTAAATTGCCATCGGTGACCGGCAAAGTGGGTGCTATTGGTTTTTGTCTGGGCGGACATATTGCTTATCGCCTGGCAGCGCGCGGTAAAGTTGATGCGGCTGTTAGTTATTATGGCGGCGGTATAGATCAAGCGCTTGCTGAAGCAAAAAATTTGCAAGTGCCGATGATCATGCACTTTGCTGATCAGGATAAATATATTAGTGCCGAGGCAATTAAAAAAATTCGCTCCGCTGTAGCCGACAAGCCGAATGTGACGATACACGAATATGCAGGCGTTGATCACGGCTTCAATTGCGATCAAAGACAAACTTATAATCGCCAAGCAGCCATGCTAGCTTACGGGCGTAGTGCTGCATTTTTGCATAAACATCTTGACGGTGTGCGCCAGGAAGCGACGGTGCGGTAAGAACACACCAAAAATAAAAAGAGAAAGCGGCAAAAAGTAAGAAGAAATTGAAGAGGGGGAGCGTGCGGAAACGCCCCGCCTCTTGTTGATTGGCTGAAGAGTTCTGGTCAAATCTGCTTCTGCTGTGCGCGCAGTTTGCTCAGAATCTTCGGAACAAGTCCGATCAAGGAGTGAGCGTCGGCTGCCTCGGCTGTGAGCTCCGGTTTATTCAAAGCGAAAGCCGGATATGGCGCGAATACCGGGGCCATGACAAAGTACCACGCAAGCAGAATGTCCACTTGCTGCCGCTCACTAATGCCACGTTTCTGGGCAAGCGATAATTTTCTCCAATCTGTGATCTGGAATAACTTTTCCCCAGGACCAGAATTCAATTTAGGATCTTGGTCGTCGACCAGAACCATTGGTCCTGTGGGGGTAGTAATCACACTGTCTTCGCCATGGATGGCAGCAAACCAGTGCGAAATTCCGGCCGTCTCCAAAAATCCTTTGATGGACGTTTCACCGGCCGAAGTCAAAATGGACACCCGGATTCCCTCAGCTTTCAGGGCTTTGATGAACGCTTCTGCCGATGGGCGCCGGCACCAGTAGCACCAGTTACCACGGGGAAAGACGTGGATTGACCACCCATCCTTGGGGTTTTGGGCATAGGTTGCATCCATGTGAATACGTCTAAATAAAGTCTTATCCACATCAAGAAAGACCTCGCTATCGGCAAATCGCGGCGGGGCGCTATCAGGCACGCTCCACTTCCTTTCGAGAGGTTGATGTATAAAAGACTGGCCACGTTGGCTGAGCGACAGACCTTCGACTGTCCGCCGCCCAGCTGTATGGCACGCTTACGATTGGCTGCTGTCTTCGGACTGGGATCTGACACGGCCAGACTTGCGCCCGCCGCCCATCCGGTCGGCAATGTCCACCTTACTCTTCACTTCCGGCAGTTTGCCCAGTGCTTCATCGAGCTTAGCAGGCTTAGCCGAGCTTTGCTCAAACAGCCTTTTGAGCGCAGCCACTGCATTGACCGCCGGCGTTTTCGTATCGCCATGAGTTCTCATCAGCCGAGCTTCAAAATCGGCAATCTTGAGGCGCAGAGTGAGCGCCTTCATGGTTTGCTCGTCGATAGGCGTCAGCGGCAAAGCGCAGATGGTAAGGCTTTGCACCAATTGGTCAAGCTGTGACCAATTGGGCAATACACGATCCAGGGATGCTCCTTCCTTAAAACCAAGTAGCCGAAGAACCTTGGTCACTGTCTCTGCAACAGTGTGCTCCGCATTACAGTCCTGGGCGTGCAGTCGAATTACCCGCACCCGCCAGAGCGCATCAGCACATTTTTGCTGATGGTCTGCCAGCAGACGAGCGTACTCTTCTTCAACCCGGGCAATAGCCTGTTTCAGACTCGCTTCTGTGGGCAGCCCATCGACACCATACTGAACGAGACTATGTCCACTCGAACTGAGGCTGCTAAGGTTCTGCAGGTTCATCTCCTCGCAGAAGGCAAACTGGAGTTCGCTTGCGGCCAAAACCAGCCTATCGCGAATCCCGGCGATGACAAAGTTGCGCACCGCCTCGCTTGCCGAATGCCAGTCAGTGAACAAGCAACGACTCCCTGCCACCGCATAGAGAGTCTCCATCCCGTGGGGATGTGGCACCAGCACCCTACACGTTAGCCGATCGATGGAATCGAGCAGGTCGCCCGTGAAGCTGGCGAGCTTGTCGTATGCACCATGGCAGAAGAACTGTCGACGCAATTCATCCAGATCATCGTTGATGAACCTGGCGCTTAGAACTGGGCGCTCGATTATCATGTACACGGATCGCCCTTTCCACGCGCGAGGCAGAACATCCTCCGTCAGCATGGGCAGTAGCCAGGAAAGCTGATCGGATGCTATCTTCCAAGCCGTTTGCGGATCAAGGTTCCCCTTTTGGTAGAGCCTGAGCTCAATCCTTCCATCCTCACAATACTCCACCGTGAGGTGATGAGGTCCGATCCTGATCTCATCTGGAAAATCCATCAGGGCAAACCTGGTCTGCAAAACAATATCCGGCATGCCGGCGAAAGCAGCGATCCGTCCCCAGTTCCACTTCTCCAGCCGCGCTTCTCTCAAGAAATCGTCAACACTGCTTACTCGCAAGAGAACATCTCTGAGCCAGTGAACCAGAAGCGTAGTGGACGGATTGGGTAAGGGCGCTCGGGAAGAGTCAGGTGAGCACCCTGCGCTGCGGAAAGCTGCCCTCCTTACCAATTTCAGGTTGGGTGAAAGGGGCAGCTCAATCCCCGATTCGATGATCGCTGCTGCAAGCAGATCGGCGGTTTCTTCACCTGGGGTGGCCGGAATCCAATCCCGCCTGGCGAGCACGTCATTCCCGCCTAGCCTCGAGTTCATGCCGCAGTACCACACGCGATGGCACAGCACACTTCTTTTCCCCGGCCCCATCTGGTAGCCTTCGTCCCGACTTTGGATGCGTGGCACAGCCGGAAAAATATCGGGATATTTTTTGACTGTCGCCTCTACCCATTCGGGCTCGACGGGAACCATGGCCACAAAGGCCTTGCTCCCATCCAGAAGATGCACCAGCCCGAAACCAATGGCCAGCACCCCTTCAAAGCCAAGCTGGCTGCAACAACTGTCCATGGGCATATAGGCCTTTAACCCCCCTAGTCCAGACCAGATCCGATTCTCGCTGAATGTGGGGGGCTTTACGAGGCGGTCCCAGTGCCCAGCCAGCAAGCATGCCGCCAGCGCATTTTCCGGCACCGGCCGGCTGCCGGCGCTCAAGTTGGGGCTTTGCTCAAGATGCCGGGAAAGGAAAGTCCAGATGGCCGATGCCTCACTATAGGCCCGGAAGGAGAGGAAAAGCCTGCGACTGAAGGCAAAGGCCTCGTCTGCTCCGGATTCCCGTTCAATTCTTTGCACGGCGTCAAAGATATTGATAAGCATCGTGGCATCTGTTTCGCCATCCTGCACAAAGGATCGGTGCGCCTTTTCGGCATTCAGCCATTGACCCGCGGGATACACCGGAAGCGGCTTTGACGCAGAACAGATGGCCACCAATTTCGCCACTTGCTGGGCTGTATCGAGATCGCCGATCACCTTCGCCGCGCGCAGGCACACCGCAAGGCGTGGAGGAATTGGTGGCTGGCGATCTACAAGCATCCTGATGTCTTGCCCTACCACAGTCAAGCGGCGGGACTGATCAAGAACGCCGATGTCATACAACTCTCTTGCGCCTGCCCGAATTTGGTCCAGGCTTGCATCATTGCCGGCGATATGTGTCTTGCCGTCCCAGGGTGCTCCAGCAAATGCCCTGCGCAGCAAGTCACGATGAGTAAGGGACATAGCTTCCAGGTAAATCTCAGGCTGGCTGCTGCTGCTTTTCGATTTGTCGCTCGATCTGTCGCTCGATCTGTCACGCACGTCAAAGCTCCTTGTACAGGGTAAAAAATCTTCCACGTTAATCGACACAGACTAATCAGGGGAGGTTTTTTGAACCTCCCCGTGGGTGACAACGACGCCTACTTCTTATCCGGACTGGCGTCCTTATTTTCCTCCACAATGGCCAGGTTCTTCTTGACCAGATCCATCAGAAGGCCCTTCGGATCGAGCTCCGGCTTCTCGCGGATCCGGCTTTGGACGGCCTGCAGCATGTCCTCGGCCTCTTTCAGGCGACCCTCGAAAAACTTGATGTCGTCCTCCAGTTGAACGGTCCGGTTGACAAAGTCCGGCGTCTCGGGATTGTCCGGCTCGTTCTCCAAAACACGTTCAATGTCCCGAAGGATTCTTCGCGATGAAACGAGGTACTTCTTGTCGTCTGCACCGAAGCGGACTAAAAAGGCTGCGACTCCGTTCTTTATCAACAGAGTAAGCGTCTGATCCGGCGGATCGATTTTGGAAGCCGCCTCCAGGGCTTGTTCCAATATCTTAATTCCGTTCGACAGAGCCTGCCGGCGATCCTTTTCGGGCTCCAACGGATGCTTAGCAAGCAAATCCGTTGCCTGCTCGCCAAGGATTGTGGCCTTAAGCGAGAAATGTTTGTTGAGAAAGTACTTCACCTGCGCTTTCTGTGACTCAGAGATTTTCTCCCCCACCGCCGCCTGCAAAAGCAGCTCGTTTGCCTCCAGCGCGGCAATCGCCCTCTGCCAGTCTTTCTTGTCCGCTGCCTTCCTGGCGGCATCGTGGTTACCAACCACTTTGCCAAGAGCGATCTTAACAAAGCGGCTGTGGATTTCATCCAGTTTGCTTGTGTGCACAAGCCCGACCTTGGCGTCCAAGGCGCTCAATTTGGCGGCCACCGGCTGAGCACGCCGCAGGACCTCGATCCCCTTCGAGAATGTTTCCCGCCCATCCGCGTCTTCTTCGAAGAGTTTGGCTAAGAGTGCCTCTGCCTCCATGCCATAGACATTTGTCCGCAGGCGAAGCTGCTCGCGAACACATGCCTTAAGTGCAGTTTTCTCAGCGTCGGAATTTACCTCTTGCACGGCCGCCTCCAGAAGCGGCACAATGGGTTCGAGGGACTTATGCGCGCTATCCCAGCTCTTTTTGTTTGCCGCCTGCTTGGCAATATCGGCAGCTCGGGCGGCCTGAGCGATCAGCTCTTTGTGCCTGGACTGGACAAGTGGCAGTGGGTTGGTCTCGATAGCGCTGATGCGGGGATTTTTCGGCACCTGGATAGGGGGCTCAAGTCCGCTCTTTGCCCAAAAAATGGCCGCCACCCCAAGCACGAGAGCCATGATAAGCACCGCTGTAAAGCGAGGAGTCCAGAAACTTGCCTTCACTTGCTGGTCCTTTCGAGCTTTCCTCGACATGTTCCGATCCCTTTCTTGTGAGCGATTGTCCCGGCAACTGACTAAATCAATTGGGCGACCACACGACTACAGAGTTCTCCCCTCTCACCTACGCGGTGAAAGAAACAACTGTCGTGCTTGGGGAGTGCCTATTTGATCAAATGCTGCCGGAGGGAAAAAATCTTACTGTCTTCGCTCTAGCCTAAAGAATTGCAATTTAAGAAGTCAAGTTTGTTTGTCCACGTTATGCAATATTATTAATAGGCGCTTATACTCGCAGCATGAATCTATATTTGCCTACTATCTAGTTATGCTTGCTGCAGCAACAGCTTTTCAACAATTTACAGGCATATAATGGGCAATTCACTGAGCTCTTTCTAATGCAGTTCTGGACATGAAATGCAGCCTTTACAATTAGCGGAGCTAGCGATGACTGGTTGGCAGTCTACTGGCGGGGGCATTAGGATGATGTTGTCATGTTGCGACTTCGTTCAGACGATGGCGTTGACTTCGGGCAATAACTCATCGAGCAATTTGTTTATAACTTGCGGATTGGCTTTGCCTTTTGTGGCTTTCATTATTTCACCAAAGAAAAATTGGCGAACTTTTGTTTTTCCCTGACGATATTCTTCAACTTGTGACGGGTTGGCGGTAAGCACTGCTGATACAGCTTGGCGCAGATCGCCTTCATCACTAATTTGGGCAAACCCGCGTTCTTTAATTAGAGAGGCAACATCAGATTTTTTGCCCATAAGATCAATCAACAATTGTTTGGCGGCTGTATTACTTATTGTGGCATCGGCAACGGACTTGGATAAATCACGCATATTTTCAGGGGTAAGATTAGTTTGCCCAAATTCAAGTTTTTTATCATTTAAATGACCCATGATCGGACCAAGCAGCCAGTTGGCGGCATCTTTTGCTTGAGCGCCAAGTTTGATCGCTTCATCAAAAAAATCGCTCATTTCTTTTGACTCCACTAAAACAAAAGCGTCATCATAAGCTAGCTTTAGATCATTCATATAGCGCTGGCGGCGGGCTTCGGGCAATTCGGGCATTTGTTTGCTCAGCTCATCTATCCAGGCACGATCAATTGTCAGAGGGACCAAATCCGGCTCAGGGAAATAGCGATAATCATGAGCTTCTTCTTTCGAGCGCATGGTATGTGTTTTGCCATCAGCCTCATTCCACAGTCTTGTTTCTTGCACTACTTTTCCGCCGCTTTCGACAACAGCAGTTTGGCGTTCTATTTCGTACTGCAAGGCTCTTTGCACAGCTTTGAAGCTGTTCATATTTTTTACTTCGGTGCGCGTGCCAAATTTAGTCTGCACCAACTGGACGTATAGAAACATTAGCGTCACAGCGGAAGCTGCCTTCTTCAAGATTGCCGTCACTGACATCGACATAGCGCAAAATATTGCGCAATTCAGTTAAATACAATCTTGCTTCTTCGGGAGTTGTATATCAGGCTCGCTGACAATTTCAAGCAAAGGCACGCCAGCGCGATTGAAATCTACCAGACTATAATCTGAGCCATGCAAGCCGGCAGCACCGGCGTGGACTAATTTGCCGGCATCTTCTTCCATATGGGCGCGGTGAATGCGAATGCGCTTGCCTTTAATGGTCATGTGTCCTGATTTACAAATGGGTTGATCATATTGGGATATCTGATAACCCTTGGGCAAATCGGGATAAAAATAATTTTTGCGGTCAAATTTAGTGACACTACTGATGGTGCAGTCTAAAGCCAGCCCAACTTTAATGGCATAATCGACCATGGCTCGGTTAATTACAGGCAGTACGCCAGGCATGCCCAGACAAACATGGCATATTTGTGTATTGGGAGGTGCACCAAAATCGGTTGGGCAGCCGCAAAAGGCTTTGGATTTGGTTTTTAAATGGGTATGGACTTCAAGCCCGATTACTGGTTCGTAATTCATGTTTTTCTCTTCCGGGTTACCTCTCTGGATTTACGGGCGATAGTGGGCGGAGCAAGCCCCGCCCCTACGATTTTAAACCTATGTTTGGATTTGTGGGCTGATTATTTGTAACGGTGCTGACCATTGGATTTGTAGGGGCGGGCGCGTAGTACTGCGCCCGCTACAATTTTCTGGTGCGTATGCTGCGTCCTCGATTCTTTCGGATGGCGTCGTCGTTGTTCAGCATTTATTTTATTTCTCCATGAACGGGAGCTGGCGGTATTATGGAGGGATCAGGAGGGTTGGTGCCTGGTTGTGTTGATTCGGCTTCAGAAACATCTTTTTCGGTTGCACTTTGATGTAATTCATATCCCGGATGATTTTCAGTATATTCAAATTGCGTTGAAGACTTACTTTCTGATTTTCCAGGTACTTTAGTTTCTTCGACTTTAACTTCAGCTTTCGCTGCATGACTTAGTCCAGCACCCAATATCATATGTAATATCGGGATGTTTTTTTGAAAGTAAGTTATTGATTCTTTCCGCCATTTCACGCACTTGCGTGGACGCGGATCGCAACTGGGCCATTGTCGCTCGCGCATCAGTTATAAAATTAGGATTGGAAATAAATCATTGGCCTTGGTCATGGCCTCTTTGGCATTGGACATTGCTTCTTTGAGATCGGTGCGCAATTGCTGATCACCGGCTAAGTCTGTTTGACTGACTTGCATGGATTGGTTTATATTTTCAGTGGAAGTAGTCAATTTATTGAGCATGGAAAGTCATGTCTGAGCGCATATCTCTTATCACGCAAGGTTTGATTTAGCTCATGCATAGCTTGTTGCACTTTGACTGCTGTTTCTTTTGCCAAGCGCACTGTGTCTTTTATATTGGCATTGAAATTTGGCTGATCGACCAGGTGATTGATTTTGTGGCTAGTGCTTTTCCATTCATCAGCCATACCCGATATTTTTTGCAAAGTTGCTTTCCCTTCGACAAAAAATCCACTGGCATTGCCGGCGCCCTGTTTTAAGTCAGTTGTGGCATCAGTTAAGCGATCCATATTGGTTTTGAATTTTGCTGCTGCTTCTTTGATATTCTCTATAGCCGCTCCTGAATTCTTCAGCTGCTTTAGCAATACTCTTCTTGAGCTTTAGTGCCAGATAGGCTTTCGGTGAATTGACTGAGATTAGCAGCAATGCGATTGATATATAATTCAGAGCGCACGGGTCTTGCCCCATGACTAAACTACCTGGCTCAATAGGTGGCGGCATCGGCTCATCGGGTTTTACTTTTGGCAAAGTAATTTCCATATATTTTGCCCCCACTAAACCCAAAGTTTGAATAGTGATTCTTGAGCCCTGCGGAATGACAGTATTTTCTGCTGGAATGCGCAAAGAACAAATTACCTGCCCTTCTCCTTTTAATTCAATTTTTTCTACTGTACGCCGACGCGCACGCCATTGACTTGCACCGGGGCATTTTTTGTTAAGCCGGCAATATCATGAAATTGCACTTTGAAGCGTTGTGGTGGATGGAAAGAAAAATCTTTCAGCCATGACCAACCCCAAAAAAGAATAATCAGAGCAATGACTGCAAATAGTCCTACTCTATATTCATAATTTGGTTTGTTTTCAGCTTCCACACAATGATTATACCTTCTGATTTTTTCAAAGATCTCCGCCGTCTGTAAGCATTGGTCCTTCTCTAGTGGCATGAGCAAATTGACTTCATATAAGGATCATCTGTGCTCAGAGCCTCTTCCGGAGTGCCTTGCCATTGCATTTTTCCGGCATGATTAAATAATGATGCGATCTGCAGTGCGCTGCCATGTAGAAAACTGGTGCGTAACCACTATTGAAGCAGGATTTAGTTGCTCACCCATGTCAATCATATAATCTTCTATCACTGTTGACATCACGGGATCTAATCCTGTTGTCGGTTCATCATATAGAATTATTTTGGGATCATTGACAATAGCTCGAGCAAAGCTTGTGCGCTTTTGTTGTCCACCTGATAATTGGGCCGGAAAAGTATACATATAATCAGCAAGTCCAACCAGCTTTAAGTTTTTCAGCAATGATTTTGTCTTCTTCTTTTCTTTTTAAGATGTCTGGATCTCAGAGCCAGAGCAAGATTTTCTCTGACGCTAAGCGAATTGAGCAATGCTGATGCTTGAAAAACAAGACCAATTTCTTTGGAGTGAAGAATTATTTCGCCGCTATCAGGTAAGTATGAGTCCACATATAAGCTTCAATATTGTCGATTTGCCGCATCCAGATGGGCCAATAATACCCAGAGTTTCTCCAGCACTAACCGTAAAACTTATCCCTTCAGAACATGGCGTCTTGAAAGCTTTTGACAAGATTTTTTACCTCGATCATGGCTCACCGACTGCTACTCTTGCTTCCGGTGTGTCTGATTCTGCGTCTCATTTATTTTAAGTGCTCCGTCGGGCTTAACGGGCGGAGCAAGCCCCGCCCCTACAATCTTTCTATCGGGGTGCATAAGTTAGGGAAGTGACAATATAATTGACGATGAAAATTACTGTCATTGTCCAGACGATTGTGCGCGTGGTGGCAATACCGACATCTTCTGCACCACCACGTGTATGCAGACCAATGGCACAAGAAAAAATAATTACAATTGTGGCATTGAGTATGGCTTTTATAAAATGAACGATGAAATCTCGATCAAGAATTGTCTGCTTGACCGAATCCAGAAATGTTGCCGGCGGCACATTGGCTGCGCATGAGCAATCAAAATACCGGCAAAAAGTCCAATAAACATAGCATATATGGAAAGCACAGGCATCATGAATAAGCCGGCCAAATATCTCGGCACTACTAAGAAATTGCACAGGATCGATACGCATTACTTTTAAAGCATCGATTTGTTCGGTAATCATCATTGTTGTCAATTCAGCAGCAATAGCATGAGCCGACACGACCGGCAACAATTACACCAGCGGTAATCGGACCAATTTCACGCACCAACGCCAGCGCGACTACGCCACCAATAGCAGTATCACCACCAAATAAAACTAATTCACGCGCTATTTGTAAGGACATGGCAAAGCCGACAAAAAGTGAAGTTACGCCGACAACTACAAAAGATTTAACGCCAATCATATAAGATTGGCGAAATGTTTCCTGCGCCAATCAATTTCGCCCCTGAAAATGTAGTAAAGAGTCTGGCAGAATAATATGATGCACTGCCCGATTAATTCAACGCCGGTGCCGAACTGCTGCTCAATAAAGGCCAAAGGAGAAAGACGAATTTTAGGCAAACGCTCTTCGCGGTAAAGAAAATATCATTGCTTCATTTTATAGGACTTCAGCACTTGATTTCGGGTATTTAAGATTTTGGGGCATAATAAAGCGTAGGAAAAATCATGCAGCCAGAAGAAAATCCTCCGGCAAGAAAAAGACAAATCCGGCAATAAAACTATTCTAGGCAGCCTGGGCGTTCTTGGTGTGTTGGCGCTCAAATTCAAATTTTATTTATTGGCGGCTTGGAAAGCCCTATCATTTGTAAAGATTGGCTGGATATTCAGCCCGATTATTACCATTGGTGTTTATGCCATGCTCTTTGGACTTGCCTTATGCTGTGGCCATTTTGTTATATTGGTGATACATGAAATGGGACATTGGATCTGGATGAAAGCCTTAGGTTTAAAACCAAAGATGCCCGTTTTCCTTCCTTTTATTGCTTATGTCGCGATGACTAAATTACCTCCTGATGAAGCCACCCGTGCCTGGGTGGCCATAGCCGGACCACTAGTGGGCGGCGTAGGTAGCGGCGTATTCTTCTGGTTTGGTGTCAATTCAATAATACCTGGATGATGGCTGCCGGCAACACGGGGTTCTTTCTCGAATTTATTTCAACTTATACCGGCCAAGCCATTTGACGGCGGTTTTATTATTAATGCCATTTCTAAATGGCTTCTCGTACCGGGCACTTTTTTGCTTTTTGCCCTTGCCTATTTTTTCCAGTCAATTTTCTTGTTTCTTATTTCTATTCTTTCACTGGTCTCTCTCTTTAGCCAATTAAGCAGAGAGAGGACTTTGCGCCAGTACAAAGAAAGCATGCAAAGTCAGTATGGCTATGTCCCGGATCAAACGCCGGCGAGCAGCTCTAAACCTGAGAATCAGCCGGTTCCATCACCTGAAGCCTCTGCGAACCAGCCACTATCTTCTGTGCCCACAGCAAATTACATACCAGCCTCCATGCTAGACCAAATGAAACCAGCGACGACAGAACAACGTGTTTTAATTACCATCGCTTATCTAGGGCTGGCCGGCTTGCTTAGCTATCTCTATTGGCTATCCAGCAATGAGTTAATTGTTTTTATGCCGCACCACAAGTGATACCACCACATGTCGCCTGTATTACGTGAAATAACCATAGCCCATACGCCAGACGCCGATGATGCTTTTATGTTTTATGGTTTAACTTCGGGCATCATAAAACCGACGGGCATTTCCATTGCGCATAAATTGCTGAGCATGCAATATCTTAATGAAGCAGCTATCAGCGGCAAATACGAGATGTCCGCTCTTTCATTCGCCACTTACCCACAGATACTTGATACTTATTACCTGATGACTTGCGGCGCCTGTATGGGCTATAAAACCGGACCGATTTTAATTGCCAAAGATCCCATAGATGCAGACGAGCTGCTGGATGTGACAATTGCCGTGCCTGGCACGATGACCAGCGCTTATTTAATTCTGAAAATTTTTTTCCCGCAGGCAGAAACTATTTCTGTGCCTTTCGATGGCATTATTACGGCTATTCAAGAGGGCACCGCCCAGGTGGGCTTAGTGATTGATGGTGGACAGATGACTTATGCTCAACTTGGTCTTTATAAAATTGCCGATCTGGGCGGCTGGTGGTTCGAAGAAACAGGATTACCACTGCCTCTGGGCGGCAATATCATCAGGAAAGATTTACCCAGAACAATTATTTTTCAATTGACACAACTTTTCCGGCAGTCCATTCAATATGCCCTTGATCATCGCCAGGAAGCCATACGCTATGCAATGCGCTATGCCCAGGGCATGTCGGAGGCGCAGGCTCAAAAATTTGTGGGCCGCTATGTCAATCAATTTACGCTTGATTATGGGGAGCAGGGGCGTCTTGCCCTTATTGAATTATTTAACCGGGGACACGCCGCCGGCATTCTGCCACAATTTATAAAACCAGAGTTTGCCGAACGTTTATAACGTCGAATAGAAGATCATCAAATGATCGTAGGGGCGACGTAGGGACGGAAATAAGATTTTCGAAATCGTAGGGGCGGGCGCGAGTCCGCCAGCTTCTGCATTTGGAGCTGCACGGGCGGGTCATGCCCCGCCCCTACGATCCTAACGTTATTTATTAGTCACAAGCTGGGGAATTGTTTGTGCCATTAGCCCAGAGGCGGGACATTATTTCGGCGCGTACAAGAGGATCGCTTTGAATAATTCCTCTGACTGCAGAAGTAATTGTTTTGCTGCCCGCTTTCTTTATGCCGCGCATAGACATGCATAAATGCTCCGCCTGTAAGGCGACAACTACACCTGCCGGCTGCAATTTTTCCATCAATGCATCAGCTATTTGATTGGTCATGCGCTCTTGCACCTGCAATCTCCTAGAGGCTAATTCAACTACTCTGGCTAATTTAGACAAACCAATTATTTTTCCCGATTGTGGAATATATCCCACATGAGCGACGCCAATAAAAGGCACCATATGATGTTCGCAAACGCTAAAGAAGGGAATGTCTTTTACTAGGACAAGCTCTTCGGTATTTTCATAGAAAGCACCCACCAATTCATCGGCTGGATTAATACCCACACCATAAAATAATTCCTGATACATGCGGGCAACGCGGGCTGGCGTCTGCAAAAGTCCCTTGCGATCAACGTCTTCGCCAATACCTTCCAGAATCAGGCGCACGCCGGCAGCAATCTTTTCCAAATCAACCGTATTGATTTGGGCTGAACGGCCGACGGTTTGCAGCATGTCTACGCTTTGTGTGACGGTGATTGTTTCTGGAGGACAGTAGCTTTCTGTTCCAAAAGTGGATTTCATAAAAGATCTTCTTCGATATATTGACTAATTAAGATAGCGGAAACGAGGGAGAGGAAATTATATTGCATTTCCAAGTGTTTGGGCTGTAAGGCTACGTATTAACTCTCTCTAGTGTGACTACCGGGGTGGCGCCATCGAATAACCCGGGCTTGGCAATGCTTAGGCGAGCGAGCTTTATGCGTTTATCAGTAAAGATTGATTGCAAAATCTCGGCTGCTAGCCGTTCAAGCAAATTATAGGAAGTGGTGGAAACAATCTTTGTCACCAGTCCATAAAGCATGGCATAGTCCGGAGCATCAGCAAGATTGTCAGTCTGCCCTGCTTTCTTTAGGTCCAATTCAATGACTAAATTAACGTCCAAAGGCTGGGCTGATTCACGCTCCCCAGGTGTGCAGCCATGCTTGCCCCAGGCGCGAATATTACGCAACTCAATGAAATCAGCCATCTCGATTAGAAATGATAGCAGAAGCCGGTTTGATTACTTTTGGACCTTGGACGCCATGCGCTTATATATGTACGTGTATGCAATCAGGCTGATTTTTTGACGGCGTCCGAATCCATTAGAATTAACAAAGCATGCTGATAAACCACACGCATGATTAAGGCTTGATTTGGCAAGCCCGTTGGCAGGGCAAAAGCTGAAAGAAATACCTAGCGCTAGCTGCGCTAGTCCGCAATATGCAATTTAATCTGCAGAATTAGCAGAATTGATTTTAATCTTATTGATGTCTAGCTGGGCTTCGAGGGCTGTTATCAAGTGACTTTAGCGCCTTTTGGTCAATGTCTTGCGCTGGCAGCGAAAAGGATTTATGGGCTTGACTTTATCCCCATGACAATGTCAAGGTAAGGTAATCAACGTCCCTTGAAAAGTTTCGAATCAAAACCCCAAACCTGTCACCCCTGCTCCGAATGCTGCCACTCCTGTCGTCTAGTTACGACATAAACGGCGCTCCCGAGTTGGGTCCATCGCGTCGATGGAAGATAGGCTGGGAAGGGACACTTTTGAGAAAGCAAATTCGTCATGGCGAATTTCATCAAGAAATTGGTCGTTTGTTTGCTAGTCAGTTTGGGAGTTTGCTTCTGTTTGGGGAACAGAGCCAGTTCGCCCTTCGTTTTCGTGATCATCCTAATCATGGGAATCCCTATCTTCATGGGGATTTTCGCTGGCAGCTGGTCACGGCGGTTGGGTTGGTGGAGTTTTCCATCCTTCGTGGTCGGTTGGGCAGGCTATACGAACCCGCAAGCCGGTGGCAATTTCCTGGGGATAATAGCAATCGGGCTAATGCTCTTCGGGGCGCTGGCTTTCTGGTGGTGGTTCATCGACGGCTTACGCTCTCTCTTTTTCGGGCGGCGCGGCCCTTAGCGCTCGCGGGTCCGAATCTGGCTTCTGAATTTCCCCTCGTTCCTTATCTATCGGCTGGCAATTCGTATGAATATCCGCAGTGTGGCGCCTGGCAGCAATGTCAGGCGCCTTTTCTTTTCACCAATAGTTCTTTTTTATTGATTCTATTAGATCGTATAGTAGATAAGAAATAAAAGAAATAACAAGACAGAAAAGCAAAAGCCGTCGAAGAGCAGAGCCAGCCGGCAGTCGGGGCCTGAGAGCCGACGACCAGGTGGATGCTCTTCGACGGGCAGACGGAGAGGACGGATACAACTACCTGCCAGGACGCGAACCAATTAGATTGCTAGTGATGCGGACAAGCAACCCAATCGAGGACTGTCAGGACAGGCGATAAGGACCGTAGTTAGAGGGCGGCTACTTTGGCCAGGGGGGAAATCCGCCGATCTGGATTCCATCCGGGGCTTGGAATCGGGATCGGTTCGGACTCAGAATCGTCATCCGGCCACCAGTCGGGACGGTTTCCCATTCCCATTCGGTAGCGGAGAATAACGGCCTGGTCCCTGTAGAACTCCAACTCCGCGGCCATCAAGGCCGGGCGGTAACGGATATCCGACAGAATTCCCAAGGAGACCCAGCCGACAATCACACAGATCAGTAGCACGAGCACTCCCATGAGACTCTTCCTCCAGAAAATAGGTTCATCCGTCTCGACGCGTGCGCTCAAGCTTCATCCCTATTTCCTCATCGCATCCGAATCCGCATCAAATCCATGGGCCAACTTCCCCGACTACCCTAATGGGAGGTATCGAAGACAACTAAGTTAGTCACTGAATAATTCGGAAACGATAAATAAAAAAGTTAAGGATGGATTAAGAACGCAATTCAATTTGCCATTTTTTGACATACCAGATCAAGTTTAGATGGCGAAATTTATCCATGCATACATATTCCCTAAATCCTTTACTGGCAAAGAAAAGGCGAGCTTGATAGCCAGTTGGACACTGCAAAACGTCAAAAAGAATTAGCGTGAATTTATTGCTTTTTGCACAATATTTTTAGAATTTACAGTTAGCGCAGCTGCGCTAACTGCGCAGATACATATACCAAGAATATCAGGTGATCCGGTTTGATTTGCCGGCCATGGCTAACAATCTTGCCAAATTATCCTGAATTATCTTTAGCTCCGGATGTTCAGGACCGAGCAATTTTTCTTTGATTGCCAGAGCTTGCCTGAAAAGTTCTTCTGCCTTTTTAAAATCTTTTTTGGCGCCGTAGACCATGGCCAGATTGTGCAAGCTGGCAACATAACCAAGACTTTCTTCACCGCTTAGCTTTTTATGCAATTCCATAGCTTGCAAAAAGTAGTCCTGCGCCAAGCTGTATTTGCCTTGAGCTTGACAGGCTGATGCTAAATTATTCAGACTGCATGCCAGTTTTTCATCCAATTGATCCGGGTGCTTTTCATGTTCAGCGACACCTGAATCAGTTGTATGATTATCTTGGATTAATTTTAATGCTTTGGCAAAGGCAACTTCTGCCTGAGGAAAGCGTCTCTTTTCGCATGCAGAGATGCCTTCTTTCTGAAGGTCTAGCCATTCTTTTTCTTCGAATATATACATAGGCTGATTAAGCGGCAGTTATTATTGCTCGCCGGGCTTACCATTTAAGGATATTGAATTTTTCCATGTCTACTGTGGAAGTGTTGCGATAAATCGCCAGCACAATTGCCAGACCCACTGCCGCTTCTGCCGCCGCAACGGTAAGAATGAAAATAGCAAAAATTTGCCCGCGCAAATGTATGGGGTCAATATACCGCGCAAAAGCAACCAGGTTTATATTGACCGCATTGAGCATTAATTCAATAGACATAAGAACACGCACAGCATTACGTGAAACAACCATCCCATACATGCCAATGGCAAATAACAAAGCACCCAGGCTCAAATATCTAGTTAAAGCGTCTTGATTGGCAGTAATAGAAATAAATGCGGCAATGCCAGCAATAGAAATTATGCTGGCATGGTTTGATCCTGGCAACATAGTGGCAATGGCCCCTAAACCAATAATCACTAAAAAGGCGCAAACTTCCGGATAATTAGCCATCTCATTCAAGCCACAAGCTAATAAACCAGAAAGCAAATTGCCACGAATGAGAGCAACCACTATACAAACGGCGACAACGGTATAGGCAGCTGTTATAGCAAAGGCGCTGGGCATGGGCTTTCGTTGGGAGCCTATTGCGGACATTTATTCGATCTCCTTATCTGGGCTTGTTTGCGCTTTGGCAATTAGTACTGCCCCCACCAATGCGGCAAACAAAAGCACTGAAGCAAATTCAAAGGGCAAAATATATGTGCTGGTCAAAGCTACACCAATTTGTTGAACATTGTCCGGGTTTATTCTCAAGCTACTTTCGGGCCAGGACTCAGAACGTATTGCCAGATAAATAATGAGAAAAAATACCGTGGTCACGAAAAAGGCCGCCCAATCTTTCTTTGGGAATTACAGGCGAACTGTCTTTCTCTAAGCGCGGGTTAGTGAGCATAAGGGCTATTACTACTACGAGTGTAATGCCAACGGCATAAATCATCAATTGAGCAAGAGCGAGAAACTGAGCTTGCAAAAGCAAAAATAGACCGCATATGGAACCAAAGACACCAATCAACGCAAAGCCGCTGCGAATAACCACCCGATCAAAAATTACTCCCAAAGCGCATGGTATGACGATGATTGCCAGAGCATAGAAGACAATGCCCTCCAGATGCCCCTGGGCTAAATTGCTCAGTAAATCAAATTGTTCCATCCGGCTTCTCTTCTTTCTTTTCCACTGCTTCTACTTTGGGGGCTGTTTGTTCTACTTTTGCCGCCGGTTCTGTAGGGGCGGGGCTCAGGGGCAGTGAGGCATGTGAGTCATGCCGAGCGGGTGCCGCTGAATCCAAAGACATAGATGCTCCGCCCGCTGGTTTTGCTCCGCCCGCCGGCTTTGTGGAAACTGCCGCTGTCGGTGCAGCCGCAGGGGTAGCTGTTTCTGCGGTGGCCGGTTTTGCCGGGGCAGCTGCTTTAACTGGCTTGGGCTTTGGCAGAGGCATTTCTTTCTTTTCAAAATAATAGGCAGATTCTTCTTTAGTGAGAGTGAGTTTTTTCAAGTCATAAACGAGCGAGGCTCGCGAATAATCAGCCATTTCAAAATCATTAGTATTGATGATGCAATAAGTAGGACAAACTTCTGTACAAAGTCCGCAGAACATACAAAGTCCATGATCGATTTTAAAATCAATCAGCTCTAATTTATTGGTCTCCGGGCTTTTATGAGCAGTAATTTCTATGCACTTGTCCGGACAAACGCGCTCGCATTGGCGGCAGGATATGCAAAGATTTTCTCCGGTCTCCGGATTCACCGTCAGCGCCAGACGTCCTCTAAAATGCGGTGGCAGCTCAGGCATTATGTCTGGATAGGCTTGCGTGGTGGGCTCACGCAATGAATGCATGGCTACTGTTTTTAAGCCCAGTCCAATTTGCGCCAAGCCATAAAATGCTTGCCGGACACCATTGAAAGCTTCACTGATCATATTAAACATGGAAATTAATTACTCCTCGTGCGAAGCTTACCAGAATAAGCACAACCAGTGTGATGGGAATGAGGCGCTTCCAGCCAAAGGCCATCAATTGATCAATTCTAAAGCGAGGCAGGGTGCCACGCACAAGAATAGCAATGAATACAAGAGTATAAGTCTTAGTAATCACCCAAAGGGCGGCCCAAAATGTGGAGAGATTAATCAAGGGAGAACTTTTTAGTGAAGCTGCTAAAAAAGACAATAAAGCGAACAAA
Organism: Candidatus Melainabacteria bacterium; assembly: GCA_963767815.1. Classification (GTDB taxonomy): domain Bacteria; phylum Cyanobacteriota; class Vampirovibrionia; order Obscuribacterales; family Obscuribacteraceae; genus CAVYFJ01. The sequence goes on along the minus strand of CAVYFJ010000004.1, from coordinate 101,379 downwards.
GCAGCAGCCAAATATTGACCAATATATGGAATATATTTCAGCAAATTGATCACCCAGGTTACAACTTGATTGAGCAGTGGGTAATGAAAAGGATTGAGCCAATAGATAATTTGATCGAAAGCTTGCGAGACAAGCGGCAAATTGAATGGATTAAGCCAACCAGGTATTGGGCAATCACCGCAACCAAGAAACATCACAACGGCAATAGTGCAAACAATAAATAAATTGGTAAATTCAGCCAGGAAGAAAATGGCAAATTTAATGCCACTATATTCTGTGTTATAGCCGCTAACTAATTCGCTTTCCGCTTCAGGCAAATCAAAAGGAATACGGTTGATTTCAGCGCACGCACAAGTCAAATAAATGCCAAATAAAGTAAATGTGCTCAGGCAAAGAACAATGGCACCAACCAATGATAGCCAGCCTTCGGGATAATATACCGCCAGCGCTTTTGCGAAGGGTTCCCAGCCCGGAGAGGTTAATGCACTGATGGCTTTATTCAAGCCAATTAAGGCACCGCCGCCAAAAATATTCCAATTCAGAAACGGCAGAAAGCCGCTAATGTGGCTTTGCTGGTTGGCAATCGTTACTACATCAAGCGTCCCGGCAAGTAAGCAGATAGTAATAATGGAAAGGACAAGAGGAATTTCATAACTGACCGCTTGAGCGGCACTGCGTAAGCCGCCCATCAATGAATATTTGTTATTGCTTGCCCAACCACCCATAACTATGCCTACTACTGGTACGGATGAAGCGGCCAGAACAAAGAAAATACCAGTGGGCAAGTCCATAATCTGAAACAGTTTATGGTTATTGGTCACCGCCGCAAGCAGAGGCATGGCGCCAAAAATAGACGGAGCAAAAAAGATAATCGGCGCCAAGGTGAACATCAAAGCGTCAGCACCGGTTGGAGTAATGTCTTCTTTGAGTAATAGCTTGACGGCATCTGCTGCTGTCTGTAAGCAGCCGTCCAAACCAACTCGATTCGGTCCATTACGCATGGTAAACAAGGCCAGTCCGCGCCGTTCAACCAATACCATAAACATGGCGTTGATGGGAATGAAGACCATCACAGCAACAATGGGCGTGACTGCTTGAAAAACTTCAATGATCAGATTGGCAAAATCAAGTGAGCTGTGGGCAAAACAAGCAGGAATAAATATGCCTACTAACCAACAAGCCGCCCAGACAGCGCCAAAAATTACGCTCAACCAGCCAAGGCTTAAAACCGTGAATTTGCGCCATTCTGCTACGTTGCTAAACATTAATTAGGCGCTCCATTTGAATTGATGCCAGATCGTTGAAACGGCAGGGGGGTACGAGTAGGGGGGTGCGCAAGTGCCCTCGTAACCGCCCGCAATCCGACCGCGAGGGCGGAGCAAGCCCCGCCCCTACAATCTTGTCCATATATCACGACACTATTCATAAATTACGCTGCGCCTATCGATCTACGTCGGGGAGAATTATATCCAGAGAACCAAATATGGCCATGATGTCGGCAATCGGATGCCCTTGCAAAAGCGGCGGCAAAACTGACAAATTGGAAAAAGAAGGATTGCGCCATTTGAAGCGATAAGGTTTATCCGATCCGTTGGAGACTACATAACAACCTAATACGCCGCGAGGAGATTCGACAGCAGCAAATCCTTCACCCGCTTTAACACGCAGCCCGGCATTTTGCTTTTTGGACATAATCTCGCCTTGCGGAATCATATCGAGTATTTGTTTGACAATCTCATTTGATTGCCGCATTTCCTGGATGCGAGCCATATAGCGATCCCAGGTGTCGCCGTCTTTATTGTAAACAGGTGGGGTAAATTTTAATTGTGGATAAACGGAATAAGGCTTGAAGCGTCTTAAATCAAAATCAATACCAGAAGCGCGCAAAGTCGGTCCGGTAACACCATAGCTCATGGCCATTTCTTTGGTCAGCACGCCAACCCCTTTAGTACGATTTAAGAAAATGGGATTTTCGGTGACTATGGCCTCGTATTCATTGACACGCTGCGGAAATTCTTTGGTAAATTCTTCAACCTTTTTAAACCATTCCGGTTTAGGATCGCGCTGCACGCCACCGATACGGATGTAGTTGTACATCATTCTTTGTCCAGCGATTTCTTCAAAGAAGGTGAGGATGCGTTCGCGCTGTATAAAAGGATAAAAAGGAAAACCATAGAGAGCGCCCAGGTCAATCAAATAAGTGCCCAGCCATAATAAATGCGAAGATATTCTATTGAGTTCAGCAACAAGAACGCGCAAATACTCAGCGCGCTGCGGCACTTCAGTACCTTCAATTTTTTCTGCCGCTCTCGAGAGAGCCCAAGAAGTAAACATGCCCGATAGATAATCGACTCGATCGATTAAAGCTTGATATTGAAACCAGGTGCGATTTTGTCCCTGCCACTCCTGCGCCCGATGCAAATGGCCAAGAATTGGCTCAACATGTTTTACTTTTTCACCATCTAGTGTGAGGATCAATCTGAGCACGCCTGCGTCGCCGGGTGTTGCGGACCCATATTGATGATCATCTCATCTGTTTTAAATTCAGGAAATTTTGTTTCGATTACCATATCAATTCCATAAACGTCGGTCTTTTGGTCTGGCGGGCGGAGCAAGCCCCGCCCCTACGATTCCAACGAGCATTGTCCTCCTCATCGCATGCTGTCCGGGTTTTTGTCATTGAGGGCATCCACAGGCTGTTTGTAATCTCGTCTAAGGGGATGACCTTCCCAATCCCAGGGATTCAAAATGCGCCTTAAATAACGATGGCCAATATAACGAATGCCGACAAGGTCATAAGTTTCTCTTTCATGCCAATCGGCTGTCGGCCAGTATGTAGCTACGCTTGGCACTTCGGGTAATTTGTCCGCCGGCACAGTTGATTTGGGCACGCGCACTTTCACGACCAACTCATCTTTTTTACTGAAAGACCAGAGATGATAAACAGAATCAAATGTGTCGGGGCTATCAACGCCAGACACGGCAACAAGAAAATCAAGCTTGCATTGCGGAGACTCGCGCAACAATTTAATAGCTTCAGGCAAATCCCCACCTTTCAGTTCCATAGTTTCCACGCCGCTTGATAAAGGTAGGGGTGTAGACTGATGCCTTTTCCTTGCAAGAATTGGCCATAAATGCCTGCAGTTGGCGGGGGCGCCGGGGGTGGCGCTTGTTCTGGCGCTTTAGCGGCAGGAGCTGATGGGGGCGCAGCTGAAGTGCCTGCACTTTCCGGCGGTTTAGACGGCGATGCTTCGGCGGGTTTTTCCGTTGGTTTATCTGGTGATTTATTTTCTTCGTCGGTCATGGGTAATTTGGTTTTCGATTCTTCTGTTTTGTGGGCGGAGCAAGCCCCGCCCCTACAATTTCTTCCTTGTTTCTTTTCAGCGACTCCTTGCGTCGCCCTAATTGGTCATTGATTCTTGTTGGCTGGAAAGGGCAATCTGTGTATCAGTTGTCGCTTCGGCAACAAAATCTTCCACCGGGCGTCCGGTATCATAATCAACGTATCTAACCGGATTTTGTTTATAGCCAAGGGCACGCCTTTTTCTGTAGCTTTCAGTGCGAATTTTTTGTTGCAGTTTAAGCAGCGCATCAAGTATGCCATCTGGACGAGGTGGACAACCAGGCAAATAAACATCAACCGGAATGATGCGATCAACCCCCTGGACAACGGAATAGGAATCATTGAACATGCCACCAGTGACGGTGCAGGCGCCCATGGCAATGACATATTTTGGCTCGGGCAACTGCTCATATAGAGTGACAAGGGCAGGAGCCATCTTGCGCGTGATCGTGCCGGCAGTAATAATCAAATCCGCCTGACGAGGAGTGGCTCTAAATACTTCCGAGCCAAAGCGCGAAATATCAAACTTGGACATGCCGACATGCATCATTTCTATAGCACAGCATGAGGTACCAAAAGTGAGCGGCCAGACTGAATTAGCGCGCGCCAGATTGGCAATGGGATCAAGAAACTGGCTGAAGAAATCAATGCCTGATCCAACGCACCTAGGGTAACAGTGTCTTTCAATTCATCCGGAATTTTGGCGCTCATTTAATTAATTACTCCAGATACGTTTACTTACTCTCGCGCAAGTGGCTTATTCCCACTCAAGAGCGCCTTTTTTCCAGGCATAGGCTAAGCCAGCCCCAAGGATGACCAAAAAAATAGTGATTTCCAGCGGACCAAACCAGGGGCATTCATGCGGGCGCTAACCACATCTGTCGCCAACGCCCAGGGAATGATAAAGATGATTTCAATGTCGAACAAAATAAAAAGCAAAGCATACAAATAATATTTGATATCGAATTGCATGTTCGATTCTTGTATCGGCTTCATGCCGCATTCGTATGGCTGATTTTTGAGTGGGCTCGGTCTGTGATAACCGAAAACGATTTGCAACAACCAGGCCAAACCAATCATGCCAAGAGCGGGCAAGGCAAAGCCCATAATCACGAAAAGAATGATTTGCGCTACTTGTAATTGATACATTTTGTCCTCGATTGACAAGAACTTATATAGATAAAGTTCAGTCAAAGTAAGCATAGCAAACAGCAGATCAAATCAGGGCAAAGTTGACAGTTTATGCAGCCTGCCGTTGCAACAAAGATTAACAATAAAGACCATGAAGATTTTTCAGCTTATTTTCATTTGTTAGGCAAGCTCTTGAGACAATAGTCTAGGTATTGCCTTTTTTAGGCAATTTCTTTACCTTTTATCTAATAGAGACCCCATGCAAACAATGCTTCCCAGTCAAACCACTGCCCTCACTCCAAAACGCCTCAAAGCACTCGATCAATTGGGGGCAAGTCTTGGCGTTACTTTTGGCCGGCTATCCTTGCTTAATGAAGCATTGACTCATAGCTCTTTTGCTGCCGAAACAGAAGCCTCGGACAATGAGCGCTTAGAATTTTTTGGTGACGCACTGCTCAAATTTGTAATTAGTGAATATTTGCTTGAACGCTTTCCTGATTATGACGAAGGACAATTGACTGAAATCCGGGCGGTGCTAATCAGCGATAAAGTGCTGGCTGAATTAGCTGATGTTGTTAATTTGGGCAAATATATTCTGCTTGGCAAACAAGCACAAATGCGCCCATCGATTATGGCGGCAGCGCTAGAAGCTGTTTTTGCGGCGATATATATTGATCTCGGTTTAATCACCGCGCAAAATGTGATTGTCAGGATGTTTGGCAGCCAGGCAACTAATATAGATCGCGATGATATGAAAAGTAATTTCAAAGCCCGTTTGCAAGAAGCCACTCAAGCCGAGGGCAAGGGTGTTCCCGACTATGCACTGGCGGCGGTCGAAGGTCCGGCCCATAAGCCGAATTTTGAAGTAACCGTATCGATTGAAGGCATAGTAATTGCGCGCGGTCAGGGCACAACAAAAAAAGCGGCTGAACAAGAAGCGGCCAAAGCTGCTCTGGAAGCTCTCGGGCTAACGCTTACTAGTTCAACTTCCGCATTCAGTGCTGGGACAAAATAGAAAAAAGTAAGAAAAGGCGAGGGGGCGGTGACGCGCCCCCTCTGGATTTGCGTGCATGGTCGGATATGATCGCTGCGGTATGTCGGACATGTGCTTGCCGGGCGCAGATCAAGCCGGGTAGCTGTCGCGAAGATCCTCAAGGATCTGTCGGACAGTGGGCTCGAAGGCGGCGCAAGCCTGGCTGAGCAGACCAACTCCTCGGCCGATGCGCGGATCTTTCGGGGTAACAAACGCCCCAAAGGTTTTGATCACTTCCTGGAGGTCGCCGAGCATGTGCGGGTCAATCGAGTAAACATGCATCGCGCATCGCAACAGCATGGCGTAGGGTTCCGCGAAGACGGGGTTTTCGTCCACTACCGGTTCAAGAGTGGTTCTCGCCTCATTGACCAGGCGGTAAAATTCTTTGTAGCTGCCGTGGCGGCGGAACTGCTCGATCGCCTGTTCCATCGTCTTAACGAGCTCGCCAATCGCGCCTGGTTTGCCTTTCTTGGGCAAAAGTCGGCGCAGCCGAAGAACTCTGTTGTTGAGAATGACGACAATGGCGGCAGGGTCCAGATCGCCCTCGCTGGCGTTTCTGAGGGATTCGCAGTCGTCCTCCAGACCAGGATTGTTCCTGGCGATTTCACCCGCTTGGGCGATTGCGGACTGAAGGAGCCTGTATCCGGTTGTCTGCGCTTGCGTAGCTGAAGCGAGCATGGGTAGTAGCCTCCAAATAAAAGGCACTGGCGCGAACCGCAATGGGCTGCGGTCCACGCGCGAAACTGTGTCCCGTCCACACGGACGGGACTTTCTCAAATCGGAAAGAAACCCTTCTCACTAACTGGGTTGAGGCAATCTATCCCTCCGAGACTGGTGAATCAGGGGGGCGTCCCCGACATCTCCTCTGATGCGTCTTCGTGCGCAGCCGCGGCACGCAAGTCCTTTTCCTCGTCCAGAATCCAGCGCAGCTCCAGCTCTGCGATACGCAGGAGTTCCAAGCCTTTAGACACATCCCCATTGCCTTCTTCAAGCCAGCGGAAAGCGATCGTCGCTTTGCGGAATACTGCGGCAGATTCCGCAGACGGATGGGTATCCACCAATGCATACAGCTTGGTGAGAATTGGGAGCAGAACGTGGTTGTCCTTCGAGTCGACCAGGCGCTCGAAGGACACAATGGCAGTGGCCACCGAGCTCCAGAATGCTCTGGGGCTACCGCGGACTCTCAACTCTGCGGCCGCGGCTTTGAGCAGGGAAATGATTTCGGCGCCAGTTCCCTTGTCCAGAATATCGCGCACAAGACAGATATGCCGCCGAATGAGACGCACCTGCTCGTCGAAGCCTACCGTCTGGCGCACCAAGCGCAATTCCGCCAAAGGTCTTTCTAGGACCGGGTTGAGTCCTATCTCCTGCTGCAATAACACGATGGCTTTGCCGAGGGGGTTCAGGGCCGCCGCGAGCGCCAGCCTCAATTCGGTGCTTCTTTTCGGCTTTGGTCGCACGGCCGTCGTCTCTCCTGGCGCAAGCGTATCTGTGCTTCCATTTGCTGACGGACCTTTTTCGATGCCGGTTTGCGTGGTCATGGATCCATCTCCTCAAAAGTAACCATGAACGGTGGCTTGGAGCGGCCCAACAACGATGTATGGGCAATTGATCAAGCGCAGATCTCACACTATGTGAGGCGAGACCTGCGCCGATTGTAGAATCGGGAAGTTGGACTCTCACCGCCGCTGGCATTAACGCGGTGCACTGGGGTCGTAGGGGAACTCGCCGAAGTACCATTCCGAGCCCGGCGGAGGCGCAAAGGCTCCGCTTCGCAAGCGTTGACGCATGCCTGAAACCGGTTCTGCTCCGCCTGCGGGTGCAGGCTGCGCGGCGGTGGCGGCATCCTTCTCCGTACCGCTAGTCCGCCAAGCCACCTGCAGTAACCCGGCCACCAGGTTTTGGTAGCAGTTCGACAGAGGAAGGTTGGACGGTATCATTGGTCTCTCCTGTTCAAGCCAGGATATTTGTCTGGCCTCCAGATATTTCACGAACGCTTCCAGCTGGTCGCGATCCAGCTGGTTACGTGCCGCCTCGATCACATTGCTGTCTCCGTCCGCGCCTCGGCGGGCAGCAACCATTTTCTGTTGCGCGAATTCGACGGACCGGAACAACTGCTGCGCCAAAGCAGGGGCGCCAGGCGTCGAATCCGACACCAATGTTTCCTGCACGTGGCGATGCAGCCAAAACAACACCGCCGTCATGGCCAGAGCATCTGCCCTAAGCACATTATCTGGCGGTGGTGTTGTATTCATGAAAGTTGCAATGGCCGTTCGAAACCATCTTCCGGGGTTGTGTTGCTGCATGATTCTCCGCTTTCTTAAGGCGGACTCCGTAAGGGAACTTGGGAATCGAAAAAAGCGTCATTACCTTGATTTGTCAGACTGTCTGCTGGTCATCTGCTTTCGCACGCTCGATCAATTGATTGGCAATGGAGAGCATTTCCCGCATGAGGGCGGAAAATCGCTTCGCTAGCGCCGTGCGCCGCCAAGCTGGGGCATTAGCGCGTCCGGCTCTTGTTGCTGCCGTGGCGGCGCGCGCTGCGTTCTCAGCATCGAACCAGACTGGATCAATCACTTCCGGATCCGCCCCCAGTTCTTGGCGCCTTGTCTTCTGAACATTGTTCAAGTACCAGCCGAAGAGCTCCAGTTGATCGTCATTCTCTAGGCTGATTGGACCTGTTTCGCTAAGTCCACCGAACAGCAATTCAACGTCGTTCTCTTGATCATCAAGCTTCGGCTTTGGGGGCGGCCCATCTTCGACGTAGGAGAGAAATCGTGCCATCACAAACATAATGGCCAGACTGTCGGCTGCTTGCCGCTTTCCTGATGGTGGGGCGCTGTTCGTCAGGGCGTCCAAAACAGCAGTGTACCTGCTCGGAATGGTATCAGGCGTCGAATCTCGCTCAGCCATCATTCTCCCGCTTTCTTAAGGCGGCTCCGTCGAGGAATTGGATAGGTAATCAACGCGTTTGCATCCACCAACAAACCAAGATCCTCACAACTCGCATTCCATACGCGAGAGACAAACCTATAACTAGCCTGGTTGTCTTTTGGGGAGGGGATCTGTATTTACAAGTGGACTAAACGAAACATATAACCCTTCCATTTTTAGCTAGACAAAATCAAGTCCGACACGTTCACACACAAGGTTGTCAGCAGCCCCTAAGGAACCGGCGCAAAGCTCGGCCATTAGCTTGGCAATCATTCTTCTATATCGAAGAGTACATCAAAAGATTAAAATCAATTTCGCATTTTGGCGCAAATTTTTGCACATTAAATCTACCCTTGCAGGTTAGCGCAGCTAGCGCGATGTCAATTGTTAGACTGTTTTAAGTAAATATTCGTTGATCGGAATGAACATGAGGATTATCGCAATCATTAGGTAGGGGCGGGGCTTGCTCCGCCCGATTATTATTGGGCGGACTTGCGCCCGCCCCTACAATCTTAACGATCAGGGTCGGTTCAAGGGACAATATAATCCCAATCCGATTACGGTGAAGTTGTGCCGGCAACAGGAGCTCCCGGAGACTGCGAAGGTCCACCGTTAGCAGAGGCAGCCGAAAAATCTACTGTGCCGCTATTATCAAAGGTTTGACCGTTACTGATTGGCACTGGAACAGCTTGCCCAGGTTGAGGGGATGGTGCAGGGAACAAAGTAGGAGACTGTGCTCGTCCGGTATCATTCATTCCTGAAGCATCGGCCAGTTTTTGCGCTTCTGTTTTCAAGCTTAGCGCTTGTTGATCTGCCTGCGCCGCCCGCAGTTCAGATTCCGCCGCTTTGAGCACTGCCTTTGAGGCATTGAGGCGCTTGTGTGCAGTATCCAAGTCTACTTTTGCTTTTTCTACTCTTTGAGCAGCCGCCTGCAATTGCGGAGAAAGGGTCTCTGTCTGATTTACCGGTGCAGCAGTTGTGGCGGGTGTTGTAGCAGTGGCGGTGTTGGAAGTAGAAGTGCCGGTTGTGTTAGTGGCAATAGAATTATTTGCCACCTGTGTTGAGCTTTTATGACCAAAGGTAAACGCACCGCAGGTAGTGCAGCACAGCACGCCCAAAGATCCTGCGATTAAGCTATATTTCGCTAAATTTCTCGATTTCATGAATAACGCCTCATTGAATAATGTTTCTTGCCCCAGATATATGCATCCGGCTTTATTTATCAGCAAGCCATAAGATTATAAGCCGATCCAAAAGAATTCCGCAGTTAAAACTAGTTTGGGTTGGATAACGGGCGGACTCACGCCCGCCCCTACAAATCCAACAGGCGGAGCCAGCCCCGCCCTTATAAATCGAACGGGCGGTCAATTTGGCAGGAAATGTGAATATTAATTCAGCTACAAAACGTTGAGCATAGCCTCAATCTCTTGCCGACTCGATTTTTGCCGTATATCCTATATTTTCCGGTATCAATACAAACTTTTTTGCTTGTCTTTGAAACGATCCGCTTCAAGGCAATCTATAATGTCCGGGTCGCCCGGCAAAGTTCTAATTGATTTCTCATCAAAAGAAAATCGTAGGGGCGGGGCTCAGTGGCCGGGAGGCATATGAGATATGCCGAGCGGGTACCACTGAATCCAAAGCATAAATGCTCCGCCTGCTGGTTCGAAGAACCGACGATATTCGAGGAAACATTGGGTGTTCACAAGACCAGGCGAGGCAGCGCGTAATAATGAATAATGTCCTAGAAAGGGAATTTAAAGGAGCAAATATTTCAGTGACGGAAAAACAGTTGGGTAGTCCCACAGAGTCTGTAGCAATCAAGTCAGAGTTTGAGCAGCTGCTTGACGAAACATTGAACTTTAAATTTGAACAGGGCGATATTGTTACAGGCAACGTTGTACGCATCGAAAGAGATGGCATTCTGGTAGATGTGGGTAGCAAATCAGAAGGTTTTGTGCCTATTAAAGAAATTCACAGCGCCCCTGGTGAATCAATTGATGACATCATGAAAGTGGGCGACCGTCTGGAATTTTATATTCTCAGAGAAGAGAATGAAAACGGGCAGCTAACACTTTCATTGAAGAGAGTGGCCCAGGCACGCGGCTGGGTATTGCTTGAAGAGCATAAGAGAAAAGAAGAAACTATTAAGGCTAAGATTTCTGCCGTGGTCAAAGGCGGAGTGGTTGTCGATATTTATGGCTTGCGCGGCTTTGTGCCGGCCAGCCAATTGCGCGTGCGCGGTACGACACCGGAAGAATTGATTGGGCTAGAAATTCCAATGAAGATTCTGGAAACAGATATCAAACGCAATAAGCTTATCTTGAGCCAGCGCATGGCCATTCAAGAAGAGAAAGCGGCGCAAAGAGAAAAGATTTTGAACACCATGCAATCTGGTCAGGTGGTAAGCGGCGAAATTGTGCGTATTGCCGACTTTGGCGCCTTCGTCGATTTGGGTGGGCTGGATGGACTGTTGCCTATTTCTGAAATTTCATGGGAGCGAGTTTCGCATCCGTCGGATCTACTTAAAGTGGGAGACACCGTCACCACCAAAGTGCTGAAAGTGGATCAAGAAAAAGGTCATATTAGTCTGAGCCTGAAACAGATGCAGCCGGATCCATGGAAAGAAATAGAAGAAAAATTCCATGAAGGTCAAGTAGTCAACGGCACAGTAAGAAAAATTCAGACCTTCGGCGCATTTGTGCAAATCTATCCCGGTGTCGACGCCCTACTGCCAACAGTGGAAATGTCTGACACACCTAATGTCAAACCAAATGAAGTGGTGCAGGTTGGACAGAGCGTCAAAGCAATCATCAAGAAATTTTCACCGCGCGAACACAAAATCAGCCTGAGCTTAAGAGGGCTGGACGTAGCGGATTTAATCGGCACCTAAGCGCAATCACTTCGAGGTGGCTTTTCTGCAAAATACCGCTTCGGGAAAATCCATCCTTGTTCTTAATGCCGGCTCCAGCGGTAGCAAAATTTCTCTATTTCAAATAGACAATCAAACCGTTGAGAAGAAATCACTCCTCAAAACCCCGATGCCTTTGGTGAAAGCAGAATTGCATTTTCCCAAAACCGCCGAAGGACAGGGTCCTTTTCAAATAGCGGCATTGCACGATTGGCAGGAAGAATTTACCAAAAAGATTTCTGCCTGGTGCAAATCTACTTTATTTGTGCCTGGGATTTCTGTTGATGCCATCGGTCATCGCATAGTGCATGGCGGCACAAAATATTCAGCAAGCACAATAGTAGATGATGATGTAAAAGAAGATATTAAAGAATGCAGCAAGCTTGCACCATTGCATAACCAGGTGGCCTTGACACAAATTGAGGCTATGGAAAAAATCTTCCCCCAGACAAAACAAATTGTGGTATTTGATACTGCCTTTCACCGCAGTCTGCCTGAATCAGTTAACGTGTACCCGGTTCCATATTCATGGCATGAAAAATATGGCATTCAGCGTTTTGGTTTTCATGGCATCAATTATCAATATTGCACACGAGCGGCTGCAGAATTTCTCGGCAAAGATTCATCCGCGCTATCGCTCATTATTTGTCATCTGGGCGCCGGCTGCTCTTTGGCAGCAGTAGAAAATGGCAAAAGTGTAAACACGACTATGGGCTTTACGCCGATGGAAGGATTGATGATGGCTACGCGCTGCGGTTCAATTGATCCGGGCATTTTGCTTTATCTTCTGCAAAACAAAATCATGAGCGTAGAAGAAATGGATAAAGAATTGAATGAGAATTCAGGTTTATTGGGCGTCTCGCAAATAAGTAGTGATATGAAAAGTATTAATGAAGAGATGAACAGCGGCAATAAGTTTGCCAAACTGGCTTTTGATATGTTCATTGAGCGGTTGCGTGCTTCAATTTGTGCCATGCGGGCCAGTTTGCAAAAATTGGATGCATTGATTTTTACCGCTGGTATCGGTGAACATTCGGCCCTAGTGAGGCAACGGGCTTGCAATGGCTTGGATTTTCTTGGCCTTGAGTTAAATGAGCAAAGCAATCAAAATTTCAACGCCGCGAAAACTACTGAACCTGCCACGCACAATATTGCTTCCTCAAAATCAAAGACAGCCATACTAGTAATTCCCGCACGCGAAGACTGGGAAATAGCCCAGCAATGCGCAGAACTTTTGTAAGGGCAGGCGCGGCGGCTTTCCAGAAGAATCGACAATGATCGTTGGAATTATTTATGCTTTGGATTCAGTGGCTACCCGTTCGGCATACCTCAATATGCCTCACGGCCACTGAGGGGCGGGCGCGAGTCCGCCCGTGTACTCTCCAACAAATGTCGCCGGATAAAGCGGGCGGAGCATGCCCCGCCCCTACGATCTTTTTGATGGTCTTCTATCCATAATACGCACCGCCTTCTGAACATTTCCCCTTAAAATAATACCCAGCGCAGCTGCGCTAATTGTAAAGCCGATTTTCATATGGAAAAATGCAACAAAATTCGGTGAATTCATTTTAAGCCTACGGGCAATTTCTAGGTGATACGAACTGTTGACAAGTGGGCCGTGACGCCTTTTGGGCGACGTACATTGGCGCTGGAGCTTTATAAATTTTAGAAGGCCGCAGGCTTGACTTCACTAAAGCAAAAATTGCAGTGTAAGGTGTTGTTATTTTTTCAAAATTCGGAGAGTTCACACTTCTCATCCCCGCCCCCCAAGTAGTTGCGCCCCTCGATGCGTCTTAGTTGAAGCAACGATGGAACATACCTGCAAAAGGGAATGAGAAATTTTCGCCAGTGGGGGAGAACTTTTACTAGTCGGCTCAACGTCGGGCCGGCTTCGTTGATTCCGCTTGCACAAGGGCAATTTTGATGGGAAACGGAAAACGATTGGTGGGCTTCAGAAGAACCAGCGGCGCAAGACCAAAAAAGTGTTCATATACGGACTCACCAACGGAGGCTAGGTCCCCCAGTCCCGCGCCACCCCCGAGCGAACCGAGCGGTATCGTGGCTTGCGTCCTGAAACGGCAAACCCTTGGCCAGCTGGTCGAGCAGCAAATCAAGGGTCCCAAACCGCAAATGGCAAAGCCTCAGGACTTTCTGCACTTCGCCTCTCACCGAATGCATGGCTCTGCCTCCCACAGCCTGAGCGGTGCACTGCGGGGGACGAAGCGGAAAAAGAAGAAAAATGATGAATAGGGAGGAAGATTCAAATGGACCGCAACGAGTTGTTCGGGAAAATGATCGGCGCACTTGGAAGCGGCGTGTTGAGACACGTGGAGGCGCTGGTGGAGCAAGCTGACGCTGCTTCACAAAAATCTGCCTCCCCTTACTTCGGCAAGCCCCTAACTCTCGTCGAGTTGCTGGGGCCACAGATCGAAGCCTGGTTGAAAAAGGCTGCGAAATCCTAATGGAGATCTAAACGATGGATGCAGTTCCGCGACAAAGGGACTTGGAGACGATCCGAGCTACCCTCGAGTCCGCGATGGTGGGATGGAATCCGGAATCAGGTGAACCAATCGCCCCGGCTTTCGCGCTGATGGAATCGGCCCTGAAGGCCACGACACCCGAAAAAGCTTTGGAGCGCGCCAGTCGAGCGCTTCAAGCACTGAAGTCTCGGATTCGAGGAAAACCCGGACTCGTCGAGTCCGAGCCCGGAATCCGCAACGCCCTGGCGTACCTGCCAGGTCTGTGCGAGACAGGGTCCGATTGATATCGCACGAATAACAAGAACGGAGAGTGCAATGCGCTTCGTGAAAAAGTTTGCGATGGTTTTCTTGATCGCCGCAGCGACGGCGACCTTCCAACTCATTCTTCAAGCGCCGAGCAACTCAATTGACGAACAGCCAACTGACAATCGTGCCGCCAAAACGGCCACAGCTTCCCAAACGTCAGGCAAACAGACGATCGTCTTGAAGCTCGGAAAGCAGGGCGACCGCCTTGTCCTGACTTTCAAGGACGGGAACTTGATTGATGCGGATGGAATCCGACGGAAACCATTGAAGTTAATTCGGGCGGGACCATCAGGCGTTTCGCAGAACGCCCCCGACCCGAACCTTTCTTTCTAGTTTCAACTTTTCGTTTTTCACTAGTACCCCAACTTTCCTTTACAGGACGCCGGCAAAAATCACCGGCGGAAAAATCATGACGAGACTGAACATTGTGAGTCCCGATATGAACAGCCGCCAGACGGCGAGACCCCGACGACATCTCAACTCGGCGGGTGGTTTGATCGTCGTTGCCGCAGCGACGGTGATTGCCATTGCCTGGGCAATCATGAAGGGTCCGGACGAGGTCCAGGCCCAGGAGCCCGCTGTCAAAGCGAGTCCCACCGCGAAGACGACCGCGGCGGCAGCGGCAAATCGAAAGAATTCGGGTGCGCATATCCAAGCGCAAAAACTGGAGTCCGGAGATGAGTCCGCCGCCGACGCACAATTTACAAATGGCAATGCGGTGGCAGACAAAGAACACTGGCCAAAGGCGGATTTCTACAATGGGGCGGTCTACGTCGAGTGGACCACCTCATATCGAGGCGGTGACGTGGTCACAGTCGAGATTCGCGCGCCTGGCTCCTACCGAATCAAGGTAACGGGAGGCGGAGAGAAGCTCGACAGTCAGCGAATGGTCGACGTCCCGGAAAATGGAACTCGCAAGATCGTGATTTGTCGTCGGACCGCCGGACTCAAGGCGTACGTCACAGTCACGATCGCCTTCGATGACAAAACCGAGACGCATATTCTTGGGCCTTGAGGGGGGTGGTTCCCATGCGAAGAAAGGTTATCGTTAAGAAGTGGAGCTTCCGCCGTCACCGTTCAAGCGGTGGTGGCATGTCAATGCCACTCGTTGGTGAGAAAGTTCACGGCGAGTTCTACGGGCATCTCAAAATCCCGCGGGGACAAGTGGACTTCAGCTCGTCGATCGAGAAGGTCGTCCGTAAATCTCTGGTGAGCAAATCGGACACTTATTATGTGCTCGAAGGCCCGCCGAGATCCGGACTGGGAAGCATGGGTGTACGAGCAACAACCGGACCTGCGGCCAATGACCGCCCAGATCAGCACGCAAGCTGGTTGCTCGGGACGCGGCCGTCCGGAATATCTGTAACGGGCTAATCCACGACACATTCGATACGGTTCGAGGTCTTGCGCCGGAGGAGCCGACTGCCTGGAAGTTCCGCATTGTTCCTGCGTGGTTGCGCGGCTTCCTCGGGTTAAAAATCTAATGCATGGATGTGTCGTTCGCTGTTCGTCTGCGGGACTGTGAGCAGGATGCTTACATCCCGCAGTTACCGTGGCTTGGTGCTCACGGTGGCTCGGTGGTTTGATTAACAGATTGAAAGAAGGGGAGTTTTCGCCATGTTCACGTTCATGTTCGCGCAGACCCAAATGGTATTGCCGACAATCTTCGTTTGGGTCCTAGTGCTGGCAGCAGTGGTAATTGGCCTAGCAGGGACCCTCGTGTCCATGATTGCCTTCCTGGCACTGCGGAGATTCACGACAATCGGGGATTGCGTCGAGTCGATTGAGTACGCTCTGAAGGAATGCAGAGATAGCACCCTTCTCGGAGCGCACCCGATCGGCCTGGAATTGGAGACGGCCATTATAAGCTTCCTCAAAGAGGGGACCGACGTTGCCGATTGGTGGCGGCAAGAGCTGCTGGAGAAGCAGCTTGAGCGGCGTGGTCTGCCTATCTGGCGCGGACGAGGCGCGGTTATGACATATGATGTTGCCGAGGCCGAGAAAGCGATCAATATACTGATCGCTAAGCTCAATGAAGTCCAGCCAAAATGGCCGGGGGCTCAAGCCATGCTGGAGCCTTGTCTCCAGGACCATCTCCCCACAAGATACGCCGGCGTGATAAAGGAGCTGGGATTCGATGAAATCAGGCCGCTTATGGAGACAGTGGCGGAAAGCGTCCTTACCCGCAAGCTGCTGGAGCGCCCCAATCCTCCACAGGGTTGGCGACTACTGCGTGTTCTGATCATGGCGCTTGCCCGCGCTAAAAACTTCCAAGGACAGCACTACGCGTTCGACGCGTATTTCAAAGAAGACCTCATCGGATTAACCTGGCTTGCCCTAGACCTCCCTTCTGGAAAACCCAAGGGTGAAGCCGCTCCGGAAACGCACCGTCGTTCCGACGACAGCGAAGGGCAAATATCTCAGACGGCGGCAACCCATATCGAGTCAGCGAATGTCGTGATCGCCGGCTTGATCGAAGAACTGGAGCGTCTAAGATCCTCCTGGCCGTCCTTGCAGAACAAGCTGGCTAGTGACAACCGCCAGTATGGGCAGGAACAGCCGTGGAAATTCAATATAGTAATGAGAAATCGCACCGAAGGAAAGTGCGATGCCCTACTCGAGGCGCTAACCATCGTCGGGCAAAATGCCGATCTACGGATGTTTTTGGTAAAGCGGGTTGGCAACGGTAACCCCGCTGAATTGTTGTTGCTCCTGTTCGTAACGGCGTTCGCGGACGCTGTGACGTTCCGAAAGCGGTTGCTAGCAATGACCGCCTTCTTCGCCAACGACTTGCCCACCCTGCAACGCCTGGTCAGGCTCCAAGAAGTTGAGAAGCCACCGGCAGAGGACCTTAGCACGGATGCCGGGTCGCCGGAAGTCGGATCGCCCTCGTCCGGAACGGATACCACATCACCGGAAGGTGAATTGGCATCCTCAGCCGTCAGCACGGTTGCCACGGCGGCTGAAGATAGACCGCCGAACGATGTGGTTAGCGATGGATTATGCTCCTGACGGGGGTTCGTCAAACCGCTGTCCAAGTCCGTTCGTCCTGACGCCGCTGGACACCTACAATCAAGGGGAGTCCCGGCGTCTCTTTGTCCTTTTTGCTTTTTGGTGAGATTATCGCAGGTGTGATGTCAGCACGTTGGCGAACTTTCAGAAGAAGCAGACGGAGAGCCACAGGCGGCAAGAATACTTTCGATGCGCGCCACTTTAAAAACTTTGTACAATGCCGGCGACATACCGACAAAACTAACATTGACAGAGCTTGATTGGGCTTTCAATAACATTTCTTCCAGCCATTCCATTCCAGGCACAGAAACAAAAGTACATTCGCTGAAATCAATTATCAAATCAATATTGCCGGTGGCAATCAGTTTATCAACTGCTTCTTGATTGCCGGTGAGATCTCCGGTAATTTTACAGCTGTGTTTTTCTTTCATTATGGCCTCGTGCGCAGTGGATATGATTCTAACAAAGAGCCGACTACTTCTTCTTGCAAAGGCAAATTAGGTGCTGTGCGTATGCTTAAATCATTGAAAGCTAGTCTGGTCAATTCAGGCAATGCTTGACGGAAAGCTTGCTCGTCAATGCCTAATTCAACAATTGATTTTGCCTGACCGCAAGTTTCCAGCAAATCAAATACTGCTCGGCGCAAGGTAAGAATTAAAGCTTGTTTTCTCAGCTCGCGGCTATTGGCTATTGATTTGTTTTCAATCGCTTTTGCTTTTTGGTCCTGTTTGTCGGCGTCGCTTTGTTCGAAAGGCAAATTGAGAAATTGCGCTGCGCGGGCATATTTTTCATCGGCTATCCAAAGAGGATAGGTAGAAACGGCAGTAAATTTTTGCGGAATTTTAGAGTTATAGGCAAGAGTAGATAAGAGAAACACACTATTTGCTTTGCCGTGGGGGATGTGAAAAATAGCGCCCAGAGCGTGAGCAAGAGCATGATTTATACCTACAGAGGCATTGCCAATAGCCATTCCAGCTAAACAAGCGGCATTATGTAATTTATGCCGCCATAAAATATTGGTGGATCAGCCAAGACAAAAGGCAAAGCTTCGAAGATCAAACGCATGGACTCCAGCGCCAGACCATCTGTGTAATCAGACGCGTAAGATGAAACCAGTGATTCAAGAGCGTGTGTCAGAGCATCAAAAGCCGTGTCAACTGTAATATCTTGCGGTAGCGTTTTAGTCAAATTGGCATCAATAATTGCTATATCCGGCAACAATGATTCATCGATAAGCGATAATTTGTGTATTGATTCATTTGCCTGTGGCGGATCATTTTCCGGTCCGGCGCTTAGTACGGCAAATGGTGTTACTTCCGACCCGGTGCCCGATGTAGTCGGAATAGCAACAAGCTGCACACCGGCAGGCTTGGGAAATACCACCAGGCGGTGGCGGAAATCCAAGAAGTTTACCGGTACTTCTTTAAGCTTCAGGTCCGGATATTCATAAAAAAGCCTGATGATTTTAGCAGCGTCAAGCACTGAGCCGCCGCCCAGAGCAATGATTGTATCCGGCTGGCTTTGTTGCATCATCGCAATGGCCTTCTTAACGGTAGCAAAATCAGGCTCCACACCAATATCGCTAAACACTTCAACGCGGGCATCAGCCGGCAATCTTTCCAGAATTTGGCCAAATGCCCGCGCTTTGAGCAGCAGATTTAGAAGTAACTGACAAAAGCTACTTTTGTTTTTAAATTGCGCAAATGATCAATACTGCCGGGATTGATATAAATATCTTTGGTAGTCTGAAAGCCGAGCATAAAATTGCTGCGCCTGGGCACGCGCTTATAATTGAGCAGATTTTTTATGCTCACATTATCAGTGGTGATATTACCGCCACCGGTGCCGCAACCAAAAACAAGTGTGGTGGGCAAATTGTTATAAACACCACCCAGCCCGCCAATAGATGTGGGGCAATTGACAATAATGCGTCCGGCATTAATGGCTTCGGAAAATTTTTCAATCACCGCTTCATCATCAGCAAAAATGCCGGCTGTATGCCCGGTGCCACCGGCATAATTAATATCCAGCGCTCTATTGATGCCTTCTTCGTTCGCCGTCGGCTATGACATAACCAAGCACAGGCATCAATTTTTCCACCACCAATTTGTGTTGCCGCAACTCGCCAATTAAAGGACATAAAATCATTTTGCAATCATCGGGAATATGCAATGCCAGCATGATCAGCAATCATTTTGGCGCGCTGGCCAACAAATTTGTAATTCATGCCGCCTGTGCGCGCATCAATAACCATATCGGCAATTTTCTCCACTTCTTCCGGCGTGCAAACGTAGCAGCCAAGGCGCTTGAATTCTGCCAGCAATTGATCAGCAATAGGAGCATCAATAATTAACGTCTGTTCGGAAGGACATTCTGTACCATAATCAAAAGTTTTGGAAATAATAATTGCTGTTGCCGCTGGAGCAATGGCAGCACTTCTGTGCACATAAACTGGCGTATTGCCTGCACCCACACCCAGAGCCGGTTTGCCGGAGCTATAGGCAGCCTTTACCATTTGCGTACCGCCCGTAGCAAAAATCATATCCACTTGCGGGTGCACCATTAAGTGTTCAGTCACTTGACGCAGGCGGGGCGATTTATCCACCCAGGTAATAAAATCACGCGGGGCACCGGCAGCAAGTGCCGCCTCATAAAGAATTTTGGCGGCTTGATTGCTGCAATTGGCCGCCATCAAATGCGGGCTGAAAATGATGCTGTTTCTTGTTTTAGCACAAGCTATGCTTTTGAAAATTACTGTTGAAGTGGGATTGGTTACTGGAGAAAGCGCAAGGATAACGCCCATTGGCTCCGCCACTTCCACCATATTGTCTTCAGGAAATTCTTTGATGATGCCCACAGTTTTTTTGTGGCGGATTTGATGATATTGAAATTCGGAGGCAACAAGATTTTTTAAATTCTTATCTTCCACCAGTCCCATTTTTGTTTCTTCGCAAGCAGCAATCGCCAGTTCCTGAGCGGCATCAATAGCAGCCACAGTCATTGCTTTGACGATGGCATCAACTTGCTCCTGGCTGTATTGCATAAAAACAGCCGCAGCCAGCCTGGCTTTGCGCGCCAAACTGTTTGCCTTTTCTATCAAGCCTATGTCCGGCTCAATTATTGTGGAGACCATATATTTTTGACCCGCCGGAAAGAACTTTGCTGTGGCTAATGAATATCACCGCCAATTTTACTCGATGCAAGCAGCTGTGCGGGCGGATTGTATCCGTGCGTATAGAAACGGCGGACAACCCGAAGATCATGTACTGGCAATTTATAACGACGCCCGATCGTTGGATTCGTAGGGGCGGGGCTCAGTGGTCGCAAGGCATATGAGATATGCCGAGCGGGTAGCCACTGAATCCAAAGCATAAATGCTCCGCCCACGTCGGAGCGGACGTCATTAATTTAAACGGGCGGACTCGCGCCCGCCCCTACGATACTTTCGATAATCTACGGTCCATCGCACCGCAAGTCTTAACAGCGCCTAATAAAAGACGGGTTAGCGCTAGCTTGCGCAGGTGTAACGTCAACTTTTAATTTGCCGGTTCGCATAAGATATATGCCATAAATGTACTCGCTCATAAGTAGAAAACTTTGTTGTCAAGCCAGCAGATGCGGCTCTCGGACTTTGTTATAAGCAAGCAATATCGTAAACCTCGGACTTGATTTTGCCCCCGGTAGATCGGCTAGGGTACGCTCAAGTTCCCATTTTTTGAAATAGACAAGGAAGTCACCCGGAGAAGCCAAGTAAATCATTGCCATACGCGCTGAGGATCAGCAATTACGCGATCCAGATTGAGCGTTGGCGCTGAACAACTGTTGTGGCTCGTTGCCGCAAACTTCTCCGGTCGGAATCGGAAGAATGCTGGGCACAACTGGCTAAAGGAGTCGTTATGAACCCGCAAACATACAACGCGATTTACGCGTGCTTCTGTCTGGGCATACTCGGAGCCTTTCTAGCGCTCCTCTACTGGTCCTTCTTTTCCAGCGAGGAAAAAGAAAGACGCTGGGCCGAACGCGTGTGTGCTGTGTGTCTGCTGCTCTGCGTTGCCCTACGGACGAATATGTCTGTCTTGGGGCCGCCAGCCATCGCGGAATCCGCCCCCGGCGCGCAATCGCAAAACCGTCAGGAAGTCGTCGAGGCGTCGAATAAACTGAGTAACCATTCAGGAGAATCCCAATGATTCAGAAAAGCGAAAGCAACGCGCCGCGGCAACAACAAAGAAATCAGAGCGATCACCCTGATGGCGATTGTAGCCATCACGCTGACCGCAATCTCCATCGGGGGAGCAGCGGCGCTGTGGACTGGCGTCGCCAGATCTTTCTGGGGCTGGTTCCTGTGGTCCGCATTTTTGACCGTGGGCGCCGCGTCGATTTTTTCAGAGGGACTGCGCGAAGGAAAGACGCAGAAATACGGCGGCCGTGTCGCCGAGTTGGCGGTTTTCGGAGTGTTCATCTTGGTGGTATCACTGGTCACAAGTCTTATGCTCGTGCCCGTCATGAACCCGCCAATCCCCAGCTACCGGGTAGAACAGCTCGGTCCCGATGGCGTTCTCCATGAGTGGGAAGCCTCCGGAGGAGGAATCGAGTTCAGGGATTGGAAGACGGGGAAATCTGTGAGGGTTACAGAGGGCACGGTTAGGATTACCCCACTCAAGTCGTCGGGGTCGGGCGCCACAAACAACACTTTGAAAACACCCAGCAGTGATAACGAGGGGAGGTTTGAGCCTTCGCATCACGACAAACGATATGACTGGGTCTACCAGCGAGCCGCAAGCCTGAAGTCCTTCCAACAACTGGAAAGGAGAGAACGCCCATGAGGGTTTCCATGTTCGATGCCGGTTCAGGAGGTAGTTCAGAGGAAATCGAGCGGGCCACGTTCTCGTTGATGCTGTGCACTTTCGGGGACGACATTGCACCGCCTGTGACGGCGTCCCATAGAGATCGGGCTGCGTGGCTCCAACGCGGACTCAAGGAACTCATGGAGTCGGTGGTCCCACCAGGGGAATGGTCTGAAAACGAGGAGCGCACCTTCGCTGAATATCTAGCGGCGGTTCGCGAATCCGACCCCAGGGGAGGCTGATCGAAACCATTAGCCTCAGCGACGCAAACCCAGCAGAAGCCTACCGGCGCGATGGCGTCGACCCAGGCTTCTGCCTCTTTTGCTTTTTATTTTGTCGGTGAACTCAATCTCCAGTGACTTAATCTACTGACCATATAGATTCGCCCCAGATTTAATGCTTATAAATTGTAAAGAGGTGCTTGATATTTGGCGAACTGTTTTACAATATGTCGTCTAATATTTGGTCGTTTTAAGATTTTACCTGGCGGTTGGGGAATGATCTTAGCAGGCAATAGCCCAGCTAATTTTTTTGCGCGGTTTTTAGATCACGGATAATTTATAAGCTATGAAATCTAAGTTCACCCCATTCTTTTTTTGTTTTTCTGTTTTTGTTTGCACTGGTGTCTGCACCAACCAGGCAATTGCTGCTGATTTTTCCAAAGCACAACATATTTTTGTACCGCCAACATTAGTTGATTATGGTCCAAGCGGATTTGGCGCCAATAATTCCGGACCTAGCGCCACAGGCATGCCTCCAGCCATGAGCCCAGGTGGGGTGGCTAATAGTAACGTTCCTTATATCGACGCTCTTATCTCCGGCACCGGTGGTGGCGCAGCTGGTGCAGCAGCCGGGGCTGCGGCTGCCGGCAGCACTGCGGGCATAAATTGGTCGGGCATCCAAGGTGTTCTTTCTAATTATCAGAATATTCCTGGACTTTCAACAGAAGTGAGTAAAATCACCACTCAAGTAAATACATTAATGGGTAATGGCCAATATGCTGAAGCCGAATCGGTCGCCAGACAAGGATTGAAATATCTTCCCAATAGCAGCGTTTTAAAAAGCAAATTTACCACCATCACCACCACCGAAGCACAGGCACTTCTAGCAGCGCATAATTATGATCTGGCCGGCACTAAAGCCAGAGAAGCATTGGTGGCCAATCCGAATAGCAAAACGGCAAAAATGGTGGAAGGAAAAGTGTTGCAAGCGCAGGGTTTAAATCCAAACAGTGCTGATGATCACGTTAAAGTAGGAGACACAATGGTTTCCGGCGGCCGCTTACTTGAAGCATCAGTAGAATATAAATTGGCTCTGGGAATCAAACCTAATGCTGCGGCACACGTAGGGCTGGGTAATCTAGCTCTGGGAAAAAATAACGTAATCGAAGCCGGACATCAGTACGAGCAAGCTTTGTCTGTTGATCCACAATCAGCGCTTGCCTATCGACAAAGAGGCGCCATGCATTATGTGATGAAAGATTCAGTAAGTGCCAATAGTGACTTTAGCAAGGCAGTAGCACTGGCGCCCAACGATCCTCTTGCAGCCAATGCCCTGATTGGTTTGTGGAAGGAACAAGTTACAGCCAATCCCAATTCGGCAAACAGTCATTTGGGTCTGGCGCGGGCATATCTGCAGACGAATAATTTAGAAGCAGCGCGCGCGAATATAAAAATGTAGTGGCCATTGATCCTAATAATCCGGCTCTCCCAGCCGCGCGCCAGAGCTTTAAGATTGCTCTAATCAAACAGCAAGCTAATCAGTCTTTTGCTATGGCAAAGACTCTTGATGAGCAAGGCGCGACAAATGAAGCGCATCAGAAGCTGGGGGAAGCTCTTAGCTCTTTCGCCAACAGATCCGCAAATTCTTCTTTATCACGGACAAGTTTGCGAAAAAATGGGACTATCTCAACAGGCATATGATGCGTATATGTCTGCGCTAAAAGCTGACCCTAAAAATGTGGAAGCGGCTCGCCGCCTAAAAGCAATGACTGGGAAAACCGGCTTGCAAGCTGATGAGGGCAGCTAGGCGCTTCACTCTTTCCCGTGCCCCAGGGTTCACAGTTTAACAAACACCTCCAATGGGAATGAACGGCTCAAATCAGATGCCACCATTAGCGCCACCACAGATGTCCGGGGCAGCATCCGCAGCAAATAGCCAAATGCCTTCTGGTGGTCCGCCTAATGGTTGGCCGACCGGCAATTTTGCAGCCCCAGGCAATAATTTTGCCATGCCCAACAGCAATTTTGCCGCGCCGGGTAATTTTACGGCACCAGGCGGGAATTTTGCCGCACCAGGCAACAACTTTGCCGTGCCGGGAAATTTTGCCGCACCGGCCGGTGGCGGTAATCTCCCACCAATGAACATGCCTTTTACTGGAAATCCTGCAATTCCTCCCGAGTGGTAACCCTGTTGATTTGTATAACGCGCCGCTCAAATCGCCGCTGCTACCCAAATCACAAACTCAACCACAAAATCGATTGCGAGTTAGCATGTCCGTTCAACACATGCAAGAAGCAACAGCGGATCTGGCGCAGAATCACTAGCAGAGGCATTTCATATAATTGACTATGCGTGTGTTCAGCCAACTGGTATCGTTTATGGAAATGTATATGGCAATATCGGCAAAAATGTTGCTGCCACGACGCATAGAAATATCGGTAGTAATTTTTATGGCAATTTATATAATCGGCGTGGCTACCGACCTGATGCTGTCTATGCAAATGATGAAGCTGACATAGCTGCCCTTTCCAATTTTGCTTGCTCTGTAAGAGGATTGATGCTCGCTGAAAAGCAGGCTTTTAGGTCAGCAAAAAAATATAGTACCGTTAAAAGCGTGTCGCCATCAAACAATCAAGCCGGCAATATAAACAATGGCGGATATCTTTCCAGCTTCGGCTGCCCGCAATAACAAAATCACACAGCCGTGCTTAATTTGAATCGACGTATGTACCCGGTTTCGTAGGGGCGGGGCTCAGTGGTCGCGAGGCATATGAGATATGCCGAGCTGGTGCCACTGAATCCAAAACATAATTGCTCCACCCGATTGCATCTGCCCATGATTAAACGGGCGGATACGGGGGCACTTGCGCACCCCCCTACACGCCCGAGGCTACAATCTCAACGATTTACCTCGGTTCAAGTGGGCAGCTGTACCCCCGAAAAGTCGAAAAGACAGAGAGCAGCCGAGGAGACATCCGCGTTTTGCAACTGCGGATAGTCGGCTGCTTCTGCCCGGTCATCATTTCGGCTTTGCACCATCCTGTGAATCCGCCGGACTGGTCGGCGGCAGAGCGGGGGCGGCGGCCGAAGCTGGCGGGTTCTGAACCACATCCGCCAGTACGATCAGTTCTTCAAAGGCTGTTGTTGCCAGAGATCCCACCCCCTCATCTCTCTTGAGTTCGTCCGCGATCAGCCGAAGGCGCTGGGCACCGAACCACCTTGCCTTATCTTCGAGCGCTGGCTCAATAGGCTTTCCTTCCAGCAGGTTCGCTGTCGCGGTGAACATCTTGGCCTTATTGGCGGCCTCGGCGCCCACTGCTGCGGCATAGAATTCGACGTCATGCCACAAGCGGAGTGCTAGTTTGCGGACATATGTCATGGCCAAATCTCCGAGGCTCAAGGCGGTCTCGGGCTCGGCCGCAACCGGCGGAGCCGGGTGGTCAGCTTGACCAGCCGAGTCAATGATGCCCGCAAGACGGTTGAGTTCGTTAACCGCCTGTTGGATACCAGGCTGTCCTTTGAAGACCCTCGGCACGTTGAAAGCCGCCTGTCTCAGAGCGCTTGCGGCTTCGGTCCGGAATCCGTCGGCCAGTCGATCCGGTAACGGCTTGCTGTTCAGCAGTCCCGTCAACAGGTCGGCGGCTCCTTTTTGGAACGTGCTACTTCGGCATCCGCGCCTTCGGACTGCCTCCGGAGCATACCTACGCAGGCCCGAAAGGACTTCCGTCCTATGTCGGTCGTGGGGAAAGCCTGCTGGCGGTCTTTCGCTCCCCCTTTTTCTGTCGCCGAATCTGTCTTGGCGGAGATCTGGTTGTTCGCCATTTCCCCACCTCCTTTCTTCTCATAGAGGATGTTTGTGGATCGCCGCGGCTAACATCACCGCAATCACGCACATCTTTGTGAAATCAGACTCAAACTAACCCTCAAGAACCGAGATCTGTTCGAGCAGCTTTTCACGGGCCGCTGATGCCAGGGGGCCGGATACCTTATCGTCGATCAGCACATTGGCGATGAGCCGAAGCTGCTCAATGGCAATCGCCCGAGCCGCGACAAGAAGCCGAGGCTCCACAGGGTTTCCTTCGATAATATCGGCCGCAGCAGAAAGAATCTCGTCCCTCCCCTGCGCGGCATCCTTGGCGATCAGGCGCAGCGTCTCCACGCGATCGAGGATACACGCTGCTACCAATCCACCGACGCTATCCATTGCATCAGCGTCAGACTGGACAGGTTGAGCAACCCCGGACTGAGTTGCGGTTTCCGTTTGTCCCTTCTCAATTGCCACCGCCACGCTCAGCAACTCGGCGGCAGCTTGGTCAACTTTTCGATCAGTAGGATGTTCTTCGGGCAGTGTCACCGAACCTAACTTCAGGTGCGCAGCCACAACCAGCGCAGCCGGACCCCTGGGAACATCATCGATTCTGTTGTTCAGCAGGGCGATGAATATGCCCTCCGCGTCTTGCTCCAATTGGGCAAGTGCAAATCGCTTTTGACCGCCATGCTTTCGTGCGTTGTCGCCAAGCGCATTAGCTCGACACTTGGCCCAAAACTTAGCCAGACTCGTCTTGAGGCGAATTGTTTTTTTCTTTGCGCTCATTGCTCGATCTCCTTGCTGTAAGCATAGAGAAGTGCGTGTTCACCCATATCCACAGATCATCCCCAGAAGACCAGACTTTCTGCAAGATTCCTATCCTTGCGGGATGATGGACCACGCGATGCAATCAAGATCAGCTTTACCCTCTCGATTGAAGGCAATTGACAATAGCTGTCTTAATTACGTGGTCTGCTGGTTAACTCTTCTGATGAATCCGGAATGGGAAATTTGAACTTAGCTTAGCCTGTCATTTTGCCCTGAGCAAAATCAAGCCTGCTCTTAGATAGTAAGTTTGGCTTTTTCATTTCCTCGAAAAGCACCACCGGATGCTTGATAACTGTCTTTATTGCCCGAAATATGCCCCAAAACAGCGTTCAGATTAAAATCAATTTCGCTGAATATGCACTCTATTTGTAGATTAAATCAGCTGTTAAAGGTTAGCGCAGCTAGCGGAGGTCTTGGAATGCCGGCTAATCTCATTTGTGGGCACAGTAGGCCGAAGGGCATATAAATTATGCCATTCGGGCTTGCCGCTGCTGTTTTCCCGCCCGCCCCTACGATTTTGCCGACATATGTCGTTTCAAGACCGAACTACCTACATAACAAATTGGGGGGGTTGATGATAAAGCCATCTAATGGTTGCTTTGTCTGCCGGTGAGAGATGATTAACAACGCGATCTTCGTACATCAAATCTTCCCGATAAGGACTATGCGCTTTAATACCTAGAGCATGACCAAATTCATGCGCAGCCGCGCCCATCATTTTTTCCGGCGTCTCATTCACCAGTGTTGATAATTCAATAACCACCGGTTTTTGCTTGATATTCATACTATGCGCCAGGCTAAGGGGATAAATCTGGGCACAGGTATTGCCACCAATATTGATACCACCTGGTTGGCTGCCGTTGCGAAAGGCGTCCGTGAAAAAAACGCAGATATGGGCATTGCGTGGGTCATCAGTAAAGGCAAAACTGAATAATCCTTCGTTTTGAAATTGCCGCCATTCTTCAAAGCCTGCGGCGACTTGATCGTTTACGTCTGGCGTCCACGCGGGCGCTTTTTCCAAACCAACAAAAGGATCGCCTGTGCTTTGCAAAAGCCCAGTGACAAAATCCACTCTAGTGTCTTTCAATTCGTTAATGGGGCTATCGGGCAATTTAATTCCAGGCGAGATCCAAATAAATAGCGGCATGCGGTTTTGTTCCCAGCGCACAAGCGCCATATTTTTGCCCGGCTCGCCAGGATCATAACGTTCAGCAGCAGCGTTTGGCGGGCGATTCAAACCAGGCGAGAGATGCAAACCATTCGATAATGGCAGCGTTGGTATGTTGAGATCCGGCGCAGTCGAAGCATTGTTGCCATTGTCTGGATTTGGCCCTGCCAGCACAGGGAAACTGGCTTTGGGCAAATTGCGCAATTGCGCCCAGGCGCAATTGTTGAGAAGTAATAAAATCAGCTCGACAAGAAGGACAATGCCTATTAGTCTTTTAAACACTGCCATTGCTCCGGCATAATCAATAACAATCTCAACCAATTTTTACTAACATGTGTCTATTATATGCAAATAGGAGCTAATGGAATAGGTTACAGATGAATCAGCAAAGTGTGTGGAGCGAAATAAATATATTGCCACCGGAAAATAAATCAAACATACGCTTAATTGCTACCCGCAATTACCAGGAGTTATGCTCTGTAATGGCTGAGCATGTACAAAAGCAAATTAAAGAAAAGCCAGATAGTCGGCTGGCGTTGCCGGCTGGAAACACACCGCGTGGTTGTTATGAATTGCTGGGGCGCGCATCGCAAAATAAAGAACTTGATTGGCGGCAAATTAAATCTTTTGCCCTGGATGATTATCTGGATGCTGATGAAACGCATACATTCCAGCATTTTTTTGAGACGCAGTTATATCGTTTCACCAATCTCCCGAGTGCGGGCAAATTTAATCCGCGCTTTGTAGACAATTATGATCAATTGATTGCTGATTGCGGCGGCATAGATTTGTGCATGCTTGGCCTGGGTGTAAATGGCCATATCGCCTTCAATGAACCTCCCACCTGTGCCGCCAGTTGGACACATTGTGTTTTTCTTACCGAAACAACAAGAAAAATCAATAGCCGCGATTTTGCCGATAAGATCGTAAGTGCGGACTCCGTCTCGCCCGCGGGCGCGCATGCCGCGCCCCTACAGGGTCCGGGTATCACGAACAGCGTGGATCTGGTGCCCAAACGGGCTATTTCAATGGGCATCGCCACAATTTTAGCCAGTAAGCGAATTATATTGGCCGTATCCGGCGAACAAAAAACCGGCCCTGACACGCGCCTTGAGTGAACCGCCAAATCCATCGTTACCTGCGTCTTATCTCACTGCGCATAAGGATTTGCTCGTAATCACCGATTTTCCCTTCAGCCTGTAACTTCGAAACGGAAGCATCCCCGAAATCGTAGGGGCGACGTGAGGAGCCCGCTGCCTGGGAGAACCGACAATGCTCGTTGGAATCGTAGGGGCGCGGCATGCGCGCCCGTCCATAAGCGGGCGGATGCAATCCGCCCCTACGATTGTATTATGCCGGTTTTAGCCAAGTCCGACTCTATTCAACCCAGTTGGTAAGAGGTAATTGATCTATATGGCGAAAAGATTGATCATTAGTTACTAATGTCACTCCTGCCGCCAGGGCATGCGCAGCAATAAGCATATCCATATTGCTCATCGATTTTCCTTTGCGCTCTAATTCCGCCCGCAAATGGGCATATTGATGGGCGGCGCCTTCATCCCAGGCCAATATATTTGTGCTTAGCAGAAATTCTCGTACTAAGTTTTTGAAATCCTGTTCTTGTGGTTTGCGGACAATACCAAAGAGCAATTCGGCTTGCGTAATCACCGAGATGCACATTTCATATCCAGGCACAGCTAATAAGTGCCTGCGGACTGTTGGCACGCTCTTAATTACATAGCTGGCTGTATTGGTATCCAGCATGTAGCGCGGGCCGATCAAAATAAGTCTCGTTCTTGTGGAGGTGACATGTCTCTGTCAGCCATAAAGTCATCGGGCACTTTGACTTTTTGGCTAGCTCGAAGAAATCCTCCCAAGATCCTGGTTTGCGAGACAAAATCACATCGCCCGTTTCCGGATCGCGGCGAATATAGACCTCTTTCTCTTTAAATCGATAAGCAGAAGGCAAACGTACTGCCTGACTCCTGCCATTAAAGAATAGTTTTGCTACTTGGCGCATATTTCACCACCCCGATCTAGATCATGAGATATATCAAAGTATATTATAAATCCGGGTATAGATCAAGATATATCACCCGCCTGCCGGACAAAAAATGTACCTAGCGCAGCTGCGTTAGGTACAAAGCGGTGATTTAATATATCCAAAGTATGTAATTTTCTTTCATCTTAGCAAGTTGTATAGCAGGCGGAGCCATTGTCAAACTGACAGGCGCGGCTTTTGCTGCCATGGTAAATCATTACAGCTTATCCAAACCCAGGACTTGATTTCACCTGCCCAAATTTGTCAGGGTAAAGGCGTATTTATACCCCCGTCCCGGAGAGAGAGCAAGAGTTTACGAATCAAAAAACAGAATCCAAGTCAGTTATGGTGACCATATCTGTCCATCTGCACCATGATGACTAGATTTCCGGTATCCCATTATTGGTACCTAAGATTCGTAAATGCTCCATAAAGTTTGCTCCCTAATCTCCTATCCCTCTCCGGGGTGGGTATCCTGCCTCATATTCCTTTGTAATCAGGTCCCCTTCGTTTGAATGTGGAAAGACCTTGCTGGCATAAGCCGGAAGATGGGGGTTCGAATCCCTTGGGGGAACCTGCGCTCGGCACACGGCCGGCGCCGTCAGCATGATGATCTACGAAGAATTCAGGGACGCCGGGCAATTCGCCGGGCGCCCAATCTACCCAACACAGGAGAAATTTCATGCAATTGCATCGTCGATTAGGTCCAGCAATATTGGGCACGAAGGGGAAACGGAAATTCCCAACACATGACGAGGACCACGTTGCCTGGGGAGCGTTTAGAACACAGGCCCATTTACCGATCGGCATGATTCAGACCGAGCTGTCCCGTGACCCGGGGCTGGTTAGGTTGATTTCATCAACGCGGTTCGATGGCCACCAGGAAGAGAGAGGCGTATTGCGGCTTTTCGATAACGCGGGACGTCACACGCGCAGCCTCGATTTGCTCCGGCTGCCGGACCCAAGAGAACGGGTAGCGATCATTCGGTTTACACCCGGAACCCTTTTAATACCTCTAAATGCACAGATTACAATTTGGCCTCCCGTCGTCGAGAATATCGACGGAGGGGGAGGCGATTTCCGCGTGTTGGACGCGGGTGACGTCATGAGCATTGCCGACAACCACTGGCGTATGTTCACGGGCGCGGCCCGACAGGCGATTGTCGGATTTCAATCGCCCTATGATCTGTCTTTTAAGGAGTACGAACTCGAGTACCATATCGCCCCGCTCAAGAACTTTACGTATCGACGAGCCTGGATCGAGCGAATCGACTGGACGACGAACAGGCTGAGCGAGCTTGACTGAGGACAACGAGTCCAAAGTCGATGCTGCGAAGCAATCCACGCCTCCTCGTTTGAATGTAGAAAGACACCGGCTTCAACCGGAGTTGGGGGTTCGAATGCCTCGGGGGAACTGCATCCCGATGATCCCAACTCATCGGGGTGCGCAAACTTCTTTCCAGATTTTTGCCTTTTTAATCTTTAATTAGGGCTCAAGCACCATATACGGTGCTATCTGCCAGGCGGTAACTATAGTATTTCAAACTCAGCTGGACTAATTGCCGCCTGCCTTAAAATGCTTCGCAAAGTACCTATGGCAATTTCGTTATGTCTGGGGACTATTGCTGTAAGGACTGCATTGTCAGTGCGCTTAATGAATTTTACGTGACTGCCGGCTTGGCTTACTTCCTTAAATCCCGCTACTCCAAGCCTTCGCTTAACTTCACGAAACGGCAGTGGTCTAAGCGGCACTAACTTCAACCTCAATAGTTTTAACTTTAGGTATTGCGGTTGCAGTAGGCTCTTCGAAAAATAATTGCAAAGCCTCAGTTAAGTTTACGAGCGCTTCCTTCTCCGACTTTCCCTGGCTGGCAATATCGATTTCCAGGCACTGAGCCACATATAATGCGTCTTCCTGCCAAACTGTTGCAGTAAATTTCTGCTTCATACCAACCTCTTATTCACTGCTCAATCCAAATGAACCGCATGATAATTCTACCAAATGATTAGTTATAATAAGGATTATTTTATCAACTCCGCCATTTCGGTAATATTAGCTAATTTATCGGAAAGCTCAGGCGGGAAGACAAGCCAGAAAGTTTGGTAATTGCCTTTGACCATGGCGCCAATGGGCAATGATAATTCGGATAAATCGCGCACTGTGCCGTCTTCACCGAGAATCATTATATTAGCTTGTTGTTGGGCGCTGGCGGGATCATATTCGTATGGGCGGAAATCAGTTGATTCAATAGCAATGTAATAATCAGGATCTAACCCTTCTTTGCGCGACTGCTCGGGCTTTGTTTTTTTCTTCGTCAATAAGTGCAGGTTCGCTGGAAGCAATGCGTCTGGCTTTAAAAATGCGGCGGTTGAAAAAGCGCTGGAGCCAGATCGGCAAGAATAGCGTCTTTGGCTTCGCACCAGCGTTTGATATGATACGTCAATAAGACATCATCCAAGCAATTGATATTGTTCAACGCTGAATTTATCGCTGGCAAATAACCAGGCTTGCATAGTGTCATCCATGAAACAATTATTTTTATCTTGAGCCAGGCAAATTTTGCTCGTTTGACAATGCTGGCTAAATGCCCGCGGGCTGCCTGATTTTTTTTGTGCGAATAAACTTGAGCATACATGGCGTAACGAGCAAATAAATAATCTTCTACTGCTGTTTGTCCTTTTTTGCCTTGAATTAAAATGCGATCTGCTTTTTCATCAATATGAAAGGGCGCTGGATATGCGATGCAGAGCAAATTGCCCATAAGCAGTGCCGGTCATATAACTATCACGCAAAAGATAATCGAAGCGATCACAATCAAGCTGGCTGGAAATCAACTGCGAGACATATTTGGGCTTATATTTTTTTTGCAAAACTTTGACTATGTTTTCGGATAGATCGGGAAATTCTCCGTAAGCATCAAGCACTTGGTGTACTTCGGTATTGCCGGCAATAATGCGGCAACTCCAGTCTTCATGATGATAATTGATAATTTTCTCGGTGACATGGCTAAATGGTCCATGCCCTAGATCGTGCAATAAAGCGGAAGCAAGAATTAAAGCCTTATATTCATTCACTTGAGCTTGATTGGCAGAGAGGCATTGCAAAAATTTATAAGCAACATACATGGCGCCGACACTATGGGTGAAGCGCGAGCCTTCTGCGCCCTGAAAAATAAAAGAAGCGACGCCCAGTTGCTGGATTCTGCGCAGACGCTGAAATTCTTTTGCTATCGATTAAATCAATAATCAGGCGCTCTTCAGGAATGTTGCTATCAAGAGTAATGTCTTGATGGACAGGATCGAGATAAGTGCGCGTGTGTGATTTTATTGATTTCATGCAGTCTTTTTGCCTTCGCTACATGTGCCATGGGGTTTTCCCCAACCAAAAATTGGCAATATTAATGCTATCCAGGCAAATACAATTATGCCGCTGAATAAAAGTCTGGAGGATTCATGCAGACTGTGAAAGGTTTCGTGCGCGGCCGGATCTTGATTTATAAGAGTGAGTAAATGCTCCATTAAGGGTGCTGTATAAAAAGCAAAAATAAAACCACATATGCAGCATAAAATAGAGGCTGTATATTGGGCCAGCTTGAGTTTTGTATATGGCCGCTTAAACACGCTGTCTATAACCTCGGCAAGCAAGAGAGCAACACAAACAACCGCTATCACTTTGCTGAACACAATAAAAACAGGGGCATTGTTCATTGCCGCTTCGGAAACAGTGAGTCCTTTAGCCACGCCTGCTTTCACCAGAGTAATGGCGGCCAAAACAATTGATATTGAGCCGCCAAAAAGCACGGATAAAGACGTAAGCCTGATAATTTTACCCAGTCTAAAAAGTCCACTATATGTTTTAGCCATATTCCCTCTTTTGCCAGTGCTTACTGCGTATGTTCATTTTGGCCGATCTTTGCTATCAGTCAAGGCTTTGTCTAACTCCTTCTTGTATTCTTGATTATCAGGTTCAAGTTGGACTAGGTTCTTATATGCTTCAATAAGAGTGTCATTTTCCTTTAGGGCAATAGCTACTCTGGACAGAGCGAGATAGCAACCCACCTCTTTAGCATCGAGAACAATTGCTTGTCTAACTTCAGGTAGAGCCATCGCCGGCTGACCGACAGCCACTAGGCAATTAGCAAGCACATAGCGAGCAGTAGCATTTTTAGGATCTGTGCCGATGGCGGACTGCAAAACTGGGATTGCTTCAGCATATTTTTGTTCAGCGTATAAAATGACACCGAGATTGTTTTTGGCATTCTTACTTGTGGGATCTCAGTTTAAGTGCCTGGCGATAATTCTTTTCTGCACGGGCATAATCACCAGTTTGATAGAATTCATTGCCGGCTACAAGATAGTCAACAGTTGTCTTACTATGCAGTTGGCACGCTGTGCATAAGTAGGGAATTATAAGAATTAGGAAGATAAAGCGGTCGAAGGGCAAGTAGGGGCGGGGCTTGCTCCGCCCGCTTCGGCTTGCCACTGGGGTCCCGCGCCTACGATTTCTTGCGTGTATGTTGATCTTGTTCATGCATGTCATGCTTTGTGGGGGCGCGGCATGCGCGTCCGCTTTATACACGGGCGGGTGCAACCCACCCCTACAATTTCAACGGTCATTGTCAGTCCTCCGAACAATGGGCGGACTTGCGCCCGCCCCTACGATTTCTTTGGGGATGATTGGTCCTTCGAAACAGTGGAGGTAATTTTTAATTCGGCTAATTGTTGGGGAGAAACTTTTGATGGCGCATCGGTAAGTAAGCAAGTGCCGGATTGCGTCTTGGGGAAAGCAATCACGTCGCGAATCGATTTAGCACCGGCTAGAAGCATAATAATGCGATCGATGCCTAAAGCAATGCCGCCATGCGGTGGTGAGCCGCTAGCTAGAGCATCCAAGAGAAAGCCAAATTTTTCTTTAGCTGTTTCAGCATCTAAACCAATGGCCCGGAAAATTCTTGATTGAGTTTCCTGGTTGTGAATACGAATGGAGCCACTACCTAATTCAATGCCATTAAACACAACGTCATAAGCACGCGCTCTTACTTTGTCCGGAGCTGTTTCGATAAGCTCTAAATTTTCTGGATGTGGCGCGGTAAATGGGTGGTGCATGGCTACATATTTTTTTTCTTCCTGATCATATTCAAACATGGGGAAATTAAGCACCCAGAGCATTTTGTTTTGAGTATGGTCAATTAGATTTAACTCTTCGGCAATGCGCAGTCGGAGTCTGCCCAAAGACTGGCAGACAACCTGGAAACTGCCGGCAACGATTAAAACCAAATCGCCTGTTTTTGCTGCGGTTAATTGCCGCAACTCTGCCATTTCTTCAGGCGTTAAATATTTATCCAAGCCGGCTGATTTGATTATTGGCTTAGAATCAGGAGATTTAGCTTCCGGATCGGGCATAAAAGAAACCCACATCAATCCCTGGGCGCCGGATAATTTGACAAAATCACGCCATTCATCAAGCTTACTGCGAGAAATATCTGCTGCTTTGCCAGGAAGGGTAATCGCTCGCACTTTGCCGCCAGATGAAGCCACTTCCTGGAAAACTTTAAATCCGCATTTAGCAGCCAGTGGCGTCAGGTCTTTTATTTCCAGACCAACACGCAAATCAGGTTTATCGGAACCATAGCGATCCATCACTTCTTGAAAGCTCAAGCGCGGGAAGGGCACCGGCACAGTAATGCCACCGCATTTAAAAGCCTCACTCAGCCAGCCTTCGGTAATAGACATAATGTCTTCTTCTTCAATGAAAGACATTTCTATGTCAATCTGGGTAAACTCAGGTTGCCTGTCGGCGCGTAAATCCTCATCGCGAAAACAACGGGCAATTTGATAATAGCGATCAAAGCCGCTAATCATCAAGGTTTGCTTAAATAGCTGCGGTGATTGCGGCAGGGCATACCATAGCCCAGTATTCATGCGGCTGGGTACTAGAAAATCGCGCGCGCCTTCTGGTGTGGCTTTCGTCAAAATGGGTGTTTCAATTTCGGTGAAATCTTGGCCATTTAGATAATGGCGAATGGCTGTGACTACTTTGTGCCGCAAGCGAAAATTGGCTTGCATTTGCGGACGTCGCAAATCCAAGTAGCGATGCTTGAGCCGAAACGATTCGTCCACTTGGGCAGCTTCTTCTAATTGAAATGGCAAAGGGGTGGAAGTATTTAAAAGCTCTACGTGATCCGGATAAATTTCCAATTGGCCCGTTTCTAACTCAGCATTGACGTTATTATCCGGTCGCTTCACAACCTTTCCCTGAGCAGCAATAACATATTCACTGCGCAAAGAGAAAAAAATATCGTATACAGCTGCATTGCGTTTGGGATCAGCAACTAATTGTATTCTGCCTGTATGATCGCGCAATTCGATAAAAACCAAGCCACCCAGATCACGACGCACATGCACCCAGCCAAAAAGCTTTACTTCCTGACCAATTTGCGAAGGATCAATCTGCCCACAATAGCTGCGCTTAAGTTGTTTATTGAACAAGGATTTTCTCCGTTAGACCAAATTGATAATTATGGACAGGGGTAAGGGTAATAATTCTAGGACGAACATAGCCTGAGAACAATTGTCTGTGCTTATTTATGACGGATTTTCGACAATTTATAGTAGACAATTGACAAAAGCTTGTGTAAATTGGAATTAAGGACATCTTTTGGGTAAATATTACTAGGAAACTAATCATTAACTGCAGGCAGAAATTATGCAAGAACTGATGCTTCACATATTTATTGGACTACTGGTGTTAGTACTTGGTTGTTCCTTCGCTTATAAGTGTTTCCAGGCTGCTGTGCTGGGGAAAATGACTTATTGGTCCGGTTTTTTGCCTCTTTCAGTCTTCTCACCGCTTTTCACGCATTTGCCGGCCGCAAAAAATTCGCTGGTCAAAGAGACATCAGGATTATGGGTGCATCTGTTGATGGGTCCGATATTTTTTATCATTTCAATTTTAATGCTTTGCGCCGGAGCGGATCTGGTTGGACTACCAGGCACAGACTCACTGAACTATATTATCAATGGTGGTGACCAGGATGCGCCACTGGCTGTAACTTACGATAAGCGGTACACTTTTCGCTTTCCGTTTTTGGTACGAGCAGGAACCAAGCTGGGACTGTATTTAAACAATGTGCAATTTGCCATACGTGACAAAGACAGAATGGCAGACAATCCAGAAGTGCGCGCGCAAGAAGCTGTAAGACAACAAGAAGCAAACAGACAAGCGCAACTCTTTATGGAAACTCAACAAAGAGCTTTTCATAGACGTAAATAGTTTGTAGTCATTGCTGTGTGGCTGCATCGGACTATGGGGATGCGTCCAGAGCCCAGAGAGTCGGGTTGCTGAATTGAATTAAAGGGCTCTTTAGCTTTGCCTGGCGATTCAAATTTTCTACTATATGTTATCGTAGTTCGAATTCAAAGAAAGAAAACCCCGAAACCCTGGTTGGGCTCCGGGGGCGGGACGATTGACGCATCGCGGACGGCGTCAGCGTCAGTCCCGGATATCCAGCCACGCCGCTCGCCGGAAATCGATTTCCCGACTGTATTGGATCCGCACGTCTTCTGCCCAGCGGCGGATCCTTTCCACTTCCCTGTCTGAATTCATGTCTATACCTAACCACAGGAAAGCCGTTCCGAAAAAGGCGATAGTCACCAACGCCAAGATGTACTCTTCTGGCGTTGGTGTGCCTACGAGGGCGCAGACAAGCAGCAACCAGCCGATGCTCGCCAGTGCGTCGAACAGAACGGCGGTAAAACTGGTCGCCGCGAACGGATGCCGGTCGTCATAGATGACCGGTGTTATAAACGCCTCGATGGTGGCCGCTGCCAGGACCACCACGACCCAGACAATTAGCACCAGCGTGAGCCAGAGCATAGGAGAGTCTCCTTTCCTGAGATTCTAATTGTCACAACGAAGTCTTTGTTTTCCGGATTTGTCGCTGCTTTTCGTGGCAACCTTCCCTGGCGCGCTCGGCCGCCCTCCCATAATCTTTCCTGGCATCGAACCCCAAAGCTTCCTCATGGAGGGCGGACATCCTTTCATAGGTTTCTTTGCCCAGTCCCGAACGACCTCGGGACATCAGGTACCAGCCTAGTAAGCATATCCAGAACTGGGCTCGCAACCACCAGCGGAAGTTCCGCCGCAGGCATAGTAGCCCCAATATCGCTGGCAGTACTCCACAGGGAGTCCAGGGGGACTTGGCCACTAACCACAGCCAGCGGACAAGCTGGTCGGTGTCTACGAAGACAGCCCCGAGAACAGCCAGGACGCCGAACAATGCGAGCAGTGCCGCCAGTCGGGCATATCGCTCACTGAACATTTGGATGCTCCTTCTTTGCCCCGCATTCAAGCAAAACTTGCCAATCAACAGTCACCCATCCCATACTTTGGGTGGCAGGCCAATCCAGGCTCTTTGTTAATTGGTGTTTTCTTGTTTCTTTGCTGCTCGGGAGCGGACGTTGTGATATCACTCCAGTTTGCAAATTTCGGCAGCAGAAAGTCAAGATATATAGAAAAATGCTTATCCTGCTCTATAACATGGCTATTGGCGCACTATAAGAGCGCTTGCGAGCTGGCTAATAGCTCAATAGTAAGAGAAGTATAAATAAATCAGCCACATTAAATGGGCAAGCAACAATTGTGATAGCTAGCGCTAGGTATTTGGCTGTGATTGAGTGTGCAACAAAAACGGGCGTATTATATCGTTCCTTATTTTCTGCATGCTAATATGCTAGCTTGAAAATATATACGAATTGCCTGAGTTTCATTTTGAGAGGGGTGTTATTGATTGTCTGAAGTTAGAGTCGCTGAAGGAGAAAGTATTGAATCGGCTTTAAAGCGGTTCAAGAAAAAAATTCAAAAGGCTGGAATTTTATCCGAGATTAAAAGACGTGAGCGCTATGAAAAGCCAAGCGTCAAGCGCAAAAGAAAAGCGGAAGCTGCTCGCAAACGCCGCACCTAATCTTTGCCCCAATCTAAAACCTGCGCTAGCTGCGCTAGGCTGTAAAGTACGATTTAATATAGAAAACCCACCCTAAATCTATATAAATCTGTCTAATTTTGCCATGCCTTTGCCTGAGTTTCTATGCGGTAAGGATGGCTACAAGGCAACCATATTCACCATTAGAGAAGGCGCAGCTTCTCTTGAAAACAGCGTTGGCTGGAAAACTTGAGCTGCCTTGATTTTTGCTTGTCAAAAATGTCAAGGTAAAAGAGTTCGTTTTTCTGTCAATAATCCAATCAGCGTGTAAGAATCCAAATCTAAAAATTAGATTTTCCGCCGCGTCGTATCGTGGTGGAGGCTGCTTGGTATCGAATTACGGAGATGCACCATGTCCGTCGAAAACACTAACAAGATTGAAACCAGGGCGGTGGAAACGGAATTCCCTTGGAAGCAAAGCGTTCGCATCACCTTGTTCATTTGTCTTATGACGATAGCTCTGAGGTATGGCAGTTTTAATTTGTGCCGGTACGTGAGCGATGTCTTGGCGAGCAAAATGGGCGGCAGATCCCTCCAGGGGTTGCGGGAAGTACTCGGCGAGATAGGATTACTACTGGGAGTGGGCCTATTTTGGTTATGCCGGGACAGAAAGTCGCCGATTCGGCTCCGTCAGGCCATAAGACTGAACTTCACGGTAAATAGGCGATGGGAGGGATATCCAACCGGGCTTTGGGCAGGGATATTGGTGCTTGCACTGATGCTTGTCTATTCAACCGTCACAAGCACGAAAGTCCGTAGCCATCTCGATTGGCTGGAATTTATCACTCACGGAGTGGGATTAGCCCTTTTGGCACCACCTATAGAGGAGATTCTTTACCGTGGATATCTCCTTAACACGCTGTGTGTGGCGTACGAACATGACGCGCGTGAATATGTACAGCAGTCAGCAGTACGCGGCGCCATGATAATGTCCAGCTTCTTCTTCGCCGTGGCACATATGGAACCGGGAAGAATGCCCGAGCTTTTCCTGTTTGGCTTGGGGTTTGCCTGGTTGTACAGATCGTCGGGGAGCTTATACCTTCCCTGGCTGGTGCATTTCGCCATTGATCTGAACGCCTTTCGTTACGAGGTCGCGCAGGGGCTGTTCTGATCTCAACATCGAATCACGGAGATACATCATGTCCAGCGAAAACAGTGACAAAGTTGAAGCCAGTCCCGCGGAACCGGAATTTCCCTGGAAGCAGGGGCTGGCAATGACACTCATCATTTACTTAGCTCTGCGAGGTGCCGGAGCCCTCTTTAAATTGGCCTGTTCCAGAATTGGAGAACGCTTTGGCATATCGCCGGCAAAACTGGTGAGCGAATTCTGGATATTCTCGATTGCTCCAGTTCTTATACTGTCCATTTGGGTATTCTGGTGCTTTCGGGATAAGAGCTCCTGCATTCGCCTTCATGAGGCGGTGCGAATGAAAAAAATATGGAGCAGATCTATGTGGCCAAGCCCCGCGTCTATCTTACTAATGACAGCGGTTATTACGGCCGGCAGAATTGCCTATATCACGATCATCGACAGCAAGGTGCGCAGCCCTGCGGAATGGCTAAGCTATTCCCTTCAGATATCGTCGGCGGTATTGGCAGCGCCGTTTATTGAGGAGATTTATTACCGGGGACTTCTCAATAATGCGCTTTGTCAGGTCTTTATCCATCGGGGCAAAGGAAAGATAGCGGCCCAAACATGGGCGTTATTATGGTCTAGTGTCTTCTTCGGAGTTGGACACCCTGCCGGCACAATCCAGATTACTATAAGTGGATTGATATTCGGCGTGGCCTATCGGTTCTCCGGCAACCTGTGGGTGCCGATATTTTGCCATGCCATCATGAACTTAATGGCTATGGAATATTGGATAACCCATGGGCTGATCTGATTATCCACCATGCCAATCGAAAAATATTTCCTCTCGCCGCGATGTGTGGCGGCAGAGGCTTGTTTGATATCGAAAGACAAGGACCTTGATCATGACCAAGCGCAATAAGTTCCCGTGGACGCGCGGGATCCTCGCAACAGTGGCGATATCGATCGCCACCGTGTTGTTTATGTACGCAATGAACACGATGGTTCTGTTTGGCACCCTGATCCTTTGCCTTAAGATAGGGCTGCCATTGACCGAATTCAAATCAGCCATCTTTGGATCGGTGGAGTTTTTGTCGGCGGCAGCAGGAAGTCTCGCCATGTTATTTGTATGGGCGTGGCGGGATAAAACTTCTCAGATCGGCTTCCGCCAGGCGGTTAGGCTGAAAACAGCAGTACGCCGACGGCTGTTCGGCCGAATTCATACAATTACTGCCTGGGTGATCGTCGCTGGGCTGATGCTCACGATCGCCTATGCAACAATCGTCGGACCCAAAGGACGCACGACAAGCGATTGGTTGGCCTATATCACCCATGGCTGCGCGTTGTCACTAACTCCAGTGGTGGAGGAGACCGTCTTTCGCGGGCTGCTATTGAATGCCCTCTTCCGTTCCGCTCGCCAGAGTTCGCGAATGAGTCGGAAGGCGGCATGGCATTGGGCACTTGTCGTGTCCAGCCTCTTCTTTGCCTCCGTCCACGCCGACCTTGAGGGACAGCTCGCATTTTTCGTAGTGGGCTGGCTGCTCGGTTGGTTGTACCTGAAATCTGGAAGCTTACACCTCCCAATTGTGGTACACCTGATACTCGACCTAGTACCATTTCTCACTGCAGTGATGATGCGTTTTTATTAAGACGGGCGGGACGCGCAACCCCGCCCACGGCGCCACTGTTGTGGCGCCATTTTTACTTTTGTGCTTTTTAATTTAAATGACTTGACACCATGCATGGTGTCAGCTAATTTTATTAATTTCTACGGGTTGGCGGCGCCGGCCCCATTGGCCATACTGACCGTCTTCCGGAAATACACCAGGAATAACATGCCCACAATTGGCGCATTGATTGCCTTTAAGATTATATTTGCCCAGTTCATACCAATCGCGTTCAATTAAAGCGATTTTGCATTTAGGACAATAAGTGCTGCCGCCGGCTGGATCATGGACATTTCCCGTATAAACATATTTCAGTCCGGCTTTTAAAGCTTGTTGCCGGCATCGCGTGAGAGTTTCTGGCGGTGTCGGTCCGCGATCTTGCATCCTGAAATCAGGATGAAACGCCGTAAAATGCAAAGGCACTTCGTCGCCTAAATTTTTTAAAATCCAATCGCACATTTGTTCTATTTCTTCCGGCGCATCATTGGCTTGAGGAATAACCAGGTTGGTAATCTCAAACCAGACATTGCTTTCATGCTTGAGCCAGCGCAATGTATCAAGGACTGGATCAAGATGGGCTAAAGACAGTTTTTTATAGAAATTTTCAGTAAATCCTTTTAAATCAACGTTTGCCGCATCCATAACTGAATAAAATTCAGGGCGGGCGGCTGGCGTTATATAGCCGGCTGTAACGGCCACTGCTTTTAAACCCACGGCATGGCAGGCTTTGGCGGTGTCAATGGCATATTCAGCCCAAATAACTGGGTCATTATAAGTAAAAGCAACACTTTTGCAGCCCAGCTTCAACGCAGCCTTGAGCAATTTCTTCCGGACCGGCTTTATCGCTTAAAATTTCAATTTCACGCGCTTTGCTGATAGACCAATTTTGGCAAAACTGGCAGCCTAAATTGCAGCCGGCGGTGCCGAAAGAAAGCACGCTTGTGCCGGGCAAAAAATGATTTAAGGGTTTTTTTTCAATCGGGTCAACACAAAAGCCGGTACTTAGACCATAAGTGGTCAATATCATTTTGCCGCCTTCGTTTTTGCGCACAAAACAAAAACCGCGGTCACCGTCTTTTAGCACGCAAGCCCGTGGGCATAAATCACAAAAAATAGCTTGCTGGCTCCCTGGCGAACCTTCAGTTTCCACATAATGCCAGTAACGTCCAAGATATGGTTGTTCGTTCCGCAGCCGCATTTGCGATTTCTGTGTGTTCTTGTTCAGCCATGTTGTTTCAGACCTCGATCAGCCAATGGTCTTAACTGCAGTATAACTCGTTTCATTAGAGTCAATTACCCTTGCCAGAGGCAATAAAATGCTATATACTTTTGGTATATCTCATGAGGAAAAACCATGGATACAGCAAAAATATTCTGGTCTGGACGCTCGCAGGCAGTGCGCCTACCGAAAAATTTCCGCTTCCAATCGGTTGAAGTGCGCATCCGGCGGCAGGGGCGGGCGGTCATTCTTGAACCAATGGCTGATGATTGGCAATGGTTGGATGAAATGAATGGCAAACTAGACAATGATTTTATTGCGGCGGTCAATGAGCGAACACCAGAGCAAGAGCGTCCGGACTTGGATAGCCTCTTTAAATAATGCGTTATCTGCTGGATGCTAATGCCGTTATTGGTTTGTTGAACGACAAGAATTCATCCACGGCCAAACGAGCGCGGCTCCATAAACCAAGCGATATAGGCATTTCAGCCATTGTTGCCCACGAATTGTTCTATGGTGCTTACAAAAGTCGAAGGCAAGAACACAACATCGCCTTAATCGATAATCTATATCTTGAAATTGTCGATTTTGACAAAGAAGATGCAAGGCAGTCCGGTGAAGTGCGGGCGGCTCTAGCTATAAAAGGCACACCCATTGGACCATACGATGTTTTGATTGCCGGACAGGCTAAAGCTAGGAATTTGATTTTAGTTACCAGTAATAGCAATGAATTTAGGCGGGTGCCTGGCTTACACATTGAATGCTGGTAGTTGACCGACCGCTGCAGACATTATGCCAGTATGCTCTCGAGAAGGTCAAACGCCAGGTTTCATAGAAGGAATGCAGCTTTGCGGCGACAACTCGGCCGCAATCGATCCCCTTGATCATTGGGCTGCCGGGCTAACCCTCGGCAGCCTTCTCCATTCTTTTCGTCCTTTTTTTCTTCTTGCTATATAAATCCCCGTTTCATTTCAGTCACAATTTCGCCACGGATCGTGAGATATAAAGAGCAGTTATTTCCCAAAATAGACAATGTTTTTGCACGTTCAAAGCGCTTGACTTGTAACGATATTGTAAGTACAATGTAATTGCAGAGTGGAATGGAATTAATAATCAGCGCCTCAACTGCTCAGAAGCTCAAGTTCAAACACAAGGTC
The DNA here is from genome assembly GCA_963767815.1 of Candidatus Melainabacteria bacterium. Classification (GTDB taxonomy): domain Bacteria; phylum Cyanobacteriota; class Vampirovibrionia; order Obscuribacterales; family Obscuribacteraceae; genus CAVYFJ01. The sequence continues at coordinate 57,222 of CAVYFJ010000004.1, read as the reverse complement.
ACGGAGCGAGAAGTTCTAGAATGCTTTCGTAACCGAACAAGAGAAACCATTATCGATGACAGAGAGCAACATCGAAACATCCCGGCAAGTGAATGGTTTATTGCCGAAACGGATGCTGGTAGAAGATTGAAGGTGGTGTTCATACCGCTGCTGGAGGACGAATTGGCAATATTGAGAACGGCATATCCGCCAAACAAAATTGAAGAGAGGCTTTATGAGCAGGAGACTTGAAGAATTTGACAATATTGACGTCAAACAGTTTGATGCAGATACTGAATTATGGGAAAGCCGCAAATTAGGTGCCTCTGCTAAGCATGCTAAACGTTCGACAAAGAAGCATGATAAAGAACTCGATGAAATGTTTGCTTTGCAACTTTGCACATTTAGAATTCAGAAATTTCTAATTGAACAACTGAAAGAATTAGCCAAGTTTGAAGGAATGGGCTATCAAACATTTATGAGACAAATTCTTACCCATTATGCTCGGGCGAATGAACACAAACTGCAGGGCCCCAAGCAAAAGTACAAAAAGGTAAGCTGAGTTTTAGCTGGCAGCGCCATATTTTTCTAAAATACTTTGCCATTTCTTTTGCGCTTTGAGAATCAATTCAACCACTTCACGCACGGCTCCCTGACCACCCCTGGCGGCAGTAACAAAATGCGCGTATGGTTTAACCTCCGCCCGAGCGTTGGCGACGGCGCAAGCAAGACCAACTCGTTTTAAAATCGGCAAATCAGTGAAATCGTCACCAATATAAGCAACTTGCTCGTCAATCAAATTAGCCTCAGCAAGGACTTTTTCGTAATTTTCTTCTTTTTGCAGACTGCCTTGATATACGTGCTGCACATGCATGTTGACCGCCCGTTCTTCCACGGCTTCAGATCGTCTGCCGCTAATAAATCCGCAATCAATACCAGCGTCCTGCAAAAAATTAAAAGCTAAGCCATCATGACTATCAAAGCCTTTGGTTTCATAAGCTGAGCCATCGGTTAGTGGCACATAATAAACTCTGCCGTCGGTAATCACGCCATCGACATCCATAAGCAAAAGCTTAATTGCCCCCGCTCTGTATAAAGCTTGCTGCGAGGGCCTCGTACCGCACCATAATGTGTCAATTATTTGATCAGCCATGATTGTTTACTGCCCTTTGTAATAATATGCTTGCGCGCCCGTTTAAGGTTAATATGACATTCTGGAATGGTAAAGAATAAAGATTAGATGCCAAGCAACACGAAAGCTAATATTATTCTCTCAAATTTTTTATACGCTGTGCTGATTATCTTTGCTTTGTCTCAAAGTGCAGGCGCTCAAATTAATCAGCAAACCAAAAATATTGCACATGATCAAAAAACAATGACTACAAAAGAAAAAAATATTTTTGAAATTGTCGATATTGCCGCAGTGTCGCCGGATAATCCTAAGCAAGCAATTAAGACCATTACTTTAAAAGCCCCGCAAAAAACAATTAAGTGCGATGTTTTTATTGCCGGTGGAGGACTGGGCGCAGTCTCAGCAGCACTAAAAATCTGGCAGCTAAGCAATGCTCAAGCAGGCAGCAAGCTGCGTCCGCTGCATGTTGTTTTATCGGAAGAAACGGATTGGTTAGGCGGGCAAGCAACAGCGCAGGGCGTATCGGCTCTCGATGAAAATTATCTGGTGGAAAGCACCGGCTCAACTGCTAATTATCAAAAGCTAAGGCACGCTATACGCAACAATTACAAAAGCGGCCATCAATTATCCCCCGCAGCCTTAGAAAATAAATATTTTAATCCTGGTAATTGCTGGGTGAGCCGGCTGGCATTTGAGCCGAAAGTGGCGGTGCAAGAAATGAAAACAATGCTCGAGCCTGCTCTAATAGATTCTTCTTTGAGTGTCCTTTACCGACACAAGCCTTTCTATGCGCAGATTAAGGGGAGCTGGTCATTATTGTCGGCCCACAAAATCAAGTCACTACATTTGGTCAATTTAGATAATGGCGATCAAATTGAAATAAAAGCAAAATTATTTCTCGATGCCACTGAATTAGGCGACTTGCTTGCACTTTCCGCACAGCCGTATGTCAGCGGCGCAGAGTCCCGGTCACAAACAAACGAAGCACATGCGCCGGCTGATGCAGAGCCAGATAAGACTCAAGATTTCACTTATCCTTTTGTGGTTGAGTTCCGCCCGGGCGAAGAACACACAATAAACAAGCCGCCTCTTTATGACGAACTGCTGAGCAAAGGTAAATTTTCATTCGATGGATTCAAGATGTTTGCCGAGACCAATCGTCAGACAGCACCAGGCGATAAGCAACAAGCCTTGCCTTTTTGGACTTATCGCCGTTTGATTGATGCCCATAATTTCGCAGCGAGCGAAGATCAATCCGCCAGTGATTACCCGAATGATTTATCGATGATCAACTGGTCAAGCAATGATGTGCGGGGTAAAAATATTATTGACCAGCCGGCTTTGCAACAAGCCAAATATCTTAGCTTTGGCAAATTGGTCAGCTTGGGCTTTTTATACTGGCTACAAACAGAAGCGCCGCGGGACGATAATGCTGGCAAAGGCTATCCGGAATTATTATTGCGCGGCGATATTCTTGGCACTGCTGATGGACTTTCTAAACATCCTTATATACGCGAATCAAGACGCATTAAAGCAAAATACACCGTTGCCGAACAAGACATTGCCGCTGCCACAAATACGGGTAGGCGGGCAAAATTTTTTACTGATTCGACAGGCGTCGGGCTCTATCCAATTGATATTCATGGTGAGGAATCTATACCGGGAACTGGCCAGGCAGCCAAACCGTTTCAAATTCCTCTTAGTTGTCTAATACCGGAAAAATTTGCCGGAGTATTACCGGCTTGCAAAAATATTGGTGTTACACATATTACAAACGGCGCTTACAGATTGCATTCAATCGAATGGGCAATTGGCGAAGCGCAAGGCGCGTTGAGCGCTTATGCACTCAATAAAAAAATATCTCCGGCGAAGATACTTTCAAGTCGTGAGCTGTGCCGAGATTTTCAAAGAACATTGATTGAATCAGGTGTGCCACTTTACTGGTTTAATGATTTGCAAATTGATCATCCAGCTTTCGCAGCCGGTCAGTTTTTAGCAGTTACAGATATATTACCCGGCGCAAAAGATAATTTGCATTTTTATCCTGACAGGCCAATTACGCGCACTGAAATAGCTTACGCCCTAGCCAAATTATTTTCGCTGACAAACAATAATAACGACGCCGTCACCTCCTGTCTTGCTCAAGGTTTAATGCATCTGGATGCCGAAGGTAATTTCGATGGCGAAGCGAGTATAACGGGCAAAGAAATAGAAGAAATTGCCCAGCATAAATTATTCAAGCAAGCTAACATCACTGACACACAATCATCCCTGGAAGCATTCGCCAATAATCCACTAACACGCGCCCAGTTTGCCATTTGGCTATATCCGATTGCCCAAAGTAAAAAACTGTTCGGAAAAGTATAATTGCCTGGGGGATCGACAATGCTCGTTGAAATTGTAGGGGCGAGGAGCAACGCAACGAGTCCGCTATTAGAAGGATCAAATTGTATCGAAGGAATTGTAGGGGCGGGTGCTCAGTGGCCGCAAGGCATATGATATATGCCAAGCAGTCACTGAATCCAAAGCATAAATGCTCCGCCTGCTAGAGGGAAATGTATCGAAGGTAAGGACCGATATGCCTAAACCATCTTCTACAAAACAACAATCAGGATCCGGCATTTTGCGCATCCGCAACAAAGAGCTTGTGTTTGGCTCACGCACATTTATTATGGGCATCGTCAATGTGACGCCTGATTCTTTTCTCAAGATGGAGTGCTTGACCCGCAGCAAGCAGTGACGATCGCCCTCACGCAAATTGAAAAGGCGCGGACATCATAGATATCGGCGGACAATCAACTAGGCCTGGCTATGAGGCAATTAATGAAGAGGCCGAGTTCAATAGAATTATTCCAGTAATCAAAGCTTTGCGTCAAGCAAGCGATATCATTATTTCTGTAGATACATTTTCGCCCGTCGTCCTAAAGCAAGCAATATCCGCTGGCGCTGATATTCTCAATTCGATCTGGGGATTGACCGATGATTTGCTGGCGGTGCTCAAGGAAAATCCTGTACCAGTGGTGATCATGCATAATAAATCAGAAGCCAAATATCCTGAAGGTGTCGCGCAAGAAGTGGCAAATTATCTTGCAACAGGCGCGGCTAGTAAAGCTCTTTCTTGTGGTCTTGCACATGAACAAATAATTTTAGATCCAGGCATCGGCTTTGGCAAAACAGCCGATGATAACATTGAAGTCTTATCTGAATTTGAAAAAATCACCCGGCTTGGTTTTCCTACTTTAGTTGGCTCATCGCGCAAATCAACAATTGGTAAATTGACTGGTAAATCGGTCAATGAGCGCACATTTGGCACCGCGGCCGCGGTGGCCCTCGCTATTGCCCATGGTGTAGACATTGTCCGCGTGCATGATATCGAAGAAATGCTTGATGTGGTAAAAGTGAGCGATGCTCTTGTGCGCCGCTGGCGCCCAGCAAATTGGGAACGCCCGGAGAAATCGTAGGGGCGGGGCTTGCTCCGCCCATTTATCGGCGGGCGGACTCGCGCCCGCCCCTACAGCGAAAGGAACCGACAACATCGTAATGAGCACAATGACACATAAGTGTTACGTCGCCTTGGGATCCAATCTCCATGATCCCATCGCCAACGTGCGACTGGCAATTAAAAAAATATCCGAGATCGCTAATTTGTGCTTGGCATCAAGCTTGTATCGCACAAAACCGTGGGGATATCTGGATCAGCCTGATTTTATCAATGCTGTAATTGCGATTGAAACAACCAGCAGTCCCCAACAATTGCTTGCCGAGTTAAAAGCAGTAGAAAAAGATATGGGCAAAGAAAAACCAGCTGAGCGTTGGGGACCAAGGGTAATCGATCTGGATATTCTTATTTTTGGCAGTTTAACCGTAACTGAATCAGGTCTAAATATCCCTCATCCACGCATGCTGGACCGTGCTTTTGTTTTAACCCCACTTGCCGAAATCGATAGTTCTTATGCAGGAGCTCTCGCCCAATTGCCCGAAGAATTGCGCTTAGAAGTTGAGCGCTTGTGACTGGGACATGAGCAGTTGCAAAGTGACCGGCTTTTCGTGCTAGCGCAGCTGCGCTAGGTGTTACAGGCACATTTAATTTAGCAAAATCATGCCGCAAAAGAGAAATTGATTTTAATCTCTCTTGTGAGTGAGTGGGCGGGCGTTTCTAGCTATTGTCAAGCATAGGCTATATCTTTCGGGTATAAACAGTCCTAAACAACAGCAAGTTACGCAAATCCATAAAAACTTGACTTCACTGCTTTGAAAATGCCAGGTTTAGATATCGTCTGCATAATTACAAGATATTTTTCACCGAAACTACCTTACAGCCACCATCTGAACCATAAAGAGTACCTGTGTGCGGTACAAGGGATTCTGTTGGAATGTAGTCACGGTTCTACAGTTTCCAGATTGCAACGAACGGTTCGTCACGGTCCCAATGCGCTAGCACAATAGAGGGGTCAGAAAATGTTCACGGAAAGCAACGGCATTATGGCCTTCAGCGAAGGGATTGTATTGGTCGACGGAGCGCTCCCAAAAATGGAGAGGCTCATGAAAGCAAGGGTCTTTTCGGCTATTGCGGTGCCCGAAAGCATTGAAGCCGCATTCCCTGGCGGTCAGCTTTACAGAGACACGATCGACCACGGCCCACAGGACAAGACTGTCCTGGTTTTCCTTGGGGCTTCTGGCGAGTTCGCCGTTGCGGCTGAATGGGGACCGATTGCCGAACTCCCAGCCGCAGGGCTGGACGAGTCGCATGAGAAATTGATGCGGAGCGCCATTGCCACCCGCATCCTCTAGAGATTGGTTTTTTCGCCTGCTCTACGGGGCTCTGTAGTAGAACGGGAATTGACTGATGTCAGCATCTAAACGCTTTCACTATTTTTGTCAATATTTCAATTGTTTCAGAACCGCGTTCAGATACAGCTCGATGATATTTAATCTAATTACTTGAACTTTTTTGCTTTTTCAACGTAGTAGTTATTAGAAGCGAATGAAAACAACACGACATCTTGACAAGAATGTTTATACAACGATAAACTTGTATTATGATACCATCATTTAACGAACACGGTAATCTGCCGCCAGGAATCTATCCTGCTACTTTAGACGAGATCGAGAAACGCTTTGTTTATAATAATCATAGGCAAGCTCTGTTTGAAGGATTAAGTACGCTCATTGACGAACTCCGGCAAGCCAATTGCCAACGCTTATATTTAAATGGAAGTTTTATTGCCAACAAAGAGCTGCCCAACGACTACGATGCCTGCTGGGAAGTGGAGTCCATAAATCAATCGATTGATCCATTGTTGCTAAATCCGTTCAGGCAATTGACTGAGATAAAGATCAAATATAAGGGAGATGTTTTTTCTCGAATACCGGAATTGCTAAAAGGGATAGATCATCTGGAAGTATTTCAGCGCGACATAGACGCAAACGCAAAAGGAATTATAGCAATCGACCTCAGGTAGAAGAAATGATCAAAAACGAGAAACAATTTCGTAATACGGCCTCTCTGATAAACAAGTTACAAGACTCGCTGGCGGAGCTGGCTGGCTTACCCATAGTATCCAACAAGAAATGGCTTAGAGATGCCCAAAAACAAGCATTGAAAGCCCAACTTGCGCAACTTGAAAAACAAGTGGAAGCTTATCTGGATATTAAAACCCACAGAAAGAAACCGGCGAGTCTTAGTATGGTGCAAGATTTGCCAAGTCTCCTTATCCAATGGCGGATTTATAGAGGATTTACACAAAAACAATTAGCAGATAGGCTAGGTTGGCACTATCAGCAGTTACAGGATTACGAAAGATCAGATTATGCCACTGCAACCCTACAGATAATTAAAAAGGTTGCCAATGCTATAAGCGATATTGCACACTAGCACGAGACCTGCAGTTCGGAGTTATTTCGTTTGGTCAATTGAATTTTCACAATTAACATTGCCATTAAGAACCTTAAAAAAATAAAAAGGGCACGGTGATCCGGCGCCACCAATGCCCATGTCTGTACGCAGTCGCTTCGAGCCGGAGTAGACCCTTCAGGCGAGAGAAACATCCGCCTTCTCTGCCTCGCTATCGTTCGTTTTACTTTTCTTGAGTGAGCGCATCCTATCCTCCAGTATGAAGAGGGTCAGCTCCAATTGAAGTTCCGCGCAGACTTCAATGGTAATTCGCGGGGGAAAGGCCTCGAATTGCCACCAGCCATTGAGGTCTCCTTCGGCTCTCAGTTTCTCGTAACGCCGCAATTCGTTTGCTGCACGAAGCTGCCACCAGTCGATAATGAACTTCTCGATACCCTCGGACTCGGGGTTCTTGTCTACACACCTGACGACAAGAACCCTTGTCGGCTTGACGGTCGCCAGGTATAGCCCCGCCTCGAACTGTTCGGTGAAACTACCCAGTTTGTGGACGTCAATTTGGAAGTGCGGACTCTCGTGGTCGTCAAACGGCCACGGCTCGCTACGCTTTTCCGGTCGAAACATCCACCGGGAATGTCGGCGAATCTTTTCACCGAGATCCTCCGCCCAAACGGATGGCGCGGCAAGCACCAAGACAGTGGCGTCGCGCTGCAATTCGGCGAGTTGATCTAGCAGCCTTTCTTGATCAAGATATTTCGCGAGTGAGTCGCGCGAAATACGCCTGAACTTACTTTCGCTATCATCATATTTAGGTACTAAATACTTCCCCGGCAAATCACCTCTGTCTAGCATTAAGCTGACCGTCCTGCCAGCTACCCCGAAAAGCCATGACAGATAAGTCGTTCCGAAGGCATCCTTCATCGTCGTCTCCAGTCTCGATCTGCGACTTGCCTCCATGTAGCAAAGATGTGGCACCGTTGCCCGCATCTATCTCCTGAAACCCCGACCACTCATGGTCACGATTTCTGCAATGCGGAACAGAAAACGATTCTGTCCGCGCGCGTGTGTGATTGATCATCTGATTAGAATCAGAAGATTTTTAACAAGTGCTCTTTGGCGATAAAAAATTGGGAATTGAATAAAACCAGGTGGGAGGGAAACAATCAGCTTATCTTGGCAATAAGGCTGACTCTATATCAAGTGAATATCCGATTTGATCCCGACAATGCCAAAATACAAATCAAGCGCTGAGCCGCTCAGGCGCTGATTTTCCCGGCCCAGCAGCTTTTGAGGTTAACAATATTTATGACCACAACTGTGTATTAAACGACCGCTTCATAGTTAGCGCAGCTTCGCGAAGTGGTATTTAGCCTTCTTGGCAATGGATTCGAATGTTAAAACCGATTCCATCGTTGGAATCGTAGGGGCGGATTGCATCCGCCCGTTACATTAACGGGCGCGCATGCCGCGCCCCTACGATTCCGGGTGGAGACGCCATTGCATCTGACTTAAAAGAGAACAAAAATTCAAGATCTTCTTTGGTCAGTTCTTTGGCCACTGATTCATCGCCACCGATAATTAGCTCGGCTAATTCTTTCTTTTTCTTTTGCAGGGCAATAATTTTTTCTTCCACAGTGCCACGGGTAATTAGCTTGTAATTGAAAACATGTCTGGTCTGGCCGATACGGTGCGCTCTATCTGTGGCTTGATTTTCAACGGCTGGATTCCACCAGGGATCATAGTGAATAACATAATCAGCGCCGGTTAGGTTTAAGCCTGTGCCACCGGCTTTTAAGCTAATTAAAAATATGGGTATTGATTGGTCTTCATTGAAACGATTGACTTTTTCTAAGCGCGCTTTAGCAGGCGTTTGTCCATCAAGATATTCATAAACATAGCCGGCTGCTTGCAGCTCTTTTCAATAATAGCCAGCATTTCCACAAATTGGCTAAATACTAAAATCTTGTGCCCTTCATCAACAATTTCACCAATCATCGCTAACAGGGCCGTTAGCTTGGCTGAGCCCATACTCGGTCGGGCAGCCGAACCATTAGCGTCAGTGGCACCGCTAATTGCACCACCGGTAGCACCATTATCGTCGCCATTTTTGTTTGTCGATGATACACCATTCATTTTCTGGGTCTTAATAGAAGAGGCGGGGCGGACTTTAATCAGGCGTGGATCACAGCAAACCTGACGCAGTCTCAACAAAGCGGTGAGTACAGACATTTGTGAACGCCCTATGCCATGAGCGGCAATTTCATTGAATACTTTCTGGCGGCACTCTTCCAACACATCAAGATAAAGCGAGCGCTGATCATCTTCCAATTCGCACAGATTAACAATATCAGTACGATCAGGTAATTCTTTTTCCACCTGGCTTTTCAGGCGGCGCAATATAAAGGGAGAAACAATTTTGCGCAGCTTTTGCCCGGCACCTTCCTGTCCGGCCTCAATCGGCTTTTCAAAGGTCTCATTGAAGTCTTTGTAGGCGCCGAGGAATTCGGGCATGAGAAAATCAAATTGTGACCAGAGTTCTTTAAGTCTGTTCTCCACTGGTGTTCCGGATAGCGCCAGGCGGTGAAAGGCTTTTAAACTCTTGCAGCCCACTGCGCCCACGGAGTCAGGGTTTTTTATGTTTTGCGCCTCGTCAAGAATTAAATACTCAAACTGATGATTTTTCAAAGTTTCGTAATCGCGGCGGATGATACCATATGTGGTAAGGACAACATCTGGACAGCGCGGATTATCTGGACTCAGTCTGGTTAAAATTTCATTGCGGTCGCGCCCCAAAAATAAGGCCGTGCTTATTGCCGGGGTAAATTTTTCCGCCTCACTCAGCCAATTATAAACGACTGACGTAGGGGCGACCACCAGAGACGGCGCTCGTTTGCCGTTGTTATTCTTCTTCTTGCCATTTTTATGATGGGTAAGCAGCAGTGCCAGAGCCTGAATTGTTTTACCTAGACCCATGTCATCTGCAAGAATGCCCGCCAGTCCATATTCGCGCAAAAAGCCGAGCCAATTGCAGCCTTCATGTTGATATTCTCTCAACGTGCCATGAAAATCGTCGCTAATTTTCACAGGCGGCAAATTGCCAAAATTGTGCATTTTATCAATGAATTTGTTAAAGCCTTCATCAGCCTGTATTTTGACATTGTGACTATCAAGAGCATGCAGGACAAGCAGAGCTTGATAAAGGGGTCTTGATTTTTCCTGGCTCTGCCCAACTACTTTGAGCAAGCTGAGTAGAGTGGCTGCTTCCAGGCGTATATATTCACCTCCAGCCAATTTAATATAATTGCGATTGCGAAATAGAGATTCCACCACGGTGGCAAAAGGCACGGACTCACCAGCGCTGGAACACAATAATTCAAAATCAAATTTATATGAGTCTTCGGTCAAAGAAAGTTTGGCTTCTATTTGCAAAGGTTCTTTAGACATGCGATAGAAATTGAGACTATCCCAGCCTGATATTTCCCAATCGGAGCATTGCTCGGAGGACAGATAGTAAACAGCATCGAGTGCCGCCTCAGCAGTGTACATAAAGCGATCGATGAGCACTCTTTGCGGCTGTAAATTATTCAAAAAGCGACGCACCTGACTTTCTTGATTCCAGACGCGCTTTACCCAAACACTTTGACCATTGGCTGATATTGTGCGCGTATATAACTCGGATTCTACCGCGGTAGTTTCATCCCGGGATGGCAAAACAAGATCGCCGTAGCGAAAACCAAGATTCAATTCGAGTTGGGCATTGTTCTCGCCATTGCCTTCACCATTAGCACCGCCATTGACCGATTTCTCCGCAAGCTTTATCACCACCTGTGGTGGCTCAGTAATGGCAATTGGAATTGGCGCTCCGGAATCATCAAGGCGCACAGACATCTTCTTCGTCAACAAAGGCAAGTCGACCGCCAAAAATTTGGGCACTATATCAAGCTTAATGGTCATCTGTCCATAAGAGTCAAAAAATTGAAAAAGCCTGTGGATGGGACTTAAGTCCACAGGGTAAAAGACATTTTCGGAAAGAATCCAACATGATTGGCCCATAAAATAAACGGCATGGGTAAGAGCATTGCCATCAGGTTTTAAGGCAATTAGGCGCAGCGACAATTCGCCATTTTCTGTTTCAGACAAGACTACTTCAGCCTTAACTGGTTGGCGAGAAAAAGAAATTTCTTCAGCATTTGAAGTATTAATCAGGCGGCAACAAAGACTCAGTGTGGCCAATCACTGTGCCCTCTTCGCTACGCGGTATGCGGTGTCCACCAGCAGTGCCTTTAGTCGTTTGAGGTAGAGAAGTTAAGTACTTAACCAGGCGGTACATGCGCGAATCAGGCTCAAGCGTATTCATGATCTCAGGGGGCACCTTGAGAATATTTACCTTGCCCTGCGGGCTATCAGGCACCGTGCCAATAATCAGCGCCAGCGGCTTTTCCAGGACAAGCATGCCTAGCGTAAATTGGGCTTCAGCTTTCTCCTCAGATACCGGAGTCTCACGCCGTTCCGTACTTGTGCTATCCTCGCCGCCAGGGGCATTAATTACTTTGGGATCATCAAGAAGGTCTCTAGCTCTTGATGTTCTTTCCTGTACAGCAGAGCTGCCCGAATCTGTTTCAGCAAGGTCGAATCTTGTGCCTGGTGCCACACGCGCAATATGTGTTAAAAGTACAGCAATTGAATGTTTGCACAGCTCTTCAAAATAAGGACATGAGCACTCAGCCTTAAACTGATTTTCGCTGTTCACCGTCACAACCACTTTATACGGTTGCGGCTCGGAGCCAATCACCAGTGCTTCTATCTGATCACCGGTGGTGCTTTCTTCGTATTTTAAAACCTTTTTGCGCCGATAATATTGCACTCCTCGACGGTAGACAGGTTCGCTAGCTGCCTCCTGCACAGACTGTAAGGAAATGCTTGTTTTTCTGGAAGAAACCGGTCTCATAAAGTCACTTAGTGTGCTCACACTTTCTACAACCTGCGGTGTTTAGCAGGTGAAGGTTCAATAATCTCTGACTTGTGACGCAAGAATTGGGCGCACAGCAAGACAGGCTACTGTAATTATGTATAAAGCTTATCATGAACAAGTAAGCTGTGTTGGCAATCCAGCCCTATAGTGCGTCCGTTTTACTAAACGCCCAGCAAATCTAATAAATTTGAGGATCGATATTTTTTGCTCAATACTTGGCATAAGGCTATCAGATGTCTCTAAATCATTAAGCGGATATGCACTGGCGTTCACAGCCGGCAATTAATCATTAAAAGCTAAATTAAATCCGCCCATAACTTCGCCTGCAAAAGTTAAATTTGTTTTAGAATTGAATAAGCGAGGACCGGGTTGGGGGAAACTAAATATGGTCAATGACAGAAGTAATCAGCTCCTCGGTGAGCTCTTAACTGAGGCTGGCCTTCTGCGGATAGATGACTTGCGTGAGGCAGCTAATATTGCCAGAAATCAGGGTTTGCCGATCGGCAAAGTCCTGGTCATGTCCGGCTATATTTCAAAAGAGACTTTGCAGGCTTCAGTAGAAGCGCAATCAAGAATTAAAGATGGACTGCTCGATTACGATATTGCCTTAAGGGCTCTGGTATTGGTCAGCAAGAATAATGGGCAATTAGACAACGCCTTATCGGAGCTTAACTGGCACAAGATAGATATAGATATAAGTAATAGATTGGGAGATCTCCTGTTAGGGGCGTGCCTAATTAGCGATGGGGATCTTATTGTCGCCATGGAAGAAGCCAATCGCTCCGGTTTGCCATTGGGCAGAGTGCTGCTTAATTTATCAATGATTTCAGAGTCCTTGCTCAATCATGCTCTGCGCGCTCAATCTAATATACGGGAAGGACGAATCACCAAAGAACAAGCAGTGAGAACCTTGCTCATTGCTAAAGAAGGACAACTACCGAGCACCAAATTATCCGCTCAGCAGCCTGCAGAAAACCTAGCAATAGCAGATGAACAAAAAAAGCCAGAAGATAATCCAGAACCAGCCGCCCCTATAGGTGCCTTTTTACCTGGTGATAAATTTAGCAAAAATGGTTCTGAGCCAGTGGAGAACGTGAAAGCAAACGTCGAAGCCAATCAAATTGTTTCCCCCTATTATTGCAAGACAAACGAGAAGCAAACATCACAGTTTGTCGAATTAAAATCTCTGTCCTTACATCACGTGCTAAGAGTGGCTGGACTTGTAGAGACTGCGGCGTTAGAGAAAGCAATTTTAGAAAGCCTGGAAGATCCAGAAATAATGACCATGATTTTGAGGCAAACCAATTTGCTTGAAGAATTTGTCATTGAAGCAGCTAAAGAATGCTGCCATTTAATTAGAGAAGGTATGCTCAAACCAGAGCAAGCAATCATTGCTCTACATCATTGCCAGCGCACGCGTAATACTATGCGTGATTGTCTGGAAGAATTTGGCTGGCTACAACAGCCGGCCGAAATGGCTAATTCGTAAAAATAAAAAAGCACAAAAGAGAGAAAACTCGGCAGACGTCGGAGCACATGCCGGGGCATATGACGACGCCTGCTCGAGTCGGGCGGGTTGGGTGGGCTAGCTGCGGCGCGTGGTTAGGCGATCTTTTCCAGCTCGCCGTTGCCAGACGCGATGTGCAGCGGGGCAGACCGTAGTATTTCGGTCTTGGCCATAATACCGGGAACCTTCTCGAAATCAGGGACTGCATATACACGGCTGACCCGACCGTGTCTACGCATATGGAAGAACAGTGAATTCTGCATCTTCTTCCCAATCGAGAAGACCGGCGCGCCCGCATCGTGCGCTACAAGACCGCCAGGCCCGTCTGCAATCTCGTCATCGCCGAAATAGCCGATGACTCGATAACCAGCGGCAATGTACTCCTCAACAATCTTCGCTTTATTTACTCCCCCCGGTCCGTGCAACCCTTCCATCCAGTATTTGGGGATCGCGCGTCCATCGTTCGATCCACCACCAATGTCCTCGGAAATCAACTTGTTGCAGACGATGATCGGGTCATCGATCACCCCAGCCAACAGCGTGGTGAAAACGGGGATTGTGATCTTATCCAGTCCATTGGACAGGAAAACAATCTTTACTGCCGCCTGGGTTAACTGCTGAAAGAGCTCCGGAGCTCCTGAGCGCAAGCGAAGGCCTTGCACCAGAAATTCCCAAACGTGATGCAGGCGGTCGGGCCCCCGGCACGTTGGCAAGAGCATCCCCAATCAGAGGGCTGGAGAGCCCACCGTTGTAGGGATAGGAACCATCGCCGAAATTTGTCAGGAGTCGTCGTGCCATGTTGGCAGGCGGTCCATGCGCGCCCAGATGGGCAATTTGACCTCGCATCTGCTGCAATCAGCATGCGTTGGGATGTGATCTACTTGTTGGAGGCGATCGTCGATTGCAGTCTCGTCGATGTCGAAAAACGCTACTTCTGGGCTTCCATCCGTAGTCAAGGTCGGGTTCTCCAGGTTGTAGGCAAGCAGGCACACTCCCCTTGGTGATTTACCGATTTAAAAACTCTCGGTGGGGGTTATGTGCTTGCTTGTGGTTGTATGTTCGAAAGAGGTTAAGGAAACGCAAAAATCATTGAGAAACTAGATCATTGGCTTTACCTAATGCAAGTGTTTTATAGTTACCAAGCGTATATAGATTCGGGCATTTCCTCCTCAATGGCAGCAAGCATTTTGCGGTACTTGATAATCTAAAAGCAGCCACTCAAGGGTCTTATAAAACATTGATCTGTTTAATCGTCTTCACAGTTGCTTACATACATTTAATTAATTAATGGAGTGTAAACCAACTGCGCTAGCTAGCGGAGGTCTTTGCAGCTGGAAAAATGTTTCTTGTTTTAAACAGCGTTCTGCCACAGCAGAAGCACAATGACGCTCTTTAATCTGAAATCAACGGTCTTGAAAATCAATTTATGGTATGAATTTCTCTTCCGCATATATTGAAGCCCCTGGAACATTTAGATAAGAAGAATACTGAATAGTGGAGCGAACGGCGGCGAGGAGCCGTCGGAAGCGGAACGAGTATGGAAAAGGAGATGTCATGCTACAACAGAAAATACAATGGAAGCCTTATGTTGAGAAGGACTTCACGCGTCTTAAGGGATTAACAGGCATTTCAGATAAAACTCTGGAAATTCACCTGGGTCTTTATTCTGGCTACGTGAAAAACACAAATATCCTCAATGAAAAAGTGATTGAGCTAATTGAAACTGGCAAATCAGGCACACCTGAATATTCCGAGTTAAAAAGACGATATGGCTTTGAATACAATGGCATGCGTTTGCATGAATATTATTTCGGTAATCTCAAGCCAGGTGGTTCTGATTTGAAAGAAAGCTCGCCTATTGGACATACCATTGCCGAAGTATATTCAGGCATAGATGTTTGGAAAAACGACTTTATCAAAGTAGGCAGCATGAGGGGTGTTGGTTGGGCGATTCTATATCAGAATCCAATGACCAAGACTCTTTCTAACCACTGGATCACTTTACATGAAGAAGGCAATATTGCTGGATTTGTTCCTTTGCTAGTTATGGATGTCTGGGAACATGCTTTCTTGCTTGACTATAAACCGGCCGAGCGAGGTAAATATATTGAGTCCTTCTTTAGCAATATTGATTGGGCAGCAGTTGAGAGTCGATTGATCAAGTAACCACCCGCCCAGTTCAAAGTAATCAGACCAACTTAGAAGGGGACGATTAAAGAATCGCCCCCTTCTTTCATGGTAAATTTTCAATGCGTGGCAATACCAAGTCTAAGCAGGCATTTAATGAAGCTCTTATTGGAAGGAAGTCTCAATGACACTTTAATAAAGAATCATCCCCTCCTTTCAATGAAAGATTTGTTGACCGGAATCTTTCAGGCCGAAGCACCGGGACTTTCTTTGCTCAAGCTTACTCATCCAAGCAACAAAGAGCAGGGAGAAGTATATTTTTTGGGCGGTCATTATATTGTCGGGGCAAAACTAAACAATGAAATTACCGTCACTGGTCTAGCTGCTTTAAATCATCTCTTAGAATTCAGGCAAGCCTATTTTGTTTATTATGCCTGCGATTCCCTCGAGGCTTTGCCCCAAAGTCAGGCACTGAAGATTGATTTAAAACAGATGATCGATCACTGGCAAGATACCAAGCCAGTTTCAGAAGAACAGCTTTTGGATAAGATTTTCAACGTTCCCTCATCAACCGGCACTACCGGCAGTGGCATGCCGCCTTTAAAACCCGCCGGGCAAACAATAGAAGCAGACAAAATTAAGGATAATTTGGACGTTGTTACCAGTGAATCTAGAATTGAGAGCGAATCTGAACCAATTACCACACCTGAATTAAATAAAGCAGAAGATAGAGATATAGACTGGGACGTGGTCGAACCATTGCTTTCCAGCAGCACAAAGAGCGAAGCTGGTAGCCAAACAGGTTGGCCTACAGGGACAATGTGGTCTTCGGGCAATCGCGATTGGTTTGCGGACACCCCAGACACGCAGGAACTGAAATCTTCTTTATCCTCCGATGTTTCCTGGCAGCGTAAATTAAGAAGCCTGTCGATAGTTTTGTCCATCTTTTTAATTGCCATCATAGTAGTTTTTTGCAGCGCTTGGCTGCTGATGAACATGCCTTCCTTACATCTGGCGCCTAGGCGGTTTTCCTTGCCGATCTTGGAAAAGTACGGGCTCAATAAAGGCTCCAAGTGGCAGCGATAATATGAAAATTGCCATTGATGGTCCAGCAGGGGCAGGCAAATCTACGGTAGCGCGGATGGCCGCACACAAGCTGGGCTATACCTATCTTGATACGGGAGCGATGTACCGAGCAATTACATTGGCTGTCATAGAAGCCAATATTCCTGTTGATGATGCCCCGGCAATAGCGACTTTGATAAAAAAATGCAATCTGCAAATTGAGCAAGCGCCTGATGGCACAAACAAAATATTTCTCAATGGTAAGGATATAACCACACAAATTCGCCAGCAAATAGTCAGTAATAAAGCTAGCGATGTCGCTAATCACTTTTCAGTGCGGCAGGTATTGGTAGAAAAGCAAAAACAGATGGCCAGTCAAGGTAATGTCGTGCTTGATGGACGAGATATCGGCACGGTGGTCTTGCCAGACGCTGAGTTGAAGATATTTCTGACCGCATCGCTTGCCGTGCGCGCTGAGCGTCGTTATAAAGACCTGGAACAAAGAGGCGCGTTAGAACAAGCGGGTAAAAAAGTTTCAATAACCGAACTGGCAAAAGAAATTGAAATACGTGACGGCAAGGATATCAATAACACTTACGGTCCACTGCGCCCGGCAGATGATGCCATTACAATTAATACGGATGATCTAACAATCAATCAAGTGGTGGAAAACATTATAGAACTGGCAGAATCAAAAAGCGCAGAATGACAGGGATCTGATGTTTTATTGTAGGGGCGGATTGGCATCCGCCCGTTACATCAACGGGCGCGCATGCTGCGCCCCTACAATAATCTCCATTCGCAGTTTATACATCCTCGTTGATTTCATCGCGGTCGATTAACAATTCGGTTTGCGCACATAGTTTGACCAGCGCTTCGTTCATCGAAGCCGCTCTTTTAAATTGTCGGCACAAGTCGAGAGTGCGCCGCACAACTCTGACAATATCTCCTTCGTCCATCCGCTTTGCTCGCGCGATTTCAGCCATATCATCCCAGCTTGCTCCTTGCGCCCATTTTTGGGAAAGATAACAAAATGTGGGTCCAAATTGTACAGGAATATCAATTGAGAAATCTCTTTGTACTTTAACAATGCGACGAGCAATTTTAGATATTTCCCCTAGCGTATAATCAATTTGTGGACTGACTGGCTCATAGACTGGTTTGCCTGAACGTTCATCATAACGATTAGATTCGGTCACTAGAGCAGTAAGTACAGCAGCAAGCTCATCAGCAGCAAGATTTTCCAGCAGTCCACTAATACATACTTCGGTCAAAAATAATTCATTACTGCCACGGATGCCCTGAGCTAAATGACCAAGATCGGTAGGCTTATTGGCATCAAGATAACCAGAAACTTTCAGTATATTAGCTATGGCCTGAAAATTTCGCCAATACTTAGTTGTTTCTCGCTCAATCAGCCGTTCTATATTTTTTAGTCTTTCAGCCAACTTTGTCATTCTTTGTTGTTCTTTCGGCTGACCTTTGAAAGATTGGCTCACTTGTTCCAACTCGTGCTCTATACGCATGCGCTCTTCATAGTGCGGGGAAAGATCTTGATTGATTAAATATTGGCCAAAACTGGCTTCAATCAATTCTCGGGCTTGTTCTGCGTGAATGGGTTTCTAATAAGTTTAAGAACCATGCCATATGACGGGGTGAAGCGGCTGGCAAGAGGATCGGCGGGTGCCACAGCTAATCTAGCTGCTTCTTCAGCAGACTGAAAAGGATGATGGAGAATGACTACATGCCCAACTTCATCCATGCCCCGCCTTCCGGCTCGTCCTGACATTTGTAAAAACTCGGATGCCTTAAGCTGGCGATGTCCTTCATCAGCTCTTTTTTCAATGAGAGCTAATTATTGTTGTACGAGCCGGCATATTGATGCCAGCAGCAAGTGTTTCAGTGGCAAAAACAACTTTGAGTAAATTTTGCTGAAAGAATTTTTCAATTAATCCTTTCCAGCTGGGCAACATGCCGGCATGATGCACAGCAACGACCATTGAGCAAATAAGGCAAATGCGAATGGTCTATCAAGTCCCGAATTGGGATTATCCTTGAAATAATTTTCTATATTTTCTTTTATTCTTGCTGCTTCCGCTTCATCTAATAAAGACAAATGTGCGCAATGGCGCATGGCTTGTTCACAGCCACGCCGGGAAAAAACAAAATAAATGGCGGGCAGCATTTGTTTTGTCTGCCAGCGCTGACAATAACATCTGCCGGATGAGCAGCCTTATTTTGATTGCCGGCCCTCTGTGATCCACCGCCCTGACTAAATTTTGTTTTTTGAAATCGCCCGCGCAACAGTGGTTGATATGTTCGTTTGTATCGAGCAATGGATATAATTTGCGCCCGCCAAAATAATAAAAGCGCAATGGCACCGGGCGATAATTGGAAGCAACAAGCGCAGTTGGTCCGTGTGTTTCATCAATCCAACTTGTTAATTCACTGGCGTTGGCAATCGTCGCTGAAAGGCAATCAGCTGCAAACCTTTGGGAGCATAAATAATAGACTCTTCCCAGACTGTGCCACGATCAGCATCATTCATATAATGACATTCATCAAGAACAACATAAGAAACATTGCGCAGATTTTGTTTCACTTCACCAAATATGGTGCCATAAAGCATATTGCGAAAAACTTCAGTGGTCATCACCACTACAGGAGCGTCGCGATTTATGGATATGTCTCCGGTAAGCAAACCCGACGTTGTCTTCGCCATAAAGTACCTTGAAATCATGAAACTTCTGATTGGAAAGCGCCTTTAATGGCGTTGTGTAAAAGCAGCGCTTATTAGCTTGAATAGCCATGGCCACAGCATATTCAGCAATGGCTGTTTTGCCAGCACCGGTGGGGCGCAAACAACCACGTTTTTTCCTTCTTGCAGATGCTTAATTGCCGTCAGCTGAAAGTCGTCAAGCTTGTAAGGAAATAGTGATTGATTTTGTTTTGCTTGTTCGTCCAAGATTTATCTTTATCCTGTTTGGATTTAAGAGACTGGCAGGGATCCATAAACGCAGCGACAAAGCACATTATAGTCTGACTGGCAACAGTAAGTTGGGGTTGAAAAATAGAAAAAGTATTCAAAAAACGAAAAGCGGCGGGATGAAGCCTCGTGCAACCGCCGCTTCATCCCGTGTGGCCTCAGGCGTCAGCACTCTCCCGGGCAGTCGCCTTCAATATCCATATTATGCCCCTCATGGAGGGTGCAGCCATTCCCTATCCTCCTCCCCGACTGACTCATCTCGTTCCATGACAAAGACAGGAAGTTCGGCATCCGTCCGACCAGCATCGGACAAACTGACTTCTGGGTCTGGACGATTGAAGGATCGTACGAGCCATGAGACAGAACTCGTGCATACACTCACTCACGACCGCCGCCCCTGCTACCGGAAGCGTCATCTGCACCGGTAGCCGCACGCAGAGGCGGCAGGGCGGACGCTCGCGCCACAGAAGCAACGCTGTATGAATCAAGTTGCTTGAGCCAGTCGCCCATGCTTTCGAGCGCCGCCCGACTTTCCCTGCGGGCAAAGTTTCGGGTAGAAGGCAGCCAGAGCGGCTTGGCCTTCGCAAACATGCGCTGCGCTTGCAAGTAAGCGCTAACAGCCCTGGTCATACAACACTGGCAGTCCGGGTCGATGTGGTTTTTTTCGACCCACGCGATAATGTTGTTGTGAAGATTCCCCAGCTTGCCGCATTGCAGGAGTTGCGCCAGGCGTTTCTGCGCGTTGTCGAGACTGTTCTCGAGGTCGTTGTTTTTGTCCCTCTCCCGGACGAATAGCAGTATGAATCCGGCGGAGAAGAACGCTAATACGCATATCACGGCTATGGCCAGGAATTCCGGGTCGTTCAGCGATTCCACCATTCGTGCGGTCATGGTTTTACCTCCTCGAAATCGAAAGAAAGTGAATCTTACAAAAATCAAAATCCGCAAGATAGACCTCAGGTCTCCGGTCGACAGACAGGAGACCTGAGCGACGAAATTGACATGGCAGGAGCGCCACTCTGACGCTAGCCTGCCCACTCCTGTCCCTCTCCATCGTTGGAGCCGGAGCCGGTGAAGACCGTGAGGTGGCTATCCTCAGCACCAGGGGCTTCCACTTCTTCCGAGTGAAACCGCTCCGGCTCGAGGTCAACTTCCTCACCGTCCACTCGCAGGACTCCAGTTGGCCCGGAGGGCCGCTTGCTCTCAACCCGTCCGAGCTGCAGGTCCATCTCCAGTCGAACGAGTTCCCTTCGTCCCTTTGAGGTGCGAATGCGGAGCCAGCCAAACAGTCGCTCGTACAGTCTGTTTAGCCATCCTATTCTAGGGGTTACCGGCCGTCTGTTCCTCGAATAACCCGGAGGGCGCCAGGGTTCGTCTTTCGGAATCTCGCGGGCGCTAGGGTCTACACGCCTCAAACGCGTTTCTGCCTTACGCAGCATGCGCCGGCAGTCATGGATATCAGCGGTTCCTCTTTCGAGGACCCATGGCCAGGGGATTGCCCCTTTCCAAGCGTCGGAGCGCGCGAATGTAGTTGTTTCTCACCTCGACTGTGGATTTAAGGGTTCTGGCAAACCCCACCCACTCGCAAGGTCCTTTATCTTCCAGGAGCCATATTATGTTCCAATAGGTTCCTGGCAACTCTGCTGGTGCTCACTGCATTGGCAATGGCTTCCTTGACGCTTTTTGCAGAGCAAAAATCCGAGTTTCTAGGTTGGCAAACTGCGCTAGAAGGCGCCGCCGCCCAATCAGATAGCACACCCCGCTCGTCATCACCGAGCTGATGACCACAAACTCCAGCGTGCGCAATCCAATTTCAAGGTACACGATCCAGCTCACAGCAACCTCCCTTTCGGTGAGGTGGTCTCCTTTCGCTTTTCCTTAGTTTGGTCAACCACAGGCGCTTTGCTCCTTGCACCCGCGGCACGACTGCCGATCCAATCCAACCCATTACCACTATCTATCCCCGCTGTTTCATCCAACCACAACCATTACGTTTGGAAGCGACCATGTCCAAGTCAAGATCAGTCCTCTTGCCTTCTCAGGGCAAATATAGGTTTACTATCTTGTTTGGTGTCGCCAGCGGGTCGTCGTTATAATCCTAAAAAATGGGAATAGATCGTAACTTAAACGTGTCATTTTTAGGCTACCTGGATCAAGGCTTATATCCTTAAATCAACAGATATGTATTCGCTATGCAAACTACCCCAAAAGCCTCATCATCCAACTTGAAGTTGGTCTTGATAAGTCAAAATCAATTCCTTTATTAGATAAATCTTTCGAGATTAAATTGTCCATTACAGATTAGCGCAGCTGCGCTAGCACTTGATATCGAATTGGCACCGGCAAATAACGTGTGGATGTGTACGAACATTATTGTAAGGGCGCAGCATGTGCGCCCGTTTAAATGCGGGCGGATGCAATGGGCCCCCTACGCCCAGACGAAGAATCGCGCATTGACTATTTACTGGTGGTTTATAATGGCTTTGTTAACATTTATTCGGGACGTGGCGCAGGGGTAGCGCGCACCCTTGGGGTGGGTGAGGCCGGAGGTTCAATTCCTCTCGTCCCGACCAATTTAACTATGTACGGACCGAACACATCAGTGATCGATCGTTAGTGCATCTGATGATAAAACTTGATTAGCGATGGCCCAAGCACCAGAAGCATCAAGGACGGCATAATGCAAAACCATAAAGGAAATGCCATATAGATCGGCATTTTCATTGCTTTTTCTTCAATTTTTTGGCTTTGTTTTTTGCGGATAAACTCGCTTTGCGCACGTAAAATTTCAGCAATGCTCAAACCCAGTTTATTAGCTTGGGCAAGAGCGGAACCAAATGTTTTCAACTCATCGACACCGGTACGATTGTATAAGTCTTGATAAGCTTTCTCTCTATCAAGACCAAGCAAGATTTCGCGGCTGAGAATATTTAATTCTTCGTTGAGGGCATTAGTCAAGCCTGTGTCTTCGGAGGCAATTTTTTGTACGGTAGCATCCAGCCCCAGTCCGGCATCAACACACAAGACCATCAAATCAATTGCTTGTACTAGAGAATCGCTAATTTCTCGCTGCCGGCGTTTATAACAAACAATTAAAATCAAGTCCGGCAAAAAGTAAAGAATAATAACTATGATTGCCACCATATGCGGTGGCAGCAGGACAAGTAAACTTAGAGCAAGGATTGGTAAATATATTTTTAAACTGGCAAAATCGCCCAGGCTATAGATGCTGCGCCAACCAGCTTGAATAAGCGATTTATTTATCCAATTTATGTAAGACGCCGGAGCAAAGGAAAGGATGTTTTTTGCCGGATCGGCAAGGAAGGTCGGGCAATGCATGGTTTGTTCTTTGCGCAAGCCAAGGAGAACCACAAAGCCCAGGAGTGCAGCGATGATCAGTTCAGGATATTTAAATAAAGCGACGTTTGCATTTTACCTATACTTTCATAGTAGACATTTTTTGCATAATAAAGAGGCCAATCAACTCTAATAAAATAGAGGCGGTCAGTAAAGCCTGTCCAAGCTTATCTTGGATCAACAATTGCATATAACCCGGACTTAAAGAATTAAGTCCAACAGCTAAGATAATGGGCAATAAGCCAACTATTTGCGCAGATAATCGGCTCTGAGCAGTGACTACCTTGAGTTGACGAGCGAGTTTGAGGCGTTGGCGTAAAGTGTCATTGGTCATTCTGTCCAACAGCTCAGCCAGGCTGCCACCAATTTCCGTTTGAATGCCACGGCGCGACGAATTAAATCTAACTCGTAAGAACGAAAACGCTGGCAGAAGAAATGAGAGACTGAGAAAGTGGTTGTCCGAGATTCATCTTATGTAAGATAGTTTCAAATTCTTCGCCACAAGGATTGGGAGTTTCTTGGGACACTGCTTTTATGGACTGGGCAATGCTATGCCCGCTGCGTAAAACTGCCACCATTAAGTCTATCGCGTCGGGTAATTGTTCACAAAATTTTGTCCGTTTGGCTTCCGCCTTGAACTTAATAATTATAAATGGTATTACCGATAGTACCAATCCGGCAAGCAGTCCGAATAATAAATTGAAGCCCAGAACGGCCGGAGCAATAATAGGCAATGCAATAAGCCCAGTATATAAGCAAGAATATGGCCAGATAATCTTCTTCTTTTGAATTTATGACCAAGGCCAGGCCTGAATCGATTAATAACTGTTTAAGCCCCTCCAAGAGGGATTCTAAGCCCGGTATGATCTTAGAAGACGAGCAGCGGTCTCTTCAATAAAATTGCCTGGATTAACATCAGGGCCACCCGGAAAATTCAATGAAAACCAGGAGGATTTCTTCAACAGATGGGGGCGGCTTTCTTGTGCAGCTGCGGGGGCGGCCCAACGCGACAAACGTTTAGCAGAGCAGTATATTGCCGTCGGATTACCCACAGGCGAGTGCCGACAATACCGCCGGTGACGGGTACAGCAAGAATAGCGAGTATTAGACCAGTTTTCATGTTTATGCCAAGCTTTAGACGGTTATCATTTCAATTTGCTCTTGTTCTTCTTGCGCTTGCGATTGTTCTCTCATTTGCTCCTGCTTCTGCTCTTCCGGGGTGAATAAATTGCCGGTAATTCAAGGCTTGCTTCTTTGAATTTAGTTTCGTGATAAGGACGCAGCCCACAAGCAACATGCTTGCCTATGACTTTTTTGCAGCTATCAATTCCCTGCTGGCGAAATTCAAAGAGTTCTTGCATGCTGATTATCCCTTCTTGCATGCCGGTGATTTCAGTAATACTGACTATCCGCCGTGAGCCATCTTGCAGTCTTTTAATTTGTACTACCAAGATCAAACGCGGAACCAATTTGTTCTCGAATACTACGTTGAGAAAGATCAATACCGGCTAGAAACACCAAAGTTTCAATACGGCTTAAGGCGTCTCTGGGTGTATTAGCGTGCACAGTGGTCAGCGAACCTTCGTGCCCGGTATTCATGGCTTGCAGCATATCGAGTGCTTCAGCTCCACGCACTTCACCAACAACAATACGATCAGGACGCATTCGCAAAGCATTTTTTACTAAATCTCGTTGCGTCACAGCACCGCGTCCTTCAATATTAGATGGGCGTGATTCCAACCTGATTACATGGCGCTGCTGCAAACTTAATTCGGCAGTATCTTCAATAGTGACAATACGTTCGCTATTAAATATCTGTCCGGATAAGGTATTGAGCAATGTTGTTTTACCAGCTGAAGTGCCGCCGGAAATAAGGATATTCAATCTGGCTTGCACAGCTAGGCTTAGAAATTTGGCCATTGCTTCATTGAGCGTACCAAGAGCGACTATATCATCCATTTGGAAAGGAATCGGACGAAAACGTCTGATGGAAAGAGTTGGTCCTTCAAGAGCCAGAGGAGGAATGATGGCATTTACTCTAGAGCCGTCCGGCAAACGCGCATCAACAATTGGCGAAGACTCGTCAACTCGCCTGCCCACCCGCGCGACTATGCGGTTGATCACATGCATCAAATGCTCATCATCTTTAAAATGAATATTAGTTTCCTCCAGTTTGCCGTCTCTATCCACCCAAACATTTTGTGAACCGTTAACAAGAATATCGTTTATGTCGGCATCTGCTAAAAGTGGCTCCAATGGTCCAAGCCCAAGTGTTTCGTAAAGAACGTCTCTGGCCACTTGAGCGCATTCATTCTGCCGTCAAAGGCAATTTTTCATCACTAATTAGAGCATGCACAGTGCGCTCAATAGCCGCCTCAAGAGGCTCGGACTCATCCAGGGCAATGAGGGCGCGAATGTCTATATTTTCAATTAATCGAGTGTGGATGCGGCTTTTTAATTCTTGATAAGCGCGGCGGCGAGAGCCTTCCTCTCCTAGGTGCTTATCTTGTTGCCGATCCAGCACTAATTCGGACAGGGAAAGCTTTGTTGTAGATGTTGCTTGAGTCTGTGATTGGTTGGGTTTTTCTGCCTGGCCGGTAGTTGACGATTTGCCAGGGCTGGCATCCATTAACGGTTGATCTTGAAATAAGAGTTCACGCAGTTTAGACATATGATTACCTCAAAACATTTGTTTGCATAATATGTTGCGCCAATTTGAAAATTGCTTTTGCATATTTATGATTAGGCTGAGCAAGAATAAGCGGTACTCCGCGCGTGGAAGAATCCCAACTGGCAGCTGCAGCATTAGGCAGCCGAAAGATAGTTTCGTCGACAAAACAGTCAGGCAATTGTTTTTCTACATCGGTATGTTTTGATCCTGATCTATTGAGCAGGCAAATTATTTTGTGCTGATCATAACCAAGCTGATTGAATAAATTCAACCAGCGGCGGCAGCCGGCAACACCGGCAAGAGTAGCCTCAAACACCAGCAAAATTTTATCGCATTGATCAGTGAGCATAACTAGATGTTTATCCAAATGTCTGGGTAAATCAATCACCCAAAAATCCGAATAACAATGCATCAATTTCAGACATTCCGCCAATTGGCTGAGATTAGCTTTGAGAGCTGCTTCTCCATCTATCGGTGGGGATAAGAGGCTTAAGTCAAGCTTAGAACTAGTTGCCGCCGTACAACAAGCCTCAAATAATTGCTTATCTATATGAGGCGCACGGTTGAGCATTTCCATAAGCGAATGTTCCGGCTCGACGCCAAACAATTGAGCAGCATCGGGTTGTTGAAAATTAGCATCAAGAATAGTTGTATGCTTACCATTTATTGCTATAGCAGCGGCTAGATTAACAGCAGCTGATGTCGCACCAACACCACCTTTCGCGCCCAAAACACCAATAATCATCGGCTTGGTTTTTGTTTCCGGCGGATTCGCCTCGACGGCAACGGGCACAACGACATCTGAGTTATGCCGTTGAAGCGTCGCCCCTACGGGTTCTTCGAATATTGTCGGTTCTTCGGAGACATCGGGCGAGCTTCGGTCCTCTGTGCCAGCGGGCGGAGCAAGCCCCGCCCCTACGGCCGAACGTACGGGTTCTTGCGTCTCCTTTTCTTGGCAAATAATTGTTTGAGCATTGTTTGTTGATTGATTTTAAGGGTTAAAAACCAGGAGGACGGCAAGAGAGAGCTGGGGCAAGAACAACTCCTAATGGGCTAACAGTGACACCACCGGAAGACGAGTCATATTGGCGGGGCGTAAATGGATAAACCGGAGCAGGCATCAAAGTAGTGCTTTGTCCAGGAATACTGGAATATCCGGTAGCACTACTGGCATTGCGCACTGGTACAGATTGGGGAATATTCATGGTTAAAGAAGTGACGATACCCTTAGTAGGAGCGATGCTCGCTAATTGAAGCCGGGCAAAGCCAGCTACAGTGTTGGTATTACTGAAAGATGGATCACCGCTAATAACCGGCACTATGTAATAACCGCCGAGCGGCAACTGTGATATTGCCTTGGTAATATTGTTGGTTTGGCTAGCACTAAGAGTTGGATCGGCAGGATTATAACCATTGAGCTGGCTGCCTTCTTCAACCACTGCCGGGGTAATGGCCGCCTGTGCGTTGATACCGCTAAAATAGCCAAGCAAGGCAATCAGCTGATTGATAGCTGTATTGCCGCTACCGTTACCGTAATAGCTGCCATTAGTACCTGTGCCATAGACATTAACCAGGCAACCTTTTACGTGTCCTGCCGGTGCAGTTCCTCCATATTCAGCACTATTTGAGGCAACAAGGTCAATAGTCAAGGCATTTGGTACCGGTGTCTGCGCTGGATTGGCAATAGAAGCAAATTGCAAATTGCTAATCGCCAGGGGTAAAGCAGCAAAACCAACTAAATCTCCTGCTCTGGTACCGGACTGAGATCCTAAGGGCGCCGCCGGACCAATGCGGGAGGCCGGTTGACCAATAACTTCAATTGTTTGCGGAGCACTGGCTGTATATTCGGAAGCCGCTAACCGACTGCCAATAGGATTTGTATAAAGCCACAAAAGCGGTAAAAGAAATTGCTGCAAAGGATTGTTTCCTGCCCAACTGGCTGTTGAAAGTTGAACAAAAAATTCGTTTGCATTAAGTGGGTTATTGACAAAATTGATATCGGATTGAGCGAAAGAAACCGAATTACTCCAGGCTATGCTTGTCCGGCTTAAGGATCCTGAGGCAAATATATTGCCCACCGGCCCACACTGAGCCGAATTCCATGCCGCAGCACTAGCATTAGCAATAGCAGTTTGAATATTAGTTTGAGCAGCACTAGTTGAATAACTGCCGTCACTGTTCGTAGACAAAGACAATCCATAAAGAGCCGTCGCTTGGGCAGAAAACTTAAGCTGCCGCACTGTTTCAAAAACTCTGGTTAACTCAGTAACAATGCCAACTGTGCCCAGCATAAAAATCACCGAGACAGCAACAAACGGCATTACGGAGCCTAAGCTAGATCGTTGTCCTCGTAGGGAAGCGTTCCGGCCATTTAAACCGATACCCGATCGTCGGCATTGTAGGGGCGCAGCATGCGCGCTCGTTACATCAACGGGCGGATGCAATCCGCCCCTACAACGTTGGTGATGGCGTTTCGAATTGGAGCACAAATTATTTCTCCGGTACGCCATAGGTTTCCTTTTGATTGCCCGAAATTACTTCCACCATCCACTGCAAGGGGCTGCTTTGCGCAATATCAGGCGCCACCGCCGGCGGTGGCGGTAACAAGCTAGCCGTGGCCGGTTGCGGTGCAGCTGTTTTTTCGATGCCTAGCGGTAAAAGATCAGCGGGTTTGGAGCCTGCCAGGGATTCGTCAGCAATATTTAAGCGGTTACGCAATATTAGCCGTATTTTGCCTGTTTCCACCGCTTCGGTAATTGCTTCAGCAGTACTGGGCGATACAGCCAATGTGACTTTATTGGTGGAGGTACCAGCACCACGAGAAAAGGTTTGTTCTTTAGGAGCGGCCATTAGTACGCGTAGGTCCTGACAGATAGTTTTGGTGTATTTTTTGCCTTCTTTGTTAGAGACAACCAGCAAGTCTACTCGATCATCAGGCATGATCGAATGATCAACAAGAGCGTCATCATCAAGCTGCAAAGTAATGGCCCGCTCTCGGGTATCCAGATTAACTGATAAACCATCTTTACCAGAAAATATCATATAAGAGCGAATTGGTTCGCCTGCAGGAATATAAGTTCTAGCAATCCTGCCGGATACATCATTGAGCGAGGTAGCCATATCTGAAGTAGCAAATTGTTTGGGCACATCAAGAAAACTGATCATGGCAAAACTAAGGCGTGCGCCTGCCGGAATATCTTTTCGGGCAGCCATCGCTTTTACCATTTGTCCGGATGCAGCTTGATGAGTAGCACGCCATAATCCTGTCAGAGCAAGCAAGACCATAGCAATAATTGCAACAATGAGCAAAGGATTATTCTTGCGGCTGGAAGAAGGTCTCAGGCGCTGCTGAACTTTCTCCCAGGATACTACCGGTGCGCCCGTGGGACGCGATGCAGTAGATACAGCCATAATAACAATCCTCCTAATGCGGTCTGCCGATTATTGTTGATAAACTTCTTGAGCGGCTGTGGACTGCTCAGTAATCGTAAAGTTGGGAAACTGGAGTGCCGGTCCCGTAAAGCTCATTGCCACAGCCAAAGTACCGTTAACAGAACCTTCGCTTGCCCCAGTGAAAGGATTACCAAGCAACTGAAAAGGATAGTTAATAACTACTTGCACCGTTCCAGCGGGCGTATTAACCGTACTTGTGCCAGTAGCGTCCCAGGGCAAAATTTGTATGCTGCCACCGGAGGGCAAATTGCCTCCGCTTGAGTTTTGGGATGATTGCGACAGCAAATGTGCCGAAGCAAGTGCGGTGTATATAACTGAGTTAGTATTGGACTGGGCACCGCCGGTGGTGAAGCCACGTACTGAATCTCTTGTAGTACTATCGCTGAGATTGGGCGTGCGGGCAGCAACCTTAGCCCCTTCCTGAGCAGCATAAAGCAAAACCTGGGCAAGGAGAAAATAGCGACCAAAATAAAGTATGGAAACTAAAATGAGAAAAAGAAAGGGTAAGCACAGAGCAAACTCAACCATCGACTGACCATCGCTGGATCGCAAATGCCTTTTATGTCTACTTACGAAACGCACGTTCTCTTAGTTTCCCTGATACTTACTATATTTATTGACTGCTCTATAGTGCGGGGTTTCAGATACCACCAGAAGGTTTTCAGCTCATTGCTGAAACCCTTCTGGTAAATAACCAATTATGATCATGGGAGCATTGGCACCTAGGCAAAGCCAGCACTACCCTACGATATTGTCTTATTGTGGCGCCCAAGGTGGATTGGTTGTTCCACTTACACCATTGGTGAATACAGAACCTGGATCAGCAGATTGATCATCAGCATCATTAATATTCACCAGTACCTGGCGAATAACATCTGCCCCGGCATGTCCTAAACCACCAAGAACCAGCATACAGACAGCGGTTACGCAACCGATGCCGATGGCATATTCCACCATGCTTTGTCCTCTTCTGCTGCGAATATTTTTTCTCATAAGTTATGCTCCTTTGATTATCCTTATTTATCTCTAACTAAATAACTACAGTTGGTTTTTTATGTTCTTTACAATCATTGCCGCGGTGTAAAAACAAATACTTACTATCTTTGAACTTTTTAATTAAATTGCGAACTTTATCAATGTGATTTATATCTTATTGAGAAAGTTCGCACAATTGAAGTTAAGATTACCCACCTGAAAATCGAAAGTCAATCGATTTTGAAATGTATTAAGCAACAAATATCAAATGCAATTATGACCTTATTGAGAATCAAATTCGAAACTTATCGGCAAAGAATAACTGCCGATTGATCAGAGTAAATAGTCCGCCACTGCGTATCTGCCGACAGTTGCCTAACAACAGGCATCTGTGGTGGAAAAAACAGCCAGGAAATTTTATAGCGATCAAGCAGTTGCCGCCAATTGTCATGACATAGCCTCATTGTGTTGTAGTCGTAGACTAGTTGAGGGTCAGTTTCAAATCTTCCATCTATAAAAATATCGGGCGGATTTTTCATATTCCATTCCATCATGCTGCCAAATTTGCAATCGTTCAGCAGGCATCCCAATGGTTGATGCAATTGCAGATATTTGATTGCCTTATAAGGGGGGTTAAATAATCGACTGGTAGTCGGCAAACATGGGGGCACGAAACAGGCGGCAGTAAGATAACAAGTAAGTCCAGCTGTGCAAAGACTGATCAATGCATTCGCCCAACCATAAGGTTTTTGATGTTCAGTGATTTTGCTTGCTTGAAACGCTTTACTTAAGGCAGCAAAGATTACCAGAAGTGCAAAAGGTGTTATTCGTCGATAAGCAATTATTGCCACCGTAGCGCCAAGGGAAAGGGCGAAGGGCAGCAGCATTGCAGGCGGATATCGCATGGAGAACGTGGGCGGACTATCTATGTTTTTGGATTCAGCGGCACCCGCTCGGCATAACTCATATGCCTCACGGCCACTGCACCCCGCCCCTACAATTCCGATGATCAAGGATTGCAATGATTTTAACGAATCGACCAGCGGGCGATAGACTATCCACAGCAATATTCCCCAGACCAGCACCAGCAATAAACAGAGCGGAATAAAGGTCGGATTGCTTAGATCACTCAGCGTCATATGCCCATTTTCTCGATTGCTCTGGATAATGGGAGAACGGAGCATCTTACATACATATATCCAAAGATGAAAATACCATGGCGTACAAAACGTGCCCGTAACAGCGGCAATAAGAACAATCGCTGCACTTCTTATCTGCATAGTGGACTTTAGCCAAAATGACTGCAAAATTGCTAATAATGAATAGCCTGCTAAGTAAGCTAAGCCAATAACGAATAGTCCATGACAATTAGCCCAGAGCGCCATAATCACAAAAATAAGAATGGAGCATGTCCACATTTTTTTCTGACTGGTTGTCGTTTGAACAATGTCATTTAGCAGAATCAGCAATGACATAAAGAGGAAAGAAAATTCGTCAGGCCTGACCCACAGGCGAAAGGACGAGGCGCATATGACCAATGTTATGGCAGCAAGCACAATAATTCTTGGCACACCATTGCGCAGCATAAGAATTGAAGGAATGATCACAAAGGAACAGACTGACAAGATGGCCGTCAGCACCAGCAAGCCTGTCAATCCAAAGGCGGAAAAGAGTCCATAAAAGACAATATCAGTCAACCATTCGTGCTGTATGAGAGGCAAATTTTTGGCCACAAAAACAAAATTTGCCACATTAGAAGAAAAGGGATCAACATATGGAAGTCCCTGGTGCGTAAGCATCCATTGTCCCAGTGCCAAATGCCAGCAGGTATCAGGATCGCAAAAACCTATACAAGCCACCAATATGCCAATCGAAGGCAAGATCAAAAGATATGCGACATAAATAATCTGCTCGATAACCCGATAAATTGTCTCAGGCCTGCCTGCTTCAGTGTTATACATATTTACCAACAGGTATGCTGGCAGCATTATTGCATAGGTAGGCATAGCTAGAAAAATAATTGCCTCTAGCTATATTTTCGGCGGCTGCAACCTGGTAAACGTTTTATTGGTCTCAATAATTTGTTTTAGTTTTTTAATCGATTCGCTTACCACACGCGAGACGCCCATTTCAGACAGTCCCAGTTTTGAAGCTGTTTCTTTTTGTGTTAAATCATCAAGAAAAACATGTTCTAGAATTTTCTGGCTGCGTGGATTGAGATTTTTCAACGCCATGGCAATATAGTCACGGTCTTCTTTGCGCACTTGCCATTCTTGATATTTGCGATCGGCTACCGTTTCACAAAGGGAGCGGCGGCTATAGTCTTCATATACATCTTCTGCAGGCGCATCAATTGACTCGTAGTAAAAACGGGCTTCCGCCGAACACTGGGCTTCCAGTATTTCTTCCTCTTTAAGCCCAGAATAGGTTGCCAATTCCTTCACAGTGGGTGTGTGCCCCAATGTTTGGGTCAATTTCTCTTCATATTTAGCTATTTGCCGACAAACCTCTATAAGATGCCTGGGCACCTGGACTAGAGACGCATGGTCTCTTAAATAATGGCGAATCTCTCCTCGTATATAGCAGGTAGCCAATGTTTTAAAGCTGGCCTTATTCGGGTGCTGCGGATCATAGTTGCGCACTGCTTTGAGCAAGCCAATCGCCCCCACCTGCACCAGATCATCCAATAAATCAGTGTTTCCCCGACAATAGCGGCGCGCAATTGTTTGCACCAGGGGTAAATGGGTGCGCACCAACTCATATGACTGAATGGTCATCAGACGTTTGGATGGGGCTTTAGACGCTCTTTCTAGTGAGCGTCCGGGAGTTTTTTGGACAACCATTTTATTTCTACCACGAAGAATCGACTGTGCTGAAGGACTTGGTAGGGGCGCGCGAGGCTGGGGTGAAGGACCGAAAGTCCGTTGGAGGGGGCGGGCGCGCTTCTGGTCGGAAGAATGGACAATGATCGATGGAATTGTAGGGGCGGGACTTGTTCCGCCCGTTTTTAGTAATTGATGTTTTATTATTAAGTGGACATTAAGGCCGTCACATAATCTTTTCCCTGCGCGACTGGGGCTTAAACTGTTTGTAGACAACAGGCAAGCATAAAATTGGGCAATTAGTGGGCTACAATGAGTTTTAATCTGCTTTTTAATTAGTAAAGAAATTGGAGAATATTTATTGCTAAGATCGCTTGGGTTTATTGATCAATTAAGGTTTTTCTGGCGCAGAACTTCTGCCCAGAAACAATTGCTTGTTTTTGGCATTATTTCCATTTCAGCGCTGGTTGCTTTTACTGCCTGGGTTTGGGTTTCTCGCGCCCAGGCAATTATAGATAAATCAGTGCAGCAATTTGGTGTTGCTTTGGCTCAGGCGCTCGCTCGCGGGGGCGCGGAGACTCTGACAAATAGTGGTAGCCTGGATAGGCTGAAATACTATATTCTCACTGAATGTGGCGAAACACCGGCATTAGCCTATGTGGCATACTGCGATCGTGAAGGACATGTCCTTTTAGACAGCCTCTCTTTACCGGCGGCAAAAAATCCGCGCGGGCAAATTTTCCCCATATACCGCGAACCATTGCAAAACTATGCTGTGCCTGGTGTTTATCAGAGCCCTACCGGATATAGATCGGTGACCAATATTGCCGTACCCATGCTAAGAAATAATCTAGAGCTGGGTATTTGCTGGGTGGGGTTGGACAACAATGTGTTTACTATCCTGGGCACAACACAAGAGACACGTTATTTTCTTTTTTCTGTATTTGGCTTAATTGGCTTGCTAGGCGGCTTAGGGGTATGGGCAAACTATGCTTTAATCAATCGACCTTTGAAAATTCTCGCTCAAGGCGCTTCTAATATTGCCACCGGTCATTTCGGCTATCAAATTCAAGGCCAAAGGGCTGGACGTGAAATTGATCAAGTGGTTAATGCTTTCAACTATATGTCAGCACGGTTGGCCGAATATGACAAACAAAACGTTGATCAATTAAAGGGCGAGCGCAATAAATATGTTTCGGAGCGCAATAAGCTTGAGCTGGTGCTGATGTCTATTGCTGATGGGGTGGTTGTTTGCGACGCCTCTAATAGAGTGCAAATGGTGAACGCGGCAGCTACAGCAATTTTTGCTAAAGAAGCAAAAGATATAGTAGGCAAGCCCTTGGTGATTTGCACGCAAGGTCCTGATTCGCCTCAAGTTTGCCAGATTGTTCAGGATTTCACAGACAGCTTGACACCGAATACATTGGAACCAGTAGTGCAACAGATGCATTTGGATGATTTAACCGTGCGCTTGCACATAGCACCGATTATTCTCAATCAAGATTATCTAGGCTCCGTAATGATCATGCATGACATAACCAAGCAGACTGAACTGGAGAAAATGAAAAATGAATTTATAAGTAATGTCAGTCATGAATTGCGCACGCCGATTACTTCAATTAAAAGTTATGTTGATACGCTTTATAATCATGGCGAAAAATTGGACGCTGACATTTATCGCGAATTTTTGCAAATCATCGACGATGAGGCAGATAGGCTTATCTCTCTAGTAAATGATGTTCTGGAGTTAAGTCGCATTGAAGAGGGTGATCGTGAATTTGAGCTGCACGCCCTGGGGCTAAAGCAAGCTGCTGAGGCTGCTTTACGAGCAGTAAATCTGCTGGCCAAAAATAGGCAAATTAATTTGACACTGGTTGCCCCTGAGTCACTTCCCTTGGTGATGATGAATGAAGAATCAATTGAGCGGGTAATTATCAACCTGCTCACTAATGCCATTAAATACACCCCTGTGGGCGGCACGATCGAGGTAAAAATAGAGCATTACCCTGAAGCAGAGCCAACCGGTGAAGTAGGTGTCCTGGTAAGCGATAGTGGTATTGGCATTCCTGAGGAATCAATACCCCATATTTTTGATCGCTTTTATCGAGTGGAGCGCAAAGTACATACAATTAAGGGCACCGGACTGGGGCTGACAATCGCCAAAAAAATTGTTGAAAAACATAATGGGCGCATAAACGTCCACTCGGCGCTTGGACAGGGTTCAACTTTTAGCTTTTTCTTGCCGGTGGTTAAATTATCCGCTGATAGCCCTCTAGAACCAGAAATTAAATCAGTCAAAGCAAGTTAAAAACTTTTCCGCCTATGTATGTTTGAGATATTCGCTAGCGCGAGTTGCGCTAAGTGCAAAGCAGCGGTTAATTTGAATAAATGATGCTAATGATCATGGATTTTGCTTAATGTTCAAGCATGTTTTATCCTGGTATGAGGCCGCCGCCAAGCCTGGGGATTAGCTATGCGGGCGAGGCGCCCTGGGCTGATCAGATATGAATTTCAGGTAAGTTGCAGCTTGACTTTGCTCAATTAAAAATGGCAGGGTGTAATTAGTTATAGTCGAGTTGTAAAAAAGGATTTTTCACTCAAAGTTTAGGTCGCATCTGATATTTGGATATTCAAACCCCAAGCATTGAGGCAGGGGAGAATATTGGATGCGGCTACCTCTTCACGGAAAGGCAGAACGATGAGTTCGACGTCCGGGGGTATGGATCGGTTGCTACGGGTGGAGGCGCGATTTGGACTGTGCCTGCACAGAGAACCCCGAAGCGACACATTCTTCGCCATGTCAACGACGGTTATTGAGAGTATCAATGGCTTGGGGCTACTCCAAGAAGTCATCGATTTCGATCGTGCCGGGTTGCCCGACCCGGCGAGCGCCCTAACCCTGTTCGAGGCAGCAAATCGATTGTTACTCATGGCGTCCGAAGAGGACGAGGAGCCGAAGCTCTTGGAGCTTGGCACCCTGGATCGCGCCCTGGGAGACCTTACAGCGGAGCAGGTCGCTGCGCTACGCGTGACAATCGCCTGCAGCGAATTACCGTTGCGCGAGCTCGACGACTGATTCGGCCGGTTCCGGATCGCTTAGTGGGAGGAGCAAGCCCCTCCCCTACGATTTCAACCGGCGGACT
This sequence comes from Candidatus Melainabacteria bacterium, assembly GCA_963767815.1. Classification (GTDB taxonomy): domain Bacteria; phylum Cyanobacteriota; class Vampirovibrionia; order Obscuribacterales; family Obscuribacteraceae; genus CAVYFJ01. The sequence goes on along the minus strand of CAVYFJ010000004.1, from coordinate 21,182 downwards.
CTAGTCCCAATGGTCGGGATTCGATTTGCTGGACGTCGCGACAACACCAACGCGGTCGGTGCAGTTTTGCACCGACCGCGGGTTGGTTCCCTTGTTTTACTTAATGCTCTTTCATTTCTCTCGCATTTCAGGAGACCGATCATGTCCGAGATCAGCACCAAAAGACTGAGTATCGTCGTTGTCGGTATGCTGACAGTGACGGCGATCCTCACAATTCCCGGATTCGTGTCGCCGGTGCCTGAGGGTGCATTTTTCCTGTCCCTGTACTGGTTAGCAGCTTGGCTTGATGGATTTGGAATCTGCGTAGCAGTCTACGCTGCCGGAGCTCTAATCACACTTTGCGCAGGATTCATTCTGCGGTTTGTGGAGTGGTTAAGCAATGGACGAGTCCTGACCGCGTCCAAAAATCCCGTAGGCGCACTAATTCTGGTTCAGTCACCAGCCATTGGCAGCGCCATAGGCCTGGCTATGTTAGTTTCCCTGGAGGGTCAATTGAGCATGCCGCTTTGCGGGCTCCTACTGATTTTAGCTCTCATGCTCAATGAGTGCATTGTGGTATTTTGCGCCTCACCAAATTGGGTGCGCCTCTTGCAGCGCATCGGCCTTTTGCGCTCCCGGTTGCAAAACATTTCGGACATCACAATGACTCAATGGGGGCTCACTGAGGGCCTCTATAGGGTCCAGTTGGATGACATTCGCAAACTAGCTGGCCAGATCAAAACCCTGCAAATGCCGGTGTTCAATCTCTGGCAATTGGGGGCGCTTCTCGAATTTAACGGCTGCACCCGCATGTGGGCCGTAATAATCTACCCCTTTGGCGAAGGGGCAAGAATCGAGGGGTGCTACGATGTGACTTCGGTTCACGGAAAAGAACTGACGCTACCCCTAAAGCTTCCCCCGGGGATAGACCTCCGCGATTTGGAAACGTCCACAATTGCGGAAGTCAATCATCCGAAGCTGGCGATCGAGACGGTAACTCTTTACCCGAGCACGGTGACGTTGTTCAACATGGCAAGCACGGACTGGAGGCGTCTCAACAAAACTGAGTGGGCGCTCCACGGTGCGCCGACGCCAAACGTTCGTGAGATCCTGTCACAGATCCAAGACGGGCATGGTTGCACTCGCCGGGTAGGTATGCTGGAGATTCAACTCAATCCGCAGGGGGTCTACCGAGCAGTCGAAAGACAGCCAGAGACAGCCGCCGAAATCGCCAGCTGAATTGAGCAGGCGATCCGGTACAGCTCACCGCGGCGAGATTGGTGCACAGGCACCCCGCCGCATTTCTTTATTTTATGGAGATTTTTTGTTTTTATAGTCTGTTTTCAGTGCATATGCTTTACGGCAGCTGTGGCGCCATCATCACTTTAATTTGATTCTCTCGTTTCTCCGGGCGCTCATTTAGTTGCATAATGTTGCCTATTAAAGTTATTTCAGATCTCGCCCAATTTCTATATATATAGCCAGTTTCTACCGGCGTATTTACTGAACTTGGTGCCATTGCCTGTTTAGCTTAAACAGCAAATTCAGAGGAGATTAGTAGTAGATTAGCAACTTATTGCTTTTTCCTTCCGGTTTTCAAGCTACCGTCGTGTTATCATTTTACGTTGACAAGGATCAAATAAAATGATTCAACTCAACCCGGAGGTTGTGATAAAAAAGAACTGAATAAGCAAGAAGAAGGCGGTCCGCTGAAGTGGTGAAAGCTATATATCCAGGATCATTCGATCCGATGACATATGGACACCTGGATATTATTCAGCGTTCAGTCAAACTTTTTGACCAGGTAATCGTGGCAGTAGTAGGCAATCCTGGTAAATCTCCACTTTTACCGGTGGAGATACGAGCCAAGTTAATCAGGGATACGATTGCCGGCTTGAACGGTGTGGTGGTGAAAGACTTTCAGGGTTTAACCGTCGAGTTATGCCAGAGAAAATAAGATTAAGATATTGATTAGGGGCCTAAGAGCTATATCGGATTTTGAAGCAGAACTAGCCATGGAACAAACAAATAAAGAACTATTATCCTGAACTAGAAACTATTTTTCTTATGTCCAAAGCCGAGTATTCTTTTATCAGTTCTTCCATCGTGAAAGAAGTTGCCCGTCTTGGCGGCGATGTTTCTCATTTTGTTCCTAAACCAGTTAACGATTATCTGAAGGAGCATTTCAACAGGGGCGTATTAATATGACCACCATTATGCAAGCACCGCCGGCAACGGCTGTCTACAAGCAAACCACCATATATAAGCATCTGGATTTGCTTGAGCATCTAATTGATGACTCGGTAGGTTTTTACAAGTTTAAATTCATCAATGCCGATGAATTTCTCGATGTTCTTGATAAAGCGCGGGCGCGCTTGCCAGAAGAATTGCGCGAAGCAGCGGACATCTTGCAAGAGCGTGATGAAATTATTGCCGAGTCGCAGCGCCGGGCAGAACAAATTATTGCCACTGCGCGCCGTCAGGCTGAAAGCATGCTGCATGAGTCCGAACTGCTTAAAGCTGTGCAAGGCGAAGTAGAGCGAATTAGAAAGCAAGTTGTTAGCGAAGTTGAACAAATGCGCCGCGAGGCTGTTGCTGAAGCAGAGCGCTTCGCGCCGAAGGCGAGCAAGAAGCGATGCGCATTCGCGAAGGCGCTGATCATTATGCTGAATCCGTGCTCACGCGCATTGATGCTGATTTAAATAATTTGGGTCAACGTCTAGTGGAATCGCAAGCAATTGTGCACAATGGACAGCGTTTGCTTGAACAAGCAAAACAAAGACACACAGCCTTTTCTGTACCGCTAAGCAGCCCATTGCTTGGCAATAGTAGCGGCAGAGAGTAAAGGCCCGACTAAAGATGATCGGGCTTCATCTTCCTCTCGGATCAAAGAACCAAACGCCTGGAAGGGTCTCGTAGGGGCGCAGCATGCGCGCCCGCGTTCTAAATGCCCTTTTGATTAGCCTTTTTTATTGGCGATCATCCGTGCGTCTTTAAGAACTGCCAGGGCACGTTCGTAAACGGTCAGTTTTAGAAAAGTCTGATACGGGACACCCATTAAGTTGGCCGCGTGTCTTACTATCGCCAGCTGGTATTGCCCCCAGCGAAAACTGACACGCGTATCCTTAAGTTCTTTCTCGGACAGTTCAATTATTTCCGTGACCCGTTTATCTTCTTTTTCCGATAGTTCAACTGCACCAAGTTTTTTATAATGTATTCGCTTTTTCACACGTATCTCCTAAAGCAAGTGATTATTGTAATTTCTTTCCTTTCCCGACTGCGCCAGAACCAATAAAGCCCGTGTGTATCAGTAATACTTTCGTATCTATGGAATTGTTCGTTCCAGATCGGTACCGTATTGAAAAACACATCCAGTGCATCTTCTATGGTAGTTAGGTGCCTGGCGTAAATGTGCAGCACTTTTGGATTATTGTGATCGTACTTAAAGAAAAAGGTAATACGCCTTACTTGGACACATTCGTATTTAGCCAAATCAATATATCCTCATTATTATAGAAAGCCTGGGGGCAAATGTCTAGTCTTTTGCCACAGCCTCTGACCGTCGCTACAGGTTGCCCAAACCAGTTGGGGCTTCTATGTATAACTACGAAAAGCACAAGAAAAAGTTCAACGAATTGGATTAAAAAGCAGCGCTTAAACAGTAAATTTGTCGATTAGAAAAGCAAAAAAATAAAAAAGCGACCGAGGAACCTCTGATGAGAGCTCCTCGGTTGGCGGTGTGATGCCGTCTGGTCGGTTCGGCTGGCTCCAAGCGTCTTACCTGACGATGGACCTTCGTCCAAAGACCTGCTGCCAGCGGTGATAGCCAAGCCATGTGCTGAGCAGAAGACCGGTGCTGGTGACGATGCTCTGGGCAAGGAACCGTTGGCGACGATTAAAGAAAATCAGATATGTGAGCAGGAAGATTGTATTGACGATCAATGTGCCCGTGGCCGTCAGGTACATTATCATCCCGGTTTTACCGATCGTGTACTCACGAAGCAACCAGAAGATGGTCACACATTCGACGGTGATCGGTATCCACACCGAGAAGCGTGAGAACATCTTCTGTATCCGCGCAGGATCTCCGCCGGCAAGTTTAACTCTCCAAGCTTCGACGTTGATGCAGATTTGCCGAATCCAGCCCGCTGTAGAGCAGATCCAAAAGATTACTGTCAGTCCATTCGTCCATTCGTTCCCGGCCTGTCCCTGCACCCGCGGCAAGAACCATATTGGGATAACGGCAATGGCAACGACAGCAGCCACGGCAAGCAGTCCTGCAACAAAATACTTGAACCACGGTCTGGATCCCTTCTCTGCCAGCAGAGCTTGCCAGAGAATTCGATAGTCCAAGACCATGCAGGGAAACCGAGCCAGAAAGATGGCTAACTCACCCATGGCCCAGCTTGTGGCTATCCAGCCAATATTTTCTGCCGCGTTGGCGAAAAACAACCAGGCCGAAACTGGCTGATCGTCTTCGTCGTCTTCTCTGTCTTGTCCGTCACCGTTCTTCTTCTGGGAATTTCGACGGATTTGATCAGTAAGCGGAATGATGAATAACCAACTTGTGGCCACCACCAGATAGTTGTGGGTGTTCATCATAACCAGCCCCGCATTGGCGCATGCTTGCATGATCATTGCGGCAAAGCACCAGATAATCACCCCCCGGAAGAAAACGCGCACCGCTTTCTCGATCTGAGTCATAGAACTAGTCCTCTTCGTCGTTGAAACACCACAGATAGTTTATCGTCCACTTGCCCCTATACCAACCAGTCCTATCATTCCTCCGCACAACCAGTACCACTGCTTTCCTCAATTGCAGCAGGATTGCGATAACACAGCCAAGATCAGTTTGCCTGTGCGACCAGGGCAATTTATTTACTGTTTTGGCGTATGGGGTCTACTGGGATTTCAGAAAAATCGACTAAATGGCAATCAGAACGCCCCAGTCTGTCTTTTTTGGCTTTGCAAAATCAAGCTAGTTCCTACTATGCTCAGTAGTCTCTGGAAACCTGGCCCATTGCTCCAAGACAGGCTTTTATTCTCAGTACAAATATAAGATCTGAATAAAAATTTAGGCGTAAGATAGCTGATAATCAAGATTATAGGCGCGCATTACAATTGGCCAAGCTAGCGCGAGGTAATTTGTTCTTGGCAGCATGAACCTTGGGTAAATGGGGTGTTGTCTCATTAGCTGGCTTTTCTTTTGTGTTGGAAAGGTCCAGGTTTTTTCATGCTGGTGTATGGTCTATCCAACTCAATATCTTCTTGTTCAGGCTCAAAAGTGCAAAAGTGTCGCCAGTATGATCACAAAAATCCACTTCATAGCCAGGCTTATCGCGCTGACTGCCAACACGTTTATCGTAAATCATCACCACCGTGCCCACACTGCCAGCCGGCACGCTGACTATTTCTCCTTGAGAATCACGGACATTAATAAAATCCCTTTTAACTTAACGGTATCAAAATCTCGAATCATTTCAATTCCCCTTTGCGCTTAGGAAACGGTCCGGTGCCAATCAGCCTTACAATACCATCGGTATTTATAATCCAATTGAACCAGTATCTTTTTTGTTCTAGCATCGGACCCACAAATCTCTATCAATTGGCTGTATATCCGACCATCATTTATTATATCTACGAGCCTGGCACGCTAGGTTTGCAGATCAATCAAATGCGCCAGGCGGAGCAAGCCCCGCCCCTACGATCTTTTTGTTGGTCTTCGGTCCGACATGCGCTGACTATTTAATCGAAGGCGCCTTGAAGAGATTTTTGATCGTTTGCTTGCAATACCAATATAATTAAGCCTGGACTGCCAAATTTATTCGCGGGTAGACTTTCGGCTGGCGATGATGGCATATTGTATTATTAGATGATTAGTTTTTAGCACTGATAGAATCAGGGGTTTTTACTGATGCAATGTTGTCTATATCTGTGAAACGCCCATAGACCAGCTTTGATGCTTCTCTTACTAATTTATTGGCGCGCATATCATTGTGCGGGCGCTCAACTTGCATAGCTGCATAATACTTGCTGCCATCACTGGTGGTGATGATGCCCGCATCACCAATCATGCCGCCAATATCACCGGATTTATGTGCCAGCTTAGAGCCTGGGCCAAGCCCGGGCCATAAAAGTGTGCGCACTCTTGCTTTGCCCAAAAGTTCCATCATGTACTGTCTTGATTCTTTGGAAACCAATTCACCGCGATCCACCCGGCTTAACAAATAAACCAGATCATAGGGCGAAGTTTTGTTGGTACCGTCAAAATCGGCCAGCCAATTATTCAATTTAGTCTGCTTCAGCCCCCAAGTATCAAAATCTTGATTGAGTTTTTTCATGCCGCCCAGAGCGTCAATAACCATATTAGTGGCTGTGTTATCAGAAAAAATAATCATTAGCCTGGCGGTGTCTTTAAGAGAAATTTTTGTGCCCACAGGCTGCCATTGCAAATGCCCGGAGCCGCCTGTCATTAGATCAGGTCTAATAACAAGCATTTTGTCCAGGCTCAGATCATGGCGATCAATTGCTTGCATTAAGCTAACCAGAATGGGCAATTTGATTATGCTGGCGGCAGCAAATTGTCCTTTACTTTCTATATTTATATAGCGACCCGTTTTTGGCTCTATAGCAAAGACACCGACGCGTAATGGTTTGCTTAAAGCTAAATTTCTTATTTGCCCCTCTAAATCAGTTTGTTCTGCGGTAAGTGAAAAGGGCTCAGCAATACTTACTGTTGTCTGCTGTCCGAGCATGGTTGGCTCCAGCCGGCCGCTATAAAATGACCAACCTTGCATAAGAACAATTGCACCAGCCAAACTAAAATATCTAACTAATCTCTGTCCGGGAGGCACGCTAGCGCTTGACGGAACTCGACCGCTTGCCTGCGGCGGCAATGACTTGAATCTAGCTAATTTATTTCTTAATGGTTTATTCCGGCTATTCATGCGATATACGGCCAAGCTAACTCTCTTATTCTACCCGCTTTTGCTGCCTAACCGACCTATAACCAGCAAAAATGCCAGAAAAATTGATCTTCTCATTTATTTGCCAATGTTGTCGCATTAAAACTTACATTTTCCAGCAAATTACTCTCTTATTCTCTGTACAATGTACGTACAGGGGGTTATAATTTCTTATAGCCTCCGGTGAAGGAGTCAAAGTAATGGCTATTACGAAGCAAAAAGATAATCGAATTGATTTAAGGGCCAGTTCGGCACAGAAAAAGGCTATTGAACAAGCTGCTGTGCTCAAACAAACAACCGTAACAAGCTTCATTCTTGACGCGGCTTATGAAGCTGCTCAGCACCTAATTCAAGATCAAGCAAATATTGCCTTATCTTCCGCTGACTGGAAACAATTTTGTCAGGCTCTGGATCATCCTCTAAGCTCCAATACTGCCTTGCGGAAACTAATGCACCGAAAGAGCGGACTTGGCAAAAGCTAATCTGAGATGACGATACCCTTAAGCGAAAGACACAATACCAGCCAATTTGATTGTGGTGTTGAAGCGCTTAACATCTACTTGCATAAATATGCAAAGCAAAATCAGCGAAAAGAAAGGGCGCGTACATATGTCGCAGTTGAAGGTAGTTCCATAATTGGTTACTACACCCTTGTTTTTGGCAGTGTATCCTGGAGTGAGGCCCACCATCTCTTATTAAAGGATCGGGAAAATATCCGCTGCCTATTTTACTTATCGCGCGATTAGCTGTTGATAAATCTTGCGCCGGAAAAGGACTAGGATCTGATTTATTGCAAGATGCTCTTCAGCGAGGCATTTCCGCCTCAGAAATTGCCGGACTGGGCGCTGTAATAGTAGACGCTAAAGATGCCGGCGCCAAAAATTTCTACCGACAAAGGGGCTTTCATTCATTTCAAGATGATGATCACTTCTCCGCCGCCTTCGCCTCCTCCGCCAGCGATACGACACCAGCGCAGCCGCCCCTCCCGCGACGGCCAGCGCCAGCGTGCCCGGCTCGGGCGTGGGTGTCGGCAAGGTGAGGCGCGAAAACGGTTCCGAGCTGCGTAATGCCGCCCTCTTCGGCCATTCCAAAGAACGTCCCGCTGCTCAGCAGCAAGTCGCCCTGCGGGTAGCCGCCGTCGGTGCCGCCGGTGAAGTCGTAAAGGTCCTCGTAACAAACGCACCCTTGCCCATTCTACCCACCCGTGGCGAGGCCGTGCAAGCAATTTGCAATTTGCATTTTTCAATTTGCAATCGCTTTTTTCCCGCGACGAGGTTTGCCGCCGCGCGGCGCAATTGGCCTTGCAGGCCGCGAGCGTGTATGATTGGAGCAGCATACATCCGAAAAAATGAGGAACCCCGTCATGGAAAACTCCCTAGCCAAATGCCAATGCGATGGAACCGCCGGCCCCATAACTCCCGAGCCATTTACCCGCCGCGGCTTTCTGAGAACGGCAGCCGCGGCGACGGCGCTCGCCGCGTCGGCGCGGGCCAGCTTGTCGGCGCGCCATGCAAACTGAAAAGTCATCGTCCGAGTCGCTGGTGAAACTCCTCTATGACTCGCTCACTGCGGCGCAGCGAAAGCAAGTCTGCTTCCCGTGGGCCCATCACGATGAAAAACTCGGACTGCTGCGGACGCGGATTTCGGCGAATTGGCACGTCACCGAACCGGTGATCGAAAGCGAGTTCTATACGGCCGACCAGCAGCGGCTCGTTCCGCGATATCTTCCTGGGCTTGATCCAGCCCGACTGGGTCGCGCGGCTGGACCGCCAGATGAAGGACGACGAAGAGGGTTTTGGCAAGCAGAGCATCGCGATCTTCGGCACGCCCGGCAACCCGCAAGCAGGCGCTCGAAGTTCGAATTCGTCCTCAGCGGGCGGCACATTACGCTGCGCTGCGACGGCCACTCGGCCGAGCACGTCGCTTTCGGCGGCCCGATCGTTTATGGCCACGCGGCCAGCGGGTTTCACGAAAAGCCGGGCCATCCCAATAACGTCTTTTGGCCGCAGGCCGTGGCTGCCAACAGCGTCTTCAAAATGCTCGATGGCCGGCAGCGAAAGAGGCGCTGATAACATCGCCGCCGCGGGAAAACGCCGTCGGTTTCCAAGGCCGCGACGGAAAGATTCCCGGCATCGCGGTAAGCGATCTTTCCGCCGATCAAAAGACGCACGTGCAAACGGTGCTGGCGAAGCTGATCGAACCTTACCGCCAGTCCGACCGCGACCGGGCAGTCACCTGCCTCAAGGCGCAAGGCGGGCTGGACGAGTGCCATCTGGCGTTCTTCGAGCAGGGCCACCTCCGGCCCGGCGAGTACGACGTGTGGCGCTTGGAGGGCCCGGCTTTTGTCTGGCACTTCCGCGGCGTGCCGCACGTCCACACCTGGGTCCACGTCGCCGACGATCCGGCCGTGAAGCTCAACGCGGAAACGTAACGGGCACCGGTTAGAATACGTTGGCGGATTTGGGCAGCACGGGTGGCACGTCCTGAGCTTCAGGCGAAGGGCGTGGCGACCGGCGAGCACACGCCCTTCGCCTGAAGCTCAGGACGTGCCACCCCGACAAATCGCGTTGACTCTGACGAAGTACACGAGCCGGACTGCGCCGAGCATTCACGCTGCCGCGCAATTCGGCCTTGCACTCGCGGCATGAAGCGCGGACGATTAAGCGCCAACCGATTGTTCCGGATTCTGGCCTCATGAAAGCGATAAAACGAAACAGTAGCGTTGCCATAGCGCTCGCGGCCGGCCTGTGCCTCGTCGCGCAGGAAGCGCGAAGTATTGCGGCGGACATTCCCTGGTTGATCGTTTCCGAAGAACAACCGTGGAGTCTCGCCCTGGCCGCTCCAGTAGCGGCCCGGCATGCAGCAATCGGGGCAGCAGCAACCGGCGCAGCAGCAATTGGCGGAGGCGCCGCTTGTCATGGCGGTAACCAGTCCGCCACGCGCGAAGCGGAATCGCTGTTGACGTTGTCCGCGCCGCAAGCGGACCAACTAACGAAAGCAAGAACAGGCCGATCGTGCTGGCAACTTCCGAGCGCATGAAACTTGGCGCCGTGCTGGACCAACGCTTGCGCCCGCTGGTGCTGAAGATCGGCAGCCGAGCCTTGTGCGGCAAGGCTGCCGTTGCGCGGCATTTCTGGAAAAACTCGCGATACGCGGTCATCGCCACCGCCGATGACGCCGAGGCCGCCATTCTCGGCGGCTCGCTGGCGGCGGCGATGCGCGTCCCGCGCTGCTGCTGTGCCAGCGGACCAGCCCGGCAAGGGCGTTGAGGCGGCGCCCAGGCCCTTTCCGTTACAAAACTTCTCGTAGCGGCCAGCGACCTGAAAAGCGGTCCCCGCCTCGATTGATCACTTTGATCTTCCTTAGCGACGTGATGTCGCCGCGGGCCCTGGAGCACCGGCTCGTCGGGCGGTTGGGCCGCGACAAGATCCGCAACGTGGTAGTCGGACCCGCCCCAGGATGAACGGGCGGACGTGGGCCATAGGCGCGGGTCGGCAGCCCTATGCGAGCTTCGCCCACGGCGCAGCGGTCGTACTGGTTCGCCGCCAATGCGGCGGCCGTGGCTGAGGCCGACGTGCGGCAATGGTTCGGCACAATCGGCCACGCTCACTTGGAAACAGTAACCGTGCTGGCCGATTACACGTCGATCGGTTATCGCATCGTGGAAGTCGATCCCAACGCGAGCGAGGATTGGCCGACCGTGGCAGGGACCACGGAACCGCGAGCAGGGAGCACGGGGCCGCCCGTCGCTCTTCCTCCCCGCTCCCCGCTCCCCGCTCCCTGTCCCCGCCTCCGCCGCACTACACCGTGCGAACGGAGCCCTTCATTCCCACGCAGGCCGATCAGCTTTCCGCGCTCGGCGTCGGGCGATTGCCGCTGGAATCGCTGGGCGATACTTCGGTCATGTTCGCGCGAGGGCTGCTGCGGAAAAGCTGCTGGCCAACCCGCGCCGCGGGTGTTGATGGTCGCGAATTGGCGTGCTTTCGGAAACTGGTGCTGTGCGAGACCATCAGCCGCGTGACGGCTTCGGAGTTCAGAACGTTGGCGTCCAAGTCGACGAGTTCTATGGCAAATGGGCCGACTCGCCGGAGATTCTCGACGCTGCCGCAAAGGCGAATCTTATTCTCTACGAAGGCCATCTCTCCTCCCAGGAGTTGATCGACAATCCTGAACTTCGCCGCTCTCCGCGGCGGGACTACCCGGACGACGGCGAGGAAGCAGCGGGGAGCGGGAGCAGGGGGCATCACTCCCCGCTCCCCGCTCCGCCCTCGATGCTCGGACCGTCCCAGAGAGCCGCTTAACCGGCATTTGCAAGGTCCATTGACCGGGCTGCAATCGTCTTCCTGCAAGCGGCGAGTCGGCCGACGATGGCGTCCTCTGGCGGTTGGATGAACTGGGCGGCGTGGGTCTTATCGGCAGCATGACTTCCATCCACAGCGACGCCGGCAGCGCGATGCTCAACGCGGCCATGAGCTCGGCCCTGTACCGCGGCGGGACACTGGGCGAAGTCCTCCGCGACGCCCAAAACTACATGCTCTGCATTGAAGAGCTCAAGGGCCGCCGCGGACACAAGGAACAGGCAAAGGGCGTCCGCGTGGCCTAGCTTTCGCCTCTGGGCGACCCGGAGCTTCACCTGCTGCCGATGCCGCCGGCCGCGCCGAAGCTGCCGCCGTGTCGCCGAGTGGCTCGGCTTGGACCGTCTATTCATCGACGTGCCCGCCGCCGGCTGCCCGAAGCAAAATGTGACAAATATACCGCGAATCCATTTCCCAACAGCCAATTTGCCGGCCTCTTGCGAACCGAAAGCGATGCCACGAAGCGGCTCCTGCCGTCTATTTCTTTTGCCTGCCGCTGCCCGGCATGTTGAGCGGAAGGATGAACTCCCGCTGGAACCGACGCGCCGAGGCCCGGCGGGTCGACGTCCGCATCGATCGCGGCCGCCGCGTGGCCTACGTGGTCTGACCTGCCCGACCAGGAAAGACCCGGCGAGTCCCTGGTGCTGCGGCTTCGAGGGCGGCGGCGCCGTTAGCGGGACGGCCGTTCATGCCCAGCGTGGCACAGGCAGCCGGACTGTCCTTCATGGCCAGGAGCCGCTGCCCGAACTCGGATCGCCGCACGGCGACGACCAAAAGGACCAAGACCGAGAAGGCATCGACCCCGCAATGAACTGCGCTTTCTCGGTCTTGAGCGCCAGCGAGCCGATGTGGAAGGGGGTGAAGGCGAGCGTCCCTGAGCCGAACGGCGCGTAGGGTTTCCCGAAGAGGTTGAAGGCGGGAGCTGGAACACCCAGTTGTCCATGGTGGCGGCGAAGGCCGCCGTGGCCAGGGCGAAGTAGATGCCTGAGAGCCGCAAGGCGGGGATGGCGATGACGACGCCGATGCCCGCGGATACCAGGCCGCGGCCAGGAGGGAGAGGGGATTCCCGGTGCCCCCCAGGTGCCCCACCATGGTGGCGCCGATGCCGGCGAAGGTCATCTGGCACAACGACAGGCGCCCGGCGTAGCCGACGATGGGGATGATGGAGAGCCCGACGATGGCCAGGCCCCACGTCTTGTTGAGGCTGAACATGTCGGCCTTGCCGACGGTGGTGGCGAAGAAAATTGCGATGACGATCGTCCCGGCGCAGAGCAGGCCGGACCGCTCCACGTGGGACGGTAGGCGAGCTCGCGACTCCGGAGCTGTCGGTGTCCGCGCAGGCTTTTCGCAGGCAGGACCAACAGCACGATGAACAAGATGATCGCCGGCACCGCATTCTCGATCCCTTGGACGTAGGGGTTCTGGGGCAGGTAGGCCACTGAATAGGCGATGGAATGGCCCAAAATGATCGCACCCAGGAAGGTCATCGGAATGGAGCGCAGGCGCCCGATGACCGACGCCGCGTAGGCGTTGACGATGAGCAGGGTCAGCGCAGGGGCCGACAGGGTGAGGGTCGGCGCGATGAGGATGCCGGCCAGCGTGGCCAGCATGAGCCGATGATCCAGGCGTTGCGGCGTTGGTAACCGCGCTCGATCCGTTGAGCGAAGTGAGCGTCCGGTCGTCGACGCTGGCCCGCATGGTGACGCCGACCCGGGTGCGGTAGAGGAACAGTCGCAGCCCGATGGCGACGGCCAGGGCCAGGATCCAGATGGTCACGTCGTTGTAGGAGATCCTGATCGACCCGACGACCAAGGTGTCATTGTTGAAGAGAGGAGGTAGCGCCCGATAGGTCGTGGGGCTCCAGATCCACTGCGCGTGCCCAAGCATCAACGCGATGGAAAGCGTGACGACCAATTTGGCCGCCTCCGAAACCCCTTCGAGCCGGCGCATCACCGACGCTTCGATCACGATACCGATGACGGGCGCCAGGACGAAGATGCAGACGAACATGGAGACGAGCCCGGCCACCCCAGCCGATGCTCATCTGCCAGTAGGCGAAGGCGCAGATCATCCCGATGGCGCCGTGAGCCCAGTTGAAGATGCCGGTCGTCGTGTAGGTGAGGGTGAGGCCAGCGGCCGTTCGCGTAGATGCCCGCCGCAGCCAGGCCCCCGATGGTGAAGATAATGAACTCATGCACGGCGGCCGCCCCCCGACAGAATGATCAGAAGCCTGACTGAGCAAGACTACGCAATTTCAGGCCCCCCGACGCGTCCTGCCCAACGCATGCTCACAGGGCGTTGAGTTGCGCCAGCTGTGCCGGCGTCAATGGACGACGTCTTGGGTCACAGTTCCAGATGGACTGCGTGGGATGGGTGAGCTTCTTGTCGTAGCTGATCCCCTTGCCGGTCAACTGGAGCATGGCGAAACACGGGGAGGGCTGGGGATTCTCGTTGGAAAGCGTCAAAGTTGCAACCGGCGCTTGAATGCCACCAGCGTCCCAGTTCTTCGTGGCGGCGGCGTTGTTCAGCACGCAACTCACCGTGAGGCTGGCGCCGAGGCCGAGGCCGCCTTGGCCCAGAGGGTCCATGCCTCGGCTCCCTCTTCGTCGTCGAAGTCGATCTGGTCACCCTTGGCGTACTTTTTCATGGTGGTCACGAGCTCTTCGGTCGAGGGGTTTTGCGCGGCGATCGCGGTGGCCACCACTGCGTCTCGACGAAGATTGGAGGCAGGCTGGGGTTGGCCGCCACGGCTTGCACTGTCTGCGTGTTGGCGAACTGGGTCCCCAATGCGACGAAGGAGGGGTGGTAGCCGGCGGTTGTCATGGCCTGGGCGAAGGGCGTGAGTTGGCGTTGTCGGCGGGCCACAGGGCCGTGACTCCCTTTTGCTGGTACTGCTCGACGTAGGGCGCCCAGTTCTCCACCGAAGTCGGGGGCTCCAGGAAGTCGACGACTTTCCAGCCCTCAGCCTCGGCGGCGAACTCGTACTTCGTCTCGGACTCGATGACGGAGGGGGTGTCCGACCCGCCCATGCCGGACACCTGGACGGCCTTGGGGTAGGCCTTGGCCAGAACCCCGAACCACCCGGCGGTCACTGCGCTTGTGTTGATGCCCGTCGGGTCGACCTGGTCGGAAGATTCAACAGAGGCGTCCGAGACCACATAGCCGCTGATCTGCCCTAGCCCGCACTTCTCACGGATGGGCACGGCGGGCTGGTCGAGGGCCATGCCCCCGCCGACGGCCATGAAGTCGCTCTGGCACGCCGCCGTCATTTGCTGCGCCGCGTTGAACAGTGCGGCGTCGCGGTTGTCGATCACGATCTTGCGCCCGTTGATTCCCCCGGCGGCGTTGCACCAGTCGGCAAACGCCGTGGCCTGCTGGGGGAACTCTGCCTCGAGCCCCGGGTCAATGGTGTTGGAAGCGTCGTTGAATTCGGCGATGTTGATGGTCTTGTAGCCCACACCGCGCACCGTGGAGGCACCGCCGGCTCCCGGCTCGCATATTTTGCCGACCCGGGCCACACCCCGCTCGAACTCGATGCCGACGTCGCCGCGGCAGCGGTCGTCGACGTGAGCGCCACCGAGGTCCCCGCGAGAATTACCGTCGCCAATGCCAGCGGCATCGCGGCCCTACGAAGCGGCATCAGCCCCTTGCAGAACATCCTCACACCCTCCCCAGAGTCGTTTGCAATCGGATCACAAACATCGGATTATTTAATCAGTATGCCGATCGAAGCGGAGGTCGGACGGCACATGGTAGGCGAAGCGGAAAGACGATGCTTAGAACGTACCGTCCGCTGGGTTCGTTCCGGAGGTCCCACTGAATTCCGGGTACTGGAACCGGCGGTCCGTTTAGTGAGCTTCCCCGGGGACGGGGGCACTCTGTTTCCGACTCCGTCGATGCGGACGAACAGGTCGGCCAGTACGTCGACCAGTGTCGGCCCGCTCCATCACCAGATGGCCCTGGTGCCAGGCCAGGCACAACTCGCTCAGGGTGCCGATCTGGGCGTAGGCCACGAGGCGAGCCCGGAGGTCCGCCTGCGGGTCCGAGCCCGGCGGCGCCATCCCGGCGATGGCCACGTCGATGATCTGGTGCCGAAACGGGCTGAGCGCGCCACCGTGGGTCTCGGCGAGTAGCACCCGAGCGAGACGCTCGTCGTCCACCAACGCGCCGACGAACGCCTCGAGCCACGCTTGTGGCGGTCCACCGGGTCCGGCGGGCCGGAACGGATCGACCCGCTCCGACATCACCGTCGATGGCGTGGTCGACGACGGCGCTCTGGAGTTCGGCGAGGGAGGCGAAGCTCTCGTAGAAGTACCGCTTGGTGAGTCCCGGCGTCCAGACACACCCGGCCGACACCGAGGGCGCCCGCGCCCTCGGTTCCGGCGATCGCGAAGGCGGCCTCCACCAGCCGGTTCCGCCGATCGCTGCGCCGATCGGTCGGCACTGATCCCCTTGAAGGGCATCGTCACCTGGTAGTCCATACCACGCCCAGCCTAGTTGACACCGGCCGGTTTCAAAGCCTACGGTCCTGTGACCCAGTGGTTTCACTCGTGGAGGTATGCCGTCGTGCCCTCGACGCCTGTCGACGCCCACCTCGATCTGACCGATCCCGACCTGCTGGCCGATCATCTCCCCCTCGACGAGTTCGCCTGGCTGCGCCGGAACCAACCGGTCCGGTGGAACCCGCAGGCGTCCACCGGATCGGACTACGGCGACGGTGGCTTTTGGGCGCTCACCCGCCACGCCGATGTCTCGGCGGTCACGAGGAGCCCGGGTTGGTCGGTGGAGGCCAACTCGGCCTTCGCCCGCCGGCTTGGACGCGTCCGACCCGACGGGCGAATCCACCAAGAACCTGCTGCTCTGCATGGACCCGCCCCGCCACACCCGAGTTCGCAGTGTGGGAAACCGGTGCTTCACGCCGCGCGCCTTGGCCGGTCTCGAGGACGACCTGCGCGAGCAAGCCCACCGGATCGTCTGGGCGGCCAAGCGGGAGGGCACGGGCGACTTCGTGATCGACGTGGCCCGTCATCTGCCGCTGCAGGCCATCGCCGGCCTCATGGGCATTCCCGACGCCGATCAGCAGCAGTTCTTCCACTGGAGCGACCAGATGGCCGGGAGTGAGGATCCGGAGTATGCCAGTGCGACCTCTCGGGCACCGTCGAGATGTTCGTCTACGCCCATGCGGCCGCCGAGGCCCGGGTCGAGGTCGATCTCGGGGATGTCACCAGCCGGCTCGTCCGCCCCGACGCCAACGGCGAACGGCTGACCAGCGAGGAGTTCGGGTTCTTCTTCATGATTCTGGCCGTCGCCGGAAACGAGACCACCCGGCAGGCGATCACCCACGGCATGTTGGCCTTCCTGGAACATCCGGACCAGTGGGAACGTGGCGGTCGGAACGGCCGGCGACCGCGGTCGACGAGATCCTGCGCTGGGCCTCGCCGGCGGTGGTCCTCCAGCGCACGGCCATCGAGGACACCGAGGTCGCCGGCCACCTGGTGCGCCAGGGTGAGCGGGTGGGCCTGTACTTCGCCTCCGCCAACTTCGACGAGGAGGTGTTCGACGACCCCCGGCGGTTTGACATCGGTCGTCGCCCAATCCCCACGTCACCTTCGGCGCGGGTGGCTCCCATTACTGCATGGGGGCCAACCTCTCCCGCTTGGAGCTGAAGGTGATGTTCGAAGTCCTGGCCGACGAGCTGCACGACGCCACGCTGATGGGCCCGCCCAGCCGCCTCCGCTCGTCGTGGCTCAACGGCATCAAGCACCTGCCGGTCCACTATGGAGGCTCCCGATGACGGCGACGGAAGCGACCGCATGGGTGGTCACCCGGCTGAGCGCGCCGACCGAGGCCCTCGAGATCCAGACCGTGGAGGTCGGCGAACCGGGCGCCAACCAGGTGCGGATCAACGTGGAGGCGTTCTGCCTCGACTTCAACGACATCGACACCATCCGCGGTCGGTACGGGCTGTTGAAGTTCGAGCCCCCCTTCGTCATCGGCATGGCCGCCGCCGGAACGGTCGAGGCGGCCGGACCGGGGTGTGAGGCCTTCTCGGCCGTCGAGTCGTCGGTGTCGCCTCGGGAGCGCAGGGTGCCTACGCGTCGGCGGCCCTGTGCGATGGGCCGAGCCTCCAACTGCTCCCCGACGTGGCTCAGCGCGGCCGAGGGAATCGCCATGTACTTCCCGTACCTGCTCAGCTACCTGGCGCTGCGGGTCCGGGGACGGATTGGGCCCGGGGACGTCGTCCTCATCCACGCCGCGGCCGGAGGCGCCGGGTCGGCCGCGGTCCAGCTGGCCAAGTCCTTCGGCGCCACGGTCATCGCGACGGCGGGAACCGACGAGAAGGTCGAGTTCTGCCGATCTCTGGGCGCCGACTACGGCGTGAACTACCGCACCGAGGACTTCGTCGCCTTCGTCGACGACGTCACCAACGGGCGGGGAGTCGATGTGGCATTCGACACGGTGGGTGGCGCCGTGACGACGGAGACGTTCCGGGTCATGGCGTTCAACGGCCGCCACCTGATCATCGGGTTCGCCTCGGGCATCGAAGAGGAAGAGCGCCCGATGTCGATCCAGCCGAGCATCTACGGCAACTTCGATCTGGTCGGAGTCTGCTTCGCCTTCGTCGACTCGCCCCGGGCGACTCGTCCGTTCGGCCTGAACTTCCTCTCGACCGCACAGGGTGTCGACATCTGGAACCGGGTCCTGCAGCTCGCCCGGGCCGGAACGATCCGCCCGGTGATCGGCCGGCAGATCGAGTTCGCCGAGGTGCCGGCCGGCTCGAGGCGCTCGAGCGGCGCGAGACGACCGGCCGCACCGTGGTGCGGACGCCGGCGGGCTCGGCCAGGCCACCAGAGCGTCGTAGTCGCCGATCTCGCCGAGCGGTGCGTAAGGACCCGAACGATCGCACCACCCCCGAAGTAATCCAATCAATGACAAGCCTCGCGGCGGCATCGTAGGGAATGACATGTCGATCCAGAAACGAAAACAAGCTGTGATCGAGTTTCTCACCGCCCTGGTCAACGACGACGGTGTCGCCTGCGGCCGTTGGTGGCCGATGACGTGAAGTGGTGGGTTCCGCAGTCGGCTGCACTGGCCTTCGGGCTCGTGCGGCCGCTCGAGGGCTGGGACCAGGTGCCGTGGTTCGGGGGCGACGGCTGGAAGGGATTCAAGCCCGGCACGAGCAGAGTGACCATCCACCACTTGGTCGCCGAAGACGAGTTCGTGCTCCGCTCACTACAACAGGCAGCGCTTGGGCCACGGGAGTGTCTACGACGCCGAGTACAACATCCTGTTTCGATTCAGGGACGATCTCATTGTCGAGGTATGGGAAGTGGTGGACACGGCGCAGGCGAACGCCAGCCGGTAGTCGCAGACGAAGCCACTCACGGAGATGGTCAGGGCGGCGCGGTGAGCTTGGTGTAGCGCCCGCCGATGAGCCATTCGGAGACGTAGAGGTTCCCCTCGCTGTCGACCGCAACCGAGTGGGCGAGTTGAACCGTTCAGGCTCGCTGAGCTGAGGAGCCCGCACGTACCCCTCGTCGGTCAGGGCGTTTGGCCAACCGGGCCTGTCGGGCCATCCCTGGGCATCTTGGACGTCCGGTTCGTCTCCGATGTAGCCGATCAGTCTGTCGTCGGCATCGAGGACTGCGAGCCGTGAGTACAGCTCGGCTATGACCAGGGTGTCTCCCCACCGTGCGAAGCCACTAGGGCTGCTCAGGAGCCCTTCACCGATGGTCCTTCTATACCGGCCCGCCAGGTCGTAAACCTGCACCCTCTTGTTCTCGCGATCGGCGATGTAGAGCTCCGGGGTCTTGTGGGGGCGACGATCGATGAAAACGGCGTAAAGTCAGACGAATCGGCCTCCTCCCTCCTCGCCTGTGAGCGCAGCCACATGGTTCCCATGCTTGTCAAAGCGATGTACGAGGCTGGATCCGTAGCCGTCGGCTACCCATACGTCGCCACTTCCGCCGAACCGCTCCTCGTCGATGGCTGAGCCGCACGGACAGTACGTCCCCATCATGCCCGGCCCGGCGGCGAGGAACGCGGGGAGGAATGGGCAGCTCGGCTCGAATCTCCCCACTCAGGTTCATTTTGACGACCCGCGGTTCGCGAGAATTCGACATGGACCCCTTGCCGAACAGCGCCGCCCAGGCTTCGTCGCCCTCCTCGTTGTCACACACGTGGACGAAGCCCGGATCGGTGATCCAGAGGTATTCGTCGGCTCCCTCTCGGACGAAGGTGATGCCATGGCCCTCGGTGAGATCGGAGCGGACGACACGTACAACGCGGCCCTGCCTGTCAAAGGCCACCAGCTGCCCGGCGTGGAACCCGATGAGTTCACCATCACCACTGTCCGTGACGACGAGTCCGTTGTGCGCCCACGACGTGGTGGCACCGGGGATCGTCGAGAGGTCGGCCCAGTCAAGGTGTGAATTCATGCCGGGGCAGGTCGCCGCTCGCACGGCCCTCCTCCGCTCGGCTCATGCGGGCTTCATGCCGAGTCCGAGCTCTTGAGGCCGTTGATCGCGGCCGTGACCCCGCCATCGACCCGCAGGTCACAGCCCGTCACGAAGGACGCCGCCGGGCTGGCCAGCCACTCCACGGCTGCCGCGATGTCGTCTGCCGTGCCCATCCGGGGGAGCGCAGACAACGCGAGCTGCTGGCGCATGGCGTCGCCCGCACCTTCTTCGAGTTCTTGCAGGCTCATCGGCGTCGAGATGATGCCGGGGCTGATCGTCAGCACCCCCGCGCCCCGTGCCCCCAGGCTCCCGCTGCCTGTTCGACGCGGCAGCTGGTTGACGCGCTTCGCCATGCAATAGGTGGCACCGAAGTCCAGGTCGTCCACTGGTCCGAGCGTCGAAAGCAGATCTTCGGTCGCCACGGTGGCGAGTGCATGTTCGAGCTCGGCGGACATGCCGGCCATATAGGCGGCCATGCTGGCAATGCAGACGGCGACGGTCCCGTCGTCGGCCAGAGGCAGGAAAGCGGCAAGGACGTGATCGGTTCCGAGCATGTCCACCTCGAGGACCCGAATGGCAGATGCCATGGTGGGCGAGAGACCGGCGGTATGGACCAGGTCCGGGTCGTCCGAGTGCTCCGACGGCAGCGGCCAGATCGTCGACCGACTCGCGGACAGATACGTCAACGGCGTGGCCGACCACGTCCAGCCCGTTGGACTGCAGCTCGGCCGTGCAATCGGCCAGACGCGTGGCGTCGTGATCTGCGATCACCAGCTTGCGACCGGGCCCGAGCCGGCATGCGCAGGCCAGGCCCATTCCACCGACGCCCACGACCACGACGACCTCTCTCATCCCGCCGCCCCAATACGCCGCTCGAACCCTCTTCGTGAATACTTGTTCAGTACCGTAACACCGGATAAGTTTCGGATCTATGGTTTAGGCAGCTCAGCCGTCCGAGCGACCAGGGGGTGTCATGTTCGGTATCCGCGAGCTGGACGTGGTTCGGTTCGATGACGCGAGACTACCGGGAACGCTGCTGCTCGATCCCCCGATCATCGAGAACCCCTACCCCTTCTACCGTCGACTGCGAGAAGAAGCACCGTGTGGCGGGTTCCGGGCACCGACATCTTCGTCGTGACGTCGTTCGACCTTTTGGTTGAGGCGACTGTTCGGGTCGAGGACTTCTCTTCGAACATGAACTTCTTGCTCTACCGCGACGACCGGGGCCTCCCGTGCCGCTGGTCATTCGGCGAAAGCGGTGGCTATGTGCTCGCCACCGCCGACCCACCGGATCACAAGATCCATAGAGAAGCGGTCTTTTCCGAGTTGGTGGCCAAGCGTATGGCCGCCCTCGAGCCCGAATCGGGGAGGTCGCCACCCGCTGCGTGGACAACGCGGTAGGAGAACCGAAAGTCGACTTCATG
>CAVYFJ010000003.1:0-401825 GCA_963767815.1 Candidatus Melainabacteria bacterium | reverse complement strand
GTTTTTCATGAGGCATTTGAGGCATTTATGAGGCATTTATGAGGCATTTGAAGCATTTGCGCTGGCCGCGACTGTATAAAAAATATTCCTCCCAGCCTCTCCATGTCTGAGTGTATCCCTTTCTCAACTAGCTCACCAAGTTCTCTCCCAGCTGTAGCTCTGGATATGTTCCAACGGTCTTGATATTCCCCGCTTGTCAGACTATTATGCTCTACTACATATAGAACTGCTGCCACTTGCCTTTCATTTAAACCCATTTTCTTCAATTTAGTTTCAGTCAATACCCTCTTTCTTAGTATGAGCCTGAATTCGCCTGCCGACTTATAAATTCCGGTACTTCTAACTTTGCTTCCTTAGCAAGCTCGGCAATTTTGAGTGTGCCACCACCCCAGCTCTCAATAAGCCTGCATAAAATAAAGAATTCGCTATCAATTTATTTCTGGGAACTGAAGGATGTTTTTGCAACAATCGCTCTGGCGTAAGTGGCATTAGCAAACTACCTGGGTTCCAAATATCCAGCTCGTCATCATAAAGTCGAATCTGTATGCTGCCATTAGCATCATATTCTCTATGACAAACTGCATTTATAACAGCTTCTCGACGGCAGGCAATGGATATTCCCATTTCTCTTCCCGCCTGGGTTTACCAGTCATAATAAACTCCGTTTCAAAACTCTGTAACCAAATCATTCCTTCTTCGATTTGCTTCAAAATATTTCCTTCTAGCCATTTAGTATCGACAACTTGCGTAAGTGATCGAAACCTTCCAAGCTGGACAAACGCATCCAGAAAAAATTTTTTGGATGTTTACCAAACAGTAATAGGCAGCCCGTGTCGGCTGTCCATTCTGCAAAAGTTCCAATTTGCTCAAAATTTCATTTATTCCTTCAGATCCGACTGGGCGTCTACGCGCTGCTCTCACCATTGAAAGGAAATCATTTATTGTTTCATCATCAAGATCTGTCCCTGCTAGCATTATTAACTATTTGCGCATCCCAACTTGATTTGCTACTAGCAAAAAGTCGCTGCTTAACTTCTTCAGGACCAATCAGTTGATTTGTCCGGCCGACACGCTTAAAAAAGCGTCCGTCTATTGCTACTGGCGATTCCGACGTTCCACAGTGATTTCAACGAGTGTACGCTGTTTATAATTTCGCTTAATCATAGATGGCAAAAAACGCGGCTGAATTTTAGACTGCATTTTTGAGTCCATTCTTCAAGAGTATTTTTGCCCAGCGTAATACCTGTTACACGACCATCATCACGGACGCCGACTAAAATGGTACCGCCTTTAGTATTAGCGAACGCGCCTATTGTTTCCAAGGTTTTGTTATCAAAAGACTCTTTCAATTCGAGTGTTTCTGATTCTGAATGTTTGCCTAATTGTGAGAGATCCAGTTCCATCTATCTGTTATATTTGGCAAGCAATTGGCGTATTTGACTGCAAAATTTAATATATTATATCAAACAATATAAATCTCTTTGCCAGGCAGCATAATAGATATACAATGAGAAGTCAGTTCAGAGGGCGTTATTATGCTTGAGCCTATATATAGTGAACCAACCCAAGATGAAATCATCAAAAGACTGGAAAAGGATTCCAGGACTTATTTTAAATGTAGTCTAGGTGAATTTGTCCAAAAGTTTGACGCCAACCAACTTCCTGAA
This sequence comes from Candidatus Melainabacteria bacterium, assembly GCA_963767815.1. GTDB lineage: Bacteria > Cyanobacteriota > Vampirovibrionia > Obscuribacterales > Obscuribacteraceae > CAVYFJ01. The sequence continues at coordinate 400,158 of CAVYFJ010000003.1, read as the reverse complement.
GAAAAGCAGGTTGTGGCTGATATCATGGAATCATGGCTTAGAGGTGTTTCCCCAGATAATGTTATTTTTCAGTCTAGGCGGTATAAGGTAAGTGCTACAGCCTCTTGATCAAGCCAGAAGCCAGAAGTCTGATGCCTGATAATGTTATCTCTTTTGTTTAACGTTTTGATCTTCTGTTGGTTGGCATGAAATTGCATGACTGCGATTGCTTGATCGGTTGCCTCTTTGGCTGCCGTTAGATCCAGGCGCTGATATACTTGTGCCGCAGCCAAGCTACGATGCCCTAGTTGTCGCATGATCGTTGCGCTAGATACATTGTTCATTACCATTACTGAGGCTAAGGATCTGCGTAGGTCATGAATATGTAGGTTTTGAATCCCAGCGGCTTTTAATATCACTTCCCAGGCTTTCTTCGGTTCTTCCATGTGTTTTGTGTTACTGGTATGTCTGCCGCCAGGCAGCACATATGGATTTAATTCCCTTGTTTTCGCCCGCTCTTTAAGTATTTCTAGGGCAGCTTCAGACAACTGAATTACTTGAGAATCGCCTGATTTCGTGCATGGAATTGTCCATGTTCCTGCCTCTAAATCGACCTGATCCCACTTCATAGTTTTTATATTGCCAGAGCGGGCACCAGTATATAAAGCTAATAAAAAGAAATGAGCCATGCGTTTATCAGGATAGTCATTAATAGCTTTCAGCAATGGTGCAAATTCGTGAGCCTGAAGAAACCGGTCTCGTGATTTGTCTTTGAATTTATCCACGCCGAAAGTGGGATTGGTAGTGACAAACTTGCGCTTTAGGCTCCAGTTGAAAATCGCTTTCAAGATCGTTAATGCCGCATTTGCAGATCTGCTATGGCCGTCTGCGGCAAATTTATTAATTCGCAATTGAATTGTTTGTGTATCAACTTGTGAAATTTTAAGCGGCAATTCTGTTTTCCACCAGCGACGGAAGTTCTGGCGCATCTTATGGGAAGTGACGCAATAACTGAGATACATATTGATCAAAGTACAAGTTAGCTAATTGTTCAAGCGTTAATTCGTCTCTGGCATGTTTAAATTCAATGCCATCAACTAATTGGGCAGCTTTCTTTATAGCTTCATCACGAGCTTGCTCAAGGCTTAGTTTGGGGTAGGGACCAATAGTAGTACGCTGAGATTGGCCAGACATCTTTTTCGGAAGCGAAAAAACTTAGCTCCTGTCGGCATTATTTCCAACAAAAGTCCTGGCACCCGAAGGTCATAATATTGAGTTCTTACCTTAGGTGTTTCTAGTCCATCGATAAAACCCTGAGTAAAGATACGCTTGTTGTCTTTCATTCTGTGGCCCTTTTGTGGCCCCAGTTTCTCTTAAAAACCCTAAGACGTTGTGAAGATAAGCTAATGTCAGTAGCAAATTTTGCCATTTTGTCGTCCAGGTAGGATATATAAAGTATATCTTCCCGTCTATCTTGACAACTAAACTATGGCCAAAGTTTCTTAAGAGCCAAACGATTGGCGCGGAATGCGATGCGTGCCTTTCCCCATGCCGTACGAGTGGAAGCGACTCTCTCTCTTTCCAAAATCGCCTCCGTAATAGAGAAGGTGCTTAACTTTATGCCGCTATTGTAGCGCCAGGTAATAAAAGAACCTTCCTCCCGTAGATTCAGGAATGGATTCGGAACCCGCTCCCGCTGATCAGTCACTGCCGCACTCCCGGCAACTCCCAGCAGTACCCAGCAATTTCCAGTTTGTCCCAGCGTCCTGCAGCAATTTCCAGTAATGGTCTTGGAAGATTGCAGCACATCACAGCACCCCTCACAGCAGCTTCCAGCAAGTCACAGCATGTCCGAGAATTGTTGCAATTTGCTGGAAGAATACGTAAGATTTTGTAGGCAAGATGTGTGCTGTACCGGTACGCGACAAGTCGCTACCAGTCCAATCACTATTGCGGCACAGCTTATATCGCAACTTCGTTTCTCAACGCGCTTTACGCTTGGCACAAAAGGGCTGTTCTATACCAGGGAGGGCAATTGTTAGATTTATGAATCGAGGAAGCCGCCCGCGAAAAAATCGTATTGAGGTTTGGTGCGATGACGATGAACTCGCAAAAATTAAAGCGAATGCAAAGGACACCAAGCTATCTAACTCTGAGTTTCTGCGGAATCTTGGGAAGGGCTATGAGCCCAAAAGTGCCTTTGATAAAGAGGCGATCAGAGGGCTTGCCAAATTGCACGCTGATCAAGATCGCCTGGGTGCTTTATTGGCACAATGCCTATCCGAAGGCAAAGGCGGCAGCTCACCGCTAAAAAATGTAGGACCTCTGTTACAAGAAATTGAAAGCCTACAAACATTCATTGCAAAACTGGTACTGGAACAGGCCCGCAGCTTATGATTATTAAAGTCATAGAGCGCAAGATGAGCGAAAAGTCGCGTTTTGACCGGCTCGGGCGTTATATATTAAACGCTAAAGACAACGAGTCTATATTGTTTGTGCGGACTGCTCGATACGTTATGGATGAGAAAGGAAATGGTGAGAAAGTTGGCTGGTATCGAATCTCAAACTGTCAATCAAATACGCCAGCAGTTGCAATTGCCGAGGTATTGGCCACTCAAGCCGAAAATCAGCGAGCTAAATCTGACAAGACGTATCATCTGGTTGTTTCCCTACCGCATTGGGAACAATTGAATCGAGAGCAAGCGGAAGATATCGAAGATACGATTTGCGCCGGTTTGGGATTTGCTGAGCATCAACGAATCAGCGCTGTACACGAAGACACAGATCATTTTCACTTGCACATTGCCATTAACAAAATCCATCCGAACACATTTCGTTGTGTAGAGCCGTATTATCCTTACTACAAGCTAGATAGCCTAGCGAAAGCTCTGGAAATTAAGCACGGATTGTACCAAGCTAATCGCATTGGGCAGGAAACACGGTTTGCCAAAGTTGGCGAACTAGAAGCGCACCAGCAAGAAGAGTCTTTTTTGAGTTGGTTAAATGAAAAGGTGGGCGACCAACTCAAGCAAGTTCTGAAAGAAGCCACGGGATGGCAAGACGTGCACGATTTGCTCACTCCATATGGTGCTGTGATCAAGCCTAAAGGAGCTGGATTAGTAATAGCCACTGTGGACGGTACTATTGGGATTAAGGCAAGTTCATTGAATCGGAAACTGTCTTTCAAATCATTGACTGACCGTTTTGGGACATATAAGCCGTCTCAGAGCCCCGGCAAGCTGCTCAAACGATATCAACCTGGTTCGCATAAGCTGCCGGGGATAAACCCCCTATATGCAGAGTTTCAAAGACTCAAAGAGAAAAGTCGTGATGAAAGAACACAAGCACTGAACGACTTGCGCTCTAAGTATAACGAGTACCGAATCGAGCTGAGAGACTGGTATCGGCAAAGACGGAATTCGGTGAAAGTAAACACGGATTTGGATAAGAAGTCAAAGAGAACCATCTATCACGAGCTTTCCCAGGAGATGAAAACAGACTTTGCCGAATTGAAACAGAGTGAACGGCAACAAAATAAGGCAATTCGAGAACAACTACATTCGCAGACGTGGGACCATTATTTAATCAGTCGCGCTGAAGAAGGTCATGCCGAGGCATTGCACATTCTAAGGCGGCGGAAAAGCTACAGACCGCAGATCGCTCAAACATTGCTGACCATTGAAAGTTTTGAGGATGCAAAGGATGTTATAAAACCTCAACTCAAGCCGACCGTTTTCAAAAATGGCAAAGTTATCTACCGAACACAGGACGGCGGTGTAGTTGCCGATGAGGCGACTGCAATTACCGTGCCAGAAGTGACAGAAGTATCGACTTTATTGGCCCTATCATTGGCAGAAGAGCGGTTTCATGGACGGCCAATTGTTGTAGAAGGTTCGCTTAAATTCAAGCTCCTAGTTGCAAAACTCTCTGCTTTTGAAGGGCTGTCTCTTCGCTTAGCTGATCCGGTATTAGAGAAAGATCGGCAACGTCATGTCAGGGTCAAAGAGCTGATAAACCATGGGGGGTTTAAAGAAGCCCAGGATAAGCAATTGAAACATCATGGAGATACAACATATAATAAAATGCAGAAATCAGTTTAAGGCGGGGCTGTAGTCTATACCTCAGCTTATGCATCCAGCAACCAAATGTCATCAATGCATTACCGATTAGCTAGCGTTTGCAATTCAAGCAAAGATAAGACGTTTTTCAATTAGCTTTTTTGCGAAGCATGCTTTTCACTATGTTTGCGCTCAGCCTTTACTTCTACCACCATTTCATTGGCTTCTTCTTTTACTTCGGCTATTAAATCCTTAGCTCCTTCGGAAATAACAAAACCAGCACGAATTGCGTTTTTAGTGACAGACTTTAGCGCTTTGCGTCCATCTGGAATGGCCAATAGAAGCACGGCAGCTAAACCCCAAGGACCTGTCACTGCTTCCCAAATCTTTCCAGACATCTAGCACTCCTCCTTGCCCTTTCGGGAATCATTTACTTTGCTTGCACAGCAACCAGTTCTTTATGCACATGTGTTTCGATAGCCTTGCCTTGATCAAGAATATCTTTCGCTCTATTTACTTCATCTGCTGTCCCGTGAACGAGGAGAAGAAACTTATCTGCTTTTATGGCGGTTTCGTATTTGAGAGCACTGTCTTTTGGAATGCCCATGCCTACTAGCCCTGCACTTAGTGCGCTCAGTCCACCAACAAATACAGCAGTTTCCAGAGCGCCGATAACCCAGCTAACAATTGGACCAGCAATCATCACTGGTCCAATGCCAGGTATGAACAAAAATGCAGAGCCGAACAAAAGTCCCCAATCCAACCCCAAAAGGCCCCAAATTTACCCCAACTAGCCATTCGCTCGCCAGTGTTGTAATAACCAATAACGTTTTCTTCAGTGTGATAGTCCTTACCAAATATTGACAGTTTCTTCATGTCAAAACCGGCTTGTTGCAACTCTTTTATAGCTGCTTCAGCATCAGTGTGGCTATTGTAAACAGCCACGGTGGAATTATTGTCAGGCATAGTGCAACCTCCACGTATATGTATAACCCGATTGCGGAGACAATTTGATTTCCGCAAGCCAGCCATTTTTATGTATAACCAAAATCAATTGTAGCACTTATAAAATATGCCGCATCAAAATTGCGTGCGACTTGCCAAGCTCAAAACCGCTGAATTTAACTATAGTCATTACAACCAAAAGGGCTTTGTAGGCTATTCGTCACAATTGAAAATGTGCCTGCTATATAGCCAGGTGCCCGGTCTCCATTGCACTTGAAAAATTGAAGAAAGAAAATTGAGGTCCAAATAAAGATATCTGACTGGTAAACGTACCTTAGAACGTAAACTGTTTACAGGACAGGCGGTGGCTGTTATTTAACTTGAAGTTGGTGCTTGGGTTGAATCTAATTTACCAATACCAGAGAAACCATGCCCGACAAATTGGACTTGACGAACGAACAGACGATATTTCTAAGAAAGATTGCCCGTAAAAACTGGGCGTTCTTTAAGACGTTTGTTGGACAGGAGGACAATTGGCTCCCCATAGACAATTTTCAGGAACATCCAGCAGCAAAAATTGCTCATAGAACCTCGCCGACAAACATTGGACTTGGACTACTTGCTAATCTATCCGCTCATGATTTTGGCTATATTACATCAAGCCGACTTATCGAACGAGTCACGAATACATTTAACACAATGGATTTGTTAGAAAGACACAGGGGTCACTTTTACAACTGGTACGATACTCAATCTCTAAAATCGCTAAAGCCTAACTATATTTCTACTGTAGATAGCGGCAATTTAGCTGCCTGTCTGCTAACACTGCGGGTAGCACTTCGCACACTAGCTGATAAAAACATTATTGATTTAACACTGTTTACTGGCTTACAGGACACGCTAGCTGTTCTTAAGGAAAACATCGCTGAATTAGCTATGGATTCGCTGATTGCTCAGTTTCAGCTAAATTTGCAGTCAGCCTACCATTCATTGTCGGATCTAAAAAAAGCACGAACATATTTGGAGGGATTGACAAAATGTGCTCAAGAAATCTTGGCGTCTATAGATAATACCGTTTTTAGTGAAGCACATTGGTGGGCTCAAGCTCTATGTAGTGAATGCTCAGATGTTTTATCAGAACTAGATTTTTTCCTACCGGGGGCTTCTATGCTACCGGCGCCTAACAAGTTCTGCAATCTGGCACATCAAGATCAGAGGTTCTCAATGCGCTATTTAGCTGACCTTGAAAGCTCATCAGAAAATTTAGAAACACTAATTGCCGTTTCTAGTCAGCGCGCTAGGGCGCAAATCGCTGCTTTAGAACAGCTTTCCCACAGGTCCACTCAGTTCGCAAATATGGAATATGAGTTCCTGTTCGATAAGGAGCGTGCATTGCTTTCGATTGGATACAATCTAAACGAGAACAGACTAGATTCTGCTCGATATGACTTGTTGGCTTCAGAAGCTAGACTTACCTACTTCATAGCTATTGCTCAAGGACAAATATCCAAGGAATCCTGGTTTGCATTGGGACGTAATCTTACTATAATTGATGGGCAATATGTCCTACTTTCTTGGGGTGGTTCGATGCTAGAATATCTTATGCCACTACTGGTAATGCCTGTTTGTGATCATACTCTTCTCAGTCAAACCTATCAGTCTGCAGTGAAAAGACAAATTGAATATGGCGAACAACGTGGTGTACCATGGGGTATCTCCCCCTCCTGCTACAATTCCGTTGACGATAATCACAATTATCGGTATGCACCATTCGGCGTACCGGGGTTAGGATTAAAAAATGGATTAGCTGATGATCTTGTCATTGCTCCGCATGCAACTGCATTGGCCCTTATGATAGCGCCTGAAGCTGCTTTGCAGAATCTGCGTAAGCTTTCCTCGCAAGGATTCATTGGCAAATATGGTTTTTACGAAGCGATCGACTACACGCCAGCGCGAGTCCCTTCTGGTCAGTCTCACGTTATAGTCCGATCGTTCATGGCCCATCATCAAGGCATGACTCTTCTTTCTCTATCCAAGCTACTTCTTGAAAGACCAATGCAGGAACTGTTTGAAATGGATACATGCTTTCAAGCCCTTACGCCATTGTTGCAAGAACCTATTTCATTGAGAGGAGAGTTATGAAAATAAGTCCGTATGCCGGAAAACCGGCACAAGCATCGATGTTGGTTAACATACCCAAATTGATCACGGCTTACTATACAGAGATGCCTGACCCTGCAGTGCCTGAACAACGGGTTATTTTCGGCACCTCAGGACATCGTGGTTCTTCTTTCGAAAAGGCTTTCAATGAAAGGCATATCCTTGCTATCAGTCAGGCCATTTGTCTGTACCGCAAGCAGCAGAAGATCGATGGCCCATTGTTTCTCGGTATGGACACTCATGCCCTTTCAGTGCCGGCGCTTGCTAGTGCACTTGAGGTGCTAGCAGCAAATGGCGCGGAGGTGATGCTCGCGGTAGGCGACGAATATACCCCAACTCCTGTCGTTTCTCACGCGATCCTCACATACAACCAAGGGCGCAAGACAGGACTCGCTGACGGCATCGTTATCACGCCGTCACATAATCCGCCCCATGATGGCGGGTTCAAATACAATCCTCCAAACGGTGGTCCAGCTGAATCCACTGTAACCGATTGGATTGAGGCAAAGGCAAATGAGTTTCTTGAGAATGGCTTTACGGATTTAAAAAGGATATCTTTCGAGAAAGCTCTTGGCGCCACAACAACGCACCGGCACGACTATCTGACTGCTTATGTTGCCGATCTTGCTAATATAATCGACATGGATGTCATACGCGCCAGTAACATTAGCATGGGAGTCGATCCCCTTGGTGGTGCCGGAATCCACTACTGGGAGCCGATTGCTGAGCGCTACGGGTTGAATCTCACAGTCGTGAATAAGGAGGTCGACCCCACTTTCCGTTTTATGACTGTGGACTGGGACGGACAGATCCGCATGGACCCATCCTCACCTTATGCAATGCAGCGCTTAATCGGATTGAAGGATCGCTTCGAAATAGCCTTCGCTTGCGACACTGATCATGATCGGCATGGGATTGTCACCAAAAGTGCGGGGCTGCTACCACCCAATCACTATCTTTCGGTTGCTATCTTCTATCTTTTTCAGCACCGTCCAAAGTGGCATAAGGAAGCGGCAGTTGGTAAAACGCTGGTGAGCAGCCAGATGATTGATCGGGTTACTGCAAAGCTTGGCCGTAAGCTGTATGAAGTGCCTGTAGGTTTTAAGTGGTTTGTTGATAGACTGCTTGACGGCTCACTTGGCTTCGGTGGCGAAGAAAGTGCGGGCGCGTCTTTTGTTCGTTTAGATGGCGCTGTGTGGACGACTGATAAAGATGGCATAGTCCCAGCTTTGCTGGCTGCAGAGATCACCGCACGGATGGAACGCGATCCCGGCGAAATTTACCATGAACTCACGCGTGAGTTTGGCGAGTTTGTTTATGACCGCGTTGAGGCTTCTGCCACCACGAAACAGAAGGAGATGCTAAAGCGACTCTCGCCACAACAGGTTCGATCTACGGATCTAGCTGGTGAAAAAATCGAGACTATCCTAACTAAGGCACCAGGCAATGGCGCTCCTATCGGCGGCGTGAAAGTAATTGCCAAAAGCGGGTGGTTTGCGGCGCGTCCATCAGGGACTGAAAATATCTACAAGATCTATGCCGAAAGCTCTAATGGAGCTGATCATTTGCATCGCATCCTGGAGGAAGCACAAGCAATGGTAAACGATGCTCTGGCGTTGGGACACTTATCCTAAGATCCATTGCAGGGCCTCACTTTCATGGGGCTTGTCGTAGGCTCTTACTTCAGGATGAACGAACATTTTGATCATGCCAATCAGCCAGAGTTGCCAGTCGTGTGCAGCAATGACGGCAATACGTTCCACCTTCTCTTGGTGGTTTTTTATGAATCCAGCGTGAGTTTCAAAAGCCTCTATATTTTCCCAACCGTTGAACCCAGAAGCGTCAATCAGCAGTTTGATTTTTCCATGTTGACTGATGATGGAATCGACTTGCGGTGCAATTTGGCGGAAGTCGGCTGCTTTCAATTTTTCAGGCACCACGATCTTCAACGCATTGGCGGAAATAAGTTCTGTCTTGATCAAGCGAAACCTCCTCGTCTTGTAAACCGTTGCCTATTTGTGAACGACATTACTCATTCTTGCACCGGAGTAAGTCAGCTGCCTATTTGTTGGTTGGTGCTTCAATGGGTGCCTTGATCCAGAGTTGTGCATCAGCCAGCTGGTTGGACGGAAATGTCTTGACTTCACAGGGGATTATCAAGGCACCAACTTTTGTAGCCCACTCCACCCATTTTGGACCGCCTACAACCGCACATTTTTCAAAGTCTGTTCGGTGGGTCATGCCGAATTTGGCGTCATCCCATAACGCCGCTGGTTCCCAACCGTTGAACTCTTCGCCCATTGCAAGGAGAACCCGAGCCTTGCCGTGTTTATTGACAACCTGCTGCAGTTGAGGAATCAGCACCTGTTGGTAGTCGTCGTGAGTTAACTTGCCGCTCGCCTGAAGGCAAATGATGTTGCCCTCGTGTTTAAAAACCTTTATCATTCCGCAACCTCCTAAAAATTCATAGGTAAGATCGAATTATCACACTACTTCTATTAGCTAGGCGCCAGTAATATCATTCAGTTTTTGCAGTGTAAGCTGATCATCATCATATACTCGTTTGCCTTCTTCGTCGAAAACTTGCAAGCTAAATGGCTCGCTAAATATGTCTCTTAGCATTTGATCGGCATGAATATAATCCCGAGCAACTATTAGAGTTGATTTGGTATCAGCTCCACCTGGTTCGTTAATAGTAATCGTTGGGCGTATTGCTGTCCATTTATATGTCATAAAAACCTCTCTAATCGTCTTTGGTCCTTTAGCATTCTTATTTCTTTCGAGCTACAGTGAATCGCGATCATCTATTGAAAGTAGGTGGTTTTACGATACGTTAGTACTAACACTGAAAGCAAAGTCTTTAGGCTTAATATCAGGAAAGCAATTGTCAGTGTCTTCTATCTGAGCAACTTCTGCTTCATTTAATTTTCCAGATGTTATCATTTTGGCTAAAGCTTGAAAACGCTCATTGTGAGTGTTGAAGCGTTCAATGGCATATTGTTTGGCCTGTCCGGTAGTGATAAGAAACGGCCAATCACTTGATTGAAGAAGGAGCAATTCACGCCCCGACTGCCTTAATGCGCGCTCCATTAAACTGCTGGAGCCACTAGTGCCTGTAGAAGTATTCTTACTGTTAGTCTTGCTAGACAAGTCTTCCATAGTGCTCTCAGCCTCATGAATAATTGGCCACATCCACTCAGTATCATTATTGAGCCAAACCTGCCAGTGCCCACCTGAGCCCCAGGAAGACTCTGGTAAATCAATAGCTTGATTGGGCGGAAATTCTTTTAGATACTCGCTTGCTGTTTGTATGCTAACAGCAGTATATGTTTTTAATTTGCGAATTATTTCTTTTATCCACGTTGTGCCTTCGAACCACCAGTGACCAAAAAGTTCCGTGTCAAAACTAACCATGATCAATCCAGGTTTACCTGTAGCTTTCAGGCGATCGGTGAGTTGTTGTTGAACGGTGCCAGCATAATGGTCTGAATGCTCATGAACTCGATACAGAGCTGCTTCAGGGTTATAGAGTTGTTTGTGCCCAAGATCTGTTTGCTTGGAAGTCAATTTCCAATAATGCAATCCCGAAACGTTGTCCTTCTTGTGAAATTCTCTATAATTACCATCACCGGGATAACCATGATCAGCAGACCAGACCTGATATCCCGCTTCTTCATGCCTGCCAAGCACAGCCACCGGATAGTCTTTCAACCAGTATGCTTCGAAAGTGTCAAGCCCGGTAGATTTTCTTGCCGCGGCCGGTAAATAGTCAATATCACCATAAGGGCCAAAAGTTCTTCTTGCCTCCGCACTTTTTCCGCCTTCAATGACAAACGATTCGGTAAAAAAGTATTTGATACCTAGCTCATGAAGCCAACGCTCAATACCTGAGCGAGATTCATCAGCTGGGCGATAAGCACATTCAGGCAACCAGAAACCTTGCGGCTGCCTGCCAAAATGGCGTTTGTAGGACTCAATACCAGTTTTGAACTGGGCTCGCAAAGAACTGTCTGTTGCCAGCAAAGGTGAAAAGCAATGTGTGGCAGCAGAAGTTGTAATTTCAATTAAACCCTGATCTTGGCAGCTCTTCAAGCCAGCAATAATGTCTCCCTGCCAATGTTCAAGATAAGTTGCTTTAATTCTGCTGAACCATTGCTCGCAAAAATGAGCAAGTTGCAGCAAATCAGCATCAGCATCTTCGCCCCGGGCTTTAAAGCGGTTTTGATCACTGCGTGCAACTTCTATGCGCATATTGAGAAATTTGAGAAAGTTCTCGTTAATATGCCGGTCAGCCAACTGTTCAGTCAAAACAGGGGTCATGCCGATAGTTAAATTAGCTTTGATACCTTCACGCTGTAATTCATCAATAATATTAAGCAACGGAATATAAGTTTCTGCCATGCATTCATACACATTTTCCTCACCGAATGGCCACATACCGGCCTTACGATAAAACGGCAGATGACTGTGCAACATCAAAACGAAAGAACCGATACTCATTCCTGTGTGTCCTATGTTGAATTCATGAATGATGGCGCAATATCACTCCCATCCAGAATGACATCACAAGAGTGGCGGCTCCAACAACTACACTAAACCAAATTGGTATTGAGTAACCATCCACTTCAACCGAAATCCCTGCAATTGCTCGCCAAAGCTGTACTATGGCAACCGATGCAAATATAATTGCGGCCAAAAGTAGACCAAGTCTTTCACTTTTTTTATCCTTAAGCATATTGTTGAACATAACAACACCTCTTGATCAAGCTGAAACGTTCTCTAACTAGATCCACTATTGAGCAATTTAACGGATTTATGATTGCCTCTTTTGAATTGTTTACGGCAAGTGGTGCAATAAATTTCCTTTTCATTCCTGGGTAGAAATGGCACAGTGGTTTTTTCTCCACACTCGACGCAATTTAACTGCGTCACTGTGGCAGTTGACTTACCTTCTCGACGCATGCGCATTAAGACGCGGCAATGCGGACATCTTTTGGGTGTATTAGTAAGTCCAAGACTATGAAAAAATTCCTGCTCTTCAATTGAAAAAACAAAAATATTTCTACATTCAATACAAGAAATACTTTTAGGTTGAAACTGTACAATCTCTGATCTTGTGGGACTAGAAAGTTTGCTCTCGATTGACATACTATTCGCCTGCCTCTGCCATGGTTCCTAAGACACCCGGTCACAACAGTTCGAATAATGGTAATTTTAATGGCTTTCCGACATAATTACTCAACTCTCAAACATCACATGCATTACTGTAACATATCGCCACTATATACAGGTAGGGATTATTTCATTTATAAGGTTGTCCACTTTGATACTACAAAGCAAACCTGGCACCATGATAGACAAACTCGCAAACCTTTGCCAGTTTTTGAAGAATCTGGGTTAAAACTCGAATCTAACTTGTATCTTTCAATCAAAAGGGCTTTGTAGACTATCGTCACAATCGGACATATCTTGCCTTTGCAGCCTGGTGACCGATCTTCAGTGAAAAGTTAATCGTAAAAGCGCTTAATGCAATGATTAACTAGGTTTATGTATTTAATAAGCCTATACTAGAAATATAGGCAAGGTTGTTAAATATGTAACACACCCCCGGAGGCTCGTGAGAGCTGCTGTTATTTCAACTTGGTCTGATTTCATTATCAAAGGTTCAAAACACCAGGTGACAACTGTGGCTACGTCAGTGGAAGCTTGGGATACGAATGACGACAATTATATTGCCAATCATCCCACCACTTCTGCTATTGTTCTGCATCGCCTTTCACAACATAATGATGTGGAAGTTCGCATGGCTGTGGCAGACAATAAAAATACACACATAATTACTACCGCGCAATTAGCTCAGGATAATAGTCCGGATTTACGATATGCTCTTGCCGAAAATCATCAGATCGATAGTTCCATTTTAAATATTCTAGCAACAGATGAAAATCCATATGTTGCCGATAGAGCACAAAAAACTCTATTGCGCCTTCAACAAGCAATTCCAGGCAATGATTTGCTAAAAAACTCCGCCGATTAACTCACCAGGAGCTTTCGCCTCATAACTAGGTCATATTCATAGAAAAGGAGTAAATGCATGCAACTTCTGCAACAGGAATCCCAAAATGATATGGCAATGAAAACAAAAACGCTCAGCGTGGATCTGCTCCACAAGATGAATGCTTATTGGCGGGCTGCTAATTATCTTTCAGTCGGGCAGATTTATCTCTACGACAATCCGTTGTTAAAGGAGCCGCTGAAACTTTCACACGTAAAGCCGTTGGTAGTTGGACATTGGGGAACAACTCCGGGACAGAACTTTATCTATGTACATTTGAATCGTGTAATAAAAAAATACGACCTCGATATGTTTTATATCGCCGGTCCCGGTCATGGTGGTCCAGCGCTGGTCGGCAATGTTTATCTGGAAGGCACTTACAGTGAGATTTATCCGAACATCAGCCAGGATGAAGCAGGGATGAAAAAGCTATTCACGCAATTCTCTTTCCCCGGCGGCATTTCCAGTCACGTAGCGCCGACAACACCAGGATCAATTCACGAAGGTGGCGAGCTTGGCTATTCACTAAGCCATGCTTTCGGGGCAGCGTTCGATAATCCAGATTTGATCGTCGCCTGCATCATCGGTGACGGAGAATCAGAAACAGGACCATTAGCGACTGCGTGGCAGTCGAACAAATTCCTCAATCCAATTAGTGACGGAGCTGTGCTGCCTATTCTGCATCTTAATGGCTACAAAATAAGCAACCCCACTGTACTTGCTCGCATTGAGCACGAAGAATTGGAGCAATTTTTAAGAGGCTGCGGTTGGACGCCTTACTTTGTGGAAGGTGATGATCCTGAAATTATGCATGAGCTGATGGCTAATACCTTAGACAAAGTCGTCGAGAACATTAGGCAAATCCAAAAGACGGCGCGCACCACCAGCGATGCCAGCCGTCCACGCTGGCCGATGATCGTTCTTAGGTCGCCCAAGGGTTGGACAGGACCAAAAGTAGTGGACGGATTACAGATCGAAGGTACGTTTCGAGCCCATCAAGTACCCCTTCTTGTCGATGACGAGCACCCAGATCATGTAGCCCAGCTTGAAAGTTGGATGAAGAGCTACAAAGCAGAAGAATTGTTTGATGAGAATGGACGTCTCATTCCCGAATTAGCTGGGCTGGCACCTGAGGGAGATCGCCGTATGGGTGCTAATCCCCATGCTAATGGTGGCATTCTGCTGCATGATCTGCACATGCCGAACTTCCACGATCACGCTGTCAATGTACCAAGTCCTGGCGCTGTGACCGGTCAGGATACACTTGTGCTAGGCAATTTCCTGCGCGACGTAGCTAAACTAAATAAAGATCAAAGTAATTTCCGTATTTTTGGTCCCGATGAAACACTGTCGAATTTACTTGGTGCGGTTTTTGAGGTCACCAACCGTCAGTGGGAAGCCAGGGAACAGAAGAATGATGAATTTCTCGCACCGGCTGGGCGTGTGCTCGACTCTATGCTTAGCGAACACCAGTGCGAGGGCTGGTTGGAAGGATATTTGCTCACTGGGCGGCACGGATTGTTTAATAGTTATGAAGCCTTTATTCGCATTGTCGACTCGATGTTCAGCCAGCATGCTAAATGGTTAAAAGTAACATTGGAATTGCCCTGGCGCAGAAAAATCGCCTCGCTTAACTATCTGCTCGCCTCCCATGTCTGGCAGCAAGATCATAACGGTTTTACGCATCAAGATCCCGGATTCCTTGATCACGTTATTAACAAGAAAGCCGATATAGTGCGTTGTTATTTACCGCCGGACGCTAACTGTCTTTTGTCTGTCTTTGATCATTGTTTGCGCAGCCGGCATTATGTCAATGTAGTGGTGGCAGGCAAGCACGCTCTGCCACAATGGTTGACGATGGACGCTGCAGTTATTCATTGCACAGAAGGCATTGGTATATGGCAATGGGCTAGCAACGATCAAGACAGTGAACCTGATGTAGTGATGGCCTGCTGCGGGGACACGCCAACCCTTGAGATTCTGGCCGCGGTTTCTATTCTTCGCCAGCATCTGCCCGATTTAAAAATACGGGTTATTAATGTAGTCGATCTCATGAAGCTGCAGTCTGCCAGTGAGCATCCGCATGGATTAAGCGAAGCGGATTACGATTCGCTTTTCACCAAAGATAAACACATAATTTTTGGCTTCCACGGCTACCCAACATTAGTCCACCGGCTTACATATCGCCGCGCTAACCGCAACCTGCACGTTCGGGGCTACAAAGAAGAAGGCACGATTACAACCGCCTTCGACATGAGAGTACAAAATGATCTGGATCGTTTTCATCTAGTGCAAGACGTTATCGATCGCCTACCACACCTGGGCGCCAAGGGCGATTATTTAAAACAAATGATGCAGGACAAACTCATTGAGCACAAGCATTACATTGATAAACATGGACAAGATCTGCCGGAAATCCGCAATTGGAAATGGGGCAACCACAAATGAATGCGCAAGAGCTTACAGACACTGCCAGTATCCTTGTCGCTAACGATAAAGGACTCCTAGCGATGGATGAAAGTACTGCGACCTGTAATAAAAGATTTGCCAAGTTGGGAATTCCTCAAACCGAAGAGGCGCGGCGTTGCTATCGTGAATTGATTATCACTACACCCAAGTTAGGTGAATGCATCAGCGGTGTCATTCTCTACGACGAAACGATCCGTCAGCATAAGAAGGACAGCACTCCATTTGTTAAAGTCATCACTGCTGCTGGTATCATTCCCGGCATCAAAGTTGACATCGGTGCAAAGCAAATGGCAGCTCATCCGGGAGAAAAAATAACCGAAGGTCTGGACGGATTGCGCGATCGCCTGGCTGAATACTTCCAAATGGGTGCGCGTTTTGCTAAGTGGCGCGCGGTGATTACCATAGGCAATGATATTCCCAGCCGGGGCTGTATCAAGGCCAATGCGCAGGCACTGGCTCGCTATGCCGCATTGTGTCAGGAAGCAGGGTTAGTCCCTGTCGTCGAGCCAGAAGTACTTATGGAAGGAGCACATACTCTGGATCGGTGTGCCCAGGTAACAGAAGAAGTCCTGAGAACGGTTTTTAATCAACTGTATACACAACGAGTAATACTTGAAGGTATGATCCTGAAACCAAATATGGTGCTGCCAGGATTGACCTGCCCCAAACAAGAAGCGGTAAACGAAGTAGCCGCGGCTACTGTGAAGTGTTTTTTGCGAGCCGTTCCGGCTGCTGTGCCTGGAATTGCTTTCTTGTCAGGTGGACAATCTAGTGAACTGGCCTCAGCCCGTTTGAATGCCATGAATGTTAGATTCAAGTCACTACTGCCTTGGACGTTGTCGTTTTCGTTTGCTCGCGCCATCCAGCAACCGGCACTGGAGATCTGGCAAGGCAAAGAAGTTAACATTATGCCGGCACAACAAGCTTTGTATCATCGTGCCCGATGTAATTGGGCGGCGCGCCGTGGTGAATACGATGCTAGCATGGAAAGGACATGAGCATGACAACAGCTGCACAAACTGCTATATCCAACATTGGCAAAGTTGTTGCAGTGCGCGGTAGCGTTGTCGATATTAGGTTTGATAAACATTTGCCGCCAATCTACTCGTTATTGTATGCCGGCGATAAAAAACAAATTGTTATCGAAGTACAGGCACAGCTTGATGCCTTACGTGTGCGCGGCATTGCTCTAACACCCACGCAAGGTTTAGCTCGTGGTATGGACGTGGAAGACACGGGCGGTCAATTAAAAGCGCCGGTGGGCAAAGGTATACTCTCGCGAATGTTTGACGTGTTCGGCAACACCATCGATCGCGAAGCACCAGTGTCCGATGTGCAATGGCGACCTGTGCACCGCTCTCCGCCACCCCTTACTCGAAGATCTACTAAGTCTGAAATTTTTGAAACCGGTATCAAGGTTATAGACGTGCTTGTCCCTCTAGAACGTGGTGGCAAGGCTGGACTTTTTGGTGGCGCAGGCGTAGGCAAAACAGTTTTGCTGACCGAAATGATCCACAATATGATTGGGCACCAGAAGGGCGTCAGTATTTTTTGCGGTATTGGTGAACGTTGTCGCGAAGGACAAGAACTTTACAGCGACATGAAGCAAGCCGGCGTTTTGCCTAACATGGTGATGATCTTTGGCCAGATGAACGAGCCGCCCGGCAGCCGTTTTCGTGTTGGACAGGCGGCGCTGACGATGGCCGAGTACTTCCGGGACGACGAGCATCGCGACGTGTTGTTGCTGATCGATAATATTTTCCGATTCATCCAGGCAGGCATGGAAGTATCCGGCTTGATGGGACAAATGCCATCGCGCCTAGGCTATCAACCAACCATGGGCACCGAGCTGTCGCGACTAGAGGAGCGTATTGCTAATACTGATGCCGGTGCAATTACTTCTATTCAGGCAGTTTATGTGCCAGCAGATGATTTGACAGATCCAGCAGCCGTGCATACATTTTCGCATTTATCTGCCTCAATCGTGCTTTCGCGCAAGCGCGCCAGTGAAGGACTTTACCCTGCTATCGATCTTTTACAATCCGGTTCTAAAATGGCTACGACTGGTATCATTGGTGACCGGCATTACAACTTAGCCCAAGAAATCAGGCGCACTCTAGCTCAATACAATGCCCTCAAGGACATCATTGCCATGCTTGGACTTGACCAACTTTCGCCAGATGATCGCAAAGTGGTTGGTCGGGCCCGGCGCTTAGAACGTTTTCTCACCCAACCATTTTTTGCTACAGAACAGTTCACAGGTATAAAAGGAAAACTTGTCAGTCTTAAGGATGCCATGGAGGGTTGTGAGCGCATCTTGGGCGATGAATTCAAAGATTACCCGGAAAGCGCACTCTATATGATTGGCACCATTGACGAGGCGAAGAAAGCAAAATAATATGCAGCAGCAAGAACTCATGAATCTAAAAATTCTCCTGCCATTCCAAATTTTTGCGCAGAAGTCGGGCGTTTCTCGCATAGTTGCTCAGACGAGCGTTGGCTCATTCGGGCTGCTACCGCACCGCCTGGACTGTGTCGCCTCCCTCTCACCTGGAATTTTGATTTACGAAAACAAAGCCGAAGGCGAAGTTTGTGTGGCTCTCGATGAAGGAGTACTAGTCAAGACTGGCTTGGATGTGTCTATCTCAGTGCGCAACGCTATTGGCGGAACGAACCTTACCCAATTACATAAAGCTGTGCAAAACCAGTTTCTTAATTTGAACGAACAGGAACAAAACGTCCGCACAATAATGGCAAAAATGGAGAGCGATTTCGTTCGTCGCTTGGTGGAGTTTAATCATGAGTGAAGAACCTGAAATAAACAATGCTGAACAACAATCTATTTTCAGTCAAGATGTGGGCAAGCAAGCAACACGCAAACTTAAGGCGCGGCGCAATGGGAGTCAGGATGTCTGGTTTGGCCTGGGCATGATGGGGCTTATCGGCTGGTCGGTAGTGATTCCAACCCTGTTAGGCGCTTGGTTGGGTATCTGGCTGGACAAAAGTCATCCAGGCATTCATTCTTGGACGCTAACATTTCTGGTCACTGGCCTAGCGATCGGCTGTTTAAATGCCTGGCATTGGGTGGACATGGAGAATAAGGCAATAAGTGATGACCAGGAGGGTGGCGATGAATGAAATGCTTGCACTTATCTTTGCTTGGGCATCAGGAATGGTGCTTGGTGCAATTTTCTTCGGCGGACTCTGGTGGGCGATTGGCAAAGGCGTTGCATCCAAACAACCAGCAATCTGGTTTTTGGGCAGCTTGTTGCTGCGTATAAGTATTGTCTTGGCTGGATTTTATTTTGTCGGTGCTGGTAATTGGCAGCGTTTGCTGTTGTGTATGCTGGGATTTTTCATGACTAAAATAGCTTTGATCTGCGTGACTTGCACATCGGCAAAAACACATGCAGGGCCGCCTCAGGAGGTAAGACATGCGCCTTAGTCCAGATCAGCTGATCTTCTGGCAACATGGTTTTTTCAAACTCAATGCCACTATTCGTCGTTCACTTGGGGGCTGATGCTCTTGCTGGCGGTTGGATCAAAACTCATTACTGGCAAACTTTCCACTGATCTGAAACGATCCGGGTGGCAAAACCTTCTTGAAATTGTCGTTACGGCAATAGAGAAACAAATCGAAGACGTCGGACTAAGCCATCCTGAAAAGTATCTCGGTTTTCTGGGCACGCTTTTCTTTTCATCGCCACTGCAAGTCTCTGTACTGTTATTCCCGGCTACGAGCCACCGACAGGCTCACTTTCCACCACAGCGGCGCTGGCGCTGTGCGTGTTTGTGGCTGTGCCACTTTTCGGCATTGAGGAACATGGCTTGGTTGGCTATCTGAAATCTTATACTGAGCCCACCATCATCATGCTGCCGTTTAACATCATCAGTGAACTTTCGCGCACGCTGGCCCTGTCCATCCGCCTGTTTGGCAATATGATGAGCGGGACGATGATTATCGCTATTTTGCTGACCATCTCACCTCTTATTTTTCCAGTAGTAATGACGATGCTCGGTCTGCTTACCGGCATGGTGCAAGCCTATATTTTTAGCATTCTGGCCGCGGTATATATCGCCGCTGCTACGCGTACTCGCAAGCCTCAGTCCAAGCCTGAGCCAGTAACCAAAACTTGAAACAACAACAATCAAAGGAGATACTTATGGATAACATGACCCTCATTGCAATTGCCTCTATTGTCACTGCCGGATTTACTATCGGCATGGGCTGTGTGGCGCCGGCTCTGAGCGAAGGGCGTTCGGTAGCGACAGCACTAACTGCACTGGCGCAACAGCCCGATGCTTCCGCCACCATTACCCGAACACTGTTTGTTGGTCTGGCGATGATCGAATCCATGGCCATCTATTGCTTTGTGGTGTCGATGATTCTTATTTTCGCCAATCCGTTCTGGAACCACGTTATCGCTCAAACCGCGGTAAATAACTTATGCTTATTGACTGGTTCACTGTCGGCGCGCAAATGCTCAACTTCCTGATTTTGGTATGGTTGATGAAGCGCTTTCTCTATAAACCCATCCTCAATGCCATTGATGCGCGGGAGAAGCTGATCGCCGCGGAACTAGCTGACGCCGAAGCCAAAAAGGCGGAAGCTCAAAAAGAGCGCGACGAGTTTCAACACAAGAACGAAGAATTCGACCAGCAACGTGCGGCACTTTTGAAAAAGGCGACCGACGAAGCCAAAGCCGAGCGTCAGCGGCTTCTCGATGAAGCACGGCAAGACAGCCGAAGCACTTGAGTGTCAAAGCGATGGAAACGTTGAGAACCGACGCGCATAATTTAAGTCAATCTATTCGGCGCCGCACCGAACAGGAAGTTTTTGCCATCGCACGCAAAACACTCACTGATCTGTCGACGACCAGTCTGGAAGAGCAGATGGCTGAAGTGTTCACTCGCCGTTTAAGAGAAATGGATAGTAAAGCAAAAGATGCTCTGGGCAAGCACTCAAGACAGCGACCGATCCGGCGCTGGTGCGCAGCGCCTTTGATCTGCCTGACGAGCAACGAGCGACTATACAAAATGCTCTTAACGAAACTTTCTCGGCCGAAATCCGCATCCGCTTCGAGACCGCACCGGATCTGATCAGTGGCATTGAGCTGAGCACTAATGGACAAAAAGTCGCCTGGAGCATCTCGGATTATCTCGCCTCTCTAGAAACTGGTGTTAGCGAATTACTAAATAAACAAGCTAAGCCCGAGCACTCTTAAAAATGGAGACGGAAAATGAACATGAGCCTCTGAAAGTTTACAGAAAGTACTTCGATCTTACGCTTTCGACGAGTATCAGTCAAACGCGTGAAAGCTTCACGCCGCAACTAGTTCTGCGTGAGGTGGGCACTATCACAAGAGTCTCTGCCGGCATCGCTAAGGTCTCTGGACTTGCCAATATTGGCTTTAATGAATTGGTAAAGTTTCCTGGTGGCATATTCGGTATTGCCTTCAATGTGGATGAAGACGAAATCGGCGTTGTGCTGCTTGGCGAATACTGGAATTTGCATGCAGGCGACGAGGTGGAGCGCACTGGCCGGGTTATGGACGTAGCCGTGGGCGATGAATTGCTTGGGACGTGTTATCGACCCGCTTGGCCGGCCATTGGATGGCAAAGGGCCGGTGCTTGCAGCAAGCGCCTGCCCATCGAACGCCCTGCTCCTCCCATCATGGACCGCGCACCGGTGACAGTGCCACTGCAGACTGGGTTGAAGGTTATCGATGCCCTGATTCCTATCGGGCGCGGACAGCGAGAATTGATTGTCGGTGACAGGCAGACTGGCAAGACTACCATTGCTATCGACACCATTCTTAACCAGCGCGGTAAAAATGTCATCTGTGTTTATTGTGCCATCGGTCAGCGCGCTTCCGCTGTAGCTAAAGACATAGCTGTCCTGCAGGAGAAGGGCGCAATGGATTACACAGTTGTTGTTGTCACTGAAGGTAACGATCCGCCCGGTCTTACTTATATCAACCCTTATGCCGCTACCAGCATCGCCGAACATTTTATGGAAGCGGGTCGTGACGTACTGATTGTTTATGACGACCTCACGCATCACGCCCGCGCCTATCGCGAGCTTTCTCTCCTGCTGCGGCGACCACCCGGACGCGAAGCCTTCCCCGGTGACATCTTCTATATTCACTCGCGCCTGCTTGAACGTGCCACTCATCTGTGCACGGAGCTCGGCAATGGCTCACTGACTGCACTGCCCATCATCGAAACTGAAGCGCAGGACATTTCTGCCTATATTCCAACCAATCTGATTTCCATAACCGATGGGCAGATCTATCTTTCGCCGTCACTGTTTGAATTAGGCATGTTGCCAGCGGTTGATGTAGGCAAATCCGTTTCGCGTGTTGGTGGCAAGGCGCAATGGGCAGCCATATCGGGCTGTGGCTGGCGATCTCAAACTGGCTTATGCGCAGTTCGAAGAACTTGAAACCTTTGCCCGGTTCGGTGCGCGCCTGGATGAAAACACCCGCAAAATAATTGACCATGGACAGCGAATCCGCGCTTGCTTGAAGCAACCGGAATTCGCTCCGGTGCCGGTTCCGGCCCAAATCGCTATCCTGCTGGCATTGAGTGCAGGACTGTTTGAACCGGTGCCAATGGATAAGATGAAGGATGCCGAGCACGCCGTCCGCGAGGCAGCGGCGAGCATTCCAGCACAGGTGTGTGCACGATTGGAAACCACTGCAAAATTGAATGACGAGGATCGCCAAGCAATAATACAAATTGCGCGCCAGGCGCTAGCACCCTATCAACCTAAACCTGAAGCTAAGCCCAATGTGGTATCAAAGGATAAGGCATGAGCAAAACTACCGCAAGTTTGAGCGAGAAAATCAATAGTGCTGGCGATCTGCAATCCGTCGTCCGCACAATGAAAGCCCTGGCCGCTTCAAGCATTGGACAATACGAGAACTCGGTGCGTGCACTGGCTGACTACTATCGCTCTGTGGAATTAGGACTACATGCCTGCCTTCAAAAAAATGCTACAGACTTAATAGCAAAACCAAAAGAAAAAACCAACATAAGGACGATTGGCGCGATTGTGTTTGGTTCAGATCAGGGGTTGGTCGGCCAGTTTAATGATGTGGTGGCTGATTATGCAGCGAAAACATTGGTAGCCCTACCGAACAAACCTCAGGTTTGGGCCGTAGGTGAACGCGTCCACGCGCATCTTGCTGAAGCGGGGCTACAGATAGTAGGTGTCTTCAATGTGCCGACCGCAGTCAAGTCCATCACCACGCTTGTCGGACAGATACTTATAGAGACTGAGGCACACCACAACCACGTTGAAGTAACCGAACTCCATCTATTCTACAATCAGCCTACTGCTGGGGCAGGGTATGCACCAACCAGTCAGCGGCTGCTGCCGCTGGACGATAACTGGCAGAACAAGTTGTTGGCAATTCACTGGCCGACAGCAAAATTACCAGAAGTCATCGGTGGTGGCACGGCGACATTGCGGGCACTTATCCGCGAATATCTATTTGTTTCAATCTTTCGCGCCTGTGCTGAATCCCTCGCCAGCGAGAACGCCAGCCGCCTGGCAGCGATGCAACGCGCTGACAAAAACATTGACGAACTACTGGTGGATCTCAATGATAGGTTTCATCGTTTGCGCCAAAGCAGCATCGACGAGGAATTATTTGATGTCGTTTCTGGTTTCGAAGCCCTTAATAAGGAACAAAAATGAAAATCGATTCAAATGATTTCTCTGTAAAACCAAGGGGAAAAGTCAAACTCGCTGAGTGGCCGACAATTGTGAAGCCATTTTGCAAGTCGAAAAAGCAGTATCAAAAACTCCTGGCAGAACACATTGAGAAGTTGACTTCATTGCAACGCCTTCATTATGCATCCAATCGCTATGCCCTACTGCTCATCTTTCAGGGCATGGACACCGCTGGTAAGGACGGCGCTATTCAGCACGTCATGTCTGGGGTCAATCCACGCGGTTGCCAGGTTTTTGATTTCAAACAGCCGAGCACTGAGGAATTGGATCATGACTTTCTCTGGCGCACGACATGCCGGCTTCCTGAACGTGGGCGCATCGGCATATTCAATCGTTCTTATTACGAGGAAGTATTGATAGTTCGCGTACATCCGGAGATTCTCCGCAATCAACGGCTTCCTGAGGAGTTGCTAGACGAAAAAACTATCTGGAAAGGGCGATATCGCTCCATTGTTGACTTTGAGCATCATCTTTATCGTAACGGGACGCGAATCATTAAAATATTCCTGCACCTTTCGCAGGCAGAGCAGCGAAAACGATTTCTCGAGCGCATTGACGAGCCAGACAAAAATTGGAAATTCAGCCTCCCCGACATTCACGAAAGCAAATACTGGAAGCATTACATGAACGCTTATGAGGATTGCCTGAGCGCAACCAGTAACGATTACGCTCCCTGGTACATCGTTCCTGCCGATGATAAGGAGAATGCTCGGGTAATTGTTTCCCAAATTATTCTTGATGCGCTCAGTGAACTTAAGATGGCATATCCCAAGACCACCGCGAAACATCGGCGGGAATTGAAATCTATCCGCAAGTCGCTCGCTAAATAACACCTGATATTACGAAAGGAAAATTAATGCACTCCATCCTGACCATTAACGGCGGCTCATCGAGCATCAAGTTCGCTCTGTACCAGGTCGAAGAACAACTGAAGCGAGGGCTCTATGGAAAGGTTGACCGTATTGGCCTAAGCGGGACCAATCTGAAGTTCAATTACCAGACCAGGGATCAACAAGATAGCTGCAATGTACCTGCTGGTGATCACCAATCGGCTGTAAAATTCTTGATTGATTGGCTCGAAGAGCAAAATAGTTTTGAATCAGTCCAGGCCGTGGGACATCGTGTTGTCCACGGCATGAAACATACCGCACCTGAGCTAGTCACCCAGGAATTGTTGGATGAATTGCGTCGCATCAGCCCTTACGACCCGGATCAATTGTCCTTTGCCTCTCCAAACGTTAGACATAAAGATCCAGTCCATACAATTGTGTGATTTCGCGGGTTTTATATCTTATTGATAAATTCATCAATATGCTTTTCCGCTTCTTCTTTGCTGTGCCCATAGTGTTTTTGCAACTTGCCGACAAGCTCATCCTTTTTGCCACCGATTTGCACTAGATCATTATCAGTCAACTTACCCCATTGAGCCCTCACCTTGCCTTGCATCTGTTTCCAATCACCTTTAATTTGATCCCAATTCATATATTTCAAATGCTCCTATTTTTCAAAATGGCCTTAAACAAACTAATAACCTAATCTTGGTCTTAAGTCTTCCGACGGAGGCTTCGAGAGACTAGAGATAGGACGAAAACTAGAACTGCTGAACCAAGTATGCAAGGAATCAACGATACGCCAGCAAGACTTGGTCCAAAAGAACCAATTAGGCAACCACCAACCCAGGCACCAATTATGCCAACTACTGCTGAGGTGATAAATCCACCCGGCACCGTATTTGGCACCAATCGTTCTGCCAAATAGGCACATGCTGCTGCCACGAACAGAAAAAGAATAAAACTAAGAATTGACATAATAATAAAGAAGCACTCGTTCTCAAACGTGACTTACCTAACTAAATGATATAGCAAAATATGTTTACAAACGATATTTTATATATTAAGGTTGTCTACTTTGCTACTACAAAGCAAGTTGGGCAACATGACAAGCCAATATGTAAACATTTGCGAGCCATTGAAAGTAGGGTAACTTTCATTTTTGCATGCTTGCTTATTGGACAGCAAATTTAATGAGAGCGTAAAGCCACTTGTTCTTGCGACAGATAAAGATTTATGCAGCAATTACAGATCAAATCGCCAGATCTAATTAAAAGTGGGATTAAGATTTAAGTCATTTCGGCTGGTGCCAGGACTGCTTCTTCGCTTTTAAGAGAAAGATTACATTTAAACAGAATGTCTACTTTGATACTGCACACCAGTGATGCAGTAGCGTTATAGGGTATCTAGACATTTGCCCTGCTCTAATTAGTGTTAAATATCTAGCAGACAATTGTTTTCAAACGGGTCATAGTAATTACAGTAAGTTAAATAGTCTTGGTCGCCGAGAAAAAGGCTATCTGCTGCTTTAATTTTCCAAAAATATATTAAGAGTAGATCAACCTTAGCATTCGGTCTTTTTTGAATTGCTCAAGGCGTTCGGCTTAGTCATCATAACTAATATATTTGAAGGAGCTATTATGAAAAGTTCCGAATCCAAAAACACTGATAAATCACCCAATGGTCACAAGCCTGGCAATAGTAGTGATGTTATACAAATACTTCACGAAGACCATCGCAAAGTCAAAGAAATGTTTTTTCAATATGAACGGCTTGATGACTATGCCGTTTAAAACAAATAGTCGAATGCTAGCAGTGAAAAAAAGATGATTACTGAAAAATAGGAGGATAGAGATAAACAATGAAACGAACAGATATAGGATTGATTTTGTCGATAGCAATTAGTTCAAGTGTTGCTGTGAACGTTTATGCGCAAGGAACGCACGACGTAGACAATACGGCTGTAAACAGTCGTGATCGGACCGGCAGTCGCCCCACAGCTCAGAACCAATCTAACGACAAACTGAACGTTGATATAAGCGCGAAGTTGCGTAGGAAAATCGTTGCTTACAAAGGATTATCCACAGATGCTCAGAATGTCAAAATCATCAACCAAAAAGGCTTTGTGACACTCCGTGGTCCAGTCGATAATCTCAGGGAAAAGGAAATTATAGGAAAATTAGCCAAGCAATGTTGTGGCGAAAGCTATAAGAATGAATTGGAAGTCAAACAACAAAAATAGTCTATTGATTTACAAATCCAAATAGGAGGATTTATGTCACAAGCAGTAATTTGTATAGTACCGACCGAAACTCAGGCCGACCGCATTGTGGTCGCTTTGCGTAGTTCTGGATTCACTAACGACAATATCTCAGCTCTTTTGCCTGACAAAGGCACCAGCAAAGATATGGGCCATGAAAAGCATAGTAAGGCTCCCGAAGGCACTGCTACCGGTGCTGGCGGCGGGGCATTAGTTGGCGGTGCACTTGGCTTACTTGCAGGCATTGGGGTGCTGGCAATTCCAGGTGCTGGACCGTTCATTGCTGCCGGACCGATCATGGCTGCTTTAAGTGGTGCAGCAATTGGTACCAGCGTCGGAGGTATAGCTGGTGGTTTAATTGGTTTAGGGATTCCAGAATACGAAGCTAAGCAATATGAGGGAAAACTTCGCGAGGGCAATATTTTATTGTCAGTTCATACTGATAATGGAGATGAAGCCAAACGCGCTGAAGATATTCTTAAGGCTAATGGCGCCCATGATATTAAACGTGCTGTCGACGAAAAAGTTAGGAAATAAAAACGACGATTTGGGAGCAGGAGTGGCTTTAAAAGCTTCTGCTGCAACCAACTTTTAAGTAGACGGAGGAACAATTAATTATGGGCTTATGGAAAATAGCAATTGTCCTTTTAATAGGGACGGCTTTCACCAAGAGCGGGCGGCAGACTTTACGAAGACTGGCTAAAGAAGTGATAAAAACAAGTGAGTCAGCCGTAGACAAAGGCTCATCAATCCTAAGTGACCTTAAAGCCCAAACTACAGAATTGATTGAAGAAGCAAAAACTGAACAAATGAAAGCCACTGATGGTGCTAAAAAGCAAGTCGAAGTCAATCAAACTAATCAAAAAACTGAAGTTAAATGAAAAGAGTAATTTTACCTTACGACCTTAACCGTAAAAACGTTGAACCAGATACTTAAAATTTCGAATTGGGAGGAAGTAAAAATGATTTATACACTGATTTCTTTACTTGTACTTTTCTGGCTTGTCGGACTGATCGCACATATTGGCGGCTCATTCATTCATGCACTGCTTGTATTGGCGTTGATCGTGTTTGTATTTAATATGATCACCGGCAGAAAAACAAGCGTTTAATTGCCAATATAAATATAAAGGAGCACTCATGCCAAAGAGCGAATTCGTTGCCGATATTGAAGCCATTAGAAAACAAGCGCGTAAACACATTGAAGATGGTCCAGTTACCGATAGTTACAAAGCTGATCGGGAAACTGTACTTAAAATATTGAATGATGCTTTAGCCACGGAGTTAGTCTGTGTATTGCGCTATAAGCGTCATTACTTCATGGCCAAGGGTATAAACTCGGAGCCCGTGGCTGCGGAATTTCTGGAACATGCAAACGAAGAGCAAGAACATGCCGATCGTATTGCTGCCCGGATAGTGCAATTGGGTGGTGCTCCTGATTTGAATCCAGACAGCTTAACTGAGCGCAGTCATTCAGAATACACAGAAGGCACCACTTTAGTAGAAATGATAAAAGAAGATCTAATAGCTGAGCGAATCGCCATTGATACGTATCGCGAGATAATTAAATATCTTGGTGAAGATGATTCTACCAGTCGGCGATTGATGGAAGAAATATTGGAAAAAGAAGAGGAGCATGCAGACGAATTGTCAAACATGCTCGGCCAATTAGATAATCGCCATCATAATGGGGGAAAATAGAGAATTGGCAATCATTGCATTATCTCTTACTATAGCTCTTAATAGAGAGAAAACCGACAGCAAAAGATCGCCTAATGCCGTTGCTGACGTTTTATAGGAATTTGAAAAAAGTAGACCGATCTGTGTAATTTTAAAACTATAATCATGAAGATAGTTTCAGTCCCGCTGTATTATTATAAGGTCCTTATTTTTTTCTCTTTGCTGTTTTTATCCGCCTGTTTTCGCTGGCTGTTGGAATAGGCTTTTGCCTAATGCACAATCCGGCAATTGAAAGTGGTTTTCTATTTTTGCTTATATCCTGGTCAATCATCTATGGCCGCGCTGCCTATAAAGACGACCTCATATCTCATTCCTTAGGGCTGCCGTACCAATTTTCGATTATAGGCTTGGACGTCTCTTTATAAGCGGGTCTTCCTTTGCAAACAAATGTGACTGCCTGATTTTTTTTATATGACCTTCTTGCCTATTTACTAGAGGATTATCTTAATTGTGGTGTCCTGCGTGCCGATTTATTTTAGCTGTTATCCATATCTGGACTACCTCCCAGGCAGTTCTAATTTGATGTCTTACCGTAGCACAACTTTTTATTCAAGCAATGGCAGACCTTTGCAGGCACCCTACGCGCGTCCATTGCCAGAATAAAAAGCACCTGCGGCGGTGCATAGGCACTTGTGCTTTTACGGTAACATCAAGAACCACCCAGGAGGTGCCATATTATGAACAACAGCATAACAATCGTTGGCCACGTAGGCCAAAAACCCACAACCAAGATATTTGAGTCTGGCAAGAAGGTCGTCAAATTCTCGGTAGCAGTCAGAGACTACTCAACTGCAAAGAAAGATCCGCAAACAATGTGGATTGATGTCCAAGCTTGGAACGGACTTGGTGATAGGGCAGCAGCCCACATCACTAAAGGACGTGAGGTCGTAGTGCAAGGACGGCTTGCTATAGATGAGTACATCGACCAGGAAGGTCGCAAGGTCAAAAAACCTGTAATCAACCTGACCGGATTCCATCTATGCAGCAAGAAGCCAACTTCAAGTACAGCTAGTCAGCTGGAACCTGAAGCAACAGCAAAGAAGCTCAAGAAAGCTGCGGCTTAGAGCAAAACAAGGGCGGGAACTAAAAACTCCCGCCTTTATCTTTCTTTTCTCTGATACTATAGACTGGGATTTGATTGAAATGCATTTGCCAGATATGTTATGTTATGCCACCACTGGCTTGAACGAGATCTTTCTCAGACGAAGAGTGCTTAGCCAGTTGTTTATCTTGTTTCTGCTTCTGAATGTCGGCATGCAAAGCTTGCTCTGCGGCCATGATTTTCCGGTCAATTTCTTTCAGTCCTACGGTCAATGCAAATTTTACTGCATCTAAGCCTTTCAGGTTTGCAACATCATTCCAATCGCTTCCAGGAGAACCTGTTTCAAATTCGGGCAGCAGTAGATGTCCACCGGTTCTCTTAGCTGCTTCTTCTGCTTTTTGACGGCCTATGTTTTTTTCTGTAGGCTGAGTATGATCATTATCGCCAGCAATAATAAGGATCTTATCCTGAAACTTTTCTCGGTACGCTTGCGCAACGGTGAGAAGATTTCCAGAGTGAAAGGCAACTATAACTGGCAGTGCAGTTGCTTCGTGGAGTGTTGCTGCCGTGGCATATCCTTCTGCTATCAGTACTTTCTTTTCTGCCTCAAGCGCTCCAATGACGTAATGCCCACCATTTAATCGACCTCCTCGCGGAAAACTTTTGCGTCCATTATTGTCGATTGACTGACCTCCTAGGAAGTGCCCATCAATGTCTTGAATTGGAACCAGAAGCTCTCCCTTACTGCTCCATTGTTGCGGCTTTTCACCTGGCTGATTACCCGTTAGTTCCAATGGCCCGACAGTGTTTATTCTCAAGCCAAGTGCAGGAACGCCTTTGGCTTTCAAGTAGGGGTGCGAGTCGCTGGCTATCTCAGACTCTGACCAGATTGCCGCGACTGCATCGGCAGTTTTTTGCTGGAGGACACCTTGTTCTTTCCTCCTTAAATCTTTTCGTTCCAGAGCTGCTGCTTCCAATATTGCTATATCTTTGGCGTCGATCGACTTCTGTGGCTGTTTCGATTTCCACTTTCGTTCGTAACCAGTCTTGTAATTGTTGATATAACCAGCTGGATGCCCGTCGAGAAAACCTACATAAGAGCCAGATTTTTGCGAATTGTCGTCGCCTTCCACAGGGACTCTATGCATTTTGCCATCCATTATCGGGATTCCATCCAACACAAGCCCAGCCGATTTCATGACTCCGGCAAACTCCGCTTCGGGGCTCTGAATGGGTTCGATGTGCAGCGCTTGCTTAGGTTCCATCCATTGCTGAAACGGCTCAAGGGAAACATCAGCGAGCGCGTACCATGATTTTTCTGTTCGATCCCACTTGGCTCCTAATGCCTTTGCTTGATCTTTTTGTGCAAATGGTACATCCAAGTAAATGCGATCGGAGTTAGTTCTTAATGCCATATCCCTCTCAGACGCCATCACTGAAGTCAGGACTTGTTCGGTGATCTTTCGGTCGTCGACTTTTTCTTGCAGCATTTCTCGACCCTCAAGATATTTTGTCATTCTTTCCGCATCTGCGGTGGCTCGGAAGAGCTCACGGGGATCATCTTGCAATATCTTTATCCATGAGGCAATGTACGCAACGTGCTGCCCTGGCTCATGGCCAATACCAAGTTTTTCGCCTAGCATTAAAGAGGCGATTTCTGCGCGCAATTCTTCTTTTGCGTATCCCTGAGAACCAAACGGGTGCACCAGATCTCGATTCAGACGGCTGCTGTGCCCTGTCCAGTGACCCAGTTCATGCAAAGCAATGGCGTAGAAACCATCCATGGAATGAAATTGTGAGCGTTCGGGCAAAGTGATGATATCAGTAGACGGGCTGTAGAAAGCACGATCGCTTTGCCGATATAGAATATTGGCCCTGGATTCAATTAGAATTGCTTCTGCTTCTTGATGTCGATCGAATTCTGGAAGTGACTTCCGCTCTATTTCCGGCAGACCGGTGATTTGATCAGCATTAAATACCGTTGCAGACCAAACTTTTGGCTTCTGCAAACGAACCGATTGCTTTAACACTTTGCCAGATTCATCCGTCAATGGGTTGCCGCTTTCATCCACGGCTGGTAAATCCTCAGTCCACTTCCAATATTGAATGGCAGTTCCTTTTTCACCGCGGTTAACCTGAGCACCAAGGCTGCCAACTTGTTTAAATGTTAGCCAGCGATTATCAGAATAACCTCGGTCTTCCATAACAGACAGAAGCCAAATGGCATTCATGCCATGGTACGCATTTCCGCTGCTTGGATTAAATGGCATGAAGCGCTCGCCGGGCTGCCATGGTTTGATCCAGGGAGCGGTTCCCTTTTCTAATTGGCTGATAATTGAGGCGGCAACAGTTTCAACGTATGTATTCGAGCTCATGTTTATTCTCCTTCTATGTCAGTGTTTGCTTCCCAAGCATCAGCTTCAGAAAGCGCAATCTCTTCAAATGCACCCAGTGATTCTGCTTCATCCGGGTCAAGTTCCACCTGAACGCCAGGTGTATCTAAATTTCCGTAATCCAAACTGATAATCGGGTCAAATGTATGATTCATGGCTTGCTCCTTTGTGCTTGTCGCTAATCAGAATCTGATAAAAGCTGAGAATCTGTTATCGCCGGGATAGCACCCGACGCTTGTAATTGAGGCGGGTCTTGTGATGAGGGTGCCTTCGGCAATTCATTTCGTAGATAAATTGTCAGTTCGGCTGCGTAGCGGTTGAACACCGGTGTTCTAGAAGAAAAATTATTTTTTGCAACAGTGTTTCTTGCCTCGGGCGCGAAATTCTTAGGTAAGAATGACTCCTTACCTACAAGGAAGTCAGTGCCACAAGTGCCTCTTAGACCACATCTTGAATAGTACTTAGCCACGTATCCATTCTTGAATCCGTTGACGTAGTTTCCCGTGTTATAGGCAGATAGAGCTGCCTTCAAGGCATTCTGTCCTGGTCCATAAAATTTTATAGCTTGGCGATAATTACCGACTAGTATCTTTGCGCCGACTTGAATGTTGATAGCGGGATCGAAAGCTTTTTCTATTGTGATTCCGAGTCGCTGCAAATTCCGGCTGTTGATCTGCATCAACCCTAAATCGACACTATATCCCCTCGAAATCCAACGACGTGCCTCAGCTGCAGCCTCTTTAGCCGATTTAGGGCGAATATGTATCCTGACTGGGCCATTAATTCCAACCCCATATTGATTGCCGCCGCTCTCCACTTTAATAATGGCAACGATGGTTTGAGGAGCAACATCAGGAGCGTATTTCTGTATCATATCAATCGGTGGTATCATTTCATGTGGTCCTCCAATAAGATAGGTTTTGCTAGACCCAAAATATTGGCGCTAGGAAGTGCGCCAAAATATCGGCTGTCGAAGCTATGATCATGGCTAGAGATAAGCCAAATAGTGCCAGGTTTGACGGTATAGAAGCCGTTTTCCATTGGTTTCAATGGTCGGCCCATAGTGTCTCTTGTTAATGCCCTGCTGTTTGGAATGAAAACACCATTTACAGCGATTCCTTGATCCGATATTGCAACGCGATCTCCTGCAACTGCTGCAACGGGTTTCAGCAAAGAAGAATAGCCGCCCGAACACAGTCCCCAACTGAGATAAGATCTTGAACGAGCCATCTTAAACATGGCGTTGTCTGTTGGAAAAATGCTTATGATCTGTCCTCGTTGCACCCGCCTATTTTGAGCAACAACTCTCCAAATTCCTCGCGGTAAAGATGGCGATGAATTGACTCGATATCCTAATTCTGAAGCTATCAAACAGCTCAGTATAAGAACGACGCCTGTGCCAAAGCAGAGTTTTGCGCCATGAGAATATGGGTGCAATCGAGTTGTTGCCATTTGACTAACTGACCTTCCTTTGAATATCAATGTGGGAATTAACCGCGACGTGCAAGCGATCTGTTTGCGTAGGAGCTGGGATTCTAGCTCGCTCCTTAAATTCGGGGTCGTGAAAATAAATGATTTGCTTTCCGTAAATTGGGGAGAAGCCTGCGGTGAAGATGAGCATGTCGCCAGCTTTGTGTATGTCATTGCTGCCTTCTTTTCTAATAAGACCCGGAAGGGTCATACACTCATCAGGCGTAAGCAGGGCACGTCCAATTGAGTGCATGGATTGGTTCACGTTTTGTAAGACTGCTCCGAAACGGTGTCCGGAGGTTGAGGTATCCATTACAGAAACAGTTGTTGTGCCAACCATCTCCGAGAGCCACTTTGCCGTTTCAGGTTTGTTCGGGGCATATGCCACACGAATGTGGCAGTTTGACAAAATACTTTCGTCATGACCATAAGTGGCGCGAAGCTGCGAGATATCTTGCATGATGAGATATGCTTTGATTCCATAGCCGGCGATGAAAGCTAGCGCTTCTTGAAAAACTTCCAATCGGCCAAATGAGGGAAACTCATCAAGCATCAGTAGCAAGCGATGCTTATATCCCTTCTCCGATTGCCCTTCTTTGAATTTCATTTCTTCACGTGTTAAAACGCGAACAATTTGATTGAGAAGTAAGCGCATCAGCGGCTTAAGACGATCCTTATCTGCCGGTCGCACTACTAAATACAATGAGACCGGATTTTTATTGTTCATAAGATCTTCTATGCTGAAATCGCCTCTTTCGGTATTCGTTGCCACTAGCGGATCGCGATACAACATCAAATAGGACATAGCCGAAGAAAGAACAGAACCACGTTCCTGCTCTGGCCGATTCATCATGTCGCGTGCTGCAGCTGCAACAACAGGGTGAGGAATTTTCTTGCTTCTATCTTTTGGGTCGGCAATATGCTTCGTTGTGAGCATCTCTTCGTACAAGTCGCTAATTGGTCCTTTGGGGTCTGAAAGAGCATAAGCCACGTCGTATAAGCAGGCGGTGCTGCGAGTAGATACCGCCGTAGACAACGTTTCTGCGTTCTGGGTTTTCTTGAGTGCAGCTGCGCTGTTATTACTCGCCTTGTAAAGAAGATGCAGCGTGACTCCTGTTAAAAATGCGTGAGCAGTCTTGGTCCAGTGGTCATTTAATCCTCGTCCGTCAGGATCGACCATTATGGTTACTAGGTTTTGAACGTCGGCTACTTCAGAACTACTGCCTAGACGAATTTCTTCCAAGGGATTGAAACGGCAGCTGCCAGATTCAGCAGCAGGATCAAATTTCAAAACTTTGTTCTTAGCCTTTTTCTGTCGCCAACCGGCTGTCAAAGACCATAACTCGCCTTTCATGTCGTGTACAACAACCGAGTGGGGCCAGGAAAGCAAAGTTGGTATGACCAAACCTACTCCCTTTCCAGAACGTGTTGGAGCAATTGCTGCAATATGTTCTGGACCATCGTGCCTGAGATAGCGAGTCACACCTTTTCGATCCTCCCAGGCACCCACATATACACCGCGTCCATGTTCCCCTTGAGAGGGGAGCAATCCCGTTTTGCGAATTTCCGCCTCTGTTGCCCAGTGCGCAGTTCCGTGAATCCAGCCGTGTTTCTTGGTGCGTCTGGTTCCAAATCCAATCGTCAATGCATAAGCCAGAATCGCGATGGCATCAAGCATTAGAGAAGCAACATACGCTATATTCCAGGTCATTTTGTTGTTGTTGTAATACGAAAATGACCAACTAATCCATGCGAATGGTGCATAAATGTGTGCAAATATCGGTTGGCCCAGAGCACTTTGATATTGTAGTTTGGTTGCAAAAAACTGAGTGATACCACTATTAATGAGTACTATCACCAAGCACAGAATTAAAAATCCCCATGCAGGTGCTTTAGAGTGCGGAACATTTGATGAGCTGGGAAACATCATTGTTGACTATCTCCATAAGCTAGGGAATCTGGCTGCCAGGGTGGCAGAATCATGTCTTTGTTAATTAACACGTTAAAGATATAACCGGGACGTACCTCAATAGTTGGGGGACGGTTCAGATTTCGGTTCACGGTGGACATGCCAAGATTATTCATTTGCTGACCCATGCCGGCAGCTAAAACTTGTTGGCTAGAATAAGAACTGCCGTTTTTTGCTTGTGGTTGCGATAATTGAGTGGCGGCGGTAATCAAAGACAACATTAGTGCATTTCTGAAGGTGGGCCAGAAATGGGCATTGACCTTATCTTTAAAGCCACTATAGCCACTTTCATTAGCTCCACTCATAGCTTCCAAGTTAACGGCAGACGCGTCAGGATAAATAAGCCTATGCCAGATCACTAAGACACGGTTTTGCCCCTGTACTATCTGATGATCATAATTGCCAACCAGCTTAGCTCCCTGCGGGATTAGCAAGTACTTACCAGTGGCTGAGTCATAAACGTTTTGAGAGACCTGCCCCATAATTTGACCTGGTAAATCACTGTTGATTCCACCGAGCATCACTGAAGGTATAACAGTTCCAGCTGCAAGCTCATATTGCGAAGCAGATAGGCTGCGGGTGTGCAATAGATAGTTGCCAGAGTCAGTAGGCTCCTTCGGAATATTTACACTAGACTGCTGGGGCTTAGAATAGTCAATTTCCTCTTTCTTCACGGAGCCATATAACATAGTGTTTCCGTTCTGATTATTTACTGAGGAATTATTTGCATAGGCTGTGGTATCCGCATTCAAAGCCGTTTTTAGCTCCGAACGCTTAGCTTGTTCTAATTGAAGCTTTTCTTGTTCGCGCTGTTGCCACATCTGAAATTCAGCATCATCATATGGATCTTTTGCAGACAGACTATCGCCAACCGGTGGTGGCACCTGTAAGGTGCTACCTTCTTTTCCTTTGCTATCAACAATGGCATTGTTATTGGTGGGAATCTCAATCAGTCCAGCACTGGGTTTTTTCTCCAAGATAGGAATAGAGTTTGTGGCCAAATCACCTCGGTTACTCTCCTCT
Source organism: Candidatus Melainabacteria bacterium (assembly GCA_963767815.1). Taxonomy (GTDB): domain Bacteria; phylum Cyanobacteriota; class Vampirovibrionia; order Obscuribacterales; family Obscuribacteraceae; genus CAVYFJ01. Next base: position 364,024 of record CAVYFJ010000003.1, on the reverse strand, counting down.
TCTGCTAGACGCTGCGCGGCAATAGATTTCATTACGACGGTATAGGTCATAACGCTGGCAATAACACTTAAGCAGAGGCCAACTAAAATTATTGGCTTCCTTCCGATTCGGACAACCTCAGCATTGTTCTTTGGCTTGTGCCCTAGATAATCGGGGCTCTTAATTTCTGGGTTATACCGCTTCATTTATTGCGGCGTTGCCCGAATTCAAAGGCATATCATATTTCCTCTCGAACAGAAAACGGAGCATCGCCTACAATCTTGTTGTCCGCGTCTAGCGAATAGAATCGGTTCGCTTCAACCTTATTCAATTGCAGTTGAAGCCACAAGCCATCATTGAATCGACTTACCTGATATCTCAAATCTTGTGCATTTCCAGCTTGTTCTTTTGATTCCACCAGACCAAAGCCGGATTTCCGAAAGGCATTGTTCAAGGCAAGTGTTAATGGATTGTTTGCTTGCGCCCTTGGAGTAGGCGCAAGTAAAAGAATAGTCAAATCGGGCGACGACTCTTTTGTATGAGCAGCAACATAAGCGGTAATACTGTCTGCTAGTTGTGTTGATTGCTCTTCCGTAACATCAGTAACCCACGATCGATCTTTAATGCGAGGGTCAGCTCTGAATGGTGACTTGAATCGTGGGAGAGTCGGCAAGTGTGCTTTTGGGGAATTCTCCCTTGCATATCGCTTCGTCAGTGGAGCAGAAAATGTAGGTGTGATAGCGAGTGAAAAGATGAACAATAAGGCAAATAGGACGTTTCATAATCAGCCGCCCTCCCGCGAAATCTCAACGCGCTCTTGATGGCGACCTACTCCTCTAATTAGAGCCGCTCTGTCAATAACTAGATCGACTACATAACGGTTGCCCAGCATACGATAATTAACTAATTGCATTTGATGCCCCGAATCCAAAATAACCAACGCTGGGATTTGGTCATTTTTGACATTTGCTGGAAACTGGATATATGTTTTGGCGGAGTCCGAGTAAACCCGAACTGGCTTCCACTTGGGCGAATCGCCCTTAATTCGATAATTGAAGTTCAACTCAGCGGCACTTGATCGTGCCGCAAAGGAGGTCGCCTGTGCTTTTAATGGTTGCTGGTGTGCGCGATAAGAATCCCATTGTGCTTGCGTGTCGTCAGGGTATGCAAAGGAAACGAGCGGCATCCATTGCTCCTTTGTACTAACCAGCCGAATGTTATAACTTCGACGATCTGTATAAATAACCAAATTTGTCGACAATCCTACATCTGAAGGCTTGACCACCAAATGTGCAACGGTATTATCGCCATCGCCACTTGTGCCCGGTGAAACTTTCCACCTACTTGCATCTCCTAACAAAATCTGCCGAATTACTTCCCCGGGCTGTAGCGCGATATCGCACGCATACAGGGGAGCGCAAACGACTGACGGCAAGCTAGCTCCATGGATAAATTGCACGTAACCATTTTCTCCTAAGCACGTCGGCGCTGATTTGTTTTTCCATTCATTAGCCAGGGAAATGCTCTTTTGCTGTTTCTGATCTAGCTTGATTGTGTCTTTGGATAGCACAGGAAGTGTGGCTCTGCTGAAATAGCCAGAATGTCGAATCGACGCTACTCTTACAGATGGCACTGCTGGAACTTGCTGTGCAGCAGCAGACGAGATGTTATTCACGGCCAGTATGGTACCGAATAAGGTAGCATTAAAGGTCTTATTCATTTTTTCTCCTCTTTTATTAGCCTTTCAGACCAGTCAAAATTCTTGATGTAAACGCCCATCGGATTGCGTAGTAAAGCAGCTTCTTTAGTAGGTAGATCGATAACGGTAGTCAGATTGGCCTGATACTCTGTATTACTGAGCATTTCTCCTTTACTTGAATGTATTGTTTCCTTCCACTGCACACCCCATGTAGTATCGGTAATTGGTATTACAGAGCCAATCTGCACGCTCACACCTTCAGACTTTGCGCGTTCAAATGGATCATGATTGGCGAAGTATTCGTTTAAATGGATAAATGCGGGATCTGTTCGACGCAGCATTGAATATACGTATTCGATGTTGACTCGCTCCGCACCAGCATCTTGATATACACTTCTGACGTTTTCTATCCAGCGTGCTAGTTGAGCTCGAATTACACGAGTATCCGGCTTGGCTGCCACATCTGCTCGTTGTACCCCTATCGCGTAGCCAAGTTTGTCAACTGCAACCACGTATGGCACAAGCTTGCTTTGGGAGCTTACATAACATAACCCGCCACTACAAATTATTGAAATCAAGCCCATAACAAAGAAGCCCAACTTCCATGCATGTTCACGAGCAATGTACTCCCCGTAACGCTCGTTCCATTCACGACGAGCCTCAAGATAGGTACTCTTTTTATCCACATCAGATGCTTCTTGATTTTGCCAAATCTTATTCATTCTTTAGCCCTGTTTCCTTAAGTTTCACTGGTCATCCAGTGCATAGATTCGATTACCAGTCGTGTCACTTGTATCATCGTTACTCGACGAAGCAGCTGGCTTTCCCATGCCTTGCCCTTGACGAAGCTCTTTAAGTCTGGCTGCTTCCTGTTTTGTCGAATGGCCTATTTGCGCACCAAAGTTGCCGTGTCGGATCTCTCCTCTGAATCGCTGTCCTAGATGGCCGCTTATATGAGCCGCCGTTCCTTTGATTGCTTCGCCTGTTAAAGCCGCAAAATGAGAACGGCTGGAACCGGGCTGATAATTTGAATCGGATTTTAGCTTTTCAGAAGCAAGCTGGTATCCACCATGCGCCAGAAGCGCCGCACCAGTTACGGAGCTGGCACCACCAGATGCTAGTGCGGCGGAAGCCCCAGCCATAGCTCCAATAGCTTCAGAAACCATGCCGCTCAAAGCGCCTCCTGTTGCTAATGATGAACCATTTATGACGGCTTGAACCATTTCAGGAATTGCTTTTGTAATGGCTAAAAATACGATTGACGCACAGGCGATCATCAAGACATCGTCAACGCCAAAATTACCAGCCTGCATTTGCGTGGCCCAGTCCTGCAATATTGACTGACCTAGACCAATTACAAGTTGCACCATGAAGAGCTTAGCGCCTACTGAGACCGCATAACGAATAATGTTGATGGCGAACTGATTGGTCCACTGTGAACCACCGAACCCCATCAAAATGACACCAGAGGAAATTACAAAATAGCTTTCGACCAAGGCCATGATCAGCACTGCTGTCATCAATGCAAAAGCAATCAAGATCACAATAGCGGCTAGTGCAATAAGTACGCTGTCGCCAGGGTTCCAAAGACTCATCGATGCCACTACCTGCTGAAGAATTTGCCACCCGGCATCCAACACATTTGAGGGGGCAATACCACCGGTTCCACCAGCAGCTGCAACGGCTGCACTTCCTGCTTGCCTGAAGCTATCAACAATTGCTTGTGACCAAACTGAAGAATTGAGTAGTAGGGTCAGAAAAAATCCTATATACATGATTCTATTGAGAAGTTCGGCCAAGAACTCGCTGAGGTCAGCCCCTTTAATCGCTAACTTGATTGCACTCCAAATAAATTCAATACCTGCAAGACACCAGAAAAGGTTTAGCGCAAAATTACGCAATGTTCCTTCCCATGCGCTTGTTTTCGACTGGTAGGTGTCTACGACACTGTCAAGAAAGTTATTGGTCGGCAGCGCTTGTGATTCTGGAGCGATAATGAATAAAGCAAGCAATCCTGATAAGCAACAGACACTCCCAAAGAAAGTTAGCAATCGTTTTGTTCTTTTATTCGCAGTAGATTTCATATCAAGACCCGCTTTGAATGGCTCCATATACAATTACCTCTATCTAAAAGTTTTTGCCATCTGTATCTGGGGTATTTTTCCAATTGGTATACAGATTGACCCTATTGGCTTCATGCGCTGCTTCTTTGTCTTGTTGCATGGCAAGATAATCAGCCTGCATTTGAAGCTGCATCATCATGAGTTGCTGAAGCTTTTGTATTTGGGCAACGTTTTGAGCAGCGATCATGTTGGCGACTTGTAAGGCTTGCATGCGTCCCTGAGTCGAGCTAGCCATTCCTTGAAGTTGTTGCATCACGTCTTGGTCGTTACTCAATTGAGAAGCCTGTAGCCCCAGACCCTTTACTGCATTGAGAGCATTATTACTGCCTTCCTGCGACCACTCAGTGTATTTGTTGTTCCAGTCGGTCGCTGTCATTTTTTCAGCAAGATATGAACTGTACGTACCGTATCTGGTGGCAAATTGCTGATCGAGATTGCCGGCGGTAAAGGCCAGAGACTGACTTTGGCTAAACAATGACTTGAGTTGACTAAAGTCCTGGACGGCTGTTCCCCAGATCTGATTTGGTACAGTGGCCGTGTTGAGCACCATATTCTCAAGCTCGCTCACTTCATTTTGAAGTTGCTTGGCCTCGTTGGCCAGTTGCTGCACCAAGGTCACTTTGTTGGCTAACTGTGTTAGTTCTGTAGCCCATTGAGCCGATGCTTCCTGATAGCTACCGATTGATATAGCAATGGTTAAAGCGCTAACGACACGATAAAAGCGATTCATACGCGATTCTCCTTTCTTTGAGCCATTCGTACGGCCATGCGTCGCCTTTGGTTGCCTTCAGCTCACGCAAATGAGCCAAAGTAGCCTTGTCAGACACAGCGACGAAAGACAAGGCAATTGGCCCCAATCCCAAATCAAACAGACGTCTTCCTTCCGGTGAAACATAATAATAGTGCCGTTTCTTCATAGCTGTTTCCAGGATATGAATCTGGGCATCGTTCATGCCCATCACCGTATAAAGATCCTTTGGTCCCAGATGATTCTCTGTACCGCCCTTATTTGCCTCCTCATTCGGCAGAAGGATTTTAGTTGGGCACGATTCGATAAGGACATCAAAGATACCTGACTTAACAGCGTCAGATAGACTTTGGGTGGCAAGAACGACTGCGCAATTCGCTTTACGCATAACTTTGAGCCATTCACGGATCTTTTCTCGGAAAACTGGGTGACCTAGCATCACCCATGCCTCGTCAAGGACCAACAATGCTGGTTGGCCCTTAAGCGACTTCTCAAAGCGTCGGAAAAGATACAAAAGAACTGGAATGGCAGCTTTATCGCCCAAGGCCAATAACTCTTCAATCTCCAGGACAGTAAACGTGTCATGTTGCAGCCCATCATGATGACTATCAAGCAGGCGCCCTAAAGAACCAGCAACGGTGTAATAATTCAATGCATCTCGCAGAGCCTTATCTTGTACAGTTGTTGTGAATTCACTCAGTGAACGATATTCGGACGTGCTTGCATCACGTTGAAGAATCATTGCGCGGTGAATTTCTTGCCGCTGACTTGGTGTAGGTCGTTGGCCGATCTGCAATTCATAGCAATTGGCGATCCACTCTTCAGCCCACATCAGGTCTGAGTCGCTCTCCAAAACAGACAGAGGAGCAAAATTAGGCGTTAGATCCGAAGCAATATCGTAATGGCGGCCGCCAGCAGCATTCGCCAATGTCCATAATGAATTGCCTTTATCAAATGCAAAGATGCTGGCGCCCGGGTATCGCCTGAATTGAGCAATTATTGTTGCCAGCAAAGTAGATTTACCTGCCCCGGTCGGACCAAAAATCAACGTGTGGCCCACATCGCCGACGTGAAGATTTAAACGAAATGGAGTCGATCCAGATGTGGCACCGTACAAAAGAGGGGGCGAATTAGCTGGATACAAAGGACATGGACAGAATTCATGCCCAGACCAGACCGTCGACAGTGGCAACATATCCGCCAGATTCTGAGTGTGAATTAAGCTGCGACGCACATTGGGGTAGGTATGTCCAGGAAGTGTTCCTAACCACGCCTCTAGTGTGTTAATCGTCTCAATCCGGCAAGTAAATCCTTCCCGTTGCTACTTCACGCACGATGACGTCGCGCATTTTCAATTAGTTCCTTCTTCTCTGGTCCCATCAGGACGATAACGCTTGTGTAATAGCCGAAACGCGACAAGACCTGCATTTGAATCATTGATCGCAGCTTCAATCTCTTTCGACATTGCAAGCGCATCTTCGTTGACCATGCCGCCATTTATCTTGAAGACTTGTGCTAGAAATCCGCGTTGTTTTTGTCGCCACTTTCGGCGTTTCTTCACAAGCTCAGCAACGCTTTCATGCTGATCAAGCATGATCATGCGATTTGACCAGCGATAAGCGATTGGCAGATGCTCCAAGATCTCTAAAATATTTGGATATGACTGGAAGGAAAACCTTCCAACGACACGCAGCAAATGAAGTTTTCTCCAATCTTTGGCATGTCCCCAACCCAAAGCTCTTGACCGCAAATATATTCATCTGCGTACATCGGGATGGGAGGAACATTGATCGGATGAGACAATCCAGTGCACGCGTAATGTAGATAATTAATCGAGCTCGTCTCGTAAGATGCGGTTTCCCGAATCGGTCGACGTGCTCATAGCTGCCCATCTTCTTCAGCGTTAAGACGCCGTTCAATGAGTCTGCGAGATCTTCTAGTGTCTTATCGAAATATGCCAAATGCTTATCTGCCAACGATTCGTCATTCTCGTGATTTGACGTCATACATGAGTCCGGCCACTTTTGAATCTCGGCGTAAGGGCGGTCTGATAAGCCAGTATCAGGACATAATAAGTCTCAAAATGATTTCCTTCTGCAAGAAACTTGTTCCGATTTTCCTTCTCAATCAGCCGGGTGATTGGATCAGGGAAGTGCGACAAATGCTCTGCCGGATACTCAGACGAAGGCATCCGAACTGCATCATGTGTGACAGTCCAATGATTATCCAGACGAGCCAGCGCGGCATTCACACGCGCGGTAATGTAGTTTCGCTCTGCTTCTGTTGAACTAGCTGTATCTTTGCAGCTATAGAAAAAGCCACCAATGATTTCTCCGTCCTTGCAGAGGACCCTACCGTCATCGATCAAGCGCAGCCCAATTCAATAGGTCTGAAACTCCTTTGGATTTATCTCGATACACTTTCAAAGCGTGCATGGTGTTTTGCCCCTTAATCCTCTTGCCACGGTGTAGAACGTGGCGAGTAGTAGTTTTGATACTTCAGATGGCGCAAGTAGACTCTTACTAGGTACGGGTCAATCTTTGCCATCATGCGGAAAATTCCCACGCTTACGCACCAAATTGATACTCCAACAATGGTGGCAGGCCAATTTTGCGAGCTGATGACCAATCCTGAGCAAAGAACGCCAGTGGACATGACGAGTTCGCGCTCTCCGCCGAGAAAAAGATTCGGGCGATGCAAAGCTCGATAGAATGGTGTATATCGAAGACCGCTCATGTTCCTATATCACCGCTCCATTTGTGTTGAACAATGTCGTCATCATATTGGTCGCGAAGACGATCAATGAGATTACGAGGACCAAGAGGATTCCCTTGCGTAAAAACTCATTGATCTCACCGCCCCAAACCAAGGTGCCACCACATCCGATTAAGGACAGTAACGAAATTCCGTAGGCGACTGGACCTTGAATGCTGCGTGTGATTGTTTGCAAGGGCGCTTCCCATGGAAGTCCCGCACCAGCAGCTGCAGCTTGAGCTTGTTCTGCCAATATCAGGCGATATAGCCAAAGCACTCAAGCACCGTTCGAGCTGCGATCGCATATTGATATTGATATCTGTCTCTCATTGTTTCTCTCCTTTTCAATCAAATATGTAATCGCCATTCTGAAACCCTTTAACGGTGAGTATTTCATCTACTCTTTCTTCCGTTCAGGTGTTTTTGAAATCGAAACGATCAAGTCAACTGCTTCGGCGATGAGTCTTTGCATTGGACTTGTAGAAGTCTCTGCTATCAATTGTTCAAGGCGGATCAAGCCGGCTCTTGCGCCGTTCGCATGAACTGTTGCAGCGCCGCCAGGATGTCCGGTGTTCCAGGCTTTCAGTAGTGCCAAGGCTTCTGGTCCTCTGACTTCGCCGACCAGAATGCGATCGGGCCGTCAGTCGCATAGTTGCCTTGAGCAAGCGCAGCATGTCTACTGTATCGGTAGCATGAAGCAGATTCGCATTTTTCGCAGAACACTGAATCTCGGCCGTATCCTCAATGATGATAAGCCTATGTTCTGGAGTGAGGCGCTCAATGGCATCAATGATCGCATTCGTAAGCGTTGTCTTTCCGGTTCCGGTTCCACCTACAACTAATATGTTTTGCCGGTTAATGACGGCGGACTCGATCATCTCCTTCTGGTGCTCCGTCATGATCCCGGCATTGACATACTCCGCTAGAGTAAAAACTTTCGATGCTTTCAAACGGATAGTAAAAACTGGGGCAGAAACAACTGGCGGAATGAGCGCTTCGAAGCGCTCGCCATTGAGCGGCAATTCACCCTCAAAAATTGGATTTTCCCGAGTCACTATTTGCTTGTGATAGGCAGCAACACTGCATATAACAGATTCTGCTTGAGATGGTTGCATCGTGCCAATGCATTCCATCCCGGTGGCAAGACGTTCTATCCACAAAGTTCCATCGGCATTGAGCATTATTTCGATAATGCCGGGTTCTTCTAAGAACCTACAAATAGTATTGCCGAGGACACGACGGATCTTTTCTACAAGGCGCAATGCTGGTTCTAGAGAAGAAACGTTTGATGGGAAATCAGGGTTTTTGGGCACTAGGTATCACTTTTATTGATGAGGAGCTGAAACGAAGGGCTGACAATGCATACACCTTAAAAATAAGACGTGACATTGCCCTCACGTCATAGTATTTAAGCAATAAGTTGCAATAAGAGATTCCAGCAATAGCTTCAGCCGGGCTTTCGGAAATGGATTCAGAATTTTGCCGACGGTCGATATTGCTCTGCGTATCCTCACCCAGCTAAAAACACGAGGCTAGGTAACCTAAACATGCAAGTATTGAAGATATGGAGCTGGTCAATTTATTTTGCAAAATCAAGCATTGCCGTTAATCATCGTAATATTTGAGCTGGTTCTAAAATCCCGGCCATATAATTTATCTGGCTGCAAATAAAGGTGGAAGAGTCGGGTCCTTATAAACCTTAGGATCTAGTGGAGCAATCCTTGGAGGTTCAAGTCCTCTCTCGCCCACCATGTATGTTTCAAGTGAAAATGACCAACACGATAATTTGTACTAAAATGGCTCTAGCCGATCAATAGCCGATCAGATTTGTAGCCAATTTAACAAGTATTATCCTGACGAATATTCATCGTCTGTGTCGGAAGGCAACGTCTGGATGACACCCAGCTTACTAAGTTCAGCAACTAATTGTTTATAGGCAGAGTATGGATTGCCTGTTTCCTCTCTGGTAACACTATGGAAAGCCTTGTCACAGTATTCGGCGGCAAGCAACGGAAAGTTTAGATCTGCGACAATTTCTTTCCACATAGGTATAAATGGATAACGATGAAGCGGATTAGGGTCAATTGTAAGATTGAACCTTGCAATATGGTTCCATGAGCTATGCACACATGAGCTGAATAGAACATGGTGCCGTCTATAAGCTATTAATGCCTCACCCCCAGCCTTGTTGGCCATTGTTCTAGGGTCAACAATTATTGTTTTCTGTTCGGATTGAAACATCTGTTCCTCTGTGGTCAATAAGTCAACTATCTCCTCGGCCCGTTCTTTCGTGCCGGGATTTTTCTTAGCTGCAATTCTCTGCACCTTAGTTTTAGCTCCGGTAAGGTCAGCCTTCGCTATACCACAAGCGTGACGAACTGGATCTCGTATAAGCCATTCTATTTTGAGCCAATTTTCAAGCAGAGATCGCAATATTAATGGAGCCAAATGATGATTCCAGAGTGAATGATATGACACCAGTGAAAGTGCCAACGTTGTTTGGCGAGCTACAAGTGCACCCAATACACGAGGAACAGGTTTCTCGCTTAATTCTTCAGGCCAAGTTTCAACTAATTTGTAAAATTCAGTCCTGGCACCGTCCTCATACCTACTCAAAATAGGAGAGATTTCATCATATGAAACTTTGGCTTCAATTGACACTTAGCTTTCCCTGAATTTGTTCATGTTAGCAATAAACTGTTTATAAGTTGTTGAATCGTGGGATTGTCCAGCGACTACCCGAAATATATGGAAAGCCTCATCAACCAATTGGGCTGCGACAATTATGGAATATGGCTGTAAGGACGGATTTGGCAAAGTTGGCTTTGCTGACGCATCTAGTCCAGTTAAATAAACTTGGCAGTTATGATCCCAAGTTCCATGTGCTGCTCCAGTAAGGGATGAATACAGCACAAAACTGCGATACGCATTAGCTTCCTGTGCCATGGTTTCCAAATCTTTGCCAGTCCACAGACCAACATTTACATCAGCGAATATCTCATGACGCTGACTATTTAACCAAAGTGCTTGAGCATCGACCGCTTTTTTCTCTTCTAAAAAAAGGCTTTCTAGGTTCCGAGCGTGTTCCAGTCCGAGCTTAGATTGTCCCAATCCATAGGCAACAAATTCATCAGCACGAGCTAAAGGATTCAGACTTATCCACGCCATGTTGATAGTGAGTTCAGACATCGCCCGTCAGATCAACGGCGACATTATATAATTCCATAATAAGGGTTCTTTAATGAGTTCAGTACCCAGAAGACATTGCCTTGAAAGCAATCCACCGAAAACGTAATGAACATTCTCTTGCGATAAATCAATTTGCCACTCGGTGACTGATTTTTCAAAATCAAGGTGAACCTGATCGGCATATGCGTCCACCATGTCAATTATTTCATCAGGACTATTCATGCAACCCTCGCAAAAGGTTGGCATAACCTACTGGCTCTAATTCAAGTCCACGCTGCCAAAAGTACGAGCTCCACACTATAAACTCGGGTTCTAATAAACGTTCACCGATCAATGTAATATTTATGGCACGGCATGTAGCGCCGAGTTTCTGGGAGCTGTCGGTTTCCGGATAGTTCCTTATCTCATCGAAATCATCTATCATTCCTGGTCGCAGCAATATTGTTTTGCTGATCAAAGCACCATATATATTTTGTGCCACCATCAAGGTTGATCTCTTGGTGGTCTTATTCTGTAATTCGCCAAGAAGCCGCTTAAATTGTGGCAAATACTGTCTATCTGGCTCATCCGAACTGCTGTCACCTAGCCATACGATGGGAAATTGCGGGTAAAGGCTGATGAACGGCTTAAGTGAAAAACGGACAGTTTCGAGTAGATTTTCCTCACTTAGCTGTGCCAAAATACGGTTGTAGTACCCAGGCACTAGAGCCGCCATGCAGGTCGCAAACAATGGTGGCGCTGCCTTTTGTTCTGGCTCTGTTTTAATAATCGATCCGTATTATCTCAACCACTCGTGCAGCAAGTTGTATTCCTAACTGCTCGTTTAGTATGGCAAGCCATATTAGCTCTGGTACTGTGTGATGCACATGACTGACCGGTTTCACTTTATTCGGTAGACAACTAAATTTGTTGCCATCCTTTGTATGCCCGCCCAGAATGCGATGTTCTTTTCTTTGTTTAGGATTTGATTTTTCTTTCATAATCATCGATCAATAACAGTGACCCTTATCCCGGGACAAAACAGTAGATTAACTGTCGGTTACTCATGGACAGCATGTGCTGAATCAAATATTATAAGAACATCTGGACACCTTGGCGACCAGTAACAGGTGACAAATATGTTAACTTCAATTCGTTTAGTCTTAGCAGCTTCGTTAATACTTATATCTGCCTTTCCGCCTATAGCGCCAGCATGGGCAGCACGGAGCCCTAATGAAATTCCTTTGTATGCCGGTGGATTAACGCCGGAGCAGCAAAAGTTCAATGAGTCATGGGTGACGAGAATCGTTCGCGAGGCGGTAGCGCATGGGATGACACAGTCTCAGTTGACACAAAAAACAATCACGCGTGGTTGGCAATATCTGAAATTATAGCACCAACCCCTTATGGCTATAAAGCGCTTTAATCAAGCATGGCTTCTTGATCCTAATAATCCTCAAGTATATTGGGGACTAGGTTCCGCTCAAAGTTCTCTGGGAGAGTATCAAGACGGTGTCAAATTAGTCACCAGAGCTTCAAAACTAGACAAAAACAATTCCGAAATTGTTACCGATATAGGTAGGGCTTATATGGGTTGGGCAGCCAGCACCAAAGAAGCCAACCTGCGACAGCAACTTTTTGACAAAGCAATAAAACAGTATCAAGAAGCACAAAAACTCAATCCTAAATCTGGATACACATATTCAAATTGGGCTTATACTTTATTCTGCAATGGAAAATATGCCGCAGCCTGGCAAATGGTAAAGAAAGCCCGTGAATTCGGTAGCAATCCAGATCAAAAGTTCATCAAGGGTCTTACGGCAAAATTTCCTGAGCCAAAGTGATTATTGCTTAAGTCTGCCGACCACATAAAGAAATCCATCATTATCTATTCTTCCTAAATCACCAGTGTGGAGCCATCCTTCTTTATCGATCACGGTGGCTGTTAGATCATCTCTTTTATAATAGCCTTTCATAACATGTGGTCCTCGCGTACAAATTTCGCCCACCTCATCGTTTCTTTCTCCATTGACCGTTTTGATTTTAATTTCAACACCTGCCACAGCCTTGCCGACAGAGCCTAGTCGATTGAAGGCTGATGTGTTGCAAGCGACCACTGGACTTGCTTCCGTTAGCCCGTAACCAGTTAAAATAGGTAAACCAATCAACTCAAAAAACCCGACAACAGCGTTATCTATAAAGGCACCGCCAGAAAGCAAGATTTTGAGCTTGCCTCCCAGAACCTTTCTCAAAGGGCGAAATAGATAATAGCGTATTCTTTTGCTTAACTGCCAGCTAGAAGGCAATATTTTAGACAATAACATTGCTGTCTGCCAATAATTTTTATAGAAAACATTTTTGTTTAGGAATAATTTCCTCAATTGAATGTTTGAAAGACTCATAAAATGCAGGACCAGCAATTATGCCAGTTAATTTGCGCTCTCTAATTAATGCAATTATCTCAGATGCAGTATAACTACGACTGCAATATATGGTGCCGCCAGCATGTAATACCGCTAGAAATCCTTGGGCTAACCAAAGAAGATGATTGATAGGAGGTATTGCAATGAATCTTTCCCCCTCCTTTAAATCAGCAATCAATTCAAATAATTTAGCTTGAAAAATGAGATTCCGAAAAGTAGTCATAACACCCTTTGGGTCACCATGCGTCCCAGATGTATAAGTGATAACTGCCACCTCATCAGATGACGGTTAACTGAGTCCAATTTATTTTTTGGTATCAGTGCATTTATATGTGCAAATTGACTACTGCCTGTTAGTTGCTCATTGATTAAAAAGCAGTTCTGAAGGCTATCGATAGAAGTCTTGATCGTCTCGATTTTTGCTGCCATCCTTCCAGATACGAATATTACTTTCGGGCGACACTCTTGTAATATCTTCTTCAACTCAGGGCTTTCTATGCTTGTATCCAGGGATACAATAGTAGCCCCGGCGCGCCAGGCGGCAAAGAAACACACGGCAAACTCGCCGCCATTCGGATAAAATCGCAATATGATCGCCAGGGCTGATAGCATTTTCGATTAAATAAGACGAAAGTCTAGTTGCTCGGCGAGATAACTCTGCATAGCTTATTTCATTCCATCTTCCGTCTCGCTCTTTTAAACTTACTGCTGGACGAGCAGAGAACGTATCAGATTTGTATTGAATCAAGTCTAACAGACTTGCCTCATATCCCAAAGTATTGCCGGTGGAGTGCCTGCAATCGAGAGAATCCTTCATGTATGTGACTATATCTTGCAATTCGCGTCTTGTTTCTGTTGCATCAGCATCAATACGATTCAGTGGTACACCAAAGTGAATCGCGATTTTGCACAGACGGGGCAATCGGCGATTACATCGGCCATGCATCATAACCACCATATATAGCAAATGGCACCACAGCACATTTACTAGCTCGATGTAATCTGGCGACTCCACTGCGAAATTCACCAATTTTGCCATCAGTTGAAAGAACACCTTCTGGGAAAATACAAATATTTTCTCCTCGCGCAAGACATTTGACGGCTTCCTCTATTGCATAACCACCCTTATGCGGACAACGGAAATACCACCAAATGCAGAAATTATCGCTCCTAAAACAGGCAGCTTTAGGACCCATTCAGCTACTAAGAAGCGAACACGGCGATTGCAAGCCACACACACAATCAATGAATCAAGCCAACCTGTATGATTACCCGCAAGTATGACAGCCCCCGGCTGCTCTTCTATATAGTGCAAGCCATCGCACTCCAGAGAGAAAAAAACAAGCGCATGAATAAACGTACAATGATTCTTAGTTGAAAATATATAAATGTCATCATGAAAATGCAGCCATTTTGTTTTATTTCATAAATTTCTTGTCCATACGTTCAATTTATTCAGCAAGCAACTTATTGCAGTGCTCAAACCAGTCGCTCCAGAAAAGTCCATTTGGGTCATAATTTTTTTTATGCTTAATAAACGCTGGCATTTCCGGATAACAGGTTAACAGTTGATCTCGTCCAGCAAATCTGTGATAAGTAAGAAAATAAGAGCCATCAAGACTAATAGCCAAGGAAATTAAATCACAAAATGCTTTGCTTGCCCAAGCAATTTGATGTGGTGCGTGTTCTACATGCAGGTTGATTACAATACAAGCATAACTCTGTTTCGCCCAAGGCATAAAAGTCTCGTTATCCTTCTCTATAATACGCACAGTTCCGTAGATAACATCGGCATATCCTTCACGCAACAATTTGCCTGCGCTCCGCATAAAGTCACCAAGTTTAATCCTAGGCACATATAATTCACTTATCATTTCGGTTCCCTGACAACAACCAGGAAGTTTCTCATCTAGTGCCTTATGATAATCTTCAAGATATGTAGCTAGTTGAAATGTGTCAGACCAATATAATTGACCATTGGTAGCTAAATAATGATTGACATATTTTTCAAAAGCAGCAGATTTATCAGTATGGGCAAGATAAAGCAATCGGCGCCAATCTTCAAGCGCTAACAATTTATTGTTAACAGATGGTTCTAGCGTTGCATCTACTGGAGTGTAGACACTCAATATGCCTTTGCTCAGGAAGTCTGCTGACTTATGATCAATACTAAATTGAAAATCACCATATGTAGCACCAGCATTTTTGTAATATTCAAGTTTATCAACTGCTTCATCAGACCTTACTAATTCTACTGTGCGTTGCAATTTCTTTCGTGGTATTAAGCGAAGGGTCACAGAGCCTATGACGCCAAACATTCCATAGCCACCTATTGCTAGGCTAAATAACTCTTGGTTCTTTTCTCGGCTGCATTTTACAATCTGTCCGTCCTGCAAAATCAATTCAAAGTCTTCAACATCTGCCACTATCGGCGGCATCTTCAGCCCTCGACCATGTCCGTTAGCTGATATGGAACCACCAATACTTAAATTATCACCACCGGTTTGTTTTTGTGCAATTGTCCACTGATGGTCTTTGCCTTGTTGTTCTTTCTGTAAATAAGAAATTAAATCAGTCCAAAGTATTCCGGACTCTACTGTGATCAACCCATGTTTATGGTCGAAATTGAGAACCTTCCTCATTGCATTAGTATCAATTAGCAATCCAGATGTGAGGAACTGCTGCCCACCCATAGCATGGCGTCCCCAGCAATACAAATACGATCAGAATTATTATGTGCAGTCTGGATTAGTTCAATTATTTCCTGGCAAGATGTTACTGCTATTTTCTTTTTAACAATGGTCGGATTTAAGCGAGAATGCACATCATTAACCAACTCCCCAGGGTATTGTTTGCTATTTTGTTCAAATTGTTCTGTGACCCCAGCCATTAGTTATTTTCTAATCCTTTAACGATTGGCAAAATTAGTTTCGATGGATGCTCTAGAATCGTGATATACCGTTTGGCGGGCAATTATGGTTTTGGTCTCCTGAGCTATAGGATTACCAGTATTTGGGATTACAATCATATCTTGGGAAATTACTGCTGGATACCTCTAACCGAATATGGTGCCCTTTGAAAAATACTGTACTTGTTGGCCAAAGCTGAATCTCAATCTTTTTAATAGGAAGGGCTGTTGTTCTTGATTTGGTGACTGATATTGTTGTCGGACAACCCCATCAGATACATTAAAACTATACCCATCGGGATAGACGTCTACCAATTTGCCAGTGAAGTCAGTATTAACTGCTGAAGTAGAAACATACAGAATTAAAGTAAATCGGCCCTGTGACTTCAACATCATCTTTTAATACCGGTGTTGTAAAGACCAATACGTCCGAACGAGATTCAGTCTCATTTTGCTTTGCAATACCGGCAGCTTTACCGAGCATTGCTCCTCCAATTGTTGGCACGGGATTGCGTGGGTCATAAGTGTAAATATCCCTCGATTCTTTTGCAGAAGGAACGAGCCAAGTCAAGCCTGCCATCACCAGTAGCACTATTGGCTTTGCCACCACAGGATAAATAAAACGGTATGTAATGAGTCCTAGTTAATGGCCACTCTTTTTCTGAGCGCCATTTATTTATACCCATCACAAAGATTTTTACGGGCAAATTATTTTGTTGTTCCCCTTGCTGACAAATATTGGCATCGAACCATGGCAAGCTAATAGCCAAACTCTGCAACCTAAAGTTTTCCGATTCTTTGCCATTTGGGAAAGTAACTTGACCAGCATGTGTCCACGGCCCAATAATTAATCGACTTTTAGATGCTATCTCTGGCGGCGCAGATTTTCTGATTTGCATAAAGTCATTTAATTGCGTCGGAAGAAAGGGATCATACCAACCACATAATAGTAAAGCCGGTGCTTTGAGGGTTTTATTTCTGTCAATACCGTCGATGTCTGCCCAATAAGAATCACGCTGCGGATGATTAGCCCAATCACGGAAAAATGAGATTTCTTTACCAATGGCCCGTCTGTCAGCGTCCAGCATCGGAAAACCAGTGGCTGCCTTCACAATTTCTTTTATACTTGGCCATTCTTGTCTGTCTTCATGCCCACTACTCGTCAGGGCCCAGCTAAGAGCACTATAAAACGAAAATGCGCCACCAGGATAAAACATTCGATAAAAGTCAGTACTAGCAAGATAAATAGTTAATGCTGACGGCCCTGGATTTATTTGGTCAGCTATTACCCATTGCGTATATCCAGAAGCAGAGCCACCCCAAGTAACAATCTTTCCGTTAAACCACGGTTGTTTAGAAAGCCATGCTAATGCGTCAATTCCATCCTGGCGCTCGTTTCGTAATGGATAGAAAATACCTTCCGATCCAAAACGTCCTCTCGTTCCCTGGATTATGACGGTATAACCGTGCTCAGCCCACATTCTGCCAATAACATCAGCAAACAGAGAAGTTTTTATCGATCTAGACATAGGTATACGAACAAGAACAGTAGCCGTTTGCTTAAGGTGTTGTGGATGATAAATGTCAGCTACTAATTTGACGCCATCTTTGGTGACCATAGAAACGTGCCTTTCTGCACGAACTGCATATTCTGCTTTTGGAAAACCAAGTTTGTGGGCAATAAAGGCAGGAAGAATTTGATAAATCACCCATAGTACTATAGCTATTGCCACACAAATATTAGGTAGCCATCGAATGATTCGTTTGGCTAGTGAAGAGCCAGCAGAACTACGATTTGTTTCGGTTTTTCGACCAGAAGACCAGTGATAATATCCTAATACCAATAAAAACGAGGCTAGAACCCAGTGAAAAAATATGGGGATTGAACCACCTGTCCATCTTTCGTAAGGATACAACGACATCCGTAGCGCGTAGCGAAGCAGCATCACACCCAGATAAATTGCCCCGACATTCAATAAACCAGTTCCTAGGCGCGGTTTGGGAATTACAAAATACCCAACTCCAGTGGCAAAATCCAGACATACTTTGCCATAAAGAATAATAATCAATACCTGACTAACAAGAAGTAATGGATAAGGTAGCGCACCAGAAAACCATTCTTCCATTGGCGGCAAAAATGAAACATGGCAAAATGCTACCAATGCCTGCCCCAATACGCGCAGACAGAACAGAAACAGTAAGAATAATAAAATTAGGGTATATCTTTGTCTATGACTGCGAAAATATTCTGCTTTCATCTAACACGTCCAATTATCATTGATAGCATCCAGGATAACCAAAAAACCATAAGAATTAAAGAGAATGGGAACACTTTATCAACTGTTTGCAAAAACAACCTCATCAATTAAACTAAAAAGCTCCAGGTAAGTCTTTACCGAAGCCTTTAAATCTGTTGGCATCTAACTTTGTGTATTTAACTGTATGGGCTATGTTTTTATGACCCAGAAGCAAAAGCCCCTACTTGGGATAAATTTTTGAATGAGATATTTGCAGGTAATGAAGAACTTATAAAATATGTTCAACGATTTGCCGGTTATAGTTTAACTGGTGACATTTCAGAGCAATGCTTGGTTTTCCTTTATGGCGAAGGGGCCAACGGTAAGACCACATACATTAATGCTATGAGAAGTGTCATTGGTGACTATGCTCAAGAAGCGGCACCAGATTTATTGCTCGAAAAGAAATTTACTGGTATTCCAAATGATATAGCTAGATTACGTGGTGCCAGGTCGGTTATTATCACAGAGACATCAGACGGTAAAAGGCTTGACGAAGCCTTAGTTAAAAAATTGACTGGTGGCTTTTTGATGGACCACCAAAAGGATATGCAGAAGTTCTTGGATCGATAGGCCTTGCTTCTTATGCTTCTGCACGCGAGAAAAAGGTAGTCGATAGTTATACTAAGAATTAAGTTCAGAGGGCTTCATATAATTGCTCCTACGGGAAATCAACGGGGCATATATCTGAATTTATCTCTGAATCCTCGGTTGAATATATTACTGGAAGCTCGTTTAGCAGGTTGCTGCTTAAATGCTAGGAAGCTTTCCAAGAAATCTTACGTTGTGATTTCAACTGATTGAGCAATTTTTCGAATGTTCGATACGCGCACAAGTGCATCGTAAAAGGAAAATATTATGAATCCAGTCTCCGCAGAAAATAGCCGCGCCGCTGCTAAGGAATTTTCCAAGTTTGAATCTGACCTGTTGAGCCGAAAACAAGCTGCAGCCTATCTTGGTGTTTCTGATATAACGCTCGCCATATGGTGTAGTACGCGCAGATACAACCTGCAAGTTTATAAGATTGGCAGGCTAGCGAAGTACAAGAAGTCAGATTTGGATGCGTTCATAGCGTCCGGTCTGCAAGCATAGCAAACGGTCAAGCAGCTGAGTTAAGGAGAGTGTCCCAGTGGATACCCTCTCTTTTGCTTTCTTCCGCAAACAAATACAAAGTGGCTACTATGTGAATAACTGTGACTAAAGCTTTTGCGCAACAATCGGCCCGTGGGTTCAGTTGATTCTTTTCTGAC
Organism: Candidatus Melainabacteria bacterium; assembly: GCA_963767815.1. Classification (GTDB taxonomy): domain Bacteria; phylum Cyanobacteriota; class Vampirovibrionia; order Obscuribacterales; family Obscuribacteraceae; genus CAVYFJ01. The sequence goes on along the minus strand of CAVYFJ010000003.1, from coordinate 344,675 downwards.
GGTAGCGCATTCGATACGAGTCTATCTGCCTTGAATAGAAGATGTATAGAAGATGACTGATTTTACCTACCTAAAAAAGCGAAGCGATTCTCATCGAGAACCGCTCACTGTCAATATTTGGGCGGTATAGGATTCGAACCTATAACCCCCTCGGTGTAAACGAGGTGCTCTACCGTTGAGCCAACCGCCCGCAAATTATCAATTCCCGGGGCAATAGTTTAGCAATTCCGCCTCTTTGGGTCCATGTTTACTGAATCAGGTGCTTGAAAATCTTTATTAGTAAAGGATTATTGACCCCAATTTAGCCAAAAAACTTTTGACCCTGGGCAAAATCTGTTAATATTGAAAACCATTTCCATTTTGTAATATATCAAGAAATAGTATGAACGTGACTAGACCACTCACCAATAACATAGACACGCGACTAACTAAAGGGGCAAGAAAAGTCTTGCAGTCTTTAGAACATGTCCATACTCTGGCTACTGCTCAAGAAATTCACAGCAAAATGCGGGCGCAAGATGATGATGCTCCAGGGCTAACCACTGTTTATCGATCACTTGAGACACTGGTCGGTCAAGGCCTTGTCCAGGCAGTGGAGTTGGGCGACGGTGAAAAGCGATATGAGTTGATTAAGCCAGGCGAGCATCACCATCACCTTATCTGTGGTACATGCCGGGAAAGCGTGCATTTAGATCAATGCTTGATAAAAGATCTTGATTCGATGATTCGCTCCAAATATGGTTTTGATGTTGATTCACACATATTGGAAATTTTTGGTACATGCAAACGATGCGCTGATAAAAAATCAGCCAAACGAGCTCATTAAGACAAACAGGAATTCTATTTATGGTTAATACAATCGAACAAGCAAATGAGTCTGATCAAATAGCATTGTCTGCCAGTATTTCTTCTTTTGACATGCTAGGCATTGCTGCTTCTACCATTTGTCTCATTCATTGTATGGCAATGCCTTTTGTGATTACCCTTTTACCCTTAATCGGTTGGCAATTCCTTGCTGGCAAACTGGCTCATGAAATATTGGCTGCTTTTGTTTTCTGCTTTGCTATGTTTGCTATTGTGCCGGGTTATCTTAAACACCACGAGAAAAGTGTATTAATGGGTATGTTATTTGGACTTGGATTAGTAGTAATTGCCACTTTCCTTTGTGGTTGGTTTTTACCGGATAAGCTTGAATTGCCATTGATTACTGCTGGTAATTTAATTCTAGTGGTTACCCATTGGCACAATCACCATCTATCATCCTGCAAACACCATTCCTAAACTACATATTGTCATGAGGGTCCGTTGGCGCGGGGTCTTTGCTGCTTGTTTGACCGCCAATTTTAATTCTGGCATGATTGAATTATGCCGCTCCTTGAAATACGAAAATTAACGACAAGTTTTAGCACCGAAGCTGGTGAAGCGCGTGCCGTTGATGATCTAAGTTTGGTAATTAACAAAGGCGAGGTTCTGGGGCTAGTCGGTGAATCGGGCTGTGGTAAGTCAATCACCGCCCTTTCTATTTTGCGTTTGGTACCACCTCCAGGCAGAATAACCGCCGGTGAAATCTTCTATGAAGACACTGACTTGCTCAAACTTAGAGAAAGCCAGATAAGGCAATATAGAGGCAAAAAAATTGCCTTCATACCCCAAGATCCAATGACTTCTCTTAATCCTGTATATACGATTGGCTTTCAAATCATTGAGGCCATACAAGTGCATGAACAGATTAGTCATAAAGAAGCTGAGAAGCGATCCATTGAATTACTTGAATTGGCTCGGATACCCCAAGCCAAAGAACGGATTAAAGAATTTCCCCATCAATTTTCAGGCGGAATGAGACAGCGGGTGATGATTGCTATGGCATTATCATGCAATCCACAACTATTAATCGCTGATGAACCAACAACTGCTCTTGATGTCACTGTTCAAGCCCAAATTTTGGATTTACTGCGCTCGATTCAAAAAGAAAAGGCATGTCTATAATTCTTATTACTCATGATCTTGGTGTAGTAGCTGAAATGTGTGATCGAGTGACGGTTATGTACGCAGGATCAATTGTTGAACAAGCAAGTACGCTCGAATTATTCAAACGGCCTTTGCATCCATATACCGTTGGCTTAATGAATTGTCTGCCCAATCCCAACACAAAACGATTAGTGCCCATTGAAGGGCAGCCACCAAGTTTAGTGCACCTTCCTTCCGGTTGTCGCTTTGCTGATCGTTGTGTCTTGGTTGAGCCGCGTAGTCGCCAGGCAATACCTCCATTAGAAGAAAAGCTACCTGGACATTTTGTCCGTTGTGTTGTGGTTGGAACTGAAACACCAGTATTGGTGAAAAATGCTTAGAGTTGCCACTGTTGAACAAATAAGAAAATTAGAAGCAGACTGGATTACCGGCTGTGGGGACAGTTGGGGACAGGTGCTTATGGAATTGGCTGGACAGCAAGCAGCCAAAATAGCCTATAACGCATGGTTGGAGCGACCGGGGATTGTGATGATTGTTTGCGGCGGTGGTAATAATGGTGGCGATGGTTTGGTAATCGCTCGTTATTTGCATTTATGGGAAGTACCGGTTGCAGTTTTTCTTGTAGGCAGCCCGAAGGAGCCTGGTCACGAACAACAGATGACCACTGAAGAAGCCAATGTCAATAAAACGATTGCCAAAAACTTAGGCATTGAAATAAAATCTCTAAGCAGGGCAGCGGAGCTAAATTTAACTGAAGCGACAGTTATTGTTGATGCGTTGCTTGGCACTGGCTTAGATAGACAGGTGGTTGGTCTATTCAAAGAAGTGATTGACAGGATAAATGATGCCAGACTGGCGCGCGAATTATCTATATTGGCCGTGGATGTTCCTTCCGGCGTCAATAGCGATAATGGACAAATCATGGGCGTGGCTATTAAAGCCGACATCACTGCTACGTTTGGTTATTTAAAATCCGGGCTTCTTTGCCATCCAGCAGCTGATCTTTGCGGCGATTTGCATCTAATTGATATCGGTTTGCCGCCGCTAGGCGATAGCTCGCCTGAAATTGCTCTAAGTACCGTAAATTATATTGCTTCATTGATACCAGAGCGAATGGCCGATTCTAATAAAGGCACATTTGGCACTTTGCTTACTATCGCTGGCAGCAACGGCATGAGTGGTGCGGCGTTTTTAAGCAGCCGCAGCTCACTAAGAGCCGGAGCAGGCCTGGTACTTTTGGCAACGGCTAAATCTGTACTTGAACATCTGCCGCCAGGTGAAGTAATCTACAAACCATTGCCTGAAACAGATAAACAATCAATTGATCTAGCGGCGGTCAAAGAAGTTTTTGAATTAGTCAAAACTTCTTCTGCTCTTGTATTCGGCCCCGGACTCACCCTTCATCCTCAAACCATTGCCTTTGTCCGTCAGTTTTTGCAAGAATTTCTCAAGAGCAAAAATAGTCTTCCCTGTTTGATTGACGCAGATGCCCTAAATGCTCTTGCCCAATTCCCTGAAATAATGCGCACAGATGTTAAATCAATGGTGTTAACACCTCATCCGAAAGAATTATCTAGACTAACTGGACAATCAACCCAGGAAATACAGAGCAATCGCATAATAAGCGCACTTGATGCTGCTAAAAAGTTTGGTGCTGTAGTCGTGCTCAAAGGGGCTCATTCAATTGTTGCCAGCCCGGATAATCGAGTTTTTATTAATCCCACTGGCAACGCTAGTATGGCTAAAGCAGGGGCTGGTGATGTTTTATCTGGGATTATTGGTGGACTACTCGCCCAAAAATTATCGCCTTTTACTGCCGCCGTTGCCGGTACTTATATACATGGTTTGGCTGGAGAAATTGCTAGTGTAGAACTTGGTATGGCCAGTGTTCTTGCTAATGATATATCTATGAATGTTGCCAGTGCTTTAGAGCAAATTATCAACAAAGAACCTTCTACTTTTGAAGAAATTATTTTTGAGTGGATGGATGTTAACCGTAATTAACGATGTCAATAAAGGTTTATTTTCGCCGGCGCAACTCAATTGGCATGCCCTAGCAAAAGAGTTTGCCAACTCAGTCAGCATTGCCGAAATTATTGCAAGCGACAAAGAAAATATATTTCGTCGTGATCTTTTTGAATCGGCTTGTAAACACGGTTTTGCCGGACTACCGTTTCCAACTGGTTATGGTGGGCTTGCCGGCGATTATGTTAGTTTTTGTCTGGTTAACGAAGAATTTGCTCGTCATTGTCTGCCTGTAATGAGCGCTTTAGGCGTGCATGTACTATGCCAGGAGCCAATTTATAAATTTGGCACAGAGAATCAAAAAGCCAAATATCTCAAATTGGCGGCAACAGGAAAAATATTGGCTGCTTTTGCCCTGACTGAACCGGCAGCTGGCTCGGACACTGCGGCACTGGAAACCACAGCCCACCTAGAAAATGATCAATATATTTTAAATGGCAATAAAATTTTCATCACCAGTGGTAGTGTCGCAGATATTTATATTGTTTTTGCCCGCTTGATCAATCATAAAAAATCCGAGCAAAAAACAATGGAAGGTCGTCCGGAAGAAAAATTGGGAGCAGATATTACTGCCTTCATTATTGAACGCCATACCCCTGGACTGAGCGTAGGACAGAAATTTGACATGCTAGGTATGCGGGGCTATGGTACTTGCGAAATTGTTTTAACCGACTGCCGTATTCCTAAAGAAAATATATTAGGCGCGCCTGGCATGGGTAGAAAAGTGGCTCTGTCGAGCTTAGCTAAGGGTAGAGTGACAATTGCCGCCCAGGCGGTTGGTTGGGCGCGCGGCGCACTTGCCGGGTTGGGTGAATGTTTAAGGCAATCTAAGCAGTCTGTGTCTGCATCCATCAATTACCGTCTTGGTGATTTACTTGTTAATATAGAAGCTGCTAGCGCCCTCACATATCAGGCAGCCAGCTCAATTGACCGGGGAGAAAATGATATAGCCTTAGCGGGAATGGCTAAATTAAAAGCGACTGACGTTGCCATGCATACTGCCGACCAGGCCTTATCTTTAACTGGTATATTGGGATTACAGCCTCAATATTTACTTGAGCGCATTTTTAGAGATGCTAAAGCTGGGCAAATTTATGAAGGAACAAATCAAATTCAACGTATGTTAATAGCCAGGAATATCCTATGACCATTAGTGATAATACTAACGATGTTCAGTCAACTGAAGAGCCAAAACAGACAGGTTTTTGGTTGGCTAACTTTATTGGCGATTTTATTGGCTTTGTCTGGAGCATTCATGTTTTGATTGCTGCTTTACTTTATCCAGAATTTCTATTGCCGAAAGATAATGTGCAAGGTTCAAAAAGATTGCAGCAAGAGAATCTCTATAGAAACTTAAGTCTATTTTTTGGCACCTTGATTTTGTTCATTAATATACTCTGTGTAATTATTCTCTTTACACGCTCGAGCTTGATTGATGTTGCTAAAGTTATTTTTGTCCTAGCTGCCTGGTTTTTGGTGGGAATAATTTATATCGTGGCTAATCATTTGCGGTCTATTTATAATTTATTGTCTATACTAGAAGATGAAGCTATACAAAGCAGAGATCAATCAGTCATGCTAATCCGGGCTGGCCAAGCAGCTCTCGCCTCAGGCAATCGCAAGCTATATGGCGAGGATAACAATGAGAAATTGTCTTATCCTCAATTGCTAAAAAAAATTGGTCCCTTGGCCCTGCTTGTTCTGCGTAAAGGAAATCTTTTTGATATTGGCATTGAAGCTTTCAAACTATTTTTTATTGGTACGCGAGCTTTGAAAAATCTCTTTTAAATTTTTGATTGGATAATAGACAAATTGCATGCAAACAGTTGAAGCACAGCGCAATGAATTTGATTTTGCCTCATATCTTGAGGTTCGACGCAAGCTAATCGAAACTAAACTGGCGCAATATTTACCTATTGCTACGCCGGAAAGACTTTGGCAATCAATGCGCTATTCAGTTTTATCGGGTGGTAAAAGATTGCGTGCCCTGCTTTGTTTATCTTCGGCTGAAGCAATAATTGGTTTTGATCAAGACCTGGAACCATTTATTCCATGTGCTTGTGCTCTGGAATTGATTCATGCCATGAGCTTGATTCATGACGATTTGCCAGCCTTAGACAATGATGATTTTCGGCGTGGTAAGCCCACAAATCATAAAGTGTATGGTGAAGCCATGGCCTTGCTTGCCGGAGACGCTTTGCTTATGCAAGCTATAGAAATTTTGATTAAGCACACTCCGAAACGCATAGAGCGCTCTTTGTTGCTAGAAGTGGTGGAGCGTCTTTGTCAGGCAACCGGTGCTTCTGGTATGGTGGGGGGGCAAGTGCTCGACCTGACCTTTACTGGACAGTTGGCAGAATGGCAAACTTTGCAGCATGCGCCTATTGCAGGCAGATTGAAACAATAGAAGCAATTCATAACGGTAAAACCGGCGCTTTGATACAATCTGCCATCTGGTCTGGAGGCAGGTTAGCTGGCGCTAATCCCAAGCAGTTGGATTCGCTCCTACAGTTTGCCTCTAAGCTTGGTTTAGCTTTTCAAATTGCTGATGATTTGTTGGATGTTACGGGAAACTTAGTAACTCTGGGCAAAACGCCAGGTAAAGACCAGGCGGCGAATAAAATTACATGGGTGACAGCCTTTGGTGAAAAGCAGGCCAAAGATAAGCTCCAAGTTTTGGAAACAGAGGGTCTTGCTATTCTAGAGAAGCCGATATTTGCATCTAGCAAGGTCACCGCCCTGAAGGAGCTACTCAGATATGCCATCCATAGAGAGAATTAATTGGTATTTATGCATTTTATAGCCGCAGCAAATTTAGCATTCGCTAATCTGTCAGCATTATCAGTCGCTGCCAGTGCCCATCAACGTGGTTGGCAGGTAATACTAGTAACAATTCTTTGCAGCTGTTTGGCTCAAACAGTAAAAATTGTTTCCAAACTAATTGTCACCAGACGTCTTGATTTGCGCCTGCTTACTAAGACAGGCGGCATGCCTTCCAGCCACAGCTGCTGTACCGCCGGCATGGCTGTTTCAGTTGGGTTTATTGATGGCTTTAATTCAGTTACCTTTGCCATTGCCTTTTCTTTAGCGATGATTGTGATGTATGACGCAGCGGGACTTCGCCGCTCAGTTGGTGTGCAGGCCCGTATTCTCAATCAAATCGTTAACGAATTATTTTCAGATCACCCAAAACTTTCTTCCGCGCGTATTAAAGAATTCCTAGGTCATACTCCAGTAGAGGTTTTTGTGGGAGCCGCCATGGGGACTGCCATAGCCTATATCTTCAACTGCTGGGCAATTACCAAATTGTAAAGAATAGCTTTAGATATATCCAAAATATAGTCTGCGTGCCTGTTGCATGAGAAGACTGTAATACATGACTTCCACGCATTTTGAAAAGTTTGCTCTATAATCAAGGTCTTGGAAAGGGTTGGCAAGATAGCACAAAAAATATCTCTGTCTCAAGTTGGTAAACAACAAGGTGCATGCCCCCTGAACAAGAGCAGTTTATACACAGGTATAACTGATTGGCTAAGTTCGAAATGAGCGTTGGATAGTAAAACTAGTAAAGCAATTTATTTAGTGAACAAGATAGCGAGTGACAAAATTATTAGTAGTACCGGGTTCCGGTTGAGATAAAAGGAGGAAAGGCAGCCTCAAAACTCTAGAAATGGAGCAAGATAGTTGCCGAAGAAGTGATGAGTACAACGGTGCAAATGAATACAACCCCCAAGACCACCTCACCCAGACGTTCGCGATTTCCGGGCAAAGAGTCTGGTTCAGTTTCATTCAATTTAACTGCCCTTGGTCGGCAGTTGTTAAAAGAGCAAGCTGCTAATGCCGGTGTATCCAATGGTGATTATGTCGAAATGCTCATTCGTGAGCGTGCCGGCCTACCACCATTGAAATTACCCGCTTCTGCCAAACAGACTGGACCCAAAGGTGGCGCCAAGTCTTATTTCTTTGGCAAAAATCGTGGTACGACAACCGCTGTATGCGTAACGCCAATGGCGCACCGCATGCTAGACGAACAAGTTGCTGCTTCTCGTATGAGCAGAGGCGACTACATAGAATACTTGCTTAGAGAAAAAGCTGGAGTATTGACCGAAAACTCAACGCTAACAGAAGCACCGACAACAGAAACTGTTGAAACGGAAAACTTCTCAGTTGAGCCGGTTAATCAAGTTCCACAACCTGAACAGGTTGCAGAACCGGTTGCTGCTTTTGCATCTCCTGCAGAGCCAACAACCTCCAACTGGAATAACTAAATCTAAATCGACCAAACCAGCGGGCTTATAAAAATGCCGTCAAGCGGAAAACTGCGTATTGCGGTGGTGGGGGCGCTTGGATTGATGGCCTCGCCTATGGCGAAGCATTGGAAAAATGTAGAGCCCATAGAGGTCGTTCGCGTACACGATCGAGGCAGCACTGGCGCAGGCAAGAACAGGATTAGACAATCCTGGCTTGAAAGCGGTGCTGTAAGTGTCAACACCTTTCAAGATTTAATCGGAAACGGTGATCTTGATGGCGTCATAGTCTGTTGTGGCAAGAATGGCGATGATTTACCAATCATTGCCATTCTTGCCGATTTGCTTAGCAAAAAATCTCCCAAAGCATTTATTTGCCATATGTCTACCGTGAGTACTGGTTTTGTCACAGCTGCCCATAAATTTTGTCAGAGCAAGAATGTTCGCTATGTAAATTATCCACTTACTGGCGGCCCAATGGGTGCCCAAAATGCCTCTATGCTTATTTTAGCTAGCGGCGATCCTGTGCTCTTTGATCGACTTGCCCCGGCACTATCTTTAATTGGAAAACCAAGACACTTTAGTTCTAGTCTTACAGCTGGTGCCGAGGTAAAGCTCATCGGGCAATTGATGGTATTTAACGGTCTAATAGGCATTTGTTCAGCAGCAGCCGCTCATACAAGTTGTCTCAATGATGGACAACTGGGGGGACAGAATCAAGGAGACTTTTTTGATTTTCTTAATGCAGGCGCTGGTGGTACAAGACAATGGGATATAGGTCTAAGCCAAGGGATTAAAAAGAACATCTGGGATGCCGGATTTTTTATGCGCCATGCTGTAGTAGATGCTATCTATGCTGCACAGATGTGTATAGACCTAAGTATTTCAGTCCTGGCTGTTCAATCGATGATCAATATTGCCTTTGCATTCTCTTATGTCATGAATAATATCGACCCTAAATTGGCTACTCATGCTGTTGTGAGAGAAATGCTCGCCAAAAATGCTAATGGCCTGGACAAGTTTTTAATTGAACACGCCGATGCGCACGGTGATTCAAAAACATCTATAAAAAGATGTATTCAATCCTTACCAGAAAATGTACGCGCAACTGTAGCACTAGATATTGCTGTTTCCAACTTTGAACAAATTTTAGCGTCTGCGACTGTTTAACTGTCAAACAAAGCAGCCTCAGCCGCTTCTTTTGGTCTGAGAAAACAAATTCCACCTACTGCTCCTAAAGCCAGTAAGGCACCCATCCATTGCAGCAGGTTTAGCCGTTCGCCCAGAACAAAGAAGCTAGCCGACATATGGTGAAAATTGGTGGCAGTACTAGAAAAATAGATGAGCGGGCGGCACCTAAACCTTTAATAGCCATGAGAAATAGGCAAAATGGTAAGGCAAACTGCGCCATACCGCAGACCATACCTAGAAGGCAGTCTAACTGCGTTGTATCTCTACTAAATGGGTGCAGAATTGGCAAACAAACTAACCAAACACCGAGTAACACAATTAAAGAACAAGTTTGATGTAAGGTCATTAAATATAATGGTTCAATCTTAATAAGCTGGTGCTGCGTCCCCACTGCATAAATGGCGGCACATAAAACACCGCCCAGGATAAGCAAATTTCCCAGTACCATCGAAGGTGATTGCCCACATCTATACTTGGAGTAGTAGCCAGAATTGTACCGACGGTGCCACAAACAGCCAGAGAAAAAGATTAGCCACCCAATTCGTTCCCGAAAAACTAGCCAGGAAAGAAAAATAATAACAATAGTTTCAGCTGACCAAACCAAAGAATCGCTGTTTGCTGTGGTTAAACTCAATCCATAAACACCAAAAATATAAGCTAGTCCTGGCTGCATTAATCCAAGCAAGCTATATTTTATAAGTTGCGGATTCAATACAATTCTCTTTCTTTGCCATAGAAGCATTGCCCAAAGCAATAAACTGCTGCCAATAGACTCAACGAGCAAAAATGACATTGGCTCAAAATGTGCCAACAGTCCCTTTGCTAAAACATTAGAAAGCCCCATAAGGCTGCAGCAGCAATACCACATAATATACTTTTATTCATTGTTGGTTAATCCACGATAGATATGAATGACCTGATCAAAGAATTTATTATTAATTAGGAAGCCATGTATCTATCCGGACAGATTGAAAGTAATCAATTTAGGCTGGGTCATTTCGTGTATTGCATAGCGAACCCCTTCCAGTCCTATGCCGGATTCTTGCGTCCCCCTGCGGGCATATGCTCTAAGCGAAAAGAGGTATCGTTAATATTGACTGTGCCAGCATCTATCCGCCTGCGCTGTCTTAAACGCTATATCGAGATTAGCTGGTAAATACATTAGATTGAAGCCCATAGCGTGTGTCATTCATAGCTTCAATAGCATCATTTATAGTATCGTACTTCATGACGGAAACAACTGGACCAAATATTTCTTCGCATACCACGGACATATCATGACTGGTATCAATAAGCACAGCAGGCTCCATTAGATTATGCGGATGCATTTTTCCACCACCGCTAATTTGGCACCATTTTTAATCGCCTCTTCCAACCATCGAGTTATCTTACTGGCGGCGCGATCGTCAATTAAAGGACCAATATCTGTTTGATCGTCCAGTGGGTCGCCGATTTTTAATGACTTAACCAAACCTAACAAAATTTCCATAAATTTGTCATATACACGGTTCTGCACATAAACACGCTGCACCGAGATGCAAGTCTGTCCGGCATGAGTATAACCGCCCCGGCAAACTGCCTCTGCCGCAGCCATGAGATTGGCATCATCATGAACTATTACCCCAGCATTGCCGCCCAGCTCAAGAACCAGAGCGTACACCCGGTTGCACTTCTTTGCGAAAATTCCAACCTACTGTCGTGCTGCCGGTAAAAGTAAGCATAGCTAATTTTGGACTGCGCACTAGAGCGCCAGCTTCACTAACAGGACAAGGAACGATTTGAAAAGCTGTCGGTGGTAAGCCAGCTTGTTCAAGCAATGCCTTTAATTTAAAGCTGGCAACCGGGGTTTGTGGCGATGGCTTCAGAATAACTACATTTCCCGCCGCAATAGCCGGCGCGACTTTATGCGCCACCATATTTAAAGGAAAATTAAAAGGAGTAATAGCAGCAACTATCACCAATTGGCTCACGGATAACTATTGCCATTCGATGTTCGTTTCCAGGCAATAAGTCCATTGGTATTTGTTCACCTTCAATGTTTAGTGCTTCTCTGCTGGCAGTAGCAAAAGTATTTAGCTGCTCGAGCAACCTCAATACGGGCAGACTTAATCGGTTTACCACCTTCCATAGCAATTGTGGAAGCGAGATCCTCAGAATTGTCAGCAATCAGTTGAGCAGTCTTAGCCAAAATATCTGCACGCTTGTACGCCGGCATGCGCTGCATAGTATCCTCAAAACAATCAGTGGCCAATGAAAGTGCTTGTCTCAATTGATGCCGCATCAGCTTGTTCTATCGCCGCTACTATCCCACCGTCATATGGGCTGTGTATCTCGGCAAAAGGAGGAGATGAGCTTCTTTTAATCGAAAGGGGATACCGGACCATCTCTTTCAACATAATGCTAACCTTAAAACACTTCTCAGTATTATATAGTAAGATATTCCGATTGCACTAAGACATTGATCCCAGCGCATATATCGCATGGATCAGTAAATTAAGGAGATAACTAATGAAACGTAAAGCATCAGCCGTTTGGCAAGGTGATCTCAAATCAGGTAAAGGCAAAATCTCAACTGAGAGCGGTGTCCTTTCCAATACTCAATATTCTTTTGCCACTCGTTTTGAAAGCGGCACAGGCACCAATCCTGAAGAATTGATTGCTGCAGCTCATGCCGGTTGTTTTTCCATGGCCCTTTCTGCCCAATTAGGTGAAGCTGGTATGACGCCGGAAAGCATCAACACAACAGCCACCGTTACTTTAGAAAAGCAAGAAGGCGGATTCGCTATTCCTGAAATTGATCTTGATGTAGTTGCTCGTATTCCGAACGCTGATGAAGCAGCATTTAACAAGGCTGCCGAAAATGCAAAGACGGGCTGCCCAATTTCCAAACTATTCAAGGCCAAAATCAACATGAAAGTACGCCTTGAGTCTACAGCTGGTGTAGCCTAGATTCAGATCTGGATAATTAAAAAAGACCAGGGCTTTATCCCCTGGTCTTTTTTTGCCTAATCATAGACAGATCTCTTTAATCCCAGAAGAGCTTGCATGGGCGTCGAGAATGAATTATAGAATCACCGGTGATTAATGGACAGTCCATGCGCTGTGCCATAGCAACTATAAGTGTGTCAAAGGGATCGGAGGTAAAACTCAGTCTATGAAACTGCAAAATATCTTCCGGTTCAATAGACAAAATAGAAATGGCTTTTGCAAAAAATTTATCGCGAACATATTCATCTAGTGATGCCACTAGACGAACCTTTCCTGATTTTATAGCCATTGAAAATTCCCACAATACAACCAGGGGAATTAAGATTGCCTTGTGTCCTTGAACAGCATCATCAAATGCTTTCACTACTCTCTTTGGCAGCCTTTTTGTTTCATCAGTAATGTACCAAATTAGCGGATGAGTATCGGTAATGAATAAAGGTGATGTCATATCTCAGATACCGTTTTCTTTATTGAGCCGGCAATCATTTTTGATATTTCCTTACTGGCTTCTTCTAAGTCACCTAATAGAACTCCAGAACCTTTGAGCTGTCGCGATGGGCTTAGTGGAACATTTGCTTGGGTAACCAGAGAAATATAATCTCTATAACCAAGTAAAACTGCCGCTGCTATTCCATAATCAGTAATTTCTACAATGCCGCCATTAACCGCAAGCGATTCTACTAGGGGTGAAAACTGCTCCCGTGCTTGGGCCTTGCCCAATCTTTGCACAATCGATTTTTTGGGATTTTTTTTAGCCACTATTCCTAAACCTCAACATAGTACAACTTAAATTGTACAATAATTTCGAAGTTTGTCAAGTAGAGCCTCTAAGTCCTTTGAATCAGTCTTATGGCAATATGTAGCGCCAATTTATTTCTACTGTTTTCGGATCAGAAATACACCATCTCTGATTGTAATTAGAACCTTGTCCACCGTAAAATCTTTACTGACTAAATCATTAAAGGCAATAATGGCGAAATCATTTTCGGTTTTCGGATCTAAGACTTGACCAGACCACAAAACATTATCTACCGCGATGAGACCGCCAGTACGCACCTTAGGCAAAACGGCCCGATAATAATTGCTATAGTTGACTTTATCAGCATCTATAAAAACAAAATCAAATGGGCCGGATAATTTTTGCAGTGAATCAAGCGCTTTTCCCTGAATGATTCTGATCTTTTTTCCGTGCACACTGCGAGCAAAATACTTTTGTGCAATAGCAATAACGTCAGAATCGATTTCCAGCGTTGTTAAGACTCCGTCTTTCGGCATTCCCGCTGCCATAGAGAGCGCTGAATAGCCAGTAAACATACCGATTTCCAAAACATTTTTTGCTTGTAGAATCTGTACCATCATTTTGAGGAAACTTCCCTCTAATGGACCAGTTAGCATCTCCGGCATGCTAGTTTTTTCGTGAGTTTCGCGCATTAATTCATCCAATAATGGATCGATGGGGCCACTCTTAGATTGTGCGTATTCATCAATTCCAGGCTTTAATAATGTCAACATCTTGCTCACCATAAATAAATAAATTAGTTATTGAAATTAATGTTTGTTTGCCTTTTTGACAGCTGGCGATGATCTATGGACCGGCGGATTTTTTCTCTGCATGGCCGTATTTTTGCGGTCAGTATGCTCGTTCAACCAACCCATCAATACCCAACAAGTTTGGTCGGTTAACTGCCCTTCTTCAAAAATCAGGTGTTCACCGTTACCAAGCACGATAAGCATTTTGTCAGGAGTGGTCAATTCGTTGAAAAGCTCAATTGTGCCCTGCGGCTTAACTAGTTTGTCTTTAAATCCACAAAGAACAAGCACCGGTTCTCGGTCAATCTGTTTAGCTACATCATGATTTTCATTCATGAATCGGCGGAATTGCATAAGCTCTTTTGGTGTTAACTTCATCCGATTGAGTGGATCGCCTTTCCATTCTTCTCTAACAGCTGGATCATCTGTGGCGTCTTCAATTACACGTGAGCCTACATCCATTGGCTTATTTTTGCCTCCTGTTACCAGGCTTAATGCTACCCGCAATTGATTGCGTGTTTTATGAAAACGATCGCCAGAAGGCACAGCTGAAATCAATCCATCGACAAGCTCTGGATGTATTGCTGCCACTCTTAGAGCAATCGCCCCACCCATTGATTCGCCAAGTATGAAAATTGGTGTTTTGGGATATTTGGCGTGCAGGGCTTTAAGCGCTTTTTCCAAATCAGTCAGACAAGATTCAAAATCTATCTCTTCTTTTCCCTGGACCGCCATCCAATGACCGAAGCCTCTGACATCGATAGCATAAGAGGCTACACCTAATTTGGCTAAGCGCTGACCAAAGCTTTGATAAGATCTACTATTTAAACCCAGCCCGTGCACACAGAGTAAAACAATCTTGGGTGGAGAATTTGCTGGAACCCAGGAGCGACAGGGAACCTCTATATTGAGTTTGAGCGGTTTATTAACTGCTTTTGAGTGCAGTGAGGCACCGAATGTAATAGTTGGGCTGAAAAACAGAAGAGCGAGTAAATATGACAGAAATTGCCAAGAAATTAAATTGGATCGCTTCGATTCCGGCATGCTGACCTATTGTTGCGCCATCCGTGTCATCACCCCGGGTTCAGAACCTTGTAGGGATGCAGCTAGCTGTTGATCGCTTTTGGCTAAAAATGTTTGCAGGCGGGGCGATTGACTAAAGAAACGTTCCTGACAAACGCGAACCGTATCCAGAGTAGCGTCCTTAAAATTCAGGCCATTGGTGCGCAGGCGATTGAGCATTGTGTTATCAAATTGCCAGGGATGCTTAGCAATCTCGCTATTTACCGCAGTAAACTCCAACCACATTTTTGTTCGTCTATCAAGGCCATTTTTTGGAACATCACTTAGACGATCGTAGTAGTGAATTTCGCGAGCACGAGTACACGTTCGGTTCCATAATTCATTTACTTCACGCACAGTTGGTAGAGTATCGTGCTTTGAAGTCAAATGGATAATAGAATTATCGTTAAGTTGATCATAGGCAGCCATAAATGCATTTTTAAAAGCATCCTGGTGAATGATTTGCAGTTTGACTGTCGGAGCAATGAAATGTAAAACGGGACGATAGCGGTCGCAGAGGAATCTTTCAAAAGCTGACCAGAGCTGATAAAGCCCATAAGGTTTGCCAGAATAGTGTCCGTCACGGCTATCACCAATTACCACACTTGGTCTAACAATTAAAAAAGGTAGGCCGCTATTGCTAACTATTGCCTCTGCTTCCCTCTTAGATTGCGTATATTCAGTTGGATCACTTTCTGGTGAGGCATGCAGTGCTTCACGTACAAGCCCTTTAACAAATCCGCAGCTGAAGGCTGTGGATAAATATATGAAGCGCTTTACCTGCTGAATTTTTCCAAGCGCAATAAGCTGACTGGTGAGATCAATATTTACTTCTTTCAATCTTGTTGAATCAAAATAGTCGACCGATCCCGCACAATGGATAATTTCATCCACACCCAGATTACGAATACTGTCTGATAAAGACTGAATCTCGTGCACCGGCGGCAAATCTATTGTGACAAGGCGATCAAAATCAATTTCGCTAGCTGGACAATCGGCTTCCAGCTCCGATTTTATTTTTTCTATCAGGCTATCTCTATTAGTTCCACTGCGGATAGGAGCAACAATCTGGCAGCGCCTTTGCGCAAGCAGGCCTGCTGCTACCAGGCTACCAAGATATCCACTGGCACCAGCCAAGAGCACGGTGCCATAATTTGTGCCACTCATTCCTTAGATTCCCATCAAAACGCTAGTTAAATAACCAACTATTTTGCGTCTCTCCATACCAAGTTCAACACAAGTTGGAATAAGCTCTGCTACAAATTCACCCATTAGATCCGCAAAGCTTATGCCAAAGCGTTCGTTAAAGTGCTTGTCCAGCCGCTCACCAAGTGTATCAAGATTGATTATTACCGGCCGGGAGACAGTGACGAATGCTTGGAAAAGCTGCTCTCCCATACCAATTTTTTCACTGATCAGGCGGCGAATCTCCCGATTTATAGATTTCCCGGCAGCTAATCCTGTATTGCAAAGAGTGCTAGTGGTTGTGCTAAACATCTCTTTTGCTTGGAACATTCGATAAATTGTACGTCCTAATACTTCAAGCAGTAATCCCTGCACGATCAATGTATGCTGTTGATCCGCACCGGTTGCCGATACCATAAGGTTTTTAATTGGCACAGCGAGATCAGTTCCCTCAAAAGCTTCGTCTGTTGGTACCTGAGAAATTAACAAGTTAACCAGATCCTTTTTCTCTGCCGTAGCTAGAACAGCGGCATTTCGTTCGTATTGCGTCAGGGCGAGCGTCTCAAAACTGCGCAATATTGTCCAGAGTAAATACTCACCACTATTTAATGTTTTACTTACACTCGGCAGCATAGCTTAATCTCATTTCCTACTTAGTTTTCTCACCACGACGATATTTATGAAAAAGAGGCATGAACATGTTCAGGACATGCTTTGTGGCCTGCCTGGGCTCAAATCCAACGGTTTCCAATAATTGTGTATATCCATCCACCATAGCTCCAGCGCAATCAGCACCAGACAGACCAATCTTATCTAGATACTCGGCAATATTCATCATAGTGCCGCCAATGCAATCTATACCCTGGACATTTACCCGCTCAGCCAGTTGCGTGAATTCATCTTCCGCATCAAAAAACCGCAAGCGCAAATAACGCAGTACCCAGTCAACGTGATATCTTTCTTCTTCCAGAGCTTTTTTGAAGACTTGATGAGCACCTTCATATTTGTCTGCCACAGAAAGAAAGGACTCATACGTGGCAATAGCTAAACTTTCCACGATAAATCCTTGCACTATAGCCAGCGCCTCAAAATTTTTGTTTTTAAAATGGTCGTCGACTTGCGAAATTAGATAACCGAGCTCATTATCTGCAAATGCTTTATCAGGATTAATGCCATTTTCACGACTGACCTCAAGAAACCAGGCACTATGCTGTGCTTCCATTCTGGCAAATTTCTTAAGTAGTGGCGCAAACTCTTCTTTAAGCTCAGACATGAGCAAATAAATTTTAGCGGCTACTTTCTCACCAAAGATTGTCAAACCCATGAGTTTGTCGATTGATTCCTGTTCACCAGGCAATCGAGCCGTAAGAGTTTGAGTGACTTGCATTGGATCTCCGTGCATGATTGGCGTAATCCCCTATATTATCAGTTTCCTAAGTGAAATATATAGTATTTCGTCATTTTAAAAGGGCTTATCTTTACACATTAAGCACAGCGCTAGGACATGAGCCCTCTGCTATTTTGATCTCTTAGTTGGTTGCCAAGAGACTATTTCCAAGGGATCGCCGTTTATTCGATAAAGATTTAAATCTTTTTCTAGCATGAATTATAAGTGAGCCAATTCGTTATCTGTGCCAACAGCCAATGTTGGTATATTTCTGCGGGACTGAAAAACTCATGTTGTGCCAATAGGAAAAGGCTATTATGATCTTATCGGGTCTATGCAATCTGCGTCGCTATGGATATGCGCGCGCTTTGCGGATTTGAATACTGCATATCTGATTTTGCTTATTTTAGGTGCAAAAGCCATATGAAAGTTGGCCAACGAGGAAAGCTCTGAATTGAAGGTAGGCCTGCAGACTATTTCCAGAGATTTGCCAAATTTGTGGCCGCGCTTTCCCAAGCATAACCTGCCGGAATTGCCGCGAAAATACGTTACTGACCAGCCACCGCTTAGATCAGAGTTATTCAGTGTTGACCAGATGGAGCAACACGGCAAGTTTCTGGCCAAACTGCACAAAGTGAGCTTGGGACGGCATCGTGACAAACTCTTATCTCGACTGGCTGAAAACGAAAGTGTTCTAACCGATGTCTTGAGCCTTCTTATGGCTGCTATTAAAGCTGGCCGTCATATCACTCCCGCTGGGGAATGGTTGCTTGATAATTTTTATTTGATCGAAGAACAAATTCGCCTGGCAAGAAGACATCTACCAAGGGGTTATAGCCAGCAATTGCCGCGTTTGGTGAGTGGTCCCTCAGCCGGATTACCACGCGTTTATGACATAGCTCTAGAAATAATTTCACATGGTGATGGGCGCTTAGATCCTGAAAGCTTGAGCCGTTTCATCACTGCCTATCAAACCGTCAAACCCCTGAAACTCGGTGAGTTATGGGCTATTCCTATTATGCTGCGTCTGGCGTTGATTGAAAATTTAAGACGCGTTGGCACACGTATTGCCGCCGGCCGAATTGAACGAGACAAGGCCAATTTTTGGGCTGACCAGATGATGGAGATTGTCGAAAAGAATCCTAACCGCCTGATTCTTATTATTGCTGACATGGCGCGTTCGAATCCGCCTATGCTGGGTTCCTTTGTTGCTGAGTTGGTGCGTCGATTGCAAGGACAAAGTGCTGCCTTGGCTTTGCCTCTTACCTGGATTGAGCAATGGCTTTCTGAATCTGGCTTAACCATTGCTCAACTAGTGCAGTCAGATGCCCAGCAACAAGCTATTGACCAAGTGTCGGTCAGCAATAGTATTGCCAGTCTTAGGTTTTTAGAGTCAATTGATTGGCAAAAGTTTGTTGAAGAGAAAAGTATTGTTGAGCAAACACTTCTCCAAGATCCAAGTGGCATATATGGCAAAATGGATTTTTCTACACGTGATCGTTATCGTCACGTGCTAGAGAAAATCTCTAAAAGAACAAGACTTTCTGAAGTGGAGATTGCTCAAGAGGCCGTAAAACTAGCGCAAAGATCAATAGACGAACAAAGTCAAGATAATCGAGAAGCACACGTTGGGTTTTATATAATCGACCGAGGCATAACCAGGCTGGAAGAGGCCTCGCAAGTGCGATTTTCCCTAGGTGTGGCGATTAAGCGCTTAAGCCATCGATTTGCATTATTTCTTTATTTAGAATCAATTGGACTGATAACAGTCATTTTAAGCGGCGGTCTATTAGCCCGAGCACAAAGCAGTCACCTCCTGCATTGGCAATTGGCATTGATCGGCATTCTTTTGCTTATAAGCACCAGCCAGCTAGCTGTAATCTTAATTAATTCGCTCGTTGCTACGCTGTGCAAACCGCAAGCCCTGCCGCGTATGGAGTTTAAGGAGGAAATTCCAGCACAATATCGCACTCTTGTGGTTGTTCCCACCATCCTTAGCAGCATAGCCAATGTAGAGGCTTTGTGTGAAGCACTTGAGGTTCGTTTTTTAGCTAACCGAACTAAAAACCTGCACTTTGGACTACTCACAGATTTTAAGGATGCACAGGAAGAAACAAGTGCCGAAGACAATGAGCTTATTTTGCTTGCCAAAAGGCGAATCGAAGAATTAAATAATAGATACAACAATTCCGGCACTGCCAATTTTTTTCTATTCCATCGCCAGCGTAAATGGAATTTACAAGAGAATATTTGGATGGGTTATGAGCGCAAGCGAGGTAAGCTTGCCGATTTAAACGCCTTTCTACGTGGGTACGGCGACGATCGTTTCTCATTAGTGGTTGGCGATACCAAAAATCTATCCAGCACCAAATATGTGATCACCCTAGACACGGATACTCAACTTCCGCGAGACACAGCTAAGCAATTTGTTGGTGCTATGGCTCATCCCCTTAATGCTCCTCGCTTTGATCCACTCAAAAAACTAGTCATTGAGGGCTATGGTATTTTGCAATCGCGAGTATCTACAAATTTACCAGGTACAATTCGTTCACATTATGCTCAGTTAAATAGTAGTGAAATGGGTATCGATCCATATACGCGCACAGTCTCCGATGTTTATCAAGATCTTTTCGAAGAAGGTTCATTCATCGGCAAAGGCATTTATGACATAGATGCCTTTGAAAAGGCACTTAAGGATCGTTTTCCAAAAAACCGCATTCTCAGTCATGATCTTCTAGAAGGCTGTTATGCCCGGTCAGGCTTATTGAGCGATGTAGAGCTGTACGAAGAATACCCATCTTCTTATATTGTGGATGCCTATCGACGCCATCGCTGGATTCGTGGTGATTGGCAACTAATAGCCTGGCTTCTTCCAAGTGTGCCTGGGTTTTCTGGTGGGCGTGAAATTAATCCACTGTCCGCGCTTTCCAGATGGAAGATATTAGATAACCTCAGGCGTAGTCTCATTCCTGGATCCCTACTTTTCTTGTTACTATTTTCCTGGACAATTTTGTCTCCTCATTTATTTTGGACCATTGCTGTATTAGCGATCATTTTGGTTGCACCACTTTTTATTTCCGTTTTGGAACTATTTCGCAAACCGCCAAATGTCTTATGGTTTCAACATATAACTAGCATATTAGATTCCACACTTAGGCATATCACTCAGACAGGCTTTGCGCTCGCCTGCTTGCCTTACGAAGCTCTGTTCAGTTTTGATGCCATCGTATGCACCATAGTAAGAGTAATACTTACGCATAAGCAATTATTGCAATGGAATCCATCTAGCGAACTTCATCATCATAGCGAGACTGGGCTAATTGGCATCTGCCGCACCATGTGGGCTGCTCCGGTCATTGCCGGAATGACAATTATTTGCCTTGCCTTATCAAAGACCAATGCCTTTATTCCTGCTTTGCCTATTGTCTCCTTTTGGTTCGTTTCGCCCATTATAGTCTGGTGGTTGAGCCTACCATTTTCTCGCCGTCAACCCAAACTAACGGCAACCCAGACAATCTTTCTTCGTAAAGTGTCCCGAATGACCTGGGCATTCTTTGAAAATTTAGTTGGCCCGGAGGATAATTGGTTACCACCGGATAACTATCAAGAGCAGCGCAGTGATACTGTTGCTCATCGCACATCGCCAACTAATATTGGACTCTATTTATTGGCTAATCTTGCAGCTTATGACTTTGGTTATATATCGGCTGGCCATTTAATTGAGCGCACAACCAACACATATGCCACTATGGAGAGTCTGGAGCGATACAAAGGGCACTTTTACAATTGGTATGACACCATGTCTCTTGAGCCATTGTCGCCTGCGTATATTTCATCGGTGGATAGTGGCAACCTTGCCGCCAATTTACTCACTGTGCGCTGCGGTTTTCTTGCTCTGGCGGATCAACCCATCTTATCAACAAGATTGTTTGAGGCCATTGGCGACACGCTATTTGTGCTTAGAGACGCTCTTGACGAACCTATGTTTGAAGAGCTGGTTCAATTTGAAAACGCTCTACAATCCATTTCCATTAGTGTGCCAAATTCACTATCGCAATTGCATCAATCAATCGCGGAATTAACACGATTAGCTAATCAAATTACTGCTGTGATCAATGCCGGCGTAAATCCTGATGGATACTCCTGGTCCTATGCTCTTGCCAGACAATGTCTTGATGCTCAAGATGAATTGCAATTTTTAGCGCCGTGGATATCTTTGAAAATGACACCAGACAGGGCGAGTGCCTTTCCTGATATAGACAAAATACCAACACTACGCCAATTGGCAGCTCTAGATGAGCAATTATGGCAATCAGATAAAAGAGATCCCTTTGCACCATCAGCAAGCAGTAATCTATATGATGAATTAAAACGCCTTATGCACCAAGGTAGCCGTCGTGCAAAAGATAGAATTGCTGTCATTGACCGATTAGCAATTGAATCAAGCGAGCTGGCGCAGCTAGAGTATGACTTCCTTTTTGACAAAGCCAGACGTCTATTAGCCATTGGCTATAACGTTGATCAGCATAGACTGGAATCAGGATATTACGACCTTTTAGCTTCAGAAGCACGAACGGCTTATTTTGTTGCCATTGCCCAGGGGCAATTACCCAAAGAGAGTTGGTTTGCCCTCGGGCGCCTGCTAACTAGTGCCAGTGGCAAGCCTGTGCTTTTGTCCTGGAGCGGTTCGATGTTCGAATATCTAATGCCGTTATTGTTAATGCCCATGTACGAAAACACACTGCTTGATGAAACCTGTAAGGCAGCAGTGCAAAGTCAAATTGATTATGGCAAAAAGCGCGGCGTGCCCTGGGGCATTTCCGAATCCGCTTACAATACACTTGATGTTCGCCTAAATTATCAGTATCGGGCCTTTGGCGTGCCCGGGCTTGGACTTAAACGCGGACTGTCCGAAGATTTAGTGATTGCGCCATATGCATCTGCACTCGCTCTCACAGTAGCACCAGAAGAGTCTTGTGCCAACCTGCAAAAATTGGCGTCCCAGGGATTCCTCGGAAAATATGGTTTTTATGAGGCAATTGATTATACTTCATCCAGACTACCGCGCGGGCAAGCCTTTGCCATTATTCATTCTTTCATGACCCATCACCAGGGTATGAGTTTCCTTGCCCTGGCTTATCTTTTACTTGATCGACCGATGCAGAAGCGCTTTCTTTTAGATCCATCGGTTCAGGCCACGACAATGTTGCTTCAAGAGCGAATCCCGAAGGCTACTGCTTTTGATATAAAAATGAGCGAAGCATCAACTATCCGTCCAACCACAACTAGTGAAGAAACACCCGTAAGAATTTTTACTACAGCAAACACTCCCTCACCAGAAATACAGTTGCTATCAAATGGACGTTACCACGTTGTACTTAGTAATTCTGGTAGCGGATATAGTCGTTGGCAAGGCATGGCGGTAACGCGCTGGCGAGAAGATACTACGCTTGATAATTGGGGTACCTTTTGTTATATTCGTGACGAAAAAAGCGGCCAATTTTGGTCTGTCGGTTATCAACCCACACAAAAGCAACCAGAAACTTACGAAGTTATTTTCTCGCAAGCACGGGTTGAATTTCGCCGCAGCGATGATGACTTTGATACATATTGCCAGGTTGCTGTCTCTTCAGAAGATGATGTTGAATTACGTAAAGTTCGCATTACTAATCGCTCCCGCGAGCACGCAGTAGTTGAAATTACCTCATATGCGGAAGTCGTTTTAAGTCCCGCTATATCAGATACCCTTCATCCGGCTTTTAGCAATCTTTTTGTGCAAACTGAGATTATCAAGGAGAGCCAGGCAATTCTTTGTCATCGCCGTCCACGTTCGGTTGATGAACAAACACCATGGATGTTACATCTGATGGCGGTACATGGAGCTGAAGTTAATGAAATTTCTTACGAGACGGATCGCTCGCAATTTATCGGTCGGACTAGATCTCTTGCTCATCCACAGGCAATGAATAAGTCCGGCCCGCTTTCCGGAAGTCAGGGTTCGGTACTTGATCCTATTGTCGCCGTACGCTATCGGATTACCATCAATCCCGAAGAGTCGGCAATTATCAATATTGTTACAGGTATTGCCGACACGAAAGACAAATGTCTTGGTTTGATTGGCAAATATCAAGATAAACGCCTGGCAGATCGTGTCTTTGATTTAGCCCTAACTCATAGCGAAGTAATACTGAGACAGCTAAACGCAACGGAGTCCGATGCTCAACTCTATGAGCACATGGCTAATTCAATTATCTATGCCAATTCTCAATTGCGTGCTGATCCTAGCGTATTAATCAAAAATCGGCGTGGTCAATCTGGTCTATGGGGCTACGCTATTTCTGGTGATTTCCCAATTGTACTTTTGCAAATTCAAGATGCCATAAACATTGATCTTGTGCGGCAGTTAATTCAAGCGCACACATATTGGCGATTAAAGGGGCTGGTTGTAGATCTGGTGATCTGGAATGAAGATCGAGCCGGATACCGACAAGAATTGCAGGAGCAAATTCTGGGGCTGATCGCCGCAGGTGGAGAAGCCGGTTTAATGGACCGCCCAGGTGGGATTTTCTTACGCCCTGCCGAACAAATATCTGCTGAAGATCGCATTCTCATTCAATCTGTTGCTCGCATTATCATTTCTGATAGTCGTGGTGCCTTAACTAAGCAAACCCGCCGGCGTATTCTCATCGAGCCGCGAATACCTCGCCTGCTGCGCAGCAGAATTCATACACCAGAGGCAGTTACGCCAATTCGTGAGCGCAGTGATCTCATTTTTTTCAATGGATATGGCGGCTTCACAGCCGATGGACGCGAATATGTAATTACCACTGGACCAGAACATTCTACGCCGGCCCCATGGGTGAATGTAATAGCCAATTCAACTTTTGGAACTGTTGTTTCAGAAGGTGGCGTTGGCTATACTTGGAGCGAGAACGCGCATGAGTTTCGCCTCACTCCATGGTACAACGATCCGGTTACAGACATCGCTGGCGAAGCCATTTATTTGCGAGATGAGGAGACCGGCTATTTCTGGTCCCCAACACCACTACCTGCTCCTGGGGCAACACCCTATGTTAGTCGACATGGATTTGGTTATAGTGTTTTTGAGCATAAAGAAGCAGGTATTCGTTCGGAACTTTGGACTTACGTGGCACTGGACGCGCCGATTAAGTTTCTTGTCTTGAAATTGGTCAATCTCTCCGGACGCTCCAGAAGGCTGTCTGCTACTGGCTATATTGAATGGGTATTAGGCGATCTAAGAGCAAACTCAGCTATGCATGTTGTCACCGACTATGACTCCAAAACTGGAACCATATTTGCCCGTAATTCCTATAATAGTGAATTTAATAGCCATGTTGCCTTCTTTGATGTGGATGGACTCACCCGCAGTGTAACCGGCAGCCGTACGGAGTTTCTTGGACGCAACGGTACCATTAAATCCCCAGCCGCTATGCTGCTGGAGCGTCTGTCTGGAAAAGTCGGTGCCGGACTAGATCCATGTGCTGCAATCCAAATACCCTTTGAGCTAGCTGACGGACAAGAGCGTGAAATTGTCTTTAGGCTTGGTGTTGGTAAAGATGCCCAGGATGCTAATAATATCGTGCAGCGCTTTCGTGGTTCTGACCCGGCGCGTGCATCGCTCAATGCTTCCTTTGAATATTGGAAACACACACTTGGTGCAGTCCATGTACACACACCGGATCAATCTTTAAACGTTCTAGCCAATGGCTGGCTTTTGTACCAAACTATGGCCGGTCGCCTTTGGGCGCGCAGCGGTTATTACCAATCAGGCGGTGCTTTTGGTTTCCGTGACCAATTGCAGGATGTTATGGCTCTTATCCATAGTGAACCGCGCCTTTTGCGAGAACACATATTGCTATGTGCCTCTCGTCAATTTAAAGAAGGCGATGTTCAGCACTGGTGGCATCCGCCCTCTGGTCGCGGAGTGCGCACACATTGTAGCGACGATTATCTCTGGCTGCCACTGGCCGCCTGCCGCTACGTTCTACAAACCGGAGATACCGGGGTTTTAGATGAACAGATCCATTTTCTAGAAGGACGACCGGTCAATCCGGACGAAGATTCATATTATGACCTTCCCAATCGCTCTGATGAAGCAGCTAGCCTTTATGAACATTGCGTGCGTGCCATTCTCAGAGGCCTTAGATTTGGCGAACATGGTCTACCCCTTATGGGTACTGGCGATTGGAATGACGGCATGAATCTAGTGGGCAAAGAGGGCAAAGGTGAAAGCGTCTGGTTAGCTTTCTTCTTATATTACATTCTCATACGCTTTTCGGATATTGCCAGATTACATAATGACCCCTCCTTTGCCCAGCGCTGCGAAGAAGAGGCCACTCGATTAAGAGAAAATATTGAAGAGCATGCTTGGGATGGTGAATGGTATCGACGTGCATATTTTGACGACGGCACACCTCTTGGATCAGCAAGCAATCCTGAATGTCAAATTGATTCAATTGCTCAAAGCTGGTCAGTCCTTTCCACCGGCGGCGATCCTGAGCGCGTTCGTTTAGCCATGAAAGCAGTGAATGAGCACCTTGTCCGCCGTGAAGATCGATTAATTCGACTTCTTGATCCAGCCTTTGATAAATCCGATTTGAACCCCGGCTATATTAAAGGCTATGTACCCGGTGTTAGAGAAAACGGCGGACAATATACTCACAGTGCCATCTGGACCATCATGGCTTTTGCCTCACTGGGTGACAATCGCCGCGCTTGGGAATTGTGGTCTATGATTAATCCTGTAAGCCACGGCAAATCAGAACGTGGCATTAATACCTATAAGGTCGAACCGTACGTCACCGCTGCCGATGTATATGCCCTTGCGCCACACACCGGTCGAGGCGGCTGGACGTGGTATACAGGCTCAGCCGGCTGGACCTATCGCTTGATAATAGAATCTCTTTTGGGCATCAGACTAGAAGTAAACAAACTTCGCCTTACTCCTTGCCTGCCTCCTGATTGGCAATCATTTAAAATACATTACCGCCATCGAGAAACTGTTTATCACATCAATGTTTCACAAAAACTCAATGAAATCGGCGGCAATAGCGTGATTGTAGATGGTGTTGAGCAACCTGACCAAGCTATTCCGCTTACTGATGATCGCCGGGAACACAATGTAGAAATAATTTTGCGTACCACCGAATCTACTTTGTGCCAGGTATAATTAGCTTCGCTTCACGACAAAGCATACTCAAGAGCGTCATTTATATTAGCTACAACTTTATGGGAATATATTTCCAACGAAGCTTTTTATTTTTATCTTGGGCAATACCCATTGGTTTTACAGAAATTGAATAATTATGGTCGTTCAATTTTTCCGCGACTGCTAGCATGGGTTTAATTCCGGAAATTGTGTCTTCAAATACATAGATAATTACATCCAGCTGCTTTAACTCTTTGATTATAGTGCTATCTGGATCTCCGCCGAGCTTGTCTATTTTGTACGCTTCTTCAAGACAAGTAATATCGGTTATCTTAGCTAAAGCCGATATAAGGGCGGCGAGAGCCTGAGTTGTGTTTGGTTTGGTCAGATCTTCAGGGCGCTCACCATGCTCTTTAGCCAACCATTCCATTGCCCCCATACCAATTAAAGGTAGTCTTTCGAGTCCAGCGGCCTCTAAAGCGATTTCGGCCTCCGGTGAATAACCACGTTGCCGTTTTGAAGGAAAAGGATGGCTGGGGCGTGCAGTATATATCGCCAACCTATAATTATCATCAGTATTTATTTCGTGCAGCCTGCCAACAGATCTCTTACTAATCAACACCTTATCTTCCGTTCTTAGAAGTGATCGGCCATCATATTCACTTTGCAAAGCATAAGTTTTTTCGAAATCATCTGAGCCTAAAATTATATTTTGAAACAATCTGGTGCCATAGCTTTCATAAGCAGATCGCGTTCCTACTAAAAAACTCTTTAGCAGATCAATCCAATCTAGTACATTCGGCAGGCCCAACTCGGTTTCAAGTTTTTTTGAAAGCAGACTTAGCGCCGCATCGGGCGGATGTCCAGATCCAAGCCCGTTGGTCAACTGGTCAGCCAGCTGAGTATAATCCTGTCTATTGCTATATGGAACAGCGGCTCTAATCGAAGCAATTCTTTCAGGTAAACTCATCCCACTAAGTGCAATGGGTTGATGATTCTTATTAGTATGAGCGTATATTCCGGTAAGAATACTACTAAATAGAATATTGGTTATATCCCAAACATCGTGAATACCGCATGCTTCCATATAGGCAATTTCCGATTCCTGTGGCATTAATGCTCTAGCATTAGTCAGTCCAAATTGATTGCACAACAGCTCTAGCGTCTTGATCACACCAAGCTTGTAGGCAATGGGATCCACAATTACGCCATCCACATCAAACAGCAAGATTTTTATCGGGCTGGCCATTAGGTGCCTCTATTATCTCGGCAGAATATACTGTTAATTATTTGAGATAATTGGCTTTTTCCCTGGCGTGCTACAGCGCTGAATTCTACTGCCATACAAAGCCCAAGCAATTTAATAGGCGCCTCGTATCGTTGTGCCAAACTTCCATTCGCAACATACGGTGCTAATAAATTGACAGTAAGGAACGGACAGCAAAATAGAGCAGCTGCTAAATAGTTTCGCCAATGATCGTCTAATAGTTTGCGCTCCTGTAAATAGTGCAATGTGGGTAGAAGAACATTATCTATTCTTGATTGTAGAAATTGTAGCCGCAAAACACTTGGGTTATAAGAATGCTCGATTATTATTTGATCGTCAGTCACTTTATAAGATAGCTCAAATTCTTTAAGCACTTGTTCAGGATAATACATCCATCTGGCAAAGACGTTGTGAAAGAGCGGCTTCGTTATATCTAACAACGGGTTATGTCTCCCGGCAAAAGCAGGATCAAACATCAACAACTTTCTGTTTTCGACGTCTACAAAAACATTGCCATTATGAGCGTCGCCATGCCCTATTGCTGTTGGACCAGCTTGCGGAACAAGCATTGCTCTGCTTTGTTCTATAATTTGACCCAATGTATCGACATATTCAACGCCATTAATAAGCCAGCGCATATTGGCCAGTGAATCGAAAGATAATGATTCATTGCCTAGATTTAAAGATTTGCCGCGATAAAATAAGCCAATCCTACCGTCTTCTGCTAGGCGATGAGAAAACAGCTGGTGAATAGGAGCTTTAGCATGTTCTTGTGCCGATAATTCTTGCAAAGTATTTTCATAAATATTAGCCACTGTCTTATCCAAATCAATTTGCGTATCAACCAAAATTTGGCTAAATTGACTGAGCGAATTACCTGCCAATTGCAGATCTTCTTCTTTTATTAGATCAAACAACGTAGGTAACGAGACTATTTCATAAAGAGCGATCTGCTTTCCTGGCTTATGTGTAATTTGCTTAGCGGCAATTACCGGATAACCCGCCTTAGCCAGAGATGATGCGTTATAGTATTCCGATATTTGTTCGTTTTCTTCTACATGTGACTTAAAAAAATATTTCTCTTTATTAGCATAAGTAATAAAGCCATTGATAGAATTCAACGATTCAGGCTTAGGTGTAAGCTCAATTTTTTCAATAGATGGATCTTCAGTTTGTCTTAGAAAGCCAAGCAATTCTCTTTCAGCTTGCGTTTTATCGCTGAATTGCATCTTTTGAATATTGATTAGAAGCTGCGTCATTTATTTATACGCATACTCTGGTTCGAAGCGAATTTCCACACTACGCCTATGCGCATCAAGCCCTTCAACATTAGAGATAGTCTGTACAATGGGCAATAGTCTATCAAGACCTTCTTTGGTCAAAGACGAGTATTGAACACGTTTCATGAAAGTCCATACGCCGACCGGTGAAGTTTGTCTTGCCCAACCACAAGACGGCAAAACGTGATTAATGCCGGTCGCATAATCCCCAGTAGCAACTGGGTTATAATAACCAAGAAAGGCTGAGCCTGCATTTTCAATAGATCTAAATGTAATCTTTGGATTTTCAGTCAGTATTTCTAGATGCTCCGGCGCATATTTATTTGTAAATACAATTGCTTCATCCATTGATGCCGTCACCACAATAGCACTGTATGTGGCAAGTGCTTTGGCAACATATTCTTGTCTAGATAAATGTTCAAACTGTTTTTCAATCTCTATTTTGGTTAGATTCGCTAACTTAATTGAATCAGTGACCAATACACCTGCCGAATCAGGACCATGCTCAGCGCGGGCAAGAATATCTGCAGCACAATATTTCGCTTTGGTCTCTAAGCTGAATTGCGCCGGCAGCGATCCATCTGCCAAAATAATAGCCTCGCTTGGTCCTGCCGGCATATCTATCCCTATTTTGGATTGACAGAGTATTTTTGCCGCTGTCACATACGGGCTGCCTGGTCCGGCTATAAGATTTACCGGTTTAATAGTCTCAGTACCATAAGCCATAGCCGCAATGGCTTGCGCCCCACCAACACGATATATTTCTTTTATCCCGCATTCATTGGCAGCAATCAATACTTCATAGCCTTTACCTTTTGGTGAAATGCATGAAACAATCCGTTTGCAACCGGCGGCTCTAGCTGCTACAGCCAAGATTTGTTGTACGGTTGGAAACGGATTCTTGCCGCCAGGCACATAAAGACCCACTTCATCAATGGCAGTCCATTTTTCACCGACTAATATGCCATTTTCCAACTCTTTTTCCCAGCTTGGAATTTGCCATTTCTGTAAATCGTGAAATTTTGTGGATAAAGAAATTTGTTCCCTAATGCGTTCAATTATTTCAGCAGGCGTATTTTTATAAGCCTCATCGATGTCGGCTTTACTAACGCGCAATTTAGTTTGATCATAATCAGGATCATCCCATTGTTTGGTGAAGCGAACCAGGGCTTTATCCCCTTCACTCCTCACTGCTTGAATTATTTCTTCTACTTTTAGTTTGACACTATCAATATCTTCATGAGCCCTTTTCATAATCTTTTGCAGGTCGGCTTCAGATATCTTGGATAGCTCGTATATTTTGATCATTTGATTCTCCGTCGTTTCTTCCTGTTAGCGGGCGGACTCGCGCCCGCCCCTACAATTGCTTCTGATACCGTCGGTCTAACGTGCCGTATTATCGGCGCCGCACTGCCAATTCTCTTTCAATCTCTTTCCATTCTATATTTTCGGATACTGCTAATACGCTCATAAAATAAAGGAGATCTGCTATCTCCCATTTGAGATTTTCTCTTGATTTAAAATGAATTACTTCCGCCGCCTCTTCCCAGATCTTTTCTTGTAATTTTTCTCTGTCTTGAAAAAGAGCAGCCGAATAAGAATCTTTGGCTAAAGACTGTTTACGTTCTTTCAGGGTTTCAAAAAGATCGTTTAGACTAAACTTTTTGCCTGAAGATCCAGCAGCAAAGCAACTGTAAGTATTATTATGACAAGCGGCATTTTTTTGATCTACTGTAAATAGCAAAGAATCACGATCACAATCAAGCCGGCAGGAAATTAATCGCTGCACATTGCCAGACGTCAGTCCTTTTTCCCATATATTTTGACGAGATCTACTAAAATATATGCCTTTGCCTTCTTGCAGAGCACGTTTTAATGAATCCACCGAACTATAGGCAAGCATCAATACTTGTCCTTCTTGATCCTGAACGATAGTAGGACATAATCCATCTTTATTAAAGTTGAGACTGCCGATAACTGATTGAGCCAAATCTATTCGGCCCGTATAAAGTGCCATACCGACTTGCACATCTATACCAAGTTTTGATATCTCAATAACTTCATCTGTGCCTGCTATGCCTCCAGCTACAGTAAGTGGCTTTGATAATTGTTCCTTTAACTGTTTGACTGATTCAATAGGCATGCCGCCTAATCCACCTTCAGCTTCAATAAATGTGGTGAGAAAGGCGTTACAGTACGGAGCAAGTCTTTGCGCACGCGCAATCACTGATTCGCCGGTAGAATTTTGCCAGCCTTGATCAAAAACGGTACCGTTGCGCTGATCTAAGGCCACCATGCACGAATTAACAGGAAATTTAGAGAGCAATTCAGGCGAAGCCGCCGTACCAAAAATCAATTGCTTCGCTCCACTTCTAAGCAATTCTTTTCCTCTTTCAACATCCCTTATGCCACCGCCTACACGTACATCCGCCACTTTACATATTTCTTTGATCAATTCGAGATTGGAACCTTTACCCATAGCAGCATCCAAATCAATAACTGCCACTTCACCGTAGCGGTTAAATTCTTGAGCCAAATCTACTGCCTGGCGATCCGATTCAAGCACCAGATCTTTACCCTGACGCAATTGCACCACTTTGCCATCTTTTATATCAATACTTGCTACTAACATATTCTTACTGCAATCCCCTTATCTTTAATCTCATTTTTCAAAGCCCTGACTGTCCATGTGCCGTCATGAAAAATTGTCGCTGCTAATGCTGCATCGGCCTGTCCTATACTAAAAGCATCAATAAAAGAATTAGGACCGCTAGCGCCGCCTGAAGCAATCACCGGGACTGACAACAATGTCGAAAAATGTTTGACTAGGGGTAGATCAAATCCTGATAAAGTACCATCCTTATCCCATGAGGTAAGTAAAATCTCCCCAGCACCTAATTCTATTGCCTGCTTAGCCCAAGCAAAGGCATCAAGCCCAGTTGTTTGGCGGCCGCCATGGGTGAGCACTTCCCATTCTTCTTTTCCGTTTCCATTATTATCAGATTTACGCCTACGTGCATCAATTGCCACTACACAACATTGTGAACCGAAAAGATTAGCAATCTCGCTAATTAATTGAGGGCTATTGACAGCAGCAGTATTGATCGATACTTTGTCGGCACCATTTTCTAAAAGCCGCCGGGCGTCTTCCAGTTTTGATATGCCCCCTCCCACAGTAAAAGGAATAGAAAGCTCGTGTGCTGTTTTGGCCACCAGATCAATTGTAGTTTCTTTGCCTTCGGCTGACGCCAGAATATCTAAAAACATGATTTCATCAGCTCCTTGCATTTGATAATTAAGAGCCTGTTCGATAGGATCGCCGACATCACGCAGCTCAGTAAACTTAATACCTTTGACGGTTCTACCATTAGCCACATCAAGGCAAGGAATAATGCGCTTGCACAATTGATTAGCATTCGTGGACATCGTCCAACCACCTCCTTATAAACTGACTGCCAAATTCGGCGCTTTTTTCCGGATGAAATTGGACAGCGGTTATATTATTTGATTTTACGGCTGCACAAAATTTGTCATAATAATTAGCCGTATAGCTTACAACTGCTTGATCTTCTGGCTGTGGATAATATGAATTGACAAAATAAACATATCCAGAGCTCAAAGAATCGTTTGCCGGTTGAATAAAATTCCAACCAATTTGCGGAATTTTTCCTTTTTAAAACGGACAACTTTTCCTTTTATTAATCCAAGTCCAGGTATATTGGCTGACTCTTCGCTACCTTCAAACAAAACTTGCATACCCACACATATGCCTAAATATGGCGTTCCTGAGGAAATTAAATTATGCAAACATGCATGCAAATTATTTTTTTGCAAAGCTTGCATGACTGATCCAAATTGTCCCACCCCCGGCAAAACAAGTGGTCGGCTACCATCCGGCTGATCTATGGAATTTACTATACGAAATTCAACACCGAGCCGCTCGAGACAGCGCTTTACGCTGCCAGAATTGCCGATACCAATTTCCACTAAGTCAATCTTTGTTGCCATTTGCCTTTTACTTCCAGCAGCTTGTACTTCAGCCAATTATTTTTTCAAGTTTGTATTCAAGAATATCTTGCGCCCCCATTTCTACCAGTTTTGGTATAAGTGCAGGCACCTGCTCTACCGGTACTGCAACTTTGATCGCAAAACCATTGCCATTATGTAATTGAGATACTGTAGGCGCTCTCATACAGGGAAGGCTGTTTACTATACGCTCAAAATCTTGCGTAGAAACATTCATTTCCAAAAGTACTTTTGTTCTTGCTTGAATGGTACTTTTCATAAGCATGGTCAGCTCTTCAAGCCGTGCCCGTTTAATTGGATCTGATAAGGCTTGCTTATTACAAATAAAACGCGTAGAAGATTCCATCAACTCATCTATAACTATTAGCCGGTTGTGATGCAATGTTCTACCTGATGATGTGTTATCAATAATAATATCGGCATCTTCCGGCGGCAAAGCTTCGGTTGCCCCATAAGCTTGCACAAAAACAGCAGGGAGCTCCCATTTTTTGATAAAGTCTAAAGCTAGCTTGCGATACTCTGAAGCTATTACGAGTGGCCTGTCTGATTTTTTTGATCTAAGACTGGCAAAATCTCCCAACTCTTCTGGCATGGCAGCAACTATTTTTACCGGATCAAAACCTAAATCGATTAATTCGACCACATCGGCATTTTGTTCAACTATCCAGTCGTAGCCTGTAAAGCCGCAATCATGCCTACCGAGCGCTACCAATCCAGGGATATTTTGTGCTTTGAGCATTTTTGCTTCGATTCGCTTATCGCTGCACAGGGGACGATAAGAGCGGCCGTTAGAAAGAAACTTTAAGCCAATTTGTTTGAGCAAATCGAGCACTTTTTCTTCTGTATGCCCGGTAGGCAATGTCATCTTTAACATGCCATCCTGTGGGCCAGCAGATTTCTCTTTATTTGACTCTGTTTTTGTTTGAATTAGCATAATACCTCTCATATACGACACAATTTGAACAACAAAAAACCCGCATATAGCGGGCTTTGAACAATTTATACGAATGCAATTATTGCAAGGTAACCGTTCAGCCCGCCTTTTTTAGCAAATGATGATGATGTCCGTGGGAGCGAACATCACTGATTGCATGGAATTTAGCGGATTGAACTATCATTTGACTCTGAGCAACCTTAAGCTGAATCTAAAACACAATAACAAAAGGATTTGTCTTATACAAGTAGATACCGGGAATTGTAAAGAAAAGATTTATTATCTGTTATTTGTAAGAGAGCTTACGGCGTTTACTTGTATGAATGATCAATTAACTTATTAAGATCTTCTACTGAATATATGGGTGCCGAACATGCACCCTGGCTACAAACAAAGACAGCCGGTTCTTGCAGCGACGGGTATTCGATATCTTGATTTGGTAAAGGACCATCGCGATTATCCAACCATTCTATTTGCTTATAGGCTAAAGGATATTTCTGGGCGGTAATAAATAATTGTCTGGCGATCTCATTATTCTTTGCGCCCGCCACAACCAAATGAATCGGATCATTATTCAGCTCTTGATCAGCCAACAAGATGCCACAAACAAGACGATATCGCTTTGCCGCAACATCTCGATTGGCTAAATACTGCATTGCTATCGACGCACACGTTTTATCTTGTGCTCTACCTGAATAATGATAGAGAAGATTGAAAAAGCGCGCAGCGGCAACATTTTCATCTATATTTGTAGCATTACCCACAGCACTAGCTTGTTTCGTAGTTAAAAAACCAGGCGGGCTGCTAAAAGATTTGCTTGTATAATCAGCGACCTCTTCGGCTTTCTTAAGCCAGGTTCTTTCTCCAGTGGTGGCATATATATACAAAAATGCTTTTGCCATAGCCACATTGTCGCCTAAATAAATTTGTCCATTAAGCGGTTCATGACAAAAGCCGCCATCTTTGCTCCGCTCAGCAATGATCCAGTTAGCACAATTAAT
Source organism: Candidatus Melainabacteria bacterium (assembly GCA_963767815.1). Lineage (GTDB taxonomy): Bacteria > Cyanobacteriota > Vampirovibrionia > Obscuribacterales > Obscuribacteraceae > CAVYFJ01. The sequence continues at coordinate 309,415 of CAVYFJ010000003.1, read as the reverse complement.
TGCCTTTTCTAAATATTGCTTGTTGCCACTGGCAGTATATAAATATGCAAGAGCCTCAATCACCCAGCCATTTTCTCTACTATAAATGTGTTTATCAATATGCGGCAAACCCAATTTGCGCCGTTGCTTATCATCTAAGGCAAAATAATGATCACTGTGTTGACCAGGTATTAAATCTGCGTCTTGACTGGTATAAAAAGCGCCTTCCGGGCTAAGAAGAAAATTATTTAGATAGTTGTATATTTTCTGCGCCATATCTAAATAATTTTGATCTTTAAAAAGCAAATAAGCAAGACTGTATATGCGCATATTATCTGTTTGCATGGACATAATTTTTTCGTAGTGGGGATGTTGCCAATCATCATCCGTTGAATATTGATACACTCCTCCCCAAACTGGATCAAGTAGATTCCTTTGTAAATCAAGCACTTCTTTAGCGCGTTGCTTGGCAGTCTGATCACCTTTGTAGCTAAGGAGCATAGAATACTCAACATTATCGGCAGGCAAAAACTTATTGCCCAGAGTCCAGCCACCATTATTAGTGTCATAATTTTCTACATAGCGCCGTTTAAGTTCTTGTCTTAGATTTTCACCAAGTGCGGTGTTCTTCGAAAGCTCAGCCGTGTTTATTGTAATTGCGTCAGTTACTTTATCAGGGTGCTTAGTACAATCGCGCAAGATGGGTAAAAATTCGTCGGGCGGCATATAGCCGGAAAGAATTTTGCATTCTTTGCCACTGCTGTTAAAAATTACCGTAGCTGGCCAACCATAATCCTCATAGCGATTAGATAAATCTGGCCTCGAATCTTGATCGACTGATATTGGAATAAAATGCTTCTGAATTAATTGCGCTACTTGCGCGTCGCCATAAGTTTTTTCATCCATCACATGACACCAATGGCACCATACCGCATGCAGATCTAAAATCACCAGTTTATTTTCGGCTTTCGCTCTAGCAAACACATCATCCGACCAGGGTTGCCAGGAAATAGACACTTTGTCCTTGTTATTTTCCTTAGCTGAAATTGCCGGCGGCAAAACAGAAATGCCGGTACTTTGCCCCATAACGCTTTCAGATTGATAAAAAGCAATGCAAATTACTATGAAAGCGACAAAGAATGTTTTTGTCAGCATTATGTTGTTCCTCTAAACCAATTAAAACCCAACAGGTGCGCTGCTAGAACCGACAACGCTGTTAGTGCCACTTTTGCACTTAGCTTTGTGTGAGGCATAAGAAAGAATTGCTTCCACTTGCGCTAAATAATTGACTATATATTGAGCGCGATAGCCACGTTGAATAAAGGCTTCTAACCTCAGCCAATTTTTAATGGTTTCATGCAAATTGCTTATATCTTGATGCAATTCATCTAATTGAGCAGCACTTGCATTAGCAGAAAGCTGGTGCACTGATTTTTGAATATGTTCAATTTGACTGATCACATCATTAGTACTTGCTTGATCCGACAAAATATGTTTTTGCGGTGCATGCAAATAACGATTGACCAGATTAGCAAAATCGTCAGTAAGAATACGACTTGCTCTTACCGGATCTGATTGTGGTGTAAGAATTGGGTCGCGACGATATGGTCCGGATTTGAGTATATTGATTTTCTTATCGTCAAGCTGTGCTGCCGCAAACAAAGTTGTACCTAATGTACCTATGGCACGCGCAGTGTCTAATTGTTCAATCAATCCGGCGGTGTCCAATTGACGGATCAATAAACCTGGATATACGAGCGCTTTGTCTGCTGTTGATTCGCGTACATAGCTAGCTTGCTGAGTTAGTTCAGCGGCACTGGTGACATAAGTCATTGGATTAAGGGTGTCCACCCAACCGTTTGCCACCCAGACCTCCCATTCTTGTTGAATAGTATTCATACGCAAACGCTTAGGCATGGCATAAACAGCAGCTGAAATACGCAGACTTGGTTTTGTCTGCCTGATCATTGTGCTTATCTCTTTAACAAAATCTGTGATTTCTTGGATTTTCCAAGCCTGCCATACTTGTCTGGTATCTTCATCAAGTCTATCTAAATTTAGACCGGTGTCTCTTTCAAAGTGCAATCGCCCCGTCCAATCAAAGCCCATTTCGCCACCGCGATTATTGAAAGGATAGCGAATATAATCCAATTGAATCCCATCAACCGGATATTTGGCGATCACTTCGGCAATCAAATTTTTTATATAGGCCTTAGCTTCTGCGCACGATGGATCAAGCCAGAATTCATGTTGTCTAGGCGGCATTAATGAGCCATTTGCTGCTTGTAATGCCCAGGCAAAATCGTATTTGGATAACACAGGACCTGGATAATCTGGCGGCTTGCCTATAATAGGATTGTGTCTAGCATTGCCAACATTGAAAATCCACAACCAACTATGTAATTCCATGCCCCGCTTATGCGCTTCTTTAATTGCCACAGCTAAAGGATCCCAACCTATTGTGTCTGGATTTTGCACACCGACTTGGCTTGGAAACATAGTAAAGCCGGCATTATTAGTTTCAAAATAAACAACGTTAAAGCCGGCCCCTTTTAAGCGATCAAATAATTTGGCCATTCCTTTTGCATCGCGTGTATTGATAATTGTGCCACGATCAAGCCATATGTTCCGAGCTTCCACTGGTCTCACTGGCATGGCTAGGGCAAAGGCTAGAGCAAAATTCTGGCGGGCTTGCTGCAAGTATTGATCTGCCTCAAAAAAGCGGCGATCATGATAAGCCTCATCAAACAGAGATACATTTTTTTTAGCTGAATCATATCGCTCTTGAATAAGTTTAAATGGCACCGCTAAATCAGCTTGCTTGGCTGTTTTTATACCTCATCCGTTCGCTTAAGAAGATATTCTAATTCTTGCCTGATTCCCTCATATTCGGCAAAACTGATTTGTACTGCTGCTTGTTGCGACACGCCAGGTGTTAGATTTTCCAAAGCAGCAGCCAGTAAATTGGCATTGGTGGAAATGGTTCCTTGCATGGCCTGTGACCAGGAAATGAAGAAGAAATTACCACGCCGGATCATTGCTGGGCCAAGATCCTTGCCGGACAAATCCTGCCAACGAGCTAATAATTGAACTGTCAGCGTTACAGGTAAAATCAGCCAGAACTGAGCCAATAGGAAATTCGTCGCTTCCCACTTTTTCCTGGCCGGTTGACCAATCAATCTTGCGCTTTTCGGTAGTCGTAATTTGCTTAATAACATTGACGCCGGCTAATTTGTTCTAGCTTCTTAGCTCCATTTTCCGGATTACCTCCAGCATCAGAAATTATAATTTTGCCGCCTAATTTTTGAAATTGATCAAGAGCGGCGACCGCTGACATCGGTAAATCAATCAGCTCCGGAATAATAATTACCCTATAGCCGCCAATACGTTGCTGCCCAAAAGTAGCATCAGTATCCGAAATTTCTTCAAAAGAAATATTGGCTGCTCCCAGCGTGTGCATAAAAGCTTGCCAATTATCATCAAAATTGCCTAAATGCTGTTCTTGATATTCTTGCTGATTATAAGCACTGCGCAGCACTGCTACTGGCGAACTGGCTAACGCACTGGGGGTAAAATAGAAACTTTGCAGAAAAAGACAACAAAGCGCTACTAACAAAGCAGAGAAAATTTTCACAAAATCAAATACCACCCATCAGTCTCCTTTTAATATACAACGCCTACGCTTTATAAGTCTTTCTATTTGTCTTTGATTTTCTCGTTTAGCAATAGATTGTCTTTTATCATAAAGCTGTTTTCCTCTTGCTAACGCTAAATCTATTTTTGCCCAGTTCCCTTTGAAATAAAGCTTAAGCGGTATTAAGGTTAATCCTTTTTCTTGTGTCTGTGCCTTTAGCTTATTTATTTGACGGCGATGCATCAATAGACGCCGTTTGCGAATTGGATCATGGTTAAAACGATTACCAAAATCGTAAGGTGAAATATGACACGATAAAGCCAAACTTCATTCTCCTCAATTCTGGCAAAGCTGTCTTGTAAATTGGCTTTGCCCTGGCGTATTGACTTTACCTCGGTACCGACAAGTGCTACCCCAACTTCAAATACTTCCAGAATTTCATATTCATGGCGGGCACGTCGATTATCTGAAACTGGTTTAGCTTCAGACTTTGTTTCTTTTTTTGATTTGACTGATTTTGGGGTCTTGGACATTTAGTTAACTCGTTTATTTAAGCTATTCACAATTGTCTAAGTGTATCAGTGCTGCCAATTGCCTATTTAATGATATGATTAACATAGGTATGCAAGCCACACTGGCATTAACCTGTCTTATCTTTAAATGATCAAAATAGAGCCATTTCTAGCTACTGATTCCACCCAGATGCGTGCTCTTTTGCGCTATCAAGATGAGCCTGTGCCGTATGAGGCATTTTGTGCCGAAGAAATACTATTTAACAGTGGGTTGGTATTCTGGCAACACTGGTTGCCTTGTCGTTTCCACCTTGCTCCAGCTGTCTATGTAGCTAAAGAAGATGGCGTTATTTTAGGCTTGATTTCATTAGCCACTCAAGGTAAAGCAGGCTCTTGTTGGCGCATTGATCACTTGGTCGTGCACCCGCATCATCGCGGAAGGGGCATTGCCCAAAAACTATTGCAATATGTTTTTGCGCTGTTTGGCAGCCAGGGAGTCAGTCATTTTATTATTGAAGTTTCTTGTGATAATTCGCCAGCCATGTCTTTGTTGGCTGCTTCTGGCTTCAGGCGTGCAGCCGCCTGTTGCATTATCAAATGCCAAGCGATTGGCAATTAGCTAAAGCGACGGACAAAGATACCGTGTTTGATAATCAATCATTTCGCTGGGCTCAACCGGCAGATCAAAAGGCGTTAGCTCAGTTATGCCAGGATGCCTTACCGTCCGATTTACGCTTTGTTTATGCTAATACAACGGAAGATTATTGTCTTGAGTCGCCTCCAGCAGAAATCTGGCAATGTAATTTAAAGCGCCTGATTAAGCTTAAAACCTGGTACTGGGTATACGAAGATCCACAGCGTCAGGTTCTCACTGCAGCAGTAAAAGTGGCAGCCCATCGCCAGGGAGATTTTCATTTTGAATTTATAGTTCATCCTGGTTGGCAACATATGGCTGAGGACATAATTCACTATGCATTATTGGCTATCAGTCACTTCAATATGAAAGGAATAATCATGGCCAAGGTATATGAATATCAAACTGAAATTGGCAAGCCTCTCCAAGCGGCTGGTTGGGAGCGTCATGGAGAATTTCTTTTGCTGGTTAAAGAGCATTGGTTAAAAGTGAAAAAATCACGCACTCTCAAATTTGCTGATTCAGTTACTCTATCTACAATTGCTAAACCAGCAATTAATATGCCCTATCGATTTCCCACAGCCTGACTTTAGGCTTTCTAGTTTGCCAATTATGCAAATAAATTATTAAGATTACCTGATCTTTTATCTGTTTCGCGCAAATCTGCAATATCCGGTAGCATAAGCGGTCGCTGCATTGACAGTCATCTGCCTGTCTAGCTATGATATCCCTTCCCTTTATAAGCGCGTAGGTGCTTAGGCCAGATTTGTTAATGTAGCCGGGCGCTAAGAATCTTAGCTTTGGCCTATTTCAATTGAGGAGTTAAATATTGCCTACTATTAATCAGCTTATTCGCCGTGAGCGGGCAAAAGCTACTTATAAAACTAAGTCGCCAGCCTTAAAGTCTTGTCCACAGCGACGTGGGGTTTGCACTCAAGTAAAAACGCAAACACCCAAAAAGCCTAATTCAGCCTTGCGCAAAATTGCTCGGGTACGTTTGACCAATGGAATGGAAATTACCGCTTATATTCCTGGCGTTGGGCACAACTTACAAGAACACTCAGTCGTATTGGTTAGAGGTGGACGGGTAAAAGATTTACCCGGTGTCCGTTACCATATTGTCAGAGGAGCACTTGATACTGCTGGTGTAAAAGATCGCATGCAGGGTCGCTCTAAATATGGTGCTAAGAAGCCTGGTAACGAAAGCTGGAGCAGCAAAAGCTGCTGAAAAGTCAGCTGGAAAGTAAGAAAATTGTTGGGTACTTTTAGATAAAAGGAAATAAGGATTGTTAAATATGCCGCGAAGAGAAATGGTTGAAAAGCGTTTGCCGGATCCAGATCCTATTTTTAATAGCCAATTAGTACAGCGTTTTGTAAATCGCATGATGCAGCGTGGCAAAAAAAGCGTTGCTCAAAGGGCTTTTATGCATGCTCTTGAGTTAGTCAAAGAACGGGCAAAACAACAAGATCCTGTCGATGTTTTTAATCGAGCCGTACGCAATGTCACGCCCTTGGTTGAAGTGAAAGCCCGCCGGGTTGGTGGTTCTACTTATCAGGTGCCGGTAGAAGTAAAACAGTCGCGTGGTGCTGCTTTAGCTGCTCAATGGCTAATTACAAACAGCCGCAAACGTCCAGGACGTACCTTTGCTGAAAGGCTTTCAGCTGAATTGCTTGATGCTGCCAATGGTACAGGCGCTTCAGTACGCAAGAAAGATGAAACACACAAAATGGCTGAAGCAAATAAAGCTTTTGCCCATTACCGTTATTAGAAAATTTAAGATAAGTATTATTATGGAAAATAAATCTATGGAAGTTGTTGCTCAATCAGACGAAAAGAACGAAAAGACCGAGCAGGGTCAAAAGAACGAGAAGAAAGCAGGCTTGCCCAGCCACTTCGACTTGAAAGACCTAAGAAACATGGGTATTGCCGCCCATATTGATGCTGGTAAAACGACCTGCTACTGAGCGTATTCTTTTTTATTCAGGTTTGATTCACCGCATGGGTGAAGTGCACGAAGGCACATCTGTTACTGACTGGATGGAGCAAGAAAAAGAGCGCGGTATTACCATCACCGCTGCTGCCATTACCAGCTACCTGGAAAGGCAAACGCATCAACTTAATTGATACTCCCGGACACGTAGACTTTACTGTTGAAGTAGAACGTTCCATGCGTGTTCTTGATGGCGTAGTTATTGTTCTTTGCGCAGTGGCTGGTGTGCAGCCACAAACAACTACCGTCTGGAAACAAGCTAATCGCTATAAAGTACCGCGCCTGGTTCTGGTTAATAAAATGGACCGTCAAGGCGCTGATTTTTATCGAGTTTTGAAACAAGTAAAAGAACAATTTGCCGGACATACAAACAGCTAGAGCCAATGCTCATGCTATTCAATTGCCTATTGGCGCTGAATCAGGATTTCAAGGTGTCATTGATTTAATTGAACGCAAAGGCTTATTTATACGAAGAAGATGATCCGCTAGGCAAAAAAATCAAAGAAGTGCCAATACCCGCTGATATGAAAGAAGATAGCAGAGAAATATCGCAAAGAATTAGAAGAAGCAATTGTTGAAACCGATGATGCTTTGATGCATAAATATTTAGAAGGTCAAGAAATTACGCTCCGGAATTAAAGGTAGCTTTGCGTAAAGCTGTTTGCGATAACAAAATTATTCCTGTCCTTTGTGCTTCCGCTTTCAAAAATAAAGGCATGCAGCTTTTGCTGGATGCCATTGTTGAATATCTACCTTCGCCAGTTGATGTAGACTCGGTTAACGGCTGGGACGTATGAATGGCGAAGAAATGCAAAGACAGTGCGATGACAAACAGAACCATTTTCCGCCCTTGCTTTTAAAGTTATGACCGATCCTTTTGTCGGCAAATTGACTTTCTTGCGCGTATATAGTGGCAAGCTTAGCCGCTGGTTCTTATGTGATGAACAGCACTAAAGATAAACGCGAACGTATAAGTCGCCTAGTACAATTGCAAGCCGATCAAAGAACAGATGTACAAGAAGCTTATGCAGGAGACATTGTTGCTGCGGTTGGTTTAAAAGACACCACTACTGGTGACACATTATGTGATGAGAAGTCCCCAATTATTCTTGAATCAATGAAATTCCCAGACCCGGTTATTTCAGTTGCTATCGAGCCAAAGACTAAAGCTGATTCTGACAAACTTGGTGTTGCTCTTGGCAGCTTGGCTGAAGAAGATCCCACCTTTAAAGTACGCATTGATCCTGAAACCGGTCAAACGATTATTGCCGGTATGGGCGAATTGCACCTTGAAATTATTGTTGACCGCATGTTGCGCGAATTTAAAGTGGAAGCCAATGTAGGCAAACCTCAAGTTGCTTATCGCGAAACAATACGCAGCAATGTCAAACAAGAAGGCAAATTCATTCGCCAATCTGGTGGACGTGGTCAATACGGTCATGTGGTCATTGAAATCGAGCCATTGCCTGCTGGTACTGGTTTTGAATTCGTCAATAAAATTGTTGGCGGTGTCATTCCCAAAGAATATATTCCAGCTGTTAAAGACGGTATTGAAGAAGCCTTACAAGGTGGTGTGCTGGCTGGTTATCCAGTTATTGATTTACGCGCAACGCTTGTTTTTGGTTCTTATCACGATGTTGACTCATCTGAAATTGCCTTTAAAATCGCTGGTTCTATGGCCTTCAAAGAAGGTTTCATGAAAGCAAAACCAGTTTTGCTTGAACCGATTATGTCAGTCGAAGTCGAAGTGCCTGAAGAATTCATGGGAGACGTTATTGGCGATATTTCAAGCCGCCGTGGACGCATCGAAGGCATGGAAACAATCGACCGCCTTTCTAAAGTGAAAGCAGTTGTGCCATTATCTGAAATGTTTGGTTATGCTACTGATGTTCGCAATAAGACCAAAGGACAAGGTACTTTCGTCATGGAATTTAAGCATTACGAAGAAGTGCCAGGGAATATCGCTGAGACAATTATCAAAAAGCCTGGTTCCTAAAATCGACGATTGCCGCTCTTCAGTATCTAGAGGTGGCCAAATATGACTCTTCAATCTTTAAGCAACAGTGCCCAAAAGGTTCAGGATGCTCTCACTCAGTATGATGTACCTCTGAAAGTTGTTCAGTTGGAAGCATCAACTAGATCAGCTGCCGAAGCCGCAGCTGCAATTGGTTGCGAAGTGAAACAAATTTGTAAATCGCTAGTATTTATGACCACAGATACAAATGAACCCGTTTTGGTTATTGCCAGCGGCAGCAATCGTGTTGATGAAAAGAAAATAGGTGCTTTAATCAAACATCCTATTAAAAAGGCTGATGCTGACTTTGTTCTTCAAAAAACAGGCTTTGCCATAGGCGGTATTCCGCCGGTTGGTCATAAAGAAAAAATCAGCCATATCATTATCGACAAAGATCTTATGACTATGTCCGAGCTATGGGCCGCTGCCGGCACCCCGCACGCCGTTTTTTGCCTAACTCCGGCACAGCTTGCCGAAATAACTGGCGGGCTGATTGATTCCATTTAGCCTGAAAGGTTCTTTCAGCTCAATTGGTGGGCGGTACTGGATTTGAACCTGTGACCCCCACTATGTCAAAGTGGTGCGCTACCACTGCGCCAACCGCCCACAAAGTATGAGCTATTTTAGCGCAATTAAGCCGCAAATTAGGCAATGATTGCAGACCTAAAGGAAAAAACTAAGGCGGCACCCAGATTCGAACTGGGGAATGGAGGTTTTGCAGACCTCTGCCTTACCACTTGGCTATGCCGCCGTCTAGTACATTTATTCGACATTTTAGCGTTAATACTAAATTATCTCACCAGTTTGGACTTTTACTATTAAGTTAGCGTCGGTTACGACAAATTGAGTCTGCTTAAACAAGGGGTTACAATATTCCATCTTAGTCAAGGTAATCAAAAATGATCAAGGCATCCGCTCCTCGAAACTCTATTCTAATTAAATTGCTGATTATCGGTGGATCAATCAGCGTGCTTAGCGCTTGTGGTAATCCGCAGCAAGTTGTATTTAAAAGTAGCGGAACCACAGAAACTTTCTCTCAGGGACAATCTGCTATTCCGAAGGATTTCGAAAATCTTGTATATCCTGATGCCACTACCGCTGGTTCTGTGTCCGCCGAAGGAGACAGTAATAATGAGCAGTCAAAGTTTCTCATGCTCTCCTCAAAAAGCCCGGTTGATAAAGTCAGCAAATGGTATCAAGACCAATTAAAGAAAGAAAACTGGAAGATGAATAGCCCACAAGAGCAGCCAAAATTAATTAGTCTCACCGGTCATAAAGATGGAACCGAATTAAATATCATGATTACTGAGGACAATGGCGCCACCAGCATCAGCCTTTCCATTGCTCAGCAGTCCGAAGGCGCTTACAATGAAGAAAATCACGAAAACGAACTTCCCAATAAAACCACTCCCCCTACGGATTAAAAGCTAATGCAAGCGATAGCAGAGGTTATCTCTTCTTCGATAACCAGCATTGTTGCTCAATGTTCTAGTGATCCGTCGGTGGCCAACAAGCGTCCTGTTTTTGGCGGTTTTATTTGTATAGACAGCCAGCAAACTGATTTGAAATATTTGGCTGTAGTTTATAACATCACTACTGGTCCGCTTGATAGTGTTCACCGCCCAGTCGCCTTTGGGATGACAAGAGAGCAATTAAAACAGGAACAGCCACAAATTTTTTCCCTTTTACAGACAGATATCCATGCGGCTTTGATAGGCTTTATCAAAGGAAAGAAGGCCTATAGTTATTTGCCTTCACAACCACCAGATGTGCATGATTTTGTTTATGCAGCAAGTAAAGATGATGTGGAGAAAATTGTAGACAATTTTGATTTTCTTAGATTACTATGCACAGTTAATATAGAACCAGTAGATGAATTATTAGCTGCTGCCATTAGAGAGGCATATTTGATCCATAATAAGAATCACCAGCTTTTGCTAGCAGCAGGACTTGCCCTGGCTCAATTATTTAGAGCAGACTATGAGCGTCTTCTTTCCATTTTAAGAAGAATCCGTCCGCAGGAAGACCAATAACCAGACAATCACTATTGGAGGAAAATCTCTTAGATGAACACTGCTAATAAAGAACGTCTATTTCTGCGCCAGTGGGTAGGCGAGAAGATTTCCGTAAAAACGACAGAAAACGGTAGTTTTACCGGCAATTTAACTAATATTGTTTTCGATCAAAGCAATAGGTTAACTTATATCATGCTAGATGAAAAGCATTGCATTAACTTTGACCATATAATTTTCATTACTCTCGACAAATAATTGCCGGCATTCAATTGGGTGTTTTATATTGAAAGTCATTTTTTTAGGCACGCCTGAATTTGCTGTGCCAAGTCTAGATGCTTTAATTACAGATAAACATATCAGTGTCCAAGCAGTAATTACTCAACCAGACAGGCAGGCTCACCGCGGTCAAAAACTACATTCTCCGCCGGTAAAGATTCTGGCTGAGAAACATCTGATACCTGTTTTACAGCCGGAAAAACTAAGCAGAGCACCGGCAGTTGTTCAAACAATAAAAAATTACGCACCTGATTTAATTGTTATGGTCGCCTATGGACAGATTCTCAAACCGGAATTCCTTGCTATTCCCAAATTGGGTGTAATGAATGTACATGCATCTTTACTGCCCGTATACCGTGGGGCGGCGCCCATCAATTGGGCAATAATTAATGGTGATACTACTACTGGTATTACAACTATGTTTACTGAGGCAGGCTTAGACACGGGACCTATCTTGCTAAAAGAAGAAATGATCATTGATCCAGATATCAATGCCGGTGAACTTAGCAAAAAAATGGCATTACTAGGCGCAGATCTTCTTCTTAGAACTATTGGACAGCTGCAATCCGGCACCATAATTCCTCAACCCCAGGACAATCGTCGGGCAACCTATGCTCCTTTGCTGAGCAAGACTCTGGGCCACATCAATTGGTCAAAACCTGCTTCTACGATACATAATCTTGTCCGCGGCCTAAATCCCTGGCCAATTGCTTATACTAATTTTCATGACTATTCAATAAAGATCTGGTGTACCAAGGTTCTAGACAATCAAGAAATAAATAAGATGATCTCCAATGCTAAGCACTTTGAACCTGGTACGGTTATTCATCTGTCCAAACAACTGCTTGTTGCTTGTGGCGAAAAGACCTGGCTTGAACTAAAAGAAGTACAACCGGCAAACAAGCCAAAACTACCGGCGCATGATTGGGCTAATGGGATGCGCATTCAATCTGGTGAAAAATTTGTAGATTGAAAAGCAACAAAGGACAATTAACGCGCGACCTGGCGATATCGCTGTTACAAAAAACATCAAGCAATGATGTCTTTGTCAATCAGATTCTGGCGTCTGCTCTCGATCAAAGTAATTTTTCTGAACGTGACCGCCGTTTTGTTACCGCCCTGGTATTTGGTGTACTGAAACATCAGGCATATCTTGATCAAGAAATTACAAAATTTTCTACCCAGCCTTTACAAAAACTGCCTGCATATATTCTTATCCTTCTGAGAATATCTATCTTTCAGCTGAAGTATATGCCAGACATGCCTGCCTTTGCCGTTTTGGACACCAGTGCCGAATTAGCAAAAAAACATTGCCATAAAGGGCTGGTCTCTTATGTTAATGGACTATTGCGCAATTATTTGCGCAAAAATCCAATGCTGGCAATCACACCCGTCAATCCTACAAATCAGACCAGTGAGCAATTGGCGATATCATATTCAATGCCAGAATGGCTTGTGAAGCGCTGGATTCACAATTTTGGTGAGCAAGAAACGCTGTTCTTGCTTGATTACTTTAATAAGCCACCTGATATAGTGCTAAGAACAAACAGGCAGTTAAATTCTACAACTGGCTTAGCTGACTTCTTAAAATCTAAAAATATTGCCACGCGCACAGGTGATTTGCTGCCAGATTGTCTGATTATTGAGACTTATTCATCAGATAAAAAGAACAAGAGAAATGCCTTCAGGGGCAATCCTAAAAATTTGCCAGGTTACAGCGACAATTTATTTATTCTTCAAGATGAGCCATCTGCCTTTGCTGCTTATGTTTTGGCACCTGAATCTGGAGATTTTGTTGTTGATTTATGCGCTGCACCGGGCAGCAAGACTCTATACCTGGCGCAACTTATGCAAAATCAAGGCTGTATCTTGGCTATCGATAAAAACAAAGAACGGTTCCAATACTTAGAAGAAAAGTCAAAGCAGCTGAAATTAACGAATATCGAAATAAATATCGCCGATGCCCGTTCAATACAGCTTGATAAATTACCGGATAAAGTACTATTAGACGCGCCGTGTTTAGGCACTGGAGTTATGCACAAACGCCAGGATCTGCGCCATAAGCGAACGGCTAGTGATCTGCACTCGCTTGTTACTCTACAAAGACAATTACTCACTAGCGCAGCCAAACTGGTTCGTCCTGGTGGAGTCATTGTTTATTCAACATGCTCTATAGAACCGGAAGAAAATATAGAAAATATGCACTGGTTTATTTCTACTCACCCTGAATTTAGTGGTGATGATTTAAGCCCCTATTTGCCGCCGCAAACGCTTAATAATTGGCTCGAAAAGCTGGTCAACAGTGAAGAAAAAGAGCAATTCATTAGCAATATAAAAAGCGGCTTGCTACAAATTCTTCCTCATAAGCACGCCTTATCTGGCTTTTTTATCTGCCGCTTAGTCAAAAAAACCACAAATTAAGGAGATAATTAGACCTATCAAGAACGTATAGCGCTTTTAAAGAAGGTTAATTCCGCTATAATGGTCTAGATTCTTGTTCGTTGGTCCCCACCTTGTATAGGGGAGAACCATGCATAACCCTGGTAGCCAAAATACGCCTGAACCAAGTGAAAAGCAAATTGCCAATTCATCGGATCATTTGTCTGGAAAATCGAGTGAACAAAATGTTCTTGATCGATTTCTCACAGACATTTCATCGATCAAACATATTCCCGAATTGACAAAAGGGCAAGCGAACCCTGAACGCCAGACATTATTAGAGGCCATATTTAACGCTACGGTTGTGCAGACACTTAGCGTCACTGCCAGAGAATTTCGTTTGCTTGGTGCTAATTTTATTAATCGATCAGTTTTTATGGGTCTATCAAAGGAATTCGGACAAAGTCCATATATGACTTTGTTTAAAAGTGAAACTAAAAGTAGTATCCATGATCAGCAGATGGAGCAACTTGCAAGGGATAAAGCCATAAAGCTACAAAAAGACGATGAGCGAAAAGACAAAAGCTTGAAAGAACTTAAACAACAGGATATAGATCGCAGCAAAGATAAGGCAAAAAAAGAATCAGTCAATGTCAAAGACAAAGAACCAGATATTGATTCCGATTCCAAGCCGAAGCCCGATAAACCTGAGAAAAAATCAACGCAAGATAATCAGTCTGATGATCAAAAAGACGAATACAATATAAATGAGATTATACGAAAAGCGACAGAACTTGAATTGGGCACCCTTTCTAGTATTGAATATCAAAATATGGCTTATAGTAAAATGGAGAGAACTCCTACTCATGATCTTGGTTCAAGCACCAGAACCAGTAATAATATAGATCTATCAACCGACCGTCTATACGAAATCATTCAAAAATTCTCGCAGGGAAAGATTCTTGTACTAGGTGATTTGTTGATTGATGAGCTTTTAGAAGGCAGGGCCGAGCGCGTTTCACGTGAAGCGCCAGTAATCATCCTTGAGCATGTGGATACAATACTTATCCTTGGTGGTGCGGCAAACACTGCTCATAATGTGACAGCTCTGGGCGGACATTGCCATGCTCTAGGTGTTTGCGGTAATGACGAATATGCAAAAAAGCTAGCTAATCTCTTTAATCAATATGGGATTACTCATGATTTGGTAGTCGATTCTGATAGACCAACCACAGTCAAGACTAGAATTTACTCCAAAACCCATGCTTCAATGCAACAATTGCTGCGATTGGACCGCATTTCGCACGAAATTATCGATAGTAATATAGAAAAGCAGCTTATAGATAAGCTAGAAGCTATTGCTGGACAATATCCAGTACTTGTTCTTTCCGATTATCGAGCTGGTGTATTTACTGATCAAGTGATTCATGCCTGCCGAAAAATTACTGCTGCTCATGAGCTAACGCTTATTGTCGATGCTCAGGATAACTTTGAACGATTTCAAAATGTTAGCTTGCTTACCCCTAATCAACCGGATACTGAAAAGGCGGTTGGTTATCAAATAAATACTCACTCCGATTTATTGCGGGCTGGCGAAGATATGCTTCTTTTAACCGGAGCACAATCTGTGCTGATCACTCAGGGCAAGAAGGGCATGACCCTGTTCAAGCGAGGAGCAGACCCTTTCAGTTTGCCAGCCTTCAACCGCAGTGAAGTTTTTGATGTGTCGGGCGCTGGAGACACAGTAGTGGCCACTATCGGTCTGGCATTATCTATTGGTGCTTCCTTACCTGAAGCTGTAGCCCTTGGCAATATTGCTGCCGGTATTGTTGTCAAAAAGCCAGGTACGGCTGTGACCAACCAAAAGGAAATGTTGGTTGCTCTTAAAAGTATCAATTTCAAAGACCAATAGCCACACGTCATATGGGCACGCTTCAGCGGGCGGAGCATTTATGTTTTGGATTCAGTGGCACCCGCGACGCACAGGACGACCGTTGGCGGCATATATCATATGCCGCTGAGTCCTGATGCCTGCCTCACGGCCACTGAGCCTCGCCCCTACGGTATAATCTAGTCAATTGATATTAACGCGCAAAAATAAGGAGCTGGCCAATTTACTATGAGCAAGGTTTTTTCTACTTCTGGCAGATCAATTAACTTAATTGATTTTGGTGTACTAGCTCTAACAGTCTTTTCTTTACTTGGCTTTGTTACTGCCAGTTTGGGTCATGCTGGTGTCAACAAAGTAATAGAAGGTACAAATAAAATTGCTATTGAAGTCTATATCACTGGGCTAAAAACCAGGGACACCAATATTTTTAAAGTGGGCGAGAAATCGGCAATTACAATACGCAATCAACCAGTTGAACCCCCAATGACCATCATTGCCGTAAAATCTTCACCAAAAGAAGCTTCATTTCTAGCTCCCGATGGCAAAAAAGCAATTGCCCTGCCAGATCCAGCTAACCCTATTGCTCACGATTTTTATGTCACCGTAACAGATGAAGCAGAACAAACAAAAGACGGATATGTTGTTAGGGGCAATAAAATTAAATTAGGCAATCAAGTTGAATTGGAAGGATTTAAGTATCGTGTGCAAGGTGTGGTGGTCGAAATTAAGCCTGTGCCTTAATTACGCAAAGATACAATGCAATTAGAATTAGCCAAATTGTTCTCCCTTCAAAGTTTTGATCCGCTCTGGTGCAAGGCATTGCAGCAGTCAGACTTAGTCAATCATCTAAATATACTAGCGGCAAAAATTACTAATCAATTCAGTCAATGGTCAAAGGCTAGAACTATAGGACTATGGCTGCAAAAATTTAGTTTTTGTTTGACTGTACTGCTTTTTGCCTGCCTGCCCTTGCCCCAATTTGCCAGAGATAAGGAAGGACTGGCTAGTATTTTGCTTGCTGCCTTCTTCGTTTGGCTAACTGGTGCATTCTTAGCCAAGCCGCAGCAGCGTTGTCCAAACTCTCTTGATGCCCTTATGATTATATTCCTTGGTATAAATATAATCGCTACTTGCTCTTCGCACTATTTTACTTATAGCCTGCATGGCTTGCTTAAGTTATTAGTCTATATTTTGGCCTATTTTCTATTTAGCGCCCAATTAGCCAGCAATCCCAGACGGCAGCTAGTCCTTATTTGGACGTTATTGATTACCGGTGCTCTTGTGGCCATATATGGCATTTATCAATACAAAATTGGTGTGGCGCCGCTTGCTACCTGGGAAGATCCTAGTATTGAAAATCAAGTTACACGAGTCTATTCCACTTTGAATAACCCTAATTTACTGGCCGGGTATTTGTTGCCCCTAACAATACTGGCTGCCTCTCTAACGTGTGCTTATAGCAGTTGTGGCAAATTACTTTTTAGCTTAGTGTCTGTTGTTTGCACAGGAATATTGGCCCTCGCTCTTGTTCTAACTGGTAGCCGTGGAGGCTATTTAGGAGCAACAGCTGGTTTGGTAGCCCTGGTATTTATTGGTATCTGCTTTCTATGGCAGCGAAAAAAAACATGGCGTCCATTACTGCTTATAAGTGCCCTATTATTGCCAGCTTTTGTTTTATTGGCCTTTCACCAGTTTCCCGGCTTTGAGCAGCGAATAATTTCCATTTTTGCCGGGCGTGAACATAGTTCAAATTCTTTTCGTCTCAATGTTTGGCATGCTTGTCTAAAGATGTTTGCTGATAATTGGTTGATCGGCATAGGAGTTGGCAATCAAGCATTTTGTCAAGCTTATGGTTTATACATGCGTAGCGGATTTGATGCCCTTGCTTCTTATTGTGTGCCTTTAGAAATCGGTGTGGAAACCGGAATCTTCGGACTGGTTTGTTTTATTCTGATTATTGTCAGCGCCTTGGGCGGGGTCATTTATTATTCTGGCAAAGTGCGGATCAATTAAATGAAGCTCCTATCTCTGGAAAAAGACCGGGCACGCTTTTCTATAAATGGATAATAGCTGGTGCTTCTATTGCCTTATTTTCTATATTTGTGCATGGATTGGTGGATACGGTATTTTTTCGGCCACAAGTTCAATTTATCTTCTTCCTCTTGCTTGCTCTACTTGCTCATGGTCCAGCTCAAGATTCTAATTAGGCGCCCATTTAATCAAAAGATAAATATATGCGTTCGATATAAAGTTTAATCTGAGATCATTGATTATTTTAAATCTATTGGGCATATCTTGTATGAGTGACAGTATTCTTTAATTTCTTTAATGATTATTAGTTAATTTTTATTGTCATGACCCTGGCGGGTAAAAAAACTTGTTTTCTTAAGCCAGCTGCTGATCTAGGAGCTGTTGTTATGGCGTATGCGTATCCAGATGTCTATTGACATCTTCTATTAGATTAAGTAATACTAATTAAGGATATCTAAGTTATATGCCAAATTTTGCGGTGTTTGATTCTAATTGCCGAACTTAAATACGAGCACAGGAGTATTGAAAATATGATTTCACGCGATAAGGAGGGTGCCACTTTAGGATTAATTCCTTTCGTTATTCTGCTTATTACGGTTATTGGGCTGGCTTGGTTTTATTTAGCTCAATTTATTGGCGGCAATAAACAATTGGTAAATGGTACTGACTCAGGCGCTCTGGGGGCAGCCAAGCAAATGCTTGGTGTAGGACTGAGCTCCGCTGAGGCCAGTGCCTTACCAATTGAGTTTCAAACTCTTGGTGTGGATAATACTGGCACACCTATAAGTATTGATCCCACTACCGGCGCTCCTAATGTAAGTAGCGCCATTTATAATGTTTATGCATTCAACCGAGCGGCTGGCTATACTTTGCTCGTTGCGCTCAATGCTGCCGAAGACGGCAGTCCGACAGCGATTGCTAACGCTAATACTTTGATTACCGCATTAAATACTTTTGGTTCTGAATTAAACGCCGATCTAGGCACTACATCACAACTTACTTCTACTTTTGCCAATTTGGCTGATAGTAACAATACTAATATGATGGGCAGCAACTCATCCATAGCCCTAGGCAATGGTGACAATTTTCAATTTGCTTCTGTTCCTGGCCAAGGTACCGGACAGGCAAATGTTTATTTTAATAGCAGCATTTATGCTAATGATGCAAAATTGCAAGGTTGGATCAACTCAGCAACAGCAGGTTCACCAACAGTCTCGCAAAAAAACAGTCGCTATAACGCAAGCGATCCTAGTGCTCAATCTGGCCAACCATTTATGCTTGCTTATAAGTCATTGGATATAAGTGCGATCACCGGCAGAGGAGGTTTTACTACACCCATTTATGCCTCCGCTGTCAATCCTTCTCAAATACCCCACATGATTACCGAAGGACGTTTCAATAATACAAATGCACCAGCAGGATGTTATGCCCCTAGCAATGCAATTTCAGCGCAAGGACAAATTACCAACACAAGCAGTGGTAATTTTTTGTCGGCACTTTCAAAGTTATGTCCACAAGGGACACCTAGCAACTCAAATAATAGTATAGTTTGTACTGCATTAGCCTGTGCCATGCTGGCCGCTTATGATAATCAATACCCCATTAATCTGCCTTTTGGCTGGATAAGAGTGCAAAATGGTAAAGATGCCATTGCCGCTAATCCAGCACAAACACCAGCCCTGAGCCCTGTTAGCCTCTGGGTTGATGATGAAAATACTATATTTAACAATATGCTTTATGTTGGTGCAGGCGGCGGCTATGGCATTTACTACTCAAACGCCATAGACAGTGCCGGTGACACTGTGTTTTGTACCGAGGCTTACAATAATCCAAATGATGCCCTGGACGAAGGACCATCTGGATATTCCGGACAATATGAAATGCAGTGCTGGGTAAATTACACCAACAGTACAGGCAGTGATCAATATGGACATAATCCTGCTCTTGATCCAAGTAAAGTACAGGCTAATGGACAATATATTTGCTGCAATGTCCCGTCACCAACTTGCAATATGCGCTTTTCTAATGTCTATGCCACTGTAGCCACAGTAGCGCAAATGCGCCAGGTGACTTCTATTGCAGGTTATTGCAATTCCCTTATGTATGGCAGCAATACTCCTGCTGCTTGTGCTAATGGCATTAACACATGGGTTTATAACTATTACAACTTTTATGGTCCAGAGCCTACGGCCGCTCTTAAAGATACCGGCGCACAACCTTATGGTGGATTAACCAATCTTGAATATCTCAAAGCGGAGGTAATAACTCAATTTGATAGTTTATGGGAACAAACCGGCGGCGCTGGTGCCGGTGCTGCTTGGGATAACTATTCGTTTAATTTAAATGTGCCGGCACAACCATCAGGATCCAAAATATATGATCACAGCGGTGTCACTGCGTATGCCTCCCCGCACGATGAAAATACAGTAGCCTTTGGTACAGTCGCTAGCCCGTATGCGCTCATTCAGCAGCTGTCCAGCAATCAACCAAGCACCGCTGCCACAAATTGTGCTGATACTAGCTCAAACAGTGCTCAATGGACAGATGTTACTACTCCTTTAGGCAAATTATTACAACGCTGCCAAATGATTGTACCCTCTACAACAAGTGCCCAATTAGTTGCTTTGCTTAGCGCAAATACCATTGATCTCAATCAATATCAGTATATTTACTTACCTATTGGTGGCACAGCTTTAGCGATTAGCACAACTCCACCCCCTTTCTTACAAAACTTCCCTGAATATACTAACCCGGGCGCAACTGTGCCTGACGGCTCCACCATACTTAGCTGTGCCTCAGCTACATGGGATGAAAACGGCAACGGTACTTCAAACTCAAATAATACCAATACGATTAATCTCAATGGTTCTATAATTAACAGCAATACCACAGTTTCTGGCCAATTATGGGGAGATGCTAATACTCATGCTCAGCCATTTGAAACATGGTCCGGCAATGTAGCCACTTATGACGCTATGAATTGGACTTCCAATTCCGGGCGCTTTTATTTTCTTGGGCAAATGAGCTTTGGCAATTATGTAAGTGGCTCCGGTGCCGGTAACAGTTTTGCTTCACCTAATTAGCTACGGAACTAACTATTACTAAAATATGGAGATGTCGATATATGTCCAAAAATTTTGATCCGCGGAATATTGTTTTTTGTTTGTTGCTGATTCTTGTTAATCAGCACTCTGTCCTTGGCACTCCATCTCAGACTAAATTGGGTCCTCCGAAAAAACAACCCTCGGTAAAACGTGATAAGGTCTTGGAAAACAGCCAGAGATTAAAGGAACCGGTCGACCTTCCGGATTTACCAATGTTCAATGGCGAGACAAAATTTATTGGTGGCTATCAAACACCCATGCATAACGGCATCAGTACTTGCCAGATGAATTTTTCTGCCAAGGCCGAGCCACAGGCGGTAAAAGATTTCTATAAAAGTGCTCTTGAGTCTAAGCCGTGGAAACTGTTGTATGCTGGTGGTAGCTCCATAACCGCTAGGCATACAGATGGGCATATGTGTACAATCAACGTTAATCAAGCCAAGCTACCAAATATCAGGTCAAGATATTACATTGCTTATCGACAAATTGAAAAGCAGCGCTAAAATAGGCCTAACTATTTATCCGTTATCGGTGGTATTAGCAATTGTCCTTCGACTAATACCCTTTGATCTTCCTGCATCTGCATCAAATACATTTAGTAATCAATTTCAAAACCAGCCCGACAAGCGCATTGTCATCTCCATTAATCGACCGACAAATTTAAATTTTTTGAGCAAAGCACAGGTTCTTGCTAAGCGAAAACAAATTGTGCAACAAGAAAGCAAATTATTGAGCAAAGAATATTTGCCAGACTCAGACATATTTGGCCATATTGAAGACAATCGTCCCTGGTGGGGTATGTACGGTACTTATATCTGGGGAACCGGGCAACGCAGCATTGAAGGACCTTCGGAAGAATCACGTTTTCTCTTAAACCCATTCCTTCTGGTCGGGGCTAATCCGGGCACGGCCTTGATTTGGAAGCCCAATAAAATCACCGATAATGATTTAAAAGATCCCAACTTTCCTTTATGCTGGTTGCCTAATTCGTTAGTTTGGTACCCATCGCAGGCATTAGCTGAAGTTGGTTATCCTGTTTCAAATTTCAATCAAGAATTGCAGCACAGACGTAATCAATTGCGCTTTAACCCCGATTTGGTTAAATTGAACCTATTTGGTCTCATTGCTTATAATGCCTGGGATTTTGGTTTCCATTATATTTACCTGGACACAGCTAAATCAATTAACATCGTCAATTTAAATAATTGCACGCACCCTGTGCTAATAAAACAACTAATTCATTGTGGTAATAGTTCCAAATATCCAGGCGGATGTAATAATATGAGTCCAGCAATGCCAGAAATCGATCGTTTCGGCTTTACTGCTCTACCGGCAAGAGCTTGTGTTTATCTCTGGCATAATCAGCCGTTATCAATCTCCCAAAAGCCAGATTTCACTTT
Organism: Candidatus Melainabacteria bacterium; assembly: GCA_963767815.1. Taxonomy (GTDB): domain Bacteria; phylum Cyanobacteriota; class Vampirovibrionia; order Obscuribacterales; family Obscuribacteraceae; genus CAVYFJ01. The sequence continues at coordinate 287,555 of CAVYFJ010000003.1, read as the reverse complement.
CTATCTGGATTTTAATTAGTTAGGCAATAAACAGATGTCCACTCAAAAAACATTTAGCTTATCGCAGCCAATGCCCTGCTGCCCAAGTTGAAAGCAATGCTTGGTACAGCTAATCAAGAGCTAACAATCAAAGCTGAAGCTCTAGCTAATGCTTATGCGGTCTATGAGAAATCCGAGCAAGAAATGACTATGGTCACTGCCGGCAAAGTGTCAAAGACAGAGGCCCTTAATGAGAATGCTGATGATTATTCGAAACTGCGCGAATGTCGCTTGAATTTTCAAGACACCATAGAGTCTTTATCTCAGGCAAAGAAAAACTATATTCAAGCCCTAAATTTCTGGTTTGAAGAAATAACGGATACAGGAGTCATTCTACGCGACATAAAATCAGGACTGCTTGATTTCCCAGCCAGCGAAGATAATTTCGAATATTTTTTATGCTGGCGCCTTGGCGAAGACGAAATCTCTTCCTGGCATCCAATAAATGAAGGCTTTATTGGCCGAAGATCCCTAGCTGTTCTCAACGAATATGTTTGATTGCCCAAAAACTAACTATTGCGCTGTCTTATAATGCATTTTACTGTCTTTATAAGAGGAAAAGGTCCAATAATTACCTTCTCCAAGCATCTCTATAGTAGCCGTACTGTAAGGAAAATTTTCCCACTCACCTTCGTTAAATTTAGCCTTTAAATTACTGCGAGTGGCAACGTCCAATTCTGCTTTATTTGGTCCAGTAATTTTGCATTTACGAACGCGCATCACCTTTGCAGTTATGTCCTTTAAACGCTCAAACTCTCTTTGGTATGGCGACTCACTAAGAAACTTAATGTCGTTCGCCTTCATCTTTGGGTTGCTCTGTAGCCACTCTGCTTTGTCTTCAGCTTCCTGACGTGGACTCCAATTCTTCTGACACCCTATCAAGGTATTGCGCTGTGCATAGGGCAGAAATGGCATCAACTGTTCCATAGTGCTAGCGCTCCTTCCTGCTGTCACAAACTTCAAAAAACAAAGGTCTGGGGCTGGTGCCTGGTTCGAACTAAACGGTAGCGGCTCGAAACTAGTTCCCTTCATGTTATCAGAGGGTGCAGTGTCGTTGGACGACTGGCGCTGTTGCAATTGCTTAAGCATTTCAGCTTGCCTCTCTTTAGAGTCACGGCGATATTGCTCAATCTGATTGAGCGACGGCTGGTGCTGTGGTAATTGTCTGAGCATTTCAGCTTGTCGCTGTGGAGAGTTACGGCGCAATTGATCCATGCGATTTTGAGAGTCACGACGCAATTTATCCATGCGACTTTGAGAGTCGCGGCGCAATTGATCCATACGACTTTGAGCGTCATCAGCGCGAACAACAGGTATCGCAAGAACAAAAAGAAACGATAGAAGCAAGCTGTATCTGATATCCTTTGTCCACGAAAAAAATACCATAATCATCCAGCTATCCTCAACCTGCCAGCATCAAAACTCCGCCACAAGTCCAAAGCAGGCAATGAGCACAATAAAGGCGAAATAAAGCACAAAAAACCAGAACCAGCGCTGGATAATTTGAAATTCAGTTATTGTTTGTTTTGCGCTAGCCATTGGGCACCTTCGCTTCTTGAGAATCTAATGTATGCATGCGGGCAACAAATTCTTTTGCTTCAGATAAAAAGCGTTCCTTTTGCCTGCGCGACAGCCATAAAGCCATTATTCTTCGTCTATCAACAGTCTTCTTCAATCCTGGCGGCCGTTCGCCTAACAGGCGCTCCCTAATCATCTTATTGCCTTCGCGATAAAAACAATCACCAATCTGGCAACCACAAACAATTACGCCGCCAGCACCGGCTTTCATAGCTGCTTCAATCATCAATGGTTGAATCATACCACTACAAGGAAATTTCACTACATGCACATCAGGCATACCAGAAATTGCGTCTTTAGCATCAAGCAATGAATTTAAATCAGCCGCTCGTTCACAAATAAGTGTAATTACTGGTTTGCTCCGCGGCCATTATTTTGCCTCCACAAGACTTTTAATTTGGGCAGTAACAGTTGTATCGGGTAATTGCGGCAAATCAATAGCATCAAATGCACAAGCACCAACACAGAGTCCACAGGACGAACAACGCGCTGTTTTCACAGTAGCCAATAATTTAAAGCGTGACCCGGCAGGAGCCGGCACCATCTCGATAGCTTGATATGGACAGTCCCTGTAACACAATGAACAACCAGTACATTTGTCAATTACCACTTCTGCTGGTATTACAGGCGGTGATACATTTTTCACGAGCCACGGTAAAACTGTAGCAACCACTGCCGCAGCAATCATTACTAGCCAGAAAATCGACAATGGCATATGCGCCATTAACCAATAATTCCAGAGAAAAAACCAGTCGATATCATAGCTATGTCGGCTGGCTGTTTAAATTAGCCATTTTGCCGCTGCTAATTGGCGCTAAATAAACCACCAATAAAATAATTCCAACCAGAATAAAATTGACAGCCGGAGGTGGTGTTAAAACCGGTCTAGTCATACGCACATAATGCAACCAGAGAACAAACAATAAAGCAAAAGAAAGCCCAATATGAATAAACAAAAAATTGGAAAGAGTTAAATTAGTTATTGTCTGTCCATTTAAGAAACCACAACTTTAAGCGATGTGCCAACGATAGGCAAAGCTTCTAAGGCACTTACAGTCATCCGTGTTAGCAATAAAGAGCGCTCATCCCAAACTAAATAATATCCTGTTTGCCCAATAAATAAGACCATCAGGAGAAGCACTACACCGCTTACCCACTGTACCCAACGATATTGACGATAACGATCTGTAAACCAAACGCGAATGGCATGCAAAAAAATGAAAAGTACCATGGCATCTCCGGCATAACGATGTATACCGCGCACCACTGCGCCAAAAGGTAATGTTTCAGTTATATACTGCACTGAAGTCCAGGCATTGATCAACTTTTGCGAGAAATAAGCATTATCAATGGTCGGAATATAGTAAGCAAATAACAATAACCCGGAAAGAAATAATACCCAGAAATAAAATTGGGGCAAAGCACCATGATAATAAAAAGGATTATATTTGCTAGTAATTAGGACATTAGTCACATCTTCAATAGCTAATGTTAATTGATTAGCACCGGCAATAAATTGATTGTATATGTTTGCCTAACCAATTATCGTTTGTTTCACTTTTAACTGAACTAGTCACTTAATACACCTCTATTTTTTAATTTCTAAAACTGTTTTTTCTGAATTATCTTCCTTACCAATTAAGATAATTGCAATTGCTGCAGCAGTCATAGCCACAAAAAGAAATAAAGCATAAGCATAATCACCTAATTTATCCGGCGCATGATCTAATTTAATAATTTGCATTAATTTCTCTGAATTAGCCAGTCCAGCAAAAAATTTGGCTATCCCTGTATAGTGCATTACTCCAGCTAACCAACTAGGAAAATTACCGGTAAAACTAAGCTCAGACCAAGGCAAAAATATCAAGCTGACTACCAAATAGACTGCCGCTAGTATTAATATGAAAATATCTTTTGAATTTCACTTATTACTGCCCTCTTTTTTTTCCAAATATTCTTGCAGGCGATCAAAATGAACAATTTTTTTTCGTAAAGTGCCTTTTGATTTCTCTTCCAAATAAATCCAGAATGCCTGTAGCCAGAGCAAAAACGCGGTCGCCAAAATCCCGCTAATTAGCATGGCCAAATGTTGAATGTAAGACTATGTTTAACTTGCCGCCAACCCTCAAAAAACCAGGACAATGCCAACACGGATAAAACAATAACGCCCAGCCTAATAGGTAGCTTAACCTTAAAACTTTTTGCTGCTATTGGTTGTACATCCGCTGTCATTTTATCTAACTCTGTTCCTTGTTTATCCTGGGCATTTTGCTTATCTGCCATTGTTCTTTTGTCCTTTAGAGGTAGCCATATTTTCCTCAGGTACCAGAGGTCGACTGGTTCTACCGGTTTAGCTTTTCTCTTGCGGTGTCTGATGGCAATACCACCATGTAGCCAGTCCTCCCAGCACAACAAGCGGTCCGGCGCAACATCCAAACCAGATCTAGATCGGGAACCGGTACTGGATATGGTGGCACCACTCCTGGTGTCAGACGATCTGTAAGAGTAATAAAATCAGAACACCAGCGATTAGTTAACCATAAAGTCTAACAAACCCTGATAACAGGCATGGGGAGCTGGTGTGAATGTAGGAATCAATTTGAAATATGCCATCAATAGGTGTAGTGGTTGTCTGGCAAACCTGAGCTAATTGCTTCAGTAGCTTACTGCCTAGCAGGCTGCGCCAATATTTTTTATATAAGCTGGATCAAGCAATGTATGAAAATTCCAATACTCCTTATTTACTTTGCTCAACTGTCTCACCAATCCTTCAGCTTTCTGCCCGAGCTTCACCAGCAAAAGGCCTAGCAGAACATAGTAAACAAAGCCCTGTCCAACCGGGGATAAAAACATTTCTGTTTTAGCCATAAAGTAATATGCAATTGCCAACTAATGTCTGAATACCACCAACAATAGCCATAATCAAAGCGCCTTTGGCACTTTTAATCTTTTGCATTACATCTGTCGTTTGCCAAATCAAATACAACTGCCAGAAAATACCGATATCAATCATCGCATAAAGGAAAAGTCGCCAATAAGGTGGATCATTATGAATATTAGCAATACCGACAATAATCAAGAAAGAAAATGCTACCCAACATAATACTCCCATTAGCTGTCACCATAAATACCAGTGGTCGCTTCCAGATATCTTTTTCTGGACCAGTTATCCAACTATCAATAAACGGCAAAAGAATAACTGAAAGCGGTATAAGCATTGTAATTTCAGTTGCCACCACCGGCTCAAGATATTTATACATCTGATAAAGGCCAAGAAAATACCAGTCGGACAAAATAGGCAACGGCGTCACATCCGGATTTGATCTGTGCCCTTGCGCAGCCGGCAAAACAACGGCCACTAGCAACCAGCATGAGAATAATAATGCTGCGTTTAAGCCAACTTAAAGGTATTCGTGTATAAGCATTTTTATAAAAATAAAGCTCAACCAAAATAAGCGGAATCAAAGAAAAGGCTAAGTGAAGAGAAAAGAAACGAGTAATTGTTTCTTGAGTAATGGCTGCTCCACCACCTAATAACGCCTCGGCTGTATTCCAACCCATATGCATAGATTTAACCAGGGCGCAAATAAAAATCCCCCATAACCGGAAATTGATCCATGTATGTAGGAAAAGTGGCAAAAACTTTTGTCGCCCAGTAAGCACGCTGATTCCAAATTAATAAATAACCAGTTAAACCGGAATACATCGAAAGCAACATAGACTAATTAAGCCAATTGCTATGTTGAATTCTTTGCCAGGCTTATAATCAGCCATAATAAACATGCGATACATGCGCATAGTGGCAGCAATAATCATCGCGTCAGCACCATATTTGTGCATGCCGCGAATTAAGCCGCCAAAAGGAATACTATCTTGAATTTTTAAAATTGAATCAAAAGCAGCTGGCTTTGTGGGTACATACCACATGATAAGCAAACAGCCTGTAACAATAACAATAAACCAGACCAAATAAAAAATTGACCAAGCGCATAAAATGGATTTGTTTTTGCTTCGGTCTGGTAATGCTCATCAAATATATCAATATTAGCTAGTCTGGTTTTTACCCAGTCAACAGCAGAACTGAGAGCACCACCTATAGCTACCAACTAATGCCTGCGACATATCAGGCAATTCCCCCTGCCTCAAGTGAAACTACTTTATATTGATCGCCTTCTTTTTTAATATCAAAATGTCTAGGTGGGCGCGGTGCTGGACCACTTACTACTTTACCGCCCTTGAGCAATATCATAAACACTCAAATGGCATGGACACGCAAAAACTGGACCAGCTGGTTTGAAATTATATCCTTTAGCACATTCAGCTGGATCTTTGACAAAGTTGAATATACAACCAAGATGAGGACAAATACGACTATAAGCAACTATGTCGCCGGTCGGTAATTTAACAATAAAGCCGGGAATATTTCTTGTTTCTTTGCCCTCCGGATTATATTCCAGGTAGCTTTGTTTAAACACAAAAGGTATGACAAGTCCAGGCTTCAGGAAAATCACTTCTTTAAAACAACCGGCTCTTCTGCTGATGGCTGATCAGAAGCTACCAAATACATCAAGCGGTTTTAGAGTTGGTCTGAGATATCTAAGCAATGGTGAAGCAAATAAACCAAAAGTAGCAGCCAATGGAATAGCAGCTACGCTTTGTAAAAAAATTCTTCTTGATTTTCCTATGTCTTCACTCATAACTGTCCTATCGATTTCTCTTATTATTTATATCTTAACTTACTAATTTAGTCATTTTTGATCTGTTAGTCATTATCCTTACGTAGCTTATCCTATGGGACAGGATTACGTACCAGCCGCCGTTTTTTCTGTAGTTTCCTGGAAATGTCGCACATAATCGACTAATTTCCATATATAGGCCTGATCGAATTTTATATTTTTAGCCTTGTCTTCTTTACCCAAGAAATTAGGCATACCTTCCCATTTTATGCCGTTGGCGATGTGATCCCATAAGATATAATCACTGCGGTCATAAAATCGCTCAAAATTCTGAAAATTAGCAGGCATAGGTTCAAGATTACGACCAACTGGTCCATCACCATAACCTTTTGTGCCATGACAAACTGCACAATTAGAACCAAAAACTGCGCTGACTTCGTCTATTTGCTCTGCAGTAGCTGGGGGACTGGAAAGGGAGCGCACATAGAAAACCAAATTCCAGGCTTCTCTTCTACTTACCAATTTATCAATAGCCGGGTGTTCTAATCCAGACCTGCCATAAACCAAGAATTTGATACTGATCAACTGGCTTTTCTTGCATCATCTGAGTTTTGTCAGCTAAGTTCATAGAACTTTTGCCAGATTTGCCTTGACCATCAATTCCATGACAAACAGCACAATTCAATTTTTGCCATACTACTTGACCATCCGGCACAGATGGTGGAGCATCCGGATAAACAACCTCTTGTTTGCCAGCAGTAACGTTTTCTTTAACCAAACTGCCTTCTTTGCCCTTTATTTCTTCCCGACTGCATGCAAACAGCACTAGGGAAGCCAAACAAATGACTAATAGTGGTAGAACGTTTATGGGGAATTTTCTGCTAACAATCATCTCTTCTGCCACTTGTCTTCATTAATAACCGAAAAAAGGCACCCAGGAAAATAATGCCCAGAGAACAATAAAAATAAATGCTATCACTAGAAACAGCGGTGGTGGTCCCTCACCAATGCGATATTCAGAAACTTCTTCGTAATGTTCTTCTGCCATTTTGACTTGTGCTTCGTCTGCCATATTTTGACCCTAACTAAATCCCCAATTACGATCCAGAGCCGAGACTACCGGTGCGTAAACGCTCATATTGAGCTTTTGCTTTAATTGCCAACTGTCCATCTGGACTATCATCGAGCATGTCAAATTTACTGTCTTCCATATTTTCAAATTCGCCATTTCTAAAAGCCCAGACCATGGCTGCTACACCAACTATAAAAAACAAGGCGCAAATACCAAAGGCTACATACATCCCGGAGGATATATTGGCTTGATTGAGTATGCAATTTGGACACATAATGATTAGCCCCCTGTGTGCGGTTCATATTGCTGGTCTGTCAATTTAGGCAATTTGACTGGTTCCACTTTATTCAATTGATCCACTGAATCAATTACTACTTCTTTGTCTTTCGGCAATGTCTTTAAATAAGCGACCAGATACCAGCGTTGCTCTTCAGTAAGCACTTCACCAAAGCGTGGCATACGTGTGCCATTGACACCTTCGGTTATACGATAGAACCAAAATTCATCCGGATATTGTTTATAAAAAGGACGGCTGAAATTAGCCGGCTTTTTTTCTAAAGTAATAGCATTCGGTCCATTGCCCCAGCCCTCTAAGCCGTGACAAACAGCACAATTTTGTGTATAGATTCCTCGACCAGCATTAGCTGAAGCACTGGCATTGGTATCTACTGTTTTACGAGCTAATAACCGGGCACCGGTATCTGTATTAGCCAAATATTCATCAGGCGCCTGGACGAATTTATCCGTTTTACGCTTATTACCAAGAGTTTGTATATAAGAGACAAGATCATTCATATCGTGATCAGATAAAAAGCTAAAACTGGGCATGATTGATCCTGGTTTAACAGCACGTGGATTAATCAAGTGTGCCTTTTGCCATTCAGAAGACATTCGTCCCCCTTCATTAGTCAAATCCGGCCCTGTGCGCGCAGTACCAAGTTGATGGGGAGTCTCATAAACATAATCCCCTGCTCGCACCAACGGTCCGTAGCCTCTATCCTGCAAGCGAGTAAATTGACTATGACAATAAAAACATCCTTCACGTACATATATTTGCCTGCCGCGATGCGGGTCACCGGCACTTGTTACTGCATAATCGTTACCGCGGCCGTTTGGTTTCGGATTGAATAAGACCATGGGCATAAGAACAGTTGAAAAAATGATGATGAAAAAGGTGCTCATTATGCCAATGGCAGCTTTACCATAACTGTTCATCAGGCCTTGACCCCCGCAGGTTTGCCAGCATTAAGTCCAACCTCAATCGGTTCTTTCGTATAAAGAGTTTTATAAGTGTTATACGCAAAAATAAACTGAGCAAGCAAAATCATCACGCCGCTTAGTTCACGCAAAAACCAGTAAGGACGAATTTGCAGACTCCATTGATCTACCGGAATACCAAATTGCCAACCGGCAGCTTGTACTAGTCCGGCAATAGTCAAAGACACAAGCATCAATAGAAAACCGAGCGTCTTCAACCAGTAATGCGCTCTAATCAAACCCTGACTATGCCAGTTTTTGCCTGTTAGTCTCGGAATACAATAATAAAAAGCAGAGGTTAAAATAAAAGAGAATGTGCCAAGCAACGCCAAATGCGCATGACCAACCACCCATTGCGAAAAATGCAAATACCAATTCACCCAACGTGTAGCTTGAAATGGTCCTTGTATGCATGTCATCAAATAAAAAATAGAAGAAGTGACAGCAAAGCGCAAAGGTAAATCGGTAACCACCATGCCCCATTTCCCTCTCATAGTCATAAAGAAATTGGTCAAAACTGTAAAACAGGCACAACAAAAATATAGAAGAGATAACCGCAATTGCTTTCAACCATTCAGGTGCTGGCGATTGCAAAATATGATGCGTGCCGGTTGGGGCATAAAATAATGCAATTCCCCAAAAACCGAGCATTGACAGACCATGGCTATAAAGTGGGGCTTGTGTCAATCTTGGCAATAAGTAATACATCATGCCAACGCCCACTGTTGTAAACCACATACCTAAAATATTGTGGCCGTAAAACCAGCCCACAATGGCATCGTTCAAACCAGGTAGGGCAACAAATGTTCTCTGACCGATTATATATACAAGTGGAAACCAAAATAATGAACCAAGGAAATACCACAGCGATACATATAGCTTCTTTACTTTACGATTAAGCAAAGTCATATAAATGTTTGTGGCCACAGAAAGCAAGCCAATCACAACCATTACATCTATGACTGCTCCCAATTCAGCATATTCACGCCCTTCAGTATTGCCATTGAGTAATGTGCAAAAAGCACCGACCATCAATACATTCCAGACCCACATAGTAAAATTGCCCAAGCGCTCACTCCACAACTTGGTTTTACAAAGCGAAGGCACCATGTAATACATGGCTCCTACATATCCCATTGATAGCCAACCAATGGTCACACCATTTACATGCCACATACGCAAATGCGGCATGGATAGCTGCGGGACATTATGTACCAGATCAGGCATGGCAAACTCAGCGGCAGCAAAGAGCCCAGCCCCCATGGCAAATAATGACCACCACAAGGCAGAAAGAAAAAAGTTTCGGCTGGCACTGCCTTCTTTATCGCTTAGTAAGCTGGATGAAATTCTAGACGCAGTTTCCCCTAACAACTTCCCCCCCACGCTGGAAAGCCCATGTCAATAATTTTTCAATTATGTCAGCCCGAAAAAATCAAATTGACTGCGTTTTAATCTTTGATACAAAGCGTAACGGACAAGATAATTTACGGTGAGCCAGCATCAAGTCCATTGAATTCATTCATAGTCTGATCTATGCCCTGTATCACCCATCTAAAAGCAGCTTCTGTCGCTGTTTTTATTACTACGTTTAGCGCCGCTGTCTCATCTTCACTAAATTTTTGTAAAACATAATTATGACGAATATCACCACCGGGATCCGGTCCGATGCCGATCTTCAAACGATTAAAACCTTTATCTCCACCTAAGCATTCGATTATTGATTCCACACCGTGCTGGCCACCCGCACCACCAGCCTTCTGTAAACGAATCTTGCCCAACGGTAATGAAAGATCATCATGGATAATCAAGAAATCCTTAAATGAAAGCTTATAGAAATTCTTCATAGCCAAGACTGCCTTGCCTGAATCATTCATGTAAGTAATTGGTTTGGCCAATAAAACAGATTCTGTTTGATAAGCAGCCAAGATTGTATCCGCAAAAAGACGTTTGTTTTGCTTGAAAACATTGCCAGCAGTTCCAGTCAAGCGATTCAGACTATCCACAACCTCGAAACCAGCATTATGCCTAGTATGTTCATACTTTGCCCCCGGATTGCCAAGACCTATGATTGCCTTCAAGTTTTCTCCACACTTCTCTTAAATCGATAAAACTCTATTTTGCCCAATTAGACTTCATGCAAACGAAATACTGACAAAAGTTTAATGACCATTGGCTCAACCATAAATAGCTTACATTTCGCTAATGCTACTGTATATGGTGGCGCATTTTGGCAGCACCTGTAAGCTTCCTTTATATTCCTTCTCTTGTTTCGCCCTGGCTTTGTCCCTATGGCCTTCAGGCAATCTCAGGCTAATTGCCACATGATTGCTTCAATGCACAGAACAAATTTTGTTAGTTAGTAAACATTTTGCCAAAATAGTATTATATATTTCGTCTTCTGTCGGCGAAATTGCTCCGATATTTGCCCAGACATTTGACATTTGCTAGGATAAGTTATCTAAAGTTTGATTCCTTTCGGTCGCCTAGTCACTAAGCAGGTGTTAATGTCTAATTTTAAAAGCTCGGAAACCTTGGTGGAGAATAGAGCAATTTCTGAAACAGCTAAAGAGGCGTGTACCGCCCGTACAAATGTCGATCCCAATCTGACCGATACTTCCCCCACATTTCCTTATTTGCCTGCTACTGATGCTGATCGCCAGGCGATGTTGAAAGAGATTGGTGTAGGCTCTTTCGATCAATTAATAGCGCATATTCCAGCTAGTGTACGATCTAAACCATTGACACTGCCACCGGCAATGGGTGAAGCAGAGTTAGTCAGCGCTATCAGTGAACTTGCTAAAAAGAACAAGCCAGCCTCCAGTCAAGTTTGTTTTTTGGGCGGCGGTTCTTACAGGCGCTTCGTGCCGGCAGTTGTACCCGCTGTGGTTTCACGCAGCGAATTTGCCACTGCGTATACTCCCTATCAGGCTGAAATCAGTCAGGGCAATTTACAAACTATCTATGAATTCCAGACAGCAATTTGCTTGCTAACCAACATGGATATAGCTAATGCCTCTATGTATGATGGCCCAACAGCTTGTGCTGAAGCCGCTCTAATGGCTAGCCGCTTAACAGGCAAGACAAAGATTGTTGCCAGCGCTGCTCTGAATCCTGAATATTTGGCTGTGACCAGTACTTATGTTCACTCTTGTAATCTTGATTTAGAAACTTTGCCACTCACTAATGGCGCCACAACAGGCTTCACCGTAGATGATCAAACTGCAGCAGTAATTGTGCAATATCCTAATTATTTCGGCATCATCGAAGATTTAAAGAGCCTTGAAAAAATTGTTCACGATGCACAGGCATTACTTATAGTTGTATGCGACCCCATATGTCTTGGTTATCTCAGCCCACCTGGAGATTTTCATGCCGATATAGTTGTTGGTGATGCTCAACCTTGTGGAAACTGGCTTTCTTTTGGTGGACCATCAGCAGGTTTTATGGCTTGCCGTCAGGAATATGTGCGTCAATTACCTGGGCGAGTCGCAGGCGCCACCGTGGATACGATGGGGCGACGAGGCTATACACTGACTTTGCAAACGCGAGAACAGCATATAAGACGTGCCCATGCCACTTCTAATATATGCACCAATCAGGCTTTAAATGCTTTGGCCATGCTTGTTTATTTATCGGCAATGGGCCTGAGGGATTGAAATCCGTAGCTAAATTGAGCTTGCAAAAGGCCCATTATTTGGCTGATCAGTTAACAAAAATTCCAGGTGTGGTTCTAGGTTTTCCACTACCTTTTTTCAGTGAATTTGTTATCCAAACTCCCAAATCCGCCAAGCAAGTGCTTAAATTATTATCTGAACGAGGTATCCTGGGTGGCCTGGATTTAAGCACCTCCCCGGCTAAACTGAATACCGGCATTTTAGTTGCCGTTACTGAAATGAATAAAAAAGATGAATTGGATAATTACGCAGCCGAGCTAAAAGCCGTGCTTAATATGTAATAATGACTGGGTGTTAATAAACATTGACAATGTTATAACCACAGTAAGCAGGTAATAAATGAAAGAATCTGACTTAGTCTCCAGTCAAAGAGGAGAAACCACCATTCATCGGTCAGACGATAAAGAAATGCCAGAAGAATCTCGTCCCAATCACAGCGAAGCTGGACCGCCTAAAAAGGATAATTTCCTTGTTAGCCTGATAAAAGAAATAGTTGAACTAGTAGTAGTCACACTAGTCCTACTAATAATTATTCGTTGGGGCTTAGCTGAAGCGCGCTATATTCCGTCTAGCTCTATGGAGCCGACTCTGCAAATTAATGATCGGCTCTTAGTGGAAAAAGTTTCTGGTCATATAGGCAGACCAATCAAACGGGGCGAAATTCTTGTTTTTTATCCCCCACCAATTGAAATGGGTGGCCATGATTTAAGCAATGATCCATTGACCGTTCTTGGCCGATTAACCGGACTGCCTTTTCTACCTTACGAACCGGCTTTTATCAAACGAGTCATTGGGCTGCCAGGTGACCATATTCGTATAATGAGAAATCAGGGTGTATTCATTAATGGCCAACTTTTAAATGAATCTGCTTATATCAAAGAGCCACCAGCTTATGATTTAAATTTCTTAGGCGATATCGAAGGCCGCTCCACTTCTGGGTCTATAGTCAGGCCTTATGGAGACAGTCAGCAGGCTAATCAACCAATTGTTGTGCCGCCCGGGCACCTATTTATGATGGGCGATAATAGAAATAACAGTGAAGACGGTCACGTTTGGGGCTTCCTGGACCAAAAGCGAGTAATTGGCAGAGCCTGCTTACTTTTCTGGCGCCAGCTGGAGGCACCTAAATATCCTCAAGTGATAGATGATTAGCTAGCGCCTTAAGCCGATGAGTATGAAAAAGAGCTGGAACGTCTGAAACCTCTTTCTGGTCTTTATCGTGTCATTAAAGCTATGACCACAGAGCGCAGGCTTGGATCGATGCTTGAGGTAATTACCGGTGAGACCCAATCTATTTTAAATTGTGATCGCTGCAGTCTGTTTATCCTCGACAAAAATAGCGCTGAGTTATGGACTCAAGTGGCTCAAGGTATAGATAAAACAAAAGAGATTCGAGTTAAGTTATCAGCACCCAGTATTGTCAGCGAATGCGCTCGCACAGCCCGCAATATAAACATTGCCAACGCATACAAAGATAAGCGCTTTACTCCAGCTTTCGACCAAACCACCGGCTATCGTACTAAGAGCGTTCTTTGTACGCCAATGCTCAATCGTCATCGCGAGGTAATTGGTGTTTTTCAAGCTTTAAATAAATCAACTGGCACCTTTACCAGTGAGGATGAAGAATGGCTGCTTGCTCTCACTACCGTAGCTGCCGGCTTAGTTGAGCAGGCCCAGGCCTATCAAGAAATTGAGCATTTCGTAGATTGTATGCTCGAAACACTTGCTCAAACGATTGATAAACGTGATCCACTTACTGCAGGACACTCTATGCGCGTAACCAAATATAGCCTGCTCTTAGGAGATTCTTTGCAGATTCCATATATTGATATGCCTGTTTTGCGTTATTCAGCTATGATGCATGACTATGGCAAAATTGGCGTGCCAGAAGCAATTCTATGGAAAAACGGCCGCCTTACTGCCTCTGAATTTGCTTGTGTACAACAGCACGCTCGCTTTACTCATGATTTATTAGCTAATCTGCCTTTTAAAGGTCAGATGGCTTCGATACCATTTGTCGCTTCCTGCCATCATGAAAAGTTAGATGGTTCAGGTTATTATCGTGGTCTAAAAGGTGACGAAATTCCTTATTTAGCAAGAATAATTGCTGTTGCTGATGTATTTGACGCTCTGACCTCAGAAAGGCATTATCGAAACCGAATGCCAATTGATAAAGTAAGTGAAATAATGCTCACTGGACGTGGCAATCACTTTGAACCTGAATATGTCGATAAATTTTTCAAGCTGCCAAGTAGTGAGGTAATAGCCGTAATGGAATCGGAGCGCGGACAACCTATCCCAGCCGAAGCTAAACAATTTAGTTCTATAACTTGGCAGCGTTTAACCGACCTAATGATGGGTGCTCGCGCCAAAAAAACCGAACAGGGCCTAACGCAAACCTTCACTGAGATTTATAATGCTGGGCTGCCAGCTAACTACAAGGCACTCGATTAAGATCCGTATTTAAAAGTAGAGAAAACAATTGTCCAAGAATAAATCAAATATCTATTTAATTGCCTTGTTCATCATTTGCATTTTTCTTCTCTCGCAACTGAGTAATTCAGCTTGCGCAGCTGGTGCTAATAATCAAGGCAATTTATCCAAATTAGATTCAACGGGTAATGATATAGACAATGATGCTAGCGACAATGCTAATGCAAACGACACTACCCAAAACAAAACAACTGAAGATAGTCTTCAGTCTCAGATACCAAAAGTTCCTGCAAAAAAGGTACGACTCATTATTCGCATTAACGTGCCACACAATATAAAGGCCGTAGACACATGTAGAATTTATCCCTATCCGGTTGCTCCGCCGAAAATAAAAACTGAAATAAAAGAATTGCCAATTAAAACACTTGATTTGCAAAGTCAGCTGAAAGCTATCGGCTATACGGCTGTAACCAAAAAAGAAAATCCGTTTCCTGTCGGCGGCTGGCGCATGCGTTACGCTTTTAATGCTGCTGCCGCTAAAGCCGGCATGGGCAGACCACATACCATTCTCACCATGTATCAATGGATTGATGATATGGTTCCTTATTTGCGTCCCGAAGTGATACGCATGAATGCTATTGAAAAGTTACGCAAGCAACGTTATGAACTTGCTCAATCAGTATTTGACGAACATAAGGCCGATCTTGAAACACAAGCTTTTAATAATGGCCTTTTTCCAATTGATGTTAGTATCCAACGTTTATTTGGCGGTGTGCGCGAAGGGTCTGTCATAGTTGATCAAACAAACTGGTGGATTGTTGTTATTCACAAAGTGCCTGGACTTAAATATTATTGGCTCTGGCAGTTAGACTGAGCGATCTTCCCGAACAAGTAGCAGAGTTGACTGAATATAACGCTATTTATATTGATGGTGCTTGGTAGTTAACTGTTGAATAACAATCTGCAGAACTGGTTTTGTTTGTAAACGAGTGCGCAAAATCTTCAGTGCGGTTTCTCTAATTAATCCCCTTATAGCGCCAACACCAAGATCGGCTTCTCGACCGGTTGCATCCACTGCTTTTTTATCTATTGCCTCTTTAACCACACCAGTTATTTCCAAACAGGCATCCTGCCATTGTTTTGCATCGCGAAAACTGGCAGCCCCGCAATCAAATTTTGGCCCACTAACCAGCCGCCCATCCTGATCAATAACCAAACTAATAGTAATCAACCCTTCCTGACTCATTGCTCGTCTTTCATTAACCGTAAATGTTGTCACACGCTCGCCTTGATCTCGGTTGACCAATACTGCTTGATGTTCGACACGGCCAATTACAGATGCTAATTCATTTTCAATTGCTAAAATTTGCCCGTTTTGCAAAGGATATACCGTTGATGGCAGCATGCCCCAATCATAAGCTAACTTTGCATTATGCATAATATGTCGCCCTTCACCAAATGATGGTATGAAATATTTTGGTCTGGTGACCGAAAGCATCAATTTAAGCTCTTCCTGGCGCGCATTACGGGCAACATGCACCCCCTGCTCTTCGCCCCAATAAACAGTAACGCCGGATAGCAAAAATTGATCTAGCAGCATAGCCATATGGCGCAATCGCCCCGGCGGAATATCAGCGCTAAATATTATAGTGTCGCCACTTCTAATACTTATCTGTTCACATTCCCCCAAAGCTAGTTCAGAAAGTATGGTCATAGCATTGCCTTCTTTACCGGTAGCTATAATCATCAAATCCTTGTCGGCAATATTTTTAGATTCCTTCAAGCCAGTTTGTTGCTCTGGGTCAAAGATTAAATTGCCGGTCATTGCTGAAGCCACTGCCGACCTCGTCAACGCGTCCCCCATAAGTAATGTTTTTCTAGAATATTGCTTAGCTAGATCAAGCAATATTTGTAAGCGATATGTATTTGTGCCGGACATAAGCACTATTACTCGGGCTTGTGCTTTTTCAATGCAATTAGATAATCGCTCATACAAAACCAATTCCGATTCTGAATAACCAGCACGCTCTACACCAGCTGATGGGCCAATTAATAGAGTAACACCCTCATCTCCCAATTGAGCAAGCCTGCTTATATCTGCTATTTGGCCATCCACTGGCGTTTGATCTAACTTAAAACTTGTCGTATAAATAATGGTTCCTTCTCCCGTAGAAATTCTAAGCGCGCAAGCCTCAGCGACCGCATCATTGACGCGTATCCATTCCACAACAAAAGAACCTATTTGATAAGAATGCCTTATCTCCACAGTTTCAATTTTTGTCTGAAGCAAAGCATGACCGCCAGGCAAATCATGCTTTAACTGTTCAAGCATGCAAGCAACAAATTTGGGTGCCATGATTTTGGGCACCTTTATATGCTGCACTAAATAAGAGACAGCACCGCTATATTCTTCATTGGCATTGGTTAACAAAACGGCACAAATGCGATTTTGATTGGCTTCCAGAAAACTTGTATTTGGCAAAAGCAGATCAACACCTGGCAAAACACTGGTAGGGTAGCTTGCCCCAGCGTCGATAACCAGTATTTCGTCTTTATAAGAAATAACCCAGAGCACTTGCCCTAATTCGCTTTGTCCACCCAGGGGAATGACAGCTAATCCGGGCAAATCAATCTGGGTAATTAAATTATCTTGTGCAGGCATAAAATACGTCTTCGCTTGTGGATCTTTTATCGTCCTCTAGATTACAGGCTTTTACAAGACATTGTTCTAAACCGCAGCAGTGTCTTAAAGTGCTGCCCCAACTAAATCAAAAAGTACTGGGTAGAAATAAAGAACAAGGCACTGAGTTGCCCGATTAATGGAGCTATGATGAATAATTAAGCATCTTTAATCTTACAAATCTGCTTTGTTTGATCCAGTGAAAGTATTGCTGCAAAAGAGATTCGGCTATTTTTGCTCAATTTTGGTTTTTATCCAACTACGTGTTTTCCCCGATGACAACTGATTCGTCCTTAAAGGACAATCTCGGCAGGTTCTCCGGAGCATAAAAATTACCAAACCCGAACCCCAGTTATAAACAAATTGCGACTGTAACTTATTTAGTAGAGGTTTATTAAAAATGTCATCAGCAGATGCGTCTCATGGATCCACCGAAGATCCATCTCAATTGGGCCAAAGCAAGCAAAATAACGAACACCAACTTTCCTGGGTCGATGCTTTTGACCAATCTGATCGTTTCCTTCTAGCGCAGGCCCCTGGCACACAAAAAGGCAAGCCCGGTCAAGGAACATCAGAAAAACAAAGCGACGCAACTCAAAGATCTCAGGAAGGCCAAACAACAGATGCCGCAACAAAACCAACCTGGCAGCAAGGATTAGATTTATATCGCAGTAGCATCCAAAAATTGCAGTCAGGCAAACCAGTTGACCTGAAAGACTTACGTAAAGCAGTAACAATTATGCGTGACCAATTTGATAGCCGCCCGGAAGCTGATAAGTCAAAATTAGCCCAGCCTCTATTATCAGCTATGACAGATTTTGCCATTCTCCTTGGCAAAAAAGATGAGGCAAAATCCCCTGAATTATTGCAAGAACAAAAGCGTGAAGCAGAACAAATATTTTCAGCCGTCGAAACAAAACTCGGTAAATACATGCGTCCAATCCAGCAAGCATTATTTTGGGATGCACGTGGTCAAAATCTTTCCAACATCGCTACGACCGATTTTGGTTCTGCAGTATCAAAAGCTCAAGAACAATTCACCAAAGACAAAAATCAGCAAAAATATGACGATTCTTATAAAAAACTCAATGCCGCTTTTGAGCCGGAAATGGGAAAGGCAATTAAGTATCTTGAAAATGCAGTCGATATCAGTAAGACAGCTGATCCAGGAAAAGGCCTTCAAGCGCAAGTTTTGCACCATCTAGCCGAGGTGGAATCAGAACGCTCTGACAACCCGAACGATGAATTCGGTCAAAAATCCGCCCAGCATTATAAAGCAGCACTGGATGCTTTTGACGAAGTTGCTCAGAACGAGGATAAAGCACTTAAAGAAGACGAACAAAGCAGGTTGTCCGGCAAGCTAAAAGACAGCGATCTTAGAAACTCCTTTAGGTCAGTAGACCGATTGGACCAAGACAGGCTTGAGACCTTGCATCAATATCATTTGCTCCTGGACGACCAAAGAGTCAGCTATCAAAAATTGCAGAGAGAAACGGAAGCAAGCCTGGCTGAATATACGAAGAAAAACAATCAACAGAAAATTAAAGATACCAAAGCAATATTGGACGAAAAGATTGCTCCTAAATTAGCCGCCGTTGAACAAAATCGACGCGATGCAGATCAAATGAATCAGACCATCAAACAAAACAACCAAAAGCGGGAAGATGAATTTAAAAAAGTTTTGGCACAAGCAGCAAAGCAAAAGAGAGAGCTTCTTGAGCCATTAACAAAAACACTAGCAGAGGCATTAGATAATGGCACAGATGATAAAACACATGAAAAAGTGCTGAAAATAATAGATGAAGTTCAAGACAAAATCGTCGCCAAGGATAAAGCAAACGCTCCAGCCCTAGTTAGAGAACTTTTCGCACAAACAAATAAAGCTGAATCTAATGATAAGGGCTTCAATCTTACAATCAAATCGGATAACGAAACCGGGTTAATGAAACATTATACAATTCTGCCGCATGAGTTGGATACACAAGCAAAGTCAGTGGCAGACTTGCTAGACAATAACAAACGCCAAGAAGCAAAACAAGCGTACGATAAGGCGCTAGCCGGCCAACCAGAAGAAATAGCAAACGAATTTGCCTTAGCAGTTGATGCTTACGAAAAGGACGGACCTGGACAGGCTGATGATGTGAAGGTTGCCTATAATAAAGATGGTGCCATCACCGGATTCGACATAGACTTTGGGTCAAAACAGCAAGAAAATTCACCCCAAAATGCCCCTAAAGAAGCCCCTAGAGTTGAACAAACCAAGCCGGGAGATGGTGCCGACAAAGGCAAATCAACTTGGACAGATGGGGTTAATTTATATCGCAGTGCCGAAAAGAAGTTTCAGTCGGGTAAAGACTATTACGGTGCACTAAAAGATATGCGCCAATCGGTCAAGATTTTAGAAGAACAATTTAATAGCGCCCCCAATAAATCAGAAGCTGCACAATTGCGAGCAACTGCAATGTTCAATCTAGGAGTAGCCCTTGGTGTACAAGGTCCTGGACAAACTGATGCGCAAGCACAAGAGCAAAGACACGAAGCAGAAAAAATATTTGGCGCAGCACTTGAACTTAGTCGAACACATAATTTGCCAGCTAGCGAACAAGCTAAAATTTTGGATGTTAGAGGCAACAATCTCTCTTATATTACTTCTACTGACTTTAATACAGCAGTGGCTAAAGCCCAAGAACAGCTAGACAAAGACAAAAATCAGCAAGAATTTGATAAAGCTTACAAAGCTGCTGTCGCCAAGTTTCAACCAGGAATGGAAGGGGCAATTAAAGTTCTTGAAGATGCTTTCCAAATAACCAAAACTGCCAGT
Organism: Candidatus Melainabacteria bacterium; assembly: GCA_963767815.1. Lineage (GTDB taxonomy): Bacteria > Cyanobacteriota > Vampirovibrionia > Obscuribacterales > Obscuribacteraceae > CAVYFJ01. The sequence continues at coordinate 267,325 of CAVYFJ010000003.1, read as the reverse complement.
AATAAAGCTCTTCATGCCAAAGTTTGTCGCGATCTGGCTAATGCTGAAATGGGCCGCGCCAATGAGCTTGACGATAAGTTTAGTCGAGACTCAGCCAAACATTTTAAAGAAGCATTAGCGACCTATGATGGACTGGCTAAGGGATTGGAGCAGAGTTTGGCTAAAACAACCACAGAAAGGCTAGCCGGAAAGATCACAAATGATCAAATGACTAACGTGTTTCGCACAGCAAATGGAATTGATCAAGCAAGACTGCAGATTGGCGAAGAATATCGTACGTTATTAAAAGCCCAGCAAACAGGTTATCAGCAATTGCAACAAGCAAAGATAAATAACCTAGCTGAATATAAGGCAAAAAATGATCAACTTAGAACTGTCGCCACACAAACAATAATCAAAGAAGAAATTGCTCCCAAGTTGGCCTCTTTTGAACAAGATATTAAAGGAATTGCCCAAGACAGAGAGACTATCCTCGAGCACGCCAGAAAGCTCAGTAGCAACTATGACCAGGTTTCAAAACAGGCAGCCGCGCAAGAAAAGGCCAAGGCAGATGCTGCTGCAAAGGCTCAAGCAGAACCAAAGGCCAAATCAGATGGTAAGGATAAAGGACCAGAGCCCAACACTAAAGGCGCCCAATCTAAACCGCAATCGGGACCACCAACAAATAACGATGGTTCTCAAAAGCCAGGTATGCAGAATCCTCCAGCAGGAACTCCAAAGGTTGACCAAAAGAAAACAACTGATGCTTCAAGCAAATCCGTTGATGATTTAGCCAAAGAAATTGCCACAAAACTCGATACTGGCAAACCTGGTGAAGGACTGATTGCACTCGAGCAAGCTAAAGCGCAAATCAAGCAAAAAGAAACAGATCCAGCCAAAACCCAGGCAATGATCGCAGAACTATCAGCAAAAACAGACAAGCTGGAAACAAAGGGCAAAGGTGATGATCTGACAATCAAAGTCGATAGCCAGACCAAAAATTTCAGACATTATGCAGTTACATCTGCTGAATTAAGCAAACAAGCAAAACTGGCAGCAAAAGACCTAGACGATGCAAAAAACTTTGGCGAGATTAAACGGGAAGAAGCAGAGCTAATAATTCATAAAGCTATAGATGGTCAACCGCCAAATGTAAGAAAGCAATTTATTCTAGCCCTTGATGCTTACGAAAAAGATGGACCAGGAGATGCTGATGATATTAAGGTTGCCTACAAGGACAATGAAGCTGTGGTACAAGGTGTTGATGTTGCAAGGCACTTAAATCCGCAGGAATTAGCCCAGGTAAAGGCGCTGGAGGCTCTAGGATCAATTTCCATTAGTGAACTGCTGATCAAGCACAAAACTGCTATTGGTGACGCTTATGAGAAGTCCAAAAAGCTGGCCGATAATGATCCTGCAAAATTGAAAACTTTTGAAGCAGCAGTTAAACGGTTAGAAGAAAATCCTCAAGAAGTTAAAATCAAATTTGATAGTAAGGCTACAAGACCATATTATAATCCTGATGAAGATACAATAGTCTTGCTGCCTCAAGTACCGGTAGGTAAGCAAATTGAGCATCTTGCCCACGAAGGATATCATGCCACCCATCTGGGGCTGGACAAATTATATTTACACGGCAAACTATCCAGAGAAGATTTTGTAAAAGCCAAGTTCAATGAGGAAGAGATTGACTCCTATATAGAAGAAATCAAAATGCATCAGGAGTTAAGCCGAACCCAAATTCCAGCCTCAGCCAGCGTAGTATTTAGATACGTTGAAAATGGCCAAGCTGTCATGAAAGATTTGGTAGAACTTTATGGAAATGGAGGCAAGGACGGTCGCGATCGGTTAACTAAGTTTTTTGAACAAGCAAGTGGATCATCGTTCCGCACCGCTGATGGTAAAGTACAAGTTGGCACCTACAAACAATATTGGTCTTCTGTCTGGGATGGTTATTCTAATGATGCAAACTTTAATGGGTCGCAAAACGCAATTAAAGCTCTGCTAAATAATCCTGACCCTAAAATAAAAGAAAAATGGCAGAAAGGTCTAAAAGCAGGATATTAAATGATTTAACAGGTTTTTATCACTGAGGCAATCATGTCTTAGCCTGTTCTTTATCTTCATTAGATAGACTTGAGTTATAATCCAGTTCGGCTCTCACATAAATATGATCGAGAATCTCCGGAATCAGGCACTGGTATTATAAGCAGAGCACTTTATGGCTAAAATCGTCCAAAAATTTGGCGGTACCTCGCTTGCCGATCTTGAGCATATTCGCCAGGCTGCTCAAATTGTTGTCAATAACGCCAATCAGGGTCATGAATTAGTTACTGTAGTCTCAGCCATGGGCAATACTACAGACAATCTAATTGCTCTAGCTGAAAAAATGAGCGCCTCACCGGCAGCTCGTGAATTAGACATGCTGCTTAATACAGGCGAGCAACAAACAGTTGCCTTGATGACTATGGCCATTCAAGAACTGGGTTGTCCGGCGAGGGCTTTTACTGGTGGACAGGCAGGCATTATCACTGAAAGCAAGTTTGGCTCGGCTAAGATTGAGGAAATAAGACCTGCTCAACTCGAAGCAAGCATGAATAGAGGCGAAATTCCTGTAATTGCAGGCTTCCAGGGTATAGCTGGCAATCAAGATTTAACCACCCTAGGTAGAGGCGGCTCTGATACGACAGCTGTTGCCATAGCAAATGCTCTGGGCGCGCAACGCTGCGATATTTACACAGATGTTGAGGGTGTTTATACAACAGATCCCCATCTCGTTGGTTCCGCAGGTAAGTTGCCATCGATTAGCTACGAAGAAATGTATGAAATGGCTATTACTGGCGCTAGAGTAATAAATGATCGCGCTGTGGTGATGGCTAAAGAGGGACAATTACCTGTACGTGTACGTTCTACCTTTAAGCCAGCCGATCAAGGCACTCTAATCACTGATCAAATGCACGTTCCTGAATATGCCGTTTGCGGAGTTACTTTGGATCTTAATCAGGTCTGGTATAGCTGGCAAATGTCCGTCTCGACCGATCAGGAAAAGAAATTAGATAATATTGCTTCGCTTTTTCTAAGGCTTAGCGAATTAAATATTACGGCTGACATGATTATGTTGCTTGCTAGAGAAGACGAGCCAATACAAGAGCTTGTTTTTACTACCGAAAGCTCGGCCAAGAAAAAGGTACAATCAATTATTCAATCTACCAGAATGTCACAGGAATCTAACTTACTGATTGACGAGCAATTGGCTCGGATATCTGTGATTAGCCGCCGTCTGAATGGTCGCCCGGAAATCGTTGCCTCTGTATTTGATGCTCTCAATCAGATAGATATTCCTGTGCAAATGGTAGCTACCAGTGACTTGCGCTTTAGCTTGCTCACTCCCAAACCTTATGCAGAAAAAGCTGTGCACCTGATTCATGAACATTTTGATCTCTGGGGCAATACTCGGGTAGTAACATATTTTTCTAAGGATATATTCTGATGGCTGATAACAACTTGGGAAATCTTTTTAGCAAAGTAAAAGCGGCAACCAAGCAAGCGGCGGATGCCACTGCCAAACATGCTAAATTAGCCCGTCTGAGAATCAATCTAATGACTTTGCACAGCGAGCGAAACCGTTACTTGCAAAATATTGGTAGCCAGCTCTTTTCCTTTTATAAACAAGGAAAAAAATTCGATCAGACATAATTTTATTTGCTGAACTAAGAGCTGATATTTTGGCTATTGAAAATATTGACAAACAAACAGAAGTAATTGAAGCTGAGATTCAAGTATTCAAGAAGAAAGCTATCAACGTAAAAGACATTACCCCTCAATAAACAGGTGTCAACCAGTCTTTGTATTTATCCATTTTGCCTTGGCACATTGCGTAATATTGTTCCATTAAGTTTAGTTGTTATTGGTCCTGGTTTACCATTGCCTATTGGTCTTTTATCTACCGACAAAATTGGCTTAACTTGAGCACCAGTGCCGGTAAAGAAAAGCTCATCAGCCATATATAATTCGCTGCGGTCTACTATCGCGACAAGTTGTTTCTATGCTTGAGATCATCTTCAGCCATTTTGATTAGTGTACTGCGGGTAATTCCTTCAAGAATATTTTCTGTTCCAGACGGTGTTATCAATTCACCCTTCTTGACCATAAAAACATTCATGGCACTGCCTTCAGAAACACTGCCTGATTCAGACAAAACAATCGCTTCATCAAAACCAGCCAGTACAGCATCAGCTTTGCTAAGTGCACTATTAGACATAAGCACCAACGATTTTGCATCTAGCTGGAATAGCATTGTCCTCTACTCTTCGCCAATTAGAAATGCAAACATGCAGCCCGTTCTTTCCTTCATAATAATCATCAAAAGGTATGCCAAATATACAAATATCAGTAGGCAGATTCTGCAGTCCGACGCCTATTTTTTGCGCTGATTTATAAACAGTAATTCTTATATATACATCTGTTTGAAAATCCTGGCGCTTCAACAAATCAACAATAATTTCAGTCAATTCTGAACGCTGAATATTTTATTTCAAATGCATTACTTTCATGCTGTTAAATACGCGTTCTATATGATCAGACAAACGCAAAATATACATTTGTTTGTTCTCCGCATTCCAATAGGCTCGTATACCGTCAAAAATTGACGTGGCATACATAAATCCATGGGTCATCAATGCTAATTTTGGCTTCGGCCATCGGCACTATTTTGCCTTCAAAAAAAGCATATTTAACTCTGCTATCCAATTTATGTACCCCTTCAAATATCCAATCTATGTCTATATTTTTGCACATTTATCTAAGTAATTTAGCTAACGGCTTAACTGTGCTTGATCCATTGCTTGGTTAGCCAATTGATCAGCAATTTTATTTTTTTCTCTGCGCACATGACTCAATCTTAAATGAAGAAAATTTAGAAGCCAGCCCGCGCGCTTTGACGAATAAAGGCAACAGTTTTTCATTCTTGACTCGTATATGCCATTCATTTGTCTTACTATTAGCTCCGAATCCATATAGACATGTACTTGCTTTATACCAAGTTCTATTGCCTTTTCTAAGCCTAATACCAATCCTGTATATTCAGCAACATTATTGGTAGTATTTCCAACAAAATTACTGATAGTCGCTTTTGTTTCGACCATCAACAGTAATCACTGCTCCAGCACCAGCCGGACCTGGATTACCGCGCGAACCACCATCAGCATACATTTCTGCCATTTTAGTCACATTTAATACCTAAGCCGCCTCATTGCCATTGCCCATAACCTGGTTCAAGCCTGCCTTTAGGGCTTCATCGATTTTCTCTGGATATTTACCCCCAGCTTGCGCAAAATCGGCCCTGCCACCACCTGAGCCACCAACAATATTAGCAGCTGTTTTGACGATAGCACCAGCATTAATACCGCCAGCTATTAAGGAAGAATCAACAGCACAAGCTAAGGCCACTTTACCAGCTTCGGGGCTGCTAGCCAAAAGCACTACCGATTTTGGTTTAAGTTTAAGTAATTCCTGAGCTATTGTTCTCAAATCGTCTGAAGTTGCTGGGCTTAAATCGCTGGCAATAACCCAATGATCATTTACTGCTTTTGCCTGATTAAGTAAGGCTGGCACTTTTGCCATAGCCAACTGTTCTTTCAAATTTTGCGCTATGCGCTCTTGAGCTTTAAGTTGCTCTTTTAGTCTCTCAATTTGACCTGCCAATTCGGAAGGACGAATTTTCAAGCTTGTGGCAGCATCGTTAAGATAATTCAATTGTTCATTGATATATTGCCAGGCAGCGGGTCCGGCAAGTGCCTCCACTCGCCGTACTCCAGAGGCAATACTACCTTCACTAATTATTTTAATTAAACCAATTTCTGAAACATTAGAAACATGGGTTCCACCACAAAACTCCAAGCTAAAATCTCCCATACGTACTACACGCACTATATCACCATATTTTTCACCAAACATAGCAATGGCGCCTGTTTTCTTAGCCTCTTCTATGGACATAATATTTGTTTCAACATTCGCATTGCTACGCATCCAACCACTCATCATTGTCTCTATTTGCTTTAGATCTTGTACGGTGGGCTGTCTATCAAGAGTAAAATCAAAGCGCATACCAGCTGGACCAACTTGTGAACCAGCTTGTAATACTGTTTTACCAAACAATTCCCTGGCAGCAGCAAGAAATACGTGCGCAGAACTGTGATGCAACATTGCTGCCTGGCGTCGAGTTTTATCCACAATAGCGCGGATCTTTTGCCCACTTCTCAGAATACCGCTTTCAACTTTTACTTTATGAATATACAACTGATCGTGTTTTTTAGTATCGACTACACGCAATCGTGCTTCGTTGTTTTCTAAAATGCCAGTATCACCAACCTGTCCACCAGATTCAGCATAAAATGGTGTGATATCTAAAATAACCTCGGCTTCTTCACCTTCGGCTATTTCATCTATTGCTTTACCTTGAGCAGTTAGTCCTAGGACTTCACTGTTTGACTCCAACTTTTCATAACCAAGAAATTTTGTACCCCCAGTTCGTTTATTCAATTCAGTCAAATAATTGTCCGAAGCAATATTGACATTGAATTTGTTTACCGAAGAAACTTGCCCGTGCTCATGTTTAGCCTCTTCAAAGCCAGCCATATCAATTGATTTGCCTTTTTCTTTAGCAATTTCTCTAGTTAATTCAACCGGAAAACCATAAGTGGAATACAGATTAAACACCGCTTTACCATCTAACGTTTCACTACTATTAGCCAAAAGTTCATCTAAAATGCCGCTACCTTTTTCTATTGTATGGGCAAAGCGTTCTTCTTCTTCTTTTATGATATTGACGGACAAATCCTGAGCAACAATCAATTCTTGATAATGACCACCATAGATTTTGACCACTGCTGGCACTAGCTTGTAAAGAAAAGGTTCTTTAAGCCCAAAAGGCGACCAAAACGAGCAGCACGTCTAGTAATAAAACGAAGCACATAACCTCGCCCCAGATTGCTCATTCGCATGCCATCAGCAATCAAAAAAGTGATACAACGAGCATGATCTGTAATAATCTTCAAAGCATCATCTGGCCAATGGCTGGATCCGCCGATATATTTCTGATCGCTTATTTCACAAACTTTTTGCAAAATTGGATAGAGCAAATCTGTTTCAAAAGTATTTTGCTTATTTTGCAGGATTAAAGCAACTCTATCCAGACCAAGCCCAGTATCCACATTTTTGGCCGCCAGTGGCTTAAATTTGCCCTGCTCGTCTTTAAAAAATTCCATAAAAACAAGATTCCAGAATTCAAGATAGCGATCACAATCACATTTGCCTATTCCACATTTGTTCGGGTCATCGCTACAGCCATATTCAGCTCCACGATCATAATAAATTTCAGAGCATGGACCACAAGGACCGGTTGGTCCAGGTGGGCCCCAAAAATTGTCCTTTTTGGATAAACGAATAATACGCTGCGCCGGCACTCCAACCTTATTGTGCCAAATTTGAAAAGCCTCTTCATCGGCAGGTAGTTCTTCGTCTCCACCAAATATGGTCACCGATAGTAAATCGGGGTCTAAACCAAGTTCGCCGGTGACAAATTCCCAAGCCCAGGGTATTATTTCAGCCTTAAAATAATCACCAAAGCTAAAATTACCCATCATCTCAAAAAAAGTATGATGACGAGCAGTCCGGCCAACATTTTCTATATCCGAGTCTTTACCACCAGCACGGGCGCACTTCTGTGCCGTTACCGCCCGAGGTGGCTTGGTCGGCGACGCTTGGCCAAGAAAAATGGGCACAAATTGTACCATTCCGGCTGACGTCAAAAGTAAAGTAGGGTTATCAGGGATAAGGCTGGCACTTGGTAAATGCAAATGCCCACGCTTATCTCTAAAATAAGCGATAAATTTATCTCTAATCTGATTCCCAGTTAAATACATGGCCCTTTCTCATATGCCTGGCTTAATGAGCCTAATCGCTAAAAATTAAGTATAACGTATAAAAATAAAGATTTCTTGGCTACAGGCTGAAAGTCGTGGCAGCGAACCAACCGCCAGCTATTTAATCCCTGATCACCCTGTAGTGTAATAAATATCGCCCAAAAATCACCTCCACAAGCGACTGCCAGAATTCCAATGATCTGGCAACATATGAATAAGGGTTTACTTGAAGAGGGGTTAGGGCAGGGTATCGGATGGCCAGGTGTGTTCACAAGGCCAAAGGTGCCCTGTTCCTTTTTCTAGGGATACTAGCTATTACATGCGGATGATACTACCAACAGTGCTGTTCCTTGCTGGAGCCACTGAAGAATTCACCTGGTTAAAAAACTGATAATCCCTTAATATTCAACTCAGGATTGGCAAGTCAAACATCAATCTGCTAACCTTCAGCTTAATCTGTCAAAGTTTTCAGGAAGATGATCAAGTGCGGCTTAGCAAAGTTATTCTCTTTCACAAAAGATCCACTTATCAATTGCAAGCAATGGAATATCGCGATCCGCGATTTATCCAATTGCTTGAACAAGAACACGTTGCAGTCGGACGGGTTAGAAAGGCTCATTCAGAGCACGTCAAGGCAATAGAAAGCTTAACCCGGGAATTAAAGAAGCGAAATATTAGCTACACGGTAAAAGCGCGTTCATCTTTAAATCATAAAATCGAAGACATTGATTTAGTAATTGCTGTCGGTGGCGATGGCACTTTTCTTGATGCCTCGCATTATTTAGACAATGTACCAATATTGGGTGTTAATTCTTCGTTGTCCTCCAGCTTTGGCCACTTTTGTTTGGCCAATGAGGATACATTTGCCTCAATATTAGATCAAATCGAAGCAGACACCATTCGCCCTGTTGATTTAATGAGATTGACTATCATTGCCAATGGCAAAACTTTGCCTCATTATGCTCTCAATGAAGTATTGGTTGCTCATAAGAATCCAGCTGCCACAAGCAGATATATTGTCTGCGTGGGTGATAAGCAAGAAGAACAATTATCTTCAGGCTTATGGATAGCCACCGCATCTGGCTCAACTGGATCACTTAGAGCAGCAGGTGGCAAAGTATTGCCGATTACTTCTCAACAATTTCAATATCTTGTTAGAGAGCCCTGCATAAGACCTGGGCAGACAAGCCAATTACTAAGTGGCTTATTGAATCAATCTGATGAAATAAAATTGCTTTCCCAGACTCGCCTTGGTCGGGTTTTCATTGACGGCCAACATATTGAATATCATTTCGCTATTGGTGATGAGCTAATAATAAAGCCTGCTGCCCAGTATCTGCACGCCTTTGTTGATCAACACGTTAATACCCGCTTTAGTAATCAATAAATTGCATAACCAATATGAGATACCTGGCTATTTCTGCCGCTAAATTATCCTCTTATTTGATTCGATTATCTGGAGCGGGCATGGCCTCAAGTTTGCCAGGCAAAATTGCCACAACATTGAGCCCCTCAATTCTCTCATCTTTCACCAAACAACTAGAACGGGGCTGCGTAGCGATTACCGGTACAAATGGCAAAAGCACAACCTCGGGTCTGCTTGCTGCCATTTTGCCAATGGCTGGCTATAAAATAATCCATAATCGTCAGGGGGCAAATTTACTTGCCGGCATAACGGCAAGTTTGGTTGATGGAGCCGATTTGGATGGCTCTCTAGAAGCTAACTTTGGTCTGTTTGAGGTTGATGAAGCAGCATTTCCCAAGTTTGCTCAACAGGCTGACATCAAAATTGTTGTGGTCACAAATTTTTTTCGCGACCAATTAGATCGTTATGGCGAATTGGATACAGCTGCTCGCCTCATTACTCAGGGAATTCAAGTGAATAAATCAATGGCCATATTAAATGCTGATGATGCAAACGTTTGTAATCTCTCCTGCCCCGCCGCTAAAATCTACTATGGCCTTGATTATAGAGGCGATCATAAAAATGGAAACATCCAAGAATGGGCAAACAGAGAAATATCTTACTGCCCGCGCTGCGGTCATGAAATTGAATATAGTGAAGAACAAAAGAACGTCTGGCACTGTTCTAATTGCCCATATTCTCGCCCTGATTTAGATGTTTATGCCAATCAAATTGAATTATTGCCACGCTCATCAAAGTTTCTTATTAACCATAAAGATCAATCCTTGCCTGTTGATCTGCCGTTACCAGGACTGTTCAATATCTATAATGCTGTCGCTGCCGGTGCTGCGGCTTTAAGTTTAGGCATTAGTCTTGAGATAATCCAGCGTGGGCTGCAAACGTATGAGACATTATTTGGACGTTCAGAAAAACTCACAATTCGCCAACGAACAGTGATCATTCAGCTAATTAAAAACCCAGCTGGAGCCACTCAATCTCTTCAATCATTGTTTGATTTAAATGCTTCTCAGTCCATGATTGTGATCAATGATAATCTCGCCGATGGTCGAGATATCTCATGGCTTTGGGATGCTCAATTCGAAATCTTAGCTCGTTTGAATCCTCAATGTATTGTTAGTGGGCAAAGAGCTCCGGATATGGCAATTCGTCTCAAATATGCCGGAGTGGATACGAGTAAAATTATTGTCCAACCAGATTTGGCTTGTGCCTTAGAACAAGCTCTAAATGCGACACCTGTCGGTGATACACTCTGGATTTTACCAACTTATACTGCCTTGCTCCAATTACAAAAGATTCTCAAACGATACAAAATCGATAGTATTTAAAATTCAGAGTAATCCCAGTGAACCTAAATAGTGACACATCTTCCTCTATATCGAAATCAGACGAAACACCTTCCGCTAACACGCCGCAGGACTTTGTTGGTCAAATAATTGCCGAGCATTGGAAAATTACTGATTTTCTGGGAGAAGGCAGTATGAGCTATGTTTATAAAGCGCAAAATCTTGAAACAGGTAAAATTGTAGCTTTGAAGCTAATCAGAGAAAACCTATTGCAACGAGCGGCCGATCCTTGTGCTCTAGAGAAACAGGCAAGAACCTTTATTGCTCTAAATCACGAGAATATAGCAAGCTACTATAACTTGCATTTAAATTCAAACCGACAATTATTTTTATTCTGTGATTTTTTGCAAGGTGAAAGTCTGGCTAACTTGCTTAGCAAACAAAGCAAGCTTTCACTGGAGGACTCTATCGAAATTTTCAAACAAATAGCTGCCGGTCTAGAATACGCGCACGAAAAGAAAATTTGGCATGGCGATCTAAGGCCCAGTAATATTTTTATAGTCAATGATCAATTTAGCGTTGATGAAGCAAAAATTGTCGATTTTGCTCTGATGCATTTAGTTGCCCATTCACCACCAAAAGGCAAAGAATACACAACTGTCACTTTGCCTGCCCTGGGTAACGCACCATACATGAGTCCCGAGCAAAGAACAGGTGGCAACATAGACGGGCGCTCAGATCTTTATTCAGTTGGTTGCCTTATGTACGAAGCGGTGATTGGCAAGCCGCCATTTATCGGATCAAGCGCCATGGCAACTACTTATAAGCAGAAACAGCAAACAACTATCCCCCTTGATCAAATATTGCCGGCACACCCTCTTCTGAGCCGCTATCAAGTGATTGTTAGTAAGCTATTAAAAGACAAGAAAGAGCAACGATATCAATCAGCAGGTTTACTTAAAGCAGATCTTGATTTAATTTCCACAGCTGATGAAAATGCCTGGCGCCGGAAAGCCAACGTTTGCAAAAAGTCAAAGTACTCCACGATCATCGCTTACCGTCGACCAATATTAATTTGTGTTTTGATATTAATATTGATAATCATACCAGGCTTCAAATTAGCCACGATCATCTATCCCTATTGCCAGCCATGGTCAGGCTCACCAAGATTTGACGATAATAAGCTCTGGATAGTCCAGAACAAACAGCAAACAAAAATCTCGCCGGTATTGTTAAAACGCAAAGAGCTTCTTGCCTCCGCAGTCTTAGGCCTAAAACAAGCAAATAAACAAGCAGAAAATGAATATGCACGCACTCTATTTACCTACGCCCAAATTCTTCTTAACTGTGGCGATTGGAATCAGGCGCAATCAGCACTAATTGAATTGCAAAACATTACTTCGCCTAACAATGCCATTGGATCTCCAGACATCCTGGCTAATCTTGCCTACGTCAAATTTATGCTCCTTGATCCATCCAGTGCGGAACAATACGCCAGACATTCCCTAGCCTTGGCGGGACAGAGCAATAAATATCTACAGAGCAAAATTATGGCTCTAAAAATTCTTGCTGACATAAGCACCCAAAAGAATGCCCATCAGGAAGCTAAAGCTAATTATGAGCAGATACATAATCTAGCCAGTAAATTTCGCCTAAATGATCCAGTTGATTATGCTTATTCATGCGCCCTGTTGGCAGATATTTATCGCCAGGAACATAAACTCGATCAGTCAGAAAAGTTATATAAAGAAGCAATTGATTGGGGTGAAAATTATATGGGACATGATCAGCTCTTCATCGCTAAAGCATTTTATGGTCTGGCTTTAGTGCAATACCAGCAAGGAAATTTAACAGCAGCACGCAAAGAATTAAGTCAATCCTTGCCCATTGCCATATCTTGCCAAGGACCCGACAGTGATTTCGTCGCCGCCATTAAAGCCCTAAGTAACTATCTCCAATTCCATACAAACATACTTGACTGGGTCAAATCTCAGGTGCCTCGCCCAGCTTTGGTTAAATAAGCAGACTGATCAAGAAACCAATACAAACCACCCACAGGCCTTATGCTTGCCGCCGGCAGATCACTATTGCCATCCATTACCTGTTTGAGAACCGCGCTTTTGTCAGATCCTGTAACAAGAAAGGCTAACACTTTGCTACTTTGCAGAGCAGGTATAGTTAGAGTGATTCTATCTTCGGTTTTTACTCCTTTCACTGCTTTTACCCAATGGGTCTGCTCTTTTAAAACACTATTCCCAGGAAATAAGGAAGCCGTATGCCCATCACTGCCTATGCCAAGCAGTGTGATGTCGAATAAAGGATGTTTCGCTACAAGCGTTTTGCTGCCGTAAAAATCTTGCAAGTCTTTCTCATAAGCCAAAGCTGCTGCTGTCGAATCACTTAATTCTGTTGGCACAGCATGAATGTTGGCTTGTGGTATAGAAACATGATCAAGTAAAGCGGTCTTAACCATCTTGTAATTGCTCAATTGATCGCTTTTAGGCACAAATCTTTCATCACCCCAAAAAATATGCACTTTTGACCAGGGAATTTTGGCCGCAAATTCTGCATGAGCCAAAGTTTCGTATAAAAGGCGCGGCGTCTGTCCCCCGGAAAGACACAATGAATATTTATCAGCCCGCTCATTTAAGCGTTCAGTTAGCCAGGCAGCTACCCTCTTTGCCACGGCGACAGTGTCCGGCTGAACGTCCACAACAGCTTGTTGAGATTTGATCATGAGCGTTTACCCCCGCAGATCCACCAGAACGATTATTCACCAAATAAACCCACTCTAACCCTTAATTACTGCCCAAAGCCGAGCTAAAAATCCCATACCAGCCAAAATTAAGAAAGTTATGTCTACTTGACTATATTAAGAGCCTCTATTTAATTTTAAATGACCAAATGAGCTGTACTGTTATTTTTCCGATTATGATCAACATTGCCATAAAGCAAACGGCAAGATATATCTTTATCTGGCAATTCCTAAATTTGCGGCAGATAAAAGTTCCTGGTGACAACTATAAGTGACAATAAATACTGATGATCTCAAAAGGCAAGCCGCAGCACGCGCAGTAGACCTAATTACCAATGGCATGGTTGTTGGTTTGGGTAGCGGCACAACAGCTTCTTATGCCATTGATATCCTGGCTGAGCGGGTGGCCAACGGTCTAGATATAATCGCCATCCCCACCTCTGAGCAATCGCGTTTGCAAGCAATAAAAACCGGTATTCGCCTTACCTCCTTTGCTGAGCGTCCTATAATTGATTTGACCATAGATGGGGCCGATCAAGTTGAAACAACTTCTCTCAATCTTATAAAGGGCTTGGGCGGAGCATTGCTGAGGGAAAAGCTGGTTGCTTGCGCCAGCAAAAAGCTGGTGATTATTATTGACGAACGCAAGTTAGTCAAACAGCTTGGCCAACAATCTCCACTACCAGTGGAAATTATACCTTTTGCCTGGGAAGGCACAATGGCTAGAGTAGTCAATTTTTGTTCAAAAGCCACACTGCGACTTAATCCTGATCGTAAACCAACCTTAACCGATAGCGGTCACTACATCTTAGATTGCCAAATAGAAAACCTTGAAGATTCAGCCAAACTGGCTAACAATCTCAAATTAATAACCGGAGTGGTAGAAACTGGACTATTTATTAATATGACCAACCTAGTCATAATCGCCAGCCAGAAGGGCATAGAGACCTTGCAAAAAAGTTAAGAAAATAGGCTAACTCTAGTATAGCTGGACAAGATAGCAAGGATAATCTTTGAACCAGATACGATACCATATCGTAAGAACCAAAATAAAATTTAGTACTGTCGCCAAAGGATGAGTCAAACACATCGGCCCTAATCAGTTTTTTCGAACATGCATCCATGATCAGCCTGCGGAGTTAATTTCTTTAATCTATCAAAAACAACCCAGATCATTTGCTACAATATGTCGAATAGCTGTACATGTGCAGGAGGTAAGCTGGTGAAAACAGTGCAAGCGGTCAATCCGCTTAAGTCACTCTTAAGCTTTGGTCAATCTGTCTGGCTTGATTACGTAAGACGCAACCTGCTCATTGATGGCGAGCTAAAAAGGTTGATCGATGAGGATGGCTTGCGAGGTATGACCTCCAATCCATCCATTTTTGAAAAGGCGATTGGTGGTAGTAATGACTATGATCTTACCTTGCAAAACCTGATTAAGCAGGGGCTAGAGCCTACGGCTCTTTACGAGCATTTGGCTATTGAAGACATTCAAATGGCTTGTGATTTGCTTAAGCCGGTTTACGAAGAAAGTAAAAAGCGGGATGGCTATGTCAGTCTGGAAGTTTCCCCGCACCTTGCCTTTGATACGGAAGGGACAATTGCTGAAGCACAACGCTTATGGAAAACAGTTGCTCGTCCAAATGTCATGATTAAAGTGCCTGGCACAGTCAATGGCATTCCTGCTCTGCTCAAATTGACATCTTTGGGCATAAATATTAATGTCACTCTCTTGTTTTCTAAGACCGTTTATGAACAAGTAGCCCAATCTTATATCAACGGACTGGAACTTTATGCTGCAAGTGGGGGAGATGTTAGTAAAGTCGCTAGCGTCGCTAGTTTCTTTATTAGCCGTATCGACTCTGCTGCTGACCAGATCATTAATGAGCGGCTAAAAACAGCAAAATTGCCTCAAGAAAAAACACAACTGCAAAATTTATTAGGCAAAACGGCCATTGCTAATGCTCGCCTGACCTATCAATTGTATAAACAAATTATTGCTCAAGCCAATTGGCAAAATCTGGCTAAAAAAGGAGCAATGACACAAAGGCTTCTCTGGGCCAGCACCAGTACAAAGAATCCTCAATATAATGATGTTATGTATGTTGAAGAATTAATTGGTCCAGATACTGTGAATACCATACCGCCTGCTACTTATGACGCATTTAAAGACCATGGTAAACTCGCAAAAACACTTGAATCTCATTTAGATGAATCAACGGCATTTCTTGCCGATCTCAAGAAATTTGATATTTCCCTTGAAGATATTTGCGCCCAATTAGTTGTCGATGGTGTCAAATTATTTTCTGATGCATTTGATAAATTACTGGATGTCTTAAAGAAAAAGGCGAACTCTTTTGTTAAATAGCAGCATAAACAGCCTTAGCTATGAGCTCAACAATAGTGCACTGCAAAATGCAGTAGCAACAAGCCTGACATCCTGGTCCTCAAACGATAAGTTAAAAGAATTATGGTCTGGCAAAGCTAGTTTATGGACCAATGAGGATGAAGATAAATGGCTGGGTTGGCTGGGTATTGTTTCTGAGCAATTGATACACCTTGGCGATCTTAACTCTCTTAATGCCGATTTAAAGAAAGCAGGCTTTGCGCAGGCTCTACTTATCGGAATGGGTGGATCAAGTTTGGGTCCGGCAGTACTGGCTAGCGCCTTTGGCGCCATTCCCGGCAATCCTCGCCTCTATATGCTTGATTCTACTGTGCCTGCTCAAATTAAAGCTATTGAAGACAAACTTGACCTCAGCAAAACAATATTTATTGTTTCCAGTAAGTCAGGCAGTACACTAGAGCCAAATATCTTAAAAGACTATTTCTATGAGAAGGTAAAGAGCCAACTTGGTGCAACTGAAGCCGGGAAACGCTTCATTGCCATCACCGATCCTGGATCGCAACTTGAACAAATAGCAAAAAAAGAAGGCTTTCGCTACATATTTCATGGCTTGCCTTCTATTGGCGGCCGCTACTCCGTTTTATCAGCCTTTGGCATGGTACCAGCGGCGGTGATGGGCATAGACCTAGCCCGATTTTTGGAAAAAGTGGAATTAATGGTTCAATCATGCGCTGCAACAGTACCAGCACCAGATAACCCAGGCGCAATATTGGGCACGATACTGGGTGTAATGGCCAATCATGGCCACGATAAAATCACCTTTGTTGTCAGTCCAGCAATTTCTGATTTTGGTGCCTGGCTTGAACAATTGCTAGCCGAATCAACAGGCAAGATTGGCAAGGGACTGATTCCGATTGACTTAGAAAATCTTGGACCAAGCTCAAGTTATGGCAAGGATCGACTGTTTATTTATATTCGCTTGAAAACAAAGCCTGATCCTAAACAAGATGAACTGGTTAGCGCTTTAGAGAAAACTGGACAACCAGTTGTGCGCATTGAACTGGATAACATATACGACCTTGCTCAAGAGTTTTTTCGCTTTGAAATGGCTGTTGCTATTGCCGGTTCAATCATGGGTATTAATCCATTTAATCAACCGGATGTCGAAGCGAGCAAGATTGCCACGCGCAAACTGACCAGCGAGTATGAAAAATCAGGTAGCTTATCCAATGACTCACCACTTTTCACATTTTCGCAAAATAACTGTTCTATTGAACTATCAACTGATCAAGCTAATTGGCAAGCAATTCAACATACTTGTAAGGACAAAAAATCATTTGTCTCCATTTTAGAGTCTTATTTCAGCCAGATTAAACCAGGCGACTATGCAGCAATTCTTGCTTACCTAGAAATGAACGACGCTAATAAATCCTCATTACAAAAAATTCGCGAATTGATTCATGTTAATGAGAAAACAGCAACGTGTCTTGGCTTTGGACCGCGTTACTTACATTCTACCGGTCAGGTCTATAAAGGCGGTCCAAATACCGGCGTATTTTTACAGCTCACCGCCGATGATACCATTGATCTTCCAGTACCTGGAAAAAAATACACCTTTTCTCTAGTTAAGACAGCTCAAGCTTTGGGCGATTTTCAGGTGCTCTGTGAGCGAAAAAGACGTATTCTCAGAATGCATCTTAAGGGCAATCTTCCCGAATGTCTTTCGCTTTTATATAAATCGATCGAACAAGCATGTCTGCCGCTGGTATCTGATCGCCATGGCTAATCAGCCATAAATTTTATCGACAATATTTTAGGACAGAACAACATATATGACAGTTACAGTGATCGATCCATCTACCATTCCTGCCAACCTTTGCGAAATGCCAGCCCGCCCGTGCGTAATCATTATCTTTGGCGCAGCTGGCGATTTAACCAAGCGCAAGTTGTTACCGGCTCTATATAATTTGCGGCTGCGAAAACTGTTACCCGAATCTTTCGCGATTGTGGGTTTGGCCAGAACCGATAAAAACGATGAAGTTTTTCGCGATGACCTTACCGCTGCTATAAAAGAATATGCCAATAGTGAATTAGATAGCGAACAATGGAATTGGTTTAAAGAACGGATTTATTACTTAAAGGGTAATTTTGACAATCCAGATGTTTATACTCAACTAAATAATTTTCTGCAAAATGTTGATAAGAAACACAATACGCAGGGCAATTATTTATTCTATCTAGCAACAGCTGAAGATTATTTTGAAACAATTGTTGAACAAATCAGCAAAGTGCACTTACATCAATGTGCTGACGACCAATGGCGCCATTTCATCATTGAAAAGCCTTTTGGTCGCGATCTTGATTCTGCCCATGAGCTAAATAAACATCTTTTATCTCTCCTTAAAGAAAATCAGATATATCGTATTGATCATTATCTGGGCAAAGAAACTGTGCAAAATATCATGGTCTTTCGCTTTGGCAATGGCATATTTGAGCCGGCCTGGAACAACCATTTTATTGATCATGTACAAATTACCGTAGCCGAAAGCGTCGGTGTAGAAAGTCGCGGTGGCTTTTATGAAACCGCCGGTGCGCTGCGTGACATGGTTCCTAATCACATGTTTCAACTGCTTAGTCTGATTGCCATGGAACCGCCAAATACTTTAGATGCCGATACGGTACGCACAAAAAAAGCTGAAGTTATCAGTGCCATACGTCCACTAACGCATGATGATGTGCTCTCTTGTGTGGTAGCAGGACAATATGACGCTGGACAAATTGATGGCCAATCAGTGCAAGCCTATCGTGCGGAAAATCGAGTAGCTCGTGATTCTACGACAGAAACATTTGTGGCTATGAAACTAATGATTGATAACTGGCGCTGGGTGGGAGTGCCGTTTTATTTGCGCACCGGTAAACGTTTACCTAAAAGAGTTACTGAAATTGCCATTCAATTTAAGTCCCCTCCTCTTTGCTTATTTAGAAATACAACTGTTTCTGAGTTAACGCCAAACTTCTTGCTTATGCATATTCAACCTCAAGAAGGTATATCCCTACAATTCGGCGCTAAAAGGCCAGGTGCACTCTTGCAGGTAGAACCAGTGCGGATGGATTTTGATTATCAGCATTATTTTGGACCTTCACCAAGCACAGGCTATGAAACTTTGATCTATGATTGCATGATTGGTGATCAAACTTTATTCCAGCGCGACGATAATGTCGAAACTGGCTGGAGGGTTGTGCAACCCATCCAACAAGTATGGAGTGTAACTAAACCAACAGATTTTCCCAATTATGCAGCTGGCACCTGGGGCCCTATGCCGCTCACGAGCTAATCGCAAGAGATGATCGCCAATGGCGAATCTAATCTTCAATATAAAAATACTAGCTGCTGCTCTAATTATTTTATTGTGTTTTGTCAGTATTAAAGGCGATTGTTTAGAAGCAAATAAGCCAATTAGCAAAATTAAATCAGAGAGCAAGACTCCTTTAATTCAACAAGGTGTGGTCATGCAGCATGACTGTAAAGATGGCTCAAACATCGTTAGTAAGATGTTGGCGGCAGCAAATAACATCAATAGCTATTCATGCAATTATCAGATGCTTGTCTTTAAAAATAATCCGCCAATTAAAGAAACAGGCGTGATGTATTTTCGCAAACCAAGATTGTACAGAGTGGAGGTTAAAGAAGGTCCCAAAAAAGGCTCGATAGCCGTTTTATGCGCTGATGGTAAAGTACATGGGCATCTAGGTGGGTGGTTGAAATATTTTCAATCTGCTGTCCCGCCAGATTCAGATCTAGCTAAAGCTAGCAACGGTTTTCCTATGGCGGGGACAGATTATATTTCCCTGGCTCAATATTTAACAAATATGCTCAAGCAAGGAAATAATAGCCTCGTTAGCCTCAGTCCAATTACCACCGCTAAGACGACCATGGATACTTATGTTCTCGATATGTATTCCGGCAGCGACAATAAAACTGGCAAAACTGAACCACTGCTTATTAAGCGTGTTTATATTAATCCACAAAATTATTTACCGGTGGATTGGGAAGACTATCGCAAAGGCAAATTATGGTCTGAATCATCCTGGAATGGACTGCAAATAAATTCAGCTTTGCCGGATGATTTATTTCAACTATAATCAGCTGCTGGAACAAAAGAATATCAGACAAATAGCTGGCTGATTTATGCTATGCTAAGAAACAGACTCTGATGCTAGAAGTAGTTTGCATGACAGAATCAAAAATCAAAGAAAATAACCTTATCCTGCATTTTGATCAACTAAATGGCGATGACCTAAGTCTGATCGACGCAGCTATTAAAATACTAAAAGCTAATTTTCATCCAATTAAGCATCAAGTAGGCTGTGCTGTACGTTGCGCTTCAGGTAAGATCTATAGCGCCGTCAATGTTTATTCAATTGGTTATGCTGCACACGCTGAGGCTATTGCGCTTGGTGTAGCCATTTCTAATGGCGAAAAAGAAATTGTGTCCATTGTGGCTGTAAAAAAGGTGGAGGATAATTATCCAGTTGTTTCACCTTGTGGAAATTGCCGACAATTGATTCTTGATTATGCAACAGGCACACAAGTAATATTTAGCTATAAAGGGCAGCCGCTTAAAGCAAAAGTCAGCGATCTTTTACCTGGAGCATATGAAAATTCATTTACTGCCGGCATTCGCTCCGGCGGCATTAATCCTTTGCAATAACCGCTTGAGCTCCTGATAATTTTGGCTATCGACACTACCTTTCTTTTCTTCAATGGACACTCCTTTTTGTGCAACCTTTTGGCTTCACTGATATCCTTGGCAGCAATTGATTCTTCAATTAAAGATATTCTCGCTTTCTGGCATTCCTTACCGTCTTCACCAAATTTTCTTTCTTGTAATGACAATATATGTTCATAGTAAGACTGGGCATCGATATGATTACCAGCTTTTGCTTCCAGTATCGCCAGTTGAGACAAAGCCGGCACCAATTCATAATCCCCTGATCCGAAATGCTTTGACAGAGCGCTTAGTGTTTGCTTATACCAGCTGCGCGCTATAGCACTATGTCCTTGTTTTGATTCTAATCGACCAATTTGCAAACAAAGCTTTGCTACTGCTGGGTCATAATTCCCCCATATTTTTGACCGTATTGCCGCTGCTTTATAATAAAGTCCCTCTGCTTCATTTATTTTTCCTGCCTTTTCTTTTGCTACCGCTAAGCTGCACAATTTATTTGATTCATTGACAGCGGTTTTAATTTCATCAGGCGATAATCTTGTTCCAGCAGATGGACTGGCAAATATTTTTTCCGGTTTACCAGTATTGTTTATGCTAAAAAATCCTTGCTTGCGATTGTATATTTTGGACAGAGAATCGGTCATTAATTTAGTACTTGCACCATGAACAGAACTATTAAGTGCAGCTGACTCAGCTAAGCCCTGTGCCTTAGCCCCACAGCATGAGAAAAGACAGCTTAGATAAAGAGCTATCAATTTAGGTGCTTGAAATTTACTGACTGGCATTTTGAAGTACCTGTGTCGTGTGCGAATAGTTTTCCCAAATTTCCTACAAAAGCAGATCTGCCGTCTCTTGATAATCCTTATTTTACTGGATTTTTGTCAAATAAACCTATGAAACTTGTTTGGCAATCGAATATAATCTGACCTTAATTGTCTAATTAAGGGCTGTGAACCTAATTTTCTTATGAGCCACACTGTCAAAAAAGTTTTATTAGTCGATGACGATCAAAACATCCGATTTGTTGTCCAAATGAGTCTGGAAGGACTTACCGATTGGAAAGTTGTCACTGCAGACTCAGGAAAAGCAGCACTGGCAATGGCACCAATTGAATTACCTGATTTAATTATGTTAGACGTGATGATGCCTGAAATGGATGGTCCAACAACATTTATGAAATTACAGGAAAATGCTGATATGCGCTCTATTCCTGTAATTTTTATGACTGCCAAGGTACAAACACATGAGTTGGAAAATTACTTAAATATCGGTGCTGTAGGAGTAATTAGCAAACCATTTGATCCCATGACACTGCCTGACGAAATTAAAAAAATATTGAGCCGTTTGCAATCCGCATCCAGGCAGTGAGCAATTTCAGTACTAAATTATCAATTGGCCACGCGCAATCACATGTTTAATCTTTAACGGTTGTTTTTGCCAAATAACCAGATCCGCCCGACCACCATCTTTGATTTGTCCCAGGCTATTATCTAATTTCATCACACAAGCAGGATTAAGCGTCGCCATTTGCACCGCCTCTGGAAATGACGCTGCTCCCCAATTCACCATGTTCACCACCGCTTGCGAAAGACTAATTGAAGAACCAATCAAGCCACCATTAACTGTCCCGACGCTGGCCATATCGCTAACTAAAATAACCCTGTCTTTGCCTTTTAATTTCACCAATAATTTAACGATATCAGGGTGCACATGCAACCCATCAGCGATCAAACAACAATAAACATCTTGCGCCAGCAAGGCTGCAGCAACAGCTCCTGGTTGGCGATGATGAATTGGTGGCAGAGCGTTAAATGTGTGGGTTACCATTGGCACCCCCTTAGCAAAAGCCTGGTGAGCTTCATCAAATGTGGCATTTGAATGCCCTAAAGCAGGAATTATGCCTTGTTTAAGCAAATATTCAATCGCTAAACCGCCATTTTCTAATTCGGGAGCTAAGGTAATCAGTTTTACAGGTAGTTTTGCCAATTCGGACAGCTCTGACATCAGAAGTTGCCTTAAGTATTGCTTGGGGTGCACACCAGCCCTTTGTGGCGACAAATAGGGTCCTTCCAGATGGATACCTGGGACCATAATTAACCGCAAAGGACTTAAATTACCGCTTTTGCCAGAACCAATCGCAGTATCATGCGATTCTTTGGCATAGTTACCGCACATAGACTCTAAAAAATGAATATTTTTCTTTAGATGCTCTAAATCATCAGTAATCAAAGTGGGCAAAAAGGCAGTTACACCCGCTTTAAGCAAGAATAAACAAAGCTCGGCAAATTGATCTCTATTGGGATCAGCCCAAAGATTGCATTGCGGCGAACCATTAACCTGTAAGTCGAAAAGCCCGGCAGTTACATAACAATTTCGGGCATCAATGGCTTCATCATGCTCTGTTTTGTCACTTGAGTGGGATTCACTTGATACTGACTGAAAATGAATCTGCTCATTTTCTATAGATAAGTCGATTAACTTTGTCGTGTCCGGGCCAATTACCTCAGCCTGTCTGATAACTAGTTTTGCCATATTGGTTAATCAAATGCTGGGTTCAATTAAAAATGCTCTTAAATCATTGAAAAATCGCCACTGTTGGCTAAATCTTGTTATGCTTAAAATTAGGAAATAGCTAAGATTATTCCAAATAATAACCATCCGTTTGCCTCGCCCAAGGGAGACTTTATAATTGTCTGGTTAACATCCATCCTTAATCTGATTGATAATCCCAGGCTAGTGGAATAGAAAAATAGCATATTAAGCTGGGCAAAATATCAAATCTCATGGTAGATATCAATTCAACAGTCAATACTAAGCAGGAACAAAACCAATCATTGGACAAACAATGGGATGTCAAAGCACTATTGGAAAAGGTTTTGGAACTACAAGACCTGCTCTTACAAGCTCAAGAAAAGAACTTGCTTCTATCGGCTCAAGCTAGAGAATTAGAGCGCGCCGCGCGTGACACCGATGATTTAAAAGCAGAGCTTTCCGCCCAAGCTCTCATTTTGGCTGACAAAGCTCGCGAGAATAAGTCTTTGCACCAAGAATTCTCCCGTCTAACCAGTCTTATTGATGGGAAAATGCAAGAAATGGAGGAGCTAAAGTCCGGCTTGATTGAGCTGCAACACCAGGTGAAAAGCAGAGAGCAAGAGCGAGACATTTTATCAGTAATGCTTAACGAAATGGAAAGTACTCACAAACGAACCAGCGCGGAGCTAGCTGAAGCTCAAGAGATTGTTAAATCAGCTTCTGGCAGCAAAGACAGAGGACAAACAAATTCAGGCGGATGGCTTGGAGCCTTTAAAAAGCGCAACTGATTGGTTAGCCAACTTATAGATTCAAAAGCCAAACCAGGGCTTGAAAACAATATCAGCATCTTTTAAGTGCTGTTTGACAACATTGCAGAATTTCCGGTCAATGTGCAGATCATTATCTTTAGTTCTTGCCGGAAACCTTTTTGCCATTTCTCTAAATTCTTTCATCTTGCCGCAACTTATGACTGTGTCTGCCTCACCCCGTTTCTTATGCTTATGTCATAAAAAAATACATGCGTTAGATATCCGCTCTCTATGCCAGATAGCTTGACGGTCAATACCACACCACATACGATTTCATTTCAAATTCTTGTGATTTGCCCAATTGCCATTTAGCATTCTGGTCAAACTAGACAAGTGTATTAGGGCATATCTATTAGGAAATATAGCCTCATGTCAAAAATTGCCATCGTCAGTCGCCCAGATCAACACTTATTATTGGATATAAGCGGCTGCGTCACTTTTAAGGAGACAATCGAGCAGCTTAGCTCAGCGTTGTTAAGTGCCAACCAGTTCTGGCAAGGACTCACAGTAGACCTTAGCTTAGGTAATATATTGCTCAACCGATCTCAGATTGCTCAAATCATCGCCCTGACAAAAGGGGTGGGCATTAATCCAAAACATATATTTTCCTTGAATCCCCGCACCTTAGATGCTTTAAAAGAGCTGGAAGGAATGCTTGATGTTGGAGTAATAGAAGGACACGCTGCCCAGCTCTCCTCTGTCAGTATGCTTCCCCCTGAAGAAACATATTCATTAGTAAGCCAAGAGATGGTCGAAACTGAAAAGAATGACTCGGGTCAAAGCGAAAGCAAACAAGTCGATGCCACCTTTGAGCGGGTGGTTATGCTCGAGACTGCTGAAAATCCTCCTCAGATGGCGGAAGATGCGCCTGTAAGCCTTCCCACAGCTGAGGCACCGCCTAATTCCCAGAAGTCCGATCAATCGGGTCAAGAAAGTGCCAATAAGGAAGAACTAGCTCTATTATTGGCCGCAAATCAGGTTTTTTGCAAAACCAGCAATCAGCAATCTCTTTATATCAAACAAACATTGCGTGCCGGTCAGGCAGTTAGTCACAATGGTGATCTGATTATTATCGGCGATGTCAACGCTGGCGCGGAAGTGCTTGCCGAAGGTGATATCACTGTCTGGGGAACCTTAAGAGGTATAGCCCACGCCGGCGTAGGCGGGAATTTGAATGCTGAGATTCGCGCGTTGCGCTTGCAACCAATTCAAATTAGAATTGCTCATTTGATTGCCCGCTCGCCAGATGCTCCCCATGTTTCTCATTCAGCATGGCCTGGTTTCATGGCCGAAACAGCCAAACTGGTAGACGGTAAAATCCGCATCTTGCGTGAAACTTTTGACTAACATAATCACAACTAATCACTTTTTGGAAAATACTTAGTAAATTTGGTAAATCACTTCAATTGACGGGGCAAAGCATGAACGGACGAGTAATTGTCGTAACTTCAGGTAAAGGCGGAGTAGGCAAAACAACTGCCTCAGCCAATATTGGTGTGGCGCTAGCCAATACTGGTGCCAGTGTGGCACTTGTAGACATGGATATCGGCTTGCGTAATCTGGATATCCTTATGGGCTTGGAAAATCGGGTTGTCTATAATCTGGTTGACGTCGTTGAAGAACGCTGCAAATTAAGGCAAGCATTGGTTCGTGATAAACGCTTACCTAATTTAAGTCTGTTGCCGGCGGCACAAACTAGAGACAAAACAGCCGTGAATGCCGAGCAAATGAAAAAGCTGTGCGCCGAGCTTAAAAACACTTTTGAATTTGTAATTGTCGATAGCCCAGCAGGCATCGAAACTGGTTTTCAAAATGCAATTGCCGGTGCTCAAGAAGCAATTGTCATCTGTACCCCAGAGATGTCTGCTGTTCGGGACGCCGACCGCATTATTGGTCTATTAGAAGCTCGCAAAGATGAAATTGAACAATACAGGCTAGTTATAAATCGCATTCGCCCAGAAATGGTCCGTAACAGTGACATGATGAGTGTTGATGATGTGCTTGAGATATTATCGGTCAAGCTACTTGGTGTGGTGCCCGAAGACGAGGAAATCATAATCTCCACTAATAAAGGTGAACCTGTGGCTGGTACTGACAATACCCGCTCAGGATTAGCTTTCCGCAATATAGCCAGGCGCTTGCGCGGAGAGGATGTACCTTTGCTTGAACTTGATGTGCCAAACGGCGGTTGGTTAAACCGCCTGGTCAGCTTCTTTAATCCGGTGCGAGTCTGATGTGGAGGAACCTGAAAGTGCAATTATTGAACTGGTTTCTCAATATAAATAATAGCGATTCGGTTAGAGAAACTGCCAAAGACCGTATGCGCAAAATGCTGGTTTATGATCGGCTCGAATTGCCGGCAGGCCGGTTGGAAGTTCTAGAAGAAGAACTTTTAGCTGTGGTCTCTCGCTATTTCGAGTTAGACACAGAGACCACTAATTTTGATTTGCAACAAACTGAGCGAAAAGCAGCCTTAATTGCTAATTTTCGACTCTTGCGTTCAAAATGCTAATTACGGTAACCTGCGGTACTGAAAGGCGAGCCTAATCTTGTCATTATTTTCTCGCCCATTCTCGCGCCCATTTATGGTCGACCTGGCCGAAGCATTGACGCGCGGTCTAGACTTATGGCTTTGTCTGGCTACCTTATTTTTAGTGGCTATTGGACTATCCATATTGCGTTGGTCACAGCCAACGCCCGGCTTTTTTGACCGCCAAATTCAATTTGCCGCAGTTGGCATTTTGCTTTTCTCGTATTTAGCCGCTTACCATATAGTATGTTGACCAATAAGTTCACTGTTTGGGTGCTCTATGCCATAAACTTTGCCCTTTTGCTAGCTGTGATGATTAAGGGACACGCAGCACAAGGCGCTCAACGCTGGCTTTCACTAGGTCCGATTACCTTGCAACCTTCAGAAATTGCCAAATTGGTTGTCATCTTCACCTTAGCTGCCTGGTTTGGTCGCCGACCAATCAAGAAGCTTTTTGGATATATTTAAGGCATTGGCAATTATATTGCCCCCAGCATTTCTGGTCTTTAAGCAGCCTGATCTGGGTACTTCACTCACTTTTGGGGCCATTTTTCTTGGCATGTCGTTCTGGTCGGGCGCCACCATGCTCGATATTCTCATCCTAGTAAGCCCAATCATTAGTCTTATACTCAATGCCCTAAATCACGTCTGGTGGCTTGAATTCTGCCTGGTGCTTGCCATATCATTATTCGCCTTTTGGCGCCGAAAAGACAAATGGTTCAAACATAGTCGAATAATTATCCTTTGCCTGATCATACTAATCAATGTGGGCACCGGGGTTGCTCGCCCTCATTTATGGGGACTTTTGAAAGAATATCAACAAAAGCGTTTAACCAGTTTTGTCAATCCTTATGTTGATCCACGTGGATCTGGATATCATATTTTGCAAAGTTTAATTGCCATTGGCAGTGGTGGCATACTTGGATCTGGATTAGGCAAAGGAAACCAGAGTCAAGGCGCATTTATTCCCGAACGCCATACTGATTTTATTTTTGCCGTCATTGGCGAAGAGCTTGGCTTTAAAATATCTTTTTTGGTGATCATCGCTTATGTTGTAATTTGCTGGCGTGGAGTTGCTACTGCTCAACAAAGCAATAAAGATCCAACCGCCAGCTGTCTGGCGATTGGTCTTAGTTGTCTTTTTCTTTTCCATGTCTTTCTCAACATCGGCATGACTATGGGCATCATGCCTGTGGCTGGTGTGCCATTACCATTTTTAAGCTATGGTGGCACTGCACTACTAGTTGATTTGATTGCTATCGCTGTGTTGCAATCAATTCAATTTGCCTATCCAAAGTATGTAGAGAAAGGCTTGCAGATGAGGTCTTGAGCGGTGTTAGGTGGCTGGTTTGGGCTCGTAGGCTCGCACCAGATTAGAAGACTCTGCCGATTCAAAAGCTTCAATAGTGGAGGCTGGTATAGCTATTTTAGACAAACGATTTGATTGTCCAAGCGATATCATTTGATCCAAGGTAGAAATTATTTCTTCCGCATAGCGCGCCAGCGCCCGCCCCTGAGGCAAAATTTGTTCTACAGATGCGCTCAAGAAATAATCGGCAACAATGCCACCATCTTCTTCTGGCTCTGTTTGATTAGCGTTCCGTCGTTGATCAATTTTGCTGCCTTCGTTCCAGACCGTCTTGAAGCGCACAGTAAGCGGAGATCCAGGATGGGCAAAAAGAATTATTTTCCTTTGGAAGCCTTGATTGTTGACCTCAATTTCTCCCACTAACTGATTAAAAGCCGCGCCAGTACGGATATTGCCATGGATTTTTACAGACGCCGTTCCCAATTCATGCGCCAATAATTCAACCAGAGCAGCAAAAGATGCCACTCCCTGCAAGTCTATTGTTTTTCCCGGAGCACTTTGATCTTTAACTGCGTCTCGGTCAACGTGTAAGTCATTACCGCCCATAGATTGTCAAATTCCCCCTGAACCCAGCCTGCATTATCTGAAAATACTCGATTATGCTAAAAAATCTAATATCCTGACTGGTTACATTATCACTTGTATCTTATTCCCAATCGCCATCGTTATTTACCAGCCAAGCAAATATATATCTTGACAGAATTATGGCTAATTCGCCTTGCCTTATCGGATCATATTATCAAGATATGATATCAGGGCGCAAAGAGTGAGTATGAAATAAAAGTCAGCGTTTTACAATTTTATTCTCAGGGATATATGAGCACTCTAGCGACCTGAAGAAGAATAAGCGCTAGAAGCCAATATACAAGCCCTAAACAAACATTATCAGCCTATAACCTGACAATATAGCGCCGATAATTGCCCCCTCTTAAACCCAATGTCTCAAATAAGTTACGATGCTTGCAATTAACAAAAAACTTTATGAATGGCTTGAGTTAATCAAATTAGAACATACCGTATTTGCTTTGCCATTCGCCCTCTCGGGACTTGTTTTAGCCCATAAAACACTGCCTGGACTAAATATATGGTTCTGGACAATTATTGCCTTTACAGGCGCCAGAGCGGCTGCAATGAGCTTAAATCGAATTATAGATGCTGAAATTGACGGCAAAAATCCCCGCACAACACAAAGGGCAATTCCACAGGGCAAAATCGACAAAAATCAGGCGCTTTTGTTCGCTGTTTCCGCTTTTATGATCATGCTATTTGCCGCCAGCCATCTGCCGCCGCTGTGCCTCGAACTATCACCTATTGCTATTATCTGGCTTTCTTTTTATTCTTATAGCAAGCGATTTTCGGCCTTGTGCCATCTTTTTCTTGGTATCGCTCTTGGTGGCGCTGCATTAGGTGGTTGGATTGCTGCCGGAGGCAGTTTAGGCGAGCCATCCGCATGGCTTTTAGCCCTGGCTGTTTGCACCTGGGTAACTGGCTTTGACATTATTTATGCTTGCCAGGATTTTGACTTTGACAGACAACAAAATATTTTTAGCCTGCCGGCTAAATTAGGTCTATCAACTGCTCTACAAATATCCGGCCTGCTCCATATTATTACAATGATCTGTTTAATGCTGCTTGGTTTAATCAATCAACTAGGACTTATTTACTGGTTGGGTATTTGCGCCGTAGGATGGATGCTCATTTACGAGCACCTATTGGTCAGCCCTAAAGATCTCTCTCGTATTAACGCTGCTTTTTTTAACGTTAATGGACTGGTCAGTATTCTTTGTTTTATATGCATCTTTGTTGATCGTATAATCAATTTGCAAATGTTCAAATTATGAATCGGGTTCCCGTCTTTTACCTCGAGCGACCATCTTCTCCCTATCCATGGCAGGATCCTTTCCTGAAAGTGCTCGTTGCTTAATTGCCTGTTCAGCCACCTCAAGAACAAAAGCGCGCTGCTCCATTGATAGGCGCCTGTAACCGGTCCGATTCTGCTCACTCAACAACTCTACATCTTGCATATCTCGTATTAAAACATAACTATCTGCTAGACCGTATGCATACCGATGAGACAAATCGGCTAGCTGATCAGCAGTAATATCCTTACCACCAAAACGCTCATCTTTCCGCAATCGATTCCATACATGCTGATTAAAAGTCTCTTTGTAATTTGCCATAGCTGCAAGATAGCGATGTTTTGTTTCATTTTTATCCGGTGTCAGTCCATTTTTTTGACGGGTCGCCTGATCTAATAAAGCCACTCGACTACCAAATATCAAATTCGGTAATACTCTATCTGTCTTGTAAGGAATAGGTTTTACAGTATGCTCTGTAGCTTCCAATCTGCCTGTAGGACTAACTGATACGGCAAAATATTCTGATGGCATATTATTAGCCAGGTTTTCCTCAAAGGGAGCAAATGGTGGTTGCCTAGTTTCACGTTTATAAGTCATATCATATGTCCGTATTTGTGCAGTTTTATCTCCTGCTTCATCTGGCTCGGATTTGTCTTTAGCTTGCAAAATTATTTTTATTTCGCTATCTGCCTTGCCGGCCCGTACTAATTTATGAGTATGTTCCACTCGCTTTGGATTTTTGGCCTCTGGATTTTCATCATCATAATCAATTTTTATATGACCACCGTCAGCAAGATCCACCCGCGATAGCAAAGGCTTTAGACCGTCCGGTCCCATTTTTCCATTTATATAGTGTGCAGTACTTACGTCTGAATTTAAACAAATTTGATTTCCATCTTTAGCAAGATCTTTAGGAGCGAATTGAAATTTACCATCTGCTAATTGGATAGGATTTGTTCCAATGTCCGGATTCCAGGCTTGTTTCATTGGCCGGCCGTCGATTTTTTCCTGAACACTAGCCAATTGCATTTCAACAACTTCCTTGCCATCGCCAACAGCCTTTTTACTTTTTACATACTCAAAATTTCGATAATTTTTATCATCCTTCCATTGTTGCCTTAAATTACCTTGAGTATCAAGAGAGGCAAAGCTCTTATTGCCATGATCCATAATCTCCAATTTTTCACTTCTATCCGCTGATTGTCTGTGACTAATAACTTCGCTGTTTTCCCCATACGTATTCCAAGCCATTATTCCACTGCCATAAAACGTAAGGCCATAACGTTTTTGTCGATCACGTTGATCCCGTTGGTCTCTTTTATCAAGAGCATCTGAAACCCATGCGCCACCGCGTTGCTGCCCTTTATGCCAATCATCACCGCCCATATAAGTCCAGGTCACTACTTTTCCAGTACTATCCTTTTCGATATATTTAGGACTTGCACCATCTTTTCCCTTTTCCCAATGCAGCTCCCGTACTAGTTTGTCATCTTTTGTGGTAATTCTTAGGCCATCAAATTCTCCATCTTCGTTAAAATGTTTGGTGCTTTTATTACCGTCTGACAGCGTGCTAACAACGTCTTTAGCTTCAACTTTTTCAGGCTCTGAGTTGCGATTCCAGACATCGATTAATTCTTTTCTACCGGCTCTTTCAGGCACCGGCTTTTTATCGGCGCTAGGGCGAGCTAATTCTTTGCCCGGCGCGCCCTTACGTGCAATTTCTGTGCGCGGTATATCAACACTAACGCTCTTTAGAATTTGCCCGTTTTCGTTTTTTATTCTTTCACCAATGGTATTACCATTGGCATCAAATAGCTTTGTGCTCGAAGATCCATCAGCCAGCATTTCAGTTTGCCGCCGTTCAGTTACTCCACGATCGTTATGGACTCTTTCTACCATGCGCTTGTTAGCGCCTTGTCCGACCTCTTCTCTAGTGGCTATTTGATTATCACTAGTTAAAAACGGACTTGCTTTTTCTTGGCAAGCAATAGTTTTGCCGGTGCTGAGCTCCTTGCATGTCCAAATGCCATTTTCCTTTTTATAGTGAAACTTTCCTTCGCCATAATCCTTGCGATATTGAGGATATCTTTGATAAGACGGACATTGGGCAGTCAGCTCAATAATATTTCCTGCCTTGTCATATTTAATGCCCGTATGTTTAAGAGCTCCTTTAGCAAGGGCTGTTTCGGATGGAATTCTGGCCACCATTCTCCGTTGCCCCGACTCGTCAAAGAGATATTGGAGATGGGTACCATCGGCTTGGACAGTAAACTCACCATCCTTACTCTGAAACTTCATATCGCCATTCTTAGCATTAAAGGACAGCCCGGAATAAGGAAGATCGCCCTTATCATCAGGCACATACTCACCTGGACCGCGCTTGCTATAGCTAACTTCTTTCACCCATTCTTGCTTACCATTAACAGTCTGTGGCCTCAATCTGTCAAATCCAGCAATGCGTGGTTCTTTATCACCGCGTCTAGCTGCAGCATATTTGGGTATTATTTTCTGCCCATCAGGATAGTCAATTTCTTCAATTGCACCATCTACTGTTGTACGCACTTTACCCGCAGCGGGGCCTTCGCCTATATAGGCTAAATTAGAATGCGAACCATCAAGCTTGTAGATGTTCGCATGTCCTGGCTTATCTTGATGAGTCCATTCTCCTGTTTTCAAAGCAAAGTTATAGCCTTGTTGTGATGCCTTCACCAGACTGTGATCGCCACGTACAGCATTCCATACTCCATCACGTTTGACGATGCTGGGTAAAAAGCCATTCGTTTGCTTTTGGCTATCCTTTCCCTGGCTATCCAGATAATCGTATTTAAGCGCATTTCCTTTTGCATCCAAGCCAATTCTCACTGGACCTTGCGGATAATGGACTATCAGCGAGGCTGCCACACCCCATTTTTGATCTTCTTTACTGACCTCTTTCTGACGCTCCACCCACCCAGCAAATCGATCCCCAGTCTTTGGATGTCGCTTAATTAATTCAGCTACCTGTCCGGCTGTCTCATCGGTCAGTTTAGGTGGTTTGTCACCAGCGCCAGTATCTCCACGCAGACGCGCGGCTATGGCCTTTTCTATATCAAGCCGCAGCTCGTCGGGATTTCTTTTCCCACCATCTATTACTGCCGCTGCGCCACCTTCGCCCATTTCCCTTGGAAATCCTTTTAATCCTCACTCTATGAGCTTAGAGAACAATTGTGAGTTTATTGGGAGATATTTGTGAGCAAATTGTGAGAAACAAATAGGAAGGTTAAATTAATTCAAATACAAGCAGTGAAGGGTTTTCGGGCATTTTTTTGGGCAATTATTGTTCAGCTAAACAATTTTCAAGATATTGTCGCCATATAGCGGTTAAAATTAGGTCTTTGCTTTCATAAAGAACTTTCCTGCCCCAAATCATCTTCAACATAATCATGACCAATACTCCTAATAATCAAATCTCCATTGCTGAGCCTTCTGCTGGCACATCAGCTTTATCTGCAGCACCAGCAGCAAAGATTTTGCCCGAACAAAACATGCTTGAACAAGCTAGACGAGTCCTGGAGATAGAAATCGAAGGCATTAACGAAATCCTCCATAACTTAGACAATAATTTTGCTCAAGCCATAGAATTACTTCTGCAATGCCAGGGCAAAGTGATTATTACTGGTATGGGTAAATCCGGACATATCGGCAACAAAATTGCTGCCACTTTTGCCTCTACCGGTACCCCAGCCTTCTTTGTTCATGCAGCTGAATTACACCATGGGGACTTTGGTGCGATAGACAATCGCGATCTAGTTCTAGCTATTTCTTCTTCTGGTGAAACTACAGAAATTAAGCAAGCTCTTGATCCAATCAAAAGACTCGGTTTAAAAATTATCGCTCTTACAGCTAAATCAGATTCTACCTTGGCCAAATTTGCCGATATTGTCCTCAATATTGCCGTCAGCCAGGAAGCCTGCCCGCTCAATATCGTACCTACAGCTTCCACCACAGCCACCTTGGTCATGGGCGACGCGCTAGCTATTGTGCTCATGACCCGCAAAGGCTTTAGCATTAAAGACTTTGTCAAGAGCCATCCTGGAGGCTCATTAGGCAAACAGTTATTAACCGTCGATAGCATTATGCGCAGCGGCAACGCTTTGCCTAAAGTTTTATTCAACGCCAATTATTCTCAAGTATTAGCTGAAATAGGCAACAAAAAGCTTGGCTTCACTGCTGTTTGCAATGATCAAAACAAACTAATTGGTGTCATTACCGATGGTGATCTGCGCCGAGCGACAGTCAAATGGGATCATGATGTGTTTACCAAGCAAGCATCTGAAATAATGAGCAAAGATCCTAAAACCATAGCCGCCAATAGTCTAGCTGTTGAAGCCCTGCGCATAATGGAGCAATATGCAATTTCTGATTTGCTCATCATTAATGAACAAGATTCGCCGGTAGGTGTAATTGATTTAAAAGACCTACTCAAAGCTGGTGTGATCTAAGCTGTAGTCTTAAGAAAATCAAGTATGTTTTGAAACGATTATGCCGTGGAAAAAACATCCTATTGGGATAGGAGGCGAATATGCCAATGCACAACATAGCCGGCGAATGGCGTGGACATTATCAGTATCGTCGTCATCCCGATAGCGGTTGTGCCTTCAGCGCCTTCTTCTCTGAAAATGCTGGCACACTGACAGGAACTATAGTGGATGATTCTTTTCCGGGGAAAGCTTCGCTTACTGGCTCCTTTTCCTTTCCAGCCATCCAATTTACAAAATTCTACGCCAAACAAGGAAGCCAGATAGAAAACATAAAAAAACAAGGAAATACAACTGTCTATACCATAGCAAAATTTGGCAATCCGGTTGAATACACAGGATCTATGACTGAAGATGGCAAATCAATGAGCGGGACATGGAGCATAACCAGTGAGAGCGGTGTAAGCACCACAGGCACTTGGGTGGCACATAAGTTCGAAGAAGAAGCAAAAGAAAAAACAAAAGAAAAAGCAAGTCGAGTAAAGGAGCCGCAATTAGAAGAGCATCTCCTCTAGCCAGTCCCGTTCTATTCATAAATTCAAATGTTCGATGGGCAAAAACTCACTGATCATTTGACATAGAACCAACGCCAATTTTAAATTTCTTCCATATGAACAATACGATTGAATAGCTGATGGCTAATACTAAGAGTAAAGTACCCAAGGCAATTGAAGCCTTAACGTGCAGAATATCAAAATGGAAAATGCTTGCCCATGCGATTACACTCAGACAACTAGCCAAACCCAACAACAACATTCCATAAAATTCTCTGTCAATTGGAATTCGCTTAATTTTATGAGGTAAGCCTCGGGTGCTGTAAGAAAGAGCGATAACAAAAGGAATGGAAGATAAAAGAGATGCATATATCTGTTTTGAAAAATGGCAGTAGACGCTAATAAAATAATTGGCAACGACACTCAGGGCAATCCCTACTAATAAAACCGCCAGTTGAACCTTGCTCATCTTCATGTGATTTTTCATTGACGACAAATCCTAAATAATATATCGATTCAGTCCCTATGTTAACTAAGTGGCCACGGGTTGTCAATGAGTTAACAATGCAGGGTAGCAAAATTAATTAATCGATAGCAGCTGTTCTGTTGATCAAATCAAATAATCTAACACCGAGCGGAAAATATGTAGCTAAGCATTATGCGCGATTATAGGTAGATCGTATTTGATCAATTTGTGTTTTAAAGGAAGGTAAATCATTTTCGATAATCCCCCATACCTTGCCCATGTCGACGTCAAAATAATCATGTGTTACTCGATCCCTAAATCGTGCAACATCGCGCCACGGGACATCAGAATTGTGTTTCCGCAATTCCTCAGATAGATCTTTTACTGCTTCTCCAATCACCTGAAAATTTCTCATAACAGCGTCTTGTATTTGGTCATCCTCCAAGAACGTGTTCTTGCCTTCAGCCGTATAGCGCTCAATTTTACCGATACAGTCTATTATCTTCTCCATTTTTGCCTCATCGTCCCTCACAATGAAACTGCCTCTCTGAGAACGCGCTCTCGTATCTTAGGCTTCAAACCACCTTCATCAACTACATCCACCTTAATGTGCAAAAGAGACTGTAATTCATCCTGTAAATCATCAAGGATGCGAAAATAGGCAAAGCCTGTCTTTTGTGTATTTAACCTTACCAATATGTCCAGGTCACTTTTCTCATCCGCTTCATTGCGTGCGCAAGAGCCAAAGACGCGCACATTTGAAGCCTGATACTTAGCTGCAGTAGCCAGAATTTGGTTTCTGTTGTCTTTGATTAATTTGTGTATGTTCATAAATGCCTCTTCGACTGTCTTTAATTATCTCATTTAAATCGTTAGTTTTTGTAGTGGTGACTTTATAAAATTTTTCAGGCAATGCAATCCAATTTATTTCGATAATATTCTATCGTTTAGAGCTTCTATAAACAGCTAGCTTGCTTTGTTTAAGTTCCAGTGCTCGTCGTTGAATAATTTGAGCTGGAGTATCTTTAAACTGAGGATCGCGATACGGAATTGCTGAGCGACTATTAAGACGCTTGTATTCCTCTTCTGTCAAAAAAAATATCGATTCGTTATCAGCTATTTCTTCCCGAGCGGACAAAAAGGCTACTGTCCCACCTGATTTACCACCAAGAGCAATGGACTTTCTGACCTGTAATCCACATTCTTTAAAGGCGCCACGCACCGCAGCAGCAGAGCTATAAGTAATAATGCGACCATCGTGGCCAATCATTTTTGCATATTCTCGAAATAGATCCACAGTCCACAATTCAGGCATAGAGCGCGGACTGAAGCCATCATGAAAAATATAATCAAAATGATGTCCTTGCCCGGCTAACTCCGGCACTGTCTTCCGTAAATCAGCAAATTTCATTTCAATTTCAATTACAAGTTTCGTTTCACCTGAAAATTTAATTTGATGCTTGCCATATTTTTGCCAATCAAGGATCATTTGCCTTATGGCATCTGGCGTCCAATTCAATTTTTGACAGAACTCCATAAATCGAAAATCCGCTAACACCTCTGGCACCACAGCAAGGATCTCCGAATCCCAATCAATGCCAACAATATGACAAAGCATCTCATCGTGCTTGGTGCTCAGCCGCTCAATCTGTTGCAGGAAATAATCCAGAAAGACAAATGTATTATAGCCAAGACCAAAACAAACATCAAGCACCAAAACTTTCGCTTGCCTATACAAACGATCAGCTAGATCACAGGCCTGGACATAATTTTTCAAGGCTTCACTATAAGCCCCTGCTCGATTATGATAAAGTTCTCCCGAATCTCGATCTAAACAAGTAATGGACCCATCATCCGTTAGCACCGTATTTGGTATCATCGATATCCGCCCACATTAATCGCAGGTTAATACTACCTTGCCAAAACTGCTTCCGCTATCTAGATGTTTAAACGCTTCTTGGACATCATTTAAAGAAAAGACTTGATCTACCACAGCTTTCAGTTTACCGATAGCTAGAAGAGGTGTTATATTATCCGCCAATATCCGATTGACCATTATCTTCTCGGCTAATGGCCTCGCTCTAAGAGTGGTGCCCCTTACAAGTAAGCGTTTAGAATGAATCTTTGCCAGATCAATATTGACACCGCGGCCAGCCAGAAGCCCAACTAAACTTATTCTTCCTTGCCTGGCTGCACAGCTAATATCTTCAACAAAATAATCCCCACCCACTAACTCTAAAATTACATCAGGCCCAGCTGGATAAATCTTATTTACTGCCGCAGCAAATTTGCCATCCTCCACTAAAATGCCGTGATCAAGTCCTAGTGCCTGCGCTTTTTTTAGTTTTTCTTTGGAGCGCGATGTACCAATTACTGTCACACCTATATTTTTAGCAATCTGCAAAGCAGCTAATCCCACGCCACTACCAATGGCGCTCACTAATAAGCATTCACCCATAGCCAATCCCATTTGGGTAATCAATGCATCATAAGCGGTGATAAACACTTCCGGCACGGCCGCTGCTTCAATAAAGCTCAGGTCAGCAGGGATTTTAGTAACACAATCAGCGTGAATTGTAATTTCTTGCGCATAGGCGCCACCTCCAACCAGACCAAATACTCGATCCCCTGGTTTTAGATTTTCTACCTTCTTACCTGTCGTATCCACAACACCAGCGAATTCAAGTCCTGGAATGTCTTGTGGGTAACCAGCAGGAGCGGGGTACTTCCCTTTTGCCTGTTGAAAGTCAGCTTGATTAACACCAATTGCCTTCACCTGCACTTTCACTTCATCTGCTTGCGGTGCAGGACTAGTAAAATCATCAAGCTCAAAAACAGGTTGCTCACCAAAAGTCTTAATTACCGCTGCTTTCATGCCCTTCCTTAGTCTTTGCTCTTCAAAAAATAACTGGCACCAATTTATTGCACATAATTAGCCCAATAGTCGGTACGCTCCCGCCACTTACAATTAGGACTGTTGCAAATCAAGGTCACCCTTGAGCCCTCTGTCTCTAATCGAGAATCACCAAAACCATCCCAAACAGAAGCAATTTTCTCCACAAATTTCTCAAATTGTTTTATTGGTTTGCCGCACTTAGGACAGATTACCTTTTCGGCTTTAATTGCTTCTTTAAACTCATCGAGCATCCTTAATTCTCCGTATTGACAAAGTCTATCTTTAGAGTTATTCTAAATCTTATCTGATTTAGTTCTTAGAGGCATAATAATTCGTCCGCTTTATAACTCCGCCGGTAGCCGGGGCTAACCACCGTATGCATAGCATTTTTACCACCAATAAAGGAGAAAAAAATGAATACAGCCAATCAATCACAAACAGAAAAAAATTTGCAAACTGCCTTTGCGGGAGAATCAATGGCTAATCGCAAATATTTGTATTTTGCCAAACAAGCAAAAAAAATGGGAAACCTGGAAATAGCCAAATTATTTGAGGATATCGCTCAACAAGAAACTGCTCATGCATTTTCCCATTTGGAATTAATTTATCCAGCCAACAGTTTGACTGTAGCAAAATTGCTTGAATTAGCAATTGAAGGCGAGCTATATGAAACCAATCAGATGTACCCTGAGTTTGAGCGCATAGCTAGACTTGAAGGTGAAACTGAGGCAGTGTCTGAATTTATAAGCCAGGCAAAAGAATCTCAAGAACACGCGTCGATATTTAGGCAAGCGAGCAAACGTTTTAATAGCCTGGCAAAAGTAGAAAAATTACATGCCCAGCGCTATCAAAAAGCTTTGCAAAATCTAAAATAGAGCCTCTAATATTATTCTGCAGCTAGCTTATTATCGGCTACTAATTGATCAGCTGTCCCACCAGGTACATGCAGGTGCGGCAAATTCATGAAAGCAGCCAGAATAGTTCGCCTTTCCTTAACTGCTTTGTGTTGCGAGACTGCACTGACCCGTTGACGCAAAGCAATAAGCGTTTTTGGTAATTCATTTTTTACGCCTTCTCGAATCATCCATTGAGGCAAGAGAAAACCTGGATCTATATACATACAATATGTAAGCTCAGTCTTGCTGCCTCCATTTGCGGGCACCATTATCCAGGAACCACGAAAATCCTTAAGCATTCCACCTATACGGCGAAACTTTACGCTTTCACCGCTTTGATATAGAGACTCGACAGTATATGTAAAATGCGGAATTAAAAGAACATCAAGAGTTACTTTTAAAACAGAACGATTGGCCTGATCAGCCATTACTTCCACCGTTTTCATCCGGGGTGTAATCTTGCCCTGGAATTCAAACGGATTAACCATAATTGGCCATACTTTGTCCGGTGGCTCATTAATCAATACTTGTCCGGTAACATACTTGGTGTTGCCAACATCTTTGATACTGACAACCACCTCACCACGTTCTAGTCTTTCTTGAATGCTACCAGCATCACTTGAATTCCGCCCAAATAAGGGCAATGGAGCAAACATTATTACCGTAAGGATAATTACCCAGGTAACAGAGGTACCGCGTTTGGCTTTCTTAAACATAGAGACATTCTTCTAGCGCAAGTTCGAATCAGCTCAATCACAACGATCTGCTCGACTTGTGAAAACAATACTCAAAAATTTCAAATCTGTCCTTAAAACTCTCTCGGCTATAGTTTATCAATTACTCACTATTTACACAATAGATTTCACTGATTAAACCGAGTGGTAGCCCAATATTTAAGCGGATACCCACAGACCCGCCACCAGTGAAGCGCACAACCATGCCTATTTGGTCTCAGCCATATTTCTTTAATCATTGCCTTTTGTCATAGTTTTGCCACAGATAAAGTTTATGCTGTCGATTACATGAACTGTTAATAGATAGGGGCGGATAATGCCCACTGGCCCGAAGAATACGGGTGCATGCCGCGTCCGATAGAAAGACATATGGCAGATAAATTCCGGCCAACAAACTTGAGGTAATACTATGCCTGGTGCCTATAGCGATGAACAACAGCCACTATTAGCTCGCGAATCACTTTTTCGCCAGAAGCTTAACGAGCTTAGACGCTCGGGAGAGATTACACGCAATACGATAAATTTATACCAATCAAGATTTAAGGACATTGAGCAAACTCAATACCTGAGCAACATCTACTCCAGTTTTGAGAACACCGACCCACGACAATTAGAATCTCTTAGCCTGCTTGACTCTTTAACCGAGCTTTATAATCACAATTCTTTGTGCCGAATTTTACACAACGAATTTAGAAGAGCAAAACGCTATCAGAATCAACTTGCGCTTTTGGCTATTGCTATTGATGATCTATCTGGAATGGCTAAGCAAGCCAACGGCATCCTTTTTGATTCGATTTTAAAAGAAGTGGCCCAATTCCTCATGCAAACGGTACGCGATGTGGATATACCAGGCCGCTATGACCTAGACCATATGATTATTATTTGTCCTCAAACAAATCTGGATGGTGCCTTGTGCCTTGCCGGCCGCCTTTGCAATGACATACAGTCCAAGCAGTTTGCCGCAGGCACAAAATTATCAACCACTATCAGTCTGGGAATATCTGTCTATCCCGACTTGGCCGAAACTGATGAACAGCTAATTGCCTTGGCCTTACAATCCCTTAGCTTAGCAAAACGGGCAGGCGGTAATACTTTTAAAGTCAGCTATTAGCTATTCAATGTTCCGGCTATAACTGTTACGGCACGTTTAGGAGACATATAAAGCCGTGCGGCGGCATT
Source organism: Candidatus Melainabacteria bacterium (assembly GCA_963767815.1). Lineage (GTDB taxonomy): Bacteria > Cyanobacteriota > Vampirovibrionia > Obscuribacterales > Obscuribacteraceae > CAVYFJ01. The sequence continues at coordinate 226,602 of CAVYFJ010000003.1, read as the reverse complement.
GGCTGCTTCTTTTGTCACAGCCAAATATTCACTGGTAATTTTATCTAGAGCCCCTACACCAATACCTAAAAATTCAAACTCGGTCAATGCCTTAGCTATGCCTAGCGATGATGCCAGACCCACTTTGAATGAACCCACAGCTCTACCGGTTTCTTTGCGCAACTCTTCTTCCGAAATCCCTTGTTTGAGAAAATCATCAAGAACACGCGTCACTAACTGCAAAGATTGTTCAACATTATTCAGGATTCACTGTCAAAGTTACAGACCATGGCGCTTCACCGTAAGAAGTATCAGAGAAGGAAGAATAAATACCGTAAGTAAGTCCAGCCTTTTCCCTCACTATTTGTCCCAAACGGGATGTGATTGTATCTTGTCCTAAAGCAGCGTTAGCCAGCCTTGCTGCATAAAAATCAGGACTTGTGCGCAACAGCCCACAGGGATGGCCAATAACAATGTCTACACTTTGTTTGTCTGCTAATTCAATGTTAATACGCTTGCCTGACTCAGGCAACGCTATCTTCGGCACATGAATGGGCATCGGCTTGGCGCCTTTCCAGTCACCAAAATGTCGTTCAATAATTTTGGCGGCATCATCTATATTGATGTCTCCAACCAGAGTAACGATCATTGAGGCTGGAGAAAATGACTCTCGATGAAGTTTGGCAATCCCATCCCTGGAAACAAGAGGTAATTCCTTTAATTCCTCCGCAAATGGTTTTTCATAATATGGGTGCGCTGGTGTATAAATGGTATTGCGCATCTTATTCCAGGCCAACATCCTGGTATTATTCATCGCTTCTTGAAACCGCGCCTGGTACTCTACTTTTGTTTTGTTTAATTCATCTTCAGCAAAGCCTGGATGGCGCAGCACAGATGCTAACAATTGAAAATATTCATTTAAATCACTAGTCACCAGATGGGTGCCAAATGACACTCTGAAATTATCGATAGAAAAATCAAGCCCACCGGGAATGCCCATATTTTCAAGCGCCCTGGCAATAGCCATCTTGTCATAATCGCTTGAACCTTTAGGCAAAAGTTCAACCATTAAATCAGCGATGTTTGCGTTTTTATTATAAGAATAATACTTGCCTGCTTTTAAAATGCCAGAAATACCCAGTGATTGCGTTCCAGGGTTACGCATTAATAGAATTGTTAATCCATTAGACAAGACTCTCTTTTCTGCTCGGCTGGCAAATTGAGTGCTGGGCGGTTTTGGTCTAGCCACCTTAACTAATGGCACAGAATATTGCAGCTTTGTGGACTTAGCCACCACTGCCTGAGCCTTTTTACTAAGATCGCCTTTCTTCTTTGCCTTCTCTTTTTCTCTGTGTCACTTGCACCATCGCCTGCCAGGGAAACATTAACGGTTGGTTGATCGTTACTGCCATTAGCCCCTTGCTGGCGAGGAATAAAATAGCCGACAGTACGGTTGTTTTTGAAAAAATAACGAGCGGCTGCTTTCATGATATCGTCGGCAGTGACAGCCTCAAATCGATCATCATAATCAATTAACCAGTTCCAATCGGCTTTAGACTCAGCTTCTCCGAGCATAAAAGCGAGGCTGCTGGACTCGGCTTTAGCAAGAATGGTCGTTTTTCTATTGGCCATTTTAGCCCGCTGTAACTCATCTTTGGTAACCGGCTCCTTAGCTAATTTACTCAATTCCGCATGCAATATCTCTTCTGCTTTACTGATTGCCACACCAGGATTAAGCATTGCGCCCACAATAAAAAGTCCGGGGTCTCGCAAATCGCAATGACGAGCAAAACTATCACAAGCAATACCACTATCAATCAAACTACGATATAACCTGCTTGAACGCTCGTAAGTGCCACCAAGAATGTGCCTCATAGCCGCCAGCGCATAATTATCCTTATGATCTGCTTGTGGAATATGATAACCAGCCCAAACACGAGGCAAATCACCTGCCCGTTGAATTTCAAAACGGCGCTCACCTTCTTGTGGCGGTTCGATTGTATAAACCTGGGGTATTGGTTTGGGAGCCGATTTAATACAACCAAAATATTTATCAACCATCTGCAGGGCTGGTTGAGTCTTGAAATCACCGACTATAACCAGCGTGGCATTATCCGGCCAATAAAATGTATCGTAGAACTCTTTTAACCTCTCCATAGGTACACCTTCGACATCACAACGCCAACCAATGGTGGGGTGATGATAAGGATGTTCTCGAAAGGCAATGGCATAAAGCTCTTTTTCTAGAGCTTCATCTGGATAATTTTCTCCGCGCTCCATTTCATTGCGCACAACAGACATCTCTGAATCACGATCTTCTTGCACTAAGCGCAAATTGCGCATGCGATCTGCTTCTAGACTAAGACATAGTTCAAGATACTCGGAGGGCACTACTTCAAAATAACTGGTACGATCAAACCAGGTAGTAGCATTCCAATATGCACCTACTTGCGTAAGCAATTCATCAATGCCATTCCCTTTTCAGCATTATGCTTCTTTGTTCCTTTAAAAAGCATGTGCTCTAAAAAATGTGTCGCACCGGTAAAACCAACCGCTTCATTGCGACTGCCAACTTTAAATAGAACTAGAACTGTGACTACCGGCGCACTGTCATTGGGCAAAAGCAAAACCTTAAGCCCATTTGCTAATCGATATTCAGTTATATTTTCGCGTTCAACAATTTTCTTAAATTGCTGATTCGGTTTCTTGCCGGCAATTGTTTTACTAGCACTTCTTACACTGGTGGACTGTTTATGCTTATTGGCTACTTTGATCATTTAAATTTTCACTTTGAATTATCAGCTATTTGGAAATACAAAAATAATTAGCAAGCCACAAGCTCAAGAGCCAGCCTGGCAAATTAGCTAACTTTGAAACGGTTCTAGCTTGAGTATTACTCTAAGCACAGTTTAGCAAATGCTGCCGCTTTATCCTACCTAACCGGATTTCTAGCTAATCATTACTGACTACTGAACAGGTTACTAATTTATTTATTTGTTCTTTTCTTGATTGGCAATTATGTATATCATTAGAAGCGTAAATATAGTTTTTGCCTGTTGGCAGCTTTAAAAGAGGATAAGCATGAAAAAAAATAGTACCGTGATTTTCGTAAGCGCAATTTTGGCATTATCAGTAACTGTCGTTCAAGCACAAGATTCCAGCACTAGTACGACCACTGAATCCACCACAACTGCAAAGAAAAAGGTGGTTTTGGTCATGATGCCAAAGTAGTCGGTAGCGACTTTAAAAAAACCACTACAACTGTAGTGAAAGATTTTGGTAAAGGAGTAAAGAAAGTTGGTGGTGGCGTTGACAAGGGAGCCAAAATTACTGTTAAAGACACAGCAAAAGGTGTAGAAACAGTTGGATCTGATACAAAAAAAGGCGCTGAATATATGGGAAAAGAGACTGAAAAGGAGTTTCTGCCGTCACCTCCCATAAAAAAGTAAGTAAATCCACCTCAACCACAACCAGTAACCAATAGCTCTGGGCAATAACAACTCAAATTACTCGATTGAAATGTTAAAACTTGTTTTATTCCCCGTTAAATCTCTAAACAGGGACCCGCGTTGTTAAGACAATTCTGTAATTTGATGTCATACTAACAAAGTTTGGCTCTCATAGCCAAGCTTTGTTTTGTTATTACTTGTCCGTTAGGAATACTGGAACTATTATGAACACTAAACTTTTCGTCGGAAACTTGTCCTTTAAAACTACTGAGCAAGAGCTGGAAGAAGCATTTTCCCGCTGTGGCAAAGTAGTCTCTGTTGCCTTGCCTGTAGATCGTGAAACCGGCAGAAAACGGGGCTTTGGCTTTGTAGAAATGGAAACCCAAGAAGAAGCTGAAGCTGCTATTCGGGATTTTAACGGACAGACGCTAGGTGGACGACAAATCGTTGTTAACGCTTCTCATGCTCGCGAGCGCGAGCCGGGTGGCGGTGGCAGACGACCTAGCCGTAACGAATAACCAAAAATTTCTCCAAAAAGTTATCAATCTAGCTGGCAAATTTTGCCACCGCTAGGCTCTCTTTGGCAATTTTTATTAAATGCCCCATTCAATAAATCACTGGGCTGAGCATGGCTTTGCTCAGGGTTTTTTGACTACGCTTTTAACCTGGCCATTACCCTGGGCAAATAGCCCATACAGGATGGTCCGCCAGTATTGGCCCACTACAACCAATGCTGCCAAGGGAACGTATGTATTGGCTACCCGAGTAATTACTACCGGCTTGTTTTTCTCAAAATAAAAATGGCCAATGAACTGTAAACACCAGCCTGCAGCAAAGATCGCCAGACCCCGCCGAAGATTAAAAAACATCAGAGGCAGCGAAATGGCAATTAGCGGCACACCAAATAAATGTGTCAGCTGACAGCCTTTAGTCTGATGTTGACTTCGATAATATTCCAGCGCTTGTGCAAACGATTGATTGGGCATAATTATAATGAATATAGTGCTTTATTAATCTTAGTTTACCATGCTAAAGTGGATGTCAGTAGCGGAATAGGACAGTTTTTGATTGTTTTATGAGTAAGTTTCTTGATCGTCAAAGCGAAGGTTGGCAGTGCGCCAGAGATACCATGTTTAATCGCATGGTTTCCAATCTCCAGGTGACCAAACAAAAATACAAGCAAGCAAAATCATCGCGCGGCGGTTACGGCGAAGAGACATTCAGTGAAGAAAGGCTGCAAGAATACGAAAACGTCGCTATTCGAGATCAGCTGACCGGTGTTTATAATTCGCGCTTCTTTGCTAACCGATTGGTTCGAGAGGTAAAGCGCAGTAAAAGATATAAGCGCCCATTTTCTTTAATGCTGGTCTATTTAGATAATTTGTTGCCTCTACAAGAACAACTGGGTGAACAAATTGCTCAGACAATATTGACAGAAACAGCCGCCATTGTAATGTCCTCTGTTCGCAACGTAGATCTGGTTGCTCGAGTGACTTTCAACACATTTGCCGTCATGCTGCCGGAGACAGATTCCTCAAGGAGTGTTCTTGTGGGCGAGCGCATCAAGGCAGAAGTGCGCAAACAATCAGTAGGAAAAGAACTGGTAGGCGCCAAAGTAAGTACCAAAATTGGCATAGTCTCCTTCCCCACTCATGGTCGAGATGAGAATACTTTACTCGCTACTGCTACCCAATTCGTAAAAGAAGCCCAAAGGCAGGCTGACGGACAGGTTTATACTAGCTAGCTCAATTGTCTAAATTAATACTCTAAATCTTTTATTGTCTTTTCTTCAGGAGAAACAGACTCTTTTGGCTCACGGCTAGGTTCAGGGCTTTGCTCTAAGCTTGGTGCGCTAGATGATTTGTGTTCTTGCGCTTCACGATTTTCCCTTTTCTCATTATTCGTCAGCGTTTGATTTTCGCCAGCACTTATTGATTTCAAAATACTTAAACCCGGCTTAGCATTTGATTTAAGAGGATATGATTCGTAAAGGTTGCCATCTAAATAAACTCGGAATGCCAAATTTGTTTCAGCGCTGACTGGCGAAGGAGCGACAAAACTAAACGACTTCGTTTCTTGGGGAGCCAGCGGTGAAACAAATTCATCAATTAGGCGCTCATCTTTATCCCAAATAATTTTGTTAGTACTTGTATCATAAAGCTCTGCCCTGATGGTCAAAGCCTCAACACTCTTGCTGCCTGGATTCCATATTTGTCCTGAAAGCTTCGGCTTTTTGCTTGCTGGATCTATAATACACGTCAGATTTTTCAAAGTGACTGCCGGCAGTTTCATTGATGGCTGCGCCGTTTGTGCTTGTTGCAAATATTCGTAGCCTGATTGACTGTCTCCAGATCCAATAAGTTCCTTGCCATGCTTACTCAATAATTGGGCAAGTCTGTCTTGGGCATATTTATTATCTGCAGATAGCTTTAAAGCTTTTCGTACCTGCTCGATTGCGTCATTGAGCTTTCCATCACGCTCATAGATATCAGCTGCTAATAAATAATTTCTTGAATTTTCACCAATTACATTTAGCTTAGATAGATAATCAAGCGCCTTTTCATCGTCTTTATCTGAATAAGCAAGATTGGCCAGTTTGGTATAAATTGTGGAAAGCCGCCCATCACTCTCTGAAAAGCGCGAGCCTTGATGAAGTTCTTTCACTTCTTCCCAACACCGCTTTGCCTGCTCAAGATCACCCTTCTCAATACATTCGTCCCCCCGCAAGGCATTTAAATCAGCCAATTCCGCCATTTTCCCCGGTATAGAAGCATTAGCTAAAGGGCGCAATAAATCAACTGCCTTATCATATTGTCCACGCTGCCTGTAATAATTAGCCAATTCAGAAGCTAGGGCCGGCTCAGCAATAACCCCCACGCCTAGCTGCTGGGCATGGATAATACAATCCCAAGCCTGGTCAACTTGATCTACACCAACATATGCACGCGCCAACGCCAAATAACCGTGTGGATCATCCGGCTTAACTGCTATTGCCTTAGTCAATGTTTCTACGGCAAAAGCATATTGTCCTAAGCTCAATTGATGCTTACCTAAGTCAATTAGCCGTTTATCATCCGGGTTTCTCGCCAGAAAAAATATCGTCACCCCAGCACAAAAAAGGTAATCGTTAAAGCAATCAGAACACCAATTCTGGTTGGTATTTGCTGTCTAGGGGCCGACTTATGTGATTTCGGCTGGTTAATGCGCGCATCACTTCGAGCTTTATCTTCAGCCAATCCGGATCTAAGCTTGGTTAATGACCGTTTCATGTCCTCAACTGTTGATTTAGCTGCTGGATTGGGGCTGGTCTTATTTTCTTGGTTTGTATTTGTCCAAGAACCCTGCAATGAAGCGCCGCACGCAACACAGCGTTCATAAAACGCTGGATGGTACAAGCCACAACCTGGACATTTCATCTGCTTAAGTCTCGAAAGCTGCCATTAAAACGCTAATTTAAAAGCTCGGCAGCAGAATTAAGCTTTAAACCTGCAGAATTTATTTATTCCGCTGCAGTCTCAATTCTACTTAATTTCTACCTTAGCACCAGCAGCCTCAAGCTTTTGCTTCATTTGCTGCGCATCTTCTTTCTTCACCTTTTCTTTTAAAGGTTTAGGGGCCGAATCAACAATATCCTTAGCTTCTTTAAGCCCTAAGCCTGTTACTTCACGTACTACCTTTAATACTTCGATTTTCTTATCACCAACTGAAGTGAGAATGACATCAAATTCATCCTTTTCTTCAACGGCTGCAGCACCCGCTCCGCCGTGAGCCGGCATATGCTGCAATAGCCATTGGTGCAGCTGCTGTTACGCCAAATTTGTCTTCCATTTTTTTCTTTAAATCAGCAGCCTCAAGCAAAGTCAAAGAACCAATTTGTTCCAATAAATCATCCACTGATACTTTTGTAGCCATTTCTTTCTCCTTATCCTTTCATTTACCGTTTATTAAAATCTGTCATTTATATACTCAAGCGGCATTGTTTTTCTTTGCCACTTCTTCAGTTAAATAAGCAATATCGCGTAGAAGACTGGATAGAGCTCCAGCTATGCCACTTGCGCCTGAATCAAGACAACCCATAATTCCAGCTAAGAGTACCTCGCGACTTGGCAACGCAGCTAAACTATTTACCTCAGAAGCGGACATTACCTGACCATCAAGAACACCACCACGAATTGACCCCTTTTTAAGTTCCTTAAAATAATCAACAGTAGCCTTTACCGGATACACTGGATCTTGATAGCCAACCACCACAGCTGAAGGTCCTTTAGCCAGACTTTCAATCGGGGCAAATTCACCAGATTTAGTAGCAATTTTTATCAGTGTATTTTTTGCTACCCGACATCTCGATTGCCCACCATCAAGTGATCGTCTGAATTTAGTTAATTCGGCAACCGTAAATCCGCTAACATCTGCTACCACTGCCACTTTTGCTGTAGCAAACAAATGCTCAAGATCTTTGACAATTTCTTGTTTTCTTATTTTGGTAGCCATAATCCCTGATTGCTCCTTATTCTAAAAAATCAAAAATCCTGGGGCATATGCCGCCAGGATGACAGTAAAAATCACAATAGGAAATTTAATTCCCGACAAAATCGTCTAATTGTGACCTCTAGCTGGCGTCGATATTTAATTTATCGAACATTAAGCTTGCCTGGAGGCAATTCACCAATCTGTCTGCGGTCAAACCCAATCAATGGGGTCGTTAATCATCCCAGTCTCCATTGTTACCCGTCAATGGCCGATATGCATTTATTAACTGATTGATACTGGCAAGCCCGCCTGTTTATAAGATAATGACCTCTATGGCAATATTCAAAAAACATGTATTTGTCTGTACGCACGGGGAAACCTGCCCTGAGCAGGGATCTCAAGAAGTTTTCTCTAAATTGCGCAAAGAAATGAAGGAGCGAGGGCTCCATGACAGCATCCGGATCAATAAAGCTGGCTGTCTTGGCCAATGTGGCAATGGACCAATGCTGGTTATTTATCCTGAAGCCACCTGGTACTGCAAAGTCCAGCATCAGGATTGTAACGAAATTATCGAAAGCCATTTAATCGAAAACAAAATAATCAAACGATTATTGTACCGGCAAACAGCTGCTAAAAGGCTGATTAATACTGGGCTGACGCTCAAGTCCATATCACGCCTAATTCATTTTAAATGCTTAAGGAAGTGCCAGTGGGAGGCGCCCTCACGACATGTGGTCAAAAAGAGGCTGCAAGCCACACCCACTGGCTAATAGACATGATACCCTTCTCTTTTCCTTTTAAACCCCGGTTCCTTATAGATAAAATCTGGCCTGATTAAATAGTTTGGGAGAAGTCTTTTGCTGTCATTGAGAAGGCGCACAATATTGATAACTGCTTTAATTTTGCTGGCTAACGCCCAGTCTAATTGGCATGCCTGTTTATCGAGCGAAACAGTCAACTTGATTCCTGAAGACAGCCTCAAAGAAGTGCCCCTAACCTCTGAGCAGTCGGTAAGTACCTTCTTGCCCTCATCATCAGCTCCAGGCCGTGGCTTAGCGATCAATATTATTTATCCCAAACAACCCAGATATAAAGATGGGGCACCAATTGCCGTTGTCGTTCCTGGTGCCGACAAACCAAATGGTCTAAATTTCTGTCTGCATGCCGCTCAGCAGGGCTTTGTTGAAGTGCGATTCGCCTTCCCCGGAGGAGGCAATGGTGTTTTTAAATCAGATGGCTTCAATGATCACCGCGGCATTATGAGTCAAAGGGCTTTGCGTGATGTAATACTGTTTGCCGCTGGAAAGGCGCAGGACTTTCGTCAGCGTTCTATTGCCAATATTGTGCCCACTAAAATGGCTGCCAACAATCTTGGCCTGGTTGGCTGGTCAAATGGTGGCAATATTGCTCTGATCACCATGGAAAAATATGCCAAACAGCTTGATTTTATTTGTTGGTTGGCATTATATGAATGCCCGCTTGGCTCATTATTTTTTCCACCCTCTCTTGGTAGTACAAATGACTTATTGCTCAACCGTCATTATCGCCAGGGCAGCGCAGCCACTGGACATTGTTTAATAGACTTTCGCAAATTGGCCTGGCAAGAAGATGCTGTCAAAGATCCAGGCATTCACCGAAAATTAGGCGAAGCTGAACTGCCCGGTGTCGTTTATTTTGACGACAACCAAAACAAAAAATGGGACGAATCGAAAGAATTTGCCTTTAATTACTGTGTTGAAAGTGGGGTAAGAAAACAAATCTATCCTCCTGATATAACGTCCGCTATGGAGCGAATGAAAATATTCGAAGGGGGGATTAAAGTCGAGGACACTAATCAAAACCAGTCGACAAAAAATACAACAACAACAGCGACAACTGCAACAACTGCAAAACAACCTGGTCCCAGCACAATAAGTAAGGTTATTAGCAATTTAACTGCTTTTAAAAATAAAAGCGTTAGCAATATAACCGCACTCAAAAATAAAAGCATTGCTAAAATCGGCATCAAGCCGGCAGCCAGTACAGCGACTGCAGCAAAGCCCGCCAAATCAATTGCTGATGAAAGTCCCCAACCAGCTAGACCATGGCCAAAAATAGTTGCCACTCTTGAACAGTCAGAAAATTATTTCCAAGAAAGAGACGGCTCAGCTTCTATTCCTGCTATATGCAGCCTCTATCCCAATCTTTTAGTAACTATTTTTGCCAGCCAGGTTGACCACTTACAAACACAAGGCGATCATCCACATATTGTTTTGCAGTACAACGCCTTTCTCGATAACAATGCCCATTGGGTCAGACTTAATCCTGAATCTATCTATCCAGCCGACATGGCCAATATGAACAAACGCAATTTTGTGCAAAATGAGCCCAATACGCCAATTGAAGCCTCAAATATTGCTGATTACTTAGAGCCTGAAGGCATACTTAAAGATTTTCTATTCGTCGATGCCACAATTGCTGAACTTGCGGATCGCAAACGCTCAAAAAACCTAGCCAGTCCCTTAACTGCCCCTATTTATCATTATTCCAATGGGCTATCAGTTCCGGCAGCAGGTCAGACAAATTCACCTGCCAGCTCCCACGACCAATCCAAACAACAAAATCAATCATCTAAAGACAACTCCCGGTAAAAATTACCCGTTAATCTGCCCTTGTGCTAACATAACATTGGTTGAGTCGAGGTTTTAATTATGCTAAGTCCAGTCGATACAGCAGTTATATGCGGTCTAGCCTTGCTTTTATTTGGGCCAAAGAAATTTCCAGAAATAGGGCGAGCCTTAGGACAAGGTCTAGGCAATTTTAAAAAGGCACTCACTGACGCGCAACATGAATTTAAAGATGCGGCTAAAATCGAAGAAAAGGGACTGAGCCAGAAGAAAAGAAAACTGACTCAAACACTCTTAGAGCACCTTTTGAGGGGCTCGTAAATAATGCCGCCATTTCAAGTAATCTCAAAATTTAAGCCAGCTGGTGATCAGCCAAAGGCAATTAATCTGCTTGCTCAAGGTGTAGACAAGCAATTGCCATATCAAACTTTGCTTGGTGTTACTGGTTCTGGCAAAACCATGACTATGGCTCATTTAATTGAGCGCTGCCAGATGCCAGCTTTAATTCTTGCCCATAATAAAACCTTAGCTGCTCAACTTTGCGCAGAGATGAAAGATTTTTTTCCCACTAATGCCGTTGAATATTTCATTAGCTATTACGACTATTATCAACCGGAATCTTATATTCCAGCCACTGATACTTTTATAGAAAAAGAAGCAAGCATCAATGAAGAAATAGATAGATTAAGGCATTCAGCCACTCGCTCTGTTTGGGAGCGTTCAGATGTAATTGTTGTTGGCTCAGTAAGCTGCATATATGGCTTAGGCGTGCCCGAGCGTTATTTTTCTTGTGCCATTCCCTTACAAGTTGGACAACCACTCGAGCGAGAAGAGCTTTTGCGCGCACTTGTTCGCATTTATTATGACCGCAATGACATAGTCGTTGAAAGATCAAGATTTAGAGCGCGCGGCGATATTGTCGAAATTTTTCCTTCTTATGAAGAACGTATCGTCAGAGTAGAATTTTTTGGCGATCAAATAGAGCGGCTTTCTCATGTTAATCCAGTTACTGGTGAAATTGAAAATATTCTCTCTGAAATACGTATCTATCCAGCCAAACATTATGTTGCTGATGAAGAAGAATTAGAAAAATCAATCAAACAAATCGAACTTGAACTTAATGAAAGACTGGCCGAGCTTACTTCCCAAAATAAATTGGTCGAAGCGCAACGATTGCAGCAGCGCACAAAATTTGATATTGAAATGCTCAATGAAGTTGGTTATTGCAATGGCATTGAAAATTATTCACGTATCCTGGAAGGACGCACGCCAGGGGAGCCCCCACAAACTCTAGTCGATTACTTTATACGCAAATTTGGAAAAGATGGCTTTCTTACTTTTATTGACGAATCACATGTCACTGCGCCGCAATTACAGGGCATGTATAACGGCGATCGCTCGCGCAAAGATATTTTAATTGATTATGGATTTCGCTTACCCTGCGCGCGCGATAATCGACCTCTCAATGCACATGAATTCTGGTCCAAAATAGGCAAAACTATTTTTGTTTCAGCTACGCCAGGCAAATGGGAATTAGAGATAAGCAATCAGATTGTAGAACAAATAATTCGACCACTGGTCTTATAGATCCAGAAGTGGAAATACGTCCCATTCCAGGTCAAATTGATGATCTTAATCCAAGAAATCAAATTGCGCTCCGTCTCGAAATGAAAGAGTTTTGGTTACCACTCTAACCAAGCGCATGGCCGAAGACTTGACTGAATATTTGCAAGAAATAGACATAAAAGTACGCTGGCTACATAGTGATATTGCCGCTATTGAGCGCATTGAATTATTGCAAGATTTACGCCTGGGCACTTTTGATGTTTTAGTCGGTGTCAATTTACTACGTGAAGGACTTGATTTGCCCGAAGTAAGTCTTGTGGCCATTATGGAAGCTGACAAAGAAGGATTTTTACGTGCAGAAAGATCTTTAATTCAAACTATTGGCAGAGCCGCTCGCAATGTCGGTGGCAAAGTAATTTTATATGCTGATAAAACTACTGATTCGATGGCTGGTGCCATAAGCGAAACGGATAGACGGCGCAAAATTCAAGTTGCCTATAATCTGGAAAATAGTATTACGCCGACATCTATAGTTAAAGAAACAGGCAATAGCCTGCTTGAATATTTACGGGGCAAAACTGACACCGATCAAACAAACAGTCGTGACGAGACAATTACAACAAAAGGCGCAAATGATAAACCTTTCACATACGGTCAAAGCAAATTGCCTGAATTGATCCGCAAGTTAGAAAAAGAGATGAAAAAGGCAGCCGCAGATCTTGATTTTGAAACAGCTGCTGCCCTGCGTGATGAATTGCGCCTCTTACAAACAAAAATACAAAAGGCTCGCGTGAGCGGCTCGGGATAAATAATCAAAACCTTATCTTTGGCTCTTTCTTATTTATGCCAATCGGTTAGCTTTCTTATGTGAATTAGACCAGGCTGTGCGCTTTCTCAGTCACTTTTCACCAGCTTCCTTAACTGCGGCTTATTAAAAAGGAAATCAGTTAAACTACCTTAATAGGATGCGCACAACTTAAAAACCACCCTTATACTAGCTTTAGCCTGTTGCCAAGTAATCGCGGTAATAGGTTAGTTAATTAGAGAACGCAAGACATTTGTTTCGGATATAGGCCGCCAACCAAGTAATTGATTGATAAACAATCTACTTAAATTTGCAGTTTACTGTAAGCCAATCCAACTGAAGCAAATACTTTTGATCCCCAAATTTGCGTTTTCCCAATTTAAAACAATACAGCTGCTACCAATAGCTAACGCCTGGTTAATTCTGTCATCTAATGTTGCGCCGCTTAGGACGCTTTAAAGAATATTTTGAGATGTTCAGACCAGATACTTCAGCAATACGCACCTGTTGCAAAGTTGTTTCAACAAATCAACTCACTCAAATAGACTGGTAATCCCTAATAGTTAAGAGGCAAGCAAAAAGACTTATGGCAAAAGCAAAATCAGCAGAAAATGAACGGACAACAGGCGGTGTTCTGGTCGAAGACGATAATATTGCCAAACGTAATGAATTAGAAGACCTCGATTTAATTGATGAGGCTGATCAATTCACCATTATTGATGATGTCGATGATCACCTGGAAGACGATGATGAGCCGATAGAACTGCCTAGCACTAGAGAAATAGCTACTGAAGATTCTGTACGTCTTTATTTGCGAGAAATTGGCCGCATTCAGCTGCTGAAACCAGATGAAGAAATTGAATTGGCTAGAAAGATCTTGCAAGGCGATATGATCGCCAAGCGTAAACTTGTACAGGCTAATTTGCGTTTAGTCGTATCTATTGCCAAAAAATATATTGGTCGTGGATTATCTTTTTTGGACTTAATTCAAGAGGGTAATTTAGGTCTTATTCGTGCTTCTGAAAAATTTGACCATGAAAGAGGTTATAAATTCTCCACATACGCAACCTGGTGGATTCGCCAAGCCATAACCCGTGCTTTGGCTGACAAAAGCCGCACCATTCGCGTACCAGTGCATATGGTGGAAACAATCAATAAGCTAAAGAAAATCACCAGACAATTGGCTCAAGAGTTAAACCGCAAGCCAACTGAGCAAGAATTGGCCAAATCAATGGATGTTTCTTTGGTGAAGCTGCATGAAATTATTAAAGCAGCAAAAGAGCCTATATCGCTTGAAACACCAATTGGCAAAGAAGAAGATTCTCGCCTGGGTGATTTCATTGAAGATGCTGAAACAGATAGACCGGACACCACCGTAACTCATGAGCTATTGAGGCAGGATCTAGCAAAAATGCTCAATGAGCTTACGCCTCGTGAGCGCGATGTTTTAAGACTACGCTTTGGCTTAGATGATGGCCGCCAACGAACACTGGAAGAAGTTGGACAACTTTTTGCTGTAACTAGAGAACGTGTTCGACAAATTGAGTTCAAAGCACTGCGCAAACTTCGTCAACCAGGTAGATCTTCTCGCTTGCGTGAATATCTATAAAATCAATAGCCCTAGGGCGGGTCTATTTGACCCGCCCTTAATCCCCAGTCCTTATGTCATAAAGTGGTAACCATGAAAATCCTTTTACAAACAAATCCAAGGCACATACTTTATTCCATGAAATATCCAGATGACTACACTAGACCCAGGTCCCAGTTTTTAGGTGATCAAACTGGCGAAATATTTACCGCGCCTCCTGAATCAATTTCCTTTACTGGTGAGCATAGTGAATGTTCATTTGAAACTCAATCAGGGTATCTTGTACTCGTTAAGCAATTGGGTAGCCGTTTAGCCTTGTCTTTCAAACGCCAAATTGGTACACCACCGACAAGTTCAATTTTTCTCACTACTGATGAAGCACGAAGACTGGCTAATGTTTTGGATTCTAACTTGAATGGACAGGAAAAGCCTTTAAATACCGCCATTATCACAGGTATCGATGCCGACGAACCAGACCATAGCTTGGCCAGACTTCGATTCTTAAACAATCACCCTAAAACCATATTCAGTATGCTTACAGTTTTATTTTTAATTACTGTAATACTATGTACGGTGGCAGGCATGTATCTTTATCAAATTAAATAAGATCATCGCCGACTCGTTGGATTTGTGTGCTGGCCAACCGAATAAATCGCGTTGTCCTTACTGACGTACATCCCCTACATAACATTCGGGGCCGCTGCGCCCCTATGAGGGCATACCATAATATTTAAGTATAAAAGCGCCAAAGTTTATCTTTAGCCTGACTGATACCTATGCGGCTCGAGGTTAGTATTTTCGGCTTTATTCTATCCGTCAGTGTCGTGATCCATAACGGCAAATCAGGGTCTAGTAAGCTCACACCATTGATGGCTGAGTCAATTTGCCAATGTTTACATATTTTCCCTGGACCATTTAAACCTGGTGCCCGCAATCCTCTAATTAAAATTGCTCCAGGTATACCTTCTGGTTCGGTAACTACATTAAGGCAATAATACATACCATAAATAAAATAAACATAAGCCCGTCCTGGTGGCCCAAATAATACTTCTGTACGTTTAGTCTTACCTTTAAAAGCATGGCATGCAGGATCATTAGCTGTATAAGCCTCTACTTCAGTAATCTCAGCACTGAGAATTACTCCTGATGGCAAGCGTCTGTGCAAATGACAACCCAACAAATCTTTAGCGACTTTTATGGTTGAACGAGCATAAAATGCTTCTTTCAATACAGTAGTATTTGACGTACTTGCTTTCATATAATATTTGTTATTCTAAAGCCTATTAGAAAAAACGGTAATCTAAATCGATGTGTGGTATCACCGGCTATCTTAATTTAAATAATATTCCCTTAGGATCCGACATCTAACTTCTTGCCCAAGATGTGCAAAAGCATTGAGCATCGCGGTCCAGATGAAAGTGGGTATGAAAATTATTGGTCCAGCTGCTCTTGGGATGACCAGATTGTCTATTATCGACTTGCAAACTGGGCAACAGCCAATTACCAATGAAGATGGAAGCATTTGGATTATATTTAATGGTGAAATTTATAATTTCCATGAATTGCAGGAAAAAGTAAGAAAAGCTGGACATAAACTTGCCACCAAAAGCGATACTGAAACTATCATTCATTTCTATGAAGATTATGGCTTGATTGTCTGCAATTTCTTAGAAGGCATGTTTGCTCTCGCCATTTGGGACAGTCACAAAGAAAGATTGATTGCTCGCTAGAGATCGCATGGGTGAAAAACCTTTGCACTGGTCAATCTCTGACGGTCAATTTATTTTTAGCTCTGAAATTAAAGCCATTCTTGCTCATCCTTCTGCTAAAGTCCAACTTTAAACGAATATGTCTTAAGACAATATTTGGCTCTTGAGTATGTGCCTGCACCATATTCACTTTTTAAAGACATACACAAATTGCTACCGGCTCATTATTTAATTGTCGAAAATGGTGAGGTAAAAATTGAAAATTATTGGCAGCCACAAATCAATGCAAAAAGCAATTTCAGTGAAAACGACGCCCTTGAACAAGGCTGCATGACTTGACTCAATGAATCAATCAAATTGAGACTGATTGCTGATGTGCCACTTAGGACTATTTTTATCTGGTGGCATTGATTCATCTTTAATTGCCGCTCTTGCTGCAAAAAATGTTTCAGGCAATCTCAAAACATTTTCCATTGGATTTGCCGATACAATCATTTGATGAAAGTAATCATGCTGCCAACTGTAGCCAAGCATATAGGCACTGAACATCAATGTTTTCAATTTTCTGCCGATTTAGCTTTGTCAACCATGACTCAATTATGGGAAGTTCTTGATGAGCCAATTGCTGATGCTTCAATTATTCCCACTTATTTCCTTTCTAAAATGACAAAAGAAAAAGTAACTGTTGCTCTAGCTGGAGAAGGTGGAGATGAGTTATTTGGTGGTTATCCCACTTATTTAGCTCATAAATATATTCATTTATGGCAAAATCTGCCTGCGGTCTTTAAGACGAAATCTACTTGATTCCGGCTATTAATAGCCTGCCTGTATCTCTTAATAATCTAAGTTTTGACTATAAAATTAAACGCTTTATTGCTGCTGCTGATGAACCACCGATTGCCAGACATTTAAAGTGGATGGGTTCATTTCCAATTAGCACTCATCATAAATTGCTTGTAGCCAACTTGATGCAAAGTCAAACAAAGTCCATTACCACGCACAGAAGAATTATTTGGTAGTAATGGCTAAAAAAGAGCAATCATGCCTGATTTTACAGTTAGCGAGGACATTCTGGAAACTATTATGCGCCTGGATTTAAGCACTTATTTAGCTGATGATTTATTAGTCAAATCAGATAGAGCCTCTATGGCTGCTTCTTTGAAGTAAGACTGCCCTTTTTAGCTTATCCGCTGGTTGAATTTGCTCTTAGCCTGCCCACATCATTAAAAGTCAAAGCCCTAACAACCAAATATTTACTGAGAAAATTAGCCGCCAGACTATTTGCCTGAACAATTATAAAAAGACCAAAAAAGGCTTTGGTATCCCAGTTGGTAAATGGATAAAAAATGAATTTAAACCTGTAGTAGATGAGTTTTAAATGAATCTTTTATTTCCCGCCAGGAAATTTTTAATTGGTCTTACATTAAAAACTTACTTAACGAACATCACTCCGGTATTGCCGACCGCCGCAAAGAATTATGGACTTTGCTAATGTTTCAGTGGTGGTGGCAAAAATATTTTAGCTAACCAATATCCATTCCATTCTTAATCATATCGGTTTTCCATATTGAATATGCCGTCAAGCCATGGCCAACAAATATCCAGATTAAAAATTGATTGAACACCTCAAAACAACCCCAAAATAATTAAAAGAGAATTGCCTTATTGTTGAGCGAAAAGCATTCGGTCTGTTAAACTCAATTTAGGATGCTTTTAGTAAGTGCGGCCAAGAAAAAAACGTGACCAGAACCAAAAAAGTTCCTGCAAATGAGCAGGTCGAAAGTTGTATTGATGCTGTCAGACGGCATCTGTGTCAGATACTGGGCTTTGACCTGGCTCTTATTGAATTTGTAAACGGCGATGAATTAATCACCGTAGCCTCGGTAGCTGCAGACAGCAAAGGTAAGGCTGGTGAGCTTCTCAATAATCTTACTGATGAAAATGAGCAGTTTATTGCTTCTGCCAATACTGATCTAGCACAAGAAATCAAACACAGTAAAGAAGCCTTGGTCACAAGAGCATTTAATCGAGACAAACAGAAGAAAAATGCTGAAGCTGCCGCCGATAAAAACTTAGGTTATCCATACGCTATCATCCCCATCAGTATCACTGGCAGCCAAATTAGTCGGTTCTAGTTCAGGACTTGGATTAGTTAGAGTTGTTTCCTTTGACCCCCATAGGCGCATTTCCAAACATGATTTATCTACTATAAAGCTAACCGGCGAGCATTTATCAAGCAAGTTATTACAATATGGCCAATTAATGGGCTTGAAGCCTCAAAAAACAGACAGTGGCGAACACTCCAGCACCGGCAAAATTTTACTTGTTCATTCAAACAGATTAATACGACGGAGATTTTCGCGTACTTTAAGCAATGGCTATCAAATAATTGAAGCAGATAATAGCAGCAAAGCAATTGAAATGCTTTCCGAACAAACAATTGACTTGATCTTATTAGATTATGAATTGCCAGGTACTTCATATCAAGCTTTATGCAAACGTCTGAAAGGATCCGAGGACTGGAGCCATATTCCGGTTGTGTTAATCACACCAGGTAATGACCCTAACGCGAGAATTGAAGGACAAGATTTAGGTGTAGAAGACTATTTAGTTGAAACTTGTTCGGATCAAGAACTATTAGCCAGAGTCAAATTAACCCTGTGCTTTCATCAAGCTCAACAAGAACTAACCCGTCAAGCACAACTTTTAGATAATCAAACCCACCGCCTTGAAGAAGCATCAGAAAAAATATCCAATAGCGAACAAAATCAATTACAACGTACTAAAGAAATTCAACGACTGAAATGGGAATCAGAAGTATTACGCAATCAGGAAACTTTATTACATCGAATCAGCGACAAAATTAGAAGATCTTTCAATATCGAGCAAAATTTGCGCGACATGCTTGAAGATCTAGCTGGCTACTTTAATCTTGATGGTTGTTTTATCACTCTACCTTCGCCTGAACAACCGGAAGACTCTATTCGTTGTGAATATGCAGCTGGTGAAGATTACAAAGTAATAGAATTCGATCTTGATCTTAAAACCTTTGAGACTTTTAAAAAGCATCAACGCATTGATGAGCCTCTTATAGTCAATAAAGCACCTACAGATCCTCGTTTAGATCCTTACAGAAAAGAGGCTCTTGCCAGACATCACATTGTTTCACTTTTTTATATTCCAATTTCATATGAAGAAAAACTGCTTGGTGTTTTATGCGGCTTTAAATGCGAGTCTGAAGCCCAATGGAATAGAGACAATGAAGCCTTTCTTAAATCAGTCTCCGACCAAATCGCAATTGGTATTACTAATGCTCGACTTTATGCACGAGTACAACGTCAGGCAACAACTGACGGTTTGACTGGATTATTCAACCATCGCACAGGCCAAGAAAAATTATCCGAACAAATGAGAATTGCAGAACGTTATCAACGTAATGTTGGCCGTGATGATGATTGACGTGGATCATTTCAAAGCGATAAATGATAATTACGGACACCCGGCCGGGGACGCTGTATTAAAAGCCGTCGCCAAACTAATTCAAAGAGACTGTCGGGATGTTGATTTACCAATACGATATGGCGGTGAAGAATTTTTACTTGTGCTCCCTGAAGTAAATATCGACGGCGCTTTTATTGTCGCTGAGCGGATTCGCAAAAACTTGTCTAGAGAAAAAATTATCCATGATGGTAGTGAAATCACAGTTACAGCCAGTATCGGTATTGCTACTTTCCCAGAATACGGCCGCACTCAACAACAAATTCTTGATTTAGCTGACCGTGCCCTTTATTTAGCTAAACGAATGGGCAGAAACCAGGTTCGCACTGTTGCTGATTTGGATTTTGCCGCTCAAATTGAAGGTGGTCCTGATAAAGACGTTACCACTGCTGAAGTTGCCCATAATATTAAAGACAAACCAGAACTCGCCGTACCACCTGAGCCCGAACCACCAGCTCCTCCGCCTGAAGGAGAAAAAGAAGAATTAGTGCCTGAAGTGGTAGAAATGGTTAAAGCCCTTGCTACAGCACTTTATTCAAAGTCAGAATATAACAAAGAACATCATCTTGAAACAGCAAGACTCTCAGAAAAATTAGCCCGGGTAATGGGATTATCTCAAAAAGAAATTGAACAAATTAGGGTAGCCGGACTATTGCATGATGTGGGCACATTATCCATTCCACCTGAATTACTCAACAAAGAAGGCGCATTGAGTGATGAAGATCGCGAAGTGATTAATCAACACCCCTTACTTGGCGCTGAGCTGTTAAGACCAATTCATGCCCTAGGTGAAATTTGTGACATCCTTGAAAATCACCATGAACGCTGGGATGGCACAGGTTATCCACATGGATTAAAAGGTGAAGAAATACCCTTACCGGCCAGAATAGTATCTATAGTGGACTCATATCATGCTCTGATATCAGATCGTCCATATAGACAAGCCCTTACAGAAGATGCAGCCATTAAAGAATTGCGCGCTGGAGCCGGTCAACAATGGGATCCATTTTTAGTTGATATTTTCATTTCAATATTGAAAAATCTCAAACAAACCAATAGCCCTACTAAAGCAATCTTAGATGGCGCCTTGAAACCAAAAACCAATTAGTCTAATCCAGTTGAATTAGCAATACTTATGGATTTTGTGGATTTGGGTATTGCTGATTATAGTGTCTGTGATGATGTGGGTATGGATTGCCGTTTGGATTTTGCGGATTATAATTCGGGTTATTTTGGTTCCAATTATTGCGCCAGTTTTGTTGTTGTTGCGCATAATTAGGATTATTTGGATTCCAATTGGGATTAGGGTTAGCACCATTTGGCCATTGATTGCCTGCTTGTGGAAACCAGCGATTGGGTACTGCGGCGTTTGGATTATCTGCCCGCACATCATTGTGCAAACTGCGATCCATCCCCTTTACTTCTCTATCTATTTGTTTCTTCTCCTGCCCTGTAAGACGCCCACCATTCTGATTCATATATTGCTGTTCTTGATTAACTATTTGTGCATCTCTATTTTGCAAAGCAGCTGCCTGATTGGGATTTATGGCACCTGATCCATAATCTTGTTGTATTTGATTAGTAGAATTTTGTATAAAATTTTGCGGATTTTGTGCTTGAGCTGCAGTAATCACCAAAGTTGGCAGGACAAAAGAAAATATAGATATACTTTTAAATCTGTAAGACATGATTTCCTCCATAAGCCAAACATCCATAACCGAGCGATATGCTAAACCCAAATTGTGCAGATTTTGTGACTACATCGATTCAATTAACCTCTTGATTATCGCTATAATATTATTAAACTCCCAATAACTGGATATCCTCATCACACTCATGAATAAAGCGATCCAAAAACATATAAACGAACTCAAAGAATGCACAAAATGTCCAAATATGGTCGGACCAGTTGTCACTCACAGTCCGACTATAAGTAAAATATATCTTTTAGGGCAAGCCCCTGGTCCACATGAAGGAAGATTCGGCAAACCATTTGCCTGGACTGCCGGCAAAACTCTATTTCGATGGTTCACCACAATTGGTATCAACGAAGAACAATTCCGTCGCCTAACATTTATGGCAGCTGTATGCCGTTGTTTTCCCGGTAAAGCTGCTTCTGGTGGTGATAGGGTACCCTCACCAGCAGAAATAGAAGCGTGTTCAAACTGGATTGAGCGTGAATTTCAAATTCTTCAACCTGAATTAGTTATTCCAGTAGGCAGACTGGCAATTGAACAATTTATTGATCACGCCCCTTTAGTAGACATTGTGGGAAAACAATTTTCCATTAGTTTATATGGCAAAAAGCGCGACATTATTCCTTTGCCGCACCCATCTGGTGCCTCAACTTGGTTTAAGCGAGAACCAGGTAAGTCTTTACTAACTCAAGCATTAAATTTATTAGCTGATCACAAAGAATGGCAGAGGATATTACAGAAGTAATTTCCCGAAAAACCCAGAGCCCTAGCAAGCAGATCGTCGATCGTGGATGAATCGAGTTCGTATTGCTTCCATATCAGTGGTCATTAAGTTTAGTACTTCGGGTGCAAATATTTTTAGCCCGCAATACCAGACTATTCCAACCAGCACTAGAGCAATAAATACATAGGGAAGATATCTAGCAACACCAATTGCATTTGGATCTACATTACCCGCAAGAACAATAGACATCACAACAAAGGCTAAAGCCGCCATGAGTAAAGCACGCCAGTCTAAACTCTTTAACCGATACAAATAAACTGGTGCCGCTATCGAGACCAATATATAACAGGAAATAAACATATAGGCAGAGACTGAGCCAGTCCAGGCAATAATATCAATAAGACTGCAATGCAATAAACTTAAAAGTATTGGCGGTATAGTACCTAATATAGTGGCAATAATTACAGCAATATGTGGAGTCCGATTACTTTCATGTGCGGAACTAAAACTGGTATGGAAAAGCCCATGATGTCCCATCATAAACATCAAACGCGAAGCAACATTAATACATGACAAAGTACAGGCAAATAGGCTTATCAGTGCTCCAAAACTAAGTACCAATCCTAAATATGGCACTCCATCAATGTTAGCCAAATTAATTAGAGGTGTAGCACACCTATCCAAATGCTCAGTACTACCTGAAAAACCAAGAATCATTATATAAGCACAAACTATATAGAATAAACCCGAAAACAGGCCACTACCAGTGATTGCTTGCGGAATATTCTTCAAAGGATTTTTTGCTTCTGAGCCCAAAGACGCTGCACTCTCAAAACCAGTAAAACCAAAGATTGCAAAAACAAGACTTAACGAAAGAGATTTTCCCGACACACCTTCAAGCTTGATTTGAGACCAATCCAATATCTGTCCTTTGTGCCACAATGTAATAATCATCAGAATTAAAATAAATGAGATTGAACAAATCTCTAATATAAGCATCAACGAAGACGATATTTTAATATCCTTCCAAGCAATATAACCAGCAATACCAGCACAAATAAGCATAACCACAGATGGAGTTGCAGACAAATGAAATGCATCTTTTAAAAAAGCAATGGCATAGAGAGTAAACTGCCCTTCTACAGAAGCAATCACAATTATATAAGCGCACAAAAGTAACCAACCAGTTGATATTCCCATACCAGAACCAAGACCAATTGCCACATAACTATAAAGTGAGCCTGGGGAAGCTGAACGCGATGCAAACTGATTGATGTTCGCCCCTACAAGCACAACACACAGAGTTGCTATCAAATAGGCAAGCCAGGTTCCATTACCAGCAGAAGCAAATACAAGCGGAATTAGAATTGCCGGTGTTGACGTCGGAGCCAAAGCGCTAACTGATTGAGCTAACGTCTCGAAGCTACCTAATACATTGGCTCGCAGTCCATAAGGACAATTCGCAGACAAGCGTCTATCTGCAGACTCTTCGCCTAATACCTGCGCAGGCAAATCTTTTGTAATCACTTTATCCATGGGCACTCTGAGCTTATCTAATCCCTACCTCAGTGCTAAGAACCAAGACTATAACAGATAAAAAGGGCATTGTCAGGGTGGGAATTGCGAATTTTTATTCAGTTAGAATCATCTTCTCAGCGCCCTTCGGCTACTCGCTTAGAACTATACTTCTCACGTTTATATATTAATCCTTGTCGATTGGCATGCTTCGTCTTTGCCTTCTCATTACTAGCAACTGCCCTACCCCCCTTTGTGATAATAGATTCTTCATCTACAGAAGCGAACGGCTTAGCAGTGCGTGTTACAGCTTCAGTCAAAGCCTTTACAGCAAACTGGTTTATAGATGTTTTTTGCAGTTTGGCCGCATTTTTTACACCCATGTGTAATGAGATAGGTATTCGCAGCGAAAGATTACCAGCAAGACTTAAGTCTTCTGATCTTTCTGGCATGGGAATATTAGCCTGTGATGCTAGCGATGCCTTTAGATATTCTCTAAGCAAGCTCGGCATTCTGGCTAGCCCTTCTTCAATTTTGCTGGCGAATGTTGAACAATCCGGCAATTCAGCCACAGAAATCCAATACCCCTTTTCTCCTTCCCATTCGGAAGCTTCTGTTGAATAGTGCCAGGGTAAGCTCATATAGTCATTAATTGTCATTTGCCTTTTATGCATCTTTTCTGTCCTCCAACACCCTAATTACCTTATTGACGTCCATTGGATGACAATTCTTCTTTCCTCCATGGGGCTTAACTAGCATAATTGACAATTGCCCTGGTTTTCGAAAAATATGATGAGAGCCAGTCGTACTTTGCAAAGAATAACCATACTCTCTAAGTAACACTACCAATTCATCAAAACGAATACTCGTTTTATTCTTTTAAGCCGAGTAAGTGGGTCCTGTTTTTTGACCATACGCATTATAATAGCATATATGCTAGCGCTTTGCGCAGTTTTTTAACGACTAATCTCAACGCTATCCGAAATCGGCTATAAGCGCTGGTTCCACGAAGAACAAACTAACGTTTGAACAAATCTGCTCGACCTTCCACATATTCTTTTATGCTTAATGCCGGTCGGCCGGTAATTTTTTCTACATCAGACGTTAGTCTATCGTAGAGGTTATCCTTATGTAACTGAGCCATAACTTCAAAATGGTGTAAAACATGCTCAGGCAATCCATGTTTTGTGAGATCCTGATCCCTCCATTGATCAAATGGCACATCGACATATGTGATAGGACGTCCCAATGCAGATGAATACTCGGCGGCCACAGCATTCATATCCTCACATTGTGGTCCAGTCAATTCATATATTTTGCCGATATGATTAGCTGGATTCTCTAGTATGGTCGCAATAACCTGAGCCACATCACGGGCAGAAACGGGCGAGGTGCGCCCCGAACCAAAAGGCAGACGTATCGTGCCATCCTTAGCGATGGATAAGGCCGCAAAATCCGAAAAAAACGGATGTTCTAAAAATATTGTGCCTCTAACATGCACAACCGGCAAACCTGACCAATTTAAAACCTGCTCACCAAGCCAGTGTTGACGGTGTTGGGGTGAGTCAGTCATTTTTGTCAAGCTCATTTGCGAAACTGTCATCTGCGAGATATTTACAAAAACTTCTAAGTCTGGCATTGTTCGCGCTGCAGCAGCGGCAATTACAGTGGCTTCCAGATATGGCTGCGATACACTCATACCAAAAAACATGCGCTGACATCCCTCAAGTGCGCGGGCTACATCAACCCCTTCTGTAAGCTCTCCAACCACAACCTCTGCACCCAGTGCACTCAATGCTTTTGATCGCTCATCGACCCGGTGTACAAACGCCCGTACTGGAAGATTCCGTGCACGCAGAATCTCTACAATATTCCGACCGACACCACCAATTTTGCCTGCTGCACCAGTTACAAGTATGGGTCCGGATTTTGCCATCGTTCTTCCTCTTAATATTCTAGGCGCTATGCATTTAGCCGTGGTATTTCTACGCTTGATTAGGACAGGCTTCTGCCCTAAGATTAGGGCGGTTAATTGATTATCCCTGTCACAGAGTCTTAACTGTGCCTGTTAAAACCAAATTAATTGATAGCGAAAAGACAAGTTTGGCACCCAAAGGGCTGGATTCGTCCGGAGAAAAGCGCTTTTCTGTATATATGCCGGCTTTATTTCGTCGGAATGTCCCCTTAATATTTGCTGTTTTGCTCTTATCTTGTGCCTGTTTAATTTTGCCTGATTTTCGCCTTAGTCTGCTTGCAAAATATCTCTGTTTTGCTATTGCTGCCCTTGGTGTCGACTTAATCTGGGGCTATGGCGGCATGCTGTGCCTTGGACAAGGTATATTTTTTGGCTTGGGTGCTTATGCCATAGCCATGTATTTGAAATTAGAAGCCTCCGGACAACAATTACCAGACTTTATGTCCTGGAGCGGCTTAGAGAAATTGCCATTCTTTTGGCAACCTTTTCATAATCCCGTATTTGCCATATGCATGGTCCTTATAATTCCAATGGCATTAGCAACCGTCTTGGGCTTACTACTCTTTCGCAATCGCATCCAGGGAGTTTATTTTTCAATAATCACCCAGGCACTTGCACTTATATTGGTTACTCTTTTAATTGGACAACAAGCAATTACTGGTGGCACCAATGGTATCACTAATTTCAAGACTATATTTGGCTTTACTCTATCAGATCCCAGCGTGCAAAGAACACTCTTTCTCATTACGGTTGTCTGTCTGGCTGGATCATATTTACTATGCCGACGCCTACTTGACTCGCGTTATGGGCGCCTCTTAGTTGCTTTGCGCGAAGATGAAAATCGTGTGCGCTGCCTGGGTTATGATCCTGTGCCTCTAAAAACATTTGCTTTTGCTATTTCCGCTGGTTTGGCGGGTCTTGCAGGCGCCCTTTTTGTTTTACAAGTTGGACTCATCTCGCCTTCTAACATGGGCATTGTTCCTTCTGCCGAAATGGTTATTTGGGTAGCAGTTGGCGGTCGGGGTACACTAATTGGCGCCATTATCGGAGCTTTGTTAGTTAACTTTGGCAAAACAACATTTAGCGAATTGTTTCCGGAAGCATGGCCATATTTTTATGGTTTGTTAATTGCTGCTGTATTATTTTTCCCTTCTGGAATTGTCGGCTTTATAAAATTATGCGCCAATAAATTGTCGGCAAATTTATTGACAATCAAGAATAATTTATTGGCAGTAAAACATGATTAACAACATTCTCGATATACAGGCGCTAAATGTAAGCTTTGCCGGCTTTCAAGTTTTAAATAATTTGCAGTTTTCTATGCAACCTAACGAATTGCGCTGCCTTGTTGGCCCTAATGGTGCCGGCAAAACAACTTTGCTTGATGTTCTCACAGGTAAAACCAAAGCTAATGGCGGTAATATTACTTTTGCAGGCAATATAGATTTAACTAAAAAGCCAGCGCACAAAGTGGCACAAATGGGCATTGCCCGCAAATTTCAAACTACCTTCTATTTTTGCCAGCCTGACAGTCTATGAAAATCTAGAGGTAGCAATCAGCTTTTCGCGCTAGCAATATAGCTCTATTTCAAAACATCGACCCGATCCAACTGTCAAGAATAGACGTTGTATTGGAGAAAATTGGACTACAGGATAAAGCCCAACAATTGGCTGGACAACTTAGTCATGGTGAAAAACAGTGGCTAGAAATAGGCATGCTCCTGATACAAAAGCCCAAACTTTTGCTTCTCGATGAACCAGTTGCCGGCATGACAAAACAAGAGCGAGATAAAACTGGCAAATTACTGCAATCAATTGTTCAGGACAGTTCAGTTTTAGTGGTTGAGCACGATATGCAATTCGTGCGCCAATTTGCAAGCAAAGTCACCGTTATGCACGAAGGAAAAGTTTTATGCGAAGGCTCTGTAGATGAAGTACAATCTAACCCGAAAGTAATTGAAGTCTATACTGGTCGAAAGTGCGAAGACCAAGCAAGAGCACCAAGATAAGAAGCTAATTGTGCTAATCATTGATAATTTGCAAGTATCATACAATCAAAGCCAGATTTTGCATGATTTAAATATGCAAATTAATGCCGGTCAATTTATCTGTTTGATTGGGCGCAATGGTGCAGGCAAAACAACTTTGCTTAAAACAATCATCGGCATTTTAAGTCCAGCGTCCGGACAAATTAATTATAATAATCAAAATATCACCAAATGGCCCTCATACAAGCGAGCTAGAGCAGGCATCGGTTATGTTCCTCAAGGACGCGGCATTTTCCCTTTTCTTACTGTTGAAGAAAACTTACTCATGGGCTTAGAATATACAGACAATAAAAACAGCGCACATATGGAAGAGACATATAAGCGATTTCCAGCTTTAAAAAAGAAAGCAAAAGCAGCAGGTGGAACATTAAGTGGTGGGCAGCAACAACAATTAGCCTTTGCTCGCGCCCTTATATGCAAACCGCGTCTTTTATTATTAGATGAACCCACAGAAGGTATTCAGCCCTCCATAGTACAAGAGATTGAAGAAAATCTCCTTTCATTGCACGCTGAGGGAGAAACAACCATTTTATTGGTCGAACAATATCTTGAATTTGCCCTAGGCGTAGCCAATTATTGCTATGTTATGGATAAAGGCAGCTTTGTTGTTCAAGGTGTACCAAGCGAAATCAATCAAGACTCTATACATCAATATTTAGCTGTGTGACTTGTTATTTCTATGTTTTATTTACCGCCCGCTACACCAACTAAACCAGTTGGTTTCCACTGCAAGAACAAAACAATAAGCAAAAGCGTTATCACTTTGCCTATGCTAGCTGTTGTAGTCAATTCGAATATCGTATCCATCATACCAATTAAAAATGCCGCCATAATCGTGCCGGATAACCGGCCAACCCCACCTAAAACGACAACCATAAAAGCATCAATTATATAATTGGTCCCCAGTGTAGGACCAATAGGTCCAATTAAAGTAAGAGCAGATCCAGCGATGCCCGCCAACCCAGAACCAATAGCAAAAGTCATGCTATCCACCCAGCGTGTTTGCACACCTAAACACCCTGCCACTTCTCTATTTTGCATTACTGCTCGCAACCTCCTACCATGATCCGAATGATACAAGTAGAAATAGACAACTGTCACACACCCCAACGCCAGCCCCATAATAAAAAAGCGCTTGTAGGGCAAAAGTACATTTGCCGAAATAGCTAAGCCGCCATCGAGCCAGGCTGGGCTTTTTACCGAGACATTCGGCGCACCAAATATAGTGCGCGCTACTTGTTGTAACACCAATCCTAAACCCCAGGTCGCTATAAGCGTATCTAGCGGACGTTTATATAAAAACTGTACTATTCCTAATTCAATTAACATGCCAATACCGGCTGTAACGAAAAAGGCCAATGGAATAGCCAATAAAAATGCCCATGTTGTTGTATCGCCGCCAGAAGGAAAATAATGCGCCATACACTGCTCAAAAATATATGTCACATAGGCACCAATCATGATCAGTTCACCATGCGCCATGTTGATGACATTCATCAAGCCGAATGAAAACGCCAAACCCAATGCCACCAGAAGTAATATTGACCCGAGGCTTAAGCCATTAAATACCTGTATAAAAAAGCTTTCCACAGTTATTTATTTTCAACTCTTATCACTTTTACTGAAATCACGGGCCCAGGGATATGTCTTTAGAAAGGGATCTGGCTTGACTGATTTAACTGAAGAATATATCTCGTCAATTAAGCCATCTTTATTGAATTTGCCGATACGCACTATTTTCCAAGTATGATGATTTTGTGAATCTATGCGCACTGTACCTTCCGGTGCTTTAAATTCAATATTACCAGCAGCCTTTATTACCCTATCGACATCTGTCGATTGAGCTTTCTCTACAGCTGCTTTCCACAAATAAACACCAAAATATCCTGCCTCAATGGGATCATCCGTAACACGATCTCCTCCATATCTAGCTTTATAAGCAGCAACGAATTTTGTATTTTCAGGAGTATTTGTAGTTTGAAAATAATTCCACGCAGTTAAATGTCCAACCATATTAGCAGCACCAATACCGCGTACTTCTTCTTCAGCGACACTAACTGACATCACCGGCAGAATATCGGGAGTTATACCTGCATCTCTCAGTTGCTTAAAGAATGCAACATTACTATCTCCATTAATAGTGCAAAATACGGCATCGGGATGAGAATCTCTGATTTTACTAATTATAGTACTATATTCGGTGGCACCTAGCTGTGTGTATTCTTCCCCAGCTATTGTTCCACCATTTGCTTTTATTAGAACTTTAACGATTTTATTAGCAGTGCGAGGAAAAACATAATCAGAACCAAGCAAATAAATTCTCTTTTACCTTGTTTTAAGAGATATTCGACCGCTGGCAAAAATTGTTGATTAGCGGCCCCTCCAGTATAAAAAATATTTGGCGATTGCTCGAGCCCCTCGTATTGCACAGGATAAAATAACACGCCGTGTAAACTTTCAAAGACCGGTAAAACAGCCTTACGACTGGCGCTTGTCCAGCAACCAAAAACAACCGGCACTTTGTCTTCTTGAATGAGCTTTCTTGCTTTCTCAGCAAATATGGGCCAATCACTGGCTCCATCTTCAATAATCGGTTGTAGTTTCTTTCCTAGCACTCCGCCTTTAGCGTTTATTTCATCAATAGCTAACATTTCGGCATCTTTGACAGATACTTCACTAATGGACATAGTGCCACTAAGTGAATGCAAAATGCCCACCTTAATTGTGTTTTTGCCCAACTCTACCTTGTTAACAGACCCCGACTGGCTTTGGTTAGAAGAACAAGAACTAACAATCAAAGACAACAGAAGACATATTAGACCCATCGCCATAAACAAATAGTGCCTACTTGATTGCCTCATTTGCCTTGTCAATAGTTTGTGCATTTAACTCCAGTTTGCGTATTACCTAGAGGTAATCGAGTGTATAGATTGTTTTTTTACTAAAGATTTTGAACAATCCTAGCATATAGATGTATCCTTGCAAAAATCTCACAAGACAATAAATGTCGCAAATAATAGCGGGAGGAAGCAAATGAAATTTGATGGCAAAGTAGCTTTAGTAACAGGCGCAAGTTCAGGTATTGGCAAAGCAACAGCATTATTATTTGCCAAACATGGGGCCAAAGTGGTAGTGGCAGCACGCAGAGAAAAGAAGGCGAAGAGGCGGCCAAAGAAATTAGAGCTGCAAGTGGTGAAGCCACTTTTGTACAAACAGATGTTTCTGACGAAAAACAGATAGAAAAACTGGTTGATGAAACAGTTAAAAAATATGGGAGGCTAGACTATGTGTTCAATAATGCCGGCATTGAAGGTTCCCAGGGCATAATGGTTCATGATCAAACAGCAAAAGAATATGACACCGTATTTAATATCAATGTAAAAGGCGTTTTATTGGGCATGAAACACCAAATACGAGCCATGAGAAAAACCGGCGGCGGCGCAATAGTCAATAATGCAAGTATCGCAGGACTGTTAGCAATTCCGGGAGCAAGCGTTTACATAGCTAGTAAACATGCCGTGAATGGTCTTACAAAAGCAGCAGCTCTTGAATATGGCAAAGAAAATATTCGGGTCAATTCTGTTTGTCCGGCTGTAATTGAAACGGATATGGCAGAGCGTTTCTTCCAGGATAAGCCAGATCTCAAAGCTAATATGGGCAAAGCACACCCGATTGGTCGAATTGGTCAGCCAGAAGAAGTAGCGCGCGCAGTCTTATTTCTTTGCTCAGACGACGCATCTTTCATCACTGGACACTGCCTGCCCGTTGACGGTGGATACATGGCCCAATAAAAATTAGCTGAAATCGGTCATCTAATTTGCCACCATTTATGTTGCTGGCAGGAAAGTCTCCAATCCGGATTTTCCCGACATAATTTTATGCACCAGTCTAAATCTTTCCTGTCTAAGCCGTCGGGCGACCAGGCAGGGCTAATATACTTATGCTTGGCCTCACACAAAGGTACAGGTAAGCCTTGCCCGTATGATCTAACATATTTAATTTCTGAAGCAGTCTTTTGCCTTATAGCATGTTCTGCCACTTTAGGAGATACAGTTATCCAATCCAGTCCAGCAGGAAGTTCTATTGTTCCATTTGTTTCTATAGCCAGTTTATAATCATGATCCTTGAAAAACTTGATAAAGTTAGCGTCTACTTGCAGTGCCGGCTCGCCGCCTGTAAGAACAAGCCACTTACAATTACTTTTGAGATCCAAAATTTCATTGTGGATTTGATCCACAGTCATATCTGTGCCACTTAAAAATTCAGTGTCGCAATCAAATCCATGCGTTTCTACTCTGCAGGTCTCATTGCATTTACTAAACCTGACAAAAACAGAGGGTTCACCAGCTCTGCCACCTTCTCCCTGTAATGAATAAAAAATCTCATTGATCTTATACGTTTTCATTATCGTAAATTGTTGGGTCTTTTACTTTTGCCAATCGAAAAGCTTCTTTGCGCTCAATGCATGTGCCACACTTGGCACAATGCTTTTCTTTTCCTTTATAGCACGACCAAGTAAGATCAAACGGCACTTTCAATTTATCACCCATTTTACAAATATCTATTTTCGATAAATCTCTAAATGGAGTAGAAAGCACAATTTCATGATCATCAGCCAGCCTTATAGCCTCTGCAAGCGCTTTGATGAATTCAGGACGGCAATCAGGATAAATAGCATGATCTCCTGAGTGGGCAGCATAAGCGATTTCTTTTGCACCTAATGAAATGGCCCAGCCAGCAGCGATTGAAAGCAAAATCATATTTCTATTGGGTACCACCGTAATCTTCATTGAGTTCGCTTCATAGCGCCCCTCAGGCACAGGAATATTTTCGTTAGTTAAACTGCTTGTATTAATTAAATTAGCTATTGAGCGCAAGTCGGCAATCTCAAACTGGATGCCAATTTTCTTAGTGATTTCGGCAGCAGCTAGTAGCTCTTTGATGTGCTTTTGTCCATAATTAACACCAAGGGCATAAACATCTTTGCCTGAATCTAAAAAATGATACAGCAGAGTGGTTGAATCCATGCCACCACTGAATAAAACTACTATTTTGCTCTTCACGTTTCTGTACCGATTGTTGTCTATTTCTTTTCGAATCTAACTTTTGGGTTAATTGAAATGCCTCCCCTGGGCGTAAAAAATCCTTGCACCTCAATCCAGAATGGTTCAAGGAGTACATTTAAATCATTTGCAATTGTGCAAATTATCTCTTCATGAAAAGAACCATGATTGCGGAATGAAACCAGATAGAGCTTTAGTGATTTACTCTCAACCAAATAATTATCAGGTGAGTATCTAATATTTATTCTTGCAAAATCGGGTTGACTAGTGATCGGGCACAACGAAGTAAATTCTGGACAATCAAGCTCTACAACATATTCCTTTGCTGCTACTTGGGCAATAGGAAATTTATTTTTAAACTTTTCCAGAATTTTTGGTGAATACTCTGTTGGATACTCACTTTTATGTCCTAATTGCTTAAGCTCTGTTTCTACCATACTACTCTTACCCGTTTTTTCAAATACTGCTGCTTATTGTAGAACACTTGTCCGGCTAGATTAGTCAAACTCCCTGGCTCAGGACAGGTTGACAACCCGTCCAAACCTTCAATTTCTATTTGGCAGAAACTTGTTTATATCCTAGAGCGGCTGCCTGCTCCAAATCACTTTTCTCCGACTCATCCTTACCCAAATTATGATAAGCAATACCACGGCGATAATAAACGTATCCCCACTGAATACTGGAATCATGGTGCTTCGGATCTAATTCGATTACCTTACTATAATCATCAATAGCCTTTTGATGTAGCCCTTGCTTTTCATATAGATCTGCTCTTCCAAGATACGCTGAAGAATTTTCCGGATCAACATCAATTGCCAGTCTAAATTCATCAATTGCTCTTTGCGGCTGCCCAAGCTTTTCATAAGCCTCTGAGCGCCAGCAATATGGTGTCCAGAGTTTGCGATCTAGTTTTATAGCCATGGTGCTGTCATCGATAGCCTTCTGATAGTTCCCCGATTTGACATAAGCACACGCGCGAAAAGAATATGCTAGAGCATAATCGGGATCAAGACTTATTGCCTTATCGAGAGCCTCAATAGCTCCTTTATAGTCTTGTTGGTAAATAAGTTTCAGCCCCTCTTCCTCAGCATTTTTTGCCAACATATGCTCAGTCACGCCTGCTAGCACCTCTGGCGCAGCTAAACAAAGGATTGCCACTGACACAATAGCTATTGCTGCCCACTTATTTGCGAAGAATAGTCGCCTGTTCACAATTCCCTCTATGCTCTCAATATTCTGACACCTACAAAAGTATATACGAAATTGCCCAAAGGACTTAAAACCGCCAACACTTAATACACTGTTTCCTAACGCTGTACTCCCCTGGAAACAAGACACAATACGAGATGTCATGATGTCTCTATGAGTCAATTCAACAAAACAAATTGCCTCAAGTGATAAAATCCCCTTAGATGTTTATTTTACAGATTGTTGGTTGGTTCATTTTCTCATGTGTTCTGATGTCGTTTATTGAGCATCAGGTACACAGCAGAATGATGCACAAAAAGATTGAGGTTTTCAAACGAGCGTTTGAAGGGCACGCCATTGCCCATCATAAGCATTACTCTAAGATATTTACTGATGAACCTGTCCCTAGTGGTGAAGACAAAGAAATAAGGCTGAATGTGTATAAGGCACCGATAAAAGCCATTCCCTTTGTGATTCTTATTTCTTTAGTTTCCTGGCAAGGAGCGCTTGTCTTTATTGCTACCGCCTGTTTCCATCATTGGGTGTGGAATCAGATTCATCTAGAAATGCACAAACCGGAACATAGACTTTTCAGCAATTGGATGATCTATAAATTTCTGGCACGATATCACTGGTTACATCACAAATACCCTGACAAGAATTTCAATGTTGTTTTTCCCCTGGCTGATTATGTTCTTGGTACTAACGTTCGAGCCAGTGAAATTGACCTGAGCTCTATGCGACAATTGGGTTTAGCAAATTAAACTAAATTGATGGTAATTACAAATAACTGTACGCTTATGAAAAATGTACAATTGCAATTAATGGTGTCGTTTTTTTGTTTTTCATTATTTGCAGTGCAAGCTGGTCTTGGAGCTGATCCATTGTGGATACAATATGATCGAGCCGGAACTATCGCAGCGAATAGAGGAAACAAATCACTGGCAAGGCGCTATTGGTCTGGCGCAATCAACGAAGCAGAAAGAACACTTTTAAGTAATCCACAAGCTAAACTGGATCGCAACACTACGCTTTATCTCAATAGTTTAATATCACACACAGCTGATATGGGTCAGCACAGCCGGAATGAAGCAATTGAGTCTCAAAAACAGATTCCTCCAAACCCTGCCGATCCATCTTATATGCGCAAAGCAATGGGCTGGTGCACTGCATCTATTTCCCAACAAAGTTCTGCTCTTGCTGAGCACAGAAAAGTAACTGCTCTGGCAGCAAGATTTCTAGGACGAAATAGTCGCACTACTTTAACGTGTGAAAGTGCCGATCGTTTGTCTATGCAATCAATCGAAAGCTTAAAGAGAGAAAGGACGCGTTTCGAACAAATTGCAAAACAACTAGCTGCCGCTAGGAATGCTCACTAACTTGAATATGCTGCAGTCTCAAATAGCAGCTATGGACTGTGCGGATGCAAATAGCCCTGATATAAAAGCTTAATTGTTCCAGCATCTCTATCCGTCAAACGCAACGGAATATCATAAGGTGAAAATGTAGCATACATCATGTCACCACGGTATGGTGAGTGCCCAGAAATGCCCAGCGCGTGTCCCAGCTCGTGCAGGCATACTGCTTTCATTGCCACATCTGATAATTGTGCGTTATTGCCGCGATAAAGAGTAAGAATATATATTTCTGCTGACCGCACCATACAATTATTGGGCGCGCTTTTGAGATAAAAAACCTGCGAATGCGTTATGCCCTGCTCACAACCACTCATATGTCCTTTACTTGGATCTGAAACCCAGCGACAGATTATATTTCCTCGATTGGGAGAATCAACTATTGAAAAAGAAAGACGTCCTTCAGATGCTTTCACCCATGTAGCAAAAGCATCGATCATGAACTGGCGAAACTGTGGACGATACCCCACCACGCCAGTGTCGTTTTCGAGATAAACTTTCAGAGGAACTCGATTAGTTGCCCAGCGTGTAATCATTTTTGGGCACGCCTCATGCAGATAATCAACAGACACTTTTCGATCTTTTATTGTTCTTACAGTAATCGATCGAGAACCAAAATTGGCATACGGAAATTCATCACTCAATGCTAATTCTGGGCTAGTGACATTTGTTTCGCTTGCTCCCGCTTTTCTTTTCGCTTCCAATTCTTTCATTGCCCTTTCAGCTGCACCATTAGCTGAGTCAGTGTAAGAGGCTGTACGATATTCCTTCAACGCCTTATCAGTATCACCACAAGCCTCATATGCCTGCGCTAAAGCCATATGATTCTCCGCCCCTTCGTGATTCTCCAGCACCGCCTGCCATTTCTGCACATCGGCATATTTGTGGCGTCGCTCAGAAGTTGTGTTTATCTCTGCAATTAGCTGCGGGTCCTTTTTGAGCAACCATGCTTCGCCATACTCGCTAACAGCATCATCATATTGAGACGACTTTGCGTATTCTTGCGCCAGAGTGACTCGCACTGCAAAGCTTTCTGGATCCTTTCCTGATTCAGTTATCAATTGATTCAGTTTTTCACGCGCCTGGCTGTTATTGTGATCATTTAAAAGTGCCTGATGCAAAAATGATATGGCCAAATCATTCTGCTTTCCTTGTGCAGACTGGACATAAGCTTCTGTCAGCTTATCGCGCACCCGCACATCAAATGGAGTTAACTCACGTGCTTTCTTAAGAGCATCTATTGCGCTATCAACTTTACCCTCTTTACTGTAGGTAACAGCATTGGCAAGCAAGCGGCGAGACGATGATGAATTGGATTCAATAGGTCTAGAATAACCAAGCCGACAGAGCGGCTGATAATTACTGTTAAAATCAACTGCAAGATCCAGATGGTCCCCAAATCCTGACGGTAAAGGTGGAAATGGTGAAGCATAAAAGATAGCATCTTGCGCCGAGTCATTAACAGCTTCCACTGCTGACGCATCAGTCAGCTCTATCCAGTAAGCCCGTCCGTCCTTACCAACACGAAATGCCACCGTAGCATGCTCGTTTGAACCTTTCGCCGCAGACCAAACGTGTTCGATATGGCTTTTTATTTCTTGTAAATAGGCATTAAGAATTGCCGGCGGCGGCATCCTTTCACTTTTAACTATAGCAGCGCTTGATTTGGGACGATGAGCGCCTACACATAGCCCCGGCAGACAACCAATTACAAAAATGATTATTACAGTGAAAATCAAGGTATAAGCACTGTCACGTTTTACTTTCCCGAACATTTTTCCGCCTTCTCTATTCTGGGTAATGTATTTATACCATCGGTTTTCTCCGCCAAACCTCTAAACTTACTTTTGGGAAATTCTTGCTCCTTTAACCCAAAGCATCAAACTGCTACGCAAACACTGCCCTAACTGCCTTGATTGTAGAAATAGATCTGCCAAGCTGGGTACGATTCGCCCCAAGCAGTCGATTTAATCTGGCTGTTTATCAGGTTTTTGGCATTCCCTCTCAAACTGCCTAGACACGCAGATAAGTCATAAGCTTGCTGAGAATGGCTTATATAGCCATTCTCACAAATGAGCCAACTATATACATTTGCTTAAAACCGCTCCAGATGCGACATTTAACGTATAGTTAACGTTTTTAGCAGTAGAATATTAGTAGAACTAAATAATCAATCAACTATCACTACTATACGAAAGAACATAATTTAGCCGTAAAGGCTCAAATAAGCCATTTAGCAAATGGCTTGGTCACTGATTTGCACATAGTTCAGAATTTCAAGGAGAAAGTCATATGTCATTAGTTACTTTAGTAATGTATCTAGCTATCGGGGTACTCTGTGCTCACTTAGCTAGTAAGGTGGTATCTAATACACTACCAGGAGGTTATACAACCTCAGTGCTTGGTGGTGTGCTTGGTGCCTATCTAGGTTCCACTTATGTAAGCGCATTCGGTCCAGCATTTGAGGGCGTATCTGTCCTCCCTGCCATGGCCGGTGCAGCCGCTGTTATCCTTACAGTGTCCTACGTAGGACGCTGGATGCATAAAGGCGCCTAGTTCAAATCGAAAAACTAAAAACAACTAGACAAAGGTTTATTTACCTTTGCTCTAATACCTTAGTGACTGCGCTTGGTAGTCCCAAGGCATAGGTGCGATATTCTTTTTCCCATTGATAGCCAAGAGATTCATACAACGCTTGCGCTTGAATATTTGTATGCGCCGTTTCCAATTGTATGTTAATCGCCCCAACGGCTATGCCATACTCTTGCGCTTTTTTCATTAGTAACCTAGCGATTCCTTGCTTGCGAAAAGCTTCATCTACATAAAGATCAGACAAGTAAATATAATGGGCCATTGAAAGAGACGACAGACGCTCATAAAGCTGCGTGAACCCCAGTACTTGCCCTTTATCATTTAAGGCAATAAAAATAACTGATCTTTTCTCGCCAAGATTTTTATGAAGAAATTTTCTTGCCTCATCTTCCGCCAGCTCACGCTTATAAAAAGCGCGATAAGCATTAAATTGTGGCAACAATGCCTCTACGTCGATAATTTTCGCTTCTCGTATTTGCATAAATCCCTCACTTCACTTGCGGATGCTAATCTTAATACGCATTATTGAATAAATAAAGTATCAAAACTCTGGCTTATATTCCTGAGCCAAAACATCTAGTATGATTAACGTGTTTGTGAGGAGACTCTATGCTTAAAGTCGGTCTTGTTGGGCTTCCCAACGTTGGTAAATCTACATTATTCAATGCATTAACTGCTTCTTATCAGGCAGAGAGTGCTAATTATCCTTTTTGCACGATAGAACCTAATTCAGGTATTGTAAAAGTGCCTGACGACCGTTTGAATCGGCTAGATTCAATTGTCAAATCACAACAAGTAATTCCAACTACAATCGAATTTGTTGATATTGCTGGCTTGGTGCGCGGTGCCAGTAAAGGCGAAGGGTTGGGTAATCAATTTTTATCGCATATCCGTGAAGTAGATGCCATTGTTCATGTTGTGCGTTGTTTTGACGACGAAAATATTACTCACGTTGATGGGGCAATCGATCCTCTGCGTGACGTTGAAACAATACATATTGAGCTTGCGCTTGCTGATCAAGCTTCTGCTGAAAAACGTTTAGAGAGATTGCAAAAACAAAAAAAACAAGGCGATAAACGGGCCGCCATTGAAACCGCAATTATTGAAAAGGTAATGCCTTTCTTAGATAAAGTACAACCTATAGATCTTTCTCTTATTTACTGCTGAAGAAAAAATGATTCTTCCTCAATTGCAGTTTTTATCCGCCAAGCCTTTGGTTTATGTGGCTAATGTAATTGAATCTCAATTGGCCAAACCTGATGAAAACAAACATGTGGTAGCACTCAAGAAAAAAGCACAAGAAGAAGGCAGACCAGTAGTAGTTATTTCAGCTCAAATTGAATCTGAACTTTCTGTTCTTGATCCTGCTGAAAAAACAAGCTATTTAGAAAGCCTAGGTGTAACCGATTCTGGAGTGAACAACTTAATACGCTGTGCATTTGATTTGTTAGGATTGAAGACTTATTTTACTGCTGGTGAAAAAGAAGTAAGAGCCTGGACTTTTAAAGAAGGCTTTACTGCTCCTCAATGCGCCGGCATTATTCATACCGACTTCGAACGCGGGTTTATTAAAGCCGAAGTAATTGGCTATGACGATTATATAACTGCGGGTTCTGAAAAAACGGCCAAAGAAAAAGGACTGATGCGTTTAGAAGGCAAAGAATATTTAATGGCAGACGGCGACGTTGTTCACTTTCGTTTCAATGTATAGACCCACCAATGTAACTACCACCTAACGATCTCAGCGCAGACAGTAAATTAACTGTCTTGATCCCATTAAAAGCCAATATTGAGTCAGGTACACTGGTGATATTAGTTCAGTGAGGGACTGTTATTTTTATGATCAATTACGCTATCACTCGTTTCTGGCTTTGGGGCGGAATCACCGGATTTCTTCTTCCAATGACGCTGTTTGCCATTTTTCAAATCTTGGCACGCTTCCGCATCGCGTTTGGAGAACATTTCCTGAGTGCATTATTGCTTTTCATTCTGGCCCTTGTGGAATTGCCAGTCTCTATCTTTGGAAGAGCGCTTAATCTACCTCTTGAAACTGGTAGCGCAGCATTTATGATCGTCGATCTCACTCCTCTGGGCTATGTTTTAGTATTAGCCTTTTGGATTATTGTCGGATTATTGATTGGCACTACAGTCGACAAAATCTTGCTTCTAAAATGACGAATATAAAGATAGACAGTTGACAAAAGTAAATTGAGTATGAGATAGTTAACCGTATGGTTAAATATTACTCGCAACAACTAGACAGAACCCTTTTTGCCCTGTCAGATCCCACCCGGCGTGCGATCATGGGCAACCTAGCAGTCAAGCAGACATGCACCGTGCTGGAATTAGCAGAACCATTTAGCATGTCATTGCCTGCCATCTCAAAGCATCTTAAATTATTGGAAAACGCCAATCTAATTGTTCGTGAAAAACGCGGGCGTACTCATTATTTAAGAATATGCTCCGAGCCCATCCGGGAAGCAAATGACTGGTTTGAAACTTACACTAAATTCTGGCAAACACAGCTAGATGCGCTCGAAAACTATGTATCTACAAATATGAAAGGAGAAACAGAAAATGACCTTAACAGAAATATCCACAAAAAAAATAGAAGTAAGCAAAGAACTAAGCGCACCCGTAGAAAAAGTGTTTAAAGCCTGGACTGATCCAAATCATATGAAAAACTGGTACAACAAAAATAACAGTGAAATTCATATTCAACAAGATTTACGCGTCGGCGGAACTTATAGCATTCAGGTCACAAAAGGTTGTGATGAAAAACCTGTAACAGTCAGCGGCAACTACTTAGAAATAGTACCCAATAAAAAATTGGTTTATTCATGGACAAACAGTTCTGAAGAGCATTATGCGAAAGATACAATAGTCACTGTTGAATTCATTGACAAAGGAAATACTACTCTACTCAAACTAACGCATACAAATTTTGCAACCGAAACCGCTTTCTCAGCACACAATACGGGCTGCGCCAAACGTCCTCAACCGAGTTGCAGAAACATTTGCACATTAGGTAAATGGTAAAGAACTTCTCCACTTATTGTGTAATTTCCACGCAGACTCCCAAAAACAAACTTTTGCAATAAAAGCGAACAAACACTCAGTTAAGTGTTTGTTCGTGTTTATTTATTGCTTGCGCGGGGCTTATACTAATATCACATACTTCTAGAACTTCAACAATAAACTGATAGTTAATGGAGAAGCACCAATGAAAGCTAAGAAGTCCCAGGCAGCGCAGTTATTCCAAGCAATTGATCAATGGGTAGCGGAGTCAGTTATCTCTGAAAATGAGGGAGCTAAATTAAAAGGATCAATTGAAATTACGCGGTTTGACTATAAGCGGCTTGCAAAATATTCTTTCTGGTTTGCTATCGCTTGTTTTGTAATTTCGGCTGGGGCATTTATTTTCAGTCCTGTCTTTAAAACAATCATTGATTTGTTTCAACAATTTTTCAATATTGTTAACCCCAAACTGGTTGCTGCGTTATTTCTCAGTTTCCTCGCTACCGTGTTATACGCTTGGGGACTTAGAAGACGCAGAACAGCGCATCATACTGTTTACAAAAACGAAGCATTGTTATTTCTGGGAGTCCTGCTCACAGCAGGTGCTATAGGATGCTTTTGTAGCCTATTTGAGCAACAAAAGGACGCTTCTGCAGTCTTTCTTTTTGCAGCAATCATCTATGCTGTTTTAGGATTGTATTTCCCCTCAAACTTAGTATGGATATTCGCACTCCTTTCCGTAGGAAGTTGGTTTGGCTGCGAAACAGGTTATCTGTCAGGCGAAAATGCATATTTTTTAGGAATGAATTATCCACTGCGTTTCATTCCTTTCAGTATCTGTGTCATTGCCTTGGCATTCTTTTTCAGATCCATTAAACAGCCGATAAGATATCAGCAATTTTATAAACCTACTTATGTCATTGGGTTATTGTATTTGTTCATGGCACTTTGGATACTCTCCCTTTGGGGTGAAAATCACGGCACAATTCTATGGTGGTCTATACTATTTGGTTTGACAGCCTTGGGAAGCATATTTTACGGATTAAAATGTGACAACGGTGCAGCTCGTGGGTTTGGTATCACTTTCTTCCTGATTAATCTCTATACAAAATATTTTGAATATTTTTGGAACGTGACGCATAAAACCATCTTCTTTCTCCTGCTAGGCCTAAGCTTTTGGTTAATTGGTTCCCATGCCGAGAAAATATGGCTGTTTGTCTCGAAAAAGCCAATATCTGAGGGAGAAAAATGATATGCAGAAAGGATGCGCCCCAGCCCTAAACAACATCTCTTTCTCGTCCTCATTTAGTCTTCGAACAGCGAAGTTAAAGCTTATCGCTTTGATAGTCCGCAAGATGAACTAACCAACTAATTTAACTTTCATGGGAAGCTTTGCCCTATCTAATTGCTCATTAATTACTTGCAGGACGACTCCCCACGGCATCATGTCCAATGCTTTAGCAATTCGATATGCTTGCTCAATGCTTGGTAGTTTTCGTCCATGCTCATAGTCGCTTAATTGCTGTTTGCTAATTCCAATCTTTTCAGCAGTATCAGTAAGCGACCATTCTTCAGATAATCGGTGAGCACGGATAATGCGGCCAAAAGTAAGCTCTGCCATGCGCTTATCCCAATAGCGTTGGTCGGCAGCAGTATAGGCTAATTTATTTTTTGTACTCATGCGGCGTTACCTCTAATACGTAAATAAAAATATCGTTTTTCACTTCACAATAAAATGCTCTCCATTGTCTGCTAAGTCGGATTGAACGCTCACCTATCCTCTTCCCCTTTAGCGGCTCGTCATGATAACTCTTATGTTCACGTACTGCCCGGATGCCAAATAGCTCAACTTCTTTTCTCCAGATCAACAGATTATCTCTAATATGACCAGGTGCTCGCCTCATCTGCTTGTCAGCATTTTTAGTGATAATCACTCGATTAATCATGACATTCTTATCATACACTTATTTGGTGTACCCGTCAAGCCGAGGTCAGACTCTTTCCATCTTCGTGAGCACTAATGCCTCTTGATACATACGTTGCAGAAAATACTAAGGTAATCGCAATTAGAGCTTAGTCCGAAGGGTTGGGCATGGTTAATATTGACTATGAGCCAAGTACGAAATTAATCTGGAAAACGGGGTATAAACATACTGGTTCAGTATTGTATTGAGTTGATTGGCAATCGTAGGTACCGGGATTTTATAAATGGCATTCTATCTAAAGACAATAGTATGATTAACGAAAATTCTCAATCGGGCAAGTCTTACTCTTCGATAGTTAGACTCAAAATTATGGATAGTATTGCCAGATTAGCCCGTTCTGGGGGGAATTGGAAGGAAATATTTGCTGAGGCAGTGGCGGCTAATAACATCACCCCAGAGGAAGTTGAGGAAGAAATTCAGAGGATAAACAGCGCTGAGAGTGTCAAGAATAAAGCGACATTCACTCTATGCCCTGGGTGCGGGGAAGAGACGACCATGGATGAAATTCTGTGTAAGCGTTGTAAGCTATCGTTCCAAAGGGGAAGCCGTAAGCTTCAAAGGCTAATTGTGCTGGATGCGCAGACTGATTTTTACGATATCCGCACGTTTTCTAATAAGATGGAAGACGAGATAAAACGGCATAAGCACTGCAAGCGCCCCCTTTCTTTGTGCATCATCGCAGTTGATAAAGTTGTGGAGATGATACGTCTTCAATATTGGCCAGATTACGAAGCGGCTGTGAAAGCAATTGCAAATGTATTGCGCGAGTGCCTCACTAATATAGATATAGCATCATATTTTGGTCCAGGAGCCTTTCATGTTTTGCTGCCAGAAACTGACACTACGCAGGCGCGTACAATAATTGAAAAATTCTTGCTGAAATTAAACGCACAGGTAAATACAAATCAAGATAAAAATTTTGCAGTAACAGCTACAGTAGGGATTGCTTCATTACCTGCACATACTGAGGTGGATTTTCCCTTGGGCTTACTCGCTGAAGATGCCTTTAGTAAAGCTGTTAACAACGGTGGTAACCAAATCTGTATTGCTCCCTAGCCACCATTTTTGGGATCGTAGCATTAGCCAAATGGGTTACAACAAAGTATGTGTTGGTGATCAGCCAATGGCTGCAATCAATCCTGCCGAAACTATCTTTTCTCTAGACTCAGATAAGTTGATTTGTCATTTGGCAGATTTAGTTTGTTATTAACCAATTTTATCTGTTATTACAAAACAACCATTTGCACCAAATATGCACCAGATCAAAAATCAGCACTTTCGCTAAAAGCCGGAAAGCCTAGTAAATAGTGGAGCCGACGATGAGATTTGAACTCACGACCTACGGTTTACGAAACTGTAAGCCTATGGCAAATTCGGCTTTTTACGTTTATAATCATTTATTATCACTTATTAGCGGAATGGCTTAACTAGTGGTAATCTTACAACGTTTTACTGTTTCATTCATTAGCGTTCATTTTTAAATCGGTGCTCCCTCGGTGCTCCCTGGCAATTAGATTCTTAAGAGGTCATAGCAATGTCAACAAACAAGAAAGCAAAAATCAAACGGGCAAAAGCAAAATGCTGTCCACAATTCAATTAGGATCAGCGGCACTACAGTAAGCAAAATTCCATTACCGGATAAAGGCAAGATATCTTTTATTGGGATTCTGAATTAAAAGGTTTCTGCGTAAAAGCTACGTCTACATGCCGTTACTACATGGTACAAAAGCGTACTGGCGGGCGGGAAGCAGAAATGTTAAATACGTAATTGCTACTGATAAAGAGATCGCGGGCAACGGAAGCAAGAAGGCGCGCAGCGCGGTTGCTCGCTGATATTGGTGATGGCGTTGACGTTTATACTGAGCAGAAGCAAGAAGAAAAACAAAGCCAAGTAAAAGGATTAACCCTTGCGCAAGCATATACTGAATTCAAAGCATCAAAAGAATTAAGCCCGCGTACTGTC
The DNA here is from genome assembly GCA_963767815.1 of Candidatus Melainabacteria bacterium. GTDB lineage: Bacteria > Cyanobacteriota > Vampirovibrionia > Obscuribacterales > Obscuribacteraceae > CAVYFJ01. The sequence continues at coordinate 181,749 of CAVYFJ010000003.1, read as the reverse complement.
CAAACTTATGATGAAAACATCAACCGCACATTAAAAGATTGGCTTGACTTACCATTGGCTGCAATTACTCCTGAAATGGTATTGAAAAAACATAAACTGATAAGCACTGCTGGAAGAAATGGCAGGGGCATTGGCTCAGCTAATCAAGCCATGCGATTGGTTAGAGTCATATTCAATTATGTAATCGCAACCAAGAACAATGGCAACGGGCAAGCATTAATTGATAAGAATCCAGTAGGGATTCTGAATCAGCTAGATAGCTGGAATCAACTGGAAGAACGAGACACAACAATTCATGCAGATGATTTAGCGCAACGGTATCAGGCAGTCATGAAGCTTGAGAGTGATAAGCTACGAGACTTCTTTCTATTTTTAATCTTTAGTGGGCTTAGAAGAAATGAATCAATGCGCCTGAAATGGGAACATTTTGACACCAAAGCAAAATCGCTGACAATCCCAAAAGAGCTAAGCAAAATAAAGAAGACAAGAAAAATACCGTTAACCGATGTTTTGCTTGATATATATAGAAGCAGAAAAGCAAAAATAATTGTTGGCAATCCTTATGTGTTCCAAGGCATGCATGGCAAAGGACATTTAACCGAGCCAAAGCGTGGCGGTTAAACTAGGTTAGAAGATAAGAGCGGTATCAATTGGTCTAGTCATGATTTGCGTAGGTCATATGTCACCTTGGCCAACAGGCTGGATGTTAGCGCCTATAAAGTTAAATTTCTAGTTGGTCATTCAGTTAGTGGCGATGTTACCGGCAAGCATTATTCAAAGCTGACTGTTGACGATGTACGCGACGCTGCTCAAGAAATTGCTGACTATTTAAAGAAAAAATGGGGATGAAAGCCAGCTTGCTTGAAGCGGTGGATAGCCAGAAAAGACAAGCATATAATTCTGCCTGCCCATAAATTTTAGAGGGCTTAAAAACGATTGTAGAAGCTGCCAATAGGCATTTTAAAAAATATACGCGTTACCCGTCTGCATGAGAAAGCGAGAGCATGTCCTCAAAGCTAAATACAGATTAGTTCTCAGGTTCTCAATGCCATTTGACACCTTGTGAGAATGTGAGAATCTAATTGATAGCTCGTTATGATTGGATAGGAAATTCTCACTTCTGTTAGCATCATCAGCAGGCTTGGTGCAAACGGCTAACATAATTGGATGTCCCAGAAGGGGATTGACTTTTCAGCTCCCTTTGTGGGACTATATAAGAGTCAGGAATAAATTGGGTAGGATGAATGTTACTCTGGAATAGATACATAATTGATGATTTCATCAAAGAGTATCCGTATGTCCAGAAACCCATTGGAGCACTGGGAAACAGTTACTCGACGAGTAATCTGGACAAAACCGACAGAAGTAAAGCAAACTTTTGGTTCGGTAAGTTTTGTAGGCAAAACGACTGTATTTAATATAGGTGGTAACAAATGGCGGTTATTGAGCCATATTGAATATCAGAGAGAAACGGTAATAGTGACAGGTGTATTTACGCACAAGCAATACGACAAGCTAAAAATTACATAGGAGTGATCATTATGATTGCAGTAGATAAAGACTATATAAAGCTTACAAACGCATTACCATCTGGTTCCTATAAGGAATGATGCTCATTTGCGCGAAGCGGTGCGATTGCTAATCGAATTGTCAGGCAAAGACATGACTGCTGGTGAACGTGATTATTTTCGTGTACTAGGTGATCTGGTAGGCGAATATGAGGACAAGCGCTTTCCGATCCCACAATGACACCGGTTGAAGCATTTAAATTCTTGATGGAAGAAAACGGATTAAGCCGTGCTGAAATGGGCAAGATTATAGGCTGTCTGGCAAATCGAGTCACTGAGATTTTGAACGGCAAAAGAGAGCTAAGCAAAGAACACATAGCGCGATTAAGTGCGCGATTTAAAGTATCAACGGATTTATTTTTGTCGGTGCCATTACGTAAAGCAGGATAATAAAGTTTGCCAGGTCTAGGGTAGCTCCCGAACATCAGTCCTTTGCTGACTGACCTGGCAATCAAATCAAGGGAAGCGCTAACAAAGGGGGCGCAATGACTGAGCAAATTAAAAATGTTCCACTTACTATAATAGATGGGATACCAAATTTTGAACAAATTGACAATGACAGCAATGAGCCGCAACTAACGCGAGAAGAACTTGAATTCATAGACCTCGGCCTTATTGATAAGCAAGAAGATATTGAACTAAATAACTGTAGCATCCAGGAAATTAGCGGGGATGAAACAAGGCTCAAAGACAAAATTGGATATATGCTACGCGAAAGAACCGAGGACTTACCTGAACCGATCGTAATCCTCTATTCTCATCGCCCCCGTGCAATAACATGTTTCGATTGTTGGTGCTTGCTCAAAATTTTACAAAAGTGCCAAGAGCAGTTAAACGGGCGCTTCTTTAATAACAGCGCTGATCGAAAGGAAAATTATCTTTTCGATTTTTACTACAGTTTGATCTTAACTTCCTTGTTACGGAGAAAACTTGCTCAAACTATGTTTCCACCAACACTTACCCAGGAAGTTTTAACAAGATTGCGTATGAGACTAACAAGAATTATTCGTGACTTCATTCAAGAGCAACAAAGCTATCTCCATCAGCAGATATACCTAAAGGCAATTGAGAACTTAATCCCCTTTATCAAAGAGGATGCCTCTGTCAACTCATGCTTAGGCGTATTAGAAGATAAAGCTCAAATGTTAAGAGCGATATTTTTGAACCTGGAACAGAAAGAAGATAAAGGGCAGCAACGCTTAAAACCAGAGCGGCAATTAGCCTTATCATTGATCAGCGCTTTTAAAGACAACGAAATTGACTTTAGCTCTGAACGTAACACTAGATACGTTACTGTGCTAACAATCGCCCTCGAAGTAGCTAAAGAAATATTGAAAGAAGATTTCAATACCGATTACTCGCTACCGGATATACCTAATCTGGCTAAACAAGTTTGTAGTATCAGCAAAGCGTAAAAATCTCTAGTCAGTTTATACATAGTTGTCAAAGACCGAAAAAGCAAAGGGCATTTTCAGTGTAGTTCAATTGTTGTCAGTAGCGAACACTTCTAATCATCCCTGAAATGAGGAGGTTAGAGTTTTGCTTACTATTGAAGACGTCATCGACGGCGCGAAGAAAAAGAAAATTACTCAGATGACCATCGCGGACTATGCTCGCCTGAGAGGTAAGTCACCATTAACTATTAGCCGAAAGCTTGATGCTGGCTTCCTGAACCCTGTCTTAGACACGACCACGGGGCGCCGTGGTGTCGCTCTGGATGACGCTGCTATTGCATATCTTGAAGGCACGCCTTTTGTCAGAAACTACCAGGATAAAGCTGCAATCGCGCGCATGGCTCACGCGCGTTCGTTCAAACGAGATGCACGCTAATGGCTAAACTGGCTTATCAGCTCTATTTCATTTGCGTGCCATTGCTTCTCGTATGGGTAATCGCCACTGCAATTCTTTCGCATTAAGAGCGAAAACCCGCTCGTGAGGCGGGTGTCCGATAACTTATTAGCTTATTTATCTTCAAGGAAACTTTTATGACCAACAAAAATATAACACAGGAACCTGCCTCCGAGCAACTGCTTGATGATGCCAGTAACAATGGTACCGACAGTGCTGCTGCGAAGCCGTCCCTTGGTGAAGCGCCGAATGAAGCTGAACGTCAGACTATTGAAGGCTTAAATAAAATTGCGTCAGATGTTGACACAGCTGTAAAAGAGCTGAGCAAAAAGATAAAAATAGATAGCGGGCTTTTGCTAACAAAATTGGCAGCGCAGTTAGGATTCAGCGGGGAAGAAAAAGCAGATGTAAAAAAATTATTGAAGCTTGCAAAAAACATCTGCTTAGAATATTTCCACACACCGGAGGATCGGGCATTTGCAACCGCCACAATTAACGATCGTATTGAAAACTTAGCCATTGATAGCCGTAAATTTTCCGACTTTTTATCGCGCGCTTTTTATATGCAGTACGAAAAGCCACCCTCAGCTACGGCATTAGCAAGTGCGGTTGGTGTTACGCGCCTTGGCCTGCATTGATGGCGCAGAGAAAAAAGTTTATCCGCGTGTTGCTAGTGATGGGGATCATATCTACACGCACTGCATGATAAAGATTGCCGAGTCGTAAAAATCTCAAAGACTGGGTGGGAAATTATAAAATCTGAAAATGCCCCTGTGAAATTTATCAAAAGCTCCGGCACACTTGCGCAGGTGGAACCAGTGGCAGGCGGTGACATTAACGAATTATGGCAGTTTATAAATTGCGACGAACGTGACCGGGTGTTGGTTTTAGCGTGGTTGTTGCAGGCGTTAAGGCCAGCCTGCCTTATCCAGTGCTCATTTTAAATGGAGGGCAGGGCAGCGGCAAAAGCATGGCGGCGCTGATCTTAAAAACATTAATAGATCCTGGGTCTGGCACCTTTGCGCTTGTTGCCTGATAACTCACGCGACCTGTTGATCGCCGCGCAGAATAGTTGGTGCCTCAGTTACAACAACTTATCAAAACTGTCAGACTCTTATTCTGACGATTTTTGCCGGCTCTCCACTGGCGGTGGCAGCGCATATCGAGCACTTTATACGGACGGCGATGAAATCATACGCGATGTAATCAGACCTATTGTTCTCAACGGCATCCCGAGTTTAGCGATGCGGCTCGATTTAATCGAACGCGCGATCTCCATAACGCTTCTTGCACTCTCGCCTGAGGAAAGAAAATTAGAAGAGTACCTCATACCCGAGTTTGAAGTTGGACGCGGTGCAATTTTAGGGGCGTTATTTGATTTGCTCGCTGAGGCGCTTGCAAATGTTGGGAATGTGAAGTGTAAAAAACTTATGCGCCTAGCTGATTTTATGACCTGGGTGAAGGCGGCTGAAAATAAATTGCCTTTTCCTAAAGGCACATTTGAAGCCGCCTACATCGCTCACTGCGAGAATGCTGTAGAAATGCAATTGGAAAACGACGGTTTTGCCTCCGCAGTGAGAGGACTGCTCCGAGACCACACCGGATATAAAGGCACGACTTCCGAATTGCTTGCGGCATTAACGCTGCAAGCTGACCTTGATGGCATAGATAAAACATATTTCCCTACGAAAAGAACCTTGCGTGATCGATTGACGCGTTTGCAAGGTGCTCTCTTGACGTCTGGGATTGCGTAGGAGGTTTTTGGGGCATACCCGCGATGGGGGCTTCTCACTCAATAATAAGAGCCCCGGAAAATCCGTCACAAGCGTCACATCCGTCACAAAGCAAGCCAGGTAGGGCTTTTGGGGATTTAAGATCCGTCACAGAGCGTGACGAACGTGACGGATCGAAAAACGGTGACGGATCGAAGGATCACACCGTCACAAAATCTGTCACACGAAAACCCTTGGGGCACAAGGCTTGTGACGCTGTAATGGATGTGACGGATTTTTCCGAAGACTTATTACCGGATGACGATCGCAGCATTGACGAAATTATGACCGACACTTCCGACTGCCGTTTTAAGAGGCAGGTTCAATGAATTACGAAATGCGAGCGTTAATCGAAATTTACCTAAGCAGGTTGAGCAATCGCAGTGATATTTACGCCAAGCAGTTTGTAAGCGGAGATGACTTTCAATATTATCCAGTCAAAGCCAGACCGACACCCGAAGTAATGTATCACTGCTTTTGTGAATTTTACGCACTTGGGCTTTATGCGTTAAGCCAGGATGGGCTTGGTAAGTGGGTTTGCTTCGATTGTGATGTTGAGAATAACAGTCTGGATATATTGGAAGATTGGCTGACAGAGCACCATTGGCATTATTTTCGTGAAGGGCGTAGGACAGGCAAAAGTGGGCACACTTGGATTTTATTTGACAAGCCAATACCAGGCTGGGCTTTGCGCGTGATTGGACAAACCATGCTTAGCAAAGCTGGACTGACTGCGGCAAAACTTGAGCTGTTTCCGAAGCAAGATATGCCGCCAAGTCTTGGGCAGTTTGGTTCGAGCGCCACTAAGCCCACATCTTAAGCCCGGAGCTGAACCTGGCTGTCGTGGCTGGTTTGAGGGCTGCCAGGAAAAAACTATAAAAGCTCAACTTGAATGGTTTGCCCAGCAGCCGTTAAATAACGCGGAGCTTGCAATAAAAGAAGCTGAACAGCATAAGCCGCTGCCGAAGCCGGTTTATTTAAATCAGCGCAATCGTGCAGATAATGTCGACGAAGTGCAGATAAAGCGACTGTTGGACTGCATTTCGCCAAACTGTGATTTTCTAACTTGGCTAAAGATTGGGATGATACTTCATCACGAAGGACTGCCCGTGCAGGTTTGGGACGATTGGTCAGCTCAAGGCGGTGAATATAAAGGCATCGCTGACCTAGAGAAACACTGGGCAAATTTTGGCATGAAAGACGACCGCCCGCGCGTCGGATTACGCACGTTGCACTGGTTAGCCAAGAACGCTCGTCCTAGTATCGAGTTGAGACAAGGCACTATCGGTAGTGCCGTATTAAAACAAGGAGAACAAAAGTGACAAAGACAGAACAAGATTGGTTTGATAGAACGATGAGAGCGAAGCAAAAAGGGCTACCAGGGCCAACATGGCAAACTAAGAATAAGGGCGGCACTGAGCAAGCGACCTTTACGGACGCCTGCAATTTGCATGTTGCAATCAGCACCGATGGCATTGATGGCGGCGATGGCTCACAACATGAGCTTACGCTTGATTTTGAAGGTACGAGCTCTTTTGAAGTCAGCTTCAACGATGGCAGGACATTTGATGCTAGTAAAATTCATTTGCGCTTCAAGGGTGACGCAGAAGCCAGAACAATGCAGCAAGCAGCACAAATGATTAGTCAGTTTTTCCTTAAGCATGATTTCCACATTAGCGCCTGAAAAGACACTTTGAGAGGCAAAGTCAAAGCTAACATCACTGGAATTTTGCTGAGCAAATCTGTAAAAAGCGCATCAGCCTCTCACTGATTTGGCGAAAGCAAGTTGTCTATAGCTTGCTCTATGGCTTGATCGCTCGGCATTGAACTTGCAGTATTGGTCACGTTGCTGAAATATTTTCCTCTATATCCAATTAAACCAAGAGCTAACTGATTCAAAATATCTACGCATGTATTGAAATTGGTTAAACGCTCGTTGTTCATAGTTCTTGTTAGATGACTTCCGTGTGCAGATGGATGGCGCAACTTTTTCCATGCTTCTAATTGACTGTCGGTTAATTCAACCTTAACGGATAAAGCGGCATATCGAATTGTTTCTTTAATATTGTATACATTGCAGTTATTGATCGTTCTTTCAAATTGATCAGAGTACGGAGAACTTGATAGATCACTGTCCTGTTCCAAAAGCTTTATAGCTTTTTGCTTTGCTGTTTGCAGCTCTGTTTTTTGCTTTTCAAATTGATCCCGCAAACGAGTGTTCAATTTATTATCGCTAATGGTTTGAGCTAAACCTTCTATAGCGGCTCCCAAAATTGATTCTCGATTATGTAATGAAAGAGTGGGTCCAGACTCCCAAAACCACGTTAAAAATTTAAACAGATCTAGATGTGGTGATTCCATATGAAAAGCTATTACCTGCTCTAGAAATGCCGCCGCAGTGTTTTCTGCATCAGGAAAACCAATTGGTTGACAGCTCCAGGTCGACAGGTGGCTAAAAGTACGAACCCAATCATTTAGCTCAATCACTTCTTTGAGCCAACCTGAGTAATCAATACTAACCAATGCATCTTATAACCCCAAAGCAAACTTAGTGCATCAATTACCGCGACACAAAGTTTACTTATGACCGATTCGTCGACGCCTTCAATAAGCCCGCTCACTTCGCCCCAGTTTTCTAGCGTGCGTCTCAAAGCAAATTTATTTTGATTATATTTAAACCTCAGTACTGGATATATAACTGAATCGGAGAAAAATTCATTTGAACTTGGAGAAGTTTGTATTTCCAAGCTAAATCCCATCTGTTTAGGAAATTCGTTAATTACTCCAAAAACTTTCGTTTGTTCATAATGCAGAAAGCTTTCGTTAATCAGCGAACATTTGTCGATCCTCATCTTCAACCATCGTTGAGAGCTCACTCTACAGTACCTGGTTTGAGCACCGTTGATTTCGCCTCTGATTTCACGTTGAAATTCTGCAAGCTTTCCCGAAAAGAAAACGGGTGGGTGCAGTGCCGGTAAGCTTTGCGGATTTTCTCCATTCTCAGTGGGCGCACATATCTCAACTGTGAACAATCCCTCTTCATCAAAAAAGATACGCCCATTGCCCCGCAAAAGAATTTGGTCATTCTTAATAATCTTTAGCTCATGTATGTGATCGCTTAGGGATTTGTTTAAAAAAGCGGCAACAACATTGTTCTTCATTGCTTCGGTAATTCAGACCTTTTTCTAAAAATACTCATCGGATTACTTCTACAAGTACTATTCAGCTTGACTCGATTTCAACTAATTTAAATATTGCTTACCAAATAATATCTTAATACCAAAAACTTTCGGCCAATCTGAGCACAGTTACCAGGCTCAGATTTTTCTTTCCTAATTCTATCCGAGAAACATACGCAGCATCAGCTTCTAGTTCTGCGGCCAAGTTGAATCGCGTCCAACCACGGTCTATCCGCATTTGTCGTATGATTTTGCCAAACCTTATAGCTGCTCGATTATCTTTCATCGAGCATATTAAATTCTGCTATTGTACGGGCGGTCTATGTACGAGCGTACAAGTTATGAAATAAGATATTTAATTGGCTGTGTAGATAGTATCCAGGAGGGAACAGTAAAACATCCAATCAACAGCCAGCTCATAGGGTTAGAACTTTTCAAACAAACGAGCGACCGGCACGTTCAATGTATCGGCTAACTTGGCAACCTTCTTGATGGAGGGATTAAATTCGCCTCTTTCAATTCCGCCAACATAAGACTTGTCTAATCCAGCCTCGGCAGCGAGTAACATTTGCGACCAGCTCTTTGCTTGCCGTAGCCGCCTAATGTTCTTGCCGAGTAGCTTTGTAATGGTTTTCTCTTGATTCACAAGAGAACTTTGTAATATAGTCCTTAAATAGTCGACCGAATATATTCGGTCATACGGAGGCAAAATCAAGCAGTATGGCTTTAAACAGACTTTTGGTGGACAGAATGTTAATCGTATTAATTTGCTTAGTGATGTTATTCACGCCAGGCGGGGCTTTGGCTAGTGCCGGGGCTGATACTTTTGATCCCACGGATGAGATCACGAAGATAATGGCAATGACACCTGTTGAGCAAATCGCTTATTATACGAGAAAGGTTCATTTGAATCCGAAAGATGCATATTCTTATTCCTGCCGCGCTGGCGTCTATCATGAACTGCATCAAGACCAGAATGCAATCAATGACTATACTAAAGCCATTGGCCTTAAACCAGCAGATTTTATTATCGCCGATGCCTATACAGCACGCGCCCTTATTTATGAACGCGTGGGAGAGATACAAAAAGCAATTGATGACTATACCAAAATAATCAGTATTGCCCCTGCGAATAAAAACAGCCTTGTGTGCTTTAGTCCTCTCATCTATACCGCCGACATTTATAGAATGCGTGCGCGTATTTATGAGAGACTAGGGTTACATCAAAAGACCGAAGACGATTATAGACTTATTAATGCAATTACAATTAATGATCCGCAAACATACATTAGAGCAGGAGATACATTATGCAAACAAGGCAAGTATCAGAACTCTGTTGATGCCTACAGCAAAGCAATTAGTCTTGCACCAAAAGATCCAGATGCATATGGAAGACGCGCTGATGCTTACAAACAGCTTGACCAGACGCAAAAGGCAATTGACGACTATAGTACAGCAATCAGATTGACGCTTCCAGCAGAAACTGTTGAAGCTACCATGTGCCTAATGCAACAGTTAGAGCCACGGTTAAAGCAAGAAAACTCACTGCCATTGCTCCAACAATATAATCAACTCTCCGAGCAGCGGTCGACTGGGTTGGTGTGTTATATGGCACGTGCTGAGGTATATGAAAAACTAGGACAATATGAAAAAGCAATTGCAGATTACAATACGGTGCTAAGCCTCAGTCCCGACGATGATGAAAAAGGCGAGGTGTATTTTGCCCTGGGTAATATATATTACTTTCACTTGAACCAGAACGATAAGGCAATCGAAAATTATAGCAAACTATTGTCTCTAGACCCTCACAACTGCTATAGAAGCTCTCAATTAAGAAGCTCTTCTTTTCGGGGGCGGGGAATGATCTATGCTGATTTAAAACAGTACAAAAAAGCAATTGATGATTACAACAATGCCATTGCTTTAGATCCAAAAGATTCCTTATCTTACAATATGCGCGGCGATGCATATGAGGCGCTTACACAGGATCAAAAGGCAATTGACGATTACACTAAAGCAATTAGTCTCGAACCAAAAACCGCATACGTATATCTTAACCGGGCTAATGCATATTGTAACTTAGCGGCAACGCAATACTTGAATCCACGTACGGTCCTCTATAGAAAAGCAATTGCTGATTGCACCCAAGCTATAAGTCTTGATGCAAAAGAAGTACAGAATTACATTGTTCGTGCTCGTGCATATATTGGCTTGGGACAGTGTGAGGTATTCCAGAAAGAAATTGCCGAGAACGAGAAAAGGCAGGCGGCATACAAGGAAGCCAAAGCAAAAGGAGATGCTTTCGTCGCCAACTTCGATCACTGGTCGCCAACATATAAGGTACAAGGTACCGCCTTTGATTCTGTAACACAGTATCAGAAAGCGGTAGCCGATTGCAGCAAAGCAATTATCCTAGATCCCAAAATTATTGAGGCATATGGAATACGAGGGTATGGTCACGATAAACTTGGACAACATGACGAAGCGATTGATAATTATAGCAAAGTAATAATGCTAGATCCAAAAAATGCGGCTGCCTATTTTTGCCGTGCCGGTTCTTACAACAAATTGGAGCAATATCAAAAAGTTGTTGATGATTGCAACCAGGTAATAAGCCTTGATACCAAAAATGCAGATGCATACAAAACACGTGGTAATGCTTATGCCAAGCTTGGACAGTATGAAAAGGCACATGAGGATCGCAACAAAGCAATCAGCCTTGATCCCACTAAGAAGATCGAATGCGAATTGGACGCAACAAGTGATGCAGATGAGTGTTTGATTCGCGGCGAGAAGTTTTGCGATAAGGGACAATATCAGCAAGCTATAGATGAGTATAAGAAGGCAATTAGTCTCGATCCCAGACGAGCAGACATTTATTACACATACTTAGCAGATGCTTACCTGAAACTTAATCAACCTGATCAGGCTATAGAAAATTACACCACTACAATCAAACTTGATCCTGCATTTGTACGCGCGTATGAAGAACGCGCTAAGATTTATAAACAGCTTGGACAGTATGAAAAAGCAATTGCAGATTATAGCAAAATAATTAATCCATCCTGCGGATGCTACTGGTTATGTGGCTTATTCAGCACGGGCGGAAGCTTACCGAAAATCAGGGCAGTATGAAAAGGCGATTGCAGACTACAACAAGCTAATTGCTCACAGCCCTCAATACCTGGGATATTATTTACTACGTGCATCTGCATTTGGACAATTGGGGCAGTGCGAGAAGGCACTTGCTGATTGCAATAAAGTTGTTGCCTCAAACCCTATGAACATTGGCGCCTACGTCGCCCGGGCAGGTATCTACGGCGTTCAGCTCAAGCAATATAACAAGGCAGTTGAGGATTACAAAAGGCGGTGACTTTAACGCCACATGATTCTAATGACTATTTTCAGCGCGCTATTGCGTACGAAATACTTGGACAGTATCAGAAAGCAATTGGAGATTACAGTCAATCACTTAGACTGGAGCCAGACACCTCTACTTACGACGCACGCGGAGAAGCATACCGCACATTAGGCGTAGAGCTGGAGAATCAAAACAAGTTTGCCGAAGCAGAGAACATGCTTAACCTATCAAAGGCAGATTATGAAAGAGCATATGGAAGCACTGATATGCATCTTGCAACCTGCTTTGCCCTTTTAGGCAGGATTCAAAAACTTCAGGGTAAGGATGCGCAAGCAAGAGAAAGCTTCACGAAAGAATTATTGATACGCGCCAAACACCCTGATGACGCGCAGACATTTACATATAACGATGAATCACCCAACTGCGAGCACTTTTACAAAGACGGTGTGCTTTATAAAAAAATGAAAGGCAATGATATCACTATCGAGATTGCCATAGTAAAGACAGATCCTGACTATATTCGAACGGACGTGCAAATAGTTAATAATGGTGCGCAGCCAGTTGATGTCTTACCAGGTAATATAAAATATGCGGTCTGTAATCCTGACAAGCAAGAACTTGAGCAGGTGTCTTTGACGAAATACCAGCAAACTGCTCTGACAGCAAATACGGTATCACCAGGTACATCCTGTGCTGGTACTCTATGTTTTCAACGTAGTTATTACGTTCAATCACAAAAATCTGGGTCTGAGCAATTACAAATAGTTGCTGGCAAAACAACGTTTATTCTATGAGATATATGATGCTTCCCAGTCAATCTACTAGCACCGACCACCCAACAAGACCAAGTTTATTCTTGGTTGCAGTTTTGCTATTAGTCATGGTGCCAGTACATGTATTTGCCAAGGAATTGGATGGACAAGTACAAGAAACAGATTTTAGTGGCTCCGGTCGAGGTTTAGCAAATCCCGGTAGTATTAATCAATTACCAAGTTGGTTCGGTGTTGCTGATCCTTCGGCACAACAACAATCGGGACTTAAGAATCAGTCGCCTGTTCCAGAAAGTGAAACCGCTTTGCCTGGACAAATATCACAACAGCACGCCCCCTTGGTTGGTCACGCAATCAAAGATAAAGAGGTGCACGGTAATCGCTACTTCGTCAATAATAAAGGACTCGTATATCGGCGTATAACGCGCCATCCTGACACAGCGATGCTAAAACCGGGTGATACCATCTTGGCAATTGATGGACATAAATTCAGTCACTTGATGTGGGAAAATACGATGTATGACACCATATATCACGTGACGGTCAAACATAAAGACAAGACAATCGAAGACATCCCCTGGTTTAGAATGACCGATTTAGAGTATGAGCAAAATCGTTAACCTCCCCACAGCAGAAGTCAAAGACATACCTCCATCTGCAAACGTCTATGATAAGCGACTCTATAGGTTTTGGTTTGATCAATAATTGATTAACCTGAGCACCGTTTTGCCGTGCGCCGTTTCCTTGCTAAAGCGGCTAGCCGAATTTCTTCTTTTATTTGTTCTCGTATTCGGATAATCTTGCGAACGGTATCAGAGACAGGCCGCGAACTTATTTCTTGAGGCTCTTTTGTAACCGGCGGTTGAGGATCTCTTATAGGTGGCGGTTGAGACTCCCTTGTAACTGGTGAAGCTGGCGGCTCAAATAAATACTTGTGAAATCTTTCGCCGCCATGTTTAGTCAGGCCATGCCGCAAAAAATCTTTCTGGAAACCTAAACCAATTAAAGCCATGTTAGCAAAAGCCTGGACATTTTTTGGCTGGGCTGAATCAGCAGCAAACTCCATTAACTTGAATAAAGCGGGCTGACTACAGAGCCTAGCAAGTGCGCGAACTTCAAGCGGTTGTTTTGGCCTGCCTTTCAAGTTGGGGCAATAGCCAGGCAACCATTTGCCCGTTCCATCTCGATGCATGAGGTCATCTATTGATGACATAGTACGTGTAACCTCGTGTTCACTAACCGAATATCACCAATTTAATACCAAAATTTGCAGGAAATCAAGCTACGTATCAGTCATATACATAGCACTGCCTCCGGTGCTACGTCTTTCACATGCTCACTAATTGAACTATCGAGCTTAACTAAGTGATTAGCCCCGCTTAGATTATTTTATGAAAAGACAGATTCTCACATTCTCATGAGGCTTCAAACGGTAATGAGAACTCGAATAAGCCAACTGATGATGACTCTTGCCTGATTTCTCACATTCTCACCGAGGTGAGGTGGGATACTTCCGCTATTTTTTTCGTATGTTAGATATGTCCGCATTATTATTGAGCATATTGCCTTCGGCTGTTTGCGCCGTAATTCATCAACTTGTATGTGGTGCCAAGCAGGGGCGTATCTAGTTAACGGTAGCCTCACAGTTAAGTTAACTAAATTATGGATGTTGGGCGCATACCTCCTCTATGGGATGCTCGCGAGGGGGTCAAGGGACGCTATGCCGGTCGCCAGGGAATTCTTTTCGCGCCTGGCAAGACAATTTTCTATCAAGAGCGGCTGCTCATGCCGGATTGAATGTAATTTCTATAGCGGCAGCGGCAGGAAGCAATGAGCTGGCCGTGCTTCCCCGGTGCTTCCCACTAACGGTATCGATCCTTGAAAGGTAAGCCGACAGCGGGATTTGAACCCGCGACCTACGGTTTACGAAACCGTTGCTCTACCAGCTGAGCTACGTCGGCGTCTATGGTCAGATTATAGAAGAAAAGGCATGTCAATGTTTAATTTTGACATACTTGACAGCGGCTTTGATTACAATTTACCGATTGGTAAAATATGATCTAATTTATTGTTTTTATCAATAAATTTTACTGTACGGTAAAAAATAGTGGATTTTTCCTAATTTTGGGGTATAATTTACTGTACGGTAAATTGGTGGATTCAAGTCATGCAAATTCGCTCATCTAAAGATTTTGGCAATGTTATCAAAAATTCGAGAAACAAGCTCAAGCTTACTCAATCCGAAGTAGCCAGCGCTTGTGGCACAGGGGTGCGTTTTATAGTCGATTTGGAGCATGGCAAACCAACTTGCGAATTAGATAAGGCTTTACGCGTAGCAACAATGTTGGGAGTAAAAATCAGTATTACCCAACCCATAGAGAATGATAAATGAAAACAGGCAAAAGTCTATCTGTGCGTTTGCGTGGAACTCCTTTGGGAGTTCTTGAACAAACACGCGATGGCAAATTACGCTTTGAATATTTGGACAAGGCGAAATTACCATTGTCTCAAAGTATGCCACTTATAAATAAGCGTTATGGCAATGTACCTTGTGAAAATTATTTTGCTGGCTTATTACCAGAAAGTCCTGAAGCAAGAGTAGCGATTGCGGCAAAATATAATGCTAATCCCAACAATACTTTTAGTCTTTTGTCAGTGATTGGTCACGACTGCGCGGGGGCTGTCTCTCTTGTTCCCCCAGATACTCCTGTATTGGCAGACGTGTCTCACAGTTTAAAAACTATGCCATTGTCCGATGTCGAGCTTGAAAAACATATTACTGACTTGCCGCAAAAACCATTTTTTTGGACGTACGTGGTTTGCGTTTATCCTTAGCTGGTGTACAAGATAAAGCAGCAGTATGTGTTGTGAACAATAAAATATCCTTGCCTGCTAAAGATACGCCTACAACTCATATTTTAAAGCCGGCTCTTAAGCGTTTTGAGCATACTGTTGAAAATGAATATCTCTGTTTAAGAGCTGCTGCTCAACTTGATATTCCTACAGCCAAAGCTGAAATACATAAAGTACGTTCGCAAACATTTTTATTGGTCGAGCGATTTGACAGACGCTTTCTAGACAATAAGCATATTGTTCGCATTCACCAGGAAGATTTTTGTCAGGCATTATCAGCTAGACAGAAATACGAAAGATTTGAAGGACCAGGGCTTAAAAGTTGTTTTGATTTACTTCTTAATTCAAGTGTTCCAGTTATTGATCGAAACAAACTTATGGAAGTGGTGGTTTTTAATTTCTTGATGGGCAATGCTGATGCTCATGCAAAAAACTTTGCGTTGCTTTATGACGACGATGGGCAATTTCGCATTGCCCCCTTTTATGATCTTTTGTGCACCCAGGTTTATGATGGACTTACTGGTGATATGTCAATGAAAGTTGGCGATCAATATAAATTTCACAAAGTCACTGTTAAAGATTGGGAATTGCTCTGTAAAAAGTCTCAGATATCATTTCCGGCTTTGCGCTCAATAATAGACAATCAAAGTAATAATTTGCCGGCTATTGTTAGTGACCTGGCAGATGATATAAAAAATTCAAAATCCAAAACAGCATTCACTGCAAAGCTGTGCAAACAAATTGAAAAAAATTGCAAGACAATCAGACGTCAATTTGAATTTTAAGCTGTTCGATAGCTCGGCTCGCCAAGGTTAAAAGCTAAAAATAACATTTGGCGGATTATTTTGTACAATTATCAGTCGTCGTTAGTCCCATTTCCAAAAGGCAGGTATATCCTTGACAGTTACTTTGAAAATAAAGCGTTTACCGCACTGCAAAGCATTGCCTCAGTATGCTACTGCCGGCTCGGCTGGGCTTGACTTAACAGCAGCAATTCCTGAGGCTATTACTGTAGGACCTGGGGAAAGAACACGGATTCCTACGGGCATCATTGTGCAAATTCCTGAAGGCTATGAAGGACAGGTAAGGGCGAGATCCGGACTAGCGGATAGAGCAGGCATTTGTCTCTCTAACGGCGTGGGAACAATTGATAGCGATTATCGCGGCGAAGTGATTGTACTGATAAAAAATGGTGGGCAAGATTCATATACTTTTCAACCTGGGGAAAGAATTGCCCAGCTGATTATTACCCCTGTGCCTAAAGTAGAAATAGTTGAAGTGACAGATTTGGATGATAGCAAAGAGAGAGGCGCGGGTGGATTTGGCTCTACTGGACGTACAGTAGTCACAAATATGGCTACCACAATGGTCACATCTACAATAAGCTAATCATGAAAAATGCGACCCATTCGGATACTTCAACCATCTCATTAGTTATTGCCGGCATCAATGGGCGTATGGGGCGCGCCAGCGTGCAGGCAATTCAAAACGAGCCGAGCATAAAACTCGTGGGCGCTTATGGCAGGCATGGCGCATCTTACACTGGCAAAAAGGTGCAAGACCTGGTTGGTCTGCCAGATAAAAATGGTAGCAATCCGATAGTTAAAGATAGTCTGGATAATTGTTTGGGAGACCTCAGCTCACCCCCGGATGTGTTTTTGGATTTTACTGAGGCGCACAGTGCTTTTGACCATGCTATGACGGCAATTACAAAGGGTATCAGACCAATTATTGGTACCACCGGGTTAAGTGAACAGCATTTAATGGAATTGAAAAATGCGGCGGCCAAGTCTAAATTGGGCGTCTTAGTCGTACCTAATTTTGCCGTGGGTATGATTTTGCTGATCAATTTTGCCAGACAAGCAAGTAAGTTTTTTAAGAACGTTGAAATTCTAGAAACTCATAGATTGGGCAAGCTCGATGCTCCCTCTGGAACATCAATGTACACTGGCAAAGTGATTGCTGAGAAGGGTGGCAGCTTTAACGAGACTACAATTAAAGAGCGTGAATTGTTGGCCGGAGCCCGGGGAGGCAAGCTGGACTCGGGCATCCGCGTGCATTCTTTGCGTTTGCCTGGTATACTAGCCAGGCAAGATGTGCTGATGGCCAATGATGGAGAATTACTCACACTGCGGCACGAAAGCCATAATGCCAAATCCTTTGAACAAGGCATTGTACTCGCTATAAAGGCAGTCATAAAGCTAAACTCCTTTGTTCTTGGATTAGATAGCATAGTCGCCAAACAATTATTGGAATAACAAAGTCATGGCCACAGCAACTAACGGAAAAAGACCGATCAATGTAGCAATCCTCGGTGCCACAGGCATTGTGGGCAAAGAGCTATTAAAAATATTAGCCGAGCGCAATTTCCCAATTGGTAGACTGAAATTGCTTGGAAGCGCACGCTCTAAGAATATGTACATGCAATTCAAGGATAAGGACTATCCTGTTGAAGTAGCTGACAAAGATTCATTCCGGGAGATTGATCTTGTTCTGTCTGCGGTGAGCGCGGATGTGAGCAAGCAATTTGCTCCTATTGCGATGGATTGTGGTGCCACTGTAATTGACAAATCGAGTGCTTTTCGTATGGTGCCCTCGGTTCCTTTAGTGGTGCCGGGAGTTAATAGTCAGGCTTTGCATGGACACAAGGGACTGATTGCCAGTCCTAATTGTACGGCTACTCCAGTTGTGGTTGCTCTTAGACCATTGCGTGATTTGTTTAAAATTACGCGTGTAATTGTTTCTACCTATCAATCTGTAAGTGGTTCCGGTAATCCGGGCATTGATGAATTGGAAGATCAAATAAAGGGTTATTTGAAAGGTGAACAGCCAAAACCCAGAGTCTATAACAAACAAATTGCCTTCAATGTCATTCCTCAGTGTGACTCATTTAATCCTAATGGCTACACCAAAGAAGAAGAAAAGGTCATTGAAGAAACAAAGAAAATATTGGAGATGCCTGACTTAGCTGTCACTTGCACAGCAGTGCGGGTGCCTGTCTTGGTTGGACATAGCGAATCTATTTTGATTGAATTTGCTGAGCCAGTTAGCGTTGAAAAAATTCGGGAAATTCTGGCAACCAGCGAAATGATTCAGCTTTGGGATAATCCTGGTGAAAAAGTTTATCCCACTGCAGTTGATGCTACCGGAAAAGATCCGGTCTTTATTGGGCGCATACGCAAAGATACATCCTCTGCAAACGGCATACACATGTGGGTAGTGGCTGATAACCTGCGCATTGGTGCTGCACTAAATGCAGTGCATATAGCTGAATATTTGCTTGAACATAAACTACTTAGACAAGCTGTGCCTAGCTAATAAATTCTAGGCTTCAGGAGGAAGAAATTGATTCAGAACACTGATAGTCCATTTGGACCAATGCTGACAGCGATGGTTACTCCTTTCCAGGATGATTTCAGTCTGGATATGAAAGCTTTAGAAAAGGTCGTTAATCATCTTATTGCTACTGGTTCTACTGGCATAGTGGTTACCGGTACCACCGGCGAAAGTCCAACTATAGAAGAATCGGAACAAAAGCAGCTTTTTAAATTTGTCAAAGAAAAGGCAAAAGGCAAAACTAAGGTATTGGCTGGCGTGGGGTCTAATTCTACGGCTAAGACAATCAAAGGCGTGCATTTAGCTGAAGAATGTGCAGTAGATGGCGTACTTTTAGTTACCCCTTATTACAATAAACCAACTCAAGCTGGGCTAATCAAGCATTACCAAGAAATTGCCAAAAGCACTAATTTGCCAATTATGATCTATAACGTCCCGGGCAGAACCAGTGTCAATCTTGGTGTAGATGCCACTCTAGAAATTGTTGAAACTTGTAAGAATGTTATTGCCCTTAAAGACTCAACTAATAATACTGATCAAACTGCTGAATTGGGTGGCAAAGTCAATCGAAAAGATTTTTGGATTTATTCCGGCGATGATTTTCTCACTCTGCCTTATTTATCCGTAGGTGGCGCCGGTATTGTCAGTGTGGCATCGCATCTAGTTGGACGCGCCATCAGAGAAATGATTGAGTGCTTTTTTAAAGGTGATTATGAGCAGGCAAGAAAGATTCATTATCAATGCCTGCCTTTATTTAAAGGACTTTTTGCTGCGCCTAATCCAACTTGCGTGAAATATGCTCTATCAAAAATCGGTTTGTGTAAGGCAACCTTGCGTTTACCTCTTGTGCCTTTAGCTGCTGATGAACAGAAAAAACTCGAAGCAATAATGGCTAAATCACCAATTGATGTGCCTGAAACTGCGCTGACTGTATAATATTAATAGTTTCCATTTAAATCAGGATCAAATTGTCCAAATCTCACGAACAAGAAAAAACAGTAGCCGATAGATCCACTGTTAAGGTCATTCCCCTGGGAGGGCTGGGAGAAATCGGTAAGAACACCATGGTATTAAGCTGTGGTGAAGATATTATGCTTGTTGATGCTGGTCTGGGCTTCCCCAATGAAGACATGCCTGGCGTAGATATAGTATTGCCTGATCTAACTTATTTGATTCAAAATCAAAAAGAAGTGCAGGCGCTAGCCATCACCCATGGTCATGAAGATCATATTGGTGGCATTCCTTATTTACTAAAGAATGTCTCTGTCAAAACCATTTATGGGCCGGCTCTAGCTCTTGGTATACTCGAGGGCAAATTGCGCGAATTTGGTCTTGAAGGTACAACCAATTTAGTCAAAGTGCATCCTCGCCAGCGCGTGCAAATTGGTTGTTTTAATGTCGAATTTGTCCGCTGCACCCATTCAATTGCTGATTCATTCAGCCTCGTCATTCGCACGCCAATTGGCAATATTATTCATACTGGCGATTTCAAATTTGATTTCACCCCAGTGGATGGTGAATTATTCGATATTGCTTCTCTAACTGCAGCGGCAGAAGAAGGCGTGCTTATGTTATTAAGTGACAGTACAAATACTGAACGCCCCGGCTTTACACCATCAGAGCGCACCGTATGGAAAAAGCTTAGCGAAGTTTTTGGCAACGCCACTGGTCGCATTATTGTTACCACTTTTGCCAGCAATATGCATCGCATAAAACAAGTTTTGCAAGCGGCATTGCAATATGATCGCAAAGTAGCCATATTAGGCAGATCTATGCTTAATATTGCCGCACTGGCCGCGAGCTTGGCTATATGAAATATCCAGATGGATTATTAGTCACCGCCGATGAGGTCAACCGTTTACCACTAAATAAAGTAGTGATTTTAACCACCGGTAGCCAGGGTGAGCCATTATCCGCTTTAAGCCGCATTGCCCATGATAGTCATAAACAAATAAAAGTAACTGCCGGCGATACAGTGATTATTTCAGCTACCCCCATTCCAGGTAATGAACGCTCTGTCGCCAATACAATTAATGCTTTGTCTGTACGCGGTGCTGAGGTCATTTACGGCCGTGACGCTGGTGTGCACGTATCCGGTCATGCCTGTCAAGAAGAACAGAAATTGATGATTAATCTGTGCCAGCCCAAATTTTTTGTGCCCATACACGGTGAATATCGCATGCTCGTCAAACATGCTGAGCTTGCTAGCCAATGTGGTATTCCCGAAGAAAATTCTTTTGTAATTGAAAATGGTGAGGTGCTGTCTTTAACTAAGGATACTTGTGAAAAAACTGGCCGCGTGCCAGCAGGTATTGTTTTAATCGACTCATCAAGAGCCTGGGAAATTGATGAGCAAATACTAGCTGAGCGCCGTGAAATTGCTAAAGACGGACTGGTAACTATTACGTTGACCCTGAGCGCGGATCATAAAAAACTATATTCATTTGATTGCACGCATAAGGGACTAATTCTTCTTGATAATGTCAAGAGCGACAAAATATCTTCTCAAATAGAAGAAGCAGTAAAAAGCCTGCTGGCTACGTATGCAAAGCTGCCAAAAGAAGAAAGGCTGCCTTGCCAAGCGTATATTTATAGAGCAATTAAAGACTTTCTGGCTGAAAAATATCGAATCGAGCCGTTTACTCAGGTTGTTTTTCATGAATTACCACAAAAAAAACTTCCTTCTTCAAGTCAGGAAGAAGGAAGTATTGGTGGTGGATTAGGTAAGGAGGAAATCCAGTGCCCAGCAGATTAAACCGCTCGCACTTCCATACTTCAATAATATCAGCGACCAGTAAGTCTGGCTGTTAAAAAACTTGAAGTCCATCGGCCGAAACGAACCAAATTCGTTAGCTGAAATTACTTTAATTTTTTATACGGTCGCCCAGTTACTTGATAACCTGGTTTTCATGTGCTGGCTATCTGCTGGATATAAGAAATCCAAAGATGGCAATCCACCAGGTCCGCTGGGTGCATTCGCCTTAGAACCAAACTGAGTAGGCACAGAAATTTTGATATTGCTGGGGCAAAATACATAGACCTGCTCGCTTAATTGATGAAAATTGCCTGACAAAGCAGTTGAGGCACCGGCCACAAAATCAACTAGCCTCTTAGCGTCCATTTTTTTCATCTTATCAAGTGTAATTGTAGTTGCCGCTCTAGCTCTTAAACATTCCACTATATCCAGAGCCTCATCAAATGAAATTGGCTCAAACACAGAAAATTGTGTGCCCGGCTTAGTAGCCACCGGCTGCCTTATCGAATTGATAGGCATCATTTTACGGTCAGCCAGGGCGGGAAACAAATCAACAGTATTTTCTGGTGATGTTGCCGGAGTGCCTGTAGGCTCTTTAGCCGAGACATCCTTACCAAATTGATTTAAATCGTCAAACATAATTTCCTGCTCTTACTAGTAAACTAAAAACTTTGGGGTGCCATTCTATGTGGTGCTTGATTTTTTGATCTTAAATTTTATAATGGCTGCTCTTGAATGCCACCATTATAACCATCGCCCTCAATTAAGCAATAGGCTCTTAAGGAAACAATGCCCTTTTTCACAAATGAATGCCATTCACATTGCCCGGACGCCACTGGTAATAATTGATTAAAGCTCTAGCGATCAGCAAATCTGCCCCATCTGTAATTTTTAAATTGAGTGTCGACCCGGGCAAGACCGTAACATGGGTGCCAAAGTTATTAATGATCGCCGCATCATCGGTGGTGACAGACTGATTTTGTTTGGCATGCCGATGGGCTTCCAGCATCAGCTTAAACTCGCTTGCCTGCGGAGTCTGCATTAACACCAGCGCATCACGATCAAGATCTTGATCTACCAGGGCGTCTTTTACTTTTTTTATCGAATCGAACAGCGGAATCCCAAGGGTGCAAGCAAATCCCTTCTTTAAGGTAGTAATTACCCGCTTTAAATCATCAGCAGTAATAAATGGTCGCGCCGCGTCATGAACAAGGACATACAATGGGGGATCATTTTCAATTGCCAGTTTTTCCAAGGCTAAATAAACAGATTCCTGGCGTGAGCTACCACCGGCGATAATAGTAACGCTAGACATAGATTCAGGCAGGTGTCGCACCAGCATATCGTGTGCTTTATTTTGCCATTCTTTAGGCACAACCAATATAATTTTGCCAATCTCAGGGCAATTAGCAAGCATTGATAATGACCAAACAAATAGCGGCTCTCCGCCCAGTTCGTTAAACTGCTTAGGTAAGGGTAAATTCGCCCCGGCAAGGCGCTCACCCTGCCCTGCGGCTGCTAAAATTACTGCTACTTGGTCAGCGCTCATTAAATATTGCTTGAAGCAAGGGCATTTATTTGTGGACCAACAGAATCATCTTGATCGCCAGCACTATCTTGTACATTTTGCGGCGATGAAACATTTCTACTGGCTATTACTGTTTCCTCGCTTTCGTCTAAAAACACATCTTCGCCAGTTGAAACTGTCTCTTCTTTCTGCTCAACTTGGATATGGTCATCAACTGCCCCAATAAGCTCTGAATCTGGAGGCATTCCTTCAGTCTGTATCGCCGGTACATTAGCAGCTAACGCTGCGTCCTCTAAAGCGGCAACTGTTTCTCCAACACCACTGAGCACCCCATCTTCCCCAAGCACAATTCCTTCCTCGCCTGGCTTGTCTTTATCCACTTGTTCTTTTAATTGATAGCGTAAGTCCTTAGCATCTTTAGATAGGCGGAAATATTCTTGAAATTTCTTTGTGGTAGTCAAAAGCGAAGAGCGCCCTTCTTCTTTTTTAGAAATCAATTCTTTTTCTAGCAATTCTTTTACGTGATCGTAAGCACCGGCCCCGCGAATTCGGACTATTTCTGATTGCAAAACAGGCTGTTTAATGGCAATTGCCGATAAAGTACGCACTACTGATACAGGCAAATCAATTGGTGCAATATCATTAGCAATTGTGGCAAACTCGTCCTTGACCTGCATCATATACCCATTATCGTCAGCAATTTCCAAAGCACAATTTCGCGCTTCATATTCATGAATGAGCTCTAAAATGGTCTGGCGTACGATTTGTACATCGGCATTAACCAATTGCGCAATAGCTAAAGCGGGCATTGGCTTATCGGTCAGAAACAATGCTGCTTCAATTCTAGCTTTCAAACTCATACAGCTTCCGCCTTTCTTGGCATATTATCGAGCTCATGCGCCCGAGTGATCATTAGTGGTCCATAAAAATCAGATTGTTCAAGAATAACTTTACCAGCATTAGCAAGAAATAGAAGAGCTAAAAAGGCATCCACCCAATCGGATTTTTTGCCCAATTTGATAATCAACTCCACTAATTCTAAACTACGACCTGGTTGCAACTGCTCAACTAGAATTCTTTCCGTACGATCTATCGTTAGTTCAATATCTTCATCGTGAGCCAGATCCAAGATATCATCAACGTCATTAATTTGATGAAAACCTTCCAATTGAATACGAGATTTCGGTATACGTTCACGTCTGAGACGCTCGATACGCTCCGCTTCTCTTAAAGCAGCAACCAGCTCGTCAAGGGTCACCTTGCGCGGCCTATTTTGTTTCTTTGCCGCCCGGCGCACCAAGGCTCTTTCTAAATCTCGCAAAGTAATTTGGCGAGCAATTAATTGCTTATTAGCGTCATAAATCATCAACCCATCTTCATCGGCAAAATCTAAATAATCATCATTGCCGTCACCATACGACTTATTAGCCAATAAAGCTTCCGCTTTCATTCTCAATAGAACCGAAGCATGAAAAATTACCTTACCGCTTTGCCTCAAATTCTCTTTCGGTTGAGCAGCAATGGCTTGCAAAAATCTATCAGTGACATAGCTAATATCGACGTCTTTGGGATCTATTTCGCCTCTTTCCGCCAATTGCACCAGAAATTCAATACCACCGGCAAAAGCCACATCCATCGCCGCCGTTAAGGACAATGGCTGAGTATTGCTTGTATCTGTATCCTGCATATTCACCAAATATTGAACACCTACAAAAAAGAGAAGACTATATTCTCTAAGCAATAACGGCTGCTTTTTCTTCCTGTCCGTTTGTCGGCTCAGAGGCAGGCTCTTCTTCTACCGGGTCTTCATCAGGAATTTGAATTTCTCTGATGCCCACTACTCTTGAATAACCATCCGGCCGCAATGATACACCTATGGCATGATCAGCATTTTCAATCATCGGCCGTCTTAAACTTACTACCACAAACTGGGCACTGGCAGATTGTCTTTTAACCATACGTGCCAGACGCTCAGCATTTGATCCATCGAGCATCATATCTACCTCATCAAAAGCATAGAATGGAGCCGGTGCATAGCGCTGGAAAGCAAAAACAAAAGACAAAGCTGTCAATGATTTCTCACCGCCAGATAACGCTTCAATTCGTTGCATTTTTTTATCGCGTGGCTGAGCTCTAATAATCAAGCCACCAGTAAATGGGCTTTCTGGATTTTCTAATTCCAGCCGGCCGTGTCCATGTGATAATTCAGCAAAAATATCCTGAAAATTGAGTATTGATAGCGTCGAACGCCTCCATAAAGGTGCGTTTTTTCAATTCATCAAAGCCACTAATTTTCTGACTGATTTCCTCGCTTTCATTCAACAAAGTATCAATATTGGCTTGCAATTCTCTTTGCCTCTCATCAGCCTGATTGAATTCCTCAAGAGCTTTCATATTTACCGGCTCTAGAGCCCGCATGCGCCGCTCTAGTTTATCAACCTGGTTCTTTAATTGATCAACGCTTGCCTGCGACAGCGGTTGGAAATCCGGATTAGCAGCCCTGATAGCCTCAATTTCATCGCCTAAGGCACGTTAAATCTTTGAGCATATCAAATTGTGATAGCTTGCGTTCTTGTTCTTGCTCAGCTAAATGCTGTAAATCAGTTTCAATTTTTGTCCTTGATATTTCAGCAGCCGTTACATGTTTCATGGGCTTTTTCTTTTTCCTGGCGCAAATCTTCTAATTCTGCGGAAAGCTCGTGAACTTTGCTTTCCATTTGTGAAATAGCTGTTTTGAATTTATTGATATTTTCTTCAAATTGCGGCTTTTGTTGGCTCAAACTATCAATTTCTTCATTTACCGCATTTGCCTGTTCAACAAGAGCATTTTGATTGCCTTGTTCAACTTGCATTTCAGTTTCGCATTTGTCTATCAAGCGTTGAATATCTTGCCCTTCACGCTCGACTGTTTCAATTTCGCTGCGCACATCAACTGATTCTTGAATTAATTTATCAAGCTTTGATTTGCCACCCTCATCTATCGCCTGCTGCAAAGATTCTTCGATTGTGCTTGTATGTGTAAGGACATCAGCAATTGATTGTTTTATTGATTCTAACTCAACATCAATAGCTTCAACTTCTTCACCATGCTTGCGCAATTGAGGCTTGATAGACTCCATCTCTTTATTTTAGATCAATTAAGCTGCTTGCGACGCTCGTCTAATTCTGATTGCTCTTTGCGTAAACTGGGTTCGTGCCTGATTATGTGTGTCTTGATCTTCTTGGATGCTGCCTTTCAATTCTTTGACCGTTTCTTGCAATCTAGCTATTTGATCAGCCAAGTTTTTAGCCGTTTGTCTAACTACTAATAAATCTGATTCGCCTTGGCTGGTGAAGTGCAGTTTTGATTTTTCGTTACCACCAGTCATTGCTGCCGGATTTATCAAAAATTCCCCTCCAAGGTAGCCATTCTCGCTTGATTAATAAGCTTTCTTGCCACTTCCATATCTTGGACAACAATTGTTTGTCCGCAAGCATATTGAAAAGCTTTTGTATATTTTGGATTGAAATCCACCAAATTGTAAGCAAAATCAATCACCCCAGCATGATTGGGCAAAAGTCCCGGTGGCTGCGCTACAATTTTATTTAGGGGAATAAAAGTGGCTCTACCAATTTGATTTTTCTTTAGCAACTCAATACAATTTTGGGCAACTTGATCATCATCAACCACTACATGGCCAAGTTTGCCACCAATAGCTGTTTCTAAGGCTAATTCATACTCGGCTGATCTACTTTGCCTAATTGACCAATTGTGCCGTGCACACCAGGTATTTTTTTATTGAGCAGATATTCAATTGCTCTGCCATAGCCTGATTCACCAGCTACTTCTTTATGTGTTTCTAACTGTACAATGCGCTTATTAACTGCCTCAAGCGCCTGGCGTTTATTTTCGATTTCTTGCTCGGTTGACTCAAGCTCATCTTCTAATTGTCTGACACCCCGCTCCATCCCTAGAACAGTTGCTTCTTGGCCCTGGAATAAATATTCCAGGCTAGAAATAATAGTTTTTATCCCGGAAGACTTTTCTAAAATTGTCAGCCAATCTCTCCCGGGCAGTTTTGCTTTCTTTTTCTAGATGTGCGCGTCGCGAACTAAAGTCTGCTTGCCTCAATTCCAGTTTATGTTTTTGGTCTTGCAATTTTTGCAAATCCAAATGCAGAGTAGTCACCTTATCAGATGACTGATCCTTCGCTTGTCTGATCATTTCAATTTCAGCCATCACAGCCTGGAAAATACCCTGTTTTTCCATCAAGCCAACATCAACTGCTTCTTTGTCTACTAGCGTGTTGCTTATTTTGTCTTTTCAGCTCATTTAAATGCTTCTCTATTGTTTTAATCTGATTATTGAGATTTTTAGCCAGCTTATTTTTTTCCTCAATCACAGCATTGAGATTAGAAAGTTTATTTTCTTCCCGGGTTAATTCACCACGTGTATTTTCTAACTCCTGTCGCAATAGCAATTGCTCATTGCCGCCCTTTGTCTTTTATCTCCTGATCAATGCGAGCCATTTCTGCCCGTAAGCTGAGCAAACTCAACTTCAGTCTGATTTAAGCTGGTTCTGTAATTTTTCTTCTTTGGCTTTAAGTTTTTCCAGCTCCGTCTTTTCTTGCTCGAATCTGTTCTTCTAATTCTTGATAGCGCGTGAAAATAAGCTCTTTTCTTTGCCTTCTTTTTCGTCTTTAATTCCAAGATATTTAAGCGCCTGATCGCGATCCATACGCAATATTTCTAAGCGACTGATATATTTCGCCAAGAATAATTTTTTGCTCGTCAATTTTTGTCTGCTGTAGCTTTCAAGCTCTTCTTGAGCCTGTTCAATGCGTCTATCAAACTCGGCCACACCAGCCAATTCATCAATAATTTTGCGCCGCTCTGTAGCCACTCATTGTGACAATGCCAGTCACATCGCCTTGCATGATGACGTTAAAGCCAGTTGGGCTGACATTATATTTCATCAGCGCATCATGTATATCTGTTAGCGTCGTCGTTCTGCCGTTAAGCACATATGTACTTGTATAGCTATTTTCTTTTACTTTAATCCGCCGGGTTACTTCAAGCTCTTCCCCGGCATCATTGGTGAAGCGCACAGTTACTCTCGCATCATTGCGCCCGCTTAAATTGTTTAATAAATCAGGCAAACGTTCTGCCCGCATCGAGCGTGTAGAAGACAGCCCCAGAGCAAATAGTAAGACTATCAACAATATTGGACTTACCTGAGCCATTGGGTCCTGATATGGTCGTAAAGCCGCCCAATATAGGAACTAAGGTGTCCTTACCAAAAGATTTAAAGTTGTCAAGTTCAATTTCTTTAATGCGCAAGGGGCGTTTTTCTCCGGCCAACAGCCCGAATTAGACTATACACTGAAACCAGTGTCAATAAGTTTTTGGGCAAAACCGCACAAAAAATAGACAAATCACTCCCTAAGGGCCGATTTAAAGTAAATTAGCTGTGAAAAGGTGCCTTTTAACAACAAATTCGCTCCTGGAAGCATTAAATATCCGCTACACCGGCTGATACATATGTTTGTCCTCTGTCCTAAGACCTATAAAACTTTCCATTAGATATGTCCCGAAATAAGCAAATTCTGGAGCAACTATACTAAATGAGCGAAGAAAAACTTGAACAATTAGAACGTGATCTCCAATCAATAAAGAAGCATTTAGACCGTGATTTTGAATCAATAAGGCAGCGTAATGCTAGAGTGGAGGCTGACAAAGCCTGGGAAGTAAGCGCAACGCGCATTGGCATTATTTCATTGATCACTTATTTTGTATCTGCCGCTATGCTTTATCTACTTGGCGCCCGACAATATTGGCTCAATGCTTTAATACCAGTATTTGGTTTTTATCTCTCGGCTCAATCACTTCCCGCTATCAAGCGCCTTTGGCTCAAGTCAATTTACCACTCAGTTAAATTAAAAAATGAGGTTGGTCCTATCTCACCATGTGGAGAGCTGAATGAATGAGGATTATAGTGCGGATGTAAGCATAGCGCGCAGCAATTATTTATTTATAGATTTGGAAACAGGCGCGCCTTTACCCTGATAAACACTCGATTTTACAGGTGGCAGCTATAATTACCGATTTAAATCTAAAAATTAAGGGTCATTTTATGACCTATGTTAAACCCCATCCGGACCTGGAAGTGACCAAAGAGGCTCTTTCAATAAATCAATTAGATTGGCAGGACCTGCAATCTGCTCCTGATGAAAAAATGGTGGCCACCGCCTTACATCAGTTTGCCAATTTGGGCGGCAAGATAGCTAGATTTGCTGGTTATAATTGTCAATTCGACCTTGATTTCTTAGCTCATATGTGGAGACGTCATGACTTGTTGCCAGCTCCTTACCAAGTTCCCTGGCTCGATATATATGCCACAGCCAAAAGTAAGCTTGGCTATAATTCAGGGCTGCCAAATTTAAAGCTGGTCAGTGTCGCCAAACACTTTGGTCTTGATATAAGCCAGGCCCATAATGCCCATCATGACTTAGTGATGACCATAGAAATCGCCACACGGCTAAAATCAATGCCTGATCGCAACGGATCCACTGAATCACTGGAAATCGCCAGATTTTCTATTTAAATCAACCTAAGATAGATTTGCTAAAAGCTTATACGCCCCCATTCTATATTCGGACTAATTTTAGATTAGCAATCGCCACCAGGTCTGATATGATTGCTGTCGTTAGCCCTTGTCCTAAGCCACAAATTTATTTCTTACCAATGACTGCAGAAAGTAATGAGCTGGACTCACCTAAAAATCCCTGTGCTCTCCCCCAAGGAGAACATCAGACTGATTGTCAGGCTGCTTCTAATTATGTTAAAAGAAGTAATATATTAGCCAGCTGTATCGAAGCGATTCGGTATATAAGTGTCCTGCCGCGGAAAAGGTTTAGATACAGCGATAGAGTCACTGATATTTTGGGTGCTATTTCGATTTTGCTCCTATTAGTAATTGTTGTTATGCCGACAAATGCGTATCAAATGCCACTGATGCTTTTTTGTGATGGGCTATTTTTATTAACTGTTGTTGTCTTCACCATGAATAGATTGGGCATTTTAAATAGTCTCTCAGAACGTCAATTCCTGTTAGTTTGGGATATCATATTGGGCGCTTTTTTATTGGGATTACTTTTCAGTGCTAATTCCACACTGATATTGAACTACATGAAACACTTACCAAAAACCTTTTAAAATCACGCCGCATATAACAGTTATCGAGATCCGCCACTTTTGTATTAAGACTAAAATTATTAACTAAATGCCTAAAAATCACAGCCAAGTACCCTTGCCGACTACCGATAATTCGCAGTCCATAGATCTTAAGGCAAGGGCAAACCAAGAGATGCTTGCCGAAGGTTTGTTGCCCGATTTCGAAGCAAGTGTTATTCAAGAAATCCAGAATTTAAAACAGAAACAACAATACATAACTGATACCAATACTGCTCACCGAGATTTGCGTTCTCTTCTATGGTCATCAATTGATAATCCAGAATCAAAAGATCTTGATCAAATAGAATATGTCGAAGAGCAAAAAGGTGGCAATGTTCGAGTAATGATTGCCATTGCGGATGTAGACACGTTTGCGCCAAAGGGCTCAGCCATAGACAATCACGCCTTTTCCAATACAACTTCTGTTTACACAGGTATAACTACATATCCTATGTTGCCTGATGACCTCTCCTTTAATTTGACATCCTTAGTTGAAGGTGCCGATAGACCAGCCATTGTCATTGATTTGATTATTGGACAAAGCGGTGTAGTGCTCACAAGCAACATATATCCGGCCATTGTGCGCAATCAAGCCAAATTGGATTACAAAATGGTCGGCAATTGGCTGGAGCAAGGCGGCAGCCCACCAGACAAAATAGCCAAAGTACAAGGATTGTCGGATCAAATTCTTCTTCAAAATAAAGTAAAAGAGCTCATTCATAATCAGCGCAAACAACAAGGCTCACTTTATTTGCACACTCCAGAAGCTACTACGGTAGCCAAAAATGGTGTTGTCCTAGATCTTGAACTTGTTGAAGAAAACCCCGCCCGCGATTTGATTGAAAACTTTATGATTTCAGGCAATATTGCTGTTTCACGCTTTCTTGAAGCAAAAAAAATTCCCTCAATAAGACGCATTGTCAAAACACCAGAGCGCTGGCAGCGAATTGTCGAAGTAGCACAATCTTATGGACAAAGCTTACCAGTTGAACCCGACGCAAAAGCTCTGGCTCAATTTTTATTAAATCGCAAAGATGCAGATCCACTACGTTTTCCTGATTTGTCTTTGACCATTGTCAAATTACTTGGACGAGGCGAATATGTAATGGAAATTCCAGGACAGGCTGACCAAGGACATTTCGCTTTGGCTGTCCATGATTATACTCATGCTACTGCTCCCAATCGCCGCTACCCTGATTTAATTATGCAACGGCTGGTTAAAGCAGCAATTAAAGGCACTCCTACTCCTTATACATCTGAAGAACTGAATAAAATTGCCATGCACTGCACGCAGCAAGAAGAGGCAGCAAATAAAGTCGAACGGACAATGCGCAAAGTGGCTGCAGCCGTTCTATTAAGCAAGCATATTGGCGAGACTTTCACCGGGATTGTCACCGGTGTTACTGACGGTGGTACCTTCGTTCGCCTGCTCAAGCCGCCGGCAGAAGGAAAAATCATACGTGGCGAGCAAGGACTTGATATTGGTGATCAAATTAAAGTCCGCCTCGTGTCTACCGATCCAGTGCAAGCCTTCATTGATTTTGAAAAGGTTAATGGTCACTAATTTATGTTGCTGGGGCACAATACTTTGCGTATCCTAAAGCGGTTTGTGTTGGATAACTGCCCGGACTAATTTGCCGACCATCGAAAAATACGGCAATTTGTCTTTCCACCCCATAAATGTCTGGATTAGCTATCCGTTTGGCATTGAGCAAATGAACAATATTCCACTCATCATGACTGCCCTGGCTGAAATTAGTGCCCGCCTTAATAGCATAATAACGAAAGAAATCCTGTCTTCTTTGCTGCCACATTGCCTTTTCGGCCGGATTGGACATGTCTAACAATCGGCACACACCCTTGTTTTGCTCTATACAATCAAAATCATTTTTGAAATCAGTATCCAGAGCATATTTTCTAGCAAAGTACAATTCCACTGCCTGAGACAAAGAGCGAGCCTCACTTAAGAAAAATTCTTGCACATCAGTGGGACCAATGAAATAAAACGCGTCAAATAAGTTGCCCGTATTGGGAAGTATGCGAGCAGCACCGCAATAGTAATCATCTTCCACAATTACTTTGGTCCACATTCTCATATAATCCCCACCCGTTGGTGGAGTAGTGCGCGCTAAATGATCAACATCTATACGTCTTCCTGTTTCACGCCAGATCGCTTCAGCGTGTTGATACATTAAGCCCACACCTTCTTTAGTTTCCATCTGATATTTTGAAGGATTGAGGATAAAAAATCGCTCGCCCCATTTAGCCATCAAACTACGCTCTATTGATCCGGCAATGTCTACATTTGTAGAAAAATGCCCTCCGCCTGCTGTAGATATAGGACAACTTTGAAAAACGATTGCTCTGCCCTCAGCCTGAGCCCTCTTCAAGTCCGCCTTTACCAATTGAATCTGACGATCAAAGAGTTCTAGCCAGTCTCCGGTATACCACTCAAATTCAATTGGCAAATCGCTGACTGGCCGACCCTTATATTTATCAGCTTTTGTCACTGTATTCTCTTTAGTCATATTTGTCCTTCGCTATCCAGCTATTTGCCTTCTCTGTCTTGTTCGCTAAAGAAAGATTGCTGCTTGGCTTGAGTTAGGCTACCAGTCCCTAGTACAATAATGACGGTTAAATCAATTATCTTCACTAATTAAGGAAAAACTTTGTCTGAATCCAATTGGCAATCTAATCAGAACCAGTATATTGTAACCGGTCTTGAAAATATTACGATTACAAAATTTCAACCGGTCACAAATTGGCTTTATCGTGGTGGCCAGCCAAATATTACCGAAATAGGACAGCTGGCGGAGAGTGGATTTCGCAGCATAATTTCATTGCGCTGGCACTCAGAAACGATAAAGCTAGAGCGGGCATTGTGTCAAGAACGTAATTTGCACTATTTTAGTATTCCGCTTTCTTATTGGGTTTTGCCTACGCACAGACAAATCGACCAATTCTTTTCAATCATTGATGATCAAAGCAAACATCCAATTTACTTACACTGCAAGCACGGCCGCGATAGAACCGGGATGTTTATTGCCATTTATCGCATAGGCGCAGAAAATTGGACAGCCGATGCTGCGTACACAGAAATGAAAGACAAAGGCTTTCGCAATATTCAAATGCACCAATTGAAATGGGCGGTTTACGGTTATGAGCGCCGTTTAAAGCACCTGACAGAATCTTTAGCCCGGCGAGCCAAGAAAAATTAATTCAGTTAGCCTCCAGGCAGCCTGAACAATAATGACTCCTGAATTTGCTGATAACGGTTTTTTTAAAGTTCAGGCAGTCTGTCCTTGGTCAGGTGCTCGCGCCGGTTTACTGCAAACCAAACACGGACTAGTTGAAACACCTGTCTTTATGCCAGTTGGCACTCAAGGCACCGTTAAAGCTTTGACATTCAGCCAGGTCGATGATTGTGGTGCAAGCATTATCTTAAGTAACTCGTATCATCTTTATTTACGGCCAGGCTTATCAGTAATCAAAGATTGTGGCGGCTTGCATAAATTTGCCAACTGGCACAAACCAATTCTTACTGATTCAGGCGGCTTCCAGGTATTTAGTTTGAGCGACCTGCGAAAAATTACCGAAGATGGAGTAATGTTTAAAGATCATCTCACTGGCGATGAACACTTCATTGGTCCAGAGAAATCGATGCTTATTCAAAACACAATAGGCGCCGATATTATAATGGCTTTTGACGATTGTGTAAAAAATCCAGCAACGCATGCGCAAGCACAAACAGCAATGGAACGCACGCATCGCTGGCTGGCAAAATGTATCGAACATCATCAACGGCCGGAAGATCAGGCACTTTTCGGCATCGTCCAGGGCAGCATCTATCAAGATCTAAGAGAGTCCTCTGCCAAAACCGTCACTAGTTATGATCTGCCAGGTTATGCCATCGGCGGCGTAGCAGTTGGTGAGCAAAGATCATTAGTTGATCAAATTACAGAGTTTACCGCTCCCCTACTTCCTACCAACAAACCTCGCTATCTAATGGGTATTGGCACACCATGGGATATTGCTCATGCTATTAAATGCGGCATCGATATGTTCGACTGCGTTTCCCCGACCAGATTAGCCAGACACGGAGCCGTATTTTCAAGCGATGGCAGACTACCACTAAAAAGTAGTCGCTTCGCCTTGGATTTGTCACCAATAGACAAGAACTGTACTTGTTACACTTGCATTAACCATTGTCGTGCTTATTTACATCATCTATTCACATCCAAAGAACTAACAGCCTATTCTTTGCTCTCTATTCATAATCTAAGCTATTTAATTGCCATAGCCAAAGAATGCCGGCAAGCCATCCTGGCTGGCAAATTTGAACAGCATTTTCAGCAATTCGTGACTCTCAATCAAAAACATGAGACTGCTGATTGCATATAAAATTTTATAAGCGGGAATAAGATTTACAGTCTTATAGAACCCAATTATCTGATGAATACAGAAGATAAATTCAAAATTGCACCGGATACGCTATCTGGCTTCAACAGCATGCCTGCTAAGCCAGAGCAAGATTCTGTACCACAACTACCAAAGTTTAAGCAAGAAAATAAATTACCAGACGCTGATTCTATCTCTTTCTCTTCACAAGTACCAGAAAACCTAGCCATAGCCAAGTCAAATAACCGTGAAGAACCAAAAACCTCAGCTCCCAGTGCAGTTGCTCCAAAAATCTTGGCCAAAGATTCTCTTAAACCCCAACCTGTCAAAGAACTGCCAGCGCATACTAAATTCATTGACAAATTCATTCTGATTGTTGTGTTGTATTTTGTTTGTCTCCTTTTTCTTCATTCAATTGACGGCATAAAACTGTCTATATACTCTGCAATGTCCAATTTGCTGTCTCCAGGCAACTACGTAGAAACGCAGGCAGATTATGCAGACTATTTTGGTTCTATTGGACAATATGATAAATCTGCATCTATCTATTTGGCTGTGATAGAAAGAATTAAAAGCACTAGAATGAATAGCCAATTGCTTTCTTTGACTGAGCTGAAACTTGCTAATTCACTGCTTAATTCTGGGGATTTATCTAAGTCTAAACAAGCAAGTCAGCTTGTTGAAATAGCACTGTCACATATTGGTAATCCAGATCAGGACACACCAAAAGGTCTGGTGGAAACGCTACGCAGCCTTGGCGAAAAATATACCAACAAAAATGAACCGTACATAGCATACCCTCTAGTTGAAGCAGCTTCTCGATTCTGGAAAACTGGCCCCACCACCCAAAGCGAAGGCAATACTTATGCCGATCTTGGTGAATGCTTTGAAAATAAAGGTGATTGGCAATTAGTTTATCAGTGTTATGCCCATGCTTATTCAATTACCAAAAGCTGGGGAGATGCTGATTACAATGTTTATCGTCTGGGTAAAATGGGTCTGGCCAAAAATAATCTGGGCCAAATAGAAGAAGCAACCCAATTGTTTAAACAAGCCATAAAAATGGACGAGAGGATTCACAAAAATAATTTAGATTGGAGCGAAATATATGCTTCAACCTATATCTCTAATCTAGTCCAGATGCAAAAAACTGCAGAAGCCGAAGCATTCGTAAAAAACCACCCACACTATAAAAATACTCTGCAAGCCTATCAAAAAAGCAAACAACAACTCTCTACTAAAAATACCCATGGCTGATTTACAAATAAATATCGAATATAAAAATCGTCCGGCTAAAATTCTTCTTTCAGCCATGACTTTCCTTTTCCCTATCTGGGCAATCATTCTGCCAGCCTGTCTTGGCCTTTTCATCGGCAATACTATTATGCATTCGGACTCATTGCCTTTAAGCTTTACCGTTATTGGCTGTATGTCCCTAATTTTTCTCATGTCCACAGGCATCCTGCTCGCTGCCTTTGCCGAGGATAAGCATATACATCTATCAAAAGATGGTATTGCCTTTCCTTTGTTGTTTTTATTAAGATTAAACTTTAGACGCGATCGCAATTGGCCAGAATTAAATAGCGCCGAATTATTGGACGCCATGGATGACACTCAATCAAAACGCTTGATTCTTGGTTTCAACTCGGGTGAAATAATACCTCTTAGAGTTGATTGTGTTAAAACCCCAGACCTGGAACAACTCTTTCTAGCCATCGAACTCTGGGCCAATAACTGCAAGCGCAGCCCGCAATTAATTACCTTCCAACAAGAATTGCAAAACAGCACACATAATAGCCACAAAGGTTATACACAAATGTGGGAAGAAGAGCTGAGCAGACGCTTTACCAATACTGTTTTTATTCCACTTGAACCAGAGCATTGTTTGCAGAACGGTCGAATAAAAATTATTCGTCAGCTCGCCTTTGGTGGCCTATCAGCAATTTATCTAGCCCAAATCAACGACTTAGATTTAGTAGTTTTAAAAGAGGCAGTTATACCCGCTCAAGCAGATGATAATAACCGCAAACAGGCTGAACTGCACTTAGACCGCGAAGCAGACTTACTGGCCAAGCTCGACCATCCAAACATTGCCCATGTGCTAGATCATTTTGTTGAGGATGGCAGGCATTATATTGTGCTTGAATATGTTAATGGGCAAGATTTAAGACAATTGATCAAGCAAAGTGGCATAGTGTCGCAGTCAATGGCCGTTAAATGGGCAATTACCATTGCTTCAATTTTAAAATTTCTGCATAATCAAAATCCGCCGATTATCCATCGCGATCTCACCCCTGATAATCTTATTCGCACCAATCAAGGCGAAATTGTGCTTATAGATTTTGGCGCCGCCAATCAATTTCTTGGTGCTGCCACAGGCACTATCGTCGGCAAACATGCCTATATTCCCCCTGAGCAACTGCGAGGCAATACTGTTTTACAAAGCGACATTTATGCTCTGGGTTGCACGATTTATTATTTGCTAACCGGTAGTGATCCCATCCCGCTAGCTCCTTCACATCCTGCCAGCATCAATAAAAATATCTCCCGGCAGCTCGATAAGATTATCGCTCAATGCACTTGCTTTGAATCGGAAGATCGATATCAAAATGCCTCGGAAGTTGAAGAAGCGCTACAACAATTGTTACCTGACCTACAAGCACAAGAAGCAAATGACGACTCTCAAAATAAATCAATGGACACCAACAATAAACTAGAACAAGCCGTATGAACGATCCAGATAACAAACCCACCAGCCCAAATAATCCATTCGCAAAATTCAAAACAGCGAATCGGGTAAAGTCAATACTGAGGACAGAAGTTAGTGATCCATTATCTCAGAATACAAATGAGCTTCAACATGTCATCAGACAAGCAAGTCAGGGCTCTGGCTTACCAACCAGTCAAAAGCTCTCCCCGGTTCAGACTAGCGACGATCAAGCTTTGATAATTAAAACAACTTATCCAGGAATAAGAATATTTCCCTCTTTGCGAAACACAGTGAATTCGCTTATCTTTCTCACAGCAATCACTTTTGTGCTCAGACTATTTAGTCCAACAGATTTCTGGACTGCTCTACCATTTCAAGTTTATTGGTCTTATTGGCTATTCACCATCAGTTATGCCTGTAGTCAAAAGTATAAATCAGCCCTTCCAATCAGCTTACGTATCCTTGGATTGATTTCAATTCTTAGTTTTGTCTTCCTACCTCGGGTGAGTACTTACCATTTTAATAGGTTGATTGACCCATTTTTTTATTTGTGGCTTTTCACTCTTGGCTATATACCATATCGCATTGGCAAATTTCTTGATTGGCATGACGATAAGACTCAGAGTGGATCTTCAGGAATCGCTCTAGCTGCCGGGGCAATTGCTTTGCCTTTTTTTGTCGTCCTTGTACAAAATATCACCTCTGATTTATTTGATCCCTCTCTTGGACTTGGTATCGCTTGGTTTTTGGCCCAATTTTCATGGATTACTTATGTTGTTCTCAAACTTGCCGGTCGCCTGGACTCATTAGCAGCAAACAATCAAATTAGCGAAAAAAAGATTCACGCCGGCACCGACATAGTTATCCGCTATCGTGCTTTTCCAGAATTGGAGCGATGGCTTAAGCAAAAATTTCGCTCTAAAACCATTGCTAAGGGAGCTCGCTTGTTTTTGATGTGGTTTGCCGGTCCGACATTAGTGATCATATCCGTGCTTGGACTTAACTTCTTCGTAGGGTCACTGATGGCCAATCCATTCATTGATTCCCCTCAAGTAAGAGCGGCAGCAGCAGCTGTGTCTGCAGCTAATCTCAACTTTATTTCCCAGTTTATATTTGGATTAGTGGCTTTAATACTAATTACACTAACACTGGTTTTAGCCAGACCTACGCATTTAGCGTTAGGAGAAAAGGGCATGCGATTTCTCTGGCGTCACCGCATGTTTAATTCTGATGGTCCGTATCTTCCCTGGAATACACTGACCAACATTTTTATTGAACATCCCAGCAATCAGGCATCGACCACCTTGGATAGACTTTGTTTTAGAGAAACAAACACTTATGTGACCAAAATTCACCTCAATGCTATTGATTCATTTGAAGACAAAGAGATGCTGCTTAACGCTATTTGCACCTGGGCGCCAAAAATAAGCAGAGATGCCCATGTAATTGAAAGTCTGCAGCCCCCAGCAGATTACAGTTATACCGAACTATGGTTACAGGCGCTCAGTGCCCCTCCTAAAAGAGAAAGATTTAAACCACTGGTTGAGGGTGCTTTAGTAAAAAATGCTCGCTATAAAGTGATCAGATCACTTGGCTCTGGCGGACAGGGATTTGCTTATCTAGCTGAGGACTGTCCCAATCAAACAGAGATTGTACTGAAAGAATTTATTTTGCCTGTTTATGTGGATATTAGTGTACGTAAAAGTGCTCTTGAACAATTTGAAAATGAAGCTCGCATTTTAAGACAATTGGATAATCCGCAAATCGTAAAACTACTAGACTTCTTTGTTGAAGATCACAGAGCCTATCTGGTCCTCGAGCACATCGACGGAGCTTCATTACGAAATATCATCGAGCGTACCGGGCCGCTAAGTGAAAGGAAAACCATCTATTTAGCATACCAAATGTGCGATGTGCTCTCTTATCTCCACAGCCAGGCACCACCAGTAGTGCATAGGGACTTCACGCCGGATAATCTAATTTTAGGTAACAATAGCGTATTAAAGCTAATCGATTTCAATGTCGCTCAAAATACTGAATCAACAACTACCGGCACTGTGGTAGGAAAGCCAGCCTACTTACCGCCAGAACAATTCAGGGGCACACCAAGCACTCAAAGCGATATTTATGCCATGGGGGCCACACTATACTTTTTACTCACCAGTCACGATCCCAAACCAATTTCTATCTCCCACCCAGCCGAAATAATCAGCTCAATTAGTCAGGGAATGGATCAAATAGTCGCTCGCGCTACTGACTTAGACACAGCAAAACGATATGCTAATGTGGCTGACTTGAAGCAGAATTTAGAAAGATTATTAAAGAGACAATTTTAAAGGCTTACAATTGCTATCAATCTTTAGTAACGTCGCGCACGCCTTCCGCTTCAACTGTTTTACTAGTTTCTGATTTTTCTTCTAACAAAACTGGATCTTTAATTTCAATTTTTGTGGGACCCATGCCCATTTGATTTTTAAGATCAGCCAGATCGCCTTCAATATCAGTCTTAACTTCAATGCCTTTAAATTGTTTTTCCAGATTGTCGCCGCCTAATTCTGCTAGTGCTGCTGCCCGAGCTTCTCGCTCTTGTACTTTTTCTTCCATCCTATCCATTACTGATAAAGCACCATAAGCCGTCGTTTTAGCCAATAATTCATTTGCTTTACCAGTAGCCTGGGCCACTTTGTCTCTGGCAATGAGCACTTGCTTTTTAGAATAAGCCCTTTGTACTTCGGCTTCTAAATCAGTTAGTCTTTGTTTTAGCTGTTCAGTGGCATCATGTTGATTTTTCAAAAGAACTTCTTGCTCACCAGCAGCCTGCAGAAATTGTTGCTTGCGCTGTAATGCTTGTCTGGCTAAATCATCATTGCTTTGCTGCACCGCCATTGACGCTCGGTTATGCCAGGTTGTCGCTTGTTCTCTGTTTTT
Organism: Candidatus Melainabacteria bacterium; assembly: GCA_963767815.1. Classification (GTDB taxonomy): domain Bacteria; phylum Cyanobacteriota; class Vampirovibrionia; order Obscuribacterales; family Obscuribacteraceae; genus CAVYFJ01. The sequence goes on along the minus strand of CAVYFJ010000003.1, from coordinate 141,530 downwards.
GAGATATTGCTGTTCTATTTGCTTTTCAGTGGCGATTGCCTGTGCTACGGCTTGGCGCACCTGAATTAGATTAGTATTTAAGTCTTGATAAGTCTGTTCAAGCAACAGTTGGGGATCTTCCACCCGACCAAGCAAAGCGCCAAAAAGAGATCTTACAAAATTGAAAAAACGATCAAACATTTAATGACATCTCCTCACAGACAATTATCAAACTCCATAATGATAAGTTAGAAATGATTGAAAGTATCAATTTAGGTACAAATTGCCTTTTCTTCTCACCAAATTCTCAATCATCTATAAAGATATGTACCCAGAATATGTCGAAACTACAAAAGCCAATTTCAATTAACAAAGCCATGATCACTGTGGCGGATGGAGTGCTTGGTGCGGCCGTATTGGTTACAATCGGCGTATTTGCTGGACATTACCTAGATCAAAAACTTATGATTACACCCTGGCTCTCTATTTTGCTTCCTTTAGTTGGCGGCGGTCTTGGATTGTCCCGGCTTGTAATCAAGGCCATAAGTTTAGAGAAAGATAAAGATGAACCAGATCACTCTTGACCACTGTTATGATCCACGATCTTTACTAAGAAGGATACTGGCAACCCTAAAGCCTTTTGATCAATCATTGCTCTTTCGCAAATCCCCAAATTACAGGTAACCAATGTTAGGCAAGAATTTACCCCTTAGTTATTTTGTTCATGATCCCCAAATTTGCCAAAGCCCATTTCTCGGTATTCCTGCCTTAGGTAATGTGGGCGATATTCATGTCGATACACTTGCTTTTGCTTTGACAAGCATGGTCCTTATTTTGGTGACTGCAGCGATCATTACTCCAAGATTGACAGCTGAAAATGCTGGCGACAGCGGACAAAATCTTTTTGAGATGTTCTATGAATTTATTGTCAATTTGACCAAAGGACAGATGGGTCATGCGTATAAGACATTCATGCCCTTGATTGGCGCCATTTTTATCTTTGTATTAGTAAGTAATTTTTTGGGCGTCGGTCCCTGGAAACTTTTCGAATCATTTTCCTGGTGGCCCACACCTGATCCTAAAGAAGCCTTTGAAATTGCCTCGCCAACAACAGACTTCAATGTCACTTTTGCTCTGGCTACTGTATCTATCTTGACTTATCTTGGTTCGGGCTTCTGGGTACACGGCATAAAATATTTGAAGTTGTATCTCAACCCCATTGAATGGCTGGATTTGATAATCCGTCCTTCTACTCTAGCTTTGCGGTTAATGCTAGTGATCACTGCTGATGAGCTCATGCGTGGCGCAGCTATAAACTTAGCTCCAGTGCTTATTCCAACTGGGGTGATGGGTTTTGAGCTATTTATTGGCTTGATCCAAGCTTTTGTTTTTGCTTTGTTAACCTCGATTTACATAGGCTTAACCGTCTCTCATCACTAAATTAGCCAATTTAGTAAAGCCTTAAAGCTTCACACAAACAATCATTGAAGCATCTTGCTATAATGTTTCTCCATCTGACAGAGTTCGCCGGTTACCACATTTAATTGTGGGTCTCTGTGGTTCTGTCTGTATTAGCTAACTAATAAGCAAATTAGCTAGCTACGAAATACAGGCAGGCTTTGAAATGGATGCCTACTCAATCGATATAAAAAACTAACTTAGTATTTTAGTAAAGGAGAAAAAAGTGGACCACACTCTAATCGCCCAGGCTGGACCCAGTGCAGTGAATACAGCAGTGTCCAGTGTCACTTATATAAAAGCTGCCGCTCTTCTTGGTTCTGGTCTTGCTGTTCTTGGCGTAATCGGTCCTGGAATCGGCATTGGTCTGGCTGGTTCAAGAGCACTGGAAGGCATGGCTCGTCAACCAGAAATGGCTCCTAAACTTTTGGTCAACGCTATCGTGATCGCCGCCCTGATGGAAGCTCTTGGACTATTAGCTTTCGTTATAGCAATCCTGCTGTGGCAATACGCCACCAGTCTATAAGCCCGATTCAGTGATTAACGTTTTTCAGCCCTCCACTTTCGAGTCGCTATAACTATGTTTTCGCTCAATGGCACTTATATAATTTTTCTGACCCTCTTTCTTATCTTCATTTATTTATTGAATGAGATAATGCTGAAGCCGGTCGGCAAGACCATTGAGCGACGCAGAGCCAAACTACAAGAAAATCTCCATACAGCTAAAACCTGCACACAAGAAGCTCAAAATCTTCTTGCTGACTATCAAGCCAAACTTCATGAAAGTCGCCTGCAAGCACAAGCAATTATTCAAAGCGCACTTAGCGCGGCCAATAAGGAGCGCGAGGAAAGACTCAAAGGTGTTCAAGCAAATGGTCGAGCCAAAGTCGACCGGCTCAAAAATGAGCTTGCTGCCAGTAGGCAAGATTTGCTCAAATCGCTAATTCACCCCGAGCTTGAACTGGTAGGAGAAATTATCAACAAGTTATTGGGAGAAACTCCTAAGCTAGTTACAAGTGATGAAACTGTTTATCAAACCCTGAACAATATTCACTAAGAGAATTAAGTTATGTTTTTATTTGCTCACCTTGATCATCAGAACCTAATTGCTTCTCTTTTGGATTTTCACTCTAATCTAATTAACTGGCTTCTTCTGGCTGCAATTGTTTTCTGGCTAATTAGAAACTTTATCCCACCGGTGATCAGAAAACGCCAAGAGCTTATTAACAATGAACTAGCTATGGCAACAAAAACCCGCCAGGAGGCTGAATCGGCTCTGGCTGAGCAAAAACAGCAAATTGCCCAAGCTTCTAAAGCCGCCGAACAAATAGTGGTAGAAGCAAAACATACCGCTAAACAAATGGCGGAAGAAATAAAACTGCAAACCGAAAAGGATATGTCCGAAATGCTGGCCAAATTTGAGCTTGCTGCTCATAACGAACGACAAGCAGCAATTCTTGAAATGCGCGCCGTGGTCAGCAAAGCAGCCATTCAATTGGCGGAAGAAAACTTGAAAGCGATACTTAGCCCGAGCAATAAAGCAAAAATTGCCAATGAATTTATGGATGAACTGGGCAAACTTAACCAATCCAATGTGGACACTGATCGATCGGCAAACAAGGAAAAAAAAGTCCCAACTTATAAATCGGCGCCAATAGAGGCAAAAGTCAATGGACAGCGCGTTGATATTCAACGCGGCGGTAAGATAAAGAGCACCATTAATGAGCAAAACTAATTGAGGATATTGAGGAAATTTCTGTCGTGGAGAAAATATCACAGTGAAGTCTGAACGTGATCTTATAGGCAAACGATACGCGCAAGCGCTTATTGATCTGGCTATGGATAATAAGGTGGTGCCAGCACTGGTTGACACCATTGCTTCCGATTTAAAGATTATCAATACCACCATTGCTGATTGCCATGACCTAAAGCTTGTACTCAATCATCCTTCTTACTCCATTGCTCAAAAAAAGTCGCTACTGCAAACTATTTTTATGGCTAAGGTAGAGGAACTCACATTACACCTATTAGATTTACTGGTAAATCGCCTTCGTCTGGATTTATTACCGGCCATTGAGTCTCAATATCGTTTACTCCTCAATGAAAAGCGAAATATTGCTACGGCACAAATTGTTTCTAGTGAAAAGCTATCCGACAACAATCTGGCAGACATAAAAGCCCAATTAAATGAGTATCTCGGCAAAAGCTTGAGTCTGGAAATGGCTGTTGAGCCAGCTCTCATAGCCGGTTTTGTTCTAAGGATCGGAGATCAAGTAATTGATGGTAGCTTGAAAGGTAGATTGAATAGTATTGAAAGAGTACTTATAAGCGTTTAGGAAAAGACAAAAATAGATTGAGGTTTGCGTAATTATGGCAATCAGACCAGATGAAATCACATCGATATTGAAGGCACAATTAGAGAATTATCGCTCCACACTGAGCATCTCCAATGTCGGTACTGTCATGCAAGTTGGCGATGGCATCGCCCGCATTTACGGCATGGAAAAGGCTATGGCTGGCGAATTAGTCCAATTTGATGATCCTGAAAAGACCGTGGGCATGGTACTCAATCTTTCTGAAGATAATGTCGGCGTAGTTATTCTTGGTGATGGCCGTCAGATCAAAGAAGGCATGTCAGTAAGCACCACCGGGCGTATTGCTTCAGTGCCGATTGGTGAGCCGCTCCTTGGCCGCATTATCAATCCGATTGGTCAACCTCTTGATGGTAAAGGACCAATCGTTACCGATGACTTTAGCCCAATTGAAATTAAAGCACCAGGCATAGTATCACGCAAATCCGTCTGTGAACCGCTGATGACCGGTATCACCGCTATCGATGGTATGATTCCTATCGGTCGTGGGCAGCGCGAATTAATCATTGGTGACAGGCAAACCGGCAAAACTGCCATTGCTATCGATACCATCATTAATCAAAAGCATCAACCCAATCGTCCAATTTGTATCTATGTAGCTATTGGTCAAAAAGATAGCAATATCGGCCGTATTCAAAAAATCCTCGAAGATACAGGCGCCATGGAATACACAGTTATTGTCGACGCTTCTGCTAGTGTGGCTAATGCTCTGCAATTTTTGGCTCCGTATGCTGGTTGTGCTATTGGCGAATATTTCATGAAACAAGGCAAGCATGCTTTGTGTATTTATGATGACTTATCCAAACACGCCCAAGCTTATCGAGCCATGAGTCTATTGCTCAGACGTCCGCCAGGCCGGGAAGCTTATCCGGGAGATGTGTTTTATCTACACAGCCGCTTGCTTGAACGAGCCGCTAAATTATCAGACAAATTAGGCGGTGGTTCTCTTACTGCCCTGCCGATTATTGAAACCCAGGCCGGAGACGTATCTGCCTATATCCCAACAAACGTTATTTCTATTACTGATGGACAAATATTTCTGGAGACAGATTTATTTTATGCCGGCGTCAGACCAGCGATTAACGCCGGTATATCAGTTAGCCGGGTAGGCGGTGCTGCTCAAACCAAAGCCATGAAAACTGTGGCCGGTAAGTTGAGATTGGATCTGGCCCAATTTAGAGAATTAGAAGCCTTTGCCCAATTTGCCTCTGATTTAGATAAGGCTACTCAAGATCAAATTCGCCGCGGTCAAAAACTAACTGAGGTACTCAAACAGCCTCAGTACCGACCGCTTTCGTTGGCCCAGCAAGTGTCAATCATTTTTGCCGCTAATAAAGGCTTGCTCGATGACATTGACACCAAGCAAATCGGTAAATTCAAAGATGCCTGGTTCCAATATTTATCTGCTCAAGCCAAAGATATTGAAAGCAAACTGTCCTCTGGAGAAAAATTAAGTCCGGAAGATGAAAAGGTGCTTTCCGACCATATAACTACTTTTAAAACTAATTTCTTTCAACCCTCGAAGTAATTATCCATGGCAAATTTAAAAGCAATCAGACATAGAATTAAAAGTGTTCAGGCAACACAAAAAATTACTCGTGCCATGCGTCTTGTGGCCGCAGCCAAAGTACGCCGCGCTCAAGCGAGAATGCAGGCATCCAGGCCATTCACTCAAGCTATTGTGGACATGCTCTCAGCAGCTCTCCAAGAAATAAATCCAATTGATTTATATGGTCTGCCCCTGCTTCATGCTCGCCCCGTAAAGAAAGTAGGCTTAATTGTGCTGTCTTCAGATCGCGGACTTTGCGGCTCTTATAACACAAATGTTTTTCGCGAAGTGCTCAGCCGCATTCAAAAATTGGAATCAGAAGGCAAAAGTATTGCCTTAATTCTTGTCGGGTTAAAGGCAGCTGCATTTTTCAAACATATTAAAATTGAAAAACTAAAGACCTATACACTTTTGCCAGCTATTCCTACAGTGGAAGAAGCAAAATTAATTGGTGAACAAGCAAGCATCTTATTCACCACCGGCACAGTTGACGCTATTGAATTGATTGGCACAAAGTACATCTCTATGCTTCGTTCAAGAGTGGATAACTTTGCTTATTTACCCGCCACAATTACAAATTTAAAAGAAGAACAGGCTTTGCTGGAAGGACAGGAACCTAAACATGACATTAAAATACCCGCCATAAGGCTATTTGAGCCAGGCATTATTGAGATAATGACCAAAGAGCTGATACCAAAATATTTAGAAAATGTGATCTATCAAGCATTGTTAGAAGCATCAGCCTCTGAATTGGCTGCTCGTATGAATGCCATGACTAACGCTTCAAATAATGCTCGTGATTTAATCAGCTCACTTACTCTCGTTTATAACAAAGCCAGACAAAGTGGAATTACCCAAGATCTACTGGAAATTGTTGGCGGAGCCGAAGCATTAAGAGGTTAATTAGCATCAGGTTACATCCTGACAACTATCATTCCTGCTTGCTAAAATAGTCCTGGCAATTACAATATACTTCACTCCGTTGAATTTTCTTTGTATTAATTTCCCGCCCCCCAGGGACCCTTAGGTTCTGGCAAGAGGCAAAAAACAAAGATCCCCAATAGCTAGAAGGTTTGAGAACAATTTGGCAATTAAAGCTAGCACAGCTATTACGCTAGTCACATTGACCGCTTCGTTATGCGTGCAGCTGTTTGCCACAGCTGCACCTGCATATGCCCTCTGGCCATTTCATAGTCATAAAAATGATGACAGGCAATTACCAGCCAGTACCAGCCAACCGGTTTATTATCCTCAAGCACAAACTAACCACCAGGCCGGCAGGCGTCTCTTTCCGATCGGTTTATTTGGTAACCACACCAAGCACTCCAATAGTTACAATTCAGGCGATGGGAGCATGACTCTTTCGCCGCAACCGCAAACTCCTGTTAAGCAGATAAGCAATTCTCCTATAGGCAATAATGTCGTACTAAATATCGGCGCACCACATACGATACCAATAGGGCTGCCTCTAAGCACTCAAATTAAAATAGGCATTGGTCTTAATCTACAAAAAGCGCGAATTTCTATTTTGGACGGTGCTCAATTAATTGATAACACGACTGGACAAATAATCGCTAATCTCCCTGGACAAAGCCAGTGGGTCCTTTCCCAACAAGAAGATCAATTAGTTTTGCAACCAAACAAACAATATTATTGCGCCATAGAAGAGTTAGCTGGACATATCCTCTTACCGCAACAATCGCCAATCGAGGCCACAGCATATCATCCAGACACGGACGCATACGCCACCCCTTCAAACGACCAAACTAATTTATCTAATTTCAGCGGGTTCAATTTGCCAATTCCAGATAGCAATTACAGCTATACCATCAAACCAATTGTCAGCAGCGATAGTCAAGGATTGCTCGCTTTAAATGATCGCTCGTACCGTGGCTCATTTCTACTGCAAAAAAGTCACGCTCATAATTCCATCACTCAAGCGACGGGCATAAAACCTTTCACCATTATCAATTGCCTAAACCTTGAAGATTATTTACTCTCAGTCGTTCCCTCCGAAATGCCCAGTTCCTGGCCGCAAGAAGCCCTTAAAGCGCAAGCAATCGCCGCCCGCTCATACGCTGTAGCTAACTGCGGCAAACATGGCAGCGACGGCTACGATTTAAAAGACAACATTGAAGATCAGATGTATCTTGGCGTAAGTTCTGAAACCGAGGCTAGCAACCTTGCCGTAAACTCAACAAATGGCTTAATCCTCAGATATGATGGTAAACCGATTTGTGCCTATTTCCATAGCGCCAGTGGGGGCAATACCGAACTGGCAGAGCATGTATGGCATAAATCTCTTCCTTACCTTAAGGCAGTGGTTGATTTTGATCAAAATTCACCGCACTATAATTGGACAAAGTCCTATTCTATTGAACAGACAGAAGCCGTGTTGCCAAAAGATAGAACTCTAGGTAAGTTATTGTCCATTTATGTAATGGCTAAATCACCCTCAGGAAGACCAAGCCTTTTATTAATTAATGGATCTAATGGCTGCCAAATCATTTCTGCAGAAGCGGCTAGAAAATATTTCAATCTTCCCAGCACAAATTTTAATGTAACACCCTCAGAAACTGCCTATGTTTTTGTTGGCAAGGGCTTTGGCCACGGTTTAGGATTATCTCAGTGGGGTGCGCGCTCACTGGCCAGTCACGGGTATAATGCCGCCCAAATACTGTGTTATTACTACAATGGTATCTCAATTGGCTATTAACTCATCCCCCAAAACAAGATATATGAGGTTTTAAATTGCACCTTAGTTTCTTACTGCACGACTTTTCCTTTCAATTTTTGGCTTATATGGTCATGTTGGGCATTTTGAGTGCCTTGATTATTGTGCACGAATTTGGTCATTTTATTGTTGCCCGACTCTTCGGCTTTCAAACACCAGTTTGCGGCTTTGGCCTGCCTTTTGGCGGACCTCATTGGGTTATTGCCCGCAAATGGGGAATAGAATTTCGCCTGCACGCATTGCTTTTAGGTGGCTACGTTGCTATTCCTGAATTAGGCGATGAGTCGAAGCAAGAGTCTGGACTTGATGTGCCACTTAAGCCTTTTAGAAAATTCCCCATTTGGCAAAGGATTCTAGTGGCCTTTGCTGGTCCAGCTTTTAATATTCTTTTTGCTTATTTTGTCATGATCGCCATGCTTGGTATTCTTGGTGAACCAACACAAACAACTTCAGTTTATTCTTTGGTGAAAGAAAATCCCATTGCTGCTCAGGCAGGTATTTTGCCAGGCGATGAGGTATTAAGCATCAATGATCAATTAGTTAACAGCCCTTCAGATGCTGTGAAAATACTCCATGGTCATAAAGACGAACTAGTACAAATCAATATCCAGCGTAAGGCAAACGGTCAAAGTCAAAAGATGACTCTGTCTATGAGAACAACAGCCGCCGGCAAGGTGGGCATGGCTCTGATTGGTGGAGCTGTCACATATCACAAACCTCAGGGCGATCATGCCAATATTTTCTGTCTGGCAGCAAAAAAACTATGGTATTTAACAGGTGCCATGCTTGATGCACTTGGCAGTTATTTTCCGGCATATACGCCAATATATTTACAGGCGGCAAAACTGCCAACGGTCAGACAGTACCTGGCTTTCAAGACATTCATGGGGTGCTGGCAGTACTGAAAATCGGCTCTGATATTGCTCGCTCTGACTGGAGTCAATTGTTTCTGTTCACTGTCTTAATCAGCCTTGATCTGGCAATTGTGAACCTGTTACCCGTACCACCTCTTGATGGTTCGTATATTGCCTTATTCGCCCTAGAAGGACTAAGGGGAGGTAAACCAATTAACGAACGCGCTCAAGACGAAATGAGGAAATGGGGCGTGGTTGGTTTGTTACTGTTGATGCTCCTGGTCACTTTCAATGATATTACTGCCTGGATGGGTGGCAAACTTGAGCTTAAACAACACAAAGATAATCAATCAGAATCAAAATCCAATCAGCCAGAAAAACCTGCTGAACATACTAAATTGAACAATGCGGCTCAGTGAGCACACTAGCATCATGATTGAATATACTCTCCTGACCTAGGCGCAATATTATTTCTACTACTGAGTAACTATGCCGCTCTTTAATGCGATGCCATTAGCCAACCAAAATGCCAGATAAGAATTTTGTGAGATATTTGTGAGGTGTTGGTCAAACAACAAATTCGCCTTGCAATAAATTCTAATTACTTTATTATGCATCAAGCTCCTCATTTCATGCCCTGATCTCCACTTTTTTGTTGTTAAGTATATCGCTTACTAATAGTGACAGACCTTTAAAACCCTCAACACATGAGAATTTCGTGAGATATTTGTGAGGTGTGCATAAACCGTAATTTGCCGGGAAAGTAGATTACTGACACCCTTAACAACAAACCGTTCAAACCATTATCTTCCTCTCTTCAAAACAAATCAGAAAATTCATGCTCGGACCGCCGTAATTAGGCCACACCCCCACGCCGATAAAATAGAGTATAAATTATGAAAATATTTAGTAAATTACGCAAATCAGCTGGTGCCACAATGGCCCTCATGGCTGTCTGCATTCTATTCTTTGGACTGGTCGCGGCTGGCTTCTTCTATATGATGCAATTTATAAGTGGTGACAAACAATTATGTAATGCCACTGATGCCGGGGCACTCGCTGCCGGACAACAAATTCTTGCTGTTAGCCTGACTAAGGATCAACTAAGTAATATACCTAATGTGCCTCAAGAATTTTTAAGTCTGGGCGTCAATCCAGATGGCACTATACAACCCGACCCTACTAAAGCGGCGTTCAATGAAGAAGCTTACAATAATATGGCTGCCTACACAACATCAATTGTTCTAAGTACCGCTGCAGATCCTACTGCGGCCGCAGTTACCAATGCCCAATATGTTGTTGCAGCTCTAAATGCTGTTGCCACACAACTTAATGCCAATATGCAGAGCCCTTCATACTCTGCCTATCCTGGTAATGCCGCTGCTAGTATTATTCCGGCTAATCCAGCCAATAACCTTCCTGCTAACCTTATTGGCGCCCAAACTTCCCTCATAAAGAGTAGCGTGCAGTACGGCTATTATGCAGGCTCTAAAGCCTCAAATGTTTTTCTTTCTTCGTCCGTTGCCGCCGCTCTTAATCCAACTTGGCTATCTCAAATTCAGACGAACATCAAATCACCCGATGGATCATCTTATTTATTAAAGGGAAATACAGTAATAGACTTTACTGCAATTACTGGTATAGCCGGTCTTGGCAAAATAGCTTTAGTGGCTTTGGAACCTCAACCTACACACTTGATTGCCAGCTCCAACTTTTCTACCAGCCTTCCTAATATGTCTCCATCTGACAGCAATAATCTATTGCCATGCAATTCTGTTCAGTTAGAGGGACTCGCCGGTACACAAAGTGGCGGCAACGGCAATGGCAATAATGGAGGCAACAATCAGGGACCGGTAGGCTCCAGCAATTCTTCCAGCAACAGTATGACACTCACAGCTATGAGCGCTGCGGTTGCCGGAGGCGGAGGCCCTGCACAAACATTTACCCTACCTGGTACAAGTCCTGTAACTACTACTACTACAGCAGGCGTAGCTTATGTTGCCCTTATCAATGGTGGCGATTTTCAGGCAAGCATGAATTCAGCAGGATTAAGCGCAGCTGTCTTGCAATCGAATGGCTATGCCAATATAGATATAAATCCTGGTACCAACATTGCCTTTAATGGATCGAAGACTGATATATTCGATGTACTCGATTGGTGCATGTTCGAAGAGGCATCCGGTATGACCGACTGGTTGATTGTCGGTACTGATTCTATAACCGGTCTTTACGATACTTACGTTAACCAAGGGCTTGGAGGTTGGGAAACACAAGTTGCTACCGGGCAACAAAATTTTCCTGCCCACAATTATAACGACGTTGTAGATAATCCTAATCTAGCGCAACCAATTGCATCAATACCATTTGTTTTCCTGGCAGACTATCAGACTCTAGTAAACAATAGTTTAAGACAGCAAACTACCATGAACGCAGACGCAAGTGCATGCCTGTCCGATTTTGGCGCCTGGATAGCATATAACCGCTCAGCCGGTACTTTGTCCACTGGCGCAGATAAACTCAATCGCAATCCTGCTTTGGATCCTTTGCGGGCCTTCGGTGGCTCTCCAAAGCTTTTCGCCAGCAATCCCAATTATGTAGTATCAAACACTCTAATAAGTGCAACTTCAGACTTCATGCAACAGATGCCTCTGGTCACTGCATTAAAATTGGTCGATATATGTGCATTCAATGATGGAAAATTCGTCTTTACCGGTCAGCAATATCCCTGGGTGGATAATTCAGTACCCGTAGCTGCCGCTAATTATGGATTTAATTACACGCCAACACCACTAACTCCTGGAGAATTTAGACCAAATGGAGTGCCTGGTATTCTATATGCAAAATTACAGGTAGTGCTTCAACAAGCCGGTGTTGCGTTATTGGAAAATCCGCCTGTGCTGCCGAGTAATCCCGGTGTAATCTTTCTTCCCGGGAACATTTTCAGTAACTCAGCTCCCTTTTCAAATGCCGGAAATGTCAGTTCAGGTATATTAGGTTGGATGCCTTTTGATACTCAGGGAAATCGAAGTCATTACGCAATTCCCGAAGCATCGGGTTGTCCACAATTTGAAACACCATATACACCTTTGCAATATCTCAAGAACATTGCAGTTCTAAATGAGTCAAGTCAAAATGGCAGCTATGGGATGACTGGCAATAACACAGTCAGCAGCAATGATTCGGCCTATTCAAATCTTCTCAATGCAATCTTGGCTGTAGTGCAAAAAATGAATAGCGCCATTACTCTAAATGATCTGACCACAGTTCTCGACAGCCCAACAAGTGATACTGGTCTAACAGGACTTGATCTAGGTCAGACATTCTATTTAATTTACAACTCAAGCCAGACACAAAATCATGGACTGCAGATGATCAGCATCCTGCCTTCCGGCACTACTTATCAGCCAGGTGATGGTTCACAACCAACCGCAACCTTACAGGCTGGTTTTTCAATCTCCAGCTCTAATACCGATGAACTGTCTCAAACTAACCATACACTTGTAGACACAGCAGCAGCACCAAATAGCCAAGTCCTGCTGCCAAATGGACAAACCATTACTCCAGCACCATACGGCGATAATGAAACACATGCCGCTCCTTATAACGTCAATTCAATTTGTTATCCTAATGGAGCTAATATGGGTGGTAATGTATGGGCTCAAGACACAGCAACATTTACTTTAAGCAGTGGTGCCAATAACAACAATGGAGAATTACGTTTCTCTGAGAAAGTTGGTGGCACCTTCCATAATGCCAGTATAAATTAATATCTAAGAATTAAAGCTGGACACTACATCCATGACTGGACTTATAATTGATTATGAATCAATTTTTGGGGTCGAGGTATTTAGTATGAAAAAAGTCTTTCAATTGTTGCTGCTATAACAATTTCTACGGTGTTAAACCCTAGCCTACTGTGCGAAGCACAAAATCCTCAACAAAAGCCAGCACCGCAAAAGCAAACAAGCTTAAAAAAGAATAGTTTTTCTGCGGGCACAAACACTAAATTTAATAGTCCATACAATCCGCTTATGCATCCCAATATCCAAAATAGGGCAAAGAATTTTGTTCCTCAGCGCCAAGAGTTCAGGCAAAAAATGTTGCAAATGTTCGATGCCAATCACGATGGCAAAATAGATGACAACGAACGTCTTGAAATGAGACGAGCAAGGCAACAGCGCAGAGTGGCTGAACCACCGAATCAGCCAGATCAACCGAATCAACCAAACGGCGGTCCTAATGGCTCTATGCCCGCGCGAAATTAGTTCTCCAATCAACTAGCGCTATCTATCAATTCAGCAATTGCCTGTTCTTCCTCACTGGATAGCTGGAAGCTTTCTTCTTTGCTCGGATATGCGCTGTCCATCACATCTTTAATATAATGAGTGATTGCATTTTGACACACTTCCGCCAGATTGGCATAGCGTCTGACAAAAGATGGCTTGAAGTCTGTGAATTTTCCAAGCAAATCATCTGTCACTAAAATCTGCCCATCGCAATGCGGCCCAGCTCCAATACCAATTGTGGGAATGCTCAAACTTTCACTGATCACTTTGGCTACTGAAGAAGGTACCATTTCTAATACCATACTAAACACACCTGCTTGTTCTAATGCCTGCGCATCATCAATTAATCGCCTGGCCTTTTCCAATGTTTTCCCTTGCACCCGATAGCCGCCTAAAGCATGTACTGATTGCGGTGTAAAACCAAGATGTCCCATTACTGGAATGCCGGTTTCTACCAGACGTTGAATAATTTCTAAATTTAACTTACTCGCTCCTTCTAGTTTGACTGCTTTAGCTTGCCCTTCTTTAATAAAGCGCCCGGCATTTTTTACAGCTTCACTAAGCTCGACTTGATAGCTCATAAAAGGTAAATCAGCCACAACCAAAGCCCGCTCAATACCGCGCACTACCGCTTGCGTATGACTAAGCATCTGGTCAACAGTAACAGCATGCGTGGTCTTATGTCCCAGCGCTACCATCGCCAAACTATCACCTACAAGCACGATATCCACACCACACCGGTCAAGAATTTGGGCCATCGAATAATCATAAGCAGTCAAAGCAATGATTTTTCTTTTTGTCTTTTTATATCGCTCAAGCGTTAAAATCGAAATTTGTTCTGCCATACATCACCTCAGTGTTTTTACCAGATACAGTATCAACCCAAATAAACAATCAATGCGTCCGAGCTTGCTGCCGTGCGTATTCCTGTTCCAAAAAAACGATATGCTTTGAATCATAAGGATATTTGCCGGCTATTTCGTGGAAACGTTCATACATAGCCCCGGCTTCTGCGGCCAAACCCATTTTTTCAAGCAAATAAGCCATATTAAAATAAAGTCCGTCGTAATTGGCCGCTAAATCAAGTGCTTTCTTGTAATCGCTCATCGCTGCTTGCAAATTACCCGATGCCTCTTCTGAGGCACCGTGATTTTGCCAACCTTCAAAACAGGCAGGATAATCGTTAAGCATACTCTCAAATGTGGCCTTTGCCGCATCCAATTCTCCGGCATCGCTTTCAGTAATACCTTTAATTAATATTGACTGTGCTGCACCGTCTTGACAGTTTCCCTTCTCTCGACGACGGTTTATCTCCGTTCTTTCTCTTTCCAATTTATTGATATGCTTTAAAATATTCTTGTTGTCTTTGGTCATTGAAGCAACATCTTGCCAAAAACTAATTGCTGGCTTGATATTATTTTTGAATTCATAACATTTGGCCATCATAGATTTTAACTGACTTATGTCAATTTGCGGGTAACCTTTCCCATCTGTATAAGTAGGACTGACTTTAGCCGCTAAATTCATCTCTACAAGGCACCGATCAGGATCACCGCGAAAATAACGCAAACGTCCTAATTCATAATGCGCTGCCGCTAGTCTAGAGTCGTGGCTTAAAGCCATTCTAAATTGCGCTTCTGCTTCATCCAATTTTCCATCAGCACAAAATATATTACCCAAATGGTAATGAATCATTGGATTTTCTGGAGCAAGCCTTTCTGCGATTTTTAGTTTTTCCTCGCTATCAGCAATATCGCTCAAACCAGAGCTTGCCCTTTCATATATGGCCAATCCTAAATCCCGTTGAGCTTCAAAATAATCGGGCTTAAGACGTGTGGCGGTTTCAAATTCTTCAATGGCTGCATCCAAATCCCCTTTTTTCTGCAAAATTACTGCTAAATGATAATGAGCATCCGGATATTTCGGCTTGATTTTAATGCACTCCTGAAAAGTCATCTTAGCTTCATCAATTTTGCCTAGTTTCAACTGAAAAATTCCCAGATTATTGCGAGCTTGAATAAAGTTATAGTCAAGATCTAAAGCTCGATGAAACGCCTCCAACGCATGAACAGTATCCCCGCTATCGGCATAGGCCAAGGCTTGTAAATGGTAGAGCTGCTTATCTCCATGATCATAAGTAATCGCCTCATTGCACAACTCGACACAAGTGTGACAATCTTCACTTTGGAAAGCTTGCAAAGCCCTTTGATAAAGCCTAAATGCCTGTTGGCGATCAGCAGCATTATCTTCCGAATTTTCTTGCGCAAAACCCGGGGCAAAATATTGCCAGCCAATAAATAGCAAAAGCGATAAAAAGAAACGCCTGAACCTCATGCCTTCTCCTTGATATAAAGTTGAATTTTAATCGAAATAAAGCCAAGCGATGGCTCTTGAGAACCGATTTATATCACTGTGCTAACGCACTACCAGAACAGAACAAGTAGCATGACGTACTACTTTATCAGCCGTTGTGCCTAAAAACGTACCCCACAGCTCCGAATGGCCAGTATGCCCAATCACCAGCAAGTCAGGTTTTATTTCATTAGTAAAATCAACTAACCCTTTTGCTGGGTGTCCGATACGGGTGATCGTTTCAATTTGTAGCCCAGACTTCAAAGCAACCTTTTTTGCTTCGTGATGCAATTTCTTTACGTGGACATTCGCCATATCTTGCTCCTCAATCACCTCTCCCATTGTGCCTGGATAATGAGGCAGGTCTTCTATAGAAACTACGATCAGACGTGATTTACCTAACACAGCTAATCTTATGGCTTCTTCTAAGGCTCTATGTGAGCCCTTCGATCCATCAAATCCAACTACAATCTTTCCGGTCATATTAGTCCCCCTCACAGCGGGTTTGTATGTTTATCTCCTTAATTCCATCAATTGAACTCTCATTAGCAATAGTTTCTTCGTTGACTACATTAGCCGGCTGAAACCACTTCTGGGCGATCATCGTCGGCACAAGAGCACTGGCAATAACAGCTGTGACCAAGATTGTGTATTGGTCTTGATTGATGATGCCATTAGTTAAACCAAACAAAGCAGCTATACTGCCAAATGTTAATCCAGTAGACATCATAAGAGTTGTATAAATGCCCTCTTTCTGCCCAAAGCGGAAGAATTTAGTCAACGGATATATTCCCACACTTTTGCTCAACATTTTCACCGCTAATAGTACTCCAATAAGACCCGCTGCCGAGGCAACGGTATTAAACTTAACTAGCGAACCAGCTTTCAAAAAATAAAATGGCGTTAGCAAAGTAAAGGCCATCAAGCGCATTCTTTGCGCAAGTACTCGCTCCTTTAGAAAATATGGTGCTAGAACCATTCCGACCAGATACGCTGGCAAAACTGCTTCACTCTTAGCAAGATTACTCAAGCCGCCTAATAAGAATAAAACTAATAAGACAAATTTTGATTCAGGCTCACTAATTCTGTTGCCGACCATCTGAAAAAACCAGGGCACAAACTTAGGCAATAGCCACAGCGCCAAAGCAACTACAACAATAAAAAGCAAGAGCCAGGCATTGTAATTGGCAAAAAACAATCCAAGCGCTAACACGGTACCCACATCATTTATAAAACAAGCAGCCAAAATTATTTTTCCTATCTCTGTACGGTTGAATCCTGTTTCAATCATCACCGCAAAAACTACAGCAACTGATGTGGTAGAAAGAGCAATACCAGCTATTTGAGCTTCAGGCCATTGCCAGCCACAAACATAGCGAACATAAAACAGCACTGCTAAAAAGGGAGCTACAAAACCAATCACGCCGATACTGACGCTGGACCAAAAATGTTTGCGTATGATTTTAGGATCAATTTCCGCCCCAGCCAAAAATGTAAGGAGAATTGCCCCCACCCCAGCTAGATAATTAACCCAAGGAGTAATCGCCAGTCCTATGCTGTTACCAGCCAGAGCACCAACTAATATCTCGACCAGGGCCACGGACAAAGCTATACGAATAGAAATTAAAGACGAAATTAAAGCTAGCCCGATCCAGAGAGCTGAAACGAACCATATATTTTCCGCCATCATTTACCTCCTAGCCAATCAATTTTTTGATCTGGTAGGAGTTATTAGCCGCTAGGCAGTTATGGTGAACTCCATCACCTTAAATCTAATTATAGTTGATAGCCAGAAATATGTTACCGCTCTAACCTTGATAATAATTAGCCCTAAATTCACGATAAACAAACCTGTCCCTGTAAATGAGCGTGAAAAAAGGCAATCACAAAAAAAGCGGACTCTATTGCTCTGACATAATGGCTATAAATTAGACAGTAATACTATTACTTTGATTTTGCCAAAATGCCCCTTCTTACCGTAATCTATGCTTGTTAACTGCCTGCCACAAATATTTATAGATATATATGCATAATGACAACACGATCAGCAGTAATGGACAACTGGCGTAGATATCGAAAGCTGGGAGTATTGAATGAAAACATTGGACGCATTGCATAAATTGAACACGAACGAGTACTTAAGTCCGGTAAAAGGATTGGTGGCTATTGTCACTGGCTCGGGCAGGGGAATTGGTAAAGCCATTGCCTGTGTTTTAGTTGCCGCCGGTGCCAAGATTGTTGTCAATGATGTTAATGGAGAACTGAGCAAGTCGGCAGCTGCTGAGTTTGAATCAAACGGCATAGAAGCTATGGCAGCACCCTGTAATGTCACCAATACAGAACAAATCGACAAAATGGTAGAAAGCGTGCTAGCCCGCTTTGGACGTATAGATATACTTGTCAACAATGCCGGCATTACGCGCGATGACTTGTTTATGCGTATGAGTGAAGAGCATTGGCAGGCTGTAATCGACACCAATCTTACTTCTGCTTTTAAAGTAACCAAGCCTATACTCAAAATTATGTCCAAACAAAGATTTGGACGAATTATCAATATTGCCAGTACAACAGGCGTACATGGCAATGCAGGGCAAGTCAATTATGCTGCCGCTAAAGCCGGACTAATTGGTTTTACAAAAACTATTGCTCTTGAGTATGCATCCCGCAATATAACTTGCAATGCGGTAGCCCCTGGCTTTATAGATACCGACATGACTAAAGCGCTTGGCGAAGAAAAAATAAAGAAAGTAGTTGAGCGAATCCCTCTTGGCAGGATGGGTAAACCTGAAGATATAGCCCAAGCTGTTCTTTTCTTTGCTGGTGCAGGGTCATATATTACCGGACAAGTGCTTGAAGTGAGCGGCGGGTTATATACATAATATAGGCGCCAGGCTTTGTATATTGTCTTCTTTCAACCAATAGACGGTTCAACGTGATCGCTAGATATCCTGATGCTCCAGGACAATGCTTCATACTAAGATACGCGATGATTTTTTATTGTTGAAAGTAGTTACGAATCGGCCTAAGCTGTTAATCTAATTCGTCGGGCATGATATTCTAGTTCGCCCTTGGCGCAATGTAGCAGCCAGTTCGGATTTTCATGCGTTTTTTTAAGGGGGTTAGACGTTATTATGGAAGAAAAGGAAGCCTTCGAACGAGTGAAGAAGGTGGCCGTCGCACAGCTCAATGTAAATGCTGATGAAGTAACGATGGAAGCAAGCTTTACTAAAGATCTGGGAGCGGACTCGCTGGACACAGTCGAGCTAGTGATGGCTCTTGAAGAAGAGTTTGGTATGGAAATCCCGGATGAAGATGCCGAGAAAATCACCACCGTCGGTGAAGCCGTTAAGTACATTGCCGCCCACGTATAAGCTCTATTTTTCCCAGAACATCGGTTTTTCACCCAGCCCCTGCCGTAAAATAGGCTAGTGTTGGTCAAATGTCGTTTAGTGCAAAACTTAACTAATGGTTTCAGAACGCGTTGTCATTACAGGAATTGGTATTGTCTCTTCTGTTGGTATCGGCAAGGAAGAATTTTGGCATGGCATTATTCAGGGAAAATCCGGAGTAAGTAGAGTTACTCGTATTCCAGAAAACCAACAGCCTGCCAGTAAAATTGCTGCTGAAATCACAGACTTTGACCCCAGCCAATGGATGGAGCCTAAACAAATCAAGCGAACAGATCGCTTTATCCAGTTGGGCATTGCGGCGAGCAAATTAGCTGTTGAAGATGCCAAATTAGATTCCAGCACTTTAGATCCAAAACGGGTTGGCGTTGTTGTTGGATCTGCTGCCGGGGGCTTTCAATCAATTGAAGAGCAATTTCGGATCCTGATGAACAAAGGTCCTGACCGTTGTTCACCAATGACAGTACCAATGTTGATTGTCAATATGGCAGCAGGTTGGATTTCTATTCTTCACAATG
This sequence comes from Candidatus Melainabacteria bacterium, assembly GCA_963767815.1. Lineage (GTDB taxonomy): Bacteria > Cyanobacteriota > Vampirovibrionia > Obscuribacterales > Obscuribacteraceae > CAVYFJ01. The sequence goes on along the minus strand of CAVYFJ010000003.1, from coordinate 122,021 downwards.
CTCAGGGGCCAAATCTTTGCACTGTCACCGCCTGCGCTACTTCTGCTCATTCAGTCGGCGATGCGTATAGACTGATTCAAAGCGGCGAAGCGGATGTTATGTTTGCCGGTGGCAGCGAAGCACCGATAACCTCTCTGGTCATGTCTGGTTTCTCCTCGGCGCGCACCTTCTCCACCCGCAATGATGAACCAGAAAAAGCTAGCCGTCCTTTTGATAAAGACAGAGATGGATTTGTTATTGGCGAGGGAGCAGCCATTTTGATTCTTGAATCTCTTAGCCATGCCCTCAAACGTGGAGCACCAATCTATGCCGAAATTGTTGGCTATGGATCAACAGCTGATGCCTTTGATATCGTACAACCAAGACCAGACGGTGCTGGAGCCGCAAGAGCAATAGAACAAGCTCTCAATCAAGCTGGTGTCAAGCCAGAAGCTGTTAATTATATTAATGCTCATGGCACTTCAACATGGCTAGGCGATAAGGCAGAAACTAGAGCAATTAAGAGCGTCTTTGGCGAGCATGCAAAAAATCTCATGGTAAGTTCGACAAAGTCAATGACTGGACATTTACTTGGTGCAGCCGGAGCTATAGAAGCAGCAGTATCGGTACTAGCAATTAAAGATTCTATTGCTCCACCAACAATAAATTTAGATAACCCTGATCCAGATTGCGATCTCAGATTATGTTCCTCATAAAGCCCGTAAGGGTGTGGCCATTAATCTGGCCCTTTCCAATAGTTTTGGTTTTGGTGGACACAATTGCGCTTTATTATTTCGCCAGTATGCAAATGATGGCAAACATCCTACAAGCAGATGACACTTTTAGGAAAAAGCATTGCTGAAATTACAAAACTGCTGCAAAGCAAACAAGCTTCTGCAGCAGAAATAGCTCAGGCTCATCTTGCCTATATAAAAAAATCAGATCAATCAACTAAGGCTTTTCTCTGTTTAACAGAAGACCTGGCCCTTAAGCAAGCAAAACACATAGACGAATTGCTTGCCTCAAATCAGGAGTTACCTCCCTTAGCAGGCGTACCCTTAGCAATCAAAGATGTGCTGTGTGTTACTTCTTATCCGACAACTTGTGGTAGCAAAATTCTAGAAAACTTTTCGCCCATTTATGATGCCACTGCCGCACGACTTTTGTTTGAAGCAGGAGCGATATGCTTGGGTAAAACAAATTGTGATGAGTTTGCCATGGGTTCTTCAACCGAAAATTCAGCGTATGCAAAGACCGCTAATCCCTGGAATTTGGATTATGTCCCTGGAGGAAGCTCTGGAGGATCTGCTGCGCTGTTGCTGCTGGATTTGCCACCGTTAGTCTCGGAACAGACACAGGCGGCTCAGTAAGGCAACCAGCATCGTTATGCGGTGTGGTGGGCATGAAGCCAACTTACGGGCTTGTCTCTCGCTTCGGATTAATAGCCCTGGCATCTAGACTAGATCATGTCGGTCCATTTACGCGCACCGTGGAAGATACTATTCGTACATTGTCCGTAATTGCCAAACATGATCCGAATGACTCCACTTCGCTGCCCAATTCCTCGCGTAGCCAAGCAAATAATTTAGATCAATTGCTTAATCAGTTAGAACAGCTAACTGACCTAAAAGGTGTAAAAATTGGCATCATTGAAGAGCTGACTGGCGAGGGCAACGAACCGGGTGTTCAATTGGCAATAAAAAAAGCAATTGAAACATTGAAAAGTCTTGGTGCAAAAATTGATACCGTTTCCATACCACAAGTAAAATAGGCTTTGCCCATCTACTATATTCTTAACCCAGCAGAGGCAAGCTCTAATCTTGCTCGCTATGATGGTGTTAAGTACGGTCTTAGAGAAAAGTCCGCCGATAATCTTCTTAATATGTACTTTTCTACTCGCGCTCTTGGCTTTGGTCCAGAACCAAAGCGACGCATCATGTTAGGTACCTATGTGCTTAGCTCAGGTTATTACGATGCATATTACAAAAAAGCACAACAAGTAAGACGGCTATTATCGAATCAGTTCAATAAAATATTTCAATCCTATGATCTGGTCATTTGCCCCACTTCGCCTACAACAGCCTTTAAATTGGGCGAAAGAACCACGATCCATTACAAATGTACATGGCTGACATAGCCAGTATCCCAGCTGATTTAGCTGGATTACCTGCCATATCTATTCCCTGCGGATTTGGTGAAAACAATTTGCCTATTGGCTTGCAGATTACTGGCGCACAGCTCCACGACGTGCAAATTTTAAAAGCTGCTCATTTATTCGAAAAGGCAACAGATTACACTAAAAAGTGTTGCCCCATGCTTAAAGAAGCCCTTTAAGCCCAAAAGACAGTGCTCAGCAATTGTGTAGTAAAAATAAATTGGCATTGGTATGCATGAGAGATGACGAGGTAATTCAAAAATGAAAGTCCGATGCATTGTTCTAAATCTGCTTACTTTTTGTGCCGCAATCAATTGTGCCTATGCTGACAATAATAGTTTTTTTGGCACCAATGCCAACGGCTCAAGTGCTAGTTCTGGAAGCAGCAATTCCGCAAGCGGGCAAGATTATTCCAAAGACTTGCCTGAAGATTCCAATCCCAATGCCGGCTTACCTGGATTGAATGATACCACTCCTAATACCCAGCCAAGCGCCAATGCCATGAGCGGAGATTTTACTGGCGACGAAAAGCGTATGCAAAAAAAATACAAGGACAATATCAATCACGCCAAAGGTCTGATCACTAAAGGTACACGCATGATGGAAGCATCAGGCAATAATCAAAACGATCCTGGCTATAAAAAAGGCAAGATATTTAAAGAAATTGGCGAGAAAGACCTGGCTGAACTAAAAGCCAATAATCCATTTCCAAATCAAAAAGCAAATAAGTAATCCTAGTGCTCATATCTGGACTAAGTAAGGATAGGTTATTATGCCCATCGCTTCGGATATTATAAAAATTATTGGTAAAACACCACTTGTTCGCCTAAACAAGATTTCTAGTCATTTGCCCGCTACGATTGCCTTAAAACTAGAATTCCAAAACCCGCTTGGTTCAGTTAAAGATCGAATCGGCGCCGCGATGATCGATGATGCCGAAAAGAAGGGTCTTATTTCGCCAGGTAAGACTCTGCTTATCGAACCTACCTCAGGTAATACGGGGATTGCTTTAGCCTTTGTTGCCGCAGCACGCGGCTATAAGCTCGCATTAACCATGCCTGATACCATGTCTGTTGAAAGAAGAAGACTATTACAAGCTTTCGGTGCAGAATTGATCCTTACTCCCGGTCCGGATGGCATGCGCGGTGCTATCGCTAAGGCGGAGGAATATCTTTCCACTCATCAAAATGCCTTTATGCTCCAGCAATTTAAAAATCCGGCTAATCCACAAATACATAGTTTGACCACTGCTGAGGAGATTTGGTGCGATACAGAGGGGAAAATAGATATTTTTGTTTCAGCGGTGGGCACAGGTGGAACAATCACCGGCGTTGGTCAAGTACTTAAAACCCGTCGACCATCTGTAAAAATAATTGCTGTCGAACCCACAGACAGTCCAGTAATTTCTCAAAAGTTAGCCGGATTACCAATCAAATCTGGCCCGCACAAAATTCAAGGCATTGGCGCAGGCTTTATCCCCGAAATACTTGATTTAAGTCTTCTTGATGAAGTATTTCAGGTCAAAAACGAAGAAGCTTTTGAATTAGCTCGACTCTTGCCAAAAACTGAGGGAATTTTTGCCGGTATCAGCACTGGTGCTAATCTGCACGCTGCCTTTGAAATAGCAAAAAGACCAGAAAATGCCGGTAAGCTTATTGTCACGGTGGCCTGCAGCACAGGCGAACGTTATCTCTCCACACCACTCTTTGAAGAAACTGCAGATAATACTGCCAAAATTTCGGTGAAATGACGAGAACGAATCAAAAAAGGTGAAATTAATGATTAAAGAAAGCAAGCATTTTTCTTTATACATTGGCATCGGCATCGGCATTTGTCTGGCAGCAATTTGTCTGCTTGCCTATACCTATTACCAGCAGGTCAATAACCAGCCGGCAACCGAGCAATTATTGCCAAAAACAGTCGACCAAGCGGGAACTCCGCCAGTCAATTTGGCAGGCAACAAGCAAATAGGCATTATCCTTGCTGAAAATACAATAGCCGACATCGCTCAAAAAGCCAGTGATAGTGTCGTGAATATCGATATTAAAAGTAGTGTCAATATTCCCGATAATCAGTTCTCTCCATTTATGCCTTTTGGCGATTTTGACTTCTTCTTTGGTCCAGGTTTTGGTAACGGGCGACGAGCCCCATTCCCACATATGCCGCATAAGTTTGAAAGAAAAGGTGCTGGCTCAGGACTTATTTATCGCAGCGACGGATACGTCTTGACCAATAATCATGTGGTTGGTGAAGCAGACGACATACAAGTTACGCTTAATGATAAGCGTACTTTTAAAGGCACAGTAATCGGGCGTGATAATTTTACTGATCTGGCTTTAGTTAAAATTAATGCCAATAATTTGCCTGCTGCTCAACTCGGTAGCAGTAAGACATTAAGACCTGGAGATTGGGTGATTGCCATTGGCAACCCAATGGGATTAGACCACACTGTTACCTTTGGCATTGTCAGTGCCATCGGTCGCCTGCTGCGTGATCTAAACAATAACGTTGAATTAATTCAAACAGATGCTGCCATTAATCCGGGCAATTCTGGTGGGCCACTGCTAAACATTCATGGTGCAGTAATAGGCTTAAATACAGCCATTCGTGGTGACGCCCAAAATATTGGCTTTGCTATTCCGATAGATACAATCAAATCAATTGCCTCCCAACTAATAGAGAAGGGCAGCATCGAGCGTGCCTATCTAGGTATTTATATGCAAGAACTAGACGAAAAGCTCGCCCATTCATTAGGCGTATCGCCAAGCACAAAAGGCGTTGTTGTCGCAGGATTAGCGGCTAATAGTCCAGCTAAAAAATCTGGACTACAAGAAGGAGACATCGTAGAAAAGGTTGATGGTAAGTCGGTTAAAACAGGTCCGGAGGTGCAAGCAATCGTACGCAGTCATAAGCCCGGGGACAGCTTATCAATGCTTGTATTTCGTGACGGCACAATTAAAGCGATCAGTATAAAAATTGGCAATTATCCGGACAATTCAGGAAATACAGAAAACTAATTGGCTAAATTAGCGCCACTTGTCTCACAGTGTTGTGTAACAAGTTTAAGTAGTCTGTCTTTAACTTCTTTAAGAATCCGCATTAATTCTGTCTTCGGCAACTGAAGCACAACCTGTCCGGATTTTAGTTGATCAGTCAACTCCAACATATCAGTCATACTCACATCACCGGGCAAACCAGCAAATTCTTCAAGCCAGGCAATCGGTGCGCTTAAAAAATATTTGTCCCTCGATGCAAGCTCATGGTTTAGATTTCCCACCTTTCCATCATCACTGAACAATTTCAGCGAACCACTAACAACCCGATATTCGGGCAGTCCATGGTTTGATTGATAATAAAAAGTCAAGGCATCTCTATAGCCCTGTAATTCATTGCCCAACCATGCCAAAGTAGCATCTGATTCTATCTTCCTCAATTCGGGCAAAGCCTCAACTATGGCGTCTGCAAGCGAGATTTTGTTTTGTTGCAATTTAACTAACAACTTATCTAATGGCAAATACGTTACTCTCCGATAGCTTTATAACAATGAGTATAAAACGAATTGGAATAATTCCTTTGATCCCAGACATTTACTGACAAGCTCTGCCATAATTTGCTTGCTTACCCACCAAAACCCATGACTAAAAGTAAGATCTCCACAAAACCACAAACTTATGAGGCTAGCTTGAAAGAGTTGGTTGAACCAATTCAATCTGATCTGGCTCTGGTTGAAGAACAGCTTGGTTCAAATCTAATTGATGATAACCCATTAATTAATGAATTGCTAGCTGTTATATTTCAGGCTGGCGGCAAGCGGATAAGACCCATTCTCGTCCTCCATAGTTCTAAGGCTACTCACGCGCCTGGGGAAAACCTTAGTAATTTACATATTATTTTGGCAGTACTAACCGAATTGATTCATACGGCTAGTCTGGTCCACGACGATATCTTAGACAGCGCTTCCTTGCGTCGCGGCTCTCCCACCATTAATAAACGTTTCAACGATCGACTGGCCGTATTAATGGGAGACTTACTTTTTGCCCAAGCTTCAATCTGTTTAGCCAAAATAATGAGCCCGGTGATTGTTGGCATTTATGGACAGGTGCTTGGTGACTTGTGCGCCGGTGAAATAAGACAAATGAAACAACAGTTCTCCCTAACTATCAATTGGCAAAACTATATTGATAAATCAATTTCTAAAACTGCTTCACTTTTTCTGCTGGTACGCGCAGCAGCGCCATTCTTAATCAAGCAACGCCAGAAACAATTGAGGCTATGAAAAACTTTGGTCTTCATCTGGGTATTTGTTTCCAGATTATTGATGATCTATCTAGATTTTACCGGCACGGCCAATACACTTGGCAAGGAACCAGGCAGTGATTTAAAAGCGGGCATAATTACAGCTCCTGCTCTTTTTATTCTCGAACGCAAAGATAAACCAGCCAAAGCATTAGAGAATTTAATAACTAGCAGACAGATTTGTCAAAACGACGGGTTGGCAGAAGCCTTGCAAATAATTATCAATCTTGGCGGTACGCAAGCCACTGCCGATTTAGCTAAAAAGCATGCCCAATTAGCTAAAGACCAACTTGGTCCTTTGCCTAATACTATTTACAAAGAACGGCTATCCCAGCTTGTTGAATACGTCCTTTATCGCGCAAATTGAATTCATTATGGTCTCAGCACAACAAATTGACGCTCCAGAAACCACCACTCCTACTAGCGTAATAATTGCGCGAAAATATACTAAAGCAGGCGCGCTTAATCTTCAAAAATTCAAGCAAGATTTTGTTTTGAGCTTTGCTTCAGTAAAATTGACGATAGTGCTTTTGTCATTACTAGCCACAACAGTTCTTCTGGGCGCCTGGTGTCCCCAAATCTCGCAGGTTGGCAAAGATAAACTAATCGAACAATTTGGTCCCAAAACAGCTGAGCTATTAATTTCGATAGGCATAGCTGATATCTTTCATTCCTATGCCTTCTTAGCTTTAATTGCTTTGATTACCGTAAATATTATCTGCGGTAGTTTCAAACATGTTTTTCCCAAACTTAAACAGCTGCGGCTACCAATGCCCTGGCTTCATGCCAATCAAATTGCTAAATTGCCCGTGCACAAAACGATTACAATTAAAGAACCAATAACTTCAATTATTCAATCATTAATTAAATGGTTGAATAATCACGGCTATAAAATCTGCATGAATAATAACCAGCTAACTGCTGAATCGGGCAAAATTGGCCGTCTTGCTCCAACAATTACCCATATCGGACTGTTATCCTTGCTTACCGGAGTGACTATTTCTTCTTGGACAGGTTTTTCCGGATTTAAAATGATTCCGCAAGGTGAATCATTTTCATTAGGCGATTCGGAACATTCTCGTCTGTGGCTTGGCAAATTGCCTACATGGTTGGTAAAAGTAAACGAAACTCACCGTGAAGATTATGCCACCGGTGAAGCAAAGCAATGGTACAGCAACTTATCAGTCATAGATCCCACGGGCCACCTTATCAAAAATCAAACCATATCAGTAAATGAACCGCTTTCTTTTGATGGAGTAGATATTTATCAATCTAGCTGGGGACTCAAGAATTTAAAATTGCGCCTCAATGGGCAGCTCAGGCTGCTTGATTTACAGCCAATGGGAAAATTGTATGCTGCCTTTTACCTTTGCCGGATAACGCTGTAATTATTTTTTCCATCCGCAATCAAATAGCTCCTTTGCGCGTTTTCGCCAAACGTCGAGATTGGGCTGGACCTAAATTATTGACCGAAATCCCTCTAAATCAAGAAACTCATCTTGGTAGCGTATCAATCCAGTATGAAGGCAGTATTCCCCAAACAGGTTTGCAATATAAATGTGACCCTGGTTTACCGGTTGTTTATGTCGCCTTTGCTCTGATAATCGCTGGGATAAGTTTAGCTGCTATCCCTCATCGTCAAGTTTGGGCAAAGTTCAATCAACAATCGACCTCTTCAGAAAACGACTCTTTAATTATCACCATTGGCGGTACCACAAAAAAAGGCAAACAATCCTTCGCCAAGCAAATTGCTTCTCTAGCAGAGCACTTGCAAGTATCCCCATTAAATAACACAGGTAAATCTTGAACATGTTTTCCATTTCGATAGCTCAATGTCAAATAAGTGCAGCCAATGCCGGCCGGGCTTTTTTCATTTCTTTCTTTTTGCCTTTATATACTTACTAACATCAACAAAAACTGGCAGACAAAAATCGCTCGCCTGGCAACAATAGTGATGGTTCTCGCTTTTATATCCTTGACTCTAGCAATTGTTATGCGGGGCATTGAAGCTAATCGTTTCCCGCTGGCTAATCTTTATGAATCAACTCTCTGGTTTAATTGGGCAATTATTGGCGGTTATTTGGTTCTGCTAAAAAAATATCCAATCCCACAATTAGGCTGGCTTGGCTAGTTTAGCTGCTACAGTCTTGTTTGCTTATGGCAGTTGGTTACCTGGCAATCAGCAAGAAATCACTCCGCTTGTGCCGGCACTTGTTAGTTATTGGCGAAAAATTCATGTGCCGCCGCTGATTATTTCTTATGCCTTATTTTTTCTTTCCGGACTAGCTGGTTTGATTCAATTATGGTTTGCCGGCCGCATCCGTTCTGTTATTCTCTATAATTCTTACTATAGTTCTTGCCATTACTGCTATTGGCTTGGCACTTATACAGCTATCGAAACCGGATGGTTACAACTACTTTTTGTTGGCAGCAGCATTATCGGTATTTTGTTTGCCTGGAAAAATTTGCCCAAAATTAACGCCGATAAAGTAAATGAAAAAAATGCTGCTCTCTATGACGAAATTAGCTCCCGATCAATATCAATTGCCCTGCCACTTCTTACTTTTGGCGTTATTACGGCGGATTGTGGGCTAATCATGCCTGGGGAACTTATTGGTCCTGGGATCCAAAAGAATCCATGGCCTTAGTTACCTGGCTTAGTTATGCCGCTTATATTCATTTGCGCATCCATCATGAATTATCAGCCGAGCACCTTTCTGTTGTAAGCATAATTGGATTATTGCTCACTTTACTCACTTATCTTGGTTTTAATTCGCTTGGTTTTGGCGGCTTACACAGTTATGGCCGCTTCAAGTAAAAAATTTCACCAGAAGATGATCAAATTGCCAGCGCTTTTAGCCATTATTCTACTGCTTATTTCAGTGCCCTGTATGGCTAATACGTCGATTTGGACACCCACAACCAGGACTTACAGTCGTATTTCCTGTATGATTCCATCTTTGACTAAGATTTCACCACTTTCAAGCTTTTTAAACAGATTCTCGCCTATTTTTACTTCCACTGGACTTTCGAGGGTGAATTGTGTGACCACACTACCAACCGGAAGTGCAATTAACGCTTTACTTTGTCCTTGCATCTCATCTTTTAATTGGTTGAGCCGCATTTTCTCCGTTTCCATTTGTCCACGTAAACTTACTACTTGTGAGCGTTCCTCGGCTGTTGCGCTGCTGCCTATACGCTTTTCCAGATCAGCAATTGCCCTTTTATGCGAAATTCTGTTTGTTGCATTTCAGTTTCAATCTGCTGCAGATTGCGAGCAATTTCTTCAGCAACCTGAGTCTTAAAATTATCTGTAACGATCGCTCTGACAGCAACTTGTCGTGTCAGTTGAATAGACTCAACCATTTTGCTCCTTTACTTGATTAACTTAGCCGCTCAATAATGCTCAGGCTAATGCTTAAGGAATTACCTGCCCAACTCGTGGTCAAGTCAAAATTATAGAACGATCAAAGCGTACCGCTCCAGCAATTGAAAGTATTATCTCAGCCAAAAGCAGGTTAGGCTCATGTAATATTACTTCATAATATTTAAGCGCCGCAGGACAAGAAATAACCCATATAATTACCCTTTCAGAACTAATAGGGACAACAAATTCCCTGGTGTTATTTTTGGCATTGGTAGTAACCATAATTGAGTCTCATTCGGCTGAGACATAGACAAAAGCTAATGAAAGAATATCTAGAACTAGTAAGAAAAATATTGAATGAGGGCGAAAAAAGAGAAGATCGTACTGGTACGGGTACTATTTCACTTTTTGGCTTACAAACAAAATATGATTTGTCCAAAGGCTTCCCACTCTTGACCACGAAAAAGGTCAACTTTAATGGCGTGCTGAGAGAATTACTTTGGTTCTTACGCGGGAAGACCAATATTAATGACCAGCTCACTCAACACACACCAATTTGGGATGCCTGGGCCGATAAGAACGGCGAATTAGGACCAATTTATGGCTATCAATGGCGACATTGGCCAAAATATAGCGTCAATTCTCAAACGGGTCAGTATGAAGTTTCACATATAGATCAAATTGCTAGGGTTATCGATTTATTGAAAAAGGATCCTCTCTCTAGGCGGATTATTGTTAATGCCTGGAATGTTTCAGATTTGGAAGCCATGGCCTTGCCTCCCTGCCATCTCCTTTTTCAATTTTATGTTTGTAATGGTCGATTAGATTGCCAACTTTACCAGCGCTCGGCTGACATTGCTTTAGGTGTGCCATTTAATATTGCCAGCTATTCTTTGTTAATGATTATGCTTGCGCAAGAATGTCACCTGACACCGGGAATTTTCACTCATACTCTGGGAGACGCGCATATTTATCTCAATCACATAGAAGGTCTAAAGCTACAATTAGATAGAACGCCTGGACCTTTGCCAACCATAGAAATTGCTAAAAAGCCGTTCTTCGATCTCACTTTTGAAGATTTTCAATTGATAAATTACTGTCATCAAGCATTTATCAAGTTTCCTGTTGCAGTTTGATCACACGATTATCGAGCCCAATTCAATGACCAAACATAATTTGCTGATCGACAAGAGTCATGCCATTATTGCCGCTCATGATCAGGCTTTTGGCATAGGTAAAAACAATCATTTGCCCTGGCAAATTAAAGGCGATTTAAAATTTTTTCGCACGATCACATCTACCGTACCAGACAAAGAATCCACTGAGAAAAATTTTCAAAACGCAGTGATTATGGGGCGCAACACCTGGGAATCACTCCCTGATCCATTCAAACCTCTAGCTGGACGGATCAATGTCGTATTAACTAAAAAAACTAATTACTCCCTGCCAACATCGGTATTCCAGCATACAAGTCTCAACGATGCCATACGTTCTGTGCTGGCAATGAATTGTGGCCGTATTTTTGTCATTGGCGGCGGTACTCTCTATCAAGAGGCAATAAATACGGAAGTTTTCGACACTCTTTATATTACGGAAATCGAGGGATACCATGAATGTGATGTATTTTTCCCTGACTATCGTGACATTTTTGATCTGATAGAAACATCTAGCGACATGACAGAAAATAATTACAATTATCGCTTTAATGTGTACAGGCGAAAGCCCAAACAGTAATTTATGAGGTCCAATTTTGCAAAGGAAACACCCATCTGAATGAGCCACTAACTGCACAATTGGTGATCAGCGCTTACTGCGCAGGCATCTTTCCCATGTCCACAGAACAAGGGATATTGTGGTATGCCCCTGATCCTCGCTGCATTATCGATTTAAATCACTTCCATATTTCCAGGCGTCTGGCCAGAAAATATCGCCAGGGCGTGTTTACGATAAAATTGGACACTGCCTGGGACAAAGTTTTATATCATTGCGCTGATCGCCAAGAAACCTGGATTAGTGTTGAAATAAAACAAGTTTATACAGAGCTTTATAAGCTCGGGTTTGCTCACAGCATTGAAGCATTTTCTAAAGATGAGCTGGTTGGCGGACTTTATGGTGTTAGTATCGGTGGCGCATTCATGGCTGAATCAATGTTTCACTTAGCCACTGATGCGTCCAAAATTTGCCTCATATACCTGGTTGAGCACCTCATAAAACAAGGTTATGTTTTGCTTGATGTTCAATATTGCACAGCACACCTTTCTCGCTTTGGCGCTAAACTGATTCCCGCAGAAGAATACTTGGAAAAACTAGCTCAAGCAATTACCCTTGAACGACATTTCTATTAATAATTTAACGAATAATAAAATTCGGTCTATAATCGGAATATTAAATCATTAAGGTCGCCTCAAACAAATTTCTGCCCCAGCAATTTAAGTACAAAATTCGATTATGGCACTATACGCTGACTTACATAGACATCTTGGTGGCGCTCTCCATCCGCGCATCATTTACAAATTCTTGCAACGTCAAGACCACCCAATTCTTGATTATTTTCCTGATTATGATGGTTTTTATTCTTGGTTTACTCGTCAATGCCGCACTTTAGAAGAATTTGTCAAAATTCACACCCTGGTTGAAGAATTACAAAGCCTCGATCACTTGCCATACTTTTGTTTGAGATTATGTCGCGGCGCATACACTTTTGAAAATCTGCAATATCTGGAATTAAGATATAACCCATATTTCCGCACCGACAAAACTTTGTCCACCGCAAAACGCATCGGTCAAATGAAACTAATTGTTGAAACAATTACGGCTAATGTACGTCCAGCCGAATATCCGATCATCGTCAAACAAATTATTATGTTTGATCGTCGCTTACCATTGGAAATTAACGAAGCTATTTTAAAAGTAGCCCAAGATAATCTTGGCCCGGTCGTGGGGGTTGATTTGGCTGGACCGGAAATCAATCCGGCAAATATGACATTTGGGTAAAGTTAATGGCCAAAGGCAAGAAGCAGCTGGTCTAAAAACAACCTGTCATTTAGGTGAAACAAGCATAGCTAATGTTCATCAAGAATACTTTCCCGTTCTTGATCGAATTGGACATGGAATTCACATTCCGCTGCATAAACCAGAATTGCTAAAAGATTTGGCAAAAAGACAAATTACTCTGGAAGTTTGTCCGACCAGTTATCGCCAAACTGGAGTTTTAAAAGATTTATCCGAGCTTGCGCCTGGTTTTTGCCCGGTGTCGAAGAAGCAGGAGTGGCTATTGCTGTATGCACGGATAACCCTGGACGAAACCCCGCTCCATGTACGCTTACCAGGTGAATATGAACGACTCATTGATCACGATGTAATTGAGTTTTCCGATCTAAAACAAATTCAAAATGAGGGATTTAGATCCGCTTTTGGCTTTGTTGGATCAAGCAAATTTTAGTTTTACAACCGATCTACATATTTCACAGATCTGTCTTGCATATGTAACTCTATCCCCCAATGTAGTGACTACGAATTCAAATCCAAACTTGACTCCGTTGTCACCAAACTAGCGTGGAGATTGATTTAGTACAGCAAAATTGGTCGTCAACTTACAAGTTTTAAGTGCAAAAACCCAATTGCAAAAAGAAAAAAGCACTTACTGGGGAGCCGACTTTGATCTAATATGTTGCAATTTATGTAAATTACCAGTACTCTAGTTTTGTGTGCTGAGAATTGGGTATTTGATCAAACATGATAGTCAAAGTACAAACAACTCACTCAAGCATGATCAGCAACTGAGAAATAAGTTCTAAATCGGTCCAGATACATAATCAAAAAATGGTGGCGGTAAATTAAATAGTTAATGGCAAAACTCTACATAAGAGTATCGCCTTTGGTGAATTAGGAGGAACAAAAAATGGCCCTTAAATCAAGAAAAATGTCCCCGGCTAAAAAAGCCCATAAAAAAACAGTAGAAAAAGGCTGCTACAAAAAAGTAGCCAAAAAATCTGTTAGCAAACATAAAAAGGGTTCGCCGAAACCGGCAACAAAAAAAGTAGCACGCAAAAAGCCTGCTAAAAAAATGGTACACAAAAAGCCTGCCCACAAAGCTAGCTCAAAAAAGAAAGCAAAACGGCCTGCTAAGCGAAAAAGTGCTATCCATAAAGTAGCAGCTCGAAAGGGTGCTTCAAAAAAGAAAGTTAAGAAATCGAAGCGCACCTCTGCCAAAGCAAAACCCAAAAAGGCCAAAGCGGCGGCGAAAAAAAGGGGGTAGTTCAAAAAAAAAGGTGGCAAAAAAGTCTGGAGCAAATAGCCGTATGAAAATTGGATCGGCTAGTCAACCAGTCGAAGCAAATCAGGTTAGTATCCATTTACCTGAATATAGTCCACCTGTACGTTGACCTACAGTGTTTAAAAAAAAAGGAGGAAGAACCAAATTTCTTCCTCCTTTTTTGTGGCAATGATTTGCCCCTCAATTTGTAATAAAAAATAGTCCAATATCCAAAAGCCCCTTATTAGCTCTGCAGTCGTTCGCCATGTTGTAAATAGTCCTGGCAATTGTCATGACTTTATCCGTGGCAATTGCCAGTGCGAATTAGCCGCCATTAGCTCTCAATATTGCCCAATTATTTTCCCCAATTTCTGTCCCTCTGTGAAGAAAATGATCGAGCAAGATTATTTGGATAAACCTAAGTATCATCTGCTAATTCAAACCCCCTGCTAATCAAACATCACTTTTTACATTCTCATAACGTCATAGTTGCTGCGCTTCAATGGCACTCTGCTTTACTATGAGTAATCCTACAATCCTGGTAAGTTCATACTTGCTTGGCTTGGTTTGGAACTTTGATTATGGTTAATTTTGGAGGAGTAAGATGCAAAGGTCCCTATTTTTCGTAGCTCTAATGGCTGCCTTCGGATTCTCTTTACATGCTGTAGCTTTTGCTGCTGATGATACAACAACATCAACCGATACTAAAACTTCGGAAACAACAGCAAAAACAACACATGCTTCAAAGAAGAAGACCCCGAAGAAGAAAACCACTAAGACTGCTCAAAAAACAGAAACAACAACCGAAACAAGCGACAAGCCTCAGTAAGACTTTCTAGTTTTACAAAATGCTTTTAAAGCGCTTTGTTTCCTTTAATAAAAAGGGGATGATTTTAAGTCATCCCCTTTTCAGTTCAATTGTTTTTCCTTTTATACATAAGGTTGCTCTTTGACTGGAACAAGCTATAAAATGTCAACAGAAAGCCACTGAGCTTTTTATCCTTTCCTAGTCGATCAAGCCTAGACTAAATAGCCCTGGAGCAGACCTGGCTGGATGAAGACACCGCCTTGAAAGCGGCTGCCCGAAAGGGTTGGGGGTTCGAGTCCCTCCTGCTCCGCCATATTTAGACAACCATCCATAATCATGGAATGCTTAAATGAAATCTATTCGCATTGGGTTGACGACCAGCAATCTATCCTCATTGCTGCATGAACAGGCCTATATTAAAACTAATGGCAAATTATTAGTCGCCGGTTTTGAGTTGGATACCCAACAAAATCATAGTTCAGAACCAAACAAGCCTCTATTCTCTTTTCAGATTGCACAGCCGTTGGTAATCGAAGCAAGATCCAATCTTTTGCAAATAATGGAATGCGCCGGAAGCCGTCAGTTGATTGATCGTCAACAAAGTAACATTTCCCTGATTACGATCATACCTCTGGCTGCCGACGGCAAAATAATCATTGGCACAACGCCTGAATTCAACCAAGAGAAATCTTATAGCGGACAGCTAACAATCATTGCGCAAAAAAACAAAATCAGACTTATCTTGTGCTGCCCACTTGAAGAATATGTTCAGTCGGTGCTGCAGTCCGAGATACCGCCAACTTTTCGGCTAGAAGCAATCAAAGCACAGGCAGTATGCGCTCGCACATATGCTCTGAATCCCAGAGTCAATCACAATAGTGATCACTGTGATGTCTGCGATTCTTATCTTTGCTGCCAGGCCTTTGCTGGCTGGCAATCAAATGAGCACTCAAATTATATTCAAGCCACAGCGCAAACATCCGGACAAATTCTCACTTACAAAGACGCCCCCATTCTGTCCCTTTTTAGCTCTTGCGCAGGCGGTCACACAGAAAATTTTGAAGATTGCTTTTCTGATTGGGCAACTAATGTTTTCCCCGCTAATGCTTTACCTTATTTGCGAGGAGTGAGCGAAAACTTAGAAACTAAAGACCGTGGTGAAATTATTGGCGAATTTGCGCTCAAAAAACTGTGGAGCATGAAAAATCCGCCGACTGTCGACGCCTGGTCAAAAAAATTTCGCTGGTCACTGAGGCTCTCATGCCAGCATCTTGAATCCGCAATGCATCACTCTTTGTCCGAACTACTAGAGAACAAGGACTTTCGACCATTTATAGCATCACCGCCTTCTGAAATTTTCGGGCATATTGAGTCCTTCGCAATCACTAAACGAGGAATCGGCGGTACAGCTATCTGTCTCGATGTAAGAACCTCCAGAGGCAATTGGCAATTCAAAAAAGAACTGACCATCCGCAGTCTCTTCAAAAATCACTCTATAAAATTAGCACGATTACCAAGCGCCAAAATATTTTTTGATCATGCAACCGATAGTAAGCAACAACTAAATTCGCTAATGATTTATGGACTGGGATCAGGACATGGAGTTGGACTGCAACAAATTGGGGCCGAAGGATTAGCCAGACTAAATAAAAATTACGAAGAAATTCTCAGTCACTACTATGCTGTCGCCCAATTAGCTACAGCCTAGCAAACATTACTGGCGGACCCCGAATTCAATTATCTTGGTTCAATTGTGAGCTTCCCGCTCTTGTTAAAAATAATTCGCAAGCCAAGCGACCCGTCTTCGGTCTTCGGTACACCTTTGTATGGGCTGGCTGAAGTAATCACTTTAACCAATTCATCATTTGTTCTCTGGCGACCATCCGGTTCAACAATTTCCATTTTGCCTATTTTGCCTTGAGAATCAATATCTACTTCTATGACTACTTTCAATTTGCCACTCTTTCTTCTTTTACCTCTTCCTGCAAATCTTTAGTTTGGCCAATTTTCTTTTGCAGCAATTCCTCTAAGTTTTGGCAATATTTGCTTATCTGCTCATCAGTAGCTAAATTATTATCAGACGGTCCGCCTTTTTCACCAATTTGAGTAACTAGGCTAGCCTGCTTTTTATTTCCAGTGCCAGTTGGTACAACCACATTATCAACAGCATTAGAATCAACAGCATTAGCACATTACTGGTCCCAGCGTCGCCTGCCGAAGAACTAAGTTTTTTTGCATTCGCTGCTGAAGTCAAACCCTCTGCCATTGTATCGATCAAAAACAAACTCGACCTGTAATCATAATCGCTCTTTTCATTGAATGCCTGCCCGAGCACTAGAACACCTTTTCCTGCTTCTTTCGCCGGGAAAGAACCGACCAGCATCTCCTTTGTTGAATTGTTAGCGGTCGGATAATTGTAAACATAATAATGGAAATTATTCTCGCCAATAATTTGCGTACCCTCGGTGACCTTTCCGATCACCTTACCTACCCCCTCAGTTGACTGGACACTAGCAACCACATCAGAAAATGGTGGGATCTGCGTAAATCTATCCAGGGCTTGTACCGGTGACATATCATTAAAAATGACGAAAACAATTTTTTGGCTGGCAGAGCTGGAAAAGAGGCCAAAAGAAGGCAATGGACTTGTTAGCGCCGATGTATCTTCAAACCAGTAGCCTGGCGGCGCTGTACCTTTAAAGCCAAGAACATTCACAGCTAATTGCACGGCCTTCGCCGCATTTTGGTTTTCCGGTTGACTCACCTGTGGCGCTACTGGTTGGTTTTCAGTTCCCGTCTTGCCAAAAGAAGCAAATATCAACATAAGTACTACCAGTCCAAAAGCGCCGGCAGCAATAAATACTTTGCGATCCGAAATCTGATATTTTTCTTGCAAATCTCGAACAGCTTTTATAGGCAAAGTATTGATAAAAAAGCCTTCTTTCTTAGCTTCAGCCGGTTTAGCATCGATCACCGCGCCACAATTAAAACAATTACCAAGTTGAGTATTGGTGGCATAGCAAGTGGAGCAAATGTAAGTTTCTGTTTTCTCTACTACTGGTTTTATCTCTTCCACACCGCGCACCCGCAATGTAGATATTTGGCTTCCTGAACTACTTACACCTGGCTCAGTATCCGATCCTTCGGCAGTTTCAGCTGCAGCTCGTAATTTTTTAGTACCCATATCAAATAAAGCACCGATCCACATCATTTGATATAGCTGTCTTTCGCTTGTGCTTTGCCCTGACTTCATCGGCACCGCACCATTGTGCACGCCAATCAACTTGTAATTTTTCATAATTAGGGCACCAGGGACTCTCAACCTAATTGGAATCGAGTGCAAAAGGTTCTTTGGCTGCAACACGCTAGACACGCCAGCAAAATCGCCGTCTAGCCAGCAAGGCGCTCCACTAAGTGGATCTAGATAAAAGGCTTTAAGCGCGTCTCCTGGATTTATATCAAAATCAGTATGCGAAATAATCGGTGTTCCCAATTGTCCATTCATATGGAAGGGGCTCTCACGATTGATCAACGAAACAACACCACGGTTAGCCAATTCCCGCAATCCTTGAGCAACTGTATAGGTATCAGCACCCACGCGCTCACTGAGCTGATCGATAGTCATATAGCCATCAATCGCCTGCCACAGATTACTTACCAACCATTGCACATTTTGATCGAATGATTGAACTGCAAATTCTTTAACTACCTTTTGGTAGCGTGCTCGCACTCCACCCAATGAATTGAAAATTGCCGGTAGTTCCTGGGCTCTTTTCAAAGACTCCCTAAGCAAATCCTGGGCAGGCATTTCAATTGTACGCAAATCACCCCAGGCAAAATTTCGATTGGGTTGAAAAGAAAAGCCACTTCCCGGCTGCCGATAAATCAATTCAGCAAATGCCATTTCGCCGACAATGCCTTGATAATAAACTCTCTCAATTCTTTGGTCGGCAATCTGAATATGAGCCAGTGGAGTGTTAAATTGATCAAAGAGAGTCAATAGACCCTGGCGCTTTGAGTCCAGGATTTTCTTTACAACTTCCTCAAATTCACCTTTCTTTATTGTTCCGGAAGCCTCCACCCCTTCACTTGAAAACGGCAAGCTCAATGCGCGGTGTAATTGCATAACGCTTTCCGGGTCGGGGTCTTTGATCTCCGGCTGTAGAAGCATAGTTGCTAGATCATTAAACTGAATTGGATAATTAAATCTAGCCGATGCAGTTTGGCTTAAATAGTTTGTGCGTGCTTCTTTGCGATCAAATTCGGGATGAATAGCTATGGTCTTCACACCCATAACAACATTAGGATGAGGAAATTTAACGCAAAGAGCCCAGGGCGCTTCGCTGTAATTAAATACACAATTGCCACAAGTCACTACACGGCTTTTGGAAACCAGAAACGCCTGCCCTAACGTGCGCGGCGGATTAGTTGTTTGATCGATGATTATGCCAGTAGCATTGGCAAAATTTTGCAGTAGATTTTCAATAGACATCTTTGGGTAAATACGATTAGTTGTTTCTTTCTCGAGGAGTTATATCATCCTTTTTACTCTATAAGCTATGCCCATAGTCAAAATAAGAGGCTCTCAGTTTAATAAATCAGCCCTAGATTGATCTATACTCCTAAACATCTTCTTCTGAGCTTAAAGCCATGTCACAGGAAATACTGGAAAAAAAACCGATTGCAGGGGAAACTAAACCTTATCCAAACTACCGCGTCCTTCTGCTTAATGACAATCGCAACACATTCGAACATGTGGAAATTTGTTTAACCAAGCATATCCCCGGTATGTCCAGAGATAAGGCGCATCAATTAGCTCTTAAAGTTCATCATGACGGAGTAGCCGTGGTCTGGGTAGGACCGAAAGAAGTCGCCGAGATGTATCATGAATTACTCAAATCCGAAGGTTTAACGGTATCTATAGAGCCTGACACTTAATATTCATTATAGCGCTCTAGCTTAATGCTTATGGAAGGGGTCAGCTTCTGTCCTATTTTCCAATTCTCCTATATAAGGCATATTTCTTCGCTGAGGATTTTTGGCTAAAATTTTGGCAGTAACAGTAAGGCGAACCGGCGGCAAACAATATCGGCATGGTAAAAAATGAGCCTCGATTGCTTCTTGGCGAAAGTGAAACAAAACAAGGTGTCTCCTGCTAATAGCAACGGCAAATGGACAGCTGGGGCGATGAAATTTCCCGGAAAAAGTATTGCCACAATATTTATATGGTAATTGGGCAGTGAAATATTGCTCGCTTTTGGTCTTATCGTCCGTTGCTTGCGCCAAAACAATTTCCCCCTCAAGCATAATTTGATAGAGGCAAACTAATATTAAGATTGGCGATGTCATTTTCAATAGCAAATAAGCAAAATAATTGGACTTTTTTTCACATCTATTAACACTAGGCTGCCATAACGAAAGCCAATTATGTTCTAGATAAAGACGCCAGCCAACCCGTCTAGTTCATTTTATTGACTAGGCTCGGTTCGCTTTTAAGGCACTATCTTTAATACGTCAATCCCAGGAAAAAGTTCAGGCTGTTTAGAAGCTTAATAATGATTATGTTTGCCAACACCAGCAACCACTAATTTAATCTCTGGCATGCGCAATTTCATCCGCTCTTCCATACCCATTATCCAGTGTGAAAGAAGCTCCAGATGCCCTAGTCCCCGCTCTCCCAGACGACTTCTAAACAGGCGCAATTGACGATAATATTTCAACAAGATGGTAAACAGCCTGAACAGAGCTTCACTCTGGCTCATACCGTAACAATGCAAGCCCAGCTCAGGAACACAGGCAATTGTTCTAGCACCATTGCGCCATACTCTCGCGGACATGGTTCCATCACTCCACGGTAAAGAGGCCACATTTGCTTGGCTGCTTCCTGCAGGTTTCATTCAGCCTCCTTCCGGCAATACACTCGCATTTTATTAATTAATATGCTGTCCATTAAGTCTATAGACCAAGGTTATCCTACGTTGCTCAACAGCGCCATCTTCAACATCCACAAATGTGAAATAAATCACACTGCCAGAGCACTTCCTTCTATAACACCTGAACTCTATCTAGTATAGCTCTTTCTCCTGTGCCGTCCAGGGTCTAAGCACAGTTACCACCATTCAAGATACGCTAAGCATAGGCAAAATTTTGTCAATTTGTTGACCTTCTACTAAACCATCGAGAACAAGCCAATGAATTTGCTGGCGGGCACGAAACCAAATCATTTGTTTCCTGGCTAATTGAAAGTTGTCCTGGACGCACTGTCTGCGACAGATCTCCAAATCAACCAGATTTTCCATGTAAGGGATGAATTCTTTGTAGTTTATTGCCTGCTTAAGAATATCTCGATAAATTATTGATTTCCACAGGCTTTCTACCTCTTCAAGCAATCCATCAGCCATTTGCTTATCCAAGCGCTCACTAATTAGCCTTGCTTGCAAAGTTCTATCACTCCATTTTAAACCTATCCATATCGTCCGAAATGGCGGTTGCGCCTGGCTGGCCAATTTGGAAATTGGTTCGCCGCTGACTAAAACAACCTCCAATGCCCTAATTACCCGTCGACGATCATTAATACTTAGTCGCTTCGCTGACAGGGGATCTAGCTTCCCCAGCCAATTGTGCAATTCCTGATTACCCTTTTCATTGGCGTACTCATTTAGCTCCATTCGTAATTGGGGTTGTGGCGGCACCGGAGGAATTTGTATTCCTTCCAACAATGCTCGCGCATACAATCCTGTTCCCCCGCAGGCGATGGGCAGTTTGTCTCTGGACAAAATATCATTAATTGCTGACTGGGCAACCTGAACATATTCAGCCACGGTATAAAACCGACTAGGTTCTAAAATGTCTAAAGCATGGTGTCTAATCTGTTTTTGTTGATCCAAAGATGGTTTGGCCAGTACCAATATCCATCTTCTGATAAATGGTACGGGAATCCAAAGCAATAATTTCACCATTTAACTTTTGCGCTAATTCTATGGCCAGATTAGTCTTACCTGTACACGTCGGTCCAACAATGGCCACCACATGATGACTTTTAGTTGATAAATTATTCACAATAAAATCAATCGCTTAAAACACGGCTTAAAAATCAATCAAAAAAGGCAATCCAAAACAAATATACTGGCAAAAACTACAGACAGCAGATAAGTGAAAAACAGTCCGACTGGTAAAAAGAGAACGAAAGCAAGCGTCTTGAATCTTCCCAACCCCAGCACACTGTCAAAGGCAAAAAGCTCCAGTATTAAAAACCAACCAGAAATAATCAGTGAAAGAACATCACCAAATATAGTGACATTAGAAAAACAGGCCGCCGGTGCCTTAAACAATAAAGGTAAAAAAGCCCAGCCGGTAACTATGAAACATGACCTTATAGACACCTCTTTGCCCATTAAAGCAGCTAGTAAGCGCACAAATGTCGTTAATATCAGCCAAAAAAATAATCCGCTAAAAATAGAACCAATCGCCGCTAGTCCTAAAGCACCAATCGATAAAGAATCAGCCCCGACAGCGGATTCTGCCCCAACAGCGATAATCACAATTAAGGCTGTCCCCAACAAAGCTGCTAGATGAGGCATATAAGCAGAGGGATTACCAATAATCCGCAGCGTTGCTATCGGGCTAATCAACATGCCGTAGAATATATCGAGCCAAACAATGGATTGTGATCGCTCAGGCGTGTGATCTAAATTGCTTCCGCTTAGGCTTTCATCTCCAGGCATAATTATCCAGTCCTTAAGGCATTATCCATAACGGTTGATGGTAGTATTTTGCTTTGACAAACTCAGGCACCATCGCGCTCAGTCCTGACAAATCCGCAGGTCCATTGGGCAAGCGCATCGCCCCCCAATTGATTGGGGTCATTGCCGATTCAAGTAAGCTGGAAACAAAACTCTTTGGATTAGCCTCTTTTACGTACAATTTTTTCTGATAACGTTCTTTGCAAATATCTTGCAATAAATTGAGAGCCACTGTATAGCCACCTAACTTATCCACTAGTCCCAACTGCAATGCCTGGCGCCCGGAATAAATCCGGCCATCAGCTAGTTTTTTTACCGTGGCCAGTGGCATATGGCGACCATTGGCTACAGCCGATGTAAATTGATCATAGGCATCGCTCACTAAATTTTGCAGGATAGTCTTATCCTCCACAGTCATAGCCCGATACGGCGAACCTATATCCTTAAACTGCCCTGATTTAATCACTTGCGGTTGCAGACCGAGTTTGTCCCCCAGCCCCTTTAAATTAACATTAGAGATAATCACACCAATAGATCCGGTAATTGTGCCTGGATCAGCGACAATTTTGTCGGCATTGCAGGCAACATAATAACCACCAGAAGCAGCTAAATCACCCATAGAAACGACAACTGGTTTTTTTTCATCTTGCAGCGACTTTATTTCATCAGCAATTTCTTGACTGGTGGAGACTGTCCCTCCAGGGCTATCAATTCTAAATAGTACCGCTTTGACATGCTTGTTTTTAACCGCCTTGCGTAAAAGTTTCAGGACCGTACCTGCATTCTCTCCACTAGAAAACGGTGATGAATTATCTTCATCGCCAGCAATCAGCCCAGATAGACGGATAACGGCAATATAGTCACCAGCAAAATAAGCCGATAAGGTATCATCAGCAGTATCACTCGATTGGTCTTCTTGTAGACTGCGTCCTTTGCCAGCACCAATAAGACTGACCGGAATAGCTGCCAGACAAAAAATTATGATTAAAAGCACAAACCAACGTTGATTATTACGCATACACGTGGTTAAGATTGCGGACACAAAGTAGAAGCTGTCTGCGTTTTTCTTTTTCCACCACTACCACCTGTTTCCTCTGTTTCAGAAGCCACATTATCAGATGCCTGTGTTGCCGCCGATTGTGATTGATTAGTTTGATCTGCCGGTGTTTGAGCGGGAGATTCACCAGCTATCTGTTCAAGGCGCCCCCTCTCTTCTGTCAATTGCTTATCTAATTTATCCACTGCTTCCGGCCGCCAAATCCACAAGACTTTGTCGGTCGCGTCGAGAATCGTCTGCAATAGCATCCAAATCACGTTGTTGCTTGCGCAAAGTATATTCCATCTCTAGCTGTTTAGCAGCATCCTGACCAGACCTGGCCTCAGCAACCATTGACTGCAAATCCTGTAAATCATTTGCACCACGAATTAAGGCGCTAGCATATTTCTTATAGTCACGATAAGAAGCCACCAGCTTATCGCAAGTGGTGCAGACTATATTGAGCATCATAATCTCTTCTTCCTGAGTTAGCTTGGCCCGCTTATCCGATTTGCTTTGCGTAATCCCAAGAGCGGTTTGTACCATGCTGCCGCCCATACTGGCAGCAGCAAAAGTGCCCATATTGGGACTCATCATCGACATCGCTCCCAACCCACCAAAGGCCATTGTACTCAACATTTTGGCCAAAATATTAGTTAAATGGGCAGGATTTGTGGTCGGCTGTAATTTTTGCACAATAAACTGAATTTGGGGCGATCTTGTCAGTGTCGACTCCCATAGATCAGCTAATTGCTCTTTTTCTGCATCAAGGACCGTGCCCACTTTCTTCAATGTTTCGCCATCCGTTTCCAGCAACGGTAAAGGCCCTATTTTGACAGCTGCCGCTTGTTGGGACAATGAGCCTTTGTCTCCCTTGTCGCCTTTCTTACCATGATCTTTCTTTATGCTGCGCGCTTGCAATACAGTTGGATCACCTTTATGCGGTAAATAATCCGTAGTACTAACAGACGACTTAAGCAATGCACCATCTGCAGTATCATTGCCGCCTTTCTTATCTTGTTCATTACTATTTTGTGCCGAATCAGTTAAAGTCAGGGGACTTAAATCAGACGATTGATTGTTGCCAGTATTACCGCCTACATTGTCCCCACTGCGTGACTGATCATCACCATCGTTAGTAGCTGGACCAGCACCCTGGAATAATTTTTCATATGATGGCAGAAGCATTTGAGCACGCTTATTCGACACAAGCGGCAAAGTTACTGCTGCGCAAGGTGGTGCAACAAAAAGACTTTGACACAAATAAGAACACAGCAAAAGGCAGTAAACCATAGCCTTAATTTGCCGTGCACCAATTCTATTTTTTCCAGCCTTGATCTTTAACAAACTGCCACCTTAACCAAAATCTCTTTACTAGTATCAACAAGCCGAAACAGCGCCAATATAACACATTTCAGATACTTAACAAGCGGTATTATCTATTAAGAAAACTAACTTCGAATATAGATTTGCTGCCTGACAAAGTCGCTAAATAGAACAGGGCTGCCAATGCCAATCCGTCGCTAAAATTGGTATATACAAATGGCTAAGTTAAAATTTTGCCGATAGAGTTAAGAACAAAAGCAATAACATAGCCAGAATTTGTCCCAATTGATCGAGCAAAAATGGCAACGAAGAAAAAATTGTATTGCCAAGGGCTTGCAAATAACAGAATTTAAAAACAACCGCCGCAACAATTAGTATTATTGCAAATACCTTATAAATGGTCTGCGGGCTTTTCTTGGCTATTAATTCTGACTCCTGCACCGATGTTTTTTCAGCCGACGAGAATTCAGGCTGACTGATCGCCGGCATTGTCTGCGAACTGGAAAAACTATTTGCCTTATTGGCATCGCTGACGCCAGAAAAATAGATTGGCTTATTAGCCGGGGATACCATGGGCTTATCACCAGTTTCTGTTTGAGACTGATTAAAAAGTAGTGGAGAAAAAGCGCCAGGAGGCTCAGAAACAGCTTTCGCCACTGGCCAGCATTAGCATTTAAAATCGATTGGATTGTTTGTTGCCCAGCAGTGCTTGTGCTTTGAGCATCAGACCTAAATTCACTAAAATTTTTGTCGTCAGGAAATTCCCGCAACGATTTATTTAACGACTCCAATGGCTGATTACTCGTTTGATTGGGCGTTAAGACACCTGAACTAAAATCCTGGGATATCTCGCTTTTTTCCGGCAGCGGCACTTTTGCAGCCAAAATTGGCGATCGCAAAGAGTCATACTCATCAGTTATTTGATTTATGTTCTGCTCATTATTGGCATAACCTCGGCTTCCGCCGCCTGGTCCATCAAGAACTGGTGAATGCAAGCGTATTGATTGATCATTAACGCCAGGCTTAGAAGATGAGCCAGCAATATCATTACTAGCTGAATCCACTCTTTCTGCAGACCGATAATCACCTTCACCACCCAAAAGTGGTGAGCGCAGTCCCTGATGAGAACGTCTTTGTTTTGCTGGCTGCCCGGGATCAGAAGATGGACTGGAATTAGCATCAGATGAAATCTGCGATATTAAGTCAGCCGGTAGGATAGATTTAGAATTATGATTGCCAAAATTACCACTTCTGGAAAAAAAACTTTTCTTATTCTGCACATCCAGTAAAGGTGAATGTAGTCCGTTGCGAGGAGCGCTGTCGGGCGAATCAATCTGTTCGTTGTCCAGATTTTTTTCACTAGCCCCTAAATCAAGTATTGGTGAATGAAGTTTAAAGGAAGGATGACCAGGAACTGCATCCAGTTTGGGCGCTTGTAACAGTTCATCGCTCTTGGATGGATCACTATTACTCACTAAGCCCTGTGGCTTTTGTCCAAGACGCTGCCCACATTCCGAACAAAATGTTGATCGATCCTCATTGGTAGCATTACAGATTGAACATTGAATCACTTAAGATAACTCCTTAACTTATTAATATACTTTGATAGCCCCAAGATGCCTCGGATGGTTAGCTGGCTATCCACCACCAGTTTAAGACATTTGATCACCGTTGTGTTCCTTGCATAAATGAACATCTCTTTTTAGAGAATAAAATTTTCAGAATCAGCTAATCTTCTCTAATTAATCTAGCGAGCATGCTAGACTGACTAGGTTTCCGCTTGACTGCTTACTTAAACCCGGGTGGCAGGCTGGTCAAAAGCTCATCAAGTGGCAATAGTACCTTATTTGAGTTTGTTTCAGATAAGCGATAATCAATTTTACCCATAGCTATTAAGGGAAAACTTATGTTTACTGCATATAAGCCTTCTAGAAGTAAATTTACATCTCTCATCCTAAGCTTTTTTTTGAGCAGCACTTATATGTCGGCCCAGTGTCCGGCCAGGGCCGTTGACACAAATGAACTTAACTTTAAGGTTTATAATCCAGACTCTGCTAACCCGGCAAACAATCAAGGCACTGCCGATAATTCCGCACCGAAGCCAGAGCAATCGAACTTGTCCGGCAGCGGAGTATCTGATTCGGTAAATCCCGGACTATCCGCCGAAACAGCGCGCAGTGATTCTAGCCCTACCCAACCAAATAATCAGGCTACAAGCACAAATGCCACTAGCGACAGATCCAGCCCAACGGCACAAACAGATCAATCCGTTGCTCCCAATAGCAGTACTCCTGCCGCAACTGAAGCCAATGCTGGCAATAGTGCCAGTTCAGATACTCAAGCATCCACTGATCAATCCAGCGAAAAGAGCGCTTCAACCAAAGATACAAATAGTAGTGACTCAACTGCCAGCACCACTGCTGGTGACACTACCAGTCAATCAAGCAATAATAAAGTTTTACAAGGATATGTGAGGATAGTCCCTAGCGGAACAAAAATTCCGATAGTTATGGATACTGCCGTTGATAGTGATACCAGCCAAGAAGGAGACGAGTTTTCCGCCAGAACTGTTGAAGATCTCACCATTGACGGTACTACTGTCATTCCAGCAGGGTCAATTATTAGAGGTAGAATTGCCACCCTGGCAGCACCCAAACATTTAAACCGTTCTGGTTCAGTAGCTCTTAAGTTCGACACTGTCACTACTCCGGATAATCGCCAGATTCCTCTGGTGGCCAATTTGGTTGCCCGTGGTGGTGTTGTCCATGCTCGCCGTGGGGTCAAAGACATAGCCATTGATACAGCTGAGTTTTCTTTACCAACTGTGATCGCTCTGGGAATTGGTGCTGTCGCTGGACATAGCTCGAGTTCCGTTGGCCTGGGCGGAGGAGCATTAATTGGCGCCGGAGTAGGCGCAGCAGTAGGCTTGGGCATACTTCTAGCTAAGAAGGGCAAAAAAGTTGACGTACGTCCGGGAGATGAGCTAAAAATTGAGCTGGCTGAAGATTTGCATATGCCAACGATGTAATTCCCTGGCAGTCTCTTAATTATTAGCCAAGCGTCATTCTATGTTTTAGCAAAATAATTGTTGAAAGCATGATCTTTGCATGCTCGAACCCTCTGTCCATGATATACTTTTAGGGTTCATTTTTACTAATGAAGATTATTTGATGACCAGTATTTCAGCCGGTAATGCAACCTTGTCACAGACGCCTCGCGATCCAAATCTTGCCGCCTGTCTTTCTTTAATACCTGGACTGGGTCAGCTCCACAATGGAGAAACCCGCAAGGGCATGTTATTCCTTGCTGTTTCTTTCATTAATCTATTCATTTTTCTACTTATTATTGCCAATGAATATATTGTCGGTGGTTTGACTTCATTTGGTTTGGCTTTTCGCATGAGACCAGATCCTGATTTGCTCGGCGCTTTAAGAGAATTGCATCTTGGCTCCACCCTATCGTTTATCATTATGGGATTATTCCTGGCCTTCATGGCATACGCTATACGCGATGCTTATGATCATGCAGTCTCTTATCAGCGCAAAACAATCTACGCAGAATATGCCTTAGAAATGCCTGAGGCAACAAGTAGTTCTTATCTACTCCATTTTGCTGGCCTAATTATCTTTTTTATTCTTAGCCATCTTTTTTCTTAAGCAATCAAGACCGGCGCCACAGATTACCGATATTGAATTTGTCCAAAATCAACCGCCTACCCGAAAAAAAATTGAATCAGTTAGAAGAGCAGAACATGCTTCCGAAGCAGCCGGCAAGCATGAAAAAAAGCCAGTGGAAGCACCTTCGCCAGCACCCAAAGCTCCTAGTAAAGCAGCACCAAAAGCAGCGCCTCAACCAATGGCTAAACCTACACCAACGCCTGTACCTCACCCAAGCCCCATGGCTAGGCCAACTCCTGTTCCGGCTCCTCACCCCATGGCCCTACCTCGTCCAACCATGGCTCCTACTCCATCGGTAAGGCCAATGCCTATGCCCACACCAACGGCACATCCATCATCTTCGACCAACCCCAGTCCTTCACCAATGCCGGCACCATCCCTTTCGCATAGAAGGCAACTTTGGACCAGCCCCAGCTCCCAAATTGGGTACTGGTCCCGTTCTTACTGGAGCCCCAGGACCAGCGCCAATTGCTGTTAACCCAGGCACAGGTGGCGGAAGCCCAAGCACCAGTGCCGGTTGCCGCTGGTGGTGGCGGTGGATCAACTGGCCAGCCGGTCCGGCAGTCTGCCCCAGCCCCGTCTAGAGCTAGTAGCCGTGGTGGTGGTGGTGGTGGCATCCGGGCCAGCTTTATCAGTCCATCCATTCCTAGGGCAGCTGGTGGTAGCAGTGGTGAGGGGATTAAAGGCAATCCAGATGCTAATAGCAATTCTAACCGTGGCCCTTCTGTATCCGCCCAGGCTGATATTGACTTTGGCCCTTATATGGCCGATTTGCAGCGACGTATTAAACGAGCCTGGTTTCCCCCTAAAGGCAACGAGTCTAAGCGAGTAGTAGTAGTCTTTAAAATACATAGGGGTGGTGAATTGTCTAACCTTCGCCTTGACCGTTCCTCAGGAGTGGCCATTGCCGATCAAGCAGCTTTGAAAGCCGTGGAAAATGCGGCTCCATTTAGACCATTGCCGCAGGGAGCGGCTGATGATGTCGATATTCAATTTACCTTTGACTACAATGTTTTTAGTGGTGGTAGTGGAGTATTTAGAAGATTCTAGAAAAGACAGTAACTCTTTTGAGATGTTCTGCTAGACTCATGAACAATTGGTGACTTTTACTAGAGGAAAAAACAAGCAGGAGCGATATGGAAAGCAAATTTTTTGACTATTTCTTTCAATTCTTTGTCCATGATTGGTTTGCCTCCTTCCGATTTTTGTCTGCTCGGTATTAACTGCAGCGGTAGTTATCGAGAGATATCTATATTTTCAAAGAAATAGTCGAGATGTCAGAGCCTTCCTTTATCAATTACAGCGTGATCTGGAAAGTGACAATTTACAAAAAGCTCAAGCTACCTGCAGTCGTTTAGGGGGCGTGGTAGGTGAAGTGGCTGAAGAAGGCGTACGTCTCATTGCTGACCAAAAGCAAGATTTCTCCGGAGCCTTTGATATTACTGTTGCCCTGGTCACTCGCAAACTGGAAAAGCATCTAGCCATTTTAGGTACTATTGGAGCCACATGTCCATTCTTAGGACTATTTGGCACAGTGGTGGGTGTTATCTTTACGCTGGATCAGCTTGGCGCCAGTGGTGGTGGTACACCAACAGTCGTTTTGGGTGTAGCTAAAGCTCTTGTTGCTACTGGTTATGGTTTAATTGTCGCCATTATCGCCGTAATTTTTAACAATGCATACACCAACTGGGTTAAAAACTTCAGCGATGATTTTCACTTACTCAAATTTCTATTCTTGCGTTTTGTTGGTGGTGAAGCCGTTGGCCATGCCCGATAATTATTACCAAGGCGGTGATTAGTCATGGCTATGGGTGCCGTCAGCGGCCAAGAATTCTCTGAAATTAATGTCACTCCCCTGACAGATGTATTTCTTGTTTTGTTGGTAATTATGATTTTAATTGCCCCCTTGATTGATAAATCAGAGCTCAAGATCAAGCCACCAGAAACACATAACGCCAAAAAGCCGGAAGAGAGCAAAGGAATATCAATTGATATCGATAAGCAGGGACAAATTGCCATTAACGGGCGCTACATTCAAAATGCTGACGCTAGCACTGTTCAACAAGCTATAACTGAGTTTCGCAAGCGTATCGGCAATAAAGACATTTCATGCACAGTGAAT
Source organism: Candidatus Melainabacteria bacterium (assembly GCA_963767815.1). Lineage (GTDB taxonomy): Bacteria > Cyanobacteriota > Vampirovibrionia > Obscuribacterales > Obscuribacteraceae > CAVYFJ01. The sequence goes on along the minus strand of CAVYFJ010000003.1, from coordinate 91,258 downwards.
GCTGATGGCGATGCCAAAGAACGTGATGTTGTCAACGTTATGACTGGCGCTGCTGCAGCCGGCATTAAGAGAATGCGAGTATCAACGATCCAAGCCAACGACTATTAGATCAAAAGACTGATAACAGATTATATTGTGCTTTGCCCTTCAAAAAATACTGGTACAAGCTGCATAGCTAAACCTAGCTCACCTTCAATGGCCAAAACACCGGAAAGAGCGGCAGTCATAGCCGATAGTCGTCCGAAATAATTAATTCCAAATCATTGGCATGAACTGAAATTGCGCAATCCGCTGGCATTTTTTTATTCTCATTGCCGCTTCAGTCTCTATATACGGAACAAATTCGCACTGCCCATCAGCAATCTTAACCAACCAATTGCCGCCCCCTTCCCCTTGCACTGAAATAAGGTAAGTAGCATTGAGATTTCGCGCAGCATCAGGCTTGAAGCGCTTGCGCAATTCATTAATTGTCTGAGCGGCAGGCACCATAAAAGCCTCATAAGTTACCATAATGCACATCTGCGAAATTATACCCGACAGGAACAAATACCAGCCCACCAATCAATACTAGCTTCATTTTGCCTTAATACAATATCTATAAAAGTCCGCTCAGCCCCATTCGCCTTCTGCAGTAAGACCAGCTATCTCTAAGTAAACAAAGCAAAATCAATGAAAAGCCGGTTTACCAATATCAATAATATTCTGCCTAAAGTGCTGACTCAGTATGGTCTTGACAAGCGCATGTATGAACATGCTTTATTTTCCTTATGGCCATCAATTGTCGATGAAATATATGCTTGTCGGTCAGCCCCGCTTTATCTTGATTCAAATAATATTTTAGTTATAACTGTAAAAGACAGTAGTACCGCTCAGGAATTTTCTTTTCTCAAGCCAAGTATATTGAAAAAAATGCAGCAAATTGCCCTAACACTAGGACTAACAGTTAATGAACCTGCGTTTCGATTTAAAGCAATTTCAGACACTGACAAAAGAAAATCCTAAGCACAATGGCACTTAGCTCTACGCTCCGCGGCTCAGTAAGCCAATCTAATCTTACTGCCGAAAATTGGCATTCATGACTCTTAATGGTGATGAACTTGAAGAAATTGCACAGCTAAAACAAAGATTAATCCAAATATTCAGTCAATTGCAATTTCAAAGGGCAAGTCCGTGACCACCTAAGCAATCAGGCAGAACGTATTGTTAGCCTTATTAAACTAAGGACACAACTAAAGAAATGGCATAAGAGGCATAATTTACCATTTTGCACTGAATGCGATGAGCCCTTATCTGTTCCTTATCTCAATTAAATATTACGCTTTTCAGTACTGCCGGCATTTAAAGCAAAGTAAGGCTCTCAATTGGGCTATTAGACTAGTCTCATTGCCGTATATGTTATTATCTAGGGCTTTGTTTGATACTCAACCTGCTTAATGTTAGTGCATCGTGATTCGACTGCAAAACGTTCATAAAAATTATGGCGGCTGTCCCGCCTTAATTAATGTCAATTTGCATGTTGCCCCTGGCGATTTTGCCTTTTTTGTTGGCCCATCCGGAGCAGGCAAATCGACGTTAATGCGTCTTCTTTATCAGAGAAGAGGTCCCTACTTCCGGCACAGTTTTTATTGGTGGAGTCAATTTAAATCGCCTGCATGCCAATCAAGTTCCACTTTTACGCAGACAGCTAGGTATTATTTTTCAAGATTACAAATTTTTACCTAGACAAACAGTTTTTGCCAATGTTGCTTATGTTCTAAGGGCTTTAGGTGTTGATGAAAGAGACATTAAGCGGCGAGTAAGCAGCGCTCTTTGTGTTGTTAATCTAGAAAATAAAGGTGATGCCTATCCGGATGAACTTTCTGGTGGCGAACAGCAACGCGTTGGCATTGCCCGAGCAATAGTTAATGGACCGCCAGTGCTTTTAGCTGATGAGCCTACCGGCAATCTTGATCCGGCTACATCTTTAGAAATTGTCCAACTTTTGTCCCGCATTAGTGAGCGGGGCACGACAGTACTTATTTCCACCCATGATCAACCAATTGTTAATGCTATGCGCAAACGAGTAATTTCTTTGCGGCATGGCGAAATTTCAGTGATGTTGACAGTGGTTTATATGAAGTGGAAGCACCGTCATGAGAACATCAATAGGAAACAATGAGGCAACTACGCATCATTAAAGCAATCATTATTGAAACCTGGCTTGGTCTTAAACAAAGTGGTTGGTCCAACTGGCTTGTGATAAGCATTCTGGCCATTGCTCTCACCATATTTGGTGGCATATTACAGCTGACTATGTCCTTGCAAAATCTTGTTTCATCCTGGGGATCACAACTGGAAATTTCCGCTTATCTTAAAGACGGCTATGATCCAAAAATAGTGGCCAATGAAATAAGACAAATGCCTGCTGTGCAGACGTGTGACAATTATACCTAAAGATATTGCCTGGGAAGAAATGAAAAAATCTTTGCATGTTGCTCACTGGTAATCAATCCTCTGCCTAATACATTGCATATTAAAGTACTCTCTAGCAATAAAGTAGAAGATGTAGCTTCACGCGTTAAATTACTTGGCTCAGTAGAAAATGTGCGCTTTCCCTTACAAGTAGCCAGACGCCTTAACCAGTTGCGACAGTTTTTGGCAGATAGCTGGGCTTTGCCTTAACAGCGCTTTAACCATAGCTACCTTGACCGTTATTGGTAATACTATTCATCTGGTTATTGAAGCGCGGCAAAGAGAAATTGAAATTTTAAGTCTGATGGGCGTCAGCCCATCTTATATCAAATCACCTTTAATTTTGCAGGGTGCTGCATATGGGGCGGTCTCCGCATTATTTGCAATAGCTGTTTTCATGGGCGTGCACATTTATTTAAATCCATTGATTAGCGAACAATTACTTGGCTTTGCCCCACTTATGCAAAATAGTATGGAAGTAAGCCTCTCCCGTACCTTTGCGGCTTTGATGATGCTTGGTGTAGTTGTGGGCGCTAGTGGTAGCTGGTGGACTTCTGGGCGATATATCAAAGTCTAAACAAGCACTGATCTTGAGTATGAACGAGAAAGCGAAAGTTATTATTGTTCATGGTACAGGTGGAAGCCCGTTTGAAAATTGGTTCCCCTGGTTAAAGCAAGAACTAACGACCCTTGGTTGCAACGTAATAGTGCCATCCTTTCCCACACCAAAAGCACAATCTCTAAACAGTTGGCAGATCGCTTTTAAAAATCAAGTTGGATTTATAACACCAAATACGATACTAATTGGACACAGTCTTGGGGCAGCCTTTATATTAAAGCTTCTAGAACAGTCTTCTCAACCAGCTCTAGCAACATATTTAATTTGCGGATTTGTCGGCAAGTTGGGATTGCCCAAATACGATCTGCTCAATCAATCATTCGTTTGCTGCGATTTTGATTGGCTTCAAATTCGAAAAAATATGGGTCATGCATACGTTATAAATTCTGACAATGATCCTTATGTCCCTCTATCAAAAGGCAAGGAACTCGCCGAAAAGCTCCAGGCACCACTCACTGTTATACCAGGAGCAAAACATATGAATGAAGAAGCAGGCTATAAGTCATTTCCGCTTTTGCTTGAAAAAATCAAATCTTGCGTACTAGCTAATCCTGAAAACGGCAGCACATCTTCATATCAATAATGACAATCGAATCCATGGCGTATAATCTACGGGTTGAAGTTAAAAAGGAATATAAATATGAGGCGAGGATTTTATGCCACCCTTACAACGTTCTGTTTACTTCTTGGCGTGAGCATATATGCAATGGCCGAAAACTCCTGAGACTCATGACATAGGGCCAGGACATAAACCTCGCATCGCTGCTGATCATAAAGGGCAAATTTATGCAGTTTTTGAGAGATATGAAAAGCCTAGCCAGATTCAGGATATTTATTACTCAACAAGCGCCGATGAAGGCAGGTCTTGGACACTACCTATAGATATTTCTAAAACACCGGGTATTTCTTCGCATCCAGATATTGCTATTGAAAAAAGTGGTGCTATCGATGTGGTGTGGAGTGACACCACACCCGGACAGACCAGTCCTGATATTTTCTTTGTTCGTTCTGTAGATAATGGCAAAACCTGGACTAATGCCATAGATATATCTAATACACCGGGACGATCGACCGAATCGGCTATAGCCATTGGACCGGAAGATTCAATTCATGTTGTCTGGAGCGACACTAGCAAGGGCGAAAGTAATCAAGATATTTATTATTCTTATTCCACTGATAGAGGAAAAAAATGGGGCAAGAATCCGCTATTGCCAGCTGATGACATTAGCAATACACCAGGAAAATCGACCGAGCCTGTCATTGCTGTAAGTGCAAACGGCATAATTCACATAGCGTGGCTGGATACCACTTCGGGCAAAACACACCCAGACATTTACTATATCCAAAAATCCGCAAATGGCTGGCATTTACCAATCAATGTTAGTCATTCTCCGCACGTCTCTTCACATCCAAGTATTGCCTGCGGTAAAAATGGTCAAGTTTATTTGATCTGGTCTGATAACTCAAAAAAATTGACAGCACCTGATATCTGGTGTGCTATGTCCAGAAATGATAATCAATTTGGCCGACTAATCAATATTTCCAATACGCCAGGAGCCTCTGGACAACCGGCAATTGCTATTGATCATTCCGGGCAAATGGTAATTGTTTGGTCTGACACGATTAGCAATGTTAATAAACCGGACATTTATGCCAAAATCTACACTGATAACGCTACAGATTTCTCAAACGCCTTGAACATTTCCAACTCAACAGGCATCTGCCATCGGCCAGATGTAATCATTGTCGACAAGAACATCGTCGCTGTTTGGGAAGAAACTCAATCCACCGCATGCCGAGTAAAATGGCCTCTCTCGCCCTTAAAGGCATAACCACTATGTCAGCAACATACTAAAATTACTATTTACTGGCAGATTGTTTGTGAGCGTCAGCTAGTACAAACACCTTGGTCATTTTGTCGCCCTTGCGCAATTCTTTAACCACGCTTAGTCCATCTATTACTTTGCCAAAAATGGCATAGCCACCATCAAGATGTGAGGCAGGGCCAAGAGTAAAATAAAACTGTGAGCTAGCCGAGTCTGGGTTATTGGATCGAGCCATAGCCAGCATACCTGCTTCACTATGCCGCAATTTTGGACTAACTTCCAATTGAATAGTACGTTCGCGTTGTGTATTTGGATCAACAATTCCGCCCCTACCGGTACCAGTTGGATCCCCGCCCTGAATACAAAACCCAGGTTCATAACGATGAAAGGTCAAATTGTTATAAAAATTTCTTTGCACCAGATCAAGAAAATTATTACTGGTAATTGGTGCTTCCTCTTTAAATATCTCTATTTTAATTACACCCTTTGTCGTATCCATTTCCACTATCGGATTTTTAGACATCGTATCCATCCTCTTTTTCGAGCTATCCTTTTTACCAAAGAATAGATGATCACTGGCGCCAACCGGTACAGCCAATTGACTGAAAAATAATGCCACCACTAATAGTATCACTGCCAAGTTAATGTTACTACGATTAGACAAATTCTTTGCACGCATCTATATCTATTAACCTCTAAACCAATATTGCTATTTTAACGTTGTCTAGTTCCATTCAATTGATAAGTTACCTTTGCTCGCGGCTGCGGCAGTCCTTCCTTGACAATTGATATGCGTTCCAATCCTTCAAACTGCCTTCCCCCAGGTAGTAGACTCATTACAATTGCTTCTTGAGCCATTGTCTTACCAACCGGATGTTGATAGCGCACGAAAGCCGTATTGCCCTGTATCTTATCAACAATCAAAGCTGTGCTAATACCCGTATTAGAACCTAGCGTGTAGCCAGCTGCCTGATTACCGGATATATTCCATATTTGATCGTTATTTGGAGTAAATGCCTGTTCAGCACTTGCTTGAAATTCAGGCAAAGCTTGAACGGCAGTGCGCTGTCCATGCACTTGCCAGACCCCTAGAAATGGTGGTGGCAAGGCCACGGCTGTCACTCCCGAAGAAAATGTCTCTTGATTAACTCTATTCGTAAACTGGCTGGCATTACCTGAAAAGGTGCTTGGCGGCTTCGGGCTTGGTGTCCTCTGGGTGGCCGCTGCACCAGGAGTTAGAATCATTTGCGGAGCTGGATAAGCAGAATTTGCATTCGGCATACCCTGAATATTTTCCTGCACGCCCAATTTATAGGGCTCTTGCGCCAGACATCGGTACTGAACCTCTGCCAAAATCAGATAAAGAATAGCAAAGACAACTAGATATCTGCTTTTCATAATTTGCCTATCTTAGACCAGGCAATGTCATTCAGTCAAATATTTATGCACTGGCGTCTTTGCCCTGCCAATGGGTTTGCTGGAAACGCTATTAGCAGATCTTTTTTGGTTGCGCCTGCCTGACTAATAGCTGGGATCGTTTCAGGAGAAAACCCAGCTTGCTTTAAGCGCAGATATGCCGCCTGTCCAAGAGGAGATTGTGGCTCTACTGCCGCAATATCCACCAAAATAGGCATGGCTTGCGCCCATCTATCACTCTTGATCAAAGCTTGAGCTTTAAGATAAAGAACCTGATCTTTGATTTGATATAAACGTCTGGATAGATCACGTTCAGTTTCACAAGCGACTTGAAGACGATCTTGTTTAGCAAATGAGCCAGCTAATTTATTATGTGCTCTAATCAAGCCATCAAGCCAATTTAAATATTTATTGACTGATTCCTCCACCGGTTCATTGCGAGCCGCTTTACCCTTCATATCTTCCACAGCCGCTTTTATTCCTTCTATAGATATCGGCAATTTTTCTTTTTCTTGATCCATATTTTCATTGATCGCTTCCGGCAAAACTGCTTGATTATTCAATATTGCTTGACCAGGTACTGGTGCTGAATTAGAAGCAGCAGGACTTAGATAATCAACTACTTGCCTTTGTGCCGGCGCTCCAGCATCTACCTGTCCAGGACGAACACCAGGCAACGGCGATTCCTCTTGACCAAAGCCCAAAAGAAAACTGCTAGCAAGCAGTCCAATTAATAGCATTACACTTCTTTTTACTAACATTCTTAACCCTTGCCACGCTTACTTGACTTAATTTGACGCTTTTTGCCATTGTGCTTTAGAACATTCAGCCGTCTGACCAAAGCACTTTGTTCAATTTCAAGATCGGCGAGATTGTTTTTTGCCTCTTCAGCTAAATGCTCTTGATCAACCACATCTTTCTTAGTCACATCAAGTTCTTTGCGGCTGATTACTCCTTCGGCATATAAGGAATTGAATTGTTCCACCCTATCTTTACTGCTACTTAGCTGCTCACTGCTTTCTTTTACTTTTAATCTAGCATCATTGATTTGACTTTGCATATGCTGCAATTTAGCCTTGAGCTCGGTTTCATTAAGAAAACTAGAGAATTCACCTGTACCACCCAGCGGCGACCAATCAAGCAATGCCGGCGCATCAGGTGGAGGTGGTGGCACAAGGACCAATCCCTTACCTGGCCTTTTTCCGTTAGTTTTTTTGCCGACTGGATCCTTTTTGTCGCCTTCATAATTATTTAGGCTAATGGCCGCCTTATTGGCACCCTTCTTAATCGGCGTAGGCACCTGAGCCTTGACCTCCAGGATGCAGTTAAAGACATTAATTGCACAGCAAACAATGCCAAAATAAGCAGTCAAGATCAGGAAAAGTCTTTTCATAAGCTATCCTAGAATATTAGCTATCAATGATATTCAATGACATTTTGGCACGAATTACATGCATTCACAGGCGAATATTTCCATTTTATTTTTAGGTGATGTGATCGGCAAACCAGGTCGCAGCATAGTAAAGCATTATCTAGATGCGCTTGATAACAAACCGGACCTGATCATTGCCAATGTTGAAAATGCCGCCCATGGATTTGGTGTAGCACAAAACAATCTGAGCGAACTAAAAGAAATCGGCATATCAGTCTTTACGGGTGGTAATCATACTTTTGACCGCAAAGAAATATTTGATTTTATTGACCAAGAGCCATATTTGCTCCGACCAGCAAATTATCCTGAAACAACCCCCGGTCGGGGGTTCTGCTTTGCACCGGTTAAAGACAAGCAAGTTGCCATTCTCAATCTTATGGGTAGAGTTTTTATGGAACCCCTTCGTTCACCATTTTTGGTGGCAGATGAACTCTTGCCAGAGATAAGCAAAAAGACAAACATAATTATTATTGATATGCATGCTGAAGCCACAGCAGAAAAAGTAGCGATGGGCTTATATTTAGACGGGCGAGTTTCGGCCGTTCTCGGCACACATACTCATGTGCAAACTGCCGATGAGCGAATTTTAGCCAAAGGTACAGCTTATTTAACCGACTTGGGCTGTTGCGGTCCCACTGACGGTGTTATCGGCATGGATAAACAAGCCGTATTTAGAAGGATGATTGATCAACTACCCGCCCGCTTCGAAGTAGCCGCTGGACCGAGCGCACTTCATGGAGCGCAGCTTATAATTGATTCTCAAACCGGCAAAGCAATAAGCATCCAACGGGTGCAATATCATGAAAAATAAACCCACCGACAAAGCCTCAAAAATATAAACACTCTGTTGTGGCAGTATCTCGATCATATCCTTTCCCCAAGCTAGCTTCTATTTCTAGTCGCAAAATCGCTTGCTTTCAGTGAATGGACAAAGCGAGCCCATCTTTGTTGTTCATAACTCAAACTAAATTCATAGAGACTTTCTAATAATCTTAGACCGCTGGCTGAATTACCTTTAAATACATACGCTAATGACGGGTAATGAGAAACATCTGTCAAACGCAAAGCCAAGCGTCTTTTGTTCGTTTGCCTAACCCGCACCAAGCTAAGCTCGCAGTGCAAGACCTGGTCAATTACGCTTTCCGCCGGCACTGATAATCTCTCCCATAACCAGCGAGCCAGTATTGATGGAGCAGCAATGCTTTGATCAGCTTTTTGTAAATAGGTAGCAAAGGCGTCTAAAATCATAACTATGCTTAAATCAAATAACTATTATTTACTAACTCTTCTGATCGACTATAGCACAAAAAAGCCCATACTTGACAAGTGCTAGAATCAGGTCTAATCTCTTATTAGGCTATAGGTTTTTTAGCTCCAGTTTTTGCACCATAATGCCTCAATCTGTTAAATTAAAGATTGAAAAGTGTCTTTGTTCGGCATGTGTATGTGATATATGCGGGTATAATGAAAGAACTTGAAGCTAGGCTAGCTCAAAGTTTATACATTCTGCTCCAAGTAAGGTTTTAAAGAGAAGAACTCTATAGTTGTCTTTACTAAGCAATTGCAGCTAATGGTTCTTACATGTCTTCCAAGCATGAATTTATAAATTACCGGCCAAAACAAGATTATTTTTGTAATGCCGGTCTGATAAAAATAATGAGGAGAAAAATTTTGTTATTTCCCTGTCTCCAATCATTGAGCAGGATCAAGAATTATCAATGATCAATGTCAGACCAGTCGGTTTATTTGTCTGATTTAGGCCTTATTTTGAGCAATTGCTGCTCGAACCCAGCAGGACACGGACCTAGCTGCGAACTTATCTAATTTTAGTCTTTTGAGGATTTATATGAAAAAAACGCTGATTGTATCTGAACAAGACAATATCGCCGCCATTCTAGAAAACGACCGGTGTGTCGAGTTTATTGTTAATCGGGGCGAACTCCTTTTAGGAGATATATACATCGCCTCCGTAGAAAATATTTTGCCCGGTATTGATGCTGCCTTTGTTAATTTGGGCAAGGATAAAATGGGCTTTTTGCATGCCAATGATGTACCTGGACAAGGGGCTCTCAAAGAGCGCCTTGTACCAAAGCAAAAGCTTTTGGTACAGATCACCAAAGAACCAACTGGACACAAAGGACCCCGTGTTTCAACCGCTATCAGTTTGCCTGGTAGATTTTTGGTTTTAGTTCCTGAGGAGCACAGTGTCTCAGTATCAAGACGGATTAGTGAAGCTCGAGAAAGAGCACGCCTAAAGTCAGTGGTTAATTTAATCAAGCCGCCTGGTGTTGGCATTATTATTCGCACTGAAGCTAAAGGACAAAGTGAAAGCAAATTATTTGAAGACTTTGAACAACTCTGGGATAGATGGCAAACGGTCGTTTCACGAGGTGAAGCTTCTATCGGTCCAAGTTTGATTTATCGTGATCAGGATCTGCTTTATAGGGTTATTCGCGACGCCTACAGTCACGAAGTGGTAGAAATAGTGGTTGACAGTCATGATGGCCGCATGCGGGCCGAAGAATATCTTAATCGGCTGGGCAAGTAAACAAACAAAAATTGTCTGTCATGAAAGCACTGAAAGTTTACTCGTTGCAAGAGGCATCGACCGCGAAATTGAATCGGCGTTGTCGGATCGTGTCGACTTACCCAGCGGCGGTCATTTGAATATACAACCCACTGAAGCTTTAACCGTAATTGATGTCAACTCAGGCAGATTCACAAGCTCAAGAACTCAAGCTGAAACCGTCCGGCGCACCAACCTGGAAGCGGCACAAGAAATTTCCAGACAGCTGAGATTAAGAAACATCGGCGGCATGGTCATTGTTGACTTTATCGACATGGACAGCCGCAAAGATCAACAGCAAGTGCTTGAAGTTTTCCAGCGCAATTTAGAAGAAGATCGAGCTAAGCCCCAAAGCGGACAACTTTCTGACTTGGGTCTGGTTGAACTGACCAGGCGCCGCCAAGGGCAAAGTTTACGGGAACTTTTTACCGTCCACTGTCAATCTTGCTCTGGACTGGGTGTGATACCAACACTGGAACTTGGTCCAGCAGATAATAAGCGTGTAATTGCCTTTAAGTCTCATGATGACTTTGTCTCTAGAGGCAAGGGGCTAGCAGGCAGACGACAAAAGACGGCTGTATTAAGGGCTGCCACCGCGATTAATGGCAAAGTTGTACCTACCATTGATGAACATGCTGATTTGGAAGACAATTTAGCCACCTTGCCAGAACACATACTCGAGCAATTGCCCGATGACTTATTGCAAGATAATAATCCGGCGGCTAAAAGACACGATGCTTTCAGAATCGAAGATGAGCGAGATGAAGCAGATGAAATGCAAGAGGGCGAAATCAATACCGATGATCGATCCGCCAATGAGCCAAGCGGCGGATACAATCCAGCCCCTACAGATGAAAGTGACGCCCGTCCGCAAACTGAAATAGATCCAATTACTGGCATATACAGATTAAAGTCACAAGACAATCTGGAACCAAGTATCAACGAAACAATCGTTGATTCTGGCAGCGCCAAGGTCTCCACCGAAAATGAGCGTAATCCCGGTCTTGAAGACTGGTTTAAAAAATTTCGCTTCTCTAATCAAGGCAAAGACAAAGGCATGGACGACACTAGCAGTTAATTGTGTGCTCGCTACTTCCCCTGTAAAATTGTCTTTTCCAATTGGCTTCTTTCATCAGCAGCATCTTTTAATTGGTTATCCAGGCTGCTCAATTTCTCTGTTGCCTCATGCGGCAATGGAGTATGTTTAACATGATACTGTTGGCTTGGGGCAAAAGCCGTAGCCGGCAAACCTTTTTTTTCTTCATGACTGATGGCAGCAATCAGTGCACTAATCAGCCCCGATGACTTCAACTGGTCGAAGGTTCTTGTATCGATATAATCATATTTCGCCCCCGCACTTATTGCATCATATGCCAATTTACGCAAAAACTCTTGTCCTTCAAAAGTATCGCCAATTTGCAAAAATGTAACTGTTATCTCTTCTGGCCGGTGCATTTCCTGAGAAGCCGTTACTAGATAATCGAGCACTGCATCAGGGTTTTCAGGTATATTGGGCAACCCATCAGTGATAACGGCAATCAATAGTGGTTTACTTTTAGAAGTCCGCGTGCGTAAATACTCTCCAATCCTTGCCTTCAAAGGATCAACAAGATCAGTACCTCCCTCCGGTTGATAGTGCTGATAGATTTCATGCACCTTCGCTGGTTTCACGTTCTTAAATGTTTGAAAATCCGGGTTGAAAACCGTAATAGTTAAATCAGGAGCATAAGCCTCTAAGGCCCTTGCTAAGGCAATGGTTTGTTTCTCACACCATTGAAATTTGGATAAGTCCCCAGTGCCATCCTGCCAATCCATAGAACCTGAACGATCAATAATTAGCTCCAGCTGGTATTGAGCAATTTTTTTAAGATCAGTTGCCTTCTGTTCGTTTGCTGTTCGTATTCCTTGCTTACTAGTACCGATTTGCAAATTATTTTTATCTATCTCTGACTTCAACAAGTCAACACCCACCTGGGACTTGAGCTGCGCTTTCTGGGCTGTCAGATCAACTGCGATACCTGGTTTAGCCATAGACTCTAGATAAAGATGATAAATCTTCCCTTTACGTTCAACAGTTATTTCAAATCCCTTACCGCATTTAATCAAGGACAAAATGCGGTCACCCTTAATTAGTCCCTTGTAAAAAGCAATACTGCCAGGACGTACATCTGTAATCCAGCATCTAGGATCCCTACCAGTCTCAAGCAGACAATCAATGCCAATCTTTTCGGCAGCTGCGCCAAATTCAGAATGGGATATGCCCGCTTTAAATTGTTTTGATACCGTTGCCTGATCATTTGCTAAACCATGATTGGCTGCCAACATAGCAGAATTATTCGCCAACAAGTTGCAGGCAATAAATACCAGTGTAACGAGTATAAGTATGCGTCCATTATTTCTTTCACTGAAACACATTTTGCCGTTCGCCTCTATTCACTTTCATATCCTTATCCTTTACTGGTTGCAGCATCTGTGCCTGACCAAGCAAAGATACCTGCCCACTTCTGCCTGTGCCTGAGTCTTGTGAACTTGTCTCATAATTACGCACATAAAGATTAGTACCCTTGCTTTGCATCTTTATTGAGCTTGGACTTTTGGGGTCCACTAGCTGGCGTTCAACCAGCAATGCACTCTTCTCGATGGCCAGGGCCTTCATCTTCGCTTGTCCGCGAATATCTAATGCTTCTTTAGCACCTTGGTCGCGCAACTGAGCAGCCTTTAAAAGCAGTCCTTCGCAAGCAGCGGCAATTTCATTAGCCGTATAGAGAGGATATTCTTTGGTCCAGCTTCGATATAAACCATCACTTCCGTATCCGCTCTCTAGTCCATAATAAACCGCTTTACTCATCTCCACTTGTCGCTGGCGTGCTTCCGCTTCCAGAGCACTTGCCCTCTCATCGGTCTCTTTTAATACTGCTGCTGCCTTAGCTTCTTCTTTGGAAACTGTTTCTTTCGATCTATTTGTTTGTAATTGAATATCAGACACGGCCTGTTTGATAGATTGCTGATTTAGATTATTGTCTGCCGACAAACTAGCCACTGGTATGGTATGTTTGGCTCTTTCAAGCAAAGAAAGTGCCTTACGGCTTAATTGAGCCTGGTGACTATCCGGACTAGTGTAGATAATGAATCGGAATTCTTGAGCTGCCAAATCATTGTCGTTAAGGCGCATCAAGGTCAGCCCCAAATAATAACGCGCAGCAATATTATGCGGGTCGAGTTTTACAGGGTGACAAAGCAATTCTCAGCCTTATTTAGATTATCCTGGCGATAATAATTCTCGCCTATTCTTTGCCAGTTTTCTCCTGCATACACACCCCGCTCAAAACACAGACTGCTAGCGCAAATAATAAGTAAGACAAGGATTATTTTAGTGATCATAGATCTTCCACCTTATCTAAATTCATTAACTACTAATCAGCATAAATAACAAATGTGGAGGAATTGTGGATCATCCAGGAGCAGCACTGCCCATGACGCCTCACTAAGACCCCACCGTTCCCGCCTAACCAGCGCCTTTATCTTTTCATTCCTGAAACACTCAGGCTAAAACCAAAGCGTATAGCTGTAGAAGTCATCTCTGCAGGCAAAATCTGCACATTAATATTAGCTGTAGGGTCTTCATCGAAAAGAGCATAAATACGATTCTTATCGCTGCTCAAAGCCTGATCTTCAACGAAAAAACTGCCCACAAACTGTCCCCGATAAATGTAGACAAAACAATGCATCAGACGGACAGTCATACTTATAGTCAAACATGCTGTATGTTTTTTGTTGGCTAACCATTCAAGCGTATAGTCAAAAGAAGACCGAGCATTACTCGTCTTCCTGTCTCTCCACCGGATAACCCAAAAACACAGCCGAAGAAGCTAAAATCAGATTTTCAGGCATATCATACAAAATGACCTTCGTATCCGGAAGATGCAAATCAGCTAACATAAGTTGTAAGGCTTCTTCCTGGGCTGGGCATTCAGGCATTTCCTTATTGCTATACACACAACCCACACAACGACCCCGATATAGCAACATAGCACCGCGAGAGCGAACAGCCTCTGATGATGCCTTCAAACAACCGCTGCGCATACCACCTTCTGAGATCTGTGATTAACCACTCCAGGTCATGTTCCGCAATATTAAAAGTTTGCACATCCGCTTCATTTAAAGGCGGTAAAAGCAAATCAGTCGCCCGGCGCAATGGTACACGATTTGGCTTCACCTGTTGGGCCCAGACTCTGAAGGCGGCTTCTTCTTCGCTTAATCCAGGCTGGGGATCATCCTCTAACCAGGGATTTCTACCCCGGGCTCTAATTGGTTAAGCTCATTTTCCCATTGCACATAGGGAATTGTCTTTCTTTCTCCGCTAGCACTTAAAAATCCGGTGGTTAGAAGAATGCGATTATTTGTGATACATACAAATTGGGCCAATATCTCTTGGCCAATCTTCAAGGGCTCGTCACTGGGTAAAAAGCCAGGCAAATCATCCTTGGAAATAGTGACTGCATATCCATCGCGCTCCTGCTTTTCAATACGGCAAGTAACGCTTTGTCCAGCCCGAAACTCAGGGAATTCCCCAGGGATTCAAAGGTTTAGTCATCAAATTGATTATTCACCGTAAAATTCATTCCGATGAAACTGTTTCAAACTTTTATATCACGGCTTGTTATGCCCAGTTGTCTCAGCTCATTTGGTATAAGAGCCTCCATATATCTGTCTACCATATCTTGCTATTCATTGCAAAATTTTGCCTTTTACTTATTTTTGCATCTAGGGCACAGACCAAAAATTTTAAATTGAGCATCTATAACCTGAAAATTATTCTGCGCTGCAATCTCTTGTCCAACTGTCTCTAAAAAATGATTCAAACTCCAGTGTCATATTGCAATTGGTACAGATAATATGTTGATGGGGCAACATATCCTGCTTTAATTCGTAATGTTTATGACCTTCGGCGAAATCTAATTCTCTAAGCAAAACCAGGGTAGAAAGCAGTTTTAAGTGTTCGGTAAGCAGTGCTAAGCTTACCCTGTAGCCTTTATTGACCAATCTACTGTGCAGCTCTTCGATAGATAAATGACTGCCATGAGGCTCCTCTTTAAAAATCTGCAAAATGGTTTCCCTTTGGGCAGTGATGCGATGCCCTCGCTTGCGCAAATTTTCCAGCATAGGATCGAAGGAAGAATAGTTCTGCATAAAGCCCTCATTTAAATAAGAGTGCTACTTAATTTGAAAGAGATTGTAAAAACTGCCCGGTGTACGAGGCGCGATTCAAACAAAGATCTTCGGGTGTTCCCTGCGCCAGCTATATCACCGCCACCATCCCCGCCTTCTGGACCGAGATCAATAATCCAGTCTGCCTGCTTAATCACATCCAGGTTATGCTCAATAACCAGCACAGTATTGCCTGAATCCACTAATCTATTTAGTACATGCAATAGCTTATCCACATCGGCAAATGACAAGCCGGTAGTTGGCTCATCTAGAATATAAATAGTCTTACCCGTTGGCCGCCTAGCCAGTTGTTCAGCCAATTTTACTCTCTGCGCCTCCCCACCTGATAGCGTGGTTGCCGGCTGACCAAGCTTAATATAATCCAGACCAACTTCTCTAAAGTCTCAATTTTGCCTTTGCTTTGGGTATATTGGCAAAAAACTCTAATCCCTCTTCAACTGTCATCTCCAGTAAATCGGCAATTGATTTACCCTTGAATTTAACTTCCAGAGTCTCGCGATTGTACCGCGCTCCTTTGCATACGTCACAATGTACGAAAACAGAAGGAAGAAAATTCATCTCAATTTCATTCATCCCTTCGCCACGACAGGCTTCACAACGCCCTCCTTTAACATTAAAAGAAAAGCGTCCAGGCAAATAACCCCGCGCCTTCGCCCTCGCGAGTCGTAGCAATAGACTTCTCTGACTACATCAAATAATCCAGTATAAGTGGCAGGATTTGAACGTGGAGTGCGGCCAATTGGCGACTGATCTATATCAATTACCTTATCTATATTTTCTACGCCCGCAGCTAACTAATCCTTTGGGAAAGGGTACATTGCCATATAAATAATGGCGCAAGCATTGATAAAGGAGATCGTTGACCAACGTCGATTTGCCCGAGCCACTAACGCCAGTGACAGCAATGAATTTGTTTAAGTCAAATTGCACATCAATGTCTTTTAAATTATTCAAATTAGCACCAACGATTTTTAGGCGCGAACCATTTCCCGGTCTGCGTCTTCCAGGTATAGAAATGACTTGCCTTCCTGATAAATAAGCCCCCGTTGAAGACTCAAGCGTACGACATATGTTTTCAATTTTGCCCTGAGCAACAACATAGCCACCGTGCAAACCAGCACCCGGCCCGATATCAATTAACCAGTCGGCCTGTCGCATCGTCTCTTCATCATGTTCTACAACAAGCAAAGTATTACCAAGATTACGCAATTGTTTTAAAGTGGCAATCAAACGACCATTATCACGCTGGTGTAAGCCTACTGATGGCTCATCCAAAACATAGAGCACTCCGGACAAGCCAGAACCTATCTGGGTAGCCAATCTTATTCGCTGGGCTTCGCCACCGGATAATGTGCTAGCCTTCCTATCTAAAGTAAGATAGCTTAGACCAACATCCATCAAAAATTTCAGTCGAGCAGATATCTCGATCAACACCTGATGCGCTATCGTCTTTTGTCTCTCGCTAAGTTGAACAGGTAAACTTGTGAAAAAGTCCAATGCCTTAGTAACTGATAATGCAGACAGCTGAGCAATTGATAAACCGCCTGTTTCCACAGCCAGACTCTCCGGCTTTAAACGGCTGCCATGGCAATGTTGACAGATCATCTCGGTAATGTAGTTTTCTAACTCCTGGCGCATCCGCCCTGACTGCGATTCTTCATAGCGGCGCTTTAGGTTGGGGATTACTCCCTCAAATGCTTTGCGGTAATGCATTAATTCATCACCATCAAATGATTCGTAAGCTAGCTTGATTTTTTCCTGTCCTGACCCATACAAAATTGCCTCTCTGTGTGCTTTGGCTAATTTGTTAAATGGAGTCTGCAAACTAAATTTGTAATGTTTGGCTAATGAAGCCAAAATCTGATTATAGTAAGGATTCCCTGTCTTAGCCCATGGATAAATTGCCCCTTCAGCAAGGCTTTTTGCCGGATCCGGTAACACTAGCTGCTCATCTACTTCAGGTGTATAACCAAGTCCGTGACAATCAGGGCATGCACCATAAGGACTATTAAAGCTAAAAATACGTGGAGTTATTTCAGCAAAGCTAATATTGCAATAGGCACAAGCATATTGTTCAGAAAAAAGCATTTGCCTGCCTGCTGCCTTTGACACGCCATTTTCAGCTTCCGCAGAATCGTCCGCCAGGATATCTACAAGCACACTGCCCTGCCCCCATTTCAGTCCAAGAGAAAGGCTGTCTGCCAATCTGGACTGTATGCCCGATTTGATCACCAGACGGTCAACCACCAGCTCAATAGTGTGCTTTTTGTTCTTATCTAACTTAATTTCTTCATCTAGCGCTAGAACCTGGCCATCCGCCCTCACGCGAGCAAATCCTTCCTGGCGAAATTCTTGCAACAAAGTCTGATATTCGCCTTTACGTCCCGAAACTAGCGGCGCCAAAATCTGTATCTTGCTACCAGCTGGCAAATTTACTACCTGATCCACAATTTGATCTATTGTTTGTGGATTAATCAACCGACCACATTGTGGACAATGGGGAGTGCCGACGCGGGCATACAACAAACGTAAATAATCATAAATTTCAGTCACCGTACCAACAGTTGAACGTGGATTGTGGCTGCTTGCCTTCTGATCTATGGAAATTGCCGGACTTAAACCCTCAATGCTGTCAACATCCGGCTTATCTAACTGTCCTAGAAACTGCCTGGCATAGGCAGATAAAGATTCAATGTAGCGTCTTTGCCCTTCAGCAAAAATTGTGTCAAACGCCAGAGATGATTTTCCCGAGCCACTTACGCCAGTAATGACCACAAATTTATTACGTGGTATGTCCAAATTTATATTTTTCAAATTGTGCTGGCGTGCTCCACGCACAATTATCTGATCAATGTCTTTCATATTCACTCATTAACGTAATCAACTCTACCAAAAGCGCTTACCTGGCTTCTAGAGGTCCAAAATTCAATAAAATCTGACAATTTATTAAACCAATAACCAATTCTAAAAGTTCTACCGCATAAGATCCAGTCCGATAATCCTAGTTTGAACCGCTTAATCAACCTAATATTAAAGTCTTAAGGTAAGGAAAAGTCCGTTATTCCTTGCCTGGTAAGGGGCATAACCTCCCAAGGCGGAAACCATATTGGTTAATTAAGGCAGGGAAAGGTTCATGTCGCATGACAGGGGTATGAGAGAGTCACAAATTAGGTTAAAGGCAATACCGGCCACACCGGATGATCCTCTCAAAAGAAAAGTCAATCCAGTTTCTACTGTAAAAACAGCAGCGGTTAACGAAATAAATCATTACGTTAAGCCCGTGGCTAAACCCGTGGTTAATCCGGCAAATCCAAGTAAGCAAAACGATAAATTTGAGACCATTCGTGATCCACAAAGCTCAATGGTCTACCTCGTAGATCTAATTTTTGATTTCCTGCAATTTTATGCTGATGATGCAAACAGCTTAAATCGGGGCACTTCTATGCAATTAGACTGGCAAAGACCAATTCTTGAAAAACAAAGTGCTAGCCATAGCCGGTCCTGGCTCACCACAACCCCAGAATTACCTGCTTTTGTAGGCAAGCTATTGACCCGCGATTGGAGCCTTTTTATAAAAGGCACAAGTACCAATATTATGTTTTATGTAATTCCTGCCAATCGAACAATTAGCTTTACTACTGACCCGGAATTATACACTCCTTACTTAAGCATCAATTTCTATAAGCGCAGGGCAGATTTTGCCTGGCAAATAGACGATAAACGCATTACCTCGCAGCATATTCCTGCCTTAGCAAAAACCTTACTAGAGAAACTACTAAAATGTGCCAGAAATCAAGTTTGTCAGCTGAGTGCTTTTTCCTTAAAAGCACTAGACGTACAGTCCTTGCCTGACAGTGAATCAAATTTATTGCCAGAAATAGAAAATAGAATTGAGGCTGCACCAGTAGATCACAAACAATTTTTACAAGATTTGAAACAAACTGAAAAATCAATTAACAATATTCTTGAATTGCCTACAACGGCTAGGCCTGCTAATAACCTTGATCTTCCCAACAGCTTTGAAAATAATGATTTTAACTCTTCTGCAGCTAGTCCTATTAGCATTCCCGAGCCAAGTTTTCAACCCCCGATACTTGAACCCTCAGATCCTGATAAAGACAGACCAGACAGCCCACAGCCATTAGAGGCTAAAAGGCTAAAGCCACAGAATCAGGCAAAAGCACAGTGCACAGAAAAACAGTCACCAGAGCCATTCCATATGAACAGTTGCCTTTTGAAGAAACATTAAAACTATTATTAATTGCCATAGAGAGCAAATTATCACGAGTGGCTAGAGAAGGTCGCCAGGCATTTGATCAAAACGATTTTAAAGGCGCTCAAGCTAGTCTAAACTTATCTACCTTCCTCACTGAATTTAAAGACCATGCTAGCGAGGTATTAAAGTCACTGGCCAAAGATAGTTAGTTCAACGACTTTGAAAGCACCCAGCGCTTGATTTAAGGCGAGAGGGCATTCACTAAAATCTGCAAAATGCCAAGAAATAAGCCAATAATACCGCCAAATATCTCCAGCCAGAATAGCTCCTGTTGGCAGATTCGTTTGACGACTTCTTCAATTTGTTTGGCCGTAAACAAATCAATCTTGTGAGCAATTAACGAATACATACCCAGAGCTGGAATAGCCTTTTCCAATAATACACCAAATTCGCGCTTTAGATACAAATAAGCAAAATTAGCCAGATCCTGCTTCACACGCTCGACCCAAGTGGGAAGGGATGGAAGCCGGATTAAAATATATAATTGCTGCTCGCACCGATGCCATTGCTTCTGTCTCAATCTTACTGACTGCCTGCAAAAAATCGAAACGATAATTCAACAAAAATGACTCAACAAAAATAACTAGATTTTCTTTACAGTGCGAAATTGTCTGCAATGGTAAGGAACGCAAATCGAAGTTGGAAATTTGCCAGGCTATTTGTTCTTCAATTTCAAAACGCTTAATCAAGATCACCTATTACGCGCTGCGATTCTTCAAGTTCCTTTTCCAAAAAATTGCGGCACTCATAGCAAACTCGTTTAACACCAATTAATCGCGCCAAAATTTTATAAGCGGTACCAGCATGAGCTTGAATCGAATCATCGAACGCACTTATATTTTGGGGAGTTAAAAGAGAAAGTAAAGCATTGCGGACTCTGGCGGGCGTAATCAGTGTTTCCATTAAAAAATTAGACATGCCTTGAGCTTGCGGCAAAGAAATTCTTGCCGAGAATATCACTTGATCAAATATTTTTTCTATGATTGCTGCTAATCGACGATCTTTGCCAGACTGAATACTATCAATGGTTGAATCAAGTAAATGGTGCAATATAGTCGGGCTAAGCTCAGCAATATCGGAAGCCAATCTGTGCAATTTCGCTGTATCACGAAACTCAATTAATACCGATTCAATGAATATATCAATAGAGATATAAATATTGCTTTCGGTTAAAAGTCTTTCTACCTTATCTCTCATATCGGAAGTGGTAAGTAAAGTATCGGTTACTGTGGATGCCACAGCTTGTGCCAATTTGGAGCGACGCTTAGGAAAAATCCCCGGTGTAAGTGGCAATTGAATTTTAGTGCCCGGAATAAACTTCGCCTGATAAGGGTGAAATAAAGCCCAAACAGCCATCCACGTGGCAAGAAATCCATGCACGCCATATAGCACTGGCGGCACAAGTACTTTCCAAAAAATTGAGTTCCGCTAGCAAAGAGGGTTTCAAAGTGCCAATGTATAGTTATCCAGGGCATTTTTATCCGATCAAATTATAAACTAAGTTGGTATATTCGCATCTTTTGCCACTGATTTATTCATACGTAAAAAATCAAACAAAGCCTCTTAAAAAAAATGCGTTTCAATGAGTATGCAAAAACAAATGAGCTTTAGAAATTCTTATCTTACCTAGCGGTTATGCTGACAACTATGCCAAACTGGCAGCCAAGGTAATGGCAACTAATTTTTTGGATTTTTTCTACCTCTTGTAGTTTTGAAAAGGTTAACAACGAAGGACAGGTGATTAGCTTGCAAATAACCAGGTATTCCTTTTAGGATACCTACTGAATGAAATTCAGATTCTCCGATCTGCCAGTGATTTGGATTTAGAAATTGAAATAGGCATAGTATCTTCGCCTATATCGACCATCAGTTAATCGTATTGTTTGTTTCTGAATAGACATCAATATTCTATGAGTTTCCGCTATTTACGCTTTGTAAAAAACATTTGAGAGAGGTTTTTAGCCGTGCTTGAGCCTGTGGAAAGAAGCAACAACGTGCAAAGTTTAATGCAAAATTTTGACAGCAAAGCAAATATCAAAGTGGTTGGTGTTGGTGGAGCTGGCTCCAACGCTGTTAATCGCATGATTAGCGCCGGTTTAAATGGTGTTGAATTTTGGTCCTGCAATACCGATGTTCAAGCTTTAGAGCTATCTGCAGCGAATAATCGTTTACAAATCGGCACCAAGCTAACCAAAGGCCTTGGTGCTGGTGGCAATCCAACTGTTGGTCAAAAAGCGGCCGAAGAAAGTCGGGAAGAAATTGCTGTCGCAATAGAAGGCGCAGACATGGTCTTTATTGCCGCCGGCATGGGTGGCGGCACCGGAACAGGGGCAGCCCCAGTTGTAGCTGAAATTGCCAAAGAACTAGGTGCTTTAACAGTTGGCGTAGTTTCTAAGCCATTTATTTTTGAAGGCAAGCGCAGGAGTATGCAAGCCGAAAGTGGTATTAGTGAAATTCGCTCTCGGGTGGACACTTTAATTGTTATTCCTAATCAACGTTTGTTAGAAGTTGTGGATCACCGTGCCTCTATGCAAGATGCCTTTATTGAAGCCGACAAAATCTTGATGCAGGGTGTGCAAGGCATTTCAGACATCATCACCGTGCCAGGACTTATTAATGTTGACTTTGCTGATGTAAAAGCAGTTATGCATACGGCCGGATCGGCACTTATGGGCGTGGGAAGGGCAACTGGCGAAGGACGAGCAGTAGAAGCAGCTCGCAATGCTATTAGCAGCCCACTTTTAGAAACAACTATAGATGGCGCTTCCGGCGTTATCTTTAGCGTCACTGGGGGTCCGGATCTTACTTTGCATGAAGTACAAGAGGCAGCCAATGTCATATATTCAGCTGTTTCTGACGAGGCTAATATCATATTTGGTGCAGTAATTGATGACCGCTTGCATGGTGAAGTTTTAATTACAGTAATTGCTACCGGTGTGGAAACACTAATTCAACCACAAAGCAGACTGCGTGCAGCACAAATAACTGGTGCATTAGGTACTCGTGTCCCTGTTGAGCCACAGAAACCGCACAACAATGAATTCAAGAAGATTGCTAGCGATATTCTGGATATTCCAGAATTTTTGAAGGCTCGCCAACCTCGCTAACTTAACAGCAATTCATTTATTCTATGATTCTTTGTCCCTCACAAAAGCTCATCCAGATAAGCTTACTTATATCCTGCTTTCTGCTTTGCTCAGCACAAAATGCTGAAGCAGGCAAAACATCACTAGAAAAAATAAGAGCAAATTCTACTCCCATTTTGCTGGCTTTCGAACCAAGCACAAAAACTCTAAATGTGCCAAGTTCGCCTACTGGCGAATTGCGCCGTTTGGACTTTCGCCTGGATAGGTAAAAGCTGTCCCAGTTGTCTTTTAGCTATTCAAAGTAAAATCAAATCTTTGCCAGGAGTTGACAATGCTGTAGTGATGCTGAAAAACCCCTTCGGAGTTAGCGTTGTTTACCACTGCAAACAAACAACTGCCAACCAGATTTTGAACGTCATAAAAAGAAAAGAACCAAAGGTTAAAATAGAAGAGATCAGTGTTGTTGGAATTAGCAGCATGCCTCTACCACTAATCCCGCCATATGTACCAGATAACAAGTCTACTAATTCCACAGGTATCGCTAGAAGAACAAGCACTCCTTGATTCGTCGAAAAAACTGGCCAACAATTTTACCGCTGCGCAAGGGTCATATATCCAGTCTTAAAATCAGAACAGAGAACCGGAAGATTACCCTCCTCCTCCGCCAGAACCCGACTACCCGCCCACCCATGGCCAAGTTGCCTGGGCTTGAAATATCTGATAAGAAGGTCCTCCCAGAGGCACCGGGGCTGGTAAATTGCATCGCACCTCAGTAACTACAGTCACTGTGGTGTGACCAGAGGAATCAGTCGTCCAACTAAACTTAGGCAAGACAACTGATGCGTCAGTCACTAAACCAGTTGAGCCGGCATAAATCGTATCACCGACATACTTCACTGCTGCTTCGCCACTATCGTTTGTTGGTAAATTAGCCTCAATGCGTGCAGCTTGCTTGGCCAAATCATCATTAATACTTTGGCCAATGACCAAAGATATAACATCAATTAAAAGCAAGAAAACAGGCAATAAAACGAAAAGTCCAACTAAAGTTTCAATTATGGCACTCCCCGTAAAGCACCTGGTATTTTTTCTGATGATCTTTGTCATTTGTTCTTTATTATTACCAATCTCTGCCTTGATGTTTGTCGACAAAAGCGAACCTAGTTAACCAGGAGGAGGAGCTGGCGTTCCTTCGTCTTGCGTAATATTGTTTGTATAGGTAAAAGTCATCGGTGTGCACAATCCAGGAATATTACTGAACCACGGAATATTCGCAAACATACGGCATAAAAGGTCTGATATTCACCGACGTAGTTACTGTTGATTGCGTGACTTGTCCACTAGCATTTGATATTTGTGTTACTGATGGCGAGTCGGCCGCTTCTGTCACACCCATAAAACTATTCCAGTTTGCTGATTCTGGCAAAATGGGAGTAGGAGTAAATGTATTGCTGCTACTAGCTGCTATATAAGGCGGTATTTGGCGCGCTACTTCGCGCATTTCGATTTGATTTAAATACCAACCTGCACCAATACTCACGCATAAATACAGTAAATTGATCAGCGGGAAAAAAATGAAAAGAACAAGATAATTAGGGCAGGAGGTAACTCAGCTAATTGAGCGCCTGTTCTCCTATAAGTCCTATACGCAGTTTTTTCAGACATATTAACCACCCTAAACATGGATTCCATGATCTATTTTTATTCTCATAAGTTGCAGATTAGTAAGTTACCTGTTAAAACCAATTTTGGTTACTATTTATCTAATACCCAAAAATTAAGGTTTTTCAGGCCAGTCCGGAAGTTTAAGACAATATTGTGCCTCAAAACCGGCTAGAAATCAAGAGAAAATAGAGATTAAAAATAGCCTTTGAGCCAGTGATCAGCCCTTATTCGAAGACCAAATTATAGATAAAAGATAGAGAGATGGAGAAAGGAATAGCCAATTGAAAGACGTAATAGCTTCTGTTCTCCCATTTTTGGGCGGTCTTCTTATCTTTGTTCATTTCTGGGCTGGTGGCCGACTTAACTATTGCCAGGCATATCCGGAAAAATTTCCTTATTCTCAAAACATTGAATCCGCTGAAAATCCAAACAGCTCATCAAGCCTAAACAACACACTTGATCGTATAGGAAACGAGCTTCTCGAGCAAAAACTATCCAAGGACTCCCTTAATCAGGCAATCGCTGCTGTGAAGTCCAATCCGCACAACTATCGAACCCATATCGTCCTGGGAAATTGCTGCGATACCTTAGGACTACCTGAGGAAGCGATGAAACAATACAAACTGGCTTATGAGAATGGTCCCAATCAGCCCCAAGCCTTTATCGAATTAATTAAAGCCCTGGTAAAATCCGGTCAATCCATAGCCGCTAGCAATTTATTAAAGCAAGCAATTAAACGTTTCCCAACAAACGGCCAAATTTTATTGTGGACAGGCAATACTCTTTATGACGAGCATAAATATAAAGAGGCTGAATCTCTTTATCTGCTAGGACTGGGGGCGTCACAGCAGCCTGTATTAGGCTTATCTACCGCCCTTGCGCGGCTTAGGCTAAAAGATAAAAGATATGATGCTGCCCTCAACCTTTGCCATACCGATTTATCTTTAAATCCAAACTTTCCCCAGGCTAATGAGATTGCCGGAATAGCCTTAATGGAAACGGGCAAATTTGCCAAAGCTATGCCTTGCTTAAAGATTGCCTTCAGGACTCACCCGTATGATTATCTAATAAGCTTTGATTATACCCAGTCTTTAATTTGGTGCGGAAAATATAACGACGCTCTATTGCCAGCGCTTTGTAGTTTAGCTACAGCGGGGACTGACCAAAATAAACAGTTAGTGCAAAAGACAATTAGCGCAATCGTTCCTCATCTTTCAACAAATGGGCTTCGCCACACCACGTCCCAATTAGAAAACTACCCTCCCCTGAAAAACAATCCTGCTATCCATATCGAATTAGCAAAAATAGCCAAATCCAAAGATTTAGCGGATCTAGCGACCAGTGAATTTCTTACCGCCGTTAAGCTTGATCCCCAATCCTGGACAGCCAAATATCAGGCCGCTTTGGTCCTAGAAGCTTATGAACATAACTATGCCCTTGCTCTACAGTACTTGCGCGATGCACACGGGCTGAACCCCAACAACGACGAAATTACTCAACATTTAATGCGCCTGGAAGACCGCCTGACGAATCGCACGGCAGATTGGGCCTGGCAAATTAAAGATGGACTGTCGCTACGCTCAACCCACTAAAAATGGAACTAGGAGCAAAGCTACGATATTGAGAATTTTTATCATAGGGTTAATTGCCGGTCCTGCTGTGTCTTTATACGGATCGCCAACAGTATCCCCAACTACGGCTGCCTTGTGAGCAGGTGATCCTTTGCCGCCATAATTGCCAGATTCTATGTATTTCTTGGCATTATCCCAGGCACCGCCACCGGAGGTCATTGAAATAGCAACAAAAATTCCAGTCACTATACTGCCAACCAACACACCACCAAGCATTTTTGCTGCAGCATATTGACCAGGCATAGCCCGATTCAACCAAACTATACCTACTAAAGCAATTACCACCGGCGTCAGCACAGGCAACAATGCCGGTACAATCATTTGCTTCAAAGCACTCCTGGTAACAATATCCACGCATGCAGCATAATCAGGTTTACCAGTACCATCCATAATGCCCGGAATCGACTTAAACTGACGCCTGACCTCTTCCACTACCAGTCCACCAGCATAGCCAACTGCTTCCATGGCCATTGCCCCAAATAGAAAAGGAATTAAACCACCAATAAATAAACCGGCCAACACAAACGGGTTAGATAGGTCAAATTGAATAATGGTGCCGTTGCTTACAGATTGCCCATGAGCAACAGCTGACTGCAACTCCTGCGTGTAAGCGCTGAACAGAACTATTGCCGCCAACCCAGCTGAACCAATAGCATAACCCTTAGTAACAGCCTTTGTTGTGTTACCAACCGCATCGAGGGGATCAGTAATCGCCCGCACCTGTTCAGGCAACTCAGCCATTTCAGCAATGCCCCCGGCGTTATCAGTAATTGGACCATAAGCATCAATAGCTATGATCATGCCAGCCATGCTAAGCATGGCTACAGCAGCCAATGCCACACCAAATATATTTGCTAGAGCATATGATACAAGAATTCCGGCCACTATCACTACCACTGGCAAAGCTGTGCTTTTCATAGACACAGCCAATCCAGCAATCAGATTTGTTGCCGGCCCAGTTTGCGAAGCAGCAGCAATGCTGCGTACGGGAGCATAAGCAGTAGACGTATAATATTCTGTAATTACAACTATTAAGCCTGTCACTGCCAAGCCAACCAATGATGAAAGCCACAAGCAAATAGGATTAACCGCCGCTCCGTTCATAGTTAGACCCTTCATCGAAGCATCGGTAATAAAATAAAATACTACGGCCGCTAATAACCCGGACACTATCAAGCCTTTGTATAACGCACCCATAATATTTTGACTTTTGCCCAATCGAACAAAAAAGGTGCCCACAATAGAAGTAAGAATAGAAGCCGCACACAAAAGCAGCGGGTAAAGAAGGATCTCGGTACGTCCCGAAGCAATTTGCTCTTTAAAGGTTTCATTAGCTAATAGCATGGCCGCAATTAAAGTAACAGCATACGTTTCAAAAAGATCAGCCGCCATGCCCGCACAATCACCAACATTGTCACCAACATTATCGGCAATTACAGCTGGATTACGCGGGTCATCTTCTGGTATTCCGGCCTCTATTTTACCTACGAGATCTGCGCCCACATCAGCTGCTTTGGTATAAATTCCGCCTCCCAGCCGCGCAAACACCGAGATCAAACTGGCCCCAAAACCAAGACCAACAAGGGCACTAATATTATTGGTAATAGCATAGAAAGATGCCACACCCAAAAGCGCCAAGCCGACTACCAAAAGACCAGTGACCGAACCACCTCGGAATGCCACACTTAAGGCTTCTACAAGTCCAGTTCGTGCAGCTTCGGCAGTACGCACGTTGCTTCGCACCGATGTATACATACCAATAAAACCAGCTGCTGCACTCAGAATTGCTCCTGTCAAAAAGCCTGCCGCCGTCAGCCAATTAAGTAAAATTCCAATGATGATAAACAATGCCAAACCGACAAAGGCAACCGTCAAATATTGCCGGTTCATATATGCGCCAGCACCTTCTTGAATAGCTTTGGCAATGGTCTGCATACGCTCATTACCAGCGCTCAATTTCAATACACTAAAGCCAGTATATAAGCCATATATAATCGCTGCCAGTGCAGACATAAAGACAAAAATCAGGCCATGTTCAGTCATCGATACTTCCTCAAACTTCCTCGTTTTTACTGTTTAGTACTCTATTCGTGTAGGTCATTGCTGCTGATAAATCAAGAATTCTTACAATTGATTCGCAGAAATATTATCAAACAAACAACCAATCATTTTTTAACTAGAATCAACAAAAAACAAGCCTGATTTTGAAACAGGCATTTGTTGAAAACAACTTATAGTGAATAGTATACACATGAATAACTAATCACTAAAGCAATCACAGAAACGAACATCGGCTAGTTGACAATTCGCACACTTTGCAGACTTCTTTACAGCTTCCCTGATCGGACAGGCACCATAACCCTTGAGCAACCTGCTAGAAAACACACAATGGCAAAATTTCGAACACTGCAGGCATGTTGGTATTTTTGACTCTGGCGTTGGTGGGCTGTCTATCCTCAGGCAATTAACGGCAATTGATAAAGCAGCAGAAATTATCCATAGCAGCGATGATATTACTAAAGAAAGCAAGCAATTTATTTATGTTGCCGATACAGATCGCTTTCCTTATGGCAATAAAACATCAGCCCAGATTTTGCTCTATACGCAACAAATTGTTCGTTGGTTAGAATCCAAGCATGTTGATCTGATCATTTTTGGCTGCAACACTGCCAGCGCCATTGCAGGCAAACAGATTCATCAAATGACAAATTTACCTGTCCTTGATCTTATTCAGCCAACCGCCAGCTATCTTGGTAAGCTTGGCTTAAAGACAGGTGTTTTAGCTACACAAGCCACGGTCAATAGTCATGTCTTTGCCGATGCGATTAGACAATTCAATCCCAAACTACAAGTCGAGGAACTTGCCTCAGCACAGCTGGTGAATATTGTCGAAACAGGGAGAATGAAAAGCAAAGAAACAGAAGAACTTCTCAATCACTACATTGAACAATTTTCATCTTCAGGTACAGAAATCATAGTTCTTGGTTGTACTCATTTTTCCTTCTTGAAAGAACCCTTAGCCCGTTTGTCAGGCAAAAAAATTCAAATCCTGGATCCAGCTGATTTGATCAAGTCATTATTGTTGCCTTCTCCTACGTTTGACGGAGCGATTAATGAAGGCCAAGCAAAGATTTTTGTAACCGGTAATAAAGACACTTTTATTAATACTGCTCGAAGCTGTCTAGGCTATCCACTAAAAAATGTTAATCATCTTTCTCTAAACAGCCTGACCTCTTAGGCGTCATGGTTTTACAAATCTGCGATCATCTAACATTAGCAATATCAAAAGCAAGGATCGTCAGATAGCGATAAAAATTAGAAACAAGTCTAAGGATTGCTCAATGTCTAACCAGCAAGCTATACAACTGACAATAACTGACACTTTTCAGGAAGGTCACACCGGGGATCAAGGAGCCAGCAAAGAAAATACTGCGCCAAAATTCACAAATACAGCAGCTGAATCAACCGAAATTCTTCAGTTTGCATCACTGGCTGATGTTGCAGCCCAAGCAGCTGTTTGTACGCGCTGCCGCCTGTGCCAAACCCGCACCAATGTTGTTTTTGCTGATGGACATTCACAAGCAAAATTAATGATCATCGGTGAAGGACCCGGTCAAAGAGAAGACGAGACCGGCATACCATTTGTTGGCCGAGCAGGACAATTACTGGATAAAATTCTGGCGTCCGTTCAAATCAGTCGCCAATCGGACACTTATATCTGCAACATCGTCA
Source organism: Candidatus Melainabacteria bacterium (assembly GCA_963767815.1). Classification (GTDB taxonomy): domain Bacteria; phylum Cyanobacteriota; class Vampirovibrionia; order Obscuribacterales; family Obscuribacteraceae; genus CAVYFJ01. The sequence continues at coordinate 61,329 of CAVYFJ010000003.1, read as the reverse complement.
AGTGCCGCCCACCCCAAAATCGTGTACCCAGTAAAGAAGAAGCTGAGTTATGTAAACCATATTTAGACGCTCAAATAGCCTTTGTTAAGCCACAATTGATTCTATTAGCCGGATCAACAGCGGTACAATACACATTGCAACTTAAACAACCTATTAGTAAAATTCGAGGACAATGGTTTGAATATTTTGGCGTCCTGGCAATGCCCATTTTCCATCCTTCCTATCTGCTCCGTAACGATTCAAAGGCGCCAGGTAGTCCAAAATGGCTTATGTGGCAAGACATTAAACGCGTAAAAGAAAAATTAATTGCTCTCAACAACAACTGACTCAATTAACAAGCGGATCTAAGCACGAGGAAAAAATATGGCCAGAAAAGCAGAATCGTTCTATGCAGACTCGCTGCAGCATCAACTTGTAGAAGCAATTAACAACGACTTTGGCAGAGCTGTTTCTAAACTCCCTAACCAAGGGCTTGGAGAAGTACGAGATGAAGTTTTTGTTTATTTCTCTGCTTTAGCAATGCAGCAGGTCAATGCAATCTCGGAAAAGCATGGCATTGCTGATCCTGACGCCTTGCATGAGATTTATCAGCTAATGCGTACCAACCTGATTCAAGGTTTTCGCATTGGCCAAAATATGAGAGGCCATTGGTTGCCAAGCTAATTAGCGCCTTTTCTTAGTCGAATCAAAGTTGGCTGATATTGTCCCAGTTGAATGACTAACAAATTGAACCAAATATCTCACCGGTTTCAGCAAATCACCATATCTTTGACAAAAAATTAGGAGCGTAAGAGCCAATAGCAAGGTTACCGCATAATTTAAGGTTCTACGGGCCTTCGCCAGCTTAGTGCTCAAACTACTTTGTCTCAACACATTAATACTGGATTTAGTGGCTGCCGCCCGAGAACTATTTGTATTGTTAGAGCGAGAGCGAGACAAACCAGCACCACTGTATGTTTCAGACAATTTATGGGCTTGATTAGGCAGATTTCTTTGACAATTGAGACAAAATTGAATACCTACAGGCACTGACGCTCCGCAATAGAAGCAGTGCTTTTCCCGCGGATCCGGTAATGTGACCGGTTTCGCCTGTTCACTGAGCACTTGTGCTGCTGGTTGGTGCCCATTTTTAAAAAATATGCTTCTAATCTTACCCATTAGATTAAATACAATTCCTTCGGCATTAGTACTCTCGGCTACACTTCTATTTTGATTCGCCGGTACTCCCGATTCTTGCTCCACAGGAAGAAAGTTAGCTTCAATCTCCGCCTGGCGAGAAAGAAATTGGCGCCCCGTCTGAAATTGCAATTCCAGAAAGTTATTTTCAGACGGCTGAGGCCCATCGGGCCCATGCAGTAATCCTTCACCAGATAAAGCCTGCGCCTTAACCTGAGTTTGCCGAGCCGCTAAGCTGCGGTGTCTAACCGCTTTCAACTTAATGGCGTCACGCTCCAGTGCTTCTTTTAGTTGCGCTGCAAATTCATCAATTTTTTGATATCGAACGTCTGGATTTTTCTCCAATGCTCTATATAAAACACGGGTTATTTCGCTACAAACCTTCAGTCCTGGCTGACTGAGATTAAAGGCTATAGGCTCTTCATTAACGTGGCTATCCATAAAAGCTATGGCTGACTTTGCCTCATAAGGTAAGCGTCCAGACAAAGCTTCATAAAGAACAATTGCTAAAGAATAAATATCACTGCGACTGTCTACTGTGGCAGTGGATAGACACTGCTCCGGACTCATATAATAGGGACTACCAATAAATTCCTTTTTCTTTCCCCCAGCAGCAAGAGCATTGCTAGCCTCCACCGTTAAAGCAGCCAAACCAAAATCCACCAGAGTTACCTTTTCACCATCCTTTTCGGACCCAATGAGCATAATATTTTCAGGCTTCAAATCTCCATGAACCACCTTTTCGCTGTGCGCATATGCAAGTCCTTCAACAATTTGCGCCAGAATCGGACCCATTCGCTCAAAAGATAGTGCTCCATTTTGCTCCATCACCTTTTTCAGGCTGAAACCACCTAAATAATCCATCACCAAAAACGGTCTATTTTCTGGACTAATACCAAAGTCATACAGCGTGACAATGTTGTGGTGCTTAAGTTGGGCAATTGTCTTTGCCTCAGCATAAAAACTTTTCAAAGCATCAGGTTTGGCAATCATATGCGTATGTAGCATTTTAATAGCCACAAAGCGATCCATAGCCTTATGCTGAGCCTTATAGACAACACCCATGCCGCCACTACCCAGCAAAGAAAGAATTTGGTACCGATCAGCAAGACAGGTACCAACTAAAGGATCTACATTTGGTGATTCCAAGACAATATTGTCTTGCGGACACTGTTCTACAGTGTCTGCAAACTCAGCAAGACATTGTGCACAACGCTTCAATTTACACCCGCCTCAAAACCTCCTTAACACTTACTCCATACCCCTATTTGGTGAGCCTTATATAAACTGGCAAAAATAAGCAAACAAGCTTGGTTAGAGGCTAAAACCAAGCAAATTTAATATTCTGTCATCGCCTAAAGAAACTCCCCGATAACCAAATTCGCCACAGGCTGGCTGTTCTCGGTCAATTTTAATCTTCCGCCTGCACAGCTAAGCATATTGTGATCTGTCAGTCGGGAGATTGCTTCAGAATAGGCCTTAAGTAAGTTAAGACCAAATTTTTGCTCAAATCGTGACAGCTCAATGCCGTTTGTCATGCGCAAACCGAGCATAATTGCTTCTTTTATACCTGTCTGCTGATCAATTAATTCGCACGTTTCTTCTCCCATGCAATCAGCCATATATTTCTGTAAAGATCGCCAGTTAGAACTGCGATATGGGTTTAGATAGCGATGTGCCGATACACCAAAAGCCAGGTAATTACCGCCCTGCCAGTAATTTAGATTATGCCGGCATTCAAAATCGTCCTTGCTGAAATTAGATATTTCATACTGCTTAAAACCAGCTTGGCCAAGGGTTTCTAAAAGATATCGGTACTGGCGCTCAAACTCATCTTCGCTTGCATAAACCTTACTATCAGCGGGAAACATCTTACTTAATGGGCTAGTAACCCCTAGTTCTAAGGAGTAAACCGAAATATGTTTGATCTGTGGAAATCGCTCAGCCAGATCAATAAACTCAGACAAAGACTTGCACCAACTGCTCATGTCTTGCCCAGGTAATCCATACATCAAATCACAATTTATATTTTCAAATCCGGCCCTCACCGCAATATCGACAGCAGCAACAGCCTGGGCAGCAGTGTGTCCTCTACCCACGGTGGCCAAAATACTATCGTCAAATGACTCTATACCAATTGATAGGCGATTAATTCCCAGATTCCGCCATAATCTAGCCTTTTCCAGATCAACTATTTCTGGCGTAGTTTCCAGACTTGCTTCTCCGCCTGGACTCCAGTGAACATTATCCAACAAAGTACGATGGACCTCCGTTAAAAGCGGTAGATCCAAAATTCCCGGCGTGCCACCGCCATAAAATACAGTCTCCACAATTGGCTTTTCAGGCATAAGAGCAATTCTTTGCGCAATTTCTTGCTGTAAAACATCACAGTATTCCCCCTGCAAATCATCTGTGCGGAGAGAAGTGACAAAATCACAGAAGTGGCACTTATAGCCACAAAAGGGAATATGAATATAAGCGCCGAAAGCCATAGCTAAATCCTAGATATTGTTCAGTTTCCGCTTATCATACACATTTACGTCATCGATTGTGATGAAAAGAAATCCACGAATTGCCCCGGGCTATGAATTGTAATGCCCAACCGATCCATAATTCTGCTGGGGAAGTGTTTTTGATTTCCGGTGACAATTACCCTAGCCTTAGAGGTAATCGCCACTTCTAGAAAAAGTAAGTCCTGACGATCAGGAATTTCAATGGACAATGGAGAAGAAGCAACAAACTCTCCCTCAACCGCTATAAAATTAAGAACTTCTTCCACCCGTTCTATATCAAATTTGAATTTAGGTCGGGCAAGTACAGTCCTGTATTCTGCGTAAATTCGATTATCCAAAACTAGATTTACCGAACCAACAACAATCAGGCTAAGCAACTGTGCTGGTGGTCCAAATGGTGACAATAAGGCTGACACTAGAACATTGGTGTCCAGTACTATTCTCACCGCTTGCGGCTCCGCCGGCTAAGCTCGATTTCTTTGTCAATTTCCTGCTGACTTAAGCTAGCCGTTCCTTGAGCAACAGACTCCTGTTGCAATGCAGAAACTGCCAACTGTGCTCGTGCTCGGCGCAAGGAGCGAAGCATCGGTTCAAAATTACTTTCCGAAACCGCTGTCAGCAAAGCAACCGGATGACCGTTAACGGTTACCACTATCTCACTTTCTACAGCCAGTTCTTTCCAAAGCTGGGCTGTCTTATTACGCAGGTCTCTCGCCGTCACAAAACGCATATCACTGTCTCCATATCGTGAACATTTTATGCTCATCATTGTAGCACAATTATGTCTACAATAATTACATTTTTTAATCAGCGATCTCGCAAAAAGCAATTAGTTCCTACAAGCGCATGGTTTGGATGTGGTACATGTCTCTGGATGTAACCTTGAGCAGGTGAGCGACTAAAGCGCTGTAATCTGCATTTACCAGTTACCATGCCCCGGCAACTGCCTGAAAGTATAATGCCTAATTCCATCAACGAAAGTGACAAGCTCGGGGGGTACTTTGTCAGTTTGACTTAAAGAATAAACTGGTGTGCCCGACCCTGAGCTAATTTGTCCATCGATATCGCAGATACATTTTCGGTTTAAATAGCCAAAATTGTATCTAGTACGATTATAGATATCCGTATTGACCGCACCTATGATTGGCTGAGAACAACCTCTTGTATCAATTTCGAAAGAGGAATCACGGCTGCTACCACACACATATTGGAAGGTATTATAAACAATGACAGATTTATAACAGCTTTGTTTTGGCTGATAACCTTGTACAGTTATATTGAATCGGCAATTGCCATTGCCACCACCTTCTTGCAAGTTACCAATGTTTATCACCACTAGATCAACTGTCAAATGAGCTGTTCGAAAGCGGAAGAATCGCTCTACATCTTCTTCAGGTACTAAGCCTCTACAACTTGCGAGCGATTCCAGATTGAATCCACGAACTGATCCATGAAGGCCCCTAGTACTAACTTTGTAGAAGCAATCTTTGCCATCAAGCATCTCATAGTGTGCACTATAAATCCCAGGGCCGCCAATAGTTGGATGCTCGCCGTTAGGTCGGACGGTCATGGTATTTTCACCATTCGCAAAAACTGCTTTCATATCAATGTCTTGCAGACCTGGTCCGCTGACATAGTAAACGTTAACTATAACCTTGGGAAATACCCCCACAGAGGATCTACCAGAAAACGGCAAATGTTTTTTCTGCACAGTTCCTAGCAAACCTGAATTTTTAGATATAGCAGCAGACGCAGGAATTAAATTTATTTCTGCATTATACTTCTGTCCATTTCTTTCTATGGAAAGGCAAAATTTATCATTTTTGATCTCAGCCGACAGAACTTTATCATCTTTAGCGATATTGGCATGATACGCAAGGGAGCCAAGCTGAACACTCTCGACCGTGGCAGGCAACATTTTAGATGATAGTTTTATTCCCACATCTGCGCAGGTTGAATTAAGGATATCTACTTTTCCATAAAGTTTGGTTGCTTGAATAGCGCCAGGCAATGGCTTTTCGCTTTGCAGTTTGCCCGAAGAAGATATTTTCTTCGCCAGAGTATTATTACCTTCAGCAAAACAAACAAAGTCGAAAAATAGAGGCAATATAATCGCCAAGATAAACAAAACGATCAGCAAGCTAAGTTGGGTTTTCATCTTCTAACCACTTTTGGTTGTTGAAAGAATTATCTAGCGATTGGCTTAGAAATGCTTAGAAAGAAAAAGAAAACTCAGGAAAAACATTGATTTTTAGACTTTGAATCAGATGGCTTCCAGAGCTATTCCACAGTAACAGACTTAGCTAGATTCCTTGGCTGATCAACGTCTTTACCTAAAGCCTCAGCAATGAAATAAGCAAATAATTGCAGCGGCACTACGGTAAGCAATGGACTGAAAAATTCATCTACTGCAGGCACACGCATAATAGTGTCGAAAATGCCGTCAACTTTTTTGTCGCCTTCTACCGCTACAGCAATCATTTTTGCTTGCCGAGCTTTGGCTTCAAGCGCATTAGACAAAGTCTTATCATAAACAACACCAGGCACCAGAATTGCCACAACCGGCACATTTTCATCAAGTACAGCAATTGGACCATGCTTTAATTCACCAGCTGCATAGCCAGAAGCATGAATATAGCTTAATTCTTTTAGCTTAAGCGCGCCTTCAAGAGCTGTTGGATAATTAAACCCTCGCCCAATAAAAACCATATCGCGAGCAGAAGCATATTTTAAAGCTGCCTGGCGAACGTCTTCCGCATCAGCAAGAATTTTTTCTTGCCAGGTAGGAATTAGATGAACTTGATGCTTTAGTTCACTCGCCTTTTCCGCTGTCAGAGTGCCCTTTTCCTCGGCTAAATAAATAGCTAACAAGTAAAAACTGGCTAATTGAGCTGTATATGTTTTAGTAGCCGCCACTGATACTTCGATACCACATTCAGTGGTAATTAAATCTAGGCGTGATATGCGCCTAAATGAGAGTCTGGACGATTGGTAATACCCAGAGTAAATGAGCCTTCAGCTCCCAGCTTCTTTAATTGCCGCCAAGGTATCTGCTGTTTCACCAGATTGGCTGACAGCAATGGTTAAAGTGCGATTATTGACCAACAATTTGCGTCCTCTGATTTCTGAAGCAATTTCAACATCAGTCGGAATTTGTGTTAATGACTCAAGAATATATTTGCCAACCATCCCTGAATAAAAGGCTGTCCCGCACGCAACAATCTGAATACGATCTATGCTTTTTATTTGCTCATTAGTCAGTACGATACCGACATTGCATGCTCTGTCTAAATTACCAGCTTCATCTTTTTTAAATGCCACTGGTTTATGTGTATCAGGCAAATATTTAGCCAGAGTCTGTCTTAAAACAGTTGGTTGCTCATTGATTTCTTTGTATAAAAAGTGCTTATAGCCACCCTTATCAATCACATATAAGACTTCCTTCGGAAATAATCGGATTGCGGATTAACTTCTTTTCCTTCAAAAGTATAAAGTTTATAGCCAGAACTACTGAGCTCAACAATTTCGCTTTGCTCAAGACGCAAAAGCCGATTAGTATATGGGCGTACAGCTAAGTCCATCCGATGCCAGAAAATTTTCTTTATCGCCTACCCCAACTGTTAAAGAATAATGATGATTAACGGCAAAAATACGATCTGGATAATCAGGACATAAAATGGCCAAAGCATAAATACCTTTTAAACGAGTAACAACTTGTCTAATGGCTTTCAGCAGATCTTTGTTCTGCCGATAATAATACGATACCAAATTTGCTACCACTTCCGTATCTGTATCCGAGGTAAACTTAAATCCCTTTTCTAGAAGCTCATCTTTTAGCTCTTGATAATTTTCAATAATGCCGTTGTGCACGACTGCAAGAATCTGCCTTTCATCTATGTGCGGGTGAGCATTTTGATCAGTCGGCTCACCATGTGTTGCCCAACGTGTATGCCCAATGCCAATGCTTGCTATAGGAGCTTTGTCCGCCAGTATATGCTCAAGATTAGACAACTTGCCTGCTGCTTTCATCACACGCAAATGCACCATCTTCAATTACCGCTAGTCCGGCGGAATCATAGCCGCGATATTCCAGACTGCGCAAGCCGGATACGAGCACAGGTACTGCACTACCAGAACCCAAATAACCAACGATGCCGCACATACTTTCTCCCTTAGCCTTTAAGACGCTAGCCATTACTTCTGTTTCTTTATCATGAACATGTTTATCAATTTCTTTAACATACTTATCAACCACTTTTTGCAGATGTATCTTCTTCTCGCTTCAATTCATCTTCCGAAACTTGCGCGCCTTTTAATTTTTTCAATTCATCCGCAGCATCCCGACGAATATTTCTCACTGAAATACGTGATTCTTCACCAAATTTCTTTACTACTTTTACGATTTCTTTTCGCCTCTCTTCAGTAGGCTGAGGTATACTGATGCGAATAACCGCACCATCAGTTGTGGGGTCAATCCAAGATCCGATTTATGAATAGCTTGTTCAATCTCTTTCAGACAACTTTTATCATAAGGTTGAATCAACAAAGAACGTCCATCTGGCGTGGAAATATTCGCTAAGCTCTTTAACGGTGTAAGCGTCCCATAGTAATCTACTTCCACTCGATCCAGCAAAGCAGGATTAGCTCTACCAGTTCTAATTGTTTGAAACTCCCTATGCAGTTGGCTCATGGTTTTCTTCATCCGCTCTTCTGCTTGCGAATACGATGTTCGTGCCATTTTTCTTAGCCTCCACACATTCCCCAACCATCGTGCCAATTTTTTCTCCAAGAACAATACGCTCGATGCTACCTGAATTAGCAAAGTTAAAAACATTAATGGGAATATTGTTTTGTTCGCATAAAGAAACGGCAGCTGGATCCATAACCTTCAAATTCTAGCTGCCTAACCTGCTCAAAACTGATTACATTGATTTTCTTGAGCTTTCGATTTTTCAGCGGATCATCATCATAAACACCATCTACATTGTTTTTAGCCATCAATAAAACATCCGCTTTAATTTCAGCTGCCCGCAAAGCAGCAGCCGTATCAGTGGTCACATGTGGATTGCCAGTACCACCACCAAAAATCACAACGCGTCCCTTTTCCAGATGTCTAATCGCCCTCAAGCGTATAAATGGCTCCGCTACTGCAGGCATGGCAATGGCTGTTTGCACTCGTGTTTCACTGCCTTTGGTTTTCAACACTTCGGCCAAAATCAGGCAATTCATAATTGTAGCTAGCATACCAACATAATCGGCAGCCGCTTTGTCCATTCCCCAGGCACTGCCTTGCGACACCGCGAAAAATATTTCCCCCGCCTACAACTATGGCGATCTGTACCCCTTATCGATGTGCTGAAGCTACTTCTTCTGCAATACGATTGACAATTTTCGGATCAATGCCAAAACCATGCGAACCGACAAGTGCTTCACCGCTTAATTTTAAAAGAATTCGTTTGAATTTGATTCCCGTCATAATATAACTAACTCATAGTCTAGCGCAATTTAGACAATCAAGGTGCTCTTGCCTTATTGCCCTGATTGCACTTTGTATAACCGATCAACCTTACTAGACTCTTACCTGAGCTTACCTGATACTTACAAGTGCTTATACTAGCTATCCTTACCATTGGCCGATTCAACAACTTCACCAAGAATAATAAGGGAAAAAGCAATAACTTTTATATCGACTTTTAGCTGTTTGCATTGTTCCTCAATATATTTATCAACCGAAACGGTTTGATCACGAACAAAAGGCTGCTCCATTAAGCATCGTTCAGCAAATATTTTCTCTACCCGACCAGCAATAATTTTTTCACGAATCTCCGGCTTTTTATCTGCCAGATCAGCTTTGCCGGATTCAATACGTCTTTCTTCTTCAACAACTGAGGCAGGAATGTCTGGCATGGCTTAAATATTGCGGTTTAGCAAAGACAACATGCATCGCCAGCTTCTCGCCCAAGGGCTTTATTGGCCATAGGTGTACTGGTTCTCAAATTGAACTGAGAGCACCAATTTTCCCACCCTGGCTGTGCATATAAAGACCAAAAAGCCCGGCTTTTTCGCTTTGCGAGCACATATAAGTCAAGCGGCGGATGAGAATATTTTCCCCTGTTTTAGCAATCGCTTGAGAAATTATACTGTTCTACAGTTTCATTGGCAAACTTAGCTTTAAGTAATTGCTTCAACCGTAGCTGACTTAGACTGCAAAGCAATGTCACATAGATTTCTTAGTTAGAGCCAATAAATTCCTCGTTACGAGCAACAAAATCTGTCTCGCAATTTACTTCCATCAAGACGGCAGAGCTTGACGTCTGCAGCTATTTGTCCTACAACCAATCCGTCCATAGCTACTCGGGCAGATTTTTTGTTCGCTATAGAGATACCCTTTTGCCTTAGAATTTCGCAGGCTTTTTCAAAATCTCCATTGGCCTCCACTAAAGCTTGCTTGCAATCCATCATTGCCGCCCCAGTTTTTTCGCGCAATTCTTTAACCATGGCGGCGGAAATCTCTACCATTTTTTCGTCTCCATTCTTCTGTCTCTTAATAAATTAGCAACCGCCAGGATTATTTTCGCGAGCAGTTGACACAAGGTTGTCCAAATTAATTCCACTTCTTCCGAATCAAGGTAGGCATCTTCATATTGTTGTATGGTCTCGTTATCAACCGCTATCACCAAATCAGGTGCAATTTCTTGCAATACAACACCGCCTTGATCTTCGGCAGCCACCTCATCCACTAACTCTTGCTCCAGGCAGAAATTCAGGCACGATCTCCGCAGCAGCGATCGACTTCTTCCTCTATGCCTACAGAATCGTCTACAGCAACTGGCAGCGCCTCTTTTCTTCTTCTAATACTGTATAAGGCTTGTCCTTGTTTTCCTTCCAGAACAGCAGTCGGCAATCTTGCCCACAATCAGTTTGATTGAGCGAATCGAATCATCATTGCCTGGAATAACAAAATCAATATCATCTGGATCACAATTAGTATCGATAATACCCACCACCGAAATATCCATTTTCTTGGCTTCTGAAACAGCAATAAATTCGCGCTTTTGATCAACAATAAAAAGCACATCCGGGCGACCACGCATACCTTTAATACCACCTAGTGAACGTTCAAGTTTATATAGTTCTCGATTGAGAACGGTCAATTCTTTTTGGGACGGCGATAAAAATCGCCTGTATTTTTCATCTCATCCAATTCTTTCAAACGATTTATGCGCAAGCGAATTGTTTCGAAATTAGTTAGCATACCGCCAAGCCAACGTCTATTAACAAAGAATGCACCGCAACGTTTGGCTTCTTCTTCAACTATTTCGGATGCCTGTTTTTTTGTGCCTACAAAAACAATATTTTTCTTTTCGGAGGCCGCCTTGCGCACAAATTCACAAGCTCGCTCGAGAGCGCGGCTGGTTTGTTCCAAGTCAATAATATAAATGCCATTGCGCTCGCCATAAATATAAGGGCGCATCTTGGGATTCCAGCGCCTGGTTTGGTGACCAAAATGGACACCAGCTTCCAATAATTGCCTCATTGATGTTGCTGACAAGATTTTCATTTCTCCTTTAAATTTAGGAATAAACTAATTGCACTGACTATTACTTAGCCTGAACTGGTCCTATGCTCAGCCTGCCAATATGAGATTGGGAAAACAATTACCGGCTAGAATTGCTTGCCGCTAACGTGATTCGTAAACAAGCTCCAACTTAACTGCCATTTCCGACTGACAAAAGGTGGAATTGTTTTGTATAGCAGCCCACAAAACCAACTGAAAAATTGTATCACAAGGCCTTTGCTGGAGAGTTTTTCTGGACAAGCTAGCCATTGTCTAGTTATAATTACAAATCGTAAAGGAAAGCTTAAGCAACTCTAGTAAAAGTGAATATAGTAGCTAGTTTCCATTAAATCCGGAGTTAACTTGAGTGAAGGTACTTGTTCTTAATGCTTCTTATGAACCACTGAACATTTGTAATTGGCGGCGTGCTGTTGTCCTGATTCTAAGGGAAAGCAGAACAAATTGAGCATAATGGCAAGTTAATCTATACCAGTTTTCCTTTACCCACAGTCATACGGCTTAAGAGCTTATGTCAAAATCCCTTACAAAGAAATTAGTCTTTCTCGCCGCAATGTCTTGCATCGAGACAGTTATACTTGTCAATATTGTGGTGATCGCCGGCATGACTTGACAATCGATCATGTAATCCCACGCTCAAAAGGTGGCACAGACACCTGGGATAATGTTGTTGCTGCTTGTCTTGAAATGCAATGTTCGCAAAGGAGACCGCACTCCCAGAGAAGCGAATTTATCATTGAAAATTGTGCCCCGTAAGCCATTTAGTCATGTGCAATTTGAGATTTCCAAACATTCATATGCCAGCGAATATCATTGGCAAAAATATCTAATTGGTGCTTAAGGTCGATTGTTCTTTAGCAGTGATTATTCAATCAGTCTACCGGCAAAGCCAATCAGTCTGCACCGCCTGCCGGCAATCAGCTACACTATAGATTCATATGTTTACAGCAGAACCATGCTTCGCTAATGTAATCGTTGATTTTGCCAATGATGCAGTCAGAAACAGGCTTTTCACTTATCGCATTCCGAAAGAAATTGCTGATGGTGTAATACCTGGCGTATCAGTATTAATTCCATTTGGCAAAAATCAGTTCATTCCCGGATATGTAATTTCGCTATCAGATCAGCTATCCGATGCTCTAAGCTCAGAAAACATCCAGATTAAAGAAATACTCGCTGTGCTCGATTCACAGCCACTCTTTGATCAGCAATATATAGATTTCCTGCAATGGATCGCCAATTATTATTTAAGTAATCTGATGGATGTTTTTAGCGCCGCCTTGCCAGCATGCCTGGCTCCGCGCCTAAAACAAACAATTTCTCTTAAACCAAATGTTCTTTCTAGTAATGATAATTTAAGCAAGACTGCCGATGAATTAGCAATCATCGACCAATTGCAACAAAGCAAAATCAATCAGCTAGCTCTCCCCACTCTCAAACAACGCTGGCGAAAACAAACAAACGGTAAAGAGTATCAGTTCTATCGCTCCCTGCATTTGTTAACAAATGCAGGCATTGTCCAGCGCCAGTCGGCAGTATCAGTAACTCACAAGGCAAAGACCATAAGCCTTATATCCTGGAGCGGCCAGATCCGCTCACCGCAAAACAAAAACTGATCGTCGATCTTCTCAAACAAAACGGTGGACAGCTTAGCCTTGTTGATCTTAATCAAACAAGGCAAACTGGCTAGAACAACCATTTCCAAATTGGTTGATTCAGGATTTCTTACGCAAAAACTGGAAGATCAAACACGTGATCCCCTGCAATATTTGCATGACAATCCAAGACCTGCTCAAACGAACCTAGCACTAACTGCCGATCAAGAGCATGCTTTTTCTATTTTAAGTCAACAGTTAACAGACAGTCTGGAGAACAAAAATCCTGACCAGCAATCCGAACAAATTCCCTGGTTATTACATGGAGTAACTGGATCGGGCAAAACAGAAATATACTTGCGCCTAATTGATCAAGCCCTTAAACAAGATCGCAGCACACTTCTCATGGTGCCTGAAATCGCTCTTACACCCCAATTAGCACAAAGATTAGTGGCAAGATTTGGTAAACAAATCGCAGTGTGGCACAGCGGCTTGAGCGTAGGCGAACGTTATGATACCTGGAAGCGCTTACAAAATGGAGAGCTAAAAATACTGCTTGGCGCCCGCTCGGCAATTCTAGTGCATATACCAAAACTTGGTCTGATTATTTTGGATGAGGAGCACGATGCCAGCTATAAACAGACAAGCCCGTCGCCGCGCTATAATGCCAAAACCGTGGCCTTAGAAAAGCTCAGCGCAGCGGAGCCCTTATTCTTTTGGCAGTGCCACTCCTGATATCACAACTTATTATCAAGCTGAAAAGCAAAAACAAATTTTATCCCTGCCGTCCCGTGTCTTTCAACAAAATTTCCCCGAGACTACTTTTGTTGATATGCGCCAGGAATTCGCCTCCGGCAATCGCTCTATTTTTTCCCGTTCTCTAAGCAGCGCCTTAAAAGACTGCCTTAGTCAAAAACAACAAGCGATTTTACTGATCAATAGACGTGGTTATGCCAATCACGTTTTTTGCCGAGCCTGCGGTTATGTCAGCTTGTGCAAAAATTGCAGCGTGGCAATGGTCTATCACAAAAACAATACACAGCCAAATAATGGCCAAGCATCCGAAATTCTAGTCTGTCATCACTGCGGTTATCAGTGCCAGGCAGGACGCATCTGCCCCGCCTGCCGAGGACCTTTTTTAAAACATTATGGTCTGGGCACACAAAAGGCAGAAATGGATTTACAACAGCTTATGCCTGAGGCAAAAATCCTGCGGCTTGATAGCGATACGGTTAAGAAAAAAGGCGCCCATGAGCATATTTTTCAACAATTTGCCTCGGGGGTTGCCGATATTTTAATTGGCACGCAAATGGTAGCAAAAGGGTTGGACAACCCAAAAGTAACGTTAGTGGGCATTCTTGCTGCAGATGCTGCTTTTAATTTGCCTGATTATCGCTCAACTGAGCGTGGATTTCAGCTCCTCACCCAGGTATCAGGGCGCGCAGGCAGAGGTAGCCTGCCAGGCAAAGTGGTTTTGCAAACTTTCAATCCCGAACTATCAGCACTGAAACTCTCCCAGTCTCACGATTATCTAGGTTTCTACACAGCTGAACTTGAAGCACGCAAAACATTCCTTTATCCTCCTTTTAGCCAATTAATCCGCATCGTCATAGCCAGCTCACAAATTGAGCTTACACAAATCGTTGGCGAACAAATAGTTGAGGCTCTCAGTAGTTTTCTCTCAGACATCCTGCCTTCTTCGGTAACCATTCTCGGCCCCGCCCCCTGTCTTTTAGAAAAGCTTCATGGTAAATATCGCCAGCATTTAATCGTCAAAAATCTAATTGATCAGCAAGGACATCAGCTGCTTGCTTCCTTTAAGAATAGACAATTTCCACATCAGGTGCAGGTGGCCGTCGATATTGACGCTGTCGATCTTCTTTGAAGTATTTATTTCTTGGCCACTGTATTGCTCAACTGAGTCTCTTCAGCTAGCCAGGTATCAATGGTATCCATCGCCACCGGCACAGGCCGTAATTCCAAAAGCAGATGGCCTTCTCCAGGAAGAATTTTCAAAGTCGTGTGTTGGGAACCCATTCTTTTGATCAGTGGCGATAATGCCTTAACTTTAAAAATCCGATCCTTTGCACCGGCCATAACCAAAATAGGCATATTGCTTGGGATTTGCTCAACATTCTTTAGTGAGCGCTTATTGGTCACTGAAGCTTTGATTAAATCCGCCGGACTCAGTTGGCGATAAATTAGTGGATCCGCCAAATAAATCTTAGTCAGCTCAGGCTCGGCTGCTAAATTAGGCTTGATATATGGGGTCAAATTCATCGGCCTATGAGAATGCATAAGACCTTTAACAAAATCCACAATCCAGCGCGGTTGGGGATGCATATATGCCTTAACTCCCAGACCTGATAGCACCGCTCCATCAATTGGCTCACCTGGAGTAGAGATAAGAGCTAAAGCAATATTAGAGCCTAAACTTTCACCCAAGCATATAAGTTTTTCGCCCTGATTCTCTTCATGAACTGCTAAAACAAGTTTTTGCCCATCTTCTATGCTCTGTCCAAAATGAATTAGTCCATCACTTGGATAATGCAGCTTATCTTTCTGCCAGAGACCAAAACCACGAAAATCATAAGCATAAACAGGATAGCCCTGGGAAGCCAAATGCCTGGCAATATCATTAAAGGCTAGCCCATAGAAAGTCATCCCGTGAAAAGCGACCACTATAGCCTTGGTATGCACGGCGCTATCGCGCCACTCAAAGACGGGAAAGCCGAGCTTTGCCCCAAGATGGTAATTATCATCCCTGCACACATCAGCCAAACTGCCCGGCGAACAAAGAAATTGCCAAAGGAAAGCTATTAAGAAAGTGCTTAATAATTTTCTTTTTTTACTTCCCATAAGGTCAAAACTTTCCTATTCCGACAATCTGTCGAAGAAATTCTGCTATATCCACCAAATAGTCGACCAAACCCATTATGTATATGCCACGCCCTTAGTTAAACTATTCATCACCCTTTAGGTGGAAAATAGAAGCTGACATCTATCAGCCAGCCTGGCTAAACAACTGGCTTAGCTGCCCTTAACCATTGAAGACAAATAACCAACACACTAAAATGCAAGTACGATATCTTGACAGCACCTACTCAGCCTAACCAGCAAAATGATTGCACAAGTATGCCTTTTTCTACAATCTTTTCTAAATAAACCCATTGGATTGCACCAATCAGCCGCAATAACTGATTAAATGATGGGGTATCTGCCTTGCATAATATATGGATTACAAAGACAAACAATCATTGGAACAATGAGCAAGATAAAAGTTTTTGTTACCGGGGCAGCTGGCATGGTTCGCCTGCGTCTCGTTCAATTCTTAATCAATAGTGGCTATCAGGTAGTCGCCGGTATTCGCCCATCAACTGCCAAGGACATGCTTGCCCGTCTGATTGATCTCCACCCAAACTCCTTAAGCTGCGTCACTGCCGATATCACACAACCTGGACAATTGGCTGTACATATGACGGACTGTCAGGCTGTAATTCATACCGCGGCAGTAATTGAAACCCTGAGTAGCCCAACATATCTATACGCAGTAAATGTTAATGGCACAAACAATGTCCTCAGAGCTGCCATTGCCGCCGGTGTCAAACATTTTATTCACATCAGTAGTTTATCCGTGATCACCGGTGACAAAGACCAATATGGCATTGATGAAACACACTCTCCTGTCTACTGTCGAGAAGCCTATGCCAATTCGAAAATCGATGCTGAAAAAATTGTTTTATCGGCTCTTGATCAAGAACAAATTCAAGTCACTGTATTACGGCCAGGATTTATATACGGACCTCACGAACGAAGCTGGATGCCTAAGCTTATTCAGGCAATCAAAACCCGCCGCGCGATGCTGGTGGGCGACAGTATGAAAGAAACCAATGTAATTTATGTCGAAAATCTCTGTTGGGCTATTAATTCAGCGCTGCTCAATAAAACAGCTTACGGCCAAATATACAATCTCACCGATGGACAGCTGGTAACAAAAAAACTTCTATTCGATACTATCTGCGATCAACTGGACTTACCTCGAGTGACCCTCACCATTCCTACTTTTGCCGCTCGCTTATTAGTTGAGTCGTCATCTTTAATTAGCCCGATTGCTCCCATTCATTTGAAACATAAATTAGATCGCTATTCACGAGCCGCCTTTCGACTGGTGGCGGTTAATCAGGGTTTTGATATATCGAAAGCAGAGCGCGAACTTGGCTATACACATCGTATTCCCTTTGCTGAAGGTATGAGCAAAACACTTGCTACTTGGAATCCCGCATAATACATTGTGATGCCTTTGCAACAAATTATTCTCGCTCTATACTCTTTCTTGCTGGCAATAACCTTATTGTTAGTAAGCCCAATATTACTCTTACGCCCCAAAACCAGAGCCGGACTAAAAGAAAAACTCGGTTTCATCCCTCGCGATCTGCAAATAAAGTTTGCCCAACACCAGCCTACTATTTGGATTCATGCAGTTTCAGTAGGCGAGTTTAATGGCGCTTATCCGTTAATTCAAGCTATTAAATCTAAATTCCCGCACTGGAGAATAGTCATTTCTACTACCACCAAAGCAGGACAAGAAATGGCTAAACAGCGCGCTGGACAAATAGCGCAAATAATTTACTTTCCTTTTGATTTGCCCTGCGCGGTCAATGGCTGGCTTTCTCTTATCAATCCCAAATTAGTGATCATTTTTGAAACAGAACTCTGGGCAAATTTCATTTCTTCCTGCTTCCGCCGCAAAACACCGGTATTTTTATTTAATGCCCGGATGTCTCCGCGCTCTTTTAATCGATACAAAAAAATCAAATGGCTATGGTCTGCCATATTAAACAAGCTCACTTTAATAGGCGCTCAGACCGCAAACGAAGCTCAAAACTATCACGCGCTGGCAGGCAATAATGTGAATATCAAAGTCTTTGGTAACTTAAAATATGACTGGCCTGCTTCAATAGATGATCAGGCACGCAAACAACTTAGAAATAATCTTGGTATCACAGATAAGGACCTGCTAATTGTTGCTGGTTCCACACACTTCGAAGAAGAAGCTCTGATTCTCCAAATTCAAAAACGCTTCCCCTCGGTAAAGATTATCATTGCTCCTCGGCACCCCGAACGCTTTGACGAAGTAGCCAAAATAATTGAGGACAATGGTCATACAGTAAGCCGTTACACTCAGTCCGGCAAATTTTCCGCAGCAACTGACATTTATTTGCTTGACACGATTGGCGAACTTGCTAATTTCTACTCCATTGCCTCAGTAGCTTTTGTCGGCGGTACAATTGCCAAAATTGGTGGGCACAATCTTCTTGAGCCGTATCTTTATGCAGTTCCTGCCGTATGCGGTCCGCACTTATTCAAAACACAAGAGACTGCCGCAATTCTCAGCAATGCCAAGGCATTATTTATTGGTAAGGATGCCCAAGACGTGCAAGATAGAATTATTCAATTGCTTGAAGATCATAACCTGCGCACAAAAATGGGAAAAGTAGGACAATCATGGCTTGAGAATAATCGTGGTGCAGTGTCCAAATCTATGCAAGCCATCGCCCCTATATTAGAAAATGATGAAAATGCGGCGCAAACACCCAAAATACCAATTTCAAAAAAACAAGCCAACAATGCGACGCTAGCAAACAAACTATAGGCCAATACAATATGAGCTGGGGACGCCCTGAAAATACACTTGATTATCTGCGCCTTATGTGTTTGGCGCCATTAACTTTGTTCTATAAAGGAGCCCTAAACCTACACAAATTGGCTTATCAACTGCATTGGCTACGTAGCTGCAGACTTCCATGCTCGGTGATCAGCGTAGGCAACATCACCGTGGGTGGTACCGGCAAGACACCAATAATAATTGATCTCGCTTCAAGACTTTTGGCTAATAATATTAGAGTTGCTATTCTCAGTCGTGGCTATAAAAGAACAAACAGCAGTCAGTGCACAGTGGTAAGCAATGGTCAAAATAATTTTGCTTCCTTGGATCAAGCCGGGGATGAAGCATTAATGATCGCCAAAGCTATACCCAATGCTGTGGTAATCGTTAATCAAGATCGCTTTACTGCAGGCGAGATCGCTGTCCACAATTACAAGAGTCAGGTACTGTTATTAGATGATGGCTATCAACATTGGCGTCTGCAACGTGACTACAATATTGTATTGATCGACTACAATGACGCGCCCTGGCATGACAGTTTATTGCCCGCTGGCCGCTTGCGCGAACCATTATCTGCTCTCAATAGGGCATCACACGTAATAATCACTAAAATACCTGATAACTATGATCCCGCAAAATTGCAAAAACTAAAAAACTTAGTTATCCATTATTCACCAAAAGCCCAAATTAGTACTTGCCAGTTTAAACCTACATCTATACAACAATTAATAGCCGGGAGATGGACTGCAGCATCACTTGATAAATTACGCGATTTGCCCGTGATCGCTTTTTGCGGCATAGCAAAACCGGGGGGATTCTTTGCTTTGATCAATCAATTGGGAGCCAAAGTTTTAGATCACATTTCTTTTGCCGACCATCATCACTATTCTCAAAAGGATCTAAATACATTGGCAAACAAACTCAAACAGTCTGAACTGGCTTATCTAATAACTACCAGAAAAGATTTGATCAAACTTGAATCCGCGCCATTTGCCTCGCGCCTGCTCGCTTTAAATTTGGAAACCATATGGCTAGATAAGCCACCAGACATACTGGCCAACCCCAGACCTTCGGCTTCGGAAAAAGCAATTCCCAAATAGCCTGTTGATAAATTCGTCTACAGTATGGACTATGCACAAAGATAAATCTGCCGAACAAAAAGAATATTGGTTATCCGCTATCGCTTTCTTGGTGACACGATTTTAACCGTACCATTTTTGCGTAATCTGCGCCATCATTATCAAAACGCGCAAATTGATGTGCTGGTTGGCCCGCAAAGCGGACAAGTGCTTGAGGGATGCCCTTATATCAATAAGCTCATTGAATTTGACACCACGCGCTTTCATAAGTACGACCAGGGAAAAGGGGCAAAGAAATCGTTTTTCTATTACGCGCTCAGTCTAAGAAAAAACCATTATGATCAAGTCTTCGTACTTAAAAGATCCATATCCTCCGCATTGCTAGCTTATTTATCTGGAGCAAAAGAACGTATTGGCTACGGTGGCAGTCTAAAATCTTTACTGCTCACAACAAGCGTGCCCTGGGATGCAGATAAGCACGAAGTAGAATCAACGCTCGATATATTGCGTCAAGCAAACATCCCTGTATTAGATAATTATCTGGAAGCCTGGACCAGCAAAGATGAATTAGCAACTGCTAAAGCCTTATTGCCCCATAGCAAAATAAAATTCTTACTTGTACATGCTGCTGCTGCCCACCCAGACAAAATGTATCCAAGCAATTCCTGGGCAAAGATTATTCAAACCATGCATGATCAGCATGGCTTCACAACTGTATTATCTGGTGCCCCATCAGACTTTGCACTCAATCAAGAAATTATCAATCTTTCTGGCAAAGACTGTCTAAATTTAGCAGGCAAATTATCCATTCGAGAAAGTATGGCTTTATACAAACTTATGCAGCTAGCTATATGTGTAGATAGTGGTCCAGCGCATTTATCCGCTGCCGTCGGCACGCCCACCCTAGCCGTATTCGGTCCTACAGACCCAAACCGGTGGCGTCCTTTTGGTCCTGCTCACAGTGCCATATTCGACAGCGAATTATCCTGTCGCCCATGCCATTACAAAAAAACTTGTGACGACAAAAGACCATGCCTTACAGAACTTGACCCCGGAATCGTTATGCAAGCAGCCCTAAATTTATTTACTCAATCTCAATCGGCTAGCCGATTGAGGCACTAATCATTTTGAAGCTGAGTTAAAAAATAAATCGCCGGCTTCAAGAAGAACAGGCAAACCGCGAACAACACAGAAGAAACAAGCAAAATATATACAGAAGTAGGTCACTTCGGATAAATAAGGCAGACTGATTGAAGTGTGCAATAGAATCAATAAGCAAAAAGCAAGAGCCTTTGTAACAGCATAGCTAAACCGGCTGAAATTAGACGCCACCAGAAAACGACCTAGGCTAGACTTCATCATCGTCTTTTCACCAAAAGCGGTAAATCCCTGCTCCTGATAATAAGCGCGAATCGCATCGACTAAAGTTCCGCGCAGAAGAAACAAAAATGGAATCCATATAGCCACCCAACCTAAAACAGCAAATGTGATCCAGTAAGCCAGCTCAACAATGCGATCGCAAGCAATATCTAAAATGCCACCAAATTTAGTGGCCTGCTTTAATTTAACTGCCAGATAGCCATCAAGTCGATCCCCTGCAATAACCAGAATCGTCAAAACAAAAGATATCCAATTACAAGATTCACAGTGATTAAATAGCAGGACTAGGGCAATAAAACCAAGCCCAACTCGACCTAATGAGACAAGATTGGCAAAATTAAACACTCTGCCCTCATTGAATTATGCTTTATCTGTCAAGATCATACGTCTAAATTGGCCACAAGATGAGCATTTTTCTCGATAAATTCGCGGCGTGGACCAACTGCTTCACCCATCAGTAAATCAAAAACGTGATCCGCTTCTGATGCATCTTCCACTGTCACTTGTTTCAATGTGCGCGTCTCAGGATTCATTGTGGTTTCCCATAACTGTTCAGGCATCATTTCACCCAAGCCCTTAAAGCGTTGAATAATGGCCTTTTCACCCAGCTCAGCCATTACTGCTTCGAGTTTATGCTCGTTATAGCAATATTCTATGCGTTTGCCTTTTTCTACTTTATATAGAGGCGGTTGGGCAATATAAACATAACCATTTTCCACCAATGGTCTAGCGTAACGGAAAAAGAAAGTGAGTAATAATGTTCTGATATGGCTGCCATCAACATCAGCATCAGTCATGATAATTACTTTGTGATAACGCAATTTGGCCAAATCTATATTTTGGGCATTAGGACGCAAAAGACCAGCACCTTTGCCACCACCATTTTCCTTATCTTCCTCGTCATCTTTAACAGCTCAGGCCAAGCCCTTGAATCATGGCCTGCACTTCTGTATTTTCATAAATTCGGCTGGGCTGCACTCTTTCCACATTGAGAATTTTGCCCCGCAAAGGAATATTGCCTGAAAAGCACGATTGCGTCCTTGCTTGGCACTGCCACCGGCAGAGTCCCCTTCTACAAGATATATTTCACAGTGACTTGGATCTCTATCAGAACAGTCGGCTAATTTGCCTGGCAAAGAAGAATTTTCCAGTGCTGATTGTCGACGAATTAGATTTTTTGCCTTTTGAGCTGCCTCGCGCGCCTGTCTGGCTTGAATTGCCTTACCGACTAATTTCTTTGGCTGGTTTAGGATTTAATTCCAACCAATCGGAAAGTTGGTCAGATACTACTGATTGCGTAATGCTTTGCACTTCTCGGTTGCCCAAACGTGCCTTAGTTTGTCCTTCAAATTGTGGTTCGGGAACTTTCACACTGACAATGGCAGTGAGACCTTCTCTAACATCGTCCCCACTAAAATTAGCCTCATTTTCTTTCACTAAACTATTCTTGCGCGAATAATCATTGATTACACGTGTTAGAGCATTGCGAAAACCGGTTAAGTGGGTGCCACCATCATGAGTATTAATATTATTGACAAAAGTATGGACAGAATCAGAATATAAATCCGTCCATTGCAAAGCACACTCCACTACAACGTCTTCCCTTGCTTGTTCAAAATAAATTGGCGGCTTATGCAAAGAACTACGCGTATTATTTAAATATTCAACATAGCTGGAAATACCACCTTCAAAACAAAAGCTCTCGTTTTTGTGCTCTTCTTCTGGACCACGGTTATCCGTCAGGGTTATGGTCAAGCCCTTATTTAAAAAGGCCATTTCGCGTAAATGAGTAACAAGCACATCCCATTCAAATGTAATACTTACGCGCTCATTGTCTTCATTGACATCATGAAATACTTGATCATCAGGCCAGAATGTCACTTTAGTGCCGGTTTGATCTGTTTGACCCGCAGCTAGTCAATCCACCTTCTGGTTTACCTTTTAGATAAGTCTGTTTGTATATCTTTCCGTCACGATAAATCTCTGCTTCCAGCCGACTAGATAAGGCGTTAACTACAGAAGCGCCTACACCATGCAGACCACCGGAAACCTTATAACCACCACCACCAAATTTACCACCGGCATGCAAAACAGTAAAAACTGTCTCTACTGCACTTTTGCCTGTCTTTTCAACAATGTCCGTAGGAATGCCGCGACCATCATCTATCACTGTTAAGGAGTTGTCCGCATTGACGGTAACAGAAATATTTTTGCAATACCCTGCCAAAGCTTCGTCAATGGAATTATCAACAATTTCCCAAACCAGGTGGTGTAAACCTGTTGGACCAGTAGTACCAATATACATCCCTGGACGTTTCTGAACAGCTTCAAGACCCTCTAAAACATCAATATCTTTGGCTGTATATTGAGCGCCACCCTCACCAGAGTTCTTCTTATTCGTTTGTGCCATTTCAGCCTTTTCTTCTGCGCTTGACAAAGATGCAATACTACCGGATTCCTTTTTTACCATGCTTACCTACGCTAATTATTGACTCGAATAGCTAATCCAATCACAGCATTGTCATTTAGCTGTCTACAAAAGCTGTATAAAAGCTCAAATCTATTTCATCTGCTTTAACAAATTGCTTCAATAAGGCAATTAAAGTTTTTCCCTATTCTCTGAAAACAAGGATATCTACTACCTCGAAACAAAATAATTTTAGCACAAACAGGCATCAAAAGAAGTGATCCAAGATTCTCAGTTACAATAGTCTTAATTGGTCATTGCGCGACCAGCTCGACCTTATAATTGACAAATATATGATCAACAATCATAAGGTGGAAGGTACTACTTGGAAATTTTTTATGAGGCTAAACCTCATCTCTTTAAAGAATCAGCAATTGCTCTAGGTTTTTTTGATGGAGTCCATCTGGGCCATCAAGCCGTAATTGAATTAGCTGTAAAAGAAGCACAGTCAAGAGGCATCGTCCCTGCTGTAGTCACTTTTAAAGATCACCCAAGGGCCCTGACCCGTGGAAACTCTCCACTTTTACTTACCCTGATTGAACAACGACTGGCAATATTTCAAACGCTAGGCATTAAGGCTGCTCTGGTTTTAACTTTCACTGAAGAATTATGCCGTCTCACACCGCATCAATACGTGGAGACTGTGCTTGTGCAGGGCATGGGAGCCAGACTAATTTCTGTTGGTTACAATCACCATTTTGGCCGTGAACGTGAGGGTAATCCCCAATTGCTAAGTCAATTTGGTCAAAATATGAACTTTGTTGTTCAAGTAGCCAAACCAGTATTTTATGAAGGCAAAGAAGTTTCTAGCTCAACAATTAGAGATTGTTTGGCAAATGCCAATCTTGATTTAGCCAATCAATTACTTTCCAGACCATTTTCTCTAGCCGGCAAAGTCGTTGCTGGTGAAAAACGTGGCAACACTTTGGGCTTCCCCACCGCCAATCTAGAAATCTCCCCCTTACAAATTTTGCCCGCTCAAGGGGTTTATGCTGCACAAGTTAAATTAGCGGATAAATCCCTGCATCAAGCTGTGGTAAACATTGGTTATCGACCAACCTTTGTAGCTGAACCCCATATTAGTCGCCCGATTACCGAAGTACATGTCTTAAATTTCAAAGGCGACTTATACGACTCCATCCTCGAAGTTTATTTTCACAAATATATCCGCCCAGAAAAGAAATTTGACGGAATGGCTGCTCTAAAGGATCAAATAAAAGCTGACTGTCAGGCCGCTGCTCACTGGCTTTCTTCTATTGCTGCTGCCTCAACTATTAAATAAAATGCTCATCAAACAAGTCAGTTTGACAAATTTTCGCAATTACTCAGAAGCGCTATTAGATCTCCATCCGGGTCTAAATATTGTATTGGGTGAAAATGCTCAGGGCAAAACTAATTTTTTAGAAGCCATTGAAATATTATCCACTGGTCTTTCCAGTCGTACATCAATGGAGTCTGAATTGATCAAACATGGGCATAGCAGAATGCATATCGAAGTGTCCTTCGAGGCACGTCAAAATAAAGAAAGTCTCGCTCTTTCGTATGCAGTCGCCGATAAAGCTTTTATGTCAGATCTGACAGAATCACCTAGCGTCGCCAGTTCCAAGAAGTTTCATAAAAGAACTGTCTTGGTTAACGGCGTCAGCTATACATTGATGAAAAAACTGCGGGGGAGATTAATTACCGTAAGTTTCAATAGCAACGATTTACATCTATTGCGCAGTGGACCGAGTTTCAGACGCGATTGGATTGACTCTGTCATCGTTCGTTTAAAACCGAGTTTCTATGAACAATTATCTAAATATCAAAAAATGGTTCAGCAGCGCAATCGTCTTTTAAAAACTTTCTTCGATAACAATCACATATCCGAAAGAGATAATGCTCAATTGGATGTATGGAATGAACAAATCGCTAAGCAAGGCGCCATAATTATCAAATGGCGGATTAAAACATTACTAGAACTTCTACCTCGTGCGCAAGAATATTTGGCTTTTATTTCGGATCATGATGAGACTCTTGCCTTTAGTTATCGTTGCCAGGCTCTCAAACTGGACAATGCTAACCAACACTTCCGACCGGAGTATAATTACTTCGATACCGATATTACTGATTCATCGAGCACTGCTGACGATACCACTCTCAATCAGATACTCCTGGAATCCCTCCAGCGAAGACGCCTGGAAGAAATCGCCAGAGGACAGACATTGTCCGGCCCACATCGTGATGACATAATATTTTCTCTCAATAAAAACGAGGCCACTGTCTTCGCCAGCCAGGGACAACAACGCTCTCTTGTTTTAGCGCTTAAATTGAGCGAACTGGATTTAATTAAAGATCATCTCCAGGAGCCACCGGTTCTTTTGCTCGATGATGTTTTGGCAGAGCTTGATTTAAAACGGCAGTCATTATTGATGGCTAAAATCGACGACACCAGACAAACTATCATCTCCACTACCCATCTTGCAAATTTTAATACGCACTGGTTGAATTCTGCCCACTTTTACGAAGTCAAATCCGGTACAATTATTCCCGGTCAATCAGCAGCGCTCATAAAATAAAAGCTTCTTACTATGCAAACTAAAAACACTGAACTAACAATCGATTCCTATATTAGCTCTATTCGCCATGAATACGAGCAGAATTTAAAAGCACTGGTCGATATACCTAGTGTCAGCGCTGATCCACAACACAAAAAAGATATCGAAGGCGTGGCTGCAGCAGCATCAACTTTGCTAAAATCATCTGGTGCTGAAGTTCAAGTATTGAAGACCGAAGGTTATCCAGTTATTATCGGCGAATTTAAAAATAATCCGGACTGGCCAACTCTAACAATTTATAATCATCTAGACGTTCAACCAGCCGATGCTGTCGACTGGAAAGCACCCCCTTTTCTCTTACCATAGATGGAGATTATTACAGAGGACGGGGCAGCACTGATGATAAGGGTCCCGCTTTAGTCGCCTATTATGCGGCCCGTTATGCTCACGAAATAGGCTTACCACTCAATATAAGATTTATCTGGGAATTAGAAGAAGAAATTGGCAGCCCGTCGTTTGCTGCGTTTCTTAAGGGTCATCAAGCAAAACTCTCCACTAATTCCATCCTGGTTTCAGACACTATCTGGATGAGTAAGGATAAGCCTTCCATTTCTTATGCTATACGGGGCTTAGCTGGCGCACTAATTCGATTACGCACTGGCAAAAAAGATGTTCACTCTGGAACTACTGGCGGTTTAGCGCGCAACCCAATTGGAGAATTAGTTCAGCTATTATCTGAATGCTATAACGCTCAAACAGGCGTGGTGAAAATTCCAGGATTCTATGACGATGTTCAAGCTCTTACTGATCAGGAACTGGATAACATGGAGAGCTGTAATTTTTCAATTGATCACTTTAAGCGAGCTCATGAATTGACTTCTCTGCGCACTAATGATCCAGAAGAAGGATTAACACGCATCTGGGCCAAACCAACTTTTGAAATTCATGGTATTACAGGCGGCTACACCGGTCCTGGCGTTAAAACAATTGTTCCTTATCAAGCTGAAGCAAAGATAAGCATGCGGCTTGTTCCTCAGCAAGATCCAGACAAAATTTATGAACTATTGAGCAAATTTGTTAAAAGCAAATGCCCAGATGCAGAAGTAATTAAACAAGGCATGCTCAGTCCCTATATGGGAAACCCAAATGATCAATTCAATCAAGCAGCCCGCCAAGCAATGTGCAATGTCTTTGGTCATGAGCCTATATTTACCAGGGAAGGTGGTTCTATTGGTGCTGTTGTTTCCATGCACGAGATATTAAA
The DNA here is from genome assembly GCA_963767815.1 of Candidatus Melainabacteria bacterium. Lineage (GTDB taxonomy): Bacteria > Cyanobacteriota > Vampirovibrionia > Obscuribacterales > Obscuribacteraceae > CAVYFJ01. The sequence continues at coordinate 34,077 of CAVYFJ010000003.1, read as the reverse complement.
AGCACCGGTAGTTTTTCTAGGTCTCTCACTACCAGAACATGGCTATCACGCCGTCAACGAACACTTTGACTGGCAGCAAGCTCAAGGTGGCATCAAATTATTTGTAGACTATTTCAAACAAGTATCCCGACTTTGATCGCTCTTTGTCCCAGATTAATGATCATTCAAGCCAGGCCGAAAATTGCTATTCACTCTGACGGCAATAACCTTTCCTCTTGCGCAGACAATGCCCTTGCATGTTATTTCACTTTCCACCCAGCTTTTTCTTCCTTTACTTTCAATCAATTTGGCTTTGACATGCAATGCCTTATCAGTTGGACATGGTTTTATATATGAAACCTGCAGGCTGCCGGTAACATAATGCAGTAGTGGCTCACTACCCGGTTCACGATTTTCACTTCTATAGGCTTCATTCATAGCTAGATTTACTGAGTGGCAATCTATTAATGAAGCAATTACGCCCCCATAAACATACTCGGGACGACCACCACAATGATGTGGGCTGGCTTGCCAAATGCATACCGCTCCATCATCACTTCTATAGCTCTCTATGTGCAAGCCCTGACTATTTTTAGAGCCACATCCAAAACAACACTCAATCCGATTTTGTTCTTGTAATGTACTTACCATAGTTCTATCAATTTTTACTTTTTTCAATCAAGGCAACAACTTGAACCGCAAGAGCATTACCTTTTCCAAGATCACCAAGTTTTTCAAAAGTCTTCGCCTTAATACCAATAGCATCTTCCGCAATCGCCATTATCTTGCCCAGATTTTTTTTCATCGGCGAATACCAGGCCGATAGCCTCGGCTCCTCACAGATAATTACAGAATCTATATTGATCACCAACCATTTATTTTTATTCAATAAAGTAATGACCTCTCGAAGCAACTGAACACTATCAGCATTTTTCAAAGTCGGATCATTCACTGGAAATAATGTACCAATATCGCCTAGCCCGCTAGCCCCGAGTAATGCATCGATGATCGCATGGATCAGGGCGTCACCATCCGAGGTACCATGCAGGCCAGTATCATGCGGAATATGAATGCCGCCTAAAATCAGACGCCTGTCTTTAACCAGGCGATGTATATCAAATCCAGTGCCGATCCTTAGCATACTTCAAACACAATTTTTAATTAACCATCGTTAAATTGATTAAGGAGTCTATCAGAATACACTCAAACAAGCTGGCTACAGATGCGCTAAACTTTTGGACTTATGAATAAATCCTCAGTATCATCGGTTGTTATTGCTGGTGCAGGCTTCATGGGCAACGCCATTGCCTATTTAATTGCTACCCGCAGCCAAGCTAAGGTTTGTTTATATGATAAATATCCGTCGGCATTAAAAAAGGCTGAAATCACTTTTGCCAAATTCGGACAAACCGCCATAGAAAAAAATCTTATTACTATTAAAGATTTAGAAAACGCCCGCAATAACTTGACTACTACTGACAATCTCGACAAACTGCCAGATAGTCAGCTCTTGATTGAAGCGATCATAGAAGATCTAATTATCAAGCAAGACTTATTTAAGATTCTTGACCAAAAACTTCCCGCCGCCACAATTTTCGCCACCAACACTTCTTCGCTCTCTATTACCGCTCTGGCGCCGCTACCGGGCGCAGCGATAAATTTATTGGCATGCATTTTTTCTCCCCAGCCCATATTATGAAATTGATCGAAATTATTCCTGCTCTAGATACTGCAGCAACTACGGTAAAATATGTCTCTGATTTTGCCACCTCTCTTGGCAAGACTGTAATCACATCTAAAGATTCTCCTGGCTTTATTACCTCTCGGCTAGGCATGGTACTACTTAACGAAGCGGCGTTCGCTCTAATGGAAGGACTGTCCAGTGCTGAAGAAATTGATCGCGGTATGATGCTTGGCTATAACCATCCTATGGGTCCTCTAGCTCTGGCGGATTTCATCGGTCTTGACATATGCCTGAATATCATGGAAACATTACACAAAGGATTTGGCGATCCAAAATATCGCCCTTGTCCATTAATTAGACAATTAGTCACTGCTGGTCACTTAGGAAAAAAATCGGGCAAGGGCTTTTATGAGTACGGAGCTTGACGTGAATTTATTTGCCTGGATTCTTGCAAATACTTTGTTCATTGCCGCCTTTTATAGTCTTACCTATGCATTTTATAAGCTGTTGAGACCGGTACCTGCTGCCCGTTTTCCATCTACCGCCGAGATGCCATTTGTTTCCGTTGTTGTTCCGGCACGCAATGAGGAAAATAAAATTGGACGCTGTCTGGCATCTTTATTGGCTCAAGACTATCCCAATTTTGAAATTATTGTTATCGACGATCGCTCAACTGACAAAACCGCCGAAATCATTCAATACTATATAGACTCAGACTCCAATACACAAAAGCGAATCAAGTTCGTTCACGGTAAGGATGCTCCTGAAGGCTGGATAGGCAAATGTAATGCTCTGGCACATGCTGTCGGCTATGCCGCCGGAGACTGGTTCGCCTTTACCGATGCCGATACCTATCACCAGCCAAATTCAATTCGGGACGCCATATCTTATGCCGTGAATGAGAAACTGGATCTACTTTCGTTCATACCAGTGCAAGAATTAGGTAGTTTTCCTGAAAAACTGATCATGCCTGTTCTTTTGAGTTCCTTTTGATTAGGCGATCCATTTCACAGCGTAAACGATCCGGAAGCTGAACGAGCTTATGCTTATGGTCAATATATCGATATGTCGACGTAATTCTTATCAGGCTATCGGTGGACATCGAGAGTGTGCGCAATGAAATTGTCGAAGATCATGCCCTGGGAATGGTTTTTAAAGAGAGAGGCTATAAAATATGCGTAGCTGATGGCAGAACGTTGTATAGAGTGCGCATGTACACCAACCTCGAAACTTTATGGCAAGGATGGACAAAAAATCTCTATTCACTCATTGACAGCCATCCACTCAAGTTGGTCATGGCTATAATAATGATCAATTCGATTGCTTTAAGCCCTTTTATTCAAGTTTTTGCTGTTCTGAGTTTAATTCTCACAGGTCATCATCATATAGGCATCATTCCCGTATGGAAAGTATTGCCGCTGCTTGTCGCTCAATTTATGTTTCTATTTTGCTGGTTCAAAACTACATCACAACATCATGCGGGCATAGATTGGCGCAACATCCTCCTATATCCGCTCGGGAGCCTGGCAGTTTCCGTCCTCCACCTTCATGCAGCATATCCTAGTATTGACTGGCAGCCAAGTAAATTGGAAAGGTCGCCGTTATGTAGTCAATAAAGAAAAAACTATCGTGCCTCTGACGAAATCGTCCTTTGAGCATGCCTTTCAAAATCCGGGCATTACCCGCGAATCAAGAGAAGTCAGTACCATCCGCTAAGAAACCAATATCTGGTTGCCATTAAGCAAAACTGCAAAAAAGGAGCCTTAAACCTCAGTTTTATACCTGGATGTTCCAATAGCTGCCCAAGCAAGTTCAGCGCGTGTTAAACTTAGTTCCCCCACTCATTCATCTAAAGAGGTTGAGATAAACTTTATTGAACTGGTTCAAAAGCTATTTTCGCAAATGCATCGGAATTGATTTAGGCACCGCCAACACTCTGATTTATGTGGATGGCGAAGGAATTGTTTTACGAGAGCCTTCAGTTATAGCTATCGACAACAACACAAATACGCTATTGGCTGCCGGAGAAGATGCCCGAGCCATGATTGGCCGCACTCCGCAAGGCGTGAAAGCATTACGTCCGCTGCGGGACGGTGTTATTGCTGAATTTAAGTACGCCGAAATTATGCTCAAGACGTTTATTGGACGAGTATCCGGCAATCATGGATTTGGACTCAGTCCAGAAATTGCTATTGGTGTGCCCTCTGGCATTACCGATGTAGAAAAGCAAGCCGTGCGCCAGGCAGCCCGCAATGCTGGTGCCAGTCAGGTTTATTTGCCCGAAGAACCGATGGCTGCTGCTATTGGTGCCAATTTGCCAGTAACCGAACCAACCGGTTCTATGGTCGTTGATATTGGTGGTGGCACTACAGAAGTGGCTGTGATCAGTCTTTCTGGTATTGTCGTTAATTCGTCCATTCGCGTGGCCGGCGATGAATTGAATGAAAGCATCATTCGTTATTTAAAAAAAGTGCATAGCCTGGCAATTGGAGAGCGCACTGCTGAAGAAATTAAATTTCGCCTAGGATCCGCTTATCAAACCACAGAAAATGATCGCTATGATGTGCGTGGTTTAAATCTCCTCAATGGCTTGCCCAGAACAGTAACTATCAGTCGCAGTGAAATAAGAGAAGCGCTTGCTGAGCCTTTATCTTTTATCGTCGACGCCATTCAAAACACATTAGAGCGAACACCACCAGATTTGGCCGCAGACATATTTAATCGCGGTATTTTTCTAACCGGCGGCGGCGCATTACTGCAAGGGCTTGATGAATTGGTGGCTAATGAAACCGAAGTACCGGTATTTGTCGCTGAAGATCCTCTGTCTTGTGTGGCAATTGGCACAGGCAGACTTTTATCCAATCCTGCCTATCGCCGAGTGCTTGAACGCTCAATAATGCAAGGCTAACATCTAAAAATAAAGGGTCCCGTCAGTGTCTGAGCAGAAGCAAAATTCTTTTGCCTTTGATCGAGCAACACTCAGCGAGCTAATTCTATTCGCTGTCCTCCTTTTGTACTTTGTTGGACCGGCAAGTAGTGCCATCTTAAATACCGAAGCAACTATTCGCTGGCTTCTTCACCAAAGGGCCACCCAAATAGAGTCCACCAGAAACCTGGCCCAAAAGCTTCTGGCATCAGCAGACCGAATTAAAGACCTGGAAACAAAGCTTGCCCAAAGAGAGCTTGAATTGACTAAAATAAAACAGCAAGCAAGAGACACCAATAATCTAAGAGAATTACTCAATTTAAAAACACATTCAGACAGGCGGGCCATAGCTGCAGAAGTGGTAAGCCGCAACCCAGATAATTGGTTTGAACAAATTATTATTGATCGAGGCCAACTTGATCATATCGCCAAAGGTTCTGCGGTAATTACCAGCTCCGGAGTTGTCGGACAGGTAACCAGTGTCTCGGATCATGCCAGTGTAGTCCGATTACTTACTGATCCGGATCAAAAATTGGGCGTACTAATTCCGCGCCTCGGTATTACCGGCATTCTCTCCGGACGTCATCAAAAACCAGCGATCATTGATTTTGTACCTATTAATGCTAATGTCGAAATCAACGACAAAGTTGTTTGTCTTGGTAAGGGTGGTACTTTTCCCGAAAACCATCCTGTTGGCACAGTAGTTGGTGTAAGACGCGATAGCAATGCCACTAATACCCAAATTGAAGTTAAGCTGACTGAGAATTGCTACGATTTAAGCGAAGTTCTTGTTCTGCCGCCCCTGGAAGAATAATCCGACAAAGGTAAGAAATCCAATATGTTCTGGCTATCCATAAAAGCACGCAATCGCCTCTGGGAACTGGGTCTGGCTGCCATTGTTATTTCAATTATTTGGTTTTTACAAAATAATATTTTAACCAGAATTGCCTTACGTGGATTATTTTGCAATCTTCCACTGACGTTCATCATTATCTGGTCCTCAATTTTTGGTTCTTCGCTTAATCGATTGAGCGCGGATGATGTCAGAGTACGCTCCTTTGGACAAATTGCTCACTATCAAGCCATGTCCGGTTGTGTTAGTGGTGCCTTGATTGGCGGCGTCTTTTCCGTGCTCTATGCTTCAGTCAGCCCGGTCTATTTATTTTCTTATCCCATAATCGGTTGGATTGCCGGCTATTTTCCTTTGAAAACAATCAATCACGGCTCATTTTATAGTATCGTCTTGGTTCTTTTCGCCACAATATTGGGAGAATTTTTGACTAGCTGCCAATTGATGATGCTGGGCCGAGCGGAAGTATTTAGCCGCTTTGCCGAGATTGCCATACCGGAAGCAGTGCTGAATGCCCTGATTGCCCCATTTATTTTTGTCCCTATCAAAGCCTGGTATGACTTTCGTCTTTCCCGTGAAGTGACCGTTGGACCATGAGAAAGCCTTCTTCAACACAATATCGTCTTAATCAGTTAGTAAACAAGGCAAATTATTTTCGGCTTTTAATAATATTAGCCACTGGCGTATTGATGGCTCGTCTTATCTGGCTACAAATTATTCAAAATCACTATTATCAAACACGGGCGGTGATTAACAGTACTCGAGTAACCTTTCTGCGCGCACCACGTGGCGTAATTTATGATCGCCATGGTAATTTGCTCGCCACCAATAAACAAACTCTGTCTATGATCGCCATCCCCAATGAGCTCGACCACTGCGAAGCTCTTGCCGAGAAATTGTCAAAACTGATTGACGACCCAGAAGCAAAAGTTTTCAATTTGTTGCTAAAAGCAAAAGCATCCAACTCTGTGCTACCAGTGGTAATCGAACATGATATTGATGTTGACACTGTTAGTCGCTTTTATGAACAAAAACTGTTTTTACCGGGTATTGATATTCTGCCGGATATAAGCCGCAATTATCTGCAAGGAGAGCTTACCGCACATGTGATTGGCTATTGCGGAGAAATTACTCAGGCACAATTGCAAAAAAGACCGGAGCGCAGAATGGGGGACGTAATTGGTCAAGACGGCATTGAACGAATCTATGACACTCAATTGCGCGGGCAATGACGGCGAACAAAGAGTAAGAGTCAATGCCAGCGGACTATCAATCTCTGCTCAAACATCTAAACCTGAAATAACTAGAGAACCAATAGCAGGAGAGTCACTGGTCTTATCTTTGGATCTCGATTTACAAAAGCGGCCTATGAAGCTCTCGGTAAGCGCTCCGGCGCCGTGGTAGCTGTAGATCCACGAACCGGCGAAATTTTAGTAATGGTTTCTCGCCCCAGCTTCGATCCCAATGCTTTCACAAAACGCATCACTCCCGATGTCTGGAAACGAATCAACGCCCCAGATCACCCTCTCTTTAATCGTGCACTTTCCGGTTTTCCGCCTGGATCTGTGTGGAAAGCAATTACTCTGCTTGCTGCCTTAGAAAGTAAAGTAGTAAAACCAGATACTAAATTGAAAGTTTCAGGTGGTATCAGCCTTGGTGGCTTCTTCTTTGGTGATTGGACAAAAACGCAAGGTCTTTTTGATCTTGTTAAATGCCTTGCCTGGTCACGTGATTCCGCCTTTTATCAAATGGGACTAAAACTAACACCTGAACAAATTAAAGAATGGGGCGTAAAATTTGGAGCTGGCCGCCCTACCGGTGTTGAATTGAGACATGAAGGCATGGGGCTTGTGCCAGATTCAGCCTGGAAATTACGTGTATGCCACGAAAAATGGTATCCGGGCAATACCTTGCATATGGCTATTGGCCAGACTTATGTACAATTAACTCCAGCTCAAGGAGCCAGGATTTTCTCGGGCTTAGGCATGCGCGGGCAAGTGCCTGACTTACATTTTGTCATTAAAATTGGCGACCGCCAAATTCCTCCTCCGCGGCCAGAGAAAGTTAAAACCCACAAAGAATATCTGGATGTTGTGCTTGCCGGACTGAAAGCTGTGGTTGCTAGTGGCACCGGTGGTGCTACCAGATTAGGACAAATTGAAGTATCCGGTAAAACAGGTTCGGCCGAAGCTCCACCAGCAGGCAGCAAAACTCATGCCTGGTTTGCCTGCTACGCACCATCTGATAAGCCCCGCATAGCCATATGCGCCTTCGTTGAACATGGAGGACACGGCGGCTCAGCCGCTGCCCCTATTGCTAAAGCGGTACTGGTCAAGTTTTTTGGTCTAGAGTCTGCTTACCCACCAAGTACACCACCAGTTGAAAAACCTAAAGCCAAACCACCAAAGGCTAAACCTAAAGAAGTCACGAAAAAACCAAATAATCAATAATTTATTTATATTAATTACCCTCACACCCCGTGCTGATAGCTGGCTACTTGTATGCACTGTTTTGCCAATTAATCAGTCATTTTTATTACCCGGGTATATAATGATATATAGAGAAACGGGTGTATAAAAACTTTTATGCTTTCTCAATCACTGACTAAATTTCTAAGCAGCTTATTTATCGCCATTCTGGTAATTACTCAAACAGTAATCTCCCCAGCTTGCGCTGTGAAAATAGCAACTCAGTCAACCTGCTGCTGTTCAGTAGAAGACGCGAGCATCGAACTAATCAATTATTCAAGCCAGATTCTGGAGCAGTCCACTCCGACCATTAGCGATGCTTGCTCTTGCCACAGCCGCATTCCTGATCATGGTCTACCAACAACACCCTTTAAGATCTCTGTTAATTCAACGCTTGATCTACAAAAACCCGCAGCAACAATCATCCTTTCTGCTTATCAGGATCATGTGCCCCTAATTGCCAGCAAACATAAACCTCTTCATTTGGCCTCCAACAAGGTTTATCTACAAAAGCGGGTCTGGCTGATTTAAATTGTAGCCACAAACAAATTGTTCAACCATCAAGCGAATCAACGCTGGTGGTTGGTAGCTACATGTTTAATTACAGGAGAAAAAATCATGAACAGATATATTTTGTCTTTGGCTACCATCTGTGGACTACTCAACTTAGCTTCCAGTTTTGCCAACCCAGCGGGTGGACTGAACACACAAGATAACGGGAACAGCAAACAGTGCTCCAAAATAGACAAGCGTTGTGCTCAACAACATAACGCCTGTTGTGAAAAAGCCAAAGAGTCTTGCTGCGACAACAGCAAACAGCAGCCTAAATCGGCTCCTGGCTGTTGCCCAGGACCTTGTTGTGCCGCCGGCAGTGCTTGCTGCGGTTAGTTAGAGAAGAAGGAAAAAGCAGAAGGAGCCCGGCATTGCCGGACTCCTTCTTGCCATGGTTTTTAAAATCCAAATAGCAATTTAAGGCCAAAAAACAGGCTGGCTGCAGTAAACAGTTTTTTGACTAGACGGGCGCCAATTTTTTTACCAAGCATAGAGCCTAATTGCCCACCAAGAATTGAACCAAGGACGGCTGGCAACATAAGTGAAATATTGCCAAATCCTTTGGATATATAAGATATGGTGGCACAGGCGCACCATATAAAAGCGAGAAAATAATAATTACCAAGCGCGGTTATTAAGTCAAAACCACGCGCCTTGCATAGAGCCAATGCGGTGAATATGCCATTGCCGGCGCCAAAAAATCCTTCATAGAAGCCTAAGGGCAAACCAAGCATACTGCAGGCAAATTTGCCTATTGCAGGCGGTCTGGTTGATACCCCAAAGTCAGGCTTCATCCAACTAAGAAGTACAGCCATAATTATTAATAAGCCAACGACTGGTTTAGTGATATTGCTGTTCAGTGAAACGGTAACTTGAGTGCCCACCACTGCGCCGACGACACCAAAAGCTGCTAGCGTTGCCAGCAAAACCTTATCAATCGTTTTACCGCTTAAATAATTACGGGAAGCTAACGCTGTCCAAAAAGACTCACTAACTTTGTCGCAAGCAACCGCGGTGGGCAATGAATAACCCAAGGTAATCCAGCATGGAATGGCAATAATAGATGAGCTACTGCCACTTAAGGTTCCAAAAAACGTAGCCGCGAAGGCAATAAAAAAAATGAGAGGAAACATTACTTTTATACAGAGGAATTACTTAGCATTATAATTCAATGACTTAGGACATCAAGATCTTTGAGTATTGATTATCAGCAGTTAACGTTAAGCAAAACCGTCTTTCAATAGTCATCGAGACGACAGATACTTCCATTTAAGAACAATCTTTTCTATGTATTCGACCAGGCTCGTCAAAGCCAGAGCAATAATGATCAAAGCGATGACACCGACAATTACGGTGGCCATATCATACAGGCCGGAGGCTTTGACGATCATATAACCGAGTCCTTGCTCTGAAGAGATAAATTCACCAATAAAAGCGCCGAGTAAAGCAAGACCAATATTTAGCTTGGCTGCATTAATCACCCAGATTAAAGACGATGGAATAACCACCAGTCTAAAAACTTGTTGCCGGCTGGCGCCAACAACCTGCATCAAACGCAAAAAACGTGATTCAACCGACATTGCCCCTTGATAGCTTTGCACAATAGCTACCGTCACAGTGGAAATAAACGCCAGCATTATTTTTGACCAAATGCCAATGCCAAACCAGACAATAATAATTGGCGCTAAAGCAAAAATGGGAATAGTCGCCAGAGCAGTAATGTATGGTTTAGCAATTTTGGCTACCATTTGAGAATACCACAGTGATAATCCAATTAATGCACCACATATAGTGCCCATAGCAAAAACCGATTATTGCCTCGAAAATAGTCACTGCACTATTGCGCATTAGCTCCCCGCTCATTACTAGTGCGCATAAAGGCTGATGAACCTGGCTTGGTGAAGAAAAAATAAATTGTGCTTGTGGATGCCCTTCTGTAAACCATGCCCAAACAAGCAAGAATAGAACCAAAGGCAAAAAATACAGAAACTCTCTTCTAGTCTTGGACTTATAGCTGCGTGGTGGATGTTGATATGTTCATATCATTATGCCTGGATTACTGTGCGCAATTGAGACCATACCGACATGATAATATTCGGCAAATTGAGCTGTGCCGCGAATTTCTTCCGGAGAACGCTTATTCTCGGTAAAGTCAATCTTAAATTCATTAGTTATGCCAGCCATTGGACATGATCAATACTCGATCTGCCAATGGCAATTGCTTCATCTATATCGTGCGTAATAAGAATTGCTGCTTTCTTTTGTTCTTTGATCAATTGATATACTTCACTTTCCAAACTCAATTTGGTAAAAAAATCAAGAGCGGCAAATGGCTTCATCCAACAATAACAAATTTGGATTAAACATCAATGTTTGCATTATACTTACGCGCTGGCGCATGCCACCAGAAATTGAGATGGGTATCGCTTCAGGATATCCTCGCTCTAGGTGAAAAGTTTGCAGATATCTGGCAATAAGTTCCCTAATTGCTATCTTTAGATATGTCCTTAAATATTTCAGTAACTAGCAAAAGATTTGATTCAACAGTGCGCCAGGGTAAAAGTGCATCGTCCTGAAATATATAACCAATCTGCTGTCAGTTATTTTTACTTTGGCTTTTATTTGTTCTGAGCGGCAATCTCAATCTTGCCCGCTCTTGGAGACTAATAAACCGGCAATCAGATTCAGTAATGTACTTTTACCACAACCACTAGCTCCTAAAATACAAACAATTTCACCAGATTTAACCTATAAAGAAAGATTCTTAATTACCTGATTATATTGTCCCGATTGTGTCATAAGCGAAGGATAGATTAGAGATGGACAATAACGTTTGAGTGTTGAAGCGAAATATTGCTCATCCCTTAATATCAAATCTAAGATTCAATGCGCTATCTTTTCGGCAAATTTCATATCAACATTTTGCTGGTAACTAGCCGGGATCCATTTGCAAATCACCTAACTTCTTTTCGCATAGCAATCGCCTTATCCCAGGCTTGTTTGCTCAAGTACGGCGAAGATGGGTGTTGTGCCATCGTCAATCATATCGCTTAAGAGCATCACGTCAAAATTGACTCTTGTATTTCAGGAAATTCTTTTTTAGCTACAGCTAAGGGCTCCAGCAAAATCCTGGTGGATATATTTCATTGCTTTAGCAATGGCATTGACTGCTGCTTGAATTTCTTCTGGATGTTGATTATAAAAAGCTATCAGAAACAGTCATACCAGTAAAAGCAAAATCTCCAAAATCTTTTGTCTGTCGAATAGACAATCTGGCCCCTTGATGAACAAAGTCGAAACATTCGGTTCGATTTCCATTGCCATATCAGCCTGATTCGCTTTCAGCATTGCCGATAAAGTGCCATAAGCTCCCTGGTACTATTTTTGCTTTTATTGGGTGTCCATTGTTCTGTAAAATCTTCGTGATCACTGCATAAGTGGTCGAGGGAGCCGGCAAAGAAGCAATGCGATATCCAGCAAAATCCGATTGGTTTGACTTATTTTCTTGATATTATTATTGAATGTCACCATCAGTAAGTGGCACTCTTCGTCACAATTCCTGCAACTACTTTACCCCCTTGGCCGCGCTGTCTAGCAATAGCAACAAAGATCGGATCCGATACACCAAATTGAGCATTCCCCGTGGAAACAGCGGTAAATGTCTTTTCGTCACCCCCGGTGCTGACCAGTTTCACATCCAGTCCCTGCTCTTTGAAAAAACCCTTATCAACGCAACATAAATTGGCATGTATAGAAAAACATGTCCATATTGAGCAATAGTTACCTTTTGTGGTTGGCTCTTCGATAAAGCAAAGGCAGCAGGAATTCCAATAGTCAACAGGTCAGCAAGCAAAGAAAGGAGTACTGCTGACCAATTTTTAACTTAAACATCTCCACGCCTCTTTTTTATGACGAAAGCACCGGCTCTTCGATTCGTTTAAAGACCGGGCACGGCGCGTTTGATCTTTTGTCCAGGTTTAATAACTTTAGATACAGGATCAGCCACTTTGCCTGTCGGCTCGGCGCTTTCGATCTCATCAAGCTCCAGCTCATAGCCTAATTGAGACCACATACTAGTTGCCAGCTTGGGTGTAAACGGATACATATGAACAGTTACTTCTTTTAATATTTCTAGCACCGTATACAGCACTACTCAGCCCTTCTTTGTCTTTGCCATTTTTAAATAGATCCCAGGGCTTTTCATCATTGAGATATTTATTTGTTTTATCGACCAGGGAAAAAACCTTCCAAAAGCTCTGGCAAATTCAAGGCGAGACATATGCTCATCCACGGCTTTCTTCACTACTTTGCCTGCTTTGACAAATCCTTATTTTCGCTGGCTTTCGGCACAACACCATCACAGTGCTTCTCCACTAGGGTCAAAGTACGATTAAGCAAATTACCCAAGTTATTAGCCAAATCAGCATTGACTTTGCGTACCAATTCTTCTTTGGAAAAATCACCATCTTGATCAAATGGCGTACAGGCAACAAGGAAAAATCGAACCGCATCAGAACCATATTCCTGCAGTTAAACAATAGGATCAATTACATTTCCCAGTGATTTGCTAATTTTTTGTCCCTCAACAGTAATAAAACCATGTCCATATACTTGTTTAGGTAAAGGTAAATCAGCAGCCATTAGCATTGCTGGCCAGTAAATAGATGAAATTTGGTAATGTCTTTGCCAATCAAATGTAAATCAGCTGGCCAATAATTGTCCATAGTTTCCTTGTCGATCAGGAAACCCTAAAGCAGTAATGTAATTAGTTAAAGCATCAAGCCAGACATAAATAACCTGATTATCGTCTTCGGGTACTGGCACGCCCCAATTTAAAGAAAGCTCTGAGAACGGGTGACGCTGAAATCACCTAATTCAGGATCTTCCAATTGATTTAACACTTCTTTTCGCCGTGCTTCTGGACGCAAAATATCGTTATTACTTTATAAGCCAATTTTTTATTTCATCTTTATATTTTGATAGCCTAAAAAAATAATTCTCTTCGCTGACTTCTTTTGGTTTTACTTTATGGACTGGGCAATTTCCTTCTGCATCTAAATCTCTTTCTCGCACAAAATCTTCGCAGCCTTCGCAATACAAGCCTTTATAAGAAGCTTTGTATATATCGCCTTTGCTCTGCAGTCTGGAACAGATTTCTTGCGACGATTTGATATGCCGTTTTTCAGTGGTACGAATGAAATAATCGTAAGAAATATCCAGGCTTTTCCAGGCTGATCGGAAATTTTCAGCCATCTGGTCACAAAACTTCTGTGGCTCTAGCCCTGCCTGCTTGGCAGCCTTTTCAATTTTAGAGCCATGTTCATCAAGCCCGGTAAGAAAAAATACATCGTTTCCCGAAAGCGATGGTAACGCGCCAAAATATCAGCAGCAATTTTTTCATATGCATGCCCGATATGCGGTTTTGCATTTACATAATCTATAGCGGTGGTTATGTAATACTTGTCCATATAAAACGATAATCTAAAATTAAGTGGCAATTATTGGTTAAAGTGGCGCATTCGGCACGATACTGGCTTATTAAAGAAAACGCAAATTGCCCGTGCTGCCCGCGATTTAAGCTCATAATAATATCAGAAAGTTCTCGAACATAAGGGCGCAGACAAGCCAGACAATAAGCAAGCAAACAGGATAGGCAAATGGTGAAACGAAAAGACAATACTGACCTGAATCGATTTTAAAGCCAATGCCCTTGCCAATACAACCATTGTGCTTGGCGTAAGTGGTGGTATTGCTGCTTATAAAGCCTGTGATTTGGCATCTTTAATGCGTCATGCTGGAGCCAATGTACATGTCATTCTCACTCCGGAAGCCTGCCAATTTTGTTACTCCTTTAACCTTTCAAACTCTTACTCGCAATCCTGCTCATTGTGAACAATTTGCTGATGCTGATAACTGGCGGCCAGAACACATTGATTTAGCTCAAAAAGCAGATTTATTTTTAATTGCCCCAGCTACAGCCAATATTATCGGCAAATTAGCTTGCGGTATTTGTGATGATTTATTGACGACGACTGTTCTGGCACCAGAGCAAAAGTTTTCATTGCCCCAGCTATGAATCCCAAAATGCTGGAACATCCAGCGACTCAGGACAATCTATCTACCTTGGAAAATCGTTATCGCTATAAAATCATTCCGCCTGAAACCGGCGAAGTAGCCTGTGGCGACTGGGGAGCAGGAAAAATGGCTGATTTGGACAGCATCATGGCCGCTGTCCACGGACAACTGCTTACTCATCAAATATTATCGGGCAAAAATATTCTAGTCACCGCTGGCGGCACCAGAGAAGCCCATTGATCCTGTACGTTTTATTGGCAACAATCATCCGGGCAAAATGGGCATTGCCATGGCGGACGCTGCCTATGCCCGTGGTGCGGCAGTTAAACTTATTTCCACAGTTGAAGTTGACCGAGCTTATCCAGTCATTTCGTAGAAACTGCTTAGGAAATGCAAGAAGCGGTAGAGGCAGAATTTGATAGCTGTGATGCTTTAGTAATGACTGCTGCGGTGGCTGATTTTAGGCCATTGGCTGTTTCCGTGCAAAAAATCAAGAAAAATGTCTCTGAAGATATAAGCTTGGAACTGACCAAAAATCCGGATATCCTAGACTTGTTAGGACAGATAAACGACCAGATCAAGTAATTATTGGCTTTGCGGCTGAATCTGAAGAATTGCTGAGCAATGCCAAGCAAAATTGCAACGCAAAAATCTGGATGTAATTGTTGGCAATGACATCAGTGTTCCTGATATAGGTTTTGGCAGCGATGATAATGCTGTTGTCATCATGAGTGCTACAGGGGCTCGCGAGACCTTGCCCCGCATGCCCAAACGCGCCATTGCCGAGCACCTTTGCGACATGCTCTCTGAAGCTTTTACCACCAAAGGGAAAGCCGCTGCACCAGCGAAATAGACCAAAACGGGCCAATTTGACTATCCAAATTTTGCCTTTATCAGCCGTAAATTGCCAGGATCTTTAAGGAAATCAAGATTAAACTGCAAATAAATTGAGCTAAATGCTATACTCCAAAAGAGGTCCACAAGGAGTACTTCCATGCCAAAAAATTGCTCTGATTCGCAGCCAATACAGCAATCAAGCGGTTCCTTTTCCTCATGGTTCTTAGGATTTTTAATTGGTGTTTTTGGTGGGGCAGCGCTTGCTCTTCTAACTACTCCAAAATCCGGCAGTGAAGTGAGGGGCGCCTTGAGAAAATCGGCTAATGATGTTCCCAATAAATTAAGTGATGTTCTAGATGATTCACTTGATCTTTATGCATCTGCTATTAATTACTTTCAATTAGTTGTTGAAGAACAAGCCCAGCGAATTAAAAAAGCGGTGGCCGCTGGTAAATTGGCTGCCGCCAAGAAAAGAGAAGAATTAGAACTTGGCGGTTCTTCTGTCCTGCCTTTCCAACATCGCTAAGCAATTAATCACCGAGCTTTTCTTTAATTGAAGTAGAATACACCTCACATCAAGTAAAAAACCGAAATGGATCAGCTCAACACGGCGCTCAATGCCAATTTAAATTTAGTTGTTGTTTTTAGTCTAGTGTGCCTGGCCTTTGCCATATTAGTATTGCTCGGTTTAGCACTGAGCATAGTTCCGCAAGCCAATCGCACCCTCAACGCCTTTGAAAAATTGGCCAGCACCGTTTCTACCGAATTACAGCCTACTCTTTCTGAGGCAAATAAGCTTATCGGCGGCGTATTAAAGCTGCAGGATTTAGCACATCATAGCGTCAGTAGTGTTACTGATAAAGTTGAAGATGTAACCGATAATCTCAGTCGAGCAGCGGCAGATGCAAAAAAGGGTACCAGTGTTATCAAAGCAGGTTTAGCTGCCGGTATAAGAGCATATTTAAATAGTCACAAAGATGAAACGTAGAAATTGAACAAGGTCAAAAAAATAAAGGAATCAATCTAGAGGTACAAAGAATGTCTAATTCGAATCGATTTTTAGAAGGTATTACAATAGGTGGGTTGTTGGGATTTGTCTGCGGTCTATTATCTGCACCCAAATCAGGAGCGGAACTGCGCAAGCAGCTTGCTGATGAATCGGAAGATTTATACAAACAAGCCAGTGAATCCATTGCAGACATAAAAACAAAGACCAATCAGGCGGTGTCTACTCTGCAAGCCAAAAGCGAAGATCTTGTCAAATTGGCCGCTGAAAAACTGCCTAATAAAACCGGCAAAAAAGATTCAGGTCATGATCGATCTGATTCACCAAATTAGCCAAACTTTGCTATGCCAGGTTTAAGTCGCCCGTTGATAGATTATTGAATCAGTTTGTACGCCTGAATAAAGCGATTGCCGCCTGTGGAATATGTTCCAGGCGCGCAGCTGATGATTTAATTGCCACCGGCAAGGTCAAAGTTAATGGCAAGCAAGTAACCGATTTCCATACGGTCGTTAATCTTGGTCAAGATGAATTATCAGTCAATGGCCGAAAACTGTCTGTACGTCCTCATCAGTATGTGCTTTTAAACAAACCTCAAGGCATAGTCACAACTTGTAAAGATGAGTTTAGTCGTAAAAGTATTCTTGATTTATTACCGATAGAATTGCGACATCTAAAACCGGCTGGGCGACTGGATTATGATTCATCCGGACTCATATTGCTGACTAATAATGGCCCTTTAATTCTAGCCCTTAGTCATCCTAAACATCAGGTCCTGAAAACCTATCGAGTCACTGTGAGCGGGAAATGTGCCCTGGAAGCTGTTAAGCAACTGGCAAGTGGCATTAATTTAAAGGAAACCAAAACAAGCAAAGCAAAAGTAAACGTTTTGATAAGCAATGAAGAACAATCAATTATTGAGCTTACGATTGCAGAGGGCAAGAACAGGCAAATTAGAAGAATGTGTGCTCAACTAGGTTTACCGGTAATAAACTTAGTCAGAACTAGTATCGGTAAGTTACAATTAGAGAACTTGCGGCCAGGTAAATGGCGATATCTGAAGCAAAACGAAATTGACGCCCTGCTCAAAGAGTTGAAAATTGGCAATGAGTTTAGAACAAATCGGTCAACAATTAAAAGTCGCGCGTGATGGATCTGGTCTTTCACTTTCTCAGATTCACGAGAGAACAAAAATTCCATTTAATCATCTGGAAGCCATTGAGCAGGGCAATTTCGACGATTTGCCCGAACCTGTTTATGTATCGGGTTTTATCAAACGCTATGCTGACTGCGTTGGCTTGGATGGTCAACAATTGGCAATTGCTTACCGCAACGCACTGAATCCTTCATCGGACAAACCAAAAAAGTCCGGTTTCTTTTTAAAAGTCGCAAAAATAATGGTGCCAGTCCGCCCCCAAACAATGCTTATTATAATCGCCGACCAATAGAGTTAGCTCCGCCCAATCTAATGAAAATGATTCCATTTTATGCCTTGTGGATCGTGGTTATTCTAGCCCTGATTATTTACCTTGTTAATAGACAAGAATCAGCCGATCTCGCTCAACAAGATCCAAGCATATTAGCCTTAAGGCAGTCAGCAAGCAAAATCAACAGCACCACACAGCAGCCGCCTCAACCAGTTGCCGAAAAGACAAATCCGGTAGCGGCACCTGAAGATGCCACTGATAATTCAACTGAACAAAATAATCCTCAGCCAACAAACACAGCCCAAATCAGTTTGCAAGCCAAAAAACACGTTTGGGTGGAAGTAAAATCTGTCAGTTCAGGAGAGAGCCTTTTTACTGGCTTTCTGGAAACTGGCGATAGTCATACTTTCTCTGACAAGGAAGGGCTGCGGGTAAGGGCTGGCAGCGGCGGCAATGTTTCAGTAACCTGGGCAGGCAAAACAGAAGACCTGGGCCCATTGGGTAAAATTTCCGAAAAGGCTTTTATTAACCCGCATATTAAAACAGCTCAGACCAAAGCTAAACCTGAAGAGATTTCCGAATCAAGCACTGACAGATCAAGCCAGTCCACCACACAGCCAAGCAAAAAAACAGCCTCTGAAAAACCGGCAGCATCAAAGAAATCCATCGCTGCCAGTGTCCACAAGCCTCATTTGGCCAATCAGACAGAAGAGTCAGCTTATCGCAAACACACATCAAGTGAAGGACAGGACTCGACAAACAAATCGATTGAAGTGCCCTATCGCTATTAATCACATATTGGAGTAATCAAACTTGCGCCCACCTAAAATTGGTGTAATTTCTTTAGGCTGCCCTAAAAATACTGCTGATACAGAAGTTATGCTCGGACTTCTCAATCAAGCAGGCTTCGCCATTACTTTTGATGACCAAGAAGCAGATATCTGTTTGGTTAATACCTGTTCGTTTATTGGTGAAGCTAGGCAAGAATCAGTAAGAACATTAGTTGAGCTGGCTGATGCTGGCAAAGAACTTGTAATAGCCGGCTGTCTTGCTCAGCACTATAAAGATGATTTCTTAAAAGAACTTCCAGAAGCTCGGGCGCTTATTGGCACTGGCGATATTAACAAAGTAGTGGATATTATTTCAGCCATTGTTCAAGATAAAACATTGCGATTGTCTGCCATTAGTGAACAACCAACTTATATCACCGAAGCCTTATTGCCACGCCTTTCGACAAATCTTGGACCGTTTGCTTATTTAAAAATTGCCGAAGGCTGTAATCACACCTGCAGTTTTTGTATTATTCCTCAGTTACGTGGAAAATTCCGTTCGCGCACAATTGAATCATTAGTGGAAGAGACAAAACTTCTCGTCGCCAATGGGGCAAAGGAAATCATTCTTGTTTCTCAAGACACTACTTATTATGGTCTGGATATTTATGGAAAGCAGTCGTTAGCAACTTTGTTAGAGGCTTTACACGATATAGAAGATCTACAGTGGTTGAGAATTATGTATGCTTATCCAACCGAAGTAAATGAAGAATTGCTGGATACTATTGCCAAATTACCAAAAGTGGTCAAGTATATCGATATCCCTCTCCAGCATAGTCATCCAGAAATTCTTTCTAAAATGGCACGCCCACTGAAGCCTGAATTAGTGGTGGCAAAAATCCGCCGCCATATTCCAGATGTGCGCATCCGCACAACATTTATTGTTGGCTTCCCTGGTGAAACCGATGAGCATTTTGAACATCTGGCTGATTTCATTAGAGTTCAACGCTTTGATCGCCTTGGTGTATTTGCTTACTCTAGAGAACTTGAAGTACCAAGCGGTCATATGGACAATCAAATTAAAGAATCAGTTAAAAAGTCTCGACGTTCTAAGCTAATGAAAATCCAACAACAAATTGCTGTTGAGCTCAACGAAAAACTGATCGATACTCACATGCCTGTATTGATCGAAGAATATGACAGCAATAGCCAACTTTACCATGGTCGCTCAGCCTGGGACGCGCCACAAATTGATAATCAAGTATACGTCAACAATGCCGAAAATAATAACGCTCAAGATAACAGTCTGGCCATCGGCGATATAATCACGGTTAAAATCGACAAAGCAACGGCATATGATCTCTGGGGCTCTCCTATCAAACTAGAAGCTAGCTCGAACGCTGGTATGCATTCGAAGAAAGCGTTGCCGGCAATGGCTCTTACAACTTAGTCAGATGCAATGCCTGTCTAGATAAATTATTAGATTCTCTAAAAAGATTGCCAGCCATCGTCAGGTGATTATAGTCATAATTTCCGCAATAATATCTTAGCTCTTCAAGACCATCAACTGCATGCGCAATAGCATATTTCATCATCAGTTCAGCTACAGACACCGATGGGGGAGGTTGATTTTTAGCCATTGCTTGCGAAGCTTGGCGCAAAACTGATTCGATTTCATTGGCGTAATTTTCCAAATCATCGACAAGATGCTGGTCGTAAATATCCTGTGAGAGGTCGATCAATTGTTTTTTATATTTTGCCAGTACGCGTGTAATTTTCTGACGCATAGGATGGAAGATTTGTTGTAAATACTGTTCTCTATTCTGCTCGCTACCAGCCAAACCATATTTACCTGCTGCCTGCGCGCCTCTGCCATTTACCCCAATTTCCGAATCATAAGCAGCCCTAGTAGATTTATCCTTCAATGTCTCGTACGCCTCATTGAGCCTGATCATCCTTTGGTTAGCTTTTGTACGCTCGGACTCGGTCATCTCGACATATTCTATGTCCGGGTGATAACTTTTAACCAGGCGACGATAGGCTCGCTTAATTTCGGCAGTACTAACACCTGGCTGTACTCCAAGAACCTGATAGTATGTAGATTTATAGACAGGCAAAGACATAGTTATTCTTCTAGTAATTGCTAATCAAAAATTGATTATCTGTTATATAAAACCATCATAAGCTCTGATCCGGTGGTAAGCCAAGCGGCAAAAGCAACTAAGCGAAGACCAAATAGAAAATAATCGCAAATTTAATCAAAATAATAAAATGAATTGTCCCTTTTGTAATCATCAAGATAGTCGCGTTTTGGAGTCTCGCTTAAGTCAGGAGAACTCTGTTCGTCGCCGCCGGCAGTGTGAAAATTGCGAAAAACGATTTACGACCTACGAACGCCAAGAAGCGATGCAAACTCTGATTATTAAACGCTCCGGCGGGCGAGAACCATATATGAGAGAAAAATTTCGAGCTGGCATTGCCAGAGCTGTAGCTAAAACCATGATTACAGCTGAGCAAATCGATGATCTAGTGGACTCGGTGGAAAGCGAGCTTACTGCTTTAAGTAAGCAAGAAGTAAATTCAACTTTTCTTGGCGAATTAGCTTTAGCCAGGCTAAAAGACCTAAATCAAATCGCTTATGTCCGATTTGCTTCTGTTTATCGGCAATTTAGATCAGTCCAAGATTTTATTGAAGAATTGAAACTATTACAAAATCTGGAAAACCGTACAATATCCCGAAAGAAAAACAAAGAATAAGCTGAAATTATGTTATGATTCCAGGTCTTTGCAGCTATAACCAATTGAGAAACAAGCCATGAATCAACTAATTCAAGCCGTTGAATTACCTTTGCTAAAGACAACCTTGCCCAGTTTAGACGTAGGGGACACCGTAAAGGTATTTGTAAAAATTAAAGAGGGTGGCAAAGAGCGCACCCAGGGTTATGAAGGGGTTGTCATTAGGCTTCGTGGAGCAGGTTTGGGAAAAACCATCACTGTCAGACGAATCTTTCAAGGTGTGGGTATCGAAAGAATCTTTCTTTTGCACTCACCGCGTCTGGAAAAAATTACTGTCCAACGCAAAGGACATGTCCGCCGAGCTAAATTACATTACCTGCGCAAGCGATCTGGTAAAGCTACACGTATACGCGAGCAAGCTCAAGAAAGACTGACTCCTGGAACTGAACAAGCAATGACCGCAATAGAAGCTCCAGTTGTTGCGCCGCCAGAATCAGCCGAATAGTTATCTAAACAGAATCATTACCTCATTTAATTGTCACTCTTAATTTGCTCTTATGGCTAAACAGCCTAATAGAGGCAGCTCCAGTAAAAGCGGACGGTCTAAAACCGCCCATTCTTCAAACTGGCCAATTATCAGGGAACAACTAAAATATATTGATCTCTTAATTGAAGTCTGCGACGCCCGAGCGCCGCTCTCCAGCAGGCATAAAAAAGCCAAGGAAATATTTTCCGGCAAGCCTGTGCTCTTAGTATTAAACAAAGCAGATTTGGCTGACCAAAAGGCTCTACAAGTTCATTTGAGAAATATCAATCAGTCAACCGACGAAAAGGCAATTGCCCTTTCTCTTAAGACTAACCATAATCAAAAAGCTATACTGGATTTAATTCTTAAGCTAACGGCTAGCAGACGACAAGCCTTAGCTAAAAAAGGCATACTGAGTCAAGTAGTTCGCACTTGCATAATTGGCATGCCCAATGTGGGCAAATCCAGTCTGATCAATTGGCTAAGCAAACAAAAACGCGCCCGAGTGGCTAATATACCCGGGGTAACTCGCGGTCCACAATGGATAAAACTGAGCTCACAACTTGAGCTGCTTGATACTCCCGGAATTTTGCCCAAAGATAGTTTAGCTGCACCGGTAAAAGACAAATTGGCTATTTTAAATTTGCTCACTGAAAGCACATATGATTTAGAAAGCCTGGCTGAGAAACTACTCAGTTTTATGAAAACTCAATATCCAGCGGCAATTATGAATTATCTTGACATTAGCAATATTACTGAAATTAGTCTAGAGACTCTTGCCCAGAAAAGGGGCTTTCTTACTGCAGGTGGACAATATGATTTTGAGCGAGCCGCTCGCGCTTTGCTTACTGATTTGCGCAATTTTAAACTTGGTGGGATATGCTTAGATTGGCCTGAATAAAACTTTCTTTCTTACTCAGCCCTTCTCAAATTAATATGCCTAACAGTCCGCGCAAAGCACGCTCTATCCTCAAAAAATTGCTACGCTTCGACAAAACAATTCAAGATTCGCACTCCGAGCATATAATAGTTGGTGTTGATGAAGTTGGTCGCGGCTGCCTGGCAGGCCCAGTTGTGGCTGCAGCTGCTTATCTACCGGATATCGCGCCAAAAACCAAATTATATTCCCGTCTTTCCCAGCTCAATGACTCAAAAAAACTTCTGCCAGAAGAACGATTAGAATTATCCAAAATCCTTCATAAACACGCACTGGTGGCTATTGGCTCAGCTTCCGTAGAAGAAATAGATCAGTTCAATATATTGCAGGCCGGCTTTTTAGCTATGAAACGAGCAATCAATACGATATTAGAAACAGCATCGACTGAAGCAAAACAAACCATTATTCTTGTCGATGGTAATAAAAAAATTCCTCTATTAGATCATCATCAAATATCTATTATTCAAGGAGATGGTCTTTCAGCGTCAATTGCTGCCGCTTCGGTCGTAGCCAAAGTATTTCGTGATCAACTGATGAGTGAATTGTCCAGTACCCATCCGCATTATCACTGGCAAAGAAATAAAGGATATGGCTCCGCCGTCCATCGTCAAGCCATTCTCCAGCATGGGCCTTGTATCTGGCACCGTCGGAAATTTATAGAAAACTTGATTTCTTAAATTCTATTTTTGCGGCGCCATAATAATACTGGTATTAGAACCGCCGGCAGCTGCCTGTTCCATCATAGCCTTTGTCTTTTCTTCCGTAGCATTACCACCGCCTAAGATCTGAGTCTTGGATAACTGTTCGGTCAAATAATCGAGTCCCTGAACAGTAATCATATAGTTTCGCTCACCTGATTCAACCAGTCCCTTTTCTCGCAAATACCATAGAGCAAACTCAACTTCGGTCACATCATCAATATGCAAAACATCCATAAGCACTTTGCCTGAGCCGCCACCAGTTTGCACTCTTTTGCGGCGTGCCGCCAAAAGAATTTGTAAAATGGCAAGACGTAGCTCAATTTCATCCCAAGCTAAATTAGTTTTTGGAAACTCGGGTATGGAATCTCGCCCAAACTTGGCAGCTACTGTCGGTTTTGCTTGATCAGCTTTATGTTGGTCCTTAATCCCTAAAGTCAAATCATAAGCCGCCCGCTTGCCTTCATCTGACAGCGTGCGCCAGGCTTCACTGATAATTCTAAATTTATCGGCATCCCCTGTTTCACCATTATCTGGATGATACATGGCAGCCAGAAATCGATAAGCATAGCGAATGATTGTTGGATGAGCATCACGATCAACTTGCAAAAGCTCATAATAATCGAGATCTTGAGCTTGCTTGTCTGCTTTAGACTGCGCTGCATCCTTAGGTGCCGAAGATGGTGGTGGTTGCCATGACATATTTTAATTTCCCCTTCGCTACTAATTGTCTTTCAATAATTGACTCGCTATTACCAAACGTTGAATTTCTGAAGTGCCTTCGTAAATTTCGGTGATTTTTGCATCCCGCATATAGCGTTCAACCGGATAATCTCTTACATACCCATAACCACCAAAAATCTGCACACATTTTACCGTACTGCGCATAGCCACTTCAGAAGCATATAATTTGGCGCAGGCCGCTTCCCTTGTAAAACGCGTTCCCTGGTCCTGAGCCAGACTAGCATGATAGGTTAAAAGTCTGGCAGCATCAATTTCAGTCTGCATTTCAGCAAACATTAGTCTAATCGCCTCAAACTGGCGTATTTTTTTCCCGAAAGCTTCCCTTTGCCTGGCATATGCTAAAGCATGATTAAAGGCTCCCTGAGCAATGCCCACAGCTTGCGCAGCAATACCAATTCTGCCACCATCCAGGGTAACCATAGCCACTTTAAAGCCATCGCCGATTGCCCCTAGCATATTCGCTTTCGGCACGGCAGTGTTTTCAAATATAATCTGGCAGGTGGAAGATCCCTTAATTCCCAGCTTATCTTCCAATTTGCCAAAAGAAAAACCAGGCATACCCTTTTCTACTATTAAAGCCACCAAGCCCTTATGTTTTAGCTCCGGGTTGGTCTGGGCAATAACCAAATAAAAATCGGCCTCTACACCATTAGTAATCCAATTCTTTACTCCATTGAGAATAAAATTATTTCCTTTTTCCAGGGCCATACATGTAGCTGCTGCCGAATCGGAGCCTGAGCCTGGCTCTGACAGAGCAAAAGCACCAAGTTTTTCTCCTTTACACATTGGCGCTAGAAAGCGCATTTTCTGTTCGGATGAACCGAAGATAGACACCGGTGTTGCACAAAGTGACACATGAGCTGAATACATAACAGAAGTAGTGGCACAAGCTTTGGCCATTTCTTCAACAGCAATCACATAACAAACATGATCTAAGTTAGCTCCGCCAAACTGATCTGGAAAGGGTAAACCAGTTAGTCCGGACTGCCCAAGCAGTTGCCAGTTTTCTCTAGGAAAGCGATGATTTTGGTCTATCTCTGCTGCCCGGCTGGCAAATTCCTTTTGCGCCAGCTCTTTGACTGTCTGCTCAATCAAGCTCTGTTCTTCAGAAAGTTTAAAATTAAAAGATGAATTTTGTGTCGCTGCCAGCATACTAATTATCGGACCTATCTTCAGATCAAAATGAGATTATTTGTTCCACCAACACCTATTATTGGATATTTACCATCCATTTATGGTCATTACACCCTAATATTTGCTCCAGACTTCCACTTGCCAACAAGATTGGACCGGTTGGCAAGTTGGCATAAAGAGATTAGACTGTGATTAGAAGCTAAACCAACCTTTTAGAATATAGACAATGAATAAAGCACAAATATTATTCGTCGGCGACTTTGAAAAAAAATTCTTAAAAGAGCTGGGTCACGAAAGCTGGGAAATTAAACATTGCCCGGATAGCCTGCACTCTATTGCCATTTTGGAGCAAAACCCCATAGATCTGGTAGTGGTCAGGGACAACATTGATCAATTAAACGGATATCAATTATGTCTTCTCCTAAAATCACACCCCCAACTAGCTAACTTGCCATTTATTATGCTGGCTGAGAAAAAACGCAAAGAAAATACTCTTGATGGTTATTTGTTCATCCACCCGAACAGAATAGCTGAATACAGCGAAACAGTGAATAAACCCCACAGCTTAGCTAAATTGATTAAAGAAGACCTTCATGCCGTTCATAGACAAAACAAAGAAAAAATCCAGCCCTCAAAACCAATTTGTCTATTGCCCATGAATGTGTCAATCGGTAGTGATCATTTGACTAATAACATTAACACCATGCTTTTGCTTGAGCGTCTGGTCAGCGGCAGTATTTTCAACTTGTTGCACAGGGAAAAGCCACGAACACAAATAATCAAAGAATTCTTTGCCGCAGTGAAAAGCATGCTCCATGTTGATTTGTGTGGGATAGCCATTTCCAGCATGCATAAACCTTTTTTGGCTTTTTCACCGAGCAATGGTCTGAATCAAAGCTCGCTTGATACCCTGATTACAAAAATAAAAGACGACCTTATCTTAGCCGAAGATTTGACGATTGAATCTCCCCCTCAATCGGCCGGAAAAAGTGGTTCCACAATAGGCGATCTTATTTTAGTGCCTATTTTCAGCAGTGGCGCTGATTCGGGAATGCTTGTTTTTGCCAAGTACGACAATCAAAAATTTTCTCTTATCGAAAAAACTATTATCAATTATTTTGAACTATATACTCCGGCTCTAGTTGAATTTTTACTCCTCGAGCAAGATATGAACAATCTTGTTGGTCGAGAGGTGGTTAGAGTTTCCATTGATCCGCTTACTGGCTTATATAATCTTGAGTTTTTAATCGGCTTCTTACAACAACAGCTTTTATTTTCATTCCGCAATAAACTGGCTGTCTCATTGCTTATGCTAGATGTTGACCGCTTTTCGCAAATAAATGATGCCCTTGGTTCCGCTGCTGGTGATGCTATCTTGGCTAAGCTGTCCGAAAAACTACTTTCTACCCTTCGAGCCAGTGATCTTCTTGCTCGATACAGCAGCGATAAATTTGTTGTTGTCCTGCCCAATACTGAGGCAAAAGGAGCAAGGGTCTTAGCAGAAAAACTACGTCTAGAGATTGAGCAAACAAATTTCTTTACCGCTAAAAAATCAGGACCCAGTGTCACTATTAGTATTGGCTGCGCTCAGTTCGATCCAAGCGATCTCAACCCGGAAACCATTCTCAATGACGCCAAGCACGCTTTGCAAAGGGCAAAAGAAGCCGGTCGCAACAAAGTAGCCATTTAAAAACACATGCACCCGGTGGCCTTGCAATATCAAATTAACTTATAGATATTTCCTAAGAAAACATCTTTTTGTAATGCCTGTACCAGTCGCTTTGAAATCGTTCTTGTGGATCGTATTTTAATTTAAGGTCAAGAAATTGTTTAAACTGCGGATAACAGGCGAGTACTTGATCTCGCCTTGCATATTTATGATAGGTAAGATAATAACTGCCACCATATTTGATGGCTAGATCAATCAAGCGCCGGAAGGCACTGGCCGAATGCTCGATTCCTTCTGGCGTATGCACCGTGTGCAAATTAAAGATTATGCAAGCATATGACTCTTTTGCCCAGGGCAAAAAACTTTCATCGTCTTTTTCGATAAATCTCACCGTACTATAAATTAGATTGATATCGTTCTTTAAAAAATGCGCTCGCACTTCACCAATAAAGTCGGCAAGTGTGTTCTTGGGTACATAAATCTCTGTAAGCACTTCTGTTGCCTTGTGCTCACTGTGTAAGCGACGATCAATTATGGAGTGATAATTTGCCACATAAGTGCTTGTTTGCCAAGCATCTGACCAATTCACCCTCCCAGAGGTAGATTGCAAATAATTAGAATACTTAGCAAATGCTAGTTTTTTATCGACGTGTGCCTCATAAACCAGGTCAAGCCAATCCTTTTCTCCCAAGTGACCGGTCGACTTAAGGATAGGTGTAGACATTGGAACAGTCTGGTAGCCAGAAAAAACGCCAGACTGCAAATACTCATCTGATTTTTCATCAATATTAAATTGGAAATCTCCGTATGCGTATTCTTCGGCAATACACTTTTCGAAAGTTGGTATCACTTGTTCCACATTTATCAATTGGACAATTCTTCTAACTTTTTTGCGGGGAATCAAACGCAATTTAGCAGAATACACCACACCAAAAAGCCCATAGCCACCTATTACCAACCGAAATAGTTCTGGATTTTCTACACGGCTACAGTTGCGCGCATCTCCATTGGCATCAATCAAAACAAATGACTCTATGTTGCTGATAAATGGTTTAAATCGTAATCCCTGTCCATGAGCATTTGCGCCCAGTGTGCCACCTATGGTTAACATATCGGCACCGGTTTGCTTTTGCGCTATTCCCCATGGATAATCTTGCCCGTCTTGTGCGTTATTTAAATATTCAAGCAATTGGGGCAATGTATGCCGGCTTCAACCTCCAGGCAACCATTCTGGTTATCAAAATTGAGAACCCGTTTTAATTTAGTTGTATCAAGAAGTATCGCGTCAGTGCCAAACTGTTGTCCACCACCGGCATGCCGTCCACCACAAAATGATATATTGCGGTTACTTTCAGCAGATTGCTTTATGACATCGCTCAGCGCATTCAACGAGTTTGCATATACAATTTCATTCACCTTGATAGGGTTAAGCTGCGAGTGAATATCATTGACAAGAACCCCATGAGACTTAGACCAAGCAGCACTAGATGGAGAAAATGCCAGTAAGGCAGCCAATTTTAAAAAAGTTTTTCGGTCAATGTAGTTCTCAATATTCATTTATTTCGGGCTTCAATAGTTTTAGCTTTCACCAAAAGTTTATCAGCTTTAGCTTTATGTTTGGAAATCTATTTATTGCTCTGATTTAAGTTTTTTCCTATGGACTGGCTATGTTTATTCTGTTCAAGAGGTTTTGTTGCCTCTGCAATGACTTCGTTTAGCGCATTTTTCAAGGCCGGCTGACAATTTCTTTCCTTCTCACAGATTTGCAATACTCGCTTATGCTGGCGTGCATTACAGGTTAGCGACCATTTAGCAGTGCCAGCAATTAGTGTTTTTGCGCCATTATGTTCAGATGAGCCAAACCAAGGTAATACACTCATAATACGCTTTACATATCGCTCATCTCCTGTGGCAAAGAAACTTGCCCATAGCATATCCAGGACAGCCGGTGAATTTATCTCCATATGCTCGACTGCTACATGCTTAGCTGTTGATTTAGTAATCGACGCCTGCATATCCGGCGCAAGCTGCTTTAAAAGAATTGCTGCCTGCGTTTTTGATTCATTTGTATTGGCAAGCCACAAAGCCGTGTATATGATATTTTTGTGAATTTGTTTCAACGGTTTGAGATCCTGTACCCAGGCTTGAAGTTTACCGGGGTTGGCAGCAAAAATTTGACCAAAAAACCCAATTAACGGGGCCGCTGCATTGGGACAATCCATAAAACCAACCTGCTCGGAAAAAAATATTGCCTTAACGGTCAAATCAGGCTGTGGATAAAGGTAGTAATAAGTAGTCCAATTCTCTAAATCCATCTGCGTTTTTATATCTTTGAGCGGCCCGCTGGGCTCATGCATCGGTCCGTAACCATTGTTTGAGGCTGCAAAAACAGAACTGGACACAACTTTAGTTAACCAGACACCAGCAATCATTAGTAAGGCTGCTAAGCACAAAAGAGCTAATTTTGACATATTAATCACCTGCTGCTAGTCACCACTATGGCAGCCAGACTATTCACATAATATTTGGTCCACTGCACAATTGGTACAGGCAACAAACAGTTAATCATCTGTTTGCCGACAAATGGACATAATAAGCGCGAAATACTAATGGGCCAACACAAAGCTACCAATTGTGCCATTGTAGACAAATACACATTTTGCTAAAAGATCGCGGCCGATTAAAACAATTACCGGTGCACCTTGAATGGTTTGTCCGGATAGATTAACACTGAGCACGGAGCTATATTCAATGTCCCAACCAATAGCCGGAAATCTTATATGTGCAGCATAAGTACCCTGAAAAGATTGCCCATTGGCACTCACAACTTGGGTAGCGCTTATGGGTAGTAGATTCAGTCTTTGAGCAACAGACACATCAATACAGCTGCGCGTAGTACCAGTATCAATCAGTGCCAACCCAGTACAAGCAGGTGGCAATGTTTCTCCTTTTGTACTAAGAAAACTCGACAACTCTCTGGTAATTTTCACTTCCACTGGCGTAATTGGACCTTGTTCCAACAGAGTTTGTCCACCAATTACCGAACCGGTGGGAGTTTGTTGCAAAGCAAAATGATTGAGAATTGGCATTAGTTAGAATCCGTGCTCACTATCGGAATCCAAACCGGTTCTTCTTTAGCTACTATCAGTTTGATTAAGAAAGGTACGTTTCCCAATTGCTTAATAGCCTGAACATAAGCATCCAATTCACTAGCATAAGTACCTATAAGTTGATTGCCCTTGATTAAAGCAAATTGTCCTTCGAAACGTTTCAACAAATCTGGCTTCTGCCCGTCAAAACATTTGAGTTCTTCGGCTAATAACAATACAGGTTGTTGATCTTCTGGCATCGCTTGCCCCCTCAACTTTTCAAATAATACTACCACTCTTTTTAATCATCGAACAAAAATAACGATGAATACGCAGATCGCCAGTTAATTCCGGATGAAACGTAGTAACCAACATATTTTTCTGCCGAGCCATAATTGCTGTGTCACCCAAATCTTGATCTAGTTTTGCCAAAACTTCCACGTCTTTTCCACATGACAAAATAACCGGTGCTCGAATAAACACAGCTGGAAATGCTTGACCATTTTTATGGGAAGCAGATAATTTGGATAGATCGATATCACATTGAAAACTTGATTTTTGCGGGCCAAAGCCATTGCGGCGAACCTTTATCGACATCAATCCAAGCTTGCCCTGGCTAGAACCTTCTATCTTCGAAGCCAGAAAAATAGCTCCCATACATGTGCCATAGACAGGCATACCAGAAATGATCTGATTCTTTATAGTATCAAATATGGCATCATCACTTTCGCTCGACAGTTTAGCGATCGTCGTCGATTCGCCGCCAGGAATAATCAGACCATCTATGTCCGCAACTTGCTGCGATCGCCGCACCAGTACGGTTTGAGCACCCGCTTTGGCTATTGCCTCCTGGTGTTCAGCAAAATCACCCTGTAAAGCTAATATGCCAACCTTCATCGTCGCTCAGCCTGAATTAATTATATAAACAGTCCCGAAAAACAAATGTCCAAGCAGCACTTAGATGCCTCTTTCAGCCATAGCCTCTAAAGGTGTCAGGCTGCGCACGGTTCTGCCAACCATTGGTTCACCCAAATTACGACTGACTTCAGCTAGAATTTGTGCATCTTGATAATGAGTCGTGGCTTTTACAATCGCTTGAGCACGCTTAAGTGGATTACCCGACTTAAAAATCCCAGAGCCGACAAATACGCCCTCTACTCCTAACTGCATCATCAAAGCAGCATCAGCTGGTGTGGCAATACCACCGGCAGCAAAATTCACCACCGGCAATTTACCCGTTTCGGCTACTTCTTTGACTAATTCAAACGGCACATTTACCTTTTTTGCATAAGCTTTTATATCTTTGAGCTGCATAGCGCTGAGCTTTTTTATTTCAGCGAAAATTGCTCTGGCGTGACGTACTGCCTCTACAACATCGCCAGTGCCCGCTTCACCTTTGGTGCGAATCATGGCAGCACCTTCATTGATGCGGCGCAAAGCTTCGCCAAGATTTCTGGCTCCACAAACAAAAGGAATTTGAAATTTTGTTTTATCAATATGAAATTCTTCATCAGCTGGAGTGAGCACTTCGCTTTCATCAACACAATCTACACCCAGTGCTTCTAAAATCTGTGCTTCTACAAAATGACCAATGCGTGCTTTAGCCATTACTGGAATAGTGACCGCCTCAATAATTTTTAAAATAAGCTCTGGATCACTCATTCTAGCCACGCCGCCATCAGCCCTAATATCTGCCGGCACGCGCTCCAAAGCCATAACAGCTACGGCACCGGCTTCTTCAGCAATTTTTGCCTGCTCGGCATTGACCACATCCATGATTACGCCGCCTTTGAGCATCTGCGGCAGAGCCTTTCTTGACTAAGTATAGTGCCAGTTTGTTTTTTTTCACGCCTTTTGGCTTCAATCACGGATACCATGATTAACTCCTCATATATCCTTCGTTTATTTTAAGCTGAAAGGCTTACTTATAGCTTACTGAAAGGACTTCCATTACTTAATTTAGCATTGATAATTAGTTATTATGCCTAGCTTAAGATCATCAATTGATCAACTTTCATGCCATTTAAATATGGCTGCAGTACTGTTGGTATAAGTACTGAACCATCGGCCTGTTGATAATTTTCTAAAATTGCAGCCATTGTACGACCAATAGCCAGACCAGAGCCATTCATTGTGCACAAATAACGAGCTTTGCCGCCATCAGCTGGCTTATATTTAAGATTAGCCCGCCTGGCTTGAAAATCGCCAAAGACGCTGCAAGAGCTAATTTCACGATACTGTTTTTGGGCTGGGAACCAAACTTCCAAGTCAAAACATTTTTGGGCAGAAAAGCCCATATCGCCGGCACATAAGCAATATGCGTCTATAAGGCAGTTCAAGTGCTTCTAAAATGCGCTTCGGCATCTAAAGTCAGCTTTTCATGCTGCTCAGTGAGCGTTTCGGGGTAGTAAAACGCACTAATTCAACTTTATTGAATTGATGCTGTCTTATATAACCGCGAGTATCTTTACCAGCAGAACCAGCTTCTCGTCTGAAATTAGGAGTATAGGCACAATGCAAGAATAGGCAAATTTTCTTCCGGCAATTACTTCGTCTCGATATAAGATTAGTTACTGGCACTTCAGCCGTGGGAATAAGATAAAGAGCATCATCAGCACATTTATAAAAATCGCCTTCAAATTTAGGCAATTGACCAATGCCAACCATGACAATCACGATTGACCATAATTGGCGGAAATATTTCTGAATAACCGCGCATGCTATGGAAGTCAAGCATAAAATTCATCAAGGCACGCTCAATTTTTGCGCCTCTGTCCAGCAATACAGTGAATCGCGATTCGGCAATTTTAACCCCTCGTTCAAAATCGAATATTTTCAAGCTTGCTGCCAATTTCATAATGATGCAATGGATTGGCTAATTCCGGAATTTTACCCCAGCGTTTAATTTCTACATTTGCCTGTCTCATCCTTGCCATCCGGCACAGAGGGATCAGGAATATTAGGCAAAGTTAATTGCAAGTCATATAGCTTTTGTTCCAGTTGCTGACGCAAAACTTCAATTTCTTGCCGCCGTGGCTTTTAATAGTTTTTGTTTCTTCTTTTAAAGCATTGGCTTTATCAGCTGGCACATTGCCAGTTTTAAAAGCCTGCGAAATTTCATTTGTCCGTCTATTTAACTCTTCCCATTCATTTTGCACCTGGCGAAATTCTTCATCACAAGCTAATAAAGGCTTTATAGAAAAACCGCCATTGCGCCTGGCTATTGCCAATTCAACAAAATTGCTTTTTTCTCTAACTAGTTTTATATCCAGCATGCTTTGAACTTTTTTCCTTGTTTTACGTATTAAGAAACAGAGTAATCAGACTACTCAGTTTAAACGCAATTAGTAGAAAGACAAGAAAAACTCGATTTATCGATAACGATTTGAAAACTTAGTGCACAGGGTCTAAGCAAATGACAAAAAAACAAAAGCAAAACAAAATAAGTCCTTTCCCTCAAAGGAAAAAAGTAACACGCTTTGACTGGCGAAAATCACTGGGCAAAATTGGTGAACAATATGTAGTTGATCTGCTCAATCGTCAAGGCTGGCAAATTAAAGAGCGCAACTGGCGGGCCGGGCGTTATGCAGAAATCGATATTATTGCCTGCGACCCCACCACAACACTTGTCTTTATAGAAGTAAAAACCAGGATTAAAACCGGCTATGAGACTGGATTCACCAATCCGGGTTTTGACAAATTAGATCAAAGAAAAATAAATAAAATGATTGCCGTCGCTCGTCTTTATATGGCGAAATGTCTGGGCACTCGCAGCCAAACGGATCTCGGCTGCCGCTTTGATGCATTCATCCTTTATTACCCGTCAGCAATAAGAGAGCTTGAATGGAAAACTTTGGATCCTTTAATTCCATGTACATCAATAACGCCAGAGGTACTACACGTGCAGGACTTGCTTAATTAGTCCCCAATAAATATTGGGAGTAAGACCCAACTGAACGAAAGGCAGACATAA
>CAVYFJ010000002.1:0-160995 GCA_963767815.1 Candidatus Melainabacteria bacterium | reverse complement strand
AGAACTGCTTGATGCAGACTTGCCGTTGACCACCATATATCAGCAGGCACAAGACTCACTAGCTGGAGTCTCCTACAGCCAGTTCACCTTTCTCGTCCGCAAAAACTTCCCGTCTATATCTCAACGGCGAGGAGGCAACGACAAACCAACATCACAATCCATTGCATCAACTGAAATATCATCAGACATTAGGTCACCAATACAACGAGAGTCAGCAAAAAATGAAAAACCAAGTGCTCCTGGAAGTCCAGCCAAATTCAAACCCGGACCAAGACTCCCAGACCCAAAACTACTTTATTGATTCAGCAGACAGAAAGGCTGAATCGACAAGGAATGTTCATTTTATTCTTCAAGGCAAAGGTGGCATCGGTAATAGCTTCGTGTCCACCATCATTGCTCAATTTGTTAAACAGCAAGACCCTCATGTATTATGCTTGGATACCGATCCTATCAATGCAACATTTTCCAGCTTCCCATCTCTGGGTGTGCGTTCAATCGTCCTGCTGGAAGAAAACAACATGATTAACGAGCGCCGCTTTGACGACATGATGGAGCAGATTCTGGAAGCTGATGCCAACGTCGTTGTTGATAATGGCGCCACTTCTTACATCCCTATGTCCTCTTACCTAATTGATAACGAGGCCTTTAATACCATCCAGGATGCCGGCAAGCAAGTGATCGTCCATTCAGTCATTGCAGGCGGATTGGCACAGGATAATACTGTAAGTGATTTTGTAACCCTTACATCACAACTGCCCGTCGGCGTTCAGGTTGTCGTGTGGCTAAATGAACACCTTGGACCTATCGAGTCCGAAGGCAAATTCTTTGAAGAGATGAGAGCCTATTTGGACAACAAGCATCGTGTAACCGGCATCGTCCGGCTTCCCAAACGCACCGACAATACCTATGGCAAGGATATTGCCACCATGCTGAAACGTCGGCTTACTTTTGATGAAGCCTTGAAAAGCGATACTTTCCAACTGATGTCAAAACAGCGCATCAAAATTGTGCAAAGTAGTATTTATGAGCAGTTAGCCATTGCAATTTAATGGATAAATCAATTGATGTTGACGAACTATTAACCGAGATCAAACGGCGGTTGCCGTTTGAACAGCAAATTCAAAAGAATGATCCGATGTATACGGGCATCGTCCTCAATAAGACAGCGCTGGACAGCTATGTTCATCTGATGCGCAAAAACCTAGATGAGACACTTCATCTGACCAGCGCTTCAGAACAGCAGGTTCAAAACACCGAGATTATCGCAGAGAGACTAATCTTACTGGCAGGAGATAGCGCGGGAAATACTGTGGAAATTGGTTATGCGAGCTTGACAGATTATTTGACCAAGTCAGAGAACATTAATAAACAAAGCGATGATCCTGTTCGATTTATTTATCCATTGTACTTGGTGAGAGGAACTGCATTTGTAACTTTCAATCCGAATGTGCCAGACCTTAATAGCCAGACTGTCACAGACCTTCTATTCATCAAGAAATTTCTAAGTTTCAGAATTGGTGCGGGTAAAGCTTCAAATAGTCAAATGCTCTTGTTTATGCTTGCACAGAAGGCTCCAAAAACGCTCCGACAATGCGATATTCGATACGGCGCGTTTGTTATGGCAATATTGGTATCACTAGATATAAGCATGGAGGGTCTGGCAAAATGACGGTTCAAAGTTGATTGGTTATTGATCGGCTAGGAGCCATTTGCCACCCCCAAAAAGAAAACCGTCTTTCAGCGGAAACATAGATGGTGGGCGAGAAAGGACTTGAACCTTCAAGGATTGCTCCACTAGATCCTAAGTCTAGCGCGTCTGCCAGTTTCGCCACTCGCCCCAATTGAGAAAAAATAGACTAGCATAAATAATCATACCAAGTGAAAGGCAGTCAAGGTATCATTATTTCTAGATCAGGAAAATATTTACGGTCCTATCGGAGTATATCTATGAGCAAAACTACTTCACTAGCGGAGCCAAAATTAGCAAAACCAGGTGCTGGTCTGCCGTTCTTTGAGTGGGCAATTGCAAAATACATATTGCTGCCACGCTTATTTAAAAATACCAATAAGGAAAATGCGCTAAGATTTTTCAGTGCCGAAGCAGACAAGATTATGGCGATCGCGTCAAATGTAGACTTGGAAAAACTTTCTCAACGTCGACTAATTCCTCGACTTGCCGGGCTTGAAGATAGCTCGCGCTATTGGTCAGTAGCCATGACTTTGGATCATTTGATTATAGTCGGCGATTCAATGCGAAAACTAATTCTTGGGCTGTCTGCCGGTGGGAGCAACTTCAAGCGAGTGGGAACTGCTGACGTTAAGCCTAATATAAATGTTGATGCTGCGACCATTCTATCTGCGTTCAAAGAAATGACGGCGCACTTTGTCAAAGACATAAGCGCGACTAATATAGACGCTTTTCCTAATTCAACCCATCCTCACCCGTGGTTCGGTGAGCAAAATGCTACTCATTGGTTAACGATTGCTAGCGCGCATATGCGTATTCACCGTCAGCAAGTAGAAGCGATCCTTGCCCGTCTTTAGACAAAGACTGGGATCAACAATATATCAAGCCGATAAAAACTTTGGGTCATGCAGGATTCGAACCTGCAACCAATTGCTTAAGAGGCAACTGCTCTACCGTTGAGCTAATGACCCTAGTATAGAAAGAACACATTACTGGCACAATTATTTTTCGGACTAAATATTATAGCCGGGAAAAGTGCGCCAGCTTAACTTGTTGTAGCTTGTGTAAATGCATAATGCGCGCCCGGTTGGATTCGAACCAACGACAACCCGCTTAGAAGGCGGGGGCTCTATCCACTGAGCTACGGGCGCATTTCAGACCAGTGGTAATCAATTGAAAGTATTTACCAAAGAGCCTACAAATTTAGCAGCTATATTCCAGCTCGTGATAAAAAGCAAAATACTATTCCTATGAATTGCAAACAGTTAGATAGAATAAATCAAAGAAAGTTAAGTTCGTCTAATCAACAAGTGGACAATGATTATCGAGCCTCCCCAATGAACTGGGTTTCCACTTAACCGACATATATATCTTTCTTCCACTGGAGATATAGCAATTGGCAAAACTAATGATTGACTCGTATTCGTTTACAAATGCAAGTCGATCTTTTCTCTGGCGGATCAACTACAAGCTCCACCAGACGGCATATCTGGGTGCCATTACTCAATTTATAAGACAACACTAATCTCAAAATAAATAAAGAAGAACTTAAACCGTTCGCTTCTTAACCGCCTCTTAAACACAAACGACGAGCATATTGATTGTGAGATCTGACTTCTGAATGCAATTAAGCCAGAGTCCAATGTTGTGAAAGTGCAAGCTAATTAAAGGTAAATAGGATAATAAACAATGATTTGGTTTCTTACTTTTTTCTTGTGTTTAATTCTCGTTCTTAGTTTTCTTGCCATGCTTAATCCCAATTTAGTTCTGCCTCCTTTGGCGAATTATTGGCGTCGGCGTGCTCATTACAAACATCACTAAACCTCACATAGGTAAATCAAAAATATGCCCGGTGCTGGTGCTGACTTATTTCTAATAGACTATTTTTGTCGGCCATTCGCTAAGATTCTTGAGAAGATGCCGATAGTCATGGTGTTGGTGCTCTTTTTGATTTACGGCACAATTGCTTACTTCTTATTACGATCAGCGTATATGGCGGATCATCAGTAATACACGGGCTCAAAACATTCATTCCGCTTGACTGACCGATTGCAGGTGAATGCTTAATTGTTCGCTGTGGATATCAACCACATTTAAATACTGTTCAATGAAATTTTTTGACTGACCAGGTTGGATTGTACCTTCCAAGGTATAGATACCGTCGTTGAGCTTTCTACTTTGATAATCGTATGTAATGTATTTGAATTGCACATCCTTGATTGCCACCGGGCTGTAATTAGTTACTCGTACCCAGGCTACCGGAGACCCGAATATCCAAGCTCCAGACATATGCCAGTCAACCAACTGCAGATAAGTTTGCCTGGTTAGTTCGGCATTGCCTGTTTCAGCTGCCGTGCAGCTAAATAACATTAAAGATAGGCTTAATAAGGATAAAATCAGCCAGGAGGTTACTCCCAGCCGGCGTAACAGAATTTGTCTAACCAACGATGCCACACTATGCTTGTCTATTCTCAATTTAAGCCAATTCTATCTTATGGCATCAAGTTTAGATAACCCAGGTTGTGAATTATGGCTAGTACAATCAATACTAAACAGAAAGCCAGAACCAAAAAAAATATAGGCTCGCCTTCGGAAAACATTTTCTCGTCATCAAAACAATATAAGGTCTCATGCCCTGACAATGATTACTTGTCAAAACAATTATACTCCTCACCCCTGGTTGATAAATAAACATTTGATGACTATCGCCGCAGCACTGCTACCGCGCGGAAAATCTTTGCCTCCTTTAACTTTCGAACCGCTTCTTATTCCTGTAGACAGCGATTCTACCGTTTTGGCTGAAGCGCATTTCAGCGCACTGAATAAGCCCTGTCTGGTAGTTGTGCATGGACTGGAAGGATCCAGCTCATCACCCTATGTTCTTGGACTATCAGCACACGCCATTGCTCGGGACTTTAACGTAGTGCGTTTGAATCTGAGAAATTGCGGCAATACTTTGCACCTCACACCAACTTTGTATAACGCCGGACAAAGCGCTGATTTATTAAAGGTAATCGACTGGCTAAAAAACACCAAGGGACAAAATGAACAATATCTTGTTGGCTATTCCTTAGGTGGTAACCTTGTTCTGAAAACACTGGCTGAAATAACCACGCCTGACTCTCCAGTAAAAGGCGCTTGCGCTGTTTCTCCCAGCATCGATCTGGCTGCCAGCGTCAATTGCTTGCACAAAGGCATAAACAGGATTTACGAACATCATTTCTTGTCTAGCTTGAGAAAGAAAATACGCTTAAAACATAAGCTCTTTCCGGATCGTTATGATTGTCGACGACTAGATCAGGTAAATAGCATTTATTCATTTGATGATCAGTTCACGGCACCTGACGCTGGATTTCTAAGTGCTGCTCATTATTATCAAGAAGCAAGCGCCTTATCATCAATAAATAAAATCAAGACAGCAACGCTAATTATTGCTGCTCAAGATGATCCCCTTGTGCCCTTCCAATCATTTTCTGGTATAGATAATGTCCACATAGAAATCCTAGCCCCGCAATCCGGGGGGCATGTGGGCTTTCTCAGTTCAACAATAGGCAATGCAATCAAAGGTCAAGATCTTTTCTGGTCTGATATGCAGATCCTGACATTTTGCCAACGACAATTTCAGACAAAAGAGAAAATTCTCAATTACTGAACGCGCTTTTCAAGCATTTTCTTTTGCAATTTTTCGCTTATGCCGTTGAGACTTCTCTCAAGGGTGGTTTTATCTTTGTAGCTTAGCTTGCCGCCATTCTTATCTTTCATCTTTTGCTCTTCGTCTTTCACCCATTTCAATTTCCCTTTAAGATTGTCTGTTTCTTTAAGAGTCAATTGATTGGCAGCATAAGCACTATCTACCTTCTTTTCTAAACTGACTTGCCGATCAGTAATAGTATATTTGGCTGAATGATGCCTGGCTTCTGCTGCCTCCGGCATAACTGCTAGGCCAAAACCTAATAGCATTGAAGCACCAATAATAATTTCCCTTTTCATAAGGCTTTACCTCTCCATAGCAATAATCCATATACACGGGCTTCCAATTAAAATTTTAACTCTGTTTCATTAATCGCGTCAGTCTTTACATGAACCTATTTTTTATTCCCGTCACAATCAACAGTCAATCTATTGATCCCAGGACAAACTTATTGACAAAGGCTTCCTCTAGGGGTAAATTGAAGTTCTCCTATGCATCATTGAGGCTTTTGCCCATGCTTATGTCTTTGTTCACTAATTATCACATTTGCGCACCTTGGCGCCGACGCCCCCGCGTGTTATTAGACTCGGGAGCATAATTTAGTTTTGTTAAGGCAAATTAATTAATAAGCTTTCTGCCCCGAGTTCTTTCTAGATCTCGGGGTTTTTGTGCGCAACGTAAAATATCAACACTAAGGAGCACCAGCACATGAACATAAAGAAGATTCTATTAGCCTATAGCGGTGGTCTTGATACCTCCTGTATTCTCACCTGGCTCAAAGAGACCTATAAAGTGCCGATCGTTGCCTATTGCGCTAATGTCGGTCAAGAAGAGGACTTCAAAGAAGTTGAAAAGAAAGCGCTTAAAACTGGCGCTGATAAATGCATCATTGAAGACTTGCGCGAAGCCTTTGTCAAAGAATATGTTTTCACCGCCATACAAGCTAATGCGCTCTATGAAGGAATTTATCTAATGGGCACCGCTCTTGCCCGCCCCTGTATAGCCCACGGTATGATCACAAGCGCCCTTAAGGAAGGCTGTGATGCCATCGCCCATGGTGCTACAGGTAAAGGAAACGATCAGGTTCGTTTTGAATTAGCGGCTAAATCGCTTGCTCCACATTTACAAACAATTGCGCCCTGGCGAGAATGGCAATTTACCGGACGTACAGATCTATTCGCCTATGCTGAAAAACATGGCATTCCGCTACCAATCACCAAAGACAAACCGTATTCTATAGACGCCAATATCATGCATATAAGTTATGAAGGCGGCATTCTTGAAGATCCCTGGGCAGAAGCGCCGGCAAATATTTATTTATGGACGGCTGATCCCTCCTCAGCGCCTAATGAGCCGGAATATGTAGAAATCGAGTTTGATACCGGCACTCCGGTAGCAATCAACAATCAAAAACTTGCGCCATTAGCCTTGTTAGAAAAAGCCAACGCTATAGCAGCAAAGCACGGTGTGGGCAGAGTAGATTTGGTAGAAAATCGCTATATTGGTATCAAATCAAGAGGCATTTACGAAACTCCCGGTGTGACAATGCTAATGCAAGCACATAGAGCTGTAGAGTCATTAACTCTGGATCGCGAAGTAGCTCATCTTAAAGAAAAACTATCATTGCAATTGGCAGATCTGATTTACAATGGCTACTGGTTTTCGCCAGAAGCAAAATTGATCAAACAATTTGTGAATGAGTCACAAGCCACTGTCAGCGGTATCGCCAGGGTTAAACTTTACAAGGGCAATTGCCAGGTGGTTGGTCGCCAATCACCAATATCTCTCTATAGCGAAAAAATCACCAGCTTTGAGAATACTTCTGCCTTTAACACTGCAGACTCTGGTGGTTTTATCAATATCAATGGCCTAAGATTGCAGGCCTGGAGCAAAACACATGGAAGTATTACGAAAAGCCTTCAAAAAACCACTTGATCCACTGATTACTCGCTTCGTTTCTTCTATCGAAGACGATAAGGCTCTAATCACTGCGGATATTCAAGGCAGTCTGGCCCATGTAGAAATGCTTGTTCACAGCAAGCTTATTTCTTCTGCTCAGGGTGAAAATATCAAATCAGGTCTCCAGTCATTGCTCAAAAAAGCAAGCACAAATAATCTGGCGCTCAAAATTGAGCACGAAGATGTACACATGAATGTGGAGAAGCAATTAGAGGAATTAATCGGGCAAGATGCTTTGCGGCTGCATACAGCACGCAGCCGCAATGATCAAGTAGCACTTGATTTACGCCTTTTTATTAGAGAGCAAATTATTCAATTAACTAATTTATTGATTGAATTGCAAAAAGCACTCTTAGAAATGGCCGCTAAAAGTAGCGATGCTGTAATGCCAGGTTATACCCATCTTCAACCAGCACAACCGCTGACCTTTGCCCACGTAATGCTTGCCTTTTTCGAAATGTTCATGCGCGATCTATCACGATTTGCAGATACAAAGAAGCGGGCAGCAGTATCCCCACTAGGCGCCGGAGCCCTATCTGGTTCTCGCTTGCCAATTGACCCTCAATTTACGGCTGA
The DNA here is from genome assembly GCA_963767815.1 of Candidatus Melainabacteria bacterium. GTDB lineage: Bacteria > Cyanobacteriota > Vampirovibrionia > Obscuribacterales > Obscuribacteraceae > CAVYFJ01. The sequence goes on along the minus strand of CAVYFJ010000002.1, from coordinate 153,082 downwards.
AAAACTTGGTTTTGCCGACGTGTTTGCTAACTCGCTTGATGCCGTATCGGATCGTGATTTTATCGGCGAATTTTTATTTGCCGCCTGCCTGACCAGCACACACCTATCACAATTAGCTGAAACTTTAATTATATGGAGCACCAAAGAATATGGCTTTATAAGTTTTCCAGATAATATCACCACATCTTCAAGCCTCATGCCCCAGAAGAAAAATGCTGATCCCATAGAGTTAGTTAGATCAAAAAGCGGCATTGCTTTAGGTGAACTGGTTAATTTTCTGACGATTATCAAAGGATTGCCGATTGGCTATAATCGTGATTTGCAAGACACCAAGCCACCAGCAATCAGAGTAGCTCATACTCTTTCCTTATCGATACCTGTGATCACAATTGTCATTAAAGATATACAGTTAGATCGAGAAAAAATGCTAGAAGCAGCTTCAGATCCTGAATTAATGGCTACTGATTTGGTGGAGTACTTGGTGCTAAAAGGATTGCCTTTCAGGCAAGCTCATGATGCCATTGCTCAATTAGTCCAGCACGCGCGCGATCATAAATGTTCTTTGACCAAACTAGATCTCTCAATATTTAAAACACATTGCCCACTCTTTGCAGAAGATGTTTTTCAGGTTTTTGATGCGCACAAAAGTCTCACTGAAAAAAATTCTCCAGGCAGCACAGGATTTAAAGCTATAAGCCAAGCGTTATCGCGCGCCAAGGAGCGTCTTAAACAATTTGCTCACTAGACCCCAACAAAAATTACTTTTCAGTAAATTTTATTACTTGATGAACATGATCAATAGTCAGCTCCCAGTTTTGTAAATAGCTTTGTCCAAGTAAAGGCCTGGGTAAAATTGCCTGATCCGATATTACACAAACGAGCGGTTCTCTAATCGGTCCGAATTGCGCCTGGTCAAATACAAATAAAGGTGCCTTCATCCGGCCACCTACTCCCTTGGCGTTTAGAAATCGACCCACAAAGTGCGGCTTTATGCCAAGTTCCATCACTTGAGCATTGGTAAAAACACACAAATCAGAACCAGTATCAAGAATCATTGGACAGTCTCTGCCGCCAATCTTAGCCATAACGATCATCGCCTGATTAACTTCACAAAACGGTAGAGAATACACGTAGTGACTGCTGCTATCAACAGTAATAAACATTTTGCTCGAAAGATTTGGCAAAATATTTCTCCATGGCTGATTCGCTAGACTGAGTAAAGAAGCAGATCCAGCACTGTTAAGATGACTGGACGCCGTCCCGGACATAAGACCGTTTGCTGGATCACTATTTGATTTGGCTCGAGCATTAACATTCGCTCCCGCTTTATCTTCCCTACTGATTGCTTTGAAGCGGATGACCTTTTCTTTATTGTCCACGGTATATTCAAGTCCTTGAAGGAAGTCCACTCCAAGCAAAGGAAAATTGAGGAGATTATCGCTAACGCGCACAGGAAATTGGCGGCGCTCTATATTGCCTAGGCGAATATCGGCCAACATCGCCCAGGCGGGCTTTTGTTGTCTGGCACCAACACCTGCCACAGCGGTCGTTGGCTTGCCCCGGGGCAATTGGATTCTCAGGGAGGTAAGCTGATCGGTGGAAAATAAACATCCAGTTGCTCCGGTATCAAATAACATGCCTGTTCCTTTGCCATTAATCTCTCCTTGAACCAGCATTAAATTACCCTGCTTCACAAAAGGAACAAATGTCTCGCGGGGCAAAGAATCCAAAGCAGGATTGCGGGGAGGAGGGACAGGCTGCTCGTCCTGCAGTTGCTTATGCGTAATCGACGAGAACGTCAATTGTTCCAATGCGTTTTGCGCTTCGGCTGCCAGCTTAGTATTTGGATATTGCTTGATCACCGACTGATATAACATTGAAGCGCCACGGCTATTGCCTAACTTTTCCTGGCACGCCGCCTGATAAAATAAAGCATGCGCCATTAATGCCGGATCTGGATTATTCTCGGCGTGACCATTTACGTACTGTTCAAATAATCTAACCGCCTCATAGTAATGGCGGTTTTGATATTCAAGCAGCGCCTGCTGATAAAGACTATCGTCCGCTCTGACTGATGTACTGCCAATTAAGAGCAAGACTAGTGTACACAGCAACGTCCTGGAAAGATTAGGTAATAACACTCGGTTTGTTCATTCCCGTAAGCTGACAAACATTAGTTAACTCGTAAGCAATAGCAACTAGCTCCTTAAGAGCGTCTTGACTGTCCTGTTTATGCTTAATGACGTCAGGCTCATATTTTTCAATATACAATCTGACGGTTGCCCCGCGCGTACTGGTCCCGGACAGACGATAAACTATTCTTGAGCCGTTCTTAAAGCTAATAATTATGCCCTGATTTTTGCTCACACTACCATCCACTGGATCATGATAATTATATTCAGTACCCTCACTGATCTCATAGCTACCATATTTCTTGCCAGTTAACCCCGGTAATGAATCAGCTAGATGCTTAGTTATCGAATGTGCTGTTTCCAGGTCTACTTCTTCAAAATCATGCCTGATATAAAAATGGCGCCCGAACTTTTGCCAGTGATCGTCCATAATTTGGTTTACTGTCTTTCCTGAGGCAGCCATAATATTTAGCCAGAAAAGAATAGCCCACAAGCCATCTTTTCACGAATATGATTGGAACCAGTACCAAAACTTTCTTCCCCGCATATGGTTATTTTATTGGCATCAAGCAAATTGCCAAAAAATTTCCATCCAGTAGGCGTTTGGTAACAGTCTATATTTAAGGCTTTGGCTACCAGATCAACAGCCTGACTCGCCGGCATAGAGCGGGCGACACCGGACAAGCCATCTTTATAAGCCGGTATTAAATGCGCGTTAGCCGTCAAAACAGCAAGGCTATCGCTTGGCACAACAAAAAGCTTAGGTCCCATAATCATATTACGGTCACCATCACCATCTGAAGCCGCACCAAAATCAGGAGGATTCTTGCCATACATAATTTCTACTAGCTGGCGAGCATAGATCATATTAGGATCTGGATGTCCACCACCAAAATCCTCTAAAGGAATAGCATTTATAACGCTGCCAGCTGAAGCCCCCAGTCGGCGCTCGAAAATACTCCTGGCATAAGGACCGGTGACCGCATGCATGGAGTCCATACACATTCTAAAACCTTTACTGGTCAATAAACTGTGAATGCGATCGAAGTCAAATATGGATTGCAGTAACTGTTCATAATCTTCTACTGAATCAATTACTTCAACCACCATATCGGCCAATTTGCTCTCGCCCAGCTTATCTGATGTCCATATCCGGAGCATCAAGAATCTTATAATTAGTGATTGTCTTACTGTGGGCAAAAATTGCTTCGGTCACTATTTCAGTTGCCGGTCCGCCATTAGCCACATTGTATTTAATGCCAAAATCACCATGAGGACCGCCTGGATTATGGCTGGCAGAAAGAATAATACCGCCATCGGTTTTATATTTGCGAATAATGCAAGAAGTCGCCGGCGTAGACAATAATCCGCCTTGTCCAACTTTGACCCGCCCAAAACCATTTGCTGCGGCCATTTTTAAGATTATCTGTGCCGCCTGACGATTAAAAAACCGCCCATCACCACCCAAAACTAATGTCTTTCCTTGATTAATTTGCCTAACATCGAAAATTGACTGGACAAAATTTTCCAGGTAATTCTTCGTCTCCATCATCTGTACGGGCTTTCTCAGCCCAGATGTCCCTGGACGCTGGTCCATGAAAGGAGTGGTAGGAACCTGCAGAATTTTTGTACTTATAACCATCGGTAAACCCTTATCAATATTCCATAAATTAACCTTGACTTTACCAGTAAATTTATCTTTTGTCTTGCAGTTTACAAGGGGCTGCGCAATGATTAAGCGATGGTAATATGACACCATTGGTGGAGCCCTGATAATTCGACTGCAAATAAGTAGTGATGCATAAAGACAAGCGTCTGTTTTTATTATTTCTTCTATCGTTCGCTGGCCTATTGTTATGTCCGGCTGTCTCAGCCGAATATGAAAATTCTTATATTGCTGATGACATTGAGCTAAAGGCGCTTACAGGCAAGTACGACACCGTCCAATCGCACGCGCAAAACACTCCTGCTGATCAGACAACCATCGCCCCTCCTACTCAGCCTAAAACCGAAACTGATGCACCAATCAAGAGTAATACCGAGGTCAATGATCAGTCTAATACGCAAGCTAATCCCCAGACAAATATCGCAGTTAAGACTGTGAACAAAGAGGCTGGTGCCACTAAACCTAGTATTAACGGCCCCTCAAGATAGCCAACCACCGCCAAGTCTAGTTTATTTACACAAAATTGTCCCTGTTATTCTGGAGAGCCCTTTGGACTCCCGGTCGGCGCTCCCTGGAGATTTAGTAATTGCCAGATTGAAAGAAGATCTCTATTTTGGCCAACAATTAATTGCCCGTCAAAATTCAGTGCTTAAAGGGCAGGTTATTTCCACTCGATCATCAAGAACTTTAAGCGAATCAGCTTTCCAAAAAGAAGATCGCCTGAAATCTACTGGCGCAATTGGCATTCAATTTAACAAACTGATCATCAATCAAAGTCAATCCATGTCCCTGACTGCGTTGCCAGCTCATCAGGAATCTTTCCGAAATACAACAGATGGCTATCTTTATGGAGTAACCGTAGATCATCAAGGTCGAATCGTCCAGGCGGGCAAAACATTATCCAAAAGCCAACAGGATTCTTATAACATGCTACGTGTCGGCACTAATGCGCCACTGCCAGCAAGCATTTTATTAAATCTGACCGCCGGCCCAGCTGTTATGGGGGTGGTTGGTGCAGCCAGTCCCGATTTAGCCTTTAACAAACCAATCGACCATACTGTTAGCCACCGGCGCCTTAAAGGAGCAGCTTACGCATTCCTTACTAATTTACCCGGCGCATTTTTTGTCCAAGCCATAGTTGAGAAGGGTAATGAAGTAAGCTTGAGCAATGGTGATGAATTTATGATTGACTTGATAATTGACAATCAAATCAACCCTCTATCAACAAAGATAGCTAGCGGACAACCAGGCACAATAATAAATCCTGAGACGTTGATCGTGGAGGGAAAAGTTTTGAATCGCTCTTCCTCAAGCAGCCGCCTTCTGCCAGCTGATCCACCAAATCAAAACAATAGCAAAGGACTGGCTCTTAAGCCTTATATTCTTAGCAATGACTTAAACTGAGCACTAATATAATTGCCAGCCAAAGAATCATCGAGCGCTCAACCAGATCACAACAGCGGGATATATCAGCTAATTGCGGCTGCTTGCCAAGACCAAGCTTCACCTTATTTTTCAATTGATCCTCGCCATAGATACCGCTAATTTCAATTCCCAGAGCGCCAGAACCAGCCGCCATTACCGGGGCTGCATTGGGAAGGTACCAGGTCTTTGCTTGAGATAGGCTACGCCAGCCCGCTTTAATGTCCCCTAACAAAATGTAACTGACAGCAGTTAGGCGAATCGGTATCCAGTTTAGTAAATTATCAAGCTTGGCTGCCGCCCAACCAAAATTTTGATAACGAGCATTTTTGTATCCCCACAGCGCATCGAGTGTATTTACCAGTCGATATAATACTGCCCCTGGTGCACCAAGTCCGAGGAAAACAAACCAGAATATCGGCGCCAGGACTGCATCATTGCCATTTTCTAGAATCGATTCCACACAAGTTAATAAAATATCTTCTTTATTCATGGTGCTCGTATCACTACTAACCATCAAACCTACTTTTGTGCGTGCTAACTCAAGATTGTCTTGCTCTAGCGCCTTGTGCACTTCCATGGCATGCCGCCTAAGACTATGCGCACCCAGACATAAATAAAGCAATAGACTGGCACAAATAAAATTAACCAGTTGAATCTTATCCAGAAACATTGCCATGGCTACAAAAGGTAGGACAAGAAAGAGCACAGCCAGCGCCCCCTTGATTTTGACTGTGGTGTTAATTAACTGATTTATCTGTTTGCCGGACTTAGCTTCCGGTAAAACTTGATCTTCTTGTTTGTGCCACAGGCGGTCCACCATATTGGCAATTTTGGCAAAACCCCTCAGTGGATGGTAACTTACCGGCTCTCCAAGCAGTCGGTCAAGAAAAATAGCTACTACTACCACTAAAAAACTAGACATATTTTAGCCAAATTAAGATCGATAAAATGTTATAAAGTCTAGAACATTATAAAGTGAGAGTAGCCAATTTCTCTTTATTTTCTGGCCATAAATCTCAAACACTAGGTCTATCGTGAACGACTTTAACCAGATTTATTTGCTAATCGCTTCATTTGTCCTTGGCCTGCGGCATGGTGTCGAATGGGACCATCTAGCAGCAATTATTGATATCACAGCCAGTGACGTGGGCCTGAGCTTAGCCGGAACTGGTATTGTTACGCGCAGCTATCATATAAACAGAGCTTTCTGGCTTTCCACTTGTTATGGACTAGGACATAGCCTGGTGGTAATTGCCCTTGGTCTCACAGCCAGATCTTTTGCCACTCTGTTCCCGCAATGGTTCGATTCTGCCTGTGAACGCATAGTTGGCATCAGCTTGATCCTTTTTGCCTTCTGGGTATTTTTCGCCATTATTCAATCAACTATTTCAAATAAGTCGACAAAGCCCACCAGCCGCTGGATGGCTGCCTATTCAGGTTGGAAAAAGATCCGGCAATTTCTAAGCACAAATCAAAAAGACAAAAATAATACCCCCAGCACTCATTCGCAACCAGCATCCAAGCAGACAACCGGTCTTTTTTCTTTTCTTATTGGCATGCTGCATGGATTAGGCGTTGAGACCGGTACGCAAATTATTATTCTGTCTGCCCTTGGCGCTGCCGCTAGCACTTCCATTGGCTTTAGCTGCGCATTTTTACTCGCCTTTATTCTAGGGTTGATCACAGCCAATTCAATTGTTGCCCTTTGTTCAGCATTTGGCTTAACCCAAACTAGATTTTTCAAACCACTTTATTTATCGTCTGGATTATTGGCGGGAGCATTTAGTCTGGTCATTGGCACTTATCTTGCTGCCGGCACAGGCGATCTATTACCCAAACTGAATGTATTCAGTTCTTGGCTGCCATCAATTTCAACCCTATCCAATCACCCTTTTTAATTTCCGCCTGGTTTTTTATTTTAAATGTCACGGATCTGCCACGTAAGCTGATCTATTTTTTTCCATCAGCTTTCGGTAACCCAACATGATCAATACATTTAAACTAAACCAATTCTCTAACACCAATTTATTCAATTATCTGGTCCCAAATTTACTGCCTTTTTCTTCGTCCGGCAAAATTGAAGTTAAAAATCTATTTTCGACAGCGCCCAGTACTATAGGCACCCCTCGAGCATGCATAACACCACAATCAATTCAAATCGCAAATATTTTTGCACCAGATACAATACCATGGTTACGCTCTCTAACTGTCAGCACTAGTCATGAAGACACTTTAATCGATTGCACCAGATTCCACATCCCTCAATTAGGCATCACGAATCGGCCGCTACCTGGACATAAAAAACCCGGTTTTAACTTATTTAAAACTCTAGCCAAAGTGATAGTACCGGCTAATGCCAAAAACTTGGACCACTGTACAGTCGAATTTGGACAACGTTTACCCTTAAGTGCAAAAGCTTTCGGTGACGAATTAGAAAGGCAATTATCCCTACTCAATCTGCGGGCCAAAAGAAAAGGACGTTTGATTTTTTATAGCCATACTACAAGCAATTTAGCAGTCACCAGTGATTTTGAATCTCTGCGCTTCTCAGCGCTACAGGCCTTGCCGGTAATCAATGTTGACTGGCTCGACCCCGAAAATACTTGGGAAATAATATGGAACCCTTGCTCCAATTTAATACCAATAAAAAAGCAGCTAACCATAAAGCTAATAAAATTTGTCAATGAATTAATTAACCGTGTATGCGCGAGTAATTGTAATTTATATATCAATCGACCTAATTATTTCTTTGACACTGTGTATTTGCCTTATCGCAATCAATGTCAATTGCCCAAGCTAAATAAAATTATCTCCTGTCCTCCATCAGCCAGCGCCACAAGTCTAGATGATAGCCTAAAGGCGACAAGTTGAGAATCAAATGACTGATCAGAAATACTAGTCCAGGCGCGTTTGTCTACTTGCCAAAGGAGCAGGATTAGAACGCGATACTACTTTTCGCTCCGTAGTCGTCCTTTTGGGATTAGCAAAGGCGATATTGGCAGCGACTCTTAAAAGACCAAAATTAACACCTTCTAGCGGCAGCGGCTTTTGTTCAAAATTCATAACTTCAGCTTTAACCATACAAGAATTCCCCACACCGGGCGTAATCTCCAATCTATTGACTTCAAGGAAAGGAAGCACATCTAAATCTGGAATTGGCAGTCCGAATTTTTCGACCATCTGATGAGATTGAATAATGGGCTCAGTAACCTGGATACCAATGGGCACTTTGGGTTCCTGGGGTTCAATAATAATTTTGTCAATGCCGCCATTTTCAGCCCCGGAAAGACTGACGCGACATCTTATTGTGTCTCGTGTGCGAATTGATAGTTTATCCGGATCGCCTGGATCTGCGGGTACCGAAATTGGATTCTTAAGCTCAATATCTAATAGTCCATTTGGTCCAATTCTAACTTCTTCAATGGGCGCATTAAAAGCTCGTTGTAATGTTTGAACAACTAATGAGTCTTCTCCCAGAACTTTGCCCTCTGGATTACCCAAAGAAGACGGCTTTTCGCCCTGCCTCATTGTTTGATCCTTGCCTTTTGCATATGGCTCAAGACGGGGATCCCAGGTAGATGTATAACGCTTTTCGCGCGGTTGAGATGGCCGATTATTTTCCCTGGTCTGTTTCTGGGCAGACTGCGTATTTTCAGGTTCTGTTTTATTTCCACTTGCCGGATTTTTTCCATCTGCCGGCTTGACTCTATCTGCCGGTGCCTGGTCTGGGTTCATCAAATTCTTCGCCACTCCCAATCCAAGCCGAAGGCCACCTTTCAAAAATTTGAACCCCTGCTTTTCTGTTGGCTTTTCTGCTGGCTTTCCTGTTTGATTGTTGCCAGATCGTTCTGTCGAATTAGCCTTTTCCCCTTTAACTGTGTGTCTACCGCCAGTGGATTCATTTGCGGTTTGTTTTCCCTCATTATGCGCAGCTACCTTATTCTCAGGATTAGACATTCTGGCGGCATTATCCTTATGTGCTCCGCGCGGATGTGCTCCCATCGTCGCCGGTCCGTGCGTGCTAGACTCCTTGGCGAACATATCATCTAAATATTCATTGCGACAGCGTGCACCAACGGCTGGACTGCCTGCTTCCGGTGCACCGCCCCGATCATTAATTTGTCCGGGATTTTCATTGGTCATAATGTTTATCCAAAAAATCTTGGACAGAAGGCTGTATACGCCTTTAGACAAGATTAACTAGATTAAATTATAGCTTTCAAAGTCCGAAAGTCAACAAATTTCTCGGCTTTGTCTTCCGGATCGCCCATTCTTAGCTAAATTCTGCAGCTTTTGTCCGCTGCGACGCCTAAGATCCTTAAAATTCAGCCGCTGTTTAATCTAATCTGTCTCGTTTAAGGCATCTATGTCCGACACAAAAATAGTGTCAATTTTCATCTTTGCCCAGCAAATGCTCAGCTGTTTCGTCTCTGTGCTTCTGCAGGTACGGAATGAATGGCGTGCCGCCAGTACCAACTGCATGAGGATTAGTTTCACTTTGCTGATGTTGCTTAAAAATATAATTGGTAGCATATTCGAGATGTTTGGTACGAAATAATTCTATCCAATGAATACATTGGTCATAAACCTCTTGCAAAGCTTTATTGACTGGCGTTTGCTTTAGCACAAAATCCCTTATTGAGGGTCCGTTTTCGACCGCCTCTATAAATGCTTTATGCTTAGGCGGCATATAGTCGCGCATTTCATTTAAATAATGCCTCATGAAGTCTTCTTTGTGCACCACCCCTAGTGCGGCATCTAACGACGGAATAATAGAACTCTGCGCACCCGTCTCGCCCCGAAAACGCTGAGGCTTTCCCTTAAAATCCTGCACGCCAGCATAGACAAGCCCCTGTGAAAATAGCGGGTGATCTCTCCAGCCATGAATATATGGCCGTACTCGATGATAATAAATATATGGGTCGCAACGCTCGGTCATTCTCAAAAGCGAATCATACATTTGCCTAAGTGCGTGTTCGATTATCTTTAACTCTTCAAAAAGCGCTTCCGCATTATTTTTATGCACTGATTCTTGAGCAGGCAAAATAGAGGCCAAAGCAGGACCTGCTTTGGCCTCTATTTCCAAATGCACAAGGATAAACCACTCCTCATCCAGTCCACCAAGAAAATTTTGAATCAAGCAAGTATTACTAAGGTCTATCGCTTTGCTTGCGTCAATACGCTGCCAATTATGTAACATGTAAGAGGCATAAGAAAGAACGGGTGGTCTGCCTAATTTCTTTGCCACAGCGCACCATGGTATAGCTAGTGATGGCGGTAATTGTTGTGGAGGAGATGCCTCACCCCAAACATAAGCATGCCCTATGAAAGAAAATGCCAGCATGGCTCGTTCAAGCTCATCGTCTGATCTAAGTCCATCAACCTCTATTGTTGGCATTTTTTCTACAGCCAGCCGCACTTGACTAGAAACTAGAAATTTTGGCAGTTTTTCAGCAATCTCCACCCAACCACCAAGCACTTTCGGCATTGTTATAAGGGGGTCATGCGCAGGAAGAAAACCACGCTCGCTATCAATTTCATAGGGAGCTAATAATTCTTTGCGCTTGCTTTGATTGATAGTCATTTTTATTCCACCGCCTTAAAGGAAATCATCACAATAATTTTACTGCTCCTGTCCATAATAAGTTTAAGATATATCTTCCATCAATCGACACGTGTCTATTTGCTCGAATACAAAGTCAAGACCTGCCTTTAATTAACCTACGTCAAAACATCTCTTGTGAAGATTATAGTCACTTTGCTAGAGTGCTTATTGTTTTCAAAAATCTCAAATCTCGAAAAGGCAAATTTTAATTTATGCAAAAGCAACAAATAACCCTTATGGTGCGTTTAAAAACCAAACAAGGCATGGGTGCGCGCCTACAAGAAATGGCAGTCAGTTTAATTACTCCCACAAGACGTGAGCCAGGTTGTATCGACTATTATTTTCACGTCGACGCCAAAAATCCTGACATATTTATGTTCTACGAAAACTGGATTGATCACCAAGCTTTGTCTCAACATCTAGAAATGCCTTATCTTAAAGAATTCGAGCATTTATTAGATGAAATTCTTGCCGAAAAAGAAGAATTTACCTTTTGGAAAATTGTCGAATAAAAGTATATTATTCTATTTCCAGTGCACCACATTTAGTGCCGCAATACCAACTGCTTGTTAATCGCACTAGGATGCAGGGCTTCCAACAACACTGGCACACTCAGTTCTGGATTGCATGTGGTTCCGCATGTAAAGCAATCCCAGAAGACGACTCCTGATTCCGGATAAGTATGCAAACTAGCGTGACTTTCAGCCAAGACTGCCAATGCAGTTACCCCCTGCGGTGCAAATTGATAGACGTGCGTATCCAAAACAGTCGCCCCGGTAGCTGAAGCTGCTGCCCTCACCAGTTCGCCAAGCGCAGATTGATCATTTAGAATCTCGGCCGCACAATCCCGCAAGGTGATCAAAAGATGAATTCCGCACGCCTCGTGGATTTCGGTATTCTCATCGGCGTTCACATCAATGCTTATTTCATCTATCGGCGTCAATAAATTCAGCATGTTTTGAGTTGTACTCCCTTTAGCGAACTTTCTTCATCCACTATCAAAACCGTTTGGATCGTCTGCGAGCTTTGCTGCTCTGACAAGAGATCATGATCTTCTGCTTCTTTGATCACCTTGATAAATGCATCAGCCAAATTATCGAGGAAAAAGTAATCATGAGCACCGATAAATCTAACTGCTTGTCCTCCAAATTGACTCTTGAACTGCGAAAATCGAGCATACTGATGCTCAGGAGAACGAAAGGGATCAAAACCGTAAAAATCATACATTATACAACCAGCAGCTTTGGCTGCTTTCATTGCCGCCCATTGCAAGGCGTAGCCACTCATAAGATTGCGCTTTTGATTAGTTATGCCGCCATAAAGGTATGTAGCACGCCGGCCGTATGTAACAAGTAAAAGGGTGCCCAAGTTGTCACCGCCTTGTTCTGAGAAAAAAAACCTGGCACAGCCAGCCGGTAATAAAACTGCCGCCAGATGCTCAAAAAATGAAAGTGGTTCAAGAGCAAAATCGTCGCGCTCGCTTGCCTCGCGCATAATAGAATAAAAGCGAGAAACAGCCTCATCGCTTTTGTCCTCGTAAATATTAACTCCATAACGCTCAGCCAATTTTATATTGTATCGACCTTTTTGTTTCATGCCGGCCAATAATTCAACTTCAGGCAAGGATAAATCAATATACAGTGTCTCCCGTGGTACCAGATCTACCGGGGCGCGGCCAAACTCACGCAATATAGATATTGGTGGCGGAGCAAGCCTTGGCTCAATACGTATAGCCATAACACCTAGCTCGCTGGCATGAGCTTGCGCGGTATCAATAATCAGTGCCAATAACTCCCCAGCCAGCTCTTCATCTTGCCAGGGCAATACAGGTCCTTCCGGGGCAACAAGCAGCCCTGCGCCATTGCGCTTCGCAGAAGTATAAAAAATAACCCCACCGAAAAGCGCTTCTTCTTTAAAAAGACCAATGTGAAAAGAAGGCAGTCCTTGGCGGCTCTTTGCTTGAGCCCAATGTAGGCTTTGCATAAAACCGCTAGCAGAATTGCTGCTCACTAATCGTTCCCACTCTTGTCCCAATTCAGAGGCAGGACAAACGTTTTGCAATAACCGTACTTCGGCTGCAGGCATCTAACTAACTCCTGCGTGTATTCAAATTAGCTAGAGCTATCTTTGCTAAATCTAGATGCACAGGCCGCTGCTCAATTTGTTTGTCCAGCAATTCAATTTTACCGTTCATTATTTTAAGAGCTATTAGAGTGCGCCGCACGGCTTCCTCTACTGGCAGGCGATGGCTACCGAATTTGACCATTACCCGTGTAGTGGATTTGTATTGATTTAATTCTCGCGTGAGCATATCAGTGAATCCAACAAGCTCCGTTCTGTTTTTAAGCAATCGATTTTGTCTTGCTACTGTATCCTTTACCACCGCTGATAAATAAGAGTGCAACGCCGCTTCAACCTGGGTTGGATAAGGCTCCATTATGGCTGTGCTGCCCTGATCGCTATACCAACCCCGACCATCTAGATAAACGAGTTGGTCACTGCTCAGCTGCACAGCAAGATATTTACCATCATCAGTTAACCAAACATCCGACGCTATATATTCAGTGCCTTCTGTAAAATTACCAAAACCGACTGTGTCAGGAGCCTTTGCCGGGCCACCCCGATTTACCGGTACTCTATTTATCCCCGGCTGTCCGTACTGCATTTGTCCGGGTTGCCGGAAATTATGCTCATTAATATTTATGTTTTTGCGATTTGTATAGTAGGTATTAGTGCCGCCACCCGTCCAACCATAGCCGCCGCCGTAACCATAACCTCCCCTGCGTCCTCGAGCTCCCCTCTCTCCTCTATCCCCTCTAGCTCCGCGCCCGCCTGGAGCAGCATGTTCACCGCCGTGATGTCCTTCGCCCTTACCATAAACTGCATCGGGATAAAGCAAATTGCCAACTACAATTACTAGCGTTAAAATTGTTACCACGCGCTGACCAAGAGCCAGTAAGGATCCAGGATCACCAGCCCACTCTTGCAGTTTATCCCGTAACAATTCCAACTCCGCCACCACCCGTGCCGGCAATTCCTTAGCCCGCTTCAATAGCCGGGCAACTAGACCGGACAGATCAATAGACTCTAAAAATGCTGCCGGCGTTGCCAAAAAATCGGCAATCAGTTGAGGTGTGTGCTGACGCTGCAAGGAAGGCATAAGCTCCAGGACTCCTTGCAAAAGCAATTGTGGATCCTGTGAATTATTCTCTTCAATTTGATATACAGATTTCGCCAGCATTGATTTAATCTGTGCTGGCAAGATTCCCTTGCCGGTATCTGGTTCCGGTATCACCATATTCTTAGTATCCAGACTGAAAGAGTCAAACTTATCTCCAGATACGGTCTCACTAATTGTGGGATTCGAAAAATACTCAAGCAAGATATCGCTATCGATCAATGCGGGTAGCGCTCGGCCCTGATGAATGAATAGTTCTCGGGGGAAAACAAATAATTTACGCACATCATCAATCGTCTTCAAAAAATAACGCGGCCCGGCAAGCGGTAAATTTTCCTCCAATTCATTGGCAATAATTGATTCTGCCGAGGCAAGGAAAAATCCCCAGTCCTGCCCGTAGCCTCGAGCTGCAAAAGAGGGAACACTAATATGAAATGGTCTGACATGCAGTCCGGCTTTTGCCATGCTATTAAAAATAGACCAATAAGCTTCCGGAGTTCTTTGTGGAGAAAGCCCATTCACAGAAATAATACCCTTTTGCCGAATTAATCGAGAGAGTTTGCCATACCACTCTATGCTATGAAAACGAGCGGCCATGGCGTCTACTGCTCCTGTTAAGTCGCTGACAATAACATCGTATAAAGCATTATTGACTAATGCCTGATCCACAAAAGCCCAGGCATCTTGAACATAAGTAGTCATGCGAGGATCAGATAAGCTAGATTCATTGAGCTCAGCAATCTCATGTCTGGCAATATTGAGAATCTCCGGATCATAATCAACCAAGTCCAAGCTTTGCACACGGTCAGACTTAAAAAACTCGCGAGCAACAAGCCCATCGCCTCCACCAATAACCAATACTCTTAATTGAGAGGGCTGGCGTCTGCTAGCAATGGCTAGACCAGGCAATGCTAAAGCTTCATGATAAATACGCTCATCATTGCTATCAAATTGCAAATCACCATTAATGAATAGCGCCACAGTACCATCGTCTCTGCGCTCAAGCAAATTCGCCATGTATCGCCCCTCCCCACTCCGCTAAACACCAATGAGGCAATTGTAACTCCAGATTATTTCAAAAACGAATGCTTGACTAGCACATTAGCAGGGTTTACTGCCCGAAAACATAGAAGAGAGATATCATTCAGATAATTCAGCGGTCAAATGATCTCAACGCGTGTCCTGAGAATATAAGCTACCTCAAACTCTTTCCTTTTTAGAAAGCTTGCCATACAACCAATTAGATAGAACGGCAACAATTGCTAACAGAACACCCTGACCAAGAAGCCTGCCGGCAAAAAAAAGAGAAACTGTTTTCCATATAAACAATGTCAAATCCGCCAGCTATTATCAACAAGCCAAGAAAGGCAATGCTTACATTTTTACTGAGTACTTTGCGGCATAGCCAATTGCATCCATAAACCAGAAGCGCCAATAAAATTGCGTCTACGCACAATCTACCGCAGTGATAGCCAAACTCATAGCCAGTTTGAGAATCCAGGTGCTGAATTCGCCGATACAAGTTGCGGCACCAAATTCCAATCCATAACTGCTGCCACAAGCAATAGCACTAGAAATATCAAATGGTGTATTTTGGACTTCATCAATTCCTCTCTTATACAGATTCAACCGTATTCAATGCTGATTTAGCCGCCGTCCATAAATAATGGATATCAATTCCCTGAGCGATTAGTTGGAATCCTTGCATAATAAAATTAGCGGCTGTCTCAGCATTTAAGGAGAAAATTCCGCAAGGCATCTCATTTCTTACACAAGCATCCTTAACCAGCTGAATTGCTCTTTGTACCTCATCATCTGTCACCTGCCCCAATTTTTCATAACTACCCGATAAATCATATGGTCCAATCACAATCGCATCTATGCCATCAACTTGCAAAATCTGCTCAATGTTATGCACAGCTTCTTTATGTTCAATTTGCAACACCACAGCAGTTGATATATCAGACATTTCCATATAGCGAACAAAATCAGCCCCGTATGCTTGAGCTCTGGCAATTCCCACACTGCGATTACCTAAGGGAGGATACTTAGCTGCTTTGACAGCCGCCTCAGCAGCCTGCCTCGTTTTTACTTGAGGAACAATAATGCCATCGGCACCCAAATCAAGAACCTGTTTTATCCACGTCTCATCATTGACGGGCACTCGCACCAATCCTGAACAGGACGGAGCAATGCATTGCAAAAGATGTTGCACATGCTCCAAACTCAAAGGGGCGTGTTCCATATCAATCCACAACCAATCAAAACCCAACCGTGATAATACTTCTGATACCGCCGGCGCGGGCAAACTAATCAAAGTACCAATTAGGGGCTTTTTACTCCCCAATTTTTCTCTAAATGTTAATCGCTTCTGGAGCAATTGTTCCTGAGGCATAATATTCTCCAAATGCTAACATTTTAGCGTATATATTATTGTCGGGGTGAAATCGATAAAAAAAATCGATCAAGTTGTCAGTCAACCTAAAACGATATAGAAGACATCGCAACGGGATATTGCCACGTAAATGACAACACTTGCATGAACACCGACCATTTTCAAAAGAGACCGCACCATCAGCGATATCGCTATAAGGCTATTCGTGCAACGGTACACCAACTGCTCTTTCTAAATCCGCCCAGGCATTTTGATAAGCAACTACGGCATCAAAATAATTAGAAAGTGTCTGTTGATATTGTTGCTGAGCAATAATGGCTGTGGCTAAATCGGTTTTGCCCACTTCATACCCGCGACGAGCAAGTTTGGCTACTTGGGCAGCCATAGGCAATAAATCTTTTTGGAAAACAAAAATATTGGCTCTTGATACTTTAACTGACATTATAAGCAATTACAATCCGGTAGCAATTTGCGATTTAAGCAAATCGACTTGCTCTTTCAGCATTGCGCAAATTAGCCACAGCTTGATCAATTTCACCTTGATGCTGATAAAAAATTGGATTTTCTGCAGTGATATTGAAAAATCCTCCCTGTCCTAACCAGTTTGGTTGAGCAACGAAGACCAATCGGTTGATGCTGACTGAAATGTAGAAAATGTAAAGCCCGAGCCAACAAATAAATTTGGTATTCTTTGAGCGCGAGCCAAGCTAAGTGCCCGACGATTGACAAAAACCTGTTGTTGAGCCGCTTGTAAATCTGGGCGACAATTGATATGCTGTTGCGATAAAATCCTGTTAATTGAGGCAGTGGCATCGTTTGGCGACGGCACAATTTCTGTTTTTTCCGAGGAGAGTTTAAATAAACCATTATCATCGACATCAATTACTTCTATATTTCCGGTTTTTCACCAGTAACCAGAGAAAGCGCAGCAGATGCTTGTTGCAGGCGTACCTTGAGCCTGATTGCGCTGAGTATCAAATTGCAACACATTAAGCTCGGCTTGCAAAACTCTGACTTTGGTGCTTTACCGGCATTGAAACGTTTCTGCGCTATGTGTTAGCCAATTTAAGTCCTACTTCTCTTTGTGCTTCAATTAGAGCTTCATAAGCTTCTGCGGCAGCCAGCTCAGCATAGGCTCTCCGCACACGATTATGCACATCAAAACGCAGTGCTTCAAATTGCAATTCTGTTAACGTGATAAAAAGCACGTGCTGTTTCAATTTTTTTACTGCGTTTACCAGCTGTTTGTAATTGTTGAGTAAAGAAAACCTGTTGAGTTTGTCCGGTAAACAGATTGAGTAAAAGAAGGACCAAAACCAATTTGCACCTGCAGCAACGGATTGGGAATGGCAGCCGCTATTTTAATACCGGCTTTAGCAATAGCCAAATTTTTTCTGGCTACAACAATATCTTTGTTGTCTTGATCCGCTTTATTAAAACAATGAGAAAGACTAAATGTTCTTGATGGAGCGGGACTGGTTATAAGGTCAGCATTGAGTGACGATTTGATTTATTAGTATCAGAGCTTATATTTTGAGAGTATGCAGACTCCGAAGCTACTTGCGCCGCTAGCCGGTAGTGCAATATAATAGTATGACCGCAAAAAGATTGCAATGCAATTGCACTATGCTCAATCTTATTGCACAATTCCGCACACCAGTCCATTACAAATTAAGTGGTACACCCACTGCCTTTTCCAAATCAGCCCAATTATTTTGGTAAGCGATAGCACAATCAAAATAAGACGAAGCCATTTGTCCGTATTGTTGTTGAGCCAGAATGGCTGTGGCCAGATCAGTTTTGCCCAAGTTCATAACCGCGGCGACTTAATTGAGCAGCCTGCAGTGCTGCCGGCAGAAGTTCCTTTTGAAATTTGATCAAATTGCTCATGCTCACCATCAATGCTTCATAAGCAGTGACAATATCAGCTGCAATTTGAGCATGTAATTGATCATTTTGTTTCAGCTGTTGTATCCAAGTTGCTTTAGCTTGATTTACTTCGCCTTGATATTGATAAAAAATAGGAGTTTCTTCGGCAACAGTAAGCATATAACCTGGTTGAAATGGTACCTTTCGTGCATTTGGTTGAGGTGTGTAATATTGAGTCTGATATGGCTGTATAAGTGCTGAACAAATAATTAAAGCCAACAAATGGATCTGGAATGCGTTGCGTTTTTGCCAGAGTAAGTGCTTTGCGATCAACATATGCTTGTTGAATGGCTGCTTTAAGATCATTGCGTTGCTGCCAGGCTATCGGTAACAATTGTGCAAGGTCAGGTAATCCATCATCTGGACCGGGCACGATACCGCTATTGCCTGACAGTAAATCGTAGAGGGAATTTCTTCGATATAATAATTTCTTCGCTCTGTGGACTTTCACCAATAAAAATGCCAATTGAGCTGAATCTGAACCAGTCTACCTTGGCCTGATTTCGCTGTGTTTCAAACTGCATGAATTTAATTGCGCCTGCAAAACTTCAGTTCCCGGTGCTTTGCCAGCATCAAATCGCTTTTGGCTATATCAAAAAGCTTTTGAAGACGTATTTGCCTGGGCTTTGAATCAATTTTGATAAGCGTGTCGCTATAGCAAGCTCAGCATAAGCACGCCTAACACGGTTATGCACATCGAAACGAACTGCTTCAACTTCAAAAGCCGTTTGTAAATACATTGGCTCGCGCTAAACCAATTTTTTTACTCCGTCTACCGGCTACTTGAATTTCTTCATTCCAACCAAATTGCTGATTATTACCGGCAATAACATATTTCCAGGCTGGTCCAAAACCATAAGTCATATTGTAGGTAGGATTAGGTATTGCCTTGGCAATCACTATAGCTGCTTGAGCAATTGGAAGATTGCTGGTTGCCAGAGCTATTTCTTTGTTATTTTGATCGGCTTTGCTAAAACATTCAGATAAGGAAAATTTACGATGAATACCCAAAATGTAATTTGCGGAGATTCGACTGCCTCAGGTTTAGTCATGGTACTATTGCTTGTACGACCGACTTGTTCGACAGTTGCTTGAGCACATCTGCTGTTGATGATCAGATAAGTCCAGACAAATCGAAAGGATTAATAACAGGTCCAGTCCCTATCGATGCAAGACGGGCGCGCAGAACGCGGGTCGATGCAATCACCCCTACGATTCCTACCGGCAAGAATTGTTTTAAACAGCGTAATCATAATTGCAATGGCACCCCCATCGCTTGTTCCAAATCAGCCCAGGCAGTTTTGATAGGCCACCACCGCATCAAAATAAGAAGAAAGTGTTTGTTGATATTGTTGCTTAGCAAGAATGGCGCTAGCCAAATCACCTTTGCCGACTTGGTAACGACGACGGGCTAGCTTAGCTACTTGAGCAGCTGCCGGAATCAATTCCTTTTGAAATTTAGCAATATTGGCCCGTGCTACGGCACAGATTCATAGGCAGTGACAATATCTGCTGACATCTGCCATTTAAATTGATTTATTTGATCAAAATCTTGCAACCATATTTCTTTAGCCTGAGTGGTTTCGCCTTGATAGTGATAAAAAATGGGCACCTCGGCAGCAATTTTAAATAACAACCAGGTGAATTTGGCACCAGTCCGGGAAATAGATTATAAGGCTGAACTGGTGTGAAAGTAGTAAATTGATAACCAGTATCGATGGCTACATTAGGAATTCTTTGGCTCTGGCTACGCTTAAAGCCCGGCGATCGCTAAATGCTTGCTGTACAGTCACTTGCATATCAGGTCTTTGCTTTATAAGCAACGGGAAAAAGTTGTTCAAGTGGTGGCAAATTGGCGATCCGGTGGAGGCACCAGATCAGTATGCTGAGCTGATAATTTAAAAATGCCATTGTCATCAACGTCAATTACTTCTACATGTACTGGTATTTCACCAATGAGTAAAGATAATGCCACAGTAGCTTGCTGCAAACGCAACTTGAGCCTGATTGCGTTGTGTGTCAAATTGCATTACGCCAAGTTGTGCTTGCAGAAATTCAGATCTTGATGCTTTGCCAGATTGATAGCGTTTTTCAGCTGTATAAGCAAGTTCAAGAGCTACTTTTCTTTGTGCCTCAATCAAATCATCATATGCTTCAGCAGCAGCCAATTCTGCATATGCTCGTCTAACTTGATTATGAATGCTAAATAAAACTGTTGCTACTTGTAATTCAGCCAATCTGATAATTAGCTCGAGCAAGATTGATTTGTTTGCTTCGCTTACCGGCTGTTAATATCTGTTCCTGCCAGCCAAATTGTTGTGGATTACCAGCCAGAATAATTTTAAATGCTGGACCAAAACCATATAATAAACTAAATTGTGGATTTGGAATTGCACCAGCAATTTGAATACCGGCTTTGGCAATCGGTAAATTATATTGGGCAGCAATAACCTGTTTATTGTTTTCATCAGCCATTTGAAAAGAATCCTTCAGACTGAAGGTTCTTTCAGGGATAACTAGCGACTGGCGGTTTGTCTTCCTTGAGTTTTATCTCAGCTGGCAATGAAAACATTTGTTGTCCTTTCTCTGCCACAGCCAGCATACGGGCACAAATATAAACTGCCCCAAACATAGCAGCAATACTATAACGGCTTAAAGAAAAGACTGAATCCCTCAGTGCATTGGTAATATTTGTGATCATTTTTCGGAGAAACATCTGTGCCTTCAAGTTCACTTTCGGGGATTTTTTGCGGTATGGGCGGTAGCAACAATTTTAGATGTTGCTGTTGGCTGCTTGACATATGCTTGCCTGAGACTGGGATCCAGGTCGTTATCTTTACCGACAAACATTGGTACGCCAAGATTATCGAGAGCGTGCCAAATTAACTTTTCCAACGTCCCCGGGCAAAGATTTTCCCGGTGTTGTTTTTGAAAATATTGTTGATTTGCCCGTTGCCGATTTTGATTTATCCGCAGCGCCTGTTTGGCATTGAAAAAATGATTCCACATCGCCACGTAGTTGGAGCGATTACTGTTTGGCCGCTTATCACCTGGACCAGCAGGTGCAGAGGACGCCTTTCCACTGCCAGTATTCAAAGGTAAAGGGGAAGAAGTAATACTTTGTAAAGCACCTTCTCCTAAAGGCAAAGGCGGACGTAGGAAAAGCTTGCTGTAGGAGTATTCCCAGGAGTAGGAGGAGCATAATTTTGCGTACTGCTTTGCGGTAATCCAGCCGGTGAAAAAATTTGCCCTGTTCCGGCTTTGGCAAAAGTGCCAGTCATTGAACAGCACTGCAACAGCCAAGGATCAAGTTTATGAAATCCTTCATCACTAATCCCCCCTGCCTTCGGCAGTTTTCATGGCTGTACCCAATAGTGCAGTGCCACCACGAACTACCACTCGTTCACCCAATTTCAATCCACTTTTTATTTCAATATCATCAGCATCACCAATACCAGTTTTTACATCGCGTTCTTCATAAGCTCCATTGGCAGTTTCTACAAAAACAAGTGTTCGATCTCCTTTTTGCACTATCGCTGAACGAGGCACAAGCAATACAGGAATTTCTCCTACATTAATTTTTATGCGCGCAAACATATCTGGGCGCAGGAATAAATCTGGGTTAGGTACATTCGCTCTCACCGGCAAAGTGCGTGTAGTGGCATTTATAGAATCTCCCACCCAAATATTTTGGCTGGAAATGTATGATCGGGAATGCTATCAATTGAGACAATAGCCTCCTGTCCCTTTTTTACATCTTGCACATCTTTTTCAAATACATTAGCAAACAGCCAGACTTGCGATAAATCAGTCAATGTAAAAAGTTCTTTGCTGCCATCAGTCAATTCACCAGGATTTATGGTTCGTTCTATTACTACACCCAGCTTCCGGCGCTCGTATAACAACAAAAGGATCTATTTTACTTTGAGCATATTACCTTACGAGCGGAATCAGGTGGAGCGCCTAACATATCAAGCCTTTGTTGCGCCACTTTAATTGTCGCTTCCAATTTCGCTTGCAGGGCCGCCAGATTAGCTTCATCTTTTTCCAGTTGATTTTCGGCTGTTTGTAGATCCGCCTTTGCTGATACTTGTTCAGTGTATAGTTTGGATTCTCTCTCAAAAGTAATATGGATCAGCTTCAGTCGCAACTTCCTGTTGTTTTATATCGGCTTTTGCTTGCAAAGCACTCTGCAATAAATCCGACTGAACTTGTCCAATCGGATCCGACTTGATTATAGCCATTACCTGCCCTGCTTGCACTATATCCCCTAGTCTTGGCTCTGACTTCTATTGCTCGCCCGGCTGATGGTGTTGAGACAAGCCTTGAAAGTTCAGCATTGGGCCCCACTCGGCCAGGTGACTCAACGGTTTTATAGACTAGTCCTTGCTTGACCTCAACTACCTGTAATCCGATTTCTTGCTTTTGCTTATCGTCTATTGATACGCTAACGGGTCCTTTGTCAGCCGCGTTTTGGCTTCTGTCAGCAGAAGATGTCGCATTATGCTCTGATTGAGAAACGCAGCCCACTAAATACATGGCGCAATAATCGCAATAGGAAACATAGGAAATCAGGCATTGATACTAAACACGGTGCTTTCATATTGCGGTCCTTTTTGAGCCATTTTGATTGATCACTGTATAAATAGCTGGAAGAATAATCAGAGTAAGAGCAGTGGCCGAAAGCAGTCCACCTATAATTACAATGGCAAATGGCTTTTG
Source organism: Candidatus Melainabacteria bacterium (assembly GCA_963767815.1). GTDB lineage: Bacteria > Cyanobacteriota > Vampirovibrionia > Obscuribacterales > Obscuribacteraceae > CAVYFJ01. Next base: position 130,030 of record CAVYFJ010000002.1, on the reverse strand, counting down.
ACTTTGGGCACCAATGCCATTTGATGTTGCTGCCGGCAGCAAGTCCCAGCATAGCCACAGTGGCGGTCATAAGCACTGGGCGCATCCGATCGATTGCGCCTTGATAGGCAGCGTTAAGTACAGAAAGTCCTTCATTTATTCTCAAATGATTTATGTGACTGATTAAAATAACTCCGTTTTGCACTGCCACTCCAGAAACGGCAATAAAGCCGACTGCCGCTGATACGCTGAAATATGTTCCAGTGAAAAGCAAAGCCGACACCCCGCCTAAGTCCAGCCAAGGGCACGCCGCACATAATAAGAAAAGCATTTTTATGGGAGCCGAAAGCAGCTAACAAAATCAGATAGATTAAAAGCAATTGTAACCGGCACGATGATCATCAAACGCTGATTAGCGTCTTGCAAAAATTCATATTGTCCTGCCCAAATAAGTTTATATCCTTCTGGAATTTTAACCTGTCGATTTATTTTTTCCTCTGAGCTTCGCGCACAGCCGATCCGAGATCTCTGCCCTCGCAAATTTATACGCACATACATTACGCTAGAATTGCGTTCACGGGTAATAAAAGCCGGTCCATAACCATATTTTATAGAAGCCATTTGCGATAAGAGGAACAGCGGTAATTGGACCAGGTGGATCTATAAGAATATTGTCTAAAGCATGCTCGGTATTGCGAAATTCTTTAGCAAAGCGAACTAAAACTGGAAATCGTTTTTCCCCATCAATCAATCTTGTGGCTACTTTGCCGCCAATGGCAGTTTCAACTAAGCTTTGCACATCGGAAACATTGACCCCATAACGGGCTGCCTCATCTCGATTAATTTGAATTTGATATTCCGGCTGACCCATTTGCTGATTGTTCACCACATCAACAAGCCCGGGGACACCAGCAACAATATCAGCAATTCGATCGCCCAGTTTTTGCAACACGGCATACATCCGGACCGATAAATTTTAATCGCTAGTGCCCCTTTGGCTCCAGCAACAGCTTCGTCGACATTGTCTTGAATATACTGAGAAAAATACAAAAGCACATTTGGCATAACAGATAATTTCTTGTTTAAGGCCTTAATTAATTCGGCTTTGTTTTGGTGAAATTCTGGACGCCATTGCTCGGCTGGTTTCAGATCCAGAAACATTTCGATGTTGCTAAATAAATTGGGATCTGTGCCGTCATCCGGACAACCAGTTTGACTGGTTACATTGCAATTTCTGGAAAAGTTGATACTAATTGGCGCAAACGTTTGGCAATCTTCAGCGATTCTTCCAGAGAAACAGACGTTGGCAAAACAGTTACTCTAATCCAAATATTTCCTTCATCCAGAGCCGGCAAAAATTCAGAACCCACATTAGCGGCCAGAAAGACAGTCAAAGCAAGACAGGCGAAAGCGCCCAGCATCACCAATTTCACATTCTTGAGTGACCAGGTTAATAGCGGACTATATACTAGTATGTGCAAAGCAATTACAGGACTGACGCGATGCGAAAGTTTGCGCCCGAGCAAGAAAAATACCAATCAAAGCCGGAATAATAAAAAGAGCCGATAAAAGCGCCCCCAACAAGTTAAAGTTCATAGTAAAAACTAAGGGGCGAAACAGCTTTCCTGCTACTCCTTCTAGAGTAAAAATGGGCAAGAAATGTAGCCATAATGATTGTGACCGCAAATAAAATTGGCGTGCCCACCTGCTGAGCACATTTAAGCACCAAATCCCTTTTCTCTACAATTCCTGCATTATCCGGCAGCCTGACTCAATCTGGCTAAAGGCATTTTCTACCATGACAACTGCGCCATCAACGATGATACCAAAGTCTATTGCTCCCAAACTGAGAAGATTGGCAGCAATATGAAATACATTCAGCAAAATAAACGCAAGACAAAGAGAAAGTGGAATAGCCACCGAAGCAATCAAACCACTCGTTAGATCGAAAAGAAAGAGAATAAGAATACTAACTACTAGAAGAATGCCTTCGAGAACATTGTGAAAGACGGTGTCTAATGTGTGCTGGACAAGTTCCTGGCGATCATAAAGTTTCACCAGTTTTATGCCATCAGGAAGCGAGTCCTTTATCTCCGGCAATTTTTTATATACTCTTTCCATTACTTTAGAGGCATTTTCACCGCGCCGCATCAACACAATGCCCTCAAGGGCATCATCATCATCATTCTTGCCAAATTGCCCCAGGCGAATTCCTGGGCCGATGTCCACCTTGGCAATATCTTTGATTCTAACTGGAGTGCCATCTTGAGTACTGGAGACAACTACGCGCTCAATATCCTGAATATCGTTAAGCAGTCCCAGTCCCCGCACAACATACGCTCTGCCATTATTTTCAATATAGTTACCGCCTGTAGTGGCATTGGAATTTTGAATAGCCTGAAAGACCTGAGTTAAAGGGATGCCGTATGAGACAAGTTTTTTGGCATCAATGTTTACTTGAAACGTTTTTGTCGGTCCACCAAAACTAACCACATCAATCACGCCTGGAATTTGTTTGAAAGCTTTTTCCAACTGCCAGTCTTGAATTACCCGTCTGCTCATGGGTGAGAAATATTTCGACTCCAGGGTATAGCGATAAATTTCACCAATGCCACCTGAATCAGGATCTAGTGAAGGTTGAGCATAATCAGGCAGATCAGCCTGGGCAATTCTTTCCAGGACTTGTTGCCGGTTTTGCAGTTGCTGCGATCCATCTTCAAAAACTACACTGATCACAGAAAGACCAAGAATAGAAATTGAGCGCATCCAAGTTTCTCTTGGAATAGCCATTCAGCTCTTTTTCTAGAGGAATAGTGATCAGGCGCTCGACTTCTTCAGCGCCTTTTCCTGGCGCTAAAGTAATTATTCTTACGGTCGGCGCTGTAAATTCAGGATAAGCCTCAGTATCGAGAGTTTCATGAGCCCAAATACCTCCAGCAACGACCAGTATTATAAGGAGAATGCTCAACCAACGCCGGCGATAAAAGAATTCAATTGCATCATTAAGTAATTTTGTCAGCATGAAATCATTGTGCCTGCAAACAACCCTCTTTTCATCACCAATTTCAAGAGTTAACGCTCTCCCAATTTCCATCTTAATCTCAATTTTGTGCAGATTTTGTGAACGCTTGAGACAAAAATTTCTTTGGCAAAAGTGATCTTCTGACAAAAGTGATCTTGATGGTAATGTAGCAATTGTAAACCAGAAGCCTGCAGTAGCTTTTACTGGATTACAAAATTGATCTAAATCAGCAAGCTTGACAATATCTTAGCCAGCATCGAATCTGCCGTTCTCATATCCAGTTTTAAATGGGCAAATCTTAGATCAAGCCATCCCATATCCAGACAGACTGCAATTGCATATAGACATCGTCAGTCTATCAAATTAGAACGCGCGCTTTCCAGTCTGCGCGCACGCACAGCAGCAGCCAAGCCTTTTAGCAATTGAACACTTTCTTCCCAGCCTATACAGCTATCCGTAATGCTTTGCCCATATGTCAGCGGCTCGCCTGATTTCAGGTCTTGCCTTCCAGCCACCAGATGACTCTCAATCATTACACCAACAATGCGCGAGTCACCACCCCCAACCTGAGTAGCAATATCCGCACAGACCAAAATCTGGTTTTCAGCATTCTTACCGCTATTTGCATGACTGGTATCGATCATTAGGCGCTGAGCAAGCCCTGCTTTGCTTATTTCCAGGCAGCTGGCATTAACACTTTCCGCATCATAATTCGGCTTCCTGCCACCACGCAGAATAATATGACAATCTTCATTACCATTAGTCGAAATAATGGCCGAATGTCCTTCTTTGGTTACCGATAAAAAATGATGCGGTTGAGAAGCAGCTTTAATAGCGTCAATAGCTATTTTTATATTGCCATCGGTACCATTTTTAAAACCCACCGGACAGGATAGCCCAGAAGCTAATTCACGATGCGTCTGCGATTCGGTGGTGCGTGCCCCAATAGCCCCCCAACTCACAATATCAGCAATATACTGGGGAGTAATCATATCCAGATATTCACATCCGGCCGGCATTCCTAATTCATTTATATCTAGCAATAGTTTACGCGCCACACTTAATCCCTTATTGATTTTAAAACTGCCGTCAAGGTCTGGATCATTAATCAAACCTTTCCAACCTATAGTCGTACGCGGCTTCTCAAAATACACACGCATAATAATTTCCAGATCCAAGGCCAGCCGCTTTCTCTCTTCATTGAGTCGACTGGCATATTCCAAAGCTGCCTTAGGATCATGTATAGAACATGGACCAATAATCACAATTAAACGATCATCGCCACCGTGCAAAATACGATGGACCGACTGGCGAGCACCATATGTAGTGGCCGATGCATCGCCCGTTATCGGCAATTCCTGAAAAAGAACTAACGGAGAAGTAACTTTTTTAATTTCTCTGATCCGCAGATCATCGGTCGGATAAATCATGAAAATCCCAATTAGTTTGCCGGTGTGCTTTTACATACACTAGCGGATCTACCCACACAGTGGCATGTTTATAATTCGACCGCTGTAGATCTCGATTAACTTGATCAGTCCTTATTTGCTGTTCCTGCGTTTAGCTTCTTTACGCATGTACTTTATCAATCGCCGCTCTAGTCTTATTCAGACTTTTGACGTCCTGTTGAATTGCTTGAGACAAAAGTCCCACTGTTTGATTATCATAAGGCGGATTCTGGGCAACTTGCTCCAGCTGGTTCTCGTGCAATGTAACCGTATTCACTCCATCTATCCATTCTTGAAACCTTGGCTCCAATTTTTGCTTCACTTCATTAGACAAATCCAATTGTTTTCTATGTTCTATAAAATCATCCACATCTCGCTTCATCGTTTCGATGATCGGCTTCATTTTTTTGATTGCCTGATCAATGCTCTTTCTCTGCACTGGTTGCGGAGGTCCAGTTGGCTGAGTACCAACCGGTATATTAACGATAGTGCCAGGACCAACGATAGTTGGTTGAGTTATTAGACGCACCGGTTGAATCATTGCTACATCATATAGAGCACCGGCCGCCTTTGACACCTGCTTCAAGTCTGCCTCTACACCACGCAGCCTTTCAAGGCTCAGCTCCACCTTCTCCACACCCCCCTTTAGCGGCATCGATGGTCTGCCACTATTTGCAGTGGCGGAGCCCAGAGTGAGATTTTGTTTCTCAGTGGGGACGGAGGACTCGATTCTGGGCAAATACTAACGGTTCAAAGGTCACTAGTAGCAAAATAACTAATACCAGCAATTTCTCGAAACTCTGCTTGGTTACCACCAAACCATGAATTCCCACCGGCATTTTCTTCTTCATATTTATACCTTGTTGCAGTATTGTCTATTTTACGCTGACCATAATATTTACGGCTAATTGCCCACCTTCCATAGGAAGATATCGCACCTGACCGCCAGCCTTAAAGTCAAGCCCTTTTAAATCAAGAGCGCGCAATGTCAAATTATCATAACAGCGGAAATATAGCACTTTGTCAGTTAGATCTTTAATAACAATCCATTGTGTGTAATCCGTATATTCCTTACCCAGCACTTTCTCTCGAATCGCCCCCTTGGGAATATCCACAGCGTTTAGAATATGCTCGCTTAAATTGACTCCCTCAGTGGCTGTAGCAACTGGCTCGGCAAATGAAAGCATAGCCACCGTTCGCACAAAGCGCGAAGTGGGTGTCCAATCACCAGGCATACCCAGGAAGCCACCGCCTTGCCCCGGGGGCTTAATACCGTCCCAGCAATCTTGGCTGGACGAGGATTCTCCGCCGCAAACCATTGCATAATTACTAAGATTGATTAGATGCCAATCAAAAGCTGGCGAATTCGTCAATACACCAATTGGATTTGCATAAAATTTCTGTTGTCCGCCAATAAATTCTATTACCGCATTTTCACCATTAGCATCATGTAATGCCACATGAATAGTTGGAATACCACCTATGCTAGGTACAAGGCTGGCACAAACTCGGATCTTGCCAAGGGCAGCTTTGACTTCACCGACATTGGCAAAATTACCCAATATCCAGCCTCCCAAATCAGTTACATCAATAGCCTGACTTAATTGATCAGAAGTCACATCTTGATATTGAGTATAGCCTGGCATCCATAGCGCCCCATATGACAAACCCTTTTCATTCATACCTTCAAGCACAAGATCAAGTCCATTGCCATCAACGCCTACATATCCATATTTGGATATCCATCTCATTCCAATTTTGCCAGCGGGTGCCTTCGAAACGCGATCTTCTTGTTGGGGATGAATCCCCAATCGCGAATGAAAATCAGCCCCCCACTCCATTGAGCGGCCAGCGATAATGGTCCCGTTGCTTGTATGTAGTTGAAAATCGGTACAAGCCCAGCTTGGGATCAAATTGCACCAGGACATCACCAGCAAACAAATCACAATACTAATAAAAGATGTTCTCATCTATAGTCCTTATTGTATAAAGTGTGATTCTTTGCCTAGCCCACACGGCGAAGCATTACTATATATAATAAGTGCTGATCAATTCAAGCGTCTAACAAGAAAAGATAATAACTGGCACTCTGTGCACCAGCATATTGAGTTATATCATCAAGAGAAAATTATTCTAGCCAAGATTTAACTGTCCATTTGATCAAAACGCATGTTTAGTAAATTATCAAATTTAAGTATATTTATAGCCATCTGCTGCCTGTGCTTCACGTCGTCCGCCTTTGCTCAAAATAAAGCAGTCAAGATTTCTGGTCCATGTATATCCGTTGATCCAGGAAGCTGGAATTTTGGCTTTGTCGAAGAAGGTGTTGAGTTAAAGCATACATTCAAAGTTTCCAATACCGGCTCAGGTGTTTTGCAATTACACGATCCTTATTCAAGTTGCGGTTGCACAGTACCCACTCTAACTAAACATCTCTTAAAGCCAGGTGAGCAAACTGAGCTGGTTGTTGTGGTAGACACGGCAATGAAACAGAACAAAATAGTCAAAGCAATTTACCTTTCCTCTAATGATCCCGTTCGACATACGGTCCCCATTTATCTATCAATGAATGTCAAAGATCCTCATATTGGAATGACTGGGGATGTCGGAGTAAAAATATTCAATGAGGAACGCTGCGCCGCCTGCCATGTCTCCAAAGGAGTTGGCTTATATGGCAGTGAATTGTATGAGGCTGATTGTGCTATGTGTCATGGCAAAAATGCACAGGGCGCAGTGGGCCCCGCCTTGCTTGGACCTTATGATAATCCAACCTTTAAGGACAGTATTGAACAAATAATTTCATACGGCAGTAAAACGCACCGCTCAATGCCCGGCTTTCTCGCTCAGTCCGGAGGACCACTATCCAAAGAGCAAATAGACTCCATTATGCAATATCTAGCTGGCATATCTAAGAGCAAACCATAAACACCCTGAAACAAACCGGTGTGCATAAAACTCCTTTGCTGAAAGTTCTCGCCCGGTTGCAAAGCAGGTTTTATTGGTCCAGTTGCAGCATTAGCCTGGCTGTTATAATTGAGTGCATAAAATATATATCAAATGTAGAGGAATATCATGAGTAAAGATGAGACCGGCTCAATAGAACTTGTCTCCAGAAGAGATGTCTGGGAAAAAATTGGCGCCCTTTCGCCACTGCTATGCGGGGTACTCATCTCGGCCGTCGGTACTTATTGTACTTATACATATAATCAACAACAGTTGAAAATTCTCCAAGTGCAAACCATTGGTAGTTTTATCCCGCATTTAATGGGCAATGAGCAGAGCAAAAAAGCGGCCATACTTGCTTTATCGTCAATGACTAATACTGAAACAGCAAGTGAATTCGCTCAGATTTTCGCCAGTTCCGGCACCGTATCTGCCCTGCAATCGATGAGCAAGACTGGCTCCGATAAAGACAAAGCTATTGCCAGCAATGCCCTTTCTTCTGCATTTGCAAAATTTGGCCCAACAAGACACCCTAACGAAACTAGAAAACGATTATCAGAAGAAACTAGTTAATTTACAGGATTCGAGCAAGAAAAATTCTATACACTGCTTATAACATGACCAAATTGGCTCAGCTCTATATAATGCGCGGGCAGCTCGATCTTGCCGAACCTTTGCTTGAACATTCACTGGCTTTGCGCACTAAATTATATGGCGCCGATAATCCAGAACTTTGTGATACATTGCGCAGTTTAGCCGAAATATATTTCCTAACAGGACGCGCACCATTGGCTGAAGAGAAAATAAAAATGGCACGAGGAATCGAAGAAAAACTTGCTTCCTCTGCCGGACAATCGCTGGCCAATAATCCCTCTCTTGATGAAGAAATCAAACTAGAATCTTCTCTCAGTCCAGCAGCCGGTCAATCAGGACAAGCCAGCCGATAGAAACAACAAGCATAGATGGAACAAGTAAAAGATTCTCCGTTGACGCTAAAGAAACAGGCAAAACTATAGACAGCCAAGCAGCTAAAATCAAATCTCATCGGGAACAGACAACCAATCAGCAAAACTGGAACACAGTTATCGGGAACAGACAATCAAGGCTAAAATAAAATTCTCTTGCATTACTCACCAAATAAGACCATGCGATTTTTGAACTATATTATTCCGTCCATATTAGTTCTATTGATTGTCAGCGTCACTCCTTGTCTGTTCTGCCGCGCCTCCTGATCTAAGCAATGATGATGCACTAATAGAACGAGCAACAAATGATGGCGGAAAATTGACTGATGAAATTTACAAATCTATTTCAGATCTCAAAGACTATAAATTTGAATCCGTGCTGTATATGTGTCAACCAACTCTAAAAGAATCAGGAGCCGGTACTTACTTTTTCAAAAGACCAAATCTAGTTAGACTTCAAATAAAATCGCATGGCTTAAAAGATGGCACTGTCGTTGTGCGACAACCAGATGGAAGAATTCGTGTAGCCGGTGGACCAAAGTTGCGATTTTTGAAAATGAATCTTGATGACGACTCAAGAATATTACAAGCCCCAAATGGATTCAATGTTATTAAATCCGACTTTGCCACTTTATTCGCTCAGGTTAAAGCAGCATTGGCTCCGGCAGCAAAGCTATGACCACACTCTGCACCAATTCCAATAGATAGATTCAAACAAAGTGTAACTATTTTGCAAGTGATCAAGCCTGATGGGACAGCACAGCAAATAACAGATCGCATTTTTATAGACCCACAAACAGCCACACCGGTGGAATGGGATCTCTTCCGCAACGGCAATAGATATTCAATAACCCTGTTCGAAAATTTCAACGCTAATATGGGACTACAAGATGATCAATTCAAATTGTGAGAATAAAAATGACTAACAAATTTATATTACGCTGCATCGCGATTGCCCTATTCCTATCCGGGCAAATTGCTGGTAAAGACAAAATTGCCAATACCGCCACAGCGGATGATTTGCCTGTGCAAAACAAAGCAAGGATTATACCCTCCAGTCTTACGGATAATAATTCAGCCGATCGAGACCTCCTAACTTTGAATCGTTTGCGTGATTGTGGATTATCCCTTCAACAAATCAAACAACAAGCAATCAATATATATCTGGAGGTTACACGCCGGGACGTTCAATCGGGAGAAAATCTTGTTCTTGTTTATCCAAAATCGATTTCAGACAAAGGGCTTTTGAAGCCTGCCTCATATCTGCCTCCCAGAATAGAATGGTTATATTTTTATGTGGGCACCATGGAGCCAGTTATTCACTTATTTGCTGATGATATTAATGATACTAAAGCCGGTGCCACGAAAGTCTTTGTACCCAAAATCGCTAAAGAATCTCTTTCCCCGCTCTGGCAACGGTGGGCTACCGGCATTCAAGCCTTGAATGATCATGTGACAGCACTCTATAAACTAGCTAACGAAGAAAAGCTTGACAATACTGCTATTGGCAGACACGCCGTATCTATGTATAAAATAGGCAATGATTTGGAAAAAACGCGACAAAAGGCTGTAGCCATAATTCGAAGAACGGAGAACAAGGGAGAACAATCTGAACCTGTCGGTATTCAATAAATCAGCAAATCAAGGAATCTTTATTGCCCCAGTTCAAGCAACGTGATAAATGACAAGGAGCTACTAATATGAATAGGTCTTATATAGCAAAGATAATCGCCTGTCTTTTTGTCATCTCTACAGTCTGGGTGGCTGTAAAAGCCCAGGATTCAGGACAGGGCGCAAGCAGTTATATGCCTGTGGATATCAAAGAAGCTCTTTCGAAGACAATTAGTAAAATGACCGCTGCGAAACCAGAGATTGAAAAGCGGCAGATGGATTTGCTCAACGAACGCTACGACCTCTCCGACGTACCGGACAAAACCTGCCTAATGGATAGAACAAAACCTATTCAGTCAGGCGTACGCGTTAAATTAGCACCAGGCATAACCTGGCAAGATCTTTCCTCTATGTCACCAGAAGATATTCGAGAAAAAAATATTTTTCCCTCCGGCTTTATGCCCCTACCACATCCCAATCATGGCGAAGGTGGTATGGTTTTTCCTCGCTTCCATATTGATGCCATCAAAGCTGCTGAAAGTCGAGACCTGACACGCTTTGATCTTGATTTTGATTTTCCGGAGCATTTTTTGCCGGAATTTCCACCATCTCTTTATCTGACTACAAGACCGGATTTAGGCGATGTGACGCACGGCAAATTGCTGACCATCAATAATTACTATCAAACCTTCAATGGCATCCTCAATCCCAAACAACTGGACGGATTGCGGCTCTTGCTCACGCCTTTTCCGCAACAACAATTCAACTTTACCGAAGACAGACGCACAATTGAGCCAAGTCGGGGCGTCACCTGCCTTGAATGTCATGCTAATGGGCACACTAATGCGGCCACCCATCTTGTCGGCGATATTCGCCCTCAAGAATTCAGGCATCGCCTTGACACACCTTCATTGCGCGGCGTAAACATTCAAAGGCTTTTCGGATCGCAACGAGCATTAAAAACAGTGGAAGATTTCACCGAGTTTGAACAACGCGCGGCTTATTTCGATGGTGATCCGGTAATCGCCACCAAAAAAGGCGTTAACGTTCTAGAGCGCGGCAGCCAGGTGCACGATATGGCTGAATTTCTTGAATTGCTCGATTTCCCACCAGCACCCAAATTAAAAATCGATGGCAAATTGGATCCACGCAAAGCCACTGCGCAAGAGCTTCGCGGTCAAGATATATTCATGGGTAAAGGGCAATGTCTGACCTGCCATACTCCTCCTTATTATACCGATAATCTGATGCATAATTTGCAAGTTGAGCGCTTTTATAAACCACATATGATCAATGGTGAAATGGCTAGCGCTGATGGACCAATAAAAACATTCCCTCTGCGTGGTATCAAGGACTCGCCGCCATATTTACATGATGGCCGCCTGCTTACTCTGGACGATACCGTAGAGTTTTTCAACCTGGTGCTGGAGACAAAGTTAACCAATCAGGAGAAAAAAGATTTACTCGCCTTCCTCAAAACCTTGTAATCAACCGAGCTTAGCCTTTCATGCAAACTGGCGCTGTAATATTATTGCTTGTTTTTGGTGTGATGGGGTTTGGTGTCAATTTATTCTTTCGCGCCATTTTTCTCTATCGAGATTGGCAGGATGGTACGCCAATCAACTGGTGGTGGCAATTCCTGCTTACTTTCGCCGTCCCGGCTGCTTGCGTATTAGCCATTGCTGAAGTGATGGCCGTATTAGGCATATTTTCTACACCATCTGTTTTCCAATACTAGCCAGCCAAAGGTTATTGCTCTTTGCCCTTGAACAATACGGTGTTGATACTACTTGTAATCACACCAACAAACAGCATCAGCAAACCACCCCAAATTGCTGGCCACCAACCAATAATTGTCAAATAAGTAGGAAAGAAATGCGCTACTAATTTTAAAGCGACTGCCGGCAGCAGCCAAAATCCAAATACCCATAAAGGTATCAACCAGATTAAGGCTAACCCTAGCGAACCTATGGTAAGCATAGTAGAAAGTGTCACAGCTACCAAATCAACCAGCCACACCATGATCCCGAAGACAAATGCCAATAACAAAGCATTTAGAAAACTGCCATGAAAGTCAACTTGAATCATCGGCAATACAAACATAAAAACCAATGCCGTCAGAACAAGTTTCAGGATAAATCTCATATCGCTAATACCTCAATTTAACCAAGTAAAGATTGCCGGTTTCCCCTTGAATTATGCACTATTGTAAGCAAAATTCAATATAAACTTTGACATCCAGGAAAATGTATGACAAGATGCCCTTGATTAGAATAATAAAAGCCATTAAGGCTACACTTAGTTCTGGTCTTTAAGTCGACCAGCATGCACACACCAAGGATTTTATAATTGAGTAAATTTATCAAGCTCGGTTTGTCCGAGCCAATTGTTAGCGCCCTAAAAGATTTTGGTTACTTAGAACCAACCGAGATTCAAGAAAAAACGATTCCCCTCGCCCTATCAAGAAAAGACATAATGGCTTCTGCGCAGACCGGCTCCGGAAAGACAGCAGCATTTGCCTTGCCCATTATCGAACATTTGCAAGGCCCCAGTAACAAACCAAAAGCATTGGTATTGGTTCCTACACGTGAGCTGGCTGTTCAAGTAAAAGGACAGTTCGAACGGTTTGCCAAAAACTACAGGCCACGCACCATAACCTTATATGGCGGAACAGGATTTGTCAGTCAAATGAAAGCTTTAGAACGTGGAGTGGATATCATCATTGCCACCCCTGGCAGATTATTTGATTACGTAGAACGCAAATGCGTAGATCTCTCGGCAATCGAAATCTTGGTCCTCGATGAAGCAGATCGCCTGCTTGATCTTGGATTTATGCCCCAAATACGCAAGCTTGTGCATAAATTACCTAAAAATAGGCAAACGCTAATGTTCTCTGCCACTATTAATGAGCGCGTTGAACGGATCGGGTCTGAATTTCTTCGCCAGCCAATCACCATTCGTATGAGCGCCAAGCAGATTGAACCAAGCACAATCGATCAACGTATTTTTCATGTCAATGAATTTGGCAAAGATGCATTACTGCTCGAATTGCTGCAAAAGCAAGAAATGTCATCCGTTCTCATATTTACCCGCACCAGACGTCGTGCAACGTGGGTAAAAGACAGGCTATGTGCTGCTAATGTTTTAGCCGAAGAAATTCATGGTGACATTACCCAATACCAGCGCGAGCAAACATTGAAAAGATATCGGGCCGGTGCTTTTCCAGTACTGGTAGCAACAGATGTAGCGGCTCGTGGTTTAGATATTCCGGCAATCAGCCATGTGATCAATTATGATTTACCTGATTCTCCACAGGATTATGTTCATCGTATTGGCAGAACCGGAAGAGCAGGACGCTCTGGAGTAGCGCTTTCATTCATTGGTGAAGGACAACGCTCCCTTATTCGCGATATTGAAAGACTTATTGGCAGAGTATTGGATCCGGATGCGTCTTCTTCTTCACTACCTCGTCGGGCAACTGCGCAAGTGCGCCGCTTTAGACCGCGCTCAAGAGGGCGACGAATCATATAAGCTGGACTACTAAGGAGTTGGCGCTTGCTGAGCCAAATTCTTGAGCTTAGGAAAAACCTGCTCTAGCCAAACGTCTTCGCTAACATGAAGCAAAAAGAAACATTTGAGATCACACCAGCTTCAGGGCTGGATTTAGCCTGCGCTGAGACATAATTGTGCAAATTAACTTGGCCATGATATGGCTTTGTCACAGCTAAGCTATATTGAATACCATGCACAGCCGCAATTGGACCAAGGGATTTTCTTAGCACCATAATTTGGCAACCTGGATCTCTTTCTAGCAGAGCATTGAGTGTGCCCGGATCAAACAATGGTTTATCCACAACGTCAACTAGCACTACTCCTGGTGCAATTATCCGGGACGTTTGCGCCAATGATTGCGATACTTTAACGGCATCTTCATAAGCAGCCACGCGGTCTTCAAGGCGTTTCTTGGCGGCTTCCTGCCCACAAACCGCATTTAGCCAGTCAGAAAATAAGCTTTGATAAGCTTCTTCTCTTTCCTTTGGCCTGGATGAATCATAGGAAGGAAGAACCGCTATGCCCTTTGCCAGCAATTGGCTAATTGGCGTACCAGTCACCTGCAACTGTGGTTCCCCATCAAGCTTAGCAGCATCCTCATCCAATCCAGGATATGAAATTCCGGCAGCCTTCATTGCTGCTGTTAAACCGTCGGCATCCGGATCGGCAACTATCGCCACCGCATCTTTAAATTCGCCAATTTCCACCAAGGTACTGCATGCAGGATGCAAACGCCGCACCGTGATCAAACAATCTCCGGACAACAACTGATTAAGCTTGGCCGTTGCTTCAACAACGCGCTTCTCTCGGTCATTCGATGACGGTCCATCAATACCGTGATGATCCCTGAAAAACAACACGGAAGCCTTCCAATTTTAGCTTCTCTACAGCTTCTACAGTAGCAGCAGTGATTGGTGTATCAATAAATAAAATGGTCTTGCCGTTACCAGTGTAAAAACTAGCTGCCTGGCGCGCAAATTCCATTATGCTCTCAATATCTACAGCGGTGAATGCCTTAATAAAGAGCACCGGAACCTTGTTGATTTTCAGTTTAATCATTGCGCATATATCTTAGAATATCTACCGAACAGCAGGCAACCCATCATACGCATTATGCCATTGCAACCGCAGCACCACAATATATAGAGATCAAGATCAGTCAGATCGGTCCTGCCAATACCAAAAGGATAATATAGCCATACAACTAGCATATATGCAAAGCGTTCGATTGGCAGGCGATAAAGACTGATTAATTACCAATAGACTCGACAGATGAAAGCTGTTATTGTTGATACTTATGGCATGGATACTGTTATACGCTAACTAGCCGGACCTAAACAGTCATGATAAAAAAAATACTGATCGCTATGCAGATTGTGACGCTATGTCAATTTAGTTCTGCTTTCGCCGACAATGATCAAGATGCCGATGACCCGGATGATTATATTCCTCGCCAGGCTGCTCCCATACGTCCAGTCACTTCCATCGAAGCATTTAGTGGCTTAGGTGAACAAACAACAAATTCACTAGGACTGGCAGCAGAATATGCTACCGAGCAAGGAAATTACGAACAAGCAATCAAGTTGTGCGAGCGTGCATTAGGCAAAGATTATAATGACATGGACACACATCTGGCTTATGCTAAAGCCTTAGAGGCAAAGCTCAAAGGTCAAACCGTACAAGATCCGGTGCTTTTAGATCAATGCATTAGAGAATGGCTGATTGTCTTTCGAACAGAAGTGGGCGATGAGAAAGGACTTTCTTTTCATGGTATCAGTCCGCTTGGACATTTATATGAAGACGAAGATAGAAGCATTCCAGCCAGGAATCATATTGTTAAACTGACCGGCCGCGCGCCCAAACCATGGGAAACCGATGAAAAGTTTATGAAATGGGTTAATAGACCAGTGACTGCAGTGGCTGGAAAAATACTTAGCAAACCATCTATCGCCAACAACTCAATATCTCCAAAAGCGGCGGAAAAAGACGGAGATGAAACTAAGTAATCTAGTTTTCTAAAAGCCAACACCCGTGTCATCTTGTTTGTTAACGGGAGAAGGCATTGCCTGAATTGGGTTGGAATCAACTTTTGGATATCGATTTGTGCCAGGTTCGGGATATGAATTAACATTTGGATTCGGATAAGCAGTGGTGTCTGCATTCGGATAAGAACCTGGGCTGGCATTGGGATTAGGATTGCCAAATGCGGAAGAAAAATTCCCATCAGGCGTCGCACCAGACTTCATCTGAGGCTCAACAGGTGTATTACTTCCAGGAATCAGCTCGGGGTGTCCGGTAGAGGTGAGATATTGTGCTAAAGAAGCCCGCAAATCAATACCATTTTCAAAATCCTGCGGTTTAAAGATCTTCGTTCGGTGCATCGTCGAGGTGGCAATGTATCTATCGAGCGGTTGTCCATTACTGTCATATTCTTGAATGTCATCATAGATAGATAAATCTCCCTGCTTATTTTGCAGCTTTATCGTCTTAAAACCATCCACTTGCTCTGCATAAACTATCTGCTGTTTCGTTGGGCTAAGATAAACACAATAATTATGAATATGCATAATTAGCTGATTGTCATCGCTTGTTACACAGTCTTTTTCTACTGTTGTTTGCACTTCAACTTGAGCGCCTTCCCATTTACCAACTTTTGGTAAAAGATCCGCATTCCATAAGCGCCCCTGATTATCTAACTGCAAGCCATAGCTATCTGTATGCTTCATTTTGCCGTAAGCTTGATGAGGTGGAGCGGCTGATGAATAAACCTGCACAACTTGATTAGTAATAAAATCGGACTGGTAGACACCGCGCAGCCATGTAGGTAGTGGGTACCACTTAATTGAAGTTGTCTGCATAGGTGCATCCTGATAGGCGCTTCCAGCCTGCAGTTGAGCAGGCATCTGCGGTAAATATTCACTGTGTTGAATTCCACCTTGCAATACATCTGCTTGCGCAGGATAAATCAAAATTGCCAGCCAAATAACTAAAGCTATAATTTGCATTTTTCCGCCTTGCCACAATGGCATTAGAGTCAGAACTCATTTATTGGAGCGAGATCTCTGGATTAGCCACCTCATTCGTCAATTGTTCCAGAACTTCTGTCTGCGGCGCGAAACTGGTCACTTTCTTTTTGCTGGCAGTCTGGCATTCCACACAAAATCGCCCATATTTCGTCGCCAGGGCCGGGTTATAGAATGCCCCCATGGGCTTCGATAGTTTGCATTTCTGACAATATTTTATTTCACCACTCCTCAAACCCTCAGCATCCATTTTTACCCTAGCTGTAATATCATTAGGTACATTTTCAATTTTTGCCGCATCCACCAGGGCATAAAGACGCTCGGATAAAGCAACAACTGGGTCAGCGCCCAGATTGAAACGATTTACGCGCAAGAACTTATAACCATAAGATTCAAGCACCATCTGCCTTTCAATATCGCCTGGCTTATAATAGAAGCTGCGACCGGCATCATATAGCTTTCCGTTCTCCTGAAAATGCTCTCTAAATCCATCGTATTCAATTACCACATTTATTGTTTTATGCGGCTCGCGGAACATCAAAAGCAAATCAGCCCTATAAGCTGGATGACTATAAAGAGGGTCAAGCTGCTTTAGATAATCACCAATAGGAAATTGCGGACGCAACTCAATCGAATCACGATTATTGAGAAAAAACTGCGTCGAGTAAAGCCATTGCAAAAGCCTTCGTTCCATAGCGGACGAAAAATCTGTTTCGTCGGACTCATCCTTCATTTTCTCGTTAAGCGTGCCCTGATAATGCTGCAATGCAGTACGAATCGAGCCCACAAATTGCTCAACCGGCTTAGAAAGAATAAAATGTACACATTCTTGTGCTCGCGAAAATCCCACATTTAAGCGCTGCATTTTTAACTGCTCGTCAACACGCTCATCCGTATCTCTAAGCTCAATTGGGAAAATATACTTTAAGGCATCATGTGCAGTCGTTGCCACCATACTATAAAGAATGATTTCCCTTTCTTCACCCTGACAGGTATCAAACGTCATTATTTTTAGATTGAGCCGCTCATCATATAGACGAACATTGCTCTCAGCAAGTAGCAACTGCGTAATTAAAATCACCTGCTCCCTGAATGGTGTAATAATGCCCACCGTCGGTGGATTTTCTAATTGCAAATAACCGTTGAGAAGATCTCTAATTACTTCCGCTTCTTGAGAGTTGGTATTGCGATATTTCTCCTCTCGCCCATCATGTTCCAAAACAGTAAACTTAATTACATCATCAATAGGCTTACCGCGAAACTTTACAGCCTGCAGACCACCGCCATAAAAATATTTCGAACTGAAAGAAATAAGTTCCTGATATCCACGAAAATGCTTTCTAAGCATAATTGAATAATTGCCAATTAATTCGCAAAACTCCAATATAGACCTTTTAACATCAAACAACGTGGCCCTCGCCATTTTATCTGCAGCAGAAGATATCCTTCGTCTGTAAAAATCTTTCAAGTCATTAACATAAGCAGCATTGCGTTCACCGCTGGCAAATGCTGCTTTGACATTGGAAAACTGTTTGCGATCTCCTAAAACCAAAACCTTCTTTGCCCGCAATAGAGCCGGAAATGCTTGAGCCACAGAGACCTGACTGGCCTCATCTATTACTACCAAATCAAACATTCCAGTATATAAAGGAATATATTCGGCAAATTCTCTTATGCTGGCGATAATACAAGGAAAGGCATCGCGCAAACGCTCAAAGGCATCGCGGGGAAATTTTTGCTTAGCCCGAATTACCGCTGCTAGTGTTTTTGCTGTTGCCGATGCTTGCTCAACAAATCGCACAAAACGGGAGTCCATCTCCAGTGTCATTTTTGTAGTGCATAGCTGCTCCAGCTGAGTACGGTTACCAACAAAATCAAAACGTGGAACATTACTCTCCTGACCAGTAATCAAAATCAGAAGTTCTACTAATTCAGCCAGGTCAAAATAAAACTGAATAACATCAGCTGCATTAGCAAATAACCTGCCCGGGCCAATCTTATATTTGCTGATGTCCAATGCCACAGATTGTTCAATCACTTTATTAATTGCCTGCGCTAAGGATAAAAATGCGCTAAAGTCGTGAAATTGATATTGACGATGAACTATCTCTTCATACATATTTTCAAAATCCAGATCCGAAATTTGCCAAAACTGCTGAATATCCCGAGCCTGCGGCAAAAGCATGCATACGGTTTCTAAATCTTTAATACGCTTGTGAAAATTCAAAGAATAATCAGTGGAAAAATTCTCAGCCACTTCGGCATTTAATTCGCGCAATTTTTTATTGTGAAAAATCTCAGTCCCCCAATGACCGAGCAATGGCACCTGCAAAGCCTGATAACGAGCAATAAATTCTTGCAAACGTCCACCATCACTCGGACAAAGTTTTCTAAAAGCTGAAAACGCTTGCTTATGCTCAGTCAGCATATAAAGCTTTGTAGCCGCCGTAGATTTTCTCATCAAAGAAAGCAGATCTTCAATTGTCGCCGGGCTAGCTGCATTTATAAATTGACAGCCTGAGCTATATTCACTTGATTTAGACCAGGATCTTGCTTTATCGCCTTCAGTCCCAATTGTCGGCCACTGTTCTTGCTTTATTAGCGCTTCCAACTCCGGAATGCGCTTTATAAGTGATGCCTCGAGAATATGTATTTTTTGAATGTCTTCAATTTTTATGCCACTAATGCAGTCGATTAAATTGCCGATATTTTCCGCAAGCTCTCCGCTAGAAGTGGATATACCATCATCAATTTCGCGACGATGAGAAGAAGCTGCACGATACTGCCTTTGAATAGTCTCAATTGAATCTTGCTTTAATAACTTGCCATATGTGCCACCAATTCTTCCTAAGCGCAATATTGGATTTTGGAATGACTCACTAGGACGAGCATTGTTCATTGACTTAGTAAGCTTGTCTTCCACAACATCCAACGCTTCCATTTTATCGGACAAGACAAGTACAGTTTTACCCTGCAAAATATATTCGAAAGCAATGGCAGTAATAGTATGAGACTTGCCGGTACCCGGGGGCCATGAACTATCAAATAGCGAACGTCCGATTCATTGAGCGCCATTAAAATCTTGCGCTGCTCTTCATTTAGTGGAATTGGAGACTCAGTGACAAGACGCCCGGGCACTGACAAACTCTCCCAATTTTTTTCAATGCCTGAAAATGCATTAGCCGGATCATCCTGCAAAAAGCCTTTGAGCACTTTCTCAAAAAGCGCTCCCAGTGTTGCATCTCCAGATCGCAATGCTTCTAAGAGCGCTTCATAGTCATTGAGCATAGCCTCATCAGAGCGATCAAATACTGCTAGGTAACAGGCCGTGCTTAAAGAAACCTTTGAAGATTTTGCCGTTTGCACTCTGGCGTTATCAAATACAAAATCGGTATCAAGATTAAATAGACTGAGCAAACGCTCCAGTATACTAATCAGCATACTGACGACCATGATATCCGGCTTGAGATAAATGATGCGCTCCTGTATTTGATGATTCAGTCGCACAGATTCAGGGATAACAAGCTCTTGCGTCACATAATCCACAGCGCGCTTATTAATGCATAAATGTGAATCAAATTGGATATTAAATTTATCCGAGCCTTCATCCTGATAAATAATCAGCGGTATATAAAAAATTGGAAAAACATGGCCACCCAATTTAATATCACATAGATATAAATAGACTTGCAGATTATCGCCCATCCTCGTTAATGAGCGAAGATCGCGAATCTCTTGCCAGACATCTGCAACAGCAAACCCCTCCAGAAAATCTTTCAGTTTCTGCCGCGACTGTTGCTCGTCTAAAAACTCGGCTAAAAGATCTCGAATAACCACATCGTTACCCGAAACAATATAAGAATTGAGAATCGATGGCATCTGGCGACAAGCATCTTGCGTTAATATAGACACCAATTCTGTCTCAATTTCAAAAATCGATTCAACGGCGCTATAAGCGCTACTAATAAGTGAATTTTCCAACAACGTCAATAAAGGCCTGATTATTTCGACAGCCGTTGTTTCTTCAAGAACGGCGCATACTGAATTTGAATATGCTTCTGGATTAATGGACGCTGTTGGCAGTTCTTCTTTTGCTATGGTCAAAACGCGATCAACAATATGGGCAAATTTCTGTGCATCATATTCGTCTATAAATTTAAATGCCAGATCTTTTAACTGCGCTGATACCTTAGCTGTATATTTACCTCGCGGAATGACTAAAGTTTGAGTACCGGGATCATTCTCAGCTAGTAAATTAACTACTGCCGTATATAGACTCTGATATTTATGCAGTGCTATGCCAGTCGTCTGGTTAGCATCATTTTTCAATTGCACCCGTCGGCGCGGCGGCTGCTGGCGCTTAAAATCAGTTTCTAAAAAATCCAGAAAATACTGACCAGCTTTTTGAGCAAATTCTCTCAAGTTGTCTTTTACTTCCATGATGCCCCACAATCACTAAACGATCAACACCACCGCGCCTATTGTAGAACAATTTGGACTAATCGAAAAGTACTTTGCTCAACTTCCTTTTTCTTCTTCCACAAAAAGGGACTTCAAAACATCGCTCTGTAGTATTATCCCTTTCAATCTGTCGTGATCTGTTACAGGTAGCCAAGTAAACTTATAACGACTAAATAGAAATAAAATTTCTTCCACCGAATCATATAAATTAACAGCCACCGGATGTGGCGTCATTATTTCAGAAACCGTAATATGCTCCAACAATTTGATTTCAGCCAATTTACTTAGATCTGTTTGCGTCACCACCCCTACAAGTTTGCCTCTATCAACAACCACAAATCCTCGCTGCGCTGAGCTACTTAAAGTCGAGAGCACGTCTTTTACCAACTCTTTGCTGCTCAGTTGATCAATTTTAGTTTGCATTACATCCTTGACCTTTAAGATGCGCAAATTTTGACTCAGTCCCGGACCTCGCAAATGAATGCCAATCCAGGACATTAGGAGATCATATATACCACCCCTGGAGATCTGATCGCCAACAGCTGAGCTGATAACACAAGCAAGCATCAAGGGCGTTAGCAGCGCAAAGTTACTGGTCAATTCAAAAGTAATCACGATGGCGGTTAGCGGCGTACGAGCGACAGCGCTAAAGAATGCGCCCATACCAACTAATGCAAACGCTGATGTAGAACCAGTTCCGGTCATGGACAGATCAAAAAGGCCAATCAAATAACCCAGGGCTGAGCCAAGCGCTAATGAGGGTGCAAACAACCCCCCTGGAGCCCCAGAACCATAGGCTATCAATGTAAGAAAAAGAACACCCCAAATGCCAGCAGCACTACATGCCAATCTGTATTACCGGCAATAATCAATGTTCGCATGCCGGCATAATTATGAAAAGCTTCAGGCAAAATAGAAATTATTGTTCCCGACAAAAGTCCGGCAAGCCCTGTTCTAACCGGTAATGGTACTCTTAACACCTGACGATTGAAATCCAGTGCTTTTAAAATTCCGGCATTGAACAGCGCACCAAAAAGTCCAGCCGCCATCCCTAGAAGCAAATAAAATGGTATATCATCCGGAGCAAAAGAAATCATAGTATTAATTTCGGTCACCGCTTGGCGTAAGTGCGCCGGTCCGAGAATATTTAAAACAAGACAAGCCACAGAACAAGCAATAGCAGCAATAATTACTGTGACTGGCTTAATCTCCTTGAGCAGTTCCTCTAAAACAAAAATTACGCCGGCTAGCGGTGCATTAAACGCCGAGGCTAATCCGGCACCGGCGCCTGCTGCTATCAACTGTCTTTTGTGCTCGGTTGTGGTTGGCAGCAAGCGGGTCAAGGGCACCGCCAGTGCTGCACCAAGCTGCACCGTGGGACCCTCTCGCCCCAGGAAAAACCCTGATCCCAGCGCAACTGTACCACCTAACAATTTCACCATAGCCGTGCGTAAATTAAGAGCGACAATAATTCGATCCAGCACAGCCCTGACTTGCGGAATGCCGCTGCCGGATGCTTCGGGCGCCACTCGCTCAACAAGCAGCCCGGCAATAAGTCCACCAACTAATCCAAAGAGAGGCAAAACATAAACGGACGGGGCAATGCTGGAGATATGCACTCGCAAAGCACCCAACCAGCTTACCCCGGTGCTCAATAACACTGCCGAAATCCCAGCAATTAATCCAATGATGCATGACTCAAATATGGGGATATAGCTTTCTTTATAGACGGTCTTCAAGTTAGCGAACTGCATCTTTTGCCTCTAAGACTCATTTAACGATTTTGCCAAGTTCCCTGCAAAATTTATCGATTTTTTCAAAAGGCTTGGCATAAAAAGCCATGTCCCATCTCCGGTCGCATTTTGTACAATAGCAATTTCATCTCGATGACAATTAAGTGCCACCACTATTGTAGAATACACCCAATTCCATTTTTATGTCCGAGGAGCAGCTCTGCAACAAGCGCTATGTTGGAAGACATGAAGTTCAGTAAGCGGTTGACAAGGGAAATGATAAACAGGTAAAACTATGAATCGTATTTTTCTTCACGGAGTGTTTGCAGTCCTTGCTATTGCTATACTAATATCAATTCAATGCACCATGGCACAAGAAGTTTTTGGCGGTCCCCGCCCATCGCCGACAATACCAATTAATCAGTCGCCACCAAATCGAGATCAACTCAGCCGCAGCCCCACAAGAGCTAATGAAATTGATTATGGTCCCTATATGGCTAACTTACATCGGATTCTATCACGCTTGCATAAGCCTGCTTGGAATTGCCAAAGTCCCAAGCATCCAGTGGTTATATTTAGAATCCATCGTGATGGACACATATCGGATCTGTGCTTAGCACGTTCTTCAGGAAATGAAAAATGTGATGACGAGGCTTTGGAAAGAATAAAAAACAATGCCCCCTATCCGCCACCACCTGCAGGCAGCAATGAGTCAATAGAAATACAATTTACTTTTTAGTCTTGAGTTTCTTCTATAGTAATAATTATGCAAATTCTCGATCAGATCCCTATTCGGGCATTTTTCCTCCTCACAATCTCCGTTGCCTTGCTTTGTATCGAAGGAGGGTTCAGATTAGGCTGTCGAAACGCTGCCAAAGAACATGAGACTTCGGTTGCTTCCATGGTTGGTTCTATGCTCAGCTTGCTAGCTTTCATGTTGGCATTTACCTTTGGATTAGCGGCTGCTCGCTACGACACCAGAAAGATACTAGTGATGGAAGAATCCAATGCAATTGGTACCACTTATTTCCGCGCAGACTTTATCGAGGAACCTTTTAGAACAAACATCAAAAGTCTAGTGCGTAAGTATGTCGATATACGAGTAAAGGATGTTTTTCAAAATGATGCATTAGAACCTACCCTTGCCAAAGGCGAAGTGATACAAGATCAACTTTGGCAACAAGCGACTATAGTCGGACAAAAACATCCGGAATCTGAGACTGTCGCACTATTTATCGAATCACTAAACCAAATGATCGACCTTCACGCAAAGAGACTGGCGACAAGACTTCAAGCTCGCATCCCACCAAGCATTTGGTATGCCCTTTTTCTGATTGCTGCTCTGTCAATGGCTGGAAACGGATACAAGTGCGGAATAGTAGGCGGCCGTAGTGTGGTTGCCAGCCTTATGCTGGCCATCGCATTTTCAACAGTTATTCTTTTAATTGCCGATCTTGATCGCCCATGGGCAGGGATCATCAACGCTAGCTCGCAACCAATGATTGATCTAAGTAAGAAGATAGGGCTTCCTAATTGAGGAAACACCCAGAATCTAGATCTAACTTACTGGTAAATATAATTAGTGCGCAGCAGCGAGCGCATCAAGAGAACTGGCAACCTGGCCATAGCCATCCCAAGATTGTTTTATATTGGACACACCCTGGGCAACACCTTGCAAAGCCACTGGAGTTTGACCGGCCGGAACAGGCGGCAGTTTTCCAGCCAATTCAACTGCCTTACTAAATCCATGCGAAGCGGCTTCATTAAGCCAGGCTCGCCCCTCGTTAAAAGCCTGGGCACTGCGCTCAGTCACATCAAGTTTTCCCAATTCATATTGCGCTTCAACTACTCCATGTTGGGCCGCTCTTTCCAGCCAATGCGCAGCTAGCTCAACATTCCGCGGCACACCATTGCCTTCCAAATGAAGTTTCCCTAGCCTATACTCAGCCTCATTGTACCCTTGCGCAGCTGATTTCTCGAACCAATATGCCGCCGTTTTGCCATCCTTCTTTGTGCCAACACCCTTTTGATGCATTATGCCAACAACACACTGCGAATAAGGACAGCCATGTTGGGCCATCCTTTTAAATTGTCTATAAGCAGTTTTGTAATCCTTGTTTTTTACACACACAGCCGCCCTATCGAGTTTTTGTTCGTTAGCAGCCGCCCGCGCAGAGGCATGGCTGACCACCAATAACAGGATGATGATGCAGAAATAAAAACAGGTCTTTGACTTCATATCATTTTCTCTAGTCAATTCAAAAAAATATAGAGATTTAAGTTTCGAAACTGAGCACAACTCTAAATCGCGCTTTACCACTGAACATCCGTTTGTATCCTTCCGAAACATCTTTAAACGAATACTTTTCGACCATTGGCCTGAATACCCGTATGAGCACAAAATTTCATGCACTCTTCAGAGTCTATTGCCGTACCGCTTGGCCAGCCGAAAATAGATCTTCTAGCCATAATCAATTGCACGGGGCTTACATCTAGACTTTCCATGCTTGCTCCAACAGCGACTAACTTGCCATCCACTGCCAAACCATCAATCACACGAGACATTGCCTTTGCATCAGTGACAGTAGACAACGCAACAGAAGCGCCACCTAATTTTTGCAGTTCTTCTGCTACATTCGACTTTTCCGAATCAATATAATGCACCGCACCCAATTTCAAAGCAAGCTCACGTTTATCATTGCCACGAGCAATAGCTACAGTTTCAAAACCCATTTTGTTGGCAAACTGTACTGCCAAATGACCCAAACCACCAATACCCATAATCGCCACCACATCACCGGGTCTTGCACCGGAATGTCTGAGAGCATTGAAAGTGGTGACACCGGCGCACATAAGCGGTGCTGCATCTATCGATGTCAATTCAGGCGGTACTGAGGCACATGCCTCTTCTCGAAATATTCCATATTCAGCATAACCGCCATCACAGGTAATGCCAGCAACTTCCCCTTTTTGGCAAGCAAGAAAGTCCCCTTTTCGACAAGATCGGCACTGCTTACAATGTCCAGCATACCAGCCAATACCTACTCTATCTCCTTTTTTAAGGCGTGAGACTTTCTCCCCAACCTCTTCGATAATACCCACAATTTCGTGTCCCGGTACGCCGGGATATTTGGTGCCTGGGAAACCACCTTCGACCGCAAAACTATCGCTATGGCAAACGCCACAAGCTTGTATTTTTAGTCCGACAGAATAATGATCAAGAATCGGCAAATCTTTTTTTACCATTTGAAACGATTCATGAGGCTTATTGATTTGTGCTGCCTGATAACATTTAGTAGCCTTGGTAGCTTGCATAATTATCCTCCAATATTCTTGGAATTATTAGGTCTTCCAGATTACTTTGACAAGCTACAATGATAGCAAAATAAAAGGAACATTCACAGACTATGACCATGGATAGCATCCGCCGAATAATTTTCGGCACACCCATACCAACTCAAAGTTACGAAAGTACTCTATTAAGCAAAGTGCTTGCTTTGCCGGTGTTCTGTTCAGATGCTATTTCATCAGTTGCCTACGGTGGTCAACAGATTTTACTCGCCCTTTGTCTGGCTGGTTTCTGGCTACCACAATATCAAGCAGTATACGGCCAATACACCATGACAATCACCTGGTTGATTGTCGCCGTTCTTGCAGCGGTTGCTCTTTCCTACTGGCAAACTGTCTTTGCTTATCCAGGTGGCGGCGGGTCATATATAGTCACCAAAGACAATTTGGGAGTTAATCTTGGACTGTTGGCAGCAGCTGCTCTTTTAATCGATTATGTTCTTTGCGTCGCTGTATCAATAGCCTCTGGAATACAGAACCTGAAAGACGTCCCCATACTTGCTCCTTTGCACATTGGCGAAAACATGGTGCCCTATTGCCTGGGTGCAATAGCTTTCATGACCATTCTCAATTTAAGAGGCTTAAAAGATCCAGCCCTTTTGTTTGCCATACCTGTTTATATTTTCATTGCCATGTGCTACGTGATGATATTTCTTGGTCTATTTGGCGATCAATTCGGATACAGATATCATCTGGAACATGCTAACCAGACTGTCCCACCAGATCTTAAGCTCAACGCTGTGTTTGCTACTGCCAGTATTGCTGTAATTCTGCGAGCCTTTGCCACTGGTTGTTCTGCTTTAACTGGGGTGGAATGCGTGAGCAATGGCATACCTGTCTTCAAACCACCCAAATCCCAAAATGCCGCCATAGTTCTTGTTTGGTTGGCTGTAATTCTTGGCACAATCTTCGCTGGCGTATCCATGCTGGCTGTCAAATTTCACATCGTCTATTGGGAACATGGTGGTCAAAGCTGTGCAGCCTTAATTGATCAATTATCAGGAACAATTTTCGGCAAAACTGGCACTCTAAGCTTAGCTTATACAGTTACTCAATTTTCGACAGCCTTGATTTTGTTAGTCGCCGCCCAAACAAGCTATGCCGATTTTCCCAGGGTGGCCTCAATCTTAGCCCGCGATGGCTTTGTGACAAGACAACTGGCTAACGTTGGCGATCGCCTGGCCTTCGATAATGGTATTTGGATGCTCGCTTTATTCTCTGCCTTTTTCATTATTATCAGAAAAGGCAGTGTTGATCTTCTCATTCCATTTTTCACCATTGGTGTCTTTCTAGCATTTACACTTTCACAAGCCGGAATGGTGCGCCATTGGTTAATGGCAAAAACCCCTGGCTGGCACATCAAAGCACTGATCAATGGCGGTGGTGCCCTTGCTACCACATTAGTTTTACTTGATATAGTATTCGAAAAATTTGTTGATGGCGCCTGGCTTATAATCCTGCTAATTGCCGCTCTCATTTATTTTTTTCGAAAGACCCATGCCCATTATCAATATGTGTCGCGGCAATTAACCATCACTGGCATTGATCAATGCAAACCAGTGCACAATAAAGTTATTGTCCTTGTGCAAAGCCTTCATGCCGGCACTTTGAAATGTGTTGACTATGCGCGTTCTATTTCTCAAGATTGTGAGGCAATATATGTCGAGGTCGAACCACAATGGACCAGCTCACTTGAATCCAACTGGTCAAAGTATGTTCATGATATACCGCTAAAAGTTATCAAGTCGCCTTTTAGATCACTAGTAAAACCAATCATGGAATACCTCGATCAGCTCCACAAGCAAGATCCCAGTCAAATCATAACAGTGATCATTGGAGAATTCGTCTCGGATCATTGGTGGATTAGATTATTGCACGGCAATACCGGCTTACTGTTAAAGCTGGCATTTTTGGGCAGACCCGATGTAGTAGTAACAAACGTTCGTTACAGCCTTAACTCGCCGCATTAAGCAGCTGTAGACATTCTTAGTAGGCTTAGTGGATTAACTGCTTCTTTAAGGCGCAATATAGTCCTTCGCGCCCTATCGGCAACAAATGGATTTGCATCTGTCGCTAATAAATCTAAAATGCTTCGATCAATATGGTGATTCTCAGCAAGAGCATATCGTAAATCTGGATTATCATCCCTAGCTAATATCATAGAGGTTATTGCACTTGTATTTTCATTGTCTGCTACGGCTATTCGCACTTGCACATTGCAATGCTTTGAAAGCTGATGTAGAACAGCAGCTGAAGTGGCGGCATACCCAGCAATATGATTAGAGTCATTTTTTCCCTTAGTTTTTATAGCAGTAATCATAGTAATCACCTAGTGTCTTAAAAGGAGTACCAGACCAGGCCGAAATGACCGCAGCTCTAACAGAGCCTCAGGTCGTGCGTTGCGGGGTAAACAACCTTATCTATTTGAAGTATAAGCCCTGTAGACTGATAAAGCTAGTTAAACCTTGACTAGGGGCGCTAATCAGTGCCTGCTTTCTCTGCAGAAAGTATCGGTGCAGAAGGACGGCACTTCAAAGCCTTTGCTATTCTGAGCAGTGTGATCATCGAAATATTCCGTAAACCGTTTTCCACATCAGTAACATAAGTGCGATGCAAGTGAGCGCGCTCGCCTAATTGTTCTTGTGACAGAAAAAGATTTATGCGCCGATTGCGAATAGAATCACCAAGATGCAGTAGGAATGCTTCACTTATATAATTTTCCTTGCGCATAGCTAAACCCTCTCTATTAAAGATTTAGCTAAATGACCATTCCTAATTGGAATAAGTGTCTACAGAAATCCTTTAAAAATGTAGTGCTTTTGGTGTTCTGAGCTCATAAGCCCTTTACCAAGCCCACTGCGCAGTATATTAGTGGACAAACTGTACCGCAGCAACACCGGTAAACGCTGGACTGATCTAATTTAATCATAGACCCTTTTCGGACAGCTGCACAGCATATTTCTGGCTCTCTTGTCAGTATATCCCGATGATCAGTGCCTACATCCCATCCACAGAATGGTTAATACTTTAACTGCGATAAAGATTCAAGTCTTTTCTATCATGTTCACACTCAATAGTTCTTGCAATGAGCATAAATACTGTATTTGAGCAGCATGTCTGCTTTAATGCTGCAACTTGATGGCCCACTAGAGTTACAAGCTAAATAGAACTTTTATCTGTCCTCTAATCAATCATACATATTCGGCAGACAAATGCCTCGAAATAGGTCATAATATATAAATAGGGTAGTTTTCTATCCTCAATCTCACTATTTTATTTGAGGCGAGAACC
The DNA here is from genome assembly GCA_963767815.1 of Candidatus Melainabacteria bacterium. GTDB lineage: Bacteria > Cyanobacteriota > Vampirovibrionia > Obscuribacterales > Obscuribacteraceae > CAVYFJ01. The sequence goes on along the minus strand of CAVYFJ010000002.1, from coordinate 100,654 downwards.
CGTGCTATCCATAGTAATCACTTTTATTATCACCTTTGTTTTATCATACGCCTGGCATATGATGGGTATCACTATTGGTTATCACCGCCTTTTATCGCACAGATCATTCCGCTGTCCAAAAATAATCGAATATTTCTGGATTCTCGGTGGATACCTTTCTTTCCAAGGTTCTCCAATTTGGTGGGCAACAATGCACCGTACTCATCATCGCTATACAGATCAACCCTTTGATCCCCATTCACCAAGACTAAGTGGTTGGAAATATGCCTATTATGGCTGGATTAAAGAGCCTGGCTACCCTGCGCATATTGATCCAACAGCACAATGTCGAGACCTGGCAAAAGACCCTTTGTATAAATGGCTGGAACAAGGTGGTGATTGGCGCAAGGCGCATAGACTCTGCTTTGAGCTTAGTATTGTTTTCCGTATAATCTTGGTATTATGCTTTGGTTGGGTAGTGGCAATGGCTGACTTTGCTGCGGCGCTTATTGTGCAGCATATCCCCCTGCTGCTCAACGTTATTTGCCATATCCCAAAACTTGGCTACAAGAACTTTCTCACGCCAGATGGCAGTGTTAATGTCTGGTGGGTAGCAATACTGACAGCAGGCGAAGGCTGGCACAATAATCATCATGCTTTTCCTGGCTCAGCACGCAGTGGCTTGAGGCGTTTTGAAATTGATCCTTCCTGGTTGACGCTACGCTTGATGAAATTGATCGGGCTAATTGGCTGGATGCGCGAAGAGACCATATCATCCCCATACAAACCAGCCGTCAAAAAGACTGCCTTATCTACTGGCTAATAGAGGATCACTAGCTTGTCTTATTGGCTTAAATGCTTTTATGAAGACTTCCGGACACAATAAGACAGGACAAAAGCACAAGATTAACCACAGCCTAATGGCTCCAGCTCCCGCATTTGGGGTCTAGTCTTTCAGATAACTATTCTCGGGCCCCAGAATCACCTGCCAGAGTTTATTTGCTCCTAGGCGTTGATCAAGCCCTCTTACCGCAAATAAGACGAAAAATATGGCAAACAATGCTATCTGACGAACAATCATGAATATGATTGGATGGAGAGGAATATGGACATGGTGGTGTCTGATGAAATGAGCAAATATTGTTTCTTCCAAACTGCTGGCGATATTAGTAATTACCGTCATGAGCAGCGACTGATACACGACTGACCATAGCAAAGGCTTATGTCTCCAGGCATTCATAACCGGCAAATCTCGCGCTAAAGCAACAACTTTTCCCATCACAAACGCCTCCCCAAGAGCTACCAAATAAAGATGACCAAATTCATTGATCCCTACTTGAATCAGAACAAGCGCTTTAAATGTTGCCAGCAAGGACAAGGATAAGGCAAGGTAGAGAACAATTTCCAGAACCTTTTTAACCTCGCGGACAATCAATTCCTTTTTTTCTACTTTTACGTCAACTATCATAATCTCCTGCATTATTCCATAATATTTCAGACAACCGCTCTTTCAGCCGTTAAGGACATAGAAGTAGTAGATATATCTGAAAAATATTACACTAGATGTCTAGTTTAATATGATGCTTTCAGGAGATATAGTATAAATTTGCTATGCTTTGATCGACTAATAACATAATCATACACTGGCAACGTAAGTGTAGGTAACTAGATGATTAGAGGCAAAGCTTTTGAGTCACGTTATGTTGGCAACCGCCCTCTCCTATTCAGGGCACTCGCGCTTGTTGCTCTTCTTCCCTTAGCTGGTTGTATCCAGCTCGACAAAATTCAACCCTACAATAGTGTCCTGCAGCAAGATCCAATATTGCTATGGACAAAAATTCTAAGTAATGCCGGTCTTTCTGCAGCCTGTTTGAAAGCGTTCCACGAACTACATCTATCCAGTGGTAATTTTTTGCTGTAGAAATAGTAATGCTGGATAGACGGAGATAATGATTTGACCAACGGCATGAGAGATTTGAGGAAAGAGAAATACTGGCAGGAAATAGTTAGTCGGCAAATCGAAAGCGGAAAGAGCCAATCCCAATTTTGCAAAGACGAAGGGCTAAATGCCAACCAATTTTACTCCTGGAGAAGTATCTTAATCAAGCGGCAGAAAGTAAAAAATCCGGCGAAGTCATCAGAAAATAAAATGCCGTTGCCATTTGTGGCTCTCAAAGTTCCCGACATTGATTTTAGCAACAGTCACGATTCTGCTCAACAAATAGAAATAAGCAAGATCGTTTTCCGTATGTCTGCCGGCACAGATAAATCTACACTGGCCTGCATACTTCAATCACTGGAGAAAGCTTGATGCTCAATGCCATCCCTCACCAATTACGTATTTTTTTGTGCACTGAGCCAGCCGATATGCGCAAGAATTTTCATGGGCTCAATGGCTTGATTAGAAAATCAATGATGCTCGATCCCCTTGCTGGCGATCTTTACATCTTTAGAAATCAGCGCGGCGACCGACTCAAAGTGCTCTATTGGGACAGCGATGGCTTTGCCATCTGGTATAAACAATTGCAACGTGGCACTTTTCGTTTTCCGGATTTAAAGAATTATTCCTCCGCCGGACTGGAAATTGACCATTCTACATTACGCCTCATCCTTGACGGCATCGATCTCTCCACTATCCGCCGCCAACATCGCTTCAAAATAAATCCCAATAATTTGCCTCAACCGCAAAATACACAATTCATTAGCGCCGCCCAGAAGCCCCAACAACGAAATTTTGCTGCCGCCAGATCGTAAGCCCTCAACACTAAATGTGGCTTTTTACCACGGCCTGATAAAACCAACCGCTAAATTCATCACACCCCAGATATAGTGTGCCGCTGCGTTGTCATGATCAAAATTGCCACGCCCCTCAGCAAGCTGCTTCCACTTGACCGACCTTGCTCACCATTTTTGACCTCGATGAAACATAAGAGATCTTCTAGGACGCTCACTACCACCTAACAAAGGAAGGAGAATTAATACCAACATATGCCACCGCAGGCGGTGGCATATAGTATAATTGTTGCTGTCCCAAAACTGAGTGAAAACATCATGAAGCCTGACCTTGAAGACCCAAACTACTTGCCAGATAACCTTCCTGAATGCCATAAATTAATAACTGATTTGCGCAACGAGATTAAAACACTTAAGTCCAGCATGGTAGAAATGGCAGAAGAAGTGAAAATATTTAAGGCTCGCATGGCGGAACTAGAACAACAATTGCGTGTGCGCAATCGCATGATCTTTGGCAAAAGCTCAGCTAAAGTACCAGCATCTTCGCTCACCGGCACCGGCAAAATGGTTTACGATCAAAGCTTTAGCGAACTTGAAGCTGAAAAAGCTGATTTGAAAATCGCTCCTGAAGAAAAAAAGAATGGCGGCGGCGGAAGGACAGCTCCAAAAAATGCACCACAGCAACGCGAGGTTGAACACAAAATTACTGAAGCGCAAACCCTTGCTTGTCCTGGTTGTAAAAAACCAAGGAAAGTCATTGGCTTTGAAGTCTCCTACCAGCTTGATATTATCAAGGCGATTTTTGAGACACTCAAGCATATACAATATAGATATGCTTGCCCGGACTGTGAAGAACAAGTAGAACTGGCTCCCAAGCCATACCAGCCAATCGACAAAGGCTACGCAACACCTGGACTGATTGCGCATATTGGTGTGTCTAAGTTTGATTGGCATTTACCTCTCTACCGGCAAGAGCGAATATACCTTGCCCAGAGCGTTCCCATTGCCCGCTCTTCCATGTGCCGCTGGCTCAAAGAAGCTGCCGACATGCTCGATATTATCGTCAAGCGTATGCACCAGCTCATGCTCAAATCTCGCCTCATACAATCTGATTCCACTACAATGCCTGTAATCAAAAAAGGTCTTGGTAAAACGCATAACGGCTCTACCTGGCTCTATCGCGATGAAAAATATATACTCTACAAATTTACTGAAACAGGCCAGGGGGTACACCCGGAAAGAGTACTTGCCGGCTTTAAAGGAGTTTTGCTTACCGATGGTGCCGATGTTTTCAATGGTGTCATTAGAGGCGGAGCCACTAAAGCTGGTTGCTGGGCACATCTGTTTCGGTATTTTGAAGAGGCTAGAAAAGAAGACGAACGTGCTGATTACGCCCTGGCTATCATCAAGAGCCTGTTTGATATCGAGCGAGTGGCAGCAGAGCTTTCCGAAGATGAACGCAAAGACCTCAGGCACCGCCTGTCTAAACCAAAACTGGTAATACTTAAATCTTGGGCTGACGAAATAGGCCAAAGTGTTTTGCCCAAAGATCCTCTGGGTAAAGGTTTGACTTACCTGCAAAATCAGTGGGATGCTCTTTGTCTGTATGCTGATACCGGATTTGTGCCAAGCCATAATAATGCTTCTGAAAACGGATTGAGACCCGCCGTTCTTGGTCGTCGCAACTGGCTCTTTGCCGGCTCTGTTGAAGGTGGACATACCGCTGCTATCTGGATGACTCTCGTTCATACCTGCCGGCGACTTAAAATAAATCCATTTGATTATCTTAAAGATACACTTGCCCGTCTGCCGGCAACACCCACTTCTCAGATCGATCAGTTTTTGCCGGACAAATGGAAAGAGCTGCAGGAAGCTGCAAAAAATAATACCGAAACAAGCTGACACTATTTAACCGCCCTAAATTACCAACTGCCTTTACTCCACTTGCTGAAAGCAACTGAAGCAAATTCATATTGGCAAATCTATGCCACCTGCACAAGTATGGGGTTGCTGGAACGATTACGCCTGTTTTGCACTTTTCTTAGGCTTAAGATTTTTTATTCAAAACAGAAAAGAGCGTTCTCAGCCCCTAATTTTTTCGCTTCTTGGACTGTTTCTTATTGCCTCTGGACTGCTCCATATAATAAAAATTTGGAGTTTATTTCAGCCTCTCTACTGGATCGTAGCTTCAATAGAATTTTGCACAGCAGTAACGGCTTTGCTTGCGGTGATCGCTTTTTGGCCGTTTTTACCAAAAATGCTCACATTGTCAGGCCCTGCAGAATTCGAAAATGTGCATAAGAAATTTCGTGATCGCGAAGAACATTTCCTTCAATTGATATCCGGCATTAAAGATTATGCCATATTTATGCTTAACCCTCAGGGCCGAATAATGACCTGGAATCCGGGTGCTGAGCGGATCAAAGGTTACAAGAAAGATGAAATAATCGGCAAAAATTTTTCGTGCTTTTTTCGTCCCGAAGATAGAGAAAAGGGCAAACCACAGTGGGTATTAGAAATGGCCATAAAAAACGGCCAATACCAGGAAGAAGCTTTGCGGGTACGCAAAGATGGCAGCCAATTTTTGGCGGATATACTTATTACAGCACTCTATGATCAATCCGGACAATTAACCGGATTTGCCAAAGTGACACGCGATATTACTGAAAAACGGCTGTCTATCAACGCCTTGCAGGAACAAGCAGCATTGCTCGAGCTATCAAACGACGCCATTATAGTACGTGATCTGGATGGCACTATCCGCTATTGGAATCGTGGTGCTCAAAAAATATACGGTTATACGGAAAAACAAGCTCTAGAAAAGATATCCCACGACTTATTAAAGACAGAGTTTCCAAAACCGTTGCCGGAAGTTGAGCAAGATATTCTTACTAATGGACGCTGGGATGGTGAGTTAATTCATTATGCACAGGACGGACGAAGACTCATTATGGAAAGTAGGCAAGCCCTTAAAGCCGATGTGCACGGTATACCCGCGGGAGTCTTGGAAATTAATACCGATATAACCGTTCGTAAGGAAGCAGAACAAAAACAAGCTGCTCTAACGGAAATGGAACGTGTTAATGCTGAGCTGGAACAATTTGCTTCTATCGCCTCACATGATTTGCAAGAACCGCTGCGGGCTGTAGCCGGTTGTTTGCAAATTCTAGAAAAAACATATAAAGGCCGTCTCGACAATAACGCTGATGAGCTCATTCATTATGCAGTAGACGGCGCGAAGCGCATGCGCACATTAATTAATGACCTTCTACTACTTTCTCGAGTAGATCGTGAGGAGATGACCGTTTCAGCAACTGAGTTGCCGAAAGTTTTAGATCAAGCAAAAAATAATCTATCAACTGCTATAGAAGAAAGCAAAGCAACAATCACTCACAATAATTTGCCTGTATTATCCGCTAACCAGACCTTATTGACGCTGCTCTTCCAGAATTTGATTAGCAATGCAATGAAATTTCATGGTGACAATCCTCCACAAATTCACATTGACGCTAAGCGTGAAAACGGCCAATGGTTATTCTCAGTAAGCGACAATGGCATAGGCTTTGAGCAAACATATGCCGATCGGATTTTCCAGCCTTTTAAACGCTTACACAGCAAAGACCAATATCCTGGTACCGGCATTGGACTGCCTATTTGTAAAAGAATTATAGAACGACATGGAGGTAAAATCTGGGCGGAATCCCAGCCTGGTAAAGGGACAACATTCCATTTCACTATTAATGAAAACGGGGGAAAGAATCATGGCTAAAGAAATAAACCCCAAGAATATTTTGCTTATCGAAGACAATCCGGCCGATGTACTCCTTACAAAAGAAGCGCTCGCTAACGCCAAGATTGTTCATCATTTGTATAGCGTAAGCGATGGCCGGCATGCAATGTCATTTTTACGAAAAGAAGACAAATACACCACAGCTCCGCGTCCAGATATAATTTTGCTCGATTTAAACTTGCCAGTAAAAGACGGCCGTGAGGTGTTGCGCCGAAGTAAAAATGGATAAAGACTTGCGCCTTATTCCAATTATAGTTTTAACCACCTCGGAACGAAAAGAAGACATAGCGGCAGCATATAATCTCAATGCTAATTGCTATATTGTTAAACCATTAGACTTTGAGCAATTCTGCGGTGCCATAAAGTCCATCGAGAACTTCTGGTTTACAGTCGTTGCCCTGCCACCATCAGCAGGTTAATAAACGCTATTGCACTCGTATGCCGATTTTGGCGCGTTTATCATTTATGATCGCTATGTCTTTATTCATCTGTGCTTCTGTATAATCTAGTTTACCAACTACCTTTTCTTTTTTGGAAGCACTTAATTCGCCGTTCTTTTTATATTTGCTTTCAAAAGCGGCAGCTGAATTCAATTGTTCCTTTAGAGCACTTACTTGATTGGCGAAAGACGGCCAGCCGTATACTCGTCATCAATTCGTTGCGAAAGTTTCATGCGGCGATAATCTAAATCATCGACCATCATAATTACCTGTCCGTCAACACTAACGAATTTAGGACCGACCAAAGGTGTAACTGCCGGCATATGTGCTACCAGCACTAATTGATCCTGGAGCGCATTAAGTCCCGTAGCTAAACGAAGCGCCTCCGTATACGTAAGAACGCTACTTCCTTGTTTGTATGTCGTTTCTTCGCTGGCTATTTTTTCTAGTTGAGCCCTTAATGCCGCCGCTTGTGTAGCATCTATGGTTCCGCTGCTTAGAGATTGCGTGATCATCGAATCCAGCTGCACTCGTCTGGCATCGATTGAAGAAACCAATGTATCAAAAGCAGGAGCCGTAATCACATCTATAGTCTGCCCTGATGAATTGACAGTAGCCACAATTTTCCCGGTTACCTGATCAATTACAACCAACCCAGGTACTAAATCTTGACTGGATATTACATGGCCAGGATCATAACTTCCTTTAATTACGCCCGTGATTGGATCGACCAAAATATAGGAAGTGGTTGATGGAAGAACAATTGGTGATACTGCCCTTGCCGGCAATACTTCTCTTGTAACTGTCGTGGTTTTAACTGTAGTTGTTTCTGTATCTGCATAAACTGGCAACACTTGCATTATGCAAAGTCCAGTGACGCAGGTAGCTAATTTATACATAAATTTCATTGTCTTATCTCCCTAATTAATGCCACTAAAATTACTAAATCATAATTGCCAGGTTAAACGCCAAAGTTTTAGCTAACTTTATTTTTTTCCTAACGAATGAACTAATCATAGACAGTCCTTTTTGCCTTATGTCTACCCAGATGGGTAAATGCATTTACCCATCTGGGTAAGGGATTTATCCTTAAGGTGACCAGACATTCCTCAAGGGCTGAGCAAGGGCAGATTACCCAACCCCTCCATCAATCTCTTGCCATCTCTTACCAAGAAGGAGAAGTTTTCGCATTAATTGACGGACTTCTCCGCCGCGATCTGTTAAAGAATACTCCACCCTGGGTGGTATTTCGGCATAAGTTTTCCGCACTATGAGTTAAAGATGGTATATTCATGGATACTTTGAAGACTTGGCATCTTTCACTTGATTAATCAGTTATAGTCAGGTAGGGAAACCCCATGACAAAAAATACAGATTTAATCCGCGTGCTGCTCGTCGATGATCATGCTGTAACACGTGCTGGCATTAAAGCTTATATTAAAGATTTTCCACAGATAAAAATTGTTGAGGAAGCCACAAACGGAGAAGAAGCAATCTCCAAGTGTGCGGCACTTTCGCCCGCCGTAGTGCTCATGGATATAGAAATGCCATTAATAGATGGAATCACCGCCACAAAAACGATACGCTCCAATCAGCCTGAAGTCAAAATAATTATGCTCAGCTCACACAATAGTGAAAGGATGATCTTGCAGTCCTTTTCGGCTGGAGCTAGTGGCTATTGCTTGAAGGATATCGATATGGACCGCTTAGTCACGGCTATCCATAGCGTGTCCAGGGGTGATGTCTGGATTGATGCCTCAATCGCCAACTACATACTCGGACTCCTACCGGCTGAAAGCACGCCACCACGTTCTAATTCTGATAACTCACAACGATTTAATCTCACAGAAAGAGAAATTCAGATATTGGCTTTAATTGTTGAAGGTAAAACTAATCAAGCTATTGCCTCAGCTTTGCATCTCAGTGTGGACACCATTAAAAATCATTTGAAAACCATTATGGATAAGCTTTCAGTGACCGACCGTACGCAAGCAGCAGTGAAAGCGGTCCGCGAAGAACTAATATAGGACATATAACTCTCTAATATTTATATATATATTTCCTTCCGATTGAGTAAATATAAGGCTCAATCAGGTAGCTGAATTTACCCTCTTAGACGGTGAATTTATTTAGTTTTCCGTGCATGATTTTATGCAGACCCGCAAACAGGGCGATATGTCCCTTCTATATACGAGGTGTAGTCATGACTACAAATGAATTAGCGATGCGCGCGCCGCTCGAAATATTTCCCGCTCTTCCCAAAAACATTACCTGCATTGAGTGCCGAAACACCTTTGTTTTCACTGCCGGCGAACAAGGGTTTTTCCAAAGTCGCGGACTTTCTAATGAGCCGAAAAGGTGCCCTCACTGTCGTATCTTAATGCGCATGCGCCGAGAAGGTAAATCAACCGATTCGGTAACGAGGGTCAACTGCATCGTTTGCGGTGATAAAACAACTGTGCCCTTCCTTCCGCGAGATGAAAAAAAGATTTTTTGTGCCAGTTGTTATAAGGCGCGCGGATTTAAGAGAGATTCCCATCTCGCCACCGGAGCACCGCAATAAAAACGCCCAGAGGCAACGGTAAAAACTATCATATTTTTAGCGCAGAGCTGGAAACCGACGTTATTGAGGAGACATTGATCAATGAATCGGCTGCGAAGAGAAAAATATTCCAAACATCAATTGGAAAAAGTATCTTGATTAATATAAAACTTGGACTCAATTACTGTTAAATGCGGAGGATAACATGACAGTTTATGACAAAGAAAATATTCTAAATCAACTGGCAACATGTCTTATAGATTCTATTAATAACCTCAGCCCCAGCCCTAAACAAAATACGCACATGGCAGCTAGAGACATAGCACCACAAACTTTCTCAAACACGGAACAGGAAAAAAAGGAGTGGGAGATAATTTATGAACACTCTTTAGCAAAAATCAATAAAAGGATGGTTGAAAAATATTACGCACCAAATCCGCTACCACCGGTACTCAGTGAAAGTTTGAATGAACGAATCGAAAATTCAAGAAATCAATTGATCAAAATATTAAGGGAACAGCGTTATGTCTTCCGCAATGATGAACCATTGGTCATTTAGCTTTGGGTAATTCATGTTCTCTCAAATCCGGAAATATCTTTTGCCGATTTCTATAAACCTGTATTGCCGCAATCGGCGTACCAACAGCAATTACAATTGCTGTAAATAAAATCGCCAGAAGAATAAGGTTCAATTGTGCCTGCACAGCTTCAAGCGGCTTAGCCACTGTACCAATCGGTCCTCGCAAATCTGTAATCGGCTGTCTAAGAGCATTTATCTCTGCTCTTACATTATCGATATCGCTTCGAGCGTCTTTGACCTGAGTCTCTACACTCTTCAAGCGATCTTCCATGGTTCCAAGATGCTCATCGACACCAACCATTTTCTTTTGCAAATTCAACATCGGCGGTTGTAAGCCAGCTATGGGACCCTCTAGTTTCATAATTTGCTGCTCAAGTTTTATGCTCATACCCTCAAGATTTTCAACGGGGCGCAGCAACCTTTTTATTGGATGAAAACCTTTTATAGGTGGCTGCTCTGGTGGCTCAAGATCTTCTGCTTTTACTTTAACTCCCGGTACTTGATTGACGATATTAGCCGTCTCTTGATTTTGTTTAATTCTTTCGCGGGCGGATTCTGAATTGACTTCTGTCGCCGTATTTAATTTCTCTGCCTCGTTAATATTCGCTTCTTTGGCTGCTTGTTTATCTTCTAATTGATCGGTATTAAGAGTATTAGCTAGACAAAATGTTGCCCCGCCAATAAACGTAATTAGGACTACGACAAATTTCACCTGAGGCCACAATGTTGTTTTCATAAGACACCTTTTGTTTACTGCCGGTGTTTCAGAATACAGATATTAATTTTACAACTTTGATTTAAAGTTTTTACACCAAATTTAATACCAGCTCAATATATTGCAACTGCTGATAATGAGAATATATTATAAATTATTTGCTATTGATAAGGGGACTACGATCCGATATTTGAGGGCATTAACTCTAGTGAAAAAGTTTCGTTAAGCCCATATTAAAAATAGTTTGGCGCTGTGCTTAGGAGTGTATTATTCAATTACTTGCAACAACTAAACCAACCAAATGTCAGCAGCTAAGACAATTGTTAATTGGTTCAGACTGTTGAGTTAGAAGGATCAACGATTTAAAAGAATCCCCAGTAATTAGTTTGTCAATTAATGGAGGAACCAAATCATGTTGAAAAAAGAAACTACAAGTTTCAACCCCGCAGGTACCAAAGAAAAAGAGAAAGATCGCAAGCAGTTTGATAAAGCTGGCGGTAAGGGTGAACACGGGCAGTATAAGCCTGAGGGCAAACCTCAGCAAAACAAGGCCCAAACAAAAACCAAACCAGGTAATTCAGAATGTTGTGATGTTGAAATGGAAGATGAAGACGAAGAGTGTGCCAACTAGCATAATTAAATTCGTCGGATTTTTCTTTTTAATTTACGGGACATAAGTCCAAATCGGGTATAAACCGATTGTGGACTTATGTCCAGAGGCCAAGGCATTTTAAGGAATAAAAATATGGAAAAAAGTCAATTCATTTCCGATATGGCAACAATTCGAGCTAAGGCCCGCAAACACATAGAAGCTGGACCGGTAACTCAAAGTTATAGTGCCGACAGAGAGGTTGTGCTCAAAGTTCTTAATGATGCTCTTGCCACCGAACTTGTTTGTGTACTTCGTTATAAATTCCATCATTTTATGGCTAAAGGAATCAATTCGGAACCGGTGGCCAGAGAATTTCTGGAACATGCAAATGAAGAACAAGAACATGCCGACCGCATTGCTGCTCGAATTGTCCAACTAGGAGGCACTCCAGAACTTAATCCGGACACCTTAAGTAAACGTAGTAATTCGCAGTATATTGAAGGCAATACTCTAATAGAAATGATTAAGGAAGATCTGGTGGCAGAACGGATTGCCATAGATGTTTATCGGGAAATAATAAAATATATTGGCGATAATGATTCAACAACGCGCAGATTGCTGGAAGAAATTCTGGAGAATGAGGAAGAACATGCCGAAGATCTCTCCAGCATGCTGACACAATTTGATGAACAGCATCGCAACGGACAAGACAAAAATACCCGTCGTAGTTAGAAAAACACGGGGTTATCTTATGGCTGACCGTGCAATATGGAACGGAGCAATAAATTTCGGATTAGTCACTATTCCGGTTAGGCTATATGCGGCAACCGAAAATAAGGGCATTTCTTTTCACCAAATCCACAACAAATGCAAAACGCGCATTCAGGAAAAGCGCTGGTGCCCCAAATGCAAAAGATTTGTTGAATGGGAAGAAATTGAAAAAGGCTTTGAATATTCAAAAGGAAAATTTGTAACCGTTACTCGAGAAGATCTTGATTCTTTACCATTACCGACAAAAGATGTGATCGTCATTCAAGCTTTTGTAAAACTGGAAGAAATAGATCCCATTTATTTCGACAAAAACTACTATCTAGAATGTGATGAAAAGGTTATTCGGCCCTTTTCTCTCTTTGTCAATGCTCTATCGAAAAAAGAAATTGTAGCCATTGGCTCATTTGCTATACGTTCAAAAGAAAGACTTTGCTGCTTACGCCCTGTCGGCGGTACATTAATTTTAGATACCCTGTTATATCCAGACGAAATCAAGGTCGATCTGCATACCAAACTACCTAAAACCAAAGTACCCGAGCAAGAAATGAATATGGTTTCAAAACTGATAGACATGATGGTCCAACCTTTTGATCCCAAAATGTTCAAAGACCATTACCAGGAGTCCTTACAGAAAGTCATAGAGTCCAAACTTGAGGGCACAGAAATTGAGAAGCCAAGGAAGATTGCCGCCAAAGGCCAAGTTATAGACTTAATGGAAGCACTCAAACGAAGTCTGAAAGAAGCCAAACGCCATAATACAAAAAAAGAAAACGCAAGCGAATGGCGGACGCTCAAAGAAATCTCGAACAGAAAACAATACAGCAGGCCTTAAACGCCGGAAAGCCGGCTAAGATCATCCACTCCTTCTCCAGTTAATCAATTTTTACTGGCGGACTTTACTTCTACCAACGGCTGTTTCTTTGTTGGCGGCTTTACCATTATGTTATCTTTCCCTGGGCGTGAACTTGGCTTTGTTGCTCTAATTTTTATTTCCTGACCAGAATTAATTGACTCTTGAATTGCGGCAATAATGTGGATATCAGCCAACCCTTCTTCTCCTGAAGGTTCTGGTTTTGTATTGTTCAAAATCGATTCAGAAAAATGAATAAGCTCTGGAGCAAACTGATCATGCTTTGGCACTGTTTTTTCTTCTATAACTTTGCCAGCCACCGTAAGTCGATATTTAAGTGCGTCGGCATATTCATATGCCGGATCAACAACAATATCTCCCTTGGTTCCTACGACCTGATAATGAGAAACCGCAGCGGCACCAAAAGAACAGGTAAAACTGGCCAAACAATTCTCCGGAAAATCTAATATCACTGCGCACATTTCATCAATTTCTTCAAACCGCCTATCATTGTTGCTCTTACTCGCAAAAGCCATAACTTTTATCGGCTCGCTACGAAAGATATAACGAGCCGCATTAAGACAATAAATACCTATATCATTTAAAGGTCCCCCACCCATCTGTTTGCTAGATCTAATATTGCCATCACGCAATTGCATGGTAAAAACAGAATTGAATACTTTGGGCGTCCCAATTCTTCCCGAATTAACAATATCCACCACTGCCATGTTCGCTTCGTCAAAATGCAATCTATAGCCGACCATTAATTTAACACCATTGTTCCTTGCAGCCTCAATCATCATTTGACACGCCTTTACCGAAGAGGCCATTGGCTTCTCGCAAAGAACATGGATTTTGGACTCAGCCGCCTTTATAGCGAACTCGGCATGCATATTATTAGGCAAAGCAATATAAACAGCGTCTATTTCACCGCTTCGTAGACAGTAGTCATATTGCTCATAAGACCAAGAATTTTTCACATTATATGTTTTGGTCAACTCGGCAATTTTGTTCGGATTATCCGAGACAAACGCAGTCAATTGGGAATTCTCCGCAGCATGCTCAAAGGCGGGTAATACTGCCGCTTGCGCAATATGTCCTAAACCAACAACCGCATAGCGAATTTTATTCAGTTTCCGATTTTTGCCCATAAATTGTCCCTCCACGGTCATTTTCAGCTAACTCACGCCGGGGATACAAAAACCGCAATTAGTCTTTCTTTAAATTTTACCCTTTATTCTTCTGCGCCATTTATTAAACATGTCATGTCAACAACGAAATTTATTCGGCTTTGCGAACAAATACGAACTTTTTGATTAGAATTTTGCTTATCATAGAAAGGAGAATGGCATAATTGCTTTAGTAAATATAACTCAATTGCAATGAGGCAATAGTGGAAAAGGAGAACAATGATGAAAGGCGCATATGTAGCACTCGTGCTAATTATTGCAATCAACTGGAATCCCTCACTTTGTGTTCACGCTCAAGATACCTACACAGCTAGCCCGAATCGATCTAAATCAATGGACAAAATAACAACCACGCTCAGCAAAGAAGTTAAGGAAACAGCAGATCTTTCCAAAAAATCCCATCGCAAAGTAGCGAGCAAGAAAAACCACCATCCACAATCTGGTGCGCCCGCACAGTAATATATGAAACAAATTGGAAATCAACTCCGTTAATTGATAGCTGCTTGACTCATATCTCGAGGGAATTGGCAGCTTGGTAAATGGAAACCCCAGTCAATTTATTCTGCTTGGTCAATAGTATTTTGCAGTAATTTTGTGCGCAGAATACTCGATGAATAAAGGGGGAAATATGAGATTTATAAAGAGAATACTGCCAAGCTTGATCTTGGCGCCCGGCTTAGTGTTATTGATACTTGTAAGCGCTAAGACACAAGAGAAATTCAAGGCTGATAACACGATCCAAAATGTGCGTGATCGTGATGTAGTCAACAACCCAACAGCAGAAGATCAATCCAATCGCCGCACCGATGTAGCATTGACGGCTAAGCTGAGGAGGGCATTAATGTCCGACGCTAATCTGTCGATGGACGCAAAGAACATAAAAATTATCGATAGACACGGTTGCGTCCTCTTGCGCGGGCCGGTGGCTAGTGTGCGAGAAAAGAAAGTTATAGAAAGGCTAGCGCAGCAGTATTGTGGTTTCAATTACAAAAGCGAATTAGACGTTAAGACTCGCAAATAAAGTGCAATTTACTCCAGTCAACTGGAAAGGGAGGAATTTATGTCAGAAGCAGTATTTTGTATTGTGCCAACCGAAGAGCAGGCAGGGACGATCGTGGATGCTCTCAAACTCGCTGGTTTTCACAGCCGAGACATTTCTGCTCTTTTACCCGACATCAATGGTTCCCAAAATGTCGCTTATAAAAATGATACCAAAGCAGCAGAAGGCGTATCTACTGGGGGTAGCACAGGAGCAATACTTGGAGGAGCTTTGGGTTGGCTGACTGGTATTGGTGCTTTGTCCATTCCTGGACTGGGGCCTTTTATAGCCGCCGGCCCAATTTTAGCCATGCTAAGCGGCGCTGCCATCGGTGGTGGCGTCGGCGGACTGGTAGGTGGTTTGATTGGCTGGGGCATTCCGGAGTATGAGGCCAAGCGATATGAAACCAACCTGCGTTCAGGCAATATCTTGCTTTCTGTCCACGTAAAAAATGGCGAAGAAGCAAAACGTGTTGAATCAATATTTAAAGATCTAGGTGCCTATGACGTCAGGCGCACCGCAGAAGTCCCCACCACAGCCGGAAGTTGACAGAAAAAAGGAGGCTAATCACAAGTCGCTACGGGTTTATTTCTGAATCAATGATTTCGGCACGCAAAGTTTCCATAATATTTTCAACGGCAGGGCTAGTGATGCTCGTTCTAGAAAGCTCTTCTCTGGCAGTTTTTGCCAGATTCTTATAAGCATCTTCGACTTGCTCCAAGATACCCTCGGGAGCATTTTCAGCCTTAATTAAGAGGTTACTGGCGCGGGTAGATGAAGCAATTAATTCGTCTAGTTTAATATGAATGGCTTTTAGATCTTTATTTTGCGCTCTCTGCACCACAAAAATATTTATGAAACTAAGTATTGCCGCAACCTCAAGAATTCCCGCATGCCAGCTAGGCTTGTTAAATAAAAAAGATAGCGCCCACATAGTGATCACAGCCAAGCCAAGGAGAAAAGCATGTGACGTGCCCATAAAACGATTAGCGCGCATGGTCATGTGTTCAAGAACAATCAATCGCTTTATCATTTAATATCACCTTCAGTTTTAGCTCGGACGTATCTTACGGCCATTCTAACAATTTACACAATGCCTAAGGCATCGACCAGTTAATTTCAATAAGGAGGACTTGTGAATTACTCAACTGCAACAAAAGGCTCCAATAATAATCGTCATTCGTTGAGAGAAAACCAATCAACGGAAAATAAAGTCTCAATATGCGAACTCTTACATAAAGACCATATTAAAGTCTCCAACATGTTTTTCGAATACGAACAGCTGAAAGTTAAAAAAGAAAAGGAACTATTAGTGGAGAAAATTCTGCGGGAACTTTTCGTTCACTCCAGTGCAGAAGAGCAAGTAGTTTATCGAGCTATGCGAAAAGAATCGATTAGCACTGAGGAAGACACAAAAAGTCTGATAGACGAATCCGAAACCGAACATCATATGATAAAGGTACTAATGGCGGAGCTTAGCAAAATGCAGCCCTCCGACAAACTCTACGATGCGAAAGTTAGTGTGCTGGGCGAATTGGTACGCCATCATGTTCGCGAAGAAGAAAAATATACTTTCAACAAAATGAAAGAAGCTCAGATGGACCTGGATAAACTCGGCAAAACATTCATGACTAAAAAAGATGACTTACAAACATTCTCTAGCCCTGTGATAGCACAATATTTAAACGAAGAATTACATCAGGCTTGATCTTGATTAGGTTCATATGTAAATAGGAAAACCAAATAATACTGAATGCGTTCAGTATTATTATGGCTGCCTATTTATTTCAAATTTCAAAATGGACTAAGGATTTATTTCGGTTTCTACATGTTTTGTCACGGTTTTTTGTCGCCTAGGAACATAATATTTTTTCTTAACCGTGACTTCCTTTTCTCCTGCAGGTGACACTTCTGTAGAAGTTGCTTCTCTTTTCACAACGCTGGGAGGAGCGTCCTTTGTCGTACTGGTTGTTGTCGAACTTGCACTGTAGCCTGGATCGTTAACCTCCGTAGAGGTACTTTTTGTCACTTCATCCGCATTTGCGATGCCATTAGCTAACAAACCTAGTCCTAAAGCTAAAACAAATCGATTAATATCTTTAGACATTTCATACTCCTTGAATACACGCCTATGGGTTATTTATCGGGGACTCAAATACCAGGGGCTTCAATTAAATATGAGACAATTATTTTAACCGATTAAATATCAGTAGATTCACATTTTTAATTTAATATAGCAATTGCTGCGCTGTGGAAAAATACTGTCAAAGAATTTGTATTCATAATAAAACCCCAGGACAATTTTTGATGCGATTTGCATTAGTGGAACATTCCTCAGGAGGTTGTATGTCAAAAAGAATATTAAAAAAAATCCTAATTACAACAGTTTCCATGTTATTCGCTTTACAGAATAAAGCAATGGCTGCTAACGATGACCAAATAACACAATTGGATTCCCAGAGAAATGAAACCTTAAATAAAATCACCACCGGTCTGATTGAAGGAAAAATTTCGCCCGGCGCTGCTCGACAATTAAAAGTAGAGCTGGATGATGTCACCAAACTTGAATCGCATGCTCAAGAAGACCACCAGGTAACCCCTTCCGAAATTGATAATATCGCCACATGCCTGGATAAAGTTCAGTCCCACATTAGTTCTGCGACCCATGCTACTAAGGTTTGGTCAGGCATAGATAGTCACGATAAAACGTTGCACGATAAAATCGCCGACGCCCTTGCAGTTGGAACAATAAATAAAGAACAGGCAACAACTTTAGAGCAAGAGTATGAGAAATTGCGCAATCGCGAAGTAAGCGGCTATCCTATAAATGCAATGGAATTTACCGAGGCCATCGCCATTGCTGACGACTTACAAGCGTTAAACGACAAAATTAACCAATTGATAACCGGAACTGGCAGTATCCACTAATCAATCCAAGCATGCTGTTAGCTCTGCTTGAACAGCAATTATGCGGCATATTAAACAGACGCATCGATTAGCCGAAACTAGCAAAATTCCATTAAAATTTAAGTACGCAATGAAAAACAATGCCATAATGGAAGCTTAGAATCCCCTTGAACCCCCTCTGTCTTAAACGTTCTCTAGCCCGAGTCGGGAGATCACGTAATCGTTTAATAAGTTACAAACAAAAAGGAGTTCAATATGAATTGGGATGAAGTTAAAGGTCAATGGAAAGAAATCAAAGGTCAAGTTAAAGCTAAGTGGGGCAAACTGACCGATGATGATTTAATGAGAATTAACGGCAAGAAAGAAGAACTTGTCGGTGCTCTACAAAAACATTATGGACAAACCAAAGATGATGTCGAAAGACATATTGACGAGTTTGTTCGCTCAATTAAGTGCCAATCCAAGTAACTGTATTTGGAAATTCCGGTCCTAATTTCCGAATACTTATTTAGATAGGAGAAGAAGTTAATGTCAATACTTGGGTTTATTCTGTTTTTAATAGTAGCGGCTGTTTGTGCAACATTGGGAGAAAGACTGGTTCCCAACTCAGTACCCGGTGGTTTTTTTACATCTGCCGTCGTTGGCGTCATCGGTGCCTGGATCGGTGGCTCATTATTAGGACATTTGGGCCGGATCTAGCGGGTATTGCCATTATTCCGTGCATACTCGGTTCAGCAATTTTTGTTTTTCTTCTATCTCTTGGTTTTCGTGCCAAATCAAACCCCTAGAATCCCCTTGATTCCAATCAAATAACGTGATTTAAGGAGAAAGATAATGAGCAAAACAGCAGCCCAACATCATAAAAAAGCAGCAGAACATACTCAGCAGGCCTCTAAGCACCATCAGGAAGCGGCAAAGCATCACGAACAAGGCAACCATGAGAAAGCTGCTCATCACGCGCAAACAGCAATGGGACATCATGCGCACGCTGAGCATTATTGTAGTGAAGCCAGCAAAGCACACGCCGAAGAGCACGGCAACAAATAAAAACAAGCCATTGATGCTTTTGTACGAAGTGGGCTGGTCGGTTAACGACCAGCCTTTACTAATTGTTTAACACTGCAACAGGAAAATCTTCAAATACACTTGTACAGTCAATGGTACCAAGTTGGACTGTCAGGCTTTTGCCAGAAAAAATATTTGCGCCGCTCGCCGAAGGCGACGTTCGCTGGTAAATGGACCCTTGTCTCCTTCCAAACTGCGCTGCAGAAAGTTTTTGTCTTCCTCGGTCAAATTTCCTTTTGGCTAATTTTTCACATTTAGATAAAGATTTCGTCTTGCCCCAAATAGAATCCGGTGGCTTTTGGCACCTGCTCGTCAGCACATCTAATCAAAAACTTCCTTCAACATGGAAAGCCAAAGAGAATTTTATTCTCCATGCAAGAAGCATTGCTCTTTTTGAACTGGACAAAGCTGAATAAAAAGGACAGTGCACACTTAAAAACGTTCGCCAATCCCGCTTAAGGCGTGCTGGTACCCCGACCAGAAATGAATTTGACTAGATAAACCACTACTGCCAGCACAAGCAGTCCGTGTATAAAAGAACCACCGATATGTCCAATCAATCCGATAATCCAAAACAGTATCAGCAGCGAAATTAATGTATAAATCATTTGGTATTTCCCTCCTAAAAGGTAAGCAATTTGAACCCTACTCCGGTTAAGCTATGCAATTCTCTAAGGAGTATGGCCTCTGTTAGGCCACCCCCTTAGAGAACCGCTGGAAGGAACTATTTATTTACTTTTAACCGCTGTTTCGGAAGTTCTTTTGATGTCGCGGCCACCACATTTTTCAAAAATTGTTTGGGCTAGCTTTGCTTGATCACCCGTCTCCGTATGAACGGACAGTAATATATTTCCATCACGAAGATGAGTTTCAAACTGTTTCGCTTCATATTCCGGAATGCCCAGTCCAATCAATCCGCCAACAACTCCTCCTACACTGGTGCCAACAGCGACTCCTCCCAACATGGACATGATCGGCCCTGCGGCTATGAAAGCTCCCAGTCCTGGAATGGCTAAAGCTCCAATGCCAGTGAGCCAGCCCAATGCTCCTCCGAGGAGAGCGCCGGTTCCAGCACCAGTAGAAACTCCTTCAGGCGCTTTACTATGCTTTTCATGCCCTAAATCTCTTTCGAGATTTTTATCCGGCATAAGAACAGAGACATCAACATTTCTGAAGCCTGAGTTTCGCAGCGACTCTACAATCATATTTGCTTGACTCTCGCTAGGCACAATACAAATTACTGCTTCTGACATAAATCCTCCTACTTTCCTGTTCTAAACAGGACGTCTTATTAATGATGTTTTTACCAGGAGTTTATTCTATGGAGTCTTTACTTCCAGTTCGTTTTTAAAATGCTCGCCACAGCATTCACGCGCCAAATCGTCCAAAACGGTCTTTTCCCGTTCACTATCTACCGGTCCGCGCAAAAATACACAACCATTTTCATCTATTAATTTTACATTCTGCGCATCAGTAGATAAGCCGGCGGTGCGCATTATTTTCCGGCGTAATTTAGCAGTCGTTCTAATCGATGATTTTCTATTTGATTGATCTTGGGCGGTAGGATTTTGTTCATTCCTATCTCGCACATTATTAACTGTGTTATCTGCCTTATAAACTTCATCGGCTCTGGCAAAAAATAAAGGATTCAAATTGACGCCCAATAGCAATAATATGGCGATAGCTTTATGGTGCATGTTGCCTCCTTCGTGTTTAATTGTGTAATTATCTGATTCAACTTTCATATTCAAATTTTGCCCAAAATGTCAGTTCAATTCATCCCCCATTAGGGTAAATTTGCACTACGCAAGGGTAGATGCCAATACTCCAATGAGTGCAAACTTTAAGTCTTCCCCAATTAGGGCTAATAGGGCAGCTATTAGATTGCTGCCCTATTTAAATAATCGGCCCGACAATGTATCGAAATCGCAATCAAATCAGAGTAGATTACGATTACATTGCTCTATTTATATCTATGACACTAATTAACTTTTTCTCGCCTTTGGCGCATTTCCCGGTAACAATAATCGGCATTTTGTCGGCTTTATAGCCATCACTAATTTTAAACGTCCAACTCGCCTTACCAGTACTGTCAGCAGTCTTATCTCCCAGGGCCATTGCTTCTGCTATTCCAGCATCCTGGGCTTCGATTTTTAGCTTAGTACCCGGATTAGTGGTGACAGTGACAGTCACATCTTGTCCCGGGGCAGCGCTGCGTGGTTCAGATTCTAAATTCAACTCTAAAGGTTCCTGCGCTGCAGCTGTATTTACCGCAATTGCCGCAACAGCTTTTTCTCTTCCCCATTGCCAGTCGAGGTGGTAACAATTACTGGTAATTTGTCTGCCTTATAATTTTGATTAACCACAAAAGTCCAGGCAGCTTTTCCCAACTTATCAGCGTCAATCGGCTTAAGTGCAAAAGCCTGAGTCATGCTTTCCTCTTGAGCTTCGATTTTGCAGTGCGCTCCGGGTAAAGTCTGAATGCTTACAGTCACTTTCTGCCCTGGCTCCGCTGCCGATGGTACCGATAAAAATTTGGGGGTACAACTGCTATCTGCCCCAAAGACAGAATTAGCCTGCAAATAACCGGTGAGCAATACACTTATGCTTACCGAAATAAGTCGTTTATTCATTGTCTCTCCTTCGTTTAGAAATGATATTTCGTTCTATGAAAGGGGTTTCCAATGCCAATTTGATTATGGAGTAAATAAAGGTCTTCGATAGGATACCGTAGTCCGAATTGAAGCACGCCATTTGTAATATGACTTTAAACAAACTTTTATTGCTTGTCATCCCCGATTATTAGCCAATCGGTTAGGCGTGCGCTATCCTGAAACAAATTCTTTGGCCATCGAAAAAATTTATATCGTGAGCATTCAGAACTTTGTATTGCAATTTGTCGTCTTATTTGCTCCATTTCTGCATAGCAGCATGGAGCAAGTAACACCAGTTCTTTACAGAGGACAGGATCCAAAAATAAAGGATATTCGTGTCTTGCATAAAAAAGGCTTTAAAACAATTATTTCTCTTAGAACTAATCCTGAAACAAAAAAGCAAAAATTCTGTCAAACACTTGGTATGGAATGGATTCAGATTGCAACTGGCGTTTTTAAGACACCGGCGGATGAGCAAATTGATCAATTTCGAGCGATCGTCAACAACCCAGCCAAACAACCTTGCTATACTTCCTGTGAGGTAGATATGGATCGTACCGGAGTTTATATAGGCGCTTATCGGATGGTTGATCAGCATTGGTCTGCCGAACAGATGGAAAAGGAGCTTAGAAGCCACCATCAGAAGCGCTGGTGGCCTATCTTTGGCAAATATGAACGTGTCGTAAAAACATACGCAGCGAAGCATGGGCGCCAATAATGACTCTAATAGCCTGTAGAGATCATATCAGTCGTGGATTGCGTGATCACTTTTCCCGATATAGCTGGAATCCGCTCGCCTGGAATTATAATGCCAATCAAATTTAAAGGATCGGCGGCCGACAAAGTAATTGCCTTGCCAATGTTATGCTGGTTGCGAAAGGCGCGTAACGATTCTAAAGCTTCTGGCATTGCATACTGTTCTCCGAAAAAGCCATGCACAAAGCTACCGCCATAAATTTCTCCTCGCGCTTCCATCAATCGAAAAGCAATTAGCAATTGTCTCCATTTAAATGTGAAAGATTCTCGCGCTAATAAATCACGAAAAACAATTCCATAACGATTAAGCAATACGCGACAGGTTGCTTCAATAGTTTTATTCTGATCGATCTGCTTGATCCGCATAAAGTAAAGACCATCTGCCTGTACTGTGTCTTGGCCGCATATACTTAGCCCTCCCTTGTCCCGCCCGGCGTTTAGGATCTATAAGTCCCCTTAAGCTATCAAAGCCATCCGCGGTAATAATACCGGCAGTGACTAATTCCCAAAGAGCATTTTCCACCTCCGCCTTTAATAATCCTGTGTGACGCACAATATCTGGAAAAAGCTTGCGCCTCGGTGACGAAGAAATTTCTCAACAGCCCTGGCTGGATTACTCAATGATTTATTATCATCTTCATTGTTGGGATGATGAGAAATCATCCAGTCGGATTCTTGTCGGACAAAAAATGTGATCGGCGCTACACTAGTCGGAACAACACGCTTTACTACTGCACCATCTTTATTCAATCCATTGGGAGATTTTTCAAGAAGAGCGGGATGAGGAGAAAGTCTACCCCAACCGATAGACCCCGTCATGCATAAATGATCCAGCCAATCAGGATCATAATCTGCAACGCGTCGAGCAAGCACTTGCTTTTCCCAGGCATTAGCTGGAATCTCAAAACCTTGTAATTGTCCCAGTATATTGAGCAATCCATGTTCGCCGGTTAATTGACTGCCGGGAGCCACATGCTGCCAGTGAGAAAGCCATCCCAAAAATTGACTGGCCGTTACCGGCTCTATTTGCTTACGCAAGGTTGCTACTGTCAGGCGATATATTCTGGCCAATAAACGCCTGTCGCACCATTCCCAGTTTTTATTTTCAACAGTTTCTGTCTTGGCCGTCGGACATCTTTCAGTAAACCTGCCTCGCAAGACAGAACCGCTTGCTTCCAGTTGCAACAAAGCAATCTCTACTAAACGTGTCGGCAGATGAAGCAGTCGGCTAAGATCGTCTATCCTAATCGGGCCACAATAGTTCATCCAACCTTGGGTTATAGATAACACAACTTCTTCCATACTTTTGTCTTGTACTTTTACGGTAGGCAATTTGTGTTCGATTTTAGAGTCCGGGTAAATCAATCGAAAATAACGTGCCCTCTCAGCACAAACCCAGAAGCGCGTATTATCTGCAATAACGCAGCTAGCTCGCTGTTCCTTTACCAATTTGGCAAATAATTCAGACCAATTATGCGCTGAAGTATTTATCGCATATGGTAATGCTGTGATATTTTCAGGCAAGGCAATTATTGTTTGTAAGAAATCATGCAATTCATCAGCATCGCGCAAATCCGGCCACACTTCTTCCCTTACTTTGGCAACGGCTTGATCATCAAGACGTCCTACCTCTTCAACCAGACGATCTGGAAGAACACGACGCATCTCAACAGCTCGTGCTCTTCGCTCTTCCAATGGTGCATCATCAAGATAAGCGTACGGATTGGCATTAAGAATCTCGTGCGAAAAAACAGAGGGTACGGGTGTATCCACTGCCATACACTTAATCTTGCCTGTGCCGATATCTTCAATTAATGACTGAAGACCATCTATGTCTAATGCTTCAGTAAGTACATCTTTCATTACTTCGTCGACCAATGGATGATCAGGTAATTGAATTTCACCAATTTGATTGTCCTGACAGGCAGCAGCTGCAGGAAAAACTGCAGCCAACAAATCATCTGATTTCAGTCGTTGAATGTAAGGGGCAACCTTTTTTCCGCCTCTATAGCGCAATAAGGCTAGGGATCTAATAGCATCCCAACGCCAGCGTGTAGCAAAAATAGGTGAGGCAAGTGCAGCTTGTACTAAAGTCTCTCTAAGATTATCGGCTGTCAGATAATGAAAGACATCGGACAGAGGAAAACTATGCTGCTCACCGAGCGAAATATTTAAACCATTATCCGTAGCCGCAGCCTGCAATTCAAAATTAAATGAACGGCAGAATTTCTTACGCAATGCCAAACCCCAGGCTTTATTAATGCGCCCCCCAAATGGCGAATGAATAATCAATTGCATACCACCACCTTCGTCAAAAAAGCGTTCGGCAATGATCAGTGATTGTGTCGGCACAGCCTTTAGTATTTTCCTGCCTTCAACAATATATTCAATAATTTGCTCTGCACCCGCTTGATCAACCATACATTCTTGTTGCAGCCAATTGATAACATTGGCTGCCTCTCTTTGCTCGGTCATCTCGCCGATGGCTTGGCGCAATTCCGAAACATGTTTGGATAATTCAATAGTTCTACTTGGTCCCTCACCAAGCCAAAATGGCACCGTTGGCGGTGCGCCAGGCGCATCTTCTACGCGAACACGTCCAGCGACATTTTCTACCCGACGAATACGCCAGGAAGTATTACCTAATAATATAATATCTCCTTTATTACATTCAATAGCAAAATCCTCATCAAGCGTGCCAACGGTGGCGCCATCAGGTTCGGCAACTACTTGATATAAGTTGGATTCCGGAATTGCACCACCTGAAGTTATGGCAGCCAGTCTTGCCCCACGCCGCCCTTTCAATCGGCTATTAACTTGATCATGCATCAAATAACTGCCATAACGCCCCCGACGAGCAGCAATACCTTCCGCAAGCATATCGATTATCTTTTTGAATTCTTTTTTGTTCAAATTTCGATAGGGAAAAGCTTTTTGATAGCCAAAAATAATTCGCCTTCTTGCCAGTCTTCTACAGCACACATAGCGACTATCTGTTGAGCTAAAATATCTAATGGCTTTTCCAAAACCATTAATTTATCCAGATCACCGCATAAAATCGCCCGAGAAAGAGCTGCTAGTTCAATTAATTCATCACGCGTAGTAGCAAATAATCTTCCTTTTGGAATTGCTCCCCGCCAGTGCCCAGCTCTACCAATACGTTGCAGTGCAGCGTTAATGGAGCGCGGTGAACCTATTTGACAGACAAGATCAACAAAACCAATATCAATCCCTAATTCCAGTGAAGCCGTAGCAACTAGAGCTTTAATCTCACCCCCCTTTAACTTATTTTCGGCTTCCAGCCGGCTTTTACGCGAAAGACTACCGTGATGAGTAGCCACAGATCCCTCTCCTAACCTTTGTGTCAAATTCATGGTTATACGTTCTGCTTGCTTGCGGGTATTAACAAAAATAAGCGTCGATCTATGTTCATTGATCAGTTGGGCTAATCGATCATATATTTCTTCCCAGAGATCATTTGATGCTACAGCAGCAAGTGGACTACCTGGTACTTCAATAGATAAATCCAATTGGCGCTTATGTCCAACATTAACTATTGCCGGCAGCCTGCGTTTACTGCCCACCATAAATTGGGCTATCAATTCTATTGGTTTCTGGGTTGCCGACAAACCGATGCGCAGTAACTCTCTATTAGCCAATTTATTCAATCTTTCTAAAGAAATGGCTAGATGAGCACCACGTTTATCGTCTGCAACCGCATGTATTTCATCAACAATAACTGCTTTTACTGTCTGCAGCAGTTTCCGGCTTTTCTCCGCTGTAAGAAGAATATATAACGATTCAGGCGTGGTCACCAATATATGCGGTGGTTTGCGTAGCATGGCCTGCCGCTCAGTGGCTAATGTGTCGCCTGTGCGCACAGCGATGCGAATGGGCGCCATAATAATATTTTGTTTTGCCGCCAAAGCATAAATTTCGGCAAGCGGTTCTTCTAAATTTTTCTTGATATCATTACTTAAAGCCTTTAGAGGAGAAATATAAACCACCGTGGTTTCATTCGTTAATGTTCCGGAAATCGCTTGGCGAATAAGTTTATCGATACAGATAAGAAAAGCAGCCAGAGTTTTGCCAGAACCGGTTGGTGCTGATATTAATGTATTTTTTTCGGCCAAAATAGCTGGCCAGCCCAGCTGCTGTGGTTCTGTTGCCGTACCAAAACGTGCAGTAAACCATTGACGCAACAATGGATGAGCCCAAAGCAGGCAATCGTTATATTTATCGTTCATACTGACATTATAAATCAGTAGCAAATTATATTACGAGCATCAACTAAAAATTAGGCAGGCTTGTCTTTAGGAAATAATTGTCCAAAACTGCTCATCACCAGCATCAATAGACCGCCCAAAATAGCCGGCCCCAGCCAGCAATGGTTAAATAGCTGGGGAAGAAATCTGCCAGCCATTTTTCTTATACTCCTCCTACAATTAGACAGCCGTGGTTTCATCAGTTTAAATGTCGCTTTCTAGCCTGTTATCGTAAAATAAGATCTGCTAAAACGTCACTATCAAGCAAGCTAAAGTAACTGTATACGCTTAATGTTTTCTATAGATTAAAATGAATCCTGTTTGCTTCAAAATGGAGAAAGATAATGAATTCACAAGGAATCGAAGATCTGAACGCCTTACTTAAAGACGAGCTGGCAGCTATCGAGACTTATAACCAGGGTTTAGCCAAATTTCAAGATAAACAGGGTATCGACGTCTTGCGCGGATGTCAACAATCGCATATTGAAAGGGCCAATAAATTGCGACAGGCCATCTCCAAATTGGATGGGAAACCAACTGATCACATAGCGGTTGGCGGTGAATTTGGCAAGTTAGTGATGAGTGGGGCAAACAAAATTGGCGATCAAGCGATAATCCTCGCTTTGCAAACAGATGAAGGCGAATGGTCAGCTAACTATGAATGGCGCCTGGTCAACACCCACGGTGACCACCGTCCCCTGATTAAAGATGAGCTATTTCCACAGCAGCAAGCAACAGAAGAGAAATTGCGTCAATTGGCTAATGCAAGCACAGGAGGCGTTTATCCAGCCACACCGGGATCAAAGGATATTTAATTGTTTTGTTCAATAAAGCCGGTTAACTAAGAATCTTCTGCTCAAACTGTTCCTGGATATGTTTAAGTTCGTCTGTTGAAAGTAATTTCTTCATTGCCGGATAAAATTTCTCTTTACAATATTGGCTATATTGAGCAAATTTTTCAGCGATAGTTTCAAGCGCCTGCTCAAAACCAGGCTCATCAACATGTATTTCAACGATTTGTTCTACTTCGCTTGTAATTTCTTTTCTTTGTTTGGAAACTTCAGCCAATAAATTCGCTACCGGCCCACTGTCTTTAAGATTGTTTTCTAAAATAGCGTCTTTAGAAAAATGCTCCTTGATTGACGCAAATATCTTTTTAGCTTCCTCAAATATGCGGTCACGTGTCCACTGCGAATAATTTTGAGCAGTTTCCATCAAGCACTTACTAATTCGGGCATTATCCTCTTCCAGATGACTAATTACATCCATAAACTTTCTCCTTTTCCCTTTAACCGGCTGCTGCCCGACCAATTTGTTACTTCTACATAATTATGCCGCTATCCTGGAATTCAAAACTGTAAGAAATTGCAAAATCTCCATAAATTAATTAGATCCACAAATCAAAAAGGGTATTAAATATACAACAACGTATACGATTTTTTGTTACCTGAGCAACTGAAACCCCAAACACATATAAGAGGTTAAGGAGGAACAGATATGCCACGAGGAGACAAGTCAAAATATACCGATAAGCAAAAACGCCAAGCCGAGCATATTGAGGAAGGATACGAAGATCGCGGTCTGGGCGAAGAAGAATCAAAACGCCGCGCCTGGGCAACTGTTAATAAAACCACTCATGGTGGCAAAAAGCCGGGCGGCTCGGGTTATGGCAAAGAAGAAGACCATTCTTCCGAAAGAAAAGGCGGTAGAATTGGTGGTAGCCACCACAGCAGCAACTGATCTAAATTAAGACAATCAATTAGCTTATTTCCTGCCGGCAGTATTTTTAATAAACTTACTGCTGAGCAGGTGCTGCAAATCGTTTTTATTGGACAATATATCTGCCCACAGATCGCCTCTTTTACTCAATATAGTCGGCAGTGTCTCTATATTAAAATCTGTTGGATAAATATCACTTAGCTCATCCCACTCGATGGGCACTGATACAGCTGCTTCTTTAGATACACGTGGCGAGTATATGGAGGCCAAACTCTTAGAACGAGCATTCATATTATGATCAAGAAAAACTTTCCCAGTCCGTTTTTTTACCGACCAATCCATGGTTATCGCACTTTTATGCTGTTCGAGCACATGACGACCGATGGTTTCAGAAAGTGATCTGACCGTGTCATAGTCAAGATTCCTTTTGATGGGCAGATAAATATGCAAGCCGGTTCTGCCGGAGGTTTTTATAAAGGCGTTTATTGAAAGCTGATCAAATAATTCTTTGAGCCAGAGTGCTACCTGGCAAGCTTTACGAAAACCTTTGAGATGCAATTCGGGCTCAGCCCCTTTATTTTCATGTCCGCTATACAAATAAGGGTCAAGATCAAAAACCATATAATCAGGATAATTGAGCAGCGAATTCTCTATATTCTTCAAAGAGCCCGTAAATGTTTTTGGTAATTTTTTGCCGTCAGATTCATTGCTTATACGAGTATGGGAAGTATGCAATTCCAGATCAGCAATTTGTCCAAGCCAGATAAGCGTGCTTAGATTATTGCAAAGAAGAAATGTTTGATCTCTTTTTTCATGCTCAGTATAAGTGCGCACAGTTTGGACGAAAGAAGGTAATTTTTCCTGCCAATGTTTTTGGAAAAATTTTATCCCCTCAATGCCTTGCGGAAAACGAATCAGAGTGATTAGCCGATCTTGTAAATGTGGCAAAAGCCAGGGCGACACCTTTACCAAATAGCGTAAATAATCACGTTTTGTGATCACTTGATGAGATTTATACTTAGGCCAGAAGGGCTTATTCTAAATGAGACAGGACTATTCGATCACCCTGAACATCTAATTCGAGATTTTCTTGTTCTTTATCTAAATCCGCCAAGATATTTTCGATAGGGCATTTATTTTTTTTCGAATCTGATTTACTTTCTTTCACTGTCCTGGTATTAACTTGAATTATGGCGGGCGGTTTTACTTTTTCTGGTTCAATATCTTCACGCAAGTGCAAAAAAACTGGAATACGTAAATGTCCTTCTTTAGTTCGTTCAGCATATTTTATTTCAGCCACCAATTGAGGCTTAAGCCAGGTTGGACTATCAAGACCTGATGGTTGTGTTATAAACGGGCATATCTTAGTCTCTAAGGACTTCATTGATTTCAGAAGCGCACCCAGTCGTTTTTGATCAAAACCAGTACCAACATTACACACATAAACCATCTTGCCCTTTTGATTATGTTCACCAAGGATCAAAGCACCAAATGTACTTTTGCGAGAACCAGTACCCCTTGTATAACCACAAATTAAAAACTCTGCACTCTGTGTACTTTTAATCTTTAACCAATCAGGCGAACGCCTGCCGGCTTGATATGAACTTGCAAGACGCTTGCCCACCACTCCTTCCAAACCGTTATTCACACAGGTTTTAAAAGCAAGTTTGCCATCAGATCCCATTTCTTCGACTATTTTTACATATTTCGAATGGGCAACAATCTCACGAAGAATTTTTTTTCTATCCTTCAAGGGCACTGGGCTCAAATCTTTACCATTAAAAAAAATAATATCAAACACATAATAAACAATCGGGTTATTTGCCTCTGCTTTAGCAATATCATCTTTTTTGGTCAAGCCGGAGCGCTCTTGCAATTTCTCAAATGAAGGGCGACCGTTTTTGTCCAGGGCAACAATTTCGCCATCTAAGATCAGATTCTCTTTATATCCAGACAGTTCTTTTATCAGTAGTGGATACCGTTGTGTAATCAGCAATCCCCTGCGAGAATAAAGTCTAACTTCATTATTATTGATATAAGCTAGAGCACGTATACCATCAAGTTTTGGCTCAAAAAGCCATGCCTGATCGGCGAATGAATCTGTGGCCAATGTGGCCAACATGGGGGCACGAAATTCAGGCAATTGACTGCCTACATTCTTTTTTTTTACCGCCACTATTGGAGCACTATTTATAGATAGTCTTTTTTTCGTCTTACTTTTCGATTTTGCAAGCTTACTGCTCGTGCGCTTTTCCTTTGGTCTAGATTGCAGATCCGCCAGTGTTTGCCCGCTCAACACTGAGTCGTCTAGCCAGGGATGTCCCTTGCCACTAGCAAATTCATCTTCATGTTTAATTAGCAGCCAATCTTTTTCTTTGTTTTTTAGGCGCACTAATGTCCAGATACCTTTTAGCTTTTTTCCTTGTAACTGAATAGATAATTTCCCTCGTTTCAGTCCCGCTTTTACTAATTTTTCAGCTTCGTTTCGCTTTAGTATCGGTATTTCTCCGCTATCCAGGGGAGCATATGTACCGTTGTCCCAGACAATAACTTCTCCAGCACCGTAACCGCTAGGAATTATGCCCTCAAAACCAGCATAATCCAGTGGATGATCTTCGGTCATCACAGCCAGTCGCTTCTCATGCGGATTGAGCGACGGTCCTTTAGGAACGGCCCAGGACAAAAGCACACCATTTGCTTCCAGCCGGAAATCAAAATGCAATCTTGTAGCCGCATGCTCTTGCACTACAAAGCTTAGGGATTCGAGCTTACGCGCCAGCGCCTTTTTACGGCCCTTAGGCTCGGGGGTTTTTGAAAAATCGCGTTTTTCTCTGTATGTTTTTAACATCAGGACTTATCGTTCTTAATTACCGGATTCTTGTCCGTCCCCGTATTGTTATTTGTGTGATCCACTTTTGTGAAAGGAGCTTTGACTTCTGCATTATTAGGACCCGCAGGATTATGCACCTTTGTGAATGGCGCCCGCACATCTACATCTTTTGTTCCATCCTTGTGCCTTGTCACATCAATATGTACGAACGGAACATGTATATGCTTAGTCTGTTCATTGCTCTTATCAACGGCATCGTCGGCAAGTACCAGGCTCGCACTTAGCCAGCCATAATTTATTATTACCAGTACAGTCCATGCCATGGCATAGACAGTTTTCTTTGACATATAAAATCCCCATCCTTCAATTATGGAACGCTGCTTAAGCAAAGCGTTTGACCTAATGATGAGTATTATAAATCACCATAGGCTTCGCTCTTCTTGCCCGCGACGTATTATTAGATGATCGGACCTTTAATTCATTAACAACAGTGTCGCATCCGCTTTGATGAGCAAAATTAGCAATGGCCATTTTTTCCTTATCATCTTTAACATATCCACGCAAAATCGTAGAGCCATTACTATGATCAGCGGTAATCGTAATGTTCTGAGCATCTTGCGATAATTTATTGTCCCTAATCGCACGCATTAAGTCGCTTTTTGCCTTGAAATCGGCTTCTCCACCACTTAATGGATGTCCTAACTTACTCTGAGCACCATCATCCGCCAAACACTGACTTAAGCCGCCTTGTAAACTTACAATAGCTAGGGCAATAATAAAACCTGTTCTTCGCATGACTGACTCCTCCGTTTGTAATATTAGACTCACTCGGGGATTCATGTTTAGTGTATCATTCTCGAAAACACACTTCTTACATCATAAGCGATCGACAACCTTGAAATATTAAACGTTCAATTGACATCTGTATTATACCCGGGAGAAATCAAATATGGATGAGCCAAAACAGGTCTATCTAGTGACTGGCAGTAGTGGTCTTCTTGGTCATGCCTTATGCCACCATTTTGGCTCCCAAAACCACGCAATGGTAGGCTTTGACAACGCTGGCCCGCCATATCCGCCTCCAAATACCGATTGCTTATTTTGCGATCTAGCCGATGACGAGTCCGTGCAAAAGACCTTCTATATGGTAAAAAATACATATGGAGGAAAAATAAAAGCGGTTTTTCATCTTGCTGCTTATTACAATTTCAATGGTCAGGAAAGTCATTTATATAAGGACATTACCATTGAAGGTACAGCAAGAATGTTGCGCGAACTAAAAAAATTCGAGGTTGGCCAGTTTATTTTTTCCAGTTCAATGCTCATCTATAAACCTAATATACCAGGACAAACACTCAGCGAAGAATCATTAGTCCAACCGAATTGGGCGTATCCGCGGTCTAAAGTAGAAACCGAAAAGCTATTACAAGCAGAAAGAGGAGATGTCCCAGCAGTATCGCTGCGCATCGCTGGTGTTTATAGCGATATTTGTCAGTCTATTCCAATTGCTCACCAGATACAGCGCATTTACGAGAATCAGTTGGAAGGACATTTATATCCGGGCGATATTAATACGCGACAATCATTTGTACATATATCTGACGTCAGCAAAGCCTTTGAGTCCGTGGTTCGCAATAAGGACGTTTTATCAGGATATTCGACTTTTAATATCGGCGAAGCGCATGCCATGAGTTATAACGAAATACAGAATGAGATTAGCCAATCGCTGCATGGTAAGGATTGGCAAACGTTCACCATTCCAAAGTCTGCGGCCAAAGCAGGCGCTTACTTAAGAAATATTCTTTCCCCAACAAAAGAAAAACCATTTATCCAACCCTGGATGGTTGATCATGCCGATGATAATTATGAATTGAATGTGGATAAAGCACGCCAAATACTCGGCTGGGAAACAGCCCACAGTTTGCAGCAAACACTTCCGCTAATGCTTGAAGGACTAAAAGTGGATCCGCTAAAATGGTATCACTTAAACAAACTATTTAAAAAGGCGGAAAAGAATATAAAGAGAAGGAAATAACACAATTGCACCGGCAATGAGTGCCATTATAAGAAGATCCAAGGTGGTCCGATTCGCAGCGCAATTATAAATGCTTAAATTCGGTGGCACTAGAAATGGAAATTGAGCAACGGCAAGTGCTAACAAAATAAAACCGACTTCAATTGCCGCAGCAATTCTAGCAATTTTAAATCGATAGAATAAAAGAGAAACAAAAACCAGGATAGCGGTCATAAAAAAACCCAGTGCCAATGGTATAGCCCACATAGATGCACAAAAAGTTTGGCACAGAATTGGTGCAGCGCCCCTTGAACAATAAAAGATTACTATGGCCAAAACTACCACCAAACAATTGGAAAAGATTGCCCAACTTCGAAAGTATTTTTGGGAACTTGGCACCCCAATAGCATCTACCGTCAAATAGGTTGCTGCTAAAAAAGTGAATATTACTAAAGCAAAGCAACCAATGCCCATATCGCAGGGCGTAAGCCACGTTTGCATATAGTTCTGCCAGAAGCCGCTACTGGAACTTAGTTTTAATCTCCCACTAACTATAGCACCGGCGACAATACCCAACAGAATCGGGGTAAGTATACTGCCTGTGACAAAAACAATATCCGAATTGCGATCAGGCTTATCATAGCGTCTAAAAACAAAAGCGCTACCACGTAATACCACTCCTAAAAGCATTAATGAGAGCGGTATATTCAAAGTAATAGAAATAAATGAAAAGGCAACTGGGTATGCCGTAAACAATATAACTACCGCTAGTATTAACCACACATGATTAGCTTCCCAGATTGGTTGTATCGCCTTTATGATTATTTCGCGCTCAGATTGTCTTCTTTTGTTACCGCTTAACAAATAAAGAATACCGACCCCATAATCAGCACCACCGGAAAGACAATAAAAAAGAAGAGAAATGAAAAGTGCAGCGGCTATTATTTCTGTCGCCTGCATAAATACCTACCTCGCTATTCAGCGCCCTCACTGAGTGTAATTTGACGAAACATCAAACAAACAACTATCGAAGCAAGTAGCAAATAAAGTACGCTATATAAGACCAATTGTATTGGAATTCCGGGAACAGGAGTTACTGCCTGCGCAGTTTTCATAATGCCGTATATAATCCACGGCTGTCTGCCTAGCTCTGTAACCATCCAACCACTTTCAACAGCGACAAAACCTAATGGGGCGGCAAAAATAATGGCCTTTAAATAAAAACGCCGATTATACATATAGGATTTTCTCACTAAAAGCAGGAATGTCCACAGAGAAACGAAAGCCAGCCATAACCCACAGACAATCATAATTTGAAATGCAAAGTGAACCCATGGCACAGGCGGCCAGAGTTCCTTGGACACACTTTTAAGCCCAAGTACGGTAGCATGCGGATCATGAAATGCTAGCAAGCTTAACCCGTATGGTATCTCCAAAGCAAAAGGCATAATTTCCTTTTTGTATCCGGCAAGCCACCTATCCTAAGAGGAGCACCACTTTCAGTTTTGAATTGTCCTTCTAAAGCAGCCATCTTGATTGGCAAATATTTGGCAACAGTATTAGCCATAAAATCGCCGGCGAACAATTGTGCAATAGACATAATCGAAGCAAGAGACACGCTCAAGAGAAAAGCTTTTTGGTGAAATTGATTATTATGATCTCGTAAAAGTAAAAAAGCATGAATACCGGCCACAAAAATAGCTGTCGCTGCATAGGCGGATATAAGCATATGAATGACTTCTGCATTGGCTGAAGGATTGAGCATTGCTTCAATCGGTCGAATATTAATTGGTTGGCCATTAGCAAGACTAAACCCGCTGGGAGTATTCATCCAGGCATTAGCACTAACCACAAATACTGCCGAAGCCGCACCACAAATCGCCACTATTACACCGCTTATCATATGGAATAGTGGTGAAATCCTTTGCCATCCATAAAGATAAATGCCCAGAAAAATTGCCTCACCAAAAAAAGCAAAGCCTTCCAAGGCAAACATCAGGCCAATAATGCTCCCGGACCAACGCATAAAATTCGGCCATAAAAGTCCCAATTCAAAAGCAAGTATTGTTCCTGAAACCGCTCCAATAGCAAAGAGAATAGCAGCACCCTTAGCCCAGCGCTTAGCTAAAGTAAGGTAGATCTTATCTTTTGTCTTAAGCCATAGTGATTCAGCTATCACCATCATCAACGGAAAGGCTATACCAATACAAGCAAAAACAATATGAAAAGCCAACGACATTCCCATCTGGCATCTGGCTGAGAAAAGATTCGTCATTTTTTACTCGCCTTATTACACATTGTTTAGGGTCTTCAGCCGCAGCAAAGCTGCCTCAGCAGTAGTTCGTCCCGCAATTATCGTGCGCTTAATAATTGTCGGATCCTTAGTCCTTGAGTGCCACTAGTAAAAGTAATCAGCGTGAAAAATAAAATACGCAGCACCGCACCCAAGAATCCTCCATTATGCTGTTTGTCCTATTTGCTTCAAGGCGGCTGACATAAATACCCAGGTAACACCATGAACCAACATTTCAATGCCAATGAAAAGTCCAATTACCCAAAGTCCTGTGATCGGCCATCCGTACGCGATAATTGCTCCGAGCGCAAAATTTGTGATGCCGCCGACCAAAAACCAGACCCAGGTTGGTTCGCTTCGGTGAGCAAGAGCATATAGACAACGAATAACACCGCTAGCAATAAAAAACGCGCTCATTACAAACGTCAAACTGAGCGCCCCTGCCAGCGGATTATATAATATCAATCCGCCCGCGAACAGATAGGCCAAACCCGATAAAGCATGCAGCCAATTTTTTTTGTCGCTGCCCCATGTTCTAAAAACATGTATGAATTGAGCAATTCCCGCCGCCACCAATAGTCCACCAACGCATATCACCGTACCCATAGTAACGAAAAATGAAAAGATGGTAGCCAGCATTCCCAGCACAATGAGCGCAATTCCAAAAAATAAGAGCGTATTGGCAACGACATTACCATCTTTATTGACACCTACTGTACTCATAATAATTTTCCTCCAAAGGCTACCGCTCTTTCACTAATTATCTATTGCAATTTGGCAGAAGTGGGGATACCGAGATGCTTGTTTTATATTCCGCTGCTAGATTAGATCAGATTTTCCTATTAACGATAACATTTGGGTTTCAAATGTATTAAGAGTTTGTCATTTTTATTATTCCACTTGGTACCGCACCATTGACTTGGTTTCCTGTCCGAGTATTTGCTACTATAAATTTCAATAGATCAAGGAGAAACTGCATTTCAATTATGCAGGATGCGGATGCCTCGAATTACATTTCCAGCACTCATAATTTATTCGCTGATTTTTACGATGTCAGCCGCCCTTGCTCAAATGCCGTTTGCGCCTACAAATCCAATACCCATTGTCCCTACTGCAACGGACTCGCGCATATCAAGCTTCAATGATCCACATATAGTCTGGCTTCCCACTGGCCCCACCCGCCGTCAACTTCTATTATTTCTCACCGGAACAAATGGAATACCAAGAGCACGATTTCCCTTTTACAGACAGCTGCGGCACTTGGGTATCATGTCATTGAATTATCATATCCAGACAATGTGGCCGCTCAACAAGCTTGTATTAATAGTCCTGATCCTAATGCCTATATAAATTTTCGCCTACAAATAATCCAAGACAGTAATATTTCCAATTTGATTGCAGTTAGCTACCCCGATTCGATTGAAAATCGCCTGCAACAACTATTGCGTTATTTGAGCACTTACCAAGCAAACTGCGGATGGAACCAATTTCTCGATAGAAACGGGCAAGTCCAATGG
The DNA here is from genome assembly GCA_963767815.1 of Candidatus Melainabacteria bacterium. Taxonomy (GTDB): domain Bacteria; phylum Cyanobacteriota; class Vampirovibrionia; order Obscuribacterales; family Obscuribacteraceae; genus CAVYFJ01. Next base: position 63,413 of record CAVYFJ010000002.1, on the reverse strand, counting down.
CAAAAAATATGTGTCGCTGGACAGTCTCAGGGTGGCGGGCACGCTTATGTAATCTCCAAAATTCACGAAGTGGCAAGAGTGATTATGACCGGTTCACCAAAAGATTATAGTCATTACTTCCGCGCGCCAGCAAAGGGATTTGATAGCAATACCAGAACACCGCTAGATCGATATTTTACTTTTAACCATGCCTCAGATAATTGCTGGTTGTAGCCATGCTCAGCAAATGGAGATACTGCAGCAGATGGGACTAACACAATTCGGCATAGCTGACGCTGATCATCCCATGCTCAACTATAATTATGGCCACATTATTGTTACCAACGCTGAGGTACCGGACATGACGGATCCAAAACAGTTTCATAACGCACCTCTAAATGGCAACATTCCTGTTTGTCCGCCGGTATGGCGATACATATTAACCATGCCAGTGCAATAAGCTCATTCGCGAAAGTGACCGCCGTGAATGATTTCGAACATCGCAGCCAAAATTCCACAATAACAGCTTGCAAATGTATACGCGTGCCGGTTCTACGACTTTCATTGCAGCGTCAAAACATAACATTTAAATTAAAGAGGCTTTCTTCTAAGTACTTTGCCCTATTTATGCGGTACAATAGAATAAGCAAGTTATGTTTGAGAATTGAGTAATTCGGGCTGAGAGCTCATAAACGTTACCGTTATTCGAACTGTTGTAACCAGGTGTCTTCGGAACCATGGCGGAAACAGGTGAATCGAATGTCAGTTTTTAGCTTTATTCTTTTTTTGTTAATCGCAGCAGCATGCGCCTATTGGGCAGAACGATTGGTACCAAATACAGTGCCAGGTGGTTTTATCACCTCAGCAGTAGTAGGCATTATTGGTGCCTGGCTTGGTGGCAATACGATGGGCCATTTTGGGCCGGAGCTTGCTGGTGTGTCATTAATACCCTGCGTACTTGTTTCAGCAATTTTAGTTTTCATCTTATCTCTAGTAGTGTCTCGAAGCTTCCAGCGAAAGACTTAAAGCTAAGGCAGATGCTAATGAGGACAGCCGCACGATAGAAAACCAAGCATTCAATTGCCATTTCTTTAATATTCCCTTGGCAAGAGACTAGAGCTTGTTCCAGAATGGCGATATCATGGATACCGTTACCAACGGTGTTTATATGTCAACAAGCACTGAGATCAATACTTTCTGGAACAGCACTACCCAAACCTTAACTGAGCAGCTTGGCTCCTCCGCTGCCGGGCTTAGCGCTGTAGAAGCAGACGCGCGCTTGCACAGGCGCGGCGCCTTAAAAGAGCGAAGCGACTTTCAGGTCATCGGACTTTTTTTCAACCAATTTACAAATCCATTAGTCTTGCTTTTACTTTTTGCAGCAGCGCTGTCATTCTTCTTGGCCGATCGCAGCGATGCCATAGTGATAATGGCAATTGTCGGCATCAGCGGCTGTCTTGGTTTTTGGCAGGAATGGGGTGCGCATGATGCAGTGAAAAAGATGCTGGCAATTGTTCAAATCAAGACAAATGTCATTCGCGATGGACAAGTCAAAGAAGTAACGATTCGATCAAGTATGCACTGGTGACATCGTGCAATTATCAGCCGGCGACACCATACCCGGGGACTGCTTGATTGTCGAATCAAAAGATCTATTTGTGGACGAGGCCGCACTTACTGGCGAGACTTATCCTGCCGAGAAACGTGCCGGCATCGTCGACGCTAATGCACCCATAAATAAACGCACCAATTCATTGTTTCAGGGTACACATGTGGTTAGTGGAACAGTAAATGCAATTGTCGTTCACATTGGTAATGAAACAGAGTTTGGCAAAGTTTCGCAAAGGCTGCAAGCTAAGGCGCCGGAGAATGACTTCGAGCACGGCGTGCGCATGTTCGGCTATTTTTTGGTTAAAGTGACAATCATACTCGTCATTGCCATTTTTGCTATCAATGTCTTTTTAAAGAGACCGATACTCGAGTCTTTTATGTTTTCGCTTGCTCTAGCAGTAGGTCTTACCCCTCAATTGTTGCCGGCAATAATTAGCATCAATCTTGCTGGCGGCGCACGGCAGATGGCAAAGGTGAAAGTGATCGTTAAGCGATTATCCTCCATCGAAAGTTTCGGTAGTATGAATATTCTATGTTCTGATAAGACAGGTACCCTCACAGAAGGTCTTGTCGAGCTACAGGGTGCTGTAAACATTGATGGAAAACCAAATGACAAGGTCATGCTTTATGCCTATCTGAATTCGTCAATGGAAACTGGTTTTGCTAATCCTATTGATCTGTCCATTCGAAAATTAAAAGTTCAAGGCGCCGAGACTTACAAAAAATTGGACGAAATTCCTTATGATTTCATACGCAAACGATTAAGCATATTGGTGACCAAAGATAACGTCTCCCTGATGATATCAAAAGGTGCTCTTCAGAATATTCTCGATGTCTGTACCCAAGCTGATGCAGGCAATGGCACCTGCTGCGACATCAGCAATTTGCGCGAACAGATTCTTAAATCCCTGGAAAATTACAGCACAAATGGCTGCCGTGTTCTTGGGGTAGCATACAAGAGTGTGCAGACAGACCATATCAAGGCTGCCGATGAAAGCGCAATGATCTTCGCGGGCATGCTCGTATTTACTGATCCACCCAAACCTGACATAGATAAAACAATCAAGTCCCTGAATAATCTTGGCGTTGCCCTAAAAATAATTACCGGCGATAACCATATGGTGGCGCAGGCGGTGGCTAAGAAAGTTGGCTTTGAGTCGCCAAAGGTAATGAGTGCTGAAGATCTGCATAAATTAAGCGAGTCGGATCTCGCCTCTAAAGTTAACTCGATAGATGTATTTGCCGAAGTGGAACCTAACCAGAAAGAGACAATTATTCTTGCTCTAAAAAAGGCTGGCAATGTGGTAGGTTATATCGGCGATGGCATCAATGATGCCTCAGCTTTGCACGCAGCTGATGTAGGTATCTCGGTTAATACAGCAGTTGACGTAGCCAAGGAAGCAGCTCAATTGGTGATGCTGGAACACGATTTGGCAGTACTCATTGAAGGAATAAAAGAAGGACGAAAAACTTTCGCCAACACGCTCAAATACATCTTCATGGCCACCAGTGCCAACTTCGGCGATATGTTTAGCATGGCAGGCGCTTCACTTTTTCTACCGTTTTTGCCCTTGCTGCCGAAACAGGTTCTTCTTAGTAACATGATTACCGATTTTCCGGAGATGACTATTGTTACAGACTCTGTAGATCCAGAGTTAGTTGAGCGTCCAGGTAAATGGGACTTGCGTTTTATTCGCTGGTTTATGCTTGTCTTCGGCATGATTTGTTCGATCTTCGACTATCTAACCTTTGGCGTTCTTATATTGATGTTCAAATCTGGTGCGCAGCAATTCCGCACTGCTTGGCTGACTGAGTCCATGATTTCGGCGTGCCTAATCGTACTCGTTGTACGAACGCGCAGACCATTTATTCTTAGCCGCCCTAGCCTTCCCCTGGCAATGGCCAATCTGGCAGTGATTGCCGCTACAATCGCGCTTCCATATACACCTATCAAGTCAATTCTGGGAGTTGAACCACTGCCACCAGCAATTCTTGGGGCAATGGCGATTATAATTATTATGTATGTTCTTACCGCTGAGATTGGTAAGCGGATTTTTTATCAACACTACAAGCCAGGATAAATCAGAGCCCTGACTCTTAATCTTGGCTTGCAGGAGCATGAACAGGCTGTCTAGAATGCAAATATTTGATTGTGACGAATAGTCTGCAAAGTTCCTTTGACTATTAATGATAATAGTTAATTTCAACCGCGTTTGGGTTGGCAAGCTGTGTGCATTTGTAATGAAAGAATTGTATAAGTGATAGAATTGTCTCCCAAGTGAGCCTTATGTATGCTCTCGTAGTGTTTTTTTGGAGGAAATTGCTAATGCAAATTAGAAAGATCGGAACTCCGATGGCTATTGTGTCGCTATTGTCATGCGTTGCCCTTGGATCTGCAAAAGCCGATCAATCGGTTACGACCATAACAACATCTACTACTACTTCTGACGCGCCATCCGCCATTGCAACAACCCCGGTTCCAGGCTCTGTCATCTATCTTCGTACAGCTTCACCTGCGCTTCTGATTACAACGCTTGAAGGACGTCGGAAAGCTCTCGATAATATGATTGATCAGGCCCATGATCGCGGTGAAATCAGCGGCAAGCAATGCGAGGCGATGAAACGTGAGCTCCGCCGCATCGCGCAAGAAACTGGCTCGAACACGATAAGCTATCCACAAGCAGTCATGTTGGCGGAAGATCTAGATCTAATTGGGACACAATACAGAAGCTTTGTCACCAATGCTCCTGTCTATGTTCCGATAATAATCGGATCACGTTTCACCGTTTATAACGGCAAGACTCTTCAGCTTGATGACCTTTCAGTGCGTCGCGCTGATTTAGAAGCTAAGGTTACCAATGATTTGCTTCAGGGCCGCTTGAGTGAAGATCGCGCAGCCGATCTTAGCGGCCAACTGGCCAATATCGGCAGCGAGGCAGATCTTTATCGCGCCGATGGCAATTTCAACGCTAAAGAATCCAGGCGCCTGTACGATGCCTTCGATCATGTAGCATCCGAAATCGAAAAGTCAGCGGGCAAGGACAACAAATAACGACATATTCATGTTCGAGTTCGGTGCTCTGCAATTCCGCACGGCACGGTTGATTTGAATAAATGATTTCGGCGCGTCTAGTCACACTTGTTGTATGCACGCGCAGAGAATGCCTTTGCAGCTGCCTATCAGGAGAATAAAAATGGATTATTTAAAACGCTTCATGGTGGCACCTGGCAAAAAAGTGAAATTAAAGGATATAGATCCCGCATTCACAGACAAGCATGAGAATCATAAAGAGGCAGCACAAGAGATCGAAGATTATCAAAAAAGATTACGCAAACTGCAGGCACTCCTCTATGCAGACAAGCAGCATTCACTTCTCATCTGTCTTCAGGCGATGGATACCGGAGGCAAAGACGGAACGATTAATCATGTTTTTGGAGCGATGAACCCCCAAGGGTGTAGAGTTATTGGCTTTAAGCAACCATCTACTGAGGAGCTCTCACACGATTTTCTGTGGCGTATACATCGTGCCACCCCCGAAAGAGGAGAAGTGGTCATCTTCAATCGGTCGCACTATGAAGATGTGCTCATTGTTCGAGTACACAACCTTGTCTCAAAGAAAACCTGGCATTCCCGCTATAATCAAATCAACGTCTTTGAAGAAGGTCTGTCCAAAAACAACATTCACATTCTCAAATTCTACCTGCATATCTCCAGGTCCGAACAACTGAAACGCTTCAAGGCACGCCTTGATGATCCAGCCAAGCAATGGAAGATTAGCGAAGATGATTATAAGGAACGTGCGTTTTGGGGCGATTATATGTCGGCCTATGAGGATGCTTTATCGCGCTGCAGTACCACACGTGCGCCCTGGTTCATTATTCCCGCCGACCATACGTGGTTTAGAAACCTTGCCGTCTCACGCATCGTCGTAGAGCACCTTGAGCAACTGGGCTTGAAGCACCCACTGCCTTCGGTAGATTTGAAACGCATCCGGCGCGAATACCACGCCGCAAAGAAAACCTAATTTTCCAAAATATGGATCAGACTTTAGCACCGCGAAGTGCACGAGAGACAACTGCTAGACCAAATACCAATATAGCTGAGCCAATAATAGTTGGTAGTAGCGATACACCTTCTAAGGAGGGTCCAAAGGAGCCCAGCAGGCTGCCACCAACCCATGCTCCAATTATGCCTACTATGGCTGCCGTAAAAAAGCCACCAGGGATGCGCCCGGGCACCAAACGTTCAGCAATCCAAGCACAAACAGCAGCGACTATAAGAAATAGAATGAAAGCGATAATACTCATAAACAATTTTCAACCTCGTAACACTGATGTCTTACCAGATGAGGTTAAATAACGGCAGCTTCAACAGGAGCTCAAATCTGTGTTGTTCGTCTAATGTCCTTATCTGACTGTATTATACGCGCTTTACATAGATATCGCTTGCCAACTTAATGTTATTGTCTGATTTGATTAGCAGTATCAAAGCAGACAGAAGTACCTGAGTAGACGTACCCATTATCTAGACCTAGCGCTTAGAACCATGATTCTGGTTTCCATTTATAATTAAATCAGCCGAATGTTAAATTAGGTATTTTGCAGCATGAAAAAAAAATGGACAGGTCTAGTGGCGCTTATCTTAACCATAATCTGTGCTCACAGCGCGTTTGGTCGCCCTATATGCGCTATGAACAGCAAATTAGGGAACCAACTAAACTTGCCAATCTATGAGTGGGTAGATAACCGTAAGCCCCGCCAGGGCATAATTGTCGCTTTTCCTGCCCTAACTTTGTACGCTGAGTCATGGGACAACATAGCCAGGCATCTAGCCAGCGAAGGTTATCAGGTTTTTGCCCTTGAAATGCGCGGCTTTGGCCGCTGGCAAAGAGAGAGCAGTAAATTTGGTGGCAATCACGATATTGACTTTGGCCAAAGTCAACAAGACTTACTGGATGTGGTTACCACTCTGCATCTGACACATCCTAATCAAAAGCTTTTTTGTCTTGGAGAAAGTCTGGGTTCCAATATGATTTTGATTCTTCTGTCTGAACATCCCGATCTGGCAGCCGGAGCCATTCTTGTTTCTCCAGGTTATAAGAATCGTATCCACCCGAAAATGCGCTGGGTATCTGATTTCGCCACTGAAATGGTTGAACCCAATAAGCCGCTGGATATGACACCATATGCGGCGCAGTATTTAACCAACAAACCGGCCCTTGCTCGATCCTGGAGTGCTGATCCGATGATTTATCATAAAATGACACCGATGGAGTTGATTAATGTGAATAATATCAATGATCGAGGAATAGCAGTCGCTAAATACCTTCCCCCAAATTTTCCAATTTTGATTATTGCCGGTTTAGACGATGGTTTATTTAAAACGGCCGAATTGCCAAAGGCGGTTAAGACGTTTGGTACTCATAATGTCTCGCTAAATATTCTCCCCGGCAACGGACATATATTATTGGAAGACCAGCCCGTAAATGCGCCAATCGCATCAATAATCGATCGATGGCTCGATCACCAATCGGCCCAACCTAATAAAAGTCCGACAAAAACCGAGATACAGTCCGGGAAAAAGATCGGAAAGCAGATGACAGTCCGGCACCACCCGTAGTGATCCTTGTAACAAGCAATTTCGTGACGCTAGCCACGACCGGGACAGACTTCCACTAAGGGCCAGATTTGCAAGGAGGTTGCTCATCACCAATATGCTCACCGTGGCAAGAATCAAAGACACCACCAGCGATGCTGACCAGCAGGACACAGGAGCAGCATTACTCAGTCTTTTTACTGCGCGCCAATAATCGATGGCACCCGCCAAAAGACCCATGATCCCCAGGATCATTAGCATGATTCCAACCTCTCTAGGATATTTGGAATTCATTAAATGTAGAGATCCGTTAGCGATAAGGTCATGCACTAACTTTGCCAGCGTAAATCCAAAACCGATCAAAGTAAGTGAAGTGCGAATCCAGGCAAGCAGCGTTCGGTCCATTGCTAACAATGTGCGGGTAGTGGCTAGCTCAATTTGGATCTCCCTATCCGTCGGTTGATTGATATTCCCACTAGTCATTTTTCGCTTCCATAAGTCTTTTACCTTCTTTTTGCACAAGTTTATAAATCGGCCGCCGTACTTCATCAATTTGCTGAATGTCTTGCTGTACAAGTTTTATCTTTCCGGCGATTGCATAATTGTCATACGTAGGACCAATAGTCAATTTCTCCAGCTCAAGCAATTTAGCGTAAACGTCATCCGCGTACATAATCCATTTTTTTAGCAAAGGCTGGATCTTTTCTTGCATATCCTCAGGAAAACCTACCACCTGGCTGTCAGCCAAAAATTGATCACCATTTTTTGTCAGCAGTGTTATTACCGGTCTTATTTCGGCCATTATCAAATCCACCCGTTCTTTGCGCGCCGGTCTTGGTGGACCAGTAGGTTCAGTGCCCACCGGCAAATTAATAACTACACCAGTACCAATCATTTCCGGCTCAGTGATAACCGTAACCGGCTGGCACATCACCTCGTCATACAAATGCTGGCAGGAGCTAAGCACATGCTTGAGATCAAGACCAACATCATTTAGTTGGTCCAGGCTTAGTTCAACCTTTGTTGCGCTTAATTTAAATGGCTGGCCGCTGCTTGCACTAACTGTAGATGTATTATCTGCAGACCCAGCTTTTTGATCTTGTTGCGTACCGGCAGTAGCAAGAGAATTACCCGCATACGCACAAATAAGTAAGCAAAATAAAATTGAGGGAAACGTCCTTTTAATCATAAAATCCTTCTGCATAGCATATCAATGTAAACACTGGCTGTAGATCTGTATTTTAGCATTGAGAAGAAACACATCTCAGCTATAACTTATTCAATTTATTCTGATAGCATAGTTAGCAGTAATAGATTGTCAATATTTATTCAGCACCGCTCGGGCCTCCTCCTGAACAAAGTGATCACATGCAAAGAGAAATATTTTTATGTTCACCCTCCAAGGTACAATACATTGACAACTCGACAAAGCACCATATTTGGTACTATACGCTTTTTGCTTGTTTTTATATACGCCGCCTCTGCTCTATACTACCCTGCACAGGCGGAAACAGATTCTCCTAGCCAGGAGATAAATAATCACGAATTAACTAGCAGTGTCTCAGCAAACAAAAGCAAAGACATTGAAGATATTACTAAGTCTATTTTGAGCAAAGAATTAGAGCTGGAGAGATTAAATACCCATTTTCGCCTTGAAACAACATTAGTGGGCCCCTGGCGACAACGAAGACTGTTTGCCTACGGTGAGAGCAGTGCCTCTTTAACCGGAGCAGGACTGCTAACGGCATTACCTGTAGATTATAATCTGTCCCGCAAAAAGGTGGCAGAGCCAGCGCCTGATGATCGGAACAGACATCGACTAGCTGATGCAATTCGAACACAGTTGGTCGGACAACTAATCGGAGCGGGTGGAGACGTATTTGAATTGGGACTAAATTTTATTGATTACCTATCGATCAGAAAAAAGGGGTTTAATCCTGGAGCATATAGAAAACGAGTGCAAGTACTGCATATTGAGCTAGATAACCTGTTAGAGCAACGTCGTGCCATGCTGAACCGTTCGACTGAACTGTCAGGTGAGGATATCCAAATAGCACAGGCAGAAGGCAAGCTACTGTCCGATATGAGAGATTTGTCATTGCGTGAATACGGACAATATCTCACCGGTACTAAAAGATTTTGGGCATTTCAAAATACTGCCTTCCTGGTCGATTTTGCCAAAAATTCTACTGGTGCCGCCGGCAATATTATCAATCTAGTAGCTAATAATTTACATCGGCCCCGTATGGCTGGTGGTGGTTATCTTCTATCTGCTATTTCTGGTGTGATTGTTGTATTAGTACCAGGTGTCGGTCGGGTCACGGGCAACTTGTCCGGTTTGGCTGCTCAAAAAACGATATCTAAAGAATTGCCTAATATCCAAGGAACCCATACTGAAACTTTTTTATTAGACAAACAACAATTGTTGGCCCTGACAAGCAAAACGACAGCAAGTAGTCCTAATTCACAGGGAACACGCAAACGGTTAGCTTTATACGATCAGCAAGGCGAGCTTCTTCTGAGATCGCGTGAGTTCTCGCGCAATCAAAGAGACGAGGCGCGTCGCACCCTTAAGGAAAATATTCTCTTCGCCTCAATTGTCGGACCACCAAGAATAGCTTATGGAACATTGGGCATGATTGGCAGTTGGCACTATTATCATAATGAACCAGATCGTTATCGGTTATATGCTGCTGGCGCCACATCCTACCTTGTGGGAACAACATTTAATATGGCAGAAGAAATAAGAGTACAAGCTTTAATCGAATTGAACGACAGGAAGCTGGCAAAATCTCATTTGTTACCAAAACAACAATTTATGCAAAAACTGCAGCGCTTAGATGATATGGATCAAATTTTGACAAAATAATAATGTGCTAAGCTTGCATTCGCAGCAGCGAGCTTAAGATAAGCCTTTTCTTGGCTAAACCTCCTTTGTATTCTCGCATAGAAGGCTATAGATTCAATGAGGTCCAGAATGAAGACAGTTTCCGAAATTAGCATTTTAATATTTTTGCTATTTGCATTAATCACTAGTGTTACTACTGTGCAACCCGCATTAGCAAAAGACACTCATGAAACTCAAACTGCACCTTCAACAGCTCGATCAACCCAAGATAAAGATGCAATTATCCAAGATTGGCTAGTTGTCCCTGTTTTTTTTGCTACTAACCGGACATCGCAGGCAATAAACGGCATTGACTCTTATTCCGAAAAAGCCAATCCTAATGGATTGACATTCGGTGTTATTAACTTGGCCGTGCCGTTGCCATATAATGCACCAGTGGACGATGCGTCACAAACAAAGATGCAATGGCAGCGAATGCACGTGGCGGTAAAAAAACACACAGCCGCTCCTGAATTCGATAAAGATAAATGCACTATCCAGAATAAAGTATTTAGCCGTGATGAAATCGTCCCTGCTTTCAATGCTTACAGACAAAGCACCGGTAATCCTGAGACTGTAATTTATGTCCATGGGTGCTGCACCACATTCGACACAGTTATGCGTCGCGCGGCCATGGTTGCTTCGCATACGCAAACACCAGTTCTTGCCTATGATTGGGTTTCACCCACTGGTTTGAGAAATTATTTAGTAAATCAAACAATGGCCGATCAGACAAAGGATGATTTCTGTAAGTTTCTTACCAAAGTGGAAACATTGATTGATCCTAAAACAACCACTCTAATAGCTCATAGTATGGGCAATCAACTTGTTGATGAAGCCATGGTCAGACGGGCTGAGCTTATGAGTGTTAATCCATCCATACCCAAATACAAAGAACTCGTAATGTCCAACGCCGATGTTGACGCTATAGCATTCCTCAAACACGGGGAGGAATTTGCCATAAACGGAGAGAAAACCCGTATTTACTTCTCTACATTTGATAAACGCCTCAGGCTATCGACTTTTGTTCACGGTGGTTTCAAACGGGTAGGTATGCCAGGTGACTTACTTCCTCAGTTGATTAAAATCAAAGACACCGAGTGCATTGACATTACCGCAAATAATACTGGACACGAGCTTCCATATTGGCTTGTTGCTAATATGCATAAATATAATGGTGTTGGTCCAGCTAGGGGTTTTGAACTTAAACAACAACCTCCTGGCTATTTATTATTAGTCCGAGGCTCAAATGCGCACCAAGAAGTAGCTGATATACCGACAAAATGCGACTGCGGTCCCAAGCATCAATAATCATGATATCAAAACACATTCCCAACTATTACCATTATTATTCCTACTATCCAGTGGTCAGCTAGTTGGCGTTTATTAATCAAGTATTCAAGCCATCTTGCTGACCGAGATGGCTTTTTGTTTATGCATATTTATTTGCAGTATATGATCTAATTTTATGGAGATTCAGCCAATGCAATTTGAAACTAAAAGTTTACCCTTACTCAATCAGATGCTAGCAACAATGGAAGAAGGATTTGCTGATTTACCCGCAGTCAACAGCGACATGGATCTAAATGGACTGAAAGAAGTTTTGTCCGAAGTAGCGATTAGAATGCAGGATAATTTTCCTTATCAGCATCCTCTCTATGCTGGACAAATGCAGAAACCACCACATTCAATAGCCAGATTGGCTTATATGCTATCGATGTGGATTAATCCCAATAACCATTCGTTGGATGGCGGACGAGCTAGTTCTAGGATGGAAAAGGACGCAGTTGCCAATCTGGCACACATGTTTGGCTACCAACAACATCTAGGACATCTTTGCGGCGGTGGCACCATGGCTAATCTTGAGGCATTATGGGTAGCAAGTAAATTATCGCCTCAGCGTTTGATTGTTGCTTCTGATCAGTCTCATTACACTCACAGTCGGCTCTGCGATGTATTAGGTTTACCTTATAGAGCCGTGCCTACGGACGAATTTGGACGGATGAGTGTTAAGGACTTGGAGAATATTTTAAAAAAGGAGAATGTAGGCACTGTAGTTGTCACCACAGGAACTACATCAATAGGCTCTATAGATCCATTAGTTGATATTTTAGAACTACGTTCAAGCCATAAATTCCGCGTGCATGTTGATGCCGCATATGGTGGCTATTTTAAACTAGCGCAAAATCTTGCTCCTCACGCACATGCAGTTTTTGATGCAATTCATGTGGCTGACTCGATTGTTATTGACCCTCACAAACATGGCCTGCAGCCTTATGGCTGCGGTTGTGTACTTTTTAAAGATCCTTCGGTGGGCTCCCTCTATAAACATGATTCACCATACACATATTTTAGTTCTGATGAATTGCACCTTGGTGAAATTAGCCTGGAATGCTCCCGTCCTGGCTCTGCCGCCGTAGCATTATGGGCCACTCAGCGGCTTTTGCCCATGATTCCTGGTGGACAATTTGCAACTAGTTTGGAACGATCAAGAGATGCCGCTTTGAAGCTGTTCTCGAAAATCTCTGCCGATCCCCGATTCGTCATTCCCTTCGAGCCAGAATTGGATATTATTGTTTTTGCTGTAAAGGCAGATACAGCTAGTCAATCTTCTCATTTAGCAAGAAAATTATTCAATACTGCTGCAACAAAAGGGCTACATTTAGCAATTGCCGATCTTCCAAGCAAACTTTTTAGCTCCAGGTGTAAAAACATGACCTGGGATCAAGAATACATTTCTTGTCTTAGATCTTGCCTTATGAAGCCAGAGCACTTGGATTGGGTAGATCATATTTGGCAAATTCTAGACGAAGCAGCTGTACAGACTTTGCAATGATTATCCAAATCACAAATCTAAAATAATTAGCTACTATAGGATTATTATTTATGTACTATAGGTGTTTGGGCATGTTCGAGTTTATCTAAAAGCTTTTTGGCAGAAATCATTCTTGCCTGATCTTGTTTGTCTCCCCCATTGGGTAATTTTGCCAGACCCTCTATAGAAAATTTCAGCGCATCCGTTTTTGAGTTCAGTACCGGACCCATGATATGACAGTGATAACCGTCAATAAACATCCGTTGAACTTTGGTTACACGATCATGATCATACGTTAGCAAAAAGCGTGGACCATAGCTTAAGCTGGTCATATAACCTTCTGTGAATTCTTTATTGAAATGAAGCTCACCCTTGAACTGCTTAATAAGTTCAGATTTGCTCAAGCCAAATAATTGATATTCCTCTATACCCCAGGGCACATATTCAGCTTTAAGATGGTCGTGGCTAAAAGCAGGAGTTGTCCACAACAAAATACAAACAAAGATGACAATTAATTTGGTCATATTATGCATCGCTCAATAAGTCGGATCAGAAATATGCAATTATCCTAACATATTCAGTTTCTGGTATTATTTATCCAGTCAGAAATGCAATTTATTATATGCTTAAATATTTTAGATTATGATTCAAAAAATCCTAATAGTAAAAAGCTCGCTAATATTTGCCCTGTTAATTATACTAACCAGCACCAATTCTGGTTTCGCCCAAACGGACGAGGAAATCGCTTATGCGTCCAAATGCCTGGGGCGCCCGCAGAATAAAACGTCTGCTCTAGCTTTCTTTGCCGGCTACTACGAACAGAAGCAACAGTATGATAAAGCTATTGATTACAATCTGAAAATGCTGGCATTGTTTGAAAAAGATTTGGGAAAAAACTCTCCCAAAACACTATGGGCACTAAGCAAAATTGGTAAATGTTATGCGTTGGATAATAAAAATCTGCTGGCCGACCTTTATTTTAAGCGCTGTTGGGAAAGTTTGCACCAAACTGCTCTTGGAGATCCAAGGTTCCTACAATTCGAGCAAGACGCGTTAGAGGCGTGTGCTTGGTATTTCGAAAAGTCACATCAAATAGCAAATTTGGCGGCAGTCAACCTCGAAATTAAGCGGCTCAGTGGATCCGAACACTAGGAAGACACCGCCCTTACTATGCGTATACTGCACTTTTCTAGGCATAAGAACAGATATTGATTCGCTTCCTGATCGAGACAACTGCATGTCCAAAAATTATTGCGCCGCGGGTTTTTCCGATGATTTATTTGCCGCGGCAAGAATTGACCATAAGTGATTAACCCGCTCATTTAAATCTTCGTCTGGTTTGTGGTGCTCATAGCGAACTAGCTTTTTCTCCAACCGTTCTACTCGTACTTTCATTGGCAGATTTTTCTGTGCTTTGCCAAAAATAAAATTTTCCAGTGCGGCAGTTCGCGCTTCAAGTCCTTCTGCAGGAGGAGCATCAATGGCGAAAGGATTTTGATGTTTTGGAGGCGGGGGCTCCGTGTTATTCGACTGCTGAGCGTTCTGACTATCGCGCATTCCCCGACCCGTTCCCATCATGCCACCACCCATAGGTTGAGCAAAAATGCCTGGGATGGCTATCGCCGATACGAAAAAGACAGCACAACATAGTCGCAAAATGTAATTGGCGGTTGTCATTAGCCGGTTGTTCATTTTTTCTTGCATCGTCGCCCACACCTGCTTTTTGAATACTGTTGCCAATGATACTATTAATTTCCTCTTGCAAACCGATTCGCATATTCTGCACAGAATCAGTCTGACAGCGCCTTTTTCATTAGTCCTTCTTGTTTGGCTTGATCACCTTCAGCTTTGTCTACAGGTCCTGGCGGCTTAATGTCTACAGTTATGCTGGCAATTTTCCCCGTGAAAGTGAACGGCACCTGATAATCCTCTGTCACCGGTGTGCCTAGATCGCAACCAATATCGACGCCTTCATCAGCGGAAAAACAAAATCCTTGAGTACGATCAATGCGACCCTGAGCAACTTGCGTTCCGTTGACACCGATCGTTCCTATACCACCTTTGCCGGCTCCCCCACCATCATATGCAAAATCAAAGCGGATAGTGGCATCCCCGGCTAGTATTGGATCCGGGGCAGCTATTGTATATTTCTCTTGCCCCAACCAGTTATAAGTGAACGTGGGCCTGCTTTCTTTGAGATAAAAGCTCCAGCCACCAAACCTTCCCGCCTGAGCAATCAATACACCATCGGCGCCACCATCAGGAATCTGGGTTTGTGCGGTAACAGAAAAAGAATGGTTCTTCACATTGATGAACACATTTTCCGACATCCCAGTCATCCCTTCGTGCACTGTCAATGATGTCCGCCCCTGCATTATGTCTGGCCGTCCGACAAGCACTGCGTTCAGCCGTTCAAGTGAACGATCGTCAAGCGGCAGTACATTATATTTAACCGCCTCTTTCATGAAAAGCGCTTGCATCTCTTTGAGTTTATCCGGCAACTTTGCCGACAGATCCTTTGCCAGACTAAAGTCTTTACTCGTATCGTAAAGCTCCCACTTATCATTCGCAAGAGTTGCTCGTGATTTAAATTCCCACGGTGCCCTATGAACAGTTCCAGCTAGCCAACCGTCATGATATATAGAACGGTTACCGAAGATTTCGAAATACTGTGTCGTGTGGTGACTCTTCGCTTGCCCATCATTAAAGGTGTAAAGCATGCTCACTCCCTCAATAGGAATTTGCACATTTCCATTAACCGATTTTGGCTCGGGCAGCCCTGCGGCTTCCAGAATTGTTGGTGCTATATCTATAACATGGTGGAACTGAGAACGTAGCTCCCCTTTAACCTTAATACCGTTTGGCCAATGAATCGCCATACCATTCATGGTGCCACCGTAGTCTGATGCCACTTGCTTCGTCCACGTAAAAGGCGTATCTCCGGCTACAGCCCAGCCGGCAGCATAGTGCCCATATGAATGCGGTCCACCGAGCTCATCATAATGTCTAAGAATGTCTGAAACAGTTTCCGGGGCACCGTTAAAATAACTCATCTCATTATAAAGACCATTGAAACCACCCTCGGCACTTGCACCATTATCACCAGCAATATAAAACACAAGGGTATTATCCATCTGACCAGTCTTTTCAACGGCATCAATGAGCTTGCCCACATTGTAATCGGCAAATTCACCATAGGCAGCAAAAACTTCCATTTGATGGGCAAAAAGTTTCTGCTCATCAGGCGTCAATTTATCCCAATCTTTAATTCCTTCTGGTTTAGGTGCCAGCACCGCATCTGGTGGCACCACACCAAGTTGTTTTTGTCGGGCAAGAGTTTCTTCTCGCAATTTGTCCCAACCTTGATCAAACTTGCCTTTGTATTTGGCAATCCATTCTGCCGGCACATGATGCGGGGCGTGCGTAGCACCAGGTGCAAAATAAATAAAAAATGGCTTGTCGGGAGTCAAAGATTTCTCATATTCCATCCAACTTATTGCCTGTTTAGTCATATCAGGCACCAGATGATAGTCTGGATCTTTAGGTGTTTCTATTTGGTTTAAGCCATCATAAAGCGTAGGCGCCCACTGGTTTGCCTCACCACCAATGAAACCATAGAATTTATCAAATCCACTGCGGGTAGGCGCAATGATCCGTGGGTCCTGATGGACTTACTTCCCAGGCTGCCGTTTCATGCGATTTACCAAAAGCAGCAGTGGCATAACCATTCAAGCGCAGCATCTCAGCTAGTGGTGCCACACTATTCGGCCGCTTGCCTGTTTGACCAGGGAAAGCAGTTGCTGTTTCTGTAATTGAACCCATATTGCACATATGATGATTACGTCCACTGAGTAGCGCCGCCCTGGTTGGCGAACAAAGAGCAGTAGTATGGAAATTGTTATAACGCAGGCCATCATTAGCCAACTTTTCTAAAGTAGGCATATGCACCGGTCCACCAAAAGCGCTCGATTGGCCAAAGCCCATGTCATCTATGAGAACTATTAATACGTTGGGAGCAGTAGATGGCGCTTTCACCTGAAAAAAAGGCGGCGGAGTCGCATTTCTTACATCCAGCGTAGTGGAGTGGGGATAGACTGGCTCTGCAATCGGCAAAATGTGGCGATCAATTTTGTCCTGCCCGGCCGCCTGAGCATCCGCCGCATTAACAGATAATATGTGAACGCCCAAAAACATCAATGAGCTGATACTGATCATTAGTATTAGGGCCTTGATGCCAAAGTTTTTGTTCAATATCATTATCACGCCCCATCTTATGTAGTCGCCAATCAAGCTTACACATCTGATCTGTGGTTCAATAGCAAATGCCCATTGTTTCACATTGACAACGCAAGCATTCAAGTTTGTGACAAGCCTGCTCATTATCAGTATCCTCATCCGCGAACAAAGTAAAAATACTATCGGCAAGGAAAACATTTATGGTTCAAAAATTGCCCCAAATTTATTTAGCCCGCCACGGTGAAACGGCGTGGACTATCTCCGGGCAGCACACAGGACGTACGGACATCCCTCTCACACCATTAGGTGAAAGCAACGCAGTTCTTTTAGGAAAACGACTGAAGGGACTGACCTTCGCCGCCGTCTATACCAGTCCATTACAACGTGCAAGTCGTACCTGCGAATTGGCCGGTTTTGGATCAGTTGCTCAAAAAGATCCAGATCTAATGGAATGGAATTATGGCGACTATGAAGGACGCACCGCTGCTGATATTCAAAAAGACCACCCGGGTTGGAACGTTTTTGATAATGGCTGTCCCAACGGCGAAACGCTAGATCAAGTTGCTGCTCGAGCACTGCATGTAGTGGCTCGCCTGAAAACGATGAACACCGGCAATATACTTCTCTTTTCTCATGGTCATTTCTTGCGCTTTGTGGCTACCAACTGGCTCGGGCTGGCTGCTATAGATGCCCGCCTATTTCTGTTGAAACCAACCTCACTAAGTATTCTCGGATACGCGCGCAATCTAGACGAGCCAGCTATTCGCCTCTGGAATGATGTTGGTCATCTAGAGAATTAAATGGGACAATTTTATACTCTGATTGCAATGTCACGTACCATCCCTTTGGCCATATTTCAAGTTTGTATTCCGGATTCTTGCGCCATTGTCTTACTTCTGAACGCCAGCTGGGTCCAACACTAAACATACCTGGTGTGTAGAAATATTCACGCAAGCCAATAACAACGAGCCAAATAATTAAAGCTGTACTTATAAGACGAATCCTGCCACGGCTCACACATGACAATGAAAGAAGGGAGAGTTCCAGCAAAATTTGGGGAGCAAAAACGTACCGATTTGCTGCATAAGCAAAAAGTAAATCAACGCGATTTCCCAGTGCGCCGCAATAAGATAAAATAGCCATCAGCATTCCAGAAAGAAAAAACCAAATGGGTTCAGCCTTTCCGGTACGCCAGATTGCCACTGCAAAAATGCCAAAGACAATTAACGCCACAAGCATAGCAACAATTGAGGCATGTCCAGCCACAAATGAATCACGTAACGGATCCACTAAAGATTCAGATTGCTGCCCCAAAAACGGTTCAAGTAAATGTTTTACAAAAAAAACATTCAAAAGCAAGGGTGGGCTTATGCCAAGCTGTCTATCTGCAGGATGATAAAAGAAAAGTAATTGCAATGCCGCAGCTAATCCCAGAATGGCCGCCTGAATTGCCCGGGACTTGGAGCGATCGATAACCGCCCGAGCAATAAATAAGGGCACCAAGAATGAAGCACCAGGACCACTTAGCGGTGCAAAAAAAAGCAGGATATATTGAAAAAGCGCAATAGAACCGACTCCTGGCTCCAGCGCTAATATAAGTCCGGCACATAGATTTAAATGGCATTGAGTACTGATTGATGTCAGCCAGACTTCATGCGAAAAAGGCAGAGTGATAACAATTAGCAATGCAGCCAAAAGCATTTTTATATCCTGCAACCACTTCTGCTTACTTAAACAAAGCAAAGCGGCTGGAAAAATTTGAATCAAAAAAGCAAATATTATCGACACATAGGGTGCCCACTCAAGGGAAACTAAATGATTAGCCAATACCGCAGCAAGATTAGCCGCAAAATTAAGGTAACCACCATAAGTAAACAATAATACCTTATACCAGGGCACATGCCAGGCATTGACAAAAAAAATACTTCCTTCTTCGGCCCAAAATCTGCCTTGAGTCCAGATACTCGGAATCCTAACGGCAATGAGTAAAGCAATTCCAAGCAAGAGAGCCGTTCTTGCATATTTTTGTGATAACGACAAACCATTGCTTGCTGCAGCTATGGGGACGACAGTTTCCTCTGACATGTTCTAGCGAGAGCTTAGCGTTTTGTTTTGCGGCATCTTGAGCACAATTACTGTGCATGGGGCAGCGTCGACAATATCATCCGCCATACTGCCAAACCAGAGGCGGCTAAAGCCGTGGCGGGCATGACTGGGCACTATGACTTCATCCGCACCAAACTCCTTGCACGCCTGCGCAATTACTTCGGCAATCTCACCTGTGAGAATATCGGCTGTAGCTTTGATATTTAGTGACTCCTTAAGCATGCGCACCATGTGATCAAGCACCGTCTGCTCCTCTTCTTTTTCTTGCGCTACGACATCGGGAATACCTTCCACAGGCGCATCAGCAAAGCCAGGAACAATCACGTGGATCAAATGCACTTGCGTGTCACTAGCATATTTTTCTTTCAAAATATGTGCCAGTGCGCTTTTAGCGCTCTCTTCGCCGTCAATGGCCACAACTAGTTTCATAACACTTCTCCTCACTATCTGAGTTATCCTTTAAGTTAATACAACCTACTACTGGTGTCATCGGGCTTTTCTTTCGGTTGTTTAATGTTGTTTTCGTCTGGCTGCGTCGTCTTCGTCGTCTTGTCTAAGTCTCCCTTGTTGTAATCTCCTAGACTTGTCTTAGCCGGACAGAATTTGAAGAAAGGACACCCAGTACAGTGCACCGCTCGCGCTATCGGACAAATTACCATATGCCTGTCCCCTGTTTTAGCTATTGGATGACCAGTATACCAAAATAAATTTCTTGATCTCACAATTACCCGGTAGATTAGCCACTTGCATACTTTAGACCAAAGCTGTAGTCAGAGGCTTTGGTTGGCAAGATAGATCCAGCTGTACTTGCACAGACGTAACACCTGCCAATGTCCCAAGCAGATATAAGTAAGTCGTCAAAATATGTTCACAGGGAATCGTATCGTTGACGAGCGTAGATGGTGGATTGCCGGTGCTGACTGGATTTAAATCCACGAAACCGGCTACATGCTCATATATCGGCGGTAGGGGCAACTTGGGTACTAAGTCGGAGCGATTGGCAATTCGAAATGTATTTGGCACAGCCTTATTATAAGCAGAAGCAAAAAAAGGATCTCCAGTCCGCGGGCTGGCGTAAGTATAGGCATTTGGGTTCTTAAACGGCGTATTAGCAGCCACATCGAATGCAGTTATCGTCGCTAGAGCACCGCCAAGACTATGTCCACAAATAGTCATTGAACTAACTGGAAGATTGAATTTAAGAGTGGCAAGCGAAGCAACCAATGGACTTTTAAGAAGAGGATCAATCGATAACGCTTTATATATGGCCGTAAAGCCATCATCCGTACTTCCAGCTCCGGAAGTAACAGGGCACGGAACGTAAAGGAACTCAACATCATGCACCCATTCCCAGATGCCTGCCGTTCCTCTAATCACGATCACTACGTTTCCATTCTTATCTTGAACCACATAGCCAAAGGAAACAATATCTTTATTTCTATCAGGATTCATGTCTGTTGCCAGATCATTGCTATAGATTGTAGTGATTATGCTGTAGTTCTTACCATAAGGGTCAAATGATGCTGGTATGGTGCCCCCGGCTGCCTGTCCGAGATCGCCAGGAGCAACAGCATAGGCTGCCGCCACGAGCTGGCCAAATTGAATTGCACTGTTAGGATCCATTTTACTCTCCACAAAATCAAAATTCACACCGCAATTGCAGCATTGTCATTAATACCTTAGCCAAATTCAGGGTTGCATTATTGGTACAGATTGCTTGTGAGACTGTACGGCTTTGATCATCACTCCAATATCATCCATTAATTGAATGTCTGATTTACCGGGCTCCAAATTCAGCTCATGGTTGAGTTGTCCCAGCCGCTCCGGTAAGTGCATATTGGGGAATGTGTGACCAAACATCTTCACCTCACACCAGCCGACTTTCACAATAAGCCTGGCACTAGGATCAGGTGGTGTTGCTTGATAGATGGCTGGATCTTCTTGATGTTTTACCGGCGGCGCCTCGGGTGTTTGTTGCTGCTGCTGCGCAGCCTGACGGCGCCCCCTAGCCATTCCACCATAACCCATACCGCCTCCACCAAATCCCATGCCCGGCGCCATCATACCTCCCGGTCCCATGCCAATACCACCAATACCTGGACCACCCACACCTGTCATGCCCAAAAGCGCCTGGCCAAACTTGGATAACAGTCCACCCCCCTGAGGATTAACCGTTGCTGCATCACTCTGGGCAGGCGTGGAAGGTTGTTTATGCAATTTTTTCTCAGCGTATATCTCAAGCGCATCGGTGCGTTCACTCAAATCAGGATTAGCAGATGCGCTGCCGAAGGCCTTGATTTCCATACGGCTGAGTCGATCAGTAAGGGATTGTCCGGTAAAAGTCTGTCCAAGAATTGCTTGCTCTAAAGAAGTAACATGCGGATAATCCTCCTGGCTTGGACTGGGTTGACTTTCAGCATAATTTGTTGTCTCCACATCCATATTTGCCTGGAGAAGATTTTTGTGCAATTGTTTCTCGGTGTAATCATCAAGTGCATCAGTGCGCTCGCTTAAGTCATGATTCGCAGATGCACCACCAAAAGCTTTCTTTTCCATTCTTCCCAAACGCTCAGCTAAAGGCTGTTCAGGAAAAGTCTGACCGAGAATAGCATTTTCTAGAGCGGTAATATGCGGATAAGTATCCGAAACAATATTACTACTGCCGGAAGCAAGCGCAATTTGCCCTTGAGCTAACGCCATACGCTCCAAATAAAGCGTCAATGCCAGTATTAAAATCGAACAATATATTGCCCGCATCAATAACTACCTGCTCAACCGCGCCGATATTTTACCATGACGCCAAATAGAAATCATTTTGGATATTCACCCAAGCGTGCAATACCTGCAAGGCTGGGCAGCAATTTAAAAGCCCGCGATATTAAGCACCAGCATATATTAAGGAAAAAACAGTATAAAAAGGAAACAAGCTGGGCATAGTAAAAATTATGGCGTCGGGTTATCACAAATTGTGAGTTAGATGAATGCCCATTAAAAAAGTCCTGCTGGTGGACGATGAAGACAATATACGCCTGATTGCCCAGATTGGACTGGAGGACAGGCCAAACTGGCAAATTTTATCGGTCGCCTCCGGACAAGAGGGGCTGGATCTCGCAGTCAAAGAAAAACCTGATCTAATTCTTTTAGACGTAATGATGGCCGGCATGGACGGCAGAGTAACTCTGGAAAAACTTAGAGACAATCCAGACACTGCCGATATTCCTGTTATTTTTATGACTGCCAAAGCCCAGAAGCATGAATTAGATAGCTATTTAGCACTTGGTGTTCTTGGCGTAATAACCAAGCCTTTCGATCCAATGACATTATCAACAGAAATAGAAAAAATGGCGGGCAGCTTATGCAAATGAATTATCGCAGAATCAATATCACTCTTGGAACCGGAGTTGCCTTAATGCTGGTGATATTGCTAGCAATTTCCTTATATGGATTTGATCAGCTACAAAAATTAAACGAATTAAGAGATTCATATAGACGGACAACCGCTGTGCTTACAACTTTAGGCTCGATAATGGAAGCTGCACAAGATGGAGAAACGGGACAGCGTGGCTTTCTCCTTACCGGCCGTCAATCATATCTAGATCCTTATAACAAAGCCTCTGCCCGCGCGAAGGAGCTTTTGTCCCAGTTGCGCAGTTTAACCGCAGGCCAGCTCAAACATGCCAGTGATGTTACAGCTCTAGAAAATGCAATTGACGCTAAATTTGTCGAATTAAGAGAAACTATTGAGCTCAGACAAACAAAAGGTTTGCCATTAGCCACTCAAGTCGTTTTAACAGATCGCGGCAAACGTTATATGGATACTATTCGCACAATTCTTAGCCAAATGAGGGAAGAACAAAAGAGCTTATTAACTTTGCAAAGCAGTGAATTAGATAACAGAGCTAAACAAGCCTTCCTGGGACTGCTGCTAATTTCCTTCATAGCCATCATTTTCCAAATTGCTCAAGCGCTAATAATTATGAAATTCCTCCGCGCCAGAAAAGAAGCAGAAGCCAATCTTAAAGCTGTGCAGGAAAGTATTGCCGAAGCATTATTTCAGATTGATACTAATCATAAACTCGTCTATGCCAATCCCGCCGGCGAGAAATTATTTGGTTATAAATTGGCTGAATTAAAAGGTAAAAATCTACACGAGCTAGTTCATTCTCTTACCCCGGATGGTACAGAGCATAGGGCAGAAGACTGGTCGCTGCTTAACGTAATGAGGACTGGGGTAGTCTTCCATGAACCTTGCGATTATTTCATAAAAAAAGACGGCAGCTCGATTCCAATTGAATACACCAGTGCTCCTCTTGTGCGTGATGGGCGAATTATTGGTGCTGTAGCTTGCATGCAGGATATATCGGAGCGAAAAGAAATAGAGCGTCGAGTGAGCGAATTTTACTCAACCGTTTCTCATGAATTACGCACCCCACTCACTTCTATACGCGGAACGTTAAGCTTGATGGAAGGAGGACGCCTAGGAGTATTGCCTGAGAAAGCCCAAAATTTAGCCAAAATCGCCCGCGCCGAATCGGAGCGGCTAATCAGGCTAATTAACGATATTCTAGACATCCGTAAAATCGAGGCAGGCAAATTGGAGCTTAGATTTGAAGAAGTAAGTCCTTCTCAAATGATTAATGAAACATTTCAGGCGCTAGAATCATGCCGCTAAAGAATCCTCGATTAAACTTGTTAGTGTAATAAAAACAACCACTAATGTTAATTGCGATCCTGATCGCATCAAGCAGATTTTAACCAATCTAATTTCAAATGCCATCAAATTTTCGCCAGCGGGAGCTGAAATAGTAGTAAAAGCAGAAAATGCTGAGGCGGATGTTATCCGCTTTTCGGTGAAAGATAACGGTATTGGCATCGATAGTAATCAATTACCAAAATTGTTTGGGCTTTTCCAACAATTAGACTCATCGGACAGCCGTCCTAAAGGAGGCACAGGACTGGGGTTGGCTATTTCTAAAGCAATTGTCGAAGAACATAGCGGTAAGATAGGGGTAGAAAGCACCCCGGGAAAAGGTTCAACATTTTGGTTTGAGATACCACTCACGGCACCACAAAGGTTAATGCAAAAGCTGCAGCAGGAAAGTATAGTTCTCAGCAAAAACAGTCAGATAAAGCCTAAAGTTTTGCTAGTAGAAGATGATCATCACCTGTGTACAATACTAGCTGAAGCATTAGCAAGCGAAGATTTCAGCGTGACTGAGGTTTCCACTCTAGAACAAGCAAAGAAATATTTATCAGGGCACAATATTCCTGACATAGTTTTGCTGGATATTCAACTTCCAGATGGTAATGGACTGGACCTATTGCAGCCGCTTCGTGAAAATAGTACCACTCGGGACGTACCGGTAGTCGTGATTACCGCTAGTGACCAAAATGCCGGTAAATATGCTGATCCACTTTTAATTGATTGGATCAAAAAACCATTCGATATGTCTCGCTTATTTAATGCCTTAAAAATAGCGATAAAGGCTCGTCGCCCGGGACGGGCTCGCGTATTAGTGGTAGATGACGATGCACCAACGCGTGAATTAATCAAACAGCAAATCCAATCGTTTGATCTGGAATATATGGAAGCCGTCGATGGCATTGAGGCCGTTCACCTAGCACGCACACAAAATCCGGATTTGATTATTTTAGATCTGGCTATGCCAGCAGCAAACGGCTTTCAAGTAGTAGAGATTTTGCGTAATGAGAAAAATCATTCGACACGACTTCTTGTTTATACTGCTCGAGACCTTACAAATGAGGACAAGCAGAAACTGTCTCTTGGTTTAAGCGCTTATCTGACTAAATCACGAACGTCTGAAGAACAATTTATCAATACTGTAAAATCGCTGCTTAATGGCTTAGTCTCCGAGGAGAAAATAACCTCACCGGAAAAAACCGCTAGCATGCCTCATTCATAGCAATAAAACAACCAGTTGCAGAGGTTATGATTATGTCCATCGTAACATCAAGATCAATACTAATCGTTGATGACGATCCTGACTTTCGCACACTTGTTGGTGAAATTCTTAAAAGCAGGGGCTTAGAAGTAATAGAAGCTTCTTGTGGCAGTGATGCTAATAATATTCTCCGCAATACCAACCCGATAATGGCAATTGTTGATTACAGACTACCGGAAATTGATGGAATGACCTGGATAACCAGCTTACGAGAAGCCGGGAGAGCTATGCCTCTTGTCTTTATTTCCAGAGTATGGTGCGATGCCAAAACATTCAATTGGTTGAGAAATATTCTCAAGGTTTCACTCATTTTACAAAAGCCGATCCAGCCAGAGTTATTTTTGCAGCAAATTGAAAGTCTTTTGCCTACCCCAATTGTGCAGGAACTAAAGGTTATTAACCAAAATAAGCCGGAAAATAATTTGGATCCAGCCAAAATGTTAATGGCTAGCAGTCCCATCGATGAAGACAACAAGTTATTACTAAATCAAATAAACGACTTGCGTTCCAAATTAGAAAGACAAAATAAGCTTGCCGAAGTAAAATCAAATTATGCTCAAGGACTTTCCCAATCATGGGAAAAATTGTCCGCCGCGATAAAGACGGCTCACAAAGAGCCAAAGAATGCCTATCTCATCAACGAAGCCAAGCAAATAGCGCATAGATTGGCAGGAACAGCAGGCTCAGTTGGTTATGCCAAAATCGGCGAAGCAGCAGAAAGAATCGAAGATCTATTAAAAAATCTAGACCCGAGCGATACCATACAAGAAATAATATGGGCAGAAATCTTACAAACTCTAGAAGATGGAGAGATTTCCGTAAGGAATGGAGTGCGTACGAGCGGTGCACTCACACAAGAAGTAGAAACATTGGCAGCAAGTCAAATACTTCTTTATGGTAATAAAAACGAATATAAATATATTGCTGCCAAAACACTCAATACGATGCCACCTGTTCATTTAGAAATTGCAGACAGCCTATCCTCTATCATGCAAACAGCAAAAAGAACCAATTTTGACGCCATTATTCTTGATCTATCCATGGACAATATAGAAAACATCTGTGAGCTGGCCGCTAATATTCGACTTTTGCCTGGATATCGAGCGCTACCCATCGGTTTCATCCATCAAGACAGTAAAACTCCGAAGCCGGCTGAATCAATCCTCGCCGGCTGCTCGGTTCTTATACCTAAACCACTGCAAAAGACAGATATTGAGCAAGCATGCAAAAAATTACTTTCTGTCGCTCAAATTCATAAGCCACGTGTCCTTATTGTAGATGATGACGAAGTACTGACAAAATTCATTGTTAGCATATTAGGCGAAGAAGGATTCACAGTTTCAATACTCAACAATGCTATCGACATTATGAATGCAGTCGATAGTTTTCAGCCGGATTTGGTTTTGCTTGATGTGATTATGCCGGGTTTGAGTGGTTATGATATTTGCCGCAAGCTGCGCAGTCATGAACAATGGAAACATTTAGCAATTGTATTTCTAACCGCACGTAATGATCAAGAAGGACGAGCAGCAGCCTATCATGCCGGTGGCAATGATTTTCTCAGCAAGCCTGTATTAACTCAAGAGCTAATTGCTCGCGTGAAGTCCCAAATTGAGCAAGCACGCCAAAAGAATCTCATACCCAATCGAGATCCACTCAAAGGTGCAATGGATTGCCGAGACTTTATGCTGACAGCGAATAAATTATCGAATGAATGTAAAAAGAAAGATTTGCCGATGACCATTTGCCTGATTACACTTGATGATTTTGTCAATTTCGGTATCATGCATGGCATGATGTCCACCCAAGAAGCGATGTCTACCCTGGAAAAGCTTTTATATACTCATTTTAGAGCAGAAGATTTGCGAGGACGCCTTGGGGAAGATACATTTGTTCTAGCATTTCCAGGAGTTAGGCAACCTATTATCGCCGAAGCAATAAATAAATTGCTGCTTGAATATTCCACCATAAAATTTTCTAGCCACAGCGTCGGTCATTTCAAAGCAAGCTTCAGCGCCGGTATTTGTGAATATCCCACTGAAGCAAAAAACCTGCAAAACCTTCTCAATATCGCCCATCAAAAACTTTGGCAGGCAAAACGACTACATCCCGGCACCATCGCTGGCGGCGAGATACTACAATCATAAATTATAATTTGTCTCGCCCAATGTTTTCGATTAGCGTATTATGAGCATCTTTCTATTTCTTTTGCAGAAATTCGTTTCTCTCAAGCATAATTTTTCTTTCGTTCAATGAGCAGGCTTAATTCCACTTGCTCTTCGAAGGAATTATTGTCAGCATTCCACCCTCAACACCAGGAACAGCGCCGCGCACAAGCAATATGCGTTTTTCCGGGTCAAGACTGACTACCTTTAAATGTCTGACGCAAACATTTTCGTTGCCCATCTGTCCAGGCATATGAAGACCTCTAAAAACACGTCCCAGATCTGTATGTTGTCCAATTGATCCCATAGAACGGTGGAATTTGGAACCATGGGCCATTGGTCCACGACCAGCATTGTATCTCTTCACCGTGCCTTGAAAACCTTTGCCGATCGAGCGGCCACGCACATCAACCAGCATTCCTTCTTTTAAAATTTCTGCCACTGGCAAGCGCTCGCCCACATTCAATTTTGATGAATCATCAATCCTGAATTCTGCCAGAGGCGCAAGCGGCGGCATGGAATTCTTCTTAAACTGTCCGAGTTGCGGCTTGTTGAGTTTTTTCTCCTTGACTACAAAGCCTCCAACTTGGACAGCCGTATAACCATGCGCCTCTTTACTCAATTTCTGGACAACTAAGTTTTCACCAACTTCAATTACGGTCACTGGCACGTTCAAGCCTTCTTCATCAAAAACCTGGGTCATTCCCACTTTTTTGCCAATCAAACCTAGTGACATGATACCTCCCGGTTTCCTCAATCACTGGACAAACTTAGCGGCTAATTATAATACCTTGTCAATCCCAGTGTACATACATGAGATAACAAGATGTACTTATCAAAAACGTTCGTCTTAGAAATTTTTATTGGCCAGAAACTGTATTGAATATTCTTTGATGCTTAGACCAGCAAGAGTTTATTTTTCTCACTTCTGGCTTTTTCTTTAGCTTTATTATGAGCCCGTTTCGCATCTGCTTTAGCAGCAGTTTCTGCAGCTAGCTTCGCTTCGGCGGCTTTATGCTTAGCCTTTTCCAGACAATCTAAATAGTACTGATAATTGCCATGATAAACATGTAAGTGATTATCACGAATATCGACGATTTTGGTGGCTATTTTAGAAATAAAATAGCGGTCATGAGAGATAACAATTATGCTGCCAGAAAATTTCTGCAAAGCTGCTTCCAGAGTTTCTTTGGCTGGAATATCTAAATGATTGGTCGGCTCATCGAGAATCAGGAAATTATTCGAGCCAAGCAACATCTTGGCTAAAGCTAAACGAGCCTTTTCACCACCACTAAGGCTCATTACTTGTTTATGGACAGCATCCCCAGTAAAAAGAAACCGCCCCAATAATGCTCTTATTTCTTCAGTTTTCCATTGTGGCACTTCATCGGTAATCGTAGCTAAAACAGTTTTATCTAAATCAAGCGCCTCAGCTTGATTCTGCTCAAAATAAGCAACTCGAACATTATGCTGCCCTAAGAGTTATCTCACCGCTTACTAGGCTTTTCCTTACCAGTAATCAATCGCAAAAGTGTAGATTTGCCAGCCCCATTGGCGCCCAGTATGGCAATACGATCGCCACGTTTAATATGCAAATTCGCATCCATAAAAATTATTTTGTCGTCATAAGCATGAGTGAGATTCTTTATAGATGCCACTTCCAGTCCGCTATGTTGGGCTTCAGGAAAACGAAATGCAAGTGTTCGTTCATCGCTATCAGGACTTTCCACGCGCTCAATTTTTGCCAATTGTTTCTCACGGCTTTTTGCTTGCGTACTGCGCGTAGCGCTAGCACGGAAACGATCAATAAATACTTGTTGTTTGCCTAATTCCTTTTGTTGCCGTTCATAGGCAGATCTCTGGGCTACTTCATTCATCTCTTTGCTGGCTATATAAGCAGAATAATTGCCTAAATAAAAAGTAGCGATTCCGCGTTTCATTTCCACAATGCCTGTACAGATGCGATCTAAAAACTGGCGATCATGAGAAATAATTGCCATTGGTTTGTTTTGCTTGCGCAAATATTGTTCCAGCCACTCTATAGTCTCTAAATCGATATGGTTAGTTGGTTCATCAAGCAACAAAATATCCGGATTATGCAACAATATTTTGGCTAAATTCATACGCATTTGCCAGCCGCCACTAAATTCACTAATCAATCGGTCGGCATCCTCAGGCGCAAAGCCCATCTCTATCAGTTTTTATCTATTTTGCCGTCTTGCAAATAGCCACCCTCATGCTCAAATTCTCTTTGCAGTCGATCCATTTCATGAATCATTTCATTGAGTTGATCGCCGGTAGCATGCTCCATTTTTTTATGCACTATATCCAGTGCTTTGCGCATTTCAACCAGTTCGATAAAAGACTGCTCAAGTTCCTCTCTCACAGTATTGGAGGGAGTGATGGCAAATTCTTGATTTAGATAACCAATTTTTAGCTCTGGTGCCCGCATAACCGAACCGGAACTAGGCTCAATCTTCGCCCAGTAATTATTTTGAATTGAGTAGACTTGCCGCCGCCATTTGGGTCCAACCAGCCCGATACGATCCCCAGGTTTAAGCTCCCAAGTTACATCGCGCAGCACTTCACCGTGTGGATAGATTTTGCTTATATTTTCCAGTCTGAGCATGATTTTCCTGACTTAGGGAAGTTGCCAGTATATACTTTCTGCTCGGGTTAGCAAGGCTTTTATCTATTTGTGCAACACAATCGTTGCAACAAATGAATAGCAAAAGCTACTTCACAGCTAACAGGAAAACAATTACTCTGCAGACCGCATGGACTTTTCCCGTAGATCAGCGAGGCACCAAATACACATCGCTGCATGCACAGCCACCGCCGGCCACGGGGCAGCGCCAACTGGCCACAATTGGATTGCAGCGAGTCCAAAGATGGCGACCACGGACAGATTATAGAAGGCCATCGCACCAACAAATCCCTTAGCAGCATGGCTTTGCTCGTCATAATGCGCAAACCAACTGGTAAGAGCCAACGTGACCAGCGCCACCCCGATTATACGTGCAAGCATTATCTCGGCAGATGTCTCAAGCACAGCACCAAGCAGTAACAAAACAGTAGCCGGCGGGCAACTTATAAGTGCTCCGCCGGCTACAAATTCAATGACCGCGGTCGTAATGAGCAGGTATTTTCCCGATCTCACGGTTCCGCAGCCATTTTTTTAGTTATTTCAGGTGTCCAGCAACCAGTTTGGTCATCTCAAACATTGACACTTGCTTTTTGCCACCAAACACAGGCTTTAGCTTTTCGTCTGCATTGATATTACGCTTATTGGCACTGTCTTGTAGTTTGTGCTTCTTGATGTAATCCCAGATTTTCTTGGTTACTTCAGTCCGCGGCATCGGATTAGAACCGATTACTGCGGCAAGCGCAGCAGACGGCGTCATAGGCTTCATGAATCCCGCATTAGGTTTGCGTTTTGTTTTAGCCTTTACCGCTTTTTTGGCGGGCGCCTTCTTGGCTTTAGTTGGTTTCTTTTTGGCCACGGACTTCTTAACAGTTTTCTTAGCCACCCGTTTAACGGACTTTTTTGCTTTTGCCATCCCAAAACTCCTTGACACTGTACTAGTAAACTACGTAAATTCTACACTGCATATAGTGACCTTTTTTTCAGAGTAATGCAAGGGGTATTTTATTGAATTGTGTCCCGGCAGCTCACCAGACAAATTCGCCGGGCACATTTAAGCCTGTCATATTTCTTCTGCTGGCAGGTGACAGCATATGGGCCTGCCCGAATAGATAGCCTGGCGAAAGTCAGATGCATATATTTAACATGTTGGTGGTAGTGCCAAGGCTAGAAATTGCAATTATTCTCTCTGGGATTCAAAAAACCTCCTTACACAACAATAGCCGGGTCGAAGAAAATCGTCCAAAGACGACTTAAAGCAAAGGATCCGGCCGCCTAAGCAAGGTCTATCGTCTTTTTCTATCAATTCAAATATCAAAACTTCCACGGCGTAAGAGTAATAACCTCCTGGTCGGTATCCTCAGCAGCCGAAGCAGTCCTTATTTCTTTAAAGATTTCTCAGTTGCGTATTTTCAACATTCCCAGCTGGACCCCACCCCGATTAAAATATGCAGGATGTCTACAGTCAATATACGGCAAGCTGAGCACGGCAATTTTGTAATTGCCGCTTCCCTTGCTCTTATAATCACGTTCCTCATGACACCTTTGGTCCAGGCGCAAGAATCTTCTTCCTGCACCGGTTCTCTTGTTCTAGCTATTCTCAATCAGTCAGGGCTCCTTGTTGCGGCGGATAAGCGCCTCACAAATGGCCAAGGCACTTTCGACGATCACGTCAAAATTCACAAAGTAGACCGGTTCACAGCAGTGGCAAGTACCGGTACACCAATGTATGGTATCCACCGCAAAAGTGGCTGGAATTTCGAATTTGATGCCAGCAATGTCGTTGCCGGTGCGCTTACAAATATCCCTACTTCTGGCTCATTGAAGTCCTATTCACCCATCCTGACCCAGAGGCTCAAGCAAAAATTTCTGGCGTTTGTAAAAAATCAGAAAAAGGGCAGTCCATTTTACTCCGGTCACCCTCTCTTTATCTCTCGAATTTTTCACTACAATCAGCAAAACAAAACTTTTGAAATACTTAGCATGCAGCTTGATTACGATCTAAACCATCCGGAAGACTGTTCGATTGGACTGCTGGAAGATTCTGACAGCATAAAGAATTCATTTTGCTATCCTCTGGGTAACGCTGAGCTCATGGCTGAACTAATTAAGGGCACCAATTATCTTGTATCCACTCTGCGCGATGAACCGGATGTCGACCGTTTTTTGATCAAGCCCACTAATCCTGATCGGGTTAGGCTTGGTGAAGCAAAGAAAGCAGCTCTTCATCTTATTGCTTTAACTAGCCAGTACAATGATCTTGCTGGTCAAAACAATCACAGCATTAGCAATACTGCTGATCTTTGCATAATTAAGCCAGACAGCGGATTTCATTGGATAACCGTTGGCAGCCCTTAAGGCAAATTCTTTAAATTAGGTTATTGGCTCCGGTTAAAATCGATGTACCGGACTCCCTAGTTCATCTGTCTTATAAATACCAATGGGTTGCCATGAACCGGACTGTCACTCACTACACTCCCGAGATTAATCTTTCATCAATCCACAATCGTGAATAGATACTCTATATTACTGTTTCCGTAGAGTGATGATGCAAATATAGATTCGCAATGACAATTAAAAAATGGATTATGCCCGGTGCGTTATTGCTGCTCGCTCAATCAGTTTGTGCAGGCGCGAATGCCAGTAAACAAAACAATCAGCCAATTCTGCTCGCCGATATGAACGCGCATATAGTTGTTGATTCAGACAGTTTTGAAAAGGAAGTTGAAGATGGACGCGATGCAACAGCTATAGTGAATCAGGTTCCGGACAAGGGAAGAATAATTCCAGCCAAAAATCCTGATGGCACACCAACTATAGCCCTGGCTTTAGGTGGAGGCGGCGCGCGGGGAGCAGCTCACATAGGCGTCTTGAAAGTGCTGGAGGCTGAACATATTACTATTAGCGCAATTGTGGGCAATAGTATGGGTGCAATTGTCGGTGGACTGTACAGCGCTGGAGTCTCTCTAGACGATATCAGAGCTGATTTGGAAGATCGCAGTTTACGCAAAGCCTACATGCCAGGTGGTATCACTCAAAAAATATTATCACTACCGCTCTCTAGGATTCTCCATCCCTTCGGTCCGAAACATTATGCTGGATTATGGTCGGGTGAAAAGCTAACAAAATACCTTGAAGGCGCTCTCCCGCAGCCAAACATGGAGATAGGCGATACGCCAATCCCTTTTTCTGCTGTCGCCACTAATTTACTTGATGGAAAACCATATCGAATCACAAAAGGCAGACTGTCCATGGCCATTAGGGCAAGTTCTTCAATAAGTCCATTGCTTCAACCTGTCGCTATGGACGGTAAGCTATTTATAGATGGCGGCTTGCGTGCTGATCTGCCGGCATCTGCTGCTAAGAAGACTGGTGCTGGTCTTGTCATTGGCGTTCTGCTCACTGAGCCACTGGCTCCGCTTCCACCAAAACAATTTCTACAGATAAAAAATATCGCCTTGAGAATGAGTGATATCGTAGCAGCCACCTCTGACGAACTGCAGCTACAATTCGCCGATATTGTCATCAACCCAGATGTAAGCGCAATTCCCGTCTTATCAGATGATCCTGGCGATATAGAGAAAGCTATTAAGGCTGGGGAATTGGCCGCGCACAAGGCCATACCTGCATTACGCGAAAGATTGTGTTCACCCCCTTAAGGGTAAACCAGATATAATCTCAGAGCTGGCGAGCAATTTATGCTAGCCATAAATCAATTCGATTTTTGATTTTCCAATGAAGATAACCAATTATCTCTTTCTATCTGGCGATAGTCAATCGTAATTTCCTCTCCGATTTTAATATCGCGCAAGGCTATGCCAACGCCGTACCGATCCTGATTGAAATCCGGACCCATATTAGGGCTATCGCTATGATTGATAAAGCGAGCATCATCACCACTTAAAATATGACAATTCAAACGATGATCAAGATAACCAAAATGTTTAAACCACTTCTGAACACGCACCGGCAATTTAGCGAATTCTTCAATTGTCTTCTCCAAATCAATGCCCGGTGTAAATTGCCACATTTTAGTACCAGCAGGAACTAACTCCTCAGCAAACACACCGAATCTGTGAATAGGACTAAGATCTAATTTTGTACTTATTAAAAGCATGTAGTGAAGATTAACCTCTGGCTCTGCTTTAAACAGATTGTTAGAAAGCCTCAAACACTTCGAGAAATTGGGTCTGTGAACCTGAGGAAAAAGCTTTTACATAATTCTCAATGTCTTTCAAGTGTGAATGGACAAAATCTTTTTCTACATCAAAAGGTGCGTATACTGCAAACAGGACATTTCGCACGGATGGCGTTAGTTTTGTCCGGCTATCCGGTCCAAGTACGATACTGGATATGACTCCTTCTCTATCACTCATAATCATGTCTCCTTCCACAACATTTTTCTCAGCTCCTCGTATGTCCATGAAAGTTTCCTTGCCGGAGCCAATTGCGATACGAACGGGAAAATGAAGCGTGTCGCAATCATGTCCTGCGGTAAGAAGCATATTCTTAACTTCAGCCATAAACATTGCGGTAAGCACAGCAGATCTGCTCGAAAGCGATTTGCCGTTAATGACCGATTCTACCTGGGCGCGCACATGATAAGTGCTGCGAAAATTTTTATAATAGCTGTTGTATGATTTTATAATCGGCAGTTCGTTTATATTTTCCCTTGAGAAACCGCGATACCGTTCTCTCAGTGTAGTTTCCAGTTCCGCCTTGAGCATGTCCAGTTCAGGGTGTGAGTCAGTATTCTCAATATTATTCATGACCAAAATACCCGCTTTTGCATGCGGATATTTCAAAGCCCATTCGCGCTCAACGGCAAAGATTTTCTCGTCTGTCTTGTTCACGAACCTACAACCTCATAACTCTTATCCTCATATTCTATCGTATCAATTTACAAACAATATATTATAGCTAGAAATTAGAGCTATTAATGCTGGGCGCATGAATATTTTTTTGACCTCGCAATCCCTGTTCACCGGGACCAAAATGTGCGAGAATCGGCACCAAATAACTAGGCAGACCTTTGTTGACTCTATATGCCCTGAACTAGAATGTGTTCATATTGTCAAACTTTACCAAAAAATTCGGTTTCAGCAGCAATAGTTGTTTTTTGCTTATAGGCTTGTTTGTATCCATCATCTTTCTTCCCGCCCCTCCAGCACATGCCGAAGGGGGAACCGCCCCGGCTTTGGCACCAATAAATCTGCCTACGGCGCCCCCTCAATTTATTCCTACCGATGTGACACCATTTACCATCACACCGGAGCGCAATAGCTTCAGCCCCGGCTATAAATTCAAAATATTTCAAGTTTTACCCGAAAGGCTCTGGTTCAATTTAACTACTGAAGTTTCACAACGCCTTGATACTAACGTACTTTTTACATACAGTAACCCAAAAGCAGATTACGCCTTTCGAGCATTACCTAATGTCTCTCTAGGTTACAACGTATTTAAAAATACTTCGGTGTATGCAAATTACTTTGTGATTAAAGATATTTTTGCGCGTGATTACAGCAGCATTAGTTTTCCCACCACTCAATCACTATCTTGGGGTATACAGCATAACAAGCAATTAGGACAAAGAACGACCTTACAATATAATTTTCAAGCACGCGAGTTGTGGCAAACAAGTCATTTGCGTCAGTTTGATTTTCTGCCCGGAGTAACTTTAACTTACCCCATCACACCAAATAATATTGTCTGGTTCAGTACTTTATTGCAGTTAAGAGGGGGAAGCTATTTTGTAGCCCCCACCAGAGAAATAGATCCCTTCTATACGCTTGGATATATGCATCAACATGGGATGTGGATGTTGGTTATAAATGATACTTTGGTGACCAATTTCAGGCACCCACCTTTTAATGATGCCATTCCGCGGCAAAGTAATATGAGTATGATTGCCGACATTGAAATAAATCACCCTGTAATTAACAAATTTCCCTCGCTATTAGCCTTTATAAGGGCTGAACCTATCTGGAATTGGGATTCTCAAAAAGCGCCGGGCATAAGCGGTTTTGATTTTCGCTTCTATGGCGGCTTAAGACTTTCGATTAGCAAGCCGTCCTATTATGCCGCTATGGATACGATGCGCCAGCAACTTATGCAACAAGAGCCAAAGACAAAAAGTCCTTCTACCTCTCCTGGTCCAGCTGATAATAACCAGGCAGGTGATGCTGATGTTGATAATACTGATGCTGATAAATCTAGTGCCGATAAATCTAGTGCTGATAAATCTAGTGCCAATAAATCTAGTGCCGATAAATCTAGTGCCGATAAATCTAGTGCTGATAATGCTGGTACCGCTAATAACATCCTCGATTACGCTCAAACTGCGCCGACAAATTTAACTAAGCCGTAATTGAACTCAGTCTCCGGACCAGTTAGCGTTTAGCAAGATTATTAACGCCTTATGTCTACTAAATGCGACACAAATTAATATTGGCGCAGCCCCGTCCCTTGTCAACCATTGATAAGATGATAAGAGGTGGGCTGATGGGTAGAAATTTCACTGCGCTGGCGCTTATATCGTCTCTAATTTTGGCGCCGGCATTGCCATCTTTTGCCGGGATGCCAGGAGTACCGGGCGCCCAGTTGCCGCATGTACATGCGCAGTCGCCCACTTCTGCCCCCAGACACCAATTTAATTGGCAGTCGCAATCAGGGTCATCCTCAACGAATAACGGCAATTCTACAAACGCGACGGCCACACATACGCACCATCATTGGTTTGGCACGACCTTACAATCTAACAATAATCAATCACAATCTAGCACTGCTCAAAGCACGACCCGTTCTAATAATTCAAATTCCGGAGCTCATGTTGACCATACAATGTTTAACATGCCGGTACATAGTGTCGATCAACATTCAGGCAGCTTCAGCCCTGGCGTTCATACCGTCAATTTTCTTCGCTCACAATTTTCCTCAAATCGTATTTTGTGGGGAAGCGATCATTCAACCCATGTCTGGTCCAACACAAGTTTTGCTAATTTCGGACACAGTCCATCACTCAATTTAGATCTATCTTCAAGTAGTCAAAATATGACAGCCGGTCACTTATTACACGGTAATACGGTGACCATTGATCTGGGTGGCACGTCGCTCACGGTTAATTCGAAAACAGAACTTACGCCGGCAGAATATCTGGCTGTCATGGAAGTGTCCTCCGGTGGGCAGCAGTCTCTTACCCTGAATGCTGCCGGGGTGGCAACCGGCGGCACAATTGTTGTCAGTCAACATCTAAGCTCGCAACTAGCCAGTCTGGTGATACCCCAAGGTGTGACAGTGATAGATATCAGCAAGTCAGGCACATTTAATGTATCTGGAAATATCACCGATAATGGTAATTTGTACCTGGAGTCCTTTAACCCATCACTTAGCACAGTTACAGTTAATGCAAGCAATATAACTGTGCAGAATGGCGGGGTCATCTCCGATGTGCTTTCACCGGCGAGCTTTCCTTTACTAAAAACTCTGGATACGAATTTAAATCTCAATCTAGATGCCACCAACAATCTAAACAATGCCGGCACCATATTGAGCGCTGGCTCTGTGGGGCTAACAGCTGGCTCAGGCAATATCATTAATTCCGGCAGTGTCATTTCGACAAGCGGTAATATCAATATTGCTTCTTCCCCTGCAAACAATATCAATATTAATGGCAGCGGCGGCACATTCCAGGCTTTAAATGGCAATATCAATGTGCGTGACGCCTCTTATGCAGGTCCAACCAATATTAATATTAGCGGCGGCAATTATCTTTCCCAAAATCTAAATTTAAATTCCGCCAGTGGCGCCATTACCGCAAGTGTTGGGCAGGTAAGCGGACAGGTGAACAGTTATGCCGCCAGCGAGCACTTTTTTGCCGACACCAGCAATCTTATTTTAGGTAGCAATTATATAAATGGTGATCCGACCTATGCAAACACTGGCACTATTACTATTAGCGGCAATCTGAATGTTTCTGAAACCCTTACCATAGTTTCTGGTCAAAATATAGTGGCAAATTCAACTGGATCAATAACCAGTAACGGTAATTCTGTCACACTCATTGCCGGGGCTGATATTACTTCCGGTGGTGGCACGGGCGGACAGACTGTTACTACTGGTACAACTGGCGTGGCTGCAATTTTTCAATTTGATAGCTCAGCTGGCGGCAATATAGATTTTACGGCCAATACAACCACCAGTACACCATTGATTACAACTGGTGGTGGGGCGGTAACATTACTAGCTTATTCAAATAGCAGCACTACTGGAAATGTGTGGCTTCCCACCGCTAGCACTATCGACACCACCATACCAGCTCTTACTAATGCCGGTGGGGCGGTGACTATTATTGCTGGTGGGACAGGGGGTACAGCTCAATCTGGAGCTATTCCATATGCAATTCAAACGGGAACAATTATCACCACCAGTCGTGGTGGTGGCGCTATTGAAATTATTGCCGCCAATCCAACTATCACTAGTGGCGGTGGGTCAGCAAGTTATAATACCAACGGTTCTCCAACCAGTTCAGTTACTTATGGCTATGACAGCGTCACTTCCGGCGCCACGATCGGCGTAGGCAATATGGTTGCTGCCGGCGGTGGCGGTTATGGAGGCGGCGGTAATGGTGGTGCCGGTGGCAATATAACCATATCAGCTGATGGCAATATAAATACAGGCTCTCTTTTGTCAGCTGGCAGCGGCGGTGGCGGTGGTGACGGCAATGGTGGAAACGGTGGACACATAAATGTTACTTCCAACTCTGGCGCCATTACTATAAGTGGAGACGCGGATGCTTCAGGCGGTGGTGGTGCTGGTGGAGGAAATAATGCTGGTGGTCCTGGCGGCTTTATTACACTTAGCGGTACAAATAATGTTTCCATATCGGGAGTAGTATTGGCAGCCAATGGCGGCAACGGCGGCAATGCCGGTGGTGGTGGCAGTTTTGCTGGTGGCGGTGGCGCAGTCAGTGGTGGCGGTGGTGGTGGCGGTTACTTTGGTGGTGGCGGTGGCGGCGATGGCGGAGCCGGTGGTGGCGGTGGCGCTATCGGGGCAATCGGTTTAAATGGTGGCGGCGGCGGAGCCGGCTACAGCGGCGGTGGCGGCGGTGGCGGCGGCGGTAATAGCGGCGGATCCGGTGGTGGCGGTGGCGGTAATGGCGGCAACGGCGGAGCAGCTACCGGCGGCAGTGGAACCGGTGGTACTGGCGGCGTTATAACATCTGGTGCCGGCGGGATTGGCGGCAACGGCAGCGGCAGCGGTGGCAACGGTGGCAATGGCAGTACTGGCGCAACAGGTGCTGGTGGCACCGGAGATGGTAATGGTGGCAGCAGTGGCACTCAAGAAAATGGCTTTGGTATTGGTGGTGCTGCTGGAGCTGGCGGTTCAGCCGGCGGCAATGCCGGCACAGGTTCAGCTTCTGGCGGCACAATTTCACTAAGTTCAACTGTTGGAGTCGTAGCTGTCAGTGGAACGATAGGGGGCACTGGCGCTTTTTCTGGACAATCAATTAATGCCCAGGGTAATGGTGGAGGCGCAATTACTATTTCTGAACACGGTGCGCAAATATCAACTGAGGTTTACAACCAAAACGCCGATTATTCGAGCACAACTAGAAGCATTACTGCTCCAACGGTGAGCACCGGCGCCACATTTAATGTAGGCACCGCATCGCCGACATCAGGAGCGGCTGGTTCAATAGTTACTACAAGCACCGCCGACATAACAATAAATGGCAATGTAATAACCGGTGGCAGCGTATCAAGCGGCGGCTACCAGGGAAACAGTACTCTGGTTATTAGTGAGTCTGGTGGTTCATATACAGTTAACAGCGGTACAGCGTTAACACCTTCGGAATTTATAGCTGCTATTCAAGTAAGTTATCTCGGCACACAAAGTTTGCAGCTGAATGGCAGCGCCACTGTAGGCGGTGCCGCTTCCGGTGGCAGTTTTGTTATCGCCAGCAGTAACGTTCCTGGTGGCAATTTTACTGCTCTTACTTTGCCTTCTAGCGTAACAGCCGATCCTTCTGTCTCGTCTCTCACTTATTCCGGCTCTAGCACTATAAGCGGTACCATGAGTTTCAGCCAGACAACAGCTCAATTGAACATTGGCAGCGCCGTTACAATAAACGGGAACGTAAATTTCGCCGGCACTGGCACTATCGCTTTTACTGGTGGCGGCTCCGGAACAATCACTGGTGCCGGCACTATCTCAGCGCCAACAGCTCTCGCGCTTGGCAATGCCGGCAATGCCGGGCAAATCAATGTATCTAGTATTTCTACTGCCAATCTTACATTTATTACAACCGGCAATGTCACTCTGGTTAACTCGACAGCATTGACAGGCAATGGTGTGTCAACCGGTGACAATATCAGCTTGACCGATAGTGCCAATGGTGGCATGTCCATAGACAATACAATAACAGCAAGTGGGACATTAGCTTTAATAAACACAGGCACAAATAGCCCTATAGCGTTAGGAGCTAGTGTCAGCGGAACAACAGATACAATAACAGCTACTGGTTCTGGCGCAATCACACAAACTGCTGGCACAGTCACAGGTACAACATCAGCTGCATTTACAAGCGGTAGTGGAGGTATCGG
Source organism: Candidatus Melainabacteria bacterium (assembly GCA_963767815.1). Classification (GTDB taxonomy): domain Bacteria; phylum Cyanobacteriota; class Vampirovibrionia; order Obscuribacterales; family Obscuribacteraceae; genus CAVYFJ01. Next base: position 22,810 of record CAVYFJ010000002.1, on the reverse strand, counting down.
CTCTTTAAATATAGTCACACCCAGCTGGTCATCATCAACATCAGGCAATGTCACCTTAGTTGATAGTCAAGCTACAACTGGTAATGGAACGTCCACTGGAGCAAATATATCCTTTACTGATACAGCCGGCGGTGCGGGTTCGCTTACTACTTCAGGCACAATCTCCGCCACAGGTACTTTGACTCTAGCAACTACCAACAGCGGCGGCATAACTATTGGCGGCACGATTGAAACCAGCGGCAGCAATGGGTTGACACTAGAATCCACAAACGGATCGTTGACTGTAACAAACAACAGTGGATCAATAATACAAGCAGGTGGGGCTTTAACTATACAAGTTACTGATTCGACCGCTGGAGCTAATTTATCGATATCAGGGCCCGGTTCATTCACCGCCGGAACAAATGTTGCTCTTAGTACATCGGGCAGCAACACATTGAGTTTTGGCTCAAGTGTATCTTTTATGCCTGGTTCATCGAGTAATACTTTAACAATGACTTCATCAACAGTCGACTTCAGTTCACACACAATCACTGATGCTACATCGGGAAGTGCTATTGCGATAACCTCGCCATCTAATGGCTTGACCATAGAGGGGGCAAGTGGTGGCGTAGGAACTTTGTTAAGTACTGCCGGCAATATTTCTATTACACCGGCTTCGGGCTTGTTAAAGTTCCAAACAGATGGAGGTTCAGCAACGACAATCAATCTAGATACTGGCGGCACAGGCACGGTCACCACAACTTCAGGTTCATCTGGTACAACAGTTGGAGCAAATACAACTCTGTCATCAGACAGTGCGATAACAATCAATGAAAATGCTGGCACGCTGAGCAATAATGGTGTTGTTACTTATGCAGGATCAGCAACAAGCGCAAATACAATAACTTTGCAAAGTACAAGCTCAATAACATTTGCCGGGGGCAATGGCAGTACAACAGGATTGTTCAATACCGGGGCAGCAAGTAACACATTAAGGATATCGGCAACAACAGTTGACTTTGGCAATGCCACAGTAACAAATGGCACATCGGGAAGCGCTGTTTCGGTGACATCACCATCGGGCGGACTGACAATAGAAGCAGCAAGTGGTGGCGCAGGAACATTGTTGACTACAGCCGGCAATATTTCTATTACGCCTGCTTCGGGCTTATTAACATTCCAATCAGATGGTGGCTCAGCAACAACAATCAACCTCAATACTGGTCAAACAGCTCTAGTCACAACAACCTCAGGATCTTCAGGAACAACAATAGCAGCCAATGCAACTGTATCGTCAGACAGTGCCATGACAGTAATCGTAAACGGCGGTACGTTAACCAATAGTGGCACTCTTGAAACCCAAGAAAGCATAAGCTATAACGCTACATTAACAATAGAATCAACAAGCGGACCTCTGACTGTAATTAACAATAGTGGAGCGGTAATGTCTGGTGGAGAGGGACTCATCATACAAAACACCAGCGCATTAGCGGGGGCAAATGTATCCATATCAGGAACTGGTGCGTTTGAGGTATCCATAGATAATATAGCCATAAGTACAGCCGGCAGTAATACCTTGAGTTTTGGCTCAAATGTATCGTTTAGTCCCGGGCCAATCTCAAATACTTTGACTTTGACCTCATCAATAATTGACTTGGGCACGTACACCGTGACCAATGCGACACAATCGAGCAATATTATAGTGACTTCACCATCTGGTGCACTGACGGTAGAAGGAGGAAGTGGTGGAACAGGAACATTGGCCACTACGGCTCCGATGCCAGGCACTATTTCTATTTCCCCTAATTCAGGATTGTTGACTTTCCAATCAGATGGAGGATCGGCAACGACAATCATCCTGAAGTCAAATGCAGGTGCACCTTCTTTCACAATAGCGTCAGGCTCATCTGGGATTACAGTAGCAGCAAACGTAACATTGGCATTAGAAGGTAATTCAACAATCAATATAACCGGTGGTGGCACATTTACAAATAATGGCTTTATTGGAACCGGTGGTGGCAGCAGAAACGTAACAGTGGAGTCAACAAGCGGGGCGTTGACGGTGATTAATAACAGTGGGGCAACGTTATCAGCAGGTGCAGTATTAACGATAAAGGATACGGACGCCACGACAGGAGCTAATTTGTCGATATCGGGAACCGGTTCGTTTACCGCGGGGACAAATATAGCTTTAACTACAGCAGGCAGTAACACATTGAGTTTTGGCTCAAATGTATCGCTTACGCCAGGTACATCGAGTAATACTTTGACATTAACGTCATCGGTAGTTGAATTCAATTCACACACTGTAACTGATACAACATTAGGAAGTGCTATTAATGTGACATCACCATCAGGTGCCTTGACGGTAGAAGCAGGAAGTGACGGCACAGGAACCTTGGTAAGTACAGCCGGCAATATTTCCGTTACCCCCGCTTCGGGCTTATTAACATTCCAATCGGATGGAGCTTCAGTAACAACAATCAACCTCAATACCGGCGGTACGGGCACAGTAACAACAACATCAGGAGTTTCCGGAACAACAGTGGCAGCAAGCACGACGGTGTCTTCAGATAGCGCACTAACAATGAATGTAACTAGTGCTGGTACATTGACAAACAATGGTGTTGTCAGTTCCGCTAGTAGTTTAACTGCGACCACTAATGGCGGCAATATCACAGGCAGTGGATCGTTTCAATCACCAACAATCAGTTTAACTGCTACAGGCGGCAACATAGGCAGCAACTCGGGGGCAACTAGTCCCTTGTTAGTCAATAGTGGTGGCACTGGTGGACTGAATTTATTTGTTAATGCAACGACAGTGAGTAGTGCTGGCGGCACAGTTGATGTGAGCGACACCAATGCGGAGGCGGTCACTTTTTCCAATGGCAGCAATCCAAGTCATGGCGACGTTTCATTTACGCTAAGCGCCAACGGAAACATATTAGCCAGCAATTCCGGCTTAACTGCAGTTAGCAGCCCCATTATTTCGTTTACAGCATCAGGAGGCGGTACTATTGGATCTTTAAAAATAGCTACACCTAATGTCACTTTCAATACATCGGGAAATGTTACTCTTATTGATTCAACAGCTTTAACTGGTAATGGTGTTTCCACCGGGAATGCGGTTAGCTTAACTGACAGCGCTACTGGTGGTATGACCTTAAGTAATGACATTACATCGTCTGGATCGATGTCATTGATAACATCCGGTTCAACACTGGCAATTAATAGTGGTGTGATAATACAGGCATTAAATGGTTCTTTAACTGTTCAGAACACAAATACATCAGGAGCAATCACCCTAGCAAGTAATGTAATCCTTATCGGCATTACTGGTGTAACGATAGAAATAGGAACCGCATCGATGACAACCGGCACCACGCCAACCAATGTAACGACAACCACACTAAATGGCGGCAATATTTATTTTGGTACAGGCGGTATAACGGCATCATCGCCTACTAATTATGTTACTGCCGATGGTGCCAATGTTACCATGAACATAGGCTCTTCCAGCGGCACTATCACACTAGGAGGCGGAGATATAATCAATGGTGGGTCGACTAGTATACCCAGTTTGGATTTAACTAATTCCTCTACCGTATCTTTATTGACTACGTACCAGAGCGAAGGATTCCTCGGTGGTACGCTGACAGTAAGTGGAGGCATCGCTGTCGGCGGCAATGTTATTTTTTATCCAAATAGTAATCTTACCAATGTAACTGCCGAAAATATTCCAGCCAATGTCACCGTTCAATTTAATAACTTTACCAGCAACAATGTGGTGGGCGTAAATATCACCAGCAGCAGCACCACAACACAAGCTTTGATAAGTGGTACAGAAAAATTTGTCAACACCACTTCAGGAGTTACAACCATAAATTCTACTCAAAGTGGTCCCGCTCTCAGCATTTCTGGTTCTTTAACCAGCGATGGACCATTATCTGTCACTGTAGGCGGCGATCTGTCAATTTCTGGCACTGTTTCAACAGCTGGCGGCACCGGACAGAACGGTCAAAATCTGACATTGATGGCCACTGGTGTTATGACAATTGGCGGGGTGCTCAATGCTTCAGGTGGTGGGAGCAGCAGCGGCAATGGCGGAGCCGGTGGCACTATCAATATAGCTGCCGGGCAAACTGTAACCATAAATAATACAATTAATGTCAATGGCGGCACTGTTAGTTCCGGCAACGGTAACGGTGGTGCGGCAGGCAATGTTTATATCAATTCCGGATCTGATATGACGTTAAATGGCAGTGGTAATGTATCAATTAATGCCAATGGCGGAGCGAGTAGTTCCGGCAGCGGTAATGGTGGAGTCGGTGGCATCGTTAGTTTAACTTCCAATACTGTCGTGGATGTTAACGATACTATCAACGCTATAGGTGGTACAACCAATGGTTCTGGTACAGGCGGAGCTGGTGGCACTCTTAATTTAACGGCGGGATCCGTGAATGTCAATATTCCTAACGGCACTAGCATTAATGCCTATGGGGGCAATGGTGGTTCCGGCGGCAATGGCGGCAATATCAATATGTCAGGAAATAATACCGGATCTGATCCTTATGGCAACGTGAATCTATCACAATCAACAGGCACGATTTCCTATAATATTTACGGTGGTACTGGCAGCACGGGTAACGGCGGCAATGGCGGTAATCTTGATGTGCAGTCGTATTATAATTCCAGTGTGCAAATAGGTCATCAGGACTTTTACGGCGGTGGTGGTACCACATTCACTATTAATGCTTATGGCGGCAGCAGCACTTACGCTAATGGCGGCACTGGCGGCAATATAGACATATCCGCAATAGGCTCGGTGAATGTAGGGCGCGATCATGCTTATTTTTATGCTTACGGCGGTGCCGGTGGTGGCAACGGCGGTAATGGCGGCAATATCAACGTTGTTGGCTCAGGCGGCATATCTTTAGACTATGGCAACGGCGGACAGAGCTATTATTCTGCCTATGGTGGCAATGGTAGTACCGGCGGCAATGGCGGCAATATTTATCTGGCTACTGCCACCAATCAGACAACAGATGTGGACGCCCTGGCTGCTTATGCCGGTACCGGCGGCAGCCCGCTTGGTGGCAATGTATTGGTTACTACTGGTAATTTAAATGTTATTGGTTCAATTAGTGGTGGTCCATATTCTGGTATTGGTATAGCTGCTGGCACCATATCTCTTGTAACTTATCCAAATGGAAATACTTCCTTAGGAACATTGATAGATGTTTTACCCAGCAGCGGCTCAATAGTATGGAATGCTAGCGATAATTTTAGCAATGGTTTTGGCGGCAATGTAAGAGTACAAGCTACTAATCCAGTATTGGTAATTGAAAATAATGGCAATCTTGATTTAAGTGGAGTTGGGACCAGCATAACAGCCTACACCTATACAGCAAGCGGCCATAACACAGTGTCTATTTCCAATCTGCTTACTTATAGCCTCACGCCCGGAGAAAATCTGGCAATACTGGCTAAGGGAAATATTTATGCAAGCACTGCAATCAGTGGGGCGACACTGAATACTTCCAACTCAAGCACTACCGGTGGGCAAATTATTATTGGCGCTGGCTTGAATCCTACTTATTTTCCTGTTCCAGTGGGTAGTCCTGCTCATTCTGGATTTTTGGTCCTAGATACTAGCGCTTACAGCAGCACCGGCGGCAATGTATTACTTGGTTCATCAAGTTCTGCCCAGACACCCAATCCTGTATCACTTACCACCAATAGTAATTTGGTTTTTGTTTCCGGTATGCAGAATGGAAATATTGGCTCAGTGGCAACCGGCAATATAACCACTTCTGCAGCTAGTAATAGTGGTATGTTTGGTGGCGCAATTGTAATCAGCGCCCAGAATTCAAATACCGGTTTTATTCAAACAGGCACCCTGTCATCTGTCGGATCAGCATATTCAGGTAGTGGCACAGATATCAACGGCGGCCCTGGTGGTTATATCAGTCTTGTTTCTGGTATTTCGCTAACTACCGGCAGCATCACTGCTAGCGGCGGTGCTGCACAATCCGGATTTGGTTATGGGGGAGCCGGCGGGCAAATTACGATTTATTCAAATGATTCGTCCAATAGTAATGATTATATGCAAACTACCGGCTCAATTATCGCTAATGGTGGCAGCAGTAATGCTGGTGATAGTGGTAATGGCGGCGCTATTATAATCAGTGCCTATGACAGCAATACTTTAACAATCGGTAGCAGCACCGCGCAAAGTTTTATCTCCGGCAATGTAACCACCACTGCCGGTTCTGCATCTTCCGGCACCATAGGCGCTAATGGCGGCGACGGCGGCACTGTAAATATTACATATAATGGCACTCTTGCTATATCGAGCACAGTTGATGCTTCCGGCGCTAGTGGCGGAGCCGGATCGTCCACTTTCGGCGGCATGGGCGGCAGCGGTGGATCAATTACATTTACTACTAACAATAGTGGGGCTGCTTATGAAATCATGGGGTCGGCGACCGTTACTGCAAACGGCGGCGTTGGTGGCAGCGGCGTATCAGCTGGTGGCTCTGGAGGTATGGGCGGCAAACTCACTACAACTTCCAATGGATCAAGCTCTGCTAATGCGTTGACAATTTATATAAACAACGGTGGCACTTTTGGTAATGATTATATGACTGGCGATTTAGCCGTTAATGCTGGTGCTGCCGGTACCGGCACAATTGGTGGCGACGGGGCCTTAGGTGGTACGTTTAGCTTCACTAATAATAATAACGGCGCTTCCAATAATAGTAACAGTGCAATCACTGTATATGGCAATTTGAACGTCAACGGCACAAATGGTGCTAGTGGTACCGGTGGCGGATATGGTGGTGCCGGTGGCAGCATTACTCTTTATTCTAATTATTCATCCGTTAATATTGGGTCTAGCGGGACTGCAGCAAATATCACAGCTAATGGCGGCAATGGTGGTTCTTCAACCTATGGTAACGGTGGTGCTGCTGGGGTTGGTGGTACAATCACCCTCCATTCTGGAAACGATTTAACTGAATCTGCTATAAGTACTGTAAGTGCTAATGGGGGCAATGGCAACACTGGTAATAATACAGGTGGAGCTGGAGCCACTGGTGGTACTGTCAACATCACCACTAATAATAACAATAGTTCTGATACTTTCACTATTGATTTAGCTGGCAGCTCTTCCGGTAACAGTTATATGGCAGGGGCTTTATCAGCCAATGGTGGATCAGCCGGCTCTGGCTATACCGGTGGAGTTGGCGGCAATGGTGGCATATTCAATATTACCAATCAAAATGGCAATATTGTAATATCTAACACATTAGCTATTACTGCTGGTGCTGGTGCGGCTGATTCTATCGGCGGCAATGGCGGCGCAGGCGGTACGATTAATCTCACTACGAACAATAACAATGGCTCCATAAGTCTAAGTTCCGGTACTGTCACTGCTGAAGGAGCTGCCGGGGGAGCAAGCAGTGCAGGTAATGGCGCCAATGGCGGCGCCGGTGGCACTATTACTATTGATGATAACGGCGCTTTTGTTGTATCAAGTACGAGCGCAATAAATGTAAGCGGTGGGGGCGGCGGCAACGCTACCGGCAGCACCGGCAACGGTGGCAATGGCGCTCATGGTGGCACACTCAACATTAATGTCAGCCAAGGTAATAATGATGGCACACTGACTATCGATCCGGGTGGCAGTGTTACAGGTAGTAGTTATATCATTGGTTCTCTAACTGCCGATGCCGGCGCAGGCGGCTCTTCTGCCAATGCTACTGGTGGTAATGGTGCGCAGGGTGGCACGTTCAATATATGGAACAATGACGGCATAGATGTTTCCGGACCATTAACTATTAATGCTGGTGTTGGCGGTGCTGGTCCAACTGGAGGCAATGGCGGAGTTGGCGGGACAATCTATATTAATAATTCCAATAATGACACTATTTCAGTTGAAGGCAGTATAAACGCATTAGGAGCAACAGGCGGTAATTCAACTAATGGTACCGGTGGCAATGGTAATACTGGTGGCAGTATAACGATCTGATTCTTCCGGCAGCTTTAGTATTTCTAGCAGCGGTACTATAAATGCTACTGGTGGAGCTGGTCATGCGGGCAGCAGTGGTGGTGGTAATGGAGCGCAAGGTGGGATAATTTCACTATCCTCCAACAACAATAACAACACCTTTACTTTATCTGGCAATGTCTTAGCCAATGGTGGTGCTGGTAATATTCCTTCCGGAGGGGCTAGCGGAAATGGCGGTAATGGCGCACAAGGCGGTACCATTGACATATATCCGTCAAGTTCTACTTTTACTGAAACTAGCACTGGTTTAGTTGAGGCTAATGGTGGCAATGGTGGCAGCCCAGGTGCTACTGGCAGTGGTGGCAGCGGCGGGCAAGGCGGCTCTATAACCTATGATGCCAGCAATACCACTGGCACCATAAATCAATCAGGCACTTTTATTGCTAATGGTGGTGCCGGCGGCAGTCCGGCAACTGGCAGTGGTGGTACAGGTGGCCAAGGTGGCACAATTCTCTTTGAAACAAGCAATTCTTATAATAGCGGCCAATCTGGTAACTTGACAGTAGGAGGTAATGTCACTTCTAATGGTGGCATAGGCGGCAGTCCTACAACTGGTGCCGGCGGCACTGGTGGTGTTGGCGGAACAATTACATTTGATTTTTACTACACTAATTACACAAGTACCAGCGGCATATTTACTGAATCAAGTACAGGGGCAATTACAGCTAGTGGTGGTGCCGGCGGTAGTCCAACTAGCGGCGCCGGTGGCAATGGTAATACTGGCGGCAGTATCACTATTTATCCTATTTATTATCAATCAACCAATACCAGTAATTCGCTTGAATCAATTACTATCGCTGGTGCCATGACGTCAAATGGCGGCGCTGGTGGAGTCGGTACATCAGGCGGCGGCACTGGTGCAACTGGTGGCATAATCACACTTAATCCTTATGCTTCATCAGTGATCATCAATAACACTGGTGTACTAACTGCTGATGGCGGACTCGGTGGAAATGCTACAAGCAGCGGTACTGCCGGCGTTGGCGGGACTGGTGGTGCAATCAACTTCACAGTTGGCGGTGCCCTTACCCAAGGTGGCAGCTTAATTGCTTCAGGTAATACCGGAGGTAATGCGCCAGGTGCTGGAGCTAACGGTGGGGCCGGTGGCTCGATAACGCTTATTACCGACTATGATGGCATTGGCGGCACAGTAAATCTTTCTGGCAGTGAAACTTCGCTGGGCGGCACCGGCGGTAATCCAACAAGTGCTGGACTGGGTGGTAATGGCGGCGCTGGTGGTGCAATAGCTATTTTGTCAATGAGTCCTTCGGATACTGTTGATATTGCAGGAGGAATTAGCGTCAATGGTGGCACTACCGGTGTTAGCCTGAGCAATAATGGTGCGGCTCCTACAGGTGGACAGGGCGGATCAATTATAGTTGCCGGCGGTAGCAACAGTATTTTAAATGTAACCAGTAATATTACTGCTAATGGTGGTACTGCGTCTAACGCGAGCGGATCTAGCTTAAGTGCTACTAATGGTGCTAACGGTGGGGCTGCGGGATCAATATTCTTAGACGGGGGATCTTGGGCAAACACTGCCGTCCATAATAATAGTATTACAGCTACAGGTCAAAATGGTGCCAGCGGAGCTGTGGCTGGTAATACTGGTACCGGCGGCAATGGCGGTTCAATCACTATAATTGCCAACAACGGTGCTAGCGGCACTCAACTTGTCGGCACTCTCAATGCTGATGGTGGTACTGGCTATTCCAGTAGTTCTGGAGGAGGCGGCGGCAGCATAAACTTGTTATTTGGCGCTTCCTCAAGTACATACACTATAGACACGAATGCGATTTCGGCCAATGGAGCTAATAATTCTAATGCCACTGGAACAGGCGGTCTTGGCGGAAATATCAGCTTTACAGCTCAGGGCAATATAAGCACCGGCAATGTTTCTGTTTATGGCGGTAATGATACGCTAAACGGTGGTGGAGCGAGCGGCAATATTTATATTTCCGCTTCACCATCCTCATCGATTACAGCCTCCAGTTTGGCTGCTTATGGTGGTACAAGTTTAACCGGTTCGGCTATGGGCGGCAATATTTTCCTTACTGGTGGCAGCGTTACGGTTAACGGTACAATTGGCAGCGGATCATATAGTAGTGATTCTGTTGCTGGCGGTTCTATAACTTTTGTCACTTATCCGACCGCGATTTCATCTGCTCCAGCTCTTGTGCAAGTTTTACCAACAGCCAGCGCAATTTCCTGGTCTGGCGTTAATGATAATTTGACCATCAGTCATCCTCTACAGGCTACGAGTCCGGTATTGGTAATTCAAAATAGTGGCAATCTGGATTTAAGTGGTTCTGGTCCCGGCATTACTGCTTATAGCGTTACCCAGAGCGGAGCTAGTACTGTCAGTATTTCTAATCTCCTTACGTATTCTTTTACTGCTGGTGAAGATTTGGTAGTACTGGCCGGAGGCAATATCAGTGCAAGCGGTAATAGTGGAGCAGCCTTAAATGTCTCAAATTCAGGAGCAATTGGTGGGCAGATTGTTATGGCGGCCGGACTGAGCTCCAATTATTTGCCAGTAGCCAATGGCAGTGCTACATATGCTAATTTCATAGTCATTGATAGTCATGCCGTAGGCAGCGGTGGCAATATAACGCTAGGCCCTGGTGCTTCTAATGTAGTGTCTTTAACTACCAATAGCAATACAGTTTTTGTACAGGCTATGTCATCAGGCAGCACGGGTGGATCTGCATCCTTATATAACGTCACTACGGCTGGTCTAGGCACTGGTGGCGCTTCTGGCGGCAATGTTTTTATTGCTTCGGGTACATCGAGCTCTGCTACTAATTCAGTTGTAGTAGAAAGTGTAAATACCAGCGGTGTCTTTAATACAAACGGCCTTAATGGAAACGCTGGTAACGTTACTCTTGACGGTACAGTTATAACGGTAGACAACGGTATTAATTCATCTGCTGGCAGTGGTGGCAGCAGTATGAATACTAATTATGGCGGCAATGGCGGCAGCGTTTTATTATATTCCGGTACAGCAATCTCTATTACTGGTAATGTCAATACAACTGGCGCAGCTGGGTTCGGTACTGGCAATCTTGGTTATGGTGGTACAGGGGGGGATGTTTCTTTGACATTATCCTCATCTTCTGGAACATCAGTTTTGATAACTGGTGATATTGCGACCAATGGTGGTAGTGGAGTTGGCACTGATGTCAGTTATGGTGGGTCTGGCGGTAGTCTCAATATTATTCCATTACAGTCAGCACCCAGTGCTGTAATCGCAACCATTGAAGTAACTCAAGGTATTGGTACTTTTGGTGCCGCAGGCAGCGGTAATTATGTTGGTTATGGTGGTGCCGGTGGAAATGTGAGCTTAACTCCCATTACATCGGTGGTAGTGGACAATAATGGCATTAACTCTTATGGTGGAGTTGGTACAAATTATGGCGGTGCTGGCGGCAGCGTTGCTTTAACTGTCAGTTCAGTTACCACACCGGAAACGAATGCTACAAAGATTGCTATAACTGGACCAATAAGCAGTTATGGCGGCAATGGTAATAGCGCCAGTAACAGTAATGCCTTTGGTGTTGGTGGAGTTGGTGGTGCTGTTTCTTTAACTGTCACTTCAACCGCTTCATCAGATACCACTGCGCCATCTATTTCAGTCAGTGGTGTAATTAGCTCCTACGGTGGCAACGGTTCCAATAATGGCGGCGGCACAAATAATTTTGGCACTGGCGGAAACGGTGCTAATGTCACTATAAGCCTGCCGACTAATATAAGTACATCAATAACAGTAGGTAGCGGCATCAATACTTCCGGTGGTGAAGCTCTGGGTTCTAATAACACTGGTGATCAATACGCCGTCAGTTTGAGTACAGGGGGCAATGGCGGCACTGTTTCTCTAACTTCCGGCACATCAATATTGATAAGCAGTGGTGGCATTAATAGTTCAGGTGGCATAGCTAACGGCAGTTATCCAGGATGCACTGGCGGCGCCGGTGCTAACGTTACATTGCAAACAACAACCAATAATGGCACATCAATATCGGTAACTGGTGATATTAATGCTGCCGGGGGCTATGCTACTAACGGCTATCTTAACGCGGTCGGCGGTGCTGGCGGCGCGGTCAGCATAACTAATGTGCAGGCAATTACTGTTAGTAATGGCAATATTTATTCTCAAGGCGGCTATGGCAGTGCTAATTCGACAGCATCAACCGGCGGCAATGGAAACAATATTACTTTAACTGCCGGTACATCAGTTGCAGTTACGTATGTTATTGGTGTCAATAACTCAGGCTATGGAATAGTTTCCACCGGTGGCAACGGCAATATCACTTCAGCCGGTAATGGCGGCAACATTAACATAAGCGCCGGTACTTCAATCAGTGTTGTCCCAACTACGTCCTATATGTCTAACAATGGACTTCTCTCCTATGGTGGCAATGGCGGTACTACGGCCGGCAATGGCGGCAATATCACTTTGACAACAACCAATAATTCCGGCACGTCTATTACTGAGACAGGTGATGTTTATGCTTATGGCGGCAGCGGCAGCCTTAACGGTAATAGTGGTAATATAAGTTTCACGCAAACACAAACACTGGCTATCAACGGCAATGTCAACGCTGTTGGCAATGGCAATAATGGTGCTGGTGGGCATATCACACTAACTGGAGGAAATGTAAGCAGTTCGCTTTCCGGTACAGTCTTTGTAGGAGGCTCAATAAATGCCTACGGTAACAATAGTGGTGGTGATGGCAGTGTAAACATTACTTCTAATAGTGGTACTGCATTTTTAATTGATTCCAGTGCTAGCGGTAATGGCGTGCAAGGAAACATAAATGCCAGAAATGCATCGGCGCGAGGTGGATCAGTCACCATAACAAATAATACCGGCGGTATAACGATTGGTGGACAGACTGTTTATGCCTCTAACAATATTCAATACACGGCTCAAACAAGTGTTTTGCAAAGCGGCGGCGGTTACACACAAAGTCCGATTGTTTCTGTCACAGCAACAACAGGCAACGTAGCCAGCAATAGTCAACCACTTTTACTAAGCAGTAGTTATGGTGGTCAACAGCTTACCTTGACCGTAGATGCTCCAGCCAATACTGCTAGTAACGGAAATGCGTATGTAAAAGACACTGATGGCGACGCCAACGGACAGCCTACTTTATTATTAGGTACATCAACAGTAGGTAGCGGCACGCCAGGTTCAATAGCATCAAACTCAGGCGTATTTAATATATCAACACCATCAAGCGGCATGAGCGTAGATGGAACAACCACAGCCAGCACATCAATAACAGTTTCGGCAACGAATTATATCACCCAAACTACAGGCAGTTTGGGCAGCCCAATTATAAACTTGACAGCGACCAACGGTAGTATAGGTCAAAGTGGTGCCGGGCAAGCTATCGCGGTAGGCAGCGGTAATAGCGGTACAGCACAATGTGTGTTGACTCTTACTGCTACCAATAGTAATAATGGCAATGCCTGGATAACTGATGCCAATACTGATGTTAGCGGCTCGCCGGCTTTAGTTGTGGAAGCATCAACTTTAGGAAGCAACAGCAATAATGGTTCTGGTAATCTCACCATAACAACCACAGCCGGCGGCATGGGCTTGAACGGTGCTATTACATCGCATAATGCCATTACCCTTTCTGCTAATACAAATATTGTTGAACAATCAGGTGGATCTTTATCTGGTCAGAATATCAGCTTAACAGCGACTAACGGTAGTATTGGCGCAAGCGGTGCTGGTAATTCCATTCCCATGACCACTGGTGACACTACCAAGCAGCTTAATTTAACCGCCAGTGCTCCAGCTACTACAGGCGGTAATGGCAATATTTATTTAAGTGACGCCGACAATGATGTAAGCATGGGAACCATGCCGGTTGTAATCGTACCGGCTCTTCTTACAGGCTCAATTACTGCCGGCAATAATTTGTCACTCACTATGACCAATGGGGGCATCGGTGTCAACGGTACTACAACAACGGGCACATCCATAACACTGAACGCCCATACCAATATAATCCAGGAATCTGGCAGTTTAAATAGTCAAGCGATTAATTTAACTGCCACCACAGGTAATATCGGTACAAGCGGCACACCAATGGTATTAGGCAGCGGCGGCAATGGCACAAAAACAGCCAATGTGACTCTTAACGCTCCTGATTCAGGCGCTACTGCTAATGAAGGTAATGCCTGGATAACCGATTCAAATAATGATAATGGATCATCGCCGGCTATGTTTTTAGGGTCAGGCACTGTAGGTAATTCAGGTGCTTCAGGATCCGGAGTAATCAATATAGTTACATCAAATGGCGGTGTGGGCGTAAATGGCGCTGCCGTTGCTACTACTTCTGTGACATTGAATTCCCATACAAATATTCCCGAAGGAGCCGGCGGTAGCATAACTGCCCCAGTAATTAATTTAACCGCCAGTACTGGCAGTATTGGTTCAAGCAGTGCACCGCTGCAAACCGCAGCAGCATCAGGCGAGCCAATAATTACTGCTCAAGCCAATAGTGGCAGTTCATACATATATAATAACAATCATGGCTTGACCATAGACGGCGCGCATTCCACTTTTACGGCGGCCAATACTGATTATGTAGAAGCAAATGGCTATGTAACAGTCAATACAGCTAGCGATGTCCATGGCGGTACTGCTGTAGAACTATATGCCACCAATGGGGACGTAACTACAAACGGCAATGCTGGTGTAGTGATCACTTCACCATCGGTAACCTTGAGGGCTGATAACGGCAACGTAGAACTAAACAGCGGCAGCAACACTGCTATAAATACTGCCGCAGGAACACTGGCAATCATAGCCGCTGGTAATGGTTCAACCACAGGCAACGCTTATGTCAGCAATAACCAGGCTGTAATACTGGACACTTCAGCTGGCGCCGGCATATTCAACTTAACCAATGCCGGAACAATAACTTTAGCCGGCAATGTCAATACGAGCGGCAGTCCTGGTAATTCGATAGTCATGTCTGCAACAGGCAGCGGTTCGGGAATATTTGAACAATCTGCCGGTGCAGCACTTTAAATGCATCTACGGTTCAATTAACATCGCAGGATGCGAGCATTGGTACAAGCGCTGCACCGGTATTAACAGGTGCCACACAAATAACAGCCCAAACTAACCATGTTAGTAACGCAACCAATATATATTTACAAAATAGCAGTGCCGTGACAATTGGCGGCGGCGGTGGCTCAACGTTTAGCGCCTCCAATAATCTATCTGTTGGAGCAGGTGGTGCGCTAACGGTTAATACTTCGCTTACCGAAGGCAATGCCATAACCTTATATACAACAGCAGCTGGTGATATAACAACCGCATCATCAGGAACAGTTCTTACCGCACCATCAGTAACATTGCAAACCAATAGCGGCAATATCAAATTAAGCGGTGGTGGCGCCGTCGGTACTGCAACAGGCACACTTACTATATCGGCAGGTGGTAACGGTTCAACAACTGGTAATGCCACAATAAGCAACAATCAAGCGGTGACTTTGGATACATCATCAGCTGCCGGTACACTGAATCTAACTAACGCCGGAACAATAACTATAGCCGGTAATGTGAATAGTAACGCTAGCCCAGGTAGTTCAATTGTATTAGATGCTACCGGCAGTGGCTCGACAATAGTTGAACAATCGGCAGGAGCGGGTACCTTGTATGCCAATTCAACTAATTTAACCACCAGCAATGGCACCATTGGCACTTCGGGCAGTCCTTTAGACATTGGTACAGCTAATATAACTTTCAATACTAGTGGTAATATATATTTGGTTGATTCGACGGCACTAACAGGAAATGGCGCTTCCACTGGTGGCATAGTTAGCCTCACCGACAATGCTTCCGGTGGTTTAACTACAACTGGCAATATATCTGCCACCGACAATATGTCTTTAATAACTTCAGGCTCAACTCTGACAGTTGGTTCTGAAACTGGACTTCTCTCCGGCGGACTTCTAACCGTTCAGAATACAAATACCGCTTCAGGCACTATTACTCTTGATTCTTATTCAACATTATCTGGTGTAAATGGAGTTTATGTAGAAATTGGTACCCCGGCTTTAATAGCAGGTACCAACCCAGCTAATACTACGGTGCAAGTATCCGGTACAGGTGCTGCCTATTTTGGCACCAATGGCATCACTACTATAGCACCGACTAATTATGTCAATGCCAATAACTGTGTTGTCTTAGTAAGCACTGGCTCTTCACCGAGCAGCGCCATTTCATTCCAGGGTGGCGTGACAATAAATGGTGGCGTTTTACCAATTACTAGTTTAGATTTAGACAATCCACAAACCGTATCTCTCTTAGTTGGCTATCAAATGGCAGGAGTACTTGGTGGTACTCTCCAAGTCAGCGGTGGTGTAGCTGTTGGCGGCAACATTGTTTTTACTAATGCAGATAATTTAACCAATCTGACTGCAGAAAATATTCCATCCGGTGTAACGGCGCAATTCAATAACTTCACCAGCAGCACTCCTATTGATGTAAATATCACCAATACCAGCACAACGCCACGAGTTGTGATTAATGGCACAGAAACATTCAACAGCACTACAGCCGCAGTGATAAATGTAACATCCAATCAACCGGCACCAGTATTAAGTGTAGGCAGCACAGGTTCGATTACAAGCGATGGTCCGCTAACAATAAATACAAATGGCAATATTGCTCTTGCCGGTCCTGTCAGCGGTACTGTTGTATCTATTAACCCAGGCACATCTGGAACAATTACCGGCTCGGGCACTGTCACCGGGTCAACATCACTTACATTAGGTGCTAACGGTAACACAGGCACAATAAATTTGCCAAATACATCTACCCCCAACCTTACGTTTAATACCAGCGGTGACGTTACTATCGGCGATTCAACAGCCCTGACTGCCAATGGTATTTCGACCGGCGGTAATGTTAGTGTCACCGATAGTAGTAATAACGGCGGTATCTCTACAACTAATACGATAATCGCCACTGGTACATTGGGCTTAGTAGATACAGGCACAAATAGTTCCATCGCTTTAGGTGCTAGTGTCATTGGCACACAGGACACAATTACTGCTACCGGCACAGGAACAATTACCGAAACAGGCGGTGCTAGCATAACCGGTTCGAGCTCCACTGATTTGACGACAGGCAGCGGCGTTATTACGGTTCCTAACCTATCAACACCAAGCCTCACATTTAATTCAACAGGTAACGTCACCATTAGCGACTCCACTGCTATCAGCACCACCGGTGCTTCAACTGGCAATGCTGTTAGCCTTACTGATACAGCTGGTGGCCAAGGAGCAATCACAACTTCCAACTCGATTACCGCCACCGGCACAGTGACATTAGACTCCAGCGGCGCAAATGGAGGCGTGGTACTGGGCGGCAGTATCACTGGAACAACGGACACAATTATGGCTACCGGATCCGGTATTATAGATCAAACTGCCGGCACAACGACCGGTACTTCCATTACGGCAACAACTAGCAGCGGCAGCATCAACCTCAATGCGGCAACATCCAATCTTACCTTCAATACAACCGGCAATGTCACAATTGCTGATTCAACAGCTATAACCAGCAATGGTGCATCAACGGGCGGCAATGTCAGTATTACCGACAGTAGCAATAATGGCGGTATCTCATTAAATAACACGATAACCGCTTCTGGTACCTTGGGATTAGTAGACACTGGCTCGAACAGCTCAATAGCTTTGGGAGCAAGCGTAAGCGGTACAGCAGATACATTCACAGCTACTGGTTCAGGAACGGTTACTCAATCAGGCGGCACAGCTACCGGGACAACTTCCATTGATGCTGCTAGCGGCACTGGTATTATTACTCTTTCCAATACCGCTACGCCCAATGTAACTTTCAATACAAGTGGCGATGTCACAATTGCCGATTCAACAGCCATAACAGGTAATGGCGCATCAACCGGTGGCAACGTCAGCATTACCGATAGTAATAATGGTGGCATGTCATTAAACAATACAATTACAGCAAGCGGTACATTGGGACTAACAGATACCGGCACTAATAGCTCCGTCACGGTCAACGGTACCGTGAGCGGTACGACGGACACAATTACTGCTACAGGGTCAGGCAATATCAATGGATCTGGAACAGTAGCAGGTACAACTGCGGTTAATTTAACCACTACCAGCGGCAATATAGGTAGTCCGAGTTCTAATCCCGCTGTACCTTTAAATATTGCCACACCTAATGTTACAGCGAACACAACCGGTGGCGTTGATCTTTCTAACTCGGTAGCAATGACAGGTAATGGTGCTTCAAGTGCAGGAGCCGGTGGTTTCAGTTTAACTGATACTGCAGGTGGTGGTATCGTTGTCACTAATAATATTTCTTCTACCGGCGGCAGCATATCTGTAGATGGCAGCAGTGGACCGGTTACCGATTCGGCTGGAACAACAATCTCTGGTTCAAATGTGACACTCACAGCCGGCGGCAATCTAGGTGTAAATGGAAATGTTACCGCAACTAATAATGTAAACTTAGATTCTAGCCAGACAACAATTGCCAATACCAGCACAGTAAGCTCAACCGGTGGCAATGTTGGCTTTGCAACCGCCGGCGGCCCCGGTAGCATTATGGTTCAAAATAACGGCACCATCCAAGCAAATTCACCTTCTGGTATTGTCGGCTTTAATGGCGGTCCATATGGAACAGTTGATGTCACCGGTACAGGTAGTATTTCTGCCGGTCAAGCCGTGAACGCTGGGAATCTTGATCCAAGTACATTACAACTAGTAGGAGCATTTACAACTGCTGGTGGTTTCACGGGTAATTATTCATATGGAAATGTTTCCATTACTCAAGGTAGTCTCGCAGGCTTACTGCAAGTTTCACTGCCCATTCCACCAACTCCAAAGCCAACTAATCAGACCACGGTGGAGTTTAATCGTTTTGCAGCCTGGTTTGCCTTCCTTCAACAGTTAAGTTTGCTGGAACAAACACAAATTGATGAGGAAAGTATTAACGTGCAAATTGGTCAATTTATAGCGACTGATACTACACGTGGGACAACTTATCCAGAAAACCCCAGATCATATCCATTAAAGGGTGGCATTGAATTTGATAAAATGGATGCTCCTGGCGAGGCATTATTTGCTGCCTCGGAGTTTAATGCCAACGAATTGACGGCGTTGTCTCATCAAGGCATTGCCTTCGGAACAAACAGCAAAGCAAATTTCTTTGACTTGATTAGAGGCTTCGTTCTCTTTATGCCCAAGGGCGACATAAGCGTTCAAACACGCGAAGGCATTGTGCAAATTCCTAAAGGCGCTCATGCTTGGATTATGGAGACAGGTGCCGATGCGGCCATTTACGATATGCACGACAACTTACATACCGGTCCGATAAAAGTAATTGCCAACGGTAAACCTTTGATATTATCTCCCGGCACTGAAGTACTGTTGACTAGAAATACCACTGGAACCTTTGACTCCTTAAATCCAGGCGGCTCACTTGGATATCGCAATGTTCGCTCCACAGATTTAGGAGAAGGCATTAAAGCTTTTGTTTGTGATTTTTCTATTTCAGACGGATTAGCAAATGTTCCAGCCATCCATAGTTTGCTTCACTCGAGTAATCCAGAACATAGAAAAGCTGCCTGGACAATGATTAAGAACGCCGCCATCCTTGCTGATCTTACCGGTTACGGCTATAAAGCAGGTCCACAGTAACTCAGCCAGCGTGCACCAGCTTAGGGCCTCGCTTTCCGTCAATGCGCAGTATAAGGATCAGGCTAGTCAATAAAATGATAGGTTCAAATATACCGCAGCCCACTCAATGACTGATCATATTTAACACCGATGTTTCCCTGTCGCCAATCCATAACCAGAGGATTCATCAACCTAAACCATAGTGGCGGTATAAGCGCTACAAGGAACATAGTACCGTAACCAAACGGAAGTTGCGGTGCGCTGTCTTTAAAGTTAGTCAAAATTTGATAACGCTTACTAGCAGTGAAATGATGGTCAGAGTGCCTGGCCAAATTGATCAGGAACCAGTTTGACACACGATGTCCGGAATTCCATGAGTGTTTTGGCAGCGTTCGCTCATAAACACCAGGAGAAATTTCTTTCCGCACCAATCCATAGTGCTCGATATAATTGGTAATCTCTAAACTTGTAAAAGCAACTAAACCTTGAAAGGCAAAAAAGTATAGTGCAAGCGGACCAAAGGCAATACCTAATACAGCATAAATAATCGCCAGGGTTAAACCATATCTGAACATTCTATTTTGCCAAACTGGTAAGCATAATGTTGTTAATCGATTAACTTCAATCGTCCAAGCAGACCAAAGACTGGTCGAAATTGCCCGCCAATAAAAACCATAAAAATTTTCGCCAAATCGAGCTGTGGCTGGATCCGAAGAAGTACCTACTTTCTTGTGGTGCCCTAGAATATGTTCGATACAAAAATGTGGATAACTCACAGTAATCATCAAAACTTCAGCCAGAAATTGTTCAAATTTATTAGATTTATGCATTAGCTCATGCGCAAAAGTTATACCGATAGCACCATTAGTCATACCAACAGCAACAATCATACCGGCTATCTCCAAGGAGGTTCTACCAGGTTGCAAAATCCACCACATTCCGTAAGCGGTAAGAATTAATTCTACGGGCACCCAAAAGCAAGTGATGAAGCGAAAAAATGGATGATCTCGTAGCTCTTTCTCATTTTGTGGATTTGGGTCAAAGGGCTCTATCCCAGATAGAATATCTAGAATAGGCACAAGGACAAATGTAAAGACTGGTATGGAAAGCATCATCCAGCCTCCCTGTCCACACAAGAGCACTAAAAATGGAAAAGTATAAGCCAGACAAAATGGTAATGCTTTGGACATAATTTCTCCAAACAGACTCAGGAAGCCCGTTCCTTTTTGCGTTTGTGTCCCCGCGCGAACGTCGCGGTGTCCTACGATCTCTTTGGTGTGACTGATAATTTTGGCCATCGCCTCGGACCCCTCTCTACCCCCGGACTCTATAAATTCAAGCAAATCCACAAGCCTAATTCGCCTATGGCTGCCCAGTTTAGAAGCCTTAAGTTTGCTTTTCTTGATTAAATCCACCACCACTTGCCTGGAATACCCCATAATGTCAGCTGCCTCCTGCGTCGTTATCCAGGAGTTGCGCACAAGCAAAGTCACCGCATTTTTGCCTTTTAATGCTTCAGCGGCAATTAATAACACCCGCGTCAATGTCTGCGGCAAAGGAATTTTGATGCCATTTGGACACAGCAAAGAAAATCTTGTTTTAGTGCGGGACCGCAAAGTCTCGGCAATATCAGAAATTGAAATTGACTGCTTTTTATTGGGAATAATGGTTGTCTTGGCCAGCATATTTATTGCTCCTACCGAAATACTTGACATCTTATCATAAATTCGACTAATTCGCCTTAATCGACAAAATCGACCGATACCGGCAATCGGCACGGCGCCCGCCCCGCCCTGGTGATGCGCTTTACACTCCGGGCGCTTTTTAATGTTAAAGCACTAAATGCTCCCGGCCATGAGTGCTGATAACGCCCTCAATTATGTTCCCTGGCTTGCATGAGCTGCTTAGAGATAAGCTCACGGTACCGGTGGGCTTCCTGCAATGCTGTGCGGGCTGCATCAATTCTTCGCTCAATACCTTCAAGACTATTTTCGTAGCGTGCCTGAGAATCTGAATCATTAGCTCTTGGTGGCGGCAGATCGCTTCGCTCTTGCTCTACCGCTTCCATTGCTTTCTCAGCAGCCGTTTCATCGTCACGCGCTTTTTGTAATTCTTGCTCTAATGGTCCTACTTCGTCATTGGTCTTTTTGTTGCTTGAAATTGGTTTGACTGTTGGACCAGCTGTTGGTTCGGTCGCAATTAGTAAGGCATTTAGTTCAGCTACTTGGTGGTCGATATTCTGCCTGTCTTTTTCCGCCTTTTCTATTTGCGCAAATTGCAAAAGGAACGACCGCACATCGACTCCAGCTTGCTTCAGTTTAAGAATTTGCTTGTACAGTTCAACGCGAGATTCCAAGTTTTTGCCGTCAACAAGCCCCAAATTATTTACTATTTTAATGGAGTTAAGAATCTGTTCTTGTCCTGGTGTTGAATTTAAATCGTCCACAATTTGTGTTGTACTTAGTGCAATATCCTTCCAATACCTGGTGCTGTCCAGATCATAAAGCCTGACTTTTACCTCCACAATTTCTTTGACATTGTTCAAAGCAAGCCTAGCCATACGAAGCGCTAAGAGTTTGGTTTCTCTGTCCGAAAGCTGCCTGTCTCCATAAGTGGAAATGAAAGCCGCATTTTCATTTGAGATTTTAACTGCAATTGGATAACGCTTGCATAATCCAGAATTGCGCAGAATCACCTCTAAATTTTTCTCTCTTGTAGAGGCTTCGTTCGCTGAAGCATTCTTGATTGTCTCAGCGTCAATTGATCCTACGATTCCTATAATAGCTAGACATGCCAGCAATAAACTTGTTTCGATTTTCATTCATCCATACCCGTGTATACTTGCATCGCTCTAAAGCCCACAGCGAACCTAACGCTAATTATATAATACCCACATGTTTGGACTATACAACCAATGTTTACTGAAATCTGGAATCAAGATATACTTAATCGCTTGTAGATATTACGGCTGCTTTCCGGAATGAAAAAACAAAATAAAATTGAAATCGCGGCAATATTATTGGCCCTGATGCTCACCACTACTGATGCAACCTTATG
>CAVYFJ010000001.1:0-886068 GCA_963767815.1 Candidatus Melainabacteria bacterium | reverse complement strand
ATACTGATAGCGTATCCTTTTCCAACTTATTCTTTATAGCCAATGCTTCTTTTTGCACTTTGATAGGCACCATAGATCCAAATGGAGCTAGCTTGACATAGCCGTCCTTCATGGAATAGGTGTAATTGCCCGGCTTCCACGTATGGTTCAGTACGGACTTAGCAATTTGAACTTCAAGCGGTCCCCAGTTCCACACTGCACCAGTGAGCCATCCTTTTGGCGCAAATTTACTGCAATCGGCGTGAAATCCCACAGAGTAGATACCGTTCGCTTCCGCTGTTTGTACTATAGTTGTTGGATTATTTTCATGCATTGTCAGCACATCAACACCATTTTCAATCAGGCTTTTAGCTGCTTCAGCTTCTAGTGGCGGATCACACCAAGTATTTGTCCATAATACATGCACAGTCGCCTTTGGATTAACCGAACAAGCCCCAAGTGCAAATGCATTTATTGTTTGCAGTACCTGAGGCACCGGATGAGCAACAACAAAACCCAGCTTATTAGTTTTGGTCATCCTTCCGGCCACCACACCGGCAATAAACACCGGCTGCCAGTGATAAGTTATGCAAGTACTGAGGTTCTTTAGTTTCGCTTGACTTGAACGAGCTAAATGAACAAATAATACTTCGGGGTGTCTGGCAGCAACTTTTTCGGCATGCTCAAGATATCCATAAGATGTGGTGAAGATTAAACGATCCCCTCTAGCAATCATCTTCTCCATAATGCGCTCTGATTCTGCAGAGTCGGGAATATTTTCAGCAAGCTCAGTTTCAACTTTTCCTTTCATATTCGCTTCTAGATATAAGCGTCCTTGATTATGAGCATAATTCCAGCCCATATCATTTACCGGTCCAATGAAAACAAAGCCGATCTTCAATGGTGGATCTGGAAATGAATTACTGGCAATGGCTTGAGTTTGCAGAATCAACGCAGCAATAAGAAGCAAAACAAATCTGACCATAATCATCATTTTCCTTTGGGCACTGGGCCTTCTACACCTGGCACGACCCAATCAACACTAACTAGATCCTTATCATCTAGAATTTGACCACTGCGAAGCCTTTCCCTTCCATCGCGATCCTTTAACGGCCCTTTGAAAATAACCAGTTTGCCTGCAATAATTTTATCTCGCACCGCATTCGCTTCTTTTGAATGGACAAAGGGACTGCCTTACCAAAAGCGGAAAGACATACATATCCATCTTTCATACCATAAATGCTATTAGCTGGGCGCCAGGTGTGATCAATCACGGATTGAGCAATTTTCACATACAATGGTCCCCAATTCCAAGTCTGTCCGGTGAGCCAACTTTTCGAACCTAGCGTTTTTAGATCAGCATTACATCCCATACTATAGACACCAATTTTATCGCTTGTTTTAACGACAGTCACCGCACTGTCGCCATGGCAAACAATAACATCTGCGCCGGCATCTACCAATCCCTTTGTGGCCTGGCTTCGGTGGCCGGATCATACCAACTGTTTGTCCATAGAACCTGCACTTTAACCTCAGGCTTTATGGATCTTGCACCAAGAGTAAAGGCATCCACACCCAATATTACAGGTGGTACAGGATGTCCACCAATATAGCCTAACTTAGACGTTTTGCTCATGCGGGCTGCCACTACACCCGCAGCATACATGGGCTCGTACTGTCTGCCGAAATACGTCCCTACATTACTGACAGACGGAGGACTATAACGTTGGGATTGCATAATCACAATTTCAGGGTGCCGAGCTGCAATTCGCAAAGCAGGCTCAAGATAACCATACGAAGTACTAAATATCAATTTGATGCCCTGAGCAATCATTCTTTCCATTACTCGCTCAACTTCGCCACTCTCAGGAATATTTTCAGCCAAGCTTGTCTTTACTTTGCCATGCATTGCCGATTCTAAATAGATACGTCCCTGATTATGCAAGTAATTCCAACCTAAGTCTGATACAGGACCAACCATAATGAAACCAACTTTTAGTGCCTCTTGGGCCTTTTCACTATTAGCTTTTGCCATATCTAACCCCGCAAAACAACTAGTAAAACAAATAATTAGCAATGCGATAATTTTTTTCATGAAGGGTTATGTCTTCTCCTAAATCTGGGGGCTATAAGGCTGTCCAAGGTCCGTAGGGGCACCGGCAGGTACATTTTTGCGGCGTGCCGTGCTGATACTTAAGACCAAAATTACTAATACATAAGGCAACATACCAAGCAAATATGGCGAAACATCTAGTCCTGCAGCTTGCAAACGTAATTGCAAAGAAATGGCACCGCCAAATATATACGCGCCAAGCAACGCTCTAAATGGATTCCAGGAAGCAAATAAGACCAGTCCCAGAGCAACCCAACCACGTCCAGCTGTAATATTTTCCGACCAACCTTGAGCATAGGCTAATGATAAATAAGCCCCGCCCAACCCAGCCAGGCTGGCACCAAATGCGGTGGCAATATAGCGTGTCAATTGCACTTTTACTCCGGCAGCTGCTGCCGCATGCGGCTCTTCACCAACTGCACGTAAGGTCAGCCCAAAGCCGAGTGTACTTGATTATAAAAGCAAGCAACGGCACAAGTAAATAAGTAAGATAAACCAAAATATCGTGCGAAAAAAATATTGGACCAACCACAGGTAAATCGCTCAAAATTGGCAGTCTTGCAGGTGCCGAGCGTATTAATTTGCTTGCCGACATAATCCATACCTAAATAAGCAGAAAGCCCAGCACCAAAAATAGTCATCGCAATACCTGCACCTACTTGATTAGCATGAAATTGTATGCTCAGTAATGCATGGAAAAGTCCAAGCAACACGCCAGCAGCTGTAGCTGCCAGCAGACCTAAAATAATAGAGTGGGTATTATAGGTAATCGCCACGCCGGTAAATGCGCCAACCAGCATTATTCCTTCTAACCCGGCATTAAGAATGCCTGAACGTTCAGTAATAATTTCTCCCAGCGTAGCGTATAACACTGGCGTAGCACTACGCACCATACCGGCTGCCACAGCGATTAAAAACTCACCAGTGATAATATTCACGAGCTATTCCTCGCTGAATCTTTCCTGACCATTCGACCGACAAGCTGTTCAAAGGCAAGAAGACAAAAGAAAATCATACCTTGCAAGATATTTACGGTAGCAAATGGCAACTTAGCGCTTAATTGCAAACTGTCCGCTCCCGAGAGTAATCCGCCAATCAATACCGAAACAATAATCACAGCAATTGGATTATGACGCGCTAGCCAACAAGCTAAAAAACCAGTATACCCATAACCGGGTGATAGTCCGGACCGTAAACGCCCCTCAATAGCAGACACCTGGCTGAAGCCGGCCAAAGCCGCTACTGCCCCAGAAATAATCATTGCCCAGAGTTGATAGCGCTTAACTTTATAGTGCGCATATTGAGCAGCATCAGGATTGCTACCAATAACTCGGGCAATAAAACCAATTTTTGTAATCGGCAAAAGAAAAGCAAATAACAAAGCTATGCCGATACCAAATATAATACCTAGATGCACGCGGGTGTCAAAGAAATGAGGCAGCTCGGCAGCAGCAGGAAAGGCGGCCGTTTGCGGCCAGGAAACATTATTTGGATCCTCCCACGGACCATGAATAAGAAATTCAACCAAAAGCAGAGCAACATAATTCATAAGCAAAGTGACGATCACCTCACTAACACCAATCGTAACCCGAAGCAGTCCTGGAATAAAACTCCAGACTGCCCCACATATGGCTGCCGCTATCAGCATTAAGGGCAAAAGTTGCCAGTTGTGAGAATAATGGCAATTCAAAGCAACATAACTGGCGCCAATAGCGCCTAAATATAATTGCCCTTCCACGCCAACATTCATCAGACCCAGCCATTGAGCAATAGCTACACCCAAGGCACAAAGCATAATCGGCGTGCTCGCTACAAGCGTTTCTGAAAAAGAAAACTTATCACCAAACGCACCTTGAAAAATCCCCGTATAGACAGCCAAAGGATCTCGCCCAACTACCAGTAAAAAGACAGCCGTTATGGCAAAAGCAACTGCTACAGCAGCAAGCGACCCTAGAACATATAGGCAAGTCTGCCGAATTCTTTCACGATAATTAGAAAGCATGAATCGTTGCTACTCAGGCATTCACTGCCGAACTTCTCCTGACCGATCCATATTATATTAGATTGTAGGGGGGGGCTCCAGCGGCAAGCCCGCCCGGCATCACTCAGATGCCACTCGGCCGCTGCAACCCGTCCTGGGCGGACTCGCGCCCGCCCCTACGATTCCAGGGAAGTACGTCGGCCTTGGCTGCCAAGCTATTACCGCCCATTAACAAACCAAGAGACTCAGCATTTAAGTCGGCTACATTTTCAGTCCCCACAATGCGCCCGGCAAACATAATAGAAATACGATCGCAAGTCTTCAACAGTTCATCTAAATCGGGTGAGATAAGCACTACGGAGCGTCCATCAGAAACATATTGCCTGAGTTTTTGCCTGATTCCAAGCGACATAGCCAGATCAAGACCGGCAGTTGGATTAACGGCTACCATTATTGAAGCCGACTTATCAAACTCACGCGATAAAATAAGCCTTTGCAAATTTCCACCTGAAAGGCTGCCGCTAAGAGTAGAAATATGTTTTGGTCTCACATCAAAAGCGACCAGACGATCGTTAGCCATTTCCGCCACACGATCTTTTTTGATAAAAGGGCCGGAAAGAAATTCCTTGTGGTGAATTTTTCGTAATAATAAATTTTCCAATAAACTGAGATTAGCTATTGAAGCCCTTTTAGCATCGCCAGGTATATAAGCACAACACATTTTCGGATGCCGCAATTTTGCCCAATTAGTTCTTTCGCCATCTAGAAACAATTGTCCTTGTTCAGGAATAACGTGTCCAGCCAGAATTGCTGCCAATTCGTCTTGACCGCTGCCGGTAACGCCGGCAATACCGTGCACTTCACCAGCCCTTACGTGTAAATCAATACCATGCAGAGCACGATTGTTTGGTGAGGCTTTTAGATTCACCGCTTTTAGCATTATTCGTGTAATATCTGTTTTGGCTCTTTCGTCAGGTGCTGGGATAGCCACATCCGCGCCAATCATTATTCTTGCTAATTCTTCCGCCTGCACGTTACCTGCTGAAAAATTGGCAACGAGACGCCCCTGTCTAAGCACATTGATGACAGAGGCAAACTTGCGCAGCTCTTCAATGTGGTGCGTGATCAAAACAACAATCTTGCCTGATTGAGCAAGTCCGGTCATTGTTTGCAAAATTTCTTCTGCTTCAAAAGGAGCAAGCTGCGAAGTTGGCTCATCTAAAATCAAAATGCGTGCATCGCGCCATAGTAATTTTAAGATCTCCACCTTCTGACGCTGAGCCATGTTTAGCCTGGAAACAGGCAAATGAAGATCCAAATCTATTCCATACTGAGAAGCTTTTTCCCTAACTTTTGCGGCCTGTTCTTTGCGATTTAAAATCATCGGTGTTGCTGGATGCCCAAGCAAAATGTTTTCCAGCACCGTCAATGATGGCACAAGGGTAAATTGCTGATGTACCATGCCAATGCCCATTTGTCTGGCATCTGCTGGTGATTTGAAACTAATTGAATCCCCATTTATATAAATCGAACCACTATCCGGCTGATAATAACCAGCGAGGATTTTCATCAAAGTGGATTTGCCAGCACCATTCTCGCCCAAGAATGCATGAATGCCGCCGGATTGAATCTCACAACTGATGTCATGGTTAGCTATGACGCTACCAAATTTTTTGGTGACGCCAGCAAATCGAATTTGTAATGACCGATTATGCTCAGTAATTACTGAATCACTGGTTTCCAATATGCCATACCCTTGTCATGATCAGGCTTATAATCACATAATTCCATGCCTCAATCAATGGGAAAATTACGCTGGCATCAGGGCGGCAAATTAAAGCCAGTTAATCGATTTAAGGGTCTCGGATTTAGGACGCGTTCCCGACATTTGATCCGGTGCCCGATCGTTGGATTCGTAGGGGCGGACGCGAGTGCACTCGCGGATACTGACGGCTATCGATAGTACATGGTCCCGTAGAACACGGGTCGACTTGCATCGACCCCTACGATCCTGGGGATGTATGTCGATCCGATGCAATCACATTCCCGGGGATGTACGCCGATCCAATGCGACCGCATTCCCGGCAACGCACACCGTTCCAGCGTTATACGGCTACGGTTTTGGCTTGCGTTCCTAATTTGCTTGCAACCAGGCTGGCCAGCTCAATCAGTCTATTGCTATAACCCCATTCGTTGTCGTACCAGGCCAGCACTTTGAGCATGCGGTTATTAACAGCACATGGTTAGTTCCGCATCAACAATCGAAGAAAGCTTATTGCCTTTAAAATCCACTGAAACAAGCGGTGTTTCGGTATAACCAAGAATATTCTTCATTTTGCCATTAGCTGCTTCTTTAAGAGCTTGGTTAGCCGATTCTACTGAAACATCTTGCTTGGTTGTGACGACAAGATCAACAATAGAAACATTAGGCGTAGGCACACGCATAGCAAAACCATTTAATTTGCCCTTTAAGTTGTGGCAATACCAAACCAATTGCCTTAGCAGCACCTGTGCTGGATGGAATCATCGACTGACCGGCAGCTCTTGCCCTGCGCAAGTCTTTATGTCCGGTATCAAGTAATCTTTGGTCCAGCGTATAGCTGTGAATTGTGGTCATCAAACCGCATTCAATACCAAAAGTGTCATCAATTACCTTTGCTACAGGACCTAAGCAATTAGTTGTGCAGCTGGCGTTAGAGATAATGTTGATGCTTTTCTGGATCATATGCAGTTTCATTTACACCCAAAACAACAGTAATATCTTCATCTTTTGCCGGTGCGGAAATAATCACTTTGCGCGCCCCAGCTTTAATATGTCCTTTGGCTTTTTCAGCTTCAGTAAAGACACCGCTGCATTCAAGGACAATATCTATATTTAATTTCCCCCAGGGACAGTTGCCTGGTTCTCTTTCTCTGAAAAATTGAATTGATTTACCACCTATAACCAAAGAATCCTGAGTATGGCTAACATCTTGCGGTAGCTCACCCTAAAATTGAGTCATATTTAAGCAAATGAGCCGATTGTTCTAGATCCTGCAATGGGTCATTAATAGCAACAATTTCTATATTTTTACTGCCTCCAGCCAAATAGGCCCGAAAAGCATTACGTCCAATTCTGCCAAAACCATTAATTGCCACTCTTACCATTAGAAAATCCCCTTTATAAAGCTATTAATCAGAAAATCCCTAAATACAAGTCTAAGATAATCAAATATCTGAATATATAAAGGATATAATGAATTCTAGCATCAAGCCAAATGGCTTATAGCTCTTTTAATCGATTTTCATATAAAATTATAGAATTAGCGGCCTTGGGCGCCGAGAGAGGAAACAAGATGATATGCGCGAACAAGTAGAACAAGTGTTGGAAAAAATTCGCCCCATGCTTATGATGGACGGGGGCAATATTGAACTGGTTGATGTCAAAGATGACGAAGTTTTTGTTCATCTAGTCGGTGCCTGCGGCATGTGCCCCAGCTCAACCATGACTTTAAAAATGGGCGTGGAAAAAGCGCTTAAAGAAGCCATCCCTTCCATCAAACAAGTAGTGCAAGTTTAAGTTCAATCGCCCCGGACATGCTTTTAGAGTGCGAAAGTGACCTTGTCACCTTCCTTGATACCGTGCCGCTTTGTGTATCCGGCCGGCAATTCAATTACTTCGGAAACATTTATTCCGGGGCCTTTGCCTGGATAAGTTGGGCATTCATTAGGATTTTCAGAGCGGCAGGGCGGCACATTTTCAAAAATTTTCACTATCTGATCATCCTTAATAAAACACATATCCAAAGGAATAAGCGTATGGTACATCCAGAACTTAATTGGCTGAGGCGGATGGAAGAGAAAGACCATGCCTGACCCTTCGGGCAATGCGGTGCGATACATCAAACCCCTTGTAACTTCTTCAGGCGTTGAAGCCACTTCAACCTTGACTATATTATTGTTGCCTATACAAGCAGTTGGCATTTTAGACCACACCGGCGAAGAAATTAATAGAAATGAAATCGTAGCGAAAAAGGCTCGTAACTTGCTTTTAGCATTTGTATTCAATTTTGCCATTATGATTCAGCACCTCATTATGCCAACAAAAACTTAGAACCACCACATTTTAGTGAAGGGGGTCTTCGACCAAAGAAATTGTACCCTACCCAATATACAACTTCGATTTACCGCTTGACTTAAGCCATTATGATCAACATCGCTAAAGGACAAAGCTTGTATGGCACCAGTGGGTTCTATTACGGCCGAGGTGCCGTCACTTGTACATAAAAGCACATAGCGATTATTTTCCACTGCTCGAAAAATTCCCAGAGCCAGCAATTGCTTACTCAAACACCGGTAATGCGTCCAGCTGATATTGGTCGAACAAACTAGAAGTGATGCGCCATTGCGTATTTGATTGGCTACCAGCCTGGGATTGGTAAGCTCCGCTATTCCTAGCAGTCCACATTTACCCCAATTTAGTTTTGCAATAGACGAAGACGCTTTAAAAGAACTGTCACTATCGCTCGATGAGCCAAACCATTCTTTCGCTGCAGGAGGCAAAGAAGAAAATAACCACGATAAAGACTGCTCAAAATGATTATCTGCAGGACTGAGGCTGAATAGAGAGCTCAGACGCGCCAAACAAAATTGAACGGAATTAAACAAACGCTGTTGCCCAGTATAACTACCTGCGGGAGTGAAAATAACATTGTGCCGGATCAAATCTGCCCCCTGACTGGAAATAAAACTCATGATCACTGAATTTTCATTTTGTCGCGTTGCCGCTTTGATGATCTTGAAAATATTACCTACCCGATCAAAATCTATTTCTTTATCCGGCTCAGCTAGAATAGCTACACCGATGTATTGCCCTAACTGACTAAGACTGCGCTGATAAACTGGTCCGTCAAAGCTCCACGAAGTGGCAGAAGCAACTGTTTGTGGACCTGTACAGATTGCCTCTGAGCCAAAAGAAACAATCCCCACCGGTACTTGGGGTTGATTGAGTTCGCTAACCGAATAATCTTTATCAGTTAATTCAACGCCGCCAAATATTAATCGGCCAAGTTCCATGCTGCCCAAAAGATAAACAAAACTGACAATCAATACCGCAATACCAAGGTCAATAAGTGATCCAAGGCGCGGTGAAATTAAATCAACTCGCTCAACTGGTCGCTCCTGAACATTCACTAACTCTACACAAACAGCAGCAATAGCCGCATTAACCAGCAGCACTAAAAATTCAATTCCAGCCGGACCGATATACTTGGCCAGCTGAACTATCTGTAACTGACAATATTGAGAATAGGCCAAACAATCGATTGCTACTGGTGGCAGCGGTGCCCACTGCCATAAATCCCTTATGGGATGGGCAATGCTCAATCCCCAATTGAGAAATATCCATAGTATTGGCACACCAATAAGATATGGGAAAAATGGCCGTTTGAAATAGGGCAAATATCCTGGTCTAAGCGGTAGAGAATTCACTAGCCAGGCAAAGGCCACCACAGGTAGTGATAGCTCAAAAGCCTGCACAAACCAAATTAAAATGGACAATTGTGAGGCTGATGATACACCGCCATGCCCGGCTATCGAGGAAGTGATTCCTAAGTAAGAGCGTAAAGCAAGAAGATGATAACCAAGGCCGAAGAATAAACCGCATAAAAGGCTTTGCCCATTGCCCCGACAATATCTAAGTAATACCAGAAACGGTGCCACCATAAACCAGGCCAGCCACCATTGATCAAAGCCAGGACTCGATAAAGCGAGCACTGCCCCAAGCAGATATGCACCGAGCAATTTGTGCCATAGCTCTATGCCGCGCCGGCGGCGCAAAGCTGCCCCGGCACTTATTTCCTGCAGATTAAATTGATCTTTCTGCTTAGATTTTGAACTGACAAAAACCATGTTACACTGAAACCGATTTGCTTGATCTGGAAAGTAGAGGCCAATTATTTCTGCGCAATGTATTCTCGGTATTGATCCTGGCACCGCCACCGTCGGTTACGGCGCTCTTTTACATGTCAGGAAAGATCAATTTACTTATCTTGGCTCGGGCACTATTCAGACTCCCAAGGATATGCCTACAGGAGATAGATTATCTATGATCCGCCAGGATCTTATTCAATTAATCCATCAATTTAAACCCAATATCGTATCAGTAGAAACAATTTTTTTCTTCAAAAATGCTAAAACAGCCATTTCTGTAGCCCAGGCCAGGGGAGTAATTTTAGAAGCGGCTGCCGCTTGCCGGGTACCAATCGCCGAATATACACCCATGCAAGTGAAATTACAGCTAACTGGCTTCGGCAGAGCGGACAAACGTTTGGTGCAAGAAATGATTGCCAGCCTCCTACAATTGCCGCAAATCATCAAATCTGACGATGCCTCGGATGCTCTGGCTCTAGCTGTTTGTCATGCCCGCCAGAATTGCCTGTTTACACCCCTGGAACCAATCGATATGCTTCCAGCGCCAGCAAATTATGTTTTTTAAAAGAACTAGAGTCACTTGATAATTTAGTCTAATGCGCACCGGCATTCAATCAATAAATCCTTGATAACCGCCGCCGGTGATAAGGATAACAACCAGCGCACGGCCTTCAGTATATCCTCAGGGCTGATCATCTCATCAGCCGAGAGTCCAGATATTTTTGCCATATCCGTATCTACCCAGTTCGGACAAAGGGCGGTGACTTTAATCCCCTTTGCTGAAAGTTCTCGGTAAAGAGATTCTGAAAGCCCTACTAAACCAAACTTTGAGGCACCATATGCTCCCCACCCAGCATAACCAATCTTGCCTGCATTAGAAGCCATATTAATGATCATGCCCGAATGCTGTTTTTTCATGATTGGCACCACTGCTTTCAAAAAACTGTATGCCCCTCTGAGATTTACCGCCACAATCTCATCGAACTCTTCAATTGACATATCCAGACTACCTGTCAGGCCAATGCCTGCATTATTGAATAGCAAATCAATGCGTCCAAATTTAGAAACCACATCAGCAATCATTTTCTTAATTGCCTGATCATCTTTGACATCCAATGGATAAGTAATTACCGACAGCGCCTTTTTAGAAGCTTTTCTTTCAATGCGCTTCGCCACACTCTCTAAATTTCTTTTGGATCTTGCCGTCAGCGCTAGCGTATAGCCATCCGCTGCCAGTCCTTCGGCTACGCAAGCACCAATACCGCGACTAGCACCAGTAATTACAGCTACTTTCATAGATCTCCCCAACGGGCGGAGCACTTATGTTTTGGATTCGGTGGCACCCGCTCGGTATAACTCATATGCCTCACGACCACTGAGCCCCGCCCCTACAATTTCAATGATCATTATCGATTCTTCCGGGCGGATACAATCCGCCCCTACAATACATGGAAGGGGTGGATATAATCCACCCCTTCCATGTTATATTCCGTGCAGATTTCTAATTCCTTAGAAATCACCCATGCCGCCAGCGCCTGCATCGGCATTGCTGGTGCTTTCTTATCTTCAGGAACATCAACCACGAGTGCTTCTGTGGTTAAGAACATAGCAGCAACCGAAGCAGCATTTTGTAAAGCACAACGCTCTACTTTAGCTGGATCGATAATACCCGCTTTGGCCATATCGACATATTCAAAAGTCATGGCGTTAAAACCAAATCCTGGTTTTTCGTTCTTTGACTTTTTCTACCACTACTTCACCGGACAAACCAGCATTATCAGCAATTTGTCTTACCGGAGCTTCGAAAGATTTAAGTACGATTTCGAAACCAGTACGCTCATCGCCCTGGAATGTTCGCGAGATTTTTCCATGGCTTTGCTCACATGTGAGCAGTGTGGTACCACCACCTGGAACATAGCCTTCTTCCACTGCCGCTCTAGTTGCATTAAGTGCATCTTCAAAGCGCAGTTTGCGATCTTTCAGTTCTGTTTCTGTAGCTGCACCAACTTTGATTACAGCCACACCACCAGCCAATTTAGCCAAACGTTCTTGCAGCTTTTCTTTGTCAAATTCAGAATCGCTTTCTTCAATTTGACGCTTGATAATTGCAATGCGCTTGCTTACTTCAGCTTTGGTGTCATTACCGGCAACAATAGTGGTCTTGTCTTTGTTGACGCGCACTTGTCGTGGCTTTACCCAGCATTTCGATAGTTACGCTATCAAGCTTTGATACCAGCTTCTTCAGAAACAACCTGACCACCAGTCAAGCACAGCAATGTCTTTGAGCATTTCTTTGCGGCGATCGCCAAAGCCAGGGGCTTTGACTGCGCAGCAAGGTAATACTTTACGCAAATGGTTGACAACCAGAGTAGCCAGGGCTTCGCCTTCAACATCTTCAGCGATAAGCAAGAAATGGCGTGCCAGCGCGAGCCACTTTTTCCAATACTGGAACAAGGTCAGCCAACAAATTGACTTTCTTATCCACACAAAGGATGTAAGGCTCATCAAGCACTGCTTCCATACGCTCAGGATCAGTGACGAAGTAAGCAGAGACATATCCTTTGTCAAATTGCATACCTTCCACTACTTCAAGTTCGGTAGAAAGTGATTTGGATTCTTCAACAGTAATCACACCGTCTTTGCCCACTTTTTCCATAGCATCAGCAATTAGTTTGCCAATCTCTTCATCGTTACCAGCAGAGATAGTGGCAACTTGTGTGATTTCTATTTTGCCTTGTACTGGCTTAGCCAACTTTTTGATTTCTTTGACAGCCACTTCTACTGCTTTTTGGATACCGCGGCGCAAAACCATCGGATTAGCGCCAGCAGCTACGTTTCTCAAGCCTTCTTTAATCATCGCTTGAGCCAATACAGCAGCGGTTGTTGTGCCATCACCAGCATTATCGTTAGTCTTGGTGCAGACTTCGCGAACTAGTTGAGCACCGGCATTTTCCAGATGATCTTCCAATTCAATTTCTTTAGCGATGGTGACACCATCATTGACAATTTGCGGTGCACCAAATTTCTTTTCTAACACCACATTGCGACCAGCTGGTCCCAAAGTGATTTTAACTGTGTTAGCCACAGCATCAACACCACGCTCCAGA
This sequence comes from Candidatus Melainabacteria bacterium, assembly GCA_963767815.1. GTDB lineage: Bacteria > Cyanobacteriota > Vampirovibrionia > Obscuribacterales > Obscuribacteraceae > CAVYFJ01. The sequence continues at coordinate 872,978 of CAVYFJ010000001.1, read as the reverse complement.
GCACGACGTGCCTGTTCTTCATAAACTATTTGCTTAGCCATAATTTCCTATTTTCTCCTTAGTTAAATAGAGTCTTTTTCAATCGAATTACTGCGATTACAGCCAAGATGTCACGCTCAGCCAAAATCAGGTATTCAACACCTTCAATTTTGACTTCGGTGCCAGAGTACTTGGCAAACAAAATTTTGTCGCCAACTTTTACTTCCATAGGCTGGCGAGTTGCTTTTCTCATCCAGTTTGCCTGGACCAACAGCCAGGACTTCACCTTGCTGAGGTTTTTCTTTTGCCGTATCAGGCAGAACAATTCCACCTGCCGTTTTTTCCTCGGCATCAAGCTTTTTAACCACCACCCGATCAGCCAAGGGTTTCAACTGAAGCTTTGTCGCAGATGCAGTAGCCAATGTTCTATCCTCCTCATTTAAGAAATAGAGACGTGAGTAATTCGAGAGCCGTCATTATCTGATGATCAGATTTTAAAGTCAAAAATTGGGCTCAACCATTTCAAACTTGAGTGTAAACAGGAAAACAACACAGGGCTTTAGTTTCCTCTTTTTCTTAATGATCCAAGCAACAAGAGTACTTAACAATAAAACATAGCTGAAGTAAATCTAAACCATATATCGAATTCTTGCCCAGTATTAGGCATAAGAATATGATCAGCCTCTCATATCAAGGCAGCTGGACATGATCTTTGCTTGGATGTTTTTTGTTTGTTTTTGCTTTAATCAACCACTTAGCATAATCAATCGCTCCAGTGAGGTAAGTTTTTGCCCTCTCTTGGCGCTCGCTAGCTACAGAAAGCTTTGCTCGCTTGGCCAATTCGCTCCAAGCAAGAGGGTCCATTACCTGAGTTGATTGCAAGAATGCCTCCACCACTTTGTTTTTGTCCTGATATTTGGCCACATCGAGAGCCTGCTCGGAAAGTGTAATCAGCTCGGCTGCATCGACACCTTGATCAGGATAAGCGCTGGCACCTATAGAGATAGTCATTGTCCCCACCCCTGGTATCTCCTTGCCCTGCACGCTTCGACGCAGGCGCTCCGCTGCCTCCAAAACTCCTTGCCTGGGGGTTTCGGGCAGGATAATGGCAAATTGCTCACCGCCAAAGCGATAAATGAGATCTATTTTTCTCAAGGTAGCTTTTACCGTCTGGGCAATTTCAGCAATTGCTCGGTCACCTTTGTCTTCGCCAAATAGATCATTAACCCGACTCAAAAAATCAAGATCGGCCAACAAAAGTCCCAGTTGATGCTTATGTCTTTTTGAACGCTCAATTTCTGTTTGCAAAGCAGCCTGGAAATACAAGCGATTTAAGAGTCCTGTATGAGGATCATGCATAATTTTCAGAACTGTAGATTCGTGCTCTTGCGCAATATAAAGAGCATTGCTTGCCTGAGAAGCCAGAGTTTCCAACAAACTGATTTGTTCTAAGCGGAAGGCCGCCTCATCCGTAGAAAACACCATCAGTGCTCCCATTTTGCTCTCTCTATAGACTAAGGGAAAAACGATTACCGAGCGAAACATGCTGCCGCCCATCGCTCTAGGCATCCCCGACACATCCTGTCCATTTCGATCCAGCTGCTGAGTTTTACCATCACGCAAAGCCTTTCCTGCTAGCGTATTCTCGCTAGAAAGATTGAATTCGGACAATGTGCCGCCATCCAGTCCTTTGAAAGCACCAAGAGTAAATTGGCCGCTATCTGGTTCACACAAAAGCACAGCACAATAAGGCGTATTGCCCAATACCAGGGCGGCATCAGCCGTCTTCTGCAATACTTTGGGCAGGTTCAAGACATTCTCGTTAAATGCAGTCAGTGTTTTATAGAGAGCATTCAAGCGCGCCCGTTCATACTCGCTGCGCCCAAATAAAATAGCATTGGCTACACCCAATGCCGCAATAGCGGCAAACTCTTGCCATAAGACAATTCTTTCTTCTTCTCTTAAAGTCAAATCCCCGGTATCAATTAATATAGCCCCTACCAATAAGCCCATAGCAATCAGGGGTATGGCAATTTGGGCCGCACTCTGTTCTCTTTCAAAAATGGCCCTATTAAAGCCAGCAGAATGATCGCCTAAGCTACAGAGAATCGGCTGGCGCTTACTGAGCATCTCGGCAAATATGCCATGAGTCGAAAAGGGCACTGTTTTCATCTCTTTCACCGAGAGCTCGGAGTATCCTTTCGCCGCCATGAGCTTAAAGCACTTATTTTCGTTGTCCGCCAAATAAACAGCCACTTTGCCAGCACCAGTTAAGTGCTCATACTCAATAACCAGCGTATCCAAAACATCTTTTAAACGCAGCGATGAAAAAACTGCTCCGGCAGCACCAAGATATTTATGCATCCCATTAACTTCAATTGTCATGTCTGCCTCGTTTTCAGCGCCAGTGGGTTTTTAGGCGAATGCAGCCCCCACATATTTTTCATTGAACTTGACTCTGCCATCAGAAAATGGAAAACTATCCCCGTTTATTAGATCTTGCCCTTACCTTAATATAGTAAATACAAAATTATTCAAATAAATCCCAGGGAAATAATTGATGGAAAAAAAACCCTGCATTTTTTGCCAGATTGTCGGCCGCCAGTTAAGCTCTACAATTATTTGGGAAGACGATTCAGCTCTGGCTATCCGTGATCTTTACCCCCAGGCTCCTTGTCATTTATTGGTTATTCCCAAAGAACATTTTTCCGATATTACAGAATGCAACGATCCTCATCTGCTTGGCAATCTTTTTCAGCAGTCCTGCAACCTGGCTGTAAAAGAAGGATTAACCAATGGCTTTCGCCTAGTGGTTAATACCGGTGAGCAAGCTGGACAGAGCGTTGGTCATCTTCATATTCATCTTTTAGGTGGTAGAAATATGGATTGGCCACCTGGTTAATATTCAATTTTCCTTTTTCTTAATCTAAATTTTCTATGCGTTACCACTTCAGCAACAACACTCATACGCGCCTGTATTCCAGTCCCTGTCGGCAATAACTCAAATACTCTTTGTAGTATTTCAACCACTGGTGGAAGTTTCATCTTCAATTCCATAGGGTATTAACTAATTGGGAAATCAAGGGCCAAATAAGACCCGCGTTATGCAGGGCAACCACTGGTATGTAGATTTCATATAAACAAGCCTGACAGTATGCCCATTCATTACGAGGATTTCTGTAATAAGGTTTGCACTAACTAAAGGGATTATAGACATGCCCGGACTAGATACAACAGAAAAGGTATTGTGGATAGCAGACTGCTATTCGCTCGCCAAGCGCTTTCCGGACCCTGTAACCTGGTTGGCTCTCCTCCAGTCAAAAAATAAGCGAGCAAATAAAGAAATCAATCCCTTTTATTACTGGTTGTGGATGGAAATCTGGAAAGCGGCCCAGACTGGAAAGCCTGTGCCTATAGAGTAAGAGAAGCTTCTGCCAAAGCCAGTCGCGGGGCTCTGCTACGATAGCCTATCGACACAAGAGCTGTTGTCCGTTGTTTCGCGTCGAATTTTTAGGCACCACAAATGCTGCTTCGTTCAGCAATTTTCCCGGCTCAATTCTAGAATTGAGCCCCAATATGCTGCTGGTTATCTGAGCCTGCTTGCCTATCCGGCTGCCTGCCCAAACTACGGAATCTTTTATCAGGGCGCCTTCTTCAACCCAACAATTCTCCCCAATAACCACACTTCCGGAAATTTTCGCGCCCTGACTAATTACCGAATTATCACCTAATAACAATTGTCCATCAATGACGCAATTGGGCCCGATGCACGAATTCTTCCCTTTCCACAGGCGAGACCCAGATTCATTTATAAATTCAACTGGTGACATTAGCTCAATTTTTCCAGACAACGCATCAAAGTTTGCCTGGCGGTATTGGTCAAATGTGCCTACATCCGACCAGTAATCATTTATTTCTATGCCCAAGATTGGCTTCTGCATATGTACTAACTGAGGAAATAGTTGTTTGCCAAAACCATAAGTTCCAGCTTTAGAAATAAAATCAAAAATTTCTGGTTCCAGGATATAAATGCCAGCCGAAGCCAAGTTAGAGCGCGCTTCTTCTTGCTTTGGTTTTTCCTGAAATTCTTTAATCCAGCCGTTTTTATCAAGTACGGCCACACCAAAATGAGTAACATCATCCACTTGCTTCAAGGCAATTGTCGCCAGAGCACCCTTACTTTTGTGCTCGGCATATAAACGACTTAAATCGGCATGAGTCAGTAAATCACCCATGATCACCAGGAACGTGCCATCTTGCAAAAAGTCCTGCAAGCCCTTACCCCGCCGGCATCACCTGTCAGCTCCTGTTCCAGCAAATAATTAAGTTTTAGGTTAAAGGCAGATCCATCACCAAAATGGGCTTCAATCAATTCAGGTAAATAATGAAGATTAGCCCAGACTTCTGAAACACCATGCTCACTGAGCAGGCGCAAGCTATATTCCATTACCGGCCGATTAGCGACAGGCACAAGCGGCTTAGGCAACTGCATAGTTAGAGGATCAAGTCGCTTCCCCACACCAGCAGCTAAAACCATTGCCTTCAACTGGCTGTCACCTGCATAAAGCAAGCCCCCCTTATCTAACAAATCTGCCCATTACTTTAGCAAGGAATTATTACTATCGCCATAGCGCAGCCTGACTGTAAATTTTAACTAACCGATGGACAGAAGCTAATGGCAATCACATGTCATTTGTCGGCTGGACCCGCGTTGGAACGACGTACAGAAATGATGCACGGGCGCGCATGCCGCACCCCTACGACCAGTCTTGGCAAAATCACCAAAGGTCAATCTGCCAAAACCCCCAGTAAAACTCTCAATATAAAAGAACTCTAAGCAGCCTGTCCTTTACCGCTGAGATCTTTTGTCTTACGAATTTGTTCTTGATACTTAGCTAATTCACAGTAATAACGCTGTTGTACTTTTTGCTGAGCCTTTTGTTGCTCTTTTTGTTGATCTTTCAGCTTCTTACTCATTTGCTTTGTGTGTTGACTAACTTCTCGTTCAGTTTTTCGTGTACCGTTTTTTACTTCTCCACACGAAATCTCTTTTATTTCCTTCATTGATACATCTCTTTCTAGAATAAGGCACTCAGTACATCTTCAATTTATATTGTTTTTCTGAGCACCACTTTTGATTTAATTTATTGTGATTTCAAATATGATACTACCACAATTCACAAATCATAAAATGAAATCCTATAATTCGGGCAGCGAAAAGCTCAACATGAATGCCACCATCATTACTACCGCACCAATAACGTACGGACTACTTATACCCAGATATTGAAAGGCAGCACCACCTATTATCGGACCCAAAATTCTTCCAAGAGTAGAAATCGATTGGCCAACACCAAGCACTCCACCAACTTTTTCTTGTGGGGCTAATTTAGATAGCATGCTCTGATTGGATGGATTATTGATTCCTGAGCCAAAGGCAAGTAGAGCTAATGCCACCCCTAATACTGCCAGACCTGGGAAATAAGGGCTTCCGGGAATTAATATCAGACCAAAAAAAACAAGTATTGTACCGGCAGCAATCAAATGCTTCTCGCCGTATTTTTTCGCCAGACGATGTATCATACCGCCCTGGACAAGGACTATTAATATGCCAATATAGGTAAACATTATGCTGTTTTGAAAAGGACCAAAATTAAATTTCTGCATAGTTAAAAGCACGATTGTTGCCTCCATATTGGCAAAAGCAAAAGTGGATAGAAAAAAGATTAAAAATGAAATAGTTAACTTTGGATTGGTCAGAGTGCGAAGATAAAACCCTGGTTCAAGAGAGAATCGCTCTGCACCTGCCTGGCTGCGCTTTTCCGGTTCAGGCAACATAAAAAACGTTAAAATCAAGTCAATTAGGCTTATGGCAGCAGCCACATAGCCAACTGTCTGTAGCCCGGTCAAGCTGTTGCTGGGCATATGAAATAGTCCTGTTATTAGCGAACTAAGAGAATTCTGCCCAATATGGCTAACGCAAAGCCCACCAATGGCTGGTCCTAGGACAAAGCCTAAGCCAAAAGCCGCTCCAATTAGACCCATACCCTTAGCACGATTTTCGGGCGTCGTTACGTCAGCGACATAGGCCTGAGCAACCGGAATATTAGCATTACCCGCTCCAGCAACTAAACGTGAGAGAAATAACCCTCCTAGTGTGTGGGCTGAGCCCCAGATTAAATATCCAAGACTGGAAGCCGCCAGACTAATAAGCAAGACTGGTCTTCTACCTATGTGGTCAGATAATCTACCCCAGAATGGCGCAAATAAAAGTTGCATGCATGAATAGGCAGCTATTAGAACTCCCACCGTGAAATCGCTTGCTTGGAGCTCTTTTGCATAAGAAGGCATTACTGGGATAATCAAGCCAAAACCAATTAAATCGATAAAAACCGTTAGAAAAATTAGTCCTAAAACTCGTTTCCCTACCTGCTTTCCCTGCCCCGATTTATTCAATTCGTCAGTTTTAATCTTGTTATTATCAGGCTTCTTAGTCATGCTCACCCCAAATTCGGATATTTTGCCCTTCACTTAATCTTGCTCCCTAAATTTTTCATCTAATTGTCTAACATTTATCAAGCAAGATTGACGGATATTAAGCTCAATGACCGACATGAGATAAACAGAACGAATTCTTAGTCCTAATGCTTAAAATTGTTGCTGCTGTGGTAATAAAAAATTAGTCAGGGCGAAGGGTATTTGTTCAATTACTAGTTAAATCACTAGAATAAGAGCATGGTCAAAAATGAGACTATGTCTGATATGTAATTTTCAAACTGCTTCAGATGAGCAGGGAAACTGTCCACACGATGGCTCGTCCATGGTCAAAGTGGGCGATGACCCTTTGCTAGGAAGTTTGATTGAGGGCCGGTACCGCATTCTATCTCTAATTGGGCAAGGCTCTGCAGGCTCAGTCTACCGGGCTAAACAAGAATTGATTGGTCGCGAAGTGGCAGTTAAAGTTTTGCATGATTATTTAGTCTCCGATGACGAATTTGTCAAACGCTTCAAACAGGAAGCTAAAGCTGCTAGTCGCCTTAGTCACCCAAACATAATCGCCATCTATGATTTCGGCATTGTCCCCTTGGGCAACCGTCCATATATCGCCATGGAATTGTTGGACGGTACGCCCTTGTCACAATTAATCACTGAATATGACCATATCCCAGTTGACGATGCTCTACCAATATTTAAAATGGTTTGCCAAGCATTAGCTGAAGCCCATCGCCAGGGTGTAGTCCACCGCGACATTAAACCGGAAAATATTGTGCTTGTTGATCGGGGCGGCAAAAAGCTTTTCCCATCGTGGTCGATTTTGGTATAGCGCGCTTGATTCAGGAAGAATCCGAAGCAGCAAGAATAACGCGCACCGGCACCGTATGTGGCAGTCCTACCTATATGAGTCCCGAACAATGCACCAGCAGTAAAGTAGATCATCGAAGCGATATCTACTCCCTAGCAGTGGTTCTCTACGAGACGCTAACTGGGTCCGTACCTTTCTATTCTGATGAGCTAGTCAAAGTAATGACTATGCATTTGTTGGACACACCGCCAACTTTAAAGGCAGCCAGACCGGATTTGCAATTTCCAGATCAGCTTGAAATAGTACTCGCTCGCGCTTTGGCCAAGAAGCCTGATGAGCGATTTAGCGACATGGATGAGTTCGCTTATGTTTTGGAGGAAGCAATAAAAGCACCACAATCAACAATGATTTCATTACCCGCCATGTCCTCCCGGACAGCCGTAGCGGGTCCTTTAGCTAGTATCACCATGACCAGATTGCAAACTGTCCCAGAAACAAGTCAAATTACCAAACCATCTCCCTCCATTCGTGATCTTGCCAACCGGGCACTGGAAGAAATGATGGAAAGAGCCAAGTCGGCAGAAACTCGCGAAGTGAAAGCAGTGACAGCAAGCGGAACGGAACATATCGCCAATTCGCGTTTCAATAGATCTACAGAGTGGGAACGAGCTGCTAGACAATTGTTACCCACCGCTCTGACTATTGTCGTCCTTTGTGCTGTCGTGGTTTTTGCTATGAATGAGGCAAAATATCTCCAATTGCTTCCCAATCGGCATCAATCCGCATCAATTGACACTTTGCTTAAGCAAGGTCGTTATGAAGAAGCACTACCCGTCCTGCAAAGTTTGAAGGAAAAGGGCCAATTGAAGAGCAGACGTTCGGAAGATCTAAACAAAGTGAGGCTGTCTGTAGCAATGTTGTATGCTAAAAAAGAAGCATTATTCTGAGTGCCGTTGCACTGCTCAAACAAATTCCTCAACGATCCAAACAAGCGGACAAGGCAAAAATGCTAATACGCGCGTACAAGTCCGGTGAGTCTACAAATTAGTCGCGTTTTCGGTTCTTCAATCGTTGAAATTATAGGGGCGCGGGCCAGTGGCCGTGAGGCATATGAGTTATGCCGAGCCAGCGCCACTGAATCCAAAACATAAATGCGCGACCGTATATCGGCGGACGGATACGTAGGGGCGGACTTGCGCCCGCCCCTACGATTTCTGGCGTAGTAGCCATGCCAATGCTCTATCTATCCTTCCCTGAAACTTCCTATCTTCCGGAATTTCTTGTGCCTATCCTTCTTTACTTGGGAGCGGAGAGTTTGGTCAGTTGATCAAGCTGTTTAATTATTGCGGACTGCAGCGTATTGGCTGCAAGATCATAATCCAAATGGGCACCACCTAACGGCTCCTTGATAACTTGATCGGCAACGCCCAATCCATGAATTTCTTTTGAAGTCATTTTCATTGCCTCGCAAGCAGCAGCTACTTTATCAGCTGAACGCCAGAGAATGGATGCACAGCCCTCAGGAGAAATCACTGAATAAACAGAATGCTCAAGCATCAAAATTCGATTCGCTAAGCCCAATCGCTAGAGCACCACCAGACCCACCTTCTCCCGTTACCACAGCAACAACAGGCACCGTTAGACCAGCTAAAACAAGTAAATTGCGGGCAATGGCTTCGGCCTGATTATGTTCTTCTGCCGCCATACCAGGATATGCGCCTGGTGTGTCTATTAGGGTAAGTATTGGCAGGCGAAATTTTTCTGCATGCTGAAACATGCGCAAGGCTTTGCGATAACCTTCCGGTTGGGGCATGCCAAAATTGCATAATTGTTTTTGCCGGAGATTACGCCCTTTATCAGTTCCAATTGCCACCACTTTATATGGTCCGATAGTCACCAAACCGGTGACAATGGCCGGATCATCAGCCATTTTTCGATCGCCATGCAATTCAAGCCAATTTGGATCAAAACGATCAAAATATTCGCGCGCGTATGGTCTTTGCGGATGCCTGGCTAAAGCTAAATGATCTATCGGGCGTAAGTTGCTGTATATCGACTGGCGTAAAACCTGATATTGATCACGTAAATGCATGACATCAGCCTCAAGCTCAGGTTGGTCTATGAATTGATTTTCCAACACTTCGAATCTGCTTAGCCAAAGCCAACAATGGTTGCTCAAATTCAAGGGTACTGGCTTTGCTCTCTTAGTATTATACTCATCTCTGTCAGATCAGCCTCAATCTTTTGTTTAACAGGAGCTGGAATGAGAACTCAATCGCTTGGTGAAAATCAATCAGACTGAGCAATCGTTTCGCTTAATTCGTTCACGCTCCACCACCATATCTACTTGTCCATGCTTTAGCAAATACTCAGCTGTTTGAAAATCAGCAGGCAATTTCTGCCGGATTGTCTGTTCAATCACCCTGCCGCCCGGCAAAGCCAATTCTTGCACCGGGCTCAGCAATGATAATGTCGCCAAGAAAAGCAAAACTAGCCGTTACGCCACCATAAGTCGGCTCAGTGAGCACCGAAATATATAGCAACCCCGCCTCGTGCAATCCCTCTAAAGCAGCACTTGTTTTTGCCATCTGCATCAGACTAAAAATACCTTCCTGCATGCGAGCACCACCGGAGCTTGATATAATTACCAGTGGTAGGCTCTTCTTCAATAGCATGTTCAACCAGGCGTGCTACTTTCTCACCCACCACCGAACCCATGGAGCCGCCAAAATGAGCAAAATCCATTACCGCCAGGGCCAGCCACTTTTCCTTCAATCGCCCAGTGCCAGTAACAATGGCCTCTTGTAAACCTGATTTATTGCTGGCTTCCTTCAGTTTTTTTGCATAAGCTTCAGTATCAAAAAACTCCAATGGATCAGTTGAAGATAAAAGAGCGTCTAATTCTTTAAATGAGTTTTCATCCGTTAATTGCTCAATCCGGTCAACGGCCCCAATTCGAAATGATATTGGCATTTTGGACAGACGAGATAGATTGATACGCAAGTCGCGTGTATAAATTAGTTCACGGCACTGAAAACACTGGCGCCAGAGGGCACAATATTCTTCTGTGGTTAAAGGCTGTTTTATTTCCAGGTTATCCTGGCGTTTGCGCCGATTGGCAAACCATTCTTTTAGATCCATAGTTATCTTTGACAGGTCCGCGTAATTTCTTGCAAAACTCGTTTATTATATCACTGCAACCAAAAGCTATGAATATACCAGATTCTTTATTGCCCCCCAATTTATTGACGAAGGACAAGGTCACCGTTATTTGCCAGTCGCCAAAACTTGTCAAGCAAATTCGTAAAGTTCTTCGTCTTGAAAACGGCGACCATGTAGATATTGTTGACGGACAAAGCAATATCTATCATTGTGTATTTGCAAAATATTTTGCCCGACGCAGGGCGAGATTTCTTTCAGGCCAAAATCATCAGTGCAGAGAAAAACTCCTCGAATTAACCGGACCAAGTTTTATCGTTGCCCTGCCTGTAATAAAACAAGCTAGATTTGAATGGGCACTAGAAAAATTGACCGAGATTAGGCGTCGACAAAATTGTTCCTATAGCTTTGCACAGAAGCATAGTCAAATTGCATGACACCATAACCAACGCATGAGACCAAACCAGCAACCCAAATTGACTCGCTGGCGCAAAATTATTGAAGAAGCCGCTGAACAATGTGAACGCCTTCTGTCCCCGAATTGTTGCCACCGCTTAGTATTTCTTGAATGGTTAGCTACAATTTGGACCGAATCAAAATAACTAACTTGCGACTTATTTGCACTGAACGACGAAAAAGTTCCAACCTTAGACAGAAGTTCTTTGCAACCAAAAATCTCTAGACAATTTTCCGAGTGCTTGTGCCATTGCCATTGGTGCCGAAGGTGGCTTTACCGAAGAAGAAATTAAAGCCGCTTTCTCCATAATTTTATACCTGTTTCTCTCGGCACCACATATTTTGCGATCCGAAACTGCAGCAATATATGCCCTACAATAAGCAAAGCATTGCTTTCTGCGAAACAAACAATGATGCACAGTAATTGTACACCACAAGAGATATCATTTCGATATTCAAAGCCTTTGCCAATCTACTTTTATCCACAAAAAAAATAAACAAAATCGCTGCAAAGACTTGACAAATTCTTCATTTCCGAGTCTTATATTACATGACCGTAAGGTCACTGCCGGTGATGCACTTGGCTAACTAGAAAGGCATGAGTGTGACTGAAAACATAACTCGCATTCGAGAAAGTTTTGGCTCGCACTCAGTCAAGTTAATTGCTGTGACAAAAAACGCACGTAATAAACAAATTGAAGAAGCATTTAATAGCGGTGTCACCGAATTTGGTGAAAGCCGCATACAAGACGCTTTAGCCAAAATGGACATCTATGCCAGCCTGGTTAAAGGAAAAGGCCAGCTGGCATTTTATTGGTCATTTGCAAACCAATAAGGTTAAACAAGCTGTAGGAAAATTTGCTCTGATTCACTCGGTTGATTCTCTGCGCCTAGCCAAGGAAATTTCTCGAGTGTCCCAAACTAAAAAAATCAGCCAACCAATTCTCTTGCAAGTAAAAATGGCAGCAGATCCAAGCAAATCTGGTTTTGAGCCAGAAGAATTAAAGATTGCTATCGCTGAAATCATAAAATTACCCAATATCGAGTGCAAAGGTCTCATGACCATTACTCCAAAAATGCCACTGGCGATATAAGAAACAATGTTTTCAGGGTTTAAACAATTAAGAGATGAGTTGGCTAGAAAAAACCGGTGTTTTTTACCGGAACTTTCGATGGGTATGAGCGACGACTGGCAGGAAGCCCTGGCTTGTGGATCGACCATGTTACGAATCGGCACAGCAATTTTTCATGTCTAAAGTCATGTCGTAGATAGGGGGCAGTTTATCAGGAACAAGTTTGTAGACTAAGATATCCGTGGTGATTGGAAAAAGGGTAAGGAATTTCTTCAGGTAGATTAAACTTGAACAGTCGGGTTAGGAGGAAATTGTGAGCATAGTTCAAAAATTTAAGAGTTTCTGGTTTGGACCATCGGATAATTATGATCGTGAAGATTTCGAAGATTTGTTTGAAACTTCCGATGATGTTTATGCTACTAATGGTCAATTGGCTTTAGATAAATCAACTGCCGATATCTCAAAGCAAGTCGCTCGGCGTATTGCCACCTCAACAGGACCAAAAGTAGTTGATCATCCCAGTGCTCAGCCAGCAAGTGAAGTACTGGTTATTGAACCCAGAGCTTTTGAAGAATCATTAGAAATTGTCGAACAATTGCGGGGACGTAAATCAGTACTTGCTCAATTTGCATATGGTGGACAAGGAAGGCTCGCAACGCATTGTTGATTTTCTTTCTGGTGCATGCCATGCTATAGACGGACATCAACAAAAAATTGGTGAAGGTGTATTTTTGTTTGCTCCAGCAACTGTAGTAATCAGCTCCGAGTCCAATTCATCTAAAGCAATTAAAGATGTGTTCTGGAATAAAACCCAGATTCTTTAAAAAGCGGTCTTGATCAAACCTAAAACAAACATGTAGAAAGGCATTCTACTGCCGGAGATCTGGTCAGAGATGTCGTTATTGGTATGTCTGATGGATTGACGGTACCTTTTGCTCTTGCTGCCGGCTTATCTGGAGCCGCGGCATCATCTGGGCTTATCGTCACTGGTGGTCTGGCTGAAATAGCCGCCGGCGCTATCGCTATGGGTCTGGGTGGCTATCTGGCTGCTAAAAGCGACCGCGATCATTACCAGAATGAAAAACGCCGCGAGGCACAAGAAGTCCTTGAAAAACCTGAGCAAGAAAAATATGAAGTCGAAGAAGTCTTTAAAGTCCTATGGCTTAACCGAACAACAAATCGCCCCTATTTTGCACGCCTTTCAAGCTGATCCCAAAGCCTGGGTTAATTTTATGATGCGCTTTGAGCTTAGGTTTGGAAGAGCCTGATCCCAAACGGGCGCGCTCAAGCGCCATAACTATCGCTTCGTCTTATATCATCGGCGGCTTAATTCCTCTTGCTCCATACATGATCATGCCAGACGTCAGGTCAGCTCTTGGCACTTCCTGCATCGTCACCGTTATGGCGCTAATAGCATTCGGCTACGGTAAAGGCAAATTTACCGGCAATAAACCAGTGCTCAGCGCCATGCAAACCCTAATTATTGGCAGTCTAGCCGCCGCGGCTGCCTTTGCCATCGCCCGCCTGGTATCACATCCATAAATATGAAATCCCGGCAAAAATTTTCCGATAATGTTTAATTAGTCCTACGGGCCCGAGCAAAGAACCAGTCATATACTACCGGCAACACCAGCAGAGTCAATAAAGTTGAGGTGCATAGCCCACCTATTACGACGGTAGCTAAGGGTTTCTGTATTTCAGCACCCGCTCCGTCGGAAAGTGCCATTGGCAAAAAACCAAGCGCTGCTACAAGAGCGGTCATCACCACGGGACGCAAGCGTACTTCTGCCCCATGTTTGACGGCATCATCAATAGACATCCTTGCTCAACCAGTTTATTTATGTAGGAAACCAGCACAAGCCCATTAAGCACTGCCACTCCAAATAAAGCAATAAAACCAATTGCTGCCGGCACGCTCAGATACATCTGTCTAATCCAGAGAGCAAATATTCCGCCAATTAGAGCAAACGGCACATTTAAGAGCACCACAGCAGCGTGACGCATGGAATGAAAAGTAAACCCAAGCAAAACAAAAATAATTAGTATGGAGAGAGGCACGACTAGAGCAAGTTTGTTCATTGCCCGCTCTTGATTTTCAAACTGTCCGCCCCAGGTAATATAGTAACCCTTATTCAAAGTTACTGCTTCTGCGATTCTGCGCTGACATTCTTTAACAAAAGAGCCCAGATCGCGATTGTGCACGTTACATTGCACAACAATGCGTCGTTGCCCCAACTCACGATTTACCGTGTCCAGTGCTTGAGTTATTTTTACTTCTGCCACCTGGCTTAATGGCACGAGCTTTTACTACTACTTTGAATTAACAAGCCACCAACATCAGCTGGTTCAAGGGTAGAACCGGTTGGAAATTGCACGCGCAAATTAAAACGTTTCCTACCTTCAATAATCTGAGTAACTGGGTCACCGATTATAGCTGTCTGCAACAAGACGCGCATGTCAGAAACATTAACGCCATAGCGAGCCATTTTTGCTCGATCAGGAATAATTTCAATCTGTTGACTGCCCATAAGTCTTTCTGTTTGCAAATCCGTCGCCCCGATCACCTTACTAATCACATGCTGAACCTCCTGTGCTTTCTCTTGCAGATAACCCATATCATCACCAAATATCTTCACAGCAAGATCAGAACGCACACCAGAAACCAACTCATCAACGCGCATAGCTATTGGTTGAGTAAAATTCAGCGTCACGCCAGTCATAGTGTCATTTAATCTTTCTCGTAAAGCATCGGTCAACATTTCTTTTGTCATACCGCGCGGCCATAATTTTTTTGGCTTTAGGATAATAAAACAATCCGTCCCGTCAACCCCCATCGGATCAGTCGCCAGGTCCGGTCGGCCAAGGCGAGATACAACCGTTTTTACTTCTGGAAATTCTCTTATTAACTGCTCAATCTGAGTACTTGTTTTAATTGCCGCCGGCAACGAAATACTGGGAAAACTTTTCACCTCCAATAAAAAATCGCCTTCATCAAGCTTCGGTACAAACTCAGTACCAATAAAAAACAACGAGGACAAGCTCAATATAAGAAGCCCACTGGCGATACTCACCGTGGCAAGCTTGTGTTTAAGAGCAAGCTCGAGCAATTTAAAATAAGGACCCCTAATCGAGCGAATAACAAATGTCTCCTTTTCCGCAATAGGATCCTTAAGGAAAAACACACATAACACAGGTATTAAAAACAATGAAATTAAAAGGGATCCAAGAAGTGCAGCACATACAGTAATTACCATCGGCGAAAACATTTTATATTCCATGCCTTCCAGGCATAAAATCGGTACATAGACTACCGTAATAATCAAAACACCGAAAAGAATTGGGCGCGCTACCTCGATCACCGAGTTTTCAATTATTTCCGCCTTACTATGTTTTCCCTTCTCTTTGCCACTTAAATTGCGCAAAATATTTTCGACCATCACAATTGAACCATCAACAATCATGCCAAAATCAATTGCACCCAAGCTCATGATATTGGCAGTTACACCCAACATATGCATGCCCAGAAATGAAAAGGTCATAGAAAGTGGAATGGTGCTGGCAACAATAAGCGCTGCTCGAATATTACCTACAGTAAGTAGTAAAACCAGAATTACGAGTATTCCACCTTCAAGTAAATTAGTCTTTACGGTACCAATAGTTTGTTGAACCAGCTTTGCTTGATCATAAAATGGCGTAAGAGATATTCCTTCCGGTAACGATTTGCTCAGTTCGGCAATTTTAGCCTTCACTCGCTCGATTACTCGCAGGCTATTTTCCCCTTTGAGCATCATTGCTAGTCCAACCACCACTTCTCCTTGTCCATCTTTAGTAGCTGCCCCTTGTCTCAGCGTTGCGCCATGACTAACAAAACCCAGATTTTTTATAAATATCGGTATGCCATTATCCGATTTGACAATAATGTTTTCGATATCACTAATAGAATTAGCTCGTCCAAGGCCACGAACAATGTATTGCTCACTCTCGTGATTGATAATCCCCGCACCAAAATTATCGTTGTTATTTTTCAGTGCTTCCAACACTTCTTTAATTGTCAAACCATAAAGCTGTAACTTCCCTGGCAAAATACGCACCAAATATTCATCAGTTAATCCTCCCCATGTGTTTACCTCGGCAACACCAGGGACCGTGCGCAATCCGTATTTAATATTCCATTCCTGAACACTCTTGAGCTCGGTTGGAGAATGTGTCGTGCTTTCCAGTACATATTGATAAATTTCCCCCATTGCGGTGCTTATTGGACCAAGCTGTGGTTCTATCTTCTCCGGCAAGCGAGAATGCGCAGACTCTACACGCTCCATAACAAGCTGCCTGGGAAAATAACTGCCAAATTTGTCCGGAAAGACCACCGTTACTACGGATAAGCCATACTTAGAGATTGAACGTATTTGCTGCACCGCCGGCAAACCATTCATAATTGACTCCAAAGGAATAGTCACCAACTGCTCAACTTCAACCGGACCCATTCCTGGGGCTTCAGTCAGGATCTGCACTTGATTGTTTGCCAGGTCTGGAAAAGCGTCAATTGGTATATGCAGCAAAGACCAAATGCCAGCCGTGACAACAATGATAAATAGTAGACAAACAAGAGAACGAAAGCGGCTGATTTTACCTATTAAAATTTCCATGATTAGTCTTCGTTGCCAATCTCAGATTTTAACAATTCAGACTTTAGCTTAAAGCTGCCTTTGCCTACCACATTTTCCCCAGCTGCAATTCCGTCATTAACAAGATAGCCATCATCCAGTCTATCTCCAAGTTTTATCTTGCGCTTTTCAAAACTGCCTTCCGCTTGCTCGACAAAAACAAACTGATCGTCACCATATTTCTGCAAGGCACGATCCGGTACATAAGGATATTGTTTATCGCTAGCGGCAGTAATTTCCACCTGTCCAAACATGCCAGGTTTAAGTATGAGCTTTGCATTGGGCAAAATAGCTCGGGCCAAAAAAGTTTTTGCGGTATCACCAACCACTGGCTGAATATAGCTGATTGTTCCTGTTAATTCCAAACCAGGTATGCTGTCGCTGTGAAAAACGATCGCCTCACCCACTTTAATTTTCTCTAAATCCTTATCATAAACGGCAATGTCCAGCCATACCTGAGATAAGTCTGCCACCACATATAATGGCTCAATGGGGGTAACCACATCACCCACCGTTACATTTTTTTTGATCACCACTCCATCTTTAGGAGACACTATCGGACTACCGGAAATAATATGTTCCAGTCCGCCCCTTTCCTCTTTGTCTAACGAAATACCGTATGCCGCAAGCAGTGATCTTGCCTCTGCTTTTATGTGCACTATATGTTCTTTGAAGCCCTTAAGAGTAATTTCGCAAAGCCTTTGTTGACTTAGAGCTGCTACCAGATCTTTTTCGGCAACTATTCCTTCCTTATTTAATCGCTCCAGGCGATTTACATTTTTTTTTGCCAGATCTAAGCGTGCCTCAGCCTGAGCAATATCAATTTCATTTTGATGAGCCTGATGAATATATTCACCGTAGGTACGGGCAAGGTCTAAGTTCTGAACTACGGCTAGCTCATCATCGCGCTTAATTTCCTTTCCCAATACGACATTATCTTTAACTACTCGTCCAGCGACAAGAGAATTTATATGAAAGACTCGATTGTCATCAGCCTTGATTTCACCTGTAGTTGTTATTTTTGCTCGATCAAAACGTGGCTTCACCTGGAGAATTTCCAACTCAGCCAAATTGATGGCCTGTTTCGATAACCTCAACTTATTGCTTGCCGATTTTGCAACCGGAGTTTCTCTTACTGGTTCCTGCTGACTGCAAGCACCCAATAAAACAATTAGAGAAACCAGTCCATTGAAAAATTGGCTAAGCGGAATTAGCGGCCCATTTCCATCATTCGTTTTGTTTCTAACCACGTGGTTATTATTCAATCGTCTATTTGTCTGTTCTTATAATTCCTAGCAAGCTCTTTTGCTTTCACTCTATCCTGGGCTGCTTCCTTAGATTTATCAATAGCCGCATAGGCCTTAATGCGCATCATATAGGCATCACTAGACTGGGGATCATGCTTTATAGCATCATTAGCATCCTGAATGCATCTTTGGTATTCTTCCACCTTATATGCTATTTGGCCACGAATTTCGTAGTAGCGGGCATTCTCAGGATCTAAATTTACTGCTCTATTGCTATCTTTCAAACCTTTCTCGTATAGATTTAAAACATCCTCAATCTGCGCCCTTAATCCATAAGCTCGCGCCTTTTTATTCTCTAAAGCAATACTTTTATCTGCTTCTGCCAATGCCTCTTGATATTTCTTGACGGCAAACAAACACTCGCCTCTAAGGACATGAAGGCTAGCGCCCTCAAAACCATGTGCTATCGCTTGATCGCAATCGCTGAGCGCTTGCTTGGGCTTTTTTAAGCGATAGTAAATAAAAGCGCGGCGAAAATACGTCTGACCAGAATCAGGATCTTCTCTAATTTGATTATCTAATTTTTCTAAAATCTGCTGGTATTGCTTAGCAGATACTACATGTCCACATTTATGGACTGGTTTGTCTGCCGGAATTTGCTCCTCAAAATCCGGAGATTCCTTCTTTGTCTCAATGCTCTCGGATGAATCGGCTTTCTGCGCCACAAGGAGTGGAAACCCCTGGGCGGATTGCCATAATGACAAAGACAAGCCTAGAATAACCAGGAACAAACCTTTTTTCATAAACAACAAAAAATCTATCATAACCGAAGCATACCGCCAGGGTTATCGGCTGCTGAGGCTATTCCTCATCATAGTCCGTATATTCTTCTTCATCACCGTACTCTTCATCATCTTCTGAAACAGTACTTGCGGCAATAAAGAATCTCGTGGTCACGGTGGCAGCAGTATCAGGCGAAACACCAGCTTCCTTCAAAGTTTTTATCCAATGAACAACTTCATCCAGGACAGATGTGTCCATTATGGTTTGTGTTTGAGACATAACGCTCCCCCCAATTGACGCATTTTAACTCAGGCAAACGAAGAAAGCTTATTATCTCACTTTTCCCTGATTAGACATGAAAAGAAGCTTTGTTTCTGTTTACAAAGGTAATTTGGCACCGACCTGCGTCCACCCTTGATAACAATTTAGTCCGCCTCTCAAACCAAGCTAAAAAATTTTCGAGAAAAAATATGAAATCTAGCGATTTTAACTTGTTTGCAGCCCGATAAAGGCAATAATGGTATTGAGGATTAATATGAAGGCTTTTTCTGTCCAATCTATGCTAGTAGCCTTAACCGGCGGTTTGTTTGTCTTAACAATTGGGCCTGCCCTGGGGGACAATCAGTCAGGCAAGGCTGCACGACCAGTTCCTGTTAGAGTAACCAGCGGTGTTGAAGCGGTACAAGGCTGGGAACAGGGGTTAGTTAAAGGCAATCCTAATCTATCTCATTGGCATTGGGATACTATTTATTCCTATAAACAGTCCACCGGCATTCTAAGACAAAGGCCATTAAAACCAGGCAGTGGTCCAATGAGCGGCACATCTGGCAAACCCATTAAATCGACTTTTAATTACCCCATCGAGCGTCAGCACGATATCAAACCCATACACATTCCTTATTCACCAGAAGCCATGGCAGAAGTACAAGGCAAATTATTTCAGCCAGAAAAACAGCAATATCCTGAATATGAACCGGGGCATCAAGAAAGTATTTCTGGTCAATTAAATAATCATCCAGCTGAACAACCAGAAATTTCGTCCTACAAACACACATATGCGCAATTAGGCTCTCCAAACACTGCACTTAAATATAATACTCAGCGCACTGATGTCTACGGACAATTGATTGATACGCATACCTCAGTCAAGCGGATAAACCAAACCACAATAAAAAGCTACAAGACCACAAACCTTGCTAAAATTAGGCGAAATCATATGCAGACAAAAATAGTTACCAATGCTAAATCCAGCTCAACAGCCAGGAAAGGTCAGGCCGGACATTTGGGTAAACTGGAAAATCAAAATAAAAAGCAGTGAGTCCTCGTCGCCATCTAATTGTTAATGACTCTAAAGAAGTTAAACGAAAAGAAATATTCAATACCTACGCGCCTGATTTACGGGCAATCTCCTACTGTTGAGTGGGATTATTCTCACCACGTCATTCCACCAATTACCACTTCTTCTACTTTTCGCTTAGATTCAGCACAGCGAGGAGCGAAAGGATTCACAGAGTTTGCCTTCCCCCCCGGGCCGGAACACGAATCGATCTATATTTATGATCGTTTTGGCGAACCAACGATTGATATGCTGCAACATGTTCTTGCTACTGCCGAAGAACAAGAAAATGCTGTTGTTTTCGCCACAGGCATGGCTGCTGTGCAAGCCGCTGTATGTTTTGCTCTCAATCCGGGCAGTGAAATTATTTCGCATCAGACTGTTTATGGTTGCACATACAGTTTATTCACAAAGCACTTATCTAAACTGGGGATTAAAACACATTTCTGCGACCTCAGCGATCCAAAAAGCTTTATTCCCTTTATTAATGAAAATACTCGTATTTTATATCTCGAGTCACCGTGCAATCCCAATTTGCAATTAATAGATACTGAAGCGGTTATGGATGCCCTGAAACATATCAATGCCAAACGCCCAGAGTCTAAAAAAATCTTGTCCGTATTTGACAATACATTCGCCACACCCTATTGCCAGAGACCAGGCAAGCATGGCGTGGACATCATTGTTCACAGCTTAACTAAGGGCATTGGTGGATTTGGCACAGTTATGGGTGGCGCAGTAATTAGCCGCCAAGAATTCCACGAAGCACTAATATTATTTCGTAAAGACTTTGGCAGCATTCTTTCTCCGTTAACCGCCTGGCACATTTTAGTCTATGGCATTTCAACACTTGCTTTGCGCATACCCAGACAACAAGCTAACGCGCTGGCAGTAGCTCAATTTTTACAAAGCCATCCATTGGTAGACAAAGTTTGCTATCCTGGTCTGTCATCTTTCCCTCAGTATGAGTTGGCTCAACGTCTACTTCGTGATTATGATCATAATTTTGCTCCTGGATTTATGATTTACTTTACTCTCAAAGGCAAAGATCCAGAACAATCCAAATTAGCTGGCGAAAGTATGATGAATTATCTAGCACAAAACGCTTACGCAATTACTCTAGCAGTTAGTCTTGGCCAATTACGCACGTTAATTGAACATCCAGGATCAATGACCCATATGAGTTATCCGGCCACTGAACAAATGTCCATGGGTATTGATCCAGGCGGTATCCGCCTGGCTGTGGGAATTGAAAATCCTCAAGACATCATTGCCGATCTTGATGCTGCCCTTAAGCATGCTTTATGATTTCAATCATTATAGTTAATTGGCGCACACCACTATTGCTCAAACGGTGCTTGCAAGCATTGGGCAATGATCAAAAGTCGGACACATTTGAAATTTATGTCGTCGATAACGCCTCCGGCGATCAATCACTAAGCATTCTCTATAACGAATTCCCTTCTGTGAAAGTAATTGCCAATACAGATAATCTTGGCTTTTCAAAAGCCTGTAATCAAGCCATTCCGCAAACCACGGGCAAATATATTTTACTGCTTAATCCAGACACCCTGGTTGTTGATAGCGCTATTAGCAAATTGGCTCAATTTCTTGATCACCATCCAAGTTGTGGCGCTGTCGGTCCTAAAATACTCAATGAAGATGGCACTCTGCAATTAGCCTGCCGACGCTCGTTTCCCACTCCTGCAGCAGCCTTTTTTCGCCTCACTTATCTAAGCAAATTATTCCCTAGCGATCCCCGTTTCGCTAAATACAATATGACTTACGCGGACCCTAATATGGAAGCGGAAGTAGATGCCCTGTCTGGTAGCTGCATGATGGTACGCCAAGAAGTAATTTCTAAAATTGGCTTTCTAGACGAAGACATTTTTATGTTTGGCGAAGATATTGACTGGTGCTGGCGAATCAAGCAAGCTGAATGGCAAGTATTTTATTATCCTCAGTCCGTAATTTATCACACCCACGGCGCGGCAAGTAGGCTACGTCCGGCCGGAGCAACAATCAATCTGCATAAGGGCATGGTTGTTTTTTATCAGAAACACCTGGCAAGATCATTTGCCCATATTTAACCAACTTGTTTATTTTGCCATTTACCTGCGAGCGGTTGTCTTTGTCTTTATCAATGTCTTGAAAGCGAAATGTTGTGCCAAACAATTTTCCAACTAATAACCAAAAAACAATATTAATCACCGGCGCCACCGGTTTAATCGGACGAGCTCTCGTCGGTCAGTTAATGACCACCAACAATCTCCGCTTACGGCTTCAGGTGCGCAATGTCTCGCAAGCACGCGCCCAATTTAGCCCAGTGCTTGATCTTACAAAAGTTGAATTACTCGAATGCGATTTCAATAAATTGAGCGATCGAGATTGTCATCAATTAACACGCGACTGCCACTCAATTATTCATCTTGCCGGCTTAGTGCATAATGCAAATGCTTCTTACGAAGAATGTCATCTATTAAACGTACAAGCAACAGAGCATTTATTATCCGCAGCAATAGCCAATGCGGTTCACACTTTTATGTTCATGAGCAGTGTGGCCGTCTATGGTAATGGCCCATTCCATATGATCGACGAGTCATCACCGCACAAGGGGCAGACACCATATGCAGTATCAAAGACCGTCTGCGAACAAATGATTCAAAAGGCAAATCAACTCCGTCGAAAAATTATTCTCAGACCCGCCCTGGTCTTTGGACCAGGTGATAGAGGCAACCTAATCAAACTTATTCAATCCATAAACAGAAATCGCTATCTGCACATCGGTAACGGAGATGCCCAAAAGAGTCTAATTTCTGCCGCGGATTTAGCAATCGGCGTAGCCCTATGCCTAAACAATTTGTCTGACAGCACACACATTTTCAATATTGCTAATCCTCAGCCTATATCAACAAGAGCATTGAGCGAGAAAATCTCCCTCGCTCTTGGTCGCAATGGCCACATTCCTTCAATGCCCGAGCCATTAATTCGCAATCTGATAAAAACCGCTGATTCATTAATTCCCCGCTCCATTCGCAAACGGCTGCCAGTGACAATGGATCAAGTCGATAAACTCACGACCACGACGACCTTTTCCATCAGTAAACTAATTCGGGACACCGGCTTCCAACCCCAGCATGATCTCTCCACAGCGCTAAATGCCGAGCTCGTCTGGGCAAAAAACAACGGGCTTCTAAACTAATATCGCGGTTAACACAACACTATCAAGCTTTTTTGACTTTGCCGAAAATGATAAATGGCGTTGTCCAATTCACCAGCTAGATCACCAAAATATGAGCTTATCTGGTGAATCTGTCCAAGTTCAGATCAGCATACTGTGCCTAAATGGGCCATTTTCGGCACTGTCACTTCAGAACACCCCTTCTGATCAACCACCAAACATACATACAAACGAAAAGCACAGTTGCTAGGCCGAGCCCCTGCCCCAAGGCTGTACCAAAAACCCCTGAACCACTGACTGCATGTATCTCTGCATTGGACGCAATACGCCATATTGTGTCAGCCATATTTAACAGTAGTGCCCCAGCAAAAAGAACTAATGCCTGCTTACGAAGAAGAAATAGCAGGGTGGCACCAATTATGTTGCTGACAAGGGTAGCAGCACTGAGCGCAGCCTCGACCCCGGTAAAGAGCCCGGCTTTTGGGAGGGGAAGTAGACCAAATAGCATGCTAAACGTACCCCACAACAAGAAAACAGTGGAGAACCAATAGAATAAAGAAATTATCCATACACCAATTGGCCGTTTTTGGGTTGTGCTCATCTTTAAGTCCTTATTATCGTACAAACTCATAGTAACAAATCGCCATGGGGACAGCATATCGTCCAATTAGTTACGAGAGTAAGATACCGCACATTATGTCACTCTGCCTAACTTTGCCATTTTCAGCATTGTTTATAAATCAATCAGATCGCGATCTTGCTACTGCCAGATAGATTAGCTTCCCCTCAAAGAATTTTGCATAAATCGTCTTATCAAGGCCATAAAAATCATATGCTTCGTGAAATTCCTTATCACCCATGTAGGACTGATACCGGTGCAGCCATGGCAGATCTTTTTCTGGTGTCTTTTCTGTAGAATGGAACCAATAGTAGAGTTCATTTTTACGATGAACATTTGGCTTTCCAAGAATTGCTATAACTTGTGCTGGTGTTTGTCCCAGATGCAAGCCTGAGGGAGTGGCCAAGTTCTAGAAATTAAATTGGATGGAACTGCATACTTACTTCCCGTCCAGTTAGGACAATTTGTGCATAATGTAAATGAAGATCCATCTTCGGCAGTTGCCCAGATAAGCCAAACCTTATCCTTGATTGATTTATAACAGATTTGGGACCGTCCGGTTGACGCATCGCCTCGGCTAACAATTGCTGCTTTCCCTAGCTTTGCAAAAGATTCTTGAAATCACCATCCTCATCTTTTAACTGCTCTAATGTGATCCCAAGGATTTGGAAATTCGAGTTGTATACTCTCCGTTCCTGGGGCTTAGTAGAAAACCTGGGAAATGATAACCACTTATCAGAATCATCCTGCAAACTTACTCTAGAATCAATTTTGTCATCTGCTTGGACAGACACAGTACAAATATTTACGCTGCTTAAGCACAAAAGAATAAGAGTTTTTGGAACGAGTCTGTCAAAGTTTGGCCAAAATGTTTTCATCACATCACTACTTGCTTTTTATTGAATATCATATACCCCGTTTGTGGGTACTGTCTCTAGAGACAGTACGACCGTCTATCGCGGTAGGAGGTAGGGTTGCCCCTACCCACCCCGCACAGATCCGGACTTGCGGCTTTCCCGCATCCGGCTCCTACCTCAGGTAATGACGCCCATCCGCCGTAAGGGATAAGGTTGCGTGATATGTCCCCAGGGCAGCCAATGTTCGCTCAACTTGTACATGCGCTCCCAACTGAAATGGTCCTTCTGACTGCGGCTCCGAAGAGCCCTCATCCAAAGGGTAACCACCTTGAAGCGAAATGTATTAAGCGCCCGTAGGTTGGTCGGCACTCCATAGTAATTGAAGTGTCCCGTCACAACTGACTTGAGCCATTGTCCCTGGTCTGAGAGGGAGAAGTGTTTGCGGCGCCTGCTTTCGATTTTTAACTCTTTCAGCTTCGCTCGCATTTTCTTCTTGTCCGTCTGCCGAAGCACCGTAAACATGCCGTTTCTTTTAGCTCCGCATATATGCGTAAATCCTAGGAAGCGGAACGTCTCTGGCTTGCCCAAGTTGCGCTTCTTGTCTGTCGATTGCAAATCGTCCAAACTCGATAAGTCGCGTCTTCTCAGGATGCAGTTCTAAATTGAACTTTTGGAATCGTTCCTTCAGTTCCTTTAGATACCGCTCGGCATCTGGTTTGTATTGGAACATCACAATGAAATCATCAGCCCACCTCACGACAAGGGCTTCGCCCCTCGGGTTCTTCTGTCTCCACCAGTGTGTCCATACATCGAAGACGTAATGTAGGTATATGTTGGACAGTAAAGGCGAAATACTTCCGCCTTGAACTGCTCCAACTTCCGCCACTGTCTTCTTTCCCTCTTCCAGCACGCCCGCGTTCAGCCATTTCTGGATGAGTCGCACAACGCGCCGGTCTGCTATCCGGTGCTCAATGAACTTGATTAGCCATTCGTGTCTCATCGAACC
Organism: Candidatus Melainabacteria bacterium; assembly: GCA_963767815.1. Lineage (GTDB taxonomy): Bacteria > Cyanobacteriota > Vampirovibrionia > Obscuribacterales > Obscuribacteraceae > CAVYFJ01. The sequence goes on along the minus strand of CAVYFJ010000001.1, from coordinate 847,315 downwards.
ATAGAAATCACTAATATCGGCTCAGCACCAGCTTCACTTTTCTCGTTTGCAATCCAACGTAGAGGGCATCCAGCACTTTGTGCTGGCTGCGCCCAGGTAGGAAACAGTACGAGAACCCGAGAAATTCCGTCTCATAGATTGCATTCAATACTTCCACCGTCGCTCTCTGGACAATTTTATCCTCCAGCGCCGTTATTCCAAGCGGTCGTTGTCTCCCGTCTGGCTTTGGTATGTACACTCTCTTGACCGGTTTCGCTCGGTAGGCTCCTCTCTTTAAGCGCTCAGACAAATCTTGAAGGTTATCTTCAAGATTTTCTCCATAGCGCTCCCACGTCTCGTCATCCACTCCAGGCGCGGCATCTCTGTTGATGTTCAGATATGCATGCCATAGGATGTGAATATCATAGATGTGATGATAGAGAGCCGTGAACCGCATCTTACCGGTCCCTCTTTGCGGCACTACATATAGCCTCCGGTGCGCTTCGCACGCTATTCCCGGCTCTGAGTCCGGTGCATGTTGCTCTGTGACGATTTCCCCTTGGTCAAGGTCCTTCCCTCCACTGCCTCTGCCAATGGGGCTGTGGCACCATCTTTGTTCAGCTGCTTCTCTGGTACTGCGACCCTGTCTGACTGCCCACTCTCGTTCATCGCCGGCTTACCCCGTTCACAGTCTCCCGGCGCGGACTCATCTGGCCTAGTTGAGTCGATTGTGGGCTCTCCCGTTTCCCGCCCAGAAGGTTTCCAGGCATGCTAGTGGTCTTAGACCACGTGGGTCTTGTCAGCAACTCGCGTTTGCGCTGCTGCCAATTTTGCCTTCCGCATGTTATGACTGCGTCGGCGTCCCATACTAATTTTTCGAGGCTCATTACACTGCCTGCCTGTGCCCCTGTCAACACTTCGTGCATGCTTTGCAACATTGGTCACGCATGACTCGGGGTCGTTGTGGTTCGCTATTCCTTCAACGTGCAACTCTTACATTTGCTACCTCCTGCCGATTTTTAACGGCGTACCATAACGTACATTATGATTCATTAGAGTCTGTTGTATAAGAGCAATTATGCAGCCAACGGAAATTCAATAGCCAATTCATCCCAGGGCACGAACACTTGTTGATCTCTATCTCTTTCTAGTAGACCGAATCGCAGTAATGATTTAACATCACCATGAACATTGCTGTAATCCCGATTTAGCCGCTTTGCCAATTGCTTGATATTCATCCCTTTATGTTTATGCAAAAACATGAGCAATTCCATACGTTTCTCAGACAATGTACCGAGTATGGTTGCTCCATCTGTGAAACTCAATTCAGCCTCCGCTTCATTAACGGGCAATCCTTGCTCCGCCCTATTCCACGTTTTTAGCACTTCATCGAAAACTTTAGCAGTGGATTTTATTGTGATACGGATACGGCGCCTTTTCTTGCTCTTCATAACTCACCCCCATGTTTGACAAATGAATGATGTTTGCATTGACACACAGTTTGGCTTATTATACCATACTTATATATGGTAACCACTTCCGAAATAACAGCAGCTTCAATTCTCGTCCCGCAGAGGGCAGGCTCTCTGTCCGGTAGTTATGATTACAGCCTTAACCCCTACGCAGGCTGCGCCTTTAAATGCTCTTATTGTTATGTGCCGAAATTCCCCAACGAAAAACACCATTTCAGCGAATGGGGCAATTGGCTGCAGATAAAAGTAAATGCGCCACAACTAATTCAAAAAGAACGTATGCGCGTGTTTGGTAGTCGCATATTTTTTGGTTCTGCTACAGATCCCTATCAATACGCAGAACTAAAATATCGCCTAAGCCGAAGCTGTTTAACAGAGCTTTTAAGATATCAGCCCAAGAAATTGATGGTGCATACACGTAGTCATTTAATACTTGAAGATCTTGAACTGTTGAAGGCTTTCCAAGGTCGCGCTTCCGTAGGCGTAAGCATTACTACAGATAATGAATCAATTGCCCGCGAATTTGAGCCTAATGCGCCCAGCATAGAAAGGAGACTGCAATTAATTCGCAAACTGCATGAGCACGGGATTGCCACGCATGTCTCAATGGCACCACTATTACCATGCGATCCAGAAAGGCTGGTAGGTTTAATTTCTCCATATGTCAAAAAAATCTGGATCGGACAAATGAATTATCCAGAAATAAATAATCGTCCTCATCTTATACAAAAATATCAAAACTTCTTTGCCCATAAAAATTACAGAACAAATATTGCTTTAGTCCAACAGTTATTTGCCAAAACAAAATTCAACCAAAACCTTAATAGTAGATAAATTGCTCTGTGATAAACTTATCTACCCTTATCTGCCTGCTCAATTTATGTTTAAATGTTTTCAAGCAGCAGCGATCAATTGAATGCCATTCGTTCTTAATTTTTATAAAAGGCCGCTATGCTAATTAACAAGGTGGCTGCCTTCGGGAGCTTAGTCAGTGCGTACTGTCCTGAAACCTATTTCTTTCAAGCCCATGGATAGACGAAAAATATCACTCTGGTGGATGGATGACATGCGTAAGCCTCGCCCGCCTGTGCGCGCGCCGCATCAAGATCAGTGGTGGAAAGTGATGTGCCTCACCGGACTTGATTATTTTTCGTCATTGGGTTACGCCCCAGGTATTGCCTATTTAGCGGCCGGATTATTATCTCCTCTGGCAACGGTATTATTAGTCGCTTTAACTTTATTTGGTGCTTTACCGGTCTATAGTCGCGTGGCAAGCAGAAGTCCGCATGGGCAGGGTAGTATTGCCATGCTGGAAAAACTTTTGCCCGGTTGGAATTCTAAGCTGATTGTTCTTTGTTTGCTTGGCTTTGCTGCCACAGATTTTATTATTACGATTACATTTTCGGCCGCCGATGCTGCCACTCACTTAGTGCAAAATCCATGGACACCATTTTGGTTGCACAACCGCATGGTAATCACCTTAGGCATGTTGGCAATCTTGAGTGCTGTTTTTCTCAAAGGTTTTCGAGAAGCAATTGGCATAGCTGTTTTTCTTGTTGCCATATATTTAACCCTCAATCTAATTGTAGTAGTGGATGCCTCGTATCATCTCGTCACCCACGGGCAGTTGGTCAAAGACTGCTGGCATAAATTATTTATTTTGCATGGCTCTATATGGAACATGCTTGGTTTTTCTTGTTTGTTTTTTCCAAAACTTGCCCTTGGCTTATCAGGATTCGAAACTGGCGTAGCAGTAATGCCTCTGGTTAAGGGAGACCCTGGTGATAATAAGAGACTGCCTCAAGGGCCGAATCAGACACACCAAGTGGCTATTACGTGCGGCGGCTCTAATAATGAGCTTCTTCTTGCTTACAAGTTCAATCACCACTAGTATTTTAATTCCAGCCCAGGCATTTCTGCCCGGAGGAGAAGCCAATGGACGAGCAATTGCCTATCTGGCGCATAATTACTTGGGACATTATTTTGGCACCGCTTATGATATCAGCACAATATTGATACTCTGGTTTGCCGGTGCTTCTGCTATGGCCGGACTTTTAAGTCTTGTTCCCCGTTATTTGCCACGTTATGGCATGGCTCCTGACTGGGCAAAAGCTCGCCGTCCATTGGTACTGTTTTTCGCTCTGGTTTCTTTTGCGGTCACCTTTATTTTTAATGCCAGCGTAGATGCACAGGGATCGGCCTATGCTACAGGTGTTTTGGTCTTAATGAGCTCAGCAGCCGTTGCTTGTGCTCTTACTGCCTGGAAAGATAAATTTGCTTTACGTATCGCATATTTCTTTATTGCTCTAATTTTTTGCTATACGACAATCGCCAATGCTTTCGAACGTCCCGACGGTATTAAAATTGCCTCTTTCTTTATTCTGGTTATTCTTGTTTCATCCTTTATTTGGCGCGCTTTGCGATCCACAGAATTAAGGACGCATCGCATCATACTTGATCGGCAAGCAAATGATTTTATTCATGTTGCCTGTCGCACCACGCTACGCCTGGTTGCTCATCGTCCAGGTAATGATGATTACGAGGTAAAGGCGAAAGAAGCAGCCAATATTCACAATATCGCAGAAGACGAAATTATATTTCTCGAAGTAAATATTAGTGATGCATCGGACTTTGGCGAAAGCGTGCTAAGAGTGCATGGCAAAACAGTTGGCAAATATCGAGTTCTTCAATGTTCTAGTACGGCTGTGCCCAATGCCCTGGCTGTGCTTATGCTCTACTTGCGCGATAAAACTCATCATATGCCCAACCTTTATCTCGGCTGGACAGAAGGCAATCCTATTACTTATATATTGAGATATTTGTTTTTAGGAGAAGGTGAAACTGCTCCAGTAACTAGAGAAATTTTGCGCACTGCAGAACCTGATCCCGACAAACGCCCACTGGTACATGTAGGTTAGGCTATCTTTCTGCAATTCCATGCCAAATGGATAAAGCACCAGCAATCATATAAATGATTCCTGCCGTAATATGCATAGCCTTGCCAGTTAGCTTTTTACTTAAAGCTTTGCCGGCAACAATCGCCAAACAATTAGATGCCACCAGTCCCAGTGTGCTACCAAGCCAGATAGCAAAATAATTCTTGTCTCGGCTGGCAATAGCAACGGTAGCCAGCATAGTTTTATCGGCAAGCTCTGCTACAAAAAAAGTCACGGCAATAGTCAGCCAGAGAAAACCGTGGCGATTTTCAATTTTTTTCTCGTCTATTTTTTCTTCTTTCTGTGATTCTCTAAGACTGAGGATACCAAAAACAATAAAGGCCAATCCGGCCAAGACATTCATTAACGTGTGCGGTAATGCGTGCCCCAGAACTTCGCCCAAAGCAACAGACACTAAGCTAACCGCCATAGTACCCAGTGTTACTCCCAAAAGAACAATAGTCGCCGGATATCTTGACGACAGGGCAAGCGTCATAAATTGCGTCTTGTCGCCTAATTCAGCAACAAAAATAAGAAAAAATGCTGTCCAAAACGATTTCACTGCTTTTTTATTGAATGGGCATCAAGGTTTGATTTGAATTTCTAAGCATGGGCCAATAATGTGCAAACGCTTGACCCATAAATATAGCTGGTTTTCAATAAGAAAAAATATTTTGCCAACATCTTCACCGATGCCAATCAAGTCAAGATCCTAATAGCATGGCATTTCTTTCTCCCTTTAGTATCCAGAAAGATAATGCGAAAAGCCTAGCTATTGATAAGCCCAACTGTTGGTATGTAACAAATATCGGCTGTTAGACAAAATAAGAAGATCATGCAATATTCAACGCGGGTTAATATTAACTGTGGCACATTGGAGTTGAGGTGAGTAACTTGAAAATTCTGATTATTGAAGACGATGTCAATATCGCTCGCCTCATAGAACTGGAATTGGGCTATGAGGGCTATCAGGTCTCTGTCGCGCACGAAGGAAATCATGGGTATTGATCTTTTCAAAAAGGACCAGCCTGACTTAGTACTTCTTGATGTAATGTTGCCGGGACTGGATGGCGTAGAAGTTTGCAAAAAACTGCGAGCTATGTCTAAAGTGCCAGTGATTATGCTCACCGCCAAAGATGGCGTCGGCGATCAGAGTCGTCAGGACTTGACAGTGGCGCAGACGATTATTTGACCAAACCATTTGCTACAGAAGAATTACTGGCAAGAATCCGAGCAGTGATGAGACGCAAACCACAGGAAGGCATTCTTACTTATGCTGATCTATGGATGGATCAACTTAATCGCATAGTCAAACGTGGCGAGCAGCCAATTAGATCTGCGCGCTAAAGAATTTGATCTCTTGCGTTTATTCATGCAGTATCCAGAACAAGTTTTGTCCCGAGAATTTATTTTCGATAAAGTCTGGGGTTATGACTTTATCGGCGAATCGAATGTTATCGAAGTTTATATTCGCTATTTGCGCTCCAAACTAGAAGATGGCAGCTCCAAACGCCTGATCCAAACTGTGCGCGGCGAAGGCTATGTGCTGCGGGAAGAAGAGCCGTCTCGCTAACGCAGATGTAATATAGCGAAAGTGCAGCGCGGCGACAGAGCCGTGCGGAGCGAAGCGTGAATACGCACGTCTGGGCAAGCGGAGCGCAGACCGGGCAGTGCTTACATATGATTCGCGGCGAAGGCTATGTCTTGCGTGAGGAAGAACCTTCTAGATAAGGGCGCTGCACTCAGCGGGCGGAGCAAGCCCCGCCCCTACGAATCGAAGAATCGAATTCGACAATCAAGTAATTAAACCGCAAATCGATATGGCGCTTGCCAAAATGGCGATCGCGCGCTTTGTGCGGCATTGGATAGCCTTTCTAATGTTTTTATTGCCCGGCAACGTACATATGGATTTTCATCCATCGCCAGGAAAAGCAAAATTTCATCGGGCATTTGGTGATTTTCTGCCACTCCATAACGCACATCAACATGCTCATCTTTGACCAGTAGGCCAAGCGCGTATGGGGTTGTGCACTTGTTTTCCGAAACTGCTAAACGCACTTCCGGTTTACTGTCTAAAGCGAGCAAACTGAGAACATCCTTTGGTGCATGTGGATTTTCAGCCACCAGACGTCGGATAGCAGGACTGTCGTCGTTTGCCAAACGCCTTAAAACTTCAGCAGTTGTATTCGGGTTACTAGCTACAATGCGTCGTACGTTTAACGTTTCCCTGTCGATCGGGTTGACTTGACGTTTTTCGCCTTTTCTTTTTATTATTTGGATGAGACATTTAGGCCCTTACTCCGTCTAATGAATTATTCATTCTGGTTCTGGCTTCTGCCAAAGCGTTAAAGTGAATAATTAAATAGGCGCAATTTATTATTTTCGATAGGCTTGAACTAGGGTTTGCAGTACTACTTGTCAACCTGAGACAAGATATTTATTTATGTGCCCCTATTCCCTGGCGGCTAAACGCTATGTATCTATTCGTTCCGACGATTTCTAATCTAAAGGCCAAAAAATTACCGGCAGCTTTTCCGGTAAAAATAAATATCTCCCTGGCTTAAAGATAAAAAGCCTCGAAACCAGGCTTTATTGGACAAAAAGTACTTGCCAGTTGAGCTATGTAAACTTATTATAAGGGATAGATTAAAAGTATCTCTGTTTCTAGCCAGCCCAACCCCACAGTTGAACCTTATACATGTATTCATCCAAAAAGAATCCTTGCCCCAATCATTCCCAGGAAAAGCTTATGCCGATTCTATCGGTTAGAGAAACCGGGACCTACGTTTTAACTTTGCCCGGTTCTTTACAAGGCGAACAGCATGAATTGGAACAGATGCTTTACCGGCTTTTTGCCGGACGAATCCAATCACCGTACAACGTTGCTTTAGCTCAACAGCTTTCTTTAAATTGGTGCGCTTCTAAAGTAAAAAAGAATGGACTGACTGAAAGTTGCTTATGCACTACAGCACTTACTCAGGGTCATTAGTCTTCCCTACTTTATTCGATTTCCGGCACATCCGGCTCGTCTTGATCATCTTGGAGATCCTGGTCTTCGCCTTCCAAAGCTTCTACTTTTGCTTCCACCAATGGCGTCACCGAAACGACTTTGTCGTCTTCTTCCATTTGTTGTAGACGGACGCCTGTAGCCATGCGTCCTTGAGCACTTATAGCATCAACTTTTTGTCGTAACCACAATGCCGTTGATGGTGGCAATCATAATGCCATCACCTGGCTTGACTACCCTCAAGCTGGCTAAGCGCGACTGGGCATTTTTAAATTTAGTGCCAATCAAACCAATACCGCCCCGTCCTTGTTGGCGGAATTCATCAAGGCTGACTCGCTTACCATAACCATCATTGGTAACCACAAGTATGTGCGCAGTCTTTATTGCTGTCATCAATCATGTCAAAGCCGACTATCTTATCGCCTTCTCGCAATGTAATTGCCCGTACACCGCGAGCAGAACGACCCAATGGACGCAATTCCTCTTCGCTATAACGGATGCACATACCATCACCAGTGCCAATGATGACATCCGCTTTACCATTGGATGGTCTTACCCAACCTAGCTGATCGCCTTTGTTTAAAGTGATGGCAATGATGCCACTCCTGCGGATACTTTCGAATTCAGACATATCAACTTTTTTGATATATGCCTGATGAGTAAGCATAACCAGAAAATTGCCTTCATTAAAGGATGACACAGGAATAACAGCTGTCACTGTTTCATCCTGGTCTAATACGCAAGAAGATTTACCAAGGCTAGTACCTCGAGCAGCTTTCTGCCGCCTTCCGGCAAGTCCATTACTTCCAGTGAATAAACTTGCCCTTGATTAGTAAAGACCAAGAAACGATCATGCATATTAGCAATGAAGAAATGCTGCAAATCATCTTCTTCCTTAGGTTTTACACCTAGTGCTGCCACGAGTATTTCGTCTTTGCCGACTGAAAGAATCTAAGAGGCATGCGCTTTATATAATCTTGCCGGGTGATGAAAATAGCCATTGCTTCATTAGGGGTTAAATCTTTATTGGATAAATCCAAGTCAGCTGACGATCCTTCAATGCGTGTGCGTCTTTCATCGCCATATTTGTTCTTTATTTCTTTTAGTTCAGTCTTGATGATATTTAAAACTAATTGCCGATCAGCAAGAATGCTGCTTATATTCAGCAATTTTTTCTAGTAACTTCAGCATGTTCTTTTTCAATTTTTTCTTGTTCTAAACCAGTTAAGCGGCGCAATTGCATTTCAAGAATGGCATTGGCTTGTGGCTCATCCAGTTCGAATTTGCTTATTAAACTTTGTCTGGCTTCTTCAGTCGATTGAGATGCACGAATAGCGGCGATTACTTTATCTAGATTCTTTAAAGCTTTTAAATAGCCAGCAAGAATATGGGCACGATCTTCTGCTTTGCGCAATAAATATCGCGTCCGCCTGGTTACCACTTCAATGCGGTGATCAATAAATTCAGACAACAAATCAGCCAAATTGAGTGTCACCGGACGTCCGCGCACTAAAGCCAAAGTGTTGACAGGAAATGATTGTTGCAATTGAGTGTGCTTATAGAGATTATTTAAAACAATTTCTGGATGAGCGTCACGCTTCAGTTCAATTACTACGCGCACACCATGTTCGGTCTGTTTCATCATTAACATCACTAATGCCAGATATCTTTTCTTCTCTGACCAGTTCTGCTACTCGCTTGGTAAAAGCTTCTGGCCCAATCATATAAGGCAAGGATGTAACGATAACGCCATGCGTGATTGCTTGCCAGCACTGCCAGGAATCTGTTCGATAGTCGCATACACCACGCACAGGAATTGAACCACGTCCGGTGGTATAGGCTTCTACAATACCTTCTGTGCCCATTATTACTGCCACCAGCTGGGAAATCAGGACCTTTGATATATTTCATCAATTCCTGAGAGCTTAACTCAGGGTTGTCAATTTTGGCGATCGTGCCATCGATTACTTCAGCCTAAATTGTGCGGCGGAATATTGGTTGCCATGCCCACAGCAATACCGGAAGAGCCATTTAAAAGCAAAATCGGCACGCGAGAAGGCAAAACTACTGGCTCACGGCTAGTATCATCAAAATTGGGACGAGTATCGACTGTCTCTGCTTCAATATCAGAAAGCATTTCCATAGACATTGGCGCCAGATCTGGCTTCGGTATAACGCATGGCCGCTGGCGGATTATCCAGATCACCAAAATTGCCATGTCCATCAACTAAGTACATAACGGCTGGCGCTAGGTTGAGCCAGTCTGACCAAAGATTCATAAATAGCCGAGTCGCCATGAGGGTGGTAATTACCCATTACGTCTCCGACTGTTTTTGCTGCTTTACGATATCGATCAGTGGGGCTTAAACCCAATTCATACATGCCATAAACAATGCGGCGATGAACAGGCTTTAATCCATCGCGCACATCTGGAATCGCCCGGCTGACAATTACTGACATGGCATAGTCCATAAAAGAACGGCGCATTTCATCGCGCAGCTCTACAGTAACAACACGTTCCCCGCCACCACCGCCACTTGCAGTTATCCAACCTTGTTTAGCCATCTTTAAAATAGCTCCTCTTAATCTGGTGCGGACTTTGCATCCACCCCTACAATTGCTTCCAGCATAATCGGTTCTTTTGACCAAGCGGGTGTGATTCTTTAGCAATCATCTAACCTAGGATCATATAGTAAATACTGATTTTAGCAAGTGATCACTGATTTGGTTTATGTTCTAAGATAGAGCTTTCTTAATTATTAGCATTAGAATTATTGTATTAGTTTGGAGCTCAATGCTTAGCCATTCTTTGGCTTTTGCTTTATTGACCATTTTTATTAGGTAATTCTCGTCCGGTACGCAGGTCATGCAAAGATGGAGACCGTAATTGTGTTAACAGATGAAACTGAAAGCAGCAGGCTGAGAGCTGAACGTGCGCGCAAACTTAATCTTTACAGAAGAAGGGATCAATGCTTATCCTTATAAGTTTTCACGTACGCATCAAGCAGCACAACTACAAAAAATATATGAAAATTTAGCGCCGGGAACCGAAACAGAAGATGTAGTAAGGTTTGCGGGCGCATAATGAATGAACGCAATACCTGGATGTTTATTGATTTATATGATGAAAGTGGCAAGATTCAACTTTTTTGTCACAAAGACAATTTGTCCGAAGAACAATTGAAGCGCTTGCGTTTATGTGATAAAGGCGATTTTATTGGCGCGACGGGCACAATCAGGCGCACCAAGCAAGGCGAGCTTTCCGTCAAAGTAAAGAATTATGAAATCTTGACTAAGTCTTTGCAGCCTTTGCCAGAAAGCTGGCAGGGTTTTACTGATGTTGAGGCACGCTATCGGCATCGCTATGTAGACATGATTATTAATCCATCAGTGCGTGAAACTTTTCGCAAACGCAGCTTGATGATTAAAGACTATGAGAAATTTTCTTGATAGATCATGGTTTTCTTGAAATTGAAACACCTGTTCTACAAGTGGAAGCAGGTGGTGCTGATGCCCGTCCGTTTACCACTCATCACAATACTCTTAGATCTGGAACTTTATTTGCGCATTGCTACTGAGTTGCATTTAAAACGTCTTATAGTGGGAGGCTTTGAGCGCGTCTATGAAATTGGGCGTGTATTTCGCAATGAGGGCATAAGCACCAGACATAATCCTGAATTTACCATGCTGGAGTTTTATTGCTGCTTATGGTGATTATTTTGAGATGATGGATTTTACCGAAGAAATGCTTGACGTATGCATGCTAATACCGTATGTGGTGGCACTAGAAATCTCATATGGGGGTAAAGAAATTGAGTTTTGGCTCGCCCCTGGAAGCGTATACGTATGATTGACGCAATCAAATCAGTTACGGGAGTCGATTTCAGTATTTTAGATACTTACGAAAAGGCCACAAAGCAGCAAAAAAATTAGGGTGGAAATTAAAGATTTAGATAGCTCGTGGCGCAGTCATAAATGAAGTATTTGAAACTCTGGTTGAACCAACTTTATGGCAACCAACATTTATCATTGATTATCCTGTAGAAGTCTCGCCATTGACCAAAGTCGCATCGCCAAAATCCCGGTGAAGTCGAGCGTTTTGAATTATTCATTGCTGGCCGAGAATTAGCCAATGGCTACAGCGAATTAAATGATCCTGCAGATCAAAGAAAGAGATTAGAAGAACAAGCAAAGAAAAAGGCAGCCGGCAATCTTGAAGCAATGCCCATGGATCAAGATTTTTTGCTAGCCTTAGAATATGGAATGCCACCAACTATGGGCATTGGTGTTGGTATTGATCGCCTAGCTATGCTTTTGACCGACAGTCAATCAATTCGTGATGTCATTGCTTTTCCAACAATGAGACCAGGTTAACAGCACGGTCCTGTGCAACAAGGAATTCTTTACGAGCCTGGTTGTCCTGGTGCGTCAGCAGACTCAGTCAGGCTTTGCGCAGCTAGTTCTTCCACATAACTTATCACTCGCTCAAATTCTTGATCATTTTCAATAGTTTGAAAAATGTATTGATCATCCCGCTGGACAAGACGCATTACCACAAGCGACCCTTCGCCATCTTCCGCTTCCTCTGGCGCCTCTGTCTTGTTGCCTTTTCCCGCAGTCTTCTTCTCTAATTCGCCTACCTTGAGAAGTAGCGCGTATTCTTGCTTTTCAAATTCGAAGACGTCAATTAACTGGCACGAATATGAATTGCCATCGTCCCCTTCCAGGGTAATTAAGGTTTCATCTTGTTGCTCGGCAGGAGCTTTATTATCCATTTCTCATTACCCTTCTCACTATTTTATAAGCCCTTCAGCGCCAGACGTCTGGAGATTCGCGCACCATTGTCTCATCTCTACTTTCATCTCTCAAATATCTCCTCCTCGTATATTACTTTTAGAATAAATCGACTCCGCCTCCAGCCAAGCATGAATTCGCATTTATCTAAATTATGCACCGGTTGAATAAAAGCAACGGATCATAAAGGAAAGCTACTAATTAGCCTAAGCACCAGTTTCTGGCTGCTAAGATTTAACCATTATTATATAGCCGCTTTTTTTGTGGAGTTTAAATGAGCACACAGGTTCTTACTGCCCCTGGGCGGGTAGTTCAGGTTATCGGACCGGTAATTGACGTTGAGTTTGAAAGCGGACAATTGCCAGAAATTTATCATTCCTTAGAAATTACCGGTCAAAATCCAGCCGGTCAGGATTTGAAAATTGTTTGCGAAGTACAGCAAATGCTCGGTGACAACCGGGTGCGCGCAGTTGCCATGAGCTCAACAGATGGTATGACGCGCGGGATGGCAGCCACTGATACAAAAAAGGCAATTGCTGTACCAGTTGGTAAAGCTACCCTCGGTCGCATTCTTAATGTCCTTGGTGAGCCTGTGGATGAAATGGGCGAAGTAAAGTGTGAGGAACGCTGGCCAATTCATCGTCCTTGTCCAAATCTAGTTGATTTGCAGACCGACACAGTGATCTTTGAAACTGGTATCAAAGTGGTTGATTTGCTTGCCCCGTATATCAAAGGCGGCAAGGTTGGCCTATTTGGTGGCGCCGGCGTTGGTAAAACAGTTATCATCATGGAACTCATCCACAATATTGCCGTACACCACGGCGGCTTTTCTGTTTTTGGCGGCGTTGGTGAACGTACGCGTGAAGGCAATGATCTGTGGCACGAAATGAAAGAATCCGGTGTCATTGATAAAGTGGCATTGGTTTATGGACAAATGAATGAGCCACCTGGCGCTAGAATGCGTGTTGGCTTATCGGCTCTTACTGTAGCCGAATATTTTCGTGATGTAAGTAAACAAGATGTATTGCTATTTATTGATAATATTTTCCGTTTTGTACAAGCAGGATCTGAAGTATCAGCATTGCTTGGCCGTATGCCTTCCGCTGTAGGTTATCAACCAACTCTAGCTAATGAAATGGGTGAATTGCAAGAACGTATTACCTCTACAAAGAGCGGCTCCATTACTTCTGTTCAAGCTGTCTATGTACCTGCAGATGACTTGACAGATCCGGCACCGGCAACCACCTTTGCCCACCTAGATGCGACAACTGTATTAAGTCGGCAAATTGCTGAGCTTGGTATTTATCCAGCTGTCGATCCTCTCGCTAGCACCAGCACAGCCCTAAAACCAGAAGTAGTTGGGGAAGAACACTATGAAATAGCCCGAGGCGTGCAACAAACCTTGCAACGTTACAAAGATCTGCAAGATATTATTGCCATTCTAGGTATGGATGAATTATCCGCCGACGATAAAATTGCTGTAAATAGAGCTCGTAAAATTCAACGTTTCTTAAGTCAGCCATTCTTTGTTGCTGAAGTATTTACCGGTCGTCCGGGCAAATATGTACCTCTCAAAGAAACAGTACAAGCTTTTAAATCCATTTTGAGCGGCGAGCTTGATGAGCTCCCTGAGCAAGCGTTTTATATGGTTGGCAATATTGAGGAGGTTAAAGAACAAGCCAAAACTTTGTCCCAAGCCTAATAACTGGTCAATCAGCAAGTCATGAAAGTAGTGTGATATGAAAAAGAAATATCAATATGAAGATGAAGACAAGTCTGTATCAGGATGCAGTGGGAAGGCTAGTGGCCAAAGAAACATTTTTCTTTTTGGACGCCTGGAAAATGAAGTCTCTTTGCCTATTGTCAAACGCCTGCTTAAACTAGATCATCAATCGGATGAACCAATCAATTTATATATAAACTCAGCCGGCGGCAATGGGTACAATGCAGATGCCATCATGGCGGTCATGCAGGCTATGCGAGCGAAAGTAAACACCATATGCCTCGGACATGCATTATCAGGGGCCTGCGAAATTTTAGCTTCCGGCACCGGTGAACGTTCGGCTTATGAATTTGCCACCTTAATGTTTCATCAGACAATTTGGGAAGCGGATGGTGATATCACCAATCTAGAAATTCAGGCCGCACAGGGGCAGCGTTTCCGTGAAGCGCAAGTTGAACTTCTGCATCGCAGCACAGCGCAAGACAAGGCACAAATTCGCAAGGACATAGAACGTGATCATTATTTATCGGCCATAGAAGCTCTTTCATACGGCATTATCGACAAAATTATCTATCATAAGGGTAGTATCACCAGCAGTACCAAAAGCAAACTAGAAGACAAAATATCAATAACCACCTTAACCAACTAAATTGTAAATAGCTCTTTTCCTTTGGAGAACCGGATGCCCGCAACATTACAGCTGCAAATCATCACACCAGAACGCATAGTATTCGATCAAACAGTCGAACAAGTAACTGCTACTGCCATTGATGGTCAGTTAACCGTTTTACCCGACCATGAACCAATTATTACTGCTCTAGCTATTGATATTGTCCTGTTTAAAAATCAAGGACATGAATCAGCGGCTGCTGTTATAGGGGGCTTGCTTGAAGTTACAGAAAACCGCGTCACCATCTTAAGTGACACCGCAGAACTTGATGTTGAAATAGACGAGGCCAGAGCACATCAAGCAAGAGAACGCGCTGAAGCAGAAAAAACCCAGCGCACCGACAAGCTCGACGTCTATATTACCGAAACGGCCATCGCCCGCGCTGTCGCCCGCCTGAAAGCAACCGAGTTAATTAAGCGCCGGCAACGGTCCATACAAAACTAATCTTTTGCCCTTGAAATCATCCCAGAATTAAGATGGCAGCTCAGATCCAAACAGCCTGGTGCGTTTTTACCGGTGTTCCCTGTTCGGGTAAATCAACAACGCTCAATGCCTTGAAATCGCTAGGCTACAAATGCGTACCCGAGGCAGCCCGAGACCACATTGAAAAAGAATTGGCTAAGGGGCACACGCTTGCGGAAATTCGGCGGGACGAAGGGGCATTTCAAATAGAGCTGATCAAGATCAAATTGGCCATTGAATCCGGCTTGTTGCCACAAGAAGTAATTTTCCTAGATCGAGCCATCCCAGACAGCATTAGCTATTTAAAAATTGCTGGACTAGATCCCGGTCCTGCAATTAAAGCCGCCCAGACATTCCACTACAACCATGTATTTATTTTCGACCCACTACCTTTTCAAGCAGATGGGGTACGTACAGAAAATGATCAGACGATTTCTGTTCTCGATAAACAACTGGACCAAGATTATCGCGATCTTGGCTATGACGTAATTCATATTCCTGTTATGCCCGTGCAAGCACGCCTGGATCTTATTTTGCAACAAGTCGCAAAAGTAAAAAACAATAGCGTTCGCAAAAAAAATAAGTACCGCTAAAAATGTTTCTTATATAGCGATTACCCCCGGCCGAAAGTGGAATATATTGCTTAGTTGAGCACTACCAGGAGTAAAAACAAAATTGGATAAGCCAAATAGTCGATTCGTCCAATTAAAACGCTATTGGCGCTGGTGCATTACCACTTTAGTCGCTTGGTTATTCATCTATTTTCGCTTACCTGGACAATACCCCTTAGTGGCAGCGGCAGTTAATACATTGATGCTTATTCTCGTCTTACCGGCATTTCTTGACCTTTTAGCCAGAGAGTCGCTAGTGACCAGAAATTATAAGTTGACGAATTTGTTGATTACTCCGGCCGTGGTAATTGGAGAAATACTCGATCTAATTCCCGGTAATCCCTACGCCCTTGGACTACCCTATTTTCTTTCGATTAAGGCTCTCGCGCTAATAAAACTGGAACAGGGTAAGAGCGCTGAAAAAGTCCTGCGCCAATTAAGCGTTTTATACCAACAAATGCCTGATGTACATCCAATGCGCATAGCAGAAACCAGCATGTTAATGGGCAATGCTCTGTCTCAACAAGGCAAATTTGCCGAGAGCGAAGCTATCACTAAGCAAGCTATCGATATGCTGGAGACTCAATCTGATAAAAGACCGACAATTACTGCGGCAACCCTTGGTGATCTGTGCATCGCCCTTACTAAAGAGGGCAAGGCGAAGCAGGCACTAGAAGCGGGCAAACGAGCCTTATCTATTATGGAAAATATTAATAATCCGAATGAACATGAACAAATAATTCTTGGTATGACTTGGAATAATTTGGCCGTTGCCTATGACTATGTCGGTGACGCGGCAAAGGCTCAGGATCTTTATCAAAAATCGCTCGAATTAAAACTAAAAATATTCGGCAACAACAGTAAAGAAGCAGTGATTGGTTATAACAATCTCGGCTATTCTCTCCTCCTGCAGTCAAAGTATGATGAAGCAGACACACCACTTGAGAAAGCAAAAAACTTAGCCATAGCTCTAGGATTACAAAACAGCAGAATATGGATGAACATATTGGGTAACTGCGGGGACGCGCATCGCGGACAGGGCCGCTTTGCTGAAGCAGAAATCGAATTGCTTGAAGCCTTGAAATTAAGAGAGCAAGGTAAGAACGAGCAATTGCACGAAAGCTATTATTTCCTGGGCAAACTGTATCGAGATAAGCAAGATTTTTTCAAAGCCAAATCATACTTCGATAAAGCGTTGCAGATAAGAGAAAAGCGATTTGGCAAAGAGCATCCCAAAGTAGCGGAGACGCTTGAAGATTACGGTAAACTTTTGGCGGCTTCAGGACGGGAAAACGAAGCTCAACAAATGCATGAACGCGCCCAATTGATCCGTGAACAAATCGGCAAGTATTAGCGTGGCAAATCGTAGGTGCTTCGTTCCTTACCACCAGGCATATGCGAAGTCTTTAAAATGATTAGTCCTGATTTAATTAATTTTTCCGGATTGCTCGAAATAACCCTATTGGCGCGATAGCTGCCTTCATCACGGTAATTTCCTTCCGCTACCACCATAGTTGTCGACGTACCGCCATCAAAATTTATTGCACCGGTGCAGCCCAGATCTTCCAGTGTTTTAGCCAGCTCCGCCAAAGTTGCTCCGGATGAAAACTCCTCCTGTCCTTTATTAGCCACACAAAGAAGCAATAGATGATTATCAGCTGTGATACCGCAGGCAGTGCGCGCCGCTCGCTTGAAAGATCCAATCGAATCAACAATCTTACCATCAGCAGATTTACGCACAAAGGCCTCTTCTTCTTCAGTATTGGCTGGCAGCAAGGCCGGCCCAGCTTGAACAGAATGAATAAGTTTCCAATCCGCCGGAACGGCAGCGTTGTGTCGAGCAATGCAAGCTTTTCGCTTTCCTGCCTTATCTTCCAAAATCCGCAACTCACTGCGATTAAGAATCGCCTCCATGTATGGCTTCAATTTCGGATTTTCAATTAGAGCTTTATTTTGTCTCGGATCACATTGGCTTTTTCCATCTATTACCACATAACTTGTACTTTCAGCATTACTGAGATTGAAAAATCCGCCATTTATTGCCGCTAGCGCCTTTCGCTGATTTGCCATATCAGATGTAGTAATCGTTTTTTGGCCAAAGAATGGCAATAAAGAAAAACTGCGGTCACTCAAATCCAAAACAATTAGTGCCATTTTGCTGCCGTTTTCTGCCTTAAGGCGATAAAAGCGCAGTGATTGCCCGGCTGAATATTGCGGATCAGCCGTTACGTTCCGGCCAAGCCTTAACTGCTTCGGGCATTGAGTCCTGCGCACACGCCCTCTGAAAATCATAAGAGATCACCAAACTCGACAAAACACCGACTAGTGCCACTACAAAATTTATCGCGCGTCGATTTCTCTGTCTGGCCATTAATTTAAATCTCTCACTCTCCATATACTAAAACAATACCTGATCTTTTACGATCACAGACTACAATGTTATACTCGTTTGGGTAATCAAGGTAAACTTCCCAGTATGTGTGTTTATCGCGACTTTATTAGACCTTTGTTATTTAAGCTTGACCCTGAGCAATCACACCACCTTGCTCATAAATTTATCGCTCACTATCGGCCAATTTTATCTGCATTAAGCAGCAATTTTATATACGCCGGCAAAGATTTACAAGTATCCCTATTCGGCAAAACTCTATCGAATCCGATTGGCTTGGCCGCCGGCTTTGATAAAAACGGTGATTTGGTTCATGCCTTGAAGTATTTAGGATTCGGCTATGCTGAAATTGGCAGTATCTCTGCTCAGCCACATGTTGGTAATCCAAGACCGCGCTTATGGCGCTTGCCAGCTGACGACGCCCTCATTAACTGGTTGGGACTAAATAGTGAAGGTGCTATATCTGTCTCCCAAAAGCTAGCCAACAGCCAATTTTCCTTGCCCGTTGCTCTCAATATTGTCAAATCAAATCGTCCGGATATCAAAGGTGATTTAGCGTGGCAAGACCTGCTCTTCACTTTTCGGACGATCAGACATTTGCCCGCACTCTATGTAGCTATTAATGTTAGCTGCCCAAATACTGCCGAAGGTATTCTTCAAGAAACGCAAATGCTCTCTTCCTTACTGGAGCATATTCACCAGGAAAATCCTGCCAAATTGCCTATTTTAATTAAGCTGTCTGAAGATGGTGATCAAGCCCTGACTCAACAAATGGTAGAGATTGGCAAAAAATATGAGATTGCCGGCTACATTTGTGGCAATACTACCCGCCAACGACCAAAGCTAAAAACCCCTGGCCATATTGTGGACAGCATCGAAAACGGCGGCTTGAGTGGTCCACCAATCAAGCAACTTATCTTGCCGCTTTGTCGAAAAGTGTATGAGCTAAAAGAAACAACACAAATTATTATCGGCAATGGTGGCATCAGCAACGGACAAGACGCATACGATTACATTCGCGCCGGCTCTACAGCAGTACAACTATACACCGCCCTTGTATATGAGGGACCTGGCGTGGTACACAAAATTAACCAGGAATTGTCTAGCTTACTCAAGCGGGATAAATTGACTCTCGTCCAAGCTCTCGGTATCGACTGTTCGGCTTTACCTGCAAGCAAACTTTAATTCGATGTGGTGTATGTCCCAATTTGAAATTGCCTAAAAACATCCCAAGCTTCATAAAGTTATATTACATCAGGCTTTCCGGGTTTAGACAATAAAAAACTTGCCAGCTGGGCACCATTCGCGGTGTCAAGCAAATTTAATTTTCGGCTTTACATGAACTTAGGTAGCGCCTCGTAGGAACCCACTCCATCCGCTTGAACCGCCATCCAATCAATCAGCCAAATTAACCCAAACACTCTTGATGTTTGTGTATAGATCAATTGAGTGCTTGCCCAATTCGCGCCCATATCCACTCATCTTATAGCCACCAAAGGCTACAGCTGGATCACTGACATTGTAGCAATTAATCCAGATGGTGCCGGCTTTAATTTGCGCCGCCAACTTATGCGCCTTTTTTATGTCGCGCGTCCATACTGCTCCGGAAAGCCCGTAGGTAGTCTTGTTCGCTTGTTCAGCCACTTCCTCCACCGTCGAAAACGGTATTACTGCCAATACCGGACCAAAAACTTCTTCTTGAGCAATGCGCATGTCGTTTTTCACACCTTCGAAAATGGTCGGCTTAACAAAGTAGCCTTTTTCCAGTTCGCCTTTAGGGACATCCCCACCACATACCAATTTGGCCCCTTCCTTCTGGGCAATGTTGATATAGTTTAAAATGCGCTCTTGCTGTTCTTTGGAGACCTGCGGGCCAATTTCTGTTCGTTCATCCAATCCCGGTCCCTGGCGCATTTTGCCTACTCTTTCTGTTAACTTAGCCATGAATTGATCTATGAATCGACTTTTCCAGAAATAGCCTCGAGCCGGCACAGCAGACCTGTCCCTGATTATAGAAAATAGCAGTGATAGCGCTCGCGACAGCAGCATCTATGTCTGCATCCGCAAATACAATATTTGGCGCTTTACCTCCTAGCTCAAGTGAAACACGCTTAAGTTGCCGGCAGATGCCTTGACGATTTCACGTCCTGTTTTATCCTCTCCGGTGAAAGCGACTTTGTCCACATCCATGTGGTTGGCAAGAAATTCGCCGGCAGAATTCGGACCAAAGCCGGTGACAATGTTTAGCACTCCTTCTGGAATACCTGCTTCGAGTGCTAGCTCACCAATATAAAGCGCGGTCAATGGTGTTTGTTCGGCTGGTTTTAAAACAACTGTATTGCCGCAAGCTAGCGCCGGCCTAATTTCCAGGATGCCATCAACATGGGAAAATTCCAGGGAATAATTTGCCCCACTACCCCAATTGGCTCGCGCAACGTATAAGTGAAAAAGCTACTGTTGACATTGACCGTTTCGCCTTCCAGCTTGGTTGCCCAACCAGCATAATAGCGAAAAGTTTCCACCGTTGCCGGTACATCATGTCGCGATTCTCTAATAGGTTTGCCAACATCCAATGTTTCCAGCTGAGCAAATTCTTCTGTTTTTTTCTCAATTAAATCAGCAAGCTTATTAAGACAGCGGGCACGTTCAGCAGCGGTCATTTTATTGCGCCAGGGACCAGTTTCAAAAGCCTTACGCGCCGCCTTTACTGCCTTGTCTACATCCGCCTTACCACCTTCAGGGATTTTGGCAGAACTTCGCCAGTAGCTGGGTCCTTGGTATCGAATGTTTTACCTGATTCAGCCTCTACCCACTTACCATCAATGAGCAATTTTTTGGGCTTGGACAAAAATTGGCGGCACAGCAATTCTTTTTCTTTCACTAACGTCATAAGGACCTCCTCTCAAATAACAATCCTGATCAAATTCGTAGGAGCAGGCATGTAGGGGCGGGCGCAAGTCCGCCCGTATCCGCCCGCTTTGCTCTACTCTCCTAAGTTTACCCAAACGCTCTTGATGTTTGTGTAGAGTTCAACTGAATGCTTGCCCAACTCGCGGCCATAGCCACTCATTTTATAACCGCCGAAAGGCATAGCCGGATTAAAGACATTGAAGCAGTTAACCCAGATAGTGCCGGCTTTAATTTGTGCCGCCAGCTTATGCGCCTTTTTCACATCCGAGGTCCACACTGCTCCAGACAAGCCAAAAGTAGTCTTATTAGCTTGCTCAGCCACTTCTTCAATGGTTGAAAATGGTATCACCGCCAATACCGGACCAAAAACTTCTTCTTGAGCAATCCGCATATCATTATTAACGCCTTCAAAAATAGTCGGCTTCACGTAATAGCCTTTCTCCAATTCACCCTTAGGAGCATCCCCTCCACAAACCAGCTTCGCTCCTTCTTTCTGAGCAATTCCTATATAACTCAAAATGCGGTCTTGTTGTTCTTTGGACACTTGCGGACCAATTTGTGTATTTTCATCCAATCCCGGACCTTGACGCATTTTGCCCACACGCTCAGTCAATTTAGTCATAAATTGATCATGTACCGATTTCTCTAGGAACAATCTGGACCCGGCGCAGCATACCTGCCCTTGATTGAAGAAAATCCCAGTGATTGCCCCTTTGACCGCAGCGTCTATATCCGCATCACTAAATACGATATTTGGTGCCTTACCGCCAAGCTCCAGCGATACACGCTTGAGATTACCGACCGATGCTTTAACAATTTCACGTCCTGTCTTATCTTCTCCAGTGAAGGCAATCTTGTCCACATCCATATGATTAGCTAGAAATTCACCGGCAGAATTAGGACCAAGTCCAGTAACAATATTTACCACGCCCTCTGGAAAACCGGCTTCCATAGCCAGTTCACCAATATATAGTGCTGATAATGGTGTTTGCTCGGCTGGTTTTAAAATCACTGTGTTACCACATGCTAAAGCCGGACCGAATTTCCAGGCTGCCATCAGCATAGGAAAATTCCAGGGAATAATTTGCCCCACTACGCCAATTGGCTCACGCAACGTATAAGTAAAGAAGCTACTGTTGACATTGACCGTTTCGCCTTCCAGCTTGGTTGCCCAACCAGCATAATAGCGAAAAGTTTCCACCGTTGCCGGTACATCAACATAACGTGACTCTTTAATGGGTTTGCCATTATCTAAAGTCTCTAGTTGCGCAAATTCATCAGCCTTTTGCTCAATTAGATCTGCCAGCTTATAAAGACAACGGGCCCGCTCAGCAGCAGTCATTTTATTGCGCCAGGGACCAGTTTCAAAAGCTTTGCGTGCCGCCTTTACTGCTTTGTCTACATCCGGCTTGCCCCCTTCCGGAACCTTAGCTAAAACTTCCCCTGTAGCCGGATTCAGTGTTTCAAAAGTTTTGCCTGACTCAGCTTCTACCCATTTGCCATCAATGAGCATTTTTTTTGGTTTAGAGAGAAACTGCTTACAAAGTAATTCTTTTTCTTGTACTGTCGGCATGAATCAAATCCTCCAAAAACTCAGGGTAAAACAACTATTATGCATAGCGATAATCATCGCGCATATCCATGAGAATATCGACAGATTTAAGATTAAGCTAAAGGAATATATTGATAACTAACGGACTACTTGTCAGCCATAAAATGCTTCTATTTGCCGTTAACTTTTTTTTGGTTCATCTAGAATCAAGGTAAAGTATGGAACTATTTTTCTTACTTCTCCTCGAACCTTCTTTTGTACGTCTTTAGATATCGGTATCGATGTACCGACTACCGCATAATTCAATTTTGGAATTTTAGTTAACGCTTCCAGGGATTCAGCCATAATCTTGGTATGTTGCAGGTTAAGAACTCCCAGCTCGGGCAATTTTGCCAGCTCCGTCAAGGCATCGCCTTTGATTTTATCGCTGAAGACAGATAGATCGTAAATTTCTGCACCATGTAGATTGCGCAGACCTTGATCGCTTATAGGATCTAGTACAACTAGGTGCATCAGGTTTGGAAATTTCTTGATATGCAATAGGGCTGAGTCCGTAATATTTGTGTCATGCAGTTCGAGTTTCCTGAGCGCAGGTGCTTTACTTAAAGCCTCCACTCCGTCATCACCTAATTTGATCTTTCTCAATTCAAGTGTATCTAGATTTCGCATTACTTGTTTTATTCCATTCACGCCAATCGGAACATCAACAAGCTTCAGCTCACTTAATGATTGCGCACTAGCAAAATGAGCAAGTCCTGCATTGCTGATCTCAGGCATATGTCCTAGCGTCAATGTCTTTAATGAATTTAGGCCAACCAGCTTTGATAAGCCGGCATCAGTCGCCTGTTTATTGTCCCAAATATTGAGCTCTTCTAAATTAGCAAATTGGCTTATGGTATTAAATCCAGCATCAGTAATCTTTGTGCGATTTATACTTAAGCGTTTAATTGATTTAAAGGGCAGGAACATTGCCAGCTGAGCATCGCCCACTTTGTCGCCTTCTAGAACAATCTCTTTAACTTCGCCGCCCTCTTTAGCCAAACGCAGGTATTTCTCGGCCTTTTTCTTGTCCCCGTTAGTTAATTCAAAAGCCGCACACTGAGCATATGTTTGAGCGCGCAAATCATGATAATTCTTCAGCAAGCGAGTTCTATCAGCAACTAATTCTCGTGTTTGCTTGCTGTCTTTCATTTTTTGCAAATTTTCTATTTGCAATTCCAAGGCACTCGAATCAGCATCAAGAAACGCAATATCCTTAAGCAAAAGATCATAACGTGCGGTGACCTCGAGCTGCGGTTGAGCAGTATGAAATTGATTATCCTTCGTCATCTTCTGCACTTTAGTGAGATTGTCCGAGGATTCATTTAGTCGGTCGGCAGGAAAAGCAAAGAATCCGCTATTGGCCACTTTAAATATGCGAACCAGACTACTGTTTTCCTTATTAGCTTTTTCCAAACTGCCATCCGGTAAACGAATGATCGTTCCTGGAAGCGATTGCTTATCAACTTCACGCTGATGGCGATCAATTATTTTTTGATCCCAGTCTTCAGCAATTTTACAAAGCTTTTCGTTATTTCGCAACAATGTTATACGCGTCGCTATACTGGAACGATAATACGCTACCGCTTGCGCGTGCATTTCGCCGGCATCCTTAAAGTAATCATCCACAGGCCTAAATAAAGCCCGCTCACGCACATCCTTCGAAGAAAAGAGTTGTATTTTGGCACCGGCAGACACTAGATTGAATTGTTCGTCTATAGCTTGTCCCTTCTCATTGCAAAGCAGCCACTGTTTTGATTCATCAAGAAACATGAAATATTTATTGTCTTTCGCTTTTAGTAACCAAACACCTTTTCCTATTCCTTCTCTATATTTATGCCAGCCCATTTGTTCAATTAAATCAGTCTGATTCCAAAAATCATTCTCCCTTTGCTCATGATGCACAATCTCGTGATCGACTACAGTAGTTATTCGCAAACTCTCCAAACCAAGCAGTTTATCCAATGACTCCTCATAAGAAGGTTGGTTGCTAAACAAAATTATCCTCGGCCCATAGATTTCATTAGCCGACCAATACTCTCCTGCATGAAGATTACCAGTATTATCCGTAGGCTCAGACAGGTAAGAAACGTTAATCGTGAAACCATCAAGGCTGCCCTCGGAAATCCTCAGCGCTTCTTCAATGGCATATAGATCATTCAATGACCACTGTTGGGCCTTTAATATCTGTTTGCCCTCAAGATAATTGCCGCTGGCATCTTTATAAAATTGCTTCATAACATCTTCACCAAACCTAGAGAAACGAACGTGAGGGTTTTGCTCAAGTTCTTGCAATTTTGCTTCGACTCGCTCGTTTATTTCCTGCTCTAAAGCTTCCTTATCACTTGCCGCAAGATATTCTTTTTTTTCTCCTCTTAGAACATAAAATTTTGGAATAGCCTTTCCGTTTTCATGTCTAAGCTCAAATCCTAATCTATAGCGCTCTGCAAGAGCTTTATTTTCAAGATATTGCGACCGATATGGCGCATACCAATTGTTCTGATATTCCGGTAATTGATGAACAATCTTACTGTCAGTTATCGGCAATCTCACCAACTGAGAATGCTCCTTTCTCGCAGCGATGGTGGATAGCATTGGCGAAGATTCCAGCATCTGGCTTAGGGACAGCGATTGAAGAGCTGGGGCAAGATCAGGCGCTTCGCTTAATTGACGATTTATTTTTGCCAGGGATGGATCCAGCTTATCAATCAAATTCTTGTATTTGTCACGTTCATTTTGCTGATCAGCGCAAGACATGGCCACACGATATTCCTGCAAAAGCTTCTTCTTTTCAGGTGGCAGCTTGCTTTCTAAAGCATTACGCTTTTCTGCAAGCTCCAAAAGCTCCCAACTCTTCCCAAAATAATCAGCGCTTGAACGGCTGCCTAAACCCTCTTTGAAAAACTCTTCCAATAATCTAGGCGTGTCAGCACCCGAACCGGTTGATTGGTTCGTACCTCTGTCCAGGCTAGCTCCAGATTGCTTATCTGGCTCTAAGGGCAATTCCTGCGAATCCCCCGGCATAAGAACACCATTTGCAATATCCGATCAATACACCCCAAATATACCCACTAGGATTGGGTTGGAATCGATATTAAGCAAATTTAGGTTTCAATCCAGGTTGTGAATCTTGCGGTGGTTCTGAATTTTTAGGATTAGTGGCATCTTGAATAACCTTTCCATCATCAAGATCAATTTTTGTTGGCGGACCACTGCCATCATCGCCCTTTTAGATTTGTCTTCAATAGCCAAACCAAGCTTGCGATTAACTTCATCCATAATCGCTTCCACTTCTTTGCGATCCAAAGTTTCTTTCTCTAGAAGCACAGCCACGATAGCATCCATGTGTGGTCGATGCTTTTCAATTAGGGACTTAACGCGAGAATATTGCTCATCGATAAAACGCTTCGTTTCTTCATCAATAATGCTTGCTACATGCTCGCCATAATCTCGCTCATGGCCAAAGTCTCGGCCTAAAAAAACCTGTTCATGGCGCTTGCCAAAAGTCATTGGTCCAAGCCTATCGCTCATCCCAAATTCAGTCACCATGCGCCTGGCAAATTTAGTTGCCTTTTCCAAATCATCATGGGCACCAGTGGTAATTTCACCATAAATTACTTCTTCTGCTACTCGGCCACCAAGACTGACTCCAATTTGATCTATCAACTGAGATCGTGTTTGTGTCAACACATCATCTTCAGGGAAAAACATTGTCAATCCAAGAGCAAAACCACGCGGAATAATACTCACTTTATGCAAAGGATGCGCATGTTCAAGCAACACACACATAATGGCATGCCCCACTTCGTGATAGGCCGTCATTTCTTTTTCTTTAGCGGCAATGATGCGTGTTTTCTTCTCAGGACCGGCCACGACTTTATCAATCGCCAATTCCAGATCGTGCATTTCAATTTCTTTTTTATTGCCGCGGGCGGCCAATAATGCCCCTTCGTTAATTAAGTTGGACAGATCGGCACCAGTAAATCCGGGCGTGCGCTTAGCTAAAATTTTCAGCTCGATGTCTTTAGCCAGAGGCTTGCCTTTGGCATGCACGGATAAAATTTGCTCTCGTGCCAAGCACATCCGGACGATCAATTACCACTTGGCGGTCAAAGCGACCTGGACGCAAAAGAGCCGAATCAAGAATGTCCGGTCTATTGGTAGCAGCAAGAACAATAATGCCTGTTGTGCCTTCAAAACCATCCATTTCTACCAGCAATTGATTGAGAGTTTGCTCACGCTCATCGTGACCACCACCTAAGTCCAGCTCCACGCTGTCTGCCGACGGCATCGATTTCATCCACGAAGACAATACAAGGAGCATGTTTTTTTGCTTGATCAAATAAATCTCTAACCCGTGAAGCACCTACGCCAACAAACATTTCCACAAAATCCGAGCCGGAAATGCTAAAAAACGGCACCCCTGCTTCACCAGCCAC
The DNA here is from genome assembly GCA_963767815.1 of Candidatus Melainabacteria bacterium. Lineage (GTDB taxonomy): Bacteria > Cyanobacteriota > Vampirovibrionia > Obscuribacterales > Obscuribacteraceae > CAVYFJ01. The sequence continues at coordinate 820,332 of CAVYFJ010000001.1, read as the reverse complement.
AGCTTTAGCCAACAAAGTTTTACCAGTACCTGGTGCACCGACCAAAAGCACACCGCGCGGAATACGGGCTCCCAGAGCCTGAAATTTTTCCGGACTTTTAAGAAAATCAACTATTTCTTGCAATTCTTGCTTGGCTTCATCAATGCCCGCCACATCAGAAAAACTAACTTTAACTTTATTGTCCACCATCAATTTGGCGCGGCTGCGTCCAAAGCTCATCGCTTGATTGCCGCCTGATTGGGCGCTTCTAAACATGAATAAAAATCCAACCAACAATAAGAATTGGCAGGAAGAAAGAACTAAGCATGCTGAACCAGAAACTTGACTTATCTGGCTCTCTGACATCAAGAGTGATACCAGATTTATTTAATTCGTTAATTAGAGATTCTTTGGACTCGATAGGAACAATAACAGAGCGCTCTCGCTCACTACCGGCCATTTTTACCTGAACAGTTGATTCACCGTTAGTGACAATTACTTTGTTGATACTTTCTGTTTTTCCACTATGCAGCAAAGTAAGCAACTGAGTGTAAGTCAGCGGCTCTTCCCTGTGACTGATAGAAGTGAGGGAGAAGACCAGCAAAACTAAAATCAGTAGTAAAAAGAAAACGGCCCCGGGAGTTCCGTACTTCCTCATAAATCTCGCTCCAGTAACCCCAAATTCAGATTATAACACGTTAAATTCATTAATCTAGCCTCAGCAGATGAGTCTTTACCCGTTAAGAATGGGGTTTGTTGTTAGCAGTTGCTTCTTATATACCATTAGTTTCTCAGTTTTTTACCCTGTTTGGCGCTTTCTCGCCAATCTTTCATCTGCGTTCTTGCCTTTTTATCTTTTGTTTCTTATTTCATTTTCTCAAGATACTACTAAATCACAATCCTTGAGTTTTAACCAGGAAAGCCTGTGCGATGGGCTTCCCGTTACTTTAATTTTCTCACTCAGTCCAATGCCCGGCAACCACAAAACTTCCTCTTGATCGGCAAGTAAAATCGCCGGATAGGCAAAACTGCTGGCACTTTTAGCCATTTTATGGGTATGCAGAAATTTCTTTAGTTTTACCAAATTTGGCATGCCTAAAGGTCGAATTATATCGCCTGGCTGTCTTACCCGTATGACTAGAGGTGGCTTGATTCTCGACAAATCAACTAGGGCTTGGCTGGAATTGGCAATAGGAAAAACAGGCAAAAATTGCTCACTATAAGCAAGATTTCCTTTGTATGGCTCAACTGATAAGGCCAGATCAATTGATAACACCGGACTGATGCCTGGAATTTTAACTTCCACCGGATCAAAATGGCTGCTTATATTATCTTCGTTCACACCAATAATTTCTTCCCAAAAAAGCTCTTTACCCAGCCGCTTAATCCGCCAGTTTTCATCTAGGTTAAGGGCCATCCCTTCTTTTAGATTGAGAATCTCTTCAACGCGCACATACGAAACTTCGATTTCTCTTTTTTGCAAAGCATGAGCGACAGCGCGCCTTTGCAACGCTAGTGGCTGCTTGATCAAATCTTCCACCATCCAGCGATTCGGATTAACGTGGTCGAGCTCATCCAGACAGGTCCGTCCTAGTTTTTCTAATAATTCGTTTTCGCCTTGAATAATTTGTCGCAATACATCAAGACGCTGAAAAAGATCTGGAAAACGTCTAGTAATCACAGGCAAAACCTCATGCCGTATGTAATTTCGAGTGTAGGCGGCATCCAAGTTGGAAGAATCTAGGCGGGCAGTAATTCCATGGCTTTGTAAAAACTGGTCGCATTGCAGCTTGCTCACGTTTAACAAAGGGCGCACAAGATACAGCGCATTTTCCAGCTTTCGGCAACTATCTACACCCCTTAGTCCAGCTAAACCCGTACCACGGAAAAGACGAAACAACATGGTTTCTACCTGGTCGTCAAGTGTATGTGCAGTAAGTATAAAATGGATTTCTTTTTCTCGAGCAAAACTTGCCAAACTCTGATAACGCTTTTGGCGCAGAGTGTCTTCACTGAAGCGATTACCGCTTAATTCAAGCTTAATTTCCTGATATTTTATGTCCCTTTGCCGACAAAATTCCTGGCAGAATTGAGCATCTGCCTCCGATTCTTGCCCTCTTAAACCATGATTTATATGGCAAGCAAAAACCTCAAATGTAGACTGTTCAGCTAATTCATTTAAGGCTAGTAATAAAGCCGTAGAATCAGGACCACCTGAGAAGGCGAGCAACAACCGCCTTATACTTTTTTCCCCATTCCTGCTTAATTCTGAAAAGTCTATATAGTCTTCGATAAAAGCAAAATTGCGCCTGGTAGTAAATGCCCGCTCAGACTCATCAGTAGAGCGTCCATCAGCACACTGAACACCATTCAAAACAATCAAATCATATGCTTTTACTAGAAGATCCCGCAAATCTTTTTTCAAATTATTTTCAGAAGACATTTTCATCCACTTGCGTTATAGAATTAGGTAGTTTAAACAACTGACGGTGTAATTTGGATGTTCAATAATTGGCAGATAAAATACCTGGTTCTATTGACTGTTTGTTTAGTCTATCTAAATTTACAACTAAACCTGGCAGTTATAAATCAATCTCTAGCTGCTGGCTTAGCAGGCACGATTCCGGACCAAACACTCCAAGGCGTTGTTAAACAAACTCAGACCAATACAACAGATTATAGCGAGCCTAGTGCAAAGAGTGCCCCGCCTAATAATTATATACGAGGGTCCGTGAATCTAGGCGATCTCTCAACAATGCAAGATGATCCTGATGCTCAAGACAAAGAATTATTGATTGAATGGGATCGCTGGCGCAATCGTTTTTTGCAGGCTGTGTTAAGTAGTACATCTGAATTGCTCACCAATGATCAGGCGCAAAGCTTTCAATTTAATCCGGCCACTAATGCCATAGAATCAAAATACCCGCTGGGCACAACAGCCTGGTTTATCTGCACTATAACTAACGATCGTCAAATTAAAAACCCACGCATCGTTCGCTCTTCAGGATTCTCTGATTATGATCAAGCGGTGATTGAGGCAGTAAAAGCTCTTGCCGATTCCAGCATTTTGAAATTTCCCCCGGCTTCAAGGCGCCTGACTGTGCTGCAAGGCGGCGGCATAGAACGAAGCGCGTTGCCGCAGCAACAATATTTCCATTTTGGCGATGTCGAGCACCATCGCCTACCGGCTTATTGATCATTTTGTTGGTCGTTGTGATCAGGATTTTCAATCGCTTTATCTTTTATTGGTGGCGCAGACGGATTGCTCTGTCCGTCAGTCGCTGCGCCAGATGATTTAGCGTCCTGCAATTGCTTCATAAGCTGTGCTGCTCGTTTAAGTTTTGTCCTCAGATCATCCATGTCTGAGTTGTAAGCAGGCTTTGCGATCGTCAGGCGCAATCCGCCATAAAGACGAAAATCAAAACCGCTCTGTCCTGGCACATACCCTGAACGCCAATTAAAAATAGGCTCTGCTCTAATAAATGTCACCAGACCTGGAATTCGTTGAGAAATCGGATGAGCAGCTTCAAAATCCAGAATCATATTTACTACACCATGAGAGGGAATAGAACCACGAAAGGGTGGGTCTCTGAAGTTTGTCACATAAGTCTGCGAGGCGACAAAAGTCCAGTCTCGATAACTGGCAGTCATACCGATATTATAAAACGGATCAAGTTCACGCGTTGGTCCCTCAAATGGATAATGACTGCGCATTTGCAATAGAACACTGCCAAAAAATATTACACGCGGTGTAATTATTCTCGTCAAATTAATAGCCGGCAATAAGTCCGCTTGATTCAAACCAGCCGTCTCCCAGAGTTCTCGAGCCTGGGCATCAAATTGCAAAACAGTCTTCGTGCCGATAGGAAAATCTCTGCGCAATCCCATAGAAAGAGACATTGTCGTCGGAAAATTAAGGGCATCCCCATGCGCTGCATATAAGTCTTTGATGACAAAGTAATTGCAGTAAACATTCGTACGTTCTGTCAGAGCATAACCAGCTGTAATATTAGGCAAGGAGCGAAAAACAAAATCCTGCCTAGCACTCCCTGCGGTTTGAAAAGCATTTGTCTCCAACCTGCCCGACTCTTCCGTTACCGCAGTAAACCAGAAACGTGCTGGTAATTTTTGAAAGAGACGAAATTGAAACTGTGAACCAACCCCATAGCGCGCTCTATTCAATTGAAAAGGCGTCGTATCTGTGGGAAGAACACTTGGATTCTGGCGCAAAAATTGCTGATCCAAGTTTTGCGGTGCATTGAGCTGGATAGGGCTGAGTGCGTTATGGCTGCTTACAAGTTGAGCTTGTGCCGGCAAACAAGCAAAGAATGCCAATGCAATAAAAAATAACGGCCCGGTGACTGAGCACTTTGTCTTGTGACTATTATGCGCAGTAAACCGCAAGGGCAAATCCAATTTCAGTTCAGCTTTGTAGATATCTTAGTAAATTCGGGTTTAGTCGGCATTTTATATTGCTCGGAACCGGCAGATAGATCATCCAAAATAACAAAATCTTTGATTAATTCATCAGCAATTTTACGATCATCCTTATTATCAGACAACAGCATCATCTGCAGAGGTTTTATATGCAACATTGCTGAAGGTATGGAAAATTCACTTGAATATACTTTAGTACCTGACTGGAGGGAGCTTTGCTGTAGTTTTCTATAAGCAATACGACGAGCTGGCGTAATTTTCTCAAACTCTAATTCTTCTTTTGTTTGGTTAGACAAAGTAATTTGCTTGCCGGGAGACAATGTCAATATCTCTGTGCCAATTTTAATACATACATTTTTGCCGCTGGCATCATGCAGATCGTATATCGATACCACACCCGGTTCTGGCTTTAATATACAGACGATTGAACCGGCGCCAATGGAGATTTCTCCCAGATTAGTGGATACGATTATGTTTTTCTTCGGCTCAAAGAGAGCATTGCCGCTGGTTAGATCAAAGAAATTCTGGTGTGAATTAGGTCCAAGGACAATATACTCTTTATCAAGATCATCAAGTTCCTCTGTATCAAAGCTGTGTTTTCGAATAACGCTGGCAGCGAGATTTTCAGCAATGGCAAGATTGATATCGCCAGCTCTTTCATTTTCTATGCCTGCCGCACTAAATGGATTATCAGCACTAACGGCCGATTGTAATTTAAAAAGCTCTCGCAGCATCCCGTCGTTCCGCATTTCATCCGTCTTGGTGTATACGTGCAAAGTTGCTATCGGTATGGACGATTTATGCAAGCCGGTGGCATCAGTCCGGCGATCACCAATTTCCTTCGTTCCTGTTGAGGTTGGCTTACTAACAACCTTTGTCGAAGTAACTGCCGGTTTACCTCCACCTCCTGCAACAACTGGTGGGCACAAGCCTAGCAAGACTACAACGAAGAAGAAGTTCATTGAACTTTGCATAATTTTAACTCTAAAAAGCACTTGTTTCGCCCACGAAAAAATTTGCCTGCATAAGTCCATATTTGTATCTTAGCAAAGGAGGATAAATTAGTAGTTCATTTCCTTCGTTAATCACTCATCCGGGTGATTAAGATCGTCGAATAAACTTCTTTCTTAATTAGAGGGAGCTAAAGGAATCCGCTTAATATCTTGTCTCCATCAGTTTTCTAATCACAAACTTATGCTATTAATATAAATTCCCTCTCAATAAATGGTAGAGATTGTTCATGATTAAAGTAGCCGTTATTGGCGCCACAGGATATGTCGGACAAGAACTTGTCCGCCTTTTGCTCGGACATCCGCAGGTAAAACTTTGTAGCCTTGGCTCGCAAACTCATTCCGGCCGAGAATTTTCTAAAGTCTATCCTGCTTATAATCAAATTCTCGATTTAATTTGCCAGGAAGATGATCTGAACAAATTAGCCAATGAAGTTGACTTGGTTTTCCTGGCATTACCGCATGGTGCCTCTGCCGCAAAAATAAATGCCAAACTCCTGCAAAAGACTCGCTTCATTGATTTAGGTGCGGACTTTCGTCTGAAAAATATTGAAACATATGAATCCTGGTATGAGACTAAACATGCATGCCCGGATTTATTGGCTCAAGCAGTTTATGGTCTTTGCGAATGGCATCGCCAGGAAATTTCAACTGCCCGGCTGATAGCTAATCCCGGCTGTTATGCCACATGCACCGAACTGGCATTAATGCCTTTAATGATTGCTGATATTTTGCACAAAGGCAGTATAGTTGTGGATGCCAAATCAGGAGTTTCCGGTGCCGGACGCGGGCTTGCGCTTTCTTCTCATTTTAATGAAGTCAATGAATCTATAAAAGCTTATAAAGTAGCTACCCACAGACATATGCCTGAAATTGAGCAAGAGCTTTCTCTGCGCAATAAGGAGTCGGTCGAAATAACCTTTGCTCCTCATTTAATACCAATGAACAGAGGCATTCTCATCACCGCCTATGGTGCCTTAAAGGCCAAAACTACTCCCGCAGACGTCTACGAAATATTTCATAGCGCCTACGGCAAAGAGCCCTTTATTCGCCTTTTCAAACCTGGCGTTGATCAAGAATACCCATTGCCCGAGACGCGCTTCGTGAAAGGCTCCAATTATTGTGATATTGGTTTCACAGTTGACGAGCGCAACCAAAGACTAATTGTCGTCGCCGCAATTGACAATCTGGTCAAAGGCGCAGCCGGTCAAGCCGTACAAAATATGAATATCCTTTTTAGTCTGGATGAAACCACCGGACTCAAACAGCTGCCCATTTTCCCCGGCTGATCATACTGCCGATAAATAAACCAGTCGTCACAAGGAGTTTTCTGTGACTCATTTAAAAAACTTTCTAAGGACGGGGCATCTGCCCACGCTGTTCTCGGCTTTCCTTTATTTCGATTTCTGCTTCGCTGTCTGGGTCCTGAACGGCGCCATGGGACCCTTTATTACTGAATATTTTAAACTTAGTCCAGCGCAGACTGGATTCATGATTTCGATACCAATCTTCGCTGGTGCTCTGATGCGCTTTCCGTTGGGTGTGCTTTCGCAATACATCGGGCGCAAGAACACAGCGATCATCGAAATGTCCACCATCCTGGTCGCCTGCCTTTGGGGATTTCTGTCTATTCATAAATATTCTGATGTCTTAGCTATGGGTGTATTACTGGGAATCGCCGGTGCCAGCTTCGGCGTAGCACTTTCACTTGGCTCAGGTTGGTATCCTAAAAAGTATAAGGGCTTAGCCATGGGTATAGCCGGTGCTGGAAACAGCGGCACCGTGTTAGCAGCGTTACTGGCCCCCCCTTTAGCAACTATTTATGGCTGGCAATCTGTATATGGCTTTGCCGCCTTAACAATGGCTTTGCCCATCGCTGTGATGATTTTTTTCGCTAAAGAACCCCCAGATCGTGGACATCAGTCCCTCAAAGAATACCTAAAATGTCTTTGGCAAGTTGATGGCTGGATCTTCAATTTGATTTATATAATTACATTCGGTGGATTCATTGGACTGAGCAGTTTCTTACCTACATTTTTTTACGGTCAATTCCACGTCACAAAGATTGAAGCCGGACAGCTTACAGTTCTTGCCACCATACTTGGCAGCGGCATGCGCATTTTTGGCGGCTATATAGCTGATCGCTTGGGTGGTGTGACTACACTTCTAGTAGTTCTCATTGCCGCCATTGCCGCTCTCTTATCGCTCAGCTTTGAGCCATCTATTGTTGTGACCACAATTCTATTTATGCTCTGTTTTGCCGCTCTGGGTGCAGGCAATGGTGCTCTGTTTCAATTAGTGCCGCTGCGCTGGCCTCTCTCCACAGCCGTGGCTGGAAGCATGATTGGTGAAATTGGCGCCCTTGGCGGCTCATTGATCCCCAATCTTATGGGTCAGTCAAAACAGTTGACAGGATCCTTTGCCACCGGTTTTCTGGTTTTTGCCGTAATTACTGCCGTCACATTAATAATATTGATAGTGATACGGCGCAAGTGGACACTGACTTGGATTGGTAAGGATAGCGCGGAAGAGCACCTGCACATTCCGCAAACAATATATTGACAAAGCTTATCCAATTATGGTAGCCTTCGCCGTGTTTATTTTTGGAGCTATTCATGCAGCCTCTGTACACAAACGCCGCTAACAACCGTCGCCCTCGCCGCGCTCCTAAGCATTCGGGGTTAGTTTAGCTGTATTGATTTAGAACCAAGCTAAGAATTCTTCCCCGAGTGCTCCCAGAGACTCGGGTTTTTTGTATTTGTATTTGACCAGCAAGGAGAACTAAGTGATCAAAGTAAACGGCGGTATAACTGCTCCCCAGGGCTTTCAGGCAGCCGGAGCACATATTGGCTTAAAAAAGCAAAAACAAAAAAAGGATCTTGCTTTGATCGCCAGCAATGTTCCCGCTCATTTCGCTGCTGTGTTTACTACTAATGTCGTCAAAGCGGCCCCCATTATTTGGTGCGAGCAAGTGGCTCAAAAGCAGGCTCCCATTCGTGGCATCGTCGTTAACAGTGGCAACGCTAATGCCTGCACCGGCGCTGCCGGTATGCAGCACACCGAAATTATGGCAAAAACGTTCGCTAATTGCCTGGGCGTAAAAAGCGAAGAAATACTTGTTTCTTCAACTGGCGTCATTGGCCTTCCTTTGCCTATAGACTTGATCACAGAGGGTATTAAGACCACCAGTAAATTGCTCAGCAGTGAAAATGGCGCCGGGGAGGCTGCCGCTCAGGCAATTATGACTACTGATACTTTCATGAAAGAATTTGCTTTCAGCACACCGATAAGCGGCAAAACAGTAACCATTGGCGGCATAGCTAAAGGCTCAGGCATGATCCATCCCAATATGGCTACCATGCTGGCCTTTATAACTACAGATGTGAATATCAGCCCTGCTCTTTTGAAAGAATGCTTGCAAAAAAGCAATCAGCAGACTTACAACATGATCTCTGTTGATGGGGACACTAGCACCAATGATATGGTCGCTATTATGTCCAATGGCTTAGCAGGCAACGAAATAATCAACGAGCATGGCGATAATTACAATAAATTTTTCGCTGCTCTAAACGAAGTCAATCTCGAATTAGCCAAAGCAATTGTGCATGATGGCGAGGGAGCAACTAAATTTTTAGAAGTCACCGTTCATGGCACAAAGACTGTTGAAGAAGCACAAAAATTGTCAAAGGCAGTGATCTCTTCTAGCTTGGTCAAAACTGCTTTCTTCGGACAGGATGCAAACTGGGGGCGCATTCTTGCTGCCATGGGTTATGCCGGTGTGCCCTTCGATCCAGATGGCGTATCAATTGAATTTTTAAGTGAGGCGGGCAAAATCTCTTTGATCAATCGCGGAGAACCAGAAGTAATCGACGAAGCTAAGGCGCTTAAAATTCTCAAAGAGAAAAATATAAAAATACTTATTGAGATGAACAATGGTGGGCAATCATCTGCTACTGCCTGGGGTTGTGATTTGAGCTACGAATACGTACGTATTAACGGTAGCTATAGGAGTTAATTATGTATAGAGAACTTAGGCCGACAACTGGACTCAATCCTGAAACCAATTTACCTTCCCAGCAAGCTATTCCTCAATTAACACAATTTGCTGGCCAGACCATTTTGATTAAATTCGGTGGCAGTGTTTTAGCAGATTCTTTGACTACAACGCAATTGGTCAAACAAGCTGTTGAATTAAAGCACTCCGGTGCAAACGTAGTTATAGTGCATGGCGGCGGCACGGGTATAAATTCAGCCTTAGCTAAGCTAGGCATTGAAACAAAAAAAATAGAAGGACTGCGCATCACTGATAAGGAAACATTATCTGTGGTCATGGATGTTTTGGGAACAGTAAACCATAATCTAGTTGAACGTTTTCAAGCCAATGGCGTTGAGGCAACGAGCTTTTGTTTACCGCATAATAGTATCCTCTTAGCCAAAAAATTAAAATTGGCGGATGAAAAAAAGGACATTGGCTGGGTGGGTGAAATTGAGGCAGTCGATAGTGAGCAGCTACATGCTGCACTACAAGAACAATCTATACCAGTTATTGCTCCTTTAGGAAAAGACCACCAGGGTAATTTTTATAATATCAATGCAGATCATGCTGCTTTTGCCGTGGCTACTGCCCTTAAAACTAACTATCTAATTTTTCTTACTGATGTCGCTGGTGTTCTGGCTGATGTAAAAGATCCCAATACGCGTATTGGGAAAATAAAAATTCGCCAAATTCCCCAATACATAAATGAGGAAATAGTCGCTGGTGGTATGTTACCCAAACTAAGAAGCTGTGTGGCAGCCATTGATCAGGGTATACAACGCATAGCCATCCTCAACGGACATAAAGAGCAAGCGATCATAGATGCTCTGCTTAAACCAGACCAAATAGGCACTCTTGTCACAGGAGATATTTAACTATGAGTCCAAATTATTCGATTGATGAAAAAGTTGATCCGACAACCAATCTCTCTGGCACTTGGCTTGAACGGGGCAAAGAAGTATTATTCAACACTTACGTCAATTTTCCGGTCGTTCTAGTAAGTGGCAATGGCTGTTATGTCAAAGACATAAACGGAAAAACCTATTTAGATTTTATGGCCGGCGTTGCCGTCAATAGCCTTGGCCATCAAGACCCTGACTATGTTAAAGCATTATCCGATCAACTTAAACTTTTAAATCATTGTTCTAATATTTACTCCAATACTCCGGCCATTGAATTGGCTGAAAAACTTGTTAAGCACAGTGGTCTTGATAAAGTATTTTTCTGCAATAGCGGCAGCGAAGCAATTGAAGCCGCATTGAAACTAAGTCGCAAATTTGGCAAAGAAATCAAAGGGCCAGATTGCTGTGAAATACTTAGTGTCAACGGCTCTTTTCATGGTCGAACATATGGCGCCCTTTCAGTGACGCAAGCTAAATATCATGCCGGCTTTGAGCCAATGCTCCCTGCTTGCAAGACAGTCCCCTTTAACGATTTTGCCGCTCTAAAAGCTGCTGTAACTCCTCAAACTTGTGCCATAATTATCGAACCAATTCAAGGCGAAAGTGGCATCCATCCTGCTAATGCTTCGTATCTAAAGCAAATCCGCCAGCTTTGCACCGAACAAAAAATTGTGCTCATTTTTGATGAAGTACAGTGCGGCATTGGTCGCACCGGCACTCTTTTTGCATACCAAGATCTGGGTATTGAACCGGATGTATTGGCACTTGCTAAAGGTCTCGGTGGTGGTATGCCGATTGGCGCCATCATCGCTAAAAACGAGCTAGCCAATATACTCAAACCTGGTGATCATGGTTGCACTTTTGGCGGCAATCCTTTAGCTTGTTCAGCAGCTATCGCTGTGCTGAATAAAGTGCTGCAGCCAGAGTTTTTGCCACACGTAATTTCTATGGGCGAAGAATTGCGCTCCGGTTTACTCAATTTAAAAAAGCATCATCCGCAAATTATAGATGTGCGCGGCAAAGGACTTATGCAAGCGGTTGAGCTCAATCGACCGGTACGACCAATTCTTGAAACCTGCTTAGAAAATGGTCTTTTGCTGGTAGCCGCCGGACCAAATGCCATCCGCTTCGTTCCACCATTAATAATCACTGCTAATGAAATCAAAAAAGCCCTGGAGATTTTGGATAAGGCGCTAAAAACTTGAGCGAATGATGGGCACGTCGCGGTTTAGAGTTCGAAGATTTTGTTTTAAAATTCTGGCACAGGGGGGAATCGAACCCCCGACCCCGCGGTTATGAGTCGCGTGCTCTAACCACCTGAGCTACCGTGCCGTTAAACAAATTATCCGCAGGTTTGCCCTCCAGTGTCAACGGCAAAGGCTTAGACATTAACCAGCAGACCAGCGTTTTTAACAGCCAGCGGCTAACCGTTAAGCTTGTAGTTCCCCATTACAATTGCCATTGCCCGCATCACTGGTTTAGTCAGATAAATATTCCCCCAGTGGCTAATAAAATTCAAATCTCTTGACTTTGATCACAAAACTGGCTGGGCGGTTTTTTGATTTTAATTAACTGGGCAAATTATATAGAAGAAGCCCGTTTAATCGGTTATGTTTAGCAAATCTAGGCAGAATGATCAGAAATATTCGATGATAGAAGAATTATTACAGGAAGCAGAACAATTTAAAAGCGCCGGTAATGAGAAACAAGCAGCGCTGATATATGAACAGGCAATCAAGATCTGTGAAAATGATCCGCATCAGGTCGTTCAACTCGCTTTGTGCTTACAAGAATTGGCGACGATTTACTCGGAAAACAAGCTTTACGATAAAGTTATACCGCTTTATCAACGATTGGTTACAATCGGCGCGAAAATTCTTGGCGCCGAACATCCTGACGTTTCGCTTACCTTACTAAGCTTGGCCCGTGCCCTGGAGGCCAATAAGCAATATAGTCAAGCTGATGAAATTTATCAATTGGCTGCCAGCCGTGCCGAAAGGACCCTGGGATTAGCGCACCCCTTAGCCCAGGAAATTAGACAGGAATATTTTAAGATTTTATCCAATCGAGAAGATGTTCAAGAAGACTCTGTCAAGCTAGGGCTGTTTCCACTGCCTGCAAGTAAAAGCGAGTCTGGACCTCCTAGCGTTCCTAGCACTACCACCGGTGCCTCCCCACAAGGCAAGAAAAAAACGGCTCCTCCGGTCAGAAAAGTCTCCAATCAACCAAAAAAAATAAAAAACTTGCGTTATGGAGCTGAATCAGCTGAGCAAGAGGCGCGCCATCCGTTCAATATCCATACCTTAGACCGCCGCTGGCCGACCATTATTTATATTATCAGCGCTATTATCGGTATTGCCGCCATAGCGATTTCGTTATCCCAATTATTTATATCAACTGATCTACCGGACCCCAATGTCACTGCTGAGCATTTGATCGAAAAGGGAATCTATCAATCAGTAGATGGGCTTTCCGGTGTGCATTTTATTGACAACAAATATGCTTTGATGATCGGTGACGTGCATCATCGCAAAATTCCATATTATGTCTTAAGGGGCAATCTTGGTGATCTCTGGGCCACGTTCTTGAGTACGATAGTTCCCAAAGAAAACTGGTATCAATTGCAATTGGATGAACTAATTAGTGAAGACGGCAGCGTGCTTTATGCCGGCGGTGCCTCCGAATTTGTGCTTGTCGAAAAAATAAAACTGCTGGCTGAATTTGCCAAACGATACTATGCCAATCATAGCTGTTACCCAGATAAAACTGAAAAACTGGCTGCCGAGCCTAAGCTCACCTATATTAACCCATTCGACAGCAAAGCTGTGCTACCGGTAATTAAGCGCGTCAATGGCAGTTTCGGCCGCGATACCCTGTTTATGGGTCTAAATGCGGATGCCTCAGTCAATGCATGCTATAGATTTTTAAAACAAGGTGGCAATTGGCACGACGAAGTAGTAAATTTACCTGGCAGAATCAATGCCTTAGCTCTATTTACCACGCAGCGTTGCGCAGATGGTTATAAGGTCAATGAATTCTATATTCATGGATTTGATCGACACGGCAAATTGATCTCATCTGGAGAGCCTTATACAGCATACTTAATTGGATTATATGGCGGCAAAGATCTTGAAGATGAAAATAAAGTACGCTTGAAAGCAATGGAGCATGCAAGTGTGCACCCCCCGAACAGGATTTACGTCATACCAGGCTGCATCACTGATTTGCAATTTGCCCATCAATTTGGAGCAAACTTTTTGGGTCTATGTGCAATTTTTAGCCTGATCATCTGGATATTTCTTGGTTTGCGTAAACGGAGAGCCCAGCCACGGATGCCCATGCAACCTGTGGATTGGCTTTTTCTTCTTACTTCTATGTGCTGGGCGATCAGCACATTCATTCATATGCTTTCATAGTGCTCTGTCGGCTTCATCCTTCGCCTCCGCCGCACGTACACACGCTCTTGCTCCGGACGGCTCCTCGCCGCCCTCCGCTCCGCTGTAATCTCGTGCTATCCTTGAGAATTCAGGCGGTCAAGCGGCGGCGCTTTCGTCCCTTATTTTCATTTTCATCGACAATTTTACGTAAGGAAGATAAGGCGCTTAGATGCGGCCAAATCACTTCTTTCATTTCTTCCAATTGATAAAGTCCGATCTCCTGTCGCTCATAGCGACGGCAAACATTTTCCCAAAGTAAAAAAAGTTTTTTGGGACAAAGAATTTCTCGCGCCATTTGCTGAAATTCTAGCAAATCGAATGGTTGATCAAAGGATTCCATGAGCGGCTCCTCCTCACGCTTTCCATCAAAAGAATGAGCCCAAATTGCCAATCTGTCAAGTTAGACTTGGGCTACTGGATTAGCAAATAGTTAGTCATTTGCTAATAACTGGGCGGTGGTTCGCCCTCTGAAACACCACGCGATAGCATGACTCGATCTCTTCCTTGTCGTACTTGATCGCGAGCCTTTTTTGCCGCCAAAAGTAATTTATCCATTTCCTGACAATCCTCTGGTATCGTAGCCACGCCAAAAGCTAGCCAGAGACTGCGGGCATCCAAATCCGAGGTTAGCGGTGCTTCCATTAATACTTCGAGCATCCGGCTGGCAAGAGCACCAGCGGCAGAGGCATTGGTATTTGGCAAAATCATGGCAAAATCGTTCTGTTCAAAATGACCCAACATATCCACTGGACGTTTCACCTGGGAAATTCTTTGCATGGCTCGCCTAATAGCTAGCATTGGTAAATGCTCAACCGGCTTAAATTCACCTTTTTTTGAGCAGACACTAAAAACGATTACTGAGAAAGGGAAATTAAAATACTGATAGCGCAAATATTCTTGATCCAAGAAATAAATGAAACCTGGATACGTAAGAATTCCGGTTTCTGAACGAATTAAATGTTTGGCCACATTCTGCAGCTCGTTTTCATCTACGCCAAAAGATTTGAGGCTGGCTAAACGACTTTGTTGAGATACCTGACCACTAATTTGCACTAGCGCTGAACTGACCAAATTGAAAATAATTGGTATCCATTGCGCCTTAGATAAAGGCCTCTTAGCTAACAATTCAAAAATTGTACTGTGATTATCAACTAATTCGTAAAAGTCTATCTGTTGCTCAATATTACCCGCCACACCTTTGCTCAAACGAATGCGCAATTCTTGTTCGGAAATCATGGCATTTTTTCTAATCAAACATGACTCTAGATGAAAGCCATTTGTTTCCAGATAAGTAAACTGATCAATTAACGTTAATCCGGTTTTCATCAAAGTATCAAAAGGATCATTAACAGTTTGGGCAAGGGTCTTTTGTCCAGGATAAAAGCGATAATCACCCTCGCGCCAGGTAATTAATTCCATTAGGGCTAAATCGCCGGCTATCTCTTTAAGCAGGCAATGCACTGGCTTTCCTTCAGTGAAATAGACCTCACAAACCTCTTGCTTGCACTCAATCGCCAGTTTGCCGGACATGGCTTGGTGATTAATAGTATTAAGTAAAGCAGGCACTGGTGTAACTTTTAAGTTGCCTTGGGCCACTGCCTGATCATTGACCAGTGCACCATCCAAAATATCAGAAATACCGCTGCTAAATTTCTGTGTCGCCACCAACTGGTTCGGATCTATCCCCACTTGGGTGCGCACGGCTTGATCCGCCTTTTCTTTACCGGTCCCCACCGCATCTTTAACAAGACTATGAATCAAACTAATATCTGCACTTGCATGCTGCCATAGCATTTGTTCGCTATTCGCTCGCAACTGTAAGAGAGCCCAAACCGGTTCGGCATCTGCAGCAGGAACGGAAACATTCAGCAGAAAATCATTTTCCCGATCCTGACTGAGAGAAAACGGCAATTCAACTTGACGCCCAATTATTTTGAGGGCTTGTTCGCCGACAAATTCCAGATCTCCCACAGCAGGCAAAGCCATCTGCTTGGGCAGACGCAGGTTTGTACGGGTAGTTTTACTGGTTTGGAACATCTAGACTAATTAAGACACAAATAGAACAGTTACACTCAGGTCCCTTTACCTCTGTTCCCTGCTTGTCTGATTAATTAGCGTCCCTTGACTACTCTAGCAAAATTTTATAATAATTTATATTCTTAAGGATATAAACCACGCTGGCGCTTAGCTTCGGCTAGCCGGCTAATCCCTATGCGCAAAGCTGCCATCCTCAAACGCAAACCGGTCCTATTACTAAGATCAAATACTTGCTTACAGGCCCGTCCCATAATTTCTTCCAGACGTTTATTGACCTCTTCTTCTGTCCAGAAAAGATGCATCAAGCCTTGTACCCACTCAAAATAACTAACTGTTACCCCGCCAGCATTGGCTAAAATATCCGGTACAACCATTATTTTTTTACTTTCTAAATATTGGTCAGCCTCTGGGGTTACCGGCGCGTTAGCCGCTTCCACAATAATTTTGCAATTAATATCCGATACATTATCTTTGCGAATCTGATTGCCCAAAGCAGCTGGAATTAAAACATCACATGGCAAAGTTAGCAATTCTTGATTGCTAATTGGCTTGCCGCCTGAAAAATCTTCTACTCTGCCCATTTCAGAGGCATAAGCCAAAAGCCGTGGTAAATCAAGACCGTCCGCGTTATATATACCGCCATGAACGTCGGAAACAGCAATTATGCGATAGCCAGTCTCATGCAAAAGCTTAGCGGTTATTGAACCAACATTACCAAAGCCCTGAATAACCACACTGGGGTTTTTATCAACCGATGAACTATGGGCTACTGCCTCCCTGGCACAAAATGCTACCCCGCGACCAGTAGCCTCATGTCTGCCTAATGAACCCCCTATCGATACCGGCTTACCAGTTACTACGCTAGGTACCGTATAGCCGACATTGACACTATATGTATCCATGATCCAGGCCATAGTTTGCTCGTTTGTATACATATCCGGGGCCGGAATATCTTTATCCGGTCCAATCAAGTTAATAATTTCAGCCGTATAGCGACGGGTTAATCTTTCCAACTCTGGTGTGGACATATTCCATGGCTCGCAACGGATGCCTCCCTTTGCTCCCCCGAATGGTAAGCCCATTAACGAGCATTTCCAGGTCATCAGCATTGCTAGACCAGCTACCTCGCCCAAATTCACTTCCGGATGAAAGCGAATACCCCCTTTTGCTGGCCCAAAGAAACGTCATGGTGCACTCTATAACCGGTGTATGTACGCACCTGTCCATTGTCCATTCGCACCGGTATACTGACAATTAAAGATCTTTTCGGGTAACGCAGTCGTTCATGTAATTCCTCATCCAGCCCCATTTCTCGCGCAATTTCATCTAATTGCCTCTGGGCCATAAGAAAATGCTCTGTTTCACATTCTATGGACTCTTGCGTTAGTGGCTTCAGAAATACCATTAATTTACCCTATGACTTTAGGCTACCCATGGAACGATACAAGTAACAGTATGTTACCTTTGCTCTGCTGTAAATGGCGAAACTACGTATATAGCCTAAATACCGAATTGTTATTTCGCCCATTTTAACCGAATTGTTGGGCTTTGACCGCCATTAATGACCAGGAATCATAGGGGTAGTAATGAAATTCAATCTGGCCTTCAATCTCTGTTTAATTTTTGTACCCCTGCCCGTGCTTGGTGAGCTATTTGGCTGGTCGCCAGTATTGATCTTTGTTACTGCTTGCCTAGGCATTATTCCTTTAGCAGCTGTGATGGGTAAAGCGACTGAATCATTGCGCCCAACATCTAGGCATCGGTCTTAGTGCCCTGGTTAATGCCACTTTCGGTAATGCCTGCGAATTGATTCTTGCCCTAGTGGCTCTCAAAGCCGGACTGATTGAAGTAGTGAAAGCTTCTATTACTGGCTCAATTATTGGCAATATCTTGCTTGTTCTCGGAGGCAGCATGCTGGTGGGCGGGCTCAAACACAAAAGACAAACCTTTAACCGCCACCACGCCACAACCGCTGCCACGTTACTTGCTCTGGCCGCTATTAGTTTGACAGTACCAGCCGTTTTTCACTATAGCCACAGTGGACAGTTATCCTTGCCCAACTTCAGAGCATCCAGTCAACCGTTGCCGCAACAGGAAATTAAATTAGCTCTGGCTATCGCCACGGTGCAATTGATTACCTATTTCCTTGGCCTTGTCTATATTTTGCGCGCTCAGCCACAATTGAATCATGCGCATCAATCAGCTGCTTCAATTAAACGGGAACGCCAACCAAAACGAGCTTTGTTCTGGACTCAAATTGGCAAACCTCTGCTCATCTTACTTATTTCTGCGCTCTTAGTTGCTCTGTTGAGTGAATATCTAGTGCAAACGTTAGCTGCTGGAGCCCAAATTCTTGGTTTGAACCAAATTTTTATTGGTGTCATCTTAGTGGCCATCATTGGCAATGCTGCCGAACACAGCACCGCAATACTTATGGCTTGGCGAAATAAAATGGACCTGGCAATGAATATTGCTCTTAGTTCCGGTGCCCAAATTGCCCTTTTTGTGGCACCGATTATTATTTTTATTGGTTTCTTGATTGGACAACCAATTGATCTGCGCTTCAATGAACTGGAACTATTATCTATAATTGTCTCCGTAATTATTCTTGCCTTCGTCGCTACCGATGGTGAATGTAATTGGTTGGAGGGCATACAACTATTAGCTGTATATGCCATTCTCGGCGCAGCATTTTATTTTGCGAGTTAGTAGGGGCGCGGCATGCGCGCCCGTCAGAATAAACGGGTCGATGCAATCGACCCCTACGACAAAAGGATAGATAATGCCTGAATTACCAGAAGTGGAAACTGTTCGCCAGGATCTATTGTCCAGGATTATCGGCGAGTCGATAGCCAGTGTAGAAATATATCGCCCACAATCAATCGCTCATCCTTCACCAAAACAATTTGCAGCGCTGCTACCGGGACACCGCTTTGTTGATATAGATCGCCGCGGTAAATATTTACTTTTACATTTAGAAGGCGTCCATGGTAAAGCACTTCTGGTCTTACATTTACGCATGTCCGGCCGCCTCTTATTTCTAGAAAAAGGAACAAAAAAAGCAAATCAGTTTTTACGCATTCGTCTTCTGCTTCAAAGTAAGAAACAACTTTTATTTGAAGATATGCGCGTCTTTGGCCGCCTGTGGTTTGTTCCACCGGACAGCAATTTGACCGCCATAATTCCCGCTCTAGCTAACTTAGGTCCAGAGCCATTATCTGGTCTAACTGCCAGCCAATTGCGTCAGGTTTTTAAAGGCCGCCGTCAGGTGATAAAGGCCGCTCTCCTCGATCAAACACTCTTAGCCGGCATAGGCAATATATATGCAGACGAAATATTATTCAAAGCACAGATTAATCCGCTTACCCCGGCTGGCCAATTGACCGCAAAACAATACCGCACGCTCTCTCATGTAATGCCTCGCCTTCTGAAGCAGGCAATTGATCTTGGTGGCTCCAGTCTTAAAGATTTCAAGAATAGCCAGGGAGTAAATGGCAATTACCAGAATATTTCTTTAGTGTATGGGCGAACTGGAAAAAATTGTCGGGTCTGTCAAACATTGATTATACGTCTGAAAATTGCCGGTCGCTCCAGCCACTTTTGCCCTCAGTGTCAGCCTTTACCTTCGCCAATTTTCAACAAGCAGGCAAACGCCGGCCGCGACGGAAACAACAATCACAAAAGCAAAAGCATGCAAAACAGTGGCAAAAGATAGAGCAAGATTTTGATCTACTCCGGCAATAAGCACCAGGCACTTACTGACTAGAAAATGAAAGCCGCCAACACAACCTGGAGTAGGTACCAGACTGCTCAACGAGCCAAGACTAAAAACAATCAGACCTTTATTTAGGCTGATTAGCCTATCTAGTCCAAAAGCGGATATGACAAAATAAAAGTTAAGCCAATAGCAGAACCAAATGGCCAGGGTCGATAAAATTATTAACGGATAAGCGAGTGGACTGGTTAATGAGCGCGTCCCTTGATCAAATTGAGCCAGCAAGTTCTTAATTTTGTCCATTAAGCCAGTGGGAATGAGTTTCTTAAGCCAATCCTGGTCTAATAAAAATGAGATTATGGCCCCCAATCTCGGCAAAGCCAGGAATAAGATTAGAGTGGCCAAGCTTAAGGAAATGCCGCTCGGATACAGCCATGGCAGACTAGCCAACTGGTCCGGTGGTAAAGAAATTAAAGTAAAACCGAGCAAAAACACCAAAACAATTAAGTCCAACAAGCGGTCAATTAGCAAAGTAGGCAAAACACCAGCCCAGGGCAGCGACTCCGACTTACAAATCGCCAGCAGCCTAATAATTTCGCCTCCTCTGGGCACAATAATATTCACCGCATAGCCATAAATGACAGCACAGAAGGAATGCCAGAGACTAATTTTTGTCTTAGTCAAAGGCTTTAAGAGAATCAGCCAGCGCCAGGCCCTTAAAAAATGACTTAATAAAGCAGAAAGACACATTAAGCCGATAAAACTAATATTGGCGCAGCGAACATAGCTCATTACTTTAGAAATATTTGCTCCCCTAAAGGAAAGCCAGATTAAAAGACAGCCCGCCAGAACAGCGGCTAGTTGTTTGGCAATCTTAGATTTACTCGACAGATTAGGGGGAGGAGGCGATTGAGGATGAAATTCGGTTGACATACGCTTTATGAGAAATATGAGGGAGCCATTTTTGGGCAAGAGATATACAGGAGGCAATTAATATAACGCCTAGCTAAGGTATCACAACGCATAGCAGCGATTTCATTTTTCAGGCGCCCACCGATAGAAAACTAGCGCAAAAGTTGTATTTAAGATATAAGATAAAAGCGGGATAAGCTCTTGGTGAAAAAGATGACCGAAAAAAAGGCAAGTGTGCTCTTGATCGAGGATAATTCGGTCGATCCATTTGCTTTAAGCAAATTAATGCAATCTGCAGCCAATTCAGATTTTGCCCTGGAAACTACCAACTTACTAAGCAGCGGTTTGTCAAGACTTGAGTCGGGTAATGTAGACCTGGTTTTGCTCGACTTGCCACTTAAAGACCATCAAGGACTAGAGGCCGTGCGCTGCATCAGAGAGCAAGTAGCAGCAATGCCTGTTTTTGTAGTCGATCGCTTTGGGGATGAAAAATTAGCCGCGCAAGCTCGGGCCATTGGGGTCAGTGAATATGTTAGACGCAGTGATCTCGATAGCCAACATATTATTCAATCAATGCGACATGCCCTTGAGCTCAGACGCCTGGAGGCAGAGTTAAAATCAACGACCAGACAACTAGAAGCAGCCAATCATCAATTACAGAGATTAACCGATATTGATCATTTGACCGCCGTTTTAAATAGGACTGGACTAGAACGTGTTTTTGCCGAAGAGCGCAAACGTGCCAAACGCGGTGGTTGGTTTCTAACGGCGGTGCTTGTCGATTGTGATAATTTTGATCGTATCAATCAATCGTTCGGCCATGGAGTAGGCGATGTTGTCCTAAAAGAATTGGTGGGCCGCATCAAGGAGACTCTAAGACCTACTGATCACGTGTCGCGCACTGGCGGCGATGAATTCTTATTGCTTTTGCCCGAAACTCGCTTTGCCGAAGCTATGTTAGTGGCCGAAAAAATTAGATTGGCCGTAGCAGAATCGCCGTTGCGATTCGGCCTCCGAAACTGTCCGCCTGACAGCCAGTCTAGGTGTACAGGCATTGGCTTATGATTTGGGCTCTATTGAAGAAGTACTTTCTTTGGTGAGGTTGGCTCTCCAAGACAGTAAGGCAAGAGGGAAGAATCGTGTTTCCTCAGGAGAAAAACCTCACCTATCAAAAGGAAAAAATCAAGAAGCGCTAAGTGAGATCACTGAAATATTAAAGCGAGGCGATTGCTTTCGGGCAGTATCAATGCCAATTTTTGATCTTCGCGATCAATCGATAGTGGGCTATGAGCTTTTAAGTCGCGGCCCAGAAGGACCTTTTGAAATGCCTGACGATCTTTTCCGAGTCAGCGTTGAATATAATTTGCTCACCGCAGTCGATGTCTGTTGTTTAAAGACTTGCTTGCAAGCTGTAGAGCGTCCTGAATTTCAGCATAAAGAGAATAAAAAACTTCGCTATCATGTTAATCTTTTTCCATCGACGATTATTGATACGCCCATTGAGCGATTGATCCAGATCTTTCCACCAGATGTTGATCTTCACCGGTTTTGTGTCGAAATTAGCGAACAACAGTTTATTGGCGATCCAGCCTATCTCAAAAAGGATGTTATGGCTCTGCGAGAACATGGCATTTTGATCGCCATTGATGATGTCGGTTTTGGGCGCAGTTCGCTTGAGAGTTTAATTATTCTGGAACCAGACATTGTCAAAATAGATCGAAAATATGTCTCCGGCATAGCCGATGATCCTTCCAAGGTTCGCTCGCTCAAACGGCTAATTAAAGTTGTCCGCGCTTTAGGTTCAGAGCTTATTGCTGAAGGAATTGAATTACTGGAAGAATGGCAAATGCTTCTTGAAGTAGGAGTGCATTACGGACAGGGGTGGTACTGGGGGAAACCTAAGTAGGCGCTGCCTTCACTTCGCTTCGCTCGTTCAGACGCGCGTATCTACGCTCTCGCTTCGCACGGCTCTGTCGCCGCGCTTCGCTCCGCTGTATTTCCTGCGCTTCCTTAACAAGCCATGCACTCACTTCGGTCCCCTCGTTCGCACGGGCGTATAGACGCTCTCGCTCCGCTGGTTTCCGAGTCAACATTAATAAGCGCTGCCTTCACTTCGCTTCGCTCGTTCAGACGCGCGTATCCACGCTCTCGCTCCGCACGGCTCTGTCGCCGCGCTTCGTTCCGCTGACTCCCGTCTCCGTTCCTTAATAGGCGCTGCGGGCTCCAGTGGCAAGTCTAGAGCGGGCGGAGCAAGCCCCGCCCCTACATGCCACTCGGCGACTGATGTTTATGCTTCTAGCTTAATGTCTTCTAGCCAACCATTTGTGTTTAATATTTTCTTGCGCAAGGACTCAGGATCAGAACCCTTTAGCGTCACATCGCGATAAATAGCTAAAACCTGTGCTGAAGTCATCAAACAAACGTTTTTGCTCATTGCGTACTCGCCTAGTTCTTTATTCTGATTGTCAACGCTGGACTCAGGCGAATCTTTACCGGAATCGCCATCCTTTTGACACAACCAACAATGAGAATACCTTTGGGCTCTAACCCCTGTTCACACCAGAATCTTGTCTGAGCGATTAACAATTGCCCTAAATGCGATCGATCAGCCGTATTGGCGATCAATATTATTCGAGCTAGTAAACATTCATTGCCGGCTCTTAATTGCAATTCCTGTTTGTCCTGCTCAGAAACGCTACACTGCCAGCCCAATCCAGATAGGACCTTTGAACAGGCGGTTAGTAGCTTACTTTCTGTGCCTTCAATTAGACCACTTACTAATAGTTTAATTACTTCAATTTGCTCAGTAATTTCTTGCTTGGTCTTCTCTGCCTGTTTAATTTCCTCTTCAAGTTGACCATATTTTGCCTCCAATTCCTGAAGACAAGCATTGATCAGTCGATCACCTTGCGGAGAAGGAGATTGATCAGCCTTATCCGGTAATGATTTTCCCTCTGTAACCTTTGGGTTCAGAACTTTTGTACTCGCCAATAATGTATCCAAAGCGGGCACAAGCTGTTGTGTTTGTCTGCCCGGAGCATCTGGATCACTACCTGGGGAAGATTTAAAAGTCCCCGGCTGCAATTGAGATTTTACAAATAAATCGGAGTGGTCAAAACTGCGGGCTTTAGAACGAATACGTTCTAGTAAGGAATCCTCATTAGCCATCACAGGAATCTCGTTAGCGGTCGCAGCAGAAGGATCTGTTTGTTCCAGGAAAAATTCCGACTTAACGTTTACGTGTGTGGGTTGCGCTGGAGCACCATTTTCTATTGGCATGTTTGAGCCAGACTCAGCACCGCTACTAGAAGATAGTTCTTGGCCAGACATTTGCTCTGACGCGACACTTGATTCAACGACAAACCAAAACAAAGAGACACCAATCTTAATCACGTCGCCATCGCTAATTGCTTGGCGTGTTTTGATGGGATTACCGTTGAGAAAGGTGCCATGACGACTATTAAAATCCTCAACAAAAAAATGTTCACTTTCCGTACTAATCACCAGATGGTGGCGTGAGATTGCTTGATCACCACTAATCACAATGTCGTTAGACTCATCTCTACCAATCTTGCAGGCCGGAGAGGGAATTTTTATCTTATGATTGGAGACCAAATCAACCAGGTAAGCAGTCTTGACCATTACCTTGGCGTCTTGGTTCTCTTCAGTTGCCGCTTCCATAGCCGTATCACAATTGGGGCAAAAATTTCCAGTATAAGGCTTCTGACAAATTGGACAGTTGCTGTCCGCTGGCCGGGACACAATTTGTCTAAGCGAATCCAAAAAATGCTTTTGTTTGCTCACGATAATTAGTTCTCGGACACCAACACCTGACACTCATATTCCACAATTAAAAGAATATAAACCTTATATATGGGGCAATTTATTTTTTTGCCAGCCCAGTATTAATAGGGCTCTTTGTAATCCCGATTATTATCAGCAAGACAATTATTAATCTCTCCAGTCAACAGCTTTTTCAGTAACAATCAGTAATGGTTTGACCGAAAATCGTTTAGCCAGCTGGATTGAGGGAGAAATAGCGATTATGCCGCCCCATGATTCCATCAATTAGTAGGGAGAAGCGAATATGTACTATAAGAGTGAGCCCGTAAGCTGTAAGCAGTTTCTGGAGTACCTTGATAAATTGCCATGGTGCAAGCAAGGCGACACGACGCTTATTGCCGTCCATCACTGCTCACCGGAAGTCATTGAAGTAATAAAAGATCATGAATTGAAAGTTTATCCCGGCGGATTGAGCATCAAATTAAATAAATCAACGCTATCGATGCTAGATACCAAATATAAGCAAGAAGAGCCCGTACCTCTTCTTTTAGTCTGGAAAGCTGAAGGCGTAGAAATGTCCTTCCGTAAATATAAAAGCGCCGAATTTCCCTATGATATTTGGCAAAACCCAGCTGCTGCCGCTTATGAGCGTGAATCAGTATTTGTGGCTGCTGAAGAGCTGGGCAATCAATTTAATACCTGTTACAAAAAACATCTTGATACTGCAAAAACTTGCGCGGTTAGTATTCCGCCACATTAATTCAGGCAACTAGAGCTTTTTAATTTTTCACGGGCAAGCTTAGCCGCTGCTTCTGCCTTATCAATTGTAGGCGCCCTTGTGACCAGATGTCCCATCTTGCGTCCAGAACGCGCTTCTACTTTTCCATATAAAACTATGTCCATTAATTCTTCTACGTTAGCTAAGGCACCTAAATTAATCTTGTCACCATTTTCGGTGCCCTGCGCTAGCCAAATATCACCAAGCATATTGGCCATACAGTAAGAATAGTTGCTAGCTGGAATAGGCACAGCAAGCGGAAGATCAAGCAAAATTCGGGCCAAAACATCAAATTGACTTAACGTACAGCTAGCCATAGTGACATGCCCTGAATTATGTGGACGCGGAGCAAATTCATTAATATAAATATCAAATTCGCCCACTGATATTGGCGAACTAACAGCATTACTTTTGCGCCCGATAAAAAATTCGGTGCACAGCAACCCCACTACGCCTAGTTGCTGCGCTGCCTTAGTTGCCAGTTCTTGGATATGCCGCGCCATTTCGTTGGAAATGCGCGCAGGTACTAGTGTCATATCCAATATGTGATTGCTATGCATATTCTCAAAAATGGGAAATCCGACTTCTTCACCTTGCACTCCGCGTGCCGTAATACAGCTAACCTCCATATGAAGATCTATCGCCTGCTCGACTATCAGCGGAAAAGTTATAGGTGATTTCTCTTCGCCTTGAGAAAAAAGGTGTACTATTTCATTTCTTGTTTTACAGTAAATTTGCGATTTACCATCATAACCACCAGTTGCACTTTTGGCTATTACAGGAAAGCGCAAATCGTCTATCTGTTTTTCCAGTTGCTCGAAGTTATCAGCTACAACATACGGCACATGAGGTAATCCATGCGCGCGCAAAAACTCTTTCTCCTTAATGCGATTTTGGGTGATCTTAAGAACATGGAGAGCAGGAAAAATTGGCGTTGCCTGGTGGAGATCGACCAGACTCTCATAGGGTACATTTTCAAACTCATATGTTGCTCGATCACAATTAGAAAGAAAAGCCGCCAGAGCCTTCTTATCCTGCCAGCCGGCATTAATTGAATGTTTCACAGCGCGGCAGGCTGGTGCCTGAGGATCGGGATCATATATCAAAGCTTCTGCACCGAGCTTAATGATACTTTGCGCTAATAGCATACCCAATTGGCCGCCGCCAAGTATGCCAATTTTCTTCATTTTGAATATTCTCGATAACGACGCTGAACAATATCATTACCGGCAAGGGCTTTCTCACTATTTTGAGATCGAAATTGTTGTAATTTCTTACTGAGAGATTTATTTTCCAACGCTAAGATCTCTAGAGAAAAAAGTCCAGCATTGGTAGCACCGGCAGTGCCAATAGCAAAAGTAGCAGTAGGAATACCTGCCGGCATTTGCACAATAGAAAGCAGACTATCCAGTCCCTTGAGGGATTTAGTTTCCACAGGCACAGCCAAAACAGGCAACACAGTCAATGCGGAAATCATGCCTGGCAAATGAGCAGACCCGCCAGCTCCAGCAATAATCACCTTAACACCTCGACCCATTGCATCCTGAGCATATTCGTACATCCAGGTTGGCGTACGGTGAGCGCTAACCACTTGTATTTCATAATCAACGCCAAAATCAATCATTACTTGTTCAGCTTGTTTCAACGTCTCATAATCAGACTGACTCCCCATAACAATGCTAATAGGTATAGCCTTTCTTGCACTTCGCTTACCTTTGGGCTTATGCACGCCTAAGACATGTACAATTGCGCCAGACGCACGCTTACTCTTCAGCTTCGCACCGCTCTGTCGCCGAGTTTTACCACGCTGGCTGCGCTTCTTATTTGCTTTGCTCTTAGATTTTGACTTCAATGATTCTTTCCTGTTCTGAGGCTCTTAATGCTTGAAACAACGTTGTCCGGTGAAAAGCATTTTGATTCCTGCTTGTTCACAAGCTTTCACTACATCCTTATCTTTTAAACTGCCGCCCGGTTGTATAATCACCGCCACGCCAGCCTCAGCTGCCTTTTCTATACTATCGATAGCCGGAAAGAAAGCATCACTAGCAAGAACTGCTCCCCTAGCCTTATCTCCTGCTTGTTTCAACGCCAACTCCACACTAGCGACTCGACTTGTTTGTCCAATGCCAAAGCCCATTGATGTACCATTCTTGGCAATGAAAATAGCATTAGATGTTAAATGCTTAACTACTGCCCAGGCAAAGGCCGCATCTAGACGCAGTGCATCCGGCAAAGGACCACCGGTCACAGATTGAAATTGGGACAATTCCACGGCCGGCTCCACTTCTTTCTCAAGAATCCAACCAAAATCCTGCATGTCTCGAGCACGCCAGGATCCAGTTGTGGGATCGCTGCTAAGCGACCCATTTAGCTTAAGCACGCGCATGTTCTTCTTATTATTGAAGATTGTCAAAGCTTGCGCTTCAAAGTCCGGAGCAGCAACGATTTCTACAAAGCCCTCACAAATTTTATTTGCCAAGCTTGCAGTTACAGTACGGTTAAAACCATATACACCACCAAATGCCGATAATGGATCTGCATTGTAGGCCTTTTCAAAAGCTACCTCGACGCCTTCATTGACAGCCACACCACAAGGATTATTATGTTTGATAATACAGGCGGCAGGTTGGTTACCTGCTCGCGTGACTTCTCTAAGAATTTTTACCAGGCAATATGTGTCAATAATGTTATTCGATGATAAATCTTTGCCTTGCAATTGCTCAAAGGGAGGAAAAGAATCATGATGGTTTCCATTGGCATACCAGATAGCTGCCTGGTGAGGATTTTCTCCATAGCGTAGTGTTTGATATTGAGCCAAATTTATTACTGTTGAAACGGGCAATGCCTGCCGCTCTATAGTTTCATTTTCATTACTCTGTCCAAACAAATATGATGATATAGCCCGATCATAAGCAAAAGTGCGCTCAAAGGCCGCTCGAGCGAGTTGCCGACGCATGGCTTGACCAATTTCCCCATTGCCTTTGACCATCGCTTGCGCTACTTGTGCATATTGTTCTGGTTGAGTGATTACCGATACGCGGGGAAAGTTTTTGGCCGCAGCACGAAGCAGGCTAACTCCACCAATATCAATATACTCAAGCATTTCTGTTTCTGATAATTTTTCTTTTTGCTTACTTTCAAAGGGATAAAGATTGACAATTACCATATCAATCGACTGGATATTAAAATCAGACAAACATTGTTTGTCTTCTGCAGTTGAGCGGGAAAGAATGCCAGCAAAAATTCTGGGGTGCAAAGTTTTGACGCGCCCACCAAGAATCTCCGGAAACTCAGTCAAGTCTTCTACTTTGCTGCAAGCAAAACCATTTTCATTTAGATACTTAGCCGTACTGGTGGTACCGATTAACCGCAACTCATGCACTGACTTAAGCTGTTGCAAAAATTCAAGCAATCCTGACTTGTCATAAACACTAACCAGAGCGGTAATCATATTTTGTTTCCGTTGTTTTCCCAGTGTTTACCAGTGCAATTAAATCGAATCAAATATTTCCATGAAACTAAATATCTGCTTTCGCAAGCCAGTCAGGTCTTTTCCCTCTCTGCCTGGATACGCCTCAAAACGCCGCACAACCATAACGATAGGCTCACTTTCAACCATATGCCCTGGATTATAGCCAAGCCATGTCAATCGGTGAAGCATTTAGCCCTAATTGAAAAAAATCGTATTTAATCTATCGCAATAATAGAAAACTTTAGGTTATTTATCCCTCCACCAGTCTTGGCAAATGGGAAATTCCCCATTGCTTTACGGTCTGGAACCGGCTACATTAATTGCTCGAGAGCGAATCTTTAAAGGCCAGTCATACACAAGGCTTGAATAGCTTATGCAGATCTTAGCCAATGGCTTTATTAACGGACTAACATTAGCCCTTCTATCCCTGGCTTTTACAGCGGTTTATCTGCCCACGCGCGTCTTTTATATTGCGCTTGCTGGTATTTACGCTTTCGTACCTTTCGTTGCCTGGCAATGCTTGCAATTTGGTTGGACTTTTCCAATTGCCACTCTGATAGCCATTTTTAGTGGCGTCGCGCTATCACTGTTGTGCGAATTATTCAATCACCGTCCGCTGGAAAATAAAGCCGCTTCATCAGGCGCGCACTTGTTATCGTCAATGGGGATATGCATTTTGCTCTCTCAATGCGCTGCTATGTTCTGGGGCAATGAAACAAAGGTCTTACGCTCTGGCTTGGATACCGTCTGCAATTTTTCCACTATTGTGCTTACTGGATCTCAAATAACTGCCTTGATCGTCGCTCCGTTGCTCATTGCTCTTTATTATTTATGGTTAAGACACAGTAAAGGCGGCCTACTTTTTCGCGCTATGGCCGATAATCAAAATGAATTTGCTCTTAAGGGATACAGTCTTAATTTATTCAGGCTAGCAAGTTTTGCCATAGCCGGATTATTCGCCTCCGTAAGCTCCCTTTTGGTGGCCTACGATATCGGCTTCGATTCACACGGTGGACTGAGCGCTATTTTACTTGCCGTTGTCGCTATGATCATTGGCGGTCGTCAATCATTTGTTGGTCCACTTCTTGGAGCCATTTTGCTTGGTCTGATGCGCTCAGGTGTTGTCTGGTTCTTCTCCGCTCAGTGGGCAGAAGCAATAACATTTCTGATGCTCGCCATTTTCTTGCTTGTTCGCCCGCAAGGATTTCTTTCACCGCGCATACGCCTGGAGGCATTAGCATGAATTACGCTTTGCATTTGCTAATCTTCTTAAGTGTTTATGGCATTGTCGCTCTCAGTCTCAATTTGGTCACTGGCTATTGCGGACTGCTAACAATGGCCCATGCCAGTTACTTTGCCGTTGGCTGTTACACATACGCTTTGCTTACTTCAAAGCTAGATTGGCAGTTCCTCCCTGCTGCATCACTGGCTTTTGTCATTGCCTGCCTGATGAGCCTGTTCATCTCCTTACCAGCCTGGCGCTTCAAAGGTGATTCATTTGTCTTAATCACACTTGCCGTGCAACAAATGCTTTTTAGCTTAATGCAAAATTGGGCCACCCCAGGAGCGGAGCCAGGCACATGGGCAATTTAACCAATGGCACTTTTGGATTGTCGTCTATTCCCAAGCCAAATATTTTTGGCTTTATATTCACCGATTTGCGGGCAATGACTTTGCTTGCCCTTGCCCTCTTTGCTATTTGTGCTCTAATGTGCAAAATATTTTATTCTTCACCATGGTCTCGTCTATTAAAAGCAATGCGCGATGATGAATTAGCCGCACGCGGCTTAGGCAAAAATGTGCGCCTGGCAAAAGTGCAAGCAGTAGGTATTTCTTGCGGGCTGGCAGCCATAGCCGGAGTAATTTATGCTTCTTATGTCAATTATATTGATCCCACTGTTGCTTCTTTGGACGAATCGATGTTAGTTCTATGCATGGTTTTAGTGGGTGGCATCGGCAACTTTAAAGGACCATTAGTGGGTGCCTTTTTGCTCATTGCTATTCCTGAAATCTTGCGCTTTATGTCTATGCCTGATGCCATTGCTGCCAATTTACGACTAATTATCTACAGTCTTCTATTAATCACCCTCATGCATTTCCGACCACAAGGTCTTGCCGGCAATTACCGAGTCTCATAATCTAATCCACCTTAGGAGAACATACATTGAAAGAACAAAAGAACAAACATCAACGTATTGAAGGTAACCAGTCTACCGATACGTCCATCGTATGGTTTTCTCTGCTGGTCATGGCATTTATTAATCTATTCGCTTCTTCTCAGGCATCTTTCGCAACCACTAATAGCAAGCCAGTAAGTACTGACAAAGTGATAATAGATGGCAACCTGCCTCTCACTGGTCCGATTGCTGCTTTTTGTGGTGATTATCCCAAAGCTTTTACTATGGGTATTGATGATGCTTGCAAACAATTATCTATCCCACGGCAAAATATGGTTCTTGATTTTCAGGACAATACCGGCAAGCCTGCTCAAGCTGTATCCGTTATTCGCAAACAACTATTATCCTCGCCGCCTTCACTTTATGTATCCGGCACTTCCCCTTGTTCCCTGGCCATCGCCGGGGATATTGATCAATTAGGCATCCCCCATATGCTTGTATCGTTCGATGCCTTCCTCTGTCATGATGGTCCAAATCGTTTGCGAATTCTAACCAGTCATAAAATCGAAGCACCAGTTTACATAGAGCAAGCTAAGAAACTAAAAGCCAAAAAGGTATTAATTCTTGCTCTCAATATAGTTTCTTACAATAACGAATTCACAAAAATAGTTGAGCCTGCTTTTACCAAGGTAGGCATCGAAGCTTGCCGTGAAACATTCACTTGGGACACGAAAGATTTTAAAACGCTGGCTCTTAAAGCCGTTCAATACAAGCCTGACTTGATCATTGTCGCCGGCCATTCAGTTCAGGTTTATCCTATTCTAGGAGCATTGCGCAGCTATGGATTAGTCGGCAAAGATAATGTTATTTGTTCATTAGATTTTATTGATTTGATCCACAATCAAACACCAAAATCAGAACTCATTGGCATTTCTTTTGTTGCTCCTCCATTTGAAATTACTTCCGGCAATCCTGCTAGAAAGGAGTGGGTGGATCGATTTAAAAATACCTATAAAAAAGACCCGAGTTACGTTGAAGCATATGCCTATGATGGCGGTCAGATCGTTGTTGCCGCCTATAAAAAATACGGCAAGATTGACACTCAATCAATTCGCAAGGTTCTGCCGTTTCATGGTATTTGCGGCGATATAAATATTGATCAAGACGGCGACTTAAATACCAAGCTTGGCATAGCCCAGGTTACTCCTGACGGTACAGTGAGGCTTATAAAATGATCAAACGCCGCTCTCTTCATTTAATTAGCTTGGCAATATTTGCATGCTTCATTGCCTCTATTTTCGCCTCATCACGCAATCGCTCTATCGCTGCATGATGACAAAGTCAGAATTGACGGCAATTTGCCCTTGACCGGTCCGATTGCTGCATTCTGTGGTGATTATCCAAAAGCTTTTATCATGGGTATTGATGATGCTTGCAAACAACTATCAGTTCCACGAGAAACTTTTGTAATCGATTTTCAAGATAATGCCGGCAAGCCCTCACAAGGTGTAGCAATACTGAGAAAGCAAATGCTCAATCCACCCGCCGTGTACATTTCCGGTGTATCGCCTGTCTCCAGCGCCATTGCTAAAGAAATCGGCAGTACGGGCATACCGCATTTACTAGTATCATTTGATGCTTTCTTATGCCGCAGTGGACCGAATCGTGTCAGAATTCTTCCCCATTACAAAATTGAGGGACCTGTGTTTGTTGAATATGCGAAGAAATGCAATGCCAAAAAAGTCTTTGTTATCTCCCATAATAGCAATTTCTACAACGACGAATTTAACAAGATCATCGAGCCTGGCTTATCTAAGCTCGGCATAGAGAACCATCGTGAGACATTTGAGTTTGACAATAAAGACTATCGCACCATAGCACTCAAAGCTGCACAATATAAGCCTGATTTGATTTTAATCACCGCATTTTCCGTTCATATTTATCCTATGCTAGGCGCTCTACGCAGTTATGGGCTAATCAAAAATAATAATGTGCTGTCCACCTTAGACTTTATCGATTTAATTCATAACAAAACTCCGATATCTGAATTAGTGGGTGTTCCATTCATTACGCCGCAGTACGAACTTACATCTGCAAGTACCGACAAGAAAAATTGGATAAACCAGTTCGAGCACATTTACAAGAAAGATCCCAGCTACGTTGAAGCCTACGCTTATGACACCGGCCGGATAGTTGTTGCCGCCTATAAAAAATGCGGCAAAATTGATGCGCAATCAATTCGCAAAGTTCTGCCGTTTCATGGTATTTGCGGCGATATAAACATTGATCAAGATGGCGACCTAAATACCAAACTTGAAATAGCCCAGGTCATGCCTGACGGCACAGTGAGAGTACTCAAATGAGCAGCTTTGTTCAACCATTAGAAGAACGAATCACTACCGGCGATGTTGACACAAAAGCGGTTCTACGTGTACATGGTCTAAGTAAATCATTTGGCGGACAGCGAGTCCTTGATGATTTATCCATAGATCTAAATCAAGGCGAAGTTGTACTTCTGCGCGGTGATAACGGTGCCGGCAAAACCACTCTACTCAATATCTTGACCGGTAATCTAGAACCGGACGCTGGAGTAATACAAACACATGCTCAAGGATTTTCAGAATCATTTAGTTTCCCATCTCGTTGGTGGCATAATTTAAATCCATTCAATCACTTTACCCCGGAAAGACTCGCTCGCGAAGGTATCGGCAGAACCTGGCAGGAAGTCAGATTATTCAGTACAGCAGATTTGCTGGATAATCTCTGCGTAGCTGTCCCTAACCAAATAGGCGAAAATCCATTATCATCTCTTGCACGTTACAATCGAATGGCAACGCAAGAAAAAACAATACGCTGCAATTCACAAATACTATTAGATAAAGTTGGTCTTGCCGGCAGAGAAAATTCTTCCGCCGACAAAATTTCACTTGGCCAATCAAAGAGAGTGGCAATAACCCGAGCAGTGCAAGCGGGGGCTAAAATACTTTTTCTCGATGAACCATTAGCTGGACTTGATGCCAAAGGCATAGAAGAAGTTTTAGGTCTGCTCAAAGAAATCTCGCAATCAAAAAATATGACGCTTGATCATTGTTGAACACGTTTTTAATATTCCCCATATTTTAAATATAGCCACCACAATCTGGACTTTAAGAGATGGAAGAATCGCCAAAGAAACTCCCGATAAATTAAGACAATCAACAGCCGAAGCAAGCAATAGCCAATTTATTCATTGGCTTAGCGACGGGATAGTCAAACCAATAGTTAGCGAAACAGAACTGCCCGGTGGCGCCGTTTTGTCCACAATCGCCTCTGCAGACACTGATAATAATCCCATAACACTGGAAATAAAAGATCTGGTTGTCTATCGCGACAAAAGAATGGTCATTGGCGAACAAACAACTGACGGCAAAATAAAAGGACTGTCCTTTACCCTAAAGAAAAGGACAGTTAACGGTTTTGCAAGCGCCTAATGGCTGGGGCAAGACTACTTTACTGGAAGCCATTGCCGGCTTAATACCAATTGCCAGCGGCACTATACATATTAATGGCAAGCCGGTGGAAAGAAATATCTATTTGGCAAAGAGTCTTCACTTGGCTTGTCTTTCTTGCAATCACGCAATAATACCTTTCCTAATCTAACCGTAAAAGAAACGCTGACTTTATCCGGCATAAAAATAGTGCCGACCAAATTGCCAGTTTGTTGTCAAAAAGGGTTTGCGATTTAAGCGGTGGTGAAAAACAACGCGTGCTCACTTCCTCAATATTAATCAAAGACAAATATGCAATCCAATTACTTGACGAGCCATTTTCTGCCTTAGATCCCAAGCGAACGGAAGAGCTGAAATCCACATTGTTTGATATATTAGACAACTCTGCTTTGCTGGTAGCTATCCCATCAACTCTACATACCAGAGCTTCAATGCCAGCCTAGCTACAGAATAAACAGTCTTACACTGGATCTATTAAATTAATGCCGACAATATTCAGCCAATCTTCTCTAGTGTCCAATAAAGCTCTATTTCTTACTGTTAATCGCTTTTGTTATTTCTGCCTGCTCTAGTGATTCGGCTAAACTAACGAGCAGCAAAAATACAGTTCATATTGCTGCGAATTTGCCGCTTACAAGCGACTTTGCTGTTTACGGAGAGCCATTCCGTGATGGCATGATGATGGCTATTGATGATTTAAAAAAACGTGATCCTGACGGTCCGCAATTGGTTATCGATTGGCAGGATAATGCCGGCAGCCCAAGCACAGCCATTAGTGTTGCTCAGAAACAGCTTTTTCAATCACCGGAAATTTATACATCTGGTGTTCATCCTCAGGGCATGGCAATCAAAGAAATGATTGCCGCTGCCGGAATTCCACATTTATGTGGATTTTTGATCTGAATTTGAACAAGAACGACAAAGGCGAAGTAATTTCCAACAATTGTTTCAGAACCTGGGTCAATCTTAAAATCGAACCGCCCGTATTTTTTGATTATATTAAAACCCATAAAACCAAGCGTGTGGCCATAGCCTATGTGCGTTTATCCGGAAACACAGAAGCAGAATTTCAAGACATGGTTGTTCCCGGACTCAAAAAAGATGGGCATACAAGATATTCTTGTCGAACCATTTGATTCCAGCCAGAAAGACTTCAAAGACATCGCCGCCAAAATAAAGAACTTTCGCCCAGATTTAATTATATTCAGCGGTTTCCCCGCCAACGAAGTGGCAATTGTAAGAGCATTTCGTCCTCTCGGTTTAATCAGCAATGGGAATACTTTGAGTTCCTTTGATTTGCTTGATACCGCCAAAACTCTAAGCAAAGAAGAATTAGAAGGCATTAGAATAACTGTACCCGGTTATATAACTCATTCAACATAAAGAGCCGGTAAAAAGTTGGATTGAACGCTTGCAAGCACGAACACATCGTGTACCGCTCTATTCTGCCGCCTATGCCTATGATTCAATCATGATTATCCATGACGCAGCAAAGCGCCTCAACCTTACCGGCAACGTCAAAACAATGGATTGCCGCGCTTACGCTCGACAAAACTAAATGGAATCACCGGACCGCTTTCATTTGATGATGACGGCAGCCTCATTACTCCAGTTGAATTAGCTGTTTTCAGAAATGGCAAAATCGTTCCGGATCATCAATA
Source organism: Candidatus Melainabacteria bacterium (assembly GCA_963767815.1). Lineage (GTDB taxonomy): Bacteria > Cyanobacteriota > Vampirovibrionia > Obscuribacterales > Obscuribacteraceae > CAVYFJ01. Next base: position 784,568 of record CAVYFJ010000001.1, on the reverse strand, counting down.
ACAAAACCAGCATATATGAATACGTCGCGCTATAGCGCTCTAATAGCCGCTATGATCATGAGCCTCTCATCATGCTCTAACAATTCCGAGCATTTGTCTAATGGCAACACGTGCAAGATCGCTGCCAATCTTCCTCTGACCGGTGAGCTGGCAATATACGGAAAAGCAATTCACGATGGAGCAGTAATGGCGATCGAGGATTTGCAGAAAAAGAATTCACATGGAACAAAGCTAGAATTCGACTGGGCAGACAACATGGGAGCCCCTCAAACCGCTGCAACTGTTATGCAAAGGCAGTATCTAAGTCAACCAGATATATATGTATCTGGACTAAAACCCCAGACTATGGCAATTACAGATCTAGTTAGTCAGAAAGGCACTCCGCATTTTGTCTGGATTCTTGATATTGCAATCAACCGCAAATCACAGAATAATTTTCGCACCTGGATAAACTTCAAGTTGGAGTCTGATGTTTTTTTAGCCTATATCAAAAGCAAACATCCCAAACGCGTTGCCATAATATACACCAACCTTCCCGCCCCAGCAGAACAGTATAACCAATATATTGCTCCAAGATTGCGAAGCCAAGGAATATCATATACGTTGATCTTGCCTTACGAAGCTACTCGGACTGATTTCAAAGACATTGCCGTTAGAATCAAAGAATTTAAACCAGACATATTGATTTTGAGCGGCTGGGCATCTCAGTTGATTGGAATTGTACGTGCATTTTGCCCACTCGGCTTAATCAAGCCAAATCATACATTAGCCTGCCTCGACATGCTGGAAGCTGCCGCAACACTTGGTCCGGATGAGACAGAGGGTATAGTTGTAACCACCCCACAATACTTAACCGAACCGGCGGGATCAAAATTGCAAAACTGGCAAAAACGGTTTTTCGAAAAGTATGGCGTACATCCAAGTTATCATAGCGCCTATGCTTACGACATGGTCCAGGTTATAAATAATGCAATCGGCAAACTTGCCTTCCCCCTTCAATCGAAACAATTTATTGAACAAATTCAGGACACTAATATGGATGGACTCACAGGTAAATTAAAGTTCGATTCTGATGGTAGCCTTATCACCGCTATGCAACCAGCTATCTATAAAAATGGACAGCTGGTTCCCTTAAAGCCATAGGCAGTTGGCTATTAAACTTAATCGAGCCTATGCTAATGTTCACGAAGACATAAGAGAGCTTATGAACATTAGTCTAGCCAAAACTAACTGGGACAAGAAAATATTTGTTCCCTGGGATGAAATAGATATTGCTGTACCACTAGCCGTCTAAAGCACGAAAAGCATTCTGGAAAAATATCAGTCCATCAGGCATTGCATTAAAAACAAGACGTTCCTTTGTTCCATAACGCTCTTGCTTGTCCAAGCCGGGTGCTGCGAAAAGCGCATAAATGCTTCCGGATGAGGCATAATGCCAAAAACATTCCCTTGTTTATTACTTAAAGCAGCAATGCGATCAAAACTGCCATTAACATCTTCTTTGTATCGCAAGCACGCGTATTGTTTGATCGATCCCGCCAAATCTTCCTTGACTACCAATTGCCCCTCTCCATGTCTAATTGGAAATGTCATATTTTGCACACCAGATAAAAACGGGCTATTTATCTGTTCATTAACAATAAGCCTTACCCAGCGATTGGAAAACTTGCCTGATTGATTATCAACCAACGCCGCTGAATGCGGAGCAAAAAGACTTATGATCAGGCAGAACCCCTAGCTGCGTTAAAACTTGAAAGCCATTACAAATACCCAATAAAACCTTTCCTTGGTCAATAAAATCAGTCAATTGATCGAGTAATTTATTTTTAAGCTCCAAGGCGAGCACTTTGCCACTTCTAATTTCATCAGCAAAAGAAAAGCCGCCGGGTAATACTAGCAGCTGGCATTTCTTCAAAGATTCACTATTACTCAATAAATCCGCAACATGCAATAACGAGGCAGAAAAGCCAACAGTTCCTAGAGCAAACATTGTTTCCTCTTCGCAATTAATTCCATCCCCATATAATACAAACGCTTTTGGCGGCATAATTTTATCCTTAAGCAAAAGGTAACAGGATAGTCCAAGCATGGTGAAGTTTTTGCAAGGGCAGTTTAATTTTTCCCGCAGATCATTCACTTTCAATTAATTTCTAGCTCGCTTTGTTTGGTCACTTCTCCTAAATGCAAAACGTTCTCTGCCCCAAGATGGTGCAAAAATTGATCTTTATATTCAGGGGGAACGGTCACCACTATTTGTCCCGGGCCTTCGGCAAAAAGAATGGCAGAATTAATTAACTTCTCCGATTCCTCTGACGGCGCTTGCAATAAAGTTTCGATTAAAGGAAAGAATGATGATGATTGTAAATTAGCTTGTCCATCGACAATCGATCGAATATCTATATTTGCACCCAATCCGCTGCCAATAATCGATTCAGATAAATTGACCGCTATTCCTCCATCACTAACATCGTGCGCAGAGCCAACCCAACCATTGAGCATCGCCTGTGTAGCTTGCGCGTAGAGAATCTTAGCTTGTTCCACATTCAATGAGCCCAAAATAGGAGGACAGGGAAAAATTGAAGATAATACAGAACCAGCAAAACCAAATGTTCCAGCGGAAAGTAAGAAAATTTGATCGCCGGGATTTTTAAATTCCGAAGTGAGGCAACAGTTTATGTCCGGAATTTTGCCAATTGCTGAAATAAGCAATGTCGGTGGAACTGATAAACGGATCACTCCATCATCAAAATCATTCTTCATACTGTCCTTGCCAGATATTAAAGGAGTTTCCATAACTAGTGCAGCATCATAAAGTCCCTGGCAGGCTTTAACTAACATGCCTAAATATTTTTTTCCGTCGGGATTCTTTGCCGAAGCAACTGGATCCGGCCAACAAAAATTATCTAGAATACTAATGCTAGCCGGATCCGCGCCCACACAAACAGCATTACGAATTGCTTCATCTAGAGCAGCTTGGGCCATAAGATAAGGATCGTATTCGACTTAACTGCGGACATATGCCATTGGAGATAACCAATCCAGTGCTCTCCCAAAACAGGCGTAATTACAGCCGCATCACAAGGCGCCAGTTGGTTTTCTCCCATCAATGGCTTAATGACACTCCTGCCCTGTACTTCATGATCATACTGGCGAATTACTGTTTCACGACTACAAACATTTGGATGAGCCAAGAATCATCAGTAAAATGACGTCTATATTTACGCCCTGATTGATTCTTGAACAGCAATTGTCAGTGCTTGACCAGACCCGCGAAATGGATTGATCTCGTGGTTCCGGCTTGATGATTTGATCTGACAAAGGCTTAGGTAACCACTCTGCCTCCAAATTCAACTGCGGCACACCATCATGTAAAAAATCCAGATCGAAAGAAGCAACCAAGTTGCCCTCGTGGATAATTTCAAATTTGCCGGATTGATTAAATTCACCAATATCACTTATTTCAACATTGATATTTTTTTGCTAAAGCTTGTAAGCGCAGAAAAATTATTGGTGGAAATTGTCATTCGCTCTTGTGATTCAGAAACAATAATTTCCCAGGCTGCAAGTCCAGGATATTTAGTTGGTACATGATCCAAGATTAACTTTGCCCCACCGGTAATGGTCGCCATTTCACCAACTGAAGAAGAAAGTCCGCCGGCACCATTATCAGTAATACCAGTAATTAATCCTTGATCTCTAGCTGCCAGAACAAAATCTAGCAATCGCTTTTGGGTAAAAGGATCACCTATTTGTACTGCGGTAACCGGGATCCTTCATGCAAGGCTTCAGAAGAAAATGTTGCCCCGTGAATACCATCTTTGCCCACCGCCCACCAGCCATAACCATAATATCACCAGACTTAGTATGTTTTTCATAAGCACAATGATCGGCTACTTTTAAAGGCAAAATGCCGCCTGTGCCGCAAAATATCAGGGCTTAGCCCGATAACCAGGATGAAAAACTATCGCTCCATTAACAGTAGGAATGCCGCTTTTATTGCCACCATCTTGAATGCCTTTTCTTACGCCGTTCATAATACTTCCGGTGGCAACAAGTTTGGGACGTTTGGGTAAATCTTCTGAAGGATAAGCAAAACAAAGAATATCAGTGTTGAAAATTGGCTTAGCACCAAGTCCAGTGCCAAGAATATCTCGATTTACACCGAGAATTCCAGTCAGCGAGCCACCATATGGCTCCAGAGCCGAAGGAGAATTGTGTGTTTCTACTTTAAAGCAAACAGCATATTGATCATTCCATTTAACAATACCAGAATTATCTTTAAATACTGATAATAAATCCTTGCGTTTATCCTGCAATTCTTTCGTGCTTTCTTGAATATATGATTTGTAGAGGCTTTTAACCGTGCTGGTTTGGTCCTTACCGTTTCGATCAGTTTCTTTCATTTCAATATTGGCATTAAAAATTTTATGCTTGCAATGTTCGCTCCAGGTTTGAGCAATAATTTCCAGCTCAACATCAGTAGGCCAAGCCGATAAGCCCTGTCGTAGCTCTTTTTCTTTTATCTGAGAACTATTATAATGATTTTTCACTGCTTGCATTTCTTCAAGCGTTAAAGCCAAAGATGCGTTTTGCTTATACTCAAAAGCTCTTCATTGCTAACCTTAAGATCAACAACTTCCGGCGGCGGCTCGCTTAAGGTTACATCAGGAAAAGTAAAATATTTTGCTCGCTCCGATGATTTAAATCATGAATTTGAAAACGCTCAACTAATGGATGAAATAATTTGTACTCTGCATTATCAAAAGCTTTGATTGAGCGAGCAAGATAAATTTTGCCGGAAGCAACTTTAAATGACAGGGATGGTTTTGCATGGTGAGTGCTTCTTGAACAATATGAGCCAGATTATCGGTCACGCCCGGCAAAAATTGTTTTTCTGCCCATGCTCAAAACCCAATTTTTGCCAATGTGTTTGCCAGAGCTGATAAATTATCAGTGGTGGACAACCATAAATCTTCTAGCAATGATTCACTCAGTATTTCTTCCAGGGAATTTACTGACTGGTTGGCAATAGCTCAGGTGATGCTTGATTAACCGGACTGAATCCGTCGTAGTGGGCAACAACCAATAAGCCGGCAGATAAGCAAGATCTTGTGGTCCAACGTCTAAAGGAATAACAATAGCAAGATAAGGCAAAATTGGCGATAAAGAATCCGTTGCTTAGAATTTTAATTTTTAGATTTTTTTCTTGGCTCATTTGCTGAGTCATATCAATGTGTCTTGCTTGCTATCCGCCAATATCTTTTCGGTAATCCATATCTTTAAAATGTATACCGGGCAAATAATCATAGATTTGTTTCGCCGCCGCTTCCAGATCACTGCCCATAGCCGTTACAGCAATAATACGCCCACCAGCAGTCAATATTTGATCATCTACTAGTTTTGTACCAGCATGAAAAACTACTGCTTTGCCACTTTTGGTTAAAGTAATTATCTGTCCCTTTAGCACTTTTAGCTGGATAATCTTTTGTTACCGCTACCACAGAACAGCATGCTTCCTTTTTCCACTTAAGTTCGATCTCTGACAATTTTCCTTCTGTGCATGCCCAGAGTGCTGGCAGCAGATCAGACGCCAGACGCGGTAAAACAACTTGTGTCTCGGGATCACCAAAACGAGAATTAAATTCAAGAATTTTAGGCTGAATTAAACCTGTATTTTTATCCTTATCCAGCATCAATCCGAGATAGAGAACTCCTCTGTAATCGATTGCTTCTTTTTTTAAGGCAATTGATAATGGCTCAATAATTGTTTTCTCGATCATTGCTTCGTATCTTTCATAATTGGCAGGTGGAGAGATTGCACCCATGCCGCCGGTATTAGGTCCACGGTCTTGATCAAAACGTCGCTTATTGTCCTGGCTGGCAGCCATAGGCAGAAAACTTTTACCATCACACAGCAGAAACAAAGAGACTTCCTCGCCATTGAGTTTTTCTTCTAATACGACTGTTTCGCCCGCTTGTCCAAATTGTTTGTCTTGAAAAATTTGCTTAAGCGCTTGTTTTGTCTCCTGTTCGTTATTGCAAACATAAACTCCTTTGCCGGAAGCGAGTCCATCTACTTTTATTACTTCGACATACGATTCTTTTTCTACAATCTGTGCGGCATCTTCATAATTTGTGCAAATCTTGAATTTGGCCGTTGGTATTTGATTCCTTTCCATAAACTCTTTGGCGTATGATTTGCTCCACTCAAGTTGAGCCGCCTTCTTTGTCGGTCCAAATATTCTTAGCTTTTCTGCAAGAAAATAATCAACTATGCCTTCTGCCAAAATATTTTCCGGACCAACAATAGTTAAATCAATTTGCTCGTCCTGGCAAAATTTGCTAGTTCGGCAAAATCATGACTATCAATATTTAAATTCTTAGTTTTATGTTCGCGCGCAGTGCCACCATTACCCGGTGCACAAAATATTTGCTCGACAAGCGGACTTTGAGCAAGTTTCCAGCAAAATGCATGTTCACGCCCGCCGTTACCAATTACAAGTATTTTTAAAGGATGTTGTGGAAGATTAGGCATTGATCTTTTCTCTACGATAATGAGCGAGCGTCTCTTTCAGAGCGGAAGCAAATTCATTTAGTTTTGGATAATTGGCATATACCGGATAATCCAAGAGTTGGTTGGTGATTACTCCATATAATTGATCCACCAGTTTTTTCATATCAGGCGCTATATGATCTGGATTTTGGTCTAGTTGTTGTCGGCAAATTTCTCGCCAATTCGCCTCTCTATTTTCTTTGGCCATGCTCTGAGCTTTTGGCACAGACTGTGCCCAGGCACTTGGACGATAGTATTGTCTCAAGACTTCTTTAGAAAGATGAACACCTTTGTATAGTAATCGCAATTCATCCGGACCTACACTGTCAGCCAGCAAAATCTCTCCCGTTTCGCTATTGCCCTCAAAAACAAATTCTAATTTACCATCCCATAATTCAAGATCCTTTTCGGCAAATAAAACGTGCAAAACCAAAGCGATGTCACTAGCCAGTTCAACCAAGTTTTCAAATTGCTGCGCGGACAAATTAGCTAATAATGCCGCCTCTTGCCAGGTCAAATGCCTATCTTTCGCCTCTAGCTTGGTAGTGAATTCAACTACCGGCTGCGGAAACCATTGGTTAATCGGCGGTATGGTCTTTAGCCCAAGTGAAGCAGCATAACCTGGATTACTTTCTAATCTTTTGATCAAGGAACTGCCTTCCACAATGCCAAAACGGAATACCACTTCCAGCGGAATCAAGCGCCGCTCCTCATTTTCCGAAAGTTGTGGATAAAAATTGATTTTTTCATGCTGAATGGTCTTTAATTCCGGACGGTTAACTTTAGCAGCAAGAACTTGCATGAGCAGCTTGTTTGGAGAACTTACAACCGTGCCGTCAATTTTATTCTCAATCAGATTTGGTAGCTCTTGTAATTGTTGCCAGATACCATTTTCGTTAATGCCTTTAAATAAAGCAACAAAATGAGAAGTCAGCCCTCTCTTTGCCAAGCCATTTTCTCCGCAATATATCGGATGAGTAAAGCGCTTTTAAATATTGCTGATCAAATTTTTGCAAATGTGGTGAAGAAGGAAGCTTTTGCCAAATTGCCGGACTGCCTAGAATTTGAAAAACATATGCACCAAGCAAAGCCAGAACATTGCCTTTGTTAGCAATGGTATCGGGCATCTTGCCCCATTCAAAAACTGAATAATCATCCGTAAAGGCAAACCAGAGAGATTTGGATCGGACTTATTGGCCAGGACATTTTTTACTGAGCCTTTGTATTGCAATGTTAGTGTTGAAGCATCAATCATGATTTAAATAAACTCAGCATTTATTTTTTATTTCAGCATGCAAAGCTCTGTCTTCAAGCCGCTTCGATTGAAAATCGACACCACTGGTTATGTCGGTAGGATACTTTTCGGTCAAACAACCAAGGCACAAATTTTTCTGTCCAAGAGCTTCTTTCAATCCCTCAAGGCTTTGAAAAAAAACAGCATCCGCTCCAATAGCCTTTGCCACTTCCTGCTGGTGTGCGTCCGTGCGAAATTAATTCATTGGGGCTTGGAAAATCGATACCATAATAACAAGGGCTAATGATCGGCGGGCAGGTGGAGACAATGGTTATTTTTCGTGCTCCGGCCTGTCTTACCAATTTCACAATCTGAGCAGCAGTATTGCCTCTCACAATACTATCGTCAACAATCAGACAATCCTTGCCTTTGATTTCATCAGCGATTGGAAATAGCTTTCGCCTGATTGCTTCCTGGCGAGAGGCTTGATCATCAAGAATAAAAGTGCGATTTATATAACGATTTTTTATCAACACCTCACGAAAAGGTTTCCCTAAAGTTTCGGCAAGAGCAATGGCAGCTATACGACTTGTTTCTGGCACCGGCATGACTACGTCTGCAGTTATGCCCGCTTTTATTAGTTGCTTACCAAGAATCTGTCCCAATTTAAATCGAGCAGCATAAACGCACTGCCCTTCCCATTGAGATTCAACCCGAGAAAAATAAACCCATTCAAACATGCAAGGAGAAAAACTGTTCTGGCGAATTATTTTGCGCGACAGTTTTCCAGAAGCATCTATATATACCGCTTCACCCGCCTTCACATCCTCTAATTCATTAAAACCAAGAAAACTTAGAGCAATTGTTTCACTTGCCAGCGCATAAGCAATTGTGCCATCCTCATTTTTACGCTTGCCAAGCACAAGTGGGCGAATGCCATCCGGATCACGGAAACCAAAAATATCGCCATTACGTGTCAGTCCAAGCACAGAATAACTGCCAACTAATTTCTTACTGCATTCTTCAATGGCTGAAAATATATGCTGGCAATCTATAACTTGACCGCGCAATTGACTGGTCAACATGCTCAGAATCAGAGCAGAGTCTGATTCAATTTTGATACTGTCATTTAACTCACTAGCTAGCGAGCTGCGCAAAGCGTAGAAATTGACGATATTGCCATTGTGACACAGACCAATACCAGCTTCATAATCAAGAAATGGTTGCAAGAGATTTGGATCATTGCGTCCGACGGTGGCATAACGGGTATGCCCAAGCGCAGCCTTTGTGTTGATGCTGCGCAAAGAGCGCTCTGAAAATATACTTTCAACCAGACCGCTTCCCTTTTGCAGATGAAAGTTTTCTTGTCCATTTTGTTTAACAGACAAAATGCCAGCACCGTCCTGCCCACGGTGCTGCAAATTCATCAGGCCAAAAAATACTTCATAAGCAGAATTCGCAGAACCAGAAATGGCAATTAGACCGCACATTTTAAGCGCACCTGCCCACAGTCACGTGGAACGGCAATCTGAAAAAACTTACCGCAACCTGCTTGACGACTACTGAATTCCTTAGCAAATCTGGCAAAAGTGTTATTGGGCAATTGTAATTCTCTTTGCTTATATATCACTCAATACCTGTCTAATACCCAATTAAGCAAATCTAGCAACAACCGTATGATCGGCAAACTGGGGTCCAGCCAATATAATTATTCACCCGCTTAGAAAAAAAATCCAGCCTTTGTTGCTGATTGGGACTGATTTTGTATTGATCGATATAGGCTTTTATCTCTTTTTTAATGATACATGTTTTGGCAATATAGGTTTTTAGTAATGATTGAGAAGATAATGCTGTTTGAAATTGTCCTCAATGATTTATAAATTGTTATGTCATTCAATCCCGATTTGGTCTTATCCCCGGTTTTAGCCATTGCTTCTGGCTTAACTATCTGGGCAGTCGGCGCCTTGTTAGCCGTTATAACTTCTGGCAGAACAAAGCACCGTTTAAACTCCAGCTTGCTTTTCATAGGTGGACTTCTTCTGGGCTTAGGCGTATTTTTCTGCTATCGCCAAACTGGCCTTTCGCTTTACTTACATCCGGGTTGCTATTTTGGCTTAGCGCCCCTGACTTTGCATCTGGATGCTTTATCCTGCTTTTTTCTAGGAATAGTCTCCATTGTTGTTTGCGCTCTTTCCTTCTTTTCTCCGTCATATTTAAGCTATTACAGAGATCGTGTTCATCCCGGAATCTACTGGCACTGCCTATTCATGTTTCTGCTCGCTCTTGTCCTGGTCTTGCTAAGTACAAACGCTATCTGCTTTCTTGTTTTTTGGGAAATCATGGCTCTAACTGTGATCACCTTAATCGCCTCTGATCACATTAGACAACGAGCCAGGCATGCTGCCCTTATTTACTTAGGCATGACGATCATTTCTTCTCTTCTGCTTACTGGAGCATTTCTTTGGTATTACCATCATTTTCACAGTTGGTATTTCTCCGATTGGCATGGTGCCGGTGCAATGACCATCCCTGCCCTGCTCTTGTTTTTTGGTCTATCCGTAAAATCAGGTCTGTGGCCTTCCCAAATCTGGATGGCTCAAGCCCAGGCAGAAGCTCCCAGTCCAGTGACTGCTCTAATGAGCGCCGTAATGAAAAAAGCAGGTATTTATATTTTTATCCGCTTACTTGTACTAGATAATGATAACGGACTTATACTTTCTTACGTCGCTCTTGCCTTGGGCACAGTATCAGTTATCTGGGGCTCTCTGTTTGCTCTACTGGAGCGAGATCTGAAGCGGCTTCTCTCATATAGTTCAGTAGAGAATATAGGACTAATATTAATCGCTCTTTCTTTGTGCTTGATGGGCAGATACTTAGGACATTGGGATTTAGCCTATCTTGCTTTTGCTGCTGCCTTATTTCATATTGTTAATCATAGTCTTTGCAAAACAGGATTATTTATTGGAGCTGGAGCAATTGAAGCGGTCACAAATACCCGCGATTTGGCTCTTCTTGGCGGATTGGCTAAGCGTATGCCCTGGACAACCGCCTGTTTTTTGGCTAACAGTATAGCCATCGTCGCCCTACCGCCTTTTAATGCTTTTGCCAGCAAATGGATGATTTATCAAAGTTTATTCCGTCTAGCTACGTCTCAAGCTCAAGTAATCGACAGAGCATTGGGACTGACATTAGTGGGCATATTATCACTCGTCGGGGCTTTGTCTTTGGCCTGTTATACAAAGGCAATTGGCATCTGCTTTCTTGGACGCCCACGCTCGGAAGCAGTTAACCATGCTCACGAGTTATCGCCATCAGCGGTAATTGTCCAAATTATTGGCGTATGTCCCTGTCTTTTCCTTGGATTAATGGCACCGCATGTAATACCGTTATTTTCATCAGTGTGTGCTGAGGTATTGCCCAAAGCCACTTTAGTCCATAAACATATTTACGATACCAATTGCAAAAATTACTTTGCTCGCTTCTGTGTTCATTGCTGCCACGTTATTTTTGCTATCTAAATTGTCACAACGCTCAAGCACGCCAGTGAAAAGATATATAACCTGGGACTGTGGTTATGGCGATTTACCTGCCGAGCCGAAGAAACCGGTACCAGTTTCTCTGAGTCCATCGCTCGTATATTTGCACCCCTTTTGCGTTATCAAATGATTACTGAAATACAAGGTAAAGATAGAAGGCATTTTCCAGAGGTAATCAAATTTGAAACTGTGTCCTCACCTCTGCTAGAAGAAGCCATTTACCGCCCATTTATGAAATCCATTCAACTTCTCAGCAGAGCCATTGCTGGTTTGCAAACCGGCAGTATCCACCTATATCTCCTTTATGTTTTTGTCACTCTGTTGCTTCTAGTGAGCGTGGGTATAAGATTATGAGCACGGTCATAGCAAAAATTTACGGCTGGCTGTTTTTTGGTCTTTTGATTATCTTGTTACCGCCGTTAGTGCTCGGAATTTTACGAAAATGCAAAGCGAGACTGCAAAATCGTATTGGTGCTCCTATTTTTCAGCCACTTTACGATTTATACAAATTGCTGCAAAAAGGTGAGACGGTTAGCGAAGTAACAAGTTGGGTTTTTCGTAGTGCAGCGGCAATTAATTTCGCTATTATTTTTGTCATCGCTCTATTAGCTCCCTGGCTATCCTTCAAACCAGCATTCACCGGTGCTGATTTAATTCTTGTTATTTACCTATTTGCCCTCAGTCGCTTTTTCACTGTACTTTCTGCTCTTGATGCCGGATCAGCCTTTGGTGGTTTTGGCGCTAGTCGAGAAGTAACACTGGCCCTGCTTGTTGAGCCAGCCGTAATGCTGTGCCTGGCTTCCCTTGGTTGCATGTCTGGCAGCAGTGATCTAAATACGATATTTTCCATTTCTAATTTAGAAATGAGTCATCACAATGCTCTCTGGCTTTTAGCCGGAACTGGCCTTTTCCTGTCCAGTCTGGTGGAATTATCGCGCATGCCTATAGATGATCCCACTACCCATCTTGAGTTGACTATGGTTCATGAAGCAATGATTTTAGAAAATTCCGGGCCCAATCTGGCACTAACCGAATTGGCTCATTATATAAAAATGTCTGTTATGTGGGGAATTTCTGCCCAATGCTTCTTGCATGCCATTCCTTATTTTTGGACAGCTGACGCCATTACGCAAGGCGCTTTTAGCCTTCTAGCACTTCTGTTATTAGTAGTGACAGTGGCAACAATCGAAGGCACGGCCGTTAAGTTGCGCTGGACTAAAATGCCTGAATTCATTGCCTTTGCCATCGCCATGAGCCTATTTTGCGTCTTCATAGCCATAGTGAGAGGTTAAGTAAAAATGACTCTGGACACTTTCTCAGTTCTTGCTATGTCATCAGCGGTATTAGCAATCCTTATGTTGGGCACAACGCATTTAAGAATTAATTTGCACTTTTATTCAGTGCACACTCTGTTCATTGCTCTGGAAACTGCCTGGTTAGCTCAAAAACTTCATGAGACACATCTATATTGGATTGCCTTCTTTATTATCCTTTTAAAAATATTGATCATTCCTCGCTATCTGGTTTGGGTAATGAAAAAAATTGATGTGGAAACCGATTCTGGTGCTTTTATTGCTCCTCCACTTTCTATGACTGTTGGCATTGGCATGCTCGGTTTGAGTCATTTATTGTCTCTTCAATTCTCAAGCATGTGGTCAGATGTAGATGGACGAATTGGTGCCATGGCCGCCATGTCAATATTTTTCTCCGGCGTACTACTAATGTTGGCGCGCAAAATAGCCATTAGTCAAATCATTGGTTTTCTAGTCTTAGAAAATGGCATTTACTTATTCGCGCTTACCCAAACTCACGGTATGCCTATGATCATTGAAATGGGTTTGCTACTCGAAATATTGGTTGTTGTAATGTTATTCGGCTTAATTGTGTTTGGTATAAAGAAAAGCTTTGAACATATCGATGTCTCCCGCTTAACTGAATTGCGAGAATAAAATTTCCACTTTATGATTCCTCTGAACTTATTTCTAAATATTATTGCCATCGTCAGCATACCGGCTCTTCTTGCCATATTTAGTTATGTCAATCCGCTGGTTGTAATTACTCGCCGGTTAACAGCTATTGCTTACTGGCTGCAATTGGCCGCTGTCACTTATGTGCTCTTCCCCGTTCTCAGTGGACGAAGCGAACATTTTTTTATGAATGAGTACTTTTTAATAGACCGATTACCTGCTTATTTTTTGGTTTTGACCACACTCGTTGTCGCTGCTTCACTAACCCATGCTAATTATTTTTTTGCTCGAGAAGATCTGGATGAACACGGCTTTCTGAAGCGTGTACGCCTGAGAACATTTTATAGTTTTATCAATTTGTTCTATCTGTCTATATGTGCTGTCTTCATTTCTAATAATCTTGGATCTTTATGGATGAGCATAGAAGCTACATCGCTCTTCTCTGCTCCATTAGTATATTTTGAGCGAACTAAAAACTCGCTGGAGGCAACCTGGAAATATCTAATTATCTGCAGCGTTGGTATTGCTTTGGCACTGCTTGGTACAGTCTTTTTCTTCGCCTCCAGCCAGCATGGTAATCTCACAGAAGGCACACTGAATATAAGCAGCCTAGTAGCTCAAGCCCCCAATTTAAATCATCCACTAATGCGCCTTGGTTTTATATTTTGCTTGCTTGGCTATGGCACAAAAGCGGGCATTTTCCCTTTGCATAGCTGGTTACCGGATGCCCATTCGGAAGCACCGGCGCCAGCTTCTGCCGTACTTTCAGGAGCATTGCTCAATACTGCATTATTTGGAATCTGGCGCATCAGTCAAATCATCATGGCTTCTCATTATCACAGTCTAATCATGCAAATGGTTCTAGGCATGGGCGCCATTACTGTTTTAGCTGCATCGTTATTCTTAATCAGACAGCAAAGTCTGAAAAGAATGTGGGCATATTCAAGCATCGAAAATGTTGGACTTATGTTGGTGGCCATTGGTCTTGGCTCCGCACCACTATTTTTATTGCAAGCGATTAATCACAGCCTGGCCAAAGTATCTTTATTTTTGCTCAGTGGCAACATTATCCAAGCCAGTGGTTCTAAAAAACTCTTTAGTTTGCACGGCATCTTAAAGTCTTGCCCTACCTGGGGATTTCTACTTACTTTATCTACTTTTGCGATCACTGGTGCACCACCATTTGGCACTTTCATAAGCAAAATGTCTATTCTTGCCGCTCTTGCAGATCACGGCAACTGGCTTTTGGTCAGCATATTGTTATTTGCCACCTCTCTTGCTTTCGTTGCCATTAGCGTGCATATTGGGCGAGTCTTATTTGGGGGAGCAAAGGCCAATTTTAAACCCTTTAATATTTTTCAAACCAGCTTCGTACCTGGACTTTTGCTTTGCTGTTCAATTGCCATGGGATTAGTCATTTATCCATCTTTTTGGAGCTTTTTTAAATGAGACCAGTGATTAAGCAAGTTAATGTTGAAGGATTAGCCAATACCATGAAAGGCTGGATTGATGATCGCCCTGCCTCTAGACTTGGTTTATTCACTTCCATTGATGGACATCAATTAGTGAGCGTGGTTCTCGATCCACAAGCGAGCACAGCTGAATGCTGGTTAAGCGAACTGACAGACGACTCATATAATACGCTCACTTCGCTCATACCACAAAACCATTGGTTCGAAAGATCTGTGTACGACCTCTTTGGCATAACTCCTAAGAATCATCCTCGCTTGAAGCATATTTTATTGCATGACGAATATGATTCTAGTTTTCATCCATTGGACTGGCGCAAGCACGCCGAACCTTTCAAAGCCTCCATCAATGGCAAAGTGTCTCCCGACCAAGTATCAACAGCCAAATTAGCAAACACCGGTTCGAAAAGAGAATATAAATTTCTCCAAGTACGCGGCGAAGGGATTTATGAATTACCTGTAGGTCCAATTCATGCCGGTGTCATTGAACCTGGGCACTTCCGCTTTAATTGTTTTGGCGAGACCATTTTAAATTTAGAAATTCGGCTAGGCTATGTGCACAGGGGCATAGAAAAACGTCTGACCGAAATACCGTGGACAAAAGCCAGATTCGTTGCCGAAGCAGCGGCTAGCGATACTGCTTGCGCTAACGCCTTAGCTCATGCTATAGCCATTGAATCGATATTGCAAATAGAAGCACCGCCCCTAGCTCAATCATTACGCACACTAGCGTTAGAGTTTGAGCGCCTGGCTATGCATATCATTGACATAGGCGGCATAGGTGGTGATTTTGGCTTTTTAGCAATATCTGCTGCAGCCGGGCGTTTACGAGGTAATGCCTTGGGCCTTGCCCAAATGCTTTCTGGTTCGCGTTTTTTACGGGCCTTTATTTTGCCTGGTGGAGTGCGCAAATTTGCTCCTGACGGAATTAGCTCGATGCAAATTGCAGTTAGGCAATTACGCAAAGATCTACAAACGGTATTAAGCATCTTAAGAGAAAATCAATCAGCCCGCGAACGTATGGAAAAAATAGGAGTAATCAGTCCTTCTTTGGCTAAAGATTTTGGGCTTGTTGGTATTGTAGCCAGAGCGTGCGGAATATCTTACGATTGTCGCCAGCATTTTCCCCATGGATTATACCCGCAACTGGCACCGCCAATAGTGGTACACAAAGGTGGTGACATACTTTCCCGCACAAAGGTTAGAGCGGATGAAATTGAAACCAGCTTAAATATTATTGAAAAGATACTGGACAATCTACCCTCTGGACCTACCTCAATAAGTTTACCGGAGAAATTGCCACCTAACCAAACTGGTCTGGCCATTGTGGAAGCGCATCGGGGTGAATTGATTCATCTTATTTTCACTGACGAACACGGATCTATTAAGCGTTATGCCATCAAAGATCCAAGCTTTAACAACTGGACCGCCATTTCAATTGCCATTCGCAATAATCTCATTGCTGATTTTCCTCTCTGCAACAAAAGTCTTGCTCTTTCCTATAGTGGCAATGATCTATGAAATTTCCAGTAATCAATCAGTCCACGGAGACAACACTAAACTAAAATGCTCAAATTACTTTCCTACATCTTAAAAAATGGTATTGCTACTGTAAGCAAGCCATCTCCACCTCTTACCCCAGACGCCAACGGCATGCCTGCCCTGTCAAAAGAACCTTGCTCCGGCAGTGAATGTAATGCTTGCGCAAAAGCTTGCCCTACTTCGGCAATAGAAGTTTCCAATGCATCTACCGGCGGTAAAATATCTCTTGATCTGGGCAAATGTATAGGCTGTCATCTTTGCATAGACGTGTGCCCGACCGGCACAATTGTTGAAAATCATTCAACCATGATCGCAAAAAAAGAACGCAAAGATCTTATTTTGCGTAATGATCAATCCAATTTAGCTGATTCAACAAAAAAGAAAGCAAAACCTCCCAGCACAACACAATCACTTTCTATTCTTTTTCCGGATGCTAACAAGAATGATAGTGTAATCAAAGAAAATCTATTTAGACAATCTCTACATGCCCGGGTGGTTTGCACAGGTTGCAGCGCTTGTGATATGGAAATTGGCGCCTGCACAAACCCGGTATTTGATCTGGAACGTTTTGGTGTGCACATTGTTGCTTCACCACGTTTTGCTGATGCGCTATTAGTCACCGGGCCGGTTGGCAAAGGCATGCGTGATTCGCTTTTGCGTTGCTATTCTGCCATGCCAGATCCAAAAGTCGTAGTCGCTGTGGGCACATGCGCCATTTCTGGCGGTGTGCACCAGGGTGGTTATGCTGAAGCGAATGGCGTTGACAAACATTTGCCAGTTGCCGTTTATATACCCGGCTGTCCACCTCACCCATGGACGATCATTCATGGTATTTTGTTAGCCATGGGCAAGATTAATGATCCATAGAAGACATTCTCCTGGCATGATGGACTTCTCACACCAAACGTGACATAAAAAAGTATGTTTCCACTTAAAGACAATGTCGAATCGCAAACTCTACCAATTGTCACTTGGCTGATCATTGCTTTGAATATATTTGTTTTTTTGATCGAATTATCGATCGGATCGCAGAATTTAGAGCCCTTTTTACAAACTTATGGCTTCATACCGGCGAACTTTTTTTCACATATTAGTTTAGCCCAAGGCGCGCCCATTTTATTTTCGATGTTTTTGCATGCCGGTTGGGGTCATTTAATCGGCAATATCTGGTTTCTCTATATATTTGGCGATAATGTCGAAGATCGCCTCGGTCATTTTCCTTACTTATTCTTTTATATACTGACCGGATTTGTTGCCGCTTTAGCTCAGGCATGCATCAATCCTAGCTCGCACATAGTTATGATTGGAGCCAGCGGCGCCATTTCAGGAGTATTAGGAGCTTATTTCCTTTTTTACCCTACAGCTCGAGTATTAAGCCTTGTGCCCATGGGCATGTATTCAAGAATGATGGAAATACCGGCGGCATTTTTTCTTGGATTATGGTTTGTCATGCAGCTTTTCACCGGTATCGTACCGATTGCTGCTGGAGTAAATGAAGAATCCGGCGGAGTGGCCTTTTGGGCTCATGTCGGTGGTTTCATATCTGGTGCCCTCGTTTCCAAAATCTTCGATCTTTTCCCCAAAGACAATAGAGATTAAGACAATTTTGTTCTATTAAGTGCATTGATCATCACAACCTCTAGTTAAGAACAAATATTTTTGCGCGGGATGAAAAGAGTAATTGATAACTAACTGTTATCAATAATAGATATAAATGCCATATGGGTTAATATTTACCCCAGTTCCCAGTCACGGAGAAATTATAATGACAACACTAACAAAGACCCCTGTACAAGCAAATTGGCCTACCACTAAAGTTCAAGAAGAAACAGCTCGTGTTGCGGCAAGCAATATGTTGGCTGCCTTTCAAGTAATTTCTAAAATGGGCGAACCAGCAATGACTGAATTCCAGGCAGCATCTCGCGCATTTAAGGTCGCTCACTTAAAAAGTCTAGGTGTTAAGAATGCCTTAGATACTAGCCAAAGCAATGGCCGAACAAGACGCCAATTTATTTGGTAGCAAAATTGAAATAACCGGCGATGAAGCAGCAGCAACATTGACCTATAATTCTTGCGGCATGTGGAATGCGTTGAAGAAAGTAGGCAATTTGACTCCCGAACAGGAAGAAAAAATGGGTGGTTCATTCCAAACCTGCATGCAAAGTCTAGCCAATGAATTTGGTCTCAAGACCGATGTAAAATTTGCCAACGACACTTGTGCAGTTACTTTCTCTAAGTAAATATCCACTAGTTGTTTTTAGCGGGAAAAGGAGCCTGGTTTTAGAACCAGGCTCCTTTTGTCATTAGCACGTCAATGCTAAACTGCACCAAGCTTCTTAGTAATTGGGTACCAACGGTAACGAGTAATGGTTTTATAGCCCAACCGTTCATAAAGTGGTTCGCCCATTACTGATGCCTGTAAAATAACGGCTCGCGCGCCCAAATCAAAACCGGCATTGGTTGTTATTCTGGTACATAACTCGCCTAATCCGCGCCCTCTTGCCTCTGGAATTGTCGATATATAATAGATTCCAGCCACACCCTGCTCAATGATCACCAGTCCGGCGGCCACTGGTTTATCTTCATCACGCACAAGAAAAGCTTCGACGTTAGGTTTGGTGAGCTCAGCAAGCGGACCGATTGCTAATTGACTGATCGCCGCCGCCAGCCCGAAAGCAGTTCCCACAACATGCGTAAAATCAGCAGCCTCTTCATTTGTCGATACTTTACTCACCACCAAACCCGGTGGTATCTCAGGTGGTGCCAGACGATGCTCGGTAATCATGCCTGCCGACCCCGGCTCGCGCTTCGGCATTAATCCCAGGTTGCGCAAAGCCTCTTCCAGAGCACTATCGGCATGCTCACGAATCCAGACCACATATCCATAACCGAGCAGCTGTAAAAACCGATTATATAACTCAAGCGTGTTTTGCAGACTATCTTCCTGAGCATATCTCAATATGCCATTCAGATGACCATCTAAATAGGCTCCCATGCTGAAGACCATTAATCCATTTTTTTCAAACAAGATCGCTTTGGGAATTGCTCGCATTCGCGACCTAATCAAAGTTGCCAAATTTAAATCGGCTAACTCTAGCCATTCACTATATTCAGCTTTCATGCACCGTCCGTCCTAAACCCTTATCTATGTGATCAGATTAAAGCTATAAAATACATTGTTCCTTCTATTACTCTGCGTTAATCTGGAAATCGTCATAATCCAATGATCATCGCCGTTTATTAGTAATATTCCCATTGTTTGAGAACTTTTGAGCCTATATAATGCAAGACATTCGCAGATAATTGTCGGTTCCTGTGAGCTGGGAACTAAATAATTGGAGAGTCACACATGAAAACATCCTTGCAAGAGCGATCAGCTGTACTCGCCGATCGCCAAGCTAGCGAAATAGCGCCGCAAAATATTGGCGCCGAAATGCAGGTGGGCATTTCCTCATTTAGCTCCTGGATGCTTGGAGTGGGCGCCATTATTGGTTCTATGGCCTGGCTATTTCATGGCTCAATGATTGCTAGAGCAGGCACATTAGCTTCTGTAACCGCCTGGATTGTGGCTGCCGTACTTATTCTACCCATGGCCCTCATTGTTATGGAACTGGCTTCAATGTTTCCGGCTGCCGGTGGCCCATATGTTTATAAATACTATGCCCTTAAACGTCTTGTTCCGGGCATTGGTGAATTATTTGGTTTTCTTACCGGCTGGCTTTTCTGGTTGTGTATGATTGTCGGCATGGGTTGTATGTCAAATGGGCTAGTTAATATGCTAAGTGCCAGCATTTGGGGCAAAGCTGATGCCAGTCCATTATGGTTTGGACCTATAATTATTGCTGCCCTATTTACCGTAAATACCATCTTTAATTTCAGACCGGTAGGACAGGTAGCCGGCGTGAATAATCTTTTCACCCTTTTAAAATTTGCAATGGCTATTGCCTTTGCTGGATTGGTTTTATTCTCCCCGCATCCCTCCATTGCCCGGGTAATGGAGACAGTTAGTCCAGCTGGTTGTCCAGACTTTTTTAAAAATGTCACCTCAGTTCTAATGCTTGCCTTGACCGGATTTGGTGGCATTGAGCTAACCGGCTGCGCATCTTCAGAAACAAAAGATGCTCGCAAAAGTGTACCTAGAGCGGTAATCATGACACTAGCAGCGGTGACATTTATTTATGTCAGTATGTCCATTGCGGTGTCTGCAGCTGCCCCATATATGCTTAACGCCAGTAAAACAATGGCCGTTGTTTCCGGTACAAACATACCAGCCACCTGTCCAGCTTTAGCCGGCTATTTAGGCGGTCCTGTCTGGGGATTGGTATTTACTGGTTGTGTAGTTGCTTCTATTGTTGGCTGTGGTTTTGGTTTCTTGCTCACAAACGCTCGCCTTGGTTATTCAATGGCCAAAACAGGATTGTTCCCAGCTCAATTTGCTGATCTCGATCCGCAAACAAAAGCACCCAAATATTCGCTTATGTTTCAATTCTGGTGCTTTGCATAATTGGCATTGGGGCAAACCTATTGTCTCGCACAGGTGTATTAGCTGATGCTTATACATTTTTGGCTGAAACATTTGGATTTATGTATGCTTTTGTCGCTCTTTTATATGGCATCTGTGCCGTTAGTTTGCGCTATACAGATCCCGATATGCCTCGCCCTTTTCGAGTTGGTCGGCAGGGCAATGCTCTCTTATGGGTCCTTGCTCTGATCACAATTGCTGGTCTGGGGCTACGCCGCATTTGGCTGCATAAGTTTAGCTAATCAGATTGCCGGCTTAGTGATCATGCTTCGCTGGCATTCCCATTTATGGTTACTATCGCTGGCGCCGCTAATCTGTAGTTATCTGCATGAATACGCCGCGGCATATCTTTGCTATGGGTCAATTTTCGCCAATCAAATTGAGCATTTTGCTTGCCAAACTTGGCATATAATTTCCAAACATCATAAGTTGCCGGATCAATAGCCAGAACATTTCGCTCGTCAGTGACCAGATAAACAGTTCTTTCGATTGGTGGATAAATCGGGCAAGTCCACGCCGACATTGTAAAAATGGCCATTCAGCCTTATGCGTATAATTGGCGCCATAAAACCAGAAGACGCCGCGATAACTAGAGCTTTGCCATTAGCCTTTAAAGGAACATATCGATCAGCTGCCGTATAGTAATTTGAGCCAAGCTCGGCTGTCTCCAGACAAGTCATTTTAACGAACGCTTGTAATACAGTTTTCTTAATCGAAATTTCAGTAATATCGGACGTCGCTTTTCCTGAATGCATTTGGGCACCACCGTCCAGCTGCGTTGCCTGACCTTTAAGATAAACATCTCTTTCCACAGATTGAATATTGGCTGCAGCTGTAAGCGCTTTCCATCTGGACTCGGCTAGCGAAAGTCGCCCATGTAAGCCTCGACCAGAAGGATATAGATTGTCCAGAGCTGCCGCTAAATATGGGCTGAGCGGATCATATTGACGAAATAGGTCAACTGCTTCCTGATACAATTTATTGGCTGTTTGTTTTTGTCCCATTAGCCGGCGGGACTGTGCCTCAGCAAATCGTGACTCAGCCAAAAATCTCTCATTACCCGGTAATGCAGCGAAACTGTCTCCAGCCGACTTAAAATAACCAGCTGCTATCGCATACCTTTTTTCAGAAAGAGACAATACCCCCTGTTTATAAACTTGAGCCGCTTGCCAGGCCAGAATACGATTGTCTTTAGTTTCAATAATCTCCGCCTTACCATGTAACATGAACGATTTATTTTTGTTATCAGGCACGGGGCTATTCGCAGGCAAGGTAGATGGAGCAACTTCATCGTCGGCTGAAGATGATGCTACGGCAATAGCATCATTGCGCTCCACCGACCCACAAAAACCAAATTGCTGACAGTTGAGCCAAGAAATGACCAGACTGGCTGCTAACAGCTTGCTTTTAAGTGATGTCCGATTGTCTATGATCATTAAGTGCCTGCTCAAGTAAGGCAAGTAGTATTAAATTCCTACCCGGCTGAGCCCAATTTATAGCAATTAGATCAAAAAAAAAGCCATTTAATAATAAAAACCAAATTGGCTTGCCAGGAGATAATCGCCTTAAATCGTTAACACAGGCTCCAGCAGTTCGATTATACGCAGATTCTATGAGCAGTTTTGTTGATAAACGAATCAACTAAATAAAACAATTCGAGCCATAATATAACTTCTTAGCAATCGGCAAACAACAAGATTCGATATGGATAAATTTATAATTGTCATAAGCCTGATCCTCTTCCCTCTATTACTTGCCATTCCCGGTGGTCCACTGGCATTGCCCAGCGACTATCCAAATTATTATGCGGCTTCAAAACTTATTGCCACTGGCCATTTTTCTTCCGTCTATGACCAAAGAGCAATAAATGAAATTGAATCCACAGTAGCGCCTGAAAGAATGAAAGATGGTGGACTACCTTTTTGGTGCCACCAATACTGGCTTTAGCTTTCGTCCCATTATCATTTCTCCCATACCAAGTAGGTTTATGGGTCTGGGCCATTTTTTCCATTGTTTTGGTAGTGATATCGTATTTGATGCTTTCCTCATCCCTGGCACTATCGAGGCGCGCATGCTTATGGGGAGCTGCTGTGGTGGGTGGTTTGGGACCTTTTGTCCTTTCTATCGCCATCACTCAACTAAGTGCAGTGCTTATGTTCGGATTGGTTTGTCTGCTTTACGGCTTAAAGCACAAACGATTGACTGTATCCGTCATCGGACAGTCCTTGCTATGGCTTAAAGCCACATCTTGTCTTACCTCTGCTTTTTTTTCAGGTGGGGGCAAAAATGTATGGCTTATGCTTTATGTCCGTTATTGTGGCCGTTCTTGGTCTGGTCATATCAAGTTGTGTCGGTGGCTTTTCCGTTCTACCCAACTATATTCACCTGCTTATCGCTAACAACCAAATCAGTGGGTCAAATCTTGGTCTTCAAGTCGAACCAACATTGAGAGGACAATTGTTGAAATTATTTTTGAACTTTGATCACATAACAATTATCGCTGCATTCGCTTATCTTCTCTTACTGGGATTCGCCTTCCTCGTCGGCAAGTTCGCCAAAGCAAAAGAAGTACAGCTTGGTGTGGCTTTTTGCTCGATTATTCCACTATCTCTATGCCTGGCGTTGCATGCCCATAGCTATGATTTACTGTTGCTCTGTCCAGGGGCCTTTACTCTTAAACGCTTAAGCTAAGCAGCTCCTTAAGCTATATAAGACTTACCCTGATTGCCGGCATTGCACTTATTTTGATTTTACCGGCATACCTCGTTATTCATTATCTCTATATTCTCAAAGGTGGTGTGATAGATCCTTTCTTTTGGGCCACCCTTATTTTTGCTATTGGCTCACTAATGATTTTGTTTCGGCAAGACCGTCTATGCACGAACAATAGTTCGGTAAAAAAAGCCAGATGTCATAATGTATGAATTATTATAATTGATCTCAAGCATGTCCAAGTCTTAAATCTAGACAACCTGTCAAGATCAACATCGTCGTTAACCCACAGTACAATACGCAGCTAAGGATCGATTATCCGAGTTATTTCATCTAATTTCGTTAAACTCAAGGAATCTTAAAAATGTTTGTCAGGAGGTTTTCATGTCCAAAAAAATTGCCATAACTGTTTTCTCTGGTTTATTACTATTACAAACTAAGGGCTTCTGCGCAGATGTACTTACAGATACGGATTCTCGACGAGATGATTTACTTAAGCAGATTACGCAAGAATTGGTCGCCGGAAAAATTACACCAGGTGATGCCCAGAAATTAAAAAGCGAACTTGATAACGTAGTTAAGTTGGAAACAATTGCCCAAGAAGACAAACAAGTGACTCCTGAAGAACTAAACAATATAAATACCGCCCTTGAAACAGCGCGTTCGCACACTGTGGCCGCTACTCATCAAGATAAAGTCTGGCTGGGTATCAACTGCAAAAATATGACCTTGCATGACAAAATCAGTGATGCTCTGAACTCGCACAAGATCAGCCAGGAGCAAGCTACTAGTCTGAACGACGAAGAAGTAGGCCCTTCGCACCCGCGAAGAAAATGGCAATCCGCTAAATGAGTTTGACTATACTGATGCCGTAACTATAGCTAACGATATACTGTCATTGCAGGGCAAAATAGATCAATTGGCTTCCGCAGGGCATATTGAATAGTGTTCGTGCACAAACAGACCTTAATTTATGCAGCACTGACTGCTGGTCTCATCATTTCTTTATCACCGGTGATGTTTGGTCAAAACGTCTCATTAGCTGCCGGTCTATCTAATCTTGATCAGGGAATGCCTTCACCGGACACCTCAGCACAATCAGGAAAGTCCAACGTGCAATCGTTTGATGATCCTACCGATCAAACAAGCGTCACTAATACAAATTCCCTGGAGCCCGTTGCCTATTTTGACGAATATATGCCACGGGGAGTCGCTGTCTCAAGTACCGGACGGATCTTTGTCTGTTTTCCAAGACATGAAGACGAACATGAATATACTGTCACTGAAATCAAAAATGGCAAGGCTTTTCCGTTCCCCAATGCGGAAATAAACAAAGCAGATTTAAGCGACGCCAAAAATCATTTGATTTCGGTAATTTCGGCCGTGATCGATAGCAAGAATCGCTTATGGCTATTGGACAGCGGCCGCATTGGCATGAAATCAGTAAAAGATGCCCCAAAATTAATCGCGGTCGATCTGCAAACCGGCGCAATCATCAAAAATATTCCCTTCAGTGAAAATGTTCTTTCATCAAAATCGGTATTAAAGGATCTGCGTATAGATCTTCTAATAGGTCAAGATGGTACAGCAATCATCGGTGACTCCGCCCCTACGGGAGACAGTGGCATTGTTGTTACCGACTTAGCTACCGGCAAAAGTATAAGGCGTTTGAACAAACACCCCTCAGTCAGCGCAGAACCTGACTTTGTCATCTTTGCTGACGGCGAAATGGTTCTTCTTCGCGCCTCAGAGGACAACAAAACAGATTGGGAGTCCGGCATAGCCGGGTTAGCAATTAGTGCCGATGGAAAATTTTTATATTATTCGCCCATGGCCAGTTTGCAAGTATATTCTGTCTCTCTAGGTAAACTCTGCGATACGCATGCAACGGAAGCGGATATAGAAAAAACAATTACGGTCATTGCTAGAGAAATTGGCACATCAGACGGCATAGAAACCGATGCCCAAAATCATATTTATTTGACAGACGTCGAGAATAATACAATCTGGCGGCGCAATCCGGATGGAACAATCGAGAAAATCATTAAAGACGATCGTCTTTCCTGCCAGATCGTCTTTGCCTTTCTACAGACGGCTATTTATATATCATTTGTAGCCAATTTCATCGCAGTCCATGGTTTCATTACGGTGAGGATGAGCGCGAAAAACCATATGGTCTTTTTCGAATAAAAGTCGGTGTGCCGCCAATACAATTGAAATAGACAAATAATGGGGCTTAAAATCGTCTTTCGGGATAAGTTTGCTTGAGAACATTTATCGGTGCACACTCAGGACGAACAAAATCGCTCTGCGGAATAATAAATGTCTGCTCCAGCACAAACTGTCCAGAAATTACAGAGTGACTGACACCATCAGTAAAAACGGCCCAGGTTGATCCGGGTGGAAATTTCCATTCATCTTTAGCGCAAGACTTCTGAAATTGCTCATTTTCCTTCAAGAAATTATGGAAATTGAGCATCCAGGAATCATAAGGCGAATCACTATTGTTTCGAATGCCCAATATTGCAGCAATCTCCTTCAATAGTCCGCGTCCTTGCTTTTGTGGCGACACTTTCATAGATGGCTTCGGTCGCATTTCTTCCTTAAAGCGATGAAGCAACTCACGAAAGTTCTCGGATGTCCGCCAGACCCTGTCTTCAGTGGGATTAATATTGAAAAATACACGCAAGATTCGAGCACCATAAACCGGTCTGGTTGAAAAAGAATCAACATGAATGAGATCATTTCTTGCCCGCAACCTCATCTTTCTACCATCTTCCTGAATAGGGCGAAAGCTGCCGAAATCATCCTTAGCATTGCTATACTCACTCAAATTAGTATTGAGGAAATCTCGAGCCTGCTTGTAAAAATCACCCAGTATATTCGCCAATCGTTCTTTATCCTTACTCTCACACCCAGTGACCTTATGCTTTTCCGGGCGATAGGCAATATTTTTGTGATAAGAAGCGTCTTCTTGCTTCTGGGCTAATAAAAAGAGCAAATCTTGTTCATTCAAGGAAAACGGTGTTTTTGGGAAAAAGGCGATTTGACCAGACTCGAGGCGGGCCGCCATTTCCCCTTTTCGATCATGAATAATCGGAGCGCAACAATCACCAATAAAGTAATTAGCCCGGGCAGCCTTGTCCGATTCGTAAACTTTAGTAGTCATGATATAAGTCCTCAAAACTAGATAATGACCATTTTCCGCTACCGCAGTAAGAAATAAAAGTACTGGATAGACAGGCTGATATTATGCCGGTTCTTCAACTAAATATGGCGGATATTTCGAAGAGAAATAATTTTTACTTTATTATGACGATTTGCAAAACCAACCTAATTCCATCCAGGTGCCAAAATACTGCTGTAAATTGTCACTGAGATGCTCAGCCATAGAAGGATCGCCCAAACGACTGAGCAATTCACCGCAGGCTTCCATTAGTGTTTGCCCTCTTAGTAATGCCTTAAGTAAAAGGAATTGCTCCTCTGTGAGGCGTTTGTAATAGACAGAATTATTCAATTTATGCACAGCCAAAAAGATATGTTGCTTTTTGGGGCGTGATACTTTTCCTGCTTTCTTAGTCCTTCCTATAAAAGCATTGGTTTCCCTTGATTTAGAGGGACGTTTATTGAGCTGGAAAAGAAAATCATCCAGTGCATAGTTAAGTTCAAGAATACTAATATATGGCTGTACCCGCAAAACTATTTCGGCAGCGTTTGCATTCTGCAAACATGCCTGATCTAATGGAGTTTGATTCAGCGCACTAAAAGCAACAATCTCAGCCCACTCAAAACAAGCAGTATCATATGCTAATTCTTGATCTGCCTGCGTAAGAGTGGGTTCTTCAAGAATAAATTTTGCCAGGTGCTCACCTAATTGATTTAAATTATATGAACGGGAGGGATAACAAACGAGATAAGCAACAGCAAGCGCCTCAAACCGCTCGTGCCCAAGAATGGCATTCAATGCAGGAAAATCATCTTCCAGGCATTCTAGTAGGCGATACCAATATTGTTGGTTGTATATTTCTAGCCTTTGCAAACTATTCATGCTCTTATTGGGCTTGATAAATTGTGCAGCAACTTCCAGCATACTTGCGCCATCTATCCAGCACGCTTGCATATGATCATTTTCCAGCGGTCTCATGATTGCTTTAGCCATCTGTTGCTGTAGATAATATAGATTGGATTTCTCGCTCATATTTATCTTAGGCAGACTTGACGAATGTACTTTCTAAGTTCTGAATAAATGTTTTCGCTTTCAAAGCTTCGCCGTGAACAGTTTCAAAAGAGGGGATATTGGTATCCCACTCTAATAAAGTATTGCTTTCTCCAATAAGGCTGATCGCTTCCGCATAAAGCTGCCAGACAGCTTCTTTGACCGGACCTTCATGCGTATCCAGCAAATAGTTTTCAAATTCAGTGTGACCGGCTACGTGAATTTGTGCCACTCGATCAAGAGGTATATTATGCAAATAATCATCAGCGCTAAAGCCGTGATTATTTGCCGATACATAAATATTATTTACGTCAAGTAAAATGCCACAATCTGCCCGCTCGCTAACCTCGGCTAAGAATTGCCACTCCGTCATTTGCGAAGCATGGAATTCTGCATAGCTGCTGACATTTTCTATACACACTGAAATTTCTAAAAAATCTTGAACTGCCCTAATACGCTTCGCAATATGCAGGACTGCTTCAAATGTGTAAGGCATGGGTAATAGATCATGACTGTAAGCACCATCAACACTTCCCCAGCAAAGGTGATCCGAAATAAATGGGGCTTTTGTGCGGTCGATCAGCTTCTTGAGTTTATGAAGATATGCCCAATTGAGCGGATCTGTTGATCCCAAATATAATCCTACGCCATGTTGAACCACCGGATAGAACTCTAGGATCTGCTCCAATATTTCCAATGGCTTACCACCATCAACCATATAGTTTTCCGAAATAATTTCCAGCCAATTAATTGCCGGACGATTAGACAAAATATTTTCGTAATGTTCTACGCGTAGCCCAATCCCTACACCCAAATTAGTGAAGCCATTAAATTTATTGGCCGGCATATCGCTAATACCTTTTTTATATCCCGAATATACAACAGCTGTCGAACGATTTAATGATTCGACAGCTGAATTAAGGGTAAAGATGAGAGTGGCAAAAGAAAAAATCAGATAGAGGACAGATGAATATTCCTATTCATCTGTCCTCTTGCAGGCTTTGTTTACTGACCCTTCTTACCTGAGCAGCCACCTGGGGCTTTACATGAAGCCTTACAGCTTGCTTTTGCTTTTGTCTTTTTGGTCGACTCTTTGCCGGCCTTACTTGTCTTTACTACTTTCTTTTCAGTCTTTTCTGTTGTAGCAGTTGTGCTGCTGCTTGTTTCTTGAGCCTTAACCGCTGTAGCTAAAAGACCTGTTAGGGCCGCAGTAGCAAGCATAACTGAAGTAATTTCTTTTCTTTTCATTGGTAATTTCCTTTCTTTAGTGATATCCAAATACATTTTTCTAGAATTCAAAATTTTGCCAGATCAACTTAAATCATGGCCAACTGCCATAAGCACCGGTGAATATCCAATCCAGCCCTAAAGCATGATCGAATAAGGGTAACTGGTTATTTCTTCTTGTCCATTAGTCTAATCTAAGAAAATTAGACCCTCTTTTTAGTCAGCAATTTACAGAAAAAAAACGCCTAACGCCTGATCGCGCCAGAAAACGATGCCCATTTGATACCTGCCTAACAAAAGAATTAACGGAGCTTCATATAAGCGAAACTTAATAAATTGGCTCTCTGCCCGGGATTTGCCTCAAATTAGCCACTCAATTACCGCAATTCGCAAGCCTGAGTATAGGTGTTTATAGGTTACCTTAGCAAACCAGGCCTTCTAAGTCGTCGATAATTAAAATAGTGCTGAGATGCGCCTTGCAGTACTGTAGTCTGCCCCCGGAGCTGGTTCTGCTCAATTCTATTTCCAATTTTAGTTAGTCTGGAGGTGGTTAAGGTGATTGCTAGTGAGTGTCAAAGAGATCAAATGAAATCGACCCCTCTGGAAATTAAAAGTCAAACTAGACTGCCTGAAGTTTATGATCTTCATCCCGGACAAGAAGATGAAACAGCTAGCCGCACCGGTTGGCTTTTGGCCACCAATCCTAATACTCCGCCTTCAATATTGGATCATTTAGCCAGTTTTGAAGATATGCCTTCCATGCTGGAACGTATCGCTGAAAATCCACAGACCGAGCCAGAAACTTTAACCAAACTGTCTACTCACGACAACCCACGCGTAAGAGCGGCAGTGGCAGAGAATTCTCGCATACCCGAAAATGTCATGTGGCGCCTGGCCAACGATCTTCATCCTGATGTGAGAATGAGATTGTCCGAGAGTTATTTTTTGCCCCGTTATATTTTAGAAGCCTTGGCCAACGATACGAATCCGTACGTGCAAAATAGAGCCAGGAAAACTCTGACTCGCATGGATAAGCCACTGGCAGTTTCTTTATCAATGGGCTGTTGCTAAACAGGCGCCGGACTGGCAATCCATAGTCGAATTCATTACTTACGACTTTGTCTGATTCTCAATAGACGATTAATTTGCGCTTGAATCTCGCCTTCAGCCATCAAGGCTAAATTTTTTGCCTGATCTTGTACGGCTTCTCTATCTTGAACATGGTTATAAGACAATGCCGGCATCAAATGCATCTTCCAGGCAACAGGCACAGTGGCCAGATTAAAAGGAAAGGGCAACCAGGGAAAAAATGGCGAGACAGGAAAAGGCCTTTATCTTAAGCAACCGAGCAAGAAAATCATTGTTATAAAAGACCATATTTGCCTCATCGACACCCAATGTTGCTAATGGATAGATAGGGGTCTGAGCCTCAATAGCCGGCAAAAATTTGGTCCAATCAAAACGCTTCAATCTATTGCGCATGGAAATTGTTTTACCTAGAGTGCTTGCATCTTCTGGAAATACAACCAGCCATTCCTTTTTATCGAGGAGCTTACGAACATTGTCATATGACCATGGCACAAAATTGAGTTTCGTCAAAAAAAGATAAATTCGCTCATCCTCAATAACGTCCATGTCAGTAAGAACATAAAGTTGTCTGTTTTCAGACTTGGCTCTCCCTTTGAGCAACATATGATAAATGAGCATCAACGCCGGCCACGGTACATAGCCACTGGTATTGGCCACAATAAAAGCAGGTCCACCCTCTGGTAAATGCTCCAGTCCAGTCATTTGTACCCGCCACCAGTTTTCGTACAAAAACTTAAGCACAGGCCCTATCGCTGCCAACTCTGATGTCAGTGTCTCATGGTTATGGGGATCTTTCACCAGGTTGGAATCTTGAAGGGGTTCTTGTTGATCAGGACATGAGGTCATAAAAATCTCTTTTTCTCTATTCATTATCCCAACCAGTGAATAGCGTTTTACGCTTACCAAATAAGTCGTTCAGGTCTCTTTGAATTTGATATTGAACTTCTTTGGCAATCTTTCTCACTAGTTTACGATCTCCAGCTTTTTCCGGAGGATAGCCCAAGTCTATCGGCTTGTGTACATTGATTAGCCATCTGGCCGGCAACGGTATGAACCAGAGCGGAAACGGCAGCCAGGGAAAACCAGGTGTAACAGGAAAAAATGGCAAACCTAAAAATAAAGCCAGTTTACTCAGATTAACAAAATTAGGAAATATCTCGTCACCACCCACAGTGGCAATAGGAATTATCGGAGACTGAGAGGCGATAGCCAATTTAACAAAACCAGGATGAAAATCGATCACCCGATATCGATCACGAAAGGGTTTCCCTATGCCACGCACACCTTCTGGATAAATTCCGATTATTTCATCTGCTTGCAGTAATTTCTCGGCAATTGGCAGCGACGCCCTAACCTGCCCAGTGCGGCGCATCCATTGACCCCAAAAAGGAAGGTCCATAAACCAATCAGTGATCAAATAGCGCGTCCGCCGTCGCGACTGGTGAAGATTAGCCACAGCCATTGACATCATAACCGCATCAATAGGAATCAGTCCAGAATGATTACCAACCAATATTGCTTTGCCATCAGCGGGAATATTTTCTATACCACGAATGTCTACCTTAAAATAATCCTCAAAGCAGAAACGAAAAAATGGCTCCCAGCTCGCCCAGGTGCTTAAGTCAAAGCCAAATTCATCTACCTTATCTGCGTAACGCTCAAAAAAGGCTGGATTTCGTCTTTGCAACGCCTGTACTGGCTTTTCAGAGACTAGCGTTTTAAGATGCGTCCAATTAACCACAAAACACCTAGGACCCCAGGCCCAAAACAAATGAAAGTAATTATCTTTCTGAGAGCGTTGCGCAATGGCTTCTCCAATTCAAACAAAATATTTGAACGGCCTTTATCATTTTTTATTTGCGTTTGTTTTATATCTTCTTTTTTAGCTGAACTAAATTCTTTCATATCAATTCGCCATGCAATACCTGTCAAAACAATTCCGAAAGAGACTATATCAAATATTATATAGACAATCTCAAATAAACAGTTTCCACTCAATTTCGATAGGCCAAGCCAGAAAAATTAGGAAACCTTAAAGATAGGACCAGTTTTTCTTTAAGCGGCAGACAACAACTATAATATTGCAAATGGTGGCAAATAGACAATTGTATGATAATTCGATTTGCCCTTTAGCAGGAGAAAATGATGCAACCAGACGTTAACGACATGATGATGCGCAATGTTCAGAAAATGCAGCAGGCCATGGAACAGCTGCAAGCCGAGTTGGCCAATACGACAGTAGAAGGCTCAGCCGGAGATGGTGCAGTCAAAATTTCTTGCACAGGCGAACTAGAGTTTCAAAGTGTCAAAATTAAAGCGGATGCTGTAGACATAAACGACCTTGAAACACTCGAAGATCTTGTTTTGGCGGCCATTAAAAATGCTTGCGAAAAAGCCAAAAATCTTGGTCGAGACAAAATGGGCCGCTCTCTTAATGATAGTGGCATCCAGTTGCCGCCCGGATTTACTCCATAATCTTTATTTTGCGCCTTGTCTTTATTCTAAAAATGGATATAGCTAAAAACAATGTTTTATACGCCCCCGTTAGCCAAACTAATCGAGGAATTTCAAAGATTTCCCGGTGTTGGGCCAAAATCTGCTCAACGTATGGCATTTTTTGTTCTGGGGATGAGCAATGATTCAGTCCAGGGCTTTGCTCACGCACTTGTGGACGCGAAGGATAAAATTCGGCACTGCAGTCACTGCTTCCATCTATCTGCTCTTGATCCTTGCGAAATATGTGTCAATCAAAAACGTGAAAAGCAAACAATCTGCGTAGTGGCCGAATCACGAGACGTAATTGCCCTTGAACGCACGCGAGAATTTAAGGGACTTTACCATGTATTAACCGGGCTAATTTCGCCTATGGATGGCAAAGGCCCTGACCAGCTAACTATTTGCGATCTAATCAATCGCGTACAGTTAGAAGAAGTCAAAGAAGTAATTTTAGCCATCAATCCTACGATTGAGGGCGACACTACTGTTTTATATTTAAGCAGGTTGCTAAAACCCTTTTCCGTATCGGTTACGCGCATCGCTTTTGGACTGCCAGTTGGATCTGACCTTGAATATGCTGACGATTCAACTCTGACCAAAGCATTAGAAGGCCGCCGCGAGATTTAATCCGCTCTTCCAGAATGTTCGTTGCAGCATGAATACTACAGGCTAAAAGCGTTGAATAAAATCGGCAATTGATTCTGCGTCCAGTCCTTGATCTTTCAACAAGATTGATCTGGCGCCATGTTCTATAAATTGATCTTTGACACCTAGGCAAGCTATTTCTGGCTGCTTATTTGCCGGCACACGCAGTCTTCTTTCTGCCGCCCATTCTAATACAGCTGATCCAAAACTTCCTGTTAAACATGATTCTTCTATGGTAATTATTTTGTTTACCGGCAAATCAAATAGGCGATCTAGCAGTGCTTCATCCAATGGCTTTGCGCTACGTGCATTGATCAAAATTGGTAATGAGGATTTGACAGATCCAGCTTTGATCAACTCAAGGGCGCGGATAGCCGCATCAACCATAGAACCGTAGGCAAGGATTACCTTATCCTTCTTATCCAAAGCTGAAGAAGAAAAATCAGTTTCTAAAATCTCCCAACGTTTATAGTCAAGCAAATCGAAATTACCTGCTGCAATACTTTGCCAATTAACAGCCTGATCGCGAGGAAAGCGAATAGCTACAGGACCATCTGCTTCTTTGAGAGCCGTAAACAGCATATTACGCAATTCAAGGGCATCTTTCGGTGCCAACACTGTAAAGTTAGGGATGCTGCGCAAGTAAGCAATATCAAATACTCCTTGATGGGTTTCACCGTCTTCAACTAATCCGCCTCGATCAATACCAAAAATAACCGGCAATTTTAATATCGCCACATCATGAATGACCTGATCCATAGCTCTTTGCATAAATGTTGAATAAATGGATACAACTGGCTTCAATCCTGCTTTGGCCATCGCCGCAGCCATAGTGACAGCATGCTGTTCACAGATAGCCACATCAAAAAAGCGCTCCGGATAATTTTTACCGAATTTCACTACACCACTGCCTTCAGCAGTAGCAGGTGTAATTACCACCATATTCTTTTCTATTTCCGCCAACTCAATCAGTGCCTGAGAAAAGATATCCGAATAAGTTTTTCCTTTTGCTTTTGCCTGTTGTATGTTGATTTGGCTGGATTGATTATCCTTGGCTTGAGCAGGTTCAGTCAGCACTGGCTCAAGACTGAAAGCGCTCACGCCATGATATTTAATAGCATCTAGCTCAGCTGGCACATAGCCTTTCCCCTTTTGAGTAATGATATGCACAAGTCGCGGCCCCGATTTTTCTTTGACAGAAGTTAACGCGTTAATCACTGCCTCGATATTATGTCCATCTACCGGACCATGATAATCAACGCCTAGCTTTTCAAAAACAATACCCGGCGTTTCAATCTTTGCTTTTGCTTCTTTTTTTACTGACTCAATCATTTCCCTGACATCAGGTTTTAATGCCACCGCCGAAAGCCAGTCTTCTATTTGATGAATTTTTTCTCTTATATCTTGATAGAAATAAGTTTCCTTGATGCGCTTCATGTATTGAGAAATGCCGCCCACATTTTCACTGATAGACATTTCATTATCATTGAGAATAATCAGTACATCTTTGCCTAAGTGACCTAAGTGATTTATAGCCTCTAAAGCCATACCTCCAGTAAGACCCCCATCCCCAATCACAGCGATTACTTTGTGCTTTTGGGACAACAAGTCTCTAGCAATGGCCATGCCCACAGCTAGCGAAATAGAAGTTGAGCTGTGCCCGGCTAAAAAAGCGTCGTGCTCACTTTCCAGTGGATTAATAAATCCGCTCAGTCCCTTATATTTTCTCAAGCTGGAAAATTTGTCCCGGCGCTCTGTCAGCATTTTGTGTACATAACATTGGTGCCCAACATCAAAAAGAATTTTATCGTCAGGCGAATTGAAAACATAATGCAAGGCCAGTGTAATTTCTACTACACCCAAATTGGAAGCAAGATGCCCTCCAGTTTGATTTAAATTCTCGATAATTTCTTCTCGAATTTCCTGCGCCAAAGCAGTCAATTGAGGCAAAGATAACTTTTTTACTTCAGCAGGCGTTGTAACCTTATCCAGGATCGAATTGAGTATAGGTGAATTTATTTGATTTGCTAAAGCGAACATTATTGTCCCAACTGCTCAGGCAAAAGACCCGTATAATGAAGCAAAGACCAAAGCTAACCAGCTTATCTTTTGGTCAGCTTAATATATCAAGTAATTGAATAACTAATTACGGATCTAATTAGAAAAATGGATTACTAATTTACTTGAAAAGATTCTTACGCCGAATAATTAAATATTGGTCATATACGCAATATCTGCGGCAATGCGAAAATGGTTTGGTCCTCTAATTCTTATCTCGTTGGTGTACTTCTTTAATGTCCGACCAATATCAACCCCTGTTCCTTAAATATAGGCCGCAAGCATTAGCTGAACTGGTTGGCCAAAATCAGGTTTTAGTTACTTTAACTAATGCCATCAAATTTAATCGCATTTCGCACGCCTATCTTTTTACCGGACCGCGTGGCACTGGTAAAACATCTACCGCTAGAATTTTTGCCAAATCACTTAATTGTCAGCATGGTCCAACAGTCAATCCCTGTCAGACTTGCACCGCTTGCCTGGAAATAAAGCAAGGCATATCCCCTGCAGTCTTTGAAATTGACGCTGCTTCCAATAATAGTGTTGATGATGCACGACTATTGATTGAGCGCGCACCGCTTTCTGCCTGCGGCGGGCAATATAAGTTCTATATTATCGATGAATGTCACATGCTCAGTAAAGAAGCTTTTAATGCCTTGCTTAAAACAATTGAGGAACCACCAGCTAAAGTAATTTTTGTACTGGCCACTACAGAAGAATATAAAGTGCCCCCTACTATTGTCAGCCGCTGCCAGAAGCTCATTTTTCGTTTGATTGGCGAAGAGGCGCATGGCCTCCCATTTAAGCCAAATTGCTGGAAAAGAAAATATCTCCATTGAGGCAGAAGCTCTCACTACCATTGCCCGACGTTCTAATGGCGGCTTGAGAGACGCGCTTAGTTTGCTGGATCAGGTTAGCTTGCTCGGTGGAGATGAAAAAGCTGCATCCACTGAGGATGTACTTTTGCTTGCCGGTGCATTATCCGAGGATAGCCTGCTTTCTATTAGTGAGCAGATATTAAAGGAACAGGGCGGCAAAACGCTTTCCTTACTGCAGAATCTTTTAGCCGAAGGGCGTGAAGCACATCTCATCGCTGGTGAATTAGCAAAACACATGCTCAATGTAGCAAAAGCGTCATATATAAGCCAGGCGAACAACGAAAAGGTCAAATCTGCTAAGGATGAGCTGGACAATATAACTGGTTCAATCAAATACAAGACTGCCCTGCTGGAGCAGGCTAAACTTGTTGAGCGCGGCCAATTGATTCAGATGATTGAAGAACTGGATCGCCTGGAAGTTGCCTGCCGACGCTCTACACAACCAGTGATCAATCTGGAAATTGGTTTGTTAGCTCTAAGTCATCGTCTGGACATTATCAAACTCCAGTCTCTACAAGCTCGCCTGGAAAGACTGGAGAATGGCGTCCTTGCTCCAAATCCTTCTGTTCAACAGGTTGAAGCTGTCCCTGCTGAAAACAAAACCGTAGCTAAAACAATCAATTCTGATCCCGGCAATCATGAAAATAGTCCACAGCCAGAACCGGCATCTACAGCCACTCAAAATCTGGACCGACCAATAACACCTGAACCATCAACAGAATCTGGATGGCAAGAAGAATCCAAATTGGATAAAGTACCGGCAGAAGAAAATAATTCGTCCAATCTAGAAATAGAGACAATCTGGCAAAAGATTCTTGCTGAGCTACAACGCCGCCATTTGCCAACTTTTTCCTTAGTTTCTACACATGCTTTCCCCGTCAGCCTGACCAACAACACTCTGACCATTGGTGTGTCGGTAGAAAATTTCCAAAAAATGATTGAGAATAAAATTGAGCACATTAAAGTTGCGGCAACCGCCTGCCAGCTAGATTCCAACTTGCATGTTAGCGTTAAAGTAATCGCCCAACCCACCGGTAATCAGGCAGCTAGAACTGAGACAAAAACAGGCGAGGCTTCACTAGCTAAGCTCAATCAAGAAACCAAAGAACAAACTCCAACAAGCGTTGCTCGGCGCCTGGTTAACTTCAGCAGCAAAGAAGAGGGCAGCGCGGCGCAAAACACTGAAAATTCAGCCTCAGAACGACAAAATCAAACAGCGGTACAAGAAGCCTATAGATTATTTGAGGGGCCAGGATCGCGCTTCATCGCCCCTAACCAATAATTTCAAAACACAAAGACCTTGATGCAGAGATAGAATCAGATTTGTTTGTTGTCTCTTTGTCTTCTAACCATTCAACATTCACATCCTCGACATTAGCTCTAGGCGGACCCTGTTTGCACCAAGCAATAAACGATAATAAGGACTCTCTTGGTCCTGATGCTTCAGATAATACACTGCCATCCGGCTGATTCTTAATCCAACCATTTATCTTCAGCGCCTCGGCTTGCTCTCTGGCACTATGCCGAAAAAACACGCCCTGCACTTTGCCTGTAATTCTTACTTTAATCTTGGCCATTTATTTAAGCGCTGCCTTCACTTCGCTCCGCTCGTTCGGGATCACAATCGCGTAACTCATACGCGCTTGACCTTGCGCGTTTTCACGTTCCGCTCCGCACGGCTCCTCGCCGCGCTGCACTTCACTGTATTTCATCACTTTATTCATCATATAAGCGCTGCGGGCTCCAGCGGCTAGCCCGCGCGGCATCACTTCGATGCCACTCGGCCGCTGTGCTCCGCTCGTTCGGGACCACAATCGCGTAACTCATACGCACTTGACCTTGCGCGTATCCACGTTGCACTTCACTGTATTTCATCACTTTATTCATCAAATTACTTGTTTGCTGATGGGTTTAATTATCTATGATCAGGGCATTCTATAAATTAAGAGCTGCCTTTGTAGACAAGCTGGGAACTATATAGACTCTCTCTACCGCTAAAAAGCTAAAATATGAGTTGATCTCCTGGAAATGATTAAAATAAGAGTTATACAGTAATTATTTGAACAAGTCGCATGTGGGAAGAATATATCCAACCTAAAAATCCAGAACAAACGCAGGAGACTGCTTTAAATCCAAGTCCGAATAATTTCAGTCAAATGAATGACTATATGACAAATAATATCAGTTTGCTATCCAATTTGACATGGAGAGAGCTGGAGACCATTTATTGTTTGCGAGTTCCTTCTCTAAAAAATTATACAAAAAATTTATCCCAAGATGGTAAGACTGCTAACGGGCAACGGTTTCCAGAGCAGCGCCACGATCAGTCATTGGCCACTGAGAATAAAAATAAGATCGAGACTCCCGATTTAGGGAACCTTCAAGCGTCCGATAGAGAAGCGACTAAAAACACCAAATTAAGCCAGCCCGAACAAAAGGACGAATTTTTTGACACAGCCAAAACGACTGAAACTCAAAAGGAGACCGGGATTTCCAGTTCAGGGCTCGTTCAAGCAATTGAAGCACAACTTAAGCGCGAGAGAAAATTCAGAGAGAACAAACAAAGGGCAGAACTTTCCAACTCACCCTTTGCCAAATTGAAAAACAATGCTTTGAAAAACATTCCGTCTACTCCCGATATATCGTCGCCACAAGATCTGACTCCAACAGAATCAAATTCAGATGAAACTACGGAAGTTGCCTGGTTTGTTGAACCAGCAATGAAGACTGACCACGGTTCAACACAAAGCGATCGATCCATTACTGAGTATGCGCCTGCCAAGCAACCTATGCCTCCCCTGCCAATTATAGGAGTCGAACCTGTACCAGATTCTAGCCCGATAGAAGCCTCTAGCTTAGATCGGGCCATTGATACTGCCTTTGAAATTATGCTCGGGCCGGCATCCGCTCAGTTCAAAGCCGAATCCTCGGCAATCAATAAATCCGAACTAATTTCTCCACCAACACCTCCACCAATAGTGGAAAAACCTGACTTAACCAGTTCCACAGATCCTCAAGTGTCGTTGACTAGCCTTACTAAATCAACACTAAAAGAACGTGGCTGGATGCCTGTCCAGTCCAAAGAGGAAATTTCTGAGATTTCCCCCCAAGAAGATAGAGAGCAATTGAAAGGGCCATTGCCTGCATTTGACTTTTCATTAGCCAATGCTATCACCGGCGATCAGCCTCTCATCCAGGGCTCAGGCAATCAAGCTGATAAACCTTCTGCTAAGTTG
Source organism: Candidatus Melainabacteria bacterium (assembly GCA_963767815.1). Lineage (GTDB taxonomy): Bacteria > Cyanobacteriota > Vampirovibrionia > Obscuribacterales > Obscuribacteraceae > CAVYFJ01. The sequence goes on along the minus strand of CAVYFJ010000001.1, from coordinate 745,188 downwards.
GCGGATATCGACAGCGAATTAATTGATGATTTACCTAGTACGGTATCAGATGAATTGCGTAATTTAATTCACAATCACATCAAACACGCTGCCGAACAAATGGCGGATTCTACGCCGGGACAATCAATTGGCACGGGCAAAGAGTTCGAAGTATGGCTGAATAATCCTGCGCGCAGCAAATTTGTCGGCTCTGCTAAATCAGCCGAAATACCTAGTGCAGCAAGCAGCTCAACCGGTTTTAAACCCAGGATTGTACCGCCCGAGATTCGAAAATCGTGTTTGATCTTGGGCTTACGCCCGGAAGAAATCTCGTACGAGGCAGTACAGGACGCCTGGAAGAAGGCTATTGCCTTACCTGGGGTTCATCCTGATCAAGGTGGGGACACCGAATTAGCGGTTTATCTTAATACAGCAAAAGATACTCTGGTACAATGGCTCGAGGCTCAAGCGCCTAAATTGGGCAAAAAATTTGGACCACAAAAGAGAGAGCCACTAGCGCCAAAAGAAAAAGGCAAAGAGCAAAAATAAGGTCATTATGTAGACGCTCCAGCTTCGCCGTTTATCTTTTCTTCCAAATAAGGCTGGGTCACCTCTGTTATCCTTAATAGATGACTGCGCGGGCAGATTTTGGTTTTGTCGATATCGAGTTAAAAATATGGATACAGTTGCTATTATTGGCCGCCCAAATGTGGGCAAGTCTACACTTTTCAATCGTATGGTGGGGGCTAGAGAAGCGATTGTCGCCGATCGACCTGGAATCACCCGTGATCGCATTTACCATGAAGTAAACTGGGCAGGCCGTGATTTTCTTGCCATAGATACCGGTGGAATCGTTCTCAATAGCACCGAAGAACTTTCTAGTCAGGTATTGGAGCAAGTCCAACTGGCTTTAACAGAAGCAGACGTGCTTATTTTTTTAGTCGACGGTAAAGTCGGACTTAGCGGCGGTGATTATGATGCCGCTAAAATGCTTCGAGAAGCTGGAAAACCAGTGATCTTAGCTGTGAACAAGATTGACACTCCAGGTGAAGAAAATAATACGTATGAATTTTACCGCCTCGGTCTGGGTGAGCCTATTTCCTTATCAGCATTGCGTGGCACCGGTGGAGTAGGCGATTTGCTGGATAGAATAGTTGATTATTTGCCGCCGCCCCCAATAAAATCATCCGAAGACAGTGGGTCCGAAAAAGACATTGAGCAACCAAAACCGCTTTCTTTAGCCATAGTTGGCAAACCTAATGTTGGCAAGTCATCAATCCTCAATGCTTTGGCGGGATTCGGAAGAACTATTGTCTCCTCGGAACCTGGTACTACTCGTGATGCTATAGATATAAAAATAACCTTTCAAGAACAAGAATATATTTTAGTCGACACTGCTGGCGTTAGACGTAAATCAAAAGTGGATTATGGGGTGGAGGCCTTTGCGGTTGCGCGAGCCCTTCGAGCAATTGGCAGAGCAGACGTAGTGGCCTTAATGCTTGATGCTAGCCAGGAAATTTCCAATCAGGAACAAAAGCTGGCCACTAAAATAGAAGAAGCGGGCAAACCCGCCGTGATCGTCTTCAATAAATGGGATCTGGTCAGCGACAAAAGCTCCCGCTCAATGAATGAATTTTTGGCCACTGTCAAAAGAGAACTAAGGACTCTCGATTTTGCCGATGCAATTTTTGTCAGCGCCACAAACCGATTGAGAATAAACAATTTGCTTCTATCCGCGCGCAAGGCATATGAACAAAGCTGTCAGCGAATATCTACAGCTGTGGTCAATCAAGTAATTAATCAAGCTACTGCCCTTTCGCCACCGCCACCAGGAAAAAGATCCAAAAGGCTTAGAATTTATTATTGCACTCAAGTAGATATTACCCCGCCTGAATTTTTACTATTTGTCAACGATCCGGCACTAATGACAGCCAATTATCAGCAGTATTTAGAAAGAAAGCTCCGGGAAGCCTTCAATTTTGCTGGAACTCCGATAAAATTCAAGCTTAAAGCTAGGGAGAGGAATAAGTAATTAAGGTCATGATCGGTTCGGCAATAGTCTTCGGCGCTCTTCTAGTTGCTTATTTTGCTGCTATCTATTTGATCGGCTCTATCCCTACTGGCTACTGGCTCGCTAAGCAACTAAAAAACATTGACATCAGGACGGTAGGCAGTGGCTCTACAGGAGCTACCAATGTTTATCGTTGTGTTGGCAAAACTGCAGGCATATCTGTCTTTATCATTGATTTTCTCAAAGGTTATCTGCCGGTTGTATTTGCCGTAAATAATTCTGGCAGCATTACTTATTGCCTTAATCCGTCTCCTAACGTCGTTCATCTGATTGCCGTACTGACAGCAGCAACGGTCTTAGTCGGACATAGCCGTTCGATTTTTCTTGGCTTTAAGGGCGGCAAAAGCGCAGCGACAGGATTGGGCACGCTATTTGCCTTGGATTTCAGGGTGGGGCTGTTTACATTTATCACCTGGATGATCGTGCTTTATCTTTGCAAAATGGTCTCTCTAGCATCTATTTTGGCTACTGCCAGCTGCATCCTCTATATGACTTTATTCGCTGGACCACCAGCATATATCGTCTATTGCGTACTTGGTTTTTTATATGTCGCTTTTAGGCACAAAGATAATATTAAGCGGATTCTGGCAGGCAAAGAGCCAAAAATAGGTAATACTGATCAAGCAAATAATAAAAGCCCACGGTAATATAACAGGCAGCTATGATTCAATCACGTTGAAAGGAAATTATTTGTGCCAAGATACTCGCTAATAAACATAGTTCTGATAATCCTGTGCGCAATAGCTTTGCCAATGGCAATTTCAAGTTCTGCCGCCCAGCAAAAATCTTCAAGTCACAAATTGGCTGTTTCTGAAGAAGAGGAAACCAATATTCGTGTCTATAAAAACGCTAATAAGGGCGTGGTAAACATCGCCAATATTTCTAGCGTGCAGGATCCGTTTTTTAATTTGGTCCCCAAAGAAGGCTGTGGCTCCGGCACAATCATCAGTGCTGATGGCTACATATTGACCAATTATCACGTTATTGAAAATGCCAGTACCATACGGGTAACCCTTTATGATGGCACCGTTTTGCCAGCCACAATTGTTGGTGTTGACCCAGCTAATGATTTGGCAGTTGTAAAAATCAGTCCCCCGGCCTCAATTAAATTAACCGTGATTCCCTTTGGCGACTCGTCGCAACTTGAAGTAGGCAGGCGTGTGCTGGCTATTGGTAATCCATTTGGTCTTGATCGTACTTTGACTCAAGGCATCATCTCCAGTTTAGGGCGCACATTAAAGACAGAGAATGGCCGATTGATTAAAGGCATAATTCAAACTGATGCAGCAATTAATCCTGGTAATTCAGGGGGTCCATTGCTGGATGCGCAGGGCGACCTCATTGGAATCACTACTGCCATTTTAAGTCGTGCTGGCCAATCAGCCGGCATTGGCTTAGCCATTCCAATCAATATTGCCAAACAAATAGTTCCCGAGCTAATTACCCATCATCAAGTAATCCGACCAGATTTAGGAATTCAAGCAGTACAAGTGGTTGACGGCGGACTGCGCGTGATCAGGTTAGACCCCAATGGTCCAGCTGCCCAAGCAGGAGTAAAGGGACCAAAGACCGTCGTTTATAAGCAAAGTGCATTTACTGTGCAGAGCGTGGATGTGACTGCTGCCGACACCATTACCCATATTGACAATGTGGCTGTTCATGCCGTGGATGACCTCTTGTCATATCTAGAGCTGAAAAAGCCGGTCAAGTGGTTACACTAACAATCTTGCGCGGCGGCAATAAAATGAAGATTGACATAAAATTAACCACAACTAGTACAGCCTAATTTACTAATTATAATCAGCTATGTCGATTGTATATATCTAATATCAATTGCATAGACAGATGAACAGTTATCAGTAAAATCTCAGGAGAAAAAATTTGGCAAGAATTTTAGTAATTGATGACGATCAGGCCATAGCTGAATTGGTCAAGATCAATCTAGATTTACTCGGACATCAAGTTAGCATTGCTCATGACGGTATTAAAGGACTGGCTTTAGCTCAACAGAACACGCCAGATCTAATAGTGCTTGATGTCATGATGCCAGATCTGGATGGCTTTACTGTTTGCCAGAGGTTAAGACAGAATCCAATCACGCGTGAGATTCCTATCTTGATGTTAACTGCCCTTGGTATGACAAAAGATAAGGTATCCGGGTTTGATGCTGGTGCCGATGATTATCTGGTCAAACCTTTTGAAATTCCAGAATTACAAGTACGCATCAGGGCATTATTGCGCCGATCCGGTACTGTGCCCGATTCGGCAACTTTGCCCGAAATTTTAACGGCCGGTGAAATAACTCTTATTCCAGAAAACTTGCAAGCTAAAGTGCATGATCGGGTTGTGAAACTAACACCAACAGAATTTGAGATTCTTCATTGTTTGATGCAACATCACGGACAAACAGTCTCTACAGGCAAACTTCTGGAAGAAGTTTGGGGCTATTCGCCAGACGATGATGTAGACACAATCAGGGTCCATATCAGGCACTTGCGCACGCGCCTGGAAACTCCAGAACGTAAATATATAAAGACCGTTTATGGCGGCGGTTATCAATTAATTGCTGAGGGTTTTGTTAAACAACCTGGTGAAGCTGAAAAAGTGGAAAACTGATCAGGTTCTATTATCTTTTGATCACCAAACAACTTGAATGTTTTCTCAGGCTGTCAGGAGCATGAAGACAATTTAGCTTAATAGTGGTTTCTATTACTGGACATACTTGAAATCCTACCCTTATCATTGCTATGAATCTGCTGATAATATTGACATCAGAATTGACTGGTCATAGTTTACGTGGCTCCAAGGAGTGAAACTTGCTATTTAACAGCCTGCAATATCTTGTTTTTCTACCAATAGTTTTCCTGCTATTTTGGGTATTGCCTCAGCGTTGGCGAGTGCCACTGCTTTTGGTGGCAAGCTATGTTTTTTATATGTCCTGGCGCCCTGTCTATGGATTACTTATTCTCGGTCTGACAGTAGCCAATTATTTGTTAGTCAATTGTCTTTCCCGCAGCATTAATCACAAAAAATTCTGGTTAATAGTCACTGTTGCCGCTAATTTAATCACCCTTGGCATTTTTAAGTATGCCAATTTTGCTCTTTCCAGTCTCAAAAGTGGTTTCAGTCTTTTTTCCTTTGATTGGCGTGAGCCCCATTTGCATATTCTCCTACCTCTAGGCATATCATTTTTTGTCTTTGAATTCATCCATTATGTGGCGGAGATCTATAAGGGTAAACCGCTGGTTCGCTCCTTTCCTCAATTTGCCCTTTTTGCTTCGTTCTTCCCCACCCAAATTGCCGGTCCAATTAAGCGCTATCAGGATTTTATTCCTCAGCTAACTGAGCCATCCAAATTCAAGTGGGAATATGTTGACGAAGGCATGCAACTGATTTTAATGGGCTTAGCAAAGAAAGTATTGTTAGCCGATAATTTAGCGATGGTTGTGCAAGCAGGATTTAATCATCCTGATCAATTTTCTGGAATTGATATGTTGCTTATCACCTACGCTTTTGCCTTCCAGATATTTTTCGATTTTGCCGGCTACACCGATATAGCCCGTGGTTCAGCCAAGCTCTTTGGCTACAAAGTACCAATTAACTTCAATTTGCCGTACCTAGCCGCCAACGTAAGTGATTTCTGGCGCCGTTGGCATATTAGTCTGTCTACCTGGCTAAGGGATTATCTCTATATTCCGCTTGGCGGTTCACGTTGTTCTAAATGGCTTAGCTATCGCAATTTATTCATAACCATGACGCTTGGTGGTCTATGGCATGGCGCCGCCTCGCACTTTCTGCTCTGGGGCGCCTATCAGGGTCTAATTCTAATTTTGCACAAAGAATACCTGAACCTCCTAGAAAAATTCGCCGTCTCCAAAGCCCTCTTACAGTCGAAGCTCTATCACATCTTTTCAGTGATTTGCACCTTTAATATCATATGCGTCGGCTGGATACTCTTTCGCGCCGACAGTGAAAAGATTGCCTGGCAAATCATAGAAAAACTGATGCACGTACCGCAAGAAATAATTCATTTCAGTATCTCTCAACTGACTGTTTTACAGATTCGCGATCCAATAATTTTCCCTGCATTATTATTGCTTCTGCCAGTACTGGCCATTGCCCAAATAATGGTCGGCTGGTTAAATAACAAGCGCTTTTATCAGAGTCCTCCATGGGCTGTGCAGGTTGCAGTTATGGTAGTGCTAATGTGTGTGTTGACTGTATTTAGTCCAGATAGTTCGCCACGCTTTATATACTTCCAGTTTTAATGGCTCGTCATCCTGAGAATCACATTCGCTTGCCAAAGAAGGTGTGTTAGCAATGCCCAGGTTCGTTCTATCCTTCTTGCTCTTTCTGTTGATAAATTACATCGCCGCCAAGGCATTGTCTGTCTACGCAATGAGCAATCGGATTTGTCCAGATCTAACCGCCATAGACAAAAAAATATTATGTACAGCTGCCCAATTAACCCCAGAACACACATGGGCTCAGTGGGCGCTAATCGATTATCAAAAACAAAAAAACAGTCCAGCGCCTATCGTCTTTCTTGGCTCCTCATTGGTACTAATGCCACTAAATTTGGCAGATGCCAGCTTCCTTAATCGCACCATAGATGGTGCAATACATCATACAAGTTTGTTATTTAATTCCCTGCTTACCGAGCGTGGGCAATATCAATCTTGCAATTTTAATTTCGCCCTGCCTGGACTCATGGCTTCCGATGCTTATTTGATTGCTAATCTATTGCTACAAGAAAAAAACAATCCTAAGCTGATTATTTACGGCATAGGTCCCAGAGATTTTCTCGATAACTTGCTTCTCAGTCCCACCAGTACCGATATTTATCACTGCTTAGCGGATCTTCTGCAAAAAAATAGCCCAAGCCAGGTCGCTTCATTTAAAGGCAGAGGCTGGCAATCACAATTAAATGATTTTCTGAACAAAAATATACTCCTTTATGCGAACAAGGAAGATATTGATTTGGCTTCATCCCAGGAATTGGACAGTGTATGTAGTTTAATATCTCGCAATTTGGCTGGGCTTTTCCAAATCTCATGTTCCACGTTTCCCACTCCAATTTCCGCCGAAAAACTGCATGAACTATTGCCGAACTATAACCCTATGGCAATTGACAAAAATGAATGCTTGTTTAATCCGCATACTCCTATCGACCCGGATCGCTTCACAAAAAACCTTAATGAATATCGCATCCGCTATCACACGGTCAATTGGGATACTTTTGCCTGTCAAACAAAATTTTTTGTTGACCTGCTTAAATTGGCAAGACAGAATAATGTCAAAGTGCTAGTGGTAGCTATGCCCATCACATCAGTAAATCGTCAACTTTTGCCGGAATATATTTTTGCTGCTTATAAGGACAATCTTCGCGTTTTATCTAAATCATGTGGTGCGCAGTTTGTTGATTTGGACGATGCTCATTCTTTCAATGATCAAGACTTTTTGATACCGTACACCTGAATGCTGTCGGTGGGAGCAAGTTCTTAAAATTGATCTCAACCTATGTCAGACAATTTAAGCTTTTTGAGCAAGAGCAAATCAATCATAAACAATTAGCCGATACAGGAATAAAGATATGAAGACCTATTCACCCAGTCCTGGGACTGGTACTCGGCTGATTGAAAAGCAGGCGGAGTCCAAAATAGCCTCTACCGGCATCTTTTTGTCTACCGCAGGAATACCTTCGGTTGCCATGTTTGCTTTTTTGATCTTCGCCATCCTCAATGTATTTTCTGTGCTGATCTTAATTCCCACCAATTATGACGGTCAATTCAATAATATAGACAAATCTCTATATAGGTTACGCCAAAGAGTTTTTAATAGCCCCTATGAAATTGCTCAATCAGGATCCTGGCCTTGGTGGGTAGCAAGAGCCTATTTGACCAGCAAGACCCCGGATATTGTAGTAATGGGCGATTCGCAAATCAATGCCGCTTTTTTTCAAACCGACGCAGTAATCGCTGGTAAACCCGTAGATTGTGCCGTAGATCGATCCTGTCCTGCGCTTAAAGCCGCCATACGCGAGCGTGCATTACCGGACACTGCAAACAATTTGCGGCTTGTTAGCCTCGCTATGGGAGGTGCTATGCCTTCAGATCATTACCTGATGAGCAAAGCCCTTTTACCGAAAAGCAACACCCAAAATTAGTAATTATTGCGGTCAGTCCACGCTCATTTTTTGACTCTACGCTTCCATCCGCTAGCACTACCGAAATTTTTCAATTCTTCAATCCATTTGTTAATCTTGATAATCTAATCGACCAAGCTTTTAGCGACCCTGTTCAAAAATACTTCTGGCTGCTAAAAACCAATCTCCCTTTATTTACTTGCAGGCAAGATATTGATTCTTTTATCCATCAGTCTTTGCCGGAATATCTATCACGAGCCGGGATCGGCAAAACAGGATCTTTGTCGGATCGAAATCAATTGACAAAACAAAATTTACTTATCCGATCTATTTACCTTGGTGATGGCAATGTGGAAAAAGGTATGAATATGATTGGTCCTTTTCCCTTCTCTATCTTTCTAGATAATAGACGAGAGTATGTGCGTCGATTTAGCCATCTCAAAGAGCAAACATACACATCCCAATCTGCTTATTTTTGCTCCATGTTGCAGTATCTAAAACAGCTTGGTACAGATGTTATCGTCGTCAATATGCCCATGCTCCCACCAGTGCGGGATCTTTTGCCCAAAACGCTGCAAAATGACTATCTTAGAGATCTAACAAACAATTGCCTATCCAACCAGGTATATTTGCTTAATCTGGCTCCCAGAAAAGAATATAGCCAACATTATTTTATTGATTATGTGCACTTAAATGCCGGTGGCGGTAAAATCCTGATCAATCAACTATCTGATTTCATCAGCAGCAACGATCGCCTCCGTGCAGACATCACATACTCAGCCGGCGGGCTTAGCTCGAGAAGATAAAAATTCATCCGGGAAAAGAAAATCAAGATCCTCGCGATAAAAAGCTCGTGCAAAGACTCTTCGCCACTGGCTGGCCAAACAGGTGGTGGTGAAAAATATTCGTCATTTAACATGGAGAGATAATCTTTCAGTGCAGATTTAGCTTGTTCCGGTTTTTTAATTCGCCACAACAAAGACGTAAGATATAGGCGTGGTAGTAGCGCATGTTTATGTTTCTCAGTCAATGTTTCAATGTCCTGCTGCGCTTCTTTTATTTTGCCTAATGCCAGGCATAATCTTGCCTGGCGCAAAGAATACTTGAAAGACTGGGGCATTAGCTTCACTGCTTCATCCTGCGCCTGCAATGCTTCCACTCTCTTACCCATAGTCCAAAGGGCCTTAGATCGAGACTCCTGTAATGTGGCTGTTGCACCGCTACCGGTAAGTAATTTAGGACTAACCAGTGAGAATATCGGCCAGTGTGTTCTTAGGTCCTCAGCCTTAGAATAGTGTTCTTCGGCCTTCGCCAACGCGCCTGGCAAGGCCTCTTTTTCACACAAATAGTATTGTTTTAAAAGCTCCACATAATTAAAAGTTGAATAGCCTACATCTGCCAATATGGCTAAAAAAATGAACATCGTAAATGCTTGAATATAATTTGATGACTTAAGTATGGGCTTTTCAGCCATTTTTTGCAGCGCGGGGCTTAAGCCTATCTGTGGATGATTTTCTTTCAATTGAGTTATAAAGTCGCGGCGTGCTTGAAGATCAATTGCCGCAAAAGGCAATTTAAGAACTTTGGCAGCTGGATTTCTGTCACCCCTTTTATCCGGCATCGCAGGACCGCACAATGCTCTAGAAGCAAAAATAAGATTGCCAAAATGACTTAAAGAAACATTATCTATAGCATTCCAAACTAACCTATAAACACCAAAAGTCAAAGCCAAATCATCGGTCTCAATCCAGCGACGATAGACCACAGAGGGCTTTCCTTTGAGAATTGGCGCCAGAAACCGGGTGACGCGAGGACTTTCAACAGCAATCAGCAAGAAATGAGTAATAATAAGACTGATCAAAATAGCCAATAGTCCAAAGTGAGACGCATTAAATTTAAACCAGAATGAAGTACTTAATAAAATAATTAGCAGAATGGCAAATGTAAGGGATGAGCGAGAAATCAAGGTAAATCCCTGGTGAAAAAAACTTGTGCTGATAAAAGAGGGTTGTTTTTTATTCGTTGACATGGGTTAATTGTCCACTTAACATGCTTAAGAGTGTAATTTGTCAGTATGGCAGCTACAACGACCCATTTTCAATCCATAGTACAAATAGATAAGTCTTCACCAGGAGAATACTTAGTGCCACGGGCAGCAAAGATAATTGTTACCATGCCTGCCTATAATGCCGCTAAGACCTTGCTTAAAACCTTTGAGGAAATTCCCAAAGGGCTGGTGTCGGAGATAATTCTAGTTGATGACTGTTCTAGCGATGAAACAGTAGCTCTTGGCAGTTCACTGGATATTAAGGTAATCCGCCACCCACACAACGTTGGCTATGGCGGCAACCAAAAAACTTGCTATTTAGAAGCCTTGCGCGATGAAGCCGACATTGTGATCATGCTTCATCCGGATTATCAATATGATCCTAAAAAGATTCCTGAAATGGTGGAACCAATCTTGCAAGGCAAAGCGGATATTGTCCTTGGCTCGCGCTTACTGGGGGGCGGCGCCCTAAAGGGAGGCATGCCACTTTATAAATATTTTGCCAATCGCTTCCTCACCACTTGCCAAAACTTTATTCTTGGTACCAATCTTTCAGAATTTCACACTGGCTATCGCGCCTATAGCCGCAAATTCCTGGAAACCGTTCCCTTCCTGCGTAATTCACTGGCTTTTGTTTTTGATGCCGAAATTCTTTGTCAGGCAGTTTTCTTCAATTTTCGTATCGCCGAAATACCTGTTGAAACACGGTATTTTCCAGAGGCTTCCTCAATTAATTTTATCAATAGCAGCAAATACGGGTTAGCTGTTCTGGCCACTCTCGGAAAATATGTAATAACTAAATCTGGCCTTAAAACAAGTAAATTGTTCAGAAACTGATAATTAGCAACGCCCCCAGACGGGACATTTTATTTTCTCCGCTCTTGTTGATAGTGCCATAGATGAAGAGCATGCGGGAAATTATATTTCTCTATAACTTTGAATCCCGCCGGAATGATACTAAATATAGCATCACCATCTTGGGCGGTCAGCACCCAAAATGTATGTTGGGGTGGCTCAGGAGTGCCAGTGATTAAACTACCACTATCATCTGCAGGTAACATATTTTTGAGAATAACTTCTATGCGCCTGCTACCCATGGCAGGACTAACGCCTACTTGTTTAAGAGGATTGTTCAGGTAGCGATCAAGACAGACTATATCATAGTAATGACTGACTAAAAGCAGCTCATTTGGATGACAAACTCTTTCCACCAATTGAGCCATAGATCGCCAATCTTCTTTCTGTGGAACAATGTGCATATAGGCATTGTTAGCCAAACAGCAACTGGCATGTACAATCACCAGCAGAAAATAATAGCGCGTCTTCTCTAGCAAAAACGCACCATAGCCAGCAAGCAAATAAATAGCCGGCGCCGTGCCAATCAAATAGCGAGGAATTTCTATAACTCTATGAGACTGAAAAACATCTAAGCCCCAAACCATGATCGCCGGTATTAGAGCCCAGGCAAAAAGTACTCTTAACACCAGACCGGTCGGTTGCCCAATTGCCGATTGTCCGGTAGCTCTATTCTTTGTTATCAGTCTGAATAGAACATAGCCTATAAGACAACTGGCAGTCAGATAAACAGGAGCAGCCCAGAACATTACCTTTTTGCCGACAAGAAATACAAGCCAATTCAAAGGCATGCGGCACAATAGCCCCCAGACTGGCCACCATATACTAGCTTGACGAATAATATAGAAAGAAGCGCCTTGCACGTGCACTGCCTGCAGGAAAAACGATAGCCAAGGAATGCACAAAATGAAAACGCAAAGATTAGTTGCCACTGTCCAGGCAAAAAGTAAAAGATCCTTACGTACAAAAGAGATAAAAAATCCAACCACAATAGCAAAAAACCAAATAAATAGTTGCGTGTAATGGCTATTTACAAGGGCCCACATCGAAATAACATAAATTGCAGCTAGCAATAATGATTTATTTGATAAACGCCCAGAAAGCGAGTCGGACATTTTACAAATGAAATAAAGAAAGCTGCCACCGGACAAGACTGCCCAAAGCGTGCATAGGCTATACATCCTAGCTTCTTGAGCGTAAGCAATGTCTAAAGGTGAAATGGATTGCCACAAGGCTGCATATAGCGCAGCATTTCTGCCCAGAAGCAGGTAGGCAACACAATAGGTGGCAGCAATCGCTAGCAATGAGCAAAGAACTGAAAATCCCCGCAATGCAAAATCACTGCCACCAAATATGGTGAGCCAGCGATTAATTGCCATAGCATATAAAGGCGGACACAATGGATCTACTTTGCGAAAATTGGCGAGAACAGTCCTACAACTAGCCGGACTACCTGGTTTGTATAAAAACGAGTATCCCGTTGTATTAAGCAAATCCGGCAAATTATTTCCGTATGATTCAACGACTGTCTGATAGCTTTCATCAAGCCATAGACTGTCAAAGGTAAGCCCCGTTAAGCGAAGTCCGGCTGCTAAGATCAAGATCAAATACAATGTCTTCAAGCAGATACTTCCCTTGGGCTTACCCACAAGACTGGAGTGCGATTTTAAGCTTTTCTCTCCGGACAGCCTTTATTATCAATCCTACTGGCAATATGCTGTTGTGACAATAAATTGTATTAGCTAAGAATAGTTGATTTAGATTCAGTCATTTGAGGAACAAGAACTCTGTGGTAGGAAATTTACAGGATAAAATACTGTTCAATTGATAAACAGCTCTATCTGCTATGTCATAGTTTAAGAAAGGACCATGGGCGTTACTGGGAGTTATTTTCGGTGAAGCAAAACCTCGGACAAATACTATTAGAAAGTGGACAAATAACTGCTGAGGACCTTCAAGAAGCCACAGAGCAAGCAGCAATTACGGGGGAGTCCATCGGTAAAGCATGTTTGCGCTTAGGTCTTGTCAATGCAACCAATCTAAAGACAGTATTGGAACTTCAATACGGTCTCAATTATGTCAATTTAAGTGAGCTAACCCCAGACCAAGAACTGATTGGACTTCTGCCTCAAGAATTGATTCTTCAGCAGCAGTTAATTCCCATAAGCAAAGAAGGCAACCGCCTGACACTAGCAATGGTTACTCCCTCTGATCGGGAATCCCTGGAAAGAGCCAGAAAACATCTAGCTGACTGGCAAATACGTACAGTCGTCTGTAGCGAAGATGGTTTTGAGGATTTCACCCAAAAAACAATATTCGCCACTGGCAATCCGGAACAAAGCCCCGTTGAGCAGATGTCAAAGCCGGAATTCTCAGACGAATCTGTAGACCTCTCTGTCGAAGATGGACTAGAAAAGACAGTTGGGGAAGACAGGGCTATTGTACTTCTAAGCAATCATATACTTTCCAATGCTATAAGTAGAGGCTGTACCAATATACACATCGAGCCAGGCGAGCGTCAGATTTTGGTCCATTACCGCAAAGAAGGAGTCTTGTTTGCCGCCAGAAAACTACCCAAATCAATCCTACCGAACCTAGTATCAAGATTTAAAGGTATGGCCGCAGCAAGTGCTGACGTGACTTTACCCTATGACGGGCGTCTAAATGTTCACCATGGCGGCGAAAACTTTTTTTTTCCGTCTTTCGATCGTACCGGGTAGCTTTGGCGAGCATTTGGTAATCTGGTTGGAATAGGTAGCGAATATCTAAGATTTGTTCATTCCAAGAGCAAATAGCAACTTTTTAAAGGACAATAGAGCTCTTTACTAGTTTTAGTCTTTGCTAATTACGGCTGTGGAGCATAAAATAAATATAGATGAAAGTTGCTTTTATCAAACTTAGTAAACAGTGATTAATAGCATGCGAGTTAAAAGTGGCACGGTGACCGCCAGTAAGAAATCGGATACAAATAAAAGTCAAGATAAAGTCCACCAGTGGTTAGCTCAATATACTGACTCGCGTGATCCGTCCTTGCGCGATTTGATTATCCAGGCCACACTCCCGCTAGTTAAACGAATTGCTTACGGTCTTGCTCGGCGCTCCACTGACCCTGTCGAGGACTTAATTCAAGTTGGTTCAATTGGACTGATTAAGGCTGTCGATCAATTTAAGCCAGATGCCGGAGCCAAATTTCAAACCTATGCTACGCATTTAATTACAGGCGAAATCAGACACTATTTGCGAGATAAAACAGCGATGATTCGCGCCCCGCGTGAGCTGCAGGAACTCTCTTTCCGCATCAATCGCCTGGTACAAAACCTGACCTCCCGCCTGGGACGAGAGCCTTCCGATGTGGAAATAGCCCATGAATTACAAGTTTCTGTTAGTCGTGTGAATGAAGCTTACGAAGTAGACCGCCGCCGCACTCTCATTTCGCTTGACCAGGCTTTATCCAATGATACCGGCTCCGAACAGTCATTAATTGACACATTGGTAGATGGCCGCTATCAAACCAACCAGTTGGCAAAAGAAGAGCGCTTGATGCTCGCTGAGGCGATAAAGCAGTTAAGGAATGGTCTGCGCGAGGTTGTACAGCTAACATTTTACGAGGATTTAAGTCAAACAGAAGTGGCAAAAAGACTTGGCATTTCGCAAATGCAAGTCTCACGAAGACTGAGAACCGCTACTGCTGAGTTGTACAAAATAATAACGCAGAACAGGCGTAACGCTGGACCTAGAGGTGGCAAAAAATAAAGCTCACATCTAGCCATGCAAGACAATAACGATATGGCTCGACAGTTGCGCACAGCAAAAGCGTAAATAGGCGCAGACACTAAAGAAGACAGCAGCCCCGCCATGTAAAAATAAGGAGTATAAGCTTGTCGCCCACTCATGTTGTTGCTCCATCCGTTATGACCGCCATTGGCTTCAGCGGACTTCTGGTCGGCGCTCTAATCAATAATCTTGCCAACATACTTTTAACAACAGAAAGCTTGTTTTCTCGCCCAGCAATCGACCCACGCTCTGTCCCCCAATCAGGACTTCTGGAAGCGATTCCTTTCCTTTCCCTTTTCTGGCTCTCCGATAGGCGCATGCGCCGGACAATATTGGAATATACGCTGACCGAAATTGTCACTGCCTTAGCTTTTCTTACTTTAGCCTGGCAATACGGACTTAGCTCATATTCTCTTGGCATGATGGCTTTCGTCGCTTTTTTGATCATAATTTGCATAACTGATTTCAAAGCCAAAATCATTCCCCATGAAATTACCTACCCAGCAATTATTGTCGGTATTATATTTAGTGCACACATAAGGTCGGATTTATTTGGTGCCTTGGCAGGGATAGGCATCAGTTATTTGCTCTTTGATTTCCTAGCTTTTTATGGACTGCACGTATATGTCTGGCTAAATCGACCGGTACTTGCCCCATTGCAACAATTTGCTTCCAGAGCAGAGCAGCCAGTCCTGTTATCAGCAAGCAAATCCCGCCAAAAACAGATTGAATCAACCACTCAAAATAAAAAACCTTGGCTCAGTGGCGAATCCTGGCAAATTCCGAGACTATTGAATAAGGAGATCTATACGCCGCGATTGCTCTCCAACGGTGTGCCGCTCGAGGAATTAGAAATTATCGGCGGTGGAGATGCTGTATTGTCCGCATTGATAGCAGCCTGGCTAGGCTGGCGTAAATTATTATTGGCAGTAGTAATTAGCTTTTTGCTGGGTACAATTTTGGGTGCTGTATATTTACTGATTGAATTATGGAAAGAAAGATTGATTAAGACCATCATTCCATCCGTAATTCTAGGAGTGATCGGCTCAAGCCTGATTGCCATTACAATGCTCGTTGTTTTTGCTATGTCCGCCAAACAACCTCTTGCGAATATGCCTTATTTATCAGCGCTACCGTGCGCAATTCTTGTTGGTTTCCTATTAGGAATAATAATCAGTGGTTCCCGGGTGTCCAAACCGTTTCCCTTCGGTCCGGCCCTGGCAGCCGGTGCAGCAATTGCCATTTTTCAGCGCGAATCAACCAATTGATGGGAGCTAACAGGAGTTGCTAGCATGCAAAGAAGAGAGAAAGCAAAGCCGGAGCGTGCTCTGCTTGTCATTCATGGCGGCGCTGGAGTAATCCATAGAAAAGACATGAGCGAAGAGCTCGAACAGGAATATCGCCAAGCGCTTTTAGAAGCCTTGATGACAGGATTCAACAAACTACAGAACGGATGCTCCAGTCTTGATGCTGTCGAAGCTAGCGTCTGCTCTCTGGAAAACTGCCCGCTATTTAATGCGGGTAAGGGTGCTGTCTTCACGGATGATGAACGTATCGAACTAGATGCAGCCATTATGGATGGCCGTTCCCTTAATGCAGGAGCAGTCGCTAGTCTCACCTGCATCAAAAATCCGATCCTTGTCGCACGCGCAGTAATGGAACAATCGCCTCATGTATTGCTGATAGGAGAAGGAGCTAATCAGTTTGCACGAACCTTAGCATCTGCGCAGGGCTGGGAATTAGTCGATAAGTCATACTTCTGGACAAAACGTAGATACGAGCAGCTCAAGACCTTCCTCGAAAGTTCTGCCCAGAAACAGAACGAGAAAGGCCAGGACAGGGTTGTAGAAAAAGACGATCGGTATGGAACGGTCGGGGCAGTGGCACTCGACGCGAAGGGGAATCTAGCTGCTGCCACTTCTACAGGTGGACTCACAGGCAAAAAGTTTGGACGCCTTGGTGACACGCCAATTATTGGCGCAGGAACATACGCAGATAATCGCACTTGCGCTGTTTCTTGTACAGGTGATGGCGAGTTTTTTATGAGAAACGTCAGTAGCTATGATCTTGCAGCACTAATTAAATACCGAAATCTGGATCTTGCAGAAGCGGCAAACATCGTTATCCACGACACAATGTCCAAATCAGGTGGCAAAGGAGGACTGATCGCGATTGATGCGGCAGGCAACTTTGCCATGCCCTATAACTCAGAGGGCATGTATCGAGGCGTAATCACTGAAAGCGGAGATGTGGATATTAGAATCTTCGCCGATTAATGCCTGCCAAATGCCAATTCATGCTTAGCAACGGCGCGTACGAAGCGAGGAGACCGAGCCGAAGCAGCGCTGTTTTTGGGTTAATAAGAAATTTAGCGGGAACGAAGCGCGGCGAGGAGCCGTGCGCAGTAGAGCGTCTATACGCGCGTACGAGGCGAGGAGACCGAGCCGAGGCAGCGCTATTTTCGGATTAATAAGAAATTTAGCGGGAACGAAGCGCGGCGAGGAGCCGTGCGCAGTAGAGCGTCTATACGCGCGTACGAGGCGAGGAGACCGAGCCGAGGCAGCGCTATTTTCGGATTAATAAGAAATTTAGCGGGAACGAAGCGCGGCGAGGAGCCGTGCGCAGTAGAGCGTCTATACGCGCGTACGAGGCGAGGAGACCGAGCCGAGGCAGCGCTATTTTCGGATTAATAAGAAATTTAGCGGGAACGAAGCGCGGCGAGGAGCCGTGCGCAGTAGAGCGTCTATACGCGCGTACGAGGCGAGGAGACCGAGCCGAGGCAGCGCTATTTTCGGATTAATAAGAAATTTAGCGGGAACGAAGCGCGGCGAGGAGCCGTGCGCAGTAGAGCGTCTATACGCGCGTACGAGGCGAGGAGACCGAGCCGAGGCAGCGCTATTTTCGGATTAATAAGAAATTTAGCGGGAACGAAGCGCGGCGAGGAGCCGTGCGCAGTAGAGCGTCTATACGCGCGTACGAGGCGAGGAGACCGAGCCGAGGCAGCGCTATTTTCGGATTAATAAGAAATTTAGCGGGAACGAAGCGCGGCGAGGAGCCGTGCGCAGTAGAGCGTCTATACGCGCGTACGAGGCGAGGAGACCGAGCCGAGGCAGCGCTATTTTCGGATTAATAAGAAATTTAGCGGGAACGAAGCGCGGCGAGGAGCCGTGCGCAGTAGAGCGTCTATACGCGCGTACGAGGCGAGGAGACCGAGCCGAGGCAGCGCTATTTTCGGATTAATAAGAAATTTAGCGGGAACGAAGCGCGGCGAGGAGCCGTGCGCAGTAGAGCGTCTATACGCGCGTACGAGGCGAGGAGACCGAGCCGAGGCAGCGCTATTTTCGGATTAATAAGAAATTTAGCGGGAACGAAGCGCGGCGAGGAGCCGTGCGCAGTAGAGCGTCTATACGCGCGTACGAGGCGAGGAGACCGAGCCGAGGCAGCGCTATTTTCGGATTAATAAGAAATTTAGCGGGAACGAAGCGCGGCGAGGAGCCGTGCGCAGTAGAGCGTCTATACGCGCGTACGAGGCGAGGAGACCGAGCCAAGGCAGCGCTATTTTAATGAATGAGTTATAGCCGTTGTGTAATCCTGAGGTGTATCAATATTAAAGTATGGCGGCAGAAGATTTTTAGTAGCACCGGAAAATCCTTCCGAGCAGAAAAAGTTTCTGCGCTCAATCCTGAGACAAAATCATGAAGACTGGTGTCTCCCACAAAAAGAGATTCTTCCAGAGGTTTGATACAGTTTTTTGAATATATGCCAATTAAAGGCTCAATGCCACTCTCATGCGCCAAAACTAGAATGTCGCTTTCCTTTCGCTGTCCAACCATTTCTTCAATCAATTCACTATTAATGAAGGGCATATCACAAGCAATAACAAAAGAATGATGATGTCCGGCAATCAATAAACCAGACAAAATGCCACCCAGAGGTCCTCGATGAGGAAGAATATCTTTGATAATATCAATATCTAAGCCATCGAAAAGTTCAGGCTCGTTAGTCACCAGAAATACCTCAGCAAACAACTGGCGCACCAGACCAATGGCATGTGCAATCATCACACTTCCCTGGTAGGGTAGAAAAGCCTTCGGCCTACCCATGCGTTTGCTTTTACCACCGCAAAGAATTAACGCCGTCAAAGGCCATGGCGGCGATTGATGATGCACATGATTTTGGGCAATGGTATTGGATTGGGTAATCATATTATTCGCCGGTGAAAACTGGTTTACGCTTTTCTGCAAAAGCAGATAATGCCTCTAAACGATCTTTAGTATTAATGAGCTGCATATAAGCCTTTGTTTCTGTAGCCAGACCATCTGCCAAACTCTGATCAAAGCCTGAATCTATAGCTAACTTTGCCTGCCTGAGAGCTAATGGCGCCGCTGTCGCTATTTTCCTGAGCCCAAGTGCGTATATATTGCATTAAGGCTGTATGAAAATCGTCATTTGCGTTAGCCGACTGATCAACTAGCTTGTTTATCAAGCCATGTTGAAAACCATCTTCTGCTGATAAGGGCGCAGCCGGTAAAAATCATTTCTTTAGCCTTGGATTTTCCAATTAGTCTTGGCAAACGTTGCGTGCCTCCTGCACCGGGAATGATACCAAGTTTTATCTCTGGCAATCTAAGGCTGGCATTTTTTACCATTACTCGCAGATCACAGGACAAAGCAAGCTCAGTGCCGCCTCCATAAGCAGAGCCATTGATTGCTGCTATTACCGGCTGGGGCAAAGACTCAATCGTTTGCATAGTCTTTTGGATAAGTAAATGATAATCAATTACTTCGGCTACTGTCATTTTTTTTCGCTCTGTCAAATCCGCCCCTGCCGAAAAAAACTTTGTGCCCGCACCAATAATCGCTACTATCTGCGCCTGCTTGTCAGTAGCAATTGTTTGCGCTGCGGCAATTATTTCCTGCAATAGCTCTCTATTCAGACTATTAGCTGCCTGCGGTCTATTGAGCTTCAGCCATACTAGTGGCAGCTCCTTTTCAACTATCAAACAAGGGCTTGTCAATTAGACCCCCAACAATTACCTAATGCTTTAACCGCTCACGAGAAGACAACGAGGCTTGAAGATAACGACCAGGCAATTGTCGACCAATTATTTGCTCAGCAAGTTGACCACAGTCAATTAATTTTGTTAAATCAATGCCCGTTTCTATGTTCATAGCATGCAAGAAATAAACCAAATCTTCAGTAGCCAAATTGCCTGCCGCTCCAGGAGCATAAGGACAACCGCCCATACCGCCAATACTGGCATCAAAAGCTGTAATTCCAGCTTCCAGTCCGGCAGCTGTATTAGCCAGTGCCATACCGTAAGTATCGTGAAAATGAAGGGCAAATTTATTTTGATTGTTCAAGCTATTTAGTTTGTCTATCAATTCAAGCACCATCAATGGTGTGGCTGCGCCAATGGTATCACCCAAGGATACTTCGTCAACGCCAAGCTCAAGTAATTGTCGGCACAAGTCAACAACAATTGTCGGTTTCACTCGTCCTTCATACGGACATACAAAGACTACAGATAGATAGGCCCGCACCCTTTTTCCATCTGCCTTTGCCAACGGCACCAGCTCCCCTATTACTGCTAAAGCCTCTTTAATCGTTTTATTGATATTTTTTTTGCTGTGCGTTTCAGTAGCGGACATAAAAACAGCAATAGTGGAAAGGGAGGCCCGCTTAGCTCGCTCATATCCTTTTATATTTGGTACCAGGGCCGATGTATTAATTTCGCTAGACAGTTTGAGCAATTGGCAAAGCTGATCAGCATCTGCCAGCTGAGGAATCCACGTTGGACTAACGAAGGATGTAATCTCGATATCTTTTATGCCGGTGGTTCCCAGAGCAGTTATTAGCTTCAGCTTATCGTGAACATCTACAATTTTGGCTTCGTTTTGCAGTCCGTCCCTTGGACCAACTTCCGTCACTCTTACCTGCTTGGGAAGATTACTGAACATTGTTAATCCTTCCCTCTATCATTTTCCGTAGGGGCGGGGCTTGCTCCGCCCGCTGGCTCTTTCCCTTTGCTATTCTCTGGCTTCACAGCCAAGTTATTCTAGCGTAAGCAGAGGGTCTCCTTCGTTGACAAAGTCACCATTAGCCACATGGACTTTGGACACTTTGCCAGAAGCTGTCGCCAAAATGGGAATTTGCATCTTCATCGACTCTAACACTGCAATTTCTGCGCCTTCAGCAACTACCTGTCCGATTTTCACCCGCACTTCAATGATAATTCCGGCCATTGTTGCGCTAATCTGCTTCATTTTTATCGATTAATTATTCCAGGTTAAAAGTCTTAGATACCCAGGAGCTTTAATTTTCCAATCAATTTACTATTTGCGAAACAGTCCTTTCAGTGCTTCATTAATGCTCTTGATTGCATCATCGCCGCCTCCGGATTCTGCAGGCTTATCTTTGTCAGCTGCTTTGCTCTCGGATAAGTCCATCACTTCTACTTTTTCTTCTTTGTCCTTATTAGATGCCGCCACTAATTCTTGCTGAGCAGACGAATCTGCTTTTTGCGGCGCTACGGATTGACCTGACTGCTCTTCTTTGTCGGCTATATCTGTAGTTTTGTTTTCTGTTTTTGCTGGCGGCTGTACCGAAAGGCTTTTCGCAGGAGTACTAGCGAGCGACCTGGGCCGTTGGGGTTCGTTGATCATACCAATATTACTTGGCGCGGCCACTTTCCCACCAACATAGCGTCCCATCATTGCTGCCAGTCTTTCTCGATCTTCATTTAAATTTTTTAGCTTGTTGTGACAAACTCCTATTCTTTCGTTAAGCTCAGCCACTTGTTGCTCAATGGCTTTGATTTCTTCTCCAGTTAAAGCTTCCTTCTCAGTAAATTCATGGAGAAGTTGCTTCATCATTTCCACATTGACGGTCGGCATATATTACTCCCAGCAGGATTTTTGCCCATTAAGATTTAAGCAAGTTCCTTTGTCCACTATCAACTTGCTAGTTAAGCTGCTACACATTAGCAAATTAATTTGTTACTAGTATATTGTCAATCAATGTTTTAGTCAGGTTCCCCAGCCATAGCTCTTTTAGTTTTATCAATTAGTTGCTTGAATAGCCAGACACATAAATCTTCAAGCGAAGCGCATTCGGTTTCAATGGTTACTGGACGCCACAGAACTCCTTCACTGTCGTCCACACAAACCTCAATTGTTGCCAAGGGATTATATTCGCTTTCCATTGTACTTAAAGCCATGGCACGGCTTACCGGTAAAAGAAAAAAATCAATTTTACTATTACTGCCTCGGATAACCAGGCTATAAAATTTAGTCGAAAAGCGAGCTCTAAAGTAAGTCTGTGTTTGCTCCGCTTCTCTATATTTGTTGTAGCGCGTTATTTCAGTGACATCGCCCGAAATTGTCCCCGATACATGGAGATCTGTGCCAGCAGCAACTTTATTAAAGTCATACATGAATGCTTGCAAGCAACAAAATAGCCTTTCAACAGTAACCTCAATACCCTCTTTGTCGGTTGCTTCCTTTTTCACCCGGGCGCGCTGACTGCCAATCTGGTGTTCTAAAAAGTTTGCTGAGTCATGCTTAAGGGAATCTAGCCAATTTGTCTCCTGCGGCGCCTCACTTGGTTGGCTATGGGCCAAAATCTCATTTGAAAGGGCGACCTGCCAGGTCCTTTTGCCCGGGTGTGTTGCCTCTTTGCTGTTTCTGGCTGCCGAAGGCTGCTCTTTAGGTTCCTGCTTGATATCAGACGTTGTAGCCTTCCAGCTTTTCTTTTCTCAGACATTCTATTTTGGACCCCGATTAACCACCCACCAATGATCTCTATTCCCCTAAGAAGATAGTAAATCTCAGTTGGACTAAGAAAACGTATCGTAATTAAATACCAGTTTGATTAAACCTAAAAATAAACAATATACTTCATGGCCAGATCACTTATCATGCCCGGCTTCGCGCTGTGGCAGCTAACTCGCCGTTCAAACCATGAATGGCACTTTTAACCATCTTGATAAATATTAAATAACTTTCTTGCGGATCTATACATTTTGCAAGCGGCGAACAAGCTGAGTATATTCCTTTAAATCAGAAGATGTGTGTTGTAAGTCTAGACCATCAGCATAAATATGAACAAACGGCTCAACAGCATCCGGCAACACTAATACCCAGTGCTCAGGTCTGGTCTGTATTTTCACGCCATCCAATAGTTCCATCGGCCGATCATGATGCTTTTCAACCAGCAGACGCATCAACCGCCCTTTTCTCTCCCAGGGACAATGCACCGAATCAACTTGATAAATAAGCGGTGGCAAATCCGCTACCGCTTCGTGCAAAGTACGCCCCTGAAAAGTTAAATGTTCTAACACTTGACCAAGGGCAAACATGGCATCATAGGCATATTGAAATTCCGGGAAAATGAAGCAGCCATTAGCGCTGCCACCCAGCACAGCATCCTCAATTTGCGCCGTAGTTGTACCAATTTCAGTCTCCGAAGCTTTGCAGCGGGCAACTTTACAGCCATAGCGGGCAGCGATTCTATCAATTGACGAGCTAGCGTTAACCGGAACGACGATTGTTCGTCTTGGCTTATCTCTCAAGATAATGTCCGCCACAACAGCCAGTAATAACTCCCCTCGTATAATTTTGCCTGTTTCGTCGACCAGAGTAATTTGTTCGCCATTGCGTCCTATCTGTACGCCTAGTTCTGCATTCAGCGCTTTAACAACATCAGCCAGTTGTTTGCGCATGGCGATTCTTTCTTCTTGCCGCGGCGGCACATTACGTATCGAAGAATTTAAAACTACTGTCTCAATACCCACTTGTCCAAGTAGATCCGGCAATATTGCCCCTGTTTCCGCCATGGCATAATCTATCACCACCCGCGGTGGCTGTGTAGAAATGTTGCCGCTTTTTGTACGGCGAGTATAATTGGAGCCAGGTACGATACAAAAAGCTACCTTCTCTTCTTCGAACACTTGTCCTTTGACATGCTTTAAAAATTCATCCATATAATATTCGCGCACTCGGCTTGGATAATTTATATTGCCGACATCTGCAGGCAAACAGCGCGGAAAATCTTCTTTAAAGAAAGTTGTTTCTATCTTTCGTTCCATAGCCTTGCTGATCGATAATCCTTGACTGTCAAAGAACTCAATTGTTACTTTATCCGGTATATGCTGCGAAACACGCACATGAACCAGACCACTAGCCCTTTGAATTTTGACGTAATAGCGCGAAATTGGAATTGGCATAGACTCCAAATTTTGCACTTCAATGCCTACGGAGGTAAGTCCGGAGCTAATCGCTCGCGAAAGCATTTGACTTACTCGCCAGTAGTCCCGACTAACCAGCACTGGTCCCGATTTCAATGTCGCACCATAAGCGGCAGCGAGTTTAACGGCAAATTCTGCGGTTATATCAATATTAGCTAGACCCTGCACACCGTGAGTACCAAATAGTGATCGGGCAGCACGTGTCCCCCAAATAACTGACTCAATAACCAGAGCACCGGAATCAATAACCTTGTCCGGCCAGAGGCGTACGTCCGGATTGATTTTTGCTTCCTGACCAACTGAGGAATTTGGACCAATTATTGCCCCCTCCAAAATCTCTGCCGAATTGTGAATGGTGGCGTTGTTGCAAACAACACAAGCTTTAAGAGAGCTTTGATTACCAATATAGTTATTAGACCAAATAATGGGACGCCTGAGCACCACCTTTTCTTGAATGAGTACATTGTCACCGATGACCGTATGCGGCTCGATGACAGTTCCTCTTCCAATGCGGCAATTGCTGCCGATAAGCGTTGGCGACTGCAACTTAACGCTAGCATCAATTTGCGTGCCTTCACCAACCCAAATGCCTGGCTGAATTTGAGGCAAATCAATAGCAATTTTCACTTTACCATCAAGAACATCTTGATGGGCTTTTCTGTATACCTGCAAATTGCCGACATCACACCAGTATCCATCCGCCACATAGCCGTATATTGGCTCATTGCGCAATAATAGTAAGGGAAATAAATCATTGGAGAAATCTTGTTCGCGTCCCATAACAACATATAGGAGGACTTCCGGCTCTAAAATATAGATGCCCGTATTGACAGTGTCTGAAAATATTTCACTAGCACTCGGCTTCTCTACAAATCTTTTGATGCGCGAGTCAGCATCAGTAATCACCACCCCATATTCAAGCGGATTTTCCACGCGCTTAAGAACAATGGTCGCCTTACTTTGTTTCTCCTTGTGATACCGCACCGCAGCTTGGAGATCTATGTCGGTCAGGCTGTCGCCAGATATCACTAAAAATGTCGAGTCCAGTTTATCTTGCATGGCTTTTACACAACCCGCAGTACCAAGTGGACTGCCTTCTTCAATTGAATAATTTACTTTGATACCAAATTCAGAACCATCGCCAAAATAATCACGAATAGACTCCGGCAAATAATGCAAAGTAAAAATTATATCTTTAAAGTCTTGATTCTTTAGCAAATTGACAATATGCTCGGCCATTGGCTTATTTACCACTGGCACCATCGGCTTAGGTAAATTGCTAGTCAGGGGTCTCAATCTTGTCCCGGATCCACCAGCCATAATTACAGCTTTCATCGAAGAATTATCCTCGCCTGCATAGTTCTATTAATTGCTAACTTGTCCTGGAAACACTGGTCGGAGAAAAATTTTCTTTTGTCGCTAAATGCTTTGCCTGCCAGCGCTGCGCTTGATTGATTACGTTACTGTATACCTCGGCAGTTTGTTTAGCAATTACTTTCCAATTGTATAATTGCATCACGCGTTCATAAGCTTTTTGGCTAATGCGCTGTGCTAATTGCGGATTTCTCATTACTTCAAGTAATCCCCAGGATAAACTGCCCGAATCCCCCGCATAGGTAGTAATTCCAGTAACCATATGCTCAATAAATTCGCCAAGACCACCAGCATCAGATGTTACTACCGGCACCTTGGCTGCCATAGCTTCCAATGCCACTATGCCAAAAGGCTCATATAAACTTGGAATACAAACCACGTCAGCGACATTATATAATTTCCTCAGCTCAAAATCGCTAACATAGCCCAGAAAATTCACTCGATTTTCAATACCTAGATCATGCGCTTGTTGCTTCAATTGATCCATATAATATCCAGTACCGACAATTAAAAACTTGGTCTCACCATAAGCAGCAAGTACTTTCGGTGCCGCATCCAATAAAACTTGCACCCCTTTTTCCGTTACCAGCCTACCAACATAAAGGACTATCCGCTCACTTGGGCTAGCCAAAGTATTCCGTAAATGTTGGCGATCGAAATTCAATTGGAAATGTTCTGGATCGGTTCCGTTGGGAATCACGGCGATTTTGTTTTCTGGTAACGCAAAATGATACTGCAATTCGGACTGCATATGTCGGCTATTAACAATTACGTGCCAGGATTCATATGTCAGGCGCCATTCCATTTGATGAATATACCGCTGCAAATCGGTGTGAATACCGTGCATCCTACCTGCTTCGGTAGCATGAATAGTCGCCACAAGCGGAATAGTAAAGCCTGTTTTCATTGTCCAGGCAGCATCAGTCACCATCCAGTCGTGGGCATGAATAATGGCAAACGGATCTTGCCGATGCAATCGCATCGCGTATTGCAGTAAGCCAATATTTAACCGATTCACCCAATTGAGAAAATCGGGAGCCGTATCTGTCTGGGTTTTTACACGATAAACATTTACTCGCCCATCTAATTCGTATTCGGCGGTATCAGGATGATCAGCAGTTATTACATGCACGTCCCAACCGCAGTCCACTAATTCTTTTGATAAAGATGAAACCACGCGGGCTAAACCACCGATGATCCGTGGTGGATATTCCCATGACAACATCAGCGCCCGTTTATTTTTAGTATCCATATTGTTTCCTAATCATTCGCTGCCAATACAAGCAACAGATTTGCTTTTTGGAATCAGCTCACAGTTAAATTCCGATTCTCTATTCGCTCACTAACGGCCTGCTCATTAAAGTCATAATAGCGTCTGTCGCACTAAGCGAACCATCCAATAATATCTTTACAAGCCTGGCAATCGGTAAGTCAATATTCATGTTTTCGCCTAGTTGGCAAACTGCTTGAGTGGTTGTCACGCCTTCAATTACTGCACCCGTTTCTGCTTGTACAGTTTGTAATGATTTTCCTCTAGTCATTTCCATGCCCAAATTGTAATTGCGCGAAAGCGGCACGCTGCAAGTGGCGAGCAAATCTCCCAATCCAGCTAAACCAGCGAGCGTTGAGGGTTTGGCCCCCAGGGGTACTGCCAGTCTAGTCATCTCGGCCAGTCCTCTAGTGAGAAGAGCCGCTTTGGCATTAGCACCCAGGCACAATCCATCGGCTCCTCCAGCAGCAATTGCGATTACATTTTTAAATGCACCACCCAGCTCAACACCTATCACATCAGCATTTGAATAAAGGCGAAATTTTGGCACGGTAAGAACCTTTTGCACATAAGTAGCAATCTCGATGTCCTGACTAGCAACAACTGCAGCAGCTGGCAGCCCCTGCAAGATTTCCCTTGCCAAATTTGGTCCTGACAAGACACTGATTTTGGCTCCAGATAATATTTCTTCCAGAATCTCAGACATACGTTTTAACGAATTTAATTCCAAACCTTTGACGGCACTAACCAGAATAGGCGCCTTATTCTTCGTTCTTGTCTTTAACGACACGGCAAGTGTCTGCGCTACATGCCGTATAGATTGAGCGGTGCAGCACAGAATAATTACATTGGCTTCTTTTATGGCATGGCTGAGATCGCCAGTTACTATTATTTTTTGGGGATCAAAGGTCACAGACACTGGTCTTTCTATGCAGTGTTGTCTGGAAATCTGATCCGCCTTTTCTTGATTGCTTGTATAAAGGTAAACAGACTTGCCTGCTTCGGACAAAAGCCAGCTCAAAGTCAACCCCCAGCTCCCGGCTCCCAGAACGGCAATTACTTCACTATTGTTTTGTGTTTGCGACAAATCCAAATTACAGACTTTTATATGCGTCGAGTGGGATTGAATGGTGTTTCAAAAGCTTGAATAGACATTGTTGAACAACAAAATTACTAATAGCATAAACGAAAACCAGCAGTAATAACATATAGTGTGCCAGTTTTTGTACCAGATGAAGCGAATCGAACGAATTTTTTTCTTCTGCCACCAACCCGTCAAGTTCAACTTGCAATTGATCAGCCAGCGCCTTTATCTCCTTATACGCTTTGCGAGCTTGTCCTTGGTCGTCCATCAATGGTGATAATGTACTCGAATCAATATTTAATTTCGACTGATTTAATTTAGCTAAACCCTCTCCGGTTATTTGTTTAATAATTTGAAATCTCACACGTTCAGCCGCTGGCTGGCCAACGGTCAATTTATCCAGATCATTCACAGCTTGCGGTATTTGTCCTGCCAGTCGAATATAGCGATCAGCAAACATTTGATTCTTGGTCAGTCCGTAAGCCCCAATAGCTAATCCGGCGTCATAAAAATGCTTAGATAAGACCGTCGCCTGAACAGTAATTTCTTTTGCTTTCATTTCGTTGCGCGCGATAGCATAAGACCCAAGATACAAAATGCCAATCAGCAAAAAAAATATTAGATGCCACCAGGGAAACTTAGTCCAATTCCTAGTCATTATCAATGACAATCGACGATCAAATGACATGGTTAATTAAACCTCTTTTTTATTCACTTCCTGGTGCGAAAAATGTATCTGCTCTATTTTAATTTCTCTAGAAATTTGCTTATTTGTCCTTTAGTAACCGTTTTGCCTCCAGGTAAAGTTACTTGATCCGGCAGTTTATTCAATGGCAGATTACCTGTAGATAATTGTCCGGAAAGCCTATTAGCCGACAAGGCACCATGTCCGTTGTCATGAGAAAAATCTTCTGCTAACTCATTAATCAATGCCTGATTTTCTTTACTCATCAAGACAGCAACTTCACTCTTAGCCAATTTGTAATTAGTCGGCAAATAAAAGTACTGATCGGGCACCGGGACTCGTTCACTATGATAGGTGCTCAGTAAAGTCTCCACCTGCCCATTTTGACCGTGATAGCTTAATTGCAACGGTACTGAATCCGAAGCCGGCAGCCCGCAAGCAGCACTAATCAATTGAGACAAACTGGCAGGAACATTGATCTGATCAGCAAGCCAATAGGTAGCAGATAACCACTTCCCGTTGTGAGTTGACTTTGTGCCCGATTGACCCGCGTTTGTTCCACCATGAGCAGAATTGGTCATTTTATATTCACTGGCCTTAATACCAGCGATAGATCCACTTTCTACTTTAGACCAAACAATATCTGAAGGCACAAGTCCATGCTCAATTAGCTTCTGCTTCCAGTTGTTGCAAGAAAGCGAATAATATAACTTTGTTTTATCGTTAAAAAAGGTGATGTTCCAGCGTGGCGCTTGCGTAATCCAACCTATGCCCTGACGGGGATTAATGCACTTCACTCCATTGGCACTTAGATATAAATACTGATCACCAAAAGTTTTGCTGCGCTGAGTAAGTACCCATCCGTCCTCCGTAGCCGCGGCCGGTTTTGGGCAGTAGCACAAGCACCAAAAAATCAGAAAAGCTAGAATGATTTTAAATAATTTGGCATAAATGCGTAATTTCAAAATAAATTCTTCTCCACAATTAATCACTAATCGCTAAATTCTTGTCTTGGGATCAAGAGCATCTGCCAGTCCGTCACCAAGAAGGTTAAAGCTAAGAACGGTAGTAAAAATGAACAGGCTTGGCCATAGTATCAGATATGGTTGAGTGCGCAAAGACCGCCAGCCCTCACTGGCCAGCGTCCCCCAACTACAAGCTGGGGGGAAAGCCCTAACCCGATAAAACTAAGAGTCGACTCGGCTAAAATTGCCGAAGGAATGATAAAAGTCAAAGAAACAATGATTGGACCTAAGGAATTGGGCAAAAGATGCTTTGTAATAATCCCCCAGGCATTAAGACCACTAGCCCGCGCCGCTTCAATAAATTCTTCGTTCTTCAAATGAAGGAATTGGGCCCTTACCAGCCTAGCTGTACCCATCCAGCTTACCAATCCAAGGGCTAACAATATACCAAAAGTACCACGTCCTATGATCACGCCAATCAAAATCATCACTAACAAATCGGGCAACGCATAAGCTAAGTCCACACCACGCATCATAATTGTATCCAGGCGCCCACCAGCAAAACCAGCTACTGCACCGTATGTAGTACCGACCAAAAAGGCAATCAAAGCGACTAGAAATCCTATGCTTATCGAAAGTCTTGAGCCATAAACAACCCTGGTCAACAAATCTCTACCTAATTCATCAGTACCCAACAAGTGAATTGCCGACGGTGGCCTTAGAATTTGCTCGCTTGTTTGATCGTACGTATAAGCGGTTAGAGAAACACCAAAATATGACAATATCGCTAGTAGACAAAAAACCAGGATGACCAAAGCGGCGCTGGTTGCTACTGGCATCTTTATTGTTTTAGCTTTTTGAACTATTCTTCAATTCTTATTCTTGGATCAAGGAAATGGTACAAGATATCGACAAATGTATTAGCAATGATCAACAACAGGGCAAAAAGGAGGGTCACACCTAATACTAGATCATAATCACGATTACTAACAGCCGTAACAAAAAACCGACCCATACCCGGGATCGCATAAATGTACTCCACTACAAAAGAGCCCGTAATTAACATTGCTGTTAAAGGTCCAAGCACTGTAGCGATTGGAATGAGAGAGTTTCTAAGCACATGCCTGATAATTGTTTGGCCATAAGACTGCCCCTTAATCATAGATGTTCTCACCCAGTCTTTCTCAAGCACCTCAAGCACACTTGCCCGTGTCAAGCGAGCCAAATATGCCATTGGGCTGCAAGCCAAAGTAATAGCTGGCAGAATGATATGCCAGCCTGACTCCCAAAGGGCTACCGGCAACAATTTGAGCCAGACACCAAAAACAAAAATGAGCAAAGCACCAATAACAAAACCAGGCAAAGAAACACCTACTGTACATGCGGTTATACAAGCAGCATCAATCATAGTGCCTCTTTTCGTTGCTGCTATCACCCCCAGCGGCACACCAATAGTGATGGCGATCATTAGAGCGGTTGTGCCAAGGACTAGCGAAACTGGCAATGCAGAAGCCAAAATGTCATTTACGGAACGATCAATATACTTGTATGAAATGCCTAAATCGCCTCTTGTTAGTCTTTGCAGATAACGGCAATATTGTTCGAGTACTGGACGGTCTAAATAATATTTGGCTTTTAAGTTAGCCATTATGCCCGATGGCAAGTTTTTCTCCGCATCAAATGGTCCTCCAGGCAATATATGCATCAACAAAAAAGTAACCGTAGCGATAAGCCAAAGAAGGGGAATCATGACTAATATTCGTCTAGCAATAAATTTGAACAAGATCAATCTCCAATATTCACAGAAGAAAAGAATTGCAGATCAAGCGCATTAGAATCAATGCCATGCACCCACGGCTTAACTAGCATATTCTGGGCCGCCACGTTCAGAGGGATGATCGGTACTTGTCCCTGGCATAAAAAATGATCCGCCTCTTTGTACAGACGTATTCTTTTGTCTGCATTCGCTTCGCAGCCAGCTAAGTCCACTAGGCGATCATATTGATTACTTGACCAATGAGTATCATTATTGCCATTGTGGCTAGTAAACAAATTCATGAATGTTTCTGGATCAGGATAATCAGCTCCCCAGGCTGATCTATAAAGAGGGGGAGTATTATTGCGCAAAGTTTGCAAATAGACTTGCCATTCCTGATTCACCAGATCAACATGGATATTCAAATTGCGCTTCAATTCATCCTGGATTGCTTCTACCAATAATCTCGTATCCTCGCGATGTGGATAAAGCAAGTATGTGACAGGAAAATTCTTGCCCTCAGGATAACCAGCCTCACTCAAAAGACTTTTCGCTAATTGCGGGTTAAAGGAATTCTCACTGAAGTCCGAAAAGCCAAGTAATGGCCATGGTATTAAATTAGACAGAGGTCTTTCGCCACGGCGTAATATCCGGCACAGCCGCTGGCGATCTATGCTTAGTGACAGCGCCTTTCGTACTTTTACCTGATCAAACGGCGGCTTCTGCACGTTAAAGCCAAGATAATTTACTCTGAGCAAAGGTATTTCATGATACTGCAGACAGTGCGAATTCATCTTTCTATATCGCTCAACTTCAGCAGTAGGAAAACTCCGATTGTCCAAAAAATCTAACTGATTATTTTCATAGAGAGCGAAAGCCGTTGACTGTTCGGGAATCATAAACATCTTTATTTTATTCAGGCGAGGCGTGCCGGCAAAATAAAGCGGATTGGCCAACAATTCAATTTTATATTCGTGCTGCCATGTTTTAAGAATAAATGGACCATTGGAAATTAAATGCTCTGGCTCCGTCCAACTATTACCATAGCGCTCAATAATATCTTGACGCTGAGGGTAAGTAGGGCAGAAGGCTGTCAAATAAAGAAAATAAGCTGCCGGGCGATGCAGATGCACTTCAAAAGTCTGCGCATCAATAGCCCTGAAGCCAAGCTGCATGGAATCTTTCAATTTCCCTTGATTGTAAGCAAAGGCATTTTCCACGTCATACAAAAAAAATGCATACGGAGCAGCGGTCTTCGGATCAAGCAGTCGCCGCCAGGCATAAGCAAAATCATAAGCAGTAAGCGGCTTACCATCCGACCATACGAGATTTGGGCGCAGGTGAAATAAATAGCGCTTCCCGTGTTCTGAAATTTGCCAATTTGTTGCACAGGCCGGAACACACGATAAATCTTTACTATAACTAGTCAGACCAACCATAATATTTGAAACCACATCAAACGAAGTGGCATCAGTTGCTTTAGCCCAATCCAAACTAGGCGGCTCGGCACCGATATTTAACCTTAGAGTAGCCGGTTCAAAACGTAGGGGCGGGGCTTGCTCCGCCCGATTGCCTCCCCCCATCCGCCATCGACCCGTCTTGCCTCTGCCCACACAGATGACAACTAGTCCAATCAGTCCGACAACAAAAATCAAAATAAAAGATTTAGTAAAATTAGTGAGCATTGCTTGATAACTTACTTCATAACTAAAAAAACCTCAATGCGGTTGACAGGGTTTTGCACATCTGTATATACTGATAACTGAACACCTCGCAAGGGGTGTTTTTCTGTTGTTGATTGATTTTGTCGGGCAGTAAATGCTTGCATAATTATGTATTTATTATCCTGTCTACAAGACCGTTTTGAACATATTTCTAGCTAACGTAATAATAAGGAGTTCTTAAAAGGAAGTGATGATTAATGGCTAAGAAAGATGATCGAATCATTATCACGCTAGCTTGCGGCGAATGCAAAAGACGCAATTACACAAGCATGAAAAACAAGAAAAATGATCCGGAAAGACTGAGCGTCAACAAATACTGCTCCTATTGCCGCAAACATCAGGAACATAAGGAAACGAAAAAATATAGTGGGGGCATACTCCAACGTCATCACGTCCGATGCCGCTGTGTCCAGTAGCATCGACCGATCTTGCATACTACAGGCAATCGATAATGGTTACATTTCTTTTAGACAGGCGCCCTTAGTTTAACGGTAAAACGAAGGTCTCCAAAATCTTTGTTGAAGGTTCGATTCCTTCAGGGCGCGAATTATGGGCAATTAGTCAGGTATACGGATGGCCAGCAAGAAAAAGACAAAAGCAACGTACAATCTAAGCTCGAATAAAGCGAGCAAGAAAAATATGGACACTGAAAACAAGTCCCGATCCAGGAATTCGGCCAGTACAAGATACTAAGACTAAGCATAGTCCGGTGACTAGTAAGGTGACCCCAGTAAATGGGACAGGGCAACAAGCAAAGACTCCCCAGAAGCAACCAAAAGGGACAAACCGCAAGCAGAGTTGGTCTATTTGCTTTTCCCGGTAGCAGCGAGCAGCAAAAAGCAGTGACAAATCATCCCTTTCAACAACAATGGCAAAATGTCTGCAGTTTCTTAATGAGGTTCTGCTTGAATTTCGCAAAATTAGTTGGCCTGAGCGTTCTCAGGTTATTCGGGAAACACTCAGTGTTTTGTTTCTGGTTGCACTAATCACCTTATTGTCTGGGTATTTGACTTGGTTGTCGGAAAATTTGTTTTTGCTCCTCTTGAACATTGGGGACATCTTTATGGAATAGGCGCCGGAAATGGCTTTAAGTTTGCGATAGTGAGGAAATTGGAATAAAATGCCTTTTGTTAAGACAGATGGATACAGACGATGGTATGCAGTGCAAACTGCCTCCGGACACGAAAACAAAGTTAAGGAACATATTGAAAAACGCATTCTGACTATGAATGCTCAAGACAGAGTTTTCGGCGTCATTGTGCCGGAAAAAATTGTCACCCGAGTCAAGGATGGCAAACGTGTAGAGAAGAAAGAAAGGGAATATCCAGGCTATGTGTTTGTAGAAATGATTCTTGATGATGATTCCTGGCGGGTAGTTAGAGAAGCCCTGGGGTAACCAAATATGTAGGCTCTGGCAAACGACCAACACCAGTTCAAGACAATGAAATTCGCAAAATCTTGCGTCGCCAAATTGCAGTTTCTGGTGTTAAAGGTAAGAAAGCTGCCGTTATTGATGTAAAGATTGGCGATTTTGTTCGTATAACCGGTGGTCCTTTTGCCGACTTTACAGGCGAAGTTACGGAAATTAACCTGGAAAGAGAGCGTATTAAGGCTTCAGTAGTCATTTTCGGACGAGCCACACCGGTCGAACTGGAATTCAATCAGGTTATAAAAGTGTAAATTTAGCGGTGAAATGGCTATTCTGCCCTAAAATAACACTTCTATCTGCTCAATAGCAGAAAAATAAAAGAAAACACAGAAAATTACCCCCGTACACTCATTGGCAATTACTTATAAGGACTTTAGTTGTGGCAAAAAAAGTTGTCGGGAAAAATCAAATTACAAATCCCAGCTGGAAAAGCAGTTCCCTCTCCACCGGTTGGTCCAGCTCTTGGTCAACATGGTGTCAATATCATGCAATTCTGTAAAGAATATAATGCCAAAACCCAAGATAAGGCCGGAACTATTATACCTGTAGAAATTACTGTTTATGAAGACCGCTCTTTTGATTTCGTTTTAAAAACTCCACCAGCTGCTGAGTTTATTGAAAAAGGCAGCCGGTATAGAAAAAGGCTCAGCAGCCCCTAATAAAAGCAAAGTAGGCAGTATCTCTAAGGCAAAAATTACTGAAATTGCTAAAATTAAGCTTCCGGATCTCAATGCCACTTCGCTAGCAGCAGCAGAAAAAATGATTGCCGGCACAGCACGCAATATGGGAATTACAATTGACTGATTAACCTGCACGAAGCGAACCCAGGGAAAAACAAGTTAATTAAAGGAACTGGTAATTGACAATGGCAAAATTGAGTAAACGACGTCAGAACTACGAAAAAATCAAGGAGCAATTTAAAGCTCCTGCACTTTGAAGAAGCGCTGAATTGTTGAAACAAGCCCATTCAACAAAATTCGATCAGACCGTAGAAGTACATTTTCGCCTCAGATCTTGATCCAAAAGTTGGCGATCAACAAATCCGCTCCACTGTCAATTTGCCTGGTGGCACCGGTAAAGAAACGCGCGTTGCTGTTGTAGCCAAAGGAGAAAAGTCAAAGAAGCTAAAGATGCTGGCGCTGACTTTGCAGGCAGTGAAGAATTAATTGCCAAAATTGGCGAAGGTTTTCTTGGTTTTGACAAACTAGTTGCTACACCAGATATCATGGCTGCCCTATCCAAACTTGGTAAATTGCTTGGGCCTAAAGGCCTAATGCCAAATCCGAAAGATGGCACCGTTACCTTTGAAGTGGGCAAAATTGTTAAAGAATTGAAGGCTGGCAAAGTCTCCTTTCGCTCTGAAAAAGATGGTGGGGTAGTGCAAATGGCTATTGGTAAGCTTTCTTTTGATGACACCCGCCTGCAAAATAATCTGATTGCTGTGTTAGAACAATTACAAAAAATCAAACCAGCTAGTGTAAAAGGAAATTACATCAAGTCGATTTATCTAAGCTCCACTATGGGACCAGGTATTCGTCTTGATCAAAATAAATTGCTTGGACTTAGCAAGTATTCAGCCGCCTGAACACAAAACCTCGTCATTTTTGTAGGGGCGCGGCCAGTGGCCGTGAGGCATATAAGTTATGCCGAGCGGGTGCCACTGAATCCAATACATAAATGCGCGCCCATTATTTCAACGGGCGGATGCAATCCGCCCCTACAAAAATCGAGAAACATGACAGAATAGTCATGCTTTCGGATCTGACTTGTCATGGAGAATTAAACTATTAGTGGTTAAGTTCAGAGATTACTATGAAATTCTTGGCGTGCCGCGCAAAGCAACTGAGCAAGAAATAAAAACGGCCTATCGTAAACTTGCTAAACAATTTCATCCTGATTCCAACAAAGGCAACAAATCAGCAGAAGAAAAATTCAAAGAAATCGGCGAAGCTTATGAAGTACTTAAAGATCCTGAAAAGCGCCGCCGTTATGACATGCTTGGCGGCAATTATAAGGCAGGGGCTGAGTTCAGACCACCGCCAGATTTTGGTGGCTTTAGTTTTGACTTCGGGAACTTAGGCGAATTCGGCCAGCGGATCCAACTTTTCAGATTTCTTTGAAATGCTTTTTGGACAATCATTTTCCGGAACAGGTGGTGGTCCTGCTGCTCGATCGCGCCACGGTACTTTCACTGGCGCTGGCGGCAGACAAGCAAGAGCCCCAGTTATTCAAGAAGCGGAGATTGAACTGAGTATTGAAGAAATGGCTCACGGCACCGTGCGCACTTTGCAAATCAGTTCGCCCTCAATGAAAACTAAAACTGTCGAAGTTAAAATTCCCGCCGGTGTGCATCCTGGTTCAAAAATACGCGTAGCTGCCGGTGGTGCAACTGGTACAAAAAGTCAATCAACTGCCCCTAGTGCAGATATTTATTTAATCGTGAAAGCCAAGCCTCATGCCTACTTTACTTTGGATGGTAACAACTTACTTTGTGAGTTGACTTTGTCTCCACCTCAAGCTGTGCTAGGTACAGAAGCAAACGTAGATACTCTAGAGGGACCTAAAACAGTAAAGGTTCCAGCTGGTTCTCAAGCAGGCAGAACATTGCGCTTGCGCGGGCGAGGCTTGCCTGGCTTCAAAGGCGCTGCTGCCGGTGATCAACTGGTAAAAATCAAAATCATTATTCCCACAAAACCAACGCCGGAAGAAATAAAATTATACGAACAACTTGCCAAACTTGAAAATAAACGGTCTTCCTGAGATAGATTGCAATGAGCACAATCATAGTCATTCCTGCCCGCTATGCTTCGACAAGATTTCCCGGAAAACCGCTAGCTATTATTCAGGGCAAAAGTCTTCTTGAGCGCACATGGCGCATTGCCAGAGCGGCGAAGGGTGTCGATGCTGTGATTATCGCTACAGATGATCAAAGAATTGTCGAGCACGCCACCGCTTTTGGTGCCCAAGTGCAGCTTACCTCTAGCCACTGGCGCAATGGCAGTGAGAGAATTTTAGAAGCTTTACAGTTGCTAAAACTCACACCGGATATTGTAATCAATTTGCAAGGCGACGCGGTGCTCACACCACCGTTTGTGATTACAAAGCTGTTGGACGCCTTTTCTCAGAAGGACAACGATAATTTTGCTATGGCCACTCCTTGTGTACAATTCACCAAAGAGCAATATCGAGAGATGTCAAAAAAAATAGATAATAGTACTACCCATGGCACCAAAGTTGTTTTCGATCTACAAGGCAAAGCCCTGTATTTCTCGAGGGCACTTATTCCTTTTCCGCACAGCACTGCGTCAATCAAGGATTTTATATCTGAATCTTTGCCTGTCTACCGTCATATTGGTCTCTATGCTTTTCGTTATTCAGCCCTTCAGGAATATGCCAAATTGAAACCAACACCACTTGAATTAATAGAAGGATTAGAACAACTAAGAGCCCTTGAACATGGCTGGCAAATTAAAATGGTGCCAGTGGACTATCAGGGACGAACTCACTGGTCCGTGGACAATCCGGGGGATGTTTCCATAGTAGAAACAATAATTGAAGAAGAAGGAGAACTGGTCTAAGTCACCAGATAAGCGCAAATGCAATATCTATTTTTAGCCAGACATGGAAATACCTTTGCTCCCGGGCAAAAGGTTGTTTGGGTAGGAGCAAACAATGATTTGCCATTAGTGGAAAGCGGGCTTTCTCAAGCGCACAGATTGTCTGATGCACTTAAAAATACTTCTCTCTCGCCAGACATGATCTACTCAGCAAATTTGAAGCGCGCTTTAACTTATGCACAAATAATCTGTGATGATTTGCAGCTGTCTAAAACCATCCATATCGATAATCGACTAAACGAAATTGATTATGGCTGTTGGAATGGCCTTAGCGAATCCGAAATCAAAGAACAATTCGATGGGCGTGAACTGGAAGAATGGAATAGAGAGGGTACATGGCCAAAGTCTTTTCCTGAGTCAGAATCAAATGTTACCTGGCAAGTTCAGCAATTTGTTCAAGACGTAGTAGTTAATCGTCCAGACAATCTAAATACATTGGCTGTGACCAGCAATGGACGTTTAAAGTACTTTTTAAAACTTATGCCCGATCTATACACTGCCTTTATGAGAGAAGCAAAATGGAAAGTAGCTACAGGGCAGATCTCAATTTTGGCTTATAAAAATTCTGCCTGGAAAATGATTTGTTGGAATGCCAGTCCGCAAGAAGCTTGTGCTCTAATGAAATCTAGTATGAAAACTTTGGCTGGTAATTCCTAGCAGCTGTCTCTAGAGCGGCAAGGGCGTCGTCTGATTGTCCAACTGCAAAATATGCTGCTGATAGCAAAATTTGCAAATCAAAATTGTTCTTATGCTTGGCCATTGATTCTAGCAAAACTGTCTTGGCGTCCTGACCTCGGCCCATCATCAACAATAACGCCGCCTGCTTAATTTCCAGGCTTAATGTATTAGTGTTATTGGCATCTGACAGATGAGCTTTGATTGCCGCTAGAGTGGTTTCGTACGAACCGCTATTTCCTTCCATCCATTCCGGACAATAATAAGCATAAAAGCGTGTTTCTGGTTTACCGCTAATTGCTTGCTGAAATAATTTATAGCCGTCAAAAATCCTACCCGCTTTAACTAAAATTAGCGCCGCATCTTCTTGCTCCTTAGCATTTAGATCGTGATTATTAGGTATCTTAGCTAATTCGCTTAGCGCCTGGTCATTCTTTTCTTGCTGCAAATAAAGCCGACCAAGAATCAGATGCGGCGTACTCCATTCTGGATGAGCATTAACCAGATTATTCAATTGTTGAATGGCTTTGTCCAACTGATGATCCGCAGCCAGTATTTGGCCATAACGACAAGCTAAATACTGATTCTTAGGCACCATACTACAGGCTCGCACTAATAAGCCCAAACCGAGATCTTTTTCTTCTTTATTACCAAATTGACTAAATATATCTCCGGCTAAAGCAATATTAGGAACACTATCAGGAGAATTATCAGTGAGATTCTTTAAGGCTTCTTCCAAGGACTGCTTATACTTACCTGCCTTGGCTAGTTTTGTTGCTTCCGATTCGTCAATGAATTTTAGTAATGCTCGTGAATTAACATCAATGTTCTGTATTTCGCTTTCCCTCTGGCTGCGCACAGCGGGTCTTTCAAACCCCTTCGGCATAATTAACTTGGACAGCTCTCCAGCGCGAAAGAAAGAAAATACAAAAGCCGCCGTGCCTAAGATAGCCAATCCCATGGCTGGCGAAAAAAGCACCGACAAAGGACCATTACCGTGCGCCTTTTTCATATTTTTGTTTGAAGCACTACCCTTGCTCCATTGTGTTTCATCGCTCATTTTTTATGTCCTAAGAGGATTTATTCCTGTTTGTTTGAGCTTATGCCAGGCAAAAACAAAAGTTTCCACTACGGCCTTTTGTCCAACATAATGATTACTTTGTTCCTTTGCTATTTGACCGAGCAAAAACAGTTCTTTAGCATAGCGAGCTTCTTTGTCTATGGCGAAAA
Organism: Candidatus Melainabacteria bacterium; assembly: GCA_963767815.1. GTDB lineage: Bacteria > Cyanobacteriota > Vampirovibrionia > Obscuribacterales > Obscuribacteraceae > CAVYFJ01. The sequence goes on along the minus strand of CAVYFJ010000001.1, from coordinate 705,260 downwards.
AATTTTTCAGACTTAGCAATTCGTTTGCTATCAGGAAGTCAAGCACGACTTCCAAATCATTGTCTTGTTTGATTAATGATTGAATTATTTCCACCAATTTCAAGGCATCGGCCAACTGGCTATTCCTATTTTTAAACTTTTCAAGAAAGATTCGGGCATTTTCTAATTGTGGCTGATCTAGAGCTTCAATATGATTGGATAAGAATCTGCTTAGACTCTTGTCATTGTCCGACAGTAAAGATAAATACTGCTGATCAGTATTATTAGACATATTGATAACTTGGCAACGACTAAGCACCGTTGCCAACACTTCATTTACTGCCCGAGCAAAGAAAATCAACAAAACATTTGAGCGTGGCTCCTCTATGGTCTTCAGTAAAGCGTTAGCCGCTGGACGGTGAAGCACTTCCTGACTGGCATCCTCAACTACCACAACCCGAAAATAGGACGAGGTTTTGCTAATTTCTTCACAGAGCATTCGCGCTTGCTCCACTGCAATTTTGCCGCTTTTGCTCTCTTGTCCGCTCAATTTCAAAAATGCTTGCGGATGAATATCCGACCCAATCCAACGACAATTAGTGCACCATTGCTCAGAATCCGAAGACAGATCGCTCCTTTGTTCATCAAGTAAACAGGCACTCAAGGCACCAGATTTTACCTTCTCGCAGTTGAAATACGCAGCGAGCTGACTGGCTAGATGCCATTTCTCCTCTGTTGCCAGTCCGGCAAGCAAATAAGCACTGGCCAATTTCTTTTGTTTGACAGCAGCAGAAAAAGTCTTGTCGCTAAGGACTGATTGAGGCTTAATGATTGGGAAAAGAGCATTTTCTATTATTCACTATCCTTAAAGACATCTTGCCGATCTATATTCGATTCTCATTTGCATATTGTTCAATTTTAGCCCTATATGTCCGCCAACTAAGCCAGTTTGTATATTATGCGCTGCTTAACTTTATTATCCAATTCTGGGCAATAAAAATGGTTTTTCTTAAAGTTTAACCGTTTCTTTTTTGACAGACCAGCCCTATTGGCATAGACTTGACAGGTTGCCTTTGTGTCTGGGTTTCGCGGCAACCAAGTTTATGTCTGACAGAATAAGATCCGTATGATCCTACAGCTATGGGCTAGGAGAAATGAATTGTGGCGAATGTAATTGTTGTTGGTGGTCAGTTTGGTGATGAGGGTAAAGCCAAAATCACCGATCTTCTGGCTAAAAATGCCGATATTGTAGTCCGTTATCAGGGCGGTTGTAATGCCGGTCATACGGTAGTTGTTGGCAGCAATACTTACAAATTTCGCCTTATCCCTTCAGGCGTTCTTTATCCAGGCACAGTCTGTGTGCTGGGTCCGGGCATGGTCATTGATCCTAAAGCATTCATTACCGAATTAGCACAATTGAAAGAACGTGGACTGGATGATTCGGGATTGAGAATTTCAGCTTACGCTCATGTAACAATGCCTTATCACCTTATGCTAGACGAGGCTGAGGAAGCCAGCCGCGGTGAAGCGAAAATTGGCACAACCAAAAGAGGTATCGGTCCAACATATGCTGATAAATGTGCGCGTTCCGGAATTCGCGTAGAAGATTTACTTGATGAGAAAGTATTGAAAGCTAAACTCGATTGGCTGGTACCACGTAAAAATGTAATCCTGGAACGTTTACATGGACTGCCGCCTGTTAGCGCTGAAGCTATTCTGCAAGAATATGCACAATATGGCAAGCAATTAGCAGGGTATGTAGTCGACACAGCAGCCACCATATTTCAAGCTGTGCAAGAAAAGAAAAATATTTTATTTGAAGGTGCACAAGGAACCTTACTTGATCTTGATCATGGCACTTATCCCTATGTCACCAGCTCCAGTCCCTCTGCCGGTGGTGCTTGTGTTGGCGCCGGTGTTGGTCCAACAATCATTGACCGAGTAATTGGCGTAGCTAAAGCTTATATGACTCGCGTCGGTGAAGGTCCATTCCCTACCGAGCAAGAAGGAGAAATTGGCGAAAAACTTAGACAAACTGGGACAGCTTGGGCAGAAGTAGGAGTAAATACTGGCAGACCCAGACGCTGTGGCTGGTTTGACTGCGTGCTTGGCCGCTATGCTGTCCGAATCAATGGTCTCGATTGCCTGGCTATTACCAAGCTTGATGTTCTGGATCAATTCGATCAAATCAAAGTTTGTGTTGCTTATCGCGATCCAGTTAGTAAAAAAACTTACGATGAGCTACCGAGCATCGGCAGCACTTTCCAGCATCTAGAGCCAGTTTATGAAACTCTACCCGGCTGGCAGACTGCTACACGCCATTGCCGACAAGCAAACGATTTGCCTTTACAGGCCAAAAATTATCTTGATTTTCTCGCTAAAAAACTTGGCGTGCCCATTGCCGTAGTCAGCGTAGGTCCAGAGCGCGAAGAAACAATTGTCATTGAAGATCCAATTCATGGTCCAAAGCGGATGCTCGTTTCCAGCTCAAAATAAGAGAGTTTAATTAAGCAATGCTATCAATGGTTTCTGGTGCGTCTAAATTAGCGCCATGGAGTAAATCTTCTGTGGGCGTCTTCACAAATGATGAGGCAACAATGCCGACGAGGTAAAACAGAGAAACGGCGGCACCAGCCATAGCATATGAGCCGCCAAAGATGCCGATCAATTGCCCGCCTATTAGCGCAGCCACAGCAGCTGCAACTCGTCCAACCTGAATACAAAATCCAAAAGCTGTGGCACGCAGCCTGGTCTCATAAATCTCCGGTACATAAATGAATAGCAGGGCAAATTGCACCACAGCAAAAAGCCTATAAAAAAGGCCCAGACAAGGAGTGTACTGGTAAATGCCTTCGTAGTAAAGAACATGCCTATACAACAAACGAGTGCACCCAAAAAGCTAATGCAAAAGCTAGCCCGGCGACCAAATTTAGTCACCAGCAATCCCGTGAGCAAACACGATACGATCGCCCCAATATTTAACACAATGGCAGTAATGCTGCGTTCTTGCACAGCGGCTGTACCTGTTAACTGATTAATCCAGGGTGGAATCCATGCCAGTACAGCCCAGTAACCAACAATAGCCGTGCTAGCTAATGCAGTCACTAGTAGAGTCTTACTTACATTCCCGCCTTTAAAGATTTGCGGGAAGGTGAATTTTAATAGCTCAGCCTCTTGCACGCTCAATTCAGCCTTAGGCTTAGCGCGTAGTCGCTGTTTGTACTCACGCATCAATTCAAACTGCACTGGCTCCCGTAATTTTGCCCTGATATAAGCTGTAAGCAAAGCCGGAACAACACCAGCAACAAATAACCAGCGCCAACTAAGACCACCAAGGAATAGATTTAAAAGAGCGGCAACTAAATAACCGCAGCCAAAAGAAGTAACCATAACGCCCGTAGCATGCAAGCGTGATTTGCCTCGCCAGCATTCAGCAATCAATACACCGCCAATACTAATTTCACCGCCAATGCCGCAGCCCACCAAAAATCGATAAACAGCCATTTCTTGCCAATTATGGCTGAACGCACACAAGCCCGTAAAGATTGCATAAAGCAAGATAGTATAAACAAGCGTGCGAGTTCGCCCAATATAATCAGCCAAAATGCCAAAGCCGATGCCACCCACCGCCCAACCGAGCATAAATGTGGCAAGAATTATGGAGGCGTATACTCCAACCACGCTGTGTGACTTAGTCGCTAACAACTCTGATAAAGCTGGAAAAATTACAAGCACGAAAATGGAGGCATCCATACCATCAAACATTTCGCCCAGCCAGGTGGCCAGCAGAACATGCCAACGAGAAGATTCAGCCTGAGCGGTGGCTTCAAACTGCGATTTGGTATCCGCCAAAATTGTTCTGCTATCCAAAATATAACCCTTAAGATGTCCGGTGCCTTGGCGCATAGAAAATTATGGGACAGAAACAACTATATAACAATGGGAAAAGCCCCATTGATTACGAACTAAAGGTAATTAGTTTAGATTTAACTAATGCCGGCATTTGAGTCTTAGTTCTGCGTAATATCCCGCTTGATATTCACTAAATCCAGTGTTACTCTCGGGTGGAAATTGATCATTTTCCCTTTTTCGACATTCCTGCGAAGAAGTACCTTAACAATTTATGGCTGGCAAAGCGGGTATTGGCGCGAATATGTACGGTGTAGCCGAAAAATTAAATAATCAACAAGCGGCAAAAGAACGTGATTACACAGCCGATGTTGTGCCTCAATCTCAACGCCGGGGTGCTGCTTCACTTGCCTTACTCTGGTTAACTATGAGTGTTATTTTCCCCGGGATTATGGCTGGTTTTGATTGGTATCGCATTGGTTTTTCTTTACAGCAAGTGCTCGCCTGTACAGTCACAAGCTGTCTTATTCTGACCGTTTACGCTACAGCAGCGGCATGGCTGGGGGCGGTAACTGGGCAGTCCTGGGGACTTCTCGTCCGTAGAGTTTTTGGATCAAATGGATCCAAACTGCTAGCCACCAGCATGGTCGGTATCTTTGTTGCTTTCTACTCTTTGTACGCTGCTCTGCTAGCCCAGGGATTAAATGGTATGTTCCATACTCCAATACCAACCATCTGGCTAGCCGCCATTCTAGCCGCCCTTATGTCGCTTAATAACATTTTTGGTTTTTCCGGCGTGGTTAACTTCGCTCGCTTTGTGGTGGCACCAGTTTTGATTGTTTGGGTTGGACTTACTGCCGCTAAGGCAATTACTCTATCTTCTCCCTCAGTATGGACGCATACCGGTAATCAATCCTTTCCACATGCCATGACAATTATTACTTCTTATATTCTGGGTTTGGGCATTTGGGGAGATGAGCCTGATTTCTGGAGATTTTCAAAACCAAAAGTCAAATCAATTGTTGGCTCTCTTTCCTTTGCCTTTATTGCTGGATTTTTTCTTTTTCCAGTTACCGGTTGGCTTTTAGCTAATCTTACCGGTATAACTAGTTATGATGCAGCAACCAATCTGGTCAATAGTTTTGCCTTTGGCCCCATGCTGGGTATTGCTGCTTTGATCATGACTTTGAATTATTTTGCCGGCAATGATTCAAATTTATACGGCGCCATCACCACTTTTGAGAGTATTGTTCAGCTGAAACGGCGTAAGGTCGTTTTCTTGCTGACAGCAGTTAGCGCACTCTTTTCTATGTGGTTGACCACTAAACCTGATGCTTTAGAAATAATATTTGCTGTTAATGGCGTACTGATGTCCGCGCCCACGGTGATAATGGTTTTGGAACTACTGGTGGTCAATAAACTGATGCACATAAAACAGGACTTCAGCGTTGTCCTTCAAGATAATGAGGTTCCAGCATTCAATACCATACCTTGCCTTGCTCTTTTGGGGGCTTATTCAATCGGTATTTTAAGTTCTGGTGTTATACCTGGTACGTCGGCACTACAAGTAGGTATTTGTGCTGTACAAGCATGGCTGGCCGGAGCAATTATTTATTGCTGCTTACGATTTTTTAGTTATAGAAATAAGAAAGCATTATTGGCGCAATTAGAGCACCAGGTAATAATTAAAGAGCAAGCGTTTGTCGAGTAAGCAAATTGATCATTCGTGGTTTTGCGTGAAAAAAGTGAAATTCCCACCCGCATTTTTTATAACCGGCACAGATACCGGTATCGGCAAAACTTTTGTTTCGGCAGTGCTGACGATTGGTTTGCAGGCTAAATATTGGAAGCCAATTCAATCGGGTCTTGAGCCTTATACAGACAGTCAATGGATTCAAGAAAAGACAGCCCTGCCAGATAAACACTTTTCGCCTGAAACCTACAAATTCAAACAGCCTCTATCTCCACATCTAGCCGCGCGGCTTGAAGATACCCATATAGATGTTCAAAGGATTAAGCTACCCGATTCCCATCCCTGCTCGCATTTGATTGTCGAAGGAGCCGGTGGCACCATGGTACCTATTACTGAGTCATTCTTTGTGATTGATCTAATCAAACATCTTGATTTGCCTGCTCTTGTCGTAGCGCGCAGCACTTTAGGCACTATCAATCACAGTTTGCTCACTATCGAAAAGCTACGCCAGAAAGGAATTACTATACTCGGCGTGGTTATGAATGGTCCCCAAAATGATCACAATAGACAAGCCATTGAAGACTATGGGCAGGTCCCTGTTCTAGCACAGATCGAACAGACAAATAAAATTGACGCCGATAATTTAAGCCGGCTTTTCAATCACCATTTTAAAGACAATATAAACTAACCACCTAGCAATAAAGGCAATTAGTAATTTAGTTTGCGCGATGAGCTTTCTTACGGCGGCGTTTTTGGTTTGGTGAATGTTCGGCATCCTCATCACCCTCTTCAGCTATACCTAAATGCTCTTCTATTTCTTTAAGGCGGTCGCATATTTCTTCAAAGTCTTCATGCGTAATCAAGCCAAATTCCTGAGCGGCCTTTTTAACTCCCACTTGTACTTTTGCCGAAACTTTTTTCTCTACCTCAGCCGTTCTTTTGCTGGCTTCAGTTTGCAGGTGTTTCAGGAAGTCTTGTGCAGACTCGGTTTTGACTTTTCCTTTTTCTTCCAAATCTTCTAACAGGATGTGGCCAACCTTAACTAGATCTTGCATCGCATCGGTCAAGGCTGCTTTAATCCGGTCAACATTAGTAGTTGCTCCTACGCTAGTCATGACTGCTTTCTTTAAAAGCTTGGTTCTTTCGCTCATATATTTATTCTCCAGGTCAGTCTTCCCAGTTCTTCTCAGCGCTTCTTGAGGTTTACCTGCTAATTCTAATTTGTCTTGCCTCTCTTGCCCAGTAAAGGTAACGAAATCAAGCTATAATCTGCAATCGATGAATGCATGCAGTCAACAAGAGGTTGTACGATTATATTGACAATTATTATTCGATTGACCACTTTAATTAGAAACCTGGTTAATTCATTTGACCTTGGCTGCTCTCAATTGCCAGGACTATTGAAACGCCGGACGATATTTGTTTGGCTATCCTCGTTTACAGCAATACTTACCTCTATCAATTGCCTGCTTTTTCCCGCCAGCGCCTTTGCTGACACCAGATTAGCTAGTGCAACAGTCACTCGTCCGAAACTCGTTCTTTTTTTAATTGCTGATCAGTTTCCTTATAATTATTTTTCTCTTTGCGCCAATAAATTTCAACCTGGCGGTTTTCGCTATTTGCTTGACAATGGCGCTAATTTTACCCATTGCCAATATCTAGGCACAACTAATCAAACCGCCTCCAATCTAGCGGTAATTGCTACTGGGGCCTATCCCTGGTCAAATGGCATTATAGGCAACCAGTGGTATGACCGGCGCAAACAAAAAGTTGTAAAAGCAACTTCTGCCGACGAAAATACTCCGGGCAGTGATGTTAGTACCAGCCCTGGCCGTACACACACGTTAATTGGCACCACGATTGGTGACGAACTAAAAATTTCCAGCAGTGGTTTGAGCCGGGTGATAAGCCTGTCCTGCAGTGACCAGGACGCAATACTATTCGATGGCAAACTTGGTGATCATGCTTTTTGGTGGGATTGCCATGCGGGCAATTTCGCCAGCGTAGTCCGCTTTGGCAACGAATTACCAGACTGGACAAAGAAATTCAACGAACGACATTATTGCGAGCAATATTTTGGCAAACCCTGGCAGCCACTTGTACCTTCCTCCCCCACCTCCACTTATGACATTTACCAAAAGGCGGTATCCGCTGGCGATAAAAACTACGCTTATCTGATCAATAACAGTTCGCTTAGTCTTGGCGAAGGATTTTATAATCAATTTATGGGCAGTCCCTGGGCTAATCAAATGTTGTTTGATTTCGCTCAAGAAGCGATTGAACAAGAATCTTTGGGAAAACATAATACCCCGGATTTGCTAGCTATAAATTTTTCTTCCTTCGAAATTGTCGGCAAAAATTATGGCTCATATAGTCAGGAAAGCCAGGATTTAGTATTGCGCTTTGATCAATCACTAGCTGATTTCTTGAAATTTCTTGATCGCAAAGCAGGACTGACAAACTGTCTCATTGTTTTCACAGCCTGTCACGGAGGCCCATGTTCGCCAGAACTTATGCGCACGCAAGGTCTTGAAGCAGGGATAATAGATGCCAAAGCATTCAAGGAACAGCTTAATACAGCGCTGTCCTCTCGCCTGGGTAGTGCAAATTGGATTGAGTCCTTTGAACCCCCCAATCTGTATCTTAATCTCAGCGCTATTGACCACCATAATTATCATCAGCCGGATATTGAAAAATTGGCAGCCAATCTAGCACACAGCATTTCCGGAACCGGCGAGATCTATAGCGCCTTTCAATTATTCATGAATCAATTACCAAATGGACCGCTAGTTAAAGGCATGCGCAAAAGTTACTTTTGGGGGCGCAGTGGGGAATTATATGTATTGCCCAAACCCGAATTTGCCTTCGCATCCGAAACTGATACTGGAGCAAGCGGCTCACCCTATAACTATGATGTTCAAGTACCATTGCTAATATTTGGTAATTCGATTAGAGCTGGCTCATATGCTTCTGCAATTAGCCCTGCCGATATCGCCCCGACAGTAGCCAATATTTTAAATATCTGCTCACCATCGGTTTCCGAAGGACGTGTTTTGCAAGAAGCACTAAGTGCAAATGAAAAAAGCAAATAAGAATCCGAGCCAATGCAGCAGAATAATACGCTGGTTTTAATAGATGGAAGCTCTCTAGCTTTTCGTTCATTTTTTGCTCTATTTAACTCCGGCTTAAGAACTAAAGGTGGTCTGCCCACCTGGGCCATTCTCGGTTTTTTTAATTCTTTATTTGAACTAATTGAGAAGTATCGACCGCCCATGCTTGCTGTCACTTTTGACATGGCACAGCCTACATTTCGTCATGTTGAATTCAAAGACTATAAGGCCAACCGCGCTGAGATGCCCGATGATCTGTCTTCTCAATGGCCCTTAATCAAAGAAGGAGTAGAAAAGCTAGGTGTGCCAGTATATGAGCTTCCTGGATATGAAGCAGACGATTTAATTGGCACCATTGCTCGGGAAGGCGAAAAACGAAAACTTGATGTGTTGATATTGACCGGCGATCAAGATGCCTTTCAATTAATTGAAGGCGAGAATCAACATATCAAAGTACTTATGCCGGGGAAAACTGGCTTACAACTTTATGGGCGGCAAGAAGTATTCAATAAGCTTGGTGTCTGGCCGGAACAAATTACTGATTATAAGGGCTTATGCGGCGATAGCTCTGACAATATCCCCGGTATCAGGGGAATCGGACCAAAAACAGCCCAGCAGCTGCTTTCCACATATGGAAGCATTGACGGTATTTATCAAAACATTGATCAAATAAAAGCTAAAGGAGTACACAGTAAGTTAGTCGAGGGTGAAGAAATAGCACGCCAGAGCAAAGGACTAGCAACAATACGCTGTGACGTTCCTCTCTCATTCGATTTTACCCATTGTCAGTTGACACCGCCGGATATAGACAATTTAACCGAATTTTTTTCGCAGTTGGAATTCAAAACACTGATTGCTCGCCTGCCAAAAATTCTTAAAAATTTCTCCAGCACAACTGAAACAATGGATTCTCCGGAAGTAACGACTAAAACAAGTCCCGCTCCGGAAGTAATCGCTAAAGTCGTTTCGTCCCCTGAAATTATCTCAAAAGATGATTTAAATACAAAAATAATAAGCTCTGAAGCTGATTTAGACTGGCTAATAGATACACTGAGCAAACAAAAAGTAATTAGCTTGCACATTCATGCTTCGCTCAGTGCAACCCCATCTTCCGACGTATCGCTTCCGGAAGAAAAAACAATATTTGCTTATGCTGTTGCCTGGGAAAGTTCCCAGTCTATTCAAACGGCCTATGTTTATCTTAGACAGTCTGGACTAGCTTTAGGCGGTCCGCTCGGCTTGGATCGACAGCTGGCAAATGAAAAATTGGCCAAAATATTTGAGTCCACTGATCTAGAAAAAATGGTCTATAACTTCAAGCATGTTCTTAATTTATTAGCAACTGAAAATCTATCCTTGAATAATGTCACTTTCGATTCAATGCTCGCTAGCTATATAATTTCCCCAGACGAAAACCATGGTCTATATGAACAAGCAAGAAGGCTGCTTAATCACACAACTGAACGCTTGTCTCCAGCGCGCAAACAGTCTACAAAAGCACGTAATGCCGCGTCTTCTGCACTGTTAGCCATGAATTTAAGCCAATTGGCAGCCGAATCCTGCGAAGACGCCAGTATAAACTTACAATTAGAGCGATATTATGCCGAAAATATGGATGCCGATCAGAAATTCCTTTTGCAACAGATGGAATTGCCACTATCTGCGGTGCTAGCAAAAATTGAGCAAAATGGCATAGCTCTTGATTTGCCATATCTTCAGGACTTTGCCAAAGAATTAAACAACGATCTGAACAGGCTGGAACAAGACATTTTCAAACTTGCCGGACATCCCTTTAACATAAACTCCACCCAGCAATTGCAAAAGATACTTTTTGAAGAATTAGGTCTAGCCGCTAAGGCGAAGACAAAAACAGGTTTTTCGACAGATGCATCAGTTCTGGAGTCATTGAAACACGAACATGAGATTATCCCTCAACTTCTAGACTATCGCCAATTGACTAAACTTAAGTCAACCTATGTTGATGCTTTACCAAGAATGGTTTCTACCGTCGATAAACGATTACACGGTGAATTTAATCAAACCTCAACCAGCACAGGCAGGCTTTCCAGTTCAAATCCCAATCTACAAAATATTCCCATTCGCACCGAACTCGGACGCCGAATGCGGCGAGCATTCATTCCCGGCAAAAAAGACTGGCTTTTATTATCAGCTGACTATTCGCAAATCGAATTACGGATTTTAGCCCATATGTCTGAAGATGAACGTTTAATTGATGCTTTTAAAAAAAATCAGGATATCCACGCGCGTACAGCTAGCGAAATTTTCGACACTTCCATTGAAGGAGTAAGTAGCGATATGCGGCGCATTGGTAAAACTCTTAATTTCGCCCTGATTTACCAACAGGGTCCATATGCCACCGCCCGCGATTTAAATATCTCTACTAAAGAGGCCTCCTCCTTTATCGACAAGTATTTTCAAAGATATGCCAGCGTAAAAGCTTTTATGGAAACCACGATTGAAAAAGCGCGACAAACTGGATATGCCGAAACGTTATGGAAGCGCAGGCGTTATTTTAAATTTTTGCACGATCGCAACGAGGGATTAAAGCGAGCGGATGAAAGAGCAGCCTGCAATGCCCCATTGCAAGGCAGTGCTGCGGACTTAATGAAACTGGCTATGATTCGCCTTGACCGCCAATTAACAGCCAGAAAACTGCAAGCAAAACTAATTTTGCAAGTGCATGACGAACTGGTTCTAGAACTGCCCGAGTCCGAGTTTGAAGAAGTAAAAGAAATTCTTGTAAACGCTATGCTGATGGACCAACCATTCAAAGTACCTTTAAAAGTTGATTCCGGTAAGGGAAACAATTGGCGGGATACCAAATGAAACCGACAATAAAAGATATGATTTTATAGCCTTTTTTATAGTATGATAGCCATACTAGCTAATCGATAAGGCTGTCATATGAAAAATATTTTTCATCCTGCCAAGGAAGATATTTCCCTCTTTACTATCTTGTATGCCTTGAGCGAACCCCTGCGATTTAGCATCATTGAACAATTAGCCAATGGAGAAGAATTAACCTGTGGGGGGTTTAAACTTCTGTCCATCAAAGGCAAATCTACCATGACGCACCATTTTAAAGTGCTTAGAGATGCAGGACTGATTCGCACGCGCGTTGAAGGTCGCGAGCATTATACGTCGTTGCGTAAACAGGATATTGAAGAACGCTTTCCTGGGCTACTCAATACTTTGATGATTGCCTTCAAAACTCCAGAAAATACTAGTCTGGTCGTTTAATAGACATAAGCACTGCGCCACCGCAGTCTATTCAAATTGGCCAATTATCCACAAGCAATTAGCTGCCTATGCTGGTAGTAATTGCTGGTGCACTCGCAGTAGCTGCTAGCTTACTTTTACGAAAGCCATATAGAAAATAGATAAGCAAACCTAATGGACAAGAAATTGAATATACCTTCAATACCAAAGGATTAAGGTTAAAAGCCAACAAGGTGCAGGCTAAAATGCCGGTCCAGGACACAAAATTATTAACTAGTTTTAGTCGGTATGCTCCCCAACAAACAAAAATAAAAGCGACCAGGGTACCAAGCACCATCATGTCCGCGATTTCGCCAAAAGGAACAAACGCTGCAGTAAGCCCCATTATAACGCCGTTAATAATAATGCCAATCTGTGGGATTTCCTTTATTCGATTTATGAAAGACTGCTGGCAAAAGTCCATCTTCGGCCATATTGCGGAATATTCGTGGACCACCCATGCATAGAACAAGTAAAACATTGAATATGCCAAGAACGGCACCAAGAGCAATAAGCTTGGCAGTCCAGGATTCACCCACCTTACTAAGTAATACTGCCAATGGTGCAGCAGCCTCGGTGCCGGCAAAAGCCTCATTTGGTTGACCGTTTATAAAAGCTGGTGCCAATCCTGTTGCCACAGCCATCACAGTAATATAAAGAAAGGCGACTATGCCCACACATAAATAAGTTGCTAACCGTGTCTCTTTGACACTTTTTGACTCTCGAGCAAAAGTATACAGAGCATCAAAGCCAACATAAGGAAACACAGCCAGAGCTGCCCCTCGCAAAACGCCTACCGTACCGGTAGGAAAAAGGGCGACCAGAAGCTAGGATTGACATGGCGTATACCAACAACTAAAAATATCGCTAACAAAGATAATTTAAGACAAACAAGCAAAAAATTTAATAAGGCCGACTTTTGTACACCACCAAAAATCAGTATTACTGAGACCAGAATAATGACAGCAAAGGCAATAATATTGATGCCGAATTGATATTGCCCATCAATAGAAACTGGACCCGACCAAAATGCAGGTAGGGAAAAACCAAGAGCCTTTTTAAGATACTCAGCCCAAGCAATTGCCACCGCCGCGGAGCCAAAACTATATTCAAAAAAAAGACCAAAAGCGACAACCCAGGCGAACAATTCACCGATAGAATGATAGACATAGCTATATGCTGATACACCATGCGGAATGAGTCGAGAAAATTTCTCATAACAAATTGCCACAGCCAGGATTACAAGACCAGTTATAGCAAAGGAGAGAATCCCTGCCGGACCTGCTTTGCGGGCAATCATGCCCGGCATAGCAAATATTCCAGCGCCTATAGTGGCACCCATGCCCAGAGCGGTAAGCATCACCCAGCCTAAATGTCTGGGGTAAAGGGGATCGTCATACACTGCTGTATCAACTGGTGTACGCCGAATAATAGCAGCAATAAATGACTTCACATGTCTCTTTCCTTCTTACTGATAGATTGCTTTGCAATTAAACAACATATCCGCCCAACATCAATAGTGATTCTGGTTGACATTTAAATAGGAGCTTCGCAAGAAAATGTTAGCATAGATATTTGCCCCATGTTGCCAGCAGGTATATTATTACAATGGCACGTTGCGACAAATCACGTAATTATAGACAAATGAATTTCAAGAAAGAATATGGCGGGTAGAAAGCGGCAATGCTGAAATGGTTTCTTTTTCTTCTATTGTTATGGTTTCTCTACTATGTACGAGATGTATTTCCACCTTTCATCGTGGGCGGTATCATTGCCTATTTGCTTTTGCCTCTGGTACAAAAGCTAGCGCCTCTGCCCGTATTGATAGCCGTTGGGCAGTAGCAATTATTTATTTGCTTTTTGTCGCTCTTATTGTTTTACTCTTCTGGCTGTTCGGTGCAAGAGCCATAGATCAATTTTCTACTTTTGTCGCCCAACGCCGAGAAATAGTCACCAATCTAATCAGTCAAATTTCTACCGCTTTTAACTGGCAGCTCGATGTTGAACAATCCACCAATGAAATCTTGTCCAGCATTGAGCAAAATTTTGGCACACCTGGTGAAATAGTGCATTTGGGTGCGCTGGTCTCAAAGGGCATGTTGGCTGTTCTGGTGACAGTTGTTTCTTCTATTTACTTCATCGTCGATAGTAAACGGGTTGGTGAGTTCTTTTTACGCTTTGTGCCTGCAAAAACGAGCAAACGGCTATCGATTTATCACAACAGATGAATTCAATATCTCAGCAAATATGTGCAAGGGCAAGTAATTTTAATTTTTCTGATGTTTGCGGTCGCTTATGGCTTCCTACATTTTGTTTTTCATTTGAAATATGCTCTTTTAATCGCTATTTTGAGCGGTTTTCTAGAAATTATTCCTGTCCTGGGCCCGATTTTAGCCACCACACCGCTACAGTGGTTGGCATAGCACAAAATGGCGTAGATTGTGCTCTTTTAATTATTCTTTGCTATACAGGAGCCCGGTGGATAGAGGATTACATAATTGTTCCACGTGTTATGGGACATTATGTTGAACTGCATCCCTTAGCGGTAATTTTTGCTGTACTTTGTGGAGAAGTCATGGCCGGCGCATTAGGCATGTTAATTGCCATACCTGTGGCCGCCTCTATTAAAGTCATTCTTGATTTTTGTTATCCGCCCGTGGCAAAAAATTGATTAATAATTGCCTGCAAGCCAGGAAATTGCTATCTTATAATAAGAATTGTTCCTAATCGACAGTCAAAATGTGATCAATATCATGTTTCTTGCTGGGCAGTGCCCAGAAAGCAATACAGTTGGTAAAAGTAGTTATTAAGGATTGTTCATTGTAAAACAGTCAAGCGTAAAGAAGGATTTGAGCATAATGATAACTAAAGACACAGTACGACAAATTGCCAAACTAGCCAGATTGAAGTTATCTGCCCAGGAAGAAGAAATATACACCGAGCAATTGAGCAAAATCCTTGATTATGTGGATGAACTGCAAGCCGTGGACACAACCGGCATAGAGCCGATGTTCCACGCCTTGCCCCTGAATAACGCCATGCGTGAAGATGAGGTAAAGGTCTCACAAAGTCAGGAAATGATTCTAAGAGGCGCTCCAGAGGCAGAACGAGGTTTCTTTCGGGTACCCAAAATTGGCGACTGAGGCAAATTAGAGGAAAACACGTGAATACTGCAGGCAATATAATTCCTGGCACTAGATATGTCTTTGTTACCGGTGGCGTAGTGTCGTCGTTAGGCAAAGGAATTATTGCCGCTTCATTAGGTAGATTGTGCGCGCTCGGGGCATGAGCACTACCATAGTCAAACTAGATCCATATCTTAATGTTGATCCAGGAACAATGAGTCCGTATCAGCATGGCGAAGTTTTTGTTACCGAAGATGGTGCCGAGACTGACTTAGATCTTGGGCATTATGAGAGGTTTATTAATGTTGATTTGAGCCGCATGAATAATGTCACGGCCGGTTCGATTTACACAAGCGTGCTGGAAAAAGAAAGGCGTGGCGACTATCTGGGCGGCACAGTACAGATGATCCCACATGTGACCAATGAAATTAAGAATTTCATTCGCCAAGCCGGCCAACAATCAGGGGCTGATATTGTCATTGTGGAGGTTGGTGGCACAGTTGGTGACATTGAAAGTCTTATCTTTCTCGAGGCCATTCGCCAGATGCGCAAAGAAGTTGGCAGAGACCATGTTTGCTATATACATGCCACCATTGTGCCGCATCTCAAGATAACTAATGAATTAAAAACAAAACCCACTCAGCATAGTGTTGATATGCTGCGCAGCCGAGGTATCCAACCGGACATTATTGTCTGTCGTACTGAGCGCACACTATCAGCAGCCATCCGTGACAAACTTTCTTTGTTTACCGATGTCGAAATCAATGCAGTTATCCAGTGCAAGGACGTTCAACATCTTTACGAAGTACCGTTGTTTTTAGAACAGGAAGGACTAGCGGAGCGCGTGCTTGAGCGCTTGCATCTGCCTAATCCAGAGCCGGATCTAACCGAATGGAAAGAACTAGTGGATCGCATTAAGCGCCCAGCTGCAAAAGTAACAGTGGCCATTGTCGGCAAATATGTCATGCTCTCCGATGCTTACATTTCTGTTGTTGAATCACTGAAGCATGCTGGCGCTAAGCTTGGCGCGGCGGTAAATATCAAATGGGTTTTATCAGAAGACATTGAAAAACATGGCACAGCTGAATATCTGCAAGATGTAGACGGCATCATTGTACCGGGTGGCTTTGGCGACCGAGGCATTGAAGGTAAAATTCAAGCCATTGAATATGCGCGCGTACATAAAATTCCATATCTTGGTTTGTGTCTTGGCATGCAAACAGCAGTGATTGAGTTTGCGCGTCATGTAGCCAATATGCCCGGTGCCAATTCTACTGAATTTGATCCGCAGACAAAATTCCCAGTAATTGATTTAATGCCCGATCAACATACTGTGGTAAAAAAAGGCGGCACTATGAGGCTTGGCCGTTATCCATGTCGTATTGAATCGGGAACCAGAGCCGAAGAAGCTTATGGTGTTACCGAAATCTGGGAACGGCATAGGCATCGTTATGAGTTAAATAATAAATATCGCCAGGATTTATCCAAATCAGGACTGACTTTATCCGGTTTATCACCGGATGGCAAATTAGTCGAAATAATTGAGTTAACTGATCACCCATATTTTATTGGTGCTCAATTCCATCCGGAGCTTAAATCGCGTCCTGATAATCCACATCCGCTTTGTGTTGGACTGGTACAAGCTATGTTGAAAAAAAGAGGGCTTCTATCAGAGTCCGATTCGGATAAAAAAGTGGACGGCGTACTGCCCGCAAATCCATCAAGTCTTTCTCAACGGGCATAGATAAAAATATGGTCCTCAAGAGTATATGATCTCTCTAGTTCAGTGATCCTAGAGGAGAGAGCTTCATATGACTATCCTTACCGGGCTTTCAGGTAACGAGATGTATTGCCTCAAGCAAATGGGCTTCGAGCCAGGAAATCTGGTCATTGGCAACAGCGTGTTTGCCCTTGGCTTCATTGGTAGCGTTGGTTCCGGAATCAATACACTGGCTGGTGGTGAAGTGACTGCTATCACGCAAGTAATTCATGATGGAAGACAACAATCATTTCAACGCATGATGAACGAAGTAAAAAACCATGGCGGTGCAGGCGTCGCCGGCATATCCAGTGAGCTTATTTTTCATGGCAGCAATATCGAGTTTCTCTCAATCGGATCAACGTTACATAAAGCAGGGGATAATTCTCCACCCGAAGAGAGAAATGCTTTTTCTGCCTCCGCTGATGGTCAGGAACTATACTGCCAGATGGATTGCGGATTTAATCCCATACGGTTTGTGTTCGGTAATGTCGCTTATTCCATTGGAGTGGGTGGCGGAATAATGGGTTCGCTTAGAAGTCTCCAGCGTGGAGAAGTGAAAGAATATTCAAACATATTTCATACCACACGCCATCTAGCTTTGGAAAGATTAATAGATGACGCTCGCTCCTCAGGAGCAAATGCGGTGCTTAATATTGAAACTTCTATTTCGCCAATTGGCGCCATGCAAGAAATGTTAATGATGGGCACAGCCTCGAAAAACCCCCTTCTCCCGGCTTCATGTTTGGATAATCCCATAAGCAGCGATTTGACTAACCAGGAACTCTGGAACATCACTCAACTTGGTTATTGCCCAGTCAAGCTTGTGCTTGGTGTTTCCGTATTTTCTGTGGGATTAATCGGCGGCATATCAGCCTCACTTAAAGGGCTTATCCGTGGTGAAATCAGTGAATTGACCACCCTCATTTATGAGGCACGGGAAAACGCTCTGCAAAAAATTGCCGATGAAGCTACCATATGTGGTGCCGATGATGTTGTGGGCATCAAAACTTATGTTTATGATCTTGGCAGCGGCATTATCGAACTGATGGCTATTGGTACGGCTATTAAGAAGCTGGCGGATATTAAGCCATCATCGTCGACTCTACTCACTCAAGCTGTCATTAAAGATAAACATACCTTCTTTGACTTGTCTAAGACAGCCACTGGAATGTCTCTGAATGAACCTACTCGCAATGCGCGCAGCAGTTTCTGGATTACTATTATTATTGTTATTTATGCAATTGTTCTAGGCATGATGAGAGTATTCGATATTCATCATTAGTTCTTTTCTGAGCGTTTGGAAATCGCACCCAGCCAACCTCTCCACCATAGAAATGCCAGAACAGCCAAGCTTGTTACAAGCATCAGCAACAATGCCATAGGATAACCGTAATACCATTTCAACTCCGGCATATTATAGGGTGAGACATTGGTGTTGAAATTCATGCCATAGATAGCGGCTATCAAGCCAGATGGAGCAAACACCGTGGCAATGATCGTCAATACCTTCATTACTTCATTCATGCGATTGCTAATGCTGGATAGATACACATCCATCAAATCAGCACCCAGTTCGCGGTAAGTTTCCGTTAAGTCTATCAGCTCAACAGCGTGATCATAACAATCACGCAAATGTAATCTAACCTCTTCACTGAAATTATGCGAAGCATCTCTAAGCAGTGCATTTAGTAATTCTCGCATGGGCCAGATGGCACGTCGCACTGTCAACAATTGCCTTTTAGTACGATGTATTCTGCCAATGACCTCGCGGGATGGGTTTTCCATAATCTCATCTTCCAGGTCTTCCAATTGCTCACCAAGATTCTCCAGGACAGGGAAATAAGTATCAATTACGGCATCCAAAATCGCCGAGGCTAAATAATCCGCGTTTTGTGAGCGAATCAAGCCATTATTCGCGCTTATCCGTTCCGTAATATATTTAAGGCTATCGAGCTCATCATACTGGAAGCTCACCACATAGTTTTTGGCCAGAAAAAAACATAATTGCTTAGTGACAACACCTTCTTGATCTTGTGCCACTTCATGCACAATAATAAAGAAAATATCGCCGTATTGCTCAATCTTAGAACGCTGATGTTTGGTGATCACATCCTCCAGAGCTAATTGATGGATGTTAAAGGCCTCAGCAATTAATTTAAGCACTTCCGGCTTTTCCGGTTCTCTGACCTGGACCCAGACATTACGCCAGGAATTAAAAATAGGTTCCAGCTCGCTAAAGTTTATAATATCCTGGCAATATGCACGGTCAGTATCGTATGCGGTGACAGTAATCATAATAAATCATACCCCTCATGTGATTCTCCTATTGCCTCAGGCGGTTCTGCTTGATATAGCTTACGCAGTTCACGCAAAAGTAATCCGGCGATAGCGCCAATGGGAACAAGATACCAACCGAAGAGAAGCGAAGTAAAAACACCGCAGCCGAGATTGGCGGCAAAATCATCTACAACTATATATTTTATAGTCTGCGGCAGCGATGCCAGACCTTTAAACATATTGTCTAACCTCACCTCAGCATCCATGGGAAAACCAACGAATAAAACTGCAAGTAGTGCTGCAATAGCTCCAAGAAGAGCCGCTCGAAAATATGAGCAAGATTTTGTTCTATCGGCAATGCGTGTAGCGACTATTGGCGCCCAAAAAGCTGTTGAAATCATGGCACTGCTTACATAGATATCCAGATGCCGAGTATTAGTTACCGAAAAACCAACAAGAGCAGCTCCAATCCCGGCAAATAACACCGAAAATAGCAAAGCAATTAACCATGGATATTCTGCGATAAATTCTAACACTGCAATATTTTCAGCCCCTGCTTGATAAAATTATAGCTAGAATCACAAGAACTCTCACCGTTCAAAAGATTCAGCTTTTGTTATCAGCAGGTCAGTCCGCTGCGAGCAGATATTTGCAATTCATACTGCCAATATCGCCAGATGAAAAGCGCGTGACAATTTTTATCTTGCGCCGCTAGTATCCTTGCTGGAAAGTTCTAATGTCTGGCGCTTGGCTAAATGTGCGACGACTGTTCCTTGATTTTGCATATCCAGGACAACCTCAGAAAATTTCTTGTCTGGTCCATCAAGCTTTGGCGCACCAAGCGTGTCTCTCAGGTAGAGATAGGTAACAAGTTGAAAAAGCTGGCGATATTTTGCGTGCGACTTGCCACAAATACTCATACAACCAAAAGTGGTCGGATTTTCGGCATCACAATGATGGGCGCCTTTGATCTGCACATCATCATAAGGAAACTTAAGCCGCTGTAAATAGCCCAACATACGCGTGTAATAATTACACAAGCATGGTTCTGCTCTTACGGTTAGAATTTTTATCGGCTTAATATCCGGTACTTGTGACCACGATCTATCCCAAGGAACACCTTCCAGAGAGCACATAGCATAAATAGGAATATTAGCCTTTTGTGCCTCTATAACCAATTGCAGACAAACCGCGCCGCCAGAACTGTTGCCGGCGACAGCCATGCGGTTGGGGTTAACTAAACCATAAAGAGGCGATTTTTCTGTCTTATTTTGTTCAATTAGCCAGCTTATGTCCTGCAAAATATCTCTAACATTTTGCATGCGATTCTCATCACCCCAAAGCAATCTGGTCATATTCGGGCTGATAACAATAAACCCTCTTTCAGCAAAATACTTAGCGTTATTGGTCACCTGATTGCTGCTCATAAGAAAACCATGCACAAGTACAACGACTGGAAATGGCGGTGCAGGCAAATTCTCAGTCATTTCCGGAACATAGAGAATATAAGATCTTGGCACACCGGATGTGGTGCGCATTTGCTTATGCTCGATTTTGACTTTGTATAAATTGGGGCTCGACTGATAAAAGACTTCGCCTGGCGAAGATTTTTTGCCTCTTGCCGCCAAACATGATTGGATTGGTACAAACCAGGACAGCAACAACAATAAATTGGCACAGCCAATAATCAGGCGAACTGTATAGTTTGTATTAAATATCGACACGGAATTGCTACCCTCTTATATATACAGGTTACTAAAGAACATTTTAGTATACAAGAGGAACTCCGAATTGATCGTCAAGAGTATAAAAATATATAGAAAAAAGAGCGGCTATTATAGACTGACTACCCTGTAATTATTGGCCGGCGAGCTTAAAGGCGATCGTATAAATTATTTTAAGAATTAATCTGGGCTGCTTAAGATACCGTTTAAGGGTTTCCCCACACATATCTAATTCATGATCTTTCCCGCCAAAGGCAAAAGAGAAATTAAATGACCCTGATCGCCTATAACCAAATTCCACTTCCCTCATTCTTATACGGCACAGCCTGGAAAAAAGACACCACCGCATCACTCGTGCAGCTGGCAGTTGGCTCGGGCTTTAGAGGCATCGACACCGCCAACCAATTAATCCATTACCAGGAAGCTATGGTCGGCGATGCCCTGCTGGCGCTGCAACAAAAAGGAATGCAGCGCCAGGCTCTCTTTTCGCAAACCAAATTTACTCCAATCAATGGGCAAGACCACCGTACCCCATATGATGCCTCGGCTGATATTACAACCCAGGTAAAACAATCAATGGACAGCTCTTTAACTCATCTCCATACTGATTATCTTGACTCTTATGTCCTCCACGGACCCTATTCCCGCTTTGATCTAGGAGCAGACGATTGGGAAGTATGGACGGCTATAGAAGAACTTCACCGGCTAGGAAAAACCAGAATGATTGGCATCAGCAATGTCTCAGCCAAACAGCTTGCTCAACTGTGCGCAAAGGCAAAAACTAAACCAATGATGGTGCAAAACAGGTGTTACGCTTCAATGGGTTGGGATCAAGAGGTGAGAAAAATCTGCCAAGCGCACAGCATCATCTATCAAGGTTTCTCGCTGCTCACCGCCAACACCAACATAATGGCTCATCCTTTTATACAGTCCGCCGCAAAACGATTGGGCGCCAGTGCGTCGCAAATAATCTTCCGCTTCGCCATGCAAATCGGCATGCTCCCGTTAACCGGAACCACAAGTGCTCAACACATGAAAGAAGATCTCCAAGCCGAACAGTTGGTTCTCTCAAACGAAGACATCCAACAAATAGAAACAATCGGGGCAGACCGTTCAAGGTAGAATAAATATGGGAAAGATACAGGAGGATTTTAAATGGAGATGAAACAGTACATGGATAAAGACCTGCACCATTTAGAAAGTGGGGTCAAAGATCTTTCCGCAAACATTACGCATTGGGACTCCGACAAGGTTTTTGAAAAAGCAAAAGAAATGTTTGATGCTTTCTCTCGCCGTTTCGCTTTAGAAGATTATCTCCTCTGTAAGATTACACCCAATGCGCAGCTATGTCCTGGCATAGAAAAATTTCTCAAACGACGCAGGGATTTGCGCGAAGTCCTGGAAAATATTCTCACATTACACGCAGATGAGCCTGACTTTCGTAAAGAAATTAGTCACGTAATTGCAATGGTCGAGAAACATATAAAATATCGCGAAAGCGAGTTCTACCCACACGTAATTGATCGCCTGCCAGCGTCTGACTTGGAACGTATGGAAAAAGCCTTAGATGAAAGATTGCAAACGATCAGATAATCCATCAAACAGTCCACCATCTGAAAATCCATATTACGAGCAAAATGTTTTATTGAAAATGGATCTTGCTGTCACTGTGTTGAAGCATAGTAATACACTGGGCTCCTCGGATCAATAAGAGATTTAATAGAGCTGTATGGTATTGACACTTTATGTGGCCCACCGGCATAACAGTCAACTGCATATTCGTCGAAGACAATGTTTAGCGAATCTGGTGTGAGATAGAATTTTTTGAAAGCAGAAACAACAGGCTTAGTCCCTTCTTTAATCCACTTCTTATCAGGATTTTGAACCGTTGCCATAAGATAGTCATAACAAAGCTTAGACAAAACATCTAAGTAATTAGAATCTCTCTTAAATATGTTCTCTAGCTCTAAATTTTTCGCCGTATGGAAATCACAGTTTAACGTTAGAGTAGAATGGCTGGGATGAGCGGATGGCGTAATGTATTTTTCGATATAGAAGCTTAAAGAAACAAGACAATTGTTGCGCAAATAAATTTTGTATCCGTTTGTAAGTTTGCCTTCAGTCCAACCTGTGTTACTACGTTTGAGTACATCAAGTTCTGATGTGAATTTATTAGTTTCGTTTTTGGCTAAGACAAAAATCTTTTTGTTTATGGATGCAATCCTTGCATCTGAAGCTTTATCTATAGTTACTCTAAATTGTGGATATTTAAAAGTAATGCTGCAATTCTTTGGACTGTTCTGAACAATATTTTTTTCAACCCAATTAAAATTCTCAGTCAATTGAGAATAAGCCGGTAAGCAAACAAAAATTGGTATAAGTAATGAGAAAATAAGCTGTGCCGGCTTCATCATTTAGCGGAAAAATCCAGGTACACCAGTTTCTACTACCTGGTTGAGTCGTTTCCTGGTCGTCACACCTTCGTTCATTTCACGCATGGCCCATTCAGGCAGAGTGGAAATCTCAAAGTTTTCCTGGATATGGCTCCGTGTTGCGGAAGTAGTTAGAAAAGCGACTCCCCGCTGTACAGACCAGGCCAATGCAATTTGAGCCGGGGTCTTCTGCAAACGCTGAGCAATCTCCATAATCACGGGGTCTTCCAGTACTTTCGGCTCCAAGCCATGTCCGAGCGACGCAAACGCAAGCAGAATAATTCCATGCTGCTTACAAAACTCAAGTAGTTCCCATTCAGGCAGATATGGGTGGCATTCGACTTGCACGACAGCGGGCTTTATCCGAGCTGCTGTCACAATCTCTTGTACCGCCTTCAACGTAATGTCAGACAAGCCGATGGATTTACATTTGCCCTCATCGACAAGGCGCTCAAGAGCTCTCCAAGTTTCTGTTAACGTCACGCCTGAGTCGTAAATGATTTTACCCTGTTCGTCTTTTGGAGTCTGGTTTTCGCCGGGTTGAAAGGCAAAGGGCGTATGCATTAGATAACAATCGATATGATCCATTTGAAGACGTTGGCGGCTTGGCCTCGAAAGCAGGCCCGACCCGCTCAGGACGATGGTTGGTGTTCCACAGTTTCGTGGTAATGAATATGTCTTCCCGCCGGACTTTGCCTGCCTTCAGAACTTCCTGAATAGCAACCCCAACCTTGTCCTCATTTTGGTAGCGTTCCGCGCAGTCGATATGGCGAAATCCTACTTCCAACGCATCCTTAACTGCTTTTGTTGTGACTGCAGGATCTTTGAACAGTGTGCCAAATCCAGCGGCCGGTATCTCACCAGCTCCATTTACAAGGGGAAATTTTGTATCGCGAAGTGCATCGTACGTCATACTTTTCCTCCATTATCTGGGGACGCAGGTTCAAGGGAAGCATCATTATATCGAAAAATGCGCAGGAGATGTTAACCTACTGTACATGACATGCTGTGCACTCGTATCCAGTCTCGCCACTCGCTTCTTGTTTACCTGTCGGCCCACACTCACCGCCGACGGTAAAGCGGATCTCAAGATCGCCCAGCAGGAAGTCGACGCGGTTGCCACCGAGCTTGGTATCACCCCGACAACCGTTAACCTGATGTACCGGCCCACGAGTAATGAACATGAGCACCAGCTCTCATTTGGTTTTATCCGCATTCATGGATTTGCGAATGTAGTCGATCATCGGTTGAATGTTTTCTACAATCTGTGCTTCGATCAGACGTGGACCCTTGGTGCTAATTGCTGCTTCGAATTGTTTATGGAACTCCTCCGCGGTCGTCGCGCGGCTGGCCGGCACGCCTTGTCCCTCTGCTATCTTGACCCAATCGAGCGTTGGATTGTCGAGATTGATCATTGATTTCATTTTGGTGTTGGCGTCGCCTTCGCGAACTCGCGCCAATTCGATGTTTAGAATCGCGTATTCGTCATTCTTGAGAATGACGACGATGACATCAGTCTTGTCCCTGGCCATGGACCAGAGCGCCTGGTTTGTATACATTCCACACCCGTCACCTTCGAAAACGATGGTCTTGCGGTCTGGGCACGCAACTGCCGCTCCAAACGCCACTGGCAAGCCATTGCCGATTGAGCCGCCAGTACTCGCTTGAAGATAGTCGTGCGCCTTGGCACCTTCTGTCTGTTGATAAATTGCCGGTTCTGTCGTGGGACATTCCATCACCACAATTGCATTCTCCGGCAGCAACATGCTGACGCTCTGCCCAATGGCGGCATCGGTCAGAGTCCCCGAAGGCGGAACACTGGTAGATCGTGCCTGGCGATTGGCCGGTTGGGCCGGTGCGCCGACTGCCTTCGCCAGATCGCTCAGCGCGGACAAGATGTCATGCTCAACTGTTGCAAGGGAGGAGACGTTGCATCCTTCAGGTACTTTCACAAGTGGCTGATTTTTGTAAGCGAAAGTCGTAACCGGTAAAAGCGCCCCTACAAGGATGAGCTGTTGATATGGTTCCAGGAACGGGCGAGCCATCTCTGGGAGATAGGGAATCAGCCTGACCGGAACGCGACCCTCTCCTCGGGCGAAGCGGGACGGGGTGGTTTCGCCTAGCAGATCGGCGCCTGTTTTCGCTGCGATACGACCCGCAAGCTCAAGTCCGTCGCCATACATCGAATGGCTGCCCAACACGATTGCTGTTTTCTTGCCGTTCGTCAGCAGCGCAACAACTTCCTGAATGGTCTGAGGAGAGACTTTCGGCGTTTCTATCGGACCAGCAGGCACCGGCGGTGCCACCGCGGGATCCCAGCTGCAGTTGGTAGGAGCGATTACCGTACAGATTTTTCCGGCACCAATTCGGGAATAGCGCGTTGCTAATGCACCGAGCACGGCCAGGTCGCTGGCCGATTTGGCTTCGTGCGCCCAATGCGAGACGACGCGCGCCAGGTCAACGATCTTGCCGTTGATCAGCTCATGCTCAGGATAATTGGCCTGATGATAGGTTGCGTTAGCGCCAACTATGTTGACTATCGGGGTGTTAGCTCGGCCCGCGTTCTGGAGATTAGCAATACCGTTGGCGAAGCCAGCGCCCACATGCATAAGTGTGAAAGCGGGTTTGCCGGCCATGCGTCCATACCCGTCGGCCGCGCCGGTGACGGTGTTCTCCTGGAGGCAGAGAATGGGACGTACATCGGCGGTCAGGCCCATTTCGTACACAAGCTGCATCTCGGATGTACCAGGATTCCCGAAACAGGTGTCCAACCCGGCGTCGACAAGTGCCTTGAACAAGGCTTGTGCACCATTCATGGTTGTGCTCCCTTTTTTCTCCGTGGACAATGTTCTTGTGCTAGTCATAATTGTGTCTCCATATTATGCTCATGCCACTGAGCGACATCGACTCAAGATTTAAGCGTATCAGCTATGTATGAACCGGTAAATAATTATTCATATGCGTTACTAATATTATGTTCATCTAGCTGAAGATATAGTTGGCTAGCTTCTCTTGATTCTCAATAAACGCGTAAGCTCTTGATCAAAAGTAGCAGCAAAAGCTCTTTTTTCTTTATCACCAAATTGCTTTTGTCTACCTTTTATTTCACCAATATCGCGTAGCTCTTGCATAAGGTTACGAGTAGAAACACTTTCGCCGATATTATCTTCAGTATATTTTTTACCGTGTGGATTTATAACTACCGCTCCTATCGGCATAAGCATATGAGCCAACAATATATCTTGAGTTATTACCAAATCGAATTTTTGAGCATGCTCTTTAATATATAAATCAGCTTCGTCTGGTCCTTTTTTTACTTGTATAAAAGACAGGTAAGGAGAATTTGCCAAAGGCAAAGGTGCATTAGCTACAAATATAGCTTCAACGTTTCTACGAATGGCAGCCAATACAACCACATCCTTAACAGCGACTGGACAAGCATCGGCATCAACCCAAATTTTCATTTATTTTTGCATGCTTCTAATTGTCTTTGGCCTTAGATTCTAATTCCACCCAGCGATGGAATAATCTTTCAATTTCATTTTGTGCAGCTTTAAGTTTTGCAGTTAAGTCTGACAATTTATTATGATCCGTAGCAATTTCAGGCTGCAACATTTCAGCCTCAATTAGCGAAACAACATGTTCGGCTTCCTCTACTTTTCTAGACATGTTTTCCAATTCGCGCTTTTCCGCAGTAGACAATCGGGACTTGCTGTCCTTAGATATTGGTTGAGATTGGATCCTTTTATTCTTTTTTATCGGTTTTGCTTGTGCATTCTTAGAAAATTCAGTCAGATCCTCAAATTGTTCATAATCTGCAAAAAATTCTGATCCCCCTGTACCCTCTAAAGCAAGTATGTTTTGAGCCACTGAACCGAGCAATAACCGATCATGGCTAACAATCACCACCGCCCCAGGAAATTCAAGCAAGCTTTCTTCTAACACCTCTAAAGAAGAAATATCAAGATCGTTTGTAGGTTCATCAAGAATTAAAATATCTGCAGGTTTAGTCATAAGATTAGCAATTAAGATACGTGCTTGCTCGCCACCAGATAAATAGCTAATTTGCATGTGCAATTGATCGGAGCGAAAAAGGAATTTCTTCGCCCAGGTAGATACATGAAAGTTTTTGCCACGATATATAACTGAATCGCCTGACGGACAAAGCGCTTGTGCCAGCGTTTTAGTTAAATCAAGTTGTTCTCTATTTTGATCAAACCAGACTATCTTTAAGCCGTCTGCACATTTTATTGTGCCACCATCGGGTGCTATTTCTCCTGCTATCAATTTAAGCAAAGTAGTTTTGCCACTGCCATTTGTCCCCACTAGCCCTAACCTTGAGCCTGACATAAGCACCAGATTAAGATTGGCAAACAGTTGTTTGTTGTCATAAGATTTAGAAACACCTTGGATTTTAACGAGTTCTTTGGTTTTTCTGCCAGATGCATCAAAACCAACTTCAATTTGAGCTTTAGCTAACGCATTCCGTTGTTTAACCTCCGCCAATTCATCTATAAGTTTGCCGGCCTCTGCAATACGCCCGCGCGACTTTGTTTGTCTGGCTCTAGCACCACGCTGCAACCAAGCAATTTCTCTGCGCACCTGGCTAGCCAAAGCCTGTTGCAAGTTGAGTTGTGCTCCAAGTCGTTCTTCACGAGCAATGAGAAACTGACTATAGTTTCCGTCGATACTAAGAAATCCATCTGGATAAGTGGGGTTTAGCTCGATAATGCGATTAGTTACATTTTCAAGAAAAACACGATCATGACTGACTAACACAAAAGGGCAAGTGGCTGCTTTCAATAAATTTTCAAGCCAGAGCACGCCGTGCAAATCAAGATGGTTGGTTGGCTCATCGAGAAAAAGCAAATCAGGGTGTTGTACAAGAGCGCATGCTATGGATAATCGCTTGCGCCATCCCCCCGACAAAGACCCGGCCTTAGCATGAACATCGGGAAATTCAATTTGGGACATCGCTGAGTCAATAACAGCTTCTCGCTCATAATCAGCAAACGGTATTTTTTCAATTGATGCTCTTACAATTTCAGTGATTGTTTTTTCTTCATCAAAAACATCTTGCTGTGTTAGATAAACAATGCGCAAATTTTTTCGCGTCGCTATATTTCCTTCATCTAGTTCAATCAGACCGGCCAAGATTTTTACTAGCGTAGATTTACCAGCCCCATTCGGTCCTATAAGTCCAATACACTGGTTATCTTCTATACCAAAAGTGATATTTTTAAATAATGGACGAGCACTATAAGTTTTGCCTATTGCCTGGCAACTAACTAAAATTCCCATAAATCTATAAATACTTCATTTCTAATCGATTCCCCAGTTTATTTAACGTATCTTTATAAATAAAGGTTAATTGGCCCTTCCTGGGTATAGATTCGAACATACGGTATTAGATAAGTGCATAAAATGGTTAAGTGATGAAAACAATAAGACTAGGATTTAACGGACTTGATCGAATAGCCATAATGTTCTTGTGTATGTGCAGCATAAATATTTGCGCTATTCCCACACAGGCGCAAAAAAGTAGTATGAAGGCTCTTAAGACCCATGACGAATTAAAACAAAATCAACAAGCGATTAATAATTACTCTAAAGCCTTAGAGGTAAATCCGAAAGACGAAAAAACATATTGTGATCGTGGCAATCTATATGTGACTTTAAAAGAGTATCAAAAGGCGATTGACGATTTCTCTCAAGCTTTAGTCTTAAATCCTAAGAATCAAGTAGCCTACTGTAATCGCGGTAGTGTATATGCTGAACAAAAGGAATACGAAAGAGCATTTGATGATTTTTCCAAAGCTTTAGCTTTAGATCCTAAATATGAAGCAGTCTATAATAACCGCGCGAATGTCTACTACGTGACTAAGCAATACCAAAAAGCCCTTAATGATTTTTCCAAAGCCTTACATTTAGATCCAAAAGATAGAAAGATTTATGATGGCCGGGCAAAAGTATATGAAGCAATGGGAAAACATGATCTCGCAAAACGTGAATTGGCAAAAGCAGAAAAGCTTACCGCGCGTCAACTGTGAAAAGGCTGAAGCTCTCCAGGTTTACGCAACATCTTATTCACTTCGTCCAGATGTATTTCTTCGTTCATGATCATTTCTCGTGCGTACTCTTCTAGCAAAACTGACTTCCCTTCGCTAACCTTAAGAAGCTCGTAATAAGAAGCGATGGATGCCTTTTCATGTTCCAAACTCTCGCGCAGAATATCGCCCAGATCATGTTTTTCAGTTTCAAGCAACGGTCCAATTTTGAGAGAAGGATGGCCCCCGAATAATGTAACTAGCTCGCCGGCTTTATGCGCGTGAGCTAAGCTTTCAGTGGCATTGGCTTTTAACCAACCAACAATCGGAATGCGATTGTAACCGTAAACCATCAACGAGTAGTGCGTGTAGCGAACTACTCCCGCTAACTCAAGTTCCATAATCTTATTGAGAATTTGAATTACTACAGTTTTATCTTGATCATTCATGTATTTGAACCTATATAACTAATGGAAGATTGATACCTATAGACAGACTCAAGTTAAACTCCTCTCTACCACCGCCAGGACCTCCAGGTCATCAAAAGGCTTGACGATAAAATCGATAGCGCCGAGCTTTGCACATTCAGCAATAGTTTGATCTTGCCCGATGGCACTGATCATAATTACGGCTTGCTTGGGATTGATTTCTTTAATTTTTTTGAGAAGCCTGATGCCCACCTCGTCACCACCTGGCATGATAATATCCAATAAGACGAGGTCCGGACTTTCCTTTTCAAATTTCACAAGTGCCTCTTCCTCTGAGCCGGCCTCAAAGAATTTATAGTTCTCTTCATCTTGCTTCTGCTTTTGCTTCTGCTTCTGTTTTTGCGTTTGTTTTTGCTCTTGCTCTTGCTCTTTCTCTTGCTCTAAAATATAGCGCAGTACCATTCGCATCGAGGGAGAATCATCAACAATAAGGATTTTCTTCACTTGCGTTTAACCTTTTCTTTTCTAGACGTCTGAGTCTCTATCGGCTTGCCCACTGGCTTAGTTTGCTTGTTTGCTTTTTTGTCGCGCATGGCAGGAGGGCTAACATTTTCAGGCTTTAACGACTGGGACTTAGTATCAAACCGGTGGCTTCCTGAAATTTCGGTGTATCTTTCCAGACCTTCTTCTGAAAGCACTTTGGCCAAATCCAAAAGAAGGATGAGACGATTGTCAATTGTGAGCACGCCTTTGACATAATCCTCGTGAATCTTGGTCACCAGCTCTGGTGCTTTTGTGATTGTGTTCTCCTCTACCCGTAAAACTTCCGTTACCTCGTCCACCAGGAGGCCAAAGAGATTCTTGTCCTGCTCGGTGAGCACGATATGTTTGCTCTCCATCTCTTTCTTCTTTCGCAAGCTAAAACGCTCTTTCAAATTGATCACAACAGGGACTTCACCCCGAACATTGATCACTCCTACGATAAATTTAGGAGAATTGGGAATGGGTGTCACGGGTCCGGTGGCGATTATTTCTCTTACCTCGCTAATCGGCACACCAAACTCCTCGTCTTCCAAATGGAATACAATGAGCTGTACAATCTGCTGTTCTTGCTCCTTGGGCATCCACTTAGTGTCAGGCATCGTTTCAATTTCCTTCCTTTAAAGCGAAGACTGCCGGGGAGCTGGCAATTATTTTAAATTTGCGCAGGGCTGTTTGTAATTGCTCAGCGAGCGTTGATAAGTTCTGGGACGAGTCGGCCATCTGCTCCATGGCGATTGTCTGTTGCTGAATTGATGTCGACATCTGTCCTGCACCTCCAGCCGCCTGCTCGGAAGTGGAAGCGATCTCCTCGATTGTCTGGGCGACGAGTTGCGCGCCGCCAGCCTGTTCGGTTGTCGCTCCTGATATTTCTTGGGCTTTACCGGTAATCTCCTGGGCAATCGCACCGATTTGATCCAAGATGCCCAGCGCCTGGTTGACAATTTCGATTGACTCAGTCACCTGCTGAGTACCAGTGGTCATCCCGTCGACCACTCCTGCGGTAGATTCAACAATGGTGTTGACCATCCCTTCAATCTGTACCGCTGCTTTTTTGGTTCCTTCAGCCAATTTTCTAATTTCATCGGCGACCACCGCAAAACCTCGTCCTGCTTCTCCAGCCCGCGCCGCTTCAATGGCGGCATTCAGAGCCAGGAGGTTAGTTTGGTCGGCGATTCCTTTCGTGGTACCGACGATGATACCGATTTCTTTGGCGCGCTTATCAAGTTCTTTTACGGTCTCGGTATTTCCTTTCACAATAT
The DNA here is from genome assembly GCA_963767815.1 of Candidatus Melainabacteria bacterium. Classification (GTDB taxonomy): domain Bacteria; phylum Cyanobacteriota; class Vampirovibrionia; order Obscuribacterales; family Obscuribacteraceae; genus CAVYFJ01. The sequence goes on along the minus strand of CAVYFJ010000001.1, from coordinate 673,753 downwards.
CGTCGATAGACTTAAGACGAGCTGCCGCCTGCTTACCAGACTCTGTTCCCCGTTGAGCAAGTTTGGCAGCTTGGGAGGTGACTTCTGCCGCTGCTTTGGCGTTGGTCGCACCTTGCTGAATTGACTTCGAAAGGTCGGCGACAACTTTTGTGCTACCCTCGAGTTTCTTGGACTGATCTTTGGCACCAACCGCGATGCCTTGTGTGGTTTTGGCTACTTGTCCTAGAGCGGAATTCACCTGACCGGCCGAACTCGCCAATTGGTTAGAGGCTGAGGAAACCTTACCTGAACTCTCCAGTAGCAAGCGGATCAAGGCTCCAATGTCGTCGAATGACTTGTTTAAGGCTTCTGCCAGGGTTTTGATATCCCCGCGTGTTTCAATGCTCACTCTTTGCGAGAGGTCTCCTTGAGAGAGGGCAATAGCAAGACGGATTACCTCTTGCACCGGTGTGACGATTGAGTCGATGAGGGCATTCAGTGTATCTACAATGCTCTTCCAACTGCCAGCCACCCCTTCCACTTTGGCCCGTTCGGTCAGCTTACCTTCCTTACCTGCAACCTGCGCGACCCGAGAGACTTCACTGGCTAGACGATTAAGGTCGTCCACCATCTTGTTGATAGTTTCTTTCAGCTGAAGGATTTCTCCGGCAACTTCCACGGTGATCTTCTGCGTTAAGTCTCCGGCGCTAATGGCTGTTGCCACTTTGGCGATATTACGCACCTGCCCGGTAAGGTTATTAGCCATAGTGTTAACGTTATCTGTCAAGTCTTTCCAGGTACCAGCTATTCCTTCCACTCGGGCTTGACCACCGAGTTTTCCTTCGGTACCCACTTCTTTGGCCACCCGGGACACTTCACCAGAGAATGTATTTAAGTTATCCACCATCTTATTGATGGTGTTCTTCAAGGCTAGCACTTCTCCTTTAACATCCACGGTGATTTTTTGTTTCAGGTCTCCATTAGCCACAGCGGTGGTCACCTGAGCAATGTCTCGCACTTGAGCAGTAAGATTACTAGCCATGGTGTTCACGTTATCGGTAAGATCTTTCCAGACTCCGGCGACTCCTTCTACTTTGGCTTGACCGCCGAGCTTTCCTTCGGTACCCACTTCTTTAGCCACCCGGGTGACTTCCCCAGAGAATGTATTAAGCTGATCCACCATTCGGTTGATTGTTTCTTTAAGTTGGAGAACCTCTCCTCGTACGTCGACTGTGATCTTCTGGGTCAGGTCGCCTTTAGCTACAGCAGTGGATACCTGGGCAATATTACGCACCTGACCGGTGAGGTTATTAGCCAGGGTGTTGACGTTATCGGTTAGATCCTTCCAGACACCGGCGACCCCTTCCACTTGAGCTTGACCACCTAATTTTCCTTCGGTGCCCACTTCTTTGGCGACCCGGGACACTTCACCAGCGAAACTGCGCAGCTGATCCACCATGACGTTGATGGTGTTCTTAAGTTCTAAGATTTCGCCTTTAACATCGACGGTGATCTTTTTAGCAAGATCTCCACTTGCCACCGCGGTGGTTACTTCAGCAATATTACGCACTTGGCCAGTTAGATTATTAGCCAGAGTATTGACGTTATCGGTAAGATCTTTCCAGACTCCGGCGACGCCTTCCACTTTGGCTTGACCACCGAGTTTTCCTTCGGTACCCACTTCTTTAGCCACCCGGGATACTTCACCGGCGAAACTTCGCAGCTGATCGACCATGATATTGATTGTGTTCTTAAGTTCTAAGATTTCGCCTTTAACATCCACGGTGATCTTTTTAGCAAGATCTCCACTTGCCACCGCAGTGGTCACCTCAGCAATATTACGCACCTGACCGGTGAGGTTATTAGCTAGAGTATTGACGTTATCGGTAAGATCTTTCCAGACTCCGGCAACTCCTTCCACTTTGGCCTGACCGCCGAGTTTTCCTTCGGTGCCCACTTCTTTAGCCACCCGGGTGACTTCCCCAGAGAAGGTATTAAGCTGATCCACCATCTGGTTGATTGTCTCTTTAAGTTGCAGCACCTCGCCACGTACGTCGACTGTGATCTTCTGGGTAAGATCTCCTTTAGCTACAGCAGTGGATACCTGGGCAATATTACGCACCTGACCGGTGAGGTTATTAGCCAGGATGTTGACATTATCGGTTAAATCCTTCCAGACTCCGGCAACGCCTTCCACTTTGGCTTGCCCACCGAGTTTTCCTTCGGTGCCTACTTCTTTGGCCACCCGGGTGACTTCACCAGAGAATGTATTTAAGTTATCCACCATCTTGTTGATAGTTTCTTTTAGCTGCAGGATTTCTCCGGCAACTTCCACGGTAATTTTCTGGGTTAAATCTCCGGCGCTGATCGCTGTTGCCACTTTGGCGATATTACGCACTTGCCCGGTAAGGTTATTAGCCATGGTGTTGACGTTATCAGTCAAATCTTTCCACACTCCGGCAACTCCCTCCACCCTGGCTTGACCACCGAGTTTTCCTTCGGTACCCACTTCTTTGGCCACCCGGGTGACTTCACCAGAGAAGGCGATAAGGTTATCAACCATCTTATTAATAGTGTTCTTCAGGGCCAGAACTTCCCCTTTTACATCCACGGTGATTTTTTGTTTCAGATCTCCGTTAGCCACAGCAGTGGTTACCTGAGCAATGTCTCGCACTTGGCTGGTGAGATTATTGGCCATGGCATTTACATTGTCTGTCAAATCTTTCCAAGTACCAGCCACTCCTGGCACCGCGGCCTGTCCTCCCAGTCTTCCTTCAGTACCCACCTCGCGAGCGACACGAGTAACCTCAGCCACAAAAGTATTTAAGTTATCCACCATGCGGTTGATGGTCTCTTTAAGTTGCAAGACCTCACCCCGCACGTCTACTGTGATCTTCTGGGTAAGGTCGCCTTTGGCTACAGCGGTGGATACCTGGGCGATATTACGCACCTGAGTGGTGAGGTTATTAGCCATGGTGTTGACATTGTCGGTGAGTTCTTTCCAAACTCCGCCCACTCCTTCCACTTTAGCTTGACCGCCGAGTTTTCCTTCGGTGCCCACTTCTTTGGCGACACGGGTAACCTCGCCAGAGAAGGTAGTGAGGCTTTCTGTCATGGCGTTATAAGAGTCTGCGATTTCGCCGAAGATATCTTCTTTGCCCTTCTTCAATCTCCTTGATAAATCGCCTCTTCGAACAGCCTCCATTGCCTCCAAAAGTTCTCGTAGCTGGCGCTCGATCTTATTGTCATCTTCGCCACGACCCATAGCATCATCTTCTCTTTCCAAGATGTCTGCTTTCTTCTACCCGTTTGGCAAATAGAGCTTTTCTCGGCTGATGCCTGGAAGGTTTCTTCATGAAGTTAAATCCCCTATTTTGGACTAGAAAGATTATTCAAAGTCTCATTTTTCGAGATAGTTTATAACTTCAAGATGTTCGTTGTCCACTGCTAATAAAACAACCTTGGACAATTTTTGAAGTGGCTGCGAATGAGATTCTATGCGAAAATCTAAATCACATTCTTCACTTCTTGAAAAGGATGTCGATTTGACTACTCGCCGATTTGAGCAGAATAACCACTCAGATAGCGCTCAGCGTATCGCCTTCGTTCATCATAAAGGAGGAACCGGAAAAACCACCTCCTGTATCAATGTTGCCGGCTGGTTGGCCAAGATGAACAAGAAAGTTCTAGTGGTGGATCTTGATCCCCAGGGGAATGCTGTCGCCGCATTGGGCGTGGACAGGAAAATGATAGAAGGGTCCCTCTATGACGTGTTGTTCAGCAAAACAAATATAAAGGAAGTAATTCTCGAAACTGATGCCGGTGTTTGGTTGGTGCCTTCTTCGATTGATTTGCTTGCCGCAGAAAGGCAAATAGCCGATCGGGCGAATCATGTTAGTCTTCTGCGAAAAGAATTGAAAAGCATTGAGAAGGAATTCGATTATATTCTCATTGATGTCGGTCCGGGTTCGACACTGCTCATGATCAACGGCATTGTGGCTGCCGGGAATATTATCATTCCATTGGATTCAGGGGTGTTCGCCTACGAGACACTGGAAACACTAAAGACACTTGTCCTTGATCTGCAACAAGAACTGGGAATTGAAACAAATGTAATGATGATCCTGCTAAGAGATTATTCGGCATCGATATTTGATCGGGGACCAACTCAAGTAATAAAGGATCTTGTAAGCGAGTTTCTAATCTCCAACAAAATGCCAACTGTCAAGATTCATAGTATTCCTTATTCCAAAAAAGTTTATCAGGCACAGATGCTAGGGATGCCCATTTCACATGTGGCTCCATTTTCTGACGTAGGAAGAGCCTACCAACGGATTGCAGAAGATGTGCTAGAGCACAGTAATGCACAATATGCTCGTTGATCGAGACGATCGATTCTAGCAGCAAAGGAGTGGTTAGATTTGGAGCCCGGTACTTAATAAATTATATTAAATTACAACGTTGAGTCTTCAATTTCAGTCGGCTTATCAACTATCTCACAAGAAACTCAAAACTCACATCCTTAATTTATAATTTTCAGTGAAAAGCTGATCGTATTTGTGATGTGAGTTCTATATGGCTGACCATGGAATAGACAGCGACCTGCATAAAGAAACTGGAACACCGATAAGTTCTACTCCAGACTTCGGAGATAGGTTAACGAAAGAATCAGTGTTTCAAGCGTATAGAAGCTTGGGCTTAGAAGGTGCAAGCGCTGTTCTGCGAGTTAATAATCTTGATTCGTTTTGTCTTTTACAAGAACCTGCTAAGGGTAAAACAGAACGTGGCCAAAGAACAATGGAAAATCAGGACGAAGGTGGCTTAAACCTTAAAAGTTCGAGAGAGGCAAAGGTCGAGAGCATAAAAAAGCACCACGTGAAAGGCGTAGACTTTTAGAAAAATGTGGTCTGACAGACAGCCGGTAATGTGGGCGGCAGAAAGTCATGACATTATCGAGGATCGGGAGAAATTAAGCGCTGCCATGGATGCTTTTAGAGAAATGGGTGTAAAAGCGATTGGGATGGAAGCTTTCCGAAAAGCTGATCAGCAAATCTTAAATGATTATGCTGCGGGTAAGGTTAAAAGGGACGTTATCGTCAAGTTATTAAAGGACTGGGGCTGGGCACCGCAAAGCTACGCCAATTTTGTTGATGCTGCCTTGGATATGAATAAACCTTCCGGAGAAAGAAAGCCTATTCAAATTCTTGCCTTAAGAAAGTCTCCCAAAAAACCAGACGATCCTCAAAAAACAGATGAAGCTAAAAAACCAGATAATCTTGAGGCGCAAGTCTTAAAAGATCTTATCAGATTTGAGATATTCAAGAGAGACTATATATTGCAAAATAATGAATCCTGGGCAACAGATATAGCTGACTGGGTAAAAGCGCATCCCGGGGAATTATTAGTTTGCCTTGTTGGAGGAGATCATACAGATCCTAAAACAAATCCAGATAAAGAAAGCGTGGCTCAAAAATTAAGAGCAAAGGGTGTAGATTCTTTAGTAGTGCGATTTGAAGACGACTATCACCAAGACAAACATACAATAGGTAGTCGTGAAACAGGTAGGAGAATTATCATAAGCAAAAATGATTTTGCCCAACTTGCCGAAGGGGCAGGACTTGCTAATGAAAATTTTTATGTAAAAAATGCTGACCAAGGTAAAGACAGAATGTGTGACTATTTTTTATATCTGCACGTTAATCGGCGACGATATTACGGACCTAACGCAGAGGCAAGGCAGTAAATTTTCTGTCGTGGAAAGAGCCTACCAACGGATTGCACAAGATGTGCTAGAATCATAGTACCGCCCAATATGCTCGTTGACCAAGATCAACGTCGGAATCTGCGTATCAGGCTAATAATGAAACTAATCAGTGCAACAATTAAAATGCCCAGATGAATTGGTTTTCGGCCAGTTCCAGTTCGCATCACGTGCTATCAGGTGAATGCAAACGAGCAACATACCTATGACCGATAGACCACTTATACGATTGTTCGCTGGCATTCGCCTTCTCGGTGAACAACTACTATTTCATCCTACCATATGACTATACCTTGATATAGCACCAAGGGCAATGGCACTCTTCTAGGTCGTCAACACTGACAGTTTACTCCTCTTTCTGCGACTGTTCTTTCACAAAAGTAATGATAAACTCTGCGCCGCCACCTTGTCGTGCCTGTACCCAAGCATGCCCACCATGACGCGCAGCCACTTCGCGCACTATGGCCAGTCCAGCACCTGTACCTTCAATGTCCCGTCCCACTAATCGCTGGAAGAGCTTGAAAATCTTGTCTTGATGTTCAGCTGCGATTCCTGGACCTCGATCACGAATGGCAATTCCCGAAGAGCCCCCTACGTTATAGGATGCTATCTCCACTTCGGGTTTTTCACCATCGCGAGTGTATTTGAGCGCATTTAAAATTAGGTTGTATATAGCTTGCTCCGCCCACATTTTGTCTAAATAAAGATGGGGCAATGGACGCTTTATTTCAATTCTGGCGCCTGTGTCCGCGATCTTTGCCTCAAGTTTTTTAATGGCTGAACTAACGATAGTCTCACAATCTACCAGTGTAGTTGGCATGTCCATTTTTTGAGCCCGGGCGTGCTCTAGAATGTCGTCTAAGAGTTGTCCCATCCTATGCGATCCCTTTACTATGTGCCCCAAGAAGTCTTGACCCTTCTCGTCCAGGCGGTCGGCATACTGTTTGCTCAGCATTAGGGAAAAATTTGTTACTGCGCGCAGCGGTTCCTTTAAGTCATGGGAGATGACATGTAAAAGTGTTTCCAGCTCTTTGTTCTTGTTAGTAATCTCCAGCTCGGCTCTTTTGCGCTCGATGGAAAAACGAAGAACCCGCAGCACTAACGGTGAGTCCAACGGTCCCTTGCTCAGATACTCCTGGGCGCCCATTTTAATGGCTAAAGGTCCTAAGGCCTCATCAGAACCGGTCAACACTATGATCGCTGCCTCGGTTTTTTGCTCCCGCACCCGCCTCAAGCTCTCAAGCCCATCGCTATCAGGCAAACCCAGATCCAAAACAATGATGTCAAAGTGCTCTTCGCTCATGAGTCTCAAGGCGTCGCTGAGTCGATCGACACAGATCGACTTATATTTAGGAACCTCCGCTTCTTCCAGAATGTTTTTCAAAAGTTTTTCATATGCCAGGCTATCCTCAACAATCAAAACCTTGAAATTGCTGGGCTCCATGAGTTCCTTTTCCAAAGGATTCTTGGGAATTGCTTCTTCGAGTAGCTTCATAAGCTCGGGAAATTCCTTGACTGCCCCGTTGCCTAAAAGTTGCTGGCAGGCGTCCACTCCTTGGGAAAGCCGAGCGCATAGTGCCTTGTCCATCGGGGTCATACCATCTTTAACGTTTTTAAAAATATTTTCCAAGGCCCTTGGCACATTGCCCACACTCAGGATGACCCATCATCGCAGTCACACCGACAAGCGTGTGGGCCTTTCGGTAGGCTTCTTGCAATAGTGGCTGCTCTTCAATGCCCAATTGTGGAGTTTTCTCGAGGACAAGAAGATCCTTTCTCATTCCAAAAACAAGGCTTTTGGCCTCTTCAAGAAATACCTCCATATTTTTCTTATCGGTTCTTGACATTTTCAAGCTGTAATTTTTAAATCTTCTTTGACATCAGCCAATTTTAAAAAGAAAAAAAGTTTTCCGCTTAGCTTTGGTTGTTTTATAGAAAAAGTGATATCGATTACAGCCACGTTTTTGGACACCGGTTTAATCAACTTTTTAAATTCACTTCTGAGGGTATCGAATACCCCTGAGCTGAAATTCGGTGTCCGGGTCAAGATTTGCTTACCTAGCATATTAGAAAATATAGTGGTATATGACCCAGTGACGATGTTTCCGATTTCGTTTAAGGCGGATATCTCCATTTCCGAAAGTTCTTTGTCAGTACTGGGCTTCTTCCTTAGAAATAACCTACTCAAAGTTAAGGCGTCTTCTAATTTAAATACCAGTACTGAGCTTCCTTCCAAACCGTGATTGAAAGTTACCACTGTCGCCACTTTAATTTCTTTATCGTTCATAAACGGCTGAAACATCTCGATGTTTCCAACTGCTACCTTCAAGTAATTTATTGCGCTGGGGGAGCCAGTAATTTTCGATAATGCGTTGGAGGCATTCTTGGTGGCAACTGTGTTTATTTTCTCTAAATCTTTAAAATCCATGCCCTTTATCTTCCTTTCATCGATTGCCCTATCAGTTCTACCCGCTGTGCGCTAGTCATACGACTTTTCGAGATTACTAAATTGGCTATATCCAGAATGAGCACCACTTCTCCCGAACCTATAATACTCGAGCCGGCGAAATAATTGTTTTGCCGGATGAGCCGATTTAAAGGTTTAATCACGATTTCTTGCGTGCTAAGCAAGGCATCCACTATCAGCCCGAACTTTTCTTCACCGCGCTTAATAACGACAATGGGTTGGCTTTCGTCGAGCGCCTTGGGTACATTAAGGAGTTCGCCTAGGCGGGTGAGTGGAATCTCTTCTCCGTCGAGCACAATTGCCTCGTACTCTAACATCCCTTTGATCTCCCGGCGGTCGACGGTCACCAATCGCTCGATCGCAGCAGCAGGGACGGCGTACTTTTGGCCCCCAACTAGCACAAAGAGAGTCCTGATGATGGCAAGAGTGAGCGGAATCTCGAGTGTGAATGTCGTCCCCTGCTTGGGCTCAGAGGTTACTTTTACACTACCCCCGAGAGACTCGATTTTCTTTTTAACAATATCAAGGCCAATTCCTCTGCCAGAGATTTTAGTCACCTTCTTAGTGGTGCTGACACCGGCAAAAATTGATTCCGCCACTTCTGCTTTTGTAGCGTCCGGCCGAAGGACGCCTCTGGTGACGCCAGCTTTTTTGATCGCTTCTAGATCAAGACCAGCCCCATCATCTTTCACTTCGACGATTGCCAGCTCTTTGCTTCTTGAGGCCGTCAACCGAATTGTCCCGTAAGGAGGTTTACCCAACTTCTTCCTCTCTTCCGGTGTTTCTATCCCGTGGTCCAGGGCATTGCGTATGAGGTGGACAAGTGATTCACCAATCTCATCCACCACGGTGCGGTCAAGCTCAATATCACTGCCTTCCGTTTCTAAGTTGACCTGCTTTGCATTTTGTTTGGACAGATCGCGCACCATCCGATTGAAAAGATTAAAAACAGATCCGATCGGCACCATCCGAGACTGCATCACATTGAACTGAATTTCCGTAACCAGTCTGCCTAAGTTCTCCACTGTCGCGGTGAGTTCGGGATTGTCCAGGATTTCCTTAATCTGATCCAGGCGCAAGCGCGTAGTCAGCAACTCCTCGGCTAAATTCATCATGAGATCCAGTCGCTCAACTTTCACTGGTACAGTTTGAATTTTTTCAATGCCTTGCATTGGTTTAGGCTCAGCCGAGGAGAGATTCTTAGCTTGTTTCCCGCCCAGCGTGAGGTTTCCCAGACGCTCGACCAATGCCTTGGTCGTGAGCTCTTTATCACCCTTGCCAAGCGCTTCCAGATTCGCTCCCAACATATCAAAACCCTGAAACAAAATATCCACGCGGTCCCCAAGTAAACACTTTTTGTTTTTGACTGCATCAAATACGTCTTCCAATGCGTGTGCCAAGGACTCAATTTCGTCCCAATTTGCCGTACCGGCAATCCCCTTCAAGGTGTGCAGACTGAGGAGGCATTGGCTCATGAACTCCGTGCGCTCCGGATTCTTTTCAAGCGCCAGAAGCGCCTGATTCATCAACTCCAAATGTTGTCTGGATTCAGCAAGGAAAACTTCTAGATGTTTTTTTATAACTACCATGAAACCTTATAACTTCCCTATAATTGCTTTAAATTTTCGCATAAAATCTCCTTGCCATTTAGAATGCACTGATTAATAGCCATCCGTATATGGAGGTTTTCAATATGAGCAAGTCAACAAACGGCACGCGGAAAGTTGTCGCTATTGATCAGTTTGGCGGCATCGAAAAAATGAAAGTGCAAACACTCTCAATACCGGAAATACATTCCGATGAAATTCTTGTACGCGTAGAGTCTGCAGGCGTCGGTGTTTGGGATCCTCTAGAAAGAGAGGGCTTTTTCGCGCAGATCACAAATCAAAAACCATCTTTTCCATACATTCTCGGTTCTGACGGTGCAGGAACCGTTGTTGCGGTGGGTGAAGACGTCAGTAAGTTCAAGGAAGGCGATCGCATCTATGGTTTCTCCAGCTTTGACGGTAAAACCGGATTCTATAGCGACTACGCAGTTGTGAAGGCCGGCGCCGCGTCTTTGCTCCCTGCGGGTTTGTCCCTAGAAACTGCCGGTGCCATGCCAGTCGATGCCATGACCGCACTGCGCGGATTGGACGATTCGTTGCATTTAAAATCCGGGGAGACAGTGATGATCTTCGGTGCCAGTGGTGGCATCGGACATCTTGCCGTCCAGCTTGCTAAACGCATGGGTGCACGCGTTTTCGCCGTAGCATCTGGCGCTGATGGTGTTGCTTTCGCCAAGCGATTAGGCGCAGATGTTGTTATTGATGGACGCAAAGATGATGTGGTAACCGCAGCGCGAGCTTTCGCACCAGATGGTCTCGATGCTGTCCTACTCACTGCCGGCGGCGAAGCCGCGCAAAAAGCTCTGACCGCGGTAAAGAAAGGCGGAAGAGTTGCTTACCCGCACGGCGTCGAGCTGAAAGGAACAGTTCGTTCCGACATCAAAGTTACAGACTACGACGGCTGGCCAGATCAACAAGCAATCGACAAATTGAATCGGCCTAATCCAATCAGGCCAATTCGAAGTTCACGTCGCGCAGTCCTACCCGCTGGAACAAGCAGCCGATGCGCACAAAGCTTTAAACACCCACTATTTGGGCAAGCTTGTGCTGAAAGTTCGCTAGGTCTGTGGTTGGATCACCAGCACTTACTTAGTCACTCCAAGCCGAATCCAAAATGATTCTGCAGAAATCTTGGCGCTTGAAGTTTGGATCGACGTGCTGCAAGGCTATTTTGTTGTAATTGTCTGCCATCTTTTTGTGAAAGTCAGCAATATTCGGAACATCCGGATGATCTGACATGTCCGCCCCGGTAGCTGGGATTCCTCCACAAACTATAAGATGAAAGATAGCTACAACACTGATTATCTTATGATTTATTCTTAGCATTGCCACCATCTATGATGTCCTCAGAACATTTACCTTCGCCTAAGAATACAAATTAGCACATTATACAGTTTTCAGTTGGGACAATAAAGATTGGAAAAATTGTCTTGACCAAATCTCTACTGCCGCTGGATCCCTAAGAAAGGGCAGTATATCCTTCTTCGCTGCACCAACATTTATTTCGGCAAATTTTTCATGCAACAATTCTTGTAAGTCTGGTGCTCGCATACGCTGTTTATCTGTCCATCCTTTAGATTGTCTCAGTCTTTGCTCTAGGTGACTTAAGTGTACTGGCGTATTTCGGCCAATAAACCAAACAAAATCATAATAATCGCGCCCCTTCACTCTGTTTTTCCAGTTTCGGTGCAGTATGGCATGGATTTTTCCTGCAAATAAATCGGCTTCTTTATAGCTTTTTACCGCAAAAGGAATTGGTTGCAGAAGAGTTTTCGCCTCAGTTTCAAAACCACCAGGGGGATTTGTATCTACTTCAAGTTTGACGCTCATAACTTTGTTATCTTGAATTAATCCTAGCTTGCCATTTGGTACAGCAATTTTCAATAGATGTTCCTTGGTGCCAGCTTTGACAAAGGCTGATTCGATGGCCGTTTTGGACGTTCTTATTTTTTCCTTCCACAGTGACATTGAATCCCATACCATTCAATTCTGCTTCAATTGCTTTTAGATAAGGGTTCAAATTAAAGTTCTTTTGTGGTTCTAAGAGTGAAAAATCTAAGTCTTCAGAAAAGCGATCAAGCTGGTAAAGAATACGCAAAGATGTACCGCCATAAAAAGCAGCGTGTTCGAAAAACTTAGATCGCCACAAACCTAGAAGCGCCAATTCTTGCATTATCTCTTTTAGCGCATTTTCATAGTCTTGCGTACTTACACATTTGTAGCGAGCCAACATAGATTCAATGGCCGGATTCATAATATCTCCAGAAGATTTTCAATATTCTTATTACGATAAAACTTGTTCAGTCTGCATAGAACATTTGGATTGAATTTCTTCCACTGGTCTTGATCAATGCGCAGATCTGCCTCAAGAAATTCCCGAGCATTGAAATTCTGATCGTTTCCTACTTTATTGAGCACAATATAATCAGCAAATAGCTTTTTCGGGAGACGCAATAAGAATAGGATGAGTTGCATCAATCCAAACTTGTTCAATTCCGTGCGGATATTTATCTGCTCCTAAATAACGATAATTGAATTGTCCTAATGGTGTATCAAACTCTTTATCTCTCTTAGGAGTGACACTTGTAATTATTTCAACGCGCTCAGGTATTAGCCCGTGATAAGACAGTGCATACTCCAGCGAGACGCATGACGGTCCGTAAATGAGGTTGGCTAGAATCTCTTTGCATATAGGAACAAGATTATATTCTGGACCAAAAGTATAAAGTCCCTTTTTGACACGAATAATAATGCCAGCCTTAATCAATTCATTGATCTTTTGCCGCACGCCTGAATACGAAGACAATGCATCTACAAGATGCGTATAGTCAAATTCTTCATATGGAATAGTCTTTCTGAGTTGAAAGGCATTCATTTTCGTCATGATAATATTTAACCAGTAAGTTAGATATATTCTAACATATTAGCTAAATATTGGCTATATTTTTGCCAATAAGTTAATAAATACCTAACATACTGGAGATAATGGGCATTTGATTTGAAATATTGACTTACCAATCAATTGCGCTCTTCGCTGATTCTCAGAGATCGGGATGTCCGCCTTTGCATTCGTTTCAACTATTTTTATTGGGTGCCCAGGCTCAGCAACAAGCTGACCACTGACCATTTTTGCCGTTGCGCCATTCAATCCTGCATTCATTCTACTTTGTTGCTCCTCAATGCAGTTTCAGTCACTCAGTGCATTTGGCGCGTATATCTATCGCTCTAACCCAGGGTACCAATACTAGGCTACAAAATAAAAATGGTGGAGGCGGCGAGAATCTACTATAGCCAAAACCGCCGATCCTAAGCATATCCCCAAAAGCATCCCAGTACCAGTGTTTCGTTATTCTGAATCGCTGTTTCAAGCATCCCATCTGTGCCTACTTTTTCACCTGAGGGTGCACAAAAGGGTGATCATTGACAAGTGCAGTGTGCATATCATATGGTTCTGCTCAATCATTTCGGGTACACCTATAAAAAGATGATCCACGGGTGTTAACCATCCTTTATTGATTATGGGACTCATGCCAGTGCGATTGCGATTTCCCGTTAATTTCGACTTGCAATTGATAAACCAAGTTGAGTCTTATTTGAGATGCAAGTCAATGATGTCATGCCGACTTTTCCACGAACATAATAAGTCATCCAGCGGTACAGTAAGTGAGCTTGGTCCAAATCCAAGAGGCCCAAAGAAAATCCCTAAATAAAGCACTCATTGAACTATGTTCATTTAGCTTATGTGCGAATGTTCTGTGCGTAACCTTAAAGTTAGGATTAGCAGAATCGAATGCTTTGCGTCCAAACCTTAGCTCTACCGCCATGTTAGGTACAGTCAGCTGCATAACTACGTCCACCAAGCCACTATATCGGACGTTCCTATAAAACGTTTCGGCGGACATAGCAACGCACCACATGATGAATGAACAAGTTTCACCGATAAATCCTGGTTTACGATCGCGACTTTCAAAATCTCCGATAGAGGTGTTGTAATAAACCAAACCATAGACATTAAATTCACTTGCAGCTAGGGTTAAAGGCTCAGCCAATAATTGTCTCCCGAATCGTGCAAGCAAGCCCTCGTGAACCGTCTGCCAATCTTGTACTTGACTAAAAATTTTCCAGTCTTTATTAGCGTCAGCAACAGCAACAAGGCCGTTTAAATCAACAAGCGGATGATCCGGATACGTTGGTACACAATAAACAGATAGCACAATCTGTTCGCCTGGAAGGAAACAACGTTTTGAAGCTCTTTCTATAAGTTGCTCCTTTCGCAACAGAGATTTTTCTCGGTTATTGAGAAGGAACTCAATTTGTTCTATTGAGGCATCCTTGCCATCGTCTTTTAATACCGAGATATCGTTAGTGCGCACGTAAGATCCCATCCGCAGTTCTATGGGGAGCACTGTCACTTTCAAAAATGCGTGCAACTACAACGGCTTTTGAATCATCTCCGTCAAGCGGGCATATCCCAAACTCTGGAATCACAGGCGGATAAATCGCGTCAAGGCCTATTGACTTGAGGCGGGTAACCGGGTCATCAGCTATGCTTAACCCAACTAAGGGTCCAGGTAATCCCCGTCCCTCCGCATCCTCACCGCTTTGTTTGATTCCTAATAAAACCCAGCCACCATGAGCATTAGCCATTGCCGAAAAAATTTTGCCAATTTTCTTATTTTCAGTCTGCTTATGAAAAGTCTCTTTATAGTCTAGCCAACTACTCTCGGGGATATTTTGCTTGCAAAAGTTTTTGACGTCTTTAAATGTAATATCCTCCGCTCTTTTGTTCAGCATTTTTTCAACCTTTAGCTTTGTCGCTATCTATGAAAGGATTCTTGAGAGTGTCCCTGTTCTCTACGCAATAGAACTATTCTCTTTCCTAGTCTTTTAAGCGCCCGTGTTCCAATGTCCATAATGACATAGACATTCAAATAACGACTACTATCCGTCCAGATACTATCAGTGACATATAGCGCTTTTGGCTATAATCCTGTGAGTAATTTAAGGAATTACTGACAACAAGATGATATAAGACATATATCCTTTCTTTGCGATTGTCCTTATTTATGTTGTCGGTGGTGGTTGCGGTTGCTCCTGCCGATCAATTTGATGGCGGAAGTGGAAAAAGCCGGGATTATGTTTCTTATGTCTTTGCGGAGATTCCTAGTTGCAGACGTTGCAAATTAATTCGCTAACCTGCGCCCAGTGTGGCAAGGAAAGCTCGCTAAGCGCAAAGTTTTGCACTGGTTGTGGGAGCCGACTTGCTGTTCAGCCAGTTTATGCTGGTTTCTGGATTCGAGTCAATGCACAATTAATAGATACCGCGGTTTTTTTTGGTGCCGCGCTGTTCATTTTTTTTCCTCTCCTTTATTGCTGTGAATTTGTTCTTGGGAAAACCTATGGTCTATTAGTGCCTGGCTTACTATTCGGTATAATCGCCTTCGGGTATTATCCCGTCTGCGAGTCGTCGAAATGGCAGGCGACAGTAGGCAAACACTATCTAGGTCTAATTGTTACTGACATAAAAGGCAACCGGATCTCGTTCTGGCGTGCTTTCTTGCGGTTTCTCCTTTTAGGGTTGTTTGGGAGACTCACTTTTGGTCTGGCGAATTTAGCTGTTGCTTTTACAGCAAAGAAGCAGGGTTTGCATGATCTTTTAGCAAAAACCTTGGTTATAAAAAAAAATCAAAATGCCATTCGCGTATCGGAACCGATAAAACCAAATTCAATTAACTTTGAAAAAGTTGAGCATGATCGAACCGCCGCACTATTCGATAAGCAATTGCCATTTGAGGAACGCCAGAACAAGCCGCCGAAAACTCGTTTCCATTGGCTTTTTTGGTGGCGTATTGATCCGAACGAGATAACGAAACAGGTCACTGAATATAGGTCACTAAGATTCTATCAATCGGCTCGTGGAATAAGTTTTTTATGTCTGATATTTAGTTGCTGTATCACGGACCGCTTCGATTATTTGGGCCCATGGTGACCCAGATAGTTGGATAGACTGTTTTATTATGCTTGTGCTGGGAACTTTTATCCTATTTGGTCATAGATGGGCTATTGTCACAACAATGCTGGTATGGACTTATGAAAAAGGCTACATGATTTTTACGAATCCCTCCAAGACAAGAGTTAAGGCAGCTTTAATTGGTCAAATAATTTGGTGGGCATTCTATATGCGTACGTTTTATCTAGCGCTTAGGATTGAAAACGAACGAAAGCGAAGACAACCGCTGCTACAACAGTTAAAGCCAGTACGAACGCCTAAACAAATAATTAATGCTTTCTTTAGCCTGTTCACGAAGAAAGATATTGTTACCGGGTGCCCTAATTGTGGAACGATGCTTCTCCCAAAACGATCTGGTGTAATGCTTTGCACGTGTGGCTGGGTCGGCGCGCAGAGCGAAAAATCTCTTCTTTCAAACTTTTGGTTTTGGGGCGCAATAGCAAGCGTTTTTCTTGTATCTCTAGCAATAATGACCAATTGGTATGCATTCTTCCCAGATCAACCAGCTGCCGAGGCACTTTTCGCCAAAGCAAAAGATTTGGTATACCAAGAGCATGAGTTGGAGGCAATATCTGAACTTAGTAAAGCTATAGGCTTAAGCCCAAGACGGGCTGATCTACGGATTTATTTGTCCGACTTATTATTCAACAATTCGCGCCCATATTCTGGACTAAACGAGCTCCGAGAAGCCGCTAATCTAGCCTCAACGGACTACGAGACACAGGAATCCTATGCTGACGCACTAAAAGAGTATGGTAACAAGGAAGATGCCTTGGAACAGTTTGAAAAGTCTCGCGAGATTTTCCTGATCAATATGTCTGCCGTGAGCAAGCAGCTGAGATGTGTGAAACGGCGGGCAAAAATGAGAGAGCGCGCGAGTTATGGCAAGAGGTGACTAAGATTCGTCCTCAAGAAGAGATCGCATGGGAACGCGTCGCCAAATTGCTTTACGACAAAGGAAATACTGCAAGTGCTATAAAGTCTCTGGCGGTGGGACTAAAGCGTAACGCTGGAAGTGCGGATATGAATTATCTATTGGGATTGATGACCCTAGCAAGTTCTGGACAGATGGATCAGGCGGCCGAATTTCTTAGAAAGGCAGTTCAACTCGATAAGGACTATCAAAGTAAAGTAGCCAGTTTGTTCAGCTCATACGGAAGCAAAGGTTATATGCGTTCACGCGTTTTTATCGTTCCCATAGCTTCGGACAAAAATAGTAACCTTTATGTCAAAGCTATTTTAAATGACTCGTTACCTGTTCGGTTATTGCTTGACTCTGGTGCAAGTGAAATAACAATTCCAGAGGCGATTGCTCAACGCTTGGGACTGAAGACTGAGGATATGGAGCCCTCGGCGATTATGTCTGTAACGGATACAGTTGCTGCAAGTGAAGCTACTCTAAAGAGCGTAAAGGTTGGCTCAGCCGAAAGCAGCTATGTGGGTTGCTTAGTCAGTAAAGGTGCATCAAACTTCGGTGAAAATGCTGATGGATTATTAGGAATGTCTTTTCTTTCCCGTTATAAATTCACTATAGATCCTCAACTAAGACAGCTTGTGCTTGTGCAAAAGTAGCGTTGCTAATAACACATGGTGGGCGATCTACATGCACGCGTTCTACTTAAGCGCTTAGAGTCGAAAATGAACGAAAACGGCGGCAGCGAAGTGGCTAATAGATGTATTTTGGCTATTCGCGAGCACGTGTGACAATATCAGAATAAATATAGACCCCACATTACCAGCGACTCTGTTTCCTTGCTCGTTCGATTTTTGATTGCGTCGCCCGTCCCTCCTTTTTATTTTTATACTACGTAATAAAAATAAAACGAATGCACGAACGGCTCGATAAAAAACCTTCCTTCGCACGTAACGCACAGATCGCCCATATGTGCCCGGTCCGCGGTAAAAAAATTTTTTCAAAAATTATGCGGCTGGCTCTTTAATCCCATATTCCTCTGGCCGAAATTGCAGCCCGAAGTAGGCGAGCAGCAAGGCTTCTGCTTTGTCAAAGTTAGATGTCATTGGTAATAATTCCTTGCCCAGCTCAGGGAACAGGTGAAAGCACAGTTTCCAGGCTTTGACTTTCTTCTGGTAGGAAGTTTCGGGTATCCTGACATGTCCCCTTTTGCTCGCGGTGCTACCAGACCCAAAGCCCGTTTCCATACCACCGGTTTTACTGTCTCAAGCGGGGTATTGGTCATCATAATCATGCCTTTTATTAAGTTGTATGCTCCAACAATTTTGGCCGTAGAAGCAACTCCCTGTCCGTTTGGATACGCCTGCTGGTGTTCAAGCACAAAGCATTTAACCATAGGTTTTGCTGATGTGCGGATAAGGATACGCATTTGTTCCTCATCAATGCGTCTGCACTTTCGCTTTTTCTTCTCGCCATTCTTGTCTTTTACATAGCGCGGATAATATTTTACCGGCAAGGGATGAAATTCTACGGACAAGCTATCTATATCCAAAACGGCAGCAAAGCCGGATATTCCAACATCTATGCCAACAAAATAACGTCCGAAAAGATTCATTTATTTCTCTTTCTTCGGTTGTTGCAGAATATCGCTGATGTCGTCAAGTCTGACTAAGGGTTCCCTATTCTTCCTTGCCGCCCACGTCGCTGCCGCTTGTGTGGGTGAAATCCCAATACTCGTTTGGACTTCAACCCAGTCAATTAGTTCGATAAGGTCTGGATTCCCGGCAGCTCTAGCGCGGGCACGTTCAAAAGTGTCTAAGGATAATGGTTCTTTCATGGTGAATTACTCCTTTCTTCAACATCTAACCCTTTAACGGACGTCCAGGCATCTTGCATTATCTGTAATTTTCAGTGCGGCAATTATGTCCCGAGCTTTGTGTACCGTGGCAGCGCCGCCATACCAACAACAAAACTTTCGTCCGTCCCGACTAATGCGTAAATTATCTCGGTGCAGATCATGTCCTTCGGCTGCGCATAATGGACACTGTGCTGCGAACTCTTTGCCAAATCGTCTTGTATGGACAAAATCTAAAATGTTGATTCGTTTATGGTTGCTGTTTCCGTACTCTCTTACTCTCTTAATTGGTGTCAACACAATCGGCTTATGCACTTCGGCTAATTCGATCGCTGTATCAGCATCATTCAGCGGTTGTGCAGCCAGCCAGGCGAGCTGGTATTCAACATCGTGACAGCTGTAATAGTTTTGCTGTGTGATATTAAACCAGCCTCGGCGATTATCAGCACCAGGCTTGCGGTGAATACCTAACGGTAGTCTTACAGCGCTGGACAGCCTGTCTGCCTTTGCCTGTTTCGGAAATATTTCAATGCCACTATTCTTGGCACCGGCTAGCCTCAAGACAGCATTGCCAAAATTAACGAGATACTCACCGGCAATAGGTGAATCAAACAGCAACCAAAGGTGGCCATCACGTCCTGGCCGCCGTCCTTCTCGGATCGTATGCCAGCGCCATTGCTGCAAAAGGATCCAAGTTTATCTAAAGCACCGTTATCAGTATCGCTGTCAAAGGCAATCCAGCGCCCATTATTGTTTTCATCTAAGGCAGGCAAAGCAATTGTTATATATCCTCTGAAGTGGCTAGCAATAATTTCCACTGTGGTGCCGGTAAATAGCTTTATAGCCGTATAATTCGCCGGTAGTCCATTGCCGGTAATAGGCTCCTGCGTGGTTGATAGATCGATTGGCAAAAGTGATAACTAATTCCTTATTCATTTCGCCACCTTGCCATCAAATACTGCTAATGCTATCCCTAGCATGTCTGGTATAGCTGCTCGAATCTGTCCAACAATGCGCCAAGACCAGTTCGATTCAGATTCACCACTTGCCCAGTCTTCATACTCAGCGATAACCGCATTTTGTGTACCTTGCTCTTGTTTATTTAGCCAAGCCATAACCTTTTCGACATAATGTTCAGGCAACAGTTCGGGTGATCTTCCGCATATCGGCTTGTACTTCGGGTCTTTGTACTGAAAGGTTTGCGTAGACCTATTCATAGTAGGCGCAAAACTATCACAACTATAGCAGGTGTCACCATCCTCATCACTGGCGGCTTCCGGCGTGACAGTTTTGCAAACTGGATCTGTCACAAGTGATCCGGTCTGTCACACAATGCTAGATCTTGTCACCGATCCTTCATCCCATAAAGCTCCATCAGTATTACCTTGTGATGGCTGTGACGATTGTGAGGGATTTCTGCTTATAAAGTATTTGCTGCCTTGGCGGGTATCGTTTGGATCTCCATATACGATGCCCATTTTTGCATTACCCGCCGCAATCGTTTCATTATGCCAGCAACGGCCTGACCATTTTGCGGCGAGTCCCTCGGGACATCTTATGGCCAGTCAATGCGGCTATTAGTGCTTGCCAGTTGCCACTCCAATCTGTCCTACCTTCCATAAATACTCTTAGTGCTGCGCCAAATGGTTCGCTTTCTATCGTTAATTCGATGGCATTCTTTCGGTTTTTGGTATAGGTCTGCATAAAATCGCCTGCATTCCAACCCAGGCTAGTTTCGGCGGCAGTAACCCAGGTAGCAAAGTCAGCCATGCGCGGTTTGGATTTTAGCTTTGTAGTTGATAGATTCTGTAAATTAATGCCAATACATCGCAAATCCCACCGAAGATTTCCGGCATAGCCTGCTGGATCTCTATCAGCAATTCAGATTCATCTTTTCTGTCAGTATCCTCTATCTGTTCAGCGACGTCATTAAACTCCGGTCAAGTAAATCGCCGCGCATTGCAAGACTTATTCCGTTGAGGATAATTGGCGCACATGCTTTAAATAAGACCTCATCACCGCTATTGGTATGATATTTTGCTCTTATGTCCACACGGGTTGCAATAGCACAGAGTAGATCACTCAGCCAATCAGGAATTTTGCTAAGGTTATCCAATCCTAAAGCATGTGCATTTTGCGCGGCTATTATAACGTCGCGAGCCTCTTTAGGTGTACTTACAAGCGCAATCTCTGATGGATAACACAGTTGCGGCAGATTTTGCACAAGAAACTTTTACTAGATCCTTGCTCACCTAAAACAACCAATACCGGATAAGGGCGAGGTGAAAATGCACCAAGAATCCAGGCTACAGTTAGCCGCCAGTTGCCTCATCGGCAGCATTAATAAGGTTGCGTAGCTTGCTAATTTTTTCACTGGGCATGCCACCTTTAACCGGTATTACCTGCGGCAACATACCAGGGCTGCGGATGAACGTACAGGTGACTTATCAACAATATCCCAGCCATTCTTGTGAATGTGTATTACTTGCCAGTTCTCGATTGCACAGATCTATATAAATCTCGCCGTTAACATGCGCAATTCGAGTAAATACTTTATACTCAGTGCCTTTGCAAACAGCCTTGGCGTCCAAGGTTTCCAACGTATCCGTTAAAACTTGTGCAGGTATTCCCTTTTCACAGTCGTGAAAATATGCGCTCTAAGCCAGCGTTTAAAACCTGTGCTTTTGATTTTGTATGTTTTAGCATGTGCATCGCCGGGAATTATCACATATGCCTCTCCGGCGGCATCGTGGAAAAATTCACATTGCTGCTTATCTATTAAAGCCAAAAGCCTATCAGTAAGCTTTTTATCCCTGGTATTGTTGTTTTCGTCTCTTATTTTCTGATACCAGGCTGACAGACAGTCGACTGGATAACTAAATTGCTTAGACAAGTCTTCAATGAATACTATTGCATCGTTGTTATTCTGATTTCTACTTGCGTATTCTGTTAGCGCGACTTCAATTTTTTGCGCAATATCCGGCGCCGGTAGGCTTGGCTTGTCCGGCGTAATTGGTGTAATATCTTCCTGATCAGTCTTTTCACGGTTTGTTATCCTTAAATCAATAATCAATCTGGGTGAAGATTCCGCGCCGTCAAAGTTGCGGATTTTTGCTTTAAAATCGCTTATTATTTTTTGTCCTGTCTTTCTTCCGGCAAATAAAGCTCCAATAGTGTTCTTTTCAAGCCACAATTCAGGCAACTCACATCGCATAAGCCATCGTCGAAAACTATGCGGCAATCAAGTAACTGTGCCGCCTGCATAGTCGTCTCTGACAAATCGGCAAAAGCCTGATTAAGTTTTTCTGGTAGTTTGTCATCAGACATCAGTCAATATCCTTAGCAGTATGATTATCTAGAACCTGCCGATATTTTCTTTCTTGCAGTGCGCAAGAGCTTGTCCGTCAAACTACTTCCGCTAGCTGCGGCTGGTCTGGTATGAGCGTCAATGTAGTCTTGCACATCGCCAAAATCCAGAATGATGCGTCGTCCAATCTCAATCGCCGGTAATCCCCCGTTCTTCACAATCCTCC
The DNA here is from genome assembly GCA_963767815.1 of Candidatus Melainabacteria bacterium. Classification (GTDB taxonomy): domain Bacteria; phylum Cyanobacteriota; class Vampirovibrionia; order Obscuribacterales; family Obscuribacteraceae; genus CAVYFJ01. The sequence continues at coordinate 651,628 of CAVYFJ010000001.1, read as the reverse complement.
AAGCATTAGAGCGGCTAACGCCAGCAAGTTTGGCGAATGTGCCAATCGAAATCTTGTTTTGCTTATCCTTGACCATAATTGAGCCTCCTGTTTATCCGGTGTCATAGGTTAAGCTACCGAAAGTGAGGCTATACACGCTAGGAAATTAGGCGTTTATTTTTTAGGGCTATTTTCGCTACCGTTATGTGCGGGCTTAGAAGCAGTCGAATATAGCTGTTTAACCAGTTGATACATCTGGATTCCTTTATTGTTTGGCCAGGGATAATGCTCAAGCGCCCTGAATGTCTTAATCAATAACTGAAATCCCTCATCGCCCCTTTTGTAGCTTGTAGAAAACCGAATTTTATTTCCTTCTAATATCCGTTTTATATTAGAAACCAAAAGTTTCTGCCACCAAAGAGTTTTATCCGGACTGACACGCTCGATGGCATTTTTCAATAATTCAAACCGCTTTTCAAGAACGCGGATCAAAGGGATGCCCGTTATATCCTCGAAAATATTGGTATTGTATTCGTCCTCACAAAGGATGTCCGTTATGTCCTCAAAAATGTCGGTGTTGTATTCGTCCTTACGATGACTCTGCAAGAATTTGATGTACGGGACAATCATTTTATATTCGTATTTTATTTCCTCTTTCCAGTGTGCTTGACGTGGTAGTTCACTGTCGTCTATAGCACGCTCTACCGCATCAACAATTGCAAGGGCAATGGTGCGGTCTACAGGTAGTTGCGAAATAAGTTTCTCCGCTGGCTGTTCGGGATGGTCATATCCTTTTTTTTGCATATCGCGAAATCAGCTTCTGAAAAGACTTCTCCGCTTTTAATGTCTGGATCATAAAAACACCTGTTTCTAAATTCTCAAAATATATATAGATTCGCCCGTACTCTTGTGCTTTGCGCAGTTCCAACCCATCGGCAAACTTGCAGTTTTACCTGTTTTTTCTTTTTGATGACGGCAGCACTGCCGTACATATTCGGTGTTAGTAATCTGATGGCCGAGTCTATGTCCTTTTGAACGAAATCACGAATTGTGAATGCTCTAAACGACCGTCCACCCACCAATATGTGGGTTTGCCCTTGCTGTTCCAATATTTGATCTACTTGATTCATGTTGCACCTAGTGATATGCTAGGTACATAATAAACCAAAACAACCTGGGAAGCAAATAGGACATGAAAAACGGTCTATATAGAAGAAACAAAAGCTGGTGCGTATGCGTTAAGGTAAATGGCATACAAGTCAGAAAGTCTTTTGGAACAAATCGCCCTGGCAGCTGAAACCTGGTTAGCAGATATAAAGAAGCAACGGGTCTTATCACGTGTTGGACAAGATTCTAATGGACTAGGTCTTTGTTAACCCCTCAAGCAAAGCTAACCTTTGCAGAGTCCGCTGATAAGTATTTGGCTGAACGTAGCGATCTCTAAACATAGTACACAGCGCGGCTATCGCGAAGTCCTTAAAAACTATTTGCTTCCTCAGTTTGGCAATGTTCCGCTCGCGGACATAACAACGCACGACCTGCCATTTTCCAGGCTTCGCTAGCAAGGAAAGTCTCTGCGGTTCGCGTCAATAACATTATGGGACTTTTGCGCTACATATTAAAAGAATGTACCAACCGAGAAATAATTGCTAAGAATCCAGCACAAGGATTGCGCACTCTGAAGGAAAAGCCACCAGACATAGAGCCATTTACCCAAGACGAGTTGATGCAAATATTTTCTACAATGAATCCGCAACATAAAGCATTTTTTGTATGCCAGGCTTATACGGGATGTCGCCCATCTGAATTACTTGCGTTGCGTTGGACGGACGTAAAGACTATTCGTGATGAGATTTATATCAAACGTGGACGCGTCAGGGGCGCAGAGGCGACGACTAAGACTACGGCTGGAACGCGCACCGTTCCCATGTTCCCACCGGTGAAAGAAGTTCTCGCACAACTATCTACAAGGAAACTTCAACACGCAGAAGCAGAGATCTTCCTGTCTCGCCGCTAGCCAACCTATAGACAAACACCTCGATTGAGAATGGCGAGTAGCGTTGCATCGAGCGGGTATAAAACATCGTTCGTCGTATTGTTTACGGCATTCATTTGCCTCGCTGTGCCTCAATCAAGGCTGCGATCCGGCCTGGTTAGCACGTATATTGGGACACTCATCAGTTCAAACCACATTCAAACACTATGCCCGATATATTAACAACGCTACTAGGCAAAATGAGAAGCTAATGACTGATTTTCTTGCCAAGGGTGCACAAAAAGGTGATCATTTACAACCAGCACAAAATCCCGATGCTGAAAAGGCACACAGCATCAGGTCTGCAAAGGTCATAAATATAAATGGTGGAGGCGGCGAGAATTGCACTCGCGTCCAAAGTAACCGAGAGATAAGTTACTACAAGCTTAGTTCAGTATTTATCCAGTAGCCGCTGGTTAAGGTCTAAACGACCATCCGGGATTGCAATTATGTCTTAGGACAAGCTATTAACTGCTAATTTCGCTTGTCGGCAACCACCATGGTTTACCTAATGAGATGCGGGTAGTCAAGCTATTCATTAAGTTTCACGCCTAAGTCTTAAGGTTAGGCAGCAACGCGCAGTAGTGCTGCGCTTGGTGTCGAAAGCCACAAGTTTGCCTGTTGGCATTTGTTTTTTTTGCCTAGTTTTTTGACGCGGTTCCAAGCAACCTCGGCTTGCAACTTACCAAACAACCACCCTGTCGAATCTAAACGCCCCCATGTTGTTTTGGAAGAAAGCTATAACTTGCTATTCAATTTTCAGTGTTCAATTTTACAGACTTTTATCTGTACCAGACCCAGCTTCATATAAATTGGCTGCGTGTTAAATCTGGCAAATATTATTATAGCAGATAGAGAAGTCTCACTAAGGAAAACCAGCCGCCTGTGCCACTAAATTGCGTCCTAACAAACTCCAACCAGACAACATGGTTAAGCATTCCTTAAAGTGGGTATACTGCAGACAGTCAAAAATCGCCTGCGCTAGATAAACTCATTCATCACGAGCTGAGCGGACTAAAACAATGAGTAATTCCCCAGAAGAACGTCAACCATTAGAACTTGGCGAGCAGCAGTCTGAGCAACGCCGAGAAAGCAATCCTTTTGCGGTGGATGATTTTGCTGTCCTGCAAGAGCAGCTACGTACCGTTAGCGCTAATGAAAAAGCGACTCCTCAAGCTCCAACGGCAAAAGCTGCGGCCAAATTTGAGAAATCACTGGAAACTGAAAGACCATATGCCGGCCATTATTCTTCGGCTCCAGGCGGCCGTAACTGGGTGTGGCAAGGAATATATGAAGGAACAACACCTAATCGAATTGCATTCGGGAAGTCTCAAATTGAACAAGGAATTAGGGCCCGCAACTTGGGCTTACCCGCAAATGCCGCTCCTGAACTGATATCCCAAAAAGCCGAGGAGTATAAAAAAGCATTTGAAGCAACTCGTATCAAAGCCATAGATCAAAAGGAGCGCAATATTCTAAAAGTCGGTCCGTCCGCTTCAAAGGAAGAAATGGCAGAAGCACGAATGCGCCTATACAAAGAAGAGCTAAAGCGCTTACATCTAAAAGAAGGGGCGTCCAAAGAGGATATATGGAAAGCCTACGCCAAACGTCAGCGTGAAGCCGAAAAAATTTACCTGGGTTTCAAGAAAGACGCAATGATTTCTGAGGATGAACTTGTCGACCTAGGAATGTTTGAATTTACTTTTAGGGATAATTTCGGTACAAATAAAGTTCAAAATGATATGGCTGCCAATCGTCGAGAAAGATTTGGCCTAAAGAGAGATAGTTCTGAAGACAAATTGCTGCCTGCGCGATTAGCAGCGGCGCATCGAGCGCAATTACATGCATTAGGATTAGACGACAATGCCTCCCCGGCGGAGGTTGTAGAAGCGCGAATTGCCTCCAATTACCTCAACGAGAGAAGAGCACTAAATCTGCGCATAAATACTCCGCAATCATTCGTCGATAGAAAAAACGACCAAATGGACGATGAATGGCATCGGGCAGTGGAACAACTTCAACAACAACGAAACAAAAAACCACCTGCGGAAATCCCAAAGGATGAAAAGAAAGGCGAAGATGATTTCGTGGATTAATGTATCTCTTACACAATAGAACTTTTTGCCAAGACCATCCCAATCCAACCGCGATCAATATTTTTCTCAAGTGTCTTTAACGGATATTGTGCCAGAGCAGACTCAAGCATGGCGCTTTTCTCTTCAATAATCCCCGCCAGAATAAGCACGCCATCATCAGACAATAGACGATCAAAAGTTGCCAGCAAAGAAACAATATCTTCGGCGGTTAAATTTGCAAGCAAAGTATTAAATCGACTCAGCTTAGCCGCATCTGAACAAAAGACTTCTGGGCTCATTTGCTCAAGCTCAATTCGCTTAGCAACATTATTGAGTTTGATATTTTGTCGAGCGTTATTAATGGCATTATCATCAATGTCTAAAGCTAGTATGGACGATTTTGCCATAAACAAAGCACAGGCAATGGCTAGAATCCCGCTTCCTGTTCCCACATCCATAATTCTTGGCCCCCTAGCCCAATGCTCAATTGCTTGCAAACAAAAGCCGGTGGTGGCATGTTGCCCTGTACCAAAGGCCATGCCTGGATCAATGAGAATTTTTTTGCGTTTAGACAAATCAATATGTTTGATCTCATTCGTCCTCCACGGCGGGCAGATAATAAAAGACTCGCCAACAGTAAAAGGCTGAAAATATTTTTTCCAATTAGTCATCCAATCTTGATCAGCAATATTCTCCACGCTTAGTGTCTTCGCTGGTCGATCAAGCTTTGCTTGTTTTAATTGGCGATTTATCTCCGATAAATTATCAGCTGAAAAGTCTTTAGCTGCAAAAGAAGCCTTTATAGATATTTCCTGCTCGCTGAGATTTTCAATTTCCAAACCAAGCGCGCCACTTTGAAAAAAAATCCAGGAACACGTATCTTCGTCCCTTCGACTGGATTGGCAAGACACGATTGTCCAGCTTTTTATATCAGTATTCACAATATTATTATTGCAGTCGAACAGTTGGATCACAGCGTCAATGCCGGTTAATGCGCGCTCATGATAACGGATTTCTTCATATCAAACCAGCTTGACTTATTTAATATTTTCCTCAATATTTTGAGAGCCAATCAATCGAAAAGATTTTTTAAGCACGCATTAACAAATTGAACAAAAGAAGTTTTTGAGAGTAGCATCAAGGGTCAATTATTGGCTATCAGGACAGGAGTTTCCAATTGCAAAACCACACAGCCAGCCCTGAGGTCATGTGCGCCGGTATTAAATGCAAATGCACAGCCTCTAACAGTGGATTCAACGATAACAGTGCTTACTGCAGTTCGATTTGTAAGAATAGTGCAATAGATCAGACCATAGATCAAATTAACGATCAATGTGACTGCGGACATCCAGCTTGTGTAAAACAGAAACAACCGAATTCATTACCGCAGCCTGCCAATCTTTTAGTAGGTGGCTTTTGAATTAATAATTCAAATTCAATTTCATTAGTTCTTTGAAATCAAGCACCGCAATTAGGTGCACCGTTGCAGGTTTTTGGTAATTTTATAAAATCTGTTTCTAAAAATTTGCCGAAGGTCGGACTCGAACCGACATGAGGGGTAAGCCTCGGTTGATTTTGAGGGAATTAGGGGCCAGGTCAAGTGTTTAGATACGCAGCATATGATAAATTTTAGAACAGATTTTTAGAATATTAAAAACTAGCATATAAAGCACCTCTAGAGACGTCCGTAGTAAATCATGACAAAAGAAATAAAACAAATACTTAAAGCCTTAAAACAGCGTCCTAGTGCCACGAATTATCAGATTGCCAACAGTGAGAACCAGCTGGGGGTTAAACTTCCTGCCGAATATGTGCAGTTCTTGAAGTTAACCAATGGGGGTGAAGGTTTCATTGGCAGTGCATATGTTCAGCTATGGGGTGTAGATGAACTAGTCTCAATGAACGAAGCCTATGAGGTTCAAACATGTGTTCCAGGAGCATTACTTTTTGGGTCTGATGGAGGTGGCGAAGCATACGGGTTCGACACACAGTCACCTGGATGGCTAATAGTCAAAATACCTTTTATTGAATTAGACTGGAACGAAGCAGAATCAATAGCGCAGACATTTGACGGATTTCTCCAGTACATTTCGGAAGCCGAATTTTGACCAGAAGTTTATGCGCAGCGCCAAATAAAATAAAGGACTTTCAAAACAAATTGTCTAAAACAATGATTTGCCGAAGGTCGGAGTCGAACCGACATGATATTGCTATCGGTTGATTTTGAGTCATATATAGCGTCGTGATATTATCTGCCGTTGACAATAGTAGGGATTTGTCATACAATTACCTACACAGGCAGGATAAAAATGCTTTATTACAATCGTCGAAATCTAAAAAAGCATAGTGTCAGCACAGATGAAGTAGACGATATTTTGGATTACCGTAATCTGAGCACTCAAATATTTGACCTGGCACCAGCCCGAAATGGCAATGAACGCCAGATGTTTGTTGGGCTGACTTGGCAGGGACGCTTATTGGAGATAGGGGTGGAAACACTTTCTGATGAAGATGAATATGCCTTTCACGGAATGAATGCTACTAAACAATATAAAGGAAAAAATTATGGACGCTAAGAGAATAAAGAAAATAAGACAGGAAGCTGCGAAACGCGTAAATAAACGGGCTTTTATACAATTTCGTATTGAGCCACACATTGTAGATCAGCTTTATGTAGAGGCAAACAAACTTGGACTGCCGGTTGGCACCATGATTAGGATGTGGGTAATGGAGCGACTCAAACAAAAATCTGCTTGAGTCTTTTGGAGTGTTTTTAATGAATAATCGATTTAGGTATACTCTTTTCGCTTTTCGCATCGATCATGACGATGGGCTTGCCATGTTTCGCAGAAATAAATTGGTACCTTTACTTGCAAGATGTACAAAAGCATATTCAATCAGAATGGGTAATACCAAAGCCTGGCGATTCTGAAAATCTCATAACTATAGTGGACTTTGAGATTGACAGTGACTGCAAGGCACACAAATTTCATTTTAAACGCAGATCAGGACGTAGTTTTCTCGATAATGCTGCGTTGCAAGCCATAAAAAAGCGCGGTATCCACTAGTGCCCATTGTACCTGCCTGTGGACAAATACAACATAAGATGCGGTTGAGGCTTCGTTCAATTATGGTATAAAAAGCGCTGTGCAGGTCTCATTCCAAGAAAGACAATAAAATTTGCCGAAGGTCGGACTTGAACCGACATGAGGGGTAAACCTCGGTTGATTTTGAGTCAACTGCGTCTGCCATTTCGCCACTTCGGCACTGTGCTAAATTTCTATCATGAATGATTCTCGGTCGCAAGCAAAGCAAGACAATCAGTTAAGAGTGAATAAGTCATTGGCTCCCATAAACTGCCTGGTGACAGGTTATGACCCTTTTGAAGATGAGGCATTTAACCCCAGCGAACTGATTGCCCAAGATATGCCCGCTTTCGTCACCCTGCCTGCCACAAAGACAAAAATACCGCTGCGCAGCTTTGTTTTACCGGTCTGTGGGAAAAAGGCTTGGCCATTAATGAAGTCGGCTCTTGACGCCCTGAAAGCCGACGGCAAACCCTGCGTTATCGTAATGATGGGACTGGCATCAATGAGAAAAAATATTTGTCTGGAGCGTTTTGCCCTTAACATTCGCGATGGTAACAGAAAGGACAATGGCGGCCATTTATACAGCGGACAAATCATAGATACGAAGGCTCCCGAAGCTTTACGCACAAACGCACCCATTGAAGCGGTACTCAAGCGCCTTAAAACTAAAGGCTTGCCCGCCGAAATTTCCAATTTTTGCGGCGCTTTTGTCTGTAATGAAATTTATTTCCTAGCTATAGATTATTTGAAGAAGTCAAGACTGCCACATTTGATTACTTTTATCCATTTGCCATTGCCAAGCAATTACGGCAAAATCCTAAAACAAAAGGGCTCTAAAAAGTTATTTCCTCTCTCCAAAGGTAAAAAAAATCAGCTTGCCGCTATGCGCTCGGCGGTACTTACAGTGGTGGAATTTTACGGCGAATTTTTAATTGGTGCCAAATAAATGAGCGCCTACATATTGAGCATTGATCAAGGAACAACCAGTTGCCGCGCTATAGTTTTTACCCTTGATGGGAAGATTATCGGCCGTGGTCAGAAAGAATTTGCCCAGCACTTCCCCCAATCAGGCTGGGTAGAGCATGATGCTAACGAAATTCTTGAAACACAAATTACCTGCATTAATGACGCGGTCTCCCAAGCTGATATAGATGCCACTAAAATTGCTTGCGTTGGATTAACTAATCAGCGCGAAACAACCGTTATCTGGGACAAATCAACCGGTACGCCAGTATGCCCTGCAATCGTCTGGCAATGCCGGCGTACAGCCGAAATGGTTGAAAAAATTGTCCAACAGACAACATCTTCCGGCGCCAAATTAGGAGATCTTATTCGTGAAAAAACTGGCTTAATTGCTGATGCTTATTTTTCCGGACCCAAAATTCGCTGGATATTGGATCATGTAGCCAATGCTAGAGATTTGGCCGATGCTGGTAAGCTCGCCTTTGGCACTATTGATTCGTGGCTGATTTATAAATTGACTGAAGAAAAACAACATTTGACTGAGGCAAGCAACGCTTCGCGCACTATGTTGTTTGATATCAATAGCTGTTCCTGGGATGATGAGCTTTTATCCGGAATCGGTGTTCCCAAAAGTATTTTGCCAAGGGTAGTAGCTTCAAACAGTTCTTTCGGCATGACGCGTAAAGATTTACTTGGATTCAAGGCGCCACTTCTGGCGGTGCTAGGTGATCAACAAGCGGCACTCTTTGGACAAAGCTGTTTTGAGCCGGGCATGTTTAAATGCACTTACGGCACTGGCAGTTTTTTGCTCGGTAATATTGGTCCAACAAAGACGATGGTCAACGGATTACTTACCACCGTCGCCTGGAAATTAGAAAACGAAAAACCTATTTACGCTCTTGAAGGAGCCAGTTTTATGGGTGGCGCTGCCCTGCAATGGTTAAGAGACAAGCTTGGCATTATCAACAACAGCGATGAATCAGAAGAATTAGCAAAATCTTTGGATACTAATGGTGGAATATATCTAGTTCCTGCTCATGTTGGACTTGGCTCCCCCTGGTGGAATCCACATGCTAGAGGAACAATTGTCGGTCTATCACGCGAAAGCAACAAGGCTCATCTTGCGCGAGCAGCTCTAGAATCAATAGCCTATCAAATCAAAGACATTGCTCATGAAATAGAGTTAGCAGGTCTAAAAATGTCCGAATTAAAAGTAGATGGTGGTGCAACAAAGAATAATTGGCTAATGCAGTTTCAGGCAGATCTGCTGGGCATACCAGTAAGACGCGATGATCAAACTGAGGCTACTGCCTGGGGAGTCGCCGCCTTGGCTGGTAAGCGCGCAGGGTTAATTCAGCCTTTTCAATTAACTAAAAATCCCAAAAAGACTATGACTTTCTATCCAAGCAAAGATAGACAAGTTGAATACAAAACCTGGCGTAAAGCAGTTGGCGCTGCTCTATATTATGCTGAATAGCAGGAGTTGATTAGTCCCAGGAAAGTGCGCCGCCGACTTGATAGTCGATGACACGTGTCTCGAAGAAATTTTTCTCTTTCTTCAGATCAAGCATTTCGCTCATCCAGGGGAATGGATTTTGTGCACCAGGATATTGTTCTGGCAGACCGATTTGTCTTAAGCGGCGATTGGCAATGAATTTTAGATATTCTGAGAACATCGGTACATTCAAGACCAAGCACGCCATTAGGCATAGTATCCACAGCATAACGATATTCTAAGATCTACACCTTGTTTGATCAAGTCAATAATCTCTTCTTGAAATTCCGGTGTCCACAAATGTGGGTTTTCAATTTTGATTTGATTGATTAAATCGATACCAAAATTGAGGTGCATTGATTCATCACGCAAAATATATTGAAATTCTTCGGATGAACCAGTCATTTTGTTCTGGCGACCGAAAGCAAGCATTTGCACAAAGCCGACATAGAAGAAAATACCTTCCATGATTACATAGAAGCCAATTAAATTGCGCAGAAATCTTCTGTCGGTTTCAGGTGTGCCGGTGTGAAAATTAGGATCGCACAATTCTTGTGTAAATTGCAATTCAAAAGCAGCTTTGTCGTGGATGCTTGGTATTTCACGATACATATTGAAGACTTCGCCTTCATCCAAGCCCAAGACTTTCAATAACATATTGATAGGCATGAGTATGTAGAGCTTCTTCAAATGCTTGTCTCAATAAATATTGGCGGCATTCAGGATTGGTGATGTGGCGATAAATAGCCAACACCAAATTATTAGCAACGAGTGAATCAGCTGTGGAGAAAAATCCAAGATTGCGCTTGATAATTTTTCGTTCATCTTCAGTCAGACCATTTGGATCTTTCCAGAGAGCAATGTCACGGCTCATGCTGATTTCTTGGGCATCCAGTGATTTGCACAAGCATCTAAATATTTTTGCCAGGCCCATTCATATTTAAAAGGAACCAATTGATTTAAATCAGCACGGCAATTAATTATGCGCTTTTCGTCTACTTTAATGCGACCAGCTTTGAAATCAATTTTTTCCAAGCCAGTTACACCAGTCTGCGGTTCGGGCAGACTGGCTGCTGTTGATTCCTTGGCATGGCGCTTATCGGACAGTTTGGCTCTGGCTGGGGACATTGCTGATTGTTGCCATATTGCGTATGACATTGTTGCTGATTGTAGTTTGTCATCAAACACTAAGCATTGTCTTTCTCCATTCATTCGGTATCTCATTGCTAATTCGTACCTCTTCTGAATAATTACTGGCAAGCTTCACAATCCGGATCTGTCGATGAACACATGCTTGGACAGTCGGTCAGATGCATTAATGTTTGCATAATAGATCTGGCTGGATTTCATGTACCCATCTCCTATGACCGTTACTTGTCAAACTCCTCTCTAGGTATGTCTTTGACTGCATTTAATACAGATGACTGTACAGTAGATTTTTCTGCAGCCGTGGCACTCGTGGTACGCAAATAATAAGTGGTCTTTAAGCCTACTTGCCAGGCTAGTTTATACATCTCATCAATTTTGCGCCCATTCGGTTCAGACATATATAAATTCAAGCTTTGTGCTTGATCTATCCATTTTTGCCGTCTAGCTGCTGCTTGAATTAACCAATAAGGTTCAATTTCAAAAGCAGTAGCATAGAGCTTTTTAAGTTCAGCTGGATGCGTTCAATAGGTTGCACTGAACCATCAAAATATTTCAGATCATGCACCATCACTTCATCCCAGATGCCTATTGCTTTCAAATCTGCTACCAGATTGGATTCAATACTGTGAATTCGCCAGATAGATTTGATTTTACATAAAGATTCTGGAAAGTAGGCTCAATTGATTGGCTGACACCAATGATATTAGATATGGTGGCAGTAGGAGCAATAGCTAAGCAATTGCTGTTGCGCATGCCCCATTGAGCAATATGTTCGCGCACATGTGTCCAATCCAGACGTACCTTCCATTTTTACTGGTATTTCAGAACCTCTCGATTCTGCCAATAAGTCTCAAGCTATCTTGAGGCAATATGCCTTTATCCCAGAGAGATCCTTTATAGCTTGAATAAACGCCACGTTCACGAGCCAATTCACTGCTGGCAAGAATTGCATGATAGCTAACCAATTCTTGACTGTAATCAGCAATCTCAATCGCCTCTTGCGAAGCATAAGGTATACGCATTTTAACAAGCATGTCTTGGAAGCCCATTACGCCTAAGCCAACTGGACGATGTCTAACATTAGAGCGCTTGGCTTTATCTACACTGTAATAGTTAATGTCAATGACATTATCGAGCATTCTCATAGCTGTACGGCAAGTGCGGGCAACTTTTTCATAATCAAGCCAATTATTGTGATCTAGATGATTAATCAAATTAATTGAGCCAAGATTGCAAACAGCAATTTCTTGACTGGATGTGTTGAGAGTAATTTCAGTGCAAAGATTGGAACTATGCACAACGCCAATATGTTGCTGCGGACTTCTTAGATTGCAAGCATCTTTGAAAGTCATCCAAGGATGTCCTGTTTCAAATAGCATGGAGAGCATTTTGCGCCACAGAGTCTTTGGCAGCAATACTTTTGAAGATTTTAATTTCGCCACTATGAGTCATGTGCTTCATAACGCTCATAGGCTTCTTTAAAGGCTCGTCCATATAAATTATGCAAATCAGGCACTTCATCAGGGCTGAATAATGTCCACTTCGCCATCTTGCATTACTCTTTCCATGAAGAGATCAGGAATCCAATTAGCAGTATTCATATCATGAGTGCGCCGGCGATCATCGCCAGTGTTTTTACGCAGCTCAAGAAATTCTTCAATATCTAAATGCCAGGTTTCTAGATAGCAGCAAACTGCTCCTTTACGCTTGCCACCTTGATTGACAGCAACAGCTGTGTCATTGACCACTTTCAAGAAAGGTACTACACCTTGGCTTTTGCCATTGGTGCCTTTAATATGCGCGCCCAATGCGCGCACTGGTGTCCAGTCATTACCCAGGCCGCCAGAAAATTTAGAAAGCAGAGCATTGTCTTTCAATGCAATCATAGATGCTGGTTAAATCATCATCTACTGTGGTCAAGAAGCAAGAAGATAATTGAGGACGATGAGTGCCGGAATTGAAATAGAGTAGGTGTAGAAGAAACAAAGTCGAAAGCTGGAAAGCAAATTATAAAATTCAATTGCTCTATCTTCTTTGTTGCTTTCTTCCATAGGCAAGCCCATGGCTACGCGCATCCAGAAGGTCTGTGGCAATTCAATTTTTCTGCCTTGTACATGCACTAAATAACGATCAGCCAATGTTTGCAAGCCCAAATATTGGAATTTAAGATCACGATCTGCTTGCAAGAGCAGCAGCCAATTCTGTCCAGATCAAATCTGTTCAGTCTGGGATCAAGCAAACCAGCTTCAATTCCTTTTTGCAAATATTCTTTAAAATACGCAGGGATAACGCTCAGCCATTTGAGCCTGAGCTACTGGTTCACCCAATACTTCCAGACGCAATTGATCTAAGCAATAACCTGGCAGCTACATAAGTATAATTGGGCTCACTTTCAATTAATGCCCGAGCACCAAAAATTGCTGATTGAAAGACTTCTGTTTCTTTGACACCTTCATACAGATTTGCCAGTGTGCCATCAATAATTTTTTGAGCTGATACAGAATCAAGACCAGCGCAAGCTTCTTCAACCACTAGAAAAAGCCGGCAAGATTCAAGTGGTATAGTGTGTCCATGGGTAGTGATAACATTGATATGAGGCATGCCGCTGGGCACAGCTGCACTTTCTGCTGCTCTTTGTTTGGCTCTTTCTTCTCTATATAGAATGTATCGGCGAGCAACTTCATGCTCACCAGCTCGCATCAAAGCAATTCAACTTGATCTTGAATATGTTCAATATGCAAAAGGCCGCCATTGGGTAAACGGCGTTTCAGGGTATCAACCACTTGAGCGGTTAGTTTTGGACCAGATCCTTTATACGTGAGCTTTCAGGCGCATCTTGTCCTTCTGCCGCCAGAAAAGCCTTGGTCATGGCTACGGCTATTTTCTTGGGGTCAAATTCAACAACAGTATTATTGCGGCGCAGCACCTTATAAGGCTCTTGATTTGAAGCTGGCGGCTGTGTAGTGTCAATGTAGTCCAACCCAACAATTGCTCCGTTTGCTTGCAGTACCTGTGTCATTTTTTGCTCCCTTCCATATTACTAGAGATGTGTGATGGTTATCCTAATTACTATATTACTAGCGTTTTATGTTTAGTAAAGCGCTATTAGTAGTGTTTTTAGATTAAATAATGATTGACGACCTTAATGTCCCCATAACTTTTCCCGGCTATGTTGCTGGTAAAAATTGGCGGGCATTAAGCCGACAATATGCAGACTTTTCGGTTCCAAATCCTATTTATTATTTTAAGACAAAAACGATGATTCCAGCAAGGTATCACTTGTGGCCGGCTTCGACAAGACTGGCAATTATATGATCATCAAGTCCAGCACTGTATATAGTGCGAACGGCTGCATATCTAAATGTTGGAAGCTGGTTTATTTTTATATTGCTACTTAGTTTTTATGGGGTGCAATTAGCGCTATTGCCTACCATCTAGTAACAAATAAGTGGGCCCGCATATATCACCGACAAGGATCATCTATCTATATGCGATATAATAAGCGAGCGGCCCGGTATTCAATCATCAATCCGCACAGCGCAAACATAGCGCGCAATGATATAGGATAAATTTTTTATTTGCTGACAAATTGTGATCGCCGAAGGAGAACCAAATGGCTAAAGTAGAAGTTAAGACCGCATCAACAGGGCTTTATAGGCAAGAAATAAATACCGGCAAGTATCAAATTGTTGCCGATGCTCCCAAAGCCGTTGGTGGCGAAGAAACCGCTCCCGACCCGCATGAACTTTTACTCGCCTCACTTGGTGCTTGCGCATCTATAACAATGCAAATGTATGCCAAACGCAAAGGCTGGGGATTGAAAACGGTTGATATTCATCTTAGCGAAGGCAAACAAGAAGATGCTCAGAATCCCGGTCAATCAATTGCCGTAATTAGCAAAGATATAAAAGTTGCCGGCGATCTAACCGATGAGCAAGTGACCGAATTAAAAACTATTGCTGACAAATGTCCAGTGCATAAACTTATTGCTGGTAATAAGCAAATCAATACTACAATAAGCCGCAATTAGTCCTCCTTTACGAGGTATCGGCGTTGGAAAAAATTGATATCGCTGAAAAATTTACGCTCTTTAGCGAGCACTGGCAGCCAAAAGTCATCGCTTCCTTGAACGGACAGGAAGTGAAGATTGCCAAGGTGAAGGGTGAATTCCCTTGGCATACCCACGAAAGTGAAGACGAGCTGTTTTTGGTCTGGAAGGGACAGTTCCGTGTTGAGTTTCGGGACCATATAGTAAAACTGGGTCCAGGCGAAGCGGTTAAAGTCCCACGTGGTATCGAACACAGAACAGCTGCCGATGAAGAAGCAGAAATATTATTATTCGAACCTGCCGGTACACGTAACACAGGCGATGTACAAGACGATTATTTTACTGCCCCCGATTCTCTCCAAATATAATGCTGGACACGTTATCCGACAAATTAGATTTAGCGAAAATCGAAGGCTTACTTACTACGTGCAGCTTGGGGCGTGCCACAAATGAATTGTGGCCAACAATTGACTCTACCAACAACCGTGCCCTGGCGTTAGCTCACCAGGGAGCACCGCATGGCACGCTCGTAATTGCTCGCGCGCAAACAGCCGGCCGCGGTAGAAATGGTCACCTATGGCTTTCTCCCTTAGATACTGGTTTATATATAAGCGTTCTTCTCAAACCGGATATCACTTTAACCAACTTACCAGTCATTACACTAATCACCGGGGCAGTTATAGCAAAAGCCATACAAAGTTATCTGGGCATAAAAGTTGGTTTGAAATGGGTCAACGATTTAATAGTCAGCAACAAAAAAATCGGCGGCATCCTCGCCGAATATAGTAGGGGCGGGGCTTCCGGCGGGCCACTGGATCCAAAACATAAGTGCTCCGCCCGCTTGCAGCCGCCCAATAATGCGCTAGTCATCGGTATCGGCTTAAATTTATATCGCCAAAAAACTGCGCTGCCTGCCGAGCTTGAAGAAAAAATCGGCTTCCTCGAATCATATATGTCAAATTCCGCAGACCAAAATGCAAATCAAATCGACGGCAACATGCTCATCGCGTCAATCACCAATGAATTGGAAGTCGCCCTTAATCAATTACAATCAAGCACGGCGCAACCATTGTTAGACCAATGGAGAACCTATTCAATCACTCTTGGCGAAGAAATCATGGCCAATATTGGCGACAAACAAGTGATTGGTCAAGCAATAGATATTACAGAAACCGGCGAACTAATAGTCAAAACAAAATCCGGCAATATCAAACTATCTGCCGGCGAAGTGAGCATCCGCAAAGCAGACGGGCTATATATATAAAAGAACAACTCAGTAATTAACCAAAGAAAAGAAATGTGTTCCCTTCGGCAAGCGTAACTTGCCGCCCAGTCCTTCCAGGTTAACGACAAAGCCGGCCCCAACCAAATCCGCACCAAGCTTTTGCAGCAGCGCACAGGCAGCCGCTGCTGTACCACCGGTAGCTAAAAGATCATCTATGAGCACAACCTTTTCATCTTGAACCACTGCATCAACATGAATCTCGATACAATCTTTCCCATATTCAAGTTGATATTCGACCTTTTCTACTTCATAAGGTAATTTGCCCGGCTTGCGAATAGGCACAAAACCAAGTCCTAGTTTGTAAGCTACCGCCGCACCGACAATAAATCCCCTTGCTTCAACACCTGCAATTTTATGTGGCTTAAGCTTTTTGCTTCTTCACTCAACAAATCAATCACACAAGCAAAAGCTTCGCCATCTTTAAACAGCGTGCTTAGATCTCTGAACATAATTCCAGGCTTAGGAAAATCAGGAATATCCCTTATTTTTTCCTTCAACCACTTTGTTTTAGATTCATTGATAACAGCCATATTACTCCAATTATTGTCCTAAACCAGTACTAACAATCTGCGCATCACTCATATATTGATCAGTAAGATTACTCATTTTACTCACAATATCATTACTTTCCGGTTGTGCAGTGATTTCCATTAGGGGATCAATTTTTTCTTTGTCCGCACCATTTGCCTTCCTCACGCGTTCTTGTAAATCCTTTAAAGATGCTTTCGTACACCAGAGACGGTAAGCACTTATTTCTTTTAGAACACCATCAAGTTGATAATATTCAGTCAAATGCTTGATATCTTGTTCGTCCGGATTATTCAACAGATCAAGATAGATCATACCCTCATCAGCATACCAATCTATAAAGTGTAATTGTCTTAGCAAGGCAAGCCCCAGCGCACTAGCAACATCCGTCGTCCCTAACGCCGCCGCAATACGTCGTGCTTCCACGCTACCCGATTTTTTATTGACTACATAACGAATCAAGCCAAGCAATCGTTTGATAAACGCAGGTGCATCCACCGGGCTATTCTCTTGCTTACCAATAACATAAATCTTATTAGCACCAGATTTGTTGATGATTTCACTCCAAATCTCTGGCGAAGGAGGGAATTGTAAGACAAGCAGATGTTCTTTTGCAGGAATTGATATTCGGTCAAACACAGGATAGGAGTAGCTAACGCCTGTTTTCTCACAAAATACCGCCAAATTGTTGCCCAACTTTGCCAATGCCTTTTCTACCAAATCTGTCTCATTTTCACGAGGGCGCAAATCATGCCATACTGTCGATTCACTTAGCACTTGTTCAGCGGAGGCGCTAATAATGGGCGTCTTATGAACTTGACTAACCTGCACTTCTGCCGCTATCTGGGCTGGCTGATTACCAATGTCCAGCGATGCAGGACTTAAAGCAGTTTCCGGAGAAGCATCCATTTGATTTGGCGGGTGATTACCATTGGACATCTGCCAATCAGCAAGAACAAGCTGCAAGCGCTGTCGACCGTTAAATGTGTTAATTTCTGGTGTAAATACTATATCGATCAACGAGTCGTTTCCAGGAACAATATTGTGCGCATTCCAGAACACACAAGAAAATTTTGCTTTTGTCTTCTTGTCCAATAGATCAAGACGCTGATGCTTATTCTCGCGACCAAGAGGCGTCGCCTTTTCACACTGCATTTCGTGTGCATAAAATAATGGCTTCTTATTTTCCATACCAAACGGAGATAATTTATTCAGCTCTTCAGCCACAGCAAAAAAATCAATAGCCATATCCTCCATCGAGACATCTATATTGAGAATCGGTGCCACAAATGAACCGGACATAAGTCGATTGCAGGTGGCGTCAACAGCAGCACGGAAAGCCTCTGCCTTTTCTGCCGGAAGGGAGAAGCCGGCCGCCATTTTGTGCCCACCCCATTTGTTTAAAAGACTCTGATTCGCTTTTAGAATTTCACATAAATCAAGACTCTCTATGCCGCGAGCGGATCCTTTAACTACGCCTTCTTGAGTATCCAACTCACCAATAAAAACCGGAAGATGATATTTGTCCACAAGACGGGAAGCCACTATACCCACCACTCCATGGTGCCAACCCTCTTTATAAATAACAATCGCCTTCTTTTTGCCGATAATCCCATTAGCGGCTATTGTCTGCTCAGCTTCTAAAAGAACTCGATCGCAAATCTGCTGTCGTTTACTATTTTCATTTTGCAATTCTGCGGCCAATTTGCTTGCAATTTTTTTGTCGTCCGTAGTTAACAACTCAACAGCAGTTTTAGCATCAGCCAATCGGCCAACTGCATTTATGCGCGGCGCCAGTCCAAATCCAACCAAATCGGTGTCGCCTGATTGTTGAATCTGAGCTAATAGCGCTTGAATGCCGGCCCTACTGGAGTTAATTAACCGAGGCAAACCTATCTGTACTAAATAACGATTCTCTCTAATTAATGGTACCAAATCCGCTATCATGCCCAGAGTAACATAATCAAGAAATGTTTCTGTTAACGAATCCAGTCCATGTTTGCTGAATAAAGCTTCAATAACTTTATAGGCCACACCGACACCAGGCAAATGAAATAAAGGGTGCTCTGAAGGCAAAAATTTCGGATGAACAATTGCCTGTGCCGGTGGCAGAAGTTCCGGCAGTGCATGATGATCGAGAATTATGGTATCCACTCCCAAAGACTTAGCAAAGTTAATTTCGGCAAAATTAGCCACTCCGCAATCGCAAGTAATTAATAATTTTGTCTGGTGTTTGCTCGCTAAAATACTTACTGCCTTAAGATTCAGTCCATAACCTTCTGTCGCTCGATTGGGAATATAATAACCAACCTTTGCTCGCAGCTGCCTCAAAGCAGTCAGCAAAAGAGATGTGCCAGTAATGCCATCTACGTCATAGTCACCATATATGGTGATCTGCTCATTATTCGCCAGAGCTTGATTTATTCGATTCAGTGCTTTATCAACATCCGGCAATTCATGAGGATTAGCCGGCTTATAATGTTCCGGACAAAGATGGGCAAGCGCCTGATCCGCTGATATAATTCCGCGCCGTAATAATATTTTGGCCAACATATGGCGATTGATCTACCACCGCCAACAAATCTGCCTGTGGTTCAAAAACTGGCGGCAACCGCCAAATTTTTCCTTTTGCGCTTAAAGCATTCGACATATATAGACGCCTCTTCCCTGCTCTTAATTTACTGCAAAATTGGCTTCCAATCACCAGCCCTACGTTAGATTCAAATTAACTCTCTTCGCTCAACCTCGATTAAACTGAAGACCATACTCTATATCACTACTACGTAGATATGGGAAATAAGTTCAAACAATAACCAATCGATAACCAATTTAATCAATAGATCATTAGTTCACAGCTTTTGAAGAAGCAGCAGCGATTCTTCACGAATAGTTTGCAGAGATTTGCGACCCATAGATTAATCTTTCTATTTTAAGAATCGGCGAACTTTTTTTGAATTTGTCCTCTACTGATTCAGCTTCGGGTCATGATAATCGATCACATGCTTAGGTTTCAGAATAAGCGTTGATTTATCCAGCTCGTATTCCACAATCGTGGTGATCACAGGCGTTTTGGGCAGGGCAAAACCCAACCGACAACCCAAAGGATAGGGAAGAAGGCGACATGCAAGCTGAGAGCCACAAGAAAAGACTGAAAAAGCAAGGAATGGTCCAGTGTTTTTTCAATTAATTTTTCTCGTAGAAGCTTAATGTGAGCGGAAAACATAAGTGTCTATAATATCCAGAATAACTGGAAGAACCTTGAGCAGAGTAATTAAATGAACTGGCGTCCGCTTTTATCATACCGAAAAGAGATTCTAGCTACCATCGCTTTTGCACTGCTTTGCCTTCCCTTAGCGCGGCCAGCGTCCGGGGCTGGTGGAGATGATTCCAGTCCAGTATGGGGGCCCGAAAATCTCATGAAAACCATGAAGACTCCCTTTACAACAAAGACGTCTGCCGCGGAAACTGAATCTCAATCCTCCTCCAATCCCAGTAATTTAAGCCCGATTGGCATTTCTGCCCGGACAAGTCCAGCCAAACGAAGTTTGTTATCCGAGCGCTTTCACGGACCGGTATTGTATTTGCCTGCTTCGATGGTCTTAGGTCACTCTGTTGAATTTATTGTCAAGGGAACGCCCGGCTCATATGCCGCCATCGCTATGGCCGACAAAAACGAAGGAGCTAAGCCGGTCTATGGGCATAAACTGAGACTAGGACCGGATAGAAAACTAGTGGCAATCAACAAAATTCCAGATACAGGCATTGCCTCAATGTTTGTCGAAACACCCATTCAAGGTGATCTCGTAGGGTCGCCATTATTTTTCGAAGCTGCTGTTTGGTCTAAACCTGATTTTAGCGATTTGCAAATTGCCTCAACCATCTCCACACAAGAAGATGCTCGCAAGGATAATGGTGTTATATTGAGCGAACAGGAAGAGAAAAAAGATAGAGTAATTAAACTAGGTATTCCAGAACCAATGTCTCTTAAAACGGTGGGAAGCATGAGTAGTGGCAGACCCTAAACGTGATCATAAAGCTTAGACAAACAAACTCATTTCGCTTTATTTGCCTCTTGATTCTTTTCAGTTTGCTATGCTCAAATAATCCTTGCCAGGCTATATCTGATTGGACAAAGATCAATCAAGAGCTGAAGAAAAAAGTTTTCCGCCTCAATATTGGTCTCAAGATAAGGCTTAAAAATAATCTGTGGGTGCAAGTAACTGACTTATCACCCAAAAATCACTATTATGTTTTTACGACAAGTAAAACAGAATCAGGCTATCAGATAATATCCCACGGTTCATGTTTTCCCTTGTCCACATCAATTCATCAACAGCGCGAATCATTTTTTGTCACCAGTTATCATGTTTTGACTGGCGCCGAAGAGATAAAGCAAGAATGTGAAATGTTCTATGCTGGTCTTGAATTATATACTAGGCAAACAGCTCACGGACATAATATTGAGTCGCACTATCAAGAATTGCTGAACACCATTAACTTGGCAAAAAAATCCGCCATCAGTATAAAAGAAAAAAATCTGTACCAAAATACTGTGGACGCTGTTTGGGATTGTTATGATACTTATTTATCCAAGCGCGCCGACCCTGCTTCTATCCTCTTTAATAAATACAAAAAACTGGCTAACCTTGAAATACGCACAGGTTATTTTTTGCATGGGGCAACACCAATCCCATTTGCTCTAATAGAAGTTTATAAAATTCCTCCATCAATAGGTCCAGATTTGGCTATATTGACGGCCAATTCGGTAGCCGCTCAAGCGTGGGTTGTGGATGGTCTTTCTTTGGATCAACATGAACCATTGCTCGGTCAAGATATTGAAGTTATTGGCTTCCCCATGGCCACAGACAGCATGGATACTCGACCCCTGTATAATCCAACCTTTCAACTTGGTAAAATAACGAGAACAAGTTCTCAGATCATTGAATTCAATGCCTCAGTTGACAAAGGCAATAGCGGCGGTCCGGTGATTAGTAAAACAGGTAAAGTATTAGCGGTTGTTACATCAAAATCTCTCTTATCAACAACTAGAGATGATCAATTTACAAATTATGGCTGCGCAATTAGAGCTCAAATACTTAGGACTTTCATACCGGAATTATTGGACAATACAAAAGAGCAGAAACCGAATCCTACATACCAGAAATAATCCCATGTTGCACTTTAACATCATTTGCCTACTAACTATAATCCTATTTAATTGCACAGCTTGCATATCTGTCGATTCTGCAGCAAGGGCGGGAGTCGACAAACAAAATTTCAGCAAACCAGAAACTAATGATAATCAGCTCAGCATGAGCGTTAAAGCTAAAGATAATTTGGCAAAAGAGTTGCCAGTGAAGGAAGAAAAAACCGCGTTAGCAACAATCTACCAAGCACCCTATCCAGGCGATTACAAACTAGTTGAAATTACAGATCCGCGCTTACCAAAAGACCAAAACCAAGAAGAAGTCTGGCAAGCACGCGGGCAAGCCGGCAATCTTGGTGGCGTATTAACTGTATCCAGTTTTGGCAGTGGTCCTAAAACTTTTAATTGCTGGGCAGCTAGCGATGCGGAAAGTGGTGGCATTGCCTCTTTAATGTACGAATCTTTGCTTGATATTGATCCCTGGACAGCCAAATTTTATCCAAGGCTGGCAAGTAGTTTTAACATAAGTGCGGACCACAAAGATTATACTTTTACTTTGCGCAAAGGATTGCGATGGTCCGATGGACAGCCACTCACCGCTGATGATGTTGTTTATACTTTTGGTACATTAATCGCCAAAGGTTTTGGCAATTCAAGTTCGCGCGATGTTTTAACTGTCTATGGACATTATCCATCGTGTAGAAAAAATTGATGATCTAACTGTTCGCTTTCATACACAAATACCTTTTGCCCCTTTTTTAAAGCAGTCTGGAGCAGCCATTGCGCCAAAACATATATCTGGAGCCGATTACAAGTAAATTAATTGCTGAAAACAAAATTGGTGAATTTAATAATTTTTGGGATATCAATTGCAATCCTCAGACTATTGTAGGCTAGTGGTCCTTTTAAATTGCATCGTTATTTGCCAGGACAACGAGTAGAGCTGGTACCTAATCCATATTATTCGATGGTCGATAAATGAAGGCAAGTCGCTTACCTTATTTAGCTAAATTTGTTGTTTTAATTGTCCCTGATCAAAATACGCAATTGCTGAAATTTTATGCTGGTGATACTGATTTGCTTGATATACAGAGCGGTACGTGGTCGGATGCTGCTCTGGTAAAACAAAGAGAATCAAGCGGCAATTTTAAAATGTATAATCTCGGTCCTGATGATGGCACTTTATTTTTGATGTTTAATTTATGCCGGCGTAAAAATCCTAAAACCGGCAAATTCTATGTTGATCCATAGTAAAACAAGAATGGTTCAACAATGATTATTTCCGGCAAGCAATAACTCATGCTGTTGATCGCAAACGCATGGTAGATAATATTTTGCGCGGAGTTGGTTATGAATTATTTACTGCCGAGTCAACAGCTTCTGTTTTCTTTAATAAGAAGTTAAAACCTTATCCCGCAAGATCTTGATATTCAGCCAAAACTTACTTGAAAAAGGCGGTTTTAAAATTAAAGATGATGTTTTATATGATAATCATGGTAATCGAGTAGAATTTACTCTTTATACCAATGCCGGTAATTCGACACGAGATGCGATTTGTGTAATGATTCAAAATGATTTAAAAAAACTGGGCATTAAAGTCAATTATCAACCAATTGATTTCAATATTCTCGTCGACAAAGTAAGTAACAGTCTTGGATTGGGAAGCAGTAGTTATGGGTTTAACAGGCAGCAGGCTTGAACCTTATGATGGTGCCAATGTCTGGAAATCTAACTGGCCGCTTGCATATGTTTGATCAACGCCTGCCTGACAACAAAGGCATAATTAAAGTCACCGATGCTCGAGACTGGGAAAAAGAAATTGACAATTGTTTTGATAAAGGTGCCACTACTTTTGATATTGCTAAGCGGCATCAATATTTTGACCGCTATCAGGAAATTACTTATGACAAACAACCATTTATATATTTATTTACCAATTTGAATATTACTGCCGCCCGTAATCGCATCGGCAACTATATGCCCACCCCCCTGGGATGGGTTTGTCGCCACGCGGAGTATGCATAATGTCGAAGAAATTTTTATACAGGAAAGGCAGACATAATGTCATTACCAATTTATATTTTTAGACGCATTTTGCAAGCACTGCCTTTACTGTTTGTCATTTCAATCATGAGCTTTATCATGATGCGCCTGGCACCTATTGATCCGCTTGCTTATTTAAAAGCTAATCCAGCTATTTCGCAAGCAACAATTAAAGCTGAAGAAGAAAGACTAGGCTTAAACAAACCACCTGTAGTGCAATATTTTTTATGGCTGAAAAATTTACTTAAAGGTGATCTGGGCATTTCTACCTCCGGCGGTTCGGTAAATACTCTGCTTCTACAAAGAGCCGGCAATACTTTACTTTTAGGCATTGCCTCTGTATTTTTTACCTGGCTAATAGCTATTCCGGCTGGTGTTTATGCCGCTGTTTATCGCAATACTTTTATTGATCGCTCTTTGACATTCTGACTGCCATTGGCATGTCCATGCCTACTTTTTTACTGGCTTTATTACTACTCATGGTGGCAACACAAACTCATATTTTGCCCATTGGCGGTTTGACCAGTCAGGATTTTTTTGAGCGCGATCTTTTCGGTAAATCTCATAGATATATTCAGTCATTTGATTATACCCACCACAGTCTTGACCCTAATTGGACTAGCTGGTGTACAAAGACAAATGCGCGCCAGTTTACTCGATGTATTGCAAGCAGACTATGTGCGCACAGCCAGAGCCAAAGGTTTGCCGGAAGACAAGGTAATTTATGCCCATGCCGTCAAAACAGCTATTAATCCTTTAATTACTCTGTTTGGTTTTGAATTTGCCAGTCTGCTAAGTGGCGCGGCTTTAACAGAAACAGTGCTTGCCTATCCTGGATTAGGACGACTAACTCTAGAAGCAGTGCAAACCAAAGACATGAATTTGGTCATGGCATCTCTCATGTTAGGAGCAGTGATGCTTATTGCCGGCAATCTATTGGCCGATATTCTTTTAAAATTTGCTGACCCACGCATTGCTCTTGAATGATAATTAGGAAAAAAGGCCGATGATCTGCTAAACAGACAGATTGAATCAAAAGATATCTCGATGAACAATGCATCATATTGTTTGGAACAGACTCTGGCAATCAGCACCAGCACGCGTTGGTGGCTTAGTCTTAATTTTCTTTTATCTATTGCTGGCTTTTGCTGATTTTTTTGCTCCGTATAGTATGCATTTTGCTGATCCTGATCTAGCTAATGCACCACCGACCAGAATACATTTTATTATCGCTAATGGGATCTATATCGAGGCCATTTGTTTATCCCGTCAGAAAGAGGCTTTGATCCTGAATACTTATAAACAAATTTATAGCGAAGCATAAACGAAATCGCTTATGCCTCTAAAATTTTTTGTTCCCGGCGAAGACTATAAACTCTTCGGTCTTATTCCCGGCAAATTTGCATTTATTTGGTGTCGATCCACCCGGCTCGAATATTTTTGCTTGGATCGGATATTAATGGCCGTGATAATTTTTCACGTCTGTTTTTTGGCGCCCAAAAAGTTTGACTATTGGATTTCTTGGATTGTTAATCATGTTTCCGGTTGGCATTATATATGGTGGCATTGCCGGTTTTTGCGGTGGCATTATAGATAATGTCATGATGCGAATTGCAGAAGCAATCATGTCGGTGCCGGGCTTTTATTTATTAATTGCTTTAGCTGCCATATTACCTGCGGGCATGAGCAGCACTGAAAGATTTGCCCTAATTACAGTCATTTCTCTTTTATTGGCTGGGCAGGTTTAGCGCGTGTAATTCGCGGCATGGTTTTGACTATAAGAGAATTAGAATTTGTAGAAGCTGGCAGAGCCATTGGCTTTCAGAGTGGAAAAATATGATTCGCCATGTTTTGCCACAAACAACAAGTTTTGTCATTGTGGCCGCAACATTGCAAGTACCTAGTTTTATTCTTTCTGAAAGTGGCTTAAGTTTTATTGGTTTGGGCATACAACAACCGGATGCTAGCTGGGGTAATATGCTTAAAGGCAGCTCTAGATAATGCCAATGATCTTTATAATCAACCCTGGCTGTTAGCCCCCGGATTACTGATATTTTTGACTATACTATGCTTCAATACTCTAGGTGATACTTTGCGAGATATTGTCGATCCTAAATCAGCGAATATATAAATGATCACGATTCAATGGACAGTTTTTGTTGTTACGGTACTGATAATGGTAATAATTACTATTATCAATCTCCAGTCACCCACGCGGCAAAGAAACATATTTATGTGGTGATTGCCGGTTCAATAATGCAAACGACTGCCACAAAAAAGAACGCCCTTATGCCATTATATGCACAAGCTATAGAGAAAATCCGAAATTACTTGGGTAATATTTTGATCAATATATGTGA
The DNA here is from genome assembly GCA_963767815.1 of Candidatus Melainabacteria bacterium. Classification (GTDB taxonomy): domain Bacteria; phylum Cyanobacteriota; class Vampirovibrionia; order Obscuribacterales; family Obscuribacteraceae; genus CAVYFJ01. The sequence continues at coordinate 625,433 of CAVYFJ010000001.1, read as the reverse complement.
TCCGAATTTGATATTTCTAAGGTAATCTCTCAACAAAACACCCTTGAACGTTTGGTACTAAATATAGTGCCAATGCTCAAGCCTCCCTGCCAGTTCACTCACTGGGCCCAGAGAGGCTTGCTCCTGTTAATTTCATGCAAACCACTATCAATCACTATGAACCGCCGGAACGTTCATGCTAAGAATATCAAACTATATCGGGTTGTAATTAAAACCCGCTAAACACAAGCTGTTCATTCCCTATCAGTCCGTACTTTTATTATAACAAACAGTCTTCATCCGGCAATACACATTTAATCTACTTGCTTCTCTCTTTGGCAATTCTAATCTTTGTGAGTTTAGGATTCAGATATATAACATTCACAACCTTTGTCAATTAGCCTTTTTGCTGCCACAAACAGTCTCTTGATCCTATTCACATCTTATATATAGGAAGAGAAAGATTACACCAAAATCACTGAATAAGTAATTTCGAGCAGCAGTATATACCTTTAATTATTCCAATTTGGATTATCCTAGAACTGATGAAATATAAGTATGCCACTACTTTTGGTGGCACAATCAATCAAGCCAATATGACATGGGAAGCCAGCGGAGTGGAGCGCGGCGAGGAGCCGTGCGAAACGAGAGCGTGGATACGCGCGTCTGAGCGAGCGCAGCGAAGTGAAGGCAGCGCTTAAAATTGATCTATACTTTAGCTACATTGGCGTCTTTGTTAAGCAAAGAAGAAAGATGCTTGCCAATTTAGGATCATAGTCCTTGCCAGCTCTCTCCTCAATTAAACGCAGGGCTTCCGCCTCGCTTAATCCTGGCCCGATAAGGACGATTGCTAATCATGGCCACAAAATCACTGACCAAAGAAATAATCCTTGATTCCAGAGGAATTTCTTCGCCTTTCAAGCCAAATGGATATCCCGTACCATCCCAGTTTTCTTGATAAGCCTCAACTATGGGCGCCATACGGGCTATTAGCTTGGCTGTTTCCAGGAGTCTGGCACCGGCAGAAGGATGGCTTTTCACCATTTCCATTTCTTGAGGTGTTAATGGCCCTTCTTTATTTAATATCTCTTTGGGCAAGGTCAAGCTTACCTAAATTACTATAAACAGCTGCCAGAGCAATCATTTCGTACGCTCTTCTGACAGATTAATGCTTTGTGCCACTTTGCGGGCATAATTATAAACTTCCTCGGTACGCCCAGGCTCATACATATCCATTTCTTCAATTGCTTTTACAAGCAAAGACAACAATCCCAATAATCCGCGCTGAGCAACCAAAGTCATATTAATTGGGACGTCGCCAAGCACAGTGGCCGGTATGGGCATATTTGCAGGCAGCTGGCGTCTCAACAACAGGAGCAGTCCGTTATTAAAGGTAAGTTTTCCGAATTAAGGCTAGGTATTAATTCTTCAGATACTGAACAAACGCGATTGCGCCCTTGACGTTTAGCCAGGAATAATGCCTGATCAGCCAATTCAAACAGTTTATTGCAATCCGTGCATCTTGCGGGATAAGTAGCCAATCCTAAAGAAGCGGTGATTGTGCCAATGCCTTCCACCGGTGTTTCACTAATACCAGTACAAATTCTTTCCGCTACCATACGTGCTTGTTTCAGCTCCGTTTCCGGTAATAAAACAACAAACTCTTCACCACCAAACCGGCCAACCGTATCAACATCACGCACATTGAGTTTAATAACATTGGCAATATGCTTAATTGCCATATCACCGCCAGGATGTCCAAATTTGTCATTAATTTTTTTGAGAAAATCTAGGTCAGCAATTATTAAAGAAAAGGGATGGCCAAATCTTTGATAACGATCAATTTCTTTTGTTAATTGTTCCTGGAAATAACGCCGATTAAATAATCCTGTCATTGGATCTGTAACCGCTTGGCGTTCTACCTGGGCTAAACAGCTCAGCATGAGAAATAACTGCTGCCACCCGATCAGCTAGATCCGACTACCATATTCATGTCATTCTTTTGTCACATGCCGTATCTGTTCAGTGTGCAATAAACATAATGCGCTTTAAATTACCACCATATAATAAGAGGCACAAGGGTTGCAGCTTTAATTGAGTCCAGCCAAGTCCCTTTGCCTTCATGACCGCCTGTCAGCAAATCTTCTTCGATCTAAGAAAGACAATATTGCCCTGACGCAATTCGCTGCAGATTATTGGCAAAAAGCTGACATTCAAGATATTCATCCGAAAGTTTATCCGCACCGTCCAAGTTGCTCTCATCACTGTTCGGATTAAACACAGGCTTGCAAGACATTTTGTATTTTGTAAATTGCATGTGCTGTATCGTCATAGAGAGCAACCAGACAACGTCCAAGATTAAAATGCTCTTTTAATGAGAATCAACCAGTGTATCCATAATCTGATCGACTTCTTTTAAAGATTGACGGATTTCACTTGACACTTTATTTATTAAAGCTGCCCGAGCTTGTTCAGCTTTTATTTGCATCACGGCTGTTTCGGCACGAATAACATTAGAAAGGTGTCCGGCAATGGTTAAACCTAGTTCTCTGTCCTGGGCTCTAAAAGGCAGTTTGTTTGCTTTGCCGTTGCCACAAACCAATTACCCCCAGACGTTCGCCTTCTGAACTTAAAGGCAAAATGAGAGCCGTATCGTGCTGGAAATAGGGATCACCTTTTTAGATTCTTCCATATTGATTACTTTGCCACGTCCAGATTTAAATACAGAGACAAATGGATTTTCATTTGCTGAAAGTGGCACATTTCGCTTTCACCATTACCTTGCGGATTTGGGGCACCAGTTCTTCTTCTTCCTGATGGTATAGATAAAGTTGGGCATGAACAAACCCCATATGCCCGGCACCAAAAGAACCGATTTAACCAGAGATTGTTCACTGCTTTGCCCGCGTGATTCACGAAACAGGCTGGCAATATCATTAATGAGCTTCATTTCCTGGGCATCAACTTCAATCTTGGATTGGTCGTATGATTGCTGCACGACAACAGAAAGCATTTCGGCCACGGTTTGAATCATTATTGCTTCTTCGGTGCCCCAAGCTCTGTGGAGCATTGCATTGCTGCAATTCTAGAAAACCAAAAAATACGCCACGCGAACGCAACTGCACCATCAATCTAGACTTAACGCCACCCAAGCTCAATTAAAGAAGAAAGGGTGGGCGATATTTTGTGCAAATTAATATCCTGGGCAGTGTCATTGATACTTATTACACCGTGCGCCGATTCATCCGGAAAATGATTAACAAATTCAAGCACTATCGCTGCCGACTCATCAGAGCGCAAGTTGATTGCTGATAAAACAAAGATTTCCACTTGCTGAATATTCATGAGTAACTGCCATTTGGTCGCCTACCACTTGCCAGATTAATCCTCGGTCAGCATTCACTGCTTGAGTAGCTTTTCAATGGCAAATTGCAATATGGCATTCAGGTTGTGCGAATGGCGCAGTCGGCTGATTATTTCGGCAATAATTGTTTGAGCGGTGATTGCCTGGCGAGGCAAACCATGAACTATCGGCTTAACCTCGGTAGTAATCTCACCTCCACCTCCGCTGAGAAGTATGGGTAGACTCGGTCTTAGCTCCCGGTAGGTAATCTAATGAGCTGACCGGAAGCCGGAATCGGTGTGTTACCGCGACTTAAAGTTTGTCTGATCAGATTTTGTTCCAGGATCTGGTGTAACAGTTTTGGTTGCGCAGACCGCGGCAAGTTCTGTCTAATTCCTGGGCATGGCCTGTGTTAGGTCAGCGACTTGTTCAGTCCCGGCTTTAGTTAGCAACGGACTTTGATTGTCGACTAGATTTTGGCCAGGCGTAGGAATGATAACAAGATTCTGACGGGTCGGTGATTTAACAATCGGCCATTTGGACTTTAATCGTTGAGTTAAAGAAACAACGCTATCACCATAGGTAATGACGAGCGCGCGCATCTTCCAATCTATTGCTTTCTATCGAGGGTCAGCCAGCTGCAATTTAGGTAAAAACCTGGCAAATGACTGTTTGACTATTTCAGTGTCCATTGAGCCAGCGCACTGGTAGCGAGTTTTATCCGGACCATATTCCTGCCATAAACAACCATACTTAACTTATTGCTTTCAATAAGCACGCACCATTCATCAGCCGCTTCCAGATTATCTTCAGAAAAAACAGAACACATTTGCTTTCATCGTTTAGCTGTTTCAAACGTGGTCCTTCTGGCAATAAACTTTGCGCATTATGTTTTGACCAGTAAACGATAATCGGCGACAGCTTTGCATCCAGACATAGCTGCTCAGCTATACGTATGAAATGACAGAAAATTTCCGGTCGGCAAAATACTAACGGGCAAAGTGCCGAAGCCTCCCTGCCGGACAAGCATCATCTGTAATTGGGTCAGGCCTAATTTCGGCCATCGAATTACCCCTGAAAAATCTCATTTGCCCGCTGCCATTGCTCACAGATTTAATACCCGCACTGGCGCAGCCTAAGCATAATATACTCAGACTTAGCTTTGGCCATCAGCTTCGTCTTTGCACATATCAACTTAAAATGGAACTGCCGTAGATTAAATCTTGAGATTTTTCAACTTTTTTGCATTTACTAGTTGAGCTTGACAATCATTTGAGACAAAATTAATCAACTTCTCTTTTACAACTAAATATCCCTCTGAAGGTAGGCAGTCTCTGCTTTGCCTTCTGCAATAGCTAGAAAGAACAAATGTTATGAACAAACAAATTCAGGAATTTAACCAGCGATTAATCTGTCTTTTCGAAAGCAAAGCAGAAGAATTCACCAAGTACTCAGAAGAAGACGCCATAACTGCGCCGGTAGCAGCCCAGATTGCTGGACTGTATGCTGAGCTTGCAGAAGTAATGAGAGCCTAATCCAAATTTAGCTTAATTACTAAAAAGGAAATATCAGCAATGATATTTCCTTTTTTATTGACTAAGATGCGTGAAACCGAGTTGACAAGAAGCCTATAAATAGCCAGACTGGCACTGTCAGGCGTTGGATAAACAGAAATGAGTATTGTCTTTGGTTTAATTATCGCTATAGCACTTTTACTGCTAATCGCTTTTCCGGAGCGGCTAATTCCAGATAACGGTGAAAGACGAAAACGGGTTGGCGGCACATATTGGGGCTCTTATCCTGGTCGGCAATCTACCGAAACGGAAGAAGAAGAAACTATCGAGGCCGTGACAATAAAGAAGAAGGACGGCGTGATGGCAGCACGTCATATGCTATGGGACGGGGAGTCAATTCCGGCAGCAGCAGCAGCTAATAAAGTCTATAATTAGGCTAACTAGTCACCAGACCGATCTCTATTTACTATTTTCAACAGTAGGATTATTGTAATGGCATTAACTGCTTCAACCATGCTTGCCCTCGGGACAAAAGCACCAGATTTCACTTTGCCTGATGTTGTTTCAGGCAAAACAATTAGCCTTGCATCTTTTAAAAATGCGCCGGGACTGCTGGTTATGTTCATCTGCCGGCATTGCCCATACGTAAAACATGTGCAAAATGAAATTGCCAAAATCGGTCGCGATTACCAAGACAAACAATTAGCCATTGTCGCTATCAGTGCCAACGATGTCCAAAATTATCCAGAGGATGCTCCAGACAAATTAAAAGAAATGGCCCAATCACTTAAATTTGTCTTTCCCTTCTGTTATGACGAAAGCCAATCTGTAGCAAAGGCTTATCGAGCATCCTGTACACCAGATTTTTTCCTCTTTGATGGGCAAAACAAATTAGTCTATCGTGGACAGCTAGACAATAGCCGCCCCGGCAACAACGAACCAAATAATGGCCAAGACTTACGCTCAGCTATTGATGCTGTGCTCGCTGGTAAAACAATCAGCACTGAACAAAAATCTAGTGTTGGCTGCAATATAAAGTGGAAAGCCGGCAAAGAGCCAAATTATTGATCGCCGGCTGATTTAACCATTTATTCATTTATAGTACAGATGTTCGCGCGGTGCCGCTTTCGCGGATCGTCTCATGACATCATACTTTTTCATTCACAAAACCTCCACCATTCACTGTTATAAAAACAAGTGTAGGCCTAAGAAATACGAAAGGAGGCGAGTAAGATGAATACAAAAAAAATCATTATTTTATCTGCGGTTTTGGCACTGCTAAGCAGTTCAGCTCTGACTTTAATGGGTGGTACACCTGCTGAGGCGCGCCATCATCATTGTGGTTATTATGGCCGCGGATACGGTAATTACGGGGGTGGTGGATGGCACCGTCATTGCCATCGTCACAGACGCTGGTAGAAACAGCGCATAGACAAACCTCTCTATGCAAGTCAAACCAAAAACAATTGCCTCTTTTAGGTAATTAGTCTGCTATGCAATAATTAGACCAATACTAAGTATTGGTCTAATTGATAAATATGCGCAAGTTGATCATCAGAATATTATTGAAAGCTCTGGCTATCATGTATCTTTTCCCGTGGATGAAGGGAACTGAATTTCACGGTAACTTTGCTGCCGCTTTGGCATTGGCTGTTTTTTTCTCTCTATTACTTTCGTTCGCCGAATTTCTTGCTGGCTTTGCGGCGCGTGTCTTAACTATATCCACGCTTGGTTTAGCCCTTTTAGTAATCATTCCCGCCCGCATTTTATGCTTTTGGCTATTGCCCACAATCTCATTAGTGCTGATTTCCAACTGGTTTCCACATATGCTAATTATTCATAGCTGGCTTTCAGCAGCGATGGGTGGTCTTGTTCTTCTTACCATTGGACTTATTACTCGCTCGCGCAAGCGATAAGCATATCGCTTCGATCTTCATAATTCATCGCGCTGCAAACAATCGCTATAGCCTTCTTTGTAGGTTGGAAATTGGAGATCTAGATCCAGCTCGTGAAGAATTTTTTTTGAATTCACACGACGATTGGAGCTCAAAGACACCGGCACCGTATCTGGCGCTGCAACCGGTGGTGTTGACAAATTCATCTTCTCACACAACCAATTCACTACTTCCGATTGAGGAGCAGGTTCTAGATCGCCAACTAAATAAATGGACCCTCTCCCTAGCGGCTTATTAAAAGCAGCCAGGATAATTCTTGCTAGATCGCTTAAATGAATGCGCGAAATATAATTGTTGCTCTCCACTGGCAGCCTATATGATCCATTCCGCAAACGCACATGCAATCCAGAAGATGGTCCATAAAGTCCTGGTGCCCGCAAAACAATTGCTCCTTCATTAAGCCAAATGCGTTCAGCCTCTAGACGTAACTTACTTCGCTCAGACTGCCAATCAACAGGTGTAGATTCGTCTACCGGTCCTTGATGATTACCATAAACAGAAGTCGACGATATATAAATAATGCGCTCACACGCAGTGCACAACCTTGAAAAACGCAGATCGCTTTGTCCATCAGGGGGAAAACTAACCAAAACTTTCGCTCCAGATACATAATCAGCAAGCTCCTTTTGTTGCCGGCTAGGAAATTCCTGCTCAATAACTAACGGAGTAATATTGGCTAACTTAAGCTGTGCAGTCTTATTTACATCTCGCGTCGTGCCTAATAATTCATAATCATAGCCGTGTTGCGCCACTTGCAGCGCCACCTGCCCAACACCAAGCATCACTAAACGTCTGGATGTCCAATTCGTACTCATAAATCTAAATCATCAGCTCCAGCCAAGTTCATCGATTGCCTCGGCCAGGCTAACACGGCTGCGTTCACAGTAATTAAGAGCAATTATTGCTTGTTCCAACTTAATTTCGTTTGCCGTCAACAGACGTTCGCATTCACATGCTGCAGCCCATGTTTTCTCCCTAATCTTACCGGCGGCAATCAAAATATTGTCTATATTGCCACCATGTTTTTTTTGTATGTCGTGGGCTATGTCATTATCTTCTTGGGATATCAAATTAGATTGCAAAAGCAATTCGATTATTTTTTTCCCTTTTATGAATGGATCAGGATCCATGATTACTTTCTTCCTGCTCGTCAGCTCTCTCTTAATTGCCTGACAGGCTTCTTCCCTACTCATGGCCCCTGAGCGTACAATTTCTTGCAGTTTGAGCACACTCTGTAAAGTGGAATCGGCAATTAACTCTGCTTTGAGCAAAATATCGCCTAATAATAAATGATTCTCGTCTTCAACTATGCCCTTTTCACTCGCTTTTCTGGAGGCATGCTCATTGATCAGATCCGATATATTAATATTGCCGCCTTTCAAATGGATACGTTTAATGGCTGCCGATACCTGTTCACTGGCTATCAAACCCGCTCTAGCCATCTCCTGTAATTTCAGGGCCGCATTTAAAATTGACTGCGGAATTAGACCTGATTCGACAAGAAATTCACCAAGCAAGTGTTTTGTCTGCTTTTTGTATAGCTCAGGATCGGCTGGCGATGCTTGATTTTGTGACCTACCTTGCTCAGTCATTGGCAAGGCAGATTGCAGGGGAACAGTCCCCGCTAAAGCTTGAGTACCAGGAGGAACTTGGGGATACGGATACGGATAAGGATATGGGTAGCCAGGATAATAATAGCCATACGGATAAGGAGGTGTTGGCACGCCTTGCGGTGGTGGTCCACTCGCCGGTCCAATATTGCCTTGATTATTTGCTTGTTGCGCATAATAATTAGGCCCCTGGTTAGTCGGCTGATTAACATTTTCATTGGCCAATGAATTACCTTGATGGTCTGCAGCTGGATCAGCAGTAAATTTATCCATTGTCGGCGGTGGTACATCACTTACCCTTGACCCAGCTTGCTTCGGCCAGTTGGGTACACCTGATATTGGTCTCAATCCTTGTCCCGATGCCTGCGGCGATCCTGGCGTGGACATTGGTGCCGATCCTTGTTCCGATGCCTGCGGCGATCCTGGCGTGGACATTGGTGCCGATCCTTGTTCCGACATCGGTGCCAATCCTTGTCCTGATGCTTTCATCGAAGGTCTTTCTACCGGTTGCCCTATTTGCTCTCCCATTGCTAAAGATTCACCAGCCGATGCCACATTTTCTTCTGGCTGCTTTTCATTTGCTGAACCAGGCGTACCCATCGATTCAGCCATGGTAAGAGAAATAACATCCTTGAGTAAATCAACGTCACCAAAAGGGGCGCTCCAAACCAAATATGATTGAGTGCCCCTGCCCTGATACAAAGTCCAAACCGGCTCTGCCGTACCAAGTTCTAAACATACTGTCAAAGTAAAGCCTAGATTGGTGCCCTCTAATTGCCAGGGTAGTTCAATTGAAGAACCCCGAATTTTTTGGGCCTCAAGTAATGCTTGGTGTAGATCGCCTACCTCAGGCATTGAATTTAACGCGGCAAGCTTTATGTGCTTTCTAGAATGGAACATATAAAACCATCTTCATGACATCCGCTATCTAATTTTTGCCCATTTTGCCCCTGTTTTGAACATTTAAAGTTACCATAATCAGTATTCAGAAACGCTCCGTTTAATGTAAGTAACTGTTTAAAGGGTATTTTGACAGGTGAAAAGATGCTGACAGGACAAAAAATTGCTGTTATTGGAGTAGGCACGCTTGGCTCAGCCCTGATTTCTGGTCTGCTAAAGGCCGCTACTGTTAAACCAGCTCAGATTATTGGCACTGTGCGTCAAGCAAAGGATGCCCAAACAACGAGCCAAAAACTAGGCATAGAAATTTTTACTGATAATGTTGCCGCAGTACAAACAGCAGACATTATCATTTTGGCGGTAAAACCCCAAAACATGACCGATGTTTTAGCAGCCATCAAACCGGTGGTGAACAAAAACAAGTTAATTATCTCGGTTGCTGCCTCAGTCCCCGTTTCATTCATTGAAGAAAAACTGAATACAGCTGTGCCCGTGATCAGGACTATGCCTAATACTTGCATTATGACCAGTGATGGCATGACTGGCTTGGTTGCCGGCACACATGCCAGTCAAGCGGATATGCAGATAGCAGAGTCAATATTTAAAAGCGTTGGTAAGGTAGTTTGGTTGGATGAAAAGCTGTTCAACGGACTAACTGCCCTATCTGCCAGTGGTCCCGCTTATTTATACGTAGTGATTGAATCGCTGGCTGAGGCTGGTGTAAAGCTGGGTATGCCAAGAGAAACAGCGACATTACTTGCTGCTCAAACTATGTTGGGTACCGCCAAAATGATTCTTGAAACTGGTGCTCATCCCGCTCTTCTTAAGGACGCGGTTACTACACCTGCTGGCTGCACCATTGATGGTTTAATGGAATTAGAAGAAGGCAAATTAAGAGTAACCTTGATTAAAGCGGTAGTACAAGCAGCAAATAGAGCGCAAGAACTTTTAAAAACCTAATTCGGCAAAGTTAAGAGATTTAATCAATTTACTGACTAAATTTAATTGACTGTGTTTTGTGCCCTCTCTTTGGGTAAATAATCAGATAGGCAGGCGAACAATCAGTCATATAGTAACTGGGCAGGGAAAAATCCTAGGATACGAGATTTTGTATGCTTAAGTCTAGAAAGCCACCGGAAGAAGCCAAGCTAAATCGTATTAAATTGCCGCTTGAATCCTCAATTCGTCCACTGAGCGGAATTAAAGACTTGCTTGCTCAAGCAGAGGCCAATCGCGGCAGTCAAGTTGAATTAGCTTGGACGGCTGACAAACCTGACCATATTTTCGCTCTCAATGTGGAATGGGATGCTAATTTAGCGGACCCCTTTTGGTCATTGTATGAAGACAACGCGGGCACATCAAACAAGGTCTGGGACCAAACCTTTGCCGCAGCGGATATCGAACTCTTATACGATGTGTTAGTGATGTCTTGCGGAGCAGTAGCACATTCCAATAAACTTTCAGATATCTTAAAATCCCAACCGCCTTCGACCAAAGAAGATTGGTCCAAGCCGATTAATAGCCAATCAGGACTACCAGCGAAGGGTCTTCCATCCAGTAGCGAGAGCGCGCAAAAATTAAAATCCGATGCCAATCCGCAGACAGGTACAACAGGCGACACAAAATCTAATTCGGAAAATAATAACCAAAACACAAATCCTGGGCCTGGTGGTGTGCCCGGATCACCACCCCCTGGTTATGCCTATCCTCCTTATCCGCCGCCAGGAGGATCATTGCCTCCAGGAGCTGGTTTTCCAGCCGGTGCCTATGCCCCGCCGCCAGGCAATATGCCACCGGTCGCTTTTCCCATGCCCTACCCGCCAAATATGGTACCTGGGCAAGCCTTTGTACTTACACCGTCGATTATGCCGCCGCCAGGCTGGCAATATGGTTCCCAAACTGACATTAGTAACAACGCGCCCAACTCACCGCCAATGCAGCCTAATACGTTTGCTCAGCCAAATATTCAGGCCGCCAATCAGCCGCTAACGGATAGATTATCCACTTTGCCAATGGATGCCAGCCTATTCAGCAAGCATAGCGAAATTTCTTTGATTAACTTATTACGCGAAGCGGAATTGATTACAGAACCTGTTCTGGCAGCTGCCTTAAAAGTCAACGATCTGGTACAAGACGGTAAATTAGCAGTCGGTCAAGCCATTCAAGCACTTAAAAAGCACTGCAGCAAAGGCGCGGCTATCGAAGATTACATAGACGAGTCAATGCTTTCTACCGGCAAATCAAGTCCTGATAAAACCAAATTAGCCCCTAAAACAAAAACTATGAGCAAGGAATTTTCGGCTGCCTTTGATTTACTGCAAACAGCCGGATTATTGTCCAAAGATGATTTGGCTACAGCCAAAAACGTAAGCCGCAAACATGGTGGCAACTTAGTTTCCATATTAGAAGCGGCGCAAAAGTTAGATGAAAAAACCTTTTCTGCTGCTCTTATTTGTATTGAACTACTAAATAAGAGTTTGATGAAAACCGAGCAATGTGTGATTGCCTTAAATTACTGCAACCGCAGCCGCGTTGGTTTTGATGAAGCTATGGAAGAGCTGAGTTGGGAAAATCCAAGACATTCTAAGCCAGCATAGCGCCTGTTTATTCAGCTTCTTCTTGTGCTTGTATCTTGGCCTTGTATTGGTCTAATAATCTTTGTTGAGCCTGATATTGTTGGGCGGTCTGTAATTGACTCTGATATTTTCCGCCCATATTGCAAGCCCTGGCATAAGCAGCCACAGCGCCATCATAGTTTTTTGTATACATAAGTGCATTGCCAAGCCCCACCTGATATTCTGGAACCGATGGCTTAAGTGCGGCAGCCCGCTTATAATGCAATACCGCTAATGGAGCCTTATTATTGCGGGCAAGAAAATTACCATATTCAAAATGTGCCAGAGCGTCATTGGGAGTCAATCTCAGCAACTCCTCATACTCAGTAGTCGCTTCGGCAGTTTTGCCTTGAAGAGCATAGATTTTCGCCAAACATGTATGGCAAAGTACCTTTTTCGCTAATACATCGGGGTCAATCGCCAGAGCCTGATTTTGTCCCAGCAGGCAGCTAAAGATTATTATCATCGTTAGCTTGATTAGTCTGTTTGCTTGCTCCACCTGCTTTTCTCCAGTTTGTTCGATTAAATCCTAGCGATTGGCCGAGTTCTCTAATAACGAATATATCTTATTCAAATTTTCTTCATCGGCGGGTTGCCGGCCATAAGCCCCCTGATAGGTATCAAAGGCATCATCTCTGGGAACCGCATTGCGAATGAAGATCAGCCATTGGCTCCCCTTTTTCGGCATTTTATCTTCGCCGAATTTCCAGCCCTTAGGTACCGAGTTGTCTATACGATTAGTGAATTCGTAGCGTATGGGCAGATCCCTATTTAAAGGTGGACCTTTAAGAATTTTGGTAATGCGGTATTTGGCAATCGGTGGATGGAAAAAGCTATTTTCGCTATTTTCTTGATAGCCCACATAATCAGCAATAACAATACACTCAGAATGGGATGCGTTTTCAAAAGTCAATTTGAATTGATTGATAGTTCCTTCCGACACAACTGGACGAGGTGGAATTACTACCTGAGGCACTGGAATACCGGTACTGGCACCATTATGAGCTGGGCCCTCGGTTGTTTCCTTTGGTTTCTCCGCTTCGGGCATTGGCGCTGGCACAACCAGGGATATTTTAGGAGCGGGCAAGTCAGCTTCTTTAAGAGCTTGCTTTAAAACAGGCACTGCCTCGTCATAGCGACCCATGCGAAATAAGGCCTCGCCATACTGAGCCAATAATGATTGTTTTTTACTTGGATCAATCGTAAAGATCTTGTCTAAAGCGAAAGCCACTTGATCCCATTCGCCAGAATGAACACAAACATCATAGAGTCCATAATAAAATTCAAGCGTTTCTGGAGCCAAACCTATGGCTATGCGATATTCGTCTCTGGCCTTTTTATAGTTCTGGGCAGCAAATGCTTTGGCAGCTTCGTTAGCATGTCTGGTAATCGTTATTGAGCCGGTAGACCCGACTGTATCGTCACTAGCGGCATAAACTGATAATAAAAACCATAGACTGACAATCAGTCCAAATAGAGTCATTACAATCAGTCTGATAACATTTTTTTTCAGCATACTTCAATTATTGCTTCGGTCTTATCCACGTAATAAGACACCTATTAATTTTCATACCACTTTATTGGCAGAGAATCAAAATCGGCAGCAATGATTGCCGCCCTGTACCGCTTATCGATTTACAAATTCTTAATAATCAACCCTGATCAGGCAGCATGAGTTAACGGTTTCCAGGTCACCTCACAAACGCCACCGGCACATCCGGAGTTTAAACAGCGGTAGTCAGAGTCTGTCCTGGCTAATCTAAAAAAACCTTCCTGGTTAGTAATAATCGTGCTCTGTGTGTTGAGGTTAGCACAACAGCATTGCCCCAATTCATTAGTAATGGCTGATAATCTTAATGCCCTGCTCAGTAATTCTTTCAGATTCGATTTACTCATTTGACCGATTTCCTTAACTAGTCAGATTGTCCTTAAAGGACTTTCTAAAAAATCATTAAGAGAATTGTAATGAGCAATTGAGCTTATGAAAAGTGGGAAATTTACGCAATTCCCCTCATTTAATCTTAGATATCAAAACTTCTTTATTTCAATAGAAGCGACAATTGGACGCTTAGTTGTGACGCTATTGCCAATTAAATAAAGAACGTCAAAATTTGATGCCTTACTTATGTTATTGATGCTTTTCACATAGCTGCCCTTTACTTCGATTGGTACTAATCCAATCTTAGTAGCCTTGCTCGGAAATGTGGTTGACTGAATGCGAATCAAAACACGTTGATTACTCTTTTGCATTTCCTCTAATGTTTTCCGAACTTCAGCAGTCGACTTACAGCAGGCTCCACGAGCTTTAAGCTGAGAGAGGATATTAGGAGCAAAATCTTGCTCAATCAGGCTCTGGTACTGCTCGTATGTGTTCGGATTCATTTCAAACAAGTGTATTGTCGCCTGGTCAGCAAAATTGCCCAGAGCAATTAATTCCGGGTCCTTGGGCTGAAGCTCAATATTTGCGCAGCTGAACATGATTTGCACGGCAAGGAAAAGCAAACAATAGGCAGCAACTGGTAATCGCCACGCTGTCCCATCTGCTCCGCCTCTATTGTTAAATGGGCGATTAGTGAATTCAAATCTGTCTTGCTCCACCTGGAATGGACAAGGAAATATACCTCGCATATTCTCTCCTGCTATAAACTTGTCTGCTTGCTTATTCGACTGTTTGATACTAAAAATGGTGGTAGGTTTCCTATCTCTCCGAGCCATAAATACTATACATGAGAGGCAAAAAGGTGCAAGTCTAAATCATTAGTGCTTGCTTGGCGAAAGCAACAAAACAAAATTAGTGTCCTTAGCAATCATCTTGCAACCCTTTGCTTGCAAATCAATAAGATTACTGTTTTTAGTAATTACATAACACTGTTCATTGATGCGGAATATTTCATTCAATTCCCCTTGCTTGCTGGCTTGGAAAACGCGACGACCAAAATAAAAGGGAATGCCTGGCTTTCTCAGTTGATAAACGATCAGCGGTTGATTTGTCCGACTAACGAACCTTGCATAACTAGGGAGATCTCCTTCCCAAAACTGCGCAACCTTAGCCGACAGTTTCGGCATAAAAATGATCGTCAGCCCAATAATTGAACCGAACAACACCCATGTTGCTGCTTTCAGTTTGTGGACTAGCAACAAAGACAAAGCAATTAATACAGCGAGGCTGACAATTAATCCATAGTGGCTTATTAGGGGCGTTAGCTCAGGCGGTGCATTGCGTAAATATTTAAAGCAGACTGGGCTTAATAAACCTGCCAGTCCATAAATAAATAAAACAATTGCACAATAAATAACCAAGTTCTTTCGTTCTTTGTTCTGCAAAAACATATGCCATTGAAAAGCAATGATCATTGCCAACGCTGGAAACGCCGGCAAAGTATATGGCAATAATTTGGAAACGCTTGCGCTAAAAAAGACAATGGTAATCACCGACGAGACAAGGGAAAATAAAAGCACTTCATTTTCCAAAGTCAAATTCCGGCAACTCGAAAGTCCACTTTGGATAACTCGCTTCACCTCGGTCGGCCAATGGCCAATATCTATCGATGAGTGGTGCTTAACACTAGATACTAAAACATCTTGTCCTGATCGCTTTGCTCCAAAAACGGTTTTTATAACTGATATTGTCGACTGCGGTAAAACAATCGACCAGGGAAATAGTCCACCAAACACTGCGGCCAGGTGATACCACCAGGCACCTTTATGAGAATCAACCACACTGGTGAAGCGCGCAAAATTTTCTCTTAATATAAACTCTCGAAAATATGCACCCTTGGTAATAGCAATTTCGGTCACGAACCAGGGCAACGCAATACCGCCAACAATCAAACCTCCCCAGCCAAGACGAAAAAATCTTACTGCAGATAAAGCTTGTCCACGCAATAAAAAGAAAATACCCAAAATCAGACCAGGCAATATCAGTCCCACTGGTCCTTTAGTCATCACTGCTAACCCAACAAGAACATAGCCCACCCAGAGCCAGATCGGCAATTTCTGTTGCCAGGCGTGAAAAAAGGCAAAAAGACTGCCCGCCATAAAAAGAGAAAGGGGTATATCAGTAATCGCCATTCGTCCAACCCCAATGAATAAAGGAGAACTTAGCAATATGGCAGCAGACAAAATAGCCGGACGTCGTCCCAAATACTGCTTGGCAAAAAGATAAGTAGCAATAATCAACAGAAATCCACTCAAGGCACACGGAAAGCGAGCAGCAAACTCATTGATACCAAAAATTTTATAACTGAATGCCATAGCCCAAATGATCAATGGTGGCTTGGTAAAACGCACAACATAATTGAGCAAAGTGGTGACATACTGACCGGTATCCAGCATTTCACGCGCTGGTTCGGCATATAGTCCTTCATCTGGATTAAAGAGCGGACAATCCGCCAAATGATAGAAAAAAACAAACCCAGCAAGCACACTTATCAGTAAAAGCCAATAATAATCCGCCCGCGACCAGGAAGTTTTTACTTGATCAACTGCGCCTGTATTTATATTTTTATCCGAGCAACTTACCAGTGCTTTATTGCCAGGCATTAAGTGATCCTTGCCAATCAAAAGATTCTTTAACTAAATCATCGAGCCTGTCATATCGGGCTGATTTATAGATAAAAACATGGTACTCTACTATGGAACTACCGATGCTTGCTTGCGCGCGTCGATGTATAAAAATTAACCGACTGTGCATTCGAACAAACGCGCGGAGAATTCGTAGGGGCGGGGCTCGGTGGGCCGCGAGGCATATGAGTTATGCCGAGCGGGTGCCACTGAATCCAAAACATAAATGCTCCGCCCGCTTGCATCCGCCCGTTAGTGCTGATCTAAATATACTTTGAGGAAATGATCATGGAAACTGCTCATAGACTAAAGTCCATTCCGCCTTATGTATTTATGGAATTGGACCAAAAGGTGCAGAGCGTAGCTGCGCGCGGCATAGACGTAATTAATCTCGGACGCGGCGATCCGGATCAGCCAACGCCACCCCATATTGTCGAAGCTATGCGCCAGGCAGTCCTAGATCCTGTCAACCATCACTACCCACCCTCTGGCGGCATAAAGCCTTTTAAAGAAGCTGCCGCTCAATGGTGCAAAAAACGCTACAAAGTAGACCTTGATCCAACAACCGAAATCACTTCTTTGATTGGTGGTAAGGAAGGATTGCATCACACAATCATGGCCTTTATCGACCAAGGCAATTACAACCTAATTCCAGATCCAGGCTACCCTGTTTATAAATCATCAACAATTCTTGCCGGCGGCATCCCTCATTTTTTACCGCTGACCCCAGAGAATAATTTTCTGCCCGATTTGGAAAGCATCCCACCAGATGTTTTGAGCAAAGCTCGATTACTGATGCTCAATTATCCAAACAACCCGACCGCAGCAGTAGCGGATCTGGCATTTTTTGAAAGAGTGGTTCATTTTGCTAAAAAGCACAATCTCCTTTTCTGCCACGATTTGGCTTATCCAGATATGACCTTTGACGGCTATCGCTCTCCTTCAGCGTTGGAAGTTCCTGGCGCTAAAGAAGTGACCCTTGAATTGCATACGCTTTCCAAAAGTTTCAATATGACTGGATGGCGGATTGGTTTTGCGGCCGGTAATGCCCAAGCGATCAAAGCTCTCGCCCAGCTGAAATCAAATGTAGACACAGACATCTTTCGCGCCGTGCAAATTGCCGGCATTGCCGCCTTGCAAGGTCCATTAGATCATATTGACTATTGCAATAAACTATATATTGAGAGGCGAGACCTGGCTGTGAAAGCATTTACTGAATTAGGCTGGCAAATCAAGCCCAGTCAAGCCACCTTTTATCTGTGGCTAAAAGTACCGCCTGGTTTTAGCTCCTGGGAATTCACTTATATGCTGCTTGAAAAGACTGGTGTGGTAGTTGCTCCTGGCCAGCCTATGGTCCAGGGGGTGAAGGCTATTTCCGTCTTTCTTTGTGTCTGCCAAAAGAGCGTTTGCAAGAAGCCTTTACGCGCATGAAAGAACACTCCATAACTTTCAGTCAAGCTAAAGCCTTAGTTTGATCATATTAGCGATTGTCCAACGGGAATTAAACCGCTAAGATTTGGTATTGGCGATTTGATACCAATTTAGGTTTATTCATGTTGGTGAAATGATCACTGCTCTTCAAGAGGCGCCTCATCTATTCAGGCAACGTCGGGATTCGGACCTGCTAAATGCCAGGGCTCTGCGTGCGTTAAGAAACGCCTTTTGCAGGCAGTACTTACTGACCAACCGCTATTTTTCTTCTACACAATTATGTGCCTTTTTGCTTTATTTCGCCCATCGTGTTCTTGAACGGAACAACAGCGAAAACAACACGCCAAACGATGTCCAGGTTTTTGCTCAGGTTGAGCATCTATTTGTTTTGCTGAAGGATATGTTACCCACAGGCATAGGGCAAGCCTTGCCGTTTCCTGATCAGGCAGCGTTCCGGGAGGCAAGCTTATTTTTTGATTCAGCTGCTATTAAAAAATCAAACGTGGGGTATTTATTTCAAGATATAGCCAATCTCGGTTTTGCCTATCAAATATTTAGCCTGGGTACCAGAAACGAAAAAGCATTACGGGTCGTGCAAAGTGCCAACAAAACAATTAACCGCCAGGCTTTAATCGCTTTTACTCAGCTATACACACCAAACTGGGTGGTCGACTTTCTTCTGACCAACACAGTCTTACCTCATCTACCTGCAGTGGAGATCCCGTCGCGTTATTATCCCTGGCTTCTTAGCAAACCGCTGACAAGCAACAAACAAATCGACGAATCTAAGTTGTCCGAGATTACCTTGTTAGATCCGGCCTGCGGAGCAGGTCAATTTCTTTTTCTGCTTTTGAGTTATTTTTCAATTTATACAAACAAGTTGGCTGTAGCGCTAGTGAATCGGTAAGAAATATACTCAACAATAATCTTTATGGAGCCGACATTGATGAGAAAGCTATCTGGGTAGCTGGACTTGGCTTGCTGTGCCAGTCTCTGATTCTTAGTGGCAACGCACCCGGAAAATTGACCAACTTGGCCTGGGCTGATCAGAAAAGTAAGGGCAAAGGCAGCTTTCTTGGCAGCATTGATCGCAGCTGGCAAAAAGATCATTTTCTTGGACAAACTCACTCGATAATTGTCACTAATCCCCCTTACCTTGGTCGAAAATGCTTAAGCAGGGAAATCAAAGCTGCTCTCAAAGAGCAATATCCAGACAATAGCGTTGATCTCTGTGCTGCGTTTCTTCAACGGTGCGCGCAAATGCTTAAGCCTAGTGGCAGGCTAGGCATAATTACTCAATCATCGCTAATGTCTATTCCCAGTTATCAGTCTTTACGTAATTACTTGCTTAACAATTATCACCTTGAGGCAATTGTCCACTGTGGACCTGGCGTATTTCCCTTAGCTACCGGCGAAAAGATAGATAGTGTGCTCTTACTGATAGAGTCTCCTCAATCTAGAGGCATAATCACACGTGAGACAAAAACGTCTCTCATTGATCTTAAGATCAGAAAAGCATAAAGCGCAAAAACTACAGGACATTATAAATGATACTACAGCTAGTGCCCCGGCCAAAACGCAAA
The DNA here is from genome assembly GCA_963767815.1 of Candidatus Melainabacteria bacterium. Taxonomy (GTDB): domain Bacteria; phylum Cyanobacteriota; class Vampirovibrionia; order Obscuribacterales; family Obscuribacteraceae; genus CAVYFJ01. Next base: position 605,940 of record CAVYFJ010000001.1, on the reverse strand, counting down.
TATCAGTGATTGAACAAACTAATTTGCTAAAAAATAAGGACAATGTTCTTTTCCCCGGAATATCGACCGAGTTGAGTACTATCCTCGCTACCTTCCCAAAACTTGGCGACATGGCAGAAATCAGACAGGGACTGGCCACTACCGATAACGCTAGATTTGTTCGTTATCATTTCGATGTTGATCCTCAATTAATTGGCTCGTTATGGGTACCCTATATAAAAGGCGCTGGCGGCGAAAGATTTGCCTGCGAGAACCCATATGTCGTTAAGTGGGGCAATAACGGACAAGAGATCAAACAAGCTGTTGCTGAAGCTTACCCGTATCTAAAAGGCAAAACAGGCTGGGTAGTTAAAAATGAAGAATTTTATTTCCGTCCCGGACTCTGCTTTTCTTTTGTCAATAAATCGGGACTGGCTGTGAGACGTCTGCCAGCTGGAGCGATCTTTGATGTCGCCAGCTCAGCCATTTTTGCCAAGCCAGAAGATGAGGATTTTTTGCTCGCTTACCTAAACTCAACACCAATTAGCCTGCTGACAAAGTCTATTAATCAAACGATAAATGTGCAAGTAGGAGATTTAAGGAAAATACCCGTTCTTCCTTTTCCACAGAAAATAAAAGATCGATTGTCTAAATTAGGTCAACAATGTTTTGCCGCAAAAGAGAAACTATTACAATTAGAGTATCTTGACCTAAAAACTTATGCCAAAGACAATTCACAGCCTCCGCCAATATCCGCTGAGTTCTTGCAAAGAATATTCAAACAGCATGCTGATCAACAAAGGAATCTGATAAAAAAACTCAATAATTTCAAATCAGACATCGATCAAGTAGTCCTCCTTGGCATAGCGCAAGTCGTTGACCTTAATCATGCCGATCGTATTTATTTAGCTAAAGGCTCCCACTCACCTGTCGGAGCAGAGAAAAACAAATCCCAATATATTAATGAGCACTTGCTTGCTGCAAAGATTCTCTCTTCAATAGTTTCCTCTTTAATGGCTCGCAGCAATTATGGTGAGCACCTGGTTGTACTATCAGCCATAGACGACAAGAATTTGGCCAAGTTATTCAATTTCTCCTCATGCGGGCAACGATATATGGAAGACACGCTGGGGCAATCCCTACAACAATTATTCTCTCGCCAAAAACTTTTTGATATCAGCAAATTAGCCGGTCAACCCAGCCGCCATTTTAGTTTATGGCTAAAGGAAAATAATTCCTGCATGCTCTTCTCTACTTTAGCTATACGCGATTGGCAAAAAGAAAATGATCCTTCATCGATGCATGGTCCATTATCATTCTGGCGCCCAGTATGCGATGAGCTTAGCAAAATTAAAGACTGGACGAGCAAAGACTTGCTCAGCATCCTGAGCGCAGCCTATCCTTGAGTTCGCAGTCCACTATTTTCACTTGGTTGAGTTAATTAATACGACTCGTTCACTTTTTCCACATCGTTGCGAATCCAGCTATAACCAGGATCTATATTGCTGCCGGCAATATAATCGGACTCCAGGACTACAGCCTGTCTTTGCGATCCGCTGGGAAAGCTCAAACCAGGATTTCCATTTAGGCTGAGAATTGCTTGAATGAGTCCGCTGTCAAATTCCGAATTGCCGCTTGATTGAACCATTACGGCATTTAAAATACGATCCCGCGTTACTGTTAGGCGAACCACAGCATGCCCAGAAACACTGGCCACCTGGCTCCAGCGATTATAGATAGCAGCTGATAATTGTTTGTACCAGCGCTCCCAGCCAATAAGCAATTCTTTCGAACCCCTATCAGCACCCAGGTCAAATTTTTGTGCCGATAAATTCTTGAATTCATCCGGACGGACCAAGCCCATACCAGCTGATTCAGCCTTGCCATTCAATGGTTTAGAAAACTGGGAAGCATCTACCATGCCCGACAATGGCCCCGTAACACCAGCCGTTGGTCTGCCCAGACGCAAAGAATCGCTTTGATTAGATCCTTGATTGGTATTCGGTCTTGTTAGACGAGTAATAGAATCATTTTCCTGCACTCCACCCTTCAGGACTTCACCATCGGCTAAGGCTGAATGCGCGGTATGAATCGGCAAAAAATAATAAAATACAAGTATGATCAGCAATTGTGATTTTATCAATGGTGACATATTCATGTTCTTGATTTTACCTTCTCTCTAGCCTTAATTTACCAGCGATGACCGTGATAATGATAAGAAGGATAATTATAATTATGGCTATTCATCATCAGTCCAAACATTGAGCCAAGCGCCATGCCGGCCATACCAGCCATTGCCGCCGTGCCTAGACCTGAGGACATCCGAAAGGGCGAATAATTATTAGAGGCATAGCCTGGCATATAACCGCCACCGTAACCTGGCGCATAACCTGAGGTGTAAAAGCTACTGCCATTAGAGTATCCAGGCGATAGTCCCGATTGCCAGCCCATTTGATCATTACCGCCACTAACATCCGGAGTAAAAGGAGTTATCGCCCCAGGCTGTCCGCTATTCTGGTTGGCCAGTTGATTGCTATTTTGATTAGCAAAGCTTTGGTTCCCGCCGGGCGGATAACTGTTGCTGGAGTAGGTATCACCAATATTATTTCCAGATGCCTGTGACATTTGTTGATCTAAATCAAAAAGAGCCTGTTTGTATTGTTGATTATCAGGCGCCAGAAAAGGGCTTTGGTCAGTGCTGAACGAGCATTTTCATATAATCCTTTTGCTAGATAAGCTTGCCCAAGCGCATACTGCACATCCGCTTGGTCAGGAGCCTGGCTGGCTACGCCTTTTAGATTATCTATTGCCGCATCAAAATTACCACTTTGATAATCGCTGGCTGCTTGATTTACTTTCGCCCTTAAAGCCTCTATTTGTGGGGGCGATAATTTATTGGCCCTGCTCGCGCTCTGTTGCCCGCTGTTTGCTCCCTTAGCCATCGACTGCTCGGCCTTGATCTTAGTCTGCATGTTTTGTACAGCAGTTTTAATATCTTCGTCTGTCGGATTGGCTTTTAAAGCCGCCTGATAATAGCGTAAAGCACTTGACCAATCTGATTTGCCTTCGGCAATTGCCCCCAAGTTAAAATTAGCATCACTGTTTGAACTGTCAAGCGAAAGCACATTTTTGAAAATTGTTTCCGCAGGACTTACCTGTCCTTGAGAATATAATTGCATCGCCTGTTGGAGCATAATTTTAATCCGATCTTGCTGGGCTGTAGGCGGCATATCGGCATCAGCAGTCTTCGATTGTTCCGACACTTCCGGAGCCAGGGGTGGAGAAGGCGTTTTGGTTAATGCGTCAGAGCGATCAAGACCGGCGGCCAGAGGCGGAGCCAGCAGATTATTATCTTGCCCATTAATCGCCGCCGCAATGGCCACGATGCGATCGTGACCGGATCCACTATGTGCTTTGCCAAATATCACCTTCTCCAGAGACTCAATGCGCTTCTCACCTGGCAGACTCTTGTGTGGCGAACCATAAATGATCGTTTCCAAACTAGTCAATTGAGCTAAATCTGAATAGTTAAGATCGCCGCTTGCTGCCGCTAAACTAGCAGGCAAAAAGGCGCAATTAAATACAAGCAAAAAACATTCTGCAAAGACACTGATGCGCATAGATAAGGAGTTAATTGTTTTCATTGGAGCAACACACTAAATTTTTCAGTACAGCCTTTCTCTTCTACTTATAAGTTTTCCTCAAAAGTGTGCATTTTGTGTGAATTGAGGTTGATATTTTCCTTTGTATATGGCACTTTGATTATTAAAAGCAACAGGTTAATTCACTTCGATATTCATGTATAAGCTTTATAAATATATATTGTCGGTCTCTCTTGTCTTCTTGCCAAGCTTTTTCTTATTCGGCTGCAAACCTTTGTCCAGCAATCCAGAGCAGACTCATTTAGGAGATGTTAACACCAGTATCGTCCAGCTCCAGCCCTCAGCGGTTGCGGCAATTCATCCTGGTTATGGCAAAGCTGACATCCGCCTGGTTGATTTTGCCGTGAAAACAACCGGTGAAGTTCTTGCCAATGCCAATATGACAACACACATTAATTCGCCGGTGACCGGGCGGATAATAGATGTTATGGCCAGCATCGGCGATCACGTCATTGCCGGACAAAAGCTGCTGATGATTAGAAGCCAGGATATTGAACAGTCCGAGTCCGATTTATTACAAAATGAGGCCCAGGTAAGGGCAGATTTAAAACGCGATCTGCTGCAAATTGATTCTGACCTGGAACAGGCACAAGCTCAAATCCGCTTTTCTCAAAGTACTTATCTACGCGCAAAGGGTTTATTTGAAGAAAAAATTGCTTCGCGAGCAGAATTTGAGGCAGCTCGCACACAATACGAAAAAGACGGCATTACGGTCAATACCCTAACCCAAAAAGGAAGGCTACCGTTTCTTTATCGCAAGAGCGCATGGTTTTACTTACTGAACCCATTAAACAAAAACTGAGGCTGCTTAGGAATTTCAGACCAACAAATAGGGACTTGTTTGAAATCAAGGGAAATCGACCCCCTTGTACCCGTTGTTTCGCCTGAGACCGGAATAGTAATTGAAAGGCTGGTCAATGTCGGCGAATTGGTCGACCCCAGCAAAGCACTCTTTACCGTTGCTGATTTTCACATTGTCTGGCTAAAAGCTGACGTTTATGAAAAGGATATTTCAAAAGTAAGTGAAGGACAACCAATCGAATTGACTCTGGAAAGCTTTCCCGGAGAAATCTTCCAGGGTAAATTAAACTATGTGTCCGATTCAATTAATTCTGACACGCGCACCCTTTCCGTAAGGGCGGAAGTAGATAATCCAGGCTTAAAGTTAAAGCCAAAAATGTTCGCTAAAATGACCATTCAGGTTGGTGCACAAAAAGTGCTAACCATACCTAAAGAAGCTGTGCAAGATACAGATACAGACAAGGTAGTTTATGTGCCGGTTGGTAATAATTCTTTCCGGGAACAGAAGGTGCAAATTGGTGGAGAATCCGGACCTTACTATGAAGTATTGAGTGGGCTACATCCGGGCGAAACGGTGGTCACCACAGGTAGTTTTGACTTGCGCTCCGAAGCCTTGAAAGAACTTGAGTAATAAATTGATAGTATCATGCTTTTAACATTACTTCGGAATCGCGGCATTGTAGTTGGCTTTGTACTCCTACTATTATTGGCTGGCTATTATTGTTACAGAAATCTTCCCTTAGAAGCCTATCCCGATGTGGCCAATATGCAGGTGAGGGTGATTACCCAAATTCCCGGCAAAGCGGCCGAAGAAGTAGAGCGATTGGTTACCATCCCTCTGGAGAAAGAACTAAATGGCATTCCCCGGGCAGAACCACCTAGGTCTATATCTTTATTTGGTCTTTCAGTAATTACTGTTACTTTTGCTGATGGCATTCCTTCATACATTGCCAGACAACAAGTACTGGAAAAAATCAATCAGGCTGACATACCAAGTAATATCTCACCCCAACTTGATCCCGATTCCAGCCCAGTAGCAGAAATTTATCGATACACTGTGGAAGGTAAAGAATATTCCCCTGCTGCTCGCAAAGAATGGCAGGATTGGTACTTGGAACGTAAATTCAAGTCCGTTTCTGGCGTTGTCGATGTCACCGGATTTGGTGGACCAACAAAAGCCTATCTAGTAGAAATTGACCCAGATAGATTGAGGGCATTAAATCTATCGCAGGCTCAAGTGATAACGGCCATTGCCAATTCAAATGGCTCCACTGGCGGCAGTTATATTGTCCAGAACGGACAGGATTATATGGTTAGGGGATTAGGGCTTCTGCGCTCGGTGGATGACATCGACAACGTAGTCATCTCCTCTACAAATCAGGGTGTTCCAGTTCTAGTCAAATCTATAGCCAATGTGCGCGTGGGTGAGCGCATTCGCCTGGGACAGGTAGGGAAGAACGAGGATGACGATGCCGTAGAGGGCATTGTTTTGATGCGGCGCGGCGAAAATCCATCCTATGCTGTAGATAATTTAAAAGCCGCCTGGGATGACATTCAGAGAGGATTACCTCCTGGTATGCAAATGGTGCCTTTATATGATCGCTTAGCTCTGGTACGAAAAACATCAGAAACAATAACGCATAACGTAGCTGAAGGCATATTTTTGGTTGTAGTTATCCTGATGCTTTATCTTTTTCAAATTCGCAGCGCTTTTATTGCAGCCAGTGCAATTCCTTTAGCTTTGTGTACCGCAATGGTTTTACTGGAAATCTTTCATATGCCCGCTAATCTTCTTTCCCTTGGGGCCATCGATTTTGGGATCATCGTCGACGCATCAATTATAATGACCGAAAATATAATTCGACACCTGGCTCATTTAAGGGAAAGCCGCGTACTCAACCAAGAAGAGACATTGACAGCAGTTTACAATGCGGCTAAAGAAGTGGCGAGGCCAATTTTATTTGCCACCACAATTATCATCCTAACTTTCCTGCCTATCTTTACCTTCGAAAAGTCGAAGGTAAACTTTTCCGTCCGTTAGCATATATGATGAACTTCCAGCTATTGGGTGGAGTAGCGGCAGCCATGTTTGTGGTACCAGTTTTTTGTTTCATGGTTTTTAGTCGAAAATTACCTTCGGATAGAGAAAGTCCAGTTATGAATTTCGCTATTGCTAAATATCGTCCGCTGCTTGCCTGGTCGATGAATAATAAGCGAAAAGTGGCTATGATTGGTTTTGGAGCAATTCTTTTTTCTATTTTTGGTTTTTGTATCATGGGCGCTGAATTTTTACCGGAATTGGAAGAAGGCAATATCTGGCTCAGAGTAACGGTATTACCGACCAGCGTTTCTTTGAACCAATCAGCGAGTCTGGCACGGGATATTAGAAAAACCTTGCGCAGTTATCCTGAAATTACTAATGTGGTCAGTCAGATAGGTAGTCCTGATGATGGTACTGACCCTAATAATTACAGTAATATAGAATTTTTTGTTGATCTAAAACCGCGAGAATACTGGGAATCCAAGTATAAAACCAAACAGGACTTAGTCAATGCTATCGACGCCCAATTACTAACAGAAAAACCAGGACTACTATACAATTTTTCTCAATATATTAAAGATAATATGGATGAAGCCATTGCCGGTGTAAAAGGTGAGCTCGGCATTAAGATCTATGGACGAGACTTAAATATAGATTCGGATCTGGGCAGACAAATACAAAGGCTGGTGGAAAGAGTCCCCGGCATGGTTGACGTGGCATGTGACAAAATTCTGGGCCAACCACAATTACTAATTGATATTGATCGAGAAAAAGCTGCCCGCTATGGCGTTAACACCTCCGATGTTTTAGACATTGTAGAAACTTCTATTGGTGGGAAAGTAATCACCGAATTAATCGAAGGAGAACGCCATTTTGCAGTACTCTTGCGTTATCAAAAAAGTTATAGAGACGAACTAACTGATTTGGGCAATATTCTCGTTTCTACTCCATCAGGCATGCGTATTCCTCTTTCGCAATTAGCTGAAATTAAAGAAAGCCATGGAGCAACAGCTATTTATCGCGATAAGAATGAGCGGCGAGTAGCAGTAAAAGCTAATATCCGAGGACGAGATCTTATGTCCGCTGTGCATGAAGCACAAAAGCTCGTCGAAAAACATGTTAAGATTCCGGAAGGTTATCATGTTACCTGGGGTGGACAATTTGAACGCGCTCAACACGCCATTGGGCGACTTTTAATTATCATTCCGGTAACTCTCTTTTTGATTTTTGGATTGCTCTATATAGCATTTGGTTCAGCAAGAGTGGCCTTGCTTGTGATGCTTACAGTACCACTAGCTACTCCTGGGGCTGTTCTTGCTCTCATACTTACCCACACTCATTTTAGTATATCGGCCGGAGTAGGCTTCATTGCTTTATCTGGAGTCGCCGTTCAAAACGGAGTTATTCTGGTATCACTGGTTAAACAATTAGTCAATGAAGGACTGAGCTTAAAAGATGCCGTTGCTCGCAGTGCTCTAACTCGAATGAAACCTGCTCTTATGACGACCACGGTTGCCTGCGTAGGGTTGATACCAGCAGCGATATCAACAGCTATTGGGGCTCAGAGCCAACGTCCCTTTGCCATTGTCATTGTCGGTGGTTTAATACCTGGCATTTTTCTTGCCTTAATGGTCCTGCCAGCCATGTATGAATATTTTGTCAACGGCTTTAAAAAAATCGATGACTCGAAACCAATTAGCTTGTAGATATTTTCTGGTTAAATTTAGCTAGTGCTCTATTGAATACTTCTTTCAAGGGCAATTTTGCCGACTGGGCATAGAGCGCACAATCGTCATATTCCGGCAGTGCATTTATGATTTTGCCATTAAGGTCTTTAGAGACTTTAATCCGAATTTCATGGGCTTTGCCGTTTATTGAAGGATCATCAGTCAGATTGACTGTCTGCCAATCTCTTTCCAGCAAAAGACGATCAGTTAAATAAGTCCGCAGTCCTATCGTTGATGTTTGATCGAAAATTTGCTCTTCAATCAAGGAAAGCTTTTCGCGCTGACAAAGGACTGTAAGCAGATGCCCACTACGTCCTTTCTTCGCTATCACCGGCGTGACATAGACATCCATTGCGCCGGACTTGAGCAACTGTTCGCTTGTGTATGCCAATGCTTGCGGTAAAAAATCATCGACAATAGCTTCGATCACCACTAATGGCTCACGAGAAAACCGGCTGCTATGCACCATGTTTACTAAAGGTTGTTGTTCTTGTGCACCTCGGCGCAATGATCACCCGGCACACATTGGAAAAACCTTGCGGATCACGATCTCCGGCACCATATCCAGTGGCATCTATTAACTGCATTGCCGGCACTGTTCCCCATTCGCTGGCTATGGTTACCAAAATAGCCGCCGCTGTAGGAGTCAGGCATTCATAAGAAATATCTTGCTTACATACAGGCGCCTTTGCAACAGTCAAAAGTTGCAACACCGCTGGAGCAGGCACAGGGAATAATCCATGTTCTGTCTTCACTAATCCGGAGCCTAAAGGCAAAGGAGAAACAATACTCTGTTCAATGCCCAGCAATATATAAGCTATAGCAAAGCCGACGATGTCCACTATGGAATCAATTGCTCCCACTTCATGAAAATGTATGTCATTGACGTTGATGCCATGGACCGCAGCCTCTGCTTCAGCTAATTTATTGAAGATTCTCAGAGCAAGATTTTTGGCTTCCAAGCAAAACTCCGAACGCTTTATAATTTCGCTGATTTCGGACAAACCTCGTTCATCTGCATGACTGTGCTTATGAATATGGGGCAATGCCTGACCGTGTCCGTGCGTATGTTCATGCAGATGAACGTGTCCAGACTCGTGCGCATGTGAATGTTCATGCGCATGAACATGTCCAGACTCGTGCACGTGTGAATGCTCATGGGTATGAATGTGATTTGAGGTATGCAACTTTTGATCGGTCTGCCCATGAGCATTCTCTAAGACAGATACCCTTAACTTTTTAGCAACAATTGATGAGCGCTTAACCTGCTCCACGACCAGATCATAGCTATTTGGCGGCAGGGCGATTTTGCTTAGCTCCCTTAGCCACGCTTCTGTTTCTAAACCGGCATCCAAAAGCGCACCCAGCAGCATATCGCCGCCAGCACCATATGGACAATCAAAGTATGCTATTTTCATTTATTTTCCTGCTTTAGGGATTTTAGCATCCAGATAATCATTTGACTTAAGCTATGATTCTATAGAGAATCACTGGGTGTAGATAATTTTGTCCGCAATATAAATTATGTCCATCAAATTCGGCAATTTACAATTGAAAAGTCGAGTCTATGTACCACCGATGGCTGGTGTGACTGATTTGGTCTTTCGCCGCCTTATTCGCAGCATGGATAGTGATTGTCTTTTAGCCACCGAGATGGTCTCCTCACGAGCATTGATGCATAAGCCCGATTCGAACAAGATGGATCTATCAGCCGGCGAGGATCCTATTGCTATTCAAATATTTGGCCATGAACCAGAAATAATGGCCAAGGCAGCCCAGATGGCGGAGGCTAAAGGAGTTAACTGGGTTGATATCAACATGGGTTGCCCGGTGCCCAAAATTACTAAAGGCAAAGATGGTTGTGCACTGATGCGCGAGCCAGAATTAGCCCGCGAAATAGTGCGTACAGTGAAAGACGCAATATCCGTACCGCTAACAGTTAAATTTCGCCTGGGTTGGGATGATCATTCACGCAATGCAGTTGAATTTGGTGTAATGCTTGAAGAAGCTGGTGCCAACGCAGTTACAGTACATGGTCGTACCAGGCAACAACTTTATTCCGGCAAAGCCGACTGGAATTTTATTGCCCAGGTGAAACGTGCCCTATCCATTCCCGTTTTTGGCAATGGAGACGTTTTCGAGCCGGAAGATGCCGCACGCTTGCTTGAAGAAACTGGTTGCGATGGAGTTGCTGTTGCTCGTGGCACTCTGGGTAATCCCTGGTTAATCAAGCGTATAAGCCATTACTTGGAAACCGGCAAATTAAAAGATCCACCAAACGATGTTGAGCGTTTGATTTATGCCTATCAACACGCAGCCGGTCTAATAAATTATAAAGGCATCAAGATTGGCACTAATGAATCCAGGCGACACATGGTTCATTACACTAAGGGAATTCCGGGTAGCGCGCCATACCGAGCCAGGCTAACACAAATAAATAATCAGCTCGAATTGCTCAGCATTTTGTCTGAACTAGCTGAATTAGTTGCTGGTAAAGAAGGCACAAAAGCAATTCTTACTTGCTGTAGAGCATGATAATTTCGAAAATGGCAAAGAGCCAGGCAAAGGGTCCGGCAATGGCATAACCAATATATTCAGCCCAATTAATATCCGTTCCGTCCTTCCAGTCACAATACCAGAGAAGACAGTTATTGATTGGGATCACTGTCCAACCAAGGACCCCAGCCATGCAGCCAGCTATTAATAATACTGTCCAGAAATCCATAATTGAGCAGCCTCAAGACTCCCATTTTTTATAAGAGTAAGGCAGAAAGACAATTTTAGCAATACGGAAATCACCATTACTGGCTTCAGCTGCAGTAAAAGCTCATGCCCATACTAGACAGACCAAGAACGATGGTCCGCTTGTTTGATGCCTATCCGACCAAAATGAGTGCTGTCTAATAGCTGTAATATGCAGATGGCGAAATTAAAATTGTGCCATCACCTTCAGCGGCCACCATTTGTAGCGCCTGAATTACGGCGTTAGTAGTTTTATGCGCCTCAGATGTTTCGTTTTTAATCTGCTTAGCTCTTTGGGCAACTTGAAGCACCAGCTCATAGCGGTTGCTCTTTTTGTCCAAGAGTTGATCAAGAATTCTAGTTGTATTCATCGGCTGTTACTCCGCCTTTTCAGGAAAGGACGACTGGGAAAGCTTTTGTTCTCTTCCAGCATACACGATACTGCGCAAATTGTTCACCGCCTGTTCTAGGTGATCGTTAACAACTTCATATTTAAACATCTCTCTTTCAGCCAATTCTTCTTCCGCCTTCTTTAACCGCCAGGCTATTTTCTCCGCCGATTCAGTGCCCCTGGTGTTTAGCCGTTCTTTCAATTCAGCAAGAGAAGGTGGTGATAAAAAAATAAGCGTCGCCTCTGAGTATTGGCTATGAATCTGCTTTGCTCCCTGGATGTCAATTTCCAAAATTACATCGATTCCGTGTTTCAACTCATCTTTAACCCAATTTATCGGGGTACCGTAAAAATTACCGGCAAATTCAGCCCATTCCATCAAATCGCCCCGATCAATCATTTGCCGGAATTCGTCTTTCGATTTAAAAAAATAGTCAATGCCATTTTGCTCACCTAGTCTTGGTTTGCGAGTGGTTGCTGAAACTGACTTTTTTATTCCTGATACTTGCTTAAGCATCAGTCCAATAACAGTACCTTTGCCAACGCCTGATGGTCCGCTGACAACAAACAAATTACCCTGCTGATCTCTGGCTGGCTTCTTGTTAATGCTGATTTACCGAAAATACATGGACAGGAAATATTAGCCCATTTTAGAGCAGTAAACCCTATTAGTGGCAAAGGAGCGATCAGCGCTCGCTAAAATTTCCGATAAAGACCAACTACGACGCCCTGTATTTGTAAATCTTCATTTTTATGCAGGTAAATCGGTTCATAGTCTTTATTAGCCGGTTGCAGACGAAACTGAGCCTTCTCTTTAAAGAATCTTTTTAGTGTCGCACTACCGTCCCCAAGTAGAGCGACCACTAACTGACCATTGCGTGGCGAAGGCTCAGGTTTAACAATCACATAGTCGCCGTCAAAAATGCCTTCCTCAAGCATAGATTGACCTTTGACTTTCAAGGCATAACAACCGCTATCAACATACTGTTGATCAATGTTTAGATGATCTTGTGCGCCAATGGCTTCAATCGGATAACCAGCGGCAATAGCCCCGGCCAAAGGAATGCCCGCTTGTTCTTTAAAGCGCACAACTTTATTTGTTTTGATTTGTCCTTTAGTATGCTCTGCATCAATTTGCAAATCGTTCAACACTCTAAGAGATCTGTTCAAACCTGGCTCCCATTGAACCAGTCCCTTCTTTTTCAAAGCAACAACATGCTGGTGAACAGTCATTCTATTCTTTAAACCGAGAGCCTTAGCCAATTCGGCTAAAGTGGGCGGATAACCATTGTCTTGCGTCAATTCGATAATCAGACGCAGAACATCTCGCTGTCTAAGTGGTAAATCATCAACTGATACTGGTGGCATAATTTGTCTACTTTTTGCTCTTGCTTAATGACCCATCTTGACTAAACCTAGTCGTCCATACATACGTAAGTATAGTAAAGAGAGATTGGCTTGTCTAGATCATAGTTAAAATCTTTATAATTATTTTTAGTAGAGGGTGTATTAGTCTTTCTCTAGATCAGTCCCCATAGTTTGCCACCGCTAGTAACCAACGTGGGAATGGTGAATTGCTTCATTTGAACAGAGAGGTTAATTACGTGTTTCGTCCAATGATCAAATTTTTCTTCCTTGCCAAAGCAGCCGTAGAGGTTGGCAGAGAACGCATTGAGGATTATCTTGATACGCTCACTGCGCGTGCTGATGAGTGCAAAACAAATGGCAGCGATCGTTTTGCAGAAGCAAGAGAATATGTGAACAGTCTGGCTGTCGAATTATCGCAAAAGGTTTGGCAGCGTTCTGAGTCTCTAGAGACCGAGATGAAAGAAAAAATCCGCAGGCAAATAGCTGACTTTTCGCTCGGGGCCCTGGGTGATACAACAGAAATCAACGAGTTACGGGCAGAAATCGCCACACTACGGGCAGAAATTGCTGAACTTAAATCAATGCGAGTGGTTGTCTAAAGTATTGGCAACTTGGAAAGTATAGGCAATCAAAACAGTCTAACTGCGATTGGCTATGATCCCGCTCAGGCTGATAAAGCTGCGCACATAGGGAAAAGCCTTTTTAGCCACCGTCTGTTTTTAATTATCTGCACGATCTGGAAATTTGCTCGCTTCAACTGCCTGCCCACAAAAATTAAGGCCAACAGCCAGTACATCGATAGGCGCAAAGCCAGGGCCTGTCAACTCAGAGAGTCTTTGACTGCCCTCGGGGTGACATTCATAAAACTAGGGCAATTTCTCTCTATGCGTCCAGACATTTTGCCAGTTGAATTAACTGAAGAATTGTCATTACTGCAAGATCAGGTTCCCCCTTTTCCTTTTGCGCAGGTCAAAGCAATTGTGGAAAGAGAATTGGATGCAAAGCTCGATCAGCTATTTCAGTCTTTCGATCTAACCCCGATAGCCTCTGCCAGTATCGGACAAGTACATAGAGGCATTCTCAAAGACGGCAAAGCTGTGGCAATCAAGGTACAGCGCCCGGACATTGCTAACTTAATTTACCAAGATCTAGCCTTAATGAAGCTTTTTGCCCATACTGCTCAAATCTTGCACTTGAAAGGGGAATGGCAAGATTGGCTTGAGCTAATCGATCAATTTGGCTATAGCCTTTTTGCTGAAATGAATTATCTGCAGGAAGGACGCCATGCTGACCGCTTGCGCAAGGCGTTGAGAAATTTCCCCACGATACTCATTCCCCGCATCATATGGCGCTACAGCAGCCCAAAGGTACTTACTGAGGAACTTTGCGAAGGAGCAAAAATAGACAATTTAGGAATGGCTTTATCGGCAGGATTTGATCTAAAACGATTGGTTCGCCAGCTCGTTGAAGCTTATCTAGAACAGGTTTTTGTCCATGGCTTTTTTCACGCCGATCCGCATAGTGGTAACTTTGCAATCACGCCTGACGGACAAGCTAGTTATTTACGATTTTGGTATGGTTAGTTATCTGACTGATTCTCAGCGCCAGGGACTAATCAATCTAGTTATGAGCATTGTTAAAGACGATCTCAATGCCTTTATTTGTGCGTTTGAACAATTGGGCATAATGGCCAAAACATCAGAACAGAGCAAAAAGGAACTAGAAAAAGCAGCGTTACCCTTTCTTGCCTTTTGCCGCGGATCCTCAATAACAGACATAAGCTTGTCTGACCTGGAAAACGAACTTGACACATTACTTAAGAACCATTCGTTTAAATTGCCGGCAAATTTGGCTTATTTGATTAGAACCGCAGTGTCCTTAGAAGGATTTGTGCGCCTTCTCAACCCGGATTTTAACTTTCTGCGGGCTGCAAAGCCTTATTTAAAAGCAGTTAACATTCAATTATAAATTTAGAATTAGATTTTAAGACCAACAATAACCAACATGATTGCACTTAATTAGGCTGTACTAAGGCTGCCTACAATGCCAAAATGCTCCCACGAAGCTCGCCAGAGAGCTTGTAGTCGATTATCGCTGTTAAATGCTTCTTAGTGATTAGGCGCCAAGCGGTTGTGCAATTTTTGCTCAATTTGCTATGCTGTCAAACTCAAACTTAGTTGAAGAATCTTGGCTGCACCAACTATTTTTGATTGGAAATTGCCTAATAGGGGCAATATTTATTATGGCGATTGGTGCCCCAACCATAGACTATCTTAATATCTTAATTCACAATCTCTTTCAGACATCCTACATCCTGTGGTACTTAGCTCAAGTAAATTGATAATTGACCTAAAGAAGGGCAACGGAGATAAACGATGCTGAAATGGAGCGTGGCTGCAAAAACTGATGCAGGTTGCCAGCGGCAACGTAACGAAGACAATTACTATGTCAGCCCAGACGAACGTCTATTCGTTGTTGCAGACGGCATGGGAGGGGCTGCTGGCGGCGCCAAGGCTAGCAAGTTAGCCGTGGAAACTCTAGAAAAAGAATGGCAGACCAATCCACCAGCCAACCATGATGCGGAAATCGTTCGTAAATGGTTAGTGCAGACAGTAAACAAAGCTAATCAAGCCATTTTTAACGAGCGAGAATCAAGCTCTACGGTAAAGGGCATGGGCACAACGCTAGTTGTGGGCGTGCAAGCTGATGACAATAGACTGGAGATTGCCCATGTTGGCGATTCTAGAGCTTATCTACTGCGTGAAGACAAATGCGTACTGCTTACCAATGATCATTCGGTTGTCCAAGAAATGGTTAGGGCTGGACGATTGACTGAAGCGCAAGCCAGAACAAATCCTTATAAAAATTTAATTACCAGATGCTTGGGGCATGAGAAGAGAGTGGAAATTGATCAAGTACCGGTAGAACTGAAGCCAAAAGACTGGATTGTCTTCTGCTCAGATGGATTGTCTACTGTCCTCTTGGATGATCAGATCTCCGAGGTGGTAAGCAAAAAGGACGAGCCAAATTTAGTTTGTGACGAATTGGTCAAACAAACTTTAGATGGTGGCGCGCCGGACAATGTTACAGTAGTAGCGGTCCATTATTTGGGATCTGATAATGGTGTTAATTAAACAGCCATGGCTGCGCGCAGTACTGGGCAATGTCGTATATGTAAGTCACAGTTGACAGCAGACGGTCAATGCCTTACCTGCTATGCGATGAAGAAAGCGAAGAACCAAAATAAAGCGGATGATGTGGCAGTGGAGAAAAAAGACACACCAACTAATAAAACTGCTCTGGCTGACTATCAGGCGCTTGGTGATAGGAAACAGAAAAAATTATTGCAGGGAGCTTTTTTATTTAATAAGACCACCAAGGAGCGCTACGAGCTATCGTCGTCTGTAAATAAAATTGGTCGTGATCGCAGCAATAATATTGCTATACCAGCAGATCATCATATCTCTCGCCATCACGCCTGGGTTTTACAAGTTCAGGGCGAGTTCTGGGTAGAAGATCTTGGTAGTACAAACGGTACTCTGTTAAACGGCGAGCCCATTGATGAACGCAAACAGATATCGTCCGGCGATAAACTGACTTTTGGCAAGACAGAACTTATTTTTTGCTGTTAAATAAATGCAAATGCGCATCATTCTTGCTTCTCAATCGCCTCGGCGCCAACACCTTCTAGACCAATTAGGTCTTCAGTATGAAGTGCTGCCCAGCAACATCGAAGAAACAATGCCGCCTAGCAATGGGCGGCCAATCAGTCCAGCACAAATTACCACTGAACTTGCTCGTCAAAAAGCTTTTGCTATTGGAGACCGGCTAAACAAAGACGGGATGCCACCACCTGATAAATTGATTATTATCGGTGCGGATACAATAGTCGTCCTGGACGATAAACTATATAACAAACCAAATTCAACCGCTGAAGCAAAAGCCATGCTACAGGCTCTTTGCGGAAGAACTCATCAGGTATATACTGGTATAGCCTTATTAGTGTTCGATTTCGCCAAGTCAAGCATGGAATGCTTGACTGAAAGTGAAACCTCACTAGTTACTTTTCGTACTTACACTGAACCAGAAATTGACGCTTATATTGAAACTGGAGAACCAATGGACAAGGCTGGAGCCTATGCATTACAAGGAACAGGCGCATTTTTAATTGCAAAGGTTGATGGTTGCTATACAAATATTATTGGCTTGCCACTACCAAAAGTGGTAAAAATGCTCAGGGCAGTTGGGGTAGAGGTACTTGGCCAATGAATGAAGGAAAAACAATTTTCGCTTTTGTTCTGACTATATTTTTTGCTTTGACGATCGCCTTGCCGACTGAGGCGTCAGACAATCAGGCGCAACCGGCGGAGTCATCAGCCAGGGTCGACGCGCCAGTGTCCGTAGAAAAACCTACCGAGGAAGAATCGACTCCCGGACTTCTGGATAATTTTTTGAACAGTGATTTCGTTCGCACCAGTGTCTGGCCTGGTATTGGCCCATTTGTCCATAATGCTGATGAACAATCAGGCGGATTGAGTGATCCTTCCCAAAACCACTTAACCTACTCAACCAATGGTAAACAAATTAGCTTATGTGAATTGGAACTACACGGCAACGTCGGCGAAACACAAAGTCTGCTGAATTTGCAAATGAGTACTGACTTTTTGCTCGAAGGGCTCGGTGTTAAACCAGGCCAAATTCACTCTGTAAATGTAGAGTTAGGTAAAAAAGTTAAGCTTCTAACCGTCGCCGGAAATAACTACAATCCAGTTCCTGTAATCATTTCACCATTGATGGTGTCATTTCAAAACCTCGGTTTAAAGGAAGGCAGCGAGAACCCATTATTTAGAGTGGTGGTCGTCAACCAAAACCTGATCTCTAAAGAAGATCGCCTTGAAAAAAATATAGATAGCAGTAAGTCCACTGCCAGCGAACAGCCTGGGGGAGAAATTGAAACTGCTTCTGCCAGTGATCAAAAAGCAAAGATTGAAGTTATAGAAGGCAATAAGATCACGCAGCAAACTCCAGTGCAACCACTCCCTGAAAAACCTGACCAAACAACGGTAATCGAAGCTAACGCCAACAGCTCTAGCGTTAATGATCTTAATAAGGACCAAGCAGCCAGCGAAGCAGGATCGGCCGCCGATGCCCCAACAAGTCCTGACAGTGCAACTAAAACATTGACTAAAGACGAGCAGCTAAAACAGGACTTTCTCGCCATCATTCAAAATTGGCAGCGCACCAAAAAGACAGCCGTAAAAGAACGGCAGGTTAGTCTGTTAAGTCAGTCCCTCTCCGGCAAGGCGCTAGTTAGACAATCGGACGCCATTAAGTGGTTAATCAATAATCACAAGTATTACGATATGACTCCACAAGGAGCAAAAGTGGAGCATTTTATTACGCTTGTCCCTCAAAAAAAATACGCCGTATTTGCTGAAGTAAAAGAAAAAACTAAATTAGTTGATGAATCTGGCAAGCAAGCTGGAAAGGAAACAGTAGACGGCTATAAGGTTAATTACACAATTGAGAAAATCGGACAACACTGGTTGATTACTGACTCAACCCTGGTCAAGCTTGCCGCTGGAAAGCCTGTTAAATCAACACACTGAAGCATGTTGCCCCCCAATAATCACTTGTCATGGCGAAGATTGTCCTTCTCGACTATTCTTATTTGTCTGATTGGTTTGCTGTCCTATATCATTGCGCCTATTCGGGCAGGAACAATCAGTGCTCAAACAAGCACCAATAACCACCTCAGTTATAAATTAATCGATAAGGCCGGACACAGTGTTCTTCCTATATCTGTAATCAGAGTGGGAAATGATCTCTATTTCCTTTCACCGGAATGCTTGTGGTGGTGCGCTGGCGCAAAAACAGTTGCCAGTCAGGAAGATCTTCTTATTCTGCGGCGCCTGGAGCCGCCTGTCCAAGGCGAACTTAGTATTCCCTGGCAAGAATTCACTGACTTTGTTTATTTACCTGAACGTCAGTCTCTGATCATCCTGGACAAATCAGGTGATTTGTTTGCCTTTGTTCTCAATGACCAGTCAACCAAACATTGGCGGGTTTTTAGAGCCAATAGCAGTAAATTAGGACCACCCGATCCAGACTATGTATCTTTCTGCGCCATGAATAACGAGATTTTGTTGCTAGATCCTGAGCGTAATCAAATTTGGTTGTCCGCTACTGGTTCTGCAGGTAACTGCACTTTAAAAGGGCTTTTATCGGGCGTGCTTGCCTGGAAACTTAAGCGCGGCGACACAAACGTCACTGATGCCATAGCTATTAATTGCATCGACAGACAAATTTATGTCTTGCGAAAAAATGGTGCTGTCAGCAAATATGGGATCGTGTCCGGTGCCCAACACCAAAATCATACTCGCCATCATAGAAATTATAATTACCAACCGGCCAATATTTTCTGTTGCGCGCAGGGACAAATGTATTTTAAGCGACCATCGCATATAAGGCCTTCTCGTATTTGCCCCGATGCTAGCGGCAATCTTTATCTAGTCGAACGGGAAAACAACCGAGTTTTGAAAATCTCTTCCCAGCAACAAACTTGTAAAGCTTTTATTTTTCCCATTGAAAGCGACTTGAGAGGACTGATTATTTCGGGTGATGGTTTTTGGATTATTAGTGGCGATCATCTGCTGTATAAAGGCAAAGAAACGCCAGGAACAGATGCTCAAATCAGTCCCCATACAATTGATAAAAGATTGACAGGACTGATATTACCAATCGAAGGACAGGTATTGCCAGGACATCCAGGCGTATATCCCGGGGCTCGCCGCTTGTATCGCTTCGGAGTACATAATGGTCTTGATCTGTTTAATCAACTAGGCGCAAGAATAAGAATAGTAACCGGCACTCCAGCAAGAGCCGCTTGTGCCGGTCAAGTAATAAGAGTGGATTCTGCCTATAAAGATATGAATTATGCCAGCTATAGCAAAGTGATTAGAGAATGTTGGCAGGCGCATCAAACATCAGAAAAAAATGCCGACCTGTTGCGAGGTTGCCAGGTCTGGATTGATAGCGGTAACGGTTTAATTACTAAATATGCCCATTTATATCGCGCCAACAACAAAATACATGTTGGCGATCGAGTAAGGCAAGGCGACATTATCGGCTATGTAGGCGTTTCAGGCACCGGCGAGAATCTTCCTGGGCGAGTTCCTTATCCACACCTCCATTTTGAAATCTGGCTGGATGGCAAATATCTCGGTTGGGGATTAAACGCTGCTGAAACAATGTCATTAGTGGAAGACATCTTCGCTCCGAACAAAAGGTAATCTATTCTTGAAAGCAATCGAAACTGATTCGGAAAGAAATATCTCACAACACGATGCACAATCAACGGGTACCGTAGGGGCGGGGCTTGCTCCGCCCACCTGCATCCCCCCGCGAGTCGATGCAATCGATCCCCACCCGTTTAAAACAAATCCTACCGTACGCTCCGAACAATGCTCGCAGCGCTTAGCTGAACTTACTCCCGGTGGTGTGAATAGCACATTTCGCTCATTTGTAGACGTGGGCGGCTATACGATTTTCTTCTCTCATGCCAGCGGATCAAAAGTGTTTGATCTCGACGGCAATACTTATATAGATTATTTATGCGGTTGGGGTCCAGCAGTCCTAGGACACTGTCATCCCCAGGTAGTCGCTACTTGCCAGGAAGCAATTGCCCGTGGTCCGGTTTTTGGCGCCCCTCATTTGCTAGAAATTGAATTTGCCGAAGCATTAATTAAGGCTGTGCCAAGCCTCGAGCAAGTGCGCTTTGTTAATTCTGGTACTGAGGCAGTAATGAGTGCCATTCGCCTTGCTCGCGGGGCAACCGGCAAGGACAAAATAATCATTTTTGCCGGCAGTTACCACGGACACAGCGACTCTGTGCTTGCTTCAAGAACGCCTCCGGCAAGCTCAGGAATCTCGGCTGGCAATGCTAGCGATACACTGTTAGTCGAATATAACGACTTAAAAGCCTTGCAGCAATGTCTGCAAATTTACAAAGATCAAGTTGCTGCGGTTTTAATGGAACCAGTAGCCGGCTCCAGTGGCGTCATTCCACCGCAGCCCGGTTATCTTCAAGGCGTCCAAGAATTATGCGGCGCATTTGATACCTTGCTTATATTTGACGAAGTACTGACAGGTTTTAGAGTAGCCTATAGAGGAGCACAAGGACTTTATGGCATTCGTCCAGATATTACTTGCTTTGGCAAAGCACTGGGAGGCGGTATGCCCATCGGTGCTTACGGTGGCTCAAAAGAATTAATGAGCCATTTGATGCCCGCCGGCAAAGTTTATCAGGCCGGCACATTTTCCGGCAATCCTGTCACCATGGCCGGTGGCATAGCTACGCTCACGTTATTATCCGATCCGACTGTTTTTCAGACTCTAGAAAACCTGAGCAAACACTTCTTTGCTGGTTTACAAACAGAAATTGATCGTCTGCAGATTCCCGTTCAGCTACAGCGAGTAGGCTCAATGTTTGCCATAATATTTGCTCCCCATGCTGTGCGCAATTATCAGGATTCATTGAAAATCGACAACAAACAATACGCTCAATTCTTTCACTATTTGCTCGAACGGGGCATTTACATGCCACCGTCAGCGGTAGATGCCGCCTGCCTTTCATCCACACATTCTATGGCAGAAATAGATTACACTATATCCGTTTGTTCCGAGGTCTTCGCCAAAATATTTGACAAATAAGGAATGCCTTATGCAATTGCAAGAACTAAAAAAACAATATGTTGAAGGTATTTACCAAACCAAAGCCTTATTAATTCGCGAAGAACCGTTTATTCTGCAATCTGGTCGCCAGAGTCATATATATCTCAATCACCGCAATTTTTTGGCTAAAAGTAAATATCTAATCTTGATTTCTAAGATCTATCAAAATCTTATTGACTCAGTACTTAGAGATTATAAATTGGCTGTTGTCGATTCAGTAATGAGTCCAATTATCGTTGGCTCAATGTGTACGCTGAGCAATAAAGATCTCACCATAATTAAATCCGCCAAACTTGAGCATGGCACCAAAGAAGATATCTACGGCGAGTGCTCCGGCGAAATAGTGATTATCGACGATATGACTTCCACCGGTGGCACAATTTTGGAAGCAGCGCGCAAGATAAGAACCGCTGGCGGCACGGTTAACTATGCCGTTGTCAGCGCTTGTCGAGATCAATCGGCCAAAGAAAATCTGGTAAAAGAAAATATAACCCTACTAAGCGTTGCTGGCTTTGACGAAATTATTTCACTGCTAGCGGCCAATCTAACTGATAAAGAAAAAGAGTTAGTAAAATTGGAACATACATTGGCAATCAGGTCGCGCTAAAATGTTGAGCGCATTTTGACTAAATCAATAAAGGTTTGGGAAATTACAGAAAACTTGCCGCCGGAAGCCCCTTGCGATAAACGCGGCAGATGCTCAATTGGTATTTCAACTACACGAAAACCTGCTTTTTCTGCCTTGAATGCATAATTCTGCATCAACAAAAGCAGTGGGAGACTGCAGCTTGACGTGATCAAGAATTTCTCGCTTAAAGAGCTTGATTGAATTTACATCTTTATGTTTAAGCCCATAGAATATGCGCAGCATAAGATTATAAATGCTGGACTGTAATTTGCGCCGCCAGGGATCATTACGTTTTACTCTTAAACCAATGACAAAATCATATCTGGCAATCCCTTCTGCCATTTTTAACAGTTCTTTTGGAGCATATTGATAATCCCCCGGCAAAGAAAATACAAATTTTTTGGGCAGCATAATATAATTCTTTAATAGTCGGTCCGTAACCTTGATTGACTTCGATGATTGATTAGACGAATACGACTATTATGTCTGCGCTGCCTGCTGCAAGACTTCCCATGTGCCATCTTTGCTGCCATCATTAGTAACAATAATTTCGTAGTCAGGACAAACTTCATCTAATCAGCCTTTCACTGATCCGCAATTAATCTGCCCACTGTTGATTCATCATTGTATGCAGGAATAATCAGTGATAAAGAACTTAGTAAAGGATGATGGCTAGTCATGATTTATCTATTGTACTTAATTAGCGAGCAGGCATCGATTGACTGAAAACGTTATTGACGACAATTGGCACAGGCTGGCTAAGCTTCACCTTTCTCTCGCTAAAGAAAGAATGTATAGCAGCAATAACAAGATCTACTTGCTCATCAGTTAAGCTCAGGATACATCGGCAAACTCAAAATACGCTCGGCAATATGTTCGGAAACAGGCAAGCTCCCCTGTCTATAACCAAGATAAGCATATGCCTTTTGCAAATGAGCAGGAATTGGATAATGAATTAAAGTCTGAATTCCTTGCTCCAAGAAATAAGCTTGCAATTGATCACGCTCTTCTACTTGAATAACATATAAATGAAAAACATGTTCATTATCTGGATGAATGACCGGCGTCTTGCAAAACAGTCTGCTAAATCCGCTAAGCCTTTATTATAGCGAGAAGCAATTTCTGCGCCGTCTTGTCATTCCATTCTTTTAAATAAGGCATACGACAGCTCAAAATAGCCGCCTGCATTTCATCCAGACGACTATTGATACCGACTATATCGTGATAATAACGCTTGGACTGTCCATAATTGCGCAACATCAGCAATTTATCAAAATGCTCTTTGCTTTTCGTAAAGACCGCTCCAGCCATCACCAAAAGCACCTATATTTTTGCTCGGATAAAAACTAAAAGCAGCCAAAATCGCCTAGACTTCCCGCCTTAGCCCCTTTGTATGTAGCGCCTGTAGCCTGAGCCACATCTTCTATGACAAATAATTTATGTTTAGCAGCTAATTTTAAAAGTGGCTGCATATCAACCATTTGTCCATATAAATGCACTGGAATAATGGCTTTAGTTTTCGGTGTAATTAAGTTTTTCAATCTGGTTAACATCCATCACATAAGTTTGCGGATCAATATCGACAAACACCGGCGTCGCTCCAGTCATAGAAATAGCCGAAATAGTAGGCACGGCAGTATGAGCAACTACAATTACTTCTCCCCTGGCCCAACTGGGCAAGCTGCTAGGGCTAAATAAATAGCTTCTGTGCCCGAAGCACAGCCAATAGCAAAACCCTGTCCATGTATCTGCAGCAAATTTCTTCTCAAATTCTTCCAGCTCAGGACCAAGAATAAAATACCCACTAGTTAAAACTCGCGAAACTGCTTGATCAATTTCAGATTTATATTGATTGTAATGTTTTTTGAAATCGGCAAATGGTACTTTCATTTTGGTTTGGAAAAACTATCTCTAAACAAATTGGCCAAAAACTAACTAATCACTGCAAGCTGGGACCTTCAACTACAAAAGACTCCTAATAGTAAAAGAAATCTATTAATCCCGAATTAAGGTCTCTTTATTTCTCTCAAGAAACTCCATTTGAAAACTGGTACACTTATGCAGCGTAGCGGCTGCTTAAAGGCTGTTAATCAAATGTTAGAAAAAGAATTTGCTGGCAAATCCGTACTAGTTACAGGCGGCATGGGTTTTATTGGCTCCAACCTGGCCATTCGCTTGGCTGAAGCGGGAGCCAAAGTGACCATTCTAGATGCCATGATCCCCGATTATGGCGGTAATGAGTTCAATATTACCCCAGTCGCCGAATCTCTTGCGCGTCAATTATTGTGACATTCGAGATGAAACGGCTGTTAACTATCTGGTAAAGGAAAAGGATTTTATTTTTCATTTGGCTGGTCAGGTTTGCCATTTGATGAGTCTGTCCAATCCTTTTCCGGATATCGAGATGAATATCACCGGAACGGCGATCCTAATGGAAGCCTGCCGCAAATACAATCCCCAGGCAACCGTTGTCTATACCGGCACGCGCGGTCAATATGGCTCATCTGTATCCTTGCCGGTCAATGAAGAAGCACCGACCAATCCTAAAGGAATTTACGAAATTTCAAATTTAACGGCTGAGAAAATCATCAAAGTTTATAACGATGCCCACGGCATAAAGTCCGTTTTGCTAAGGCTGACAAATATTTATGGTCCGCGCAGCCAAATGATGCATTCACGTTTTGGTGTTTGTAATTGGTTTATTCGCTTAGCGATGGATAACGAAAAGATTCAAGTATTTGGCGATGGCAGCATTTTGCGTGACTTTTGTTATGTTGATGATTGTGTGGATGCCATTTTAAAATTGGCCTTAACTCCTAAAGCTCATGGCGAAATTTTCAATGTCGGTTCGGATATTCCAGTCAATTTTATTGAATTAGCTGACACAATCATAAAAGTGGCAGAAAAGGGCAGCTTGGGAATTTGCTGAATTTTCACCAGAGCGCAAAGCGCAAGAGCCAGGAGATTCTTATTTAGATATTTCAAAAATCAAGCGATTTACCGGCTGGCAACCAACGGTATCGCTAGAAGAAGGACTTGCTAAAACAGTTGAATATTATTCTCAACATGGTAATCATTATTGGCCAATGAAATATCCCCAGGTTAAAACGATTACTGCCTCAGTCGCTACAACCTTCTGCGTTTGAGCATAGAAACGTACTCTCCGGCACAAAATGACCTGTCGATAATGCAATTTCTTACTCAGCTAAAAGAAATTACCAAACAAAACAACAGCTTACTCTGCGTCGGGCTAGATCCTGATCTGGAAAAAATACCAGCTCATTTAAAATCTCATCCTACGCCAGTCTTTCTTTTAATCGAGCAATAATTGATGCCACCCATGATTTAGTCTGCGCATATAAACTGCAAATTGCTTTTTATTCTGCTTTTGCTAAAGAACATGAATTAGCAGCGACGATTAATTATATTCGTGAACGTTACCCGGCAATACCGGTTATTCTCGACGCTAAACGTGGTGATATCGGCAATACAGCAGCACTCTATGCCAAAGAAGCTTTTGACCGCTATCAAGCTGATGCAGTAACAATAAATCCCTTTATGGGTTTAGATAGTATGCAGCCCTTTTTGGACTATAAAGATAAAGGCGTCATGATCCTCTGCCGCACATCTAATCCAGGAGCTGGGGATCTGCAAGATCTAAAAATAGACGGCAAGCCGCTGTATTTACATATCGCCGATAAAGCAGTAAATGAATGGAATAAAAATGGCAATGTATTGCTGGTTATTGGCGCCACTTATCCTAAAGAACTTGCTGAAATTAGAGCTGTCGCTGGTGAGATGTTTTTTCTCGTACCGGGTATTGGCGCCCAAGGCGGCGATCTGGAAGCAACCGTACGTAGTGGTATTAATAGATAGTGGCACTGGTCTAATTATCAATTCCAGTCGAGCTATAATTTATGCCAGTCAAGGCAAAGACTGTGCTTTGGCAGCTAGAGAAATAGCCAAGCAAACTCGCGATCAAATAAATCAATTCCGGACTATCTAATGCAATATAAATATTTGAGTACTTCTATTCTAATGCTAGTGACAGCTCTTCTGCTGGCGAGCTGTACCATGAAGACAAATTCCTCTAGTCCAGCTACGCAGAATACTTCTGTTTATCAACGTGTGCTTCAATCAGGAACCATTCGGTGTGGATACCCGATTTTTCCACCATACACTATGAAAGATCCCAATACTGGCAAACTTTCAGGCATTTTTGTGGACATCCTGGAAGAAGCAGGTAAAAATCTGGGACTAAAAATCAACTGGTCAGAAGAAGTTGGTTGGGGAACTATTATCGAGGGACTGGAAACTAATCGGTATGATCTGGTTCCAACGGGAGTTTGGCCTAATGCTAATCGTGGCAAACATTGCAGTTTCTCTACACCTCTTTTTTACAATGGACTCGAGGTATACGTACGCACCAACGAGAATAGATTTACTAATAAGCTTCAGAAAATAAATTCGTCATTAGTTACCATTGCCACAATCGATGGCTGTCATGTCCTGGATATCGCCAAAAATCGCTTTCCCAAAGCGCGCAGGCTCGCCCATCCGGATATGTGTGATTATGGTCTGATATTGTTGGATGTAGCCACCGGCAAGGCAGACGTTACTTTTTCGGATCCTAGCCGTGCAGCAATTTTTCTCAAGAATAATCCTGGAACAATAAAAAGCATAACCAGCAAGCCTTTTGAAATAGAAGCAAATACAATGATGTTCAAGATTGGCGAGCCGGCATTTAAATCGATGCTCGATACGGCTTTGACAGAGTTGATCAATAACGGTTATGTCGATCAGGTATTAAACAAATATGAGCCAAAACGAGGAGTCTATTACCGTCTAGCATATCCTTATCGAATTACGTCGTCCAACTAGCCGCTGCGGGTTGTTAATTCTGTTCTTCCATCCCACATGAGTTTAGACGATTAGCATCCGGAAAATCTTGATGAAATTGTTCAGCAAAACCTTTTACTGAATCAATTACTGATGAAATGTTAGCGCTTTTCATAACACTGGGTCGATCTGGATCTGTAATTTGAGCAATACCCATTTGTCTTAAAATTTGCAACATACACCAAGTCCCGTATTCTTCGTGAATTGAGTCTGCCAATTGCATTTCATCGTCTGTGACGCCTATAGCAGTAAATATGCCAAATCCACCTGACGGTAATTGATACCAGCAATCCGGCGCCTCATCTGGATACCAGATAAGTACATTACGCAAAAGCGAATCCCCACCAGGAATAATCGGCGCATTAAGCGCTAAGCGTACACCGGGGCTAAGGGTGCCCATATAATTGAAAATATAATAAGCCATGGTACGCAAAACTTGGGCAGGCCAATTAGCCTCCACCGGCGACTTAATCATCAGCTCCACCCCAAAGCCTGAAACTTCCAGAGCTTCATCCTGCAACCAGGGCGTGCAAAGCCCTGCTGTGACATAAGTCCAGTAAGGCCTTTGTGGATCTGGAGTATAGGCTAGAACCGCTAGACGCTGATTGCTTACATCTAAATTATTATTGTTTGATTCTATGTTGAATTCCGCTTCTATGACAGCAGTATTGTCTTTATTCTTCAATAATTTAGGTGGCTCATAATTATCCGGCAATGCATAAGCATATTGGCCAAATAGTTGACGATATAGCTCATCGCGGGCGTGCCAACTACTGACTAACAGTTCGCTGTTATAGGTTGGCACATTTGCCGGTCCTTCTATCAGACCTTCTACTGCCTCGATCTTGTCTTTTTTATTCTTCTTGCGACCGACAGCATTCGCCTTGTGTTTGCGATGACCATTGCTGTCTTTGCTATTTCCTGTTTTCATTATTGCTTAAGAGTCAATTTTTAAAATTGCCATAAAGGCTTCTTGAGGTATGTCCACTTTGCCAATGGACTTCATTCTCTTTTTTCCCTCTTTTTGCTTTTCTAACAACTTTCTTTTACGGCTAATGTCTCCACCGTAACATTTAGAAAGAACATTCTTACGTTGAGCAGAAATAGTCTCGCGGGCAACAATTTTGCCGCCAATTGCTGCCTGTATCGGTACCTCAAACATCTGGCGAGGAATAATGCCTTTTAATTTTTCCGCCAGGTTACGCCCATAACTTAGGAGCTCTGTCTTGATGAACAATAACTGAAAGCGCATCACATGCTTCTCCACCAATAAGAATGTCCAGTTTTACCAGCCGTGAAGTTCGATATTCTTTAAAATGATAATCCAAGCTGGCATAACCTTTGGAGCGCGATTTCAATTGATCAAAGAAGTCAGTGATGATTTCTGCCAGAGGTAATTCATAATGCAGCATTGCCCGGCGAGGATCAAGATATTTCATATCTAGAAAAATTCCTCGACGTCCCTGGCAAAGTTCCATCAAAGCTCCTACATATTCGTTAGGTACCATGATACTTGCTAAAACATAGGGCTCTTCAATCATTTCACGATAGTTAGGATCCGGTAGCTTTGCAGGATTTTCTACCATAATTACTTTGCCATCTGTTTTCGTCACACGGTACACCACAGATGGTGCGGTAGTGATTAAGGCAAGATTATATTCACGCTCCAGCCTTTCTTGAATAATTTCCATATGTAAAAGACCAAGAAAACCGCAGCGAAAACCAAAACCCAACGCTTCGGAAGTTTCCGGCTCAAAAAATACAGAAGAGTCATTTAGTTTTAGCCGTTCCAGAGCTTCACGCAAATCAGGATATTGATCGCTATCAATCGGATAAATACCGGCATATACCATTGGCTTGGCTGGTCTATAACCAGGCAATGCCTTCTCGGCAGGATTATCCGCATGCGTTATCGTGTCGCCAACCAAAACAGCCACATCTTTTATGGCGGCAGCTAAATAACCCACTTCCCCTGGCCCAAGGTTGTCAACTTTAACCTGATGAGGACGCAAAACACCCAATTCCGTCACTTCAAAGTTCTTTTCATTGGCCATAAACCTTATTTTGTCGCCGACCTTAACCTGTCCATCCTTGATACGAAAGTAAACAATGATGCCGCGATAGCTCTCATAAAAACTATCAAACACAAGTGCGCGCAATGGTTTATCTGCTGTATTGGACGGTGGCGGTATTACTTTGACGATTGCTTCTAAAACATCATTAATACCAATATTATTTTTGGCGCTAGTCAAAACAGCGTGACTGGCATCAATGCCAATTAAATCTTCGATTTCATGACGAATACGCTCCGGATCAGCACTAGGTAAATCAATTTTATTTATTACCGGCACAATTTCTAAGATTATTTTCTACCGCCAAATGTACATTGGCCAGTGTTTGCGCTTCTACACCCTGCGTAGCATCAACTACTAATAATGCACCTTCACAAGCAGCAAGGCTGCGCGATACTTCATAGCCGAAGTCCACATGCCCAGGCGTATCAATGAGATTAAGAATATATTGATGCCCATCCAGTGCTCGATATTGCATACGTGCTGGCTGCGCTTTAATAGTAATACCTCGCTCGCGCTCCAGATCCATGGTATCCAACACCTGCTCCTGCATTTCGCGCTTGGATAAAGTCGCCGTGGTTTCCAATAGGCGATCTGCAAGCGTGGACTTGCCATGATCGATATGAGCAATAATGGAAAAATTGCGAATATATTTCGGATTTAATTTTGCGCCAAAGTCTGCCATGTCAAAGTCTGCCATACCAAAGCTATCTGTAGTCTTCGGGTAAGATTGCTATTACCGGGTAGACATATCATTCTGGTATATTACCAGGCAGAGCGTCCAAAACGAAATCATTGAGAGATATGACTCATCCATTTTTACAAGCAATACACAACAAACCATTATTGGCCGATGGCGGTATGGGCACTGTGCTTTATGCTCGTGGTGCGTCTACTGAAGGCGTTTTCGAACAATTAAATGAAACCAGCAAAGATCTTGTTTTGCAAGTACACATTGACTATTTAAATGCCGGCGCCGAAGTAATTGAAACTAATTCTTTTTCCGGCAATCGTTTCCGCTTAAATGGCTATGGGCTTGGGGATCAAGTCTGGAGCTTGAATGTGGCCGCCGCCAAAATTGCCAGAAATGCCCGAGAAATTGTCGGACAACCCGCTTTTATTGCTGGGGCAGTAGGACCAACAGGGCAGCTATTAGCCCCTTTGGGCGAAATGTCTGCTGCAAAAGTTCTTGCTGCTTTTAAAGAACAAATGGAAGCACTTTTAGCTGGTGGCGTAGATTTATTTATTATTGAAACAATGTCATCGCTTGAAGAAATGAAACTGGCCATCCAAGCAGCCGAACAAGTATCAAAATTGCCGGTTGTCGCTCAACTCAGCTTTTCAGTTGAAGGACATACTTTATTTGGTGCTACACCTGAAGACGCCATTAAACTGGTCATAGAATTAGCGGACAATGCTCCAGATCTAATTGGTATCAATTGCGGTGCTGGCCCGGGTCCTGTCTTTGACAGTTTGCTGAGAATGACCGAAGCAGCTAAAGCAAAGGGCATTTCGTCTGACAAGCTTGACCTTTTCTTGCTTGCCTAATGCGGGTCAACCAAGCTCTAACTGCCGGGCGCTATCAATTTTCGAGCTCGCCCGGAATATTGTGCTTCTTATGTAGAACCATATATTCATGCGGGAGCCCGCTTGATTGGTGGTTGTTGCGGCACCACTCCAGAACATATAAAAGCCATGCGCAAAGCACTAGATATTTATCTAGCAAGTTCTACAAAGACAGTAACCGACACTGTCTAAAAGCCCCGGCAAGCAGCATTGTAACGTCCTATCAACCTATTTTTGATGGCGCAGGCGACACGACAATCGAAGTAAAGATACGAATCAGTCGACAGTCAGGATCAAAACGCTGGATAAGAAAACGACTCTTGCTGAAAGGCTAAGACAACTTAAAGACAAGACATTAAAAATAACAGAGTAATGATTTTTTTGTCAGCGTAGAACTGGATCCTCCCAAAGGCCCGGTAGCAAAAAAACTTTTGCAAGCAGCCGAACAATTTGTTAAAGCTGGTGCTGACGCTATAAATGTTGGCGATAGTCCGATGGCGCGTGTGCGCATGTCTTCCATGGCTACCTGTCAATTAATTACTCAAACAGTGGTGTGGAAACAATCATTCATTTCACAACACGAGATCGCAATTTAATGGGCATACAAGCTGATTTGCTTGGCTGTCAGGCTCTGGGCATAAATAATATTCTCGCCTTAACAGGAGATCCACCTGCTCTGGGCAATTATGTTCATGCCACAGCAGTTTATGATGTTGATTCTGTTGGCTTAATAAAAATCATTAAACAACTAAATAAAGGCGTTGATATTGCCGGTAGTACCATTGGCTCACCCACTAATCTATCTATTGGCTGTGCTCTGAATGCCAACGCTCAAGATCGCAAGCAAGAAATTGAGAGCTTTAAACGTAAACTTGATGCCGGTGCTGATTTTGTCATGACACAACCCATTTACCAAAAATCAGATTTAACTGATTTTTTGGAAGCATTTGGAGATTGTCCAGCACCCCTTTTAGTTGGCATTATGCCCTTGCATAGTTTCAGGCATGCAGAATATTTGCACAACGAAGTACCTGGCATTTCTATTCCTGAACATATAAGAAAACAAATGGAGAAGGCACAAAGATCAAGGTGCCACAATCGGGCTAGAATTAGCCCTAGCGCTGATTGAAGAAATTCGTCCGCTATGCCAGGGTATATATCTTGTTCCCTCTTTTGGACGGTACGACGATATGTGCAGCTTGCTCAATAAAATTAAAGGCAAACAACTAGTCAGCTGAATTTGAGCAAGGACCATTACGCCATGATGCTTGTTCAAAAGGCGGCGCTCGTTGTATGCTTTAAGAGTAAATTGGGTTCTCTCAGCATTTCATTTACAAGGACGGTAGGAATCATGGGAAAAGAACAAAATCAGAAGAAAGAAGCTAAAAAGAAACCCGCTAAGACAATGAAAGAAAAGAAAGCGGCGAAACTCGAAAAGAAGCGCAATAAGTAACTGTTTACTACAGTTAAGTCATAGCATGCAAAGGTGCAAATTACTTTTGCATGCTGTTGTTTTCCAAAATTTATTTTCATGAATGTATTCGATATTTTAGTTAAGTATCAGCAAGCGTTTGCTGATGGGCTTATGGTCACTTTCCAGATGTGTCTGATCATCTGGTCAGCCGGGATTATTACTTGGCTCATTACTAGGCATTTTGGCTGCCAAATGGCGACTAATTTTGGGAATCCCAACCAGGCTCATTGCCTTTATCCTTTCCGGCATGCCAATGCTAGTGTTTCTATTCTGGCTGCATTATCCTCTGCAATCTTTACTGGGCATTGTCGTTGATCCCTTTATTACTGCCGTAGTAACAATTACTATTATCAATACTTTTCTGTATCTGAAGTAGTGAGAATTGCTCTAACAGACTTTCCTACTCAATACATTGTCGCTGCCAAAGTGTGCGGGCTGTCCGCATTTCACACGTGTTATATATTCAACTGCCAATTATTCTCAGGCAAACATTGCCTGGTTTGCTAATGATTCAGGTAGCTATGCTGCATGCCACTCTCTTTGCCAGTTTAATTTCGGTCAATGAAATTTTTCGTGTTGCTCAACAAATCAATTCCATCGTTTATAAACCTGTGGAAATTTATACTGCTCTTGGAATTCTCTTTTTAGCTATATGCTTGCCCATGAACGGATTAGCCCTCTGGCTGCGCAAGCAATTATACAAGAGATTATTCGGAAAAATAATTAAGGACAATTGCCATGCTCAAGCAAACAATATAACTAAATCATTTGGTGACAGTAAGATTCTTGCAAGGCGTCAGTTTGTCTATTGAGCGAGGAAAAATATGTGCGCTCATTGGACCAAGTGGATCCGGCAAAACAACTCTTACTGAAAATACTTGCTTTTCTTGAGCAGCCAGATGCAGGCAGCGTCACTATTGATGATCTGACTTATCAATTTCCTTTGTCAAACTCACAGAAAATTGAAGCGCCTTGGCCTAAAGTGACTGTCGTTTTCCAGCAACTTTTCTTATGGCCACATCTCACTCTTTTGCAAAATATAACTTTGCCTCTATCAGCCAAGGGATTGGACGATAATCCGCCACGCTTGCAAGAATTGCTCAAAATTTTTGATATGAATCATTTTGTTTATCGTTATCCAAACCAAGCATCAATAGGGCAACGTCAAAGGGCAGCACTGGTACGAGCTTTATTACTGGAACCTGAATATCTTCTTCTTGATGAAATTACTTCTTCTTTAGATATTGAACAGACAGCTATTATTCTTTCGCAATTGAAAAAGCTAAGTAGCCAAGGGATAGGTATTCTCACTATTACACATCTTCTGCAATTTGCTCATGATGCCGCTGACAAAGTGGTATTCATGGCAAGCGGTGAAATTCTGGAAGAAGGCGGCCCGGGAATATTGACTCATCCGAAACATGAGCGATTAAGCCAATTTCTTTCTGTACTTAAAACAGTCAGTTGAAATAGAGCCAAAAAGCTTAGATAATCAAGAAAAGATAATTTGCTGCGAGCGTATTAATGATCAAAGAAAATATTCGCGTGCTATCTGCCGCTCTAATGGCGCTTATTATCACGCTACCGCTAAGCTCTTGCTGCGCTTCAATGAACAATGTCCAGTGCCGGGGTAAGCAGTCCCTATATGACCGCGTGATTCAATCCGGCAAAATTCGCTGCGGCTATATCATTTATCCTCCAGGCTGTGTCAAAGATCCCAATACCGGCAAAATATCTGGTATCGGGGTTGAGGCAATAGAATTGGTGGCCAAAAAATTGGCACTAAAAGTTGAGTGGACGGAAGAAGTCGGTTGGAGCACAATGTTGGAAGGACTGAACACCGGGCGTTATGACTTGATTCCAACACCGGTATGGACTAATGCTCATCGAGCTAAACTGATTAGTTTTAGTAAGCCTTTGTTTTACAGCCCCGTTTTTGTGTTCGCTCACAAGGGAGACATGCGATTTAAAAATCATTGGGAGAAGATCAATTCTCCAGATGTAAAAATTGCCACTGTAGACGGTGGCACAGGAGAGGTAATCGCCGAGGCGGATTTTCCTAAAGCAAGCAGATTTTCAATGCCCGAATTAACAGATATTTCGCACCTTTTATTGACTGTGGCTAGCCACAAGGCAGATGTTACTTTTGCCGAGTCAACAATTTCAGATCGCTATATTCGCAGTAATCCTGGCACAGTGGAAAATATTAACCCGGAAAAACCAATTCGTGTATTTGCTAGTTGTTGGATGTTTGCTCGCGGCGAAGATGAATTCAAAGCCATGTTAGATACAGTACTGGATGAAGTAATCAACAGCGGCGCTATGGAAAAAATCATTAGCCAATACGAATTGGTCCCCAACGAAATTTGTCGCGTAGCAATACCCTACAAGCTACCCAAATAGATGGAATGAAGTCCTCTGAAAACACAGAGTCAAGAACTAGTTTGATCTAAAATGCATTCTCTGAAGGAGAGAAAATGATTCAAAAAAACATTCGTGGTCACTTCATCCTTTTACTGACCTTCTTTACTGCATTGTCTCTTACTTCGTGCATTAACTCGACGAATGGCATTCGGGCAACAAACAAGCAATCCTTATATGACCGCGTGATTCAAACCGGAAAAATTCGCTGCGGATATGTCATTTATCCTCCTGATTGTATTAAAGATCCCAATACCGGAAAACTATCCGGCATTGGCGTTGATGCTATAGAGTTGATCGCCAAAAAATTGGCACTAAAAGTTGAATGGGCTGAAGAAGTTGGCTGGGGAACAATGCTTGAGGGCCTGCAGACAGGTCGCTATGACGTGGTGGCATCGCTAGTTTGGACCAACGCCAATCGGGCCAAGTTAATGGGCTTCAGCAAGCCGCTAGTCTATAGCCCCATTTATGTCTATGCTCACAAAGGAGATCATAGATATAAAGGCCAGCTTGAAAAAATCAACTCGCCCGAAGTGAAGATTGTTACCATCGATGGCGAGACAGCACAAGTAATCGCCGACGCCGATTTTCCTAAATCAAGCAGGTTGTCTATGCCACAAATGACTGATTATGCCCAAGTTGCCCTGAGTTTAGCATCGGGCAAAGCAGATATTGCTTTGCTTGAACCGATCATCGCCAACGAATATCTACGCCATAATCCTGGCAGCATTGAAAACATTAGTCAGGGTAAACCAATTCGTGTATTTGCCAATACATTTATGTTTAATCGTGGGCAATCAGAATTTAAAGAAATGGTGGACACTGTGCTTGACGAAATAATTAATAGTGGCGCCATGGATAAAATCATCAGCAAATATGAAAAAGCCCCTAATGAACTTTTCCGGGTGGCCCCACCCTACAAATTACCCAAATAATTGAAAGCTTAAATGGGCAATTCGGCAACTGGTTAGTGTTTCGCCATTTTCATCCTCGGCGCCACACCGCTTTCTCCTTCTTAAGAATTCCAGCAAAAACTAAATTTTGTCTTGTATTGCAGACAAATGTTAGGGATACCCTATAGGAAAGTTAGAGTTTACGTATAGGGATATGAGTGTCAGAATATATAAGATAGATTTAAGAACGAATAGTAAAGTTAGGACTTACGCCATAACCTAATCAGGATAGATAAATGAAAAATACGCTCTTTAAGCGGATTGAGACTCTCTTTAACGGTCTGTCTTCGCTACATAATAGATCGTCAGAACATGCTGACAGTAGAGTTACTTGCACTCGCCAGAGAAGACTGCGCGAATTACAAGTAAAATCTGCAGTTGAAAACAACATGCATTTAATAATTAACCGTCACACTCCAGTCAAGACTCCATTAGGGCAACAAAATGATTGCGGTAGAACTGTTCTCTCCAATAGTGAAACCCTAACGAATATCAGTGCTGCAGATGCCGCATCAATTTATTTTTGGAGACCAAATTTTAACTGGCGCACTAATAATAATGGTGAGCGAATTTCTCGTTTAATGGGAGAAAGGTCCAAAGAACCAACTGATATTTCAGCAGATGATTACAAAACAGGCAACCACAGCAGCAATCGAAACAAAGAATCTTTTGTCAACTTTAAAGAGGCTGCTCTGCTAGCGATGGCAGAAAATTCACAGACACCCTCAAATACTTTAAGATGGCTAGCTGCTCACCACAATAAACAAGTCCGTGAGTCTGTCGCCAGTAATGAAAATACAACTGAGGAGACGCTCTGGATGTTGGCTGAAGATCGCGAGGATGCTGTCAGAGCGGCCATTTTGGAAAACAGCAAAGTTAGCAAAGACCTGGCTAAAAAGTTAGCCAATGATAAAAGCTTTGTTGTATCGGCAAAAGCAAGTAAAGTCTACTATAAAAAAGACATGCAATCTGACGAACAACCCTCTAGCGGAACAGATTCTTCAACAGACAATAATCCGATACACACCGAAATTGACTTTATAAAAAATGTTGCTAAAAGTCCATCGGACTCCCACAGATTGTTTGTTCAATCCGCTGGCAATGTTCAATCTAACATTCGCATGTTAGTCGCTGGTGATGCAAATGCCACTGCCGAAATTCTCTGGCAAGTAGCCAAACACCCCATTTCTCAATTGAAGAAAAAATCGGTGAATAAATACAATTGCCTTTTAGAAACTATAGTTTCTTTGAAGGGAAATAGCAAAGCGCAAGCAGCCGCTAATTTATCGGCAAGTACCAATAAAACTATAGACCGGATTACTCCTCTGGTTGTGGTCGAAAAAGTAAAGCCCGCTGAAGCGGCTAATTAAAGACAAAATTACCATGTCTAAAAGCTTTGCTAAACCATGGCAAAGGATTGGCCGCTGTTTGATTCACATAAAGGCTTAGATGCAAATGCGGACCATTAGCTCGTCCTGTTGCTCCTACGTTGCCAATCTGTTGCCCGGCACTGACAGTCTCGCCTTCTTTAACAATAATTTTTTGCAAATGAATGTAGATGCTGATTATTCCCTGACCATGATCTATGCCAATAACATTGCCGTGCAGTCTAAAACCACGATGTGCTAATACCACTTTCCCATCCGCACAGGCCAATACCGGTTGTCCTAATGCTCCGGCAAAATCGATGCCAGAGTGAAAATAGTCTTTTAAGAGAGCGCCATTAACCACTCGCCTAATACCAAATTGGGCAGACAACCTTGCTTGGCACGGTTTGACAAAATTGCCTTGCCATAATCGCTTATCCGAAAGCACAGCCTTAGTGGCATTCATTATCTGTTCTTCACCGGCAGACATAATAAAATTATTTTTGGACTTGGGTAAAGTTAGGTGTTGAACGGGAAATTTCGCATCGATCACTTTGAGCATAGTCTGCTCTTGCAAAATGGCAAGCGGATATTTTCCTGGAGTTAAATTGGCCGGAATAGCAATTAAACAACGATAAGTACCCGGATGCGCCGCAACAGGAAATAATCGGCAATTGTTACCATTAAAAGTAATCGATGTAGTTGGGCTGACTTCATAATCCAGAACACCTTTTCCATCACCTGGTTGCCAGCTTATTTCTATGGTTTCACCTTGCTTAGGCGCGCTATTGGAGACGCTAATAGTTGCCCAGGCAGGCAACGCCAGCCAGCTAATTGAAATAAAGAAGCCGCTCGCTAATACAATTGAGGAGAAGGCAGTCAGCCCTTTAAGCCAGGACATATATTTACTTATTTGGCCGTTGGTACTTCTGCAAGCACTTGATCTAGCGCTTGACGCAAAGCTTCAACTTTATCCA
Source organism: Candidatus Melainabacteria bacterium (assembly GCA_963767815.1). Classification (GTDB taxonomy): domain Bacteria; phylum Cyanobacteriota; class Vampirovibrionia; order Obscuribacterales; family Obscuribacteraceae; genus CAVYFJ01. Next base: position 568,139 of record CAVYFJ010000001.1, on the reverse strand, counting down.
AGGGCAAGGTTACCCCTTTCTTTGTGGGCTTCTCTTCCTTGTCTGCATCAACATACCATTCACGGATATGGAGATATTTTGTGCCTTTGTATTCATTGACATAAACATAGACATTTTCACCACGGGGCTTTTCGTGAACGCTAATTTTCTTTTCTTCCATATAGTGCCTCCAACAGAGCAGGTTTTTAATTGATTTCTATCAATTTTCTTTCGGTAATTTACCAGTAATAATGTTCTAGAGAATTAAAAAGTTCATTCTTTTGTCAAGATAACGTTGATATTATCTCAAATTCCTCTCATGGCCAGGACTTCTTTCGCCTTTGTCCGGTCGCCAGTACAGCTAATCATCCGCGGAGCATCGAGAAATTGTAGATCAAAGCCCAGTTCTTTATAAAGGGCAACTATTCTAGGCGTAGCTTGATTAGATAGTACAACTGGTCCAGGGTGCAATAACAGCCACTGGGCTAATCTTACTTGATCTTGCCAACCAAAATTCTCTTTGGCATATTGCGTAAACTGAACATCATACGGCGGATCCGCGTATATAAAATCTTTAGTCTGTAATTCTATTTTCTCGAAATCTTGGCTAATGAACTGCCAACCAGCGATAACTCTTTTATAGGACAAAAAATCATCAACATAATTAATTGTTTTGTAGCGGCCAAAAGGGACATTAAATTGTCCTTGTCTGTTAAAGCGGCACAATCCATTGTAGCCAGTACGATTAAGATAATAAAACAACTCGGCCGCTTCTTTGCTATTCTCCTTGCCCGAGGCAATCAATTCATTGAAACGCTTCCGACTTTGATAATAAAAATCTTGGTCATTGTATCTTTTTTCCGTAATCTGCATTCCCTTTTGCAACCAACGATAGAAATTAATGGCATGGACATTGATATCATTGAGCAGGGCTCGATCAGGGAGCAGTCCCATTGTGATTGCCAGCCCACCGCAAAATGGCTCTACTAAGCGCTTTTCTTGATGCGACTGCCAAATCGAGCGCAAATGCGGCAGCAACCATCTTTTGCCGCCAGCCCATTTAAGTGGCGGTTTGATCTTTATTTCGCTTATCACTTCACTCAATGTTGTCTTTTCAAGCAGCGGCAGTCCATAATATACACTAACTCAGTCTGCTATTGATAAGCTCTATGACTCAATTTATCGATTATGCTCAAATTGAAATTGCCTCCGGTGACGGGGGCAATGGTCTGATTGGCTGGCGGCGAGAAAAATATGAGCCCATGCGGTGGCCCGGCAGGCGGCAATGGCGGACGCGGTGGTAGTGTCTACATAGAGGCAACCTATGATCTAAGCACGCTATCTGAATTCAAATTTCAAAATAAATTTGCTGCTCAAAATGGTGAACGGGGTGGGGGAAGCAAAAAAGACGGCAAAAGCGGTAAAGATTTGACGCTCAAAGTCCCGGCAGGCACTGTAATTAAAGACGCGCAATCAAACCAAATAATAGCCGATTTAGAACGTGATCACGATCGAGTCTTAGTGGCCGCCGGTGGACGTGGCGGACGCGGCAACGCTGCTTTTGCTACGCCCACTTTGCGGGCACCATATTTTTGTGAACCTGGTGAATCTGGCATTCAGCGCACATTGATTTTAGAGCTTAAATTATTCGCTGATGTCGGCTTAATTGGCTTACCTAACGCCGGCAAATCGACCTTACTGGCTGCTCTAACCAGAGCCAAACCAAAAATTGCCGATTATCCTTTTTCTACTCTTGAGCCTAATTTAGGCACGGTGGTCAGTGAAAATAGACAATCATTTGTGATTGCCGATATCCCTGGATTGATTGCCGGCGCTAGTCAGGGAGCTGGGCTTGGTCATGATTTCTTACGTCACGTTGAGCGCACGCTCTTACTTGTGCATTTAGTCGATGCCACTAGTGAAGATCTAATCGCCGATATTAGCACCATAGACAAAGAGCTAAAAGATTTCAATGAAGATCTATCTGCTAAAGAACAAATCATTGCCATCAATAAAATGGATATTCTGCCGGCAGATCAAACAACGGACATCGAAAAACAACTAAAGAAATCATTTGCCAATCGAACACTGGTTGCCATTTCCGGATTGACTCGCGCCGGTGTCAAAGAATTACTGATTTTATTAGAGCAAAGATTATCGATCAGATCCAGCAAAGCATTGGAACCGCTGTTGCAACAGGATGCAGATGCGCAACAACTAGAGAATACGGGAAGGACATGGACAGCCGACGATAAAGCAATAGCTCGCTCCAATAACGATTTTAAATTGTCACGGGTTAAAGGCGGCTTTACTATTGATGGCGAGCGCATCTTAAAACACGCTCAGGTAGTTGACTACAAAAACCCTGAGTCAATCCATCACTTTTCTAAAGTGCTGCGCTCCATGGGAGTTATAGATGAATTAAACAAACAAAAAATCCAAATTGGTGATCACGTCGTATTGGACAAATGATCTTTTCCTTTGGGGAAGATCTCTATTAAGAGGTTTTCACTAAACCTCACTTTTTCCAGTCTGTACTATTCCGGCGCCTTATCTTCGCCTTCCCCGCAGATTATTCCTTTTCCTTTGCCTTTTCTTCTTTTGCCTTTAATTCAGCCTTGTATACAACGCGGCGTGCTTGAGCCAGCTTGTCCTTCGCCTTAATCTTTTTCTTACGAGTAGCCACCTTTGCCGCTCTTTTAAACCCTTTCTGTTGTTTCATCCTTTTTTCCTCAATTATTCGTACCCAAAACTACTTTAAGCAAAAAACCGTTTCCCTCTCACACCCATAAATTGCCAAGATATTGCATCGCTGGTTGGGACTGGCCTGTCGAGCTGGAGCAAAGGCTATCTAATATGATTTTTCCCACCGGCGGAAACAAAGTAATATTCTTCAATTCGGATAAGGGTAAGTAATCAAGGCCTGCCAGAACCGGCTCATCGCCTAAGCGCAACTTACCGCCTATTACTTTTGCTTTCAAATAGACGTTGACAATATGACGCGATAGGTCTGGCGCAATGGCTTCGGATAAGAAGAGAAATTCTTCCGCTTGCACGTTAAGTCCCGTCTCTTCCTGCAATTCTCGCACAGCACAGTCAATAAAGGTTTCCCCATATTCAAGCCTGCCTCCCGGCAATACCCAATATAGACTATTGCCCTTACGATGCTTGACCAGCAAAATTTTTTCATCCTCTACTATGATCACCGATACGCGCGTGGTCGGAATATTTTTTTTCTTTTTGCCAGGCTTGGTCTTAGTCAATTATGTCTCCCGATTCCCAATTAAATCATTAGCTGCCACCAATCAGGCTTTTTGCGAAGATCTTTCTTTCGTCTGCCCTCTTTGTACAAACGCTCATTCTAAAGGGAAACTGGAAAAGAGCGATACAAAAATCAAGGCTTTCTACAAACTTATTCTCAATCTGTTACTCTAAAGAGTCCGAATTGGGCGGTTCATTTGAAAGCACATCAAACAAACATATGACGCAAGTCATCCAGTTAGAGAAGCAATTAACTGAATTTGAGCAAACAGCAAGCAAATCTCTTGCTGAAGCCAAAACGCATGCTCAAATCGAATCCATCCGTCAGGAAGTTCTGGGACAGAAGGGCACCTTAACCAGCATTTTACGTGGCTCTAGCACAAATTGATAAAGAAGATCGTCCACGAATTGGACAATTAGCAAATAAAGTGAAGGAAGCCCTGGAAACACTTTACCTGGAGCGAAAAGGATTTCTTGATCAGGAAGAATTAGAACACAAACTACAAACCGAAAAAATAGATGTCACCTTACCTGGTCGCGGGAAAAAACTTGGGCATTTGCATCCACTCACCCAAACACTGATGGAAATCGAAGAAATTTTTCTCACCATGGGCTTCATACCTATGCAGGGTCCTGAAGTAGAAACTGAATATTACAATTTTGATGCTCTCAATTTTCCGCTAGACCATCCTTCTCGTGATGAGCAAGATACCTTTTATACAGATATTGAGACAGACGGACCAGCCGTTGTTTTGCGTTGCCATACCTCAAGCGTGCAAGTACGGACTATGGAAAACTCATTCTCCCCCCATAAGAGCAATATTTCCCGGGCGAGTCTATCGCAATGAAGAAATAAATGCCCGCAAATATCCTGTTTTCCATCAAGTGGAGGGCTTGCTTGTTGATCGCAATGTAAATTTTGGCCAACTGAAAGGAGTCCTCAATCATTTTATTCGCTTGTATTTCGGCAAGCCACTCAAAACTCGCTTCCGTCCAGACTTCTTTCCTTTTACCGAACCCAGTGCCGAATTAGATAGTGAATGTCCGTTCTGTAATGGATCCGGCTGTCGTACTTGCGGCAATAAAGGCTGGCTTGAATTTTTGGGTTGTGGCATGGTTGATCCAAATGTGCTTAAAACAGTAAACATAGATCCCGAAATATGGAATGGCTTTGCCTTTGGTATGGGCGTAGACAGGCTGGCGATGCTTAAATATGGCATCACTGATATTCGCCATTTTTACAATAACGATGTACGGTTTCTTGAACAATTTTAGGATTGAAGATTTATGAAACTATCATTCAATTGGTTAGCTGATTATGTGGATCTCTCCGGGATCACACCTGAGCTGCTTGCTGAAAAATTGACCATGGGTGCCTTTGAAGTCGAAGGTGTTGATTCTTTTGGTGCGGATATTAAAGGACCGGTTGTAGTTGGTGAAATTGTCGATATCCAGGCTCACCCTGACCCTAAAGTAACTAAAATGCGTCTGACAAAAGTAAAAGTCGACGACAAGCAAGAACCTTTGGAAATTGTTTGCGGCGCGGCCAATATTGCCATTGGACAAAGAGTTCCGGTGGCTTTACCTGGATCGGTGGTAATTAATCGCCATGACGGCACGGCGTTTCCAATAGCTGTAATAGAAAAACGTGGAGTACGCTCCAATGGCATGATTTGTGCTGCCTTCGGAACTTGGTATTGCCTATGGTGCCGAAGAAGATGGCATATTAGTATTGGACCGAGCGCACGCGAATCATCTAGGTGATGATATCCATAAACTTTTGTTCTTGGAAATAGATTATGTATTAACAGTAGGCAGTCGTTCCAATCGCGGGGATGCCGTTTGTGTCAGAGGCATGGCACGCGAAGTAGCTGCGCTTTTCCAGCGTCCTATGCGCGAACCGGAATGGCAACTCATAGAAAACGCTACTAATGAAAAGAATCCATTTACAGTACAAATTGATGATTTAAAAGACTGCGAATATTTTTCCATTCGTGCTCTTGGTAATATTAAAATTGCTCCCTCACCAGCCTTCATTGTCAAAAGATTAGCAGCGGTTGGTACACGCTCAATTAATAATCTAGTCGATATCACAAATTATGTTATGCATGAATGGGGACAACCCATGCATGCTTATGATACCCGCTTTGTATCAGCAGGAAAATTTCACGTTCGTCGTGGCCGTTCTGGAGAGAAATTTATCACCCTGGATGGCAAAGAACGCACTCTTACAGCAGAAACACTGATCATTGCTGATACAGAAAAAGTTATCGGCATGCCTGTAATGGGCGGCGCTAATACCGAAATTCGCAATGATACTAGCACTATAGCTCTGGAAGCAGCCAGCTTTAATCCTGCTCAAGTCCGTCGCACCAGTCGTTTGCTTGGACTAAGCAGTGAATCTGGATTACGTTTTGAACGTGGTGTTGATTCGGCGACAACAAAGCAAGCTTCTGATCGAGCAGCTTATTTAATTACAAAATATTGTCTGGGTAGCAGTCCGGTAAAGGTCGGCTCATTTATTGCTGGTGGACAAGCCGAACATCCTCCCTTGCATGTTGACTTACGGTTGAAAGAAATTAAACGCTATCTTGATTTGGATCTCTCTGCAGAAGAAACAAAAGCCTTGCTTGGACGTCTGGACTTTGTCGCTACTGCTTCTACTCCGGATAAAATGACATTCTCGGTACCATCATTTCGACGCAGTGATGTACAGAGAGAAATTGATCTAATTGAAGAAGTATGTCGTATTTATGGCTATGACAATATCAAAGAAAACACGCCTTCGTTTTTCTCCTTGTCTAAAATGCCAGAAAATATCAATACCACCATTCGTCACTCTCTGGTTAGTGAAGGCTTCTGTGAAGCATGTGTCAGCAGTTTAGTTCCAAGAGTCAGTGAATCAAATAACGGAAAATCAGCAAATCAACTCTTCACTCCTGAAGATCCAAAACGACTGATCCAAATGCGCAATCCGTTATCTACAGAGCACCAAGTTCTCAGACAAAGCTTGTTGTCTGGTCTTATACAGACTCTAAAATATAATCGCGATCGCTCTCAGAAAGATGTCTGGCTATTCGAACTTGGTTATGCGTATTTCAAGAATGAGCCTATGTCAAGCTCAGACCACACAATTTATCCAGCAAAAGAAGAGCTCAAACTCGCCGGCATAATGTCCGGAAATCCGCAACTGAGTCTCTGGCAATTAGCAAACGAACAAAAGCAAATTGACTTTCATATAGCTAAAGGTGTGTTACAAAATCTCTTCATATCTCTATCTATTCCAATAGATAAAATAGAATATGCAGAAGTAAGTGATTCGGAACACAACGCTTGGCTCATGCATCCTGGACAGCGAGCAAAGATCTCTTTTGCTGGCAAGAATAGGATTGATATCGGTTGGCTAGGACAAGTTCATCCACGTCAAGCACAAATTCAGGATCTCGATCCGCTTACTTATTTATTCGAGCTAGATGTTGCTGCATTACAAAAAATACAAAACAAGAGCAGCTTTCATCCTATACCAACTCTGCCACCAGTTTCACGTGATTTGACCGTAGATTTACCACTAGAGACAAAAAATGCTGCCATAACAAAGTGTATTAGGGAAACAGCTAAATATCTTGCAGACCTAGATCTTGTCAGTGTTTTCCCCTTGAACGAAAAACAACAAAGCTTCTCCTATCGTCTTATTTTTCAAAGCGCAGAAGAGACCTTTAAGAACGAAGAAATCGAACAAATAATGACAAATATTCGCAAGGTATTACAAGAGAAATTGTCTGGCTCATTCCGTGGCTAAATTATGACTGTAAGCACAATTAATACCAGATCATCAATTTGGCACCCGTATACGCAAATGAAAACGGCGTCGCCGCCTCTGAAAGTAAAAAGTGGACACGGTGTCTATCTGGAACTTGAGGATGGACGTCAAATAATAGATTGCATTTCCAGCTGGTGGGTTAATCTGCATGGACATGCTAATCCCATAATTGCCCAGGCAATTTACGAACAAGCACAAAAATTAGAACATGTCATTTTTGCCGGCTTTACTCATGACCCAGCTGAAGAACTCGCTTGCAAGCTATTAGCCCATTTGCCTTCCACACTCAATCAAATTTTTTATTCTGATGATGGCTCCACTTCTGTTGAAGTGGCTCTAAAAATGGCTTATCAGTACTGGCACAATAAAGGACAAAATCGCCAACGTTTCTTGGCCTTTGAGGGTGGTTATCATGGTGATACCTTTGGCGCCATGTCGGTCGCACACAGCTCTCCTTTTTGGAAACCCTTTCAACCCATGCTCTTTGATGTCGACCTTGTGCCATTTCCATCTACTTTCGATTCAGATCCAGATGTCCAACTCAAAGAAGAGCAATCTCTTGCTCAACTGCTCAAGCTTATTGAAACTGGAGCACATAACTATGCAGCACTGATTATAGAACCGCTTGTTCAGGGAGTCGCTGGCATGCGTATGTGTAGACCACAATTTTTGCAAAACCTGCAGACGATTTTGCGCCAGGCCAATATTTTTCTCATATATGATGAAGTGATGACTGGGTTTGGGCGTACCGGTGACTGGTTTGCATGCAATAAATCTAATACCGAGCCGGATATTATTTGCTTGTCAAAAGGCATTACCGGTGGCTTTCTACCACTGGCTGTCACTATCGCTACTAAAAATATCTTTGACGCCTTTTACAGTGACGATGTCACTAAGACATTTTTCCATGGCCATTCTTACACAGCCAATCCACTTGCTTGTGCCACCGCTATAGCGTCAATCGATCTGCTGACCAAAAATAGCAGCAGCTTTTTAAATATGGAAGTATCCCACAGACAAAAGGCTGCTAAATATCTGCACGATCTCCCTACAGTGCGCAATCATAGATATTGCGGCACCATTGCTGCTTTTGATCTCACAACCAGCGCAGACACTAATTATTTTGACCAAATTAGCTTAACCCTGCGACAAAAATTCCTGGACAACAATTTATTGATCCGTCCTCTAGGCAACACGATTTATCTGATGCCCCCTTATTGCATAACTGACAACCAGCTTGATCTGATCTACCAGACCATCCTAGCAGTAGTAAGTTCGCTAGCCACTGTCATTTGATTTGCCATTCTTGCTCTAGTTGTTCAGCCAAATCGGGCTTATTTGTTTTGCGCAAAACATCTGCATAATCTTTAATACACTCAGGCACCAAACTTCCAGGATAATTTCCCCACTGGTGATACATATTCACAGCTTCCTGATAATACGGTACCGCCCTTTCGTATTGCCCAAGCATCTTATAGCATTTGCCAATATGTTGCAGCGTATCAGCAAGGTAACTGGGACGTTTTCCACCTTCGCGAAAAACCTTTGCATCAAATTCTAATAATGGAATTGCTTTATCATACTGGCCAGCCATAAAGTATGAATAAGAAAGACTATCCATTCTTATTGCATCAGGATCTGGATTGATCGGTACTGTGTTGAATTGGTTTGATTGATAATTTTTAAAATAAGATTGAGAGAATTGACTAACGACAGAATACGAAACGATCGCCGAGATTAAACAGACCAGAACAAGCGTTCCTTGCTTTAGCGCTGAGGTCTTTATACCAATCCTGACCCTCTTTATCGGCTTATGCTCCGATAACATTACGAGATCCTGCTCCAATTCAGACATCGTCTGATATCGGTCTGCAGGCTGCTTTTCCAGGCAGCGCATCACAATATAGTCAAAATCACTAGAAATTTTTTGATCGATTGATTCCTTGGCAATGGCGTTAGGCTTTTCACTTATGTGTTTGAGAATCGTCTTAATTGGATTAACTCCAACAAAAGGAGGCTTACCGCACAAGGATTCATACATCACACAACCAAAGGCATAGATGTCCGAACGCGCATCCAGTTTATTTCCCAAACATTGCTCGGGCGACATATAAAGAGGGCTGCCAAATATATCGCCGGTTTGAGTGAGCGCCGGATTATTTTTGCCTTCACTAGAGACAATTTTGGCAATGCCAAAATCAACCACTTTGGCAATCTTCACGCCATCCCTGTCTTCAATAATGATATTCGTTGGTTTAATATCTCTGTGAATCACTCCTTTCTTATGCGCGTATTCGAGAGCTCCTGCAATGTCTTTAAAAAGGTCTATAGCTCTGGGAACATCAATATATCCTTCTCGTTTGATCAAATTAGCCAGGTTCTCGCCCTCGCAATAGTCCATCACCAAATACGGTGCACCCTGTTCACCAACGCCATACGAATAAACAGTTGCTAGATTTGCCTGAGTAAGACTACTGGCGGCTTCAGCCTCTTGTTTAAAACGTGCCAGAGCGTTGCCATCTTCGATTAGCTGAGGGCGCAATACCTTAATGGCAAAAATCTTGTCCAAACGCCGGTCTCGAACTTTATAGACTGTCCCCATCCCGCCCTCTCCAATGAAAGCAAGGACCTCATAATAATCAGGCAAATTAGATAGAACTATATCTTTTGCAATTTCGCCTGCGTCGATTGCTCTGGATTCACTGCGGACAACTTTTGTATCATTTGACAGCGCTCGAATTAACTCGCTAGAATCAGGACTCTCCTTAATGGAGACTCCTTGTTTTAAACATTGACAGCGACTCTGCTTAAAAAGATAGCGAGTAACGTCAGTGCGTGCCTTGCTAGCTATTGGCTTTCCACAAGTTGAGCAAACAAGTTCTACCTTGGCATCCTGCTTTTGTTTAAACATAGAGGACCTCAGCACTATCAAAGGTCTTATACCCTGCCTTCTTTCATCCTAGTACAAAGTGTTACAAGGATTTGGGCAGCAATCACTGAAAGATTAGAAGAAAATATATTGCCCAGTGATCAAAGAAGCCGCGAAATGTTAATATCGATCAGGATAATAGGGAAACTAAAATGGTCAAGAAAATCGCGATTGCTGCCGTCATTCTCATCGCTGCATTTCTAGCCTATGCAGCAACCAAACCCGACACTTTTCGTGTCGAGCGATCTGAGAGCATTAAGGCTCCACCGGAAAAAATCTTTGCCCTCATAAACGATCTCCACAGCTGGGTCTTCTGGTCACCCTGGGAAAAAATAGACCCCAATATGACAAGAACCTATAGCGGAGCTGCTAATGGTAAGGGCGCAGTCTATGAGTGGGACGGTAATAATCAAGTCGGTAAGGGTCGCATGGAGATTATTGAATCATCTCGGCCTTCAGCGATCACAATCAAATTGGATTTCATAAAACCCTTTGAAGGCCATAATATCGCTGAATTCACACTTAGCCCAAAAGTTGACGCCACAAATGTCACCTGGTCCATGCATGGTCCCAGTCCATATTTTGCAAAAGTTATGCGCACGATCTTCAACATGGACAAGATGATCGGCAACAACTTTGAGGATGGACTTAGCCATCTGCGGGATATTGCCGAGAAAAGGCTATTGCGCAGAAGTAACCAGATCGAAATACGGAAATTGCCACCATTTCATTATCATAAGGAGAAAAATAATGACAAAATCTACAAACCCGATTCCTCCAGGACACCATACCGTAACACCACATCTGGTTCTTAAAGATACGAGCAAGGCAATTGACTTTTACAAAAAGGCCTTCGGCGCAGAAGAAATTGCCCGCTTAGGAACGCCCGATGGCAGAATCATGCATGGCAATATCAAAATTGGTGACTCGCACATCTTTTTGTGCGATGAGTTCCCCGAACGCGGATGCGGACTAAGTCCAGAGTCTTTGAAAAATTTCCACGCCATGATCCATTTATATGTTCCGGATGTGGACAAAGCGTATGAACGTGCCATCGCCGCTGGTGCACAGGCAGTAATGCCGCCCAAGACATGTTCTGGGGAGATCGTTATGGACAGATTGTGGATCCATTTGGCCAGCGCTGGAGCATTGGCACCCACAAGGAAGATCTAACGCCAGACGAGATTAAAGTACGCTCGCAAGACGTCTGCAAGCAAATGGCTCAAACTAAATAAGCAAGGAGATCTCATTATGTCCACAATAAATACCGAAAGCATTGGCACTGAGCGAGATTTCGTTATCTCACGCACAATCGATGCTACTCCAGCCAGCGTCTTCAAAGCTTGGACAGATCCGAAAGAATTAGCACAATGGTGGGCCCCTCGCATATTCACCAATAAGTGCCAAATAGATCTTCAAGTTGGTGAAGAATATCGCATTACAATGCGCTCACCCGAAGGCATCGAATATCCAATATCCGGTGTCTATCTGGAAATCACGGAGCCTAGCCGCCTCGTCTGGACCATGAATTGCGATGAGCATCCGGAAGATTGGCACAAGCTCGTAAATCAACATCGCCCAGATAAAGGCGGCAATATAGGAGAAATGTTGGCGACAACAACTTTTGAAGAAGAGAATGGCAAGACAAAGCTCACAATTCGAGTAGAGTTTGAATCAATTACAGATCGCAACGCCCTAGTGAAAATTGGCATGGCCGATGGTTGGAGCGAGAGCCTGGACAAACTGCAAGAGCTCTTAGCTAAAGCTTGAGTGTATACCACCATAATCCGCAGCGATAGGTAGCTCATGGTAGACCCTGTTGCCAGCATTCACAAAGATATAGGCTCTGACGAACCGTTTTATAAATTGGTTAATGCTTTTTATCTCGAGTTGAAACAGACGTCGTTCTCAGACCTCTATATCCTAGCGATCTGACATTACCCAAAAAGCATTTAGCCATGTTTCTTATTCAGCGATTCGGGGGAGCCCAGACTTATAGCGAAGAGCGCGGGCATCCGCGTATGCGCGCTCGACATATGCCTTTTAAAATCAGCATGAAAGAAAAGGACGCCTGGATGACAAATATGAATGCGGCGCTGGACTCAGTGCCTGAGTTTGATCCATACAAATCTATTCTAAAAAACTATTTCGAAGAATTTGCCACTTTTATGATCAACCAACCTATCGTTATTACACCTTCATGAGGGAAGTCGCCGAAGCAGTAAAGCTCACAGTTACACACGAGATGGATGGCGAGGGATCCAAACTTATTGCAGGTGTGGCATACGGATGGCCAAAGATTCTTGCCAGTCTAAAAAGCCTACTCGAAACCGGCGAATCCCTTCAAGCAACGCACCAATGGCAAAGGAAATGAGTTAATTAATACGATGCCTCAAACCGATTGTCTAAAATCAATTCCTATCACAAAGGAGAATTTGCTTGGATAAGTACTCTCTAGTTGGTGATTTTTCTGAAGGACTGGCAGGGGTCTGCCTGAACCAGTAATGGGGTTTTATCGATCGCAGCGGGAGGTTAGAGATCGAGACTAAGTACGAGGCAGTCAACGGCTTTTCAGGTGGTTTGGCTGCAGTCCAATTGAACGAAAAGTGGGGCTTTATCTACCGCGACGGCAAGTTGGCTAGCGAGGCTATTTATGACTCCGTCAACGACTTTTCAGGCGGTTTTCAGCCGCAGTGACGTTAAAGGAAAAGTGGGGTTTTATCGATCATAGTGGAAAGTTAGTGATCAAGACCCAGTTTGATGAGAGTGGAGACTTCTCAGCTAAATCCCTTTCGAAGCTCACGGAATGACTCACCCTCCGGTCTATAATCCCACTACCTTGACCGGTGCAAGACCATCGGAAAATTATACTTAGGCTCAATCACTAGTCTCCCACGGGGGGTTTATGGATCCCCAACCTCCATTCCACCGAACCTCGGCTCCGCCTTCTTTAAATTTCAATATCTTCAGAAACGTCCTTCAAGCACGCTGTCCGGGTGATATTAATAAAACCACCCGGCTGGGCACATTGAGCCATCTAGCCAATCCCTCTGAGAGTGTATTCTCATCAAACTGGGTCTTGATCACTACTTTCCACTATGATCGATAAAACCCCACTTTTCCTTTAACGTCACCGCGGCCCAACCGCCTGAAAAGTCGTTGACGCAGTTATAGGCCTCGCTAGCCACTTGCGTCGCGGTAGATAAAAGCCCACTTTTCGTTCAATCGCACGAGCGCCACCCCAAAAGCATCTCTAACCTCCCGCTTGCTGATTTTTGATAAAACCCCATTTCTGGTTCCAGGCAGACCCCTGCCAGTCCTTCAGAAACCAGAGCAACTCATCCAAGCAAATTCTCCTTTGTGATAGGAATTGATTTTTAGACATTCGGTTTGAGGCATCGTATTAATTAACTGACTTCCTTTGGCCATTGGTGCGTTGCTTGAAGGGATTCGCCGGTTTCGAGTAGGCTTTTTAGACTGGCAAGAATCTTGGCCATCCGTATGCCACACCTGCAATAAGTTTGATCTCTTCGCCATCCATCCCGTGTGTAACTGTGAGCTTTACTGCTTCGGCATGTCCTCATGAAGGTGTAATAACGATAGTTTGGTCGATCATAAGGGGAAATTCTTCGAAATAGTTCTTTAGTATATTTGTATGGATCAAACTCATGTTCAGCGCCGCATTCATATTTGTCATCCAGGCGTCCTTTTCTTTCACGCCGATTTTAGCATATGTCGAGCGCGCATACGCGGATGCCGCTCGCTATAAGTCTGAACCGCTGAATAAGAATCATGGCTAATGCTTTTGGGTAATGTCAGATCGCTAGGATATGAGGTCTGAGAACGACGTCTGTTTTAACTCCAGAATAAAAAGCATTAACCAATTTAAAACGGTTCGTCAGAGCCCATATCTTTGTGAATGCTGGCAACAAGGGTCACCATGAGCTACCTATCGCTGCGGATGGCGATACACTCAAGCTTTTCTGCTAAGAGCCTCTCTAGCTCGTCCAGGCTCTCGCTCCAACCATCGGCCATGCCAATTTCCTAGGGCGTTGCGATCTGTAATTGATTCAAACTCTACTCGAATTGTGAGCTTTGTCTTGCCATTTTCTCCTTCAAAAGTTGTTGTCGCCAACATTTCTCCTATATTGCCGCCTTTATCTGGGCGATGTTCATTTATCAGCTTGTGCCAACTTCGGATGTCATCGCAATTCATGGTCCAGACGAGGCGGCTAGCTCGCGATTTCCAGATAGACGGCATTGGATATTCGATGCCTTCGGGTGAGCGCATTGTAAGCGCGAGATCCTTCACCAACTTGAAGATCTATTTGGCACTTATTGATGTGAGGCCCACCATTGTGCTAATTCTTTCGGATCTGTCAAGCTTTGAAGACGCTGGCTGGAGTAGCATCGATTGTGCGTGGATACGGTTCCACGAGTGCCAATGCTTTTGTATTTATTGTGGACATATGAGATCTCCTTGCTTATTTACTTTGAGCCATTTGCTTGCAGACGTCTTGCTAGTGTAATTCGTCTTGGCGTCAGATCTTCCTTGTGGGGTGCCATGTCTAGTGTGGCCAAATGGATCCACAATCTATAACCACTTCCCTATACATGTCTTGGGTGGCATTACTGCCTGTGCACCAGCGGCGATGGCACGTTCATACGCTTTGTCCACATCCGGAACATATAAATGGATCATGGCGCGGAAATTTTTCAAAGACTCTGGACTTAGTCCGCATCTGCGTTCGGGGAAACCGCCGATTTCCACAAAAAGATGTGCGAGTCACCAATTTTGATATTGCCATGCATGATTCTGCCATGGCATGTTAAGCGGGCAATTTCTTCTGCGCCGAAGGCCTTTCGTAAAGTTAATTGCCTTGCTCGTATCTTTAAGAACCAGATGTGGTGTTACGGTATGGTGTCCTGGAGGAGTCGGGTTTGTAGATTTTGTCATTATTTTTCTCCTTATGCAATAGCAACGGGCGGCAATTTCCGATTTTCGATCTGGTTACTTCTGCGCATATTCTCGGCAATATCCCGCAGATGGCTAGTTGATTTATTTAAAGTTGTTGCCGATCATCGATGTTGAAGATCGTGCGCATAACTTTTGCAAAATATGGGACTGGGACCATGCATGACGCAGGTGACATTTGTGGCGTCAACTTTTGAGGAAGTTTGTTAATTCAGCGATATTATGGCCTTCACGTTGATGCGAATTGGATTTTATTGTGATCGCTGAAGGCCGAGATGATTCAATAATCTCCATGCCACCCTTACCGACTTGATTATTACCCATGATATGCTGCCGCCTCACCATTAGCAGCTCCGCTATAAGTTCTCGTCATATTGGGGTCTATTTTTTCCCAGGGTGACCAGAAGACCCAGCTGTGGAGATCGTTTATGAGGGCAAAGATTTTTTCCGGTGGAGCCTCACGCTCTCAGATTGCCTAGACTTTCGTGTCGAGTGATCTGAGAGCATTAGGCTCCACCGGAAAAAATCTTTGCCCTCATAAAAATCGATCTCCACAGCTGGGTCTTCTGGTCACCCTGGGGAAAAAATAGGCCCCAATACTACAAGAACCTATAGCGGAGCTGCTAATGGTAGGGGCGCAGTCTATGAGTGGGACGGTAATAATCAAGTCGGTAAGGGTCGCATGGAGATTATCTAATTATCTCGGCCTTCAGCGATCACAATCAAATTGGATTTCATAAAACCCTTTGAAGGCCATAATATCGCTGAATTCACACTTAGCCCAAAAGTTGACGCCACAAATGTCACCTGGTCCATGCATGGTCCCAGTCCATATTTTGCAAAAGTTATGCGCACGATCTTCAACATGGACAAGATGATCGGCAACAACTTTGAGGATGGACTTGGCCGACCGCGGGATATTGCCGAGAAAAAGGCTATTGCGCAGAATAACCAAATCGAAATACGGAAATTGCCACCATTTCATTATCATAAGGAGAAAAATAATGACAAAATATACAAACACGGATAACTCCAGGACACCATACCGTAACACCACATCTGGTTCTTAAAGATACGAGCAAGGCAATTGACTTTTACAAAAAGGCCTTCGGCGCAGAAGAAATTGCCCGCTTAGGAACGCCCGATGGCAGAATCATGCATGGCAATATCAAAATTGGTGACTCGCACATCTTTTTGTGCGATGAGTTCCCCGAACGCGGATGCGGACTAAGTCCAGAGTCTTTGAAAAATTTCCACGCCATGATCCATTTATATGTTCCGGATGTGGACAAAGCGTATGAACGTGCCATCGCCGCTGGTGCACAGGCAGTAATGCCACCCCAAGACATGTTCTGGGGAGATCGTTATGGACAGATTGTGGATCCATTTGGCCAGCGCTGGAGCATTGGCACCCACAAGGAAGATCTAACACCAGACGAGATTAAAGTACGCTCGCAAGACGTCTGCAAGCAAATGGCTCAAACTAAATAAGCAAGGAGATCTCATATGTCCACAATAAATACCGAAAGCATTGGCACTGAGCGAGATTTCGTTATCTCACGCACAATCGATGCTACTCCAGCCAGCGTCTTCAAAGCTTGGACAGATCCGAAAGAATTAGCACAATGGTGGGCCCCTCGCATATTCACCAATAAGTGCCAAATAGATCTTCAAGTTGGTGAAGAATATCGCATTACAATGCGCTCACCCGAAGGCATCGAATATCCAATATCCGGTGTCTATCTGGAAATCACGAGCCTAGCCGCCTCGTCTGGACCATGAATTGCGATGAGCATCCGGAAGATTGGCACAAGCTCGTAAATCAACATCGCCCAGATAAAGGCGGCAATATAGGAGAAATGTTGGCGACAACAACTTTTGAAGAAGAGAATGGCAAGACAAAGCTCACAATTCGAGTAGAGTTTGAATCAATTACAGATCGCAACGCCCTGGTGAAAATTGGCATGGCCGATGGTTGGAGCGAGAGCCTGGACAAACTGCAAGAGCTCTTAGCTAAAGCTTGAGTGTATACCACCATAATCCGCAGCGATAGGTAGCTCATGGTAGACCCTGTTGCCAGCATTCACAAAGATATAGGCTCTGACGAACCGTTTTATAAATTGGTTAATGCTTTTTATTCTCGAGTTGAAACAGACGTCGTTCTCAGACCTCTATATCCTAGCGATCTGACATTACCCAAAAAGCATTTAGCCATGTTTCTTATTCAGCGATTCGGGGGAGCCCAGACTTATAGCGAAGAGCGCGGGCATCCGCGTATGCGCGCTCGACATATGCCTTTTAAAATCAGCATGAAAGAAAAGGACGCCTGGATGACAAATATGAATGCGGCGCTGGACTCAGTGCCTGAGTTTGATCCATACAAATCTATTCTAAAAAACTATTTCGAAGAATTTGCCACTTTTATGATCAACCAACCTATCGTTATTACACCTTCATGAGGGAAGTCGCCGAAGCAGTAAAGCTCACAGTTACACACGAGATGGATGGCGAGGGATCCAAACTTATTGCAGGTGTGGCATACGGATGGCCAAAGATTCTTGCCAGTCTAAAAAGCCTACTCGAAACCGGCGAATCCCTTCAAGCAACGCACCAATGGCCAAAGGAAATGAGTTAATTAATACGATGCCTCAAACCGATTGTCTAAAATCAATTCCTATCACAAAGGAGAATTTGCTTGGATAAGTACTCTCTAGTTGGTGATTTTTCTGAAGGACTGGCAGGGGTCTGCCTGAACCAGAAATGGGGTTTTATCGATCGCAGCGGGAGGTTAGAGATCGAGACTAAGTACGAGGCAGTCAACGGCTTTTCAGGTGGTTTGGCTGCAGTCCAATTGAACGAAAAGTGGGGCTTTATCTACCGCGACGGCAAGTTGGCTAGCGAGGCTATTTATGACTCCGTCAACGACTTTTCAGGCGGTTTGGCCGCAGTGACGTTAAAGGAAAAGTGGGGTTTTATCGATCATAGTGGAAAGTTAGTGATCAAGACCCAGTTTGATGAGAGTGGAGACTTCTCAGAGGGATTGGCTAGATGGCTCGAATGTGCCCGGCCGGGGTGGTTTTATTAATATCACCGGACAGCGAGTACTTGAAGGACGTTTTGAAGATATTGGAAATTTTAAAGAAGGGCGAGCCGAGGTTCAGATTCGATGGAGGTTGGGGATTCATAAACCCCCGTGGGAGACTAGTGATTGAGCCTAAGTATAATTTTCCGATGGTCTTGCACCGGTCGAGCTTGATGGTAGATGGGGATTTATAGACCGGAGGGGTAAAGTCGTCATTGAGCTTCGAAAGGGATTTGCCACTGAGTTTTCTAAAGGTCTGGCGAGAATCAATTTGAAAGGGAGGATTGGCTTTATTGATCGCTGCGGCGAATTTGTGATTGAGCCTCTTCTTTACCGTGAAGCAGGAGATTTTACAGAGGGTTTAGCCCCAGTGCAGTCTGATGAAAGATGGGGCTTTATTGATCGCAGCGGAGCATTAGTGATCCCAGCTCAGTACGATACAGTAGGAATGTTCTCGGAAGGTCTTGCATACGTAAATATCAAAAACAAATGGGGATACATCGATCACAGCGGAAAGCTAGTGATCGACGCGAAGTATGATTCTGTTGCGGATTTTTCAGAAGGGCTGGCACAAGTCGAACTCAATGGGCAGCGAAACTTTATTGATCATAGCGGTACGCCGCTGCTCAAGACTTAATGTTCCTTACATTAAGAGTCAAGAACTCTAACTTTTTGCTTCCATTCTTTGGGTTGGGGATATAGGGATTCATAACTAGCAATCAACGCTTTGTTTAATGAGCCAAACGTATAAGACGCAAAACATTCAACCTTTGACTTGTGTTGCTCAGAAGAATACCGCTTCTTGATCAGCGTTGAACAACTCTGTGAAGGATGAAGTCCAAATTTTTCAGAATTGTCTGTCTGTCCGACAACTACGCGGTTACGCCAGTAGTTCTTACCGATACGCCTTGTTTTTTCATCATAACTTTCTTGCGCGCCCATATGTTCACATAAGCATTTTGGCAGTAACGATATGCTGCCCGACTAATTACCTTACTTACATCATACCCCGGTTAGATCGGTTCAAACCAATTGAACTATATAGCCGCTTTGCCTTCACTCAGGATGTGGAATACTAAAACAAATAGTGTGATTGTAAGTCTGAGAAAAATTGCCTCCCATCAACTATTGGTATTCAAAATACAATCCCTCGACCAATTAGATTGAGGGACTAAAAGTCTCGGTGGCTTAGGAAAGCATTAGTGTTTAGTTTTTTTATCTTTATCGTCGCATTTTATGCGTTCCATTTCTTCAAGGGAAGATCCAACACCGTCCATCAAAGTCTCTTCTTCGTACGACTGATTCTTCTTTACCCTCGTTTGCTTGAGCAGGATTCTTCTCGTACTTTTCATTGATGCTTTTTACAGATTCACATTGATCCTTCGAATCAGTTTTCTTTTTGTTTGTATCTTCTTTCATAAAAACCTCCAAAATTGACATAACTGTGAACTGGGGTTTCCTGAATAAAGAACCTTGACTTATTCAGTTGAGGCTCTTTTAAATCCTGGCACCGGACTATCTTTCCAGACGGTCTCCCACCGAAGTATTGTCGCTGCTCCCATAATAATTCAATACAACCGTCGAATGTCACGACTTTGTCCCAAGCACGGATTTACTATACCAGGGCAAGGTGTCGCTCGATCTCGATTCAATATTGCCGGTTTGATATAATTACAATGTTGACAACGCGCTATTTTGAAGAATAAATTTTGCGTAAGAGCCCATACATAAAAAGAAAATGGTGCCAACAAGTTCTGGATAATCCGATTAAAAAAATTGTTCAATCTAATGGAAGAATACGTTATTGGGGGATAGTTGAAGAATTCGGTGGGCGAACTCTACGTGTAATAACATTGGCAGATGGCAAAACAGTTCATAATGCATTCCCTGATTGAAACTTCAAAAGAGAACAGACATGAAAATTCACTACTATAAAGACACTGATTCGTTATACATAGAACTGCGCGACAAGCCTAGTTCAGATTCTCGCGAAGTAGTCGATGGCGTGCAAATCGATCTGGATGAAAACCAAAATATAGTTGGCATCGACATTGATCATGCTTCACAAAAACTAGATTTGACCAGTCTAGAGACTATAGAACTTCCAATAAAGAAAAAGTCTGCTTAGACATGCCAATAAAGATATTGTTCGTGGGATCTAATCCCTCTGACACGGAAAATATTGGGGTAGATGCGGAATTTCGTGACGTCCAACAGGAGATAGCCAGCTCCGATAATCGTGATCAGCTGAATTTAGAATATCTACCAGCACCTCGTCCAACCGATCTATCGCGCAGGCTTAACGAATTCCAACCAGATATCGTTCATTTTACAGGACATGGGACCGAGTCTGGAGCATTTGTTATTTCTGCTCCAGACGATTCGAACAACGAATTATCAGCAAAGCAAATGAAAGAATTGTTCGTTGCACTAAACAGGCAATTTAAAATACTGTTTTTTAATTACTGTTTTTCTCAACTACAAGCAGCCGTAATGGCTGAATTTTCTATATGTAGAATCTTCGCCGAAAAAAAGCATCGATGCCTATGCCTCGAGCGCTTTTGCTGCAGAGTTCTACCGGGTATTGGCTGCTGGAGACTCAATACAGAAAGCATTTAACATTACTAGGGCAACTGTGAATGCTAGCTATGGAGAGGACGAAGCTAATCTTTACAGAATAGAAGCTAACGAAGGGATCAACCTCGATGAGGTGACTTTGGTCTCTAAACTGCGAGCAGGCTCAATGCTTGAACTTATATGGCAGGCAAGAGCTTATCCGAATAATCGCTACGAAGTATATTTTGGGGCACGTAATGTTGGAACTGAAATAGCTAAATATCCGGCAATTCGTTTTTATGAGACAGAATCATTTCAACTTGGGCGCTTGGGAAATTTGGTGGACTATGGAGGTCCAGGTTCCTATACACTCGTATCGGAGCCACATATTAAGGCTTCTTTGGCCAAAGGAGTTGAACAAGTAATTTATCCAAGGGAAGCGCCGTTTATGGCTAAATATGCTGTTGATTGGCAGAGACCGCTAGCATTTCAAAGCATCTATTGCAGATGCGAAATGCTCTGGGACAAAGGTAAAACTGATGAAACATTAGATATTACTGAAGCCTTGTTTCGAAGTAGTGGACGTATTGTCGGCTAATTAATCAGTTCCATTGAGCCAAGCTGCTCCTATATTCCTTAAAGTACAAAAAATAAAATCCTGGCACCGGACTATCTTTCGAAGCTGTCTCTTACCAGGTATTGTAGCTGCTGATCGCCCCTACCTTCGTGCTCGAGGTGAGAACGGTTGGTTTCCGATCGCTGTGCAATGATTTTCCTAAGTTCTTCAACAGTCAATGGTTGATGCGGAATCCTAACCTTTGAAAGCTTGATTCGGTAATAAGACTGATTGTGTGTCATCAGGTAACCAGTTCACGCTTTAAAAACCGACATGGGCCAATTTTCCCAACAATATTTTTTTTTCAGTCGGTGCCCTTGATCGTATCTAAGTTTACTCATATTTTGCAACCTACCGACTACGATACCTGCTGCTACGCGAATTTTAGTTGAAAAATTTTCTATTGCCTTGTCACTGAAATCTTCCTGTTCCATAAAGCGCTCTAAAAGACGTTCTGGAATTAAGATATTATTCGCAAAATCGTTCGCTGCGTTTTCAAATTGATCAATTGCATCTAAACTCCCTCGGTGTTCATCTTCTAGGAAAATATCCTTTTTGGCATGTCCCAAATAAATATGACCAGCTTCGTGGAAAAAAGTGAACCATACGTGCCCATCATCTTTGTGCCGTAAACTCATCTGTAAAAGCGGGCGTAAGGAATTTAACCATCGTGTAGCACCGCTAATGCAGGTTTTTGGTAGTTCACGAGTAAAAACCACATACACTCCAGCATCACCACATTTTTGGACTAACTTTGGTACAAAAGTCTTCGGCTCTTCCAATGTCATTAGACGAATTTCCGATAAGGACTGTAAAAACCTATCGCTATTGTACTCAGGAAAGTTCATCTCCCGCGCATCTATTTCTCCTTTCCTGAGCCAGGCTGCCAACGACCATGGGTCGCTCTTGTAAGAGCGTGATTTTCTAAAGGCAATCTGCTCTATACACTGAATCTGATTACTGCTTGCTACACCGAAAAAACTAAGTACTTCTTTTAACTGATCTACCTTGGAACTACGACTAGCAATCCATCCATAATCAATCATATGTCGGATCGGTAACCGGGAAAGTATTTCTATTTCATTTTCGAGTCTATTATCCTCACTCTTTTGCGCCAGCCAAGAACGATATTTAGCTTCTCTAGTCAACCAAAAATGTGCCGGTATTTTTAATACCATTTCAAACTGGATAGCAGTCTCGGGAGTGATGGCTGCTTTGCCTTGAATAATTTCATTAATTGTCTTCTTGGGTCTACCAGTTCTCATTGCCAACTCCGCCTGGGAAAATCCAAGTTCATCAAGTTTTTCTTGAAGCGTTTCACCAGGCGCACTTACATAGTCAGGAACATATTCAGTTTTTATAAGTTTAGTCATGAGTGTCTTCTATTCCCAATATTCGCACTGATTTAATTAAAGCCCAATCCAACCCACCAACTTTGTTCCTAGGTATAGGATCATCCGCACAAATAAAAATTAATCGTTGGGGATGTACAAGGTCTAGTGAAAACTGTTCTGACCTATCTCCTAGAAGAGCATGGCATCTCCCCGGCAAACTTCGAAAACTTTCCAGAGACTCAGCCGCATCAATGTCATCCAAACGTTGTCTGATTTTTTTTGCCATTTCTTGACCGTACCGTCTAACTAGGAGCTTCCGGTCATTACATTCTTGCTGAAATTTATGATCGTCAAAATAAATGTCCACAGTAAGACTTATATCATCTTGACAGTAACCCTAAAGGTTAATATGCTACTATTAACCCAAAGGGTTAATGATATTATCTCTTGAATTCACCATCTTGTCAATAGGATTAAATTATGAAAAAGAACAACAAGCTAATTAGCAAACAAGATCTGACCTGGGCATCGGAAATAATGCGCAATGAGCACGGCAGTGAAAAACAACGCCGTATCGCAGCTCAAGATCTCGCAAATCATCGTTGGGAGCAAGAATATAAACGACAGTTAGGGACAACAAGATCTGCTAACGCTTCAAGAAAAATCAGTAGTAGATGACACAGATTTTGAGAGATCATCATAAATAAAAAGCCCCAACTTATTCAACTGAGGGTTTTATAAATCCTGGCACCGGGCTATCTTTCCAGGCGGTCTCCCACCAAGTATTGTCGCTGCTAACCGTCTTTACCTTCGTGTTCGGGATGGGAACGGGTGTGTTCCGATCGCTTTAGCACCAAGAACTCTTTAGGGTCCATTGTACCAAATTCGATACCAATTGTTATTAATATCGTTTACGGTATCATCATACCCTGAAAACTACATATTGAGGCGTGTGCACCATTTATGGTGCATTAACATTAACCGCTTTCCAATCAATTAAGTTGGACAAGTCCTCGGACGATTAGTAACGCTCAGCTACACACTGACCTTGCGGGGTGCTTCTACCTGCATCCTATCAACCAGGTGGTCTTCCTGGGTCCTTACTGGATTAACTCCATGGGATTTCTCATCTTAAGGTGGGCTTCGTACTTATATGCTTTCAGCACTTATCCTCTCCAGACACAGCTACTCTGCGTTTACCGCTGGCGCGATAACAGATATACTGGCGGTCTGTCCGTCCCGGTCCTCTCGTACTAGGGACGACTCCTTTCAAAAATCCTGCGGGCATGCCGGATATGGACCGAACTGTCTCACGACGTTCTGAACCCAGCTCACGTACCGCTTTAATGGGCGAACAGCCCAACCCTTGGAACGTACTACCGCTCCAGGATGCGATGAGCCGACATCGAGGTGCCAAACCTCCTCGTCTATGTGGACTATTGGAGGAGATCAGCCTGTTATCCCTATGGTAACTTTTGTCCGATGAGCAACGGCCCTTCCATGCGGAAGCCGTGGGATCACTAAGCCCGACTTTCGTCCCTGCGCGAGATGTCTCTCTTGCAGTTAAGCTCCCTTATACCTTTACGCTCGATGGCTGATTTCCGACCAGCCTGAGGGAACCATTGGGCGCCTCCGTTACAATTTAGGAGGCGACCGCCCCAGTCAAACTGCCCAACTGAAACTTTCCCCTGCCCAGTTTCATGGAACAAGGTTAGTATGCTAGCTAAATCAGAGTGGTATTTCACTTTTGCCTCCATCCGAACCAAAATCCAGATTTCAAAGGCTCCCACCTATACTACGCAGATCATAGCCCGACAGACAATTTCAGCCTACAGTAAAGCTCAATAGGGTCTTTCTGTCCTGGCACGCCTAGTCCGTATCTTCACAGACAATCCTATTTCGCCGAGCCTCTCTCCGAGACAGCGCTCAAATCGTTACTCCATTCGTGCGGGTCGGAACTTACCCGACAAGGAATTTCGCTACCTTAGGACCGTTATAGTTACGGCCGCCGTTCACCGGGGCTTTGTTTCTCAGCTTCGCCTTGCGGCTAACCAATCCACTTGACCTTCCGGCACTGGGCAGGAGTCAGCCCCTATACATCACCTTACGGTTTAGCAGAGACCTGTGTTTTTGTTAAACAGTCGCTTGAGCCTCTTCACTGCGACCATCTCGAGCTTCAGACGCGAAGTCTTACACTCTAACATGGCACCTCTTCTTCCGAAGTTACGAGGTTATTTTGCCGAGTTCCTTAGAGAGAGTTATCTCGCGCACCTTGGTATTCTCTACCTGACTACCTGTGTCGGTTTAGGGTACGGGCACCTTCAATCTCGTTACGCCGCTTTTCTCGACAGCGTGGCATCTATGGAGTTTGACTCGTGAGTCATTCCTTACTCGGCCTTACTTTATAACGTCCTGGCGGATTTGCCTACCAGAACTAGCTACGCCTTTGGAAGCGCCATGTCCAATGGGCGACTTTCCATATAGCCTCCTGTGTCCCGACTTAACTGATAACGATTTACGGTGGTACGGGAATATTAACCCGTTGTGCATCGACTACGCCTTTCGGCCTCGCCTTAGCCCCCGACTAACCCCACGTGGACGAACCTGCCGTGGGAACCCTTAGTCTTTCGGTGCATTGGATTCTCACCAATGTTTTCGCTACTTAAGCCGACAGTCTCACTTGTGCTTCGTCCATACGTGCTTACGCTCGTACTTCGACCTACAACACAACGCTCCCCTACCGATTAATATAAATATAATCCCACGATTTCGGCGACACACTTAGTCCCATACGTTTTCGGCGCAGAGTCGCTTGACCAGTGAGCTATTACGCTTTCTTTGAATGGTGGCTGCTTCTAAGCCAACATCCTGGTTGTCTATGCAACTCCACCTCCTTAATCACTTAGTGTATTCTTTGGGGCCTTAGTCGGTGGTCTGGGCTGTTTCCCTCTTGACGACGGAACTTATCTCTCGCCGTCTCACTGCTGGATATACATTACAGGTATTCGGAGTTTGACTCGATTTGGTACGGATTTTCTCCGCCCGCACCGAACCAGTGCTCTACCCCCTGTAAGATACATTCCAACGCGGTGCCTCAACGCCTTTCGGGGAGAACCAGCTAGCTCCAAGTTCGATTGGCATTTCACCCCTATGCACAGCTCATCCACTGATTTTTCAACATCAGTTGGTTCGGACCTCTACGCATTGTTACACACGCTTCATCCTGGCCATGCATAAATCACCTGGGTTCGGGTCTACCTCACGTAATTATTATTTCGCCCTTATCAGACTCGGTTTCCCTGTGGCTTCGCATATTAACTGCTTAACCAACTACGTACGGTAACTCGCCGGCTCATTCTTCAACAGGCACACTGTCACACTATCAAATAGTGCTCCAATTGCTTGTAAGCACACGGTTTCATGTTCTATTTCACTCCCCTCCCGGGGTTCTTTTCACCTTTCCCTCGCGGTACTTGTTCACTATCGGTCGTCAGGCAGTATTTAGCCTTACCGGATGGTCCCGGCAGATTCATACAGGGTTTCACGTGCCCCGCATTACTTGGGATACTCCTGGGGTTCAGAGGTTTTCGCTTACCGGACTATCACCGTCTATGGTGTGCCTTTCCAGACACTTCAACTAACCTCATCCCATCCCGTGATGGAGTCCCGCAACCCCTCACATGACTTACGTCAATAAGGTTTAGGCTGTTCCCTTTTCACTCGCCGCTACTAAGGGAATCACTGATTTGTTTTATTTTCCTCCGGGTACTAAGATGTTTCAGTTCCCCGGCTTACCTCGTGCAATTCTATGTATTCAAATTGCCGTCACTAGACATTACTCTAGCGGGGTTGCCCCATTCGGATACCCACGGATCGTAGCCTATAACGGCTTCTCGTGGCTTTTCGCAGTTTATTGCGTCCTTCATCGGCTGCTGACGCCTAGGTATCCACCGTGCGCTCTTTGTAGCTTGACCAACGTCTAGATTTCCTTCTTAGCCAGGACGGCAGAGAAGTTCCTCCAGACAAATTTAATTGGTGGAATACGGACCTCAATATGTAGTTTTCAGGGTACAAAACCGACACGAAATTCCGAATCGATTGAAATCGGAATCCGTAATTCGGGATATATCATCATAACAGATTAGATTTGCTTGATTCAATGCCCAAGTCATTTCCTTAACAATGCTCCTTGACCTGCACTAGATGCCATAATTTAGGCCAATTAGGGAGGTACGAAAATGCAAATAAATTATAAAGCTGCTTTATTGGCCATTAGTTTTGTCGTCACAAGCCCAATTGCTTTTGGCGCCAACGAAGATCGTTTAATAAAGCTCGATGCTCAGCGCAATGATCATTCTCAAACAAATTACTAATGAATTGTCCTATGGACACATGAAGTTGGCAGACGCTGAAAGACTCAAAGGCGAACTGGATAACGTGGTTACCCTGGAGACAAAATGGAAAGAACACCGGCAAGTCAAGCTTGAGACTATTGCTAAGAGATTGCAAAGAATCCACAAGGATGTCAACGGCGCAATTTATCCACACAAAGTATGGATGGGTATAGATAGCCACAATATGGCGATCAAGAAAAAAATTGATGCCCTTTTTGCCTCCGGCAAGCTGACTAAAGAAGAAGCCGAAAACTTAGGACAACAAGAACAAACTCTGCGCGATCGCGAAACAGTAAATGATTCGGCTAATGGCCTTGAGTTTGATGATGCTATCTCCATAGCCAAAGACATTCACCAATTGAACGGAAAAATTGCTGAATTAAGCAAAAAAACGAATTGAGCTCGATTCCTAAATTTTGGAGGCTAGGAGATTCGAACTCCTGACCTTCTCCTTGCGAAGTGGGAAATAAAATCCACAAAGAAAGCCCAGTGGCAAGCACTATTGATTGAACCACCATCAGAAAAATAGATTCAGTATCGGGCATAGCATGGAATAACTTTCCCTAGCTAAGTAGATAACGAATTTATGATTTGCATTGTGGCAGTCGTAAAATAAGTGCTGCCATAACCGGGCTGCCCAAAAACAACAATAAAATCAAATCCACATTCAATACCCAACTCGGCGGCGCAACAAAGCGCAAAATCGCCCACATAATCACTGTTCCACCGTACCAGCAAAAAATGGCAAATTGAGAAACTTTATTGAAGCTATACGTATTTGTTATACGAGCAATGATTGCCCCAACAATCCAACTAATCGCCCAAGCCAAATTGCTACCAGACTGAAACAGACGAACTTGCTGGACATCATGCCTGTAGATTAATATGACAATAATCCCGACAATAAAGCCTATCAGGGCAGGCAGTTTTATTGAATTTACTAATTGGGCAAAGCGGTCTGGTTGGTTTTGCATATTTTATGCTGCACGTAAAAACGCATCGTAACAACCCCAAGTATATTCCCCAATTAACTCTGACTAAATCGATGAAAGAAGACTGATGGTGTAGCAGATAAAATCATGATTCTGGAAGCCTTCATCTAAGTAGAATTTTCCTTCTTGGAACCAAATACGAATAATATACGGCTCAAGTAATAGCCCCAGAGCAATATTTACTTATTTTTTGCCAAGTTTCAAAGCCCTGAAAAGCCTTGCCTATCAATGATTTGGAGGCTAGGAGATTCGAACTCCTGACCTTCTCCTTGCAAAGGAGACGCTCTACCAACTGAGCCAAGCCCCCATTAATATATAGATTCTCTCATGAACGGCTAATAAATCAATTAGCTTCCGGTTGTTTTTGCCTTAAATAAGGTCCCAGACGTGAACTGGCCATGCATAGCGCAGACAAACAATAGACACATAAAGCAATCCATACCAGTCCCTTAATGCCAAAAATCAAACTTAGATTCTCAGTCAAACCACCAAATGCCACGCCCAATAAATTTGCCGCCAAATAAGAAGATGGATGCTCGGCTTCTCTAAAACAATAAGAAAAAATCATACCGCTAAAGAAAATCGGCAGGCAAGCAATCAAACTAGCTATGCCAGCTACAATCACCGGCGACCAATTACTTCTATCCGGGACAGATAAGAAATACTGTAAAGCCAAACAACAGGCTAGTGCTCCATAAATGTAGGGCAAGGGAATTCTCTTCATTTTTTGCACATACAGATTAGCCAATAGCGCCAGTATGAGTATTGCCGAAATTACAACCGAACTCACAATCCAGGTTGCTCCAAAGAGCAAGGAAAGTTCCACTATCGCCTTTGTTTCAATCAGCATAAACGCCAGGCCAAGAAAAAACATATTACCCATCTCAGCGAATTTTGCTTCCTTACTTTGCCCATGAAAAATCACCACGCTAGGTAAAACAATTACCGCTGCCAGAGTGCCCAGATAAAGCCAGATACCGGCGTAATTAAAATCAGTATATAAAAATGGCCATTGATCTGTTGCCGGTCTTACTGCCAGCTGCTCAGCAGTTGGTGTCCAAATTTGTAGATCAGGAAACGATTTCGTTAATTCCTGTATATTTACTTTCTTGCATCCCGGTCCAAAAAGATAGACCATACAGCCAAAACCATTGTTGCAAAAGGCTAACGGTGGGCTGCCAGAAGCTTGTGTAATTATGTTGTAGATTCGTCCTACAACAACACTCTTCGGACCATCGGCAAAAGCAAATAAAATCGCCCCCACTCCGTCAGGCTGCAGTCGCCTCAAAACAGACTGGACCGCTTCAACGGTATATACATAATTATCCACTCGCAAAAAAGAAGCTGCTCTAACAGTTGGTCCTGGATCGAGATAAGCAAATTCAATCAAATCGTACTTATTATCCCCACGACGCAAAAAGGTCCTTGCATCTTCGTTATAGGTTGTTACTCGAGGATCTAAGTATGGATAATCCGGATGTCTCGTCTTACCCAAGCTACAGATGATTGGATCAATCTCCACCGCATCTATGTGCTCGGCATTTTCTGCTAGTGCGCAAGAAACATCGTTACCAGAACCAGATCCCAATATCAGTACCTTTGTTGGTGATCGCCGACAATGGAAAGGTACTTCCAGACAATGTAAATAGTGGGTAATGAAATCTACACCTTTAATTTTGCTGTGCAAATTTTCCGTCGCATATTCATTCAATTGTTTGCCCACCAAAGGATGAATGGCAAAATGATAATATTCATTGTTTGAGAAGAGAGCATAGCTGCCCTTCACATAAACTCGATCCATTACCGAATTAACGGGCATAACGTCCAATTTGCTATAAGCGGACCAAAGACTGCCATTATTCAAAGCAAAAGCCGCAAAAGCAGTAATAAAACCAAGCACAAGAATTGCCTTTTCTTTAGTAATGAAGAAAAGCACAAGAGCAAGAATCAGCAACCAAACAAATGGTGGTGCGGCAAAAAAAGAAATCATGGCAAAAACAATGACGCCTAAAATACTGCCCAGCAAATTGAGAGAATATGCCTTTAGTGCCGGCAATTCCTCAAATAATGGTTCTAACAAACTTCCCAGTTTAAAGAAAATCGAATAAAGAGCAATCATTACTACAATAAAAAAGCTCATATTCATAACCAGCTCCTGCCAGGGATGATCAAAGCGGAAGCTCTGTTGATAAATATGCAATTTTGGTGCAGCAATTAAGCTCACCAGAAGAAACCCACTCGATGCCCAGAGCATCGGCTTAGTTTTTAATAAACCGATTTTTGTAATTTTTGCCTGGCTAATTGTTAGTCCGGCAGAAGTGGCTATTAATGCCACCATAATTATCAAATTGGGAAATACTCTGACAGTAGGGAATTCCACTCCCATCCAACGCAAAGCCCCTATTTCCAGAAATAGAATTAAAAAGCTTAGCCAAAACAGCCGCCATGGATTGTTTGTATTAGTTTTTGTTTCCATTGGCCCCCAATAAAAGCCCCGATTGCGAACTAAACAAGCATACCGCAGACAAACAATAGATAGATAATGCTATCCATACTAGTCCCTTTATGCCGAAGATCAAACTTAAATTCTCGGTTAAACCACCGAATGCCACTCCCAATAAATTCGCCGCTAGAAAAGAAGAGGGGTTTCGAGCTTCTCGAAAACAATAAGAAAAAATCATGCCGCTAAAGAAAATTGGCAGACAAGCAATCAAGCTGGCTATGCCAGCTACAATCACTGGCGACCAGTTACTTCTATCCGGCACAGATAAAAAATACTGTAAAGCCAAACAACACGCTAATGCTCCATAAACATAAAGCAAAGGAATTCTTTTCGTCTTTTGCACAAATAAATTAGCCAATAAGGCCAAAATAAGAATTGCCGCAATCACAACTGAACTAACAATCCAGGTTGCCCCAAACAGCAAAGAAAGCTCCACTATCGCCTTTGTCTCAATCAGCATAAATGCCAGGCCAAGAAAAAACATATTGCCCATTTCGGCAAATTTTGCTTCTTTGCTCTGTCCGTGAAAAATTACCAGGCTAGGCAAAATAATCACGGCAAACAAAGTACCCAGATAAAGCCAGATACCGGCATAATTAAAATCAGTGTATAAAAATGGCCATTTATCTGTTGCCGCCCTTGTTTTAAGCTGCTCCGCAGAAGGCGACCATAATTGTATATTAGTATGATTAGCTAGCCAACCCGGTAATTGAGATTCGTCCACACCAGGACCGAATACAAACAAAACGCTGCGAGCTTTTTTGTTGATCATCGTTAGCGGAGCCTTACCATAAGCTTCCGTAATTGTTTTATGGAGTCTATGAGTAATGTAGCTGTCAGCATCCGAAGCAAACGAAATAAAAGCAATCCCATTGGGCGCCAGACTTCTAATAACAGATTTTATAGATTCAACCGTGTAAACAAAATTATCCACTCGCAAGAAAGAAGCAGCTCTAACCGTATTGCCAGGATCAAGAAAAGCAAACTCTATCAAGTCATATTTCTTCTGATTATTGCGAAGAAACGTTCTGGCGTCCTCATTGTGAATGGTGACTCGGGGATCTATATATGGGCGATCCGGATGCTTTGTTTTACCGAATGCACATATCAGTGGATCAATTTCTACAGCATCAACACTTTGCACGTTTTTCGCTAGAGCATATGCAACGTCATTGCCAGATCCTGCTCCTAAAATCAAAACCTCTTTGCCTGCGGTGCACACAAAAAAGGAACTTCCAGACAACTCAAATATGCTGCGGTAAGCTGTTTGGTCGCATTGCTTACCCCAGTCTTATTCTTTAAATATTCACTCGTGTTCAAAAAAGCATGTGTTGCTACGTGAAAAAATAAATTGTTTGAATTAAGAATATAGCTGCCTGGCACAAAAACTTCATCCGCTTGCGCGCGGACCGGCACAATATCCAGTTTACTGTATGGAGACCAATAGCTCTTATGATTAAAGCCAAAGGCTAAAGAAGCAAATAAAAGGGCAATAAGTAAATCCGTTTTCTTTTTCCTGATCGCAAAAACAATCAGACCAATAGCCAATAGCCAAACCGCTGGGGGACCAGACAAGTAAGAAATCAAGGCAAAGGCGATTACCCCAGATATGCTACCTAACAGATTAATAGTATAGGCCGTCAATGGTCGCTGGGAGTCAAACAATGGCTTCAGTAAAATACCTAGTCTCAGAAAAACCATATAAAGGGCAGCCATTATCAAAAGCAAAAAAACCACAGCATAAACAACGGCATACCAACCTTGATCGAGACGAAAACTCTGCTCATATATTTTCAATTGTGGCGCCGCGATCAGTACCATTAAAAGAAAACTCATTGCCCCAATAAACGAGATCTTGCTTTGCATAATCGTAAGACGCGCCAATTTTGATTCGCTCCAGGTCAATCCTGCTGATATTGCTATTAGAATCAGCATTATCACTAGATTAGGAAAGGCTTTGAGGGTAGTGAATTCTATGCTCAGCCAGCGTAAGGCCATAATCTCAGCAAATAAAATCAGAAAACTAAGCCAAAACAACTGCCACTTTGCCAGTTTCAGTTCAGTTCCTGCTAATTTCACTTCGGACATTCAAACCACTCTAGCTCTTCACCATGTCTAAGACTTTCAACCGGGAAACTTTCAATAATTCCCAGTTAAGAATCAATTTTATAGAAACCTGCCTAATTTTTATAGACTGGGCCATCCTGGACTCGAACCAGGGACCTCACCCTTATCAGGGGTGCGCTCTAACCACCTGAGCTAATAGCCCATCTCACGGCTCATGATAATAGCATTCAATAATCAATTCTAACAAGTTGACAAGCTGCCCCTATGTCAGGAACGGTGAAAATGAAACATACCCTGGCAATTCCCAGACTATTTAATCGAATCTTGATTTAGCGCAAAACATTGCCGTAACGCACAAACGAAAAGAACAGCGATCATCAGGGTCAATAATAAATTGCCCGGCAAACCAAATAATGAAAGAAAAAAGCAAAACCAACTTGCAAGAGGGAACAAATACAAGATCCACTGCCAGGACAATAAGGAGAAAGATTGATTAACAGAATTTACTGTATTTAAGCCTGGCAAAGTTAGAAGCGCCGGCAGGGCAATTAATAAGCTATCGTGAAGATGGGCATGCGGACTAAATAAGACAGCCGCTAAGATCAAAAGCGACATTACCCAGTTGATTGTCTGCTGGTCTTGTTTCCTGGATAAAAAGTAAAAACAAAGAGCAAACATAATTACAAGACATACTAAATTCAATATCACACTAGTTCGAAAAGCCTCTGCCTGTGGCAAAACTAAATTTAAAAATGCACGCAGACAATTCATTCCCAATGTCTTCACAGAGCTTGATATTAATTCATATTGATTAAGCAAATCCGGATATTTAATTAACTGCCGCCAGCTAAAGACTCGCGCACAAATTAAAGCCAGAACGATGTCGCAAGCAAGAAAAGACAACAAAAGGCGCCAACGCTTGAGTGCCAGGGCTGGAATGAGTAAATAAATTGTGTACTGCGGCTTGATTATGCTCAGGGCAAGGGCAACCCCAGCTTGTAAATCTTTCTTGCTCACAAAACAAGCCAGATAAATAGCCGTCAGTCCAACAAAAAGCCACATGATTTGTCCCTGAGTCCAATTGCGCCAAGAAGCATTGGATGCCAGAATTCCGAAAACAACAAACGCGCTCATTGGCTTATGCAAGTAGTTCAACTGTTTGAGCAAGTACCAAATACCCAATAGTCCAAAGCCAGTGGTTATTATGTCAAAGACCAAATGTGCCACTTCTAACGGCAAAGAAACAAAAGGAACCATAAGCAAAAACACTAATGGAAAATATGGCGTGTAAAAATCAGCACCACTCAAATGAATCTTGGTTATGCTTTCAAAAAATTGCCTCTGGGCATCCCAGTTGAAAGCTTCTGTCCTAAGGGGAGAAGAGGTTATTTTACCGGCAATATAAAAATGAACAAAATCAGTAATTCCAATCTGAGAGCCGCTATGAAATATTGATAGATTTTTATCAAGAAAAAACCAGATGACCTGGCCTAATTCACAAATGGTCCACATGACCAAATAGCTCACATAGCCAAATATAACCAGGCGGCAGGTCTTGCTAACCACAATCAACCTATCTTGGTTTCAAATAAATTGGAGATAAGGGGATTCGAACCCCTGACCTCACGGGTGCGATCCGTGCGCTCTACCAACTGAGCTATATCCCCTCTTGATCATCCAAATCTACCTTTGCTTCGGTCGGGTCCTGCTATACCTTATTATTTAAATTTACCACTTCAGATTTATTCCCATACTGGAAACCGAACCATGACTACAATATAAATCCTTGCCCTGTTTAAGTAAACTAGCCCTATACTAATTAGGCTCTTTAAGTATGAAAACACTTTACCTGAAATTCTAATCAGGAGGATAAATGAGATTGAAGAATTTAAATAAGTCCATTTTACTGGTACTTCTAACAGTATGCTCAACCGCTGCTGCCGTCCAAGCTGATCGCATTGCCTCCACGACCCCAAATAATGGGGAGACAGAATTCAATCAGCTTATACCCGGCAAAGCAGCTCCCCAATTCACATTGACCGATACTAATGGCAAAACGCATAAACTTGCTGACTACAAGGGCAAATATGTGGTTTTAGAGTGGTTCAATCATGGTTGCCCTTTTGTGCGCAAACACTATAACAGCGGCAATATGCAAAAATTGCAAAAAGAGTACACAAAAAAAGGAGTAATCTGGCTTTCAATTTGTTCTTCAGCAACCGGCAAACAAGGTTACGGCAGTGCGTCCGAACAAAATAAACTATCTGCTGAAAACGGGGCTGCACCAACGGCAATACTACTTGATGCAGACGGCATAGTTGGGCATCTTTACGGGGCAAAAACCACGCCAGATATGTTTATCGTTGATCCCAAAGGCATATTAATTTATACTGGTGCCATTGACGACACACCTGGCGTAGATATTAGTGAAATCGCTACGGCAAAGAATTATGTCCAGGCAGCCCTTGATGAAAGCATGTCCGGCAAGCCAGTTTCAGTCGCCAGTACCCATTCTTATGGTTGTTCCGTAAAATATGCCACCCCTTGATTGAAAGGCCTTGTCTTGTCAAAAGAAATACTTTCAGTCTATTCCTGGAGACAATTCTTACTCCTTTCCGCCAGTTTGGTCTTCTTACTGAGTGCTGCCTCAACCAGTCCTTCGCTTGCCTTACCTGCGGCAAAGATCATTGGTTGGCGCTGCAGAGGCATGGCACTGCTGCGCTTGATGCCAATCAATATTGGATTGCTGAACCCGCGCTCAAACAAGCGATGATGGAGGCAGAGAAGACTCACCCTCCGGACCTGCGCTTAGCCGAAAGTCTAGGTGAGCTAGGGCGTTTATGTACTATTCGCGGACGTTTCGATGAAGCTGAGTCCTATTTAGAAGAAGAACTTAACACTAAAGAAGAGGTATACGGAGCCGACTATAGCCAATGCATCCCGGCTATGGGCTCTTTGATCCAATTTTATCTCGTATACGGCACGAAGAGAAAGGCAACACCCCTTACCATAGAATTACTTGCCTTTGTCGAAGGCAAGATGGGCGAAATGAGTGCGGGCAGTGTTCAATCCAAATTAAAAAGGGCCAGCCCCTACAATGCTGGTTGGGCGTTGCTGATCCAACCATACGAGATCCAACCATTGAATGGGCAATTACCTGTGACGCAGTGGGCAATTGTCATCAAGCAGCCGGTAATTTTGAACTCGCAGATAGACTTTTCAAAGCTGCCTTAAATCTCAAATCAACTGTTCTTGGCAAAGATCATTTGTCTCTAGCCAATAGCTATGACAGTCTTGGCGGCCTATATTTAGAGAAAAAGATCTCGCCGAAGCAGAATCTTATTTTACTGACGCTTTAGATATGACTGAAAAGATTTTGCCGCCTGAAAGTCATGAAGTCTATAACCGCTTAGATAAATTGGCAAGATGTCTTATTAGGGAGGGCAAATACCAGAAGGCCGAGGAACTTTATCTTCGCACCCAAAACTTTTGGAAAAGAGAACCTTCGCCATGCGGCGATGAAGCACGAGCCTTGTTTGCCCTGGGCTGCCTGTATGTTCAAGAACGCAGATACGCAGAAGCCGCACCCTTATTGCAACGGGCCTTGCAATCAGCCGAAAAAATCAATGGCCCTGACTCAATTATGCTAGTTCCTTATTTGCAAAAATACGCTTACACATTATATTACCTTGGACGCAAGCCAGAAATGCAACAGCTACAAGCCAGAGCCGGCACCATATCCGGTGTCAATATGTAATCACCTTGTAGAACAAGGCGGCTATTGCCTAGAAAAATTGACGATCACCGTTGGTTTTGTGCTCTGTCCGTTGGGACCGAGCTTGCGGGTTGGAATTGTAGGGGCGGGCGCGAGTCCGCCCGGTTCATTTAACCCAAGCTGTCCAACACTTCAGTAATATCTTTGAAAATACAAGTCAATATCGGCGTGTCCTTCAAAGTATAAAGGCTGGATTTGGATTCTCTAAGCTCTTGCACAAGATCCAAAAAATCAGCTGGCGAATCGCTCTCAAAAGCGACTACAAAATCTTGATCATCCAGTCCAAAAGAATAAGTGGTATTGAGTTTTACTGATGGATACTTATTGCCAATTTTTATATGCTCATCCATAATCTCCTGCCTCTCATTATGCGGCAGCAAGTACCAATCACGTTTTTTGACAAATGGATAAACGAAAAAGTATTTATGCTTTCCAGGCACAATGTGCGCGCGATCTTCTTGGTGCTCCGGTGAAATCCTATCTAAATACATAGAACGCTTGGTCATCGCCAAGAATGAATACGGTCGTTCAAGATATTCACCAAGCCCAGTTTTTGCTAAATCAGTCGCCAATTGTTGTATTGCATCCAGCTCATATGAAATAATCCATAGCATCATGTCTACTTCCGGACGCGTACCCATAGTAGTGTACGAAAGCACCTGACAAATTTTTTCCGTATCATAGCGTTTTACTACTGCGGCAAATTCTTCTTTGCCTTTTGCCTTTTCCGCCTGAGACAAACGCCTCCAGGCTGGCTCTACCTTAAAGCATGCAAAGCTTACATATTGCCTGGGCAATTTGGTTTCTGGTTTCTTCTCCGCTATCTGCGGTTCTACAGCAGTACTCATGTATTCTCCTGCCAGTCGCCTGGCTATTATCCCTAAACTCCCTTCCTGGTTGTTCTTAAGGATAGTTTAAACCACTGAAGACAGTCTGGCTTTAGTTGTAATTAAGCATTTTCTGGGTATAACAAAAAAGCCACTATTAATCCCGTCCAGGCTGACCGGCTTTTAATTAATCCAACCAGCCCACAAAGAATAATTTACACAAAATCGCTATGACTAATCGATTTAATCAAGCTCTCGCCCTTCCCTTCCAAACAACTCTGTCCTTTGCCAAAATATACCGGGAAGCAACCGACTATTTGCACGCCGATATAAGCAAAGAGCGAAATTTAGCCGTAATTCCATACAACAATCCACCTCTGGTGAAATGGCGAGCACAATTAAGATCCCTACCACTCTGGATTAAATGGGCAATTGGGCTATCTGGTTCTTTTGCCACATTACTCATTCTTTTTGCCTGTATCGGCTATGTATTCCATGCTATCGCCCTGGCAAGATCAGTAACCATACAAGACCTAATCATTCTATCGTTCATGAATATTGCCTGCATTTCTCTAGGTGTATTGAATTATTCACTATTTGGCATTCAAGACTATATTGTCAGCGATCGATTTAGTCTATTTGTGCCACCCGCTCTTTTTCAATTTCGAGATCTGCGTCGGGTGCAAAAAGGTTATACCTATAGAAACTACTGGATTTACTTGCATAGGGTTTATTGGAGCGATTTGCAAGAATTATCAATTGTTGATATGGGTAAACTAAAAGGGCATCGATTTTGCCTGAAATTAAGCGGCAAATCCGGCAGTGAAATTACTGTTCCCATAAAAAATCTACCAAAAGCAAGCATTAAAATGCTTACCAATGAAATCGAAAAAAATGCTCCCTTTTGCCGCAATTTGTCTCAACTTGCCGAACTTTCGCGATTTCAAGATTATGAAAATGGACTTTTGCCGCTTCTTACTTATACTCAGCTCTGGGAATCTCTAACCGCAAAGCGAATTGATGCCACATCCTTTGCTCCCCTTCAGCCCAATACCAAATTACAAAATGGCCGCCTGACTATCGTCCACCAGATTGCTTCTGGAGGATTTTCCGCTGTCTATCTAACCGAAGAAACCGATGGCACAAAATTTGTCTTGAAAGAATTTGTCCTACCGTTTGGCGCTGAGCCAGAACTGGTAAAAAAAGCCTCAGAGCATTTTGCGCGTGAAGCGAGACTTTTGCGATCTTTACAGCACGAGCAAATAGCCCGAGTCTACGATCACTTTATAGAAGATAATCGTAATTATTTGCTAATCGAATACATTCAAGGACAAACTTTGCGGCAAATTGTCCATGAAGAAGGCCAACAGAGCGAAGAGAAGGTATTATCCTATGCCATTCAAATTGCAGAAATTCTTCAATATTTACACAATCAAAACATTCCAATTATCCACCGTGACCTCACCCCAGACAATTTAATTCTCAGCCCGCGTGGAAAATTATTTCTAATTGACTTTGGATCAGCAAATGAGTTTGTCGGCAATGCTACCGGCACACTAGTCGGCAAACATGCCTATATGGCGCCCGAACAAATACGAGGCAAAGCCGCACCTGCCAGTGATATTTATTCATTTGGACAAACCCTCTATTACTGCCTATCGGGTAGCGATCCTTTGCCTTTGCTGTCCTCCTCTCTAGCACAAGCAGAATCGAATTTAGCAAACAATCTAAACAGATTGATTACACAGTGCACAAATCTGGAAATAGAGCAACGTCCAAAATTATCTGAAATATTGTCCAGATTGCTCCAATACGGCAATGGGCAAAGAGCACAGATATGACTAGCGCTATTAGTATGTTACGCAATCAACCAGAAATAATAGTGCAGTATTCAACTGACGTCATCTACTTAATGGACCCTGTTTTTCAAAAAGCACGAACCATTGCCCGTTCTTTGCAAAGTGTCTCCGAGTCTGATTCGGGACGACTGCGCGTTTGGGCCATGGGCTCTTATGCTTACGCAATCGTAGCTCCATTTCTAAGCATCCTTCTCTTGGGTAGCTATTGGCTTGCTAAATGGCATTTGTTTTTCCATGGTACATTTCTGTCAGGCTTAATCGGTATGTCATTAGCCGTATTATCTCTGTCTTACATCGGCTATATGACTTGGCGAGATAGACTCGCAATCTTTCCTATCACAGGTATCGGCATCAGTGCTGATGGTCTAAGCATTTACCATGGCAAATTTTCTATCGGCGTTAATCGACACCATCCCTGGGAAGCAATCTCCGATATTCGGGTTGTTCAAGATATAGATCATAAAAATAAGAGAGAAACCTTGTTACAAATTAGAGATCTCTCCGGCAAAATATCAAAATTGCGGGTAAACGCCATTCGTTCAATTGAAGAAAGAAAATTGCTGGTCGAAGCATTTATCACTTATGCGCGACGCGCAGTTGATCCTCATGATATTAATCGTCTAGTCAGGATAAGCGAAGCACAAGATTTACCATTCACTCAATTGTGGTCGCAGGCATTGCGTTCTTCTGCCCCACGCAATGCCTCATCAGTTCTCAAACCATTTACTTTACTGCAAAATGGGCAATTTCTTATCAAACAACAAATTGGTGGCGGTGGACAGGGCGCAATTTATCTTGCGGAAATGCTCGATTCTTTTGACCAGAAAAGCGAAGTTGCTCTAAAGGAATATATATTGCCCGATCAAGAACATCTCTTCGATCGAAAAAGAGCAATAGAAAAATTTGAGCGCGAAGTTCATTTATTAGCACGATTGCAACATAAAAGCCTGGCTGAACTCGTCGACGCCTTCGTTGAAGATCACAGAGCTTACTTAGCCATCGAGTATTTAGACGGTATCAATTTGCGTGAATTAGTCCGACAGTCTGGTCCTTTATCACAAGAGTTATGCCGCCGAATCAGCTTACAACTATGCGATGTACTGTGTTATTTACATACGCTTGATCCGCCCGTGGTACACCTTGATCTATCACCAGAAAATGTAATTTTATTACCTGATCAATCAATTAAATTGATTGATTTCAATACATCATCTGATGGGAGCAGCTTGCGAACAAAGCTAATCGCTGGCAAACAGCGCTATATGCCCCCAGAACAATATAGAAACGACATTAGCCCACAATGTGATATCTATAGCTTCGGTTGCACAATATTCTTCATGCTTACGGGCACAGAACCGGAACCATTAACAGTTCTGCATCCGCAACAAAAAGTCCCTTCCTTAGATCCGATATTGGAACAACTAGTAAGTGAGGCCACCAGTCTAAATCTTGAAACACGAACTAGAAGTGCTGAAGAAATGAAACAGAAATTAATGGCATTAAATAACTTAGAACTACGATCTGGAAAGAATTAGAAGAGCGCACGCATATGGATCTCATCAATATCAATATAAAAAAGAAAAAGTGAGCGATCAATTATCGATCTCTTTGCACTCTATGACAACGTTTTAGAAATCCAGTTCAGATATCATCAGTCAAAATCTTCAACCCTAGGACCAATATCAAATGAGTTACCAATCTCAAAATATCTATTCCAATCTCTTGGCTTATGGGTCCTTTCAATAAACTTTGTTATGCTTTCCAGCTTATATATTTTAATTCATTTCTGTCATTCGATTGCTCCTGCTTCCGTCAGTACTTCCACCACAGCAACGTCAGTAGATATATTCCCAGCCCTATTTGCAACGCCCATCTTAGGTGCACTGATTGCATTATTTTTAGGTATGCTATTTGGGCTGGTCATTGTCTACATATTTCTTTGGCTAAGTCTGGCAGCTTATTTTACGTTGATCACAGGCAATTTGTTTATTGCCTGGAGAAAGGAAACACCAGTATCCACGCGCGGACCGACTCACATTTCAATCTCCCCTTTATCCATTAAACTTATCTGGAAAGGCGCCTGCTTCTCAACCATCGGACTAATGTTTGGTTGGGATGAAATTACTTCGGTTGATTTATCCGAATCAGATGCTGTTCCAGAGACGAACGCCGCTTGCGTGACTATTATTGTGCAAAAAGGAAAAACTGTTCATTCTTTACCGATACAACTTGACGGATTCGCCTCTTCTGAAGAGAGATTTCTTTTCCTGCGCAGCATCGATAGCCATTTACCGAAGGAATGCAAAACTCAGGCGTTCACAGATTGTTTATCCGATAAAAGTAAGCTGCATGCGCTAGTAAATTTGGATAACCCAGATTTAGCACAACAAATGGATTATGGAGAAGAGGCTCGATTTGTGCAGAAGCTTTTGCTCTTAGATGGCAAAAAGGATAAAGTAGATCAATCTATTATTATTACAGGTGATAGTAAAGATCCTGTTCCCGAGGGCGCCCTTTTATCGACAAAGCAAAAAGACGACATTGGTCCATAAGTCCAAGTCCAGCGCGGGCGGAGCATTTATGTTTTGGATTCAGTGGCACCCGTGACGCACAGGACGACCGTTGGCGGCATATGATATATGCCGCTGAGTCCTGATGCCTGCCTCCCGGCCACTGAGCCCCGCCCCTACGATTCCGACTTCGTAAGAGCGACAAATTTGCGGCGGCCGATTTGTAAAATATTTTGCTCTGCAGTAATCAATTCAAGAATGGCATTGGGATCTTTCACTGGCTCGCCTTGAAAGCGCACCGCTCCTTCATTAACAAGCCGCTTTGCCTCGGCTGTGCCAGAAGCCAATCCACTTTCCACTAAGACGCGAAACAATGGTGTATTCGGTGATATTTTATGCATCTTAATATCACTTGCTTCAGGCAAAAGCTTTTTACTATGTACTTTGTCCCAACTTTCTAATTCAATTTCAGCGGCTAAAGGTCCATGGTACTGAGAAACTATTTGCGTGGCCAGATGCAATTTAACTTCCTTTGGATTTTTGCCGGACTTTAATTCCTCAGCAATTGCTTTCACTTCTTTACCACTTAATGTACTAGCCAGCTCAAAATATTTTACGAGCAGATTATCTGGTATACGCATGCATTTACCAAACATATCTGAGGCAGTATCTTGCAAAGCAATATAATTGCCAAAGCTCTTGGACATTTTTCTTTCGCCATCCGTGCCTTCAAGTAAAGGCATAAGCATCGCTAATTGGGGCTCCATATCAAACAAGAGCTGCAGTTCTCGCCCTTGCAAAATATTAAAGCGTTGATCAGTGCCACCAAATTCGATATCAGCTTTAATAGCCACTGAATCATAGCCCTGTAATATCGGATAAAACAATTCATGGAATGAAATTGGCAATTGTTTCTCCAAGCGTTCGCCAAAAGCTTCTTTAGCCAGTAATTGATGAACAGTAACCGAGCTTGCCAGTTTGATAATTTGATCCAAAGATAATGGTCTCAGCCAATCGGCATTATTGGTAATTTCTGTCTTTTTGAGATCAAGCACCAATCCCATCTGGTCAAGATAAGTCTTGGCGTTTGCTTGCACTTCTTGATCGGTTAGCGGCGGTCTGGTTGTGTCTCTGCCCGAAGGATCGCCTATTTGCGCTGTAAAGCCGCCCACAATAATGACAACTTGATGACCATAGTCTTGAAATTGTTTCAACTTGCGCAATACAACAGTATGCCCAATGTGCAAATCAGTTGAGG
This sequence comes from Candidatus Melainabacteria bacterium, assembly GCA_963767815.1. Classification (GTDB taxonomy): domain Bacteria; phylum Cyanobacteriota; class Vampirovibrionia; order Obscuribacterales; family Obscuribacteraceae; genus CAVYFJ01. Next base: position 525,402 of record CAVYFJ010000001.1, on the reverse strand, counting down.
TGGGATCGATACCCAGCTTTACCCGCAGCGGCCGTCCCTTTTTCTTTGCTTGCTGCAATCGCTGCGCCAAGCCAGATAATCCACCTGGCAAAATCTCAGCACCGCGAGCCAATTCCTCTGCTTGTTCAAGCACAGCAGGCTCGATACCTGTTATTTTCTCATCCAGTTTGTCCATCGGCTTTATATGTTAAACCTGGCTTAGCCCGGCTACGAATCTTATCATGATTATAAAACAGCCTTGCCCTTGTCGTACCTTGTCCGTTACAGTTTATGCAAGCGCTGCTTTGGCTCGCTCGTAATTACTTTTCAACATTCCTCTTGTTTCATCCTTGATTTATGGAACCTGAATATTCACCCCAAACAATTGAAGATAAATGGCAAAAGCGCTGGGAAGACCTGGGCATCTATCGCGCTATTGATCTCGATCAAAAAAGGAAGAAATTTTATTCCCTGGTTATGTTCCCTTACCCATCTGGGGACCTGCACATGGGTCACATGCGCGTCTATACAATTTCAGATGTGATTAGCCGCCATAAACGCATGCAGGGCTATAACGTCATCAATCCTATGGGCTGGGATGCCTTTGGCTTGCCAGCCGAGAATGCTGCCATGTCTCGCGGGCTGCATCCGGAGCAATGGACTAAAGAAAATATCAAATTCATGCGTGACGAGCAATTAAAAAAACTGGGCACAAGCTACGACTGGCAACGTGAAGTTACCACTTGTGAACCGGATTATTATCACTGGACACAATGGTTATTTTTGCGCTTTTTTAAACATGGATTAGCCACACGTAAGGAAGCCCCCGTTAACTGGTGCCCGGAATGCCAGACAGTACTCGCTAATGAGCAAGTAGAAAACGGCAAATGCTGGCGTCATAGTGAAACGGATGTCACTCAAAAACAAATGAGTCAGTGGTTTTTGAAAATTACTGAGTATGCCGATCGTCTATTACAAGACATTGATAAACTTTCCGGTTGGCCTGAACATGTCAAACTTATGCAAAGAAACTGGATTGGTAAATCTCAGGGCGCTGAGCTTTACTTCATCGTGGAAGGCAAACCAAATCTACGGGTAAATGTATTTACCACCAGACAAGATACCGTATTTGGTGTCACATATCTAGTGCTTGCCCCAGAACATCCTCTTGTTGCCCAGCTAACCGAAAGTGGTCAAAAAAATACTGTTAATGCCTATGTTGAATCCACCCGCCACAAAACTGAACTAGAACGCATAGCCACCGAAAAATCAAAGACAGGTGTCTTTTTGGGCAGTTATGCTATTAACCCGTTTAATGGCGAGCAGATACCAATCTGGACAGCTGATTATGTGTTATTTAATTACGGTACCGGCGCTGTCATGGGTGTGCCAGCACATGATGAGCGGGATTTTGTATTTGCCAAATTATACAACTTACCAATCGTGGAAGTTATTTCGCCGGTCCGTGACGGATCTGCGGGCGGATGCAATCGGGCGGAGCAAGCCCCGCCCCCACAGACCCAACAGGCGGCGGTCGGGTCGGAGGGACAGAATACAGTCCTGCAAGAGGCTTACCTTGAGCCGGGAATACTGGTTAATTCGGGTATTTTTAATGGCCTAGATAATGAAATTGCCAAACAAAAAATAATTGAATGGGCTCAATCCAATAATTGTGGCCGCGACCGCACTCAATATCGATTGCGCGATTGGCTAATAAGCCGTCAACGTTATTGGGGCTGTCCAATTCCCTTAATCCATTGTCCAAAATGCGGTATTGTGCCAGTACCTGACGATGCACTACCTGTGGTACTACCGTTGGAAGGAATACAGATCAAGGGCGAAGGTGGTTCTCCGCTAGCAAACATGCCTCAGTGGTCACAATTGAACTGCTATCAATGCGGTCAGCCGGCAAAGCGCGAAACAGATACCATGGATACTTTTATTGATTCAAGCTGGTATTTTTTGCGTTATGCCGATGCGCGCAATAAAAATTTGCCCTTTGGCTCGGATAAAGTTAATTACTGGTTGCCTGTAGATCAATACGTCGGTGGCGTTGAACACGCCATTTTGCATTTACTCTATTCTCGCTTTTTTACTAAAGCCTTAAAAGATATGGGTTTACTCAATTTTGAAGAGCCTTTTACCAATTTGCTTTCCCAGGGCATGGTTACTAAATTTTCGCAAATATCAGGACGCATTGAAAAAATGTCCAAGTCTAGAGGCAACGTGGTTGGCACAAGCGCCTTCTTTAAGGAGTATGGGGCTGATTCAGCGCGCTTGTTTACGCTTTTTGCCGCACCACCAGAGCAAGAACTGGAATGGTCAGAAGAAGGTGCAGTTGGGCAATATCGGTTCCTGGGACGATTGTGGCGATTTGCCTATGCCCTGAAAGCCGAGAAAATTATCGACCCCTCGGTTCAATCAGACATTGATTGTGCTCAACTGGGTCCGGCTGCGGCTGATTTACTTAGATTGACTCATAAAACTATAAAAGCGGTAAGCAATGATTTGCAAGCCAATCGATATATTTTCAATACAGCCATTGCCAGATGTATGGAATTACTCAATGCCCTTTATAAATTCACTAGCGATAAAACAAATAAAGACAGTCTGCCGGACAAACAACTGCTTGGCTTTTCAATCAGTAACCTATTGTTGCTGCTAGCGCCTATGGCGCCTCATATAACAGAAGAAATTTGGCATACCCTGGGTTTTGCCACAGGGGTGAATGACTCCATTCACACCCATGCGTGGCCTACTTATGATCAAAAACTAACTATTGATAACCTCATTGAGCTGGTTTTCCAAGTCAATGGCCGAATAGTCGATAAACAGATTGTTGAGCGTGGCTTAGATAAGGCAGCGGCTGAAGCTCTGGCGCTTTCCAACCCCAAAGTAAGAGCAAAAATTGACGGACAGCCGATAAAAAAGATAATCGTGGTACAAGATAAACTAGTTAACGTGGTAATTTAAATTTAGCGGTCTTTAACATAATCAAGCTTTTGTCTGAATTCTTCATCCCTTCCATTGATAAAAAGTTTAAAAAATGGCTACCGTATATAACTCGAACATCGAATTAGCAGAACGTAGAACTCCGCCTCTTTTGACAATGGTTCTCTTTGGACTTGTCGCCTATTTTTCTTATGCTTATCAAATGGCCCCCAGCGCAAGCTGGCTTTCACAAAATATATTCCAGGCTTATAAAGTTCTTTCATTGTGTAGCGAGCAACAATTCGTTCAAGTAGCCGGTTTATTGTTCAAATCAAATTTTGCCACCATAAATCTCTGGCAATTGGTTGCTTCCCTTTACTTCATCGCCTTGTTCGGCATTCCTACCGAGCGAAGATTGGGTCCCCTCCGCTTTATACTGCTAATTTTTTTAGCGGGGCTGCTGCCCTGGCTGGTTCAATTCTGGGACATTATGCATAATCCTGTCTGGCCTCTGCCGTTTGAGCACCCAAAATTGAACACATTCTTCGTCGGCCCAGGTTTAATTATCACCGCTCTTGCCAGCGCCTATATAACCGTAGTGCCAAAAAAGAAAACGCGTGAATTGTATGTTATGAAGACAAAAAAAACTGGTGCTTCAGAAATATTCAATCGCGATGTTGCAGCACCCATTGCCTCTTACTATGGACTACCAGCTGACGTATTCGTAGCGGTCTTTATCATCTATCAGTGTCTGCTTAGGACCTTTTTTGTCAACCCCTGGAAAAACATTGATTCAGTCGGATTGTACTCTAGCTTGTGCGCTTTGCTCATCGGCTGGGTATTAAGTAGTTTTGTGCTTGTTAGCCATCGGACCACTTTTCAGGATCATCCCCTTAAGCACAAAGCGATACAACATTATAATGAGCTGCTGGACTTGGATGTCGAACCAGAGAATGCCATTAAGGGCGCGGCGAAAGCTCTTGGTTTACCCGATGAGCAAGTACGCCTTTGGGTTAAGCAAACCAAGGGCAAGTTAAGAACTGAGTGAGTTAGCCTTAACCACCACTAATCGTCCTCCTAACTTGAACATGTTAAGATATGACATCCCTGTGGCAGAAATTTTTTGCGTCTAGGCCCTCCCAGCCCTATCGTGCGTTTTCCTTTGGTTGCTGGTATGAAAGTTCGCTGGTTACGATTATTGCAAATTGCGCTTGATGCTCTGTTGGTCAGCCTGGCTTTCGCTTGTTCTTACTTCATACGTTTTGACGGACATCCGGAAGCAAATTATATTGCCCAACTAACCTTGCTCCTCATCCCATTCACGTTAGCAAAATTGATGGTTAATTGGCTCTTCGGAGTCTACCGGCGCCTGTGGCGTTATACCGGTCTAGCAGAAGTAATGGAATTGGGCTTGTCTCTTGTTTTGAGTAGTGCAGCCCTGCTTTCTATCCGTTTGCTTGGATTGATTACTATTGATGGGCTACAGATTTCACTGGGAATTATAATTATTGATTGTGGACTGAGCTTTCTTCTGCTTGTCAGTCCACGTATCTTAAGACGCTTGCAAACCGAACACCGGCAAAGGCGCCATTGGCGTCAACCTGTCAGGCGACGCGCATTGTTAATCGGTGCCGGTGACGCTGGACAGCTGGTTCTGCGTGAATTAAATCAACGTCCTGATCTTGGTGTGGACGTAATCGGACTTCTTGATGATGACCCACAAAAATTTCACAAGCGCATTGGCTCCTTAACTGTATTCGGTACAACCCATGATCTCAGCCAGATTGGTTGATAGTTTGTTTATCGATCAAGTGATTATAGCCATGCCTAGTGCCCCAGCTAGTGAAATTCGCCGCATCGTCGATGTTTGTAGGCAAGAAGAAGTAGAAACAAGAATTTTGCCCGGCCTCTTCGAATTGATTAATGGCCGAGTAAGCGTTAATCAATTGAGAGAAGTTTCGTTAGAAGATCTTTTGGGCCGAGAACCAGTCAAGCTGGACACGGCTTCCATAGCTGGATACTTGGAAAACAAATGTGTATTGATAACCGGTGCTGGTGGATCAATTGGCAGCGAGTTATGTCGACAAATTATTCGTTACCAGCCGCGCCGTCTATTATTACTAGGCAAAGGTGAAAACTCAATTTTTTCCATTGACCAAGAATTAAAAAGCCGCCCGGAACCGGTAGAAATTATTCCAATAATTGCCGATATTCGCGACGAGAATCGACTGGAGCAAATTTTCGCTCATTTTCGCCCTGATGTTATTTTCCATGCTGCTGCTCATAAACATGTGCCGCTTATGGAAACCAATGTTTGTGAAGCGGTAACCAATAATATCTTTGGCACACAAGTTGTAGCTGAGCTTGCCAGCCGTTTTTCCGTGAATACCTTTATTCTCGTCTCCAGCGACAAAGCTGTTAACCCCAGCTCAGTGATGGGAGCTACAAAAAGAATTGCCGAGTTAATTGTTCAGGATCTGGCCACTAGAAGTGAAACCAAATATGTCTCTGTACGATTTGGCAATGTTCTGGCTAGCCGTGGTTCTGTAGTACCTCTGTGGCGGCAACAAATCGCCAATGGCGGTCCAGTAACTGTCACTCACCCGGATGCCACACGTTATTTCATGCTTATACCGGAGGCTGTGCAACTTATTCTTCAAGCAGCTGCTCTTGGCGCTGGTGGTGAGATTTTTGTTCTCGATATGGGTAAGCCGGTTAAAATTCTTGATCTGGCCAATGATCTGATCAAGTTTTCCGGGCTCAGACCAGGACAGGACATTCAAATTGAATTTACCGGATTGCGTCCCGGTGAAAAGCTTACAGAGGAACTACTTACCGCTTCTGAAGAGCTGAGCAAAACCTCTTACGAAAAAATATTGGTTGGTAAGCCTGAATTTTTAGCACAGCACATGCTCAATCAATCACTGCATGAACTTGCTGCAGGTTCTCTGGATGGAAACGAGCAAGCCATTCGACACGGACTGAATAGACTGATCGGCAGCAGCCTAGCCGTAGGAAGCAAAATTTAAATTACATGAAAATCAGCAGACGAAGATTTGTTTCCCACAGCTCTGGTCTTCTATTTTCTCTCAATCCATTTCTAAGTGCTTTCGCTGACCAAAATAGGTCTGCTCTTCGATTCTCGCCAAAAGTACCAGGCAATAAAAAAGTGCTTGTCTTGATTCATTTGGCCGGCGGTAATGATTGGTTAAATACGATCATCCCTTATCAGTTGCCGGATTATTATCAATCTCGTCCAACTCTGGCTATTCCTGCAGATCAAGTTTTACCGCTTAACAATCAGCTGGCCTTGCATCCTGCCATGTCGGCAATAAAAACATTATACGATCAGCAAAAAATGGCTATTTTAATGAATATTGCTCCAGCTGAATCAAGCTTGTCACATCACAAATCTAGCGCAATCTGGCAATCGGCTGATTCGGATCAGAGTGGTGAGTCCTGGTTAGGTCGCTATGTTAAGCTAACAACCAAACATTTTCGCGACCAGCTAATATTTCCGGCCATAAACGTGGAACCGTATTTCCCACAGCTTCGATCACCAGATGTTATTCCTGACACCAGCAAAGAAGATCAGATAATTATCTCTAGACTCTCCAACGCTAATAATTTTGCTTTCAATCTCGATATTCACTACCAGCTCAACCGCTCCGAGAACCAGCCGCCACGCAGTCTCACCATATCCCGCCTTGCAACTCGTAGGGGCGCAGTCTACGCGCCCGTTGATGTAACGGGTGGATGCAAGCGGGCGGAGCAAGCCCCGCCCCTACAATTCAAACGAGAGGTTAGTAACCAATATCCAGACACTGGTTTTGCCTCTGCCCTTCAACTTATCGCCAATCTAATCAAGCAAAACCACAATGCCACCATATATAATATCAGCCTCGGCGGCTTTGATACTCATACCAACCAGTCAACAAAACATTCGCTGCTCTTAAAGATGTTCTCTGAAGCTGTTGTATCTTTCCAGCAAGACATAGAAACAAGCGGCTTTGCTAATCAAGTTGTGACTCTTGTTCAGTCCGAGTTTGGACGTCACTTAAAGGAAAATGATCAACAAGGCACAGATCATGGCTTTACTAGTCACGCCCTTTTGATTGGCAATACCGTCAAAGGGGGACTTTATGGTAGCTATGATTCTTTAATATATAATCTCAATGATCAAAATCAGGATAAGCGCTACTGTTTCGATTACCGCTCCGCGCAAGCTAGTGTTCTGGAAAACTGGTTAGATTGCCAAAGCACGCCTGTTGTAGGCAAAAGATTTGCCCTGCTGAATGTAGTCTAAAGATAAGACCTACTCGCCGTTGCCCTGGCCTTTAGGGTTAGAGCTGACTTCTTCTTCGGTTGATTTATTTGGATATTGGCCAATGTTGATAGCCAAGGCTCTGCCCATTTTATTGCGCAGAATAAACAAATTAAGAGTTTCTTTTACTTGATGATGGCGCACAATTTCTTGCACTTCTTTACCGGTGCTCACGTCTTTGCCATCAATTTTTTCGATTATGTCGCCGCGCTCCAGTCCAGCTTTTTGAGCTGGGCTGTCATCGAGAACTTGCGCCACCAGAACGCCTTTGGTTGTGGCCGGCAAGCCAAGACTTTTGGCTAGAACATCATCTACATCTTGCATAGCTAGGCCAAGCCAGGGACGAAGAATTGTTTTATGAGCAATTAAATCTTCAATAACAGATTTAGCTACATCTATAGGAATAGAAAAACCAATATTCTGAGCATTGGCTTGCATAGCTGTATTTACCCCCACCACTCCGCCATCCAAATTCACTAATGGACCGCCGGAATTACCGGGATTAATTGAAGCATCGGTCTGAATGAAATTGATATTGCCGTTTACGTCGGTAACCGCTCTGCCTACTGCTGAAACAATGCCAAAAGTAACGGTATGATCAAACCCCAGCGGGCTACCAATGGCAATAACAAAATCTCCCGGTCTCAAGGCATTAGATGAGCCCATTTTCGCTACCGGTAGATCGGCAGCTGCCTCGATCTTTATCACTGCTAGATCTGAAAAATTGTCTTCACCAACAATTTTGCCTTCAAAAACTCGCTTATCAGAAAGAGTGACTTTTATCTTAGTAGCACCATGCACCACATGCCTATTAGTGACTATATAACCATCTGCTCGGGCAATGAAACCCGTACCTGTATTATGTCTTTCAAAATGCGGTGCATTAGGAGCCCCGGTTCCGGGCTTTTGCTGAGGATTGACTTTTTGACCATTATAATAAAAATCAAAATTACCGAAAGGCAAACCAAAAGGCATCTGCATCATTGGCATGTTTGCTTGGGCAACTTCTTGATTTACTTCGATATTCACCACAGATGGTGCCACTACTTCAACAATATCAGAAATTGTATTGGATTGAATTGGCTTGACGTCACCCAGCGCAGGCAAATTCGGATAAAAATATGAGGAAGACACTGCCAACAATGTCAAACCGATCGTCAAATTATCTCTGAGTTTAAATTTCACTTTGTTTCTCCCGCTTGTAATCATCCTGGCCATTCTGCCAGGAAATTCTATCAAAACAAGAGACGATGCGCTCTTACTAATAAGAATTTTCATGAGGAACCCTGAAGCGAGTATCCGGTTTTCTTTTCTCAGGATCTGCCCATGCCAAGATGTTGGGCGTTTTGAAATACCTTGCCTTCGGTGAGAATAGACGGGGCTATGACAACTTCCACCTGTTGCATTTCAGCGATATTGGCCGCACCGAGGGTCGACATACTTGTTTTTAGTGCCCCAATTAAATTTTGCGTGCCATCATCTATGTGCGCCGGACCAACTAGTATTTGCTCAAGTGAACTACTGGTACCAACTTTAATCCGTGTACCACGCGGCAAAACTGGACTGGGTGTAGCCATGCCCCAGTGATAACCACGGCCGGGAGCTTCTTTTGCTCGAGCCAGTGGTGATCCGATCATCACTGCATCTGCGCCACAAGCAATCGCTTTGCATATATCTCCGCCAACCACCATTCCGCCGTCAGCAATAATTAATGGCTTATGGCCATTCTCAGCGGCAAAGTCTTCTCTAGCAGCTGCACAATCAGCTATGGCGGTAGCCATTGGTATGCCAATGCCTAATACGCTGCGCGAAGTACATGCTGCACCAGGGCCGATACCAACCAGAATTCCAGCCACACCGGTTTCCATCAAAGCCACAGCAATTTCATAACTGACACAATTGCCTACAATTACCGGTACCGCCATTGCTCGACAAAATTTAGACAAGTCCAGGCTAGGTGCTCCACTAACCGAATGATGCTTTACACCGGTTACCGTCGACTGTACAACTATTATGTCGCAGCCGGCAGCAACAGCAATTGGCCCGTATTTGTCGGCCATATTAGGAGTAATAGAAACAGCAGACAAAACACCCTTAGCTTTAACTTCTTTGATGCGCTTACCAATTAATTCTTCTTTGATTGGCACTGCATAAAGTTTCTGCATAACCGAAACAAAATCTTCATTACCACAGCCCGTCACCTGGCTATAAACATCTTCCGTGTTCTCATAACGTGTTTGCAATCCCTGCAAATTGAGCACTGCCAGTCCGCCCAATTTTCCCATTTGTGCCGCCATATTCGCGTCCACAACACTATCCATTGCCGAAGCAATAATGGGCATAGCGAACTTGTATTTCCCCAATTGAAAAGATACATCGCATAGCTCTAGATCAAGGGTAACAGCACCAGGCACTAAGGCTATTTCATCAAAACCATAGGCTCGTCTTGTTGTTTTCCCCCTACCAATTGATAGGTTATCTGAAAATTTCTCAGATGACTTATCAGACAGCCCAGTTTGCTGAGCGCCTTGCTTACAATTCTCTGTTTTGCTCTTCAGCATGGCAAATCACCTCAAAATAATTGCATTTATCTTATCATCAGCCCAGACACCTTGCTAATTCTGGGTATGATAAATATTAAGCTCCAGCGCGCCGGAGAACGCCTGCTCATATTAGCAGAAAGCCATCCCCACCACCCAGTAGAATTTATGTCCGCCGAAGATCAACCTGAATTGAACACCCCCGAAGGCCTGCACTATGAGTGCACAGGCTGCGGTAAGTGCTGCAGCGGCTGGTCGGTACCCCTTACTGAAGAAGATTACAAACGTATCGTCGATATCGACTGGGGCAGTCTTAGTGCAGATTTGAAAGACAAAAAACTGTTTAGGCCCCTCCCACCGGCGCTAAAGAAGGGCACCCCATACTCCTATGCCATTATTGCTACTGCTGAGGGACAATGCCCTTTTTTGAAAAACAATCTTTGCTTTATTCACAGCCAGTTTGGCTCTCAGACCAAACCCGCCATGTGCCAGCTTTTCCCCTATTCTTTTAACGAAACCCCGAGCGGCGTATACGCATCCGTCAGCTTTGTTAGTCGCGGAGCCATTTTTAATGCCGGCAAAGCTCTAAGCGAACAAAAGGAATATCTGCAAACCAAATTTAAGGAATTCAAAAGACTTTTCACGAGCACAAACCGAATTGGTCTCAGATTAAACTCTCGCCGAATTTACCTTTGACCTGGCCTGAATATTTAGAAATCGAGAAAACTCTGATCCTATATATACAGGATAAAACTAAAAGCCTTGAGAGCCGTTTTATTGATGGTTCTGGCTATCTAAATTCCTTATTGAACAAAGAACACGGCCCAATCCACCAAGCCGGGCAGGAATCTGCAAACAAATCAGCAAATCAACTGCAAACGGAAAAGTTTAAGCTCGCTAAGCAGCCTTTGAACTACTGGGATAAAGTCCTTCTTTCCGCCCTTTATAAAACATACTTCCCACCCCAAGCCAATCGTCCTCAGGGCTATGGCCAATTGATTATTAGCCCGTTTCCTTTTATCAATGAAGCTATAGGCGCACTCCTTTCTCGCCCTAATCCAACGAAGATCTCTTCAGGCGATAAACCAGTCCCCGATGCTGCTCACACACCGGCGCCACCCTCCGGTGTCAGTGCAGCCGATTTTTATTATTATCCGCAAGAATTTTCATACAGCTCAGCCTGTCACATGGTCAGTTTGTCATGGCCAGATACCGATTTAGAAAGCAATGACATTGTTTATCGATTTCTCTACTCGCACTTATTCGGCAAGCTCTATTTTGGCGGCGGTTTTGGACAATTAAGTCTAATTGCCGGCTTTCATCATTTAGCCATGCTCCTTGTCTTAATTAAGTTGCACGCCAGAGCACTGGCTATGACACATCTGGATTCTAAGATTACCCAGATGGACATTATTCAGACAATTGTGCAATTAGAAAAAAGTCTAGGTGAGGTTAAAGTGTCGGCCTATGGGGCGGCAATATTAGAGCTTCTGCTTGCCAGTCCTGCCCGCGTTGCTCGCCTTTTGCAATTTACCGCATAGTTTTTAATGTCCACGAGCAGCATTTGGACCAAAAACCCTGGCACGGACTTATCAAGAGCAAGCTTTATCCCTTCTGGGTTTGCTGGCTTAAATGCTCCAATACTGTTAGCTGCAATACAAAACTGGCGTTGACTTGTACCCCTGTTTTTCGTAAGCTAAACCCGTTGATTTCAAGAGGTTTTTTTTACGGCCTCTTTATATTTATCCCTCTGAGCAGTATTTCCCAGATTACTAAGTATCAGAAGTTACTAATTAAAGAATAGAGATCATGTTTTTACCAGGAGGTTCTCATGAATAGTGTTTCCAAACTTACTATTGGGGCAGTTGGGCTATCGGTAGCCGCTACTTTAGCTTTAAGCACCCCATCATTTGCCCAGCAAGAAGCCGGCACCGATGCCTTTGCATCCGGTGGACAGGGCTCCCCTCTGGGACACAGCAATGGTGTAAACGGATATACCGGTGCCCAAAGCACCCAAGCCGGTGGATTGATGAATGCACCATCACTGCAAGGCGCATCCAACGCCACAATCGGACCCCAAGGTGTAGAAGCTACCTTTGTTACTGGCGTCAACACCGCTGGTACAGTACGGGTCAACAACTTGGCTAACCTTGAAGCATTGCTCAACATCATCGCTAACGGTATGGAAATCCTCGGCATTGCCTGGGGTGGACCAACCATGATTATGGGCTTTATGCACATGGCTGCCGGCACTCAAGATGCTATGAAAAGAGTGCTATTCGGTTGCGCTGGTGTTACCGGTGGATTAGCAACACCCGGTGCCATCAACTGGCTAGTTGCTTCTGCCCGTGATGCTAACTTGTTTAGCTAATCACTTTAAAATAGCCCGCTATCAAACAGTAACAAGGAGAGGATGTATAATCCCCTCCTTGTTTTTTGCTTGGCATTGGATAATTATCCATTTTCATATTTGGACACTCTTAGACGACTTAATTTTAAGCCTCTGAGATTAAATAGAAAATCGCTGAAGATTATGTATTGCTGCCAACAAATCGATGCTTGACTTCATCTGCTCTTACCCCTAATCTATAGCTTCCTAGTTGTAGGCAATTACTAAGTAGGCATACATAAGACCACATACATAGTTCGACGAAACTTGCTCATAGCCGAGCACAGATAGTCACAAACAAAAAGTTTACCCCGCCAACGCCAGCCATTAACCTCCTCTCCGGAGGTTTTTGGTTTTCTGGCTAAATGCTTTCTTTGCTATAGTCTTAGAACACCCCGCAAAGATGGCGGTTTATTTCTGGATTAAGCCATTGTCTTCTAAACCCATACCAATTAAGAAAGATTTTTCCCAGCGGCGGCAAGTTGCCCTGAGTAAGTCCACTGTCCTCATCCTTGGTTCATCTGCGATCAGCAAATGTTTAACCAGAAATCTTAAGCAAGCAGGGGTAAATAAGATTCAGTTTTTGAACCAAACTTCTCTGCAGTCGGCATGGTCGTTAGCCAATATAGAAAAACTTGTGCGCCAATCACATCTAATAATCGATGTCTTGTCCGACTGGCAAAGAAAAATATCATTAAGTGACATTTGTATGGACTGTGACAAAGTGCTTATTCATAGCGGCATTACAGGGTTTCGCTTTCAAATCTATACTATGACACCGGGGCGCTCCGCCTGTCTGCGTTGCGCTCTCCCTTTAGCAGGCATAGATGAAATTCCTTTGCAGCCTCCCAAAGAAAAAACAATTGATTCTGTCATAGAATTAGTGGCTGCCTGGCAATCTCTTGAAGCCGTAAAATGTCTAGCGGCAATCGGCGTAACTCAGGGTAATGAACTGTTTAAATTTGACTGCTTGAGCGGAGAATTTGAGATAATACGTGGTCTGGATGCTAATCCGGATTGTCCGGACTGCGGGCGAAAGATCAAGCGCCGTTCTCGTCACTAAATAAAATCGTCTGGGACGATTATCAATTAGGACACATAAGTCATGAATTTGTCGACAGCCAAACCGCAAAGAAAAGTGTTCGTCACAGGCGGAGCCGGTTTCATCGGTAGTCATCTGATTGACGCTCTACTAGCGGCAAATGACCTCGTAGTTAATCTCGATAATTTCAATTCGTTCTATGATCCACTAATAAAACGAGAGAATGCCAAAGATCATTTATTGCATAAAAATTACTATTTAGTTGAAGGCGATTTGCGTGATTGCCAAAAACTAGATGAAGCATTTTCATATGGCCCATTTGATGCCATAATACATTTGGCTGCTATGGCTGGTGTAAGACCTTCGATTGAAGATCCTGCCTACTACACAGATGTAAACGTCAACGGCACTCAGCTTTTAATCAATGCAGCAATTAAAAATAATGCAAAATGTTTCGTCTTTGGTTCTTCCAGCTCTGTATATGGACAACGCCATGGTGAGCAGTTTATAGAAACTGACCGAGTCGATCGCCCGCTTTCTCCTTATGCAGCAACAAAAGTGGCCGGTGAACAACTTAGTTATGTTGCTCACTATACAACCAAGCTGCCCGTTGTTTGCCTCCGTTTTTTCAATGCTTTCGGTCCGCGCCAACGTCCGGACTTAGCGTTACCCAAATTTTGCCGCCTAATTGAAAATGGTGAACCAGTAGAAATCTATGGCGATGGCAACACAAAACGCGATTATACTTTCGTTGCCGATACCGTCTCCGGTATTATGCAAAGTATGAACTTCAATTTTTCAGGCTATGAAATCATAAATCTTGGTCGTTCCGAACCGGTGAAGTTAATGGATATGATCCAGACCATCGAATCAGTTCTAGGCAAAAAAGCAAAGTTAGTTTTCAAAGAATTACATTGTGCCGATCTGCCATATACTTATGCCAACATCGATAAAGCGCGTAAGTTACTTGGCTACAATCCAGCTACGTCTTTCGCCTCTGGAGTTGAGCAATATATAAACTGGCTCCAGAGCAAGTCCACATCAAGGGCAGCAAGCAGTGTATAACATTATTAATCCTCTTTCGGATCATAACCAGGCTTCCTGAGTTTCTCCTCATCGGTAACTCCTTTAGCCTGACTATATTCGAGAGCAATATGTCAGATATCAATACTTCCCGGGGTTATAAATATAAACCTGCGTAGATGATATTCGTCTTAGGAAAGTATCTTTTTGCTTTATCAATGGCTACTTCCGCATCGTGGCAAGATAGACTAATTTTTTGCCCAGCTCAACAAAAAATTTATTAGCCGCTTGGTTGCGACACCGTGATTATTAGTGAGAAGGTTTAATGGCAGTAAGCACTCGACCTGAGAAAACAGTCGAAATGATCAATATCTGGCTTTGCATATGCATGTTTTTTTCTGGCTTCAGCGCTCTGGTGTATGAAATTGCATGGCTGCGACTAATGTCTCTCACATTAGGCAACACCGCTTATGCGACCAGCTGTACTCTTGCCATTTTTTTACTAGGTCTGGCTTTGGGCGCCTATCTTGGTGGACGATTAGCTGATCGCTTAAAGCTTCGTCCTTTGCATAGTTATGCTTTGGTGGAACTGGGCATTGGATTAACTGCTGCCACCATTAGCCCTATATTGGTGGCAGTACCGGCTACCATTTTTAGTTTCAAGATTAACGGACCATTAACAGCATTGGATCCCATAATTATTATGGCTATCTTCAGCTGTATCTTGTTGTTATTGCCTACCATCTTGATGGGCGCCACCCTTCCATTTATCCTCAAGCAAATAGGGGAATATGCCCCCCCACAAAAATCTTTCGGGCATATTTACGGCTTAAACACTTTGGGAGCCGTATTTGGTAGCCTCTCAGCCGCATTTGTCGGTTTTGGCTACCTGGGGATCTACGGGACAATATTAGCTGCTGTATTGGTCAATTGTATAATTGGGCTAATAAGTTTTGTTGTTAGCGCTCGCTTGCCTGCGGCAGTTACTCAGGCACAAGTAAGTGCAAGCACTTACTCAAACATGGATATTTCTAAACCCGATGGACCAGCGCAGGTTCCGTTCCCTCTTGGGCTTGTCTGTCTATTGGCATTTTCAAGCGGTTATTCATCATTAACTTTTGAAGTTGTTTGGGTGAGAATACTTCGTTTTTTCAACAGTTCCTTGACCTATACCTTTACGGTGATGATTAGTACTTTTCTGCTGGGGCTTGCTTTGGGCAGTCTGATATATGAAAAATTTATCGAAAATAAAGATAGGACTGTGCATGATAAACTCTTTCGGTTTGCTAACTTACAGTATTTATCCTCTCTTGCCAGCGGTGCTTATCTCGCCGGTTTGGCTCTATGCTTTGTCTTAAATTACTATCTGCGTAGCAGTGGTATTTTTACTGATCCCACCGTCAATTTTTTTCTGATATTGCTCTTGGACAGTGCTATCTTCATCCTTGTTCCCGCTACATTAATCGGCATGCTTTTTCCGATATTGGGTACAATTGCTGCTTCTTCTGGACAAACGCGACTTGGCTCCGGTATTGGGATTGTTTACGCGGTGAACACATTGGGATGTGTTCTAGGTTCGATTATTTCTGGATTGATACTTATTCCTCGCATCGGATCTTATGACACGTTTCAGCTGGCAATTTTGCTAGGAGTACTGTGTGCCGGCGTGGCCATTTGGAAGAACCCTAACCTTAGGAGGAATAAAAAACTTGTTATTACTTTCCTTCCGATAGTAGCGGCCCTTTCTTTCTATTTATTTGTCAAAGTACCATTCCATAATTTGTTGCAAGAAGCATGCAAAAACCAGATATTATTTTACGGCGAAGATGCAATGGGAACTGTATTAGTGCATCAGTTTACCGATTATGACGGAAGAGGACTTATAGTTAATGGCGATACGTTTGCAACTACCGTTCAATCTGCTCGCCGATATATGCGGATGCTTGGCCATTTACCTGTTTTGCTCCATCCGAACCCAAAACGCGTAATGATCGCTTGTTTCGGAACCGGTACTACTGCTGGTGCAGCATCTGTGCATCCTGAAGTGGATCATCTCGATATTGTTGAATTATCCAAATTGATCATTAAAGCAGGCCCTTTATTTTCTAGATACAATCATAATGTTTTAAGGAATCCAAAGACGACCGTGCATATTGGTGACGCTCGGCACTTTTTATTAAGCCATAAAGAAAAGTTTGACGTAATTTCAATGGAGCCACCCCCACCTACGAGCGCAGGCGTTGTTAATCTTTATACTACAGAGTTTAATAAGCTAGTATCGGCCCGCTTAAACGATAACGGTATTTTTGCGCAATGGGTACCGCTTCATGGATCACCTGGAGTTCTTTGGAGAATGATGTTGCAATCTGCTGGTAGAGTCTTTCCCTATACAAGCATCTGGTCGCCAAGTTCTAGTGAGGCTATTTTGATAGCATCAAAAAGTCCTCTTCAATTCGATGCTGGCATGATTAGAAAGAGAATTTTAGAATCAAAAGCTGTGCGGGCTAGCCTAAAAGATGTTGGTATTGATGACATGGAGTCTGTCTTAAGTACTTACGTAATGTCTGATAGGCACTTGCGCAGTTTTGTGGATGGTGTTTCAGAAATTACTGATGATCGACCAGCATTAGAATTTTTCTTGCCATATCGTGGACGGAACTTAAACAATCGCGATTTGCTCAAATATGGGGATCCTGGGATACCAGATACAGTTTCCCGACCGGCAGATGTCGATCTAAATGCTTTTAAACGCCATAAGCAGGCACTTATATTGGCTCTGACCATCGATCCTGCGCTAGCCAAGGAAAAGCAAGCCAAGATTTTTGATCAAATAGATCAGCTGGAACCGGATAACAATTACTATCGATTCTTGCGCAAATGGATGAGAGCTAATTGAATTCGTTGCATGCTTTATGGGAGTCAGTTTTCGGTCTCAAACTACCCGCCATAAACATCCGACCTATTACTTATAGGGATTTGACGGCCTTAATTATATGCTTAGCTGAAATACCAGCGGCATCCAGCAATTCTTGGGGTGTACCAGAACCAGGCATTGAGCCAACAGCCAGTTTCACCACCCGCGGTGGCGTGCCCTTGGTCTTTACGCTAGCAGTCTCTTCGTTGCAAGCGAAACTAGACAGGACCGCATCGCCAAGTCCACCTTCCGACCAATGATCTTCAACCGTAATTAAAGTTCCCGTTTCACTGGCTGCCTTATGAATCGTTTCTTTGTCCATAGGCTTAATCGAATAAGCATCGATAACCCTAACTGCAATTCCTTCTTTATTTAATTCTTCATACGCTTTCAGTGCTTCATGCACAGTAATTCCAGCAGCAATGACAGTTGCTTTGTCCTTGCTCGAATTCTTTAAAACTTTGCTACCGCCAATGGGAAATTCTTCTTGTGCTCTATATAAAAGAGGCAGTTTTTCCCGTGTCGTTCTCAAATAAGAAATACCAGATAGCTCAGCCATTTCTTTTACCAATTTGACCGTACAAGTCGGATCGGCTGGATACAAAACTGTGCTGCCATAAATTGCTCGCATCATAGATAGATCTTCCAACGCCATTTGTGACGGGCCATCTTGGCCAATAGATACCCCGGCATGCGAACCACAAAGTCGAAGATTAGCACGCGAAATTGCCCCCATGCGTATAAAATCATAAGCTCTGCTTAGGAAAGCTGCGAAAGTAGAAGCAAAAACTTTTTTACCGCGACTAGCTAACCCAGTCGCCACACCAACCATACATTGTTCAGCAATAAACATTTCAAAAAAACGATCTATATAAGCCTTGGCAAATTTATCGGCATAATGTAGAATTAGACACTTCCGCATCAAGCACAACTAAGTCTTCATATACACCACCCAAAACTTTAAGCGCATCTCCATAAGCTTCGCGCGTGGAATAATCCGTAGTATATTCTGGATAAACAAAGTTTTTGGGCAACAAATTTCTTGACCGGAGCGCTCATTGCCTCAGGCTTGTTTACTTGTAATGTGGATTGATTATTGTCCGCCCAATTCTTTAATTGCTTCTTGCAGCTAATTCTTTATCAAGCGGCTTGCCATGCCAACCTTCTTTATTGGCTATTTTGCTAAAGCCATGTCCTTTTTCTGTTTTAGCAACAATAAAAAATGGCGCACCCGTATTAGCTATCGCTTTTTCATAAGCTCTTTCAATTTGCTCATAATCATGCCCATTGATTTCTTCTACTTGCCAACCAAAGGCTTTTGCTCTTGCTGCGTAGGCAGGTGAATTCCAACCTAATTCGGTTTCTCCACGCTGACCAAGACTATTCATATCCAAAATGGCAACTAAATTATCAAGCTTATAGTAAGACGCACATTCGAGTGCTTCCCAAACTGAGCCCTCTGCTGTTTCACTGTCACCAAGTAAAGTCCAAACTCTATATGGCAATTTATCCAGATATTTGCCATCTATTGCAATACCTACAGAATCAGGCAAACCCTGCCCAAGGGAACCAGTAGCCACATCAACCCAGGGCAAAATTTGGGGAACCGGATGCCCTTCTAGGCGGCTGCCAAATTTGCGCAAAGTAAAAGCTCTTCATCACTAATTGCACCGGCAGCTTTATACATCGAATAAAGAAGCGGACAGGCGTGTCCTTTGGAAAAAACAAGACGATCGTTATTGGCCAATTCCGGTTTACTGAAATCATATTTCAAAAATTTGGCCATCAGAACAGCCATTAAATCAGCTGCGGACATGGATGAAGTAGGGTGCCCGGAACCAGCTGCCGTTGTACAGCGGATACTGTCAATTCTGAGCTGCTGAGCTAGTTTTTGATATGTTTCGGTGCTCATAGTTTGCAATTCAGGCATTTGCATTCTCCAAAATAAAATCTACCCCCAAGGGGATTCGAACCCCTGTTACCTCCGTGAAAGGGAGGTGTCCTAGGCCTCTAGACGATGGGGGCAGCCAGGATGTATCAGAATAACAAAATGCGATAAATAGTGTCAACTTTACATGTTAGAGTGTTACCATGCAGCGCTACCATACCTTTAATCAACATTTGAAGGAAAAATTTGCCGATCGCGTTTACCGCGTACCGATAGATGCTGGCTTTACTTGCCCCAATCGGGACGGCATAAGAGCATTCGGCGGTTGTACTTTTTGCGACGATCGCGGCTCTGGAGCGCCGAATATCAACATAAAGTTAAGCATTCAAGAGCAATTTAATTCTGGCATTGCGCACATTAGAAAAAAATTCAAAGCAAAAAAATTTCTTGCATATTTTCAAGCTTTTACCAATACGTATGCCCCTGAAGCTGCTTTGAAAGAACTTTACGACTGCGCTTTAAATGTGCCGGATGTAGTTGGTCTTTGCATCGGCACAAGACCTGATTGTCTGCCAGATAATATTCTTGATTTATTAGCGGACTATCACCAGAAAACTTTTTATGGCTAGAAATTGGTTTGCAAAGCGCTTTTAATTCACACGCTGGAAAGAATCAATCGGGGACATACTGCTGAAGAATTTTTTGATTGTATTAATACGAGCACAAAAATACCGCAACTTAAATTTAGCCACTCATTTAATTTTTGGTTTGCCTGGTGAAAGAAAAACATCAAATGCTCGAAACAGTAAGAGCAAGTCGCCAATTGTGGCTTGCAGGGTATCAAGATCCACCAGCTATGCATTTATAGAGGAACACCACTTGAGCAAGACTACAAGCAGGGAAAACTCGAAATGCTATCCGAAGACGAATATATTGCCCTAGTGGGTGAAGCACTGGAATTATTGCCTACAAACATGGTAATCATGCGCTTATTAGCAGAGGGGCGCAAAGAAGAAATTCTCGCTCCTGAATGGTGTTTTGAAAAAAGACGACTTAACGAAAAGCTCGAAACTTATTTTGAAAGCCATGATATTCGTCAGGGCCGAAATTTTTACCGCGATCTAATGAGCTTATCCTTTCTTCCCGTTCATGAGCATGGCGGCGCCAATAATGCCGGCAAAATCACCTAATTCTGCCTTGACAATATCTAGCTTACGCCCCGGTATTGGTAAAGCCCTAAGCTTTGCTTCTCTTACGGCAATATCTAAGATAAATCCCTACGGCTTCCACTAAACCACCACCCATAATAATTCGCTGCGGATTATAAAAATTCGCTACATTAGCCAAACCAATGCCCATATATTGTGCAGCTCTGGTTACTGCCCCAATAACTAAATCATCTTTCGAGGCGACTGCATTTGCTAAAGCCTTTGAGCGAAGTATGCCTTTTGATAAATCAACTTTATCGCTAACTGTTGATTCAAATCCGCGCTCTAGACCAAATAATATTTCTTTGGCAATTGCCGTCCTTGAAGCATAAGTTTCCAGGCAACCAGAAGATCCACAACCACATTTTCGCCCATCTGGAACAACTATCGTATGCCCTATCTCACCGGCTGTACCCGTGGCACCAAGATATGGCTTGCCATCATCTACGATACCACAGCCAATACCGGTGCCAACAAATATACAAACAAAAGATTGGCATTTCCGTCCCAGCGCCAAATTCTAATTCACCTAAAGTCGCTACTTCTAAATCATTGCCCACGCGGCACGGCACTCCATAATGTTTACTGATTGGTTCTGCTATAGGCACTTGATTGACGCCTAAATTGGGAGCGGCTAATAGCACACCTTTATGGCGATCCACCATGCCAGCTGTGCCAATACCTATGCCCAGAGTATCCTTAATATCTATCTCCGTCTCAGCCAAAAGCTCATCAATCGCGGCTCGCAATCGATCCCAGACATCCTTTTCGTCATCAAGAACACGGGTTTTCTTTTTGGCTGTGCCGGTGAGCCGCCCGGTCTTCGTATCCACGACTCCGCAGGCAATTTTTGTCCCACCAAAATCAACGCCAATAGCCAGGTTAGTCATATTAATCAGTTAAGCCTTTTCCAGCTGATTAGTCCTTGTATATTACTACAATCGATCAGGAAATCATTTAGCAATTTTATATAGCTTTCTTTATACTGACTGGTTGATTAATTTGATTTTGCACTGGATTTTCAGCTGTGATTGCCGATTCATGGGTAAACAGTGTATTAAATATGTCCTGCACACAATCTTGTCTTCATTGTTAGCTGAAGACAAAATAGTCGGCTGTCCATCTTTCTCGCCAATTAAGTCCAAAACTTGTTGCCGCGGGATATAGCGGCAAGGACGATCATAAGCAAACTGCCGCCCATTATTTGCTTCAAATATGCCTAGTGCCGCTGCAACCCGACGCTGATTCGATTTGTTTTCCATATTCACGGTGGCATTGTGAATAACCATGGTTGTCGAGCCGCCACCATCCAAATTCATAGCGTCTACAGCCCCCAGGTCATGCATTATGTGCGCCAGGTCAAAAATTGTATGTGTTCCTTCCAGGGTCACCAAAATCAGATGATTATCGGCCGTCACCCCGCAAGCAGTTCTGGCTTTAATTTTGTTGCTACACCAATTCTGGTGAAATTTTTCGGCTCGCAGATCAATACAAAATTGTCCGTCTTTCAAAAGCATAGGACCACCGCTTACCGCTTCAGCCACATCGTTCCAGGAATCAGGCATTGTTTGCCACCGCAAATAAGTAACATCTCCGACTCGCAAAGATGACAATTCACTGTCTTTACTATCGCTTAAAACCATGCCTCCATAAGGTATAGTCAATTGCTTCTTAGCGCAGCTAACCACCCGTCCTTGCGCATCAAGGGCTACCAGGCAGCCATCATACGGCAAGCTAACATAATTGCCCCATCTTCTTGTATAAGCAATAACATGACAGCCACTGCGGTGCGGTTGATTGATATTATTCACCCAGACTTTTGGTGCGTCCAAGTTGGAGGTATAAAGTATCCCTCCTAGATTCACTTTATCTATGCGCACAAAACCGGATTTGCTAATACCAAGTGCCACTCGATCGTAGAGTGGTCCGGCAACCCAGTCCCCATCAATGATTAGGGTGCCCAGGGCCACCCCATCCTTTTAAAATAATTGGCATTAATTGCCGCCAGGGCTCGATTTGTTGCCGCATAACTATTTACAGTCTGTAAGCGCGAAGCCCCTTCTTGGGCAACCATTGGTTTAACCACCACTGGTGCTTTTGCTGTATCAACATCCAGTACGTTAAGGCGAAGCGCGCCGCCTCCCTTTTTGTAAATCACGCCAGGTACAAGCGTTTGCACCTTTAGATTACTAACCAAATTTTTAATCGCGCCTGCGGAGTTGCCTTTGCCTATCGCAAACGCCTTTAGCGTGCCATTACCTGCCAGATTTCCCTTTCTTTTGGACAGCTGGCTATGTAACCCGCTCATTGTCTTAATTCTATGAAGCCGGCTAAACGCACTCCTGCCCGCTGCAGCGCGCGCACCAGAGTTTAGAGATTTCCCTTGCCACTTGCCGGGAAGTTTCTGCGAGCCATGGTGACTGATAAAACCAATACTATTTGCCCTTTCTGGTCCCAAAATGACTGACGATATGGCAACCAAGCAAGCAATGGCAGTCAAGAAGAGACTTCTGCGCAGCCTTAAAGCAAAAGAAACCACCAATCCGCTCTTGATCATCTGATTTTGGACACACCCGCCTGTTTATACTAACAAAACCCTGAAAACATCCGCCAGAACTGCAAATCGCAAATAAATTGATACCCAAGCAATTTATACCCTAACAATTTAACCAGTAACCTCTTTTCAAACAACTTAACTGCCAAATATCCAGCCCATAAGCTCCGGCAGCCTGGCCAGTCATTAAAATTAATGCCAATGGGCGCCAAGCAATATAGACATTGCTCCATATACATAGCTAAAAGCAAAAAATATAAGAAGTAAATCTTTTCTATTCAGACCAATCTAGACCGTCTGTAAATTAGATCTTTTGGGTATGACAAGATTGCCTTAGAATATTCTTTAGTCCATCCTTGACCTTAAATGCAGGTGAAAATCATGGTTCAAAGCGTCAGAAAAACAATAAGCTCGCCCGCTCAACAGGAATTCATCCCACCTTACCCAAATTCGATAGACGAAATAGGCTTAAAAGAAGGCTTTTTAGAAGAGCTAATTCTAAAGGACATTTATCTGGTCAATTTTGCCCTTGGTCGAGAAATTGCTACGCGTACCCAATTACCCTTCAAGGTAGTAGAAGAAATACTCGAGTATCTCAAGCGACAGCTTCTTGTGGAGGTAAGAACTTCAGGCGGATTGGCAGACTATGAGTATATGCCCACCGAAAAAGGTCGTGACCGCGCCCGAGCATTTTTTGACCACAGCGCTTATTCCGGTGCTTGCCCAGTACCCTGGACCCGATATGTCGACTCTCTAAAATATCAGACTGTCCGTCGTGAATCGGTAACTCCGCGGGATCTTGAAGTTGCATTCTCAGACATCATGGTCAACAGACACACCATAAATTCGGTTGGTCCAGCTATTAACTCCGGACGCGGCATGTTTTTATTTGGAGAAGCTGGCAATGGTAAAACTTCTGTGGCTGAAAGAATTGCTCGCGCTTTTAAAGGACATATCTTCATTCCCTATGCTGTTGAGGTTGATGGACAAATAATCAGGGTTTTTGACTCCCACAACCATGAACCAGTTTCAGCAGCCAATTATCCGCGCGACTATGATCACCGCTGGGTACGCATTCAAAGACCTTGCGTGGTTGTTGGCGGTGAACTGACGATTGATATGCTTGAATTACAATTTGATTATGGCACCAAATTATATGAGGCGCCGATTCAACTAAAATCAAATTGTGGACTCTTACTAATAGATGACTTTGGGCGACAAAGAATTGATCATAAATCACTGCTCAATCGCTGGATTGTGCCTCTGGAAAAACGCATCGACTATTTAACTTTGCACACCGGCAAAAAGCTAGAAGTGCCCTTTGAGCAGTTAATTGTTTTCTCTACCAACTTGAATCCAGCGGATCTTGTCGATGAGGCTTTCTTGCGAAGAATTCCGTATAAAATCCATATTGCTAATCCCAGCGAAGATGAATTCAAATGGATTTTCTTGCAATATTGTCAGCGCACCGGCGTGCCCTATAATGAAGAAGCTGTCAATTACCTGATCGAAACGCAATATAGATCTGGCAAACATGATATGCGCTGCTGCCATCCACGGGACATCGTAGACCAGATTATTAATCTGTGCACATTTCTAAAAACCGAACCTCGGCTCTCTCGAGAATATCTTGATCATGCCTGCAAAGTTTACTTTGCGGCTATGGGGAAAGCTTAAATCTCAGAAAGCTTACTTAGCTTATTTCCTTTTTCTAGATCAGGGTTGGCATTCGTCTTGATAAAAACCAACGAATCGGTAAAGTTATCCCCAGAGGAAAACAAAAGTTATGGCACCAATGCCGGTGACATTGATCTTCTCTTTCGCAGATTGCATAGCACTCGAAAATCTCTGCATTTTATAAACAGCAAATCCCTCTCCCTTTTACCACTTGTCACAGCCGGCATTTTCTTCTCCTGTTCCCTTATTTTATTTGGCCATCAACCGCCCTGGCTAGTGATTATGCAGCTCTCCACTATTCTTATTGGTCTGCTCTATCGCCATCAATTCCGAAAACAACAGCAAAATAAAATCCTGTACCAGGACAGCTTCACGTTCCGGGCTTATCTAATTGAAGATCAATCTTTATTGCCATACATTACCTGGTTGTATTTGTTTTTTGTTGCCTTATTCACTAACCTAGTTCTTAATGAACAAATCCTTTTTCCAATCAAGAACAAAGCAGCTAAACAATATATTGATATCCAGTTGGTATCTAATACTGATTTTAAAAACAAGCAAGAGCTTTTACCGGCAACCATACCAAAACTTTCCCTGGGTCGCAGAGTCAGCCCAATTAATTCAGCCACTGAGCAGAACAACTCAATTGCCTTAGTTCCTAAAGACACAGGGCGGCCCATGATGCCCGCCACCAACGGCCATCACTCTGCGGTGACGGCTTCACCGCATTCTTTGCGGCCGCCAGATAATTCCGCTCCGGAAAACATGCTCAAGCACACCAATGATTCAGTTTACTCCATACCTTTTGTCATCCACCAACTGCCAAACCGAAAACAAAAAGCGCCCCAGCAGAATGAGCAGATCCAAAACCATCCGATACAATCAGGCGCCAGAATAAAAATGGGTGCAGTTCTACCCATGAGCAGTCCGTTTACTCCCCTACCCCATAAATCATTCACCACTCCAAAGGAACCAACAGCTGATTTAAGCCTTGAAGAAGTAGCACCGCCTCGGCTTATAGAAGTCAAAGACAATGATGGTGACAATAGCAAGGAACTCTGGCAGGATGGTGGGCATTCCATTGAGGGCTCTGGTACACCAACTTCATTGACTAATTATTTGCAAGAATTACACAAAAAATTGAAACATGCCTGGTCACCACCTCCCGGTTCCATACATCACATTAAAGTTCTGTTTCGCCTAACTCGTGAGGGTAATCTTGCATCGCTGCAACTCACGGACTCATCAGGCAATACTTCAGCCGACGATTCCGCCCTGGCGGCAATTAATAAAGCAGCCCCTTTTGGTAAATTGCCCAAGGATTTTCCCGGTCAATTCCTTGATCTGGCTTATACCTTTAACTACACTACTGATGAATTACATGAAGTTCACTAAGGCCGGCTCAGAATACTTTCAATCAATTTTGTATTGTACTGTTGATCAAAGGCACCATATCTAAGAGATTTATTCGGACAGCATATCTTTATATCAATAGCACCTAGCTGCTTGCAAAATTCTTGTTTAGAGATAAAGCTATCCCTATATCTTCCATTTTTCTCAAGCAAGTATATCCTCTTGAAGCGCACCTCTTCCTTATTTCCGCTTACTGCAAATAAGAAACAATTTTTCTCTAACTGCACTCCACGATTGCCTTTACCCAAAAGAATCGGGGTTTTTGAATGATTGATCTCTATGTCTCCCTCTGCCTGCAATTCAATTAATGATTGATCCAGTAAGCCCTTATTTAAGACAAACAATTGCACGTTTTGTTGTTCAGATGACCGCATCTTAAATTGCATTACTTGGTGCTCTCTACTATTTATCCCGACCGCATTGGCACCATAAAACGCTAATATTTTATTTGTCTGACGATCACAATCGCCAAAACATAACCCCTGCCTATGATCGTTAATACATATAGTTGATCGGGGTAATAGCACAATAATCCCGCGCTTTAGTTCAGGTTGATAAAATAAAGCAATTAGGCTTCCCATAAATAAAACTGTGCTCAGTAATCGTCGATGTCCATTTTGCACAGAAATTAGCCAGATAGCAAACATTACGTAGTAAATAATAATTGCCAACACATCTGGCTGACCAGTATTTAGCACTGCCAGGCCGCAAGCAGCCAATGTTTCAGTTACATAAATAATCATCTGCAGAGGAATGGCAGCAAGCCAATCTAGCCACTGGCAAATGGTCAAACCAAAGGCCCAGCCAAATAGACTTAGATTACTAAGTGCAGATGCCAAAAAGCCAATTATTGTTACGGGAGTAACCAGAGGATCAATGATCAAATTAGCGGGCAAAAATAGCATCCCCATTTGCCAAAAATGATATATTTGAACAGGAAGAACAGCTAATTGAGCCATAAGCACGACCGCCAGCGAAGAAGAAAATATGTTTATAAATTTATTCGAGTTACCAAAGGATAAAAGTTTAGCCGTGCTTTCTGCACCACATATGATACCAACCGTTGCAGCGTAAGAAAGCTGCCCACCGGGCTCAACCACAGCAGATGGATCAATAATTATATTGATCATTAGTCCAAATGACAGCGTCGCCAGGCCGTGTAGACGCCGGTTAAAATATTTGGCAATCAATACAATCATGCAGGTTATTGCTGCGCGCACAATAGAGGCCGAAAGTCCGGCTAATAGCGCGTAAATCAATACATTGCCGCCAACAACAAGTGTGACTATACGTTTATCAGGACAGAGAATGCGCAAGATCCAATAGGTGATCATAGTAACAACAGTAAGATTGAAGCCAGATGCTGCCACCAAATGAGATAATCCGACTTTTCTAAAAGCAGCTAAAAGATCTCCGTCAAGAGTAACAGCTTGATCACCCAAGACCATCGAAGCAAGCAAGCTGCCAGATTTAGGACCAAGGGCTTGCAAATGAACTTCGGTAATCCGTTTTCTTGTAAGATCAATTAAGTTTGAAACATATTTTATTGCCGAATTATTATTGGCACATTTGCCTATTACCATCACATCATTAGCCATAGCCTCCACACGACAATAAACTCCTTGCTTGCGATCAAGAGCCACCAATCCTAATGTCCATGGTTGTTGGTATTTGATCAAAGGAACTACGCGTCCTTTTATTTGCAAAATTTGCCCCTCTTGGTATTGAGGACCAATTATTTTACCTGGCATAAAAATTGCCAATCGAACACGTCCACTGATTTCTTTGCTTGCCGGAAAGATTAGCCTGTGCAGATCAGCAATAGCGATATTATTAACAGGCTTAGCTCCACCACTGTAAACTTCAGGCTTATCCGCAAAACTGGCCGTAAATACCACTGTCTGATTAAGATAACCGCTTAAGTCTGCTGCCCCTGGTCCCTCCGTGCGCCAGCGAGCGTACGTAAAGGCAACCAAAGGCACCAGACCGAGAGCTAAAAGCGATCGTTGCATTTTTAAAGTAAAAACAAGTAATACGACAAGCAATGCCGTTGCTGTAGGCACATAAGAGCCATAAACACTGTTAGCAGATATAACACCCACGGTGACAAGCAAAGCACACGCCACCGTAAGCCAAGGCATATAAAACGGCATATTTGTTCAACTAATTGGCATAACTATTAGACGTAAATCAGGTCCATTTAGTTCAATTATTGGCCAAGATTTTATCTAAATTTTATCTGTCTGGGTCTTCGATCTCGAAAACCAGCCCATTAAAGCCATACCGAACAGCAAAAGACCTAATAGCAGTACAAAAACCATTTCCAATATAACTAGTGAATTAAAACCCGGTTCAAAAACTGACTGCTGCGGATCGACTTTATTGTAGTGAACACTCACCACCTGCCCCGGCTTTAATGATTGATCATAGGGCGCAGATAACAGTTGATAGGCTTGCCTTTCTTTTCCATCAACCTCATATCTGTAATAAAAGGAACCACAAAAACGACTAGTTAGCCCCACACCAACAAAATTACCTTTAGTGCAAGGCCATAATAAGAGCCTGGGATCCAGTAACCCACTAAGTAAAACAATTTCCAACAGGACAAGACTGTATAACAAGCAAAAAATGCCGTACTTGACCAATTTAGACTTTCGCATAAATTTTTGAATTTGCCAAAGCGCGCCTATTTGGCCGCTGCACCGGTATTTAAGTAATAACGGCTGTGGGATGCGGCATCCTGCCCATTATATTTTGCATTGGGCTTGGCATTATATGGTACTTCGCAAATGGCTGTCCGCGTGAAAACCATCTGAGCAATCGGCATACCAGCATGTAGTTTAACTGGGCGCGCGCCGACATTAACAATCTCCAGTGTAATTTGCGCCGGCGGATGACTAAAGCCAGCATCAATAAAACCAGCTGTCACATGCACCATTACGCCCAAACGCGCCAGCGACGATTTACCCGTTAACTGCCCAACAATATCTGCCGGCAGACAAATGCGTTCCAGAGTGGCCCCTAAAATAAATTGCCCGGGACCAAGAATAAAACTATCGTCAGTAATACTAGTCAAACCATTGAGAATAGTTTCTGCTTGATACGGATCGATTACCTGCGATCCGGCTTCATGCCAAGAAAATTTGCTATCCAGACGCACATCATATGAATTCGGCTGCACAAACGCCTGATCATACGGTTCAATAATCAGCTCGCCCTCGCAATTGCCGCCCTTATTTCGAAGTCTACTAATATGGACATCTTTATCTCTACACTCTAAATACTCAAATTTAAATTGGAACTATGCCCAGGAAAAGCTTTGGCTGAGGGATTGATATAGGTGACGGCAAAATTAACAGCAGTGGCTGCTTCAGCCGCACCAGTGGCAATCAATTTTAACTTAGCTGGATGGGCAGCAATATCGCCAGCAGCATATATGCCAGGCTGATTAGTTTCCATTTTTTCATTGACGCTGATGGCATTCACTTCCATCTTCAATCCCCAGCTTTTCAAAAAATCGAGATTAATCACAAAACCGATATTAATCAATATAGCGTCAACCGGAATAGTTTCTTCCTTGCCGGTGCGATTATCAAAAATCACCACATGCTCTACTTTATTGGCACCTTGTATTTCTTTCAATTCATAGAACGTTTTCACATCAACTTTGTTCTTGGCCATTTCTTCAACGGATGTCTGCACTGCTCGGAATTGATCCCGTCGATGGATGAGAGAGACATGTTTAGCATAAGCAGAAAATTCATTCGCCCAATCTACCGCTGAATCGCCACCACCAACAATGAGAACATTTTTGCCTCTAAAAAATTCTTTGTTTTTGACAGAATAAAATATGCATTCATCCTCAAAAGCATGATTATATTCAATATCTAATTGCTTAGGCACACAAGCACCAGCACCAATGGCCAATAGCATTGCTTTGCTGTAGTGCTCAGAAGACTTATCAGTAATAACCTGCCACATAGCATTATCCTGGGTGCGCACTACGCTGATTACCTTCTCACCCAGACAAATTGCAGGCTTAAATAGTTGCGACTGCGTGGCAAGATTTTTTGCCAAGTCCTTGGCTAAAATCTTTGGATGCCCAGCTACATCATAAACATATTTTTCCGGGTAAAGTGCCGTCAGTTGCCCGCCCAGCTCTGGCAATACGTCAATAATTTTTGTCTTTAAACCACGAAGACCTGCATAAAAACAGCCAAATAACCCGGTCGGCCCACCACCTATTATCGTAATATCATAAAGATCCATGCCAACCAATGTCTCCGCGATCAAGGTCATAAAGTTGCTATTTTACTAGACTATAGCGCTTGATTAGGGTCTATTTTCGAATTTTGAAGACTTTGGGCTTTATCGATTGGCTACCATCTGGAGCAACTTGCCCGTACTGGTATTGACCTGTACAAAATAGCTGGGTCTGCCGACAGTATTGATCGGTAAAACTGGATTTGCCCTGGCCACAGCTGGGCTAATGTTCTTATAATAGCCACTTAAAAGCGGCTCACCAACAAGGCTGCCGCTCGTATTAAATTGATTAGAAGGATTAACAAATAATTGATGACTTGGGCTGCCAAAACGCTGGTCGAACCCCTGTTCACTAAATTCTGAGAAAGACGCTGACATCGCCTGTCCAGGACCAACCTGTGCTGAAACTGCCTGCTGAAATTCCGGAAAAATTCCTGTCTGATACTGACTAGGGGGCTGGTTCATATTATTAGCTTCTAGAGAACCTTCAGCTGGCTTGGGAGAAGGACAATAGAGACCACCCATAGCCGAACAAGTTCGAAAAGGAAAAGCATTTTTTATTCCGGCAACTATAGATCTGTCCTCAGCTGCAGTGCTTGATTGAATAGTAGTAATACCAATAGTTTGATTGGCAAGGGGCTCATGATGACGAACCCAATAAACAACATATAGCCAACCGATAAAAGTGGCGAATAGCACAGCAAAACGCACACCGGAATTGACCTTCAAACCCTCTATAAGGGTAGAAAAGCTGATTGCTTGTAGCTCGGATCCCAAAATATTGCTATTTTGCAGATCACCGATATGCATGCTGTGATGTCCAGAACCGCCATCGCCGGAATGATTGGCCCCCATTCCTGAATGACCGCCACCATGCCCACCGCCGGAAAATCCACTACTCACTAGAAACTCCTGCTACGTATGAAAGTTTGATTAAGCCATATATTAATGCCTGTCATGGGGTATTAATAGCTTAATAAAAAAAACCTTAATCGTAAGTCCTGCAGAATTATTTTGGGGTTAAGGAACATGCGTATAACATCCAAGCCCGGAAATGTAGCTCAGGATTGAATTGCCGGCATTTTAGCCATTAACAAACGGCAAAATTACTCAGAAAAACTGAGATGTATTAATTTATACTAATATAACTCGATTTTGTGCCGGTTGCCTAGCTAATCCAGCTCAATGCCTTCCATGCGCACCAATCTATCTTGCAGGCTGTCCATCAGCCTGGGCAATTCATAGATAATAGGCAATTTTTCTTCAATAGCGGCAATATGCTTAGTCAAATCAATCGACTTTTCCATCAAGCGAATAAGGATTTGCTGGGTGGCAATCAATTGTCTTTGATTTTCAATCAGCTGTCCGGCCATGCGAGCATTTTCCATGCGCTGATCAACACTAAAACCCATCAATTCTGTCAGCCGCGTCAAAAGTCTTGCTACTTGATCTTCATCAGTTGAGGTACCAGATATAGTGACAGTCTCTGTAACGGTGGCAGTCGTGGCACCATCAAAAATCTGCTCAAAGCCATCCAGCCCGATATCGCCCCCCGCAGGCGAAACTTTTTTTCTAGCTTCAGGCATTAATCCCTTACCTCCAAAATTATATTGAGCATTTAGTCCCCACTGATGGTGGCAACCCTAGAATTATAACCAAAGATTTTGTTAAGGCAAGGGCCTTTTGGCCTCCAGGTTTTCCTTTAACATGTCAATAATAGATTGCTCGCCTGGTTCATAGAGTTCCTGGATTTTAAGAAGTGCGATAACATACAGAGCTTTCCATCAGAAATGAGTGCTCTGTCGGTGGTGCCGTACATATCATCTCATCTACTTCCAGCATATTTTAGCTAAGCGCTGCGGAAGCTTCAACAGCGACAATCATACACTAAGCTAGTAATTTAAGTTTATGCTGTTAGAGAAAACTCTTCTGGCAAAGCGCTTGCATCTTGACGCATGCGTGCCCTGATTGCTTCGCAATGGCGACATTTTTCGTGCAATTGCCATAAATGCCCCTGTCCTTTACTTGAATTTTCTTCATCCTCAAGCATTCGCATTTGTTCTAAGTTTTGCACCACTTCTGACCAATGCAAGCGGTAAATAGATTCTTCCAGACCAACAATCATAGGCGGAAAATCCATCAATCCTAATCGTTGAAAGTTGATAGACAGTTTCTTGTATGGCCAGCGCGTCTTTAACTTCTCAGCCAAATATTTTTTTATCAGCACTGCTGTACTTGGCCAGGCCGGATCGGCAGCCTTTAAAGGCTGCATTGTGAAATCAACAAATTCAAGTTTGCGCTCAGAGGGATACCACAAGATCAAATCAAATGTGTCCTCAATATATACCTGCACATGCGGAACACGTGCCCTTATATTCAAAGCCACACCCACAACCCTGCTACCTGTCGGTCTGTATGGTCTGGCTAAATAACGCAACAAAGTCTTATAGACGTACAGAAATGCTTTGGTCATCGCCTCACGATCAAACTTTTGTCCCATCCGATCAACAGGCCAATATTGCCCCATATATTTTTGCATCTGGCTGATATTGGTGATTTTCCCTTTGTTGATTTGCGCCAGCGCTCTTAATAAAAACTGCTTACAAATAAAATTGAGACTTTCTGGGCCCTCATTATTTTGTAAAAAAGCTAAGGCATAAGCCTCCTTACACGCCCGAAAAGTTTCAATCATGGTTGGCGAATACAAGGTCCTGTACATAATGATGTTCCTTTCTCTTATTCACTATAAAATCTATTAGTAACTGATCTGAGGGCAAATACAAGACAGTCGGGCAGAACACGGGCGGATGCAATCCGCCCCTACAATTCACTGGTAATTTCTATGCAAATCGACGCAAAATCCGTCCCCTTTCTCACTTGGCTACCAGGTGATTTTTATCCGATACCCTACTTTTGTATGTCATACTAATATATAGTATCATGTCTCTGCCCGTCAAATAAAATTTGAACGTAGCCAAACCTTATATATATAGAAAGCAAGTGCAAAGTCTAAAAAACAACCTTAGTCTCAGTCAGGTATTAACTGTTGCCCAATTAACAGCCGAAATTCGCCTTGTCCTTGAAGACGATTTTACTGACATCCATGTGCTGGGTGAAATTAGCAATGCCAAGGTATATCCATCGGGTCATTGGTATTTTTCGCTCAAAGACAAAGAAGCCACTTTGCCTTGTGTAATTTTTAAAAATGTCAATCAGTCAATAAAATTCCGCCTGGAAGATGGGCTGATGGTAGTCGCTCATGGTCGCTTGAGCGTTTATCCTCCCCGAGGCGCATATCAAATGATGGTTGGCGCTATGGAACCAGTTGGGATTGGTGACTGGCAATTAGCCATCGAGCAATTAACAAAGAAGCTCGATGCAGAAGGTTTGCTTGCCCCCGAACGCAAACGTCCCATTCCTTTAATGCCAAAAAGAATTGGCGTAGTCACCAGTCAAGTTGGTGCAGCCATCCAGGACATTCTCAGCGCTCTTTCTCGCCGCAATCGCACCGTCAATGTTTTAATTGCTCCTTGCCGCGTGCAGGGCGAAGGCAGCCCGGAAGAAATTGTGCAAGCCATTCAAAGTCTTGAACAATTCCCGGACATTGAAGTCATTCTTGTTGCCCGCGGCGGTGGATCAATAGAAGATCTCTGGTCCTTTAACACTGAGATCGTAGCAAGGGCAATAGCTACCTGCCGCGTACCTGTAATCTGTGGCGTGGGTCACGAAACAGATGTCACCATTTGTGATCTGGTAGCTGATATGCGCGCCCCCACTCCCACTGCAGCAGCTGAACTGGTAGCCCGCGGCAGGGATGAATTAATTGACAAATGGTCAGCCTTACAAAATCGCTTGCACAAAACTGTACAAGAAAAAATATTCACTTTAAAGCACAGATTATTGCAAGCCAGCCCCGCCCGATTTTTAGACAATTATCAACACCGCCTACAAAACAAACGCCTGCAGATCTTAAATCTGCAAGATCGCTTACTCACCACCATTGATCGCTTGCTTTCTCTTTCACGCTTTAAATTAGAACAAAATCGCGAAAAACTAAAAAATCTAGGATTAGTCAATGTTTTAAACCGCGGGTTTGCTCTAATTAGAAAATCAAACGGTCAATTGGTGCAAAATTCAAGCCAATGCGCCACCGGTGAAATTCTTGAAGTATTACTTGCCCAGGGCAAATTAATTGTCACAGTAGAAAGCATTGCTGCTGATTGGAAAACCATGCCCGGTCCGGACAGCGAGAAGGCTGTCTATAAAAACATCGTATACAAAGACACTGTCTACAAAAAATAAGGAGTATTTATGACAACTAGCACTGATTTTGCCTCAACGCTTTCTGAGTTAGAAAAAGTGGTGTCAGAATTAGACAGCGACATCGCCATTGAAAAAGCGCTTGCTCTCTTTGAGCGCGGCATGCAATTAAGCAATGAATGCGAAAAATTCTTGTCCGCCGCCGAACAAAAAGTAGAAATACTCAAGCGCTCCGCCAATGGTCTGACGACTGAACCGTTTACCTCCAGTCCAACTACCTCTGCAACTGGCAGTTCGGAGCAAGATGATGATCTCAACGAATCCGATACCAACTGAGAATGCATAATAAACAAATATCTCCTGGAATTCAGTCAACCTCTAGCTTGTATTTGCCAGCAGCTATGGTATCTACAGTATTATTATCATCCAAATCGAGGGTTCTTGGTCCAGGACTGCTGACTGAAATTGGCAGCATCCAATAAGACCGTTTTCCTGCCTTCGTATAGCGATAATCAGTACATTTAGCGACGATAACGTAATTGCCGGGGGCAGGCAAAGATATAGCATAATAACCACTATAAGGACCGGTAAGTGTATGGGCCGCGGCTGCAGAATACGGTAGTCCATCAAATACTACAGAGGTTTTTCTTCCTATTGAATCTATTTTTTGGTGTTGGAAAAGTGGCTGTACTTGATCCTCGCGAAAAGCATATACATCTATGCTTGATAGCTGTGTTCTCATTCCCTGGCAAAATCCCCACACATCGCCCTGCACACGATACGATCGGGACTCAGTTCCACACGCTGCCAGAGCTCCCGTGAAAACCAGGATGAGTGTTCTGATTATTCCTTGCCAATTCATATTCTCAGTTTTCCTTTTAATCATGAGCTTGCGGTCTTAATGACCAGATCATTAATCGGCGATCCTACAACTAATATAGTCGTGTTTGAAACCGACCTTGCCTCTAAGAAAACAGTTTAACAAGTGTCCCATAACGTACATTATAATTCGCCGAGTCCACTTTTTTGTCGTAATGAAGAATACACGCTGACATTTATAAAATCAATTTTTTATATGCCCTATTGAAACAATACTTTCTTCCCTTGTTAAAAAATCGGCAATCCCTAAAAATTCAACTCTTTGCCCAAGTCTAGGATACCGCCCCCAATACCTCTTGCATATTTCTATTCTATGTTCTAGAATATAGAACATGCTGCTTCCACAAGATCTTATATATCCTATTAAAATTGTGTTGCTTGAAGTCTGACTGGACTTTCCGGCTGCTTTCTGACCAACTTTTCTTGAGCACATCACAAATTTCTATCGGTTTAAGACGAGCCGATGAATCGCGGCTGTTCTCTGAATACCGGCGCCAACCTAATAAAGCCGCCCTGAAAGAATTTATTATCCATGGTATCCAATATGCCTATCCAATTATACAGGGGGGATTAATTAACGGTCTGCCTACCTCGTTTGCCGCTCCGCCATTGAAAGCGCTGATAGTTGCCGATAACAAGCTGCTGCCCGTCTGGCCATATTCCAAAGGAGAATTCTCGGGCTACAAAGTAGAGCCCCTCCACCCTGCGGCTCCCAAGGCAGCATTATTAGACAACAATTTTTACGAACTTCTTTGTCTGGTTGACGCCATTCGTGAGGGAAGGGCCAGAGAAAGGCAGCTCGCCAAAAAAGAAATCCATAAACGTTTGAGGAGTTAGCTTGAACAGATACGAGACCAATATTGGCTTACTAATTGCTGTTGCAGAAGCTATCGGAGAATACCGCTCTCAATTTGTCTTTGTTGGTGGTGCAATTGCAGGGCTACTTGTTACTTCTCAAACGCTACTAAACATCCGCCCCACAGACGATATTGATATTATTGTGGAGACTACAACCTACGGCAAATATACGGATTTGGTTGAAAGCCTGAGGGAACTTGGTTTCAAGCACGATATGAATGGTCCATTGTGCCGATTCACAATTAACGGCATCAAAGTAGACATCATGCCAACCGAAGGAAGTGTGCTTGGGTTCAATAACAAATGGTATCCACTTGCTATCAAGACAGCAACAAAATATCTGCTGCCTAATTCGCTAGCTATCCGGTTAATCAATGCCCCCTTATTCATTTGCACCAAGCTTGAGGCCTTTGCTGATAGAGGCAAGCGCGACTTCCTTACAAGTCACGACATCGAGGATGTAATAGCAATCATTAATGGCCGTCCGGAACTAGTATGTGAATGCTGGGGAATGCCAATTGAGATACGAAAATATTTAATCGGCTCTTTTCAAAAACTGAAACAGGACGAGAATTTCCTCAATGCCTTGCCAGGGCTTGTACCTTATGGCTCTCAAAATCGCGAAACGATCCTCCTGTTTATAATTGACCAGCTTGCTCGCCTACCGTTGGTACCTAGTTTTTCTGGACAAATCATGGTCTATCACACCGAAGATCCTCCTTACCTTAACGTCATTTCAATGAACGGAACTAATCAGATGCTCGCTAGACGAGATTTTCCAAAGAAAGACGAATTGATTAATTGCTTAACCGAGCTAGGGATTTTAACCAACCAGGCAGAATTAAGTTCAAGTAGTTTCAATCGACTTTACACGTTAAACAATATCCCCATGCATATCCTCTCAAAATGGGCGCTTTTGAGTCCGCTTGATTAAAGTATAGAGGCATTTACGGGCAATTTCACAGACTCTGCAGGTACTGCAAACCTGGAAGAATTAGAGATCAACTAATAATATTCGCTTAGCAAGGTCTACTAATTTCGTCGGGCCATTCCCAGGGCTCTAGCACTGCATTGGAGTCTAAGCCCCAGTACTCTATTTCGTCATGTCTGTAAGTCAATGGATTGGGATACTCAAAAGGCATCTCTCCATTTTTCCAAAATTTTTGAACGAAATCACAGATGGCCTCGACCGTAAGATATTCATAATCCAGCGTTACCAGAAGCCCAATGCCATGATGGTGGTCATAATGGAGAGTCAGCTCTTCTTTTATGCTGAACTTACCGGAATTTGCCAATTCAGGAGTTATCTTTTCGACAAATTCTATTCTGGTTAGACCATTGAAGGCTTCCCTTTCTCGATCATGATCTTCTTTGTTAATGTTCTCGAGCCAGTTATCCCTCCAGGGTAGGATTTCTCCTGACTGATCAAAGGCTGCTGAGCTTATTATCTCCTTGTAGGCATGGCGTGTCGTCTGAAGGGCACAATTATAAAAATCCGGAAATTTTTGGCTCAAGAAATAACAGTCAATCCAACCATTCTTGCCATGAACCCAGTCATGAGTGTAAAAAATGCCACCACAGTGCAGAGCCGATTTTTCGATTAGCTCCTTAATGTGGTGATGCATTTGACGACGGCGCCTTTTAGGCAATTCGTTGAAGTGCTTGCGCTTTTTTTTTAGATCTCTTACTCATTTTTCACTGGCGTCCCAAAAGTCCTATCGCGACTGCAAAGTTTTCTTTTTCCCTTCAAACGAACAGATGTTATTCCGCTTTTGTACGGTTACTGACTCTACGAACAGAAATATCATAAGTGCCCGCAAAAAAGCGAGCCACCTACCTTGTTAACAAGGAAAGCCCGAGGGCTTTGTCGGTGGCTCAATTACATTTAGATCTTACAAAAAAACTTCTTTCTAGGCAAGGTGTATTTCGCTAATTTTAATGGTGAACTAATTATCCACAGCTCTACAAAACTCACATTAGCGATTCTATCCACTGAAAAGTTGAACTTTTCTGAGCTTAGATCGTCGCCACATCTAAGCAAGATAGTATCTCACGTTCTACGCGGCATGCTGGAGAAATTTGCTTGATATGAACTATCAATTCATCGGCGGCAGCTTCCAGCGTTTGCACCGAGAACGGCGGCAATCTATCAAGTACAAAATATGCATTGCTTGCCGCGCGCGTTAAAGCAGTTCTTACACACTGCCTCCAGTTCCATCGCCTGCACGTGACACCTTTTGTATCCGCCCATATTACTTCCCCGGCGTCCGGATAGGTGACAACTTCTTCGCCATTTTGCAAATTGACAAACTTCTCATTACCGACTGCAAATTTAAGCGTTAAGTCGCTTTCCAATTTGTCTAAGTCTTCACCGCCGGCTGGAAGAATATAGCGCAGACTGACAGCATTATAAACATCTACTACCGGATTGATATTGGGCAAGTCCTGTCCTTTCAGCACTCTGCTTAACAGGGCTTCCACAGAACAGAGATATTTACTTGGCTTTGAACCAAAACCACTATATGCTAATCGCCAAGCCGCAACGTGCGGATTTTCAGACGCCGTCTGGTTGGCAAAATTCGCTCGACTCTCTGCCTCTGCCTGGCGAAGAACTATATTGGCATATTCACCGTCAGCATAATTGTCCAGACCGTAAGCATAAATTGCCACGGCAATATAGTCTGGAAATTTTTCAAAAACAGCAGGCTCGATTTTTAGTTTGTAAGACATTCTTGTACTCGGCAATGTTCTCAATCAGACGCCGTCCAACCCAAGTAGAGAGGCGATATATGTTCTATCCGTAGATCGTCAAAATTTGTCTTCTTTCCGGTTAATGCCTTTTCCTCATCAACGTTAAAGGTAACCTCAATATGGATCATCGAACAGCTTTTAAGTACATAAAGGTTAGGTGGGTTTGTTTGTACTGCAAACCCGCCCTGCGGAACAAATAATTTCAATAGCTCTGCATGCGACATACCTACTTTGATTGACTCAGCCTCTTTAACTCGGTCCTCAAGCCATCTTATGTGCTCAATGTACGATGCATGAGAAGCTTCTTGTGCGCTTATCGGGCTAGAAAACCCGATGAGCCAAACCAATAGCAAAAATATAAATCCGAATCGCATCTTTTCTCCCGTAAATAATAGTTGCATCCTGTTAGCTTATTACTGCTCCAAACAAGCATTCGATATCATAGATTATAATTCGCCAGATTCGATTTTTCTGTCGTAATGAAGAATACACGCTGCCTTTTATAAAATCAATTTCTTATAAGTCCTATGCAAACAATATTTTCTTCCCCTGTTAGAAGCATCGGCAATCCCTAAAAATCCAGCTTCTACCCAAGTTTTACAGAGCTGCGCACTGGTTCTAGGCTTAAAGCCAAAGAGTTTGCTCACTTGGCTAGCAGTAATTGTTTCAAATTCCTGAAACAGCTCTAGAGCTTTGCGTTGCCTGAGATCTGAGCTTACGCAGAATTTCAGTTTGATCTTTATCCCCGCGCTTTTCTCCTTCATCCATGCGTTGAAGAACATTCTCAAAGGCTATGGCCATTCCTTCAATAAAATATGTCACCCATTGAGTAATGTCCGCTTTTGCACGCCCCATATAGTAATTATGCGAAGGACCGACGCTTATCGCATCATAATAATCTCCCAGATTGCGCGCATAATATTCTTCTAGAGAATACAATCCTTTTAGGTCATACCCGCCCAGATGAAGGATAAGAGTCGTTAGTAGGCGAGCGGTACGACCATTGCCATCATAATAAGGATGAATAGTAGCAAACTGATAGTGCGCCATGCCCGCTAAAATCGGGCATGGTATAGTCTGTCCGTGCTTGATCCACTGAACCATTCCTTTCATCAACCCAGGCACATCTTTGGCTTCAGGGGGCATATAAATGATCGCCCGCGTTCTACTATCGCGTATGGCATTTTGCCCATCGCGATAAGGAGTTGGCTTTATTTTAGATCGCCCAGCCCCCATAACCAGAGCATGCAGCGCCTGAATCATAGCTTCTGTGACCGATCCACT
The DNA here is from genome assembly GCA_963767815.1 of Candidatus Melainabacteria bacterium. GTDB lineage: Bacteria > Cyanobacteriota > Vampirovibrionia > Obscuribacterales > Obscuribacteraceae > CAVYFJ01. Next base: position 485,225 of record CAVYFJ010000001.1, on the reverse strand, counting down.
TCTGGCCGCCCATTGTTCGACCTGAGCCAAAGCCGCATAATATCCTTTTACTTCATTTTCATCCCGTTCTTTACCGGGGAAATGTTTCTCATGCTTCAGAACTGCTGTGACTTGATTAGCGTCGAGATTATTGCCTTCAATCATCGTCGAATAATGAGTAGTGTAAAGCCGCGCCGTTTCACGCAAAGATTTCAATAGTTCCGGTGTCACCGGTAGGTGGACAATTTTTTCCTTAACTGCCTCAATTCTCATCAGGCAATTAGCAATATCTGGTGTTATTACGTAAGAAGGCGCAAATTTTATCGGCATATTATCTGCGGTTTATCTGCATTAGCCTATAGTTATATTATGCCGATAAAATGCAGATAACGCAAGTGTCCGGGTGATCGAAATCCGTTTGCTTTGTAAGAAATCAGCGGCCAGATGACTTTTGGGGTGAAGGAGCACCGGTATTTTCAGGCGAGACCTGCACTGTAATTTCAGTGTGTACTTCGGCAGTAAATCTGATTGTGGCTGTATAAGAACCAAGAGTGGAGATATCACCACCTGGTTTGACGATTCTTTTATCAATATCTATACCGAGGGCCTTGCCGAAAGTATCCGCAATTTCTTTATTGGTCACTTTGCCATAGAGCTTGCCGCCTTCGCCGGACTTAACCAAAATATTGATAGATCCTAGCTCAGTAATTTTTTCAACTAGAGCCACATTCTCTTGATGGGCTTTCTCAGCTTTCTTGCGCAAAACTTCTAATTCTTGTTCACGCTTCTTTAATGCACCCGCTGAAGCCACAACAGCTAGATTCTTTGGTTCAAGAAAATTTCGGAAATAACCAGGTTTTGCTTCAACGACATCTCCGGCTTTCCCCAGCTTAACCACATTTTCTTGCAAAATAATTTTCATTGTTTGTTCCTACCGTTTTTTCTTCGACACCGTCGATATTTTTTACAGCGGGCGGATGCAATCCACCCCTACAATTTCTTCCCACGCCCGATCTGCTTACCAGCGGGCAGACTTGCGCCCGCCCCTACGATTCCTTCCCATGCCGCCCGTTCTTCACATCAGCGAGCACAATGGCGCGCCTTAGGACGCCGTTCATTGGAACCATAGCCCCAAATGAGGAATTGAGTTATCTAATTTACCATGTCTAGAAGCATTTCTCGCGAAACATGCCACGTGCGCCTGTTGGATCGCTTAAAAAACCAAATCTTTGGTAAAATGCTCTCTGTGCCCGGATCGGCATAAAGAGTAATTAAAGGAATGCGATAAGTGTCCAATTCTTTTAACAGTTCTTTTATAATCAACTTGCCAAGACCACGCTTCTGGTGGGTGGGACGCACAACCATATCCCAGATTGTGGCATTAAAAACTTTGTCTCCGGTCGCTCTAGCAAAAGCAACCATATACTCACTTTCCCAAATTGACACTACAGCAATGCTATTTTCAAGAGCTGTAGCAATTAAATCAGTTTCTCGCCGATTCCAGCCAACCGATTCACAAATTTCTTGCACTGCATAAGGCGAAATATCTTTATCATGCTTAATTTCAATCTCCAGGCATGGCTGTCCATAGACATCCACCGATTCCTGCTAGACCGTCTCAATACGACCATGAATAAACTCACTATCTCCTCTAATACAGTTATCGACTCTATGTGGTAGGTTTGGGGAAATAAATCAACCGGAACAATCTTCTCCACTTTATACCCAGTCAGTTCTGCTGGCAATCACTCTTTTGATTAAGAATTAATCTCAAATCTCGCGCTAAAGTCACCGGATTACAGCTTACATAAATAATCATTGCGGCTGCAATTTTATTATTGACTCAATAACCGTCAGGATTTAATCCTTGGCGGGTGGATCAAGAACAACTATCTCATCGGCTGTGCTTTCTCTTGTAACAATTGAGGCAGAAAATCTTCCACTTTCGCCAGATGAAATTGCACGTTATCGATCTTATTCAAAATCTAGATTATGTCTCCATCTTTGATTGCCGCCGGCATTGTCTTCTACTGCCAACACTTTGTCTCACAAATGGCGCTAACCAGAGAGCAATGGCTACCCACCCCAGCATAAGCATCAAGCAAAGTAATATCAGCAATCGCAATGGCCTCAGTCTGCTTTAGCACCTCAGCTTCTTCAAATATGCTGTCTTACTTCATGGGCAATTAAGTCTAAAAAGTTCACTGCCTGACTGGTATTCACCTGGAAAAAACTGGTGGAGAAAGTCTGAAATTTAAGCCCTTTTTTTAAAATTTCCGGAAATTCCGCTCGTTTCGTTCGCAACACCTCTTCTATATAAGGCTTGCCGATCAAACAAACTGTTTCTTCACCCAAGAATGCGATTGCCCTTTTTTGATTGCAATTTGCACATACGCCTATGATAGCTGCATAATTTCTGCGATCAATTCACCTAGCGAGATTTTTTTAGCCTGTTCGGTATTTATTGCTTGGACAGTTAACAACAAAAGTAACCAGTACTGTTTGTTTAGCTTCGCTAAAGCGCATTTGTATATGGCGCAAAAGCCCTTTTCCTGCTTTTTCATCGTAAGCACTAATGCCATATTTTTCAGCTAATAATTTTATTTCTTCCAGTACTTCATCCAGCAAACGAAGGCTGGATTGGACAATGTTTGATATTGACGAGATTATGCGAATTTGTTTCAAAATAGCCAGCCAATAGGCGCTTTGATTCATGCGGATTGCGCACCGGCAACTGCACTTTGTTGCGATAAGCAAATGTTTTCTCAGCTCCCACCGCCGCTTGCAGCACCAGAATGCATAAATCACTGACTTCTTGCCCACCAATATGACGCAAAGACTGCTCAATAATTGCCTTTTTCCCGGACAATTGTCCCTCATAGCTTAAATGCATCCACTGGCAGCCACCACATACTTTAAATAGCTTGCATGGCGCTTCCACCCGTTCCTTACCGGGCTCAATTACTTTTACTAAACTGCTTTGGCAAAAGTGCGTCGGTTATCATATATTTCAACCAATAAACGGTCGCCAGGGGCTGCCTTATTGATAAAAACAGGTACAGCAAAGTCCTTGCTCACCCCTTCCCCACCTGGAGCAAGCGATTCAATGGTCAATTCAACCTGTTTCCCCTTTTTAATGAATCTATTATCGATTCAGCTATTTTCCCGTCCCCACAAATTGAAATGAGCTTATATAATCGAATTCCGTATAGTATGCATAAGTGTTGCCATAATACTATTGGCTGTTTATAATTCATCGTAAGAAAAATGCCTGAACCTCTACAATTAATACATGTTTCTGATATTCACTTTGGCTCTGGTGAAGCCCATGGCTCTCTTAATCCACAAACCGGATTAAATATTCGCTTTGAAGATTTTGTTGCTGCCTTGGATAAAACAGTGAATTATGCCATAGACATTGAGGCTGATGCTTTTCTCTTCTCAGGCGATGCTTACAAAAACTGCCAATCCAGAGCCGATTTACCAGAAAATGTTCGCCGCTCAATTAAAGCGCCTATCAGACAGCGGCATAAAGACTATTTTACTGGTTGGCAATCATGATCAAATTTTGCGCTCAACCAATAGCCATTCCATGTCTGTTTTTCAAAGTTTATCAGTGCCTGGAGTTATAACCATTGATAAACCCATGTCCACAACCATCGAAACCAGGCGCGGTCACTTTCCAACTATTGGACTACCACATATTACCCGCCATCAGTTGGTGACGCATGGAAAAATACGCACAACTGGGTGCAGCGGACATTGATCGCCTTGTTGCTACAGCAAGTGGCCAATATACTCAATGGTTATTATAATGAATCTAGACGCCAATTTACCGACCGTTGTCACTGCCCATATGACAGTTGATCGAGCTGTTGCCGGCATCGAACAAGAATTATTGGTTGGCTACACTCTTACTTTTCCCGACTGATATTTTTATTAATGACAAAATTGATTATGTTGCTCTTGGTCATGTGCACAAACATCAAGTTATTAGACGACAGCAATCCAGCCATTGTTTATGCCGGCAGTTTGGAACGAGTAGATTTTGGTGAAGAAAAAGAAGACAAAGGATTTGTCCATGTACAATTAGCTCGCCGCAATACAAGTTATGCTTTTCACTCAATCAATCCTCGACCATTTGTCACTCTAGATCTTAACCTCACTCAAGCTATCCATCCCAACAAAGCTATTCTCGACGCCCTTCAAAATCGCAAATTGCCGGCAGTGTGCTGCGCATTCGCTATCAATCAATCAAGAACAATTGCTCTATTAGACGAAAAAGCAATCAAACAAGCAACCAGCAGTGCTCTTACTATGCGCCTGCAACCAATGATTGAAATAAATCAAAATCGGGCGCGCATTCCCAATCTAAATGAAAGTGTCACCAGCACTCCTATGGCTGCACTAGAAACATATCTTACAGAAGTAGCGCCGGAAAGAAAATCGGCTCTGCTTGCTCGCGCTCAAGACGTTATGCAAGAGTTAGTACATGAATTACACAGCAATGACGAAGACAATAATTAAAAACTCTGGCGCAATAATTATCGCCTGTGTTGTCGCTGCTCTCACTTTAATTTGGTTCTCCTTTGATCATCGCTTTCCCACTCAGGATGAATCAGGGCATATCATGAACAGCATTATGTTCAGGGATTTGCTTTTCCATTTTCGCCCCTGGAGTGGGCACTGGTGGTACCAATGCCTGACAGTAAATTGCTTCTATCCCCCTTTTGCCTATTTGATCAACGGCTTATTTCTACTAATTTTTGGCCAATCCCGCTTTGTGGAACAATTGGCTATATCATTCTTCGCAGCAGTGATGGTCATTGCAGTTTATGCCACCACTCGCTTGCTATCAGGCTCCAGGCTCACAGCTTGTCTAGCTGCCATATTTCTTTCAATCTATCCAGCAATCTCAGGACTAAGTCACAGCTTCTTTCTTGACTTACCAGAAGTCGCTATGACCGCCGTTGCCTTGATGACACTTTTATGGTGGCGAAGCTCAGGCAATCCGGTTTGGACACGGACTATCTTGACTGCATTGGTTCTCGCCTGCGCCTGTCTTACCAAGCAATTGGTTGCCGCTTATATTCTGCCGCTTGGGCTTTACTTTCTTTTTGCCGACTTAGGATTAGGCTGGCCACTTAGAAAGATTAGAACAAACTGGCTAACTCACCTTGTGGCGATTGGCATACTTACTGCCTTACTGGGACTGCCTTTTCTCATTATCAATCACGACTGTACAAGCTCGTTAACCAGCTCCATAGTGCAAGCCACTGATTCCAAATTTGGGCATCGCTCATATCTTCACAAACTCAACCTTTACTATCATCTACTGCCGATACAAATGTCTCCCTTTCTCTTTGTTATATTTTTATTCTCTGTATTTCTAATTCCCATCAAAAAATATGCCTCTATGATCCCACTTACTGTCTCCACTATCGGCGGCTTTCTGTTTACCTGCGCTTGGCCAGGAATTGTTTTAGATTATCGCTACACAGTGCCATTTTTGATTGCCGCTGCTATCTACTCCAGCTTTTTCTTAGAAAGGCTATTTACCTCCTCTCGCCTATGGCAAAAAGCTCTAGCAATAGTTATCATATTTATTTCCGTCATCAATTATATCTTCTTCAATTTTGTCCCTTATCCAATTGCCTTGCATCCACTGCCATGGCAATCTTCAATGTCCGACCATAATGGCAATCCGGATCCAGCATCCGATTGGGGACATTCCTTGGTGATCGCCACAATTGAAAAAACAGATGCTCGCAAGCCAGTGTATTTAAATGTCCTTATCAATTCAACCTTATTACATGGACCTGCATTTGAATTACTCTTAAAAGAACGCGGGTTAGGCAACATAGTCCCTACTAGCTCACGCTTCTGGACAATTGTCGGCGACAAAGTAGAATTCGACCCTGATACAGCCATTTATTATCAATGGTATCTACTGAAGACTGGCGACGCTGGCTATAGTTTTTATGACAAAAAATCAGAGCAGAATTTCAATCAACTGATCAATTTTGTTCGTCACAGCAACAGCTATAAATTAATGGCCCAAAAATCCCTCCCCGATGGTAGCGATCTTCTGCTCTACCGGAGAAAATTCTAAACAAAAGAATCACTTTAGATTCTGACCATCCTTATCTTCTGATCAGTTTCAATACAAATTTCAATATAAAGCCCGTTCCATAATATATCAATGCAACGGCAATACCATACAGAGCAGCTGCGATAATGCCTACACTGAGCGATTCGAAAAATGCCCATCTAAACGTAAAGTCGGGGTTCGAAAGGCTGCTGTGATATATGTCCCAATGATCCTCTAAGCTGCAATAAACACCAAACGGCAAAATGATAGAAACAATCAGAACGAAATTCTTTTTGGACCAAATTAGTAAATTGAATACGGTGGTTTTATAATTCATTACTTGATTAGCTGATTCCTGATGGTTAACTATCGCGCTCAGTAATATGATACGTGTCCTTGGGAAATATCAGGCAATTGTCTGGTCCAAATTTCCACTTTTATATTCCGAAATTGGGCTTCCGAGCATTCTTTATCGGCCCCGTATTGAGCATCCAGCCATGGCAATGGCCAAAGCCCAATAACTATTTTTTCCAATTTATTGCCCAGAGTGCCCATCGGCAATAAGTCATCAATCTCAAATGATCTCCAAGTATGGTCACCTTGAATATAATTGGGTGTCATGCCCAGAGTTTCTTTTTTGCTTCCTGGACCTAATGCGTCAACAGAAATTGCCAATTTTCCCGGCCCGTGCAATACCCTATACTCTCCTGTTACTTTGAACTGAGCATGCGAGGACCGATTCAACGCCGGCACGTTTATGCTGCCGTACACACCACCCAAATGGCCCAAAATGTATCGGCTCACACAAATACTGGAATCCGAATGATCTCTGGCCATCGGATCGACCTTTGTCGGATCCAGTCCTAAAACACAATGATCTAATCCTCGTGTAGATTTTGCATTCGTCTCCAAATAATTGTCTGGTGAAATTAGAGCAAGTTTGATACGCAGTGAATCAGGAAGCATTCCAATCGTTTGAGCCGTCGCCGAATCATTGGATTTGTAGGGGCGCAGCATGGGCGCCCGCTGATGTAACGGGCGGATGCAAGCGGGCGGAGCAAGCCCCGCCCCTACAAGTCCTTCCGGCATAACCGGCAACTCAGAACCCTTCTTTCCGATAAAGTCGCCTTGTATAACAGGCTCCGTAAGGACTGGCGCCTTTATGCGCGTCTCCATGCTGTCCATAGACATGGTAAAAGCATCTCCTGCTGTATAGTTTGGCGAAAGCATCTCACGTGTATTTTGCGAATCGCCAAAAATCTTAAACGGTGTAGTACCACCGGCTATATCTATAATATTATCTCCATCCAGATGCACCCAGCTAATTGGTATTGGCACCGCCCTCCACTGGCGAAAATCAGAAACCGAAAAATTCATAAGATTCGATAGCTCCCGATAGCCTATAAAAAGATTGTATTGATCACGGCCAAAATGATTGATCAGGCGTGCTGGCTCACTTACACGATGACCATTGATAATAATCCGCGCCCCTGCTATCTCCTTGTCCGCATCAACAATAATTAGTGCTTGCTGAAGTTCGGAGGAGATTTTCGCCTTACTTAAATCAATATGCTTCTTCGCAATCACTCCTGAATCAATAACATGCGAAGTCTCTGTAGGCTCGCCAAGTTTCGTAATTGCCTCCGCCTTACAGATCAATAAGACAGACAGCAATGCTATAGTTCCGGTTATTAGAACCTTACGGTCAAGACATCTTTGATTGGCATAGAAGATTCCATAACCAGCAAACACAAATAAAAACGGCATCGCACTGTATGAATACCGGGCCATGGCTTGAAAAAATAGATATACAAAATGTCCTGCAATCATAATCAAGCTTAAATTGGCCAATAAATAGCCTTGCTTGTTTAGCGATCTAGCTCGATCAAACAAATAAGCATAAACACCAAAAACACAAAGCAAAAGCGAGCCGATATGAATATACTGTTGCGTCGGACCATCAATACCAAAAACTGTTTCCCGAAAAATATTCCAGGGATAAGCAAACATCCGCGTAATTCTTTTTATTGTCAACATCAGCATTGGCAGTGGCTTATTGCACCATTGATCAATCATAATTGCCGCCGGTGAAATCGAAGAATAAATCAAGTGCGTCTGCCGGTCGGTCAATGGAGACACACACCAACCATCGGTCTCGATATCCGTACCGACTGCCGCATTATAATTGGGGAATCGTTGAATCGTGATCACCATCTTGCCATAAGCAAGCTTTGTATATACAGCCCAGGGCAGAATAGTCAGAGCTGTCACAGCTGCTATGCTGAGCAAAAGTGAAAATCGCCTTAAAGACAGTTTTTTGGTATCAATCGAAGAAAATAGTGTGCCAACGATGATAGCTATTCCAATACCTGGTATTAGAGCTGGTTTTGCCATGCAAAGCATGCCAGCCAAAACGCCGGACATTATGCGTGCTGACAATTTACTGGTTGCCAGACTGAGACAAAATACAAAAGCCAGCTCCAATAAAATTACTATGTTTTCGCTCAAATACAGACCGCTAACAACCAAAGATGTAGGATAAAGTCCAAATAAAAGCCCTGCTACCAGACCCGGCCAAACAATTCCAGTAATTCTGCGGCAGATCATAGCCACAAAACAAGCTGAGATTGATTGTAAGATCGACAGCAAAACAACAAAGATGCGCCAATCATTGGCATTCACCTCGCGCCCTAGCCAGGAAAGCACAATCGCCGGCAAGCCTGTAGCTATTGGGCCATCTCTTAGAATATCTGTTACAAAACCTGGTTGACTGAGCGCACTCCATGTCAAATGCCCATGCACTACCGCAAGAATATAATTAATAATCTGCGAACACGTAAAAAGATAATAGTGGCAGTCATAAGCAAATGTTGCTTTAGCATGCTGATATAAAAAGTGGTGCATCAGATGTGCAGACAACACCACAGCAAAAAGCAATGGCAACCACAAGCGCTCTCCAATGCTAGCAGGACCGTTTACCTGCTCGACAATATGCTTATCAGCAGCAACTGCTGGCATTTCAGAACCGATGATCTTCATATGCTTATTACTCTATCTCTCAAATTTTACTCGATTAATAGAAAATTTCAGCCAATCAAACCAAACAGTCCTTAAATTACACTTATGTACATAGCAACATTAGCTAGCTGCAATCGAACAGCCGATCCTTCGACAAGCTAGAATCTTAGGCTATCTGTAAGTCTTTTTTCTCTGCTAAAGGCAAGCTAAATGAAAACGTGCTGCCAATATCGGAATTATTTTCCACACTGATCTTTCCGCCATGCAATTCCACAATCGCCTTACATATTGCCAGCCCCAACCCACTGCCTCCTCTATCTGCTGCATCAGCTATTTCCACTTGCTGAAATCGCTCGAAGATTGCTTCCTTTAAATGCTCAGGAATTCCCCTTCCTTGATCAATCACGTGGACAATGGCCATGCCATCTCGTTGCTCCGCCTTTACCTGTATGGTTCCACCCGCAGAAGAAAATTTGATCGCATTGCTCAAGAGATTGACCACGACTTGAAAAATACGATTATCGTCTGCTGCCACTATTAAACCAGTTGGCTGAAGATCGATACGAATTTGCTTTCTTCCAGCAAGGCTGCTTACTGATTTAACAGATTGATCTAGCAGTTTGTGCAGTTCTTGAGTCGATGGATCAAGAGTCAAACCACCAAATTCAGCCCTTTCTAGGTCCAACAGATCATTAATCAAGCAGAGCATCCGTTTAGAATTACTCTCCGCAATGCCCAATAAACGCTTGCCTCTCTCGTTCAATTCGCCAAATAATCCCGTATCGAGCATTTCGAAATAATTGGCCATTGTTGCTAGTGGTGTTCTTAGATCATGGCTGATCATTGCCATAAATTGTTGCTTAAGTCTTTCCACTTCTTTTCGCGCCGTTATGTCATGTCCGACACAAAAGAAGGATTTTTCTGATTGGACCCAATGAATCGACCACAAGACGTCAACCACCGTCCCATCTTTTTGTCTAATACGAGACTCTAATTTTGTCTCCGCCTGTCCCGCCTTTGCATTAGATAAAGAGGCATTAAAATTCTCAAGATCTTCTTCAACAAGAATGCTTTTTAAATTTACTCCCAGAAGATCTTCTTCTGAGTAACCAAGATTACGCTGGCACGCAGGATTAGCTGCTGTAAATTTCCCATGGGCATCTAATGAGCAAATAACATCCAATGAATGGTCAATCAAAGACTTTTCTCTTTGCTTAGCCTCGCCCAGCGCTACAGCCATTTCGTGAAACGTAGCATCGAGATTGGCGATTTCGTCTGAACCACCAATCAATGGATTAAGCGGCAGCTTGCTAGCCAAACGAAAATTGTTATCAACCAAAATGTTCAATCTACCAGCAATTTGCTTGCTTATAAATAATGCCACAAAGATAGTTATTGCTGTGTTTAGAACTAGCCCAGCAATTAATAGCACCTTAATTTGCTTCCGAAAAGCAAGTTGTTTGTAATGACTCTCCTCCGCTCTTTTCTTCTCTGTCTGGGCCATTGCCACCAAATCACTCGAAATCATGCGCTTGACACAATCACGTAATTCGCCTCTCAATTGTTTCAATTGATCTATAGCCGCTAGAGCACCGCCAGATTCAAATGTTTTTCGCAACTGTTCAATATACATAAAGGCTTCCTCGCCTGCCTTAGCGGACTGCCTCACAACAAGTTGCTGCGCAGGATCATCCTTCGCGGCTACTTCCAGCTCTTTCAAATCGGATCTAATTGCTGAAATTCTGTCCTCATAGCCACCTGAAGCAATAATTTCAGCGAGCTCACTATGCCCTATTGCACTCAATTCAAATACATCTTTAATCAGCTTGTTCGAGCAATTACCAATATTTGCCGATTGAAAAACCCGCGCAGACTCGCCCTCCACTTGCGCCAGCAAAAAGTATAAAACTCCAACAAAAAGAAACTGAAAAGCAACGGAATACCTACAAGTATTATGCCTTTTTGTGTGAGGGTAAATTTCACAATTCAATTCCCCTGCGAGTCCATTGTGGTGACCAATACAAACACTCCTAATGTTCCTCCTAATGGACAAATTCAAACATTAACTCCCCTCATATTGGATAGTCATAATTAATCCGGCTATGTCACAAAAATGCCACGCACACCCTGTAAAATAAGCTCTGTGCACTCTATCCCTACTAAATTGGTCAACATGCGCATCAAATTTATCCTATTATTTCTGTTAACCGCCGTTGCCTTGTTTGCAGCACCCTCTGCACAGTGTGCAACACCAATTGACGATTGGAATACACTAATTCTAGATGGTAATTCTCGTAAATCAGAAGGCAAGTATAGTGTTGCCGCCGATTCTTATACCAAGGCAATTGCTCTATCTCAGAAAGAAAAATTACCGCCTAAATACTTGCCAATATCATTGTGCCACCTGACAGAAGTTGAGGTCGTCACGAATAAGATCGACGAAGCTGATTCACACTTTCAGAAGATTATTGATATTATAAAAACACAAAAGGAAGCTCATATACTTAATCCACAAGTAAACTTCTGGGCCATCGCTTTAGCAGAAGCATATGAAGAAAATACCAAACCAGCAACCCGTGAAATATGTTTGAAACGGGCTTGTTATCTAAAAAACTTAGTATATGGTGTTGGACATAAAGAGTGCTTAGATTGTTTATCAAAGTTAGCTGAGTATTATGCAGACAATGGTAACACCGAAAAGCAATCCATTTTCTAACAATCAGACAAACTGCATTAGATAAACAGTTTGGCAAAAATCCAGATGGATTAGGTGACACACTATACGCACTAGCAATCGGATGCGAGAAAAGCATGAATACAAACAAGCAAAAGAATTAAATCTAGAGGTAATAAAAATGGCTAAAACTAGCCATACCAACTTAAAAAATGGATTACCTGCCTTTTATACTTTATTGGGTATGAATGCTCTTGCTCAGGGAAAACTTGGAACAGAAAAGAGCAGTTCCAGAGCGCTATACAAGAATGTTCAAGGATTAAGGGCAAAGATAGGGAAACATCGGCCTGTCAGTACCTCTATTCACTAACAGACCCCATTTGGGCAGAAAGGTTGGACGACAAACTCAATATTGCAGAAATTGAATTTAAGCATGTGTTATCAGCAACTCAAAAAATCTCTACGAACGCCAGTTGGAAATCTTACCTTCTTTCGTATCTGGCGGCCATTTTTGGGTGCAGAAAATAGAAAAACTCTCCTACATAGACAAAAACTGGACCATAATAAGGTGCAGGAAACCATAAACTATTTAAAACAAGCCATTACTATAGTCGAGCTTTCCAAAAGTCATGATCGTTTATCAGATTTATATGGCAGGTTGGCAGGAACTCAACTTTATCTGCCTAACCAAGAAGAAGCAAATAAAACTTACGCTAAAACTTTAGCGATGGAAAGAGATAAAAATGGATTTCGTACAGGTGAGATATTCTTTGGGTGGGGATACAGTTTATATGAATTACAACAGTATCGCTTAGCTGCAGAAAAATTAAATATGGCATTTAAAATCGCCGGTGCACTACCACCGGAAAAGAGAGGCACTATGCTAGCAGATTTACTGCGAATGCTCGCCGAACAAAAAAATCGACAAGGCAACCATAAAGAAGGAGCGCTACTGCTAAAACAATCTTCAGCTGAAATTGAGTCACAAAAGAAATTAAAGATTCGTCAAGAAGGCCCCGATTTTTATCATCGCATGTGATTGCTTTTCCTATTCTAAGAATCTACATGGATAAAAACCGTATCGCTCGGAAAACCTATTTGATTACCATATCGATCTAATGCTCTCAATCTTGCTCGATAGGTTGTCTTCTCCGCAGGAAATTCATTTCTGCTAATCATAAACTGTCCGTATGGACTCGAAGAATTTCTTTCGAGAAAATACTCTTTACCAATTCCCTTTGAACTAAGCACCTCAAAATAATTAGAGGCGCGGGTAATTTCCAATATAACTTTCTTACAGCTACCTACTGAGCGTGCATCATATTTCACATACTGAATGGAATGACCCTTATTATCCAAACCGAATTGCCCAGGAATATCATCAGTAGACGAATTCAAATAAACGAAGGGCATCAGTGTTTTAGTATCGGGAATAAAAATCCCTTTAATTTTAAGGGCGTGCTCAATCGGCAATATTATTTTCGCACTAGAACACGTACCACCCATAGTCCACGCAGGCATATCGCGCAACGGGAAAAGAATGTCCTGATAACTATTGGTAGAAATGATCCGGGCGTCACAATGATCAGCAATCAGGTATCGCTTTGAATAATCCGTAGCAATATTGTTTCTAAAAATAAATTCTGCCTGGCTATAAGCGCCAAACTTTCTGCAGTCGGTAAATTGGACATTTAGCCCCAAAAAATCAACAGACCCACACGACAATGCTGGCAATTTAAGTTCTAAAGTGACATACCCGATTTTATTTAGATTCGATGTCACCTCTAATGTTCCATCACTTAACCAATGAATCTTTGGTGGACAATTGGAATGGGGCTGGGAAACATAAATCATCTGCTGCAAGACACTATCTCGCCATTGTTTTGTAAAATGCTCTGGTGGTGAAAATACAACGGGCTTTAGAATCTCGGATTGGGAATCCCAATAGAGTAGCCTTGTCTGTTTCGGATTACATACCGCCTCGTCTTTCACAAAACCAGTACTCACATAATGCTCAAAAAAATCCAGCCGCATACAATGGCTTAAATCTCTATCCATGATAGGTTTTTTAGTTATTCCATTAAGCCCCCAGAGAGAATAAACACCCTTTTTAGATATCATCGGCAATCCAGTAACATAAACTGGAGGATCTCCGGTTATGTCCTTATAATAATCCTTGAATTCCTGAACGACTTTATTAGTCCAGTGTCCTGCTTCCGCCCATGCTAGATTATTTGTATATAAAAGCCTTGCTGCCAGTACAAACCAAGCTATTGCAGTTAAACGAAACAAGAACAAAAAGCGATTGCCGGCGCTAAAAATAGCCAGTCCATATGTCAAAAGTGCACAAACAGGAGCTGTTGCTAAATAGCCAAGTCTGCTACCGAGAACACAATCCATGACTGCCGGGAATGCTTTATATGTGGGTGCAATAGCTAGAATAAACCAGGCGGCCAGAAAATATATTTTCTTTCGACTATCATTATTCGCTCGAAAAGTAGCAATCAAACTAAGCGAAATTACGATGAATAAAAATACATGCCACAATTTAAAAATATAGCTGTGTGTACTAACAACCAAAGTATTGATAGGAACAAAAATGTCACGCAATCCATTCAACCAGCCGCTGATGGATATGGAATACATACCATCAGGATAGCCGGCTATAAAATCTCCAAGAAATGCTTTCCGGAAACACAAATACGTAGCTAAGATCAACCAATATGGCAAGGTACTTACGAAAGCGGCATGTAATGCTTTTACCATAGAGCCATTTAATTTGCCTACATTCTTCTTCGTGCCTTGGACACAAAGTAACTCATATAAAAAAATTATCGGTGGAAGCGCAGCCGCCATTTCTTTAGTTAGAAAGACCAGTATCGCACTACTTATACTTAAAATAAAAAACCATAACCTAGATTTGTTGCGCCACTGAATATAACACCAAATACTCAGCAGACTAAAAAGGGTCACTATAGGATCGGTTCCAACGGCAATCCAATTAACTACTCCACTATGCAGTGGAAATAGAACAAATAGCGCTCCGGAAAATAGCCCCCACATTAGAAATTGTCTATCGACTAAAGAAGATCGCTCAGTGGGCATTTTTTTCAGAGCAATCACAACTAGACTAAGCATTAATCCGGATAAAAGTTCAATGCACATATTTACTAAGCGAAAGAATAAACTCTTAATACCTATAAGCTTGCAAAGAAAGAATAGCAGCGTCATATAAAGCGGACGATAAAAGATAGTGGGTTCGAAAATAGTTACATGGGGTTTTGACCCGAACCAGGGTATCCAATATGTTGTTAAAACCAATTCTGGCGAATTCAAAGCCGAATATAACCACGTAATATGATATACATCGTCTGCTATTAAGAAATCAAACATCGTGGGACGATAAGTCAAGAAGAATGCGATTAGAACAAGAATAATTGCCAAGGCAATTAGTCCATATTGCTTCAAATTTTGCAATTTTGATAATTTCTGTGCCATTAGGAATCAATGTCCAAAAATATGTATCTAAGAAATTCCACTTAATACCCTTAGTCGCACCTAGGAAAGTCCACAAATATAAAAAGCTTGTAGGGAACCCTATTTGATTTCCGGCTTGATCTAACACCCTAAATCTTGCTCGATAAACCGCCTTGGTGTGTGGAAATTCACTTCTGTTAATTATAAATTGCCCAGAGCCGACTGTCGCCGTTTTTCTTAGACACATCTCCCTCTTCACTTTTTGCGGGTCATTCTGGGCTCCAAAAAATGTATCAACTGGAACAACTTCCAACATAACTTGCTTGCGGCCTTTGATTGATAGCACATCATAATGCACATATTGCACAGGCTGTTTGCAATCCAGTCGAATTTGCCCAGGCGGATCATTGGATAATGACTGCAAATAAACACACGGTATCAATTGTTTCATGTCCGGTATCAAAATCTCCTTAACTTTGATACCTCGTTCAATTGGCAAACTAATCCGAATACCGTTACTTCTGCCACCCATACTCCATGCAGGTATACCACGCAAGGGAAAAATGATATTTTGCTCGTCTGCTACATAAGTCATCCGTGAATGGCAATTATAAAACGTAGTATATTGTTTAGAATATTCTTTGGCAATGTCATTTGTGAATAATAATTCTGCATCTCCCAGAAATCCATGTGGCTTTGTCTGAAGAAGCTGTACTTTCAGAGCCAAAAAATCTACGTATAGACATGGTAAGCCTGCTAAATCAAGCTCAACGACAGCAAAGGTGTTCATCTTATCCTTCGAGAGAAGTTCCAATGTCCCATCACTCAACCAATGCATTTCAAGTCGGTGGTTTTGTGGTGAAGATGGAATACGAATAATTTGCCTAAGATTTATACTTTGCCATCTTCTAGCAAACTTATAATCGTTTGCAGGAAACGTAACCGGCTTCAGAACTTCAATTTGCGAATCCCAATAAAGCACTTTTATTTGCTTATGATTTCTTACAACAGCATCTTTCAAAGCCCCAGCGTCTACATATTGCTCATCATAATCAAGGCGAGCACAACGACTAGAATTAATGTTCAACATAGGACGCTTGGTTATTCCCTCCAAAATACCAACAGAAAGAATTCCCATTTTGCTCATGGGTAATCCAATAACATAGACTAAAGGATCTCCTTTAACGTTATCATAATAGTTTTTGAATTCCTGCACAACTTTGTTGGTCCAACGGCCTGCCTCCGCCCAAGCTAAATTGTTTTCGTAAAGAACTAGAGATTCAAAGGCGAGGACAACAATCATTAGCGGCAGAAACAATAACGAAATGCCATTGCTTACACTAAACGTAGCTAACCCATATGTCAAAAATGCACAAACAGGAGCAGTCGCTAAATACGCCAGCCTGCTTCCGGTCGCACAGCTCATTAATGTTGGAAATACCTTATACGTAGGCGCCAGCGCTAATAAAAACCAGGCAGCAAGAAAATATATTGTTTTCCTATCCTCCTTATTTGCTCGAATAGCGGCGACTACACTCGATAAAACCATAATAAATAAAACTATATGCCAAGTCTTAAAAATAGGACTGTGCGAACTAATAATTGCGTTATTAACTGGGATAAAAATATCCCGCAATCCTCTCATCCAGCCGGATATCGTTGGATAACAAAGGTAGTCGGGATAGCCAGCTATAAAATCGCCCAGGAGTACTTTTCGCCAACAGAAATAGAGAACCAAAATTAGCCAGTACGGCATGGTAGCAATTACAGATCTACGCAGCGTGCCTATAAACGTATTAGTTGCGCGAATGCTTTTTACCACACTTTGCCCAAACAATAGTTCATATAAAAGCACCGTAAAGGGCAATGCTACGGCCATTTCCTTACTTAAGAAGGCAATTGCAGCACTAATAATAGCCAAAACCATAAATAATCGTTTCGATTCATCGCGCCATCGAATATAACACCAGAGACTTAATAAGCTTAATAGGGTCACTACCGGATTTATTACTGCAGTTATCCAATTAACAGCTTCACTATGTAATGGATACAATACAAAAAATGCTGCAGAAAATAGCCCCCACATCTGTAATCGTCGATTTGACGAAGAATCATGTCTAATAGATTTTGTACTTAGATTCGCTATTACTAAACCCAGCATTAGTCCTGTCAATAGCTCAAGTGCTACGTTCACCAAACGAAAGAATAGACCATTAACACCCCACAGCTTGTATTCCAACAGCATTATGGCTCTAACAAGCGGACGATAGACAGTCTCGCTGTAGGGCGCATGCACCAGCCATCCTGTCCAGACCCCAAAATATTTTTCGGCAAGTATTTCCGGGCGGCGCCAAGCTTCGTCTGCCCATGTAAGGTATATAAAATCATCCGCCAAAAAGAAGTTGAACAAAGTCGGACGATACGCCAATAGAAACGCTATTAGTGCAAAAATGATTATGCCTACAATTAAACCGTATCTAGTTAGAACTTTAATTAGCATGCGTGTATCTATTTCGGTAACAAAATAAAAACCGGATTTATATCACTGGCAGGTCAATAATAGCGCATATGTTCTTGAGAAATATCAGGTAATTGTCTGGTATGCAATTCAACCTGTATATTTTTAAATTGAGCCTCCGAACATTCCTTATCAGCACCATACTGAGCGTCCAACCATGGTAGCGGCCGAAAGGCCAATGATTATTTTCTTCAACTTATTACCTATAGTGCGGGTCGGCAACAAATCGTCTATTTGAAAGGATCTCCACGATTGATCGCCTTTTATATAGTTGGGTGTCATAGCAAGAATCTCTTCATTATTTCCAGGACCTAAAGCATCTATTGATATAGAAACCTTTCCCGGTCCTCTTAAAACCCTATACTGTCCTGTTACCTTGAATTCAACATGCGACGATTCGGATAGTTCAGGAACATCCATACTGTTTAATACGCCACCAAGATGCCCCAGAAGATATCGGCTCACGCGCACTCCGCAACAAGATAAATCTTGTGCTTGTCTATCACAATTGCGTGGATCAAACTTTAAGACACAATGGTCCATTCCTCGCTTGGATTCCAAATTTTTTCCCTGGCAACTGGCGCTGGGCATAAGAGCAAGCTTTATTCGCAGAGAGTCAGACAATGAACAGAAGGAATCAGCTGCATTTTTCTTAATTAACGATTTTTGGCTAATTTGCTCGGCAAGCCCAGCTTCCGGGATCCGAGTCTCCATACTTTCCATAGAGAGAGCAAAAAAGTCAGGCGCTATATATCTAGGCGAGAGCATACGTCGTGTTTCCTGTGAATCACCAAAGATTCTTGTGGCTAGATTACCACCAATAACATCAATCACGTTGTTACCGTGCAAATCAATCCAATTAATTGGCACTGGTACTGCCCTCCATTGCCGAAAGTCCAAAATAGAGATACCCATCAAGTTAGATAGTTCCCCAAATCCTTTGAGCAATTTATATTGTTCGCTTCCATAGTTGTTAATAAGCCATATGGATTTGTCAATACTGTGACCATTAACAATAATTTGTGCATCAGCCACATTACGATCAGAATCAATAAGAAGAAGGGCTTGTAGACTGCGAGTTGAGGTACTTGCAGAACTCATATCGATATGTTTTTCTACAATCATCCCTTTGTCAATCACATGAACAGTTTCGACAGGCTCACCAATCCTAGTAAAAGACTCGGCTTTACAGATTAATACCAACAACAACACTGCGGTAGCCATTGCAATGCAAACTTTTCTAGTCAATTTATTCTTATGAATATAGAAAAGCCCAAATCCCGCAAAGACAATCAGAAATGGGATGGCAGTATATGCATATCTAGCCATCGCCTGAAATATCAGGTATGAACTATGTCCAAGAATCATAATCAAGCTCAGGGCACCCAACAAGTGAGCTTGATTATTCCGAAGATCATTTCTACTAAGCAAATAAGTACATATGCCAAATATACAAAGGAAAAGTACACCAAGATGAATATATTGTTGTGCTCGAGCATCTATGCCAAAGATCGCTTCCCGAAAAATGTTCCAGGGAGAAATAAATAATCGAGTAATTTTCCTTATCGTTAGTATCAGCATCGGTAATGTATTAGCCCGCCACTGACCAATCAGAATCAAACTTGGACTTTTAAAACTGCATAGTTTTCTCTGTCTCAATGTCCACGGTACTACATTCCAACCATCAGTCTCTATGTCAGTACCGACTGCTACATTATAGGCTGGCAAGCGTTCTGTTGTAATTAATAGCTTGTTAGCAGCAGATTTAGTATATAGAGACCAAGGCAAAATAGTTAGAACACCTACGGCAACAACACTTAGAAAAAGCCCAATTCGCTTTAGAAATGCTTCTTTCTTATAAGGATAAAAAAATAGGGTACCAATGATTGTGGCCATAACAACAGCTGGTATCAAAGCTGGCTTTGCCATACAGACCATCCCTAATATGACGCCAGATAAAAGTCGTGCAGTCACATTGCTAGCAGCCAAAGCAAGACAAAATACAAAGGCAAGTTCTAATAAAACTACGATATCTTCACTGACGTATAGTCCGCTTGCTACAAGAGAACTGGGATAAAGTCCGAACAATAATCCTGCGGCTATGCCTGTCCATGTTACCCCAGTAATTCTTTGACAAATTGCACCAACAAAGCACGCCGAAATCGATTGAAATATCGACATTAGAATAACAAATATGCGCCAATCCGTAGCAACCAGATCGCGATGCAACCAAAAGAGCATAACTGCCGGAATGCCAGTAGCAATTGGGCCGTCTCTTGTAATATTTCGGACAAATTCTGAACCACCGATCGCACCCCAATCATAATGTCCCTGCAGCAAGGCAACAATACGATCGATAATCTGAGAACATGTCAAAAGATAATAGTGACTATCATAAACAAATGTCACCTTAGCGTGTTGAAATAAAAAATGATGCGCCAAGTGCACCGATAATACCACAACAAAAAGTAGGAATATCCAATTGTGCTGAAGGACCCTTGAAACCAAGGCGGCCCCAAAACTCAAATCATCGCCTCTAGCGTCGATCGCAATCTCTGTACCAGAAGTATTCATTGCTTCCTAGATCTCCCAATAAAGCCAAGCAGCACCAAGACAGAGGCGACTGTAGCAAAGAACAAACCGACACCGATGATAAAGCTGGTTGGTTGATAGATAAAGCTAATGCAATGCCTGCCTGGCGGTATTGGGACTGCGCGAAAGAGATAATCAGCGCGAAACATTTTCCAGGGTAATCCATCCAAGGATACTTCCCAGCCAGGGTAATAAAGATCTGAGACCACAAGTAACGCGGTCTTTGGCGTTTCAATCTGCAATGCAGGACCCGATGATAAAATTACCTTCCCCTCCCAAGGGACAGCATCTATATTCTTTATACTTCCAGATTGATCAAAAATGCCGGAACGGGGATCAAATTGGTATAAATGCATCCCATCAAGCAACTCCTCAAATTGCTGCTTTTGCGCACGTTCGAGTACTGCTGTATGCGCCAGCTCATTAAGGTGAGTTTTGAGATAGCCCAGCGCATCCTGTCTCTGCTTCACCCATTGCACTTGGTAAGCAAAAAAATAGTGATTAATTGCAGAACTGTCTTCATATTGCAAAATTCCTCCATGATCCGCAATTAACTTGAAACGATCAGTATGTATTTCAGTAACCAGTCCGGCTTGATCGTTACCACCGATCAACCACGAATTGTCTTTGCGCACCTTCCCATAAGTTATTTTAGAGGGAAGAAGAAAACGCAATTCGTTATCCAGCAACACTCGAATAGAAACTTGCCAATCTTTGACGTCCTTTTTTAGAAGGCCCGAGCATAGAATGGCTTGGCTGCCCATTGAGCCTTGAATTAATTGCGGCTCTATGAACGAGATTGATTCACCCTGGGGATCTTCAATAGCACAACTCAAATGATAATTCATGTTCTGCTCACCTTGCGGCATCGCTGACAAGCGGATAAACACGGCTCTCACTTTAGAATCGTAAAATAATTCAATATCCTTCAAGCTGAGATAATTTAGATAATCAATCTGTGGTTTCAGTAATTGATTTGTCCTGCTTGCACTTACCGCAGCAGATAACGCAGACTCATCCAATATTGGTTGTTGCGAAATAACTGTTTGTGCGCCTGTCAAACAAAGCATTCGACTAATTGTCGCCGAAAACTTTTGACTAAATGGATCAATTTTTGCTCCACACAAATCCATAAATTCAGTAAAGCCGCTCGGCACGAGCGGGTTTAGTACTTGTAAAAGCGGCAAATCATAGACAAGATTAGTGTTCGGTCTAAATAAGTGATCGCCAATAGAAATAATTCTTGAGTTAGGCGAGCTATCTATATTTAAGGGCAATTGGCCGGGATACTCAAAAGTTGGTCTAATAGGCAATGAGCTATAGGAGACTATGATCAGATTGGCAAGACCGATAATAATTAGGTCCGATGCACCGATATTTGCCCACCTTTTAAGCCAGCCCACGCCAATATACCAGATAAATAACATGATTACTGAGCAATAAAGATTTAACCACCATATCCGTGGACTAAATCGAGGCATTTCAAACATACGGTCAAAGTGAAGGCTCAGGCTATTATGATGCCATGGTGTGATTAATAGCGGCACCATAAGCAGTACCATAGTAATAACACCCGCGATGAGCAATTTTGCTGGACTAAAATTACGGGCCCTATCAACTAAGCAATTTATCCCCAGCCCACTAATAATGGACATAAGCAGCAAGTATTGTGGCAAGCAGTAAGTCGGATATATCATTGAAAAGGGAGGAATATTAAATAAAAGACTTAATGGAAATAATTTAGTGACCGCAAACATGCTGATTAGAAAACAGACAATTAGGGGCATAAAAAAGCGATTGCCCTTGCTAGCAAAGAACAAAGCGGCAATCAAGCCCCACCAGGACAAAGGTCCCAGATATAAACCACCTTGTGAATAGAAAGGAAAAAGATAATGAGCACAGAGTGCTTCTAGAGGAATTCCAGTCGGTGTTGCGCCCAATAGTTTATAAGTATGCCCATTAAAAACATATTCTGCAAATGGAATGAGCATCGGTGCAGATAATCCAAACGCCACCGCACCAGCCAAAATGATTCTGCGAAAAGCCGAGGACAACGAAGCAAGCCAAACCATATTGGAATCTGCAGATGGAACGACGCCTTCCGATAACGCTATATTGTCCGAAGACCCGTTGTTGAAACCTGCCACCAGGCACGCAAGCAGCACAGCAAACATTGCAGTCGTAAAAGCAATTTCTGGATGAGCATGCAAAATATCGATCGCCAGCACAAGTCCTGCAAACACCACATTCCAAAATGACTTTCTTTTAGTCATCCTGACAAAAAATAAAAATACCAACGGCGTTAGACAAATACCATTCCCTAGTAGCTCTAGCTGCCACTGCACCCAGGGACAAAAGCTAAACAACAAAGCGGCAACGAATGAACCAACTAAATCGATTTCCAACTCTCTGCATAATAAATATGTGCTGATTGCGCCAATAGCCAGCTCTAGAACAAGAATGATATTCCAGGTTTGCATATTAGGAAAAAGAGTAAATAGAGCAAAAATAGGAGAAAGAGCAAAAGATTGTGGATCAGCCAATAGAGGCATACCAAATCCACTCAACTTATTCCAAAGCGGAACTCCATGACGCCAACATTGAGCAATAAAAAATCTATATGGTAAATATTGCTGAACCACCGATTGATCCATACCAAAAGCCTGACCAGTGCGCAGCGGATAAAAAAGAGAGTCCCAATGAGCAAGCAAGAACAATTTGGATATTGGCTTAGAAAGGACGATGGTGCGAAAAAAACGGACAAATAAAATTCCGACAATTGCCGCAATGCACAGATAATCTTTTTGCGCTTGATTATTGGATTGCTTTATCAACATCTACTTACAGGCAGAACGCACTCTTGCATTATCTTGATGTTTCCTGCAGCGATACTGCTTCAGTATATTTTGTCTTAAAGCTTGAAGGATCCGCATCAAATTGCGCAGTCTCTATATTATTGAATGCATGCCCAATTAGATCAGCCACCACATAAGTGGGTCTCTCTCTAACTTCATCCAAGATTTTGGATAAATAAAGGGCAACTATCCCTATACCAATAAGTTGAATGCCAGAAAAGAACACAATGACTGTGATCATCGAAAGCGTTACAGCTAACGGCAGCTTGGCGATGGAAACTGTCATCAGCGCAAGCATAAAAGCGCACACTGTCACTACAGCACCGACAATTAAAACCAAGAACAATGGCATCGAACTAAAAGACATGATGCCATCGCATGCCAGAGAAAGAAGTTTTCTCAATGTATAGCTGCTTTGTCCATGCTCACGAGCGTCCCGTTCCACAAGCACAGCTGTCTGGCGAAAACCTAGCCAGGGTATTAGCCCTCGCAAAAATCTGGTTCGCTCCGGCATTTTCTTCAGCGCTTCGGCTACTCGCCTGTCTATTAGTCTAAAGTCGCCGGTGTCTTCAGGGATTACTATAGACGATATATTGGACATCATGCGGTAGAAAAGAAAAGCTGTAAGTCTTTTCAGAAATCTATCTCTTCTTGTAGATCGCTTAGCATAAACCACATCAAATCCAGATTGCCATTGACGCACCATCTCCGGTATCAGCTCAGGTGGATCTTGCAAGTCTGAATCGAGATTTATGATTGCATGCCCTTCTGCATAATCAATGCCGGCAGAAATAGCGGCTTGTTGTCCAAAATTTCTAGAGAGATTGATTAATTTGACATACTGTAATTGTTTGGCTAATTGACGAAGACATTCAGCCGTAGTAGTCCTGCTTCCGTCGTTTACGAATATAAGTTCGTAACTCATGGACATCGGATTGAGGACAGCACAAAGCCGTGACACCAACGCCAATAAATTTTTTGGGTTTTCGTTGTATACAGCAACGACTATGGAAAGCTCAATACTCATTTATCAATCTATTATTTTCTCGTCCGGCAAAGCGGTCAAATTATACTTGATAACAAAATGTCAATCAATTGAACACTCTTAATGCGGCTTTGACTAGTAATGGGCACCTATATATCCAGACTCTGCCTAGTCCCACCGCTGGGGACTCTCAGGTCTTCTATTTCTGTTAGCCGGGGCTTGAGAAGTTGCGCTGACCGCAATATAGATTCGCAATTCAACATGTTCTAAATTGTATTTAAGGTACTAGCGGACCGGGCTTGCCGCTTCCTGCTTTGTTAAATCAAGCGATTTGATCCAGGTCCAGCCACGAGAAATTCCTTCCGGCAGGTCGATAACCGGACGCCAGCCAAGCTTTTTACTGGCCAATGATATATCGAGAACATTTTCCGGCACATCCAAGTCCCGCGCATCTTGATATTCCACCTCAACAGGCACATCTACAGTCTTTCGAATTACTCCGATAAGTTCATTGATCGAACATCCTTTTCCAGAACCAATATTGAATATGCGCGGCTGATCATCCTCCGCCTCATATCTTGCCGCTTTAATAAAAGCGTTTATTGCATCCTCAATATATATATAATCCCGAATAACCTCTCCGTCGCCCCAGATATTAATCGGCTCACCTCTCGCTATTCGTCCTAGAAAAACACCAATAGCCCCTTGC
Organism: Candidatus Melainabacteria bacterium; assembly: GCA_963767815.1. GTDB lineage: Bacteria > Cyanobacteriota > Vampirovibrionia > Obscuribacterales > Obscuribacteraceae > CAVYFJ01. The sequence continues at coordinate 460,327 of CAVYFJ010000001.1, read as the reverse complement.
CTGGCATTAGGATTCTGTCCTTCACCATAAGGGTTTGATAGTCGCAAAACAACATAGTCTAGTTTATGCAAATGGTAAAAGAGATGGAGATACTTCTCAATGGCCAATTTTGTTATGCCGTAAGAACAGATCGGCTCTGTTACATGGCTTTCCTTTATGGGCAGAGATTTTGGTACACCGTATATGGTGCCACCAGACGATACAAAAACAAATTTCTTCGTAACAAACTTACTGCATGCCTGCAAAAGTTGAATTGTATCAATTAGATTCGAACGCACATCATAAACTGGATCATCATTAGACGTTTTGGGCAAAGTGGTATAGGCAAGATGAAAAACCCAATCCATGCCGCTCACAATCTCATCTAAGGATCCGTGATTACCGAGATCCCCCATAATATATTCAACATTGGCATCCGGCTCAACATATTTACTGGGGTAACGATCAAAAACCCTTACCTTTACCCCGGCAGCCTTTAAAGCCGCCACCAAATGCGTGCCAATAAAACCGTTACCGCCTATGACTAAAGCTTTCATATTCTTATATATATACGCGAACAATAACCGTGCAGTCTAGCATACAAATAGCTTTCAAAGCACTTTGCTGTCAAATTTTATGGTCAAAGGATAAGACCATTCTCCCTGTGTTAACCCATTTTTGTTAAGACCAATAGCCCGCAATTGATAATACCCCGAGCTCGGGAAAAGTTCCCCATTGATAGAGTTCTTGGCTAAACAGCCTGAAATAGTCATGGTGGTAAGCAGGCCATATTCCGCGTTATTGCCTAGGTTTTCAAAGAAATAATTGGCCTTGGAAAATTCTAACTTCACCTTATCGCAATTATCTACTTTACTGGCATCTATTTGCACTGAAAAGCCCTTTTTCCCAATTGAATAAACGCCGGTATTATCCGCTTGCAGATCAACAATAGATAATTTAGGAACTAGATGATTACCCGTCACAAGACGAATATCTTTAAGGCTAATCGATTGTGTAGGGGGAAACTCTAGCCACAGATATTTCAGTCTGCCTTCTGCAAACCAGTGCCAATACTGCGATAAGGGAATTCGATAGACTCCCTCTTTCGCCGATATGTTAGCTTCCGGTACAACTGATCCGTCAGGCGATGCCGAAAGTCCGCTTTGACAAGAAATGCCCTGCACACGATTATCTAGTTGCTGTTCATCTTCGGCAGAGTGCTGCCCGCGCCAGAATATCTCTAGTCTTTTTGGATCTATGGCTGGATCAATTGCTGCCGTGATTTCCAGATAGTCATATGTAAAAGGATTTAAGTCAATCGGACCAATTACTACGCCTGATCCCTTTTCACCATGCAAAACATGGATACAATTCTTGTCTAGTTGCCAAAAGCCGCGCTGCCTTGTGAATGGACGCATAATCTCCTGCATTGAGGGTAATGGCATAATAAAAGGCTTGTCCCCTTCGATTTCCTCCTCATAATCAGGAATATTCAATGCCTCAAAACTACGCTTGTCTCTATGCCATAGATAAACACCCGCAACATCAGGGCGCTGTAATTCTTGTTTAAACCGTTGAGCATTTATCAACTCCCCCCTACCAAATAAAATAGGCAAAAAAGTAATAAACCGATCAGCAAAATTATCACTGGCAAATGGAGGCGTCATCAGAAAATTAAACGTAGCACCATTGTAGATAACATGCGCCCCCTCCAACTGATCTGGTATGCCCAGAATAATTACCTTCTGACCTTTTGCCAGACTCTGAGCAAGCTTTTGTCCTTCTTTCAACAATGCTTTCGTTTGCTTGCCCGCATGTATCCAGGAAGTATTATTTTTTGCAGCTATTCTAGTCTCAAGCATAATTAATCCAGCAAAAATTAGTGTTGCCGATACGAGCAACGGTAATTCTACTTTCTGCCCAGCACCAATACCGAAGCTATAATGTTCTGCCGATTCAGTCTTCTGTGGCGCAAAAATTAGCAATGGCAAAATGATTGCCAGAGGAATGGTAAGAAAAAAGACAAATCGCCCCCCTTCAAGATTAAATCCTAGCCCCCACAACTGATAGATTGGTACAAGTGTGGTGAGAATCCATACCATCAACAATAAAAGCCACGCTCGCGGAATTCCTCGCATAAATATTTGGATTATCGCCAGCAGGATCAAAGCAATATAAAATCCGCCCAGCCACACTTGATAAATATTGTGATCACCAAAGACAGCCATATTAAAAGGAAAAATAATTCTGGAAACAGTATCCGGATCGCTCCATTTCTCAAAAATATGGCTGAATTGACTGGCACCAATACTACCAACATAGCCACCAAGAAATGTGCCCAATGCCAAATAGCGAATTAGCAAATAAACGAAACAACTTATCCAGGCCGGCAAGCTCATGCGCAACGCTAATTGAAATCGTTGAATGATATTTTCGCTTAGTCCCTCACCAGCATAAATTCCCATCTCTCTGTCTTTTTTCGTTATATTCTCCGGGAGCAATAGACCAATGGCCATTAACACAACAGGTAAGCCAATTGCCATTTCTTTAGTTAGCAAAGCAATCCAGAACGACATAAGAGATAGTAAAAACAATGATGGATTTTGACTCTCGCCCTTGCGCACAAAACCCCATAAAGCAAAAAGATAAAAGAACGCGCATATAATGTCTACGCGCCCGATCATTAAAGAAATTGACTCACAATGTAACGGACTAGCTGCAAACAAGGCAGCGGCAAATAAGGCGAATAATATGGACCGGCGATTACTCCAAGATTTTGTCAATTGTCTAAGTAGCAGATATAGCATCATGGCTGCGCCAATGAAGAAAACTATATTGGTGACGAAATAACCAATGGCCTTTGTCTTCCAGATGGCATAGTCAAACAGCAAAGATAACAAAAGAACGGGCCGGTAAACCTTCATTGTCGGTATTTCCATATAATTGCCTGTGAAGTTGGCAATTACCTTGTGCCAATCACCAGCAAAAATTTGCGAAACATATAGAATTTCGCCAAAATCATCTTCTAAAAAATAACTGCCGATGGTTCGACTAAAACCAGCCAATGCAATAGCCACGATAATAAGTAGAGGCAAAAATAGACTGAAAAATCGCTTAGAAAATCTCACAACTTGCTCCCGATGGGGGTTTAGTCACCTGATAAATTTCCAGACAGCATTTCAGGTTATTTTTATGATCTTGTTTTTCTGCAATACGATTTTCAATCTTATTAGCCACCAAATGGATTTGAATTGCCTTCATCCGTCCAGGAAATGCGCTAAGCATTATGGGGAAACAATAATCGAATTTCAAATTGCCATCATTCTGAAATACCAAATTAGATCTGTCGCCTGCTCCGTTATGCAATTTTATACAAGCTGGTTGCCATACCGGTACATATGACAAGTCTTGTTGTCCATTTATTTTGTCAATTCTGTGAGTGAATTGCACGCTAGCCGATTGTCCTAGTTCTTTAATATTGTCATGATCCAGCTGACCTACTAGTCTGATAAACCAATATCCATCCTGCTTTTTGTTTGCAATTATCTTTTCATTTGGCTTGAACGATAGCGAAGATTCACCTGAAAAACCTATTTCTTTGTATTGTTTATCAATCATTTTTAACGGTGCGGTGACTGATAAATTATTTCCGTTTGCTCCTGATACTTTGCTACTACCCGTAAGCATGTCCTCGTGAGGTATCAACAGTTTAATGTATATACCAGTGCCAGGACCATACCGATCATTTGCTAATGCGCTATGTTCGACTCGATCATCATAGCTTGAATCACCAAAAACAGACGGGTTATCCGAACCGTAAAAGACCTTTTCCCAGGAATATCGAAAAATGCTCGGCATCATTACGAAGCGAGGATCAAAAATATACGCACCATAGATGGTGCTATTATCGTTCGCCTTTCGTACATTAATATCTAACAAAGTTCCATCTGCTTGTCCTTGATCACCTACATTTGCTCTGTTTTTGATAATTTTTTTCCATTGGGCACCATCTACTGGAATGAGATACCACTGCCTAAGATCAAGAGGACTTTTAGAAGACATGTCACACAAGCACTTAAGAATAAACTCTTGCTCGGCAATTAACTGTCCAGTTTGTCCTAGTTTAATCAGACTCAAGTCTTGAGCAATTGCCAACGCCGGAATAAAAGGTCCCTTTATCTTAGCGTCATTCACTGAAATATCGCCGACGGTAGAAAGATCAGACGCGCCCTCAATATTGACGGCCAAGTAGGCTCCTTTGCGCACTAATCTATTAGCTAAGATCTCATTTACTCGCATACATCGATTTGCCCGTTCACCAGAGTTCAAAATATACGACCACTCATACCAGCGTCCATGCGCCCGCAGAGGTAGACTATAAGCCGGCAAGACAAAGATGCCCAATAAAACAACAACAAACAAACTAGCAATAGGACTGCTTGAATTTTTATTTAATCGGGACCAAGAAATAACCAGTTGCCCGCAGGCAATAAAAAATGATCCTCCAACAATCAATTTCAATAAAATACTCACCAGCAAATTAAATTTGACAAGAGCAAATGGGCCTTCAACTAATGGCATTGTTAACCTGGTAACACTGACACCATTAAATGGTAGCGTCAGTCGCAATATGTCCACGTTGGATACAAAAACAAGTATTAGCGTCACCGCTAAAAAACTTATAGCTGCAATTGCATAACGCCTCGATTCAATAAGATTAAGAATGACTGCAACCCCTGCTCCGGCAAAAAGGATAAATTCAGGCATAGCCGTTAACGCATAACGGGGTACTGTGTCAAACAGCAAATAAATAAAATGCAATATAATCGCCAGCACAATAATGCATCTGGCCACAATCCTTGGTCGCCTGAATTTCTCAGTAATAAGTAGACTGCTAATCGCCAGTCCCAGCACTGCAAAAGCTAATATCAGTTGATGAAAAGTCACCTGCCAATCAGGCGTCACTATTCCTATACTGGATTTAAAATCATTCCATGGTGACTTCAAAAGTCTAATTGGTTTGTCCAGCATGAGCTTCAGCCAGCGATCAGGACTTTTGTTTATCGACTGACTAAGAATATTCCAAGAATTAGATTGATCAATTCCTCGACAATCCGGATAAGGAATTCTCAACCAACCGAGCCCATCAATGTCATTGCCGATATAGAGATTGTAATTACTGCGGCGATCCACAATAAAAGACGTTTTGCCATAGGCCATTTTCTGAAGAAACAGCCAGGGTAGTAGGCAAAGAATAAAAGCAATTAGCGCAGCGGCCAAATATTTACCGATCGCCCTTCTGTGCCCAACCAGAAGAAAGCAGCTGGCTACAAGCAATGCCAATATAGCAATCGACAATCCAATCATAATTGAACGCGTCACCTGCAAAGCAAAAAGGCTAGCCCCCAAAAGAAATCCCCACTTATAGTCGCGCTTATCGCAAATTAAATAAACTGCAACAAGCCAAATCACTAGACAAATCAAAAAACAAGCAAAGCTCTCACTATACAACCTGCCGCTATTGATGATAAATCCAGGATAAAAAGCGGACATCAGTCCGGCAGCTATTCCTGTCCTTTTGTCCCAACATGTATTTCCTATAGCGGCTATCAAAACGCAGGTCAATGCCGACAGCAAAGACTGAGCAACAATCGGTATCATCCATAATTCAACAGAAGGATTCTGTCCACAAATTTTATAACAAGCAAGCAAAAAGTCGGAAAAACAGGACCGGCTATCGACATTTCTCTCAAAGGAGCAAATATGTCTTTAATTTGATTCACTTCATTTATTGACGCTAAGCTGGATGCTGCTTTTACGCTTAGCCACAAATAATTTGGTTGCTCAATTAATAACTTATTCAAAACAAGATTTAAGTTCTGCGCATCGCGCAAATATTCCGAAGCATCGAAGGCGAAAGCCGCGTTAGCATGAACATCAAAAAAATTGAACCAAATTCTCACAGCAAACGCCAGAAGAAAAATCAAGACATACGCACTCGGCAAAGTTGATTTTTCTTTGTCCTGATTGATATTCATTGATTTAAAGAACTCTAATTCTAGTAATGATCTTACGTTTCTGTAGCTGAAGCCAGTTGCTTAAGTAACCGAGATTTTCGATTAGCCATTCTGGCACTCTTCTTCCTTTTTGGTAACTGCCTTTTCCAGTGAACGATACCAGGAAACTGCTCTGCGCTCATCGTCTGAACACCAAAAGGATAGGCTATTAATTACGCGCAATAGCAGTTTGGCTAAATAAAGCCTTGGCCTATATCGCAATTTATTAAACCATGTCCTAATACGATATTCGTAGGACCACTGAAAAAGAAATTGATGCAGCATCTCATTAAAGCCAGCCGATAATTCTTCCATATCGGATAACGCATTCTCTGCCCCACGAGTATAAAGCGGGTGGCTGGCAGAATGCGATTGCCGGGACAGAAACGAATCAATTGCCTGTTTATATAGCTGTATCATTCGCCTGGCAACTTCCTTCCTTTGGAAATTGATTAGTACTCGGCTGCGCGCATTATTGCCCAGGCGGGCGCGTTCTTGATCGTTTTGCAAAAGACTAATCACTTCCGTAGCAATACTACTCGGCTGCTTAGGCTGAACTATAATTCCAGATTCTCCATGCACTATGTATTCGCTCATGCCACCAGCGGCAGTGCCGATCACGGCTGCGCCGCAAGACATTGCTTCCAGGCAAGTGTATGGGGAATTGTCATAAACTGACGGAACAACACATACGTCCGCTGAGCGATAATATGCCGGTAACTCGCTTAGCGGGATTCGGTCAATAAAAATAATGTTTTCACTCAAATTGTTTTTGTCGATATATTTCTTCAGTTCCGCCAAAACAGACCTTTGCTGCTTTCCTGTTTTAGTATCATCGCCAATTACATATAAACGCGCTTTGGGCACCGCTTGCGTAATTTCCTTCCAGGCTTCAATCAAATATCTTATTCCTTTGCGCTCTTCCAGGCGACCAACAAAGAGTACATTCAAGGAATCATCGTTGGCAAGCGCTCGATTCCCATGAGGGGTAAATACATCCGCATCAATCGGATTATGAATAATTTTTATCTGCTCAAGTGGATAATTTAAATCTTTAGCCACAAATTGGGCTAGGTCTTTGCTTGGAGAAGTAATAACATCCGCCCCTATCATGGCTATTCGCTCAACCATAGCCACAAATTGATGATCAAACGAGGCAGTAACATTATGCAATCCCTCGGCAATAAACTTCGAATGTGGAGTATAAAGCCGAATCACCAATGGACATATTCTGGTTAAAGCTGGATAAAACCCCTCTGCCAATAATTCAGGCGTATCCACCAGATCAAAAGCCTCTTGTTTATGTAATTCAATAAATTTCTGCCACAACGCAGATGATGTACTAATCACATACTTGCTATACGGCATTGCGCAATCAATTAGATTCAGAGTATGCTCATCAAAATATGGCATTACCCTATGCACTGTGACATTGTCCTCGGTATATGATCGATCCTTGCCCTTAGCCAACGTCACCACATGCACCTGATGCCGCAGACTTGCCAATCCATGGGCTAAATGTTTCGTAAAGGTAGCTATGCCCCCAAATCCAGTGTCTGGGGGATATTCACGAGAAATCAAACAAATACGAAGCGTGCTTTTGTCCACAGTCTTTCCTCTATCTCCATTCTATAATGCTCTATCCATCTGGAAAGTTGAAAGACTTCTTATAATAGAGCTCCGTCCCTGAATCAATCACACCACAAAAATTTACACTTGTCATGAAGAGAGTTTTACTTACAGTACATAAGTTTTTCCCTGAACATCGAGCAGGGACAGAAGTATTGACGCTGAAAGTGGCTCAAGAACTAAAGCTTCGCGGTTATCAAGTGGCCGTTCTTACAGCAAACCCTCCTGATACTGATGCTCGCTATCAGAAGAACTCAGCAAACGGCCAAGAGTTATCTACTTATGACTATGATGGTCTTTGCGTATACACCTTGAACGAAGATGCTCGCCTAAAACACAATCGCTTTAGCAACGAGCACTACAACCCCTATTTAAAAACCCATTACCAGGATATATTCAATTCATTTGCACCGGATTTGGTGCATTGTTTCCATCTACAAAATCTCTCAACAAGCTTAATCGAAGAAGCACAGGCTAGGACGCTGCCAATCATCTATTCGGCAACTGACTTTTGGTTGATTTGCCCTATCGTACAGTTGAGGCGTCCGGATGGCAGCAATTGTCGCGGACCGGCTCCAATGGCCACCAATTGCTTAACTTGCTATACACCGAAGTTATTTCCCACGCAGCCGGAATTCATCGAAGCATTAGTCAGTAAATATACAAACACATGGCGGACAATAAAGCACCTTCCAGAACCGATTAACAAATTGGCGGCCCAGGCTCTTTACTCAACCTACATGGCAAGAAAATTACCACCAGCAATAAAAGCGACAATGGAGCATCCGGCCATACTAAAATCCTTTGCCAATAAACTTTCCGCCATCACCGTACCCACTAGATTGATGCAAGAATTATTTATTGAGAGCGGACTAGATCAAGGCATTATCCACCATATTCCCTATGGCATTGATGCCGGTCCTTTAAAGAAAGGACAACAGAAGAACAAAAGCGATCAATTGCGAATAGCCTTCATTGGCACTCTGTTTGAACATAAAGGTCCAGATCTTTTAATTAAGGCCTTTCTGCAATTGCCGCCACAATCAAAGGCCTCTCTGACGCTCTATGGAGATACGCATCAATTTCCCGAATTCTTTAATCATTTGCGCATGCTGGCGTCAAATAACTCAGCATTATCAAAGAAAATCACATTCGCCGGTACATTTGCCAACGATCAAATTGGTGAGATTTTCAAGGATATTGATGTGTTAGTGGTGCCCTCTCGCTGGTATGAAAATACACCGCTAGTCATACAGTCGGCATTGGCTGCTAAAACACCGGTAATCGCTACTAATTTGGGTGGAATGTCCGAATTAGTCAAACATGAAGTAAATGGATTACTATTTGAGCCTAATGATTATCAATCACTCTATAATCAATTATTGAAACTAATCGAGGATGAGTCGTTACTTGCACGACTGGCAAACAATATTGGCCCAGATATTACAATTGCCGAAATGGTCGATAAGTTGGAAGCGATATATACTAAAGTCAAAGATAAAGAGCGGGTACATTAGAGACAATCGTTATCGCTATTTCATTGCTCTCTTCTATACAATTGCATGACACTTCCATCGGGTAAAAGCTTTGTCTTGAATAACTGATAGACTTTTAAATAACGAATAAACTTACACCATTTGTCATACGCAGCCTTACTTTCCGCATCATAAAATTCGCGGCCCTGATCGCCGGTTTTGAGCAGACACCATTGATACCAAATTGCCCGCTTGGGGTCGAAACAAACTTGATCCCCAAGTTCCGTTAATTGCCTAGGCATTGCCACTTCTACGCCATCTTTTCTCGCTTTAACCATATAACAGTAGAAGGAACAATTAACCGAATCCGTGCTGGGCATGACCAAAAGAGATGTGGGCTTTCCACCACTCTCTTCTTCAATATTTGACAAAACCCATTTTACCCCCCAATCAATATCTGGCAATGGGTATCTGGAAACCCCCTGCAAATTACGACCTTGATTGATTGTTCTTGAGTTCCCGGCAAACACATTCATAAATTCACTTGCCCAACCCGGCAAATGAATGGGATATGGCGTAAATCCATCACGGACAAACTGCATCAATGCAATGCATAAGACAGTGACCAAACTGGCCCGCCATATCAATCGCCCGGTCATCCATGCCCTGCTGAACATGTTTGCAGTTAATACGGACATTGGTACGGCCACAGGCACAATATATCTAAATTGATGCGGCCATCTAAAGGCACTAGCAATGAAAATGCTAAATACGATTGACGCTACGAGATATGCTTTTTCTTTGCTATATGGCTTGGCCGCAGGCAACGCAATTAGAAAGCATCCCAAAAGCAAGGGTGAAAGAATTAGCGGAAGATCGAGTAGCGTAAACCATTTTAAATGCAATACAAACTGGGCAATCAAGTCATTTGCATATGAGCTAATATCAGTCGATTGAGCAGTAGCAACATAGCTGTCCAGGCGAAAATTCTGTTGCTGAACAGAACTAACAAATTTAAGAACAGTAGAGCCAGCTAGAATCAGCCAGGGAAGTATGGTTAGAAAACCAACCGCAGCCGTAATACTTAATTGCTTTATCCTGGCATAATCCCTTTTTCCATTTTCTTGCCTTCTCAAAGCAAAAAATATTTCTACTAAAAGCGGTCCAACAAAAAATATCGGCGTATTATTTTTTGTCAATGCACTAAGTCCTAGCGCTATGCCAAGAATAATTGACCGCCGCAAAGAAGGTTGATTTGCCCACCAGATTAGACAGGCCAGTCCTAAGCCCACCATGCCATTTGCTGCACAATCAAGCAAAGCACAATGGGTAGACCAAAAAACTCCCGGATAAAGAAAAACCAGACTGGCCGCTAAAGTTGCGGACAATTTATCTTTGCCAACCGTATGCCCTATGTAATACAGCGAGAAAAACAAAATGGCAACAAAAATCAAATTACTGAGCAATTCAGTATCAGCGAGCGCACCGCAAACAAATTTTAGCGTTGCACTGACCATATAAAAAAATGGTGGATACAATTGACCAACGCTAAAAATGCTGCGATACCAGTGAATTCTGGCAATATGAGGATGCTTTAACAGTTCATAAACAGAAAGACTGTTTAGCCGGTGTGCTGCCGTATCCCAGCAAGGCAAGGAATGATCACAGACCGTCCAAAGAATTATCGATAATTCAATTGCCACCAGCAATGAAAGCGTCGGCAGTCCAATAGGGGCAGCAAAGTACTTTACCGATTGTTGCGGCGAACTACTTTTGCTGCCCATCGAAGAGCACTCAAGGCTGGCAGGTAAAATAGACATTTTGCCGGCTCCAGGCAAGCAACAATAAACCGCTTATCCTAACATGCAGAAAATTTAGTTCGAATTTTCCGGTACTAAGGATAGGATAGCCAGGGAATAACTTTACGTCAGAACCATACCGTCCTGATCGAGAATTCGGGTCGGACTTTTAGCAATAGCAAGAATTCTCTCAGATTAGAATAGTTTAGACATCCTAGAATTTCCAGCTGCTAATCACTCTTTTCCGTCAAATCATCCTGTCCGATAATTGGTCATTAGAGTTAATAAAATTAAAGTCAATTGCTAGTTTGCTTTTATTGGTCACTAGTTTTGCTATTCTAAGCTTGAAACATTGACATCCAAAGGTTAAACTCGATTGCTAAATATCGCCAACCCGCTAGCGACCACATTGGGCAGCTCTGTACTCGCTCAGGTCCCTTCATGGTCCGGGTCCCCACGCTCCATGCGCGAGCTTATTCTCAAAGAGTCTTTTCGCGCCCATGTCGGACATATTGGTTCAGCCCTTTGTATAGTAGAGATCCTTGAAGCTCTTTATTCCAGAATTTTGCAAATTGATTTGCCAAATGATCCAGATCGTGATCGCTTTATTCTTTCCAAGGGGCATGCCGCCCTTGCCTTATACACCTGCCTTTATTTTAAAGGTATTATCACTGCTGCCCAACTCGCAACCTTTTGTAGTAATGGCACCAGATTTGGTGTGCACCCCGAACCACATACTCCTGGGATTGACTTTGGCACAGGCTCTTTGGGTCAAGGACTTTCGCTGGCTTGCGGAGCAGCACTAGCTGCCCGCTGGCAAAAGTCAAAACGACGAGTATTTGTTTTACTTAGCGATGCCGAATGTAATGAAGGCTCTACCTGGGAAGCAATTATGTTCGCCGGACATCACAGGCTGGCGAATCTATGCGCGATTGTTGATTTGAATAAACAACAAGCTTTTGGTTACACAAAAGATGTTCTTGACATTTCCAAAATGAAGGGAGCATGGGAAAGTTTTAACTGGGATACTCATGAAGTAGATGGACATGATGTCTCCAAACTGATAGACACAATGTCCACCCTCAATTTCACAGAAGGTACTCCGCATGTGATTCTTGCCAATACTATTTTTGGCAAAGGCGTATCTTTTATGGAAAATCAGATCAAATGGCATTATAGTCCCCTGTCAGAGTCTGAATTGCATCAGGCTTTGCTTGGATGTGAGCCGAAGCGCATGAGACTTACTTTTATAAAAACCCTGGTTGATTTAGCACAAAGCGATCCACGGATTGTTTTGCTTACTGCTGATCTTGGTTATAGTGCTCATAGAACCATTTCGCGATCAATTTCCTGATCGTTTTATGAATGTGGGAGTAGCCGAGCAAAATATGGTCGGCATTGCCACCGGACTGGCAGAAGCCGGATTTATGCCCTTTGTTTATTCAATTGTTACTTTTGCTAGCCTTCAGACCTTATGAATTCATTAGAAATGGTCCAATTGCCCATCAATTACCGGTGCGAATAGTGGGCATTGGCGGTGGCATGGAATATAGTCATAATGGACTGACTCATTTCGGCGTAGAGGATATTGCTGTCATGCGCACGCAGCCAGGACTCTCAGTTTTTGCTCCGGCGGATTTTCGCCAGGCAGAATCTGTCCTTCGTTCAACCTGGAACTTATCTGGACCAATTTATTACCGTCTTGGCAAAGACGATCGAACTGTAGTGCCGGGATTGGAAGGCGCTTTTGTATCGGGGAAAGCTCAGCTTATTCGCGAGGGAGAAGACTGCCTGGTGATTAGCATGGGTGGTGTCAGCAATGAAACTGCTGCAGCAGTTTCTCAATTGACCGCCAGCGGTTTATCTTGTGCTCATGCCGTATTGGCCAGTATCAATCCGCCACCTGATAATAGTTTTGTTTCCCTGCTTGCTCAGTATCCTTTGATATTTACTGTGGAAGCCCATTATTTGTCCGGCGGGCTTGGTTCTCTGGTCAGCGAATTCATTGCTGAACATGGTCTAAACTGCCGGTTAACGCGCATAGGGCTCAATAAAACGCCCGATAATGTTACCGGTGATCAAGCTTTTCTATATCATCGCTATGGTTTGTCTCCCCAGGCAATTTCAGAGAAAATCATCCATGCCGGCAAATTCGTCATGCAGGGGGCTAATTGTTAAATCAGCATGAGAGACCAGTGGAACGGAGCGCGGCGACAGAGCCGTGCGTAATGAAACGTCGACACGCCCGTGCGAACGAGAGAATCGAAGTGAGCGCAGGGCTATAATATGCTAATTTCAATTATTTTGCCTGTTCACAATCAAGCCGATCATATCAGAGAAATAGTGCAAGGATACATTGATGTGATGCCGGGCTTAATAGACAACTACGAATTTATTCTTGTTCCTAATGCTTGTACCGATGATTCAGCAGCATGTCTGCCAGGCCTTGCCACAGCTAATCCTAGTATTAAGGTAGTGTCAACAGCAAAAGGCGGCTGGGGAAATGCGGTAAAACTAGGACTTGCAAGCAGCTAATGGCGATTTGATCTGTTACACAAACTCGGCTCGCACCAGCCCGCAAATATTGCGCAGAATTTTAGAATATAGCTTAGCCATTCCTAATGTGGTAGTCAAAGCTAATCGCAAAATTAGAGATGGTTTGCGTCGCCGGCTTGGTTCACTTCTTGTATAATCTCGAATGCCGGATGCTCTTTGATTCGCCGGTCTGGGATATTAATGGCACACCTAAAATATTTCCTCGCCAATTCAAGCCATTACTCGAATTTTCTCGTGAAGATGATTTGATTGATGCTGAATTTATAGCTTTGTGCAGAAAATATGATTATCCTATCTTGGAAGTGCCTGTACTTTCCACTAAACGGCATAGTGGCAAATCAACCACAAATTATAATTCTGCTTTAAAAATGTATATAGGAGCATATCTGCTTTGGCAACAATTCAAAAAAGCAAAACCAGCATAAAGACAAGCAGCGCAAGAATCTTTCAGCTACTCTGTGGCAGCATCACCATGGGCAGTGGCGCCACCTGAACAAATTACAAGCCAGTGGCGACAGGCCGCAGAAATTGATTTGTCTTTGCTGCAATTTCGCACACGGGGAAATTGGTGGGCGGCTTTACAAGATATTACTTTAATTATCAGCCGAGAATATGAGCATATGCTTATTGCTCTTATCAGTAATTGATGGCAAGCCACATATCAGTTATTTGAGCATGCCTCATCCTTCTGGTATTGCCTTTGATGCACAAGCAACGAACTGGTTTATATCGCCAGCACAAGAAATCCTAATCAGATTTATGATCTAGCAGCCAGTAGATAAATTATTGGATAGACTGGATACTGACAGCCAGACACCAAATGGAAAACCTCTGATGCCTATTCGTTCCAGATTTTTTCCTGGTTGTTTGTATATTCATGATTTAGCCATGATTGGCAATGAATTGCATGCGCGAATGCTGTTGGTCAAAATGCCGTAATCAAGCTCAATAACCAATCGAAGTATGAACGCAGTCTGGTGGCCAGCCTGTATAGAAACACCGCAAGGACCTTCTTTGGACAAAATCATATTCAGCTCAATTCTATTGCTGCCGGCAAATCAATTAAGTGAATCTTATTTTTCTGCTTCTTGCGATCAAATTTCTGCCCGTCGCCCTGGACATAAAAATTTTCCAGTAGATAAGCGCGGTGTAATTTTTTCCGGAAAAACCAGAGAACCTTTTGCTCGCGGATTAACTCGCCCTCATTCTGCCCGCTTAAATCAAGGACAGGTTTGGGTTGACAATAGCGGCTATGGTGAATTCGGCTATGCTGAAGACAGGTGGCTTTAAGCCAGTTATTCGTCTGCCTGGGTGGACACGGGGATTGTCTTTCACCTCTGCATTTAGCCTTTGTTGGCACTTCGCGTGTTATTCCCAAATTCAGCCAATATGCTCCTGGATTAGATGTTAATAAAAGCGAATGCGGCATTCACGCTATTGATCTTAAAACTGGTAAATTATTGGGCAGCCTTATTTGGCCATCATGGCAATCAGATTTTTGCCATTGAAGCAATTCCCCAAAAAATCACTACTGGTTTTCCTTTTGTTTACAAATCCAGGCATTCAAAGGGCCAAAAACAAAATCTCTTCTATAGTTTCTCTATACGCAGAAATGGAAGTAATGGCAATAAACTAGACTAACTGTTTCTGTAGTCTTTCTGAACAAATCGTAATCTCATAGAGCCAGCAAAGATTGGACAGACCTTAAAAAGGAGATACATAAATGACTGAAAATTTTCGTTTCTTAATGATCGGCGCAATGTACGAAAACGGTGGTAATACCACTCATCGCTTTCTTGGATGGTCACCCACAACTTTTTGTTTATCCATTTGAATCTCAACCCGGCACTAAATATGTCAACGATTATTTGAGTTCCATGTATCCGCTTAAATATCGCTGGCCAACATTTGCTTTAGAAGCAACTCCTGAGCAAGATTACAAAGCAATTATTGATGAAGAAGGCAAAGTGCGCTGCGCGCACTCCTAATGTGAGCAAATTCCGCCATATGCCTTTTGACTTTTCTGATGATGATCGCATGAGCAAATATGTAGCTCATATCAAACGCACAGGCCGCAGCCGAGCTAATAATATGGCCGCATTTTTCAAAGCCACATTTGAAGCTTGGAAAGACTATAAGCGCACCGGCAGAGAAGTAATGTATGTTGGTTATAGTCCAATCATTACTGTTGATGCCAATAAAATTCTAGATGATCTGCCAGAAGCGCATTTCTTGCACATTGTGAGAAATCCTTGGTCTGCTTATGCCGACACTAAAAAGCGCCCTGTACCGCTTTCGCTTGCAGCACTATATGCTTGGCTGGACAATGAATCAGTATTATGCTCTTATTTTTAAAGAAAAATATCCTGATCGCTTTCATATCGTGCGTACTGAAGATGTAATGGAAAATCCTAAAAATGCTTTGGGCGATCTTTGCAAAAAGCTGGGACTTGAAGCAGCTGATTCACTAAAAGAACCAAGTTGGAATGGACAACCTCTTGAAGAAGTTTATCCTTGGGGCACAATTCGCAAAGCAACAACCCAAGCTAATCTGGCTACCGCGCAAGAATTATCGGCTGATGAACAATTAGAAATTCAGCTTCTCGCTAATCAGTATCTAAAAGTCTTTAATTACGAATCTATCTTAAGTAATACGCCTGCTCGTGTATGAAGCGCACCCTAGTTACTGGAGCCACTGGTTTTGTTGGCGCTAATTTGGTCAGACGTCTTCTTGTCTGATGGTCATGAAGTCCATGTATTGGTCGCCCACAAAGCAATTGCTGGCGTCTTGATGAATATTAGCCAGCAAATTAAAATTCACCACCAATCACTAGAAGATAAGGATGCAATTTCTTCCTGCCTGCAAACAATCAAACCAGACTGGGTATTTCATCTAGCTGCACATGGCGCCTATTCCTGGCAAAATGATCTAAAGCAAATCATTTCCACCAACATATTGGGCACAGCTAATTTGCTTAGTGGTCTAGCTGATCTTGGTTGTGAATCTTTTGTCAGCGCCGGCTCATCTTCTGAATATGGCTATAAAGATCATGCACCAGGAGAAGAAGAACGGCTTGATCCAAATAGCGAATATGCCATAGCAAAATCTGCTGCCACTCATTTTTGCCGTCTATATGCGCAAAAACAAGGGTTAAATACCATTGTGCTCAGGCTTTACTCAGTGTATGGTCCTTATGAAGATAGAGATCGGCTTATTCCTACGATCATCGACCACGGCTTACAAAGCAAATTACCACCATTGGTTGATCCCGAAATTGCTCGCGATTTTATTTATGTCGATGATGCCATATCAGCTTTTATTGCGGCTGCCGAGGCCAAAAATATCACTCCAGGCTCAATCTATAATATTGGCACAGGCAAACAAACCACTTTGCGCGATGTAGTATCCATAGCGCGTCCAATATTTAATATCATGCAAGAACCACAATGGGGCAGCATGCCAAATCGCAAATGGGATACTTCTGTCTGGGTAGCCAATATTGAACAGATCAGCAAGGACCTTGGCTGGCAACCAAAACATGCATTTAAAGAAGGGTTTTTAAAGACGATAGACTGGTATAAAGAACAAAGCCAACCGCATCAGCCTATGGCACAGATTTCTACTGCAAAATAAACCTTGATTAGCACATTACCACAATTAAAAAGCGTAGACACTGATCGGCAGCCAAATAATCTGGCTCTCTCCGGCATAATTATTTTCCTCGCTGCTCTGCTTATTAGACTGGCCTTCAATTTCTTATCACCACATGTAAATAACATTTCTGTTGGCGATGCTGGCGGTTATTTAGATGAAGCAAGAAGTATTGATTGCGCAATGAAATATTGGCTTAGCTATATGCAATTTGCCTGGCATCCAGGCATTCCATCGCTCTTTCAAGTGCTCAAAACATTTCCAATCGCCATGTCAAACCTGCCGCTGCTCACCCTCACTGGTCCGACTTATCCGCTTTTTCTTTATGCCTGTTATGCCTTAACTGGAAACACAATTGGTCAAGACGCGTGGTTTGCGCCAGTTGCCGCTCAATGCTTCATTAGTGCTTTGACCTGTGTCTTTATATTTTTGACGGGGTTCAAACTCTGGAATAAAAGGACCGGTCAAATTGCCGGTATTCTAGCAGCTGTTTATCCGGGTTTCATCATTGGTTCAGGAATACTCTTTACCGAAACAATGGCTTGCTTTTTTCTGGCAATAGTTTGCTGGCTAGCAATAGAACAAATTACTACACCCAAAGCAGACATCACTGAAAATTTACTGCTTGGATTTTTAAGCAATGTCTTGCAGCTAACCAGATCGATGATGCTGTTTGCTGCTGCAGCGATTTTGCCCATTAGCCTCTTTCAAAAAAGAGGAAAACAATTGTGCATTGCCGTCACAGCTATGGCTGTAGGAATAATCCTATCGATGGCACCGTGGTTGCTCTGGCAACAGGCTCGCCTGAAACAATGCAAACCATTTGTCGATCGCGTCGGTAGTATCAATTACTACATCGGCAATAATACCGATTTTCAAGGCTGGATATCAGAGCCACCCCCCGAAGGTCCAAGACTTTATCACGCCAGCTACCAAACTCTAACCACTGAAGCCTATCAGAAAAATCCACACCTCTGGTTGAGTCTGCAACAAGATAAACCAATCCGACTCTTCAAATCAGTCTGGAATGATTACCGAGTCAGCATTGGCGCTTTGTTACCAGAACATTTGCTCCTCATTCATCAATTAATTCTATTGTTTGCCTATATCGGCATTTGTCTTGCTTCATTTACAGAAACTAGCGATCAAAAACACAGCACTGCCTCTGTTGCTGGTAGATGGATACTTTTAACAATTATACTTGCCCATTTACCATATGCATTCTTTGCTCCTGTACCTCGATACAATCTTACTGCCATCTCCTCTCTTATTCTTTTTGCTGCTGCCGGACTATATACCATTACCAGCGGTCTTAAGAAAAGTAGAAACAGAACCATGCTGATCATTCTGTCAATCTCTGCCTTGGTCTGCATATTTATATTGAAATATGATTTACTGCACTCACTGATTTTAATATTCGGCGAGAACAAACTTTGGCTTGCCCTGATATTTACTCTTATGACCAGGGCCTCTGTCTTTATTTTGCTTGCTTTCTCATTGTATAAATTTATAGATTACTTGCAAGGCAATCAGAGGGTCGCACAAATTACAACAATCGCCCTTACGCTTACAATATTGCCATTTCTTTCGGTAACCACAAGGTCCCATGGGCGTTGGTATGGATTTCTCTACAAATTAACTAACCCGGGCGAGCAAATCATTCAAACACTTCTTGTCCCCCCAACATTATGCCAAACCAAATCGCAGTCTCAGTCGTATCTAGTAATAGATGCAGACCATGCATATGATCTAATGAACGATTTGCAAATCTCAATCAATAATCATAAACTTGATCTTCCTATTATTCCTGGCATAGCGCTTACAGACTTTACAGACAAATTCTTTCGATTGGGACCGTATCACTACACTGATGTAATTTTTGACGTATTGTCTCAGGCATGCGGCACTGATAGCCTTCATGTTCGTCAGTGGTATTTCATGCCCCTTCCATCTGATTTATTGGCAAATTCATCTGGAGTAGTTCGTATTAAACTACAAAAAAATACCGGCGCAATGACCCGCATACACGGATCATTATGCTCTAAATGGGGCAGGCTGGAAATGCCCAGTCTAACAACATATTCGTTCGGTAAAGCTTTTTACGGTGTTGGCAATCCGAGGGGCATAACGGATCCGCGCGTTGACACTAAAATATCACTGGCTAATGCCAGTCAGCTAGCCTCTCGTCAAAGTACGGGAACCTATGGGGATCCTCTGATACGTCTGGTAGTTGCCAAATCATCAGATAATTTTCAACCCATGCACACAATAGTCAACGAGCCTATTGATGTACCTGACTTAGGTCCATCACAATTACAGTTCAACACGGCTTTAAAAGCTTTGCCAAATTTTCAGCGACAACCAATGTGGTTACTGCGATTGCGCGGTAAAGTACACTCCATTGGTTCTGCTCACCCGGGCATCGATATTAATGTTACTGGCAAAGATAAAGATCACCACACCATCATTCACAATAGCCCTTGGTCACCAAAAATCATGAAAACAACAGTCACCTGGCAGAAATTCGACATTGCCATACCATTTGCTACATCAGTATTTGCTGATGGCTTACAAAAGATTGCCATCAGTTTTTATGCCAAAAGTCCGGTGCTTGCTTTGAGTAATCTTCCAATGGCTGAATCAACAACTGTGCAGTTTAAAAATGTTGATGCGCAAATTATTAGTCTACCGGAAGCCCCGCTTAGCTTCGGTTACAGAGTTTATTGATCATTAATTACAGTATTCTTAATCTTATACTGAATTATGAATTGCCTGAAGGCCTTGCGTTCCGCTTCACAGTATAGACTTCATAAACCGGTCCAAGACTATCATTTATTACAGTCAGACGCCGACAAGAAAGTCTTTTGTCTTTGATTAGATTGAAAAAGTTTTCTCGCATTCCCGGATACAGGCTACGTCCCTTGCCCAAAAGTATTACCATGGTTCTCCCATGTCCATATTCTCTGCCCAGCTTATTTTCAGTTATTGGATTATTTTGCAAGTCTCTATACACAGGCCATTGATCACTACACTTCTTACGCAATTTTGCATCAACTAGTGCGCTTACTTGATTATGTGTTCCCCAGTCTACTGAAATGATGGAGTCCGCCTCTTTACCATGGGCACGAACATACTTAGCCAAATCGTAGATTTCATTGCTCCAAATAGCCTTCAATGGCTGCGTTTTAAAAGCGCAAAGCATATCAATGGTTCTAAAAGTATTAATGCCTGCCCACACGCATAGACCAATTAAGAATACAGCTATGGCCGAACGTCGTATTTCTACAGGAATGGCAAGTCCCAGTATGGTAAGTGAAATAGCAAAAATAATGTATTGAAAAGGCCAGAGCACCATAATATGATGAGCCGCCCAAGCCTGAGATGTAATAACTATTTCAAATAACATAGTTGAATAAAGAATGACAAAAAAGGCTAAAGCAATAAAGGTATCGTCTGCTTGTCTTCGCTCGCCGCCTTTCATTCTAAGTGCTGCATAGGAAATGATAGCCATGATCAAACTTAGTGGCACAAGCCAGATTGGACAAATCGCTGGACGGCACACATTATGCTCAAATACCCAATCGCAAAAGAATCGGCCATTAAAGCTCTGCTTGCATAACTCACTAATAGTGCCGAACCGACTAATTAAATTTAAATTTGGCTTGCTCTGCCATCCTAGCAGCGGATGAATCAATGAATAATAGAAAAAACCCATAACGGCCAAAAATATTGCCCCAGACAGAAAAATGATTGCCGGATGTGTTCGCCAAAGTCGTAACAGGGCTCGCCAATAGACAATAGAGGCCGCACCAAGACCAACAACGATCCAAATAAAATTAAGCTTGTCCCACACACCCAATGCCAGCAACACCAGAGAAAAGGAAAAAAAGCGCCAGGAATTTGTTTGCAGGGAACGTACCAATGCATAAATGGCTGCCACTTTCAGAAGAAGCATAAGCACAATTGGACCTTCATCAACACGAGTCATTAATACAAAGGCCGTATCTATAGCTATAAAAGCCGTCGTCACCGCAGCAATCCATCGAGGAATAAACCTGCCTAGTAACCCATAAATCATTATTATAGTGCCGGCAGATAAAAGCACTGCCGGCAATCTAATGCTCAGCAAGCTCACACCAAAAATTGCAAATATGGGCGCATACACAAAAGACTTAAGAGCACCGACATAAGGAAAATTCATTACCGGCACTCCAAATATTCTATATGAAACGAAGTCATCATTGTCGGGAGCACCAAGTGCAGCGTTTACGAATAAAGACTCGTCATAATAAAGCCCGGGATTGCGGATATGAAAGAGGGCGATTAAAACATAGGCCACTACAGCAATTACCACAATCCCAATCGGCAACATCGAGAAAAATAGTTGTCTGGCAGATGCTCCATACTCCCTGGCATCATATTTGGTGGCACCAGTATTTAATGTACTATCAACTTGCATAAATTATCAAAACCGCTTATTACAATGAGGTCTTACTAATGTCCCAGCCAGATCCAAAACTAATGGATCATCTTTAAAGTAATCAGTAATACAAATTTTTATATAATTCCAATTGACTCCCGTCTGGCAAAAGTTTACTACCAATCAGCTCAAATCGCCCTGATCTTCTCACAAAACTGCACCAGCGCCAATAAGCTTCCTCGCTCGTTTTACCAGAAAAATGGTAACCAGGGTCTCCCGATTTTAACAAATACCAATTAACCAGCGCCGCCATATCTCGATTAAATCGTAAATCGTCACCAAGCATAGTCCAGCACCGTGGAGTGAAGGCATTGAAGTTGAGACTATTCTGCCTGGCTAAATAAGAATAGACCGTTCCACTCACTTCTTCACTATTGGGCATAATAGCCAAACTTTGTTTGACCGCACCGCTTTTCAAATTTTGTTTTATGTTTGCAAACACCCATTCATATCCCCAATCTGCTGCTGGGCTTGGATACATTGAGATTCCGCCTGGTCCAAAATGATAGTCTTGCCTGTCTGGTTCAATACCAAAAAATGTCGATATTTTATTAGACAAAGCCAGTCTGGCCAATGGATATGGTGTAAAGCTATTTTCCAGGAAGGCCAAACCTAGCAATATTGCCACTCCAATAATAAAAGGACGTACTTTGGGTTTAAACCAATAATCAAAACTTGCTTGGGCACAATATACCGACATGGGAATAGCTGCAGGAAGCGCATATCTAGATTGTGGAATCCAACGGAAAATACTTAAAATGACAATCCCTCCCAACCCAGAATATAAAAGATATTGCATACGATAGTGCGTCGCCCTAGCTGAAAAACAGAAAGCCAGTATAAATATGATCAATAGAAATTTTGACGGCATGCAAGGCAAGCTGGAAAGGTAGTACAAAATGTTATCCATAAAACCAGCCTGATATTTTTGCTGCTGAATGGCGGCAACAGTGCTAAACATTGAGTGCGAAGCAAATATTATCCACGGCAACATTACTAATAGGGCCACAAAACCTGCAGAAATAAGACTCTTTATTAACTGCCAATCTTTCTTTAAGAGCCCTTGTACCAATGTCACTAGTAGCGGTAGGAGCAAGAATGCTACACAATTATTCTTTGTCAGGGCTGTTAGCGCACAAGCCACCCCTAAGCAAATACTGGCATAAACAGATGATCTCTTTTGCCACCAAGTCAAACAGAACAATGCCAAAGACACCATTGCCAGTCCAGGCATATCGAGCATATCGTAATGCATCAAGGCAAAAACCTGGGGAAAGAGAAGAATAATCACCAAAGACAATAGCCCAATTGATGAACGTCCAAAGATCAATTTGCCCAAGCCATACATACTGACAAAAAGTATGTTCGCAAATAGAAGACGTACAGCTATTTCCACCCATCTTTGCGGGCCAAAGGATAGTTTGAAAATACCATAAATAAAATAAACAAATGGTGGATAGATTGGATTTATGACAAACAGAGAATGCCACCATTCGGCGCTTCTTAAATGCGCATGAGCAAGCAAATCACAGCAAGTAAAGCCGCTCAATAAATGACAGGCTATGTCGTAAACCGGCAGTGCGTGATCGTAACAAGACCAAATTACGAGAATCGTATTGACGAAGGCCAATACAAGCCCGAAATAAATTAATTCCTTGCTTTGCCCAATTTTGACCAAGCTCTCATTTTCTGAAAAATTATCAGATAAAGGTGTCCTAATTGGTTGCTCCATAGTCAATAGCAATTATCTCCAGGCTGAGGGGCAAACCTCCATATTCACAAAGCTGTTTATGACAACGGGTTGTCATTGGAACCACTATAAATAATGGGACTTTCAGACTAATTGATTTCTTTCCACTCTTCTATACGACTATTCTATTTACGTTGCTTTTGTATTGTCAGCATGATTGTCCCTTACAATAGACCAGGCAGTCTCAAACATGATTACGGGAATTTAAGTATTGATGCATGCTGTTAAAAAAACGAAGGAAGCCCTCGATGAACTCTTTTCTGAAGGACTGGAAAAGGCAAATTATCGTATGGCTAATCGCTTTACCGCAGGGCTGGATCAAAGCAAAGATATTATTCTCTATGGTGCCGGCAATCTGGGCAAACAAGCTCTGGCTGGTTTACGAAAAAATGGCATTGAACCTTTAGTTTTTATCGAGGATATTTCTAATGAAACAAGCAAAGTAGTTGAAGGGCTTAAAGTTCTATCTCCGCAAGAAGCTGTTCGTTTTTATGGTAATCGTCCTCTTTATCTTATTACCATCCTCAATTCTAAATTCTCTCATGCTCAAGCGGTTTATCGTTTGGCACAATTTGGCATTAGCAATATTGAAACTTTCATTAGTTTATTTTGGGCATACCCTGAGACTTTTTTACCTCATTATCAATTTGATCGTCCTCAAACAATTTATTCAGCCAAAAATTCTATTTATCAAGCCTGCGAACTCTTTAGCGATCAACAATCCAAGTTTGAATTTATTAGTCATTTGAAATTTCGCCTGCATCTGGATTTTTCTGTTTTACCAGCCAAGTCTGCTCAGACCTATTTCAGAACAGATTTGTTCATACACATGCCACCTATTGAAAGCTTCGTTGATCTGGGCGCCTTTAATGGAGACACGATTAAACTATTTCTTCAACACACAGGCAATCAGTTTGCAAAAATTTGGGCTGTTGAACCTGACGCCACAAATTTCGCTCGGCTCCAGACATTGATCAATAGCCTAGAACCCTCGGTAAGAGCTAAAATCGAGTGTCTTAATTTAGCCATTGCTGATAATATGGGTGAAATAAGTTTTCAGGCAGATGCCAACGAGGAATCACGTTGTTGTGCAAAGTCTCAACACAAGGTCACCGCTGCCACCCTAGATTCACTATTTGTCAATCAATCAATTGATTTCATCAAGTTCGATATTGAAGGCATGGAACAAAAAGCATTGATTGGTGGGCGTCAATTAATTGCCGAGCAAAAACCGACTTTGGCAGTATCCGCATACCATTGCCCCGACGATCTTTGGCAGATTCCTCTATATCTTAAATCTCTCAATAATGATTACCGGATTTTTCTGCGCACCGAAGGAGAAGATGGCATGGGTACAGTCTGCTACGCCTTATGAAGCAACTCAATACTCTTAATCAAAGTATGCGCTCAAAACAAAAATCAATATCTTTTTCGTCGATTTCGTAGTTAAAATTTGTCCATACCCAATCAGGGTAGGACCTTGCATAGCTTCTGCCCCTTACTGACCAGCTTTCCTGGCCAATCACCGTTGCTATACTAGTAAAAGTTTCACACAAAATATCGCTTGAGCCTAAACTTAATACTCTCGCTCCTTTTGGCCCAAATAAAATATTGGTCAATGCAGACCCTCCCGGGCCTGCAATTACATCAGCATCAGAGAACAATTCAATCTGTTGCCTAATCGAAAGTACGCCGCTATCAATGATTTGAAAATTGGCACGCTTAAATTTATCCCGCACATTACGTTCGTTCAACATCCTTCTGTTTGCCGTTACGGCTTTAGTCCGCTCAAGATAAATTCGCTTCCCTCCGGTCGCCTTATGGTCGGTTCGATCGAGAAGACGTTTGCGCAAAAATGATACGGCTTCCGGATGGGCGACCATATCTCTAGACAACCGAGACGGAACAATCAGATTCCTAAATGAAACGGGTTTTCCAAAGTCCACTTTACGCAAACGCCCAGATTCTACACCCAATATGTTGAAGAGCTCGTATTGCCACTTCGACATGTTTTGCTCAACAAGAATTGGTGCATCCGAAAATAATCCTGAGCGTTCAACAAGGCTGAGCCTCGGCAGATCATCAATAATCCAATGATAAAAATTACGATTTACACCTAAATAAATGCAATTTTCTTCTTTAAGAATAATTGGACGAGGCATACTTATAAAAGCACCCTCCGCAGTAACTTCTTGAATAGAAGAATGAAAAACGGGCATATGACATGGCTTCACATGAGCAGTATCCTTGACCAACAAGTGCTCTCCTGCTACTAGCAGTCCATACTCAGGTATGATCTGTGCGTCGTTCAATCTCGCTAGATATGAATCGGTAAACTGCAAAGTATTGTCAAAAGAAATCAATTCACGATTGCGGACGACCTTGGAGTGAATAGCCAGCTTGGTAGCTTCGATTACCTTAATATGTTCTTGCACCATTTGTGCTGGAATGTCAGCCATATTTACTAGTTGCAAATGTAAATTAGAAATGGAGCCATCTAAACCACTAAAAAATTCCTTACGCAGAGAAATTCCTTCTTCTGCGTTAAGCCCGAAGATCGATCGAGATTCTAATAAATTTCTTTCAGATACTTCAGAACTTCTTCCTCGATAATCGCGCAAAGACTTGCACGCGCCCGCATAATCTCCAGCAAAAATTTTTCCATAGCAAAGCAACCACTGAGCATCAGTGTTTTGCTCATTTGCTATGACTGCCTGCTCAATAACTGTTAACGCCTCTTTAAACGTTCTGCGATGCCAGGTTAAGCTTTCAGCAAATTGTTTGGACTGCGAAAATGGATTTAGAGCAATTCCGTCGACACTGTACATTTCAAACTCGTGGGCCCAACGCGCCTGGACCAGAAGTAAGTCTCCAAGACTGCACAGTGCAAGGTCACGCACCGCTGGTTGTTTAGACAATCGCTGCAAGATATACTCAGCATCAGCAAAGTAACCCTGAGTTTTAAATACGTTTGCAAGATAAAGATGAGCACATTGCAATGGCGCGTTCAATACCCGATGCACATGAGATTCCGACGGTTCCCATCGTTGAGGCTGCATCAGATAGCTTGGTACAGTAAACCTGACTTCCGAAGGGCGTCCGTAGTGCACTCTCTCGAGAGCTGATTTCCAAAATTTAAAGGCCGAAACTTGATGATCATAATTATTTTTAGAATCAATCTTCGAGCGAACAAACGCATGAATAAAACTCAAGTAAGCAAAAATTAGTCTGCGACAGAATTGCCTGAGCAATTTAAATGCCGGCACTTGGCTCTTATGTTCAAGTGGACGAGTAGGTAATTGTCGTTTTTGACCGTAATTTAAATAATGAATTAGTGGATTGCTCGGTTTAATTGGCCGAAATTGTTTTAAGATAAAATTCTGAATCAAAATCCGCTTTTGGCCAGCCTATACTCTTTTGCACCGTAACAAACGAAATGCGCTAATGGATTCCAACCAGACCTTTCTATAAGCGGATATTTAGATAGATAAAAATTGCTATCAAAGAACGGGTGAGGAGAAAGACGCTTTGCTTTGCCAAATTGCAAAAAATGCACAAGCGGATTGATGTGATCGCTGCAAGCATCAGGATTATTGTCCAGATAATAATCAACATCAAACAAAGGATGTGGTTTTAGTCTTAATCGAAAACCCTCGGTCAAATAATGCACAAGAGGATTATTTTCGCCGAGAAATTCACCAGCTTGCTGACGATAATAATTTATGTCAAATAAGCAATGTGGACTTAACCCTTTTCTATGCCCTTCTTTTAAAAAATGGAGAACGCTGTTTTCGCCAATTTCTTCATCGGCCGGTGCAGAAGCTCGATAATAATCGGCATCAAAAAGTGGATGCGGAGAGCGCCCTTCCTTATGCCCAAACTCTAGAAAATGCGTAAGCGGATCGCCGCCAGAGCGAGCGACATCTGGGTATCTGGATAGATAGAACTCGCGATCAAATAAAGCTGATTCAACTATTTGCTGCCAGTCAGAGCCAAGGTCCCTGCCTTTTAGCAATCCCGGGCTTCCTATGTGATTCTCTCCGACGTACCGCACTGTGATTAACGCCTATATGTTGTACTTACATGTTTCCAGATAAAGGAGCCCAGCGGTTTTACCAAACGGAGCCGCAACCAGCGAGGAATTAAGCTCCAAGCAAAACGCATTATCAAAATCATTGGACTATTTAACCGATCGTAGTTTTTGACATAAGTTTTTGGGTGGATCCAGGTAAGCAGATTTGGTGAAGTACTTTGAGCATGAGCAGCTAATCTGGGATATTTTTTTAACTGATCTGACTTGACATACCAGAGAAGATTTTGCGCATACCAATAAGTAACATTATCATTTTGCCAAATTCGCTCTCTGAGACAATCAATTACCGTATAACCCCTATTAGCAAACAACTTAGCCCAGTACTCTGGCCATTGCTCATTAATATGATTCGTACCACCTTGGTGTGGAATAGCAGATGAAAAAAGAACTACCGAACCCAGTCGAATAAGATTATCCACAATTTGCTGAGCACATGATTCCGGCAAATGCTCTGCCACTTCTATACAAGTGACAAGATCAAATTCTCTATCAAGCGAAAAAGGTTGCCTAAGATCATGACGCAAAATTTTTTCTCTGGAGATATGTAATACTGCAGCATCAAGACTGGCACTATCAATACCCTGAATGTCTTCAATACCATATTGCTGAAAAACTGATAAAAATGCTCCAGAACCACAACCAACATCGATCACGCTCTTTGCATCAACAAAATCAAGAATAATTGGCACAATCTCTTGCGCAGAACGAAAATCAGTCAATTGAAGTTCGTCAAAAAAAGTCTCATTGTAGACAGGCACCGAAGATAATAATTGCATAAAGTTAATTCCGAGACGGTATTTGCTGCTCTCGTCAAATCCAATTCTAATTTACTTGTTATGGTATCGTAAGACCTAATGTCGGCGAGAGCATGTAACTTAATACTTAATAAGGAACTGAGAATAGAATTGAAATGATTGAAGTTCCCACCCGATCAGCTTATAGCAATACCTCGCCAATATTCGCCAAGCGTTGGCAAACAGTTCATAGCGTTGGTGCCGCAGTGGATCGCCAACATTTTTGGTATGTAATTAGAAACGAACGCATCTATTCTATGCTCAAAGCTTTCGAACCGGATCTGATAAACAAGTCTATATTGGAACTAGGCTGTGGCAATGGAAATGTAGTGGGATATCTTTGGGAACATGGGTTGACCAACTGCACCGGTTGGGAATTGAATTCATATGCCCTCAACCTTGCCAAACAGCGCTATCCTTCAATCCGTTTTGAAGAAAAGGATTTTCTTGAAGAACAATCCGAAGTTCGTTTCGATATAGTCGGTTTATTTGATCTCTTAGAACATCTGCCAAATAACATTGAATCACTTAAAAGCATTCGCAGACTAATTAACCCCGGAGGAAAAATCATTATTACCGTACCAGCTCATCAATGGCTTTGGTCAGCATATGACGATTTTTATGGGCATATGCATCGTTATTCTAAATCACAATTGATATCAACTTTAGAACAATCCGGTTATTCCAAAATTCGATGCACTCACTTTATGAGCGCTTTGGTTCCGTTTTTATTCCTTTCAAGAAAAATTTTTTCTAAAATAGCAACCGGATTCGACGAAGACATGAATAAGCGTTTTCAACGAGATGCCGAACTTCCACCTCGATTAATTAATAGTTTGGCAAAACTAATATTACAGTTAGAACAATTTCTTCTTGGTCAGCATGAGATTCCCTTCGGTAGTTCAATAATCGCTACTGCCACCCTTTAATTTTTACTTGGGAGGATATCAAAATCTTGTATGAAAACTGGTACAAGTTTTAGGTCTCATAGCCATTTGATGGCTACAAGAATAGATGGAGAAAAGTTCTTTAAAAAAAAATTCCTGATTTATCTTGGTCAATGGTCAGGATATTTCATCTTGCTTTTAATCTTGACCATGCCTTTAGGTCTCGATACTAAATTCGTTTTTTCATGGAAACTAACATCATCTGAACTTTTCATTAGACCTACTACCTCAGTAAAAGACATAATGCGCGATTTCGGACCTACCGATCAAGCTAGTTATGCGAAAGCGGCAGTAATGATTGCTCAAGACGGGACAGATGATAAAGAACTTTTAACCTTGTTGCCTTATTATCCAACTAACTCTCAATTTGAGCTTGACAGAAGCCTGGCCAATTGGCCACGAGGATTCCCCACTGTTGAAGCTATTTTCATTAAGCTCGTAGGGGTAAATGGGCCTCTTGTACTGTGTCTTATCTGCCTAACTTGTGCCAGCTGGTCTCTTGTTCTCTGGAATTTATTCATGCTTGCCAAATTGAAAATACCTTGTGCCATTGCCTACCTGATGCCGCTAATTTTATGCTTCAGTGGAATTTTCCGTTATAACTTGCTCGGTATAGGTGTTATATCCAGCGAATCGATCTCCATTGCCTTTTTATGTCTGTCTTTTCTATTGTTGATTCGGTCGGCAATTGAAAAGAGTAATCGTCTTGCCACAAGCTCCGGAATCTGGCTTGCCTTAGCTGCATATTGCCGTGGACAGATCGAAGTTTTTGCTGTCATATTCAGTGTCTATGTGATTGTAGCGGTTGCCTTCTCAGCAATCCGGAGCATATGGAACAAGCAAAAAAACCAAGCCACATTAAGCACCAAAAAGCCCCTGCATCTGTTGTTCTTATCTATTTTAGTTTTCAACTGCTGCACAGTTCCTTACAGAGCATATAATTTATACAGATTTCATACCCCTTGCTGGCAGCGTCTCGATTATTACTGGAAGTTGAATTGGCTGATTAAAGATAAAATAGTTTCAAACTATACTGGTATAATGCTTCCTGCTCAAATAGACTCACAATTGCACACTCAGATAGAACGAAACGTTAGAAAGTACGGTGACAACTACTATCCGGATCAGTTTTATAAAAAGTGTACTATATTGACCTTCCTGCGGCATCCTTTTAAATGGATCCATTTAAAAGCTATGCTTATTCCGGCAACATGGTTTTATCCAAATTATGCGTGTCATAACGAGTTCTTACGCGGGCTAACGGTTATCGAGGACTGGTCGATTCTTATATGCTGGATTTTATGCGTAATTCTCATATCAGCGCCGTTTATTCTAAATCGCCGGCAGCCAGTTGACATTATCTATTTGTTTTTATTCCTAGCTTTATGCAGCGCCACGCTTCTCACAATTATATTTATTCATTTAGAACCGCGCTATTTCTTTGTTCTCAAATTTTGCACTTTCATACTTTTATTTGCTCTCTTGTGCACAAAGGTAAATTTCGCTCAACACCGGACTACTTAAAGAAAGCTTCTTGGTAATTCTTACGCTCTCGAAAGACAATTCGTTATAATATTTTTGCCTACTCATATCAAAGATAAGAAGGCGGATAGATGATAGACAACAGAACAGTCTACTCAAAGAAAAACTTTGTTAGGAATAAAATTTAGAGGCTTGACACATGCCCAAAGTAAGTATTGTCTCGCCAACCTATAATCATGAAAAGTACGTTGGCGAAGCAATTCAAAGCGTGCTCAACCAGACATACCAAGATTTCGAATTAATCATGGCTGACGACGCCTCAACAGATCAGAATGTCAAAGAAATTTTGAAATTTCAGGATCCACGCATTCTACTTTTGCACAACGAACGCAATGAAGGCATAACCGCTGCGTCAGCCAGATGTTGGCAACATTCGAAGGGTGAATACATAATCGGCTTTGCAACAGATGATGTATACGAGCCTAATTTGCTTGAAACCTTGGTCAATTATTTAGATCATAATCCGCAAACGGTTGGAGTTTTTGGCTTGGCCAGCTATATCAACGATGATAGTAAATTAATGAATGACGGCTGGACTGACGTCGGTGTTGGGCAAGATCGTTTTACCCATTTGCGCCAACTATTCAAATTACAACATCCTTTTGTGCCATAGCTGGAATGTTCCGGCGCAGTGCCCTAGAAGAGCTTGGTTATTTCCCGCCGTACCTTAGGCAAGCCAACGATATGAGTCAGTTCATACGCCTATTATTCTATGGGGAAATGCCCATTTTACCCGATAAAATTTTGCGCTATCGTTGGCGGGCAAATGAAGCTAATGTGAGTGCTCGAACAATCAGCAATGACTCGCGTCTAGATTTCGAATTGTTTGAAATTCTCGATCTCTATAGAGAAAATATTGATTCTCCAGATCTTTTACGCAAAATTTTTCCAGAAGTTGATAAACATCCATGGCCCCTAGATCAAAAACTAATCACCTTTCACTTAGCTCAAGTAGCAATCACTTTCGGCTACCCATCTCATCGCCTGTATGGTCTACATCTTCTTTATCAATTACTCAAAGACGCCAATCATGCTAAAGAGTTGAGAGAGCGATGTAATTTTACTTATAACGATTTTTTCCAACTTGCCGGTGAACAACCAACGGTTATGAACTTTGCTCTTTATACTAAAAATGCCGAATTAACAAGCAGGATTGAGTCACTTAACAATGAATTGCAGAGCACAAAAGCAACGCTAGAAGAGATCCTTGAACGACTAGCAGCAATACCTTCTGGATTAATCAGATTTTTTGGTAGAGTTCGTCGGGTAGCTTCATTATTGAAAGCTCGGCTGCAAACCCATTTGAACTCAATCAGACAATCTTAATTCGAAAAAACTCGTAAATTGATCCTGCTGCACCAAATTCACATTTAAACGTATGCAGACTATCGTTTAAATAATTACCGCCCTGCTCGGTACTGATGCCGAAATCAAAGAAACGCTTTCCTAGCTGTTTTGCTTTATCTATTGATTCAGCAACTGTTAAATCTAAAGCATTGATCTCCTTGCCAGTTGGAGAGGAAGCAAAATATTGAGCGTGAATGAGATTGGGACAATGGAAAAGTAGAGTTCCGGCCTGCACTTCTTGACCCAATAGAGCAGTAACCAATTCAATTTCGTTCGGAAATTTTTCTTTGAGTAACCGCAATTCATCTACCGAATGCACCGGCTCTCTATTATATTTACTTTTTAAATTTTCTGCCAAAACACGCCAATATGCTGGCAGATATTTAAAATCAGTGCTGGTCTGTAAGCCGGATTTAATTGCTTTTTTCAAAGCTCTTGCCCGTCTTTTACTAATAACTCCGCGGTTCTGTAGATCTAAAGTCGCCGATACGTCTGTCCGATAACGATCTGCGCCCAAACGAAACAACGCATATATGTCATCTTGAGCTGGGGTCCGATGATAGATCCATGGCACAGCCTTGTATACAATTTCTCTAAATCCTTTTTGAGTATAGACATTGCATAACTGTTTAAGTGCATCTATGGCTCGTTCTCCACGCAACCAACCATCATGAATCAAACCACCATAAGTAGCGCCTGGATGACTAACAACAATTGTTGTATCGATAGGATCTCGTGCAGCTGGAAATATCGCCCTCAATGTTCCCGTGCAATCGTATAAAAGCATTGACTGATCATCGAACTTATCGCCGTGATAAGAAAGAAATTTGCGGGTATGCAAAAATGTGCTGGAGGCAGATTTAAAAACCATCTCTTCCCAAACTTTTTCTTGAGAGTGATCGTACTCAAATAAATTATATGTTCGACCACGTAATGCCTTTTCATTTTGATTTTCATCGCAACAGAGTGTCATTGTCTTTTACTCAAACCAGCCGCTTCTGTTTATCAAACTTGCGTGCTCGCCATTCGTTTACCGACATCCCTGGTTCGCTGTCATATCCAAGAAATTGCTTTAAAAATGGATCGCCTTTATGTTTCTCTTTGAGCAAGCTCGGCAAGCTAATTTGTTGTTTCATGAAAGGTAAACAGTACATATGGTTAATTCCACGGCGGATATTTGCCGATTGATTGTAGCCAGCACGGTGATAGAGCATTGAGTCCATAACTAGAGCAGATCCAGCTGGAGCGCTGATCTGTTGCCAAAATTTTTCTATAAATTGTTCGGAAGGAAAGGCCTCCATTTTATGGGTCGCAGGTAGTACACAGGTACCGCCTGTCTCTGAAGAAAACTCATCGAGACAAATCAAAATACTTATTGCCAAAGGTCTCGAGCAAACAAAATGCTGATAGTTCAGATCGCGGTGCCAAGCAATTTGATAGTTTTTTTGATTAGGTAAATTGATAATTGCATTTTGCATTTGCAAAATAAAATAATTCCCCAGCATTCGTTCTGCTATAGCTAAAAATGTTGACTGCACAGCTAAATCTAAAAAAGCGTCATCATAGGCTAATAAAGCCCTGGCTACATTGGCATCGTTAATCTCATCTAAATTACCAAGATGAGATACTTCTTTCATTTGCACTAGATAAATTTCGTCTACTTTATCTCTAAGGATATTTAACAGCTTTTTTTCAATTAAGCCAGGGATAATCGTAAAACCATTAATACACAATTCCTCGGCATAACCATCAATTGCCGAATTCAAATGCGTAAACTCTTTGACACCGTAAAATTTAAGATCTTGCATAAGTTGTATCTTTCGTGTGATTCACTTTAAAAAATTTGTATGTGCTCACTCTGGAAGGTAAGGATTCTACAGGAGGTATTAGTGTCCCTGTTTGCACATTTTTGGTCACCACAGCTGCCGGACCAAACCAACAATCATCCCCTATAGTTAGATTGTTAGCAACCGTCGAATTAACACCAAAAAAACAGTAATCTCCTACTGATACAAATCCAGATATCACTACATGCGAGGAGATGAAACTGTTAGCACCAATTTTACTGTGATGCCCAATATGATTGCCGCTCCATAAAATTACATTCTCACCAATTTCGCAATAAGATTGAATAACATTTCTCTCAAAAATAAAGCAGTGTTCGCCAAGCTTCGCCTGGTTGGAAACAAACGCATGAGGACTGACATAGGAAGCCAGAGGATAGCCAAGTTTTCTAGCTGTGTGCACTAAGCGAGTTCTTGTTCGATTCAAATGATTATAAGTAATCGCCACAAATACGGTGTGTTCAGTTGCAGGAAAAATTTCTGCTAGTTGATTAAACGCCACTATGGGCAACTTGAATAATTCAGTATTTCTCAAAAATTGCTGTTCAACTGAAAATCCAACAACTTGATAATCATCGCTTTCACTAAAATAGTGATAAGCAATTTGGGCAAACGCATTGTCACCAACTATTACTAATTTTTTAGCCCTCATCGGTTCAGGGCCTCACGATTAAAATATCTTCGCGTCTATTAGCCATGGGTAATTCGTCTGCCTGAGGCACAACATACGCGTCAAATCCATTGTCACGAGCGTGTTTGATTAAGGAAAAAACAATCGAATCATCTAATTTATTTTTTATTTCATCCTTATTGCTAAAATTGGGGAGTTCATCACGACCAGTAAATTTCTTATGGAATTCGATCCCAGTCGGCGAACTAAAGAATCTTACTCGTTTCGAATGATTGGGTATATCACCAATCAACAATTGTCCGCCACAGGCCAACAGATGCAAACAACGATCTAAAAATTGCCTTATCACACTTTGATTGCCAATATGATGCAAAACACTATAAACCAGAATGGCATCCGCCAATCCAGCATATTGGCATAATTGCGCCCAGCAATCAGGAAACGGCCCCTGCACTTTCTCAAGATGCGGATGGTCGGGATGATATGCAAGCATTTCCTCACTGTCGCAAAAAATTACCTTGGAATTATTTTCAACAGCTTCATTCAGTAAGAAGTCGGGTAATTCGCTGCACCCGGGGCCTATGTCTAATATCAGCTTTTTTTGCTGAGTCAAATTAGTTAGTTTAGTTTTAATGTCCTGCCAAATTAGGGGCTCTTTGCCCTTTCTATAATGGTCAGGAAACCCAATTTTTTCGTATGATGATAAAGATGGATCTTTTGCCAGCAGCTTGAAACCCTCATAATCCAAATTTTCAAATCGAGCAACAGATGCCGGATCTAATTTCTTCACAACCGTCTATCCGCATGAGTTATCACCATATTTAGTGCTCCAGTACCGCCCAACCGAAGCCTGTGCGACCACAATCATTGCCATTGTAGAACATATAAGTTTGGCCCTGCCATTTGAATATACTCGCATAGCTTATCATTTGACTATCCCAACCGTTTTCCGATACATTAATTCCGACTAACTCGTCCAGCCTCCGCCAGACAATACCATCATCTGACTCTGCATAACCAATTCGATAACCTTTGGAACGGGTCCGGGAAGAAAGGAACATTCTATACAGGCTGCCTTCTTTAAATATCCAAGGACGACCTATCACATGCTCATCTTCACTCTGAAAATTTAAACATATTCGCCCAGAGCCTGGCCAATTAATACCATCCTCCGATTCAATATAGCGCATATTATAAATGGGCAATGTTTTTCCGTTTACTTCTGTCCACTCGTTGCCGCCGACGTACCACATGCGAAAGCGCCGGGCTTCAAACATAACAAAAGGCGCTGTGCGATTAAGAGACTCTCCATCACTTCTATCTATAACCGGCACTTCCTGCACCCGGCTGAAACTCTTTCCCCTATCTTCGCTAATCGCCAAGCCCGCGAACTGATAATATCTGACTTTCTGTCCTAATTGATAGCCCACATAATACATGTACAGCTTATCCCCTACAGACAAAACGCAACTCGCTATCAAACCATTTTCATCGAATCTTCCTGGTCTACCAATATCCAAAATTGGTTCACGTGAAATATCCAGTATCGTTTTTGGATTAGCGGGATCCACGTCGACATAGCCCACCCGACCAATCATATTTTCATCGCACAGAGATAAGAATATACGCAAACGATCTGGAGCAATCAAAAATGGGATGGGTAAGGAGGCATATTGTTTAGCCCAAGCGCTCGAACCATCAGGACAATAGATTAGCCCTTCTTTCACCCAATTCATCGTTTTGACGATAGATTTACTCATATGCCTCAGCTATAAAATAAAAGTGTCTAATCATAACACTTGCCAATTAGTGAATAATGACAAGAGGCTCTCCTGGTTTTCCCTATGTTAATCTGGGACCAGTTTTGTTAATCAAAATCACATCTTTACATGCCCAGATAAATTATGAAATTTTTGCCAACTGAGCTCCCTGGAGTTTTCATAGTCGAAATTGAGCCGCTTGCTGATGATCGGGGCATGTTTGCTCGCTGCTGGTGCAAGGACGAATTTAGTAAACAGGGGTTGGTCACAGAGCTATCTCAATTCAGCGTTTCTTTTAATCGATCAAAGGGCACCTTGCGCGGTATGCACTATCAAATTACTCCCCATGAAGAGACAAAAATAGTTCGCTGCACACGCGGCAGTATTTTTGACGTGGTTATTGATCTACGCCCAGACTCTCCAAAATATAAGCATTGGATCGCTGCTATGCTCTCAGCAGAAAATCATCGCATGTTTTATATTCCGCCTGGTCTGGCCCATGGTTTGCTCACTCTGGAGCCTGACACAGAGGTCTTTTATCAAATATCAGTACCTTACGCAGCTGAATCAGCTCGTGGAATACGCTGGGATGATCCTGCTTTCAATATTGATTGGCCGATGAAACCGGCAGTGATTTCCTCTAAAGATGCCAATTATTCGGACTTCGCCGACAATTTTGCGATCTTAAAATAATTTATGCTTGCTCAAGAATATTCCATATCAAGGCTAACATATAGAGTGTGTACACGGTTATACGATAGAAACTAAAGGAACCATGAATCCAGTCAAAGTATTCGAAGAAGAAAGAAAATTAGAAATAGAGCAAATGGCTAAGGATGATAATCTTCGCCACCTCTCTCAA
This sequence comes from Candidatus Melainabacteria bacterium, assembly GCA_963767815.1. Lineage (GTDB taxonomy): Bacteria > Cyanobacteriota > Vampirovibrionia > Obscuribacterales > Obscuribacteraceae > CAVYFJ01. The sequence goes on along the minus strand of CAVYFJ010000001.1, from coordinate 423,131 downwards.
CAATGGCTGGAAGCCAGTGTCAAGCATAAATATTCATATAATTTCAAATGGCTCGGGCGCCCGGTTATTCAATATCCCCAGGACTTAATGGCCCTACAAGAGATAATCTGGGAAACAAAGCCTGATCTTATTATAGAAACCGGTATCGCCCATGGTGGCTCATTGATTTTCCATTCCTCTATGCTTCAACTTCTGGGTGGAGACGGTAAAGTACTGGGCATTGACATTGATATCCGCGCTCATAATAGAGCAGAGATTGAAAATCATCCTCTGTCTAAGCGCATTACTTTATTGCAAGGCTCATCAACAAACAAAGATATCGCCGCTCAGGTTTTCGATCATGCACGCGATAAAAAATCCATACTGGTAATTTTGGACTCCATGCACAGTCATGATCATGTTCTGAAAGAATTACAACTTTATTCCCCGCTGGTAAAAACAGGTGGTTATCTTATTGTTCTAGACACCGTAATTGAATTTCTGCCCCCTGATTTATATCCTGACAAACCTTGGGGACCAGGTAATAATCCTTCTTCTGCCGTACAAGAATTCATAAAGCAAGAACCTAGATTTATTATCGACTATCCATTAACCGACAAACTACAGATTACTGTTTCACCGGATGGTTATTTAAAATGTATCGCCGATTAATTAGTGTCCCTGTGCCGTTTGCACAGACCGCTCACTAATTAACTGTGCAAAAGTCGGACGATCTAAATCGCAATCCGCTTTAGTAAGATACAAAGAAGCGGTATCACATAATGCCGCAAGATGTTTAGCACTGGCAAATATAAGATTTGTAGTTGCTGGACTGGTAAGCGTCAATGGATTAAATAAATGGGGAACTTGCACTTCATCATCATCTAAAGTTGAAAACCAATTATTTGCTCGCATAATTGCGGTAACTGCTGGAGCAGTGCAGAAAAAATGGCAGAAATCAGCCATCTCTTGTTTGCAGAAATGGTCTATAAATGCCAGCGCGTCCTCATAGCCGGATTTGTATCCAAAATAATCGAGCAGATGCGCGACCGTATACGTTTCCTTTTTTTCTATTCTCAAAACTACTACCACTGCGCGATCACTGTTTGGATTAACAACACAGCAATGATATCTAAAAATCGGATGGTTGATATAACGCCATTGAACATCGATCCAGCGTCGCGAAAAACCATGATATTGAGCATGCAATTGATCCGCACAGCGATCCACATTTTCCTGATCACATTCTTGCCATGCAGGCACAGTCTCTGACGCGCGACTAAATTGCTGGCACATTTTAACGCCCAATGGGCTAATTTTCGCCATTGTCTGCACGCGTTCCAGATTATATATTTTCACAAAACGAGGAATAGCCTTCATGAATTGGCATCCGCCAAGGCGATATGGTGACAATGCTGAGCTGGTTGCTCCCATACCATAAAGCACATCAAATAATTTTTGCATGCGCAGAACCATCTCCAATCCGAAGCCTTTACCACGCATCTGCGGAGAAATCATCCAGGTTGTCCATTCTACACCTAGGAGCGGCTTCCCCTCTATATAATAATTTTTTGGCGTTAGACCAATAAAGCCATAGAGTTGATCAGCCTCATCAGCAAGAATCAGCGAGTAATTCCCCAAACACTTTGCGGTAGCCAAGTGCTTAGGATAGTCCTCAAAAGTCCGGCGATAAAATGATTCATCTTGCAAGCAAACAGGCTTCTCCCAAGTGCTGGCAATATAGTCAACCACTCTTTTGACTGGATAAGACTGCGCTTGTCTTAGCTGCAAAGCCTGTTTTGTTTTAGTCATCTCTTTGCCACTCTGAAGATCAATCTATATCAATGTGCAATATCTTCTTAAATTGCCGTTTCCTATGTAGCCGCTATCGTGGCCATACAAGTTGAAGCAACTTCCTGCAATTGCCTGCAGACATATTGAACCTGCTGTCTGGTTAGATTTAGGGCTGAAGGTAGGTTTATACCGTAATCGCTTAGATTTTTACTAACCACATTATTGATCTGAGCTTTTCTGGCTGATGGCAAATGACTATATGCTGGCAGCGCGCTCAATGGATAGAAAAATGGCCGACAGTTAACCTGACGCTTTTTCATTTCGGACATCAATTCTTCTTTTTTTAATCCTAATTTTGGGTTTACTAAAACAGTAACCATCCAATAAGTATTGCGTGTCTCCGGCGCCTGATAGTTTAGTGCAAACAGATCATTGCCGAGCAGTTCTTCTTGATACCAGTCAAATATTTGCTGCTTTTTCGCCAGTAATTCATCAATGCGCTCTAATTGTGCAAGCCCAAGCGCCGCCTGCATGCTCGACATCTTATACTTGTAAGCCACTTCTGTATTCCAAAACATACGATCTCCTGATTGCCTACCATGGTCTCGTAAAAAAAGTACCCGCTCGTAGATACTCTCATCATTTGTCACCAACATGCCACCTTCACCGGTTGTGAGGGTCTTTGAACCATGAAAACTGAAAACACCAATATCACCGATACTGCCAGCCTTTTTGCCGCGGTACGAAGAACCGATCGCCTCAGCAGCATCTTCAATTATTGCTATATTATGTTTTTTTGCGACATCAACAATAGTATCCATATCCGGCATATTGCCATATAAATCAACTGGAATAACTGCTCTGGTCTTCTCGGTTATGTTTTCCTCCAACGAACGCGCATCCATACACCAGGTTTTAGAGTCAACATCTGCAAAAACCGGAACAGCACTAACATAGTTAATTGGCGCGGCAGTTGCAATCCAAGTAGCATCCGGTACTATCACCTCATCACCAGGTTTGACATTCAATGCCAACAAAGATAGATGAATAGCCGCGGTACAAGAAGGCAGGGTTACGGCAAATTTGCTGCCGATATAATTAGCAAAGGACAGCTCAAATTGCTCATTGAAGACATTGGCTTGACCATACCAGGCATTTGCCACTGCCTTACTTACATAATCAATTTCTTTCTCAGTAATCCATGGTCCTGCGACCGGTATACTTTTCACAAATTGGCCTTTAACTCAGATTTTGGTCGGTGGAGTCACACCTGTTTCAATAGAGATTGGCTGATGAAGCCAATCGTTAGCTCTTCACTGGATGCAAATCATGCAAATTTTCACGGTTAGCCTTTTCCCGCCACCAAGCAACAGTCTTTTCTATCCCATCCTCTAGTGTAGTTCGCGGCAGCATGCCTAGCTCTCTTAAGCGCGATACATCAGCAATTAGTACTGGTGGCTTAGTCTCATTAGCAGTACCAGCCTCATAGCTACCGAGACTATCAACATTTAATGACTTGACTATCAGTTCAATTACGTAACGCAATTTCACGGGAACACCTGAACCTATGTTGATTGGACCACTAATCTCACTATCTACAAGAGCTGCAAAGATCTCAGCAACATCATCCACAAAGATCAAATCTCTTTCCAGTTCAAGGTTATTACAAGTAGCGGATTGTCCACGCAGCAATGATAACACTGCCAAGGGTATCAATCTCTTTGGATTTTCATTAGGTCCATACGGAAAAAACACTCGCCCCCAGGCAACGCTTACTCCTCTTACATTTGTCCAGCTACTGAGTATTGTTTGCAGACCTACTTTACAGGCACCATACAACGTTTGTGGTTTAAGTCGCGTTTGATATTCCGAAAGGTTCTTCAAGCATGCATCATCAGTCCAGTCATACTCAGCACAAGTGCCTGCACAAACCAACCTTTCACCTCCGCTATTCATAAACTCTTCAACAAGATTTAGACTAGAAATAACCCATTTCAAATTTTCCTCACTTGACCAATATTCTCCATGTTCGAGATACCAGGACAGATGCAGTAAGTGGGATGGCTTTATGTTAGAGACTAAGTCTTTTATAAACACGTGATCGTGCAAATCAGCTTTGCACCATATTACATTGGGATATTTTTGCAACATTGGCTGTCTTGAAATAGCATAGACCCCAAAACCTCTACGCAGCAAAGCATTGATACTCGGTTGCCCGAGAAATCCTGATGCTCCAGTCACCAGTACACGCTTCATAACAGACAACCAATCATTAAACTTCTTTCAAAAACTTGCCGCAAAGCATTTGTCCCTTGTTAAGTAAGTCATTATTAATTGCGGCAAATGAACTTTATCCCGATAACAAAGTCAATTAACGTTCATTTAGCCTGAATGTTTTGCTGGCTTGAGGGAAAATATCGTTCATTAACCAAATAAACTAGTCCTCCTGACTAAGTATAACCATTTAAGTCGTTTTCTGTCTGTTTAGAATTCTATGCAAAAGACAAAGAGAACACCAATCCAACAATTGTCCTCCACCAATGTAACCGATACGCATTTGCAAAATCATTACACTCAATGAATACCATGAGCAAAGTTTCTATATTATTACCTGCTTACAATCGGGACCGTTACATGGCTGCGGCTATAGAAAGTGTTCTTTCTCAGACTTATCAGAACTGGGAGCTATTAATTGCTGATAACTGCTCACAGGACAAAACTTTTGCCATAGCCAGCAAATATGCTAATCGAGACAAGCGTATCCTTTGCTGGAAAAACGAGACTAATATAGGGCCTGTCCGCAATTACAACAAATGCATTGAAAGAGCTTCTGGCGAATATATTGAACTCTTCGGTGCTGACGATATTTTTGAACCAACTTGCCTGCAAAAATTAGTGCAAGCACTCGATGAAAATCCAAGCGTGGTTTTAGTAACAGCTGCCAAACGACATATTGATGAAAAGGGTCAACTAATAAGAGAAGATAGGCCACATTCCGGCTCGCAACTAATTCCCTCCGAAGAAGCTATTCGCAGCAATATTGTTCCTCTTACAAACTGGATCATTTCTCCAGTTATGTATCGATCAAAATATAAAAATTCTGGTTTTGATTTGTCTCTGGGTAATTTTGGGGATCTTGAATATTGGACACAAATTCTTGTACATGGTAATTTATTCTATATAGATGAAATTCTCTTTAACTATCGAATACATGCTGGTTCTGAAACCACTCATACGTTAAATGAGTTGGATTATATACCCCCGCTGTTGAGGATAGCTGAACGGCATGCAGCCCATTTGGCTAGCCCAGGTAATCCAGAAGCACAACCATATAAAATTGTCGTAGAAAAACTAATGAATCTGGTTGATTATTCTACAAATTTTTTAAAATTGGATTTTGACTCTTTGCTTGGGTCACTGGCCAATCCCAAAGAGAGTCAGGGCTCACTTAGGGATATAGATAGCCAGTTCAAAGAAACGGGCGATTTAAATGATGATTTGCGAGACTTTAAGAGAGTGAGCTATCTAGCCTTACTGCACGCCCTTGATCTTAGAAAAGAACTTGATTGGCTCTACGCTGAATACAATGATCTTAAGCATCAATTTGGAGATCTGTCCAGTAATGATCGCGGTGAAAATAAAGCAAAAGAAATTGCCGGATCCTTGCTAAATAAAGACAGTTGGTTTCGCCACATGAGAGTCTTGGATGAGATGCGCAATGAGAATGAAGCCTTGCATCATCGCATTGATGAATTATCTAAACAATTAAACACTCTTCTCAATAGTCAATCCTGGCGAATTACTGCGCCATTAAGAATGGTGCGCAAAAAAATCTCCACCCCAGAGCCATCAGCTCATACATAAGCGAGCTCAGTACAGACAGACAATCCTTACTTAAAAGTCCTCAAAAGTGCTGGAGAAGATATCACTACTTCGCCACTTTTAATTTGTCCCGATTGCTCATCTCCCCATAATTTCCAGGGGGCTGAGCCATTTGACCAGAGACTATTTAGATAAGTATGGTCTCTTTGCGTGTCCATAGCTTGCCAGAAACCAGAATGTTTGAAGCCCACTAAATGCTTATTTAATGCTGCGCTGTGCAACCCCTCATTCTCCAGTGATGATTGGTCAGATGATGTATATTTCTCTATAAATCCTGGTTCGATAACCATAAAACCGGCATTAACCCAACCACCATCACCTTTCGGTTTTTCAATAAATTCCCCCACATGCCCATCATCAGCTACCGCTACAGATCCATAACGGCCGGGCGGTTGAGCAACAGTAACTGTAATCATTGCTTTCTTTTCTTGATGAAAGCGTATCAGTTCTTGAATATTTATATTCGCCACGCCATCGCCATATGTCAGGCAAAAGCGTTGCCCCTTAAGATAGCGAGCTACGCGACGCAGGCGGCCGCCTGTATTAGTGGTTTCACCGGTGTCAATTAGAGTAACGCGCCAGGGCTCGGCTGTATTTTCATGGACTTCAGTAGCTTGGCTCGCCATATCAAAAGTTATGTCTGATGTATGGAGGAAATAATTGGCAAAATATTCCTTGATAACATAACCTTTATAACCGCAACAAATGACAAAATCATTAATGCCCCAGTGCGAATAAATTTTCATTATGTGCCATAAAATTGGCTTACCGCCAATTTCAATCATTGGTTTAGGTTTCAAATGAGTTTCTTCACTGATGCGCGAGCCCAGCCCACCTGCTAATATTACAGCTTTGATATTCATTGCTTGATCTTAGCGTAAGTCGGCAATTACTGATTAGTTTCCAAACTTGTTTTGATTAGCTCTGGTTTAAATTATCAAGATAATGAAAAATTCATTTTGGCATAATCAAAGTGTATTAGTTACCGGTGCCACCGGCTTGGTGGGCAGTTGGCTGGTTAAAGAATTGCTTACCTGCCGCGCCCAGGTAACAGTACTTACCCGTGATTTAAGCCCCAGATCCGAATTGGTCCTTTCCGGAGATTACAAACAAACACAAATCATTCGCGGTGACCTGCAGTCATATGAAACTGTGGAAAGAGCAGTAAGCCAAAGTGAATGCAAAATAATCATTCATTTGGCAGCTCAGGCTATTGTGCCAATCGCCAGGCGCTCACCATTACTTACTTTTGAGTCCAATATTCGTGGCACATACAATATCCTGGAAGCAGCCCGACTACATAGAGATTACGTCAAGACACTTGTCTTTGCTTCCAGCGATAAGGCATACGGTACTTCAGATTCACTTCCTTATCTTGAGCATATGCCTCTGGCTGGACAAGAACCGTATGAAGTGTCAAAAAGCTGTGCTGATCTCATTTGCCAGAGTTATTTTAAAAGCTATGAACTGCCTGTAGCAATTGCCCGCTGTGGGAACATCTATGGCGGTGGAGACTTAAATTTTAGCCGTATTGTGCCAGGTACAATCAAGGCCTTATTGTCCGGAGAGCGTCCCATAATACGCAGCGACGGCACATTTATCCGAGACTATATCTATGTCAAAGATACTGTGTCGGCTTATTTAAGCTTGGCTCAAAAGGTCTATGAAGGACAATTTAATGGCCATGCTTTTAATTTCAGCCCTGAGCGCGCAGTTAGCGTACTTGAGCTTGTTTCAATACTGCAGAAACAAACTAATTGTAATCATTTGAAACCGATTATAGAAAATATTGCCACCGGGGAAATTCATTCGCAATATCTGGACTCTACTAAAGCACGCCAGAATCTAGATTGGCTCCCGGCTTATTCTCTGGAGGCTGGACTAGCTGAAACAATTCAATGGTACGACAAATTTTTCAGCTATATCGGCGAATCTTCCAAGTCTCCGGTACCAGGATAAAAGCTTTATGGAAAGAATTGAAGAATGTCGATCTTGTGGACATAAAGATCTTTCGCTAGTGCTGGATCTGGGTGTTACGCCTCTGGCTAATTCTCTGTTGAAAGAAGATCAACTTGATCAGCCGGAATTCATGGCACCGCTAGAGGTATTATTTTGTCAACAATGCACTCTCTTGCAAATAAGCTACACTATCGCCCCAGAAAAATTGTTCCGAAACTACGCTTATTTTTCTTCTTTCTCCGAAACGATGCTTGAGCATGCCAAAGCCCTGTCTGCACGCCTGATTACTGATCGGCAATTAAACAAAGACAGTTTGGTAGTTGAGATAGCCAGCAACGATGGCTATCTCCTGAAAAATTATAATGATCATAATATACCCACACTGGGTATTGAGCCGGCGCTCAATATTGCTCAGGCTGCCAGAAGCCGGGGAATAAATACTATAAGCGAATTTTTTGATCAGGATTTAGCAAAAAAGATTGTAGCCATAGAGGGACAAGCTGATATTGTTCATGCTCATAATGTATTAGCTCATACACCGGACATAAATGGCATTTTGAAAGGCTTAAACATCCTGCTCAAAGAAACCGGTGTCGGTATTATTGAAATACCCTATGCCGTAAAAATGATTGATCGCATAGAATTCGACACAATTTATCACGAGCATGTTTTTTATTTTTCGGTGAATGCATTAAATATTTTGCTCACCGGCAATTCACTCGTTCTTGCCGATATAGAAGAACTAGATATACATGGCGGCTCTTTGCGCTTGTTTGTAACTAAGAATGGAAAATCATCTGATACCGTTAAAATTATGCTGGAAGAAGAGAAAAGCGCGGCTTCGATACCATAAGTGGTTATCAAAATTTTTCCAGACAAGTCAACTCTCTTAAATCAGAACTGGTTAGTTTATTAACAAGTCTTAAAAAGCAGGGTAAAAAAATAGCTGCTTACGGGGCTGCTGCTAAGGGAAGCACACTATTAAATTTTTGTGGATTGGCCGATGATATCTTTGAGTTTGTCGTCGATCGTAGTTCCGCTAAGCAAGATTTGTATATGCCTGGAGTTAAATTACCCATTTATGATCCGATCCAATTGATCAAACAAAAGCCGGATTACGTCTTATTATTAACTTGGAATTTTGCCGAAGAAATACTTAGACAACAGTCAGTGTATATGAACGCCGGCGGCCAATTTATTATCCCCATTCCTCATCCCAAGGTCTTGGCCCACAATGTTGTGTCAGTCTAAATATACGTTCACTTGTTTAGCAAAATATTTTATTCGAGGAGCGTACATTGATTAAAACCGTTGTTTCTAGGCTCAGTGCTTTACGCTCAGCTTCCGCTAATTTTGCTGTCGATTTTGCCAACGGCAAAGACTTCGGCGACAGCCTGAGGATAATCAAGGATTCGGGCATCTTAGATCTTGATTTTTATAATGGTCAAATCAATGCTCCTGATCTAACTTTATCCGAAGCCATTGCCCATTATTTAAATATAGGTGCCCAAAATAATTTAGATCCCCATCCTTTGTTTGACACCGGCTATTACATCAAAACAAACAAAGACATTAATTTTAATACTGTCAATCCGTTAGTACATTTCCTCACACAAGGCTGGCGAGAAGATCGAGATCCTCATCCATTATTCGATATTCAATATTATTTAGACGAATACAAAGATGTACGCCGGGAAAGAATCAATCCCCTTGTGCATTTTATTCATTTTGGCGCAATTGAACATCGCAACCCTTGCGAATTTTTTGACTCAAAAGATTACAAAAAGAAAGTGCAAGACATCCATTTGCGCGCCTATTTTACTGATTATCTTGTAAATGGTAAAAGTATCGGCTTTTCACGCCGATTCAAGACCATGAAGATTAAAGAATCTCCCAGTTTGCCTGCTTATCTAAGACCCTATGTAGCTCCTGGCTCCAGCTTGGGATTTTTACGCCAATTTAAAACAACTAAAACAAAAAAAATTGCACCCTCTCTCAAACACCCGGATAATGCATTGCTGCATTTTATGTCGCAAGGAGCTCGCCTTGGACTTCTGCCTTTTTCCAGCTTTGAATTGCTTTATGATTTGCAACCTAGAGCAATAAGCTATTCGCCGGCAGCTAGTCATAAAAAAAATAATTCTGGAGTTCAGTTCCTGCGTATAGTTCCGCGTGATCTAACTAATCTCAAATCATTACCTGCCAGATTTGTCAGCTTCGGCCGCCAATTGACCAAAGCCAATTTATCAAAAGAAAAATTGCCCTTGTTAGAACAGCTCATTCAAGGGCTAACATTCAAGAAAAATACGCAAGGATTTATGCAAAGTCAATCCACCATTCTTCTTGTCTCGCATCAGGCCGCATATACCGGCTCGCCTATGTTACTTCTGCAAATAACCAGGGAATTAGCAGCTCGCGGCTGGGAATGTTTGATTATCCTTGAGCAAGGGGGTGAGCTGGAGTCCGAATTCAGCGAAGTGGCACACCTGATTAATTTGAAATATTTGCCGGACAGATACAAAAGATGTGGACAATATCTATCTTTGCTCTTTGATGATCTTCGCTTTAATAAACCAAAAATCTGCCTGCTCAATAGTCTGGAGACAGGACATTATGCAAGGGCGGTGTCCGAGAATGAGATCAAGATTATTAGTCTTGTCCATGAAATAGTGGATAGTTATTCAACTCGCTATCTTCAAGATGTATTTGACCGCAGTCAGGTAATTATCTTTCCGGCTAAATTTGTACAATCTTTTGCCCACAACAAATTAAGAGCGACAATAAAATCTTCTCGAGAGTTAATTATTCCCAATGCCCTCTTAGAAAAAGACTTTGGTGCATTCGATCGAGATCAAGCCCGCAACCTTATCAGACAAGAAATTAACGCACCTCAAGATTCATTAGTGGTTCTTGCTTGCGGTTCTCCGGATCTAAGAAAGGGAATTGATTTCTTTGTGGTTATGGCCAAAATGATCATCGCCAGATGGCAAAAAGAACCTGAGAAATTTAATCAACGCCCGGTCCACTTTGTTTGGGTCGGTGCAGGCAAGATCGAGCCTTATTCGGCCTACTACTATATTCACTGGGACTTGAGGCAAGAAAATCTTCAATCTCAAATTCATTTACTGCCACCGAGAAAAGATCTGCGTCCAGCCTTTCGAGGAGCCGATGTTTTTGTGCTGCCTTCTCGTCAAGACCCATTCCCCATTGTTGCCCATAACGCCATGGCCTCAGAATTACCAATAGTCGCTTTTGCCTCTGCCGGCGGTATGTCCGAAATGATCGAAGGGGGCGGCGCCAGCATAGTACCCTACGGTGATATTCTCGGTTTCACTCAAGCAGTTGAAGATTATCTAACCAATGAAAAAAAACGCATAGAAGATGGGCAGCTCAATGCGCCTTTGGTTTCCGAACGCTTTCGCTTTAGCGATTATTTCTCCAAATTGGAAGTTGAGATTAACTCGCTGATCAATTCAAAAAATTAACTTATCCACTGGCATCCGGTGGTAGCGCAGTCATAAATTGAGACTAACTCTCTAAAGCATATTGACTTAATGCTTCATTTTGTAAGCCGGTTCAGCGCCGCTTGCTGCATGGCGGTCGTCTTTATGATTATGCTTCTTATTACCTCTGATTGCCGAACTACATTCCGATTGCTGGAATGGCAATTTAACGGGCACATAGGCAGAAGCTAAATCACCCAAATTTTGCAAAAGGTTTTGCGCTGCAGCACTAACTTGCTCATAATCCCTTTTCACTGCCTTGCGGGCTGTTTCTATGTTCTGTTCTCTATCGCCTTGGTTATTACATTTAATTTGTTCATTTATTTCGTCATACTTTGCTTTCAGCTCACTGGCTAGCTTTTCGGCAATAATTTGCCCAGCAAAGAAAATCCCTAGCACGATTCGCAGCATATTAGATTACCTCCTTAATAGGCGCTCCACTCAAGTTATCCTTCGCGTGTTCCCTTGCCTCCAATAGTTGAGCCGTTATTCGCTTCACAGCAATTCAGCTCCATTCTTTATTTATTGTTCACCAATTGTTTTAAAATACATCTCAATATCATGAAGCGTAAACAATTAAATAAGAAATTTAACAGTATTTGTCTACCTTTAATCTGCGTCCTGTAAAGTGCAAGGACAAAGCCAGTGCAAGTCTATTTAAGTATGCTTAAGATGCCCGGACAAACCGCCACCACATATGATGCCTTTCTATTAGTCTCTTTCGGTGGACCCGAAGGTATGAATGATGTGCTGCCGTTTTTAAAAAATGTTCTGCGCGGCAAAAACGTCCCTGAAGAACGAATGCTTGCTGTTGCTCGTCACTACGAGCTGTTTGGTGGCATCTCTCCTATTAATGAGCACAATCGCCAGCTTATTTCCGCCCTCAAACCACTGATCGAATCATCTGGTCCAAAACTTCCTATTTATTGGGGAAATCGCAATTGGTATCCGCTTTTAGCGGACACAGTTAAGAAGATGTCCGGCGACGGCGTCAAGCACGCAATTGCCTTTGTTACTGCTGCCTACAGCTCCTATTCCAGTTGCAGGCAGTATCTAGAAGACATTGAGAAGGCTCGAGCGGCAGTTGGTCCTGCTGCACCACGAATTGATAAAATTGGCCCTTTTTACAATCATCCCGGATTCATTGCTGCTAATGCTGATCAATTGCTGATTGCGTTACGTGGTCTATCTACACGCAGACAACAAGAAGCAAAGATTATTTTCACTGCTCATAGTATTCCTTTGTCCATGTCCTCAGGTTGTCGCTATGAAGAGCAGCTAGATACAACCTGCCGTTCAGTTATGAGGGAAGCACAAATTTCTAATGGCTGGCAATTGTGTTACCAGAGCCGCAGCGGCCCTTTAACTCAGCCGTGGCTAGAACCAGACCTTAATCAATACATAACCCAACTTGCCGAACAAGGTATTAAAGATATAGTCATTGCGCCAATTGGTTTCGTTTCGGATCATATGGAAATCATTTACGATCTTGACACAGAAGCTAGAAAGCTCTGCCAACAATTGCATATCAACTATACGCGTGCTAAAACTGCTGGTTGCCACCCAAAATTTGTTTCAATGATCGGAGAATTATGTCAGTCAAAAATTGACTCTTGCTCAGACAATTGCTGTCCTTACTCAAGCAATCTGGAACCGTTAAAGCAATTAAACAAATGCAGTCGATGATCAAGTGTTAATAAACGAGGCTGATAGAAAATTATTACGAAGCTATTCACCTAAGATTCGCCTTGATCGTCAGTCGTCAAGTATAATCTGCATCTATTCATAAACCAGCACAACTCGACAATGTCTGAACCACAAACAACCACAAAGCTTAAAGAAGATAACAGTCTCCTCAATGGAGTAAAAGAGATTCCGGCCGATCTCCAGTCTATCTCTACGCTGACCAACCAAATTGGTGAGCAGAACGTTGAGATTAAAGCTGCTCCGGCGAAAGAATCATTTGTAGCCTTTGTTGCCCGTACCCTTGGTGAGCTTAGATTTGTAAAGTTTGCTCTTGCCAGCTTTGTCGTTAACAATCTACGGCGACGCTATCAGCGCTCAATACTAGGCTTTGCCTGGAGCCTTCTCAACCCAATGCTAATGATGATCGTCCTGACAACTGTCTTTTCTCTCATATTTAATCGCAACCCGAAAACATACGGCATTTTTATTTTCACAGGTATGCTGCCCTGGACATTTATTTCGGAAAGCATTGCCGGCGGCTGCTCATCAATTACATCTGCCGAAAATTTTATGAAAAAGGTTTATATTCCTAAAATCTTCTTCCCGCTCGTTGCTGTATCAACGGAGTTGATAAATTTTAGTCTTAGTTTACTGAGCATGATTGCTCTGGCACTCTTTCTTGGCTTGCAATTGCACTCGACCATCTTGCTTTTACCTGCAGCACTGGTTATTACTTTCCTGTTTACTTTCGGTATTTCTTTAGGATTAGCTGTGGCTACTGTCTATTTTCGCGATATCGCTCATTTGGTACGCGTTATTCTGGCCTGTTTCTTTTATTTAATACCAATCATTTATCCATTGTCGGCCGTGCCAAAAAAATACGAAATATTTTTCCAAATAAATCCCTTCAGCCATTTTATTACTTTATTTCGTGACATTATTTATTACGGTACCGCACCCACCGCGCAAGAATGGCTTATACCGCTCGCTCTTTCCGGACTCACTCTTATGATTGGTTTTTACATCCTGATGATCAAAGAAAAAGACATAATTTTTCGGCTCTAATTAAAATTGCAGTTTTACCCAGACACCACCAACTATTGATTGATAAATGACAGCAGAAATTAACATTGAAAACGCCTCGTTGAGATTTCGTATTTATAGAAATCCATCGCCCGGTCTAAAAGAAACAGTTGTGCGTCGATTTTCAAGAAAACACGATCATCAATCTGTCACCGAATTCGATGCCCTAAAAAATATCAACCTTTCCCTGCGTGGTGGAGACCGTTTGGGCATTATCGGCTTAAATGGCGCTGGTAAATCAACTCTGCTTAAGACGATCGTCGGTATTTATCCACCTCAACAGGGACGCATTCATGTGCAGGGCAAGATCACCCCTTTGATCGAACTAGGTACTGGTTTTGACTATGAATTGAGCGGGAGGGAGAATATATATTTAAATGGCGCTCTGCTTGGTCGATCTTATAAACAAATGAAAATGCTGGAAAAACAAGTGATTGATTTTTCTGAGCTTGATGAAATGATCGATTTGCCTATTAAATACTATTCTTCCGGCATGCATGGGCGCTTAGCCTTTTCTATCGGGTCCATTGTCGATCCGGAAATTCTATTACTTGATGAAATCTTTGCTGCTGGTGATGCGCACTTTGTGCACAAAGCAACTAACCGATTGAGAGAATTATTCAACACTTCGCAAATTGTCCTGCTCGTATCGCATGATTTGAATGAAATCAAAGATCTATGCAACCAAGTAATTGTCTTGCACAAAGGCTCCATCGTTAATCGCGGTGAACCAAAAGCAATGATCGATTATTATATGCGAGAAATCGTCCACCTAGAAGCTGTTTGCTAATTTGTCTTTGAATGAGCATTGTAGAACCATGCCAATCACCCAGTTATCAATTTATAGCAATGATCGAACCAATCGCTACTAAATAATCCGGTTGGGTCATAGGCCGTTTTATGTTGAATAAATTGAGGCATTTCTGGATAGCATGCTAGCAACTGATTGCGTCCAGCAAATCTATGATAGGTAAGATAGTATGAGCCACCAAATTCAACTGCCAGCGAAATTAGATCACAAAACGTCTTACCAGCCAAAACAATTTTATGTGGCGTATGCTCCACATGCAAATTAATGACCACGCAAGCGTATCGTTGCGTGGCCCATGGCAAGAACGTCTCATTATCCTTTTCAATTATTCGCACAGTGCCATATATTACGTCTGCATATTGCTCGCGCAATAGCTTAGCCGCATCTTGCATAAACTTACTGAGTTTACTTCTTGGTACATAAAGTTCGGTGATCATCTCCGTTCCCTGGCGAATGCCTAAAAGTTGTTCATCAAGTTCTGTGTGATAATGTTCCAGGTAGGTGCTTAACTGAAATGTATCTGACCAATAGAGTTGTCCATTGGTAGAAAGATAGTGCCCTACATATTTATCAAAAGCAGCCGTTTTATTAGTATGCGCAAGATATAGTAATTGCCGCCAATCTTCCCGAGATAATAACTTATTGTTGGGACATGGCTGCTCTAACTTTTTCACTGGAGTGTAAACGCTCAATATGCCTTTATTCAAAAAATCGAGGGACTGGTGATCAATAGCAAATTGGAAATCACCATACATAGCCCCAGTATTTGCGTAACTCTCAAGTTTTTTCACTACTTCGCTTACCTCAATCACTTCCACGGTGCGGAGCAGTTTCTTGCGTAGTATTAAACGCAAGGTAACCGAAGCAATAACACCAAACATCCCATAGCCGCCTATGGCAAGTCCGAACAATTCTCGATTATTTTGTCGACTACATTTGACCATCTGCCCATCATGTAGGATCAACGTAAAGTCTTCCACATCCGCCACGATTGGTGCCATAGACAAGCCCCGCCCATGACCATTAGCAGACAATGAGCCGCCTATACTCAATTTATCCGCCCCAGTTTGTTTTTGCGCTATTGTCCATTGAAGTTTTTTATCTTGTTGCTCTTTCTGCAGAAAGGCAATTAGATCTGTCCAATGAATCCCGGCTTCTACTTCAATCAGACCTTTCTCATAATCGAAGTTTAGAACATGTTTCATGGCAGTCATATCAAGCAATAATCCTGCTGTAATGAATTGCTGACCACCCATGGCATGGCGGCCGCCGGCAACGCAAATACGATCTTTGTTAATTCTTGCATTCCTGATCGAATCAACTAGCTCAGAACGAGCGCTTATCGATATATTCCTTTTTACCAGGGTTGGATTTAATCCTGAATGCATATCATTAACAAGCTCGCCAAAATACTTTGCCTTGGTGAAATCAAACCCGAGCGAAGCATGACTCATCATTTACACCTCATTATCTTGTTTGGACTGAAAGCCTATTGCTTTAATCCCAACATAACAAAGGGCAAGAAAAAATGGATGACTAACTGAACACTTGATCAAGTGTTCTTAAAGCTCTAGAAACAGTAGCTTAACTGTCCGGTATCGCCATACAGGTTAGCCTTTTATCGCTAGGATATTGATGGTATCAAGCTATTGTAATCAAGGAAGGTATTATGCGATCCAGCAATTTATCGAGTAAGTGGACAAATATAGATCAATCCAAGAACCTGAACGAATATATTTCCTTTTTGGATGATTTAAATTCCCTTAAAGCAATTCAAGCTTATAAGCAAAGGACTTTCGATCTTCTACATATTGAGAAAGGGCAATTTATCATTGATATTGGTTGCGGTACAGGACAGGATGTGATTGGTCTTGCTGGTTCTGTCGGAGCTGACGGCAAAGTTATTGGAGTCGATATAAGCACAGCTATGATTAATGAGGCCAAGCGCAATCTGCCCGAAAGAAAACTGCCTGCACAATTTATTGTTGGCAACGCAGAATCACTAGA
Organism: Candidatus Melainabacteria bacterium; assembly: GCA_963767815.1. Lineage (GTDB taxonomy): Bacteria > Cyanobacteriota > Vampirovibrionia > Obscuribacterales > Obscuribacteraceae > CAVYFJ01. The sequence continues at coordinate 406,427 of CAVYFJ010000001.1, read as the reverse complement.
TTTTCCCGATGATAGTTTTGACGGTTGCCGTGCTGATAGAGTCTTACAGCACCTGGAGAAACCCGAACTAGCACTCTTAGAAATGCTGCGTGTCGCCAAGAAAGGATCGAAGATTGTTATCAGCGAGCCCGACTGGCAAACCTTAACAGTAGACTCCTCGATGGATAAAGAGACAAGTGTTATTGTCACTTCCATTATCAACAGTATCAAGCATCCTTTTATCGGGCGCCGGCTATTGGGCATGTTCACGAAGGCTGGGCTTTCCAATATATCAATATCAACAGCAACTCTTATATTGAATGACTTTTCAGTCGCTTCACCAATTTTTCAATTGGAATACGGTATCAATTTAGCTCATGATTCAAAAGCGTTACCTCCCAAGTCAATTCAAAAGTGGATTAATGAACAATACGCAAAAACCAAAGATCATCAGTTCTTTGCTAGCCTCACCGGATTTGCCGTTTGCGGTACAAAAAACTAAAGGCTATAATAAATTCTTACAACTAGCTTAGACGGCAACAAACGAAGTAATTAGATTATTTACCCAGATTATCTCTAACAAGTTCAATTGTTGCCGGAGAGTATAAATTAAATACTTGCACCGGCACTTTCTTGGCCAGGCTCAATACCTTATCTTTGCTAGGCAAGTCACAAATTACAACTTTGGCGTATTGCATCATATAGCTTATTTCTTTAGTATCGCCAGCTGGTAAAGCTTTCACTGTAATCGATTCTCCTCTTACTGCCGCAGCAATGTTCGAGCCTATTTTAAGCAAGGTAGGACTTACGGAAACCAGCAAAACAATGCTTGTAGCAGGCAAAGACTTAAGCGTGCTCACAATTTCTTGTGCCGGCTCAACATTACAGATAAGAAATCGCGTTGGATCAATCGGTAGTGTCTGTACTGAAAGGAAATGATAGAGACTGCAGATTACCAGTGCATTCTTTAGAATTGACGGATCATTTTCCATCTCCTTGGCAGTACAGGCAAATACCGGTATCGAAAAATGTGGCTTAAGCTCTGCCAGAATAACCGGGTGAAAATCAGGATTGCGATCCACAACCACTATCTTTTTTACTGGCTCCCGCCTTTTGAATTGCTCACAGCAATTGGCTATCTCCTGATATGAATAACCAAGTTTATTTGCCTGATCAACAAATTTAATGAACAAAGAATCCAAATCCGCCAGCCCATCATTTTGTCCCAATCCAATTTTAGGCATAACCCGAACGCCACTACCATGACGAATTTCAAGCATACCTATTTCTGCTAGTTTATTGTAAGCAGAATTAACTATGCCATGGTGAATAGAGAGCTTTTGCGCCAGAGCTCTGATGCTCGGCAGTTTTTCATTGCTTTTAAGGATCCCAGAAGCTATCTGCAAACCAATTTGCTCCACAAGTTGGTCTCGGACGGGCACTGGACTATCCGGATTGACTGTTATATTTACCGCCGCAGACAACATCTACTTGATCCAATAGATTGACTTACTGTTTTGTAGCATTGGAATCACTATCTGTAAAGGTGCTCCTAGATAAGCATTCATTGCTTGGTGTGCCAAAGAAAACTAAAAACTAATCCCCTTGTTAAGCCAATCGCCCCAATAGTTACCTTTATTTTGATTGCCTGTCGTTATCATTGGGAATATAGGCAGTAAAATGGTGCCCGGGGAACTTTATTAGCGCTTAGTATTAAATATTATGTTCCGCTCTAGACAAGACTCAGAACAACGAAAAATTCGCTTACCCAAGCGCAATGCTCCGCCAACGGCAGAATATTTGCAATTTGTTTTTAACCAGGCCTTTCAATATCGCGGACAGGAAGTAGAACTTGTTTGGTCAGAGCCAACCACCACGAAACAATTCAGCTTAGTCGCCAAAGCCGAACAGGGCAAAAATCATGCTCGCTGGACGCTCTTGGAGGATAATGGCCGTGAGTCACGGCTTGTTTGGTCCTATGATACCCACGATTTCGAAGTAATTAACAACATGCTATCAATGCTGGAGACAAGTACCGGCGAATTTTCAACCACTGCTACCGCTAAACCAAAAATCCAACCAACTCAGACTCCCATTAGCCCGTACCGCAAACTATTTGCCGAATCTTACACGGGAATCTCATCCAGCACTTCTTCCAGCTTGAAAGATTCATTAACTCGCATACCGCGCATCTATCAGAACCCTGAAGAAACTCTCAGTCCGAATACCTTAGCGTCTGCAGTACCTTTCGACTCTTCCTATAAAGACAATAAGAGCACGCAATCAGGACTTCCCAGCTTGTCCTCATCGCCAACGGATCATCAGGTTTTATCTCTCAGTGCTGATACCAATGAACAATATAAACTTTTGCAGCGAGCCGGATTAACCGCCGAAGCATTAATTGTAAAAAAGCAAGACAATCTCGGGAGCAACGAACTGAAATTGCTGCTTACAAAAAACTGTGAGGGTGATGTTAGCGCCCAAGTCCTGCTTTATCAACAATTGCATGGCAAATTTACTTTATCGCGCTTTCTTACCGAGCATCCCATGCATGAGTCATTCTGGGTACCAATTCTCTTTAACTATCTGGTCAATGAGCTGATTGCCATCGAACCTCCGATTTCCGTAAATGGTCAGGCGCTAAATTTCCTGCAAGAAGCTAAAACTTCAGTTCAGGCATTGCATAAGCATTTCATCAGACCAGAGACTGGCATCCTGAGCTATCCGGCCTTGCTTTATTTCCTTCAATATGAGTATTTGCGCTTTCAAGTTTATGATTATCCCCTCAGCCTAATCATCTTTGAATTGAATAAACGTAGTGTGAATCTTACCGGTGGACTTGATCTAATCAATAGAGACGAAACATCGATCGCTCTATCCAGAATCGCTGCCCAGAATCGTCCTCTCGATCAATTAGCCCATTTTGAGACACTCGACTACGCTATTCTCTTGCCAAATACTGCAGCTAATACGGCTCTTCAAATCACTGGCCAGATTGTAGAATCTCTTACCGGCACGCCCCTTAGCGCTGAGCTGGACAATAAAACCCTTAAGTTATCTTTTGGTATGGCCAATATTCCAGGTCATGCCAAGGATGTGGAAAGCATAATCAGACTGGCCAAACAAGCTCTACAAAAGGCCAAAAGCAGTGATTTAACAATTGCTCAGGCAGAAAAAATCTAATTGAAACAGCTATTGAGCGCCCTGTGCTTTGCGCAGCCAATAGCCGGCAATGCGCAAATAGGCAAGCAGCATCAAAGCACTATATACGATGGCATCAAAATACTGCCTGCCATGCCGATGATGTTTCTGCCAAAAGCGATACATGCCGCGATGCGATGAAAGAATCATTTTTATCTTTACTTGTTTGATTGCTTGACCCATATGGTGAACTATGCGTGCCGCTGGTGTAAACCATATTTCCCAGCCCGCTTGCTTAACCCGATAACACCAATCAACTTCTTCAAAAAGCATAAAGTAATCTTCATCGAAAAGCCCAACTTGATCAAACACTGCCCTTTTGATAAGCAAGCAAGCTCCTTCAGGCTGATCAACCTGACGCAGAGAATTGTGTGCCCAATCAAGCATCTTATAGTTGCGCCACGATGATCCAGCCGGCATCAATCGACTTAGTCCCGTTAATTCAAAAAACATGCCGGCAAAAGATGGAAATGCCCGGCAAGACAATTGAATGCTCCCATCAGTATTAATTAATTGCGGAGCAACAACCCCTGCTTGCTGATGTTTGTCTAAAAAATCGACCAGGACAGTAATTGATCCAGGACGAACTTCAGTATCCGGATTTAAAAGTAAAATATATTGCCCCGAAGCCACATTCAATGCCTGATTATTAGCCCTGGCAAAGCCAAGATTCTCTTTATTGCTAATCAAATGTACCTGCGGGTATTTCTGCTCGACCATATCCACCGATCCATCAGCTGAAGCATTATCAACAACAAAAATCTCAGCACCCTGAAAAAATAATTGTTGTCCCTTCAATTCGGTAAACAAAGTAGTTAAACACCTGTCAAGTAATTGGCAGGTGTTCCAGCTAACAATAATTACACTTAATCGCAAAGGGGATTTTTGCCTCACACGCAGCGGTTTTCACGAAGAGTGATCACTATTGATCAAGATATGGACTAAATAAGTAACACAGTATTCTAAGAAAAATGTGTAAAATTAGCTCATGTTTTGGAAAAAACTCACTGACTTCGTCGTCTCATTGTGCCTTTTGCTATTTTTGTCCCCATTGATTGCCGTCTTAGCCTTGCTAATCTGTTTAGATTCACCAGGACCGGCGTTTTATAGGCAAAGACGTATCGGTCGTGAGGGCAAATTATTTGAAATCTATAAATTTCGTACAATGCATGTTGGCACCCCCGATTTGCCCACTGATAAAATGCAATCTTTGCCCAGCCCAATAACTCGATTAGGTTCGTTCTTGCGGCAAACCAGTCTTGATGAATTGCCCCAATTAGTCAATGTCCTCAAGGGAGACATGAGTCTGGTTGGACCCCGCCCTGCCCTGTATAATCAAACGGAATTGACCGCTAAACGCCAAATTGTGGGCGTGCTTGAATTTCCACCCGGTATCACCGGCTGGGCACAAATCAACGGACGGGACGAGCTGCCCGATAATACAAAAGTCGAATTGGATAAATGGTATGTTGATCACTGGCATTATTTTCTCGACTGGCAAATTATCTTTGCCACATTTAAAGCCGTATTGGATAGACGGGGTGCCATCTAGCTTGACAGGGAAATAAATGAAGCTGAACGGGGCAAGCGGGCAGAGCGAAGGATGAAGCGAACGGAGCATCTTGTAACAGGTTAGAACGGAAGAGCAGCGAGGCGAAGGAGCGGCGACAGAGCCCTCCGAAGCCGAGCGGGGGCAAGCGGAGAGAGCGAAGGATGAAGCGAACGGAGCGTTATATGAAAGGTCTTATTTTAAGTGGTGGCAAAGGCACACGTATGCGTCCAATTACGCATACTGCTGCTAAGCAACTTTTGCCGGTAGCAAACAAGCCTATTTTATTTTATGGGATTGAAGCGATCAAAGCAGCCGGTATTAAAGAAATCGGCATTATCATCTCGCCCGAAACCGGCGCTGCCGTTAAGTCCGCTGCGGGCAATGGCGAACGTTGGGGGATCAAGATTGAATATATTTTACAAGATGAGCCCCTTGGTTTAGCGCATGCCGTTAAAACAGCTCGCCCATTTCTACAAGATGACACTTTCATCATGTATCTGGGAGACAACCTCATTAAAGACGGTGTCGCTCCACTAGTTGAACGCTTTCAAGAAGCAAAGGTGGATGCTTTTATTTTGCTTAAGGAAGTAAGTAATCCCAGTGCCTTTGGTGTGGCGGAGTTAGGAAAAGATGGCCGCATACTTTCCTTGGAGGAAAAACCAGCTAAACCCAAATCTAATTTGGCTCTGGTCGGTGTTTATTTATTTAATAAAAATATTCACAAGTCAATAGATGAAATCAAGCCCAGTAAACGGGGTGAATTAGAAATTACTGATGCCATTCAAAGATTGATTGATACAGAATTTCATGTTGGCAGCCATGTGTTAGGAAGCTGGTGGCTTGATACCGGAAAAAAAGACGACATGTTGGAAGCTAATCGAGTTGTACTCGATGAAATGACCGATGTCAGCATGCTCGGAAAACTGGAAAATGGCACTAAATTATCTGGACGAGTACATGTCGGTGAAGGCAGCATTTTAAAAAATTGCAATATCCGTGGACCAGCAATGATTGGTGATAATTGTCTGATTGAAGACAGCTATATTGGACCATTTAGTTCAATAGGTAACAACGCTAAAATTAGTCATGCTGAGCTGGAATATTGTATTGTCAGAGAGAACTGCAAGATTATCGATTTCCATGGACGCATTGAAGACAGTCTGTTGGGTGCAAATGTTGAGCTTACCAGAGGACAGCAAAAGCCCCTTGCTTACAGGCTCATGCTCGGTGATGATAGCAAAGTAGAAGTAGTCTAATTTTTAGAGGGTAATGAGGTTTCACAACAAATGCAACTTTTAGTTACGGGTGGTCTTGGCTTTATCGGCAGCAACTTTGTTCGCTATTTATTGAACAAATATCCTCAATATAAAATCATCAATCTTGATGCTATGACTTATGCCGCCCATCTGGAAAATCTTTCTGACGTTGAAAAATAATCCCAATTACGTTTTGGTACGCGGATCGATTGCTGACAAAAAATTGGTTGATGACATTGTTTGTGGCAACCGTTTTGGAAAAATCGACGGCATTATCAATCTGGCAGCCGAAACACACGTCGATCGTTCAATTAATAATCCTTTTATTTTTGTGGAAACCAATGTCCTTGGCACACAAGTATTACTGGATGCAGCCCTTGCTTACGGAAAATCCGGCACCACTACTAATGGTGGCACTACATTTTCCCTTCGTTACCTACAAGTTTCCACTGATGAAGTATACGGCTCTCTTGGCCCGAATGGCTATTTTACCGAGGAAACGCCTCTGGCTACAAATAGCCCTTATTCAGCCAGCAAAGCTGGTGCTGACTTATTATGCCGGGCCTATTTCCATACTTTCGGGCTACCGGTAATTATTACTCGCTGCTCCAATAATTATGGACCTTATCAAAATCCGGAAAAATTGATACCTCTTTTTATCAATAATGCATTACAGAATAAGCCAGTACCGGTTTATGGAGATGGGCTCAATGTGCGCGACTGGCTACATGTAGAAGATCATTGTCAGGCTCTGGACCTTGCTTTTCATAAAGGCAAGCCGGGTGAGGTCTATAATATTGGCGGGCACAATGAAAAGAAAAATATTGATATCACAAAGCTAATTTTAAAAGATTTAGGCAAGCCAGAATCTTTAATTAGCTATGTGGAAGACAGATTAGGGCATGATCGTCGTTACGCCATCGATCCAACTAAAATTACTCGTGAACTGGGATGGTCTCCCAAATATAATTTTGAAACCGGCATCAAAGAAACAATCAAATGGTACCAGGATCACCAGGACTGGTTAAAGGCAGTCACCACTAAAGATGCCTGTTCTGCATCCAAAGCAAGCACTAAATCAATATGCGCAACAAAAACTTGATGCTATGAAAATTCTCATCACCGGTTCTGGTGGCATGCTCGGGCAAGCACTTTCACCTTGTCTTGAAAGCCGTGGACATACTATATTTAGTTACCCGAAAGAAAAACTTGATGTTACTAATTTTAGCCAAGTAACATCAACACTTTCTTCAGTCAAAGGACTGGATCTTGTTATCCACTGCGCCGCTTACACAAAAGTAGATCAGGCTGAATCTGAGTCTGCGCTTGCCTTTTCCATCAATGGTTATGGCAGCGAAAATCTAGCCGTCTCTTGCAGAAAATTTGACATCCCTATGCTTTATATTAGCTCGGATTATGTTTTTGACGGGGAACAAAAAAGCCCTACACAACCTGGGATATTCCAAACCCTGTTTCAATTTACGGCAAGTCTAAATTTGCTGGTGAAATATCGATCCAACGCCATCTAAGCAAATTTTATATCGTCAGAACAAGTTGGCTTTATGGTCCTTATGGTAAGAACTTCGTGGAAACGATTCTATCTTTGGCTGAACAAGGCAAGCCTCTCAAAGTAGTCTCGGATCAAATAGGTTCGCCCACATACACGTTAAGCCTATCTGATGTAATTGCTGATTTGATCAAAACTGAGCGGTGGGGTATTTATCATGCTACAGACGATGGCATTACTAATTGGTATGAGTTTGCTAAGGAGATTACTCGGGACTTAAGCCCTGAAATAATACCTATCGCTACTCAAGAAATGCCAAGACCGGCGACTAGACCAAAATATTCAGTGCTCGATAAAACTACCTTGATATCCACCATCGGTCGGCAGCTTCCCTCCTGGCAAGAATCTCTACATGCTTATCTAAAATTAAGAGCATTAAGAGAACCAGCAAATCATAGATAGATCTTGTTAGACTCGCCCAACCCTCAATTGGTATCCTATATTGACTATTGCAGATTCAATACTTATTCTGCCCGTCCTCGTCGCCTTGTCAGTAAGGTCTTATCAATGCTCAAGCCTTTAACTAAAGAAGCCATCGGACATGAATTTACAGATGATCTGTCTGTTCAAGACTATGGCAAAAAAGTGGCCATTGATGGCGTGAAGATTATTCCCCTTAACCTATTTGTCGACGACGGGGGCGCCCTTGCTGAAATTGCCAGATTGGACGACAACGGCAATTTGCAAATTTTGCCGGAATTTAAAGTCAAACAAAGTACTTTCTCGCAATTGCTGCCCGGCACTATTAAAGCCTTTCATTTGCATTACAACCAGGAAGATCTCTGGTTTGTCATGCCTTATGATCGTGTCCTGGTAGGGCTGCTTGATTCGCGCAAAAATTCCTCAACTTATCAAAAGACGATGCGCTTTGTGCTTGGCGCCGGGCGCGCTCAAGCCCTTTATATTCCGCGCGGCGTGGCGCACGGACTAGCCAATGTCTGGACGCAACCAGCCAATATGATTTATCTAGTTAATCAGCTTTTTGACGCAGAAAACCCTGACGAGCAGCGTCTGCCCTGGAATACACTCGGCGATGATTTCTGGAATATCAAAAAAGGGTAGTTCTAGATATTTGAACCGCCATCCGATCGTCGGAATTGTAGGGGCGGGTGCAAGCCCGCCCGCTGGCACAATGAACAGACATCTAAGTTAATGGATCTATTCGATGTCCGATCGCCAGCAAAAAGCTATGTTCAAAACCTGTGCATAACCGGACATTTTTATCTTTACAAGCATGCAGACCCTATCTATTTGGCGATCATCTATTGTCTAGCTGTAGAAAAGTATCTCTTTATTCAACAAAATAGATAAGATTAAATATGCAATGAGAAACATATCCAACGCATACCCAGCATTTATATCCCAACTAGCCCTTCTCCCAAGCCCTAGCAACAGCCGCTATTACTGCCTGGTGCACTTCTCGATCAAGAATACTGGGCACAAGATTATTGGCCTTCGTCTGCCCAGCTATGGCCACAGCAGCAGCAACTTTCATACCATCAGTGAATTTAGTCGCCGAAGAAAGCAACGCCCCTTTAAACAAACCGGGAAAGGCAAGAGCGTTATTAATAGTCCTTCCATCAGCAGCAAAACGCGCTCCACTATGTTTAGCTAGCTCCGGAGCAATTTCTGGATCCGGATTTGAAAGAGCGAGAATCACCTGGCCATAGCGAATCATTTCCGGCTTGATTAAGCCGGGCACCCCGGTAGTGGCAATAATCACTTCGGCTTCAGACATCAAATCTTCCAATGTCCCTGGTTTGCCACCAAGATTTTTTAAACGTTTCATAGCTTCTGGGCGCAAATCGGTACCTATAACCTCCTTCACCCCGTAAGCAAGCAATAATCGGCTTATGCCAAAACCTGCTGCTCCCAATCCCACTACACCGACATGGCAATCATGCAATTTCAATCCTGTGCGATTACTTATAGTCATTAAAGCAGCCAAAACAACTACTGCGGTGGCGTGTTGATCGTCATGCATTACCGGTATGGAAAGCGTATCTTGCAAACGTTCCTCCACTTCAAAGCACAGTGGAGCACCGATATCTTCAAGTTGGATAGCACCAAATGTGGAGGCAATATTTTTTACAGTTTCAACGATAACATCGCTTTTATCGGAGTCGATTAATACTGGTATTCCACTTAATCCGACCATTTGTTCAAAGATTACCGCCTTCCCTTCCATTACGGGCATACCGGCAACAGGACCAATGTTTCCCAAACCTAAAATTGCCGAACCATTGGTGACAATTGCCACCGTATTTGGTATGGCAGTGTATTGCAAAGCATTCCCTTTATCCCTAGCGATAAGTTTACATATTTGCGCCACACCAGGAGTATAAATTTTCCCCATCACAGCCAGGCTATCCAATGTAACCCGACTTTTCATACCAATTTTGCCGCCTTGGTGGACTAACTGCACTGGATCATTAACTGCCTCCAGCTCGACGCCTTCTAATTCTTTAATCCCCTCCATGACTGAATTCAAATGACTTTCGTCATCTAATTGCACGCTAATATCTCGAATTAAAAAATCCGGGCCTTGATTGACAATAGATATCTCCCCGATATTGGCCCCCAGCTCGCCCAATCGGGTTGCCACACGCCCAAGATATCCAGGTTTATCCTCAACCTTTAAACGAAAAATGCGAATAATTTTGGGATCAAGCGGATGCACTCTTCCTGCCATCATCAAACCCGGAGAATAAATTTATTGGAGTATAAATTCACAAAACAAAAAGCAAAACTAGATTGAAAAGAAGTATAGAGAAACAAATCGCCGCCAAAAGCCGTCAAATGCACAATGGCCTATAAGTTACGCTGTTCAAGCCAGTCTCGTCAAGGTAAAAAGCTAAATGAGCACAGTAGTTATTTACTGAGTGTCTTCTGCATCTGCAAACCTTATTTGCATTTGATATAAGTTTAGGTCTTTAATTCTATGCTGCCCAGCTATACTAGACCTGCTCATGAAACTCTGCTTGAAACCTTATTTACCAGTGCAGCGCGCGCTTGTTACAGGCGCCGGCTGCTTTATTGCCTTTTTTTTTGGCCTGACAATACCGACTAATTCAGCTGGTATTAGCAACCCGGAATCAGATATTCCCGGCATCAAAATTGCTGCAGGTTATCCCATGCAACCTGCTGCTGCTCCGTCACTTTCAGGACCCGCGGTCCCCCCAGCTGGATATAGTAGCGGTATTTCATTACCCACCCCAGCTACGCCAACTGTGGTTCCCGACAACACTGATTTGCTGCAAAAGAAAGCAACAAGCCGGAAAACACTGGACAGCCTGGAGCCCCGACTACAGCGGGCAAGCCTGCAACTGACTCAGCTAATAAGCCTATAAAAGTTGAGGGCATCATCCAATACGATGTTTCACTGGCCCCCATCTCCACCCAACCAGGGTTATCAGTAGTTCAGTCGATGAACGAAGCCCTGCAGAATAGCCCACGAGCAGCTGCCATCAGAGCCCACTTTGGTATAGCACGAACCGGCTATGCGACTGCTACTCAAGGACCCAATCCAATGGTGTTTATGGATCGCGGCATCATCGCCGAACAAGAGGAGCGACTCGGACCTACCTTAACCATTGAGCCACCGTGGAAGCTTGCCTTCCGGCTTCTGGCCACTAAACGTCTAGTGGAGCAAACAAAATTAGACTTGATGTTCACCTTATGGAGCTTGAGAGCTGATGTCAGGCGGGCCTATGTGGAAGTCGTTGTCGCCCAGGAAACTCTAAAAACCCTGGCCGCACTATATGATCTTTCTGCCAAACTTCTCTCCGTTGCCCAGAAACGTTTTCATGCAGGTGATGTCCCTGAGCTGGATTTGCTTAAGGCCAGATTGGCCAATTCACAAAATGAAGTTGAAGTCGGCGTAGGACAAAAACGGGTCTTACGCTCATTTCAATTGCTAAATGTAATGATGGGCAAATCGGTGGACGATTCGATCAACGTGCCTGGTTTGCCTGGGTTTGCGGGTAAATCATCGGCCTTCAATCTAGAAGGACAAAAGAGTGACATTCTTCCGGACTTCGATCGACCAATTCCTCCTTTAAAGTATTTTATCGATTTAGCATTTGATAACCGCTGGGAACTAAAAAGTCTGGCTCAACAGATTGAAGGTCAATAAGGCTCAGCTCAAAAATGCTTACGGAAATATCCTTCCTAATCCAATGTTGACTTTTGGCCACTCGAGCAGCGGTAACGCTCCCACCGGTCCCAAGCTAAGCGCCTGGTTCTTTACTCTTAATGCTGAAGCTCCTATTACTAACTGGAACCAAGGAGACATTTTTCGCCTTAAAGCAACCGCCACGCAATTGAATTATCAAATTGGTGCGCAGCGTAACATAGTGATATCTGATGTCTCTAGCGCCTATCAAAATCTAGTTGCTCAACGCGAAAAAATTCGTGCCTATCAAGACCATGTGCTTGCAGATTCGTATGAAGTGGCAAGATTGGCTAGGCGCAGTTATGAAGTAGGGCAGTCAGACATTACTTCCACCTTGCAGGCTCAACAAGCTAATGTGCAAATTCGCAGCCAATATCTAGACGCTGTAACATCCTACTCGGCGGCTTTTACAGATCTTGAGCAAGCTTGCGGTACGCCATTACAATAATCAGCAGAAGCTACTTCTGAGGAAATGCGCCATAAACGTAATTTGGCTGTGTGCTCTGAAAGAAGTTTAATTTGTCTTGTGCGTGTCTTACGATGCTGGCATTCAATACGAGTGGTATAGCGATTGCCGGCGCCATTTCATTAGCAATATTGACCCCTATAAGTGCGCCTATCTGTGTTGTCGATATACCAGGCTCGGTACCAGCCAAAGTGGATTGTGGTATTCTCGCCTTCTTGACCAATAAAGCGTGTCCGAAAGTAGGAGCAAAACTGATGCTGATCGAATCAAACTGCAAAGAATTGGCTTCAGGAGAAATTTTACCTGGTTCGGTAGGTATTGTAAAAACATAAGCCCTGGGAGAATTGATGCTTTTAATTTCAGTCAGCGCAAGTTTGCGCATTGGTCCATCTTCCGGTTTAAAGGCCAATGCATTATCGAGAGCAGCTCTAACTCTACCTCTCAATTGTTCACCAGATATAGTATCAACAACATCGACTGCATTGGCCGATCCAAGATTGGTTAACCATGATCCGCCCCAAAAATAAACTAGCCCACGCACGCTAGCGGTTTTGTTTTCCACATCTACTTGCGCATTTACCAGGGTTCCCGACAAAACTAGATTTCGATCGAAGAGCCAATCAGGTACAGCCAAAACATTTACTTCACTACCCTTAAACTGAACTACCGCTTTAGGCAATAGCAAAGGTCCAATTTGCTTAATCGAGATCTCGCCTTCAAAGCTACCGTTTTTGCCTGCTGATGGCGCCATATAAACCAAAGGGTTGGCAATGACTGGCAAAGACGCGGTCAAATAAAAACTGATTAGAATCGTAATCGTCCTAAAACAATTGCGCCTGTCTCTATTAGTCATCTTTCCCTCATCTGTTGATCGTGCTTGTCACTCTTTATCAGCAAGAGGAAGACAAACATCTGCTGCATCTCATGACGACCCATTAAGCCTGTGAATTAACTTTCGCCCTGGCTTTACGCTATGATTATTTCTATGAGAGCTGGCTAGTATTATCTCCCAGACTGCTCATAGAACAACTTTGAGGATAGGGACTATAAAGATTAATTACATGCTTTGACTCTGTATCTATTTTAATCATTCATAAATTCATTTTAGATAATCCGCCTAATCGAAATTATGGTCCGCAATCAGAATCTCTTACTTATGATCACTGTCCTATTTCTGGCAGCGGCGATTCTGGTCGTCAAAATACAAATGCACTCGAGCGGACATATGCTGCCATCACGCAAGACCTTCTCCATTGCCCCTCCTGAGCCAAGCGTTACATTGCTTACGGGCCAAACATAAGCGATGGAGACAATTTACTTGATTTATATCTTCCTGAACAAGTATCAACCAAACCAATCACCAATTCTTCTCCCTATCCCTTAATAGTCTTCGTACACGGGGGTGCCTGGCAAGCTCGGCGATAAACTTATGGTCCCTTCACCCCAAGAGTTTACTCATCGTGGCTACGTTTTGGCCAGCATCAATTACAGGCTAACCAATAAAGCTCCCCATCCTGCCCAAATCAAAGACTGCAAAGCAGCTATTGTCTGGTTGCGTTCTCATGCTAAAATTTTTCAAATCGATCCAAATCGCATCGGCGTCTGGGGAGTTTCAGCTGGAGGACATCTCGCCGGGTTGCTTGGTACTACAGGCGATGCCAAATCTCCCTACTGGGCGTCCTTGCCATCGGGAAGCTCAAACCGGGTTCAGGCGGTCTGTGACTGGTGCGGTCCCTCTGATTTGCAAACTATCGCCAAGCAGGGTGGTTCTACATACGTACTATCTCGAGCCGTTTGCTCGCTCTTGCGCGGAACACCGGAAGAACGGTCTCTGATAGCTAGAGAAGCCAGTCCAGTGACTTATGTACATAAAAGTTGCCCGCCATTCTTGATCATGCACGGTGACAAGGACGACATAGTACCGATTGAACAGAGTATAGAATTTGCTAAAGCCCTAAAAGCAACCGGCGCAAATTCAACTCTGGAAATTATTCCAGGAGCAAAACATATGTTTGGTAGCCCGGAGATTACAAATCGCGTTTTTCAATTTTTTGATCTTTATTTGAAGAAAGGTGGTCACCATTCATCGTAATTTTGGATCAGACAACAATAATTCTTTCATGCCTTTTACGACTACCTGATCCCCAGCTTCTAGACCATTTAAGATTTCAATATATTCTTTGCCAACAACGCCAGTAGTAACCCGACGCAGAATGACACCGCTTGAGTCGGATACAAGAACACATTGAGTGTCTTTGTATGAGAAGACTGCTTCTTTGGGGCAAGCAAGAATTGTTTTTTCTTCAGCCGCCAAGTTAATTTGCGCCGACATATTGGCCTTGAGCAAATGTTCCTTATTTTCCAGCCTAGCCTGAATTGGCACCGTGTGGTTTTCTTTGTTGATCGTCTCACTAATAAAGTTAATTGTTCCTTGAAATATACGCTGAGGATAACTGGGCACCACCACTTGTACGGGAGTACCTATACTAACCAAAGTTATGTTCGCCTCCGGTAAGTCAGCTTTCACTATGACTTCACTTAGATCAACAATCTTGAACATCGTATCTGTGCTATGTACCATCTCTCCTATAGCCGCCTCTGCATGAGCCACAGTTCCCGCCACAGGAGCAAGCACTTGTACTGTGCCGCTGATATGATTTGTGTCCAGCACCGCCTTAATATTCTGCGCACTCATGCCAAAGAAAATCAAGCGTTGGTTCAAAGTATCCATATGGCGCTTCGCCCGCTCGTATTCAGCTTCAGCCAGCTGCAAATCTTTTCTCATCAGTCCTTGATTGCTATAAAGATGCTCCTCACGCTGCAAATTTAACTTAGCAACTTCGAGATCTGTGCGCGCTTCTTCGCGAGTTATTTTTGCGCGGGTAAAATCCTTTTGTGAGGCAATTTTCTCCTCATATAGATTTTCTTGACGGCGAAACTCAGCATCTGCTAACTCTAGTTGAGATTTTGCTTCAGCAAACTTTGCCCGTGCTTCAATTAGTACTTGTGGTCGCAAAAATTGTTCCTTATATACCTGGCTTTCTCGGTCTTGCTGAGCTTTGGCAATTGCCAATTTGCCCTTATCTTCAATAAGTTCAGCCTCCAATTCACTAATTTCATGGCTATCCAAAATAGCCATTATTTGTCCAGGCTTTACACTCTCTCCCGGATGAATCAACACTTTGACCACTCGTCCTAAAATTCTTGGACTGACATCCACTTCTTTGCCAGCTTCCGGTTCAATCTGTCCCTTTAATTCCAATAGTATTGTCAGTTTGCGATAATTTACGCCCGCCGTTTGCAAAGCTAGTTTTGCCCGCTGCTGTCCTGTCAGCTGTATCTGCGCTAAATCAGCTGACGGCATGCGCTCCGCGGAGCTCACGCTAATCTGCTTATTTTCTAAACCGTCAGACGACTTGCTCTGGTTAGCTTCTCTGGCGCACGATGTAAGAAAAGAAAGCATGAGCAACGACGATATATAAGAGCTGCTTTGCCTTCGCCGCATTTCAGTCTATATACTCGCGCAAACGGCGGCTGCGATTGGGATGTCTCAATTTACGCAAAGCCTTCGCTTCAATTTGTCTTATTCGTTCACGTGTCACACCAAAGAGCTGTCCCACTTCCTCTAGCGTGCGCTGCCGGCCATCATCAAGTCCAAAACGCAAACGTAAAACATCACGCTCCCTGGGCGATAAGGAGGCCATCACTTCAATTATGTCTTCACGCAATAATTCCTGCGTTACCGAAGTAGATGGTGTTTCTGTGTCTCTATCCTCAATAAAATCTCCCAGACGGCTATCTTGCTCTGTGCCCACTGGTGTTTCAAGAGATATAGGATCTTGGGCAATTTTGACAATTTCTCGCAATTTGGCTAGCGAAATTTCCATTGATTCGGCAATTTCCTCTTCAGTAGGTTTGCGGCTCTTGTCCTGAGCCAGTTTCCTGGTAATTTTTTTGAGCTTATTTATTGTTTCCACCATATGGACAGGAATACGAATAGTTCTTGCCTGATCAGCTATTGCTCTTGTAATCGCTTGCCTGATCCACCAGGTAGCATATGTGCTGAATTTATAACCGCGCTCATAATCAAATTTTTCCGCCGCCCGTATCAAACCAAGATTGCCTTCTTGAATTAAATCCAGAAAGAGCATGCCACGACCAACATATTTTTTGGCAATCGAGACAACCAGACGCAAATTAGCCTGCACCAGCTTGCGCTTGGCAATAGCCCCGTCCGCCCCTCCAGCTTCTATTCTTCTGGCTAAATCTATTTCTTGATCTGCAGTCAACAAAGGTATGCGTCCAATTTCTCGCAAATACATGCGCACTGGGTCATCAGAGGAAAGTCCCTTGGACACTTCTTCTTCAAATTCAACGGTGTCCGGCTCAACCTTCTCTTCCAGGTCAGCTAGAAAAACTGCTTCTTCCCCAGCAACAATTGGTAGCTCTTCTTCGAGTTCCCCATCAGCAGGCGTTAGCAAATCCTCAAGACCCGAGCGTTCACGGGTTTTACCTGCTTCTTCCATCCGGTCAAGCTTACTAATGAACGTGTCTTCTTTATCCTTTTTCCGGCTCAATGGCTTTTCTCCATCTGGGCAACGCTATCCGCCTGGGAATTGATTTGGGCAATTTTTACTTTAAGGTCATCAATCTCTTTCATTGTTTTTATGGTTGGCAAGATAAGTCTTTCCAGGCGATTCAATTCAGATATTTTACTCTGGAAAAGGTTGGTCCCGTTAGCTTCGTATTCAGAAACCAATTGATCACGCAATTTTTTGGTCTCCGCAATAATTTTCTCCTTCATAAGTCTGACCCGGGATTGCAGCAATAATAGAGGCACAGAAATTTTTTGTTCCCTTATTTCTTCTGCTTTAAACAGCACTTCAACCAGTGCCGCCGATATCTGGGGCTCCGCTGCAAAATAATCAAGCAATTTGCTCTCTAAATCGGCTAGCCCTTTAAAATCTTTGCCCAATTCATATACTGCCTTGATAATCCGGTCATGAACCGTTGTCATCAACTCCTCATCAGCCAATGACTGAAAGGCTAGCTCATAACCAGCTTGATCAGACAAAAAAGAAGCAATTAGCCAGCGCTCAGCATCTGTTAACCCATCGGCCAACCCTGATCTTGCCTTTACCTGTTGTTGTTTTATTATCTTGACGATTAAAAGGGGCATTTGTTCTTGATTCCCCATACGAAACAGGCGCCTGGACGACTTTACGCTGTCTACCAACATCTGACAATAAACTCTCCTCCTGGATATCAAGCTTGCTTGCCATTTGTCTAATATATTCGCTGCGGGCCACAGCATTCTTTATACGAGCAAGAATGGGCACCACTTTGCCTGCCGCCTCTATGCGCCCATCCCGCGTTTTACTATCACATTGAGCCAGTGCCTGATCTAGTTCATACTCAGTTAGCGACTTGGACTTCTCCAGAGCTTGATTGAATTGACTTATACCCTCTTTAGCACGCAGACATTCATCAGGATCTTTACCACCAATTAAACTAACCACGCGCAAATCTATTCCCACACCCTGGGCAACCTGCTCCAGTATTTGCGCTCCCTTTTCGGTTGCTCTTTCTCCGGCACTGTCCGCGTCAAAGGCCAAATAAACACGCTTTGATTCTGTATGGCGAACGAGCAATTTTCCTTGTTCATTGGTTAAAGCCGTACCAAGGCTGGCCACAGTATTAGTAAACCCGAACATATGCGCAGTGATAGCATCAAAATATCCTTCCACCACAATCACCGCATCTTTAGCCTTAATTGACTCTTTCGCCAGATGAAAGGCAAATAGGTGCTCTCCCTTTTTGTAAATAGGCGTTTCTGGAGAATTTAAGTATTTAACCTGATCATCCCCCAATGTTCTGCCGCCAAAGGCAATTATTCTTCCCTGCTCATCAGCAGTAGGAATCATCAGACGATGGCGGAATAAATCAAAATAACCATTACCCTCAGCTTTATGCCTGACCAATCCCGCTTCTTCTAGTGTGGCGGCAGCAACTTTATTATTCACGCTCAAATAATTAATCAAGGCATCCCAGCTAGCCGGCGCATACCCGAGCCTGAACTTTTGTATTATCTCTTCCCCTATGCCGCGATTGGCCAGATATTGCCTGGCTACAGCCCCTTGAGCTGGGTCTTTGAGCAACTTGCTATAAAATTCACAGGCTTGTTCATATAGCAGAAGGAAAAGGCTACGCTTTTTATACTCAGTTCTTTCTTCTTCAGTTTCGATTAAATTGACGCCAAATTGATTGGCAAGCTGGCGCACGCTTTCCACAAATTCCAGCCCTTTTGCCTTTTGCACAAAGGCAAAAACATCTCCACCTTCTCCACAGCCAAAGCATTTAAAAATGCCCTTTTCCGGATTAACATAAAATGAGGGCGTCTTTTCCTTGTGGAAAGGACACAGTCCCTTGTAGTCCTTGCCCACTCGCTTCAAAACCACCACTTCAGAAACAACTTCCATAATATTGGCGCGCTGGCGCACCTGGGCTATCACTTCAGTATTTATCGTTTTCAAAGACTGTTTCTCCTTACCGGCAACTTGCCACGCTGGCGTGGACAAAATTTAAGCAAGAGCTATATGCTTCTACTTCATACTACGCTAAAGCACGAAAAAAATTCGTTTGTAAGATCCTGAACAAAAACTCAAATTTTTCCTTATCCAGTCAATGAACTTTTGAAGTCGTCAAGATAGCCTTTGATTATTGGCGTCGATTAATGTCACATAGACGCAGCTTTCAGATTGAATATATACAGATACTTGCTTATGCTTACCTACAAAGAAGTAATCTGCAAAAACTTCAGCCAACATGAAAGATAAAAGCACAAAAGGTATATCGATTAAATATGAGTTTTTCCACCCAATTTGAGACCCTCATTACAGAAGAACGCAATCCCCGCACAAAGGATTTAGATGTTCTAGACACAGTTGAACTGGTGACACGTATCCAAGCAGAAGACTTTGCTGTTGCTGAAGCTGTGCAAAAATGCATTCCCCAGATTGCTGCCGCTGTAGATTTAATCTCTGATCGCCTGGCCGAAGGTGGCAGGCTGATTTATTTTGGCGCCGGCACAAGCGGCCGCCTGGGTGTACTAGATGCCTCAGAATGTCCGCCCACATTTGGTATCAGCAATGAACTGATAAAAGCTTATATTGCCGGTGGCAAGGAAGCCATCTTCCAAGCAATCGAAGGAGCAGAAGATAGACCTGAACTTGGCGAACAAGATGTTTTGACGGCAAAAGTGAGCGCCAAAGATATCGTTTGCGGTATAGCTGCCAGCGGCCGGACACCATATGTCATTGGTGCATTGCGCAAGGCTAAAGAAATAGATGCAGCCACCATTGGCATTACCAATAATAGCGATGGATTATCTAATTTATGCGATGTGCTCATTGCCGTGGTCACCGGACCAGAGGCTTTAACCGGCTCAACCAGAATGAAAGCCGGCACTGCTCAAAAAATGGTTCTTAATTTGCTCACCACCAGCACTATGGTCAAGCTGGGCAAAGTCTATGAAAATCTGATGGTGGACTTCACTCCCACCAACCACAAACTGAAAGAAAGAGCAATTACCATGATCTCATTGCTATGCTCAGTGCCGCGCCATATAGCCGAAGGAGCATTTGTCGCATCGCAGCACAAAGTAAAAACAGCCATTCTGATGACCAAGAAAAAAATCGGCCGCGTTCAAGCCGAAGAATTGCTCACTCGCTCTAAAGACTCTCTTCGCAAAGCGCTAACCGGATAATCGACCGTGTTAAAATCTTGATTGAACTTTTTGTCTGCTTTTACGTATATATAATGCGTAGATGAAGAGGTTTTATATGAGCTTAACATTGAAATCATTACAAACAGAAATGCAAAGTGCATTTAGTGAAATATCGCTTCGCATTGATCAGCTTGATGCCAATGTGAACAAGAGAATTAGATCAGCTTGATGCCAACTTGAACGAGAGAATTGATCGCATTTCGACTTAGGTTTGACCGACACGAAAAAGAAAATACTCATCAGTTTCGTAGAATTGACGAACGCTTTAATGAAATAGACGAACGCTTTAACGAGATAGACCGAAGATTCGACAGACTTATAGTTGATATCGTGGACTCTCTGTCACCTTATTTCACTAATATAGAAAAGATGCTCGCCAATCATGAAGACCGCATCACTGTTTTGGAACATAAACATTAATCGATCAGTAAACTCTCTGCCGACATTTCTGGCAATAGACGCGCAGTCCATGTGGTCTAAAAAATTTCACTTCCTGCCATTTTTTGTCATAAGCCATATAAAGTCGATCATCACTTACGCCACGGTAAGCAATATGCACAAGCGCATTGCAGCAAGGAGAACCATTGCTGGGAGAGTCTGGGCTTGTTCTTCACTTGGCCTAGGACAGCAACGTTCATTGCTCTTTCTCATAAGCTTGCCGACCATCTCGGTGAACAAATTCTTCATATCATTTCAGCAACTTTTAAAACTATATTTTCTCCTCGCCCACTTTGGCGAATGCTGGCAAAAATACTGGCAAATTTATGATGAAAGTGCCTGCCCTTGCCAAGTGTCGATTCTACTTCTATTGTTCCATGATGTCTGGCGATAATTTCGCGAGTTATTGCTAAGCCAAGCCCGGTGCCACCGCTTGTTCTACTCCTCGCTTTGTCCGCTCGATAAAATCGTTCAAAAATATGCGGCAAATCAGAGGGATCAATTCCTGGACCTGTGTCTTGAATTTTAATTTGTACTTGTTCATGTTCAGCCATTTCTACAACTACCGATACCGAGCCTTGATCCGGGCTGTAATTGATGGCATTCGTCAAAATATTGATCAATGCCCTTTGTAATTGCAAATAATTCCCAAGCACCGATAGTCCGGAAAGCCCATTGCCATCAGTCTCTGCCCTCCGGCAATTGCACAGAAAGATTTATTTTTTTCCTTTGTGCCTGAGTTTTTACTTGCTCAACAGCATCTCGCACGAGCTGATTTACATTGACCGTTTCATTACCAACACTTTCGCCACCCCCTTCCATGCGCGTAATATCAAGCAAATCTTGCAATAGACTTGTTAGCCTGGCCACCAGCTTTTCCAATGAGCCTAAAAATTGGGGCCTCAAAGTATTGTCCTCGGCTGCCCCTGCCTGCAAAGCTTCCACCACCGCACTTATTGCCATGGTTGGTGTCTTCAATTCGTGACTAGCGTTGGCCAAAAATTCCTGCCTCATTCTTTCTTGCTCAGCCAATCTGCCTATCATTTGATTAAAAGAAAGTCCAAGCTCTCCAATTTCATCGCGCCTGGATACCGGCACAAACTCTGAAATATCTCCTGATAGGGCAATTTTTTTTGCCATAGCGCTCATTTCTTGCACTGGTCTGTTTACCCGCCTGGCAAGCCAGAGGCTTATTGAAATAGTAATTAGACCAGTAGCAAAAATAATTTCCAAAAAGACAATTAAGTCATGTCTGAGTCTCTGCTCAATATTAGTCAGCGGCACGCCAACTCGAATAACACCTGCTGTCCGTCCAGCAGATCGCACTGGGTACGCGACATAGAACCAGTTGGTTTGCGTAGACTGAGAACGCCTGGTATAGAAAGCAACAATGCCGGCCAGGGCGTCGTTGATTTCCGATTGATTGGAAATATTTTCGCTATTACCTTTCTTCAGATTAGCCTGAGAGTCAGCTAGTATATTGCCATCTTCATTAACGACTGTAATCGCTACATTTAACTTCGAGGCGTGGCGGTCTACTGCCTTTTTACTCGCGTCGTAGCTTGAATTGAATCAAGCGCTAAATCATTGTCGATTTCCAGAGCTAAATTGACTGCCTCCACTTCCAGAGAATTACGCAAATCAGTTATTGACTCTGATTTGATCATAAACAGCGCCCAAAGACTAACAACAAAAAGAGCCACTGTTACGACTAGCAAATAGCTAAAAAGGAGCTGATTAGCTAAGCTGCTAAAAAACCAGCGATAAGCGTTCTTGAATAGTCCCAGCTCAAATATGTTCATTTATATAGCTGTCTTCCTTACTTCCCTGATCTGCATGCTCGTCCTAGATTAATTTTGCTCTACTCTAATTGATCAAATCACCTGGAGATAATTCCGGACAAAATAAGTATGTTACTTTCTAGTGTATTCAGGCGAAAAGAGCTTAAGATATATAGATCAATCTAAAAGAAACTGGCAATTCTTACTATAATCGCCTTAGCTGCATTTATGCAGCCGTCCCAAATCAAATGATCCAAACAACTGGAGGTCTATTTCATAATGTCTTCTGTGGCAAATGTAACCGATAGTAGCTTCGAACAAGAAGTTTTAAAAGCTGAAGTGCCTGTATTGGTGGATTTCTGGGCACCCTGGTGCGGACCTTGCAAAGCAGTGGCTCCTGTAGTCGAAGATTTATCTCAGGAATATGCTGGCCGTCTCAAAGTCGTTAAATTAAATACAGACGAAAATCCCAAAACCGCGCAGGCATACACTATTCGTGGTATTCCAAGTCTTTACCTTTTCAAGAGCGGGCAGGTTGTTGAACAAGTTGTCGGTGCCGTACCCAAAGCAACTTTAACTTCGGCAATCAACAAGCACATGAACAATTAAAGATCTGGCCGTTCCAATCGATATCCGATCGTTGATATCGTAGGGGCGGAGTGCAGTGGCCGTGAGGCAGGCATCAGGACTCAGCGGCATATGATATATACCGCCAAAGGTTGTCCTGTGCGTCACGGGTGCCACTGAATCCAAAATATAAATGGTCCGCCCGCCTGCATCCGGCCGTGTTCTTCGCGACCGTAATATTTTCTTTCAAATATGGGTTAATCTATAACCAGGAGGAGAAAATAAATGCGGGAGCTTTTGCTTGCTTTTATTCTGGCTTTAATAGTCGGCAGCATTTTAAATGGTATGCCGCCGCCAAAGCCCAACGAAAAGACGAAAAATCCAACACCGGTCGCGTCTAATACTCCCAGATCCGATTTTCCTAGCTTTGCCTCAATTGCTAGTATTAACGAAACGAATTTCAAAGATCTTGTACTGGCTAGTGACAAACCCGTACTCATCTATTGTTATTCTCCCAATAATCTGCCCTGCGAACAAATGATCCCCTTATTTGCAGCTGTGGCTCAGGAACATGGTGGCTTGATTAAAGCCGTCAAGCTCAATGTGATAGACAATGCCTTATTATCCAACCGTTATGAAATCTATTCTATGCCCTCCTTTTTGCTCTTCAACCATGGCAGTTTAACCGGACAATTAAAGGGCGTTGTCCCCAAAGACCAACTGGAGGCTTTGCTAGCACCCTATCTAAGTCTAGGAGCTGGTTAAATTTCAAATTTTATGATTATGGATTTGTGAAACCAGCATATTTAGGGGAATTGATAGTTCAAATAGGGCTGGCAACGGGTAAAATTTAAACAGGGGCTAATATAGAGATGCCGAATTAATCGTCTCACTCATGCGTCCGACTCAGTCCTGGGTTAAAAATCTCATGAAGACTTATTTGTTTATCTTGATTCTTGCGCTATGCTTCACAGCCTGGCTGAATGATACTGGTGCACCGCCAAGCCCTCAGCCAATGGGTATTGATAAAGTATCGGCAAATACTTATGGCGCTAATCATCAAGACAATATAATTCCCAATTTTACCTTTACCGATAAAGGGCGCGATAGTGGCTATATAACCAAAATTGATGAGAAAAGTTCCGGCAACCAGGCCGAATTTCCTATCGGTTTACGTTAATTATTGTAGGGGCGGGCGCGAGTCCGCCCGCTAATTCGAGGCAATACTTATGAAAAGCTGGGCAAAATGGACATTCTTAATACTATGGACAGTGCTACTGCTTTGTACTGCCGGCTACTGGAACCCATTTGCCACTTTCCCCGCTCTTCTTAAATACTCCGTGGTTTCAGTAATTGGAGCGGCTCTCTTTGGGGCGCTCGTTATTCTTATTCAGTTTTATATTCTGGTTTCCATCATTTTTCCCTTGCCCCCGCGCGCGGATCTCAAAGCACCAAAAAGTTTCTGGCGCAAGTTTCTTCCCTTCCTATTTAAAGCCCCCACCATCAATCCTAAAGCGCCAACAAGGCTTAGCGAATTAATTGGCAATGAACGAGCCAAAATTGAAATTCAAGAAGTCGTGGAAATGTTCTCTGCTCCTGAAAAATATAAGGCTAGCGGTGCTCAAGTACCAAAAGGCATGCTCTTTATTGGCGCACCCGGTGTTGGTAAAACTTTATTTGCTCGAGCGATTGCTAATGAAATAGGCATCCCTTTCTTTGTTGTCGAAGGCTCCAGTTTAAGCGGCCTTATTCTGGGCTTGGGTGTCCTTAAACTAAAAACGCTTATTTGCCAAATTGCGCAAATTCCCGCGCTCGATTTTCTTTATAGATGAAATTGATTCTATGGCCGCCAGCCGCAGAGCAGATAGAGGCTTTGGCGGCGTTGCTGACATGAATATGACTCTGAATGCACTGCTTACTGAAATGGATGGTTTCTATGGCAGCAATATGATGGTCATTGGTGCCACTAATAATGACGCCATCTTAGATCCAGCTCTCTATGCGCTCCGGTCGTATGGACAGAAGAATTTATTTTGAATTACCCAATCCTGAAGAGAGAAAAGAGCTATTTCGTTATTATTTAAATAAAGTCAATTGCAGATTGGCCATCTATAGATCTTGATGAAATATCCATGCTCACTGCCAATTATTCACCAGCTGAAATTGCCGGTGTAGTAAACGAAGCAGCTTTAATTGGCAATCGCCCCACCGGCCCTGGCAAAGTGACAACCGAAGTAATCATTCAAGCTCTGGAGCGTGTGTCTGTGGGCTTGGAGCGCACCATGGTCGGCTCTGGTATTCAAATTGCCAATCATGATCCTACAGTGCGCCTCGATGATGTTATCGGCATTGATGATGTGAAGCAAGATATGCTTGAAATAGTTGATTTCTTGCAACGTGGCGATGAATTAAGACGTATTGGCGCCAAAATCCCCAAAGGCGTTTTGCTCATCGGTCCACCAGGTGTTGGTAAAACCATGCTCGCCAAAGCAATTGCCAATGAAGCTGGTGTTCCTTTTTATGGTTTATCTGGCAGTTATTTTATTAGTGCCTTTGCTGGTGAAGGTGCCGAACGCATTACGGGGACTTATATACGCAAGCGCGCAAAAGTCCAGCAGCCATTATTTTTATCGATGAAATTGATGCTCTGGGTGGTACGGTGACTGATACAGGCAGCAATCGTCACAGTGCTCTCAATCAATTACTTGTTGAACTAGACGGTATTGGCCGCAGCAATGTGATCACCATTGGCGCCACCAATATGGAGCAAAATCTTGACCCGGCCTTTATGCGTTCAGGTAGATTTGATCGCAAAACATATGTCGGTTTGCCTGATGCCGAAGGCAGAAAGAAATTATTCAAAAAATATTTGAAAGACATAAAACTAGCTTCTGAGCCTGATTTGGATAAACTAGCTAAAATATCAGTCAATTTTTCAGGGGCTGATATTGCTGCTTGCTACAAATGAAGCAGCAATTATTGCTGTGCGCCGTGGCAGCAAGCATGTAGAACAAATTGATCTGGAAGATGCTGCCGAACGCATTTCTGTTACTGCTGGACATAAACTAAATACAGGCGGCATGAATCTTTCACGCGTGCCGGATATTGACGTCAAACTAGATGATGTAAAAGGCATGGACTCTGCTAAAGCAGAAGCAGCAGAAGTAGTAGCTTTACTTAAAAATGCTGGACAAAGTAACTGAAAGTGGTCTTAAATCTCCTAAGGGCATATTATTAGTCGGTCCACCAGGCACAGGCAAAACTATGCTGGCCAAAGCAATTGCTAATGAAGCCGGCGTTCCTTTTTATGCATTATCTGGTGGCGATTTTCAATCAATGTGGGCTGGTGTTGGCGCCAATCGTGTGCGGGCAGTTTATGAACAAGCTCGCCGTGGCGGCAAACCATGCATTGTCTTTATTGATGAAATTGATGCTATAGGTGGCAAGCGCGGCATTGATCGTGGTGGTGGCGCCGTTCAAGATTCAAATAAAACTCTTAATCAATTGTTGAGTGAACTGGATGGTTTTGGCAAACATAAAGTTTTGACCATTGGTGCTACTAATAATGCCGATATGCTTGATGCTGCTTTATTGCGCCCGGGTCGATTTGATCGCCGCATTGATATTCCTATTGCCTAATCTTAGAAGGCAGAGAAGCAATTATCAAATCATATTTAAAAGATGTCACGTGGATGAAACAGTAAATCCATTAGATGTCGCCCGCATGACTGTATTTAAAGCTGGTGCCGATCTGGCAAATATTGCCAATGAAGCTGGACTGATTGCTATTCGCGATGGACGTACGAAAATAAATCAAGCAGATCTTATTCAAGCCATTCAAAGAGTAAGCTTTGGCATGTCCTATAGCGGCAATATCTTGCGCGACGAACTTTTGCATACCGCTTATCATGAAGCTGGACACGCCATTGTTTGTTATTTCCGCAATCGCAAAGATCACATTCAAGTATTAACCATTGTTCCCAGCTGGCCACGCTCTGGGCTATCTCTGGCCAGTGCAAAAAGAAGACTATCACACCGTATCCAAAGAAGAATTTATGGTACAGCATGGAAGTGTCTCTAGGTGGCTATGTAGCCGAAGAATTATATTCGCGGCACCACCACATCTGGACCTTGCTCTGATTTCGATAATGTAGCCTCGATCGCTCGCAGCATGATTAGAGAATGGGGCATGGGCTCATTTAAATTCAATGTGAATAAAGCCTTTGGCGGCTCACAATCTCGCACTTCTCCAGAAACCGAACATCAAATTGAAATGGAAATTAAAGGTCTAGTTGATCACATGTCTGGATAATGTGCGCGAATTGCTAACCAAGCATCGAGACAAACTTGAGAAATTAGCTAATGCCCTTCTTGATAAAGAAACTCTCTATCTTCCGCGATATCGCCAGAATTCTTGAACCGGATCGCTCAGAATTAGACATCGAGCGCGAATCACTCATTCTGGCAGAGAAAAAATTAGTGGGCAAAGTACCAGTAATCAATTTAGGCGCCATCGAGGGATTGCCCGACTCAAGCAGAAGACGCAAACAACCAGATGCCGAAGCAAAACCGGATACACCGACCAATGGCTCAGGCAAAGATAATCAGCCTGCCATTGGCAATGACTCCTAGTACGTCGCGGGTGAAACACGCTATTTAAGTATCAGACCGCTTCGCCCGCAATATTATTTCAGCTCTTGGAAAATAATTGTGTTACCGTCACACAGCCCACGACCCGGTACGTATTGCAGAGACAATTGAGTTTCTCCTTCAATCTTGATGATATACGTCTGGGTGTCTTTATCGAATAGCTTCCAGCTACCACTGGCACCAGAAGTAGTTTGAATACTGCCATCAGCCAGAAATTTAGAAGTTCCAAGCAACGAAGTATAGCCGGACATTTGATTATAAGTGCCAATAACAGGATCGGCCGTGCTTTTCTGTCCAAACGAAACGGCACCACTCGCTTCCAGTTGATAATTACCGCCCGTGCGCACCATTCCACCCGTGGGCGGAGTTACGCTAATCAATAATTTTGTTGGCTTTTTTAGATCGCCATCAAAACTGCAATCAACTATTTTGCTTGCAGAGCTCAGAATCTTAGGCGTACTCCAGGTCTTATCCGCATCAGAAAGAGTGACCGTAATTTCGGATGGATAGGCGCTCCCTAACAAACCCATTGGCGTGAATTGCGCGTGCAAATGAGTATGCCCTGGCTCGCCCATAAAATACCAGTATTGCGGACCAACAAAATTATCAACGGTGCCCTCATTGATGCCAGGCTGCAACGGGGATGGGGCCTCCGGCTTTAAAGATTGCGCACCGGCTGATGTGGCCGAAAGAACTATTGCTAAACAACAGACCAATTGTAATTTCATCTTACTTCTCCTTGGATAACTCTTACTTTTCAGCATAGGGATTGGGCAAAACTGGCAGCCTTTCAGTTTCTCTTTCCGGCTTGCGCAATTCCACTTCATTGATCAAAATAGATGGGGCCACTACATCCTGATAGCCACCGCTGCCTCCCAAAACAAGATATGGACCGGTATCGTCCCCGGTGCAGGCTATGTCTCTTAAGACACGCATGGACAAAGAATCAAATAGCGCGCCGCGCAGCAGCTCCTCATGTCCATCATCTACCGAGACACTATATAAAAGCAAAGGTGAACGCACAGTCAAACCACCCGATGCGCCATTTTCGGCGTTTGACTTTATTTCGGCCATAATCGCCGCCGGGTCAAATACTACTGTGTCATAGGTTGAAAGACGTCGGACAATGATTACATTCTTTAGTCCCGCCTCTTTGCCCAATGCAATAAGTTTATTCTTCAGCTCTTGCGGATTCAATTGCTTATCCGAATTGATAAAAAGAATACTGGTTTCTCCCACCCCACGCACTGAATGACCATTACTATGTTTGATACTGGTAGTCGGGGTACGGCTCATACAAAATGTTTTTAATACACCCTTATCAACCAGAACAATTTTTTGCGCTCGTACACCATCGTCATCTATTTTATAATTGCCATGCACGGGAATACCTTTGTAATCTTGCGCTAAAGGATCATCAACAACAGTAATAAACTGAGGCAATATGCGCTTGCCCAATTGATCTTTTAACTGATTACGGTGAAATAACCCAGAATTGCCTTTGCTACCCAATGTCTCTTGAGCATTACCTAAATTGGGTCGCAATGACTGGCTTAGAAATTCCGCCGAAGCCTGTCCCTCTAACAGAATGGGTCCCCTGTATTCATCAGCTAATTGGGCAGATTGCAATCTAATAAGCTGCTGCGCCATATCCTTAACCGCTTTCTCTAACACTTCATCAGTCGGCAGTTCCTTTTCTGAGTAGCCAGCATATGCCCGGCTATCAACCAGTTCCATACCATCATTAGCTTGTGTGCTAGCCATGACGGCCAATACATATTCAGTTCGGCTTTCGCGGGTGCGAGTTCCTTCGCTATTAATAAACCAGTCATTGCCGCAAACAGCATCAAATGTGACTAATGATCGCTGAATAGATGGATACTGCTTGAAAATGGCCGAGACATCTCGAACAATCGCTGTCCAGTGATCTCTATCTACTTGCAGCTTGTTCGTCGGCTCACTATAAACTACCGGTTCCTCTTTGGACATATCGTCCGGTCTTTCTCGGACATTATTTTCTTCCAGGTAAGATTTCTTTGCTTCTAAATTTTCAATTGCCGCTTTATAAGCAGTATCCGTGCACAGCCACAAAGCATGCCGCAACGCGTCATAATCCTCATCAATAGTCAAAGCTTTGCCGTTAGCGTTAGTCAGTCCTGGCGGCATTCCTTCGCGCTCACCCATATGAAAATTCGAGCTATCAAGAGTGTAATTGCCGTCCCGGACATCAACAATTAAATCTCGCCAGTGGCTACGATCGTCTTCAGTCAATGCACCACATGATGCCCCTAGGCGCAGATTATCAAATTCGCGCGCTGTATAAGATATAAAATATGGCCCACTATGCCCATTTAGTTTGAGGCGCGACATCGAACGTGCCATTTCGTCTTCAAGGGCTCGCATAACCACATCTTTTGACTGGCTATAGGCAGGCAAGCAAGATATTAACAAAACAATTGTTGCTATTGCTGGTGCAAATATTTTTTTCATACTCTATTTTGCCCCATCCTTTTGTCCGGCATTTTCTGTGTCTTTATCCGGCGGCGGCAAAATTGGCGCCTTGTCTTGGGTATTTGCTTTTCTTTCCACTTCAATTGTTTGCACCAACAAACTGGGCGAAGATGCGGAAACCGGTACCCAGCCAGACTCTGCTCCGCACGTACCATTGAATGTGTCAACATCATCGCCGGCTTGCAAAATATTTTCTAAGGAGATAAGCGGCGTACCTACGAGATCCACTCCCCGAATTAATTCATCCGGTCTACCATCAACATAAACGCGTGTAACCATTAGCGGTAGTAATTTAAAAACCTGCGGCATCATCGTATGAGTAATTGTAAAACCACCTGCAAGCTGATCGAACACCAATCCATATGGCTTTCCTTGCTTTTTCGCTTCAGCAATCAGTTGAGCGCGTAGCTTCTGATAGGGGACTCCTTTATTGGAGACAACCATTAAATTACCCTGGCGAGCGGCTGGCGGATAGCCTGGCGAGCAACGTCCGTGTCCATTTGAATGCGGACAACCTTTAACAGGAGAACGTCCCATCAAGAAAGTTTTCAATATACCTTGATCAACAAGAGTAACCTTTTGCGCCGGCACTCCTTCATCATCTATATGATAAGAACCATTCAAGCTTTTAGATTTGAGCTTCTCACAAGTGGGATCATCAATAACTGAAATAAAAGCGGGCATAATTTGCTGTCCCAGTTTCTTGGCAAAAGTACGCCCTTCATCAAGATCCTTTTGTCTATGCCCTTCAATGCGGTGACCAAAAGTTTCGTGAAAATAAACCCCGGCAGCCTTAGAATTTAAAATTGCCGGCCCGCTATATGGCTCCGCCGGTGGTGCTACTCGCAACTTCTCGAGTGACTCAGCCAGCTTACGCACCATTTGCCCAAATTTTTCTTCAGTAGGCAATTCTTGTGGCGAGGTCCGCCTCAACACCATCGTACAGCCACACCCTCATACCGTCATCTGCCAGCGCCTCAGCCGTGGTGGAAAGACGATAATGCACTGACTCATCTTGCACCCTCGTTCCTTCGCTGGTTACAAGATAACGGCGCGTTTTTGTGGCTATAAATTCAACTCGAGAATCGAGAATATCTGCATACTGACAATAAATTGCCGATAGACGCCTCAGTCTGCTCTCCCATGCTTGCCCATCCGCTACTAAGTTAAGCGGCGGACCTGTATAGACGCAAGGTTTTTCCTGCGAAAAATCGTCTGCTTTGTCTTCTTCCGCTGCCTTAGTATCTTGATTTGTTTTAACTACAGTAAATCTCTTTTGCGCATTCCTGAACGCACCATCAGTCTTTGCCCAAATTGCCGCCCGAATGGCCATCTCATCATCTTCAATGGGTATAAATGCAGGTGTTATTGAGCGAAAAGAATCCGGATTAACCCTATTTTGATCACGAATCTTATGCGTATTATCAAGGTGCGGGCTGCCCACACGCAAGTTTATTCCCAGGTAGCGGCTATGCTTAAGATATGGCACTGCATCTAATGCACCATATTCTGCTGTCATATTTAGCGACTGAGTGTCATAAATGCGATAGCCAAGAAAATACAATGGCGCTTCACCAGCTGTTTTCAACTGGGCAAAAGAACGATCCAATTCCTTCTGCATCGCCCGCATCACTATGCTCTCTTGCGGCGCAACACTGCTTGCCTTTGCCCAAACTCCAGAAGCAGCTATAAG
The DNA here is from genome assembly GCA_963767815.1 of Candidatus Melainabacteria bacterium. Classification (GTDB taxonomy): domain Bacteria; phylum Cyanobacteriota; class Vampirovibrionia; order Obscuribacterales; family Obscuribacteraceae; genus CAVYFJ01. The sequence goes on along the minus strand of CAVYFJ010000001.1, from coordinate 374,806 downwards.
CTGCCAGACCAGGACAACAACTAGAAAGACGGCTAATCTTTTTTCCTTCATCTGCGTATAAACAATATTTCTGGTAACTCTTTGGGTGCTTTAAAATCCCTATTAGAATAACATTTGTCCATCCTTAACAATTGCACTTTAAAGGAAGAAAAAGTCATTTTACGTCAAAGAAGCTATTTGCGAACATCTCGACCGAATTTAAATATTCTCTTGATCGAACATCAACGTTCTATTCCCCAAAAAATTTTTAGAAGAGCATGACGCTGTCAGTAACGTAGATTATGTATCGAGGACAAATTCTCTCTACAGACGCCTTGACAAGGAAACCCATTATATATACAATGTTGTTACAAGGGAATGTAGCAACATGATAAAACATCTAATAAAGCACGGCAATAGTCATGCACTTTTACTCGACAAAGCAGTGTTAGAGCTCTTAAAAATAGATCCTGCTACTACTGAATTAAATGTGACCACAGATGGAAATGTTTTAGTAATTACCCCCGTGCGTGGTAAAAAAAAAGACAAAGAGTTTGCTAATGCGCTAAAAAAAATCCATGCTGACTATGGGCCTTTGCTAAAGCGGCTAGCGGATAAATGAATCCAAAGTTTTTGGATCTTGCCAAAGCACTAGAAGTCCAGCAATCTTGTATCGATTTGTACGGTGGAGCTCAAGGTGTTAGAGACGTCGGTTTGTTAGAGTCGGCCTTGGCACAACCTTTGGCTAGCTTTGATGGGAAGTATCTCCATGTTGATCTGTTTGAAATGGCAGCTGCCTACTTATTTCATTTATCAAGAAATCATCCTTTTATTGACGGTAACAAAAGAACCGCTCTCGCTTCTGCTCTGGTTTTTCTTGCCTACAACTCCATAGAAATTGAAGCAAACTTTGATGATCTTGAAGAAATAACACTTGGAGCCGCACAAGGCAAAATAAACAAAGAACAAATCGCTAAATTTTTACGTGACCATACTAAACTATAAAACAGTGCCAAAAAGGCCATTTTCGGCACTGTTCGGACTGTGACAAAATTGGACGACGTGGCTGTTTTTATCGGTATCGAGATGATCTGTTGGATCCAATTCTACGTCCGTAATCACTGACATTACTATTACGTTTGGCCTTAGACCATACTTCGCCTTGCAGTGTTCGCAAACTAGCTCACAACTTGACTGACCATTGACGTTGATAATTGCCCAGTCAATCAAGCTGGTGGAGAAGGTATCTCCGCATGAACGACAGAAATTTTTTGATGAATCCATTGCTGGCTCTCCTGAGTTGGTTGTTACTACCGTGACTGTACGCCACAACTACCTGATATATAAAATACGAAAAAGATCCTGACAATGCAAGATCTTTTTATTTTGATCTGCTTCCGCCATCAAGAGCTTTACTAACCACTTCCTCTAAATGCGACTTCTGGCGCCTTTCACCAAAGTAAAAAAGGCAATAAAACATAATATATATTATCTCGCCTGGTTGAAAGATGCCAATAAGTGCAGACGGACCGAAGCCTGCCCGGGCCTTAGCCCGAACAGACTCCAGCATCCGCGGTTCGTTCTTACTTTCACGTAATCATTTCCTGGGGACGGGTAAGCGTCTTGGCCACTTCCCTTGCCTGCTCACCCAGATGATCCCAGTGGATGCTCAAATAGGCCTGCTCGCTGCTCCCACTGCTTGAAGAACGATGCGGTCCAGGCGAGTAGTCCGCTCTCAGTCCCATCCGCTCGACGCCCTCAACCACTCGCGTTATAAACTCCTCCTTGAACACCTGGTAGCTAGCGGCGGTCCCAGCGGCATCACCAATACGTCCTTTGTCCCATTCGTGCGCACACTCTTCTCGAGTGAGCTGGTCCTTCTTGGGGTCATTATTGATGACCGCCACCAGGTAGAAGCTGAGTTCAGCGAGGAAATGCTTAGCCCTCAAAGCAGCCATCTCTCTGACCTGCACCAATCTACGTGCATCGTGATCGTTGTACCGGCGTACTTCATCATCCTTGGCGAGCAAGGCTCGTCCGATAGCTAAGAGCAGGCCGGGATCGCTATTTTTGCCATGTACAAGCATAACTGTCTCCAGAAAAAATGGGTGTGGTGAGCCAGTCCCGATAGTAACCACCAGGACTGGCTCACCGAACGACAATAGCTCAATCAAAGACAACATCAACACTGGTCGCCGTATCGCCTTCGATTGAAAAGGTGTACCAACAGCATATTACCCGCCTTAGGTTGCAACAAGGCAAACGGGTTCTCAGCCGTCGCCAACGCCTTGGTCATGATGACCATGTCCTCATTCGAGCAATTTCTGAGGACTTGTGTGTACCCGGCCAAGCTCAACCAGCTAACCCGATGCGTGAGCTCCCTCTTCCGGGCACCCCGCCGGGCAGATGCTGCCGTGAAGTTGTCGCTTTTTCTTCAGTCCGCAGAACGGGCAGCAACCGCGTTGCCTTCTTTCCTCCCGTTGCTTTTCCATCGCTTCCCATCGCCGATGGCCCTCCTCATCTTTCTTTTTGCGCTCCGCAGCTTTCCGCTGCTGTTCCTGCGCCTCTGCACGAGCTTTCCGCTCCCACTCATCAGGGGAGAGACGCTCGGGCTTTGGGGCTGCCTGTGCCCGCTTCTGACGTTCCCATTCTTCTCTAGTCATACGCCCGTCGTTTGCGTTGCCTGACATGAGTCAGTCCTTTCATTCTTCAGACAACAGAAAAATTCCCTGTACCAATCCAGCATGGACGACACCTGCGCCTCACGGCGCATCACCCCCAACGGGAGCAATCCCGCTGACAGTGCGCTTGCAGGGGCGAGAGCTGCCTATTACTCTGTCAGCTCCATGTTAAATGGAAACTCTCTTACACTCAAAAGGACACCCTTGTCAGCAGTCCAAAGGCGCGTATGCAAGGGAGGCCGTCGCCATAGCCAACTGTGCCAGCTCGGCTATAAATGCCTCTAAGGTGTATTCTAACCCGCGTTCGTCGAATGTGTGGTCCTTGCACGCCTCTGACAAGTGTCTCGTCTGCCTCAAATCTTCCAGGAAAAGATGGCAGTCTTGCTGGTTGAAGCACGCCTGGTCAGTACCAGCTTTCCTGGCAGCGGCATCCAGCCGACAGGCCATGACCAGGAACATCAACCAAGGGGTAGTCAGTTGGGTAGCCAGCGGATAGTCAGAAGACGTTTGCGGGTTTCGGACATTTTCACGTCGCTGTCCCTCCTTGCTCAGATTCTCGACACGTTGGACGAACTGTCCGAGGGCATCTAGAACCCTTGTCTTGAGTCCCGTGATCGGGGTGAGGTCTAACCTGCCTGCCATTGGAGTCTCTTTCGGAGTTAGTGCGCGCCTGCCGGCGCAGCCTGTTTGCACGGATTGAAACCACGTTCTCGCTACACCCACATCTGAATAAACTATCGATGACCAGCCGCTGCGGGTCGTCATGTCGGTTTTTCAGTGTTTGCATTGTCGTGGATATTGCCACAAATAAACCCACAGTATTGCCTATGTGCAACGTTGAATGGGGTGCTGCTGTAGCTGCCTGCTTATCTGAGTCGGAAAAACCCCGTGTTTTTCTAAAGAACGAATCGACCCATCCTAACATTTTTGGGGATAGCAAAATCAAGGCTGTTTCAATATGCTGCAACACAGTCTGAAAGCTCAGCCCAGTGCTTGATATCAATCCACTTGCCTCATGAAATAGACAATTTTATGACTTATTTTTTATGCGATTTTACAAACAAAATTTCGACTTTACAATTAGCGCAAGTTAGCACCCTGGGTATTGCATTTATGCAGCTTGCATATTTTCTGTGCTACCATAGATATGTATGGTATACCGATCGGGAGGTAATGTGTATGAGAAAAGCGGGCTTGTCAATATTTGAATTCCAGAAACGATACCGCACTGAAGAAGATTGTGAACAAGCAATTATACGCATGAGATGGCCCAAAGGCTTTATCTGTTCTAACTGCGGTCATGATGATGGATACAGACTAAAATCCAGACGCGCCATTCAGTGTGCCGTATGCAGAGCACAGATAGCAATCACAGCAGGAACCATTTTCGATAGGAGCAAAATTCCCCTTTTAACTTGGTTTTGGATAATATTTTTAGTTGTGCAGGACAAAGGTGGTGCTTCGGCCCTAAGGCTTTCAAAACAGCTGGGCATGTGCTACTCAACGGTTTGGCATATTTTGCACAAGATCAGAGCAGCCATGTCAAAGCGGGATAGAAGGACTATTCGGCTTGCTGGATTAATTGAAATGGACGAGGGTTTTTTCGGTTACTCTAAGCACAAAACTCAATTTCTGGTGATGATCGAAGCTGGCAACACAAAGCCCGGTAGCCTGATAATGAGAAAAATAATGGGCAGCAGTGCCTGTGAAGCTGATGTTAAAAGAGTAGTAGTAGCCAGTGTTGATAACGAATCACAACAACATTTTGTGGCGGACAAAGCTGGTGCCCATAACGTAGTAAAAAAAATGGGACACAGCCTTGAAACCCATAAATCCGCTCCCGAGGCGTTTAGAAAGCTAGACTGGGTGCATATGGCTATTTCTCTAGCTAAACGGTTCTTGTTAGGTACTTATCATGGTGCCGTCAGCCCAAAACATCTTTACAAGTATCTCGATGAGTTCTGCTATCGCTTTAACCGGCGCTTGAACGAAAACCAACTTTGTGAAAGTCTTTTACATACCTGCATCCTTGTACCGCCTATTTCTTATGCTGCAGTATCACGATAGCCAGGAGTTAGCACTGCATGCTTTTTTCCCTATCCCGTATTGCCTCACGTATTGCCTCATTTAAAAAGCAGCCCCTTACAACTGTTGTTGAACTGGCATTTTCCATTTGGCAATTTCTTAAATCGAATGGGTTTTGTTCGCTCATGCCACCAAGCTGCCACACGAATTTTATAAACTCTATAACAACTTTGCTGAACAACAGGCAATATTATGAGCGACAAGACAGCTGACAAACCAACAGTTTCCTCAGCAGCACCCGGCAATCAACTTTTGGCCAATGCATACGACTTTGGTTGCGCCAACACTGCACGTTCAGATGCACAAGCCCAACAAGCCTTTGTACCGGTTTGGGAAAGACCTGGGTATATTGAACATTTGCCCAAGTCATTTACCAATCACACGTACGTCACAATAGAAAGAGAAGTATTTGAAGTACACATTCCGGACGGAAAAACGAAAGCCCAAACTGTAGCCGAATTCACCAAACAAAAGAGCCAGGAAATACTCTATAACTACAATAAGCAGCGAGCCGCATTAGGATTAGCTCCTGTCGATAAGCTACCGGTCGAGTTAACTGTACACAGATACAGTCCACTTCCACAAGCCAAATTACCAGCAACACCGGGTATTAACAAACTACGAAAAGAATCGATCTGATCCGCGCCGAATTAAGTTATGGATTGAACGCAAACAAAAACGTCGTAATTAAATTAAAGCCGGCATGACCAATAATTGTTGTGGTCGTATTGGTCCAGCGCTTCACTAATCCCATCATTATTGACCAGATAGCCACCTGCACAATAAAGATCGGCGCATGAGCAAATTGACCATGCAGCATGCCATGCAAGACAGCCGCCGGCACAATACCAAAGACCGGTTGCAGAGCGCCCCTAATTAAAGTCTCTTCGCCAATACCAGCACAAATAGCAGTTGCTATGGCAAGAATTGCTGATGGCAGCATTGCACCGCCGGCAGTAAATGTGCCCGAATTATAGTATGAAAGTTTTATCGCTAAATCTTGCCCGCTTAAATGATGCGTAAAGACTGACCACAATGCGTCATAAGCAAAACTGCCAACAATTAAAAGGATGCCGATACCCACTTGTGTTTTCGTTGGCTTTACCCAACCAAGCCTGCTAAATACATCCTTATATGGGCGAGTGACATAAATCCCCACACCGCAAAGGGACAAAAGCACCAAACCTATGCCATTATAGGATAAAAGTTGGGCCAGCACCAATGGTATAGGCAAGGGAATATAGGGCATCTTAAAACTCTCAGGATCGATGCTCATTAATAAATAGGCCGCCGTATTGACATAAATGAATAGTCCCATCAAGTGCGGAAAAGACGTGGGCACAAAGATTTTTTTCGTCAGAAAATATTCAGCGGCTTCAATGTTTTTCTTGATCAAAGGCATAAATAATTGCCCAGTAATGATCAAATCCAACCCAGTGCAAAACCAGGAAACTAGCCGCCTGATTGGCATAAATAATACAAATAGGCTGCAGACAAAGGCAACTGACAGAACAGAAGAGACCCAGGGACTAAAAAGCAAATCTACAGGCGTAATTAATAAAAGGCCTTCTAGCAGACCAACGACACAAATCACGATCCTTAAGATCCATTCCAGCCAGCGTCTATTCCTGGCTACATGAGCTAATAGCCCCAATACAGCTAGGATTAAAATGAGCAGAAAATCGTACAAGTCAGTTCCCTATAAAATGGATAAATTTATATTTTCGCAGTTTAACTTTTACTTCTTCGTGCTATCATATTGTCAAGATTGCGCCAACTGCTGGGTATATCATACTTGAAGTTGAATTAGAGTCATCCAAACCAGTCAGTCTGGCAATATAAGTAGTTCGGAGGTTTATCCAAGCATGGTCACCAAAAAAAATTTAGTACTCGCTTCAGTCCTAGCCGCAGGGTTAGGCATATTTGCTTCTTCAAGCTTTGCCAGTGGACCAATCGTCCTTGGTTCTTCAGTGGCGCCAGTAATGCCTAAAGTAATTGCCGCGCCAGCCCAGCAAACCATGTCCACCAAAGCATTGTCGATATACAGACAAGTTCGCAGTTTCTGGCTGTCTCGAGCAATCGTACGCTAAGCGCCAGTCATATTAAATCTCTGAACTCAAAAACGTATTTGTGACGAGCCATATATTGGCTCGTCTATCTTTTTTGGATTACTTGCCAATGCGGACCATAATTTCATCTTTACCCACCAGATTTAATCTTTCCCGAGCAAGCCTTTCCACACCAGTTAATGATTGATAACTGGTTAAGCCGCCACGCAAGTCTTTATTCATCTCCAGCGCTTGCTTTTGGGCACTTTTTAATATTTGAGTTTGCCCATATAAAAATAACTGTCTTTCCAGGCTGCCATAAATAGATTTAACCGCCTGAAAAATGGCAAAACAAGTAATGGCCATGACAAAAATTTCTCTTAATAGTCGTGACTTTGTCATCTAGATCTCCTGCGCCTAATCATTGACTGATCTTACCTGTACTTCCAGCCAACCCCTGCTCTGTAATGATTCGGCCATTCTTATGCCCCTGTTTCGCTCATCATACATAGCAACGATAAATTGAGGCATAGTAATTTTTCCTTGATTGATCAGATATTGTGCCAGTTGCAACGACTTCAATTCACTTTCATTGACATAGCCAGCACTCAATATTAACTCTTCAATTGGCACTTCAGGAGCAAGCTTAGTTTGATTGGTGAGCGCTAAGACCTCGGCCTGCCCAATAATTTGTGCTTGCTGTAACAAGTAAACCAGTTGGGATAGTGGTTGCGCTACCTCGGCCTCGACAGGCTTGGCTATTCTTTCTTCTTTTATAGCTTCAGCAAAATCGATTGTGCCATCAGCGGGAATGGCTCTTTGCGCGAGCAGCCAATGCCTAACAACAAATAAGTCATGGCTTAATCTCAGTCTTGGCTTACGCAAAATGTAACCGGCGTCCAATAGAGTATAGAATTCGTCTTGCTTTCCTATAACATCTTTTTCCTGAAGAAAATTCGTCACCGCCCTGACGTAAGAACTGACAACCATATTTTGCGAGGCATCACATTTTAATCCCAGCAACTGATACAAATTGGGCGACTTGTCTTGACCCTGATTAGGCAATGGGCGTAAAAGATCTGGGAAAAGCTGGCAAAGCTGCTTTGCCACCACTATCACCCCATGAATATCTTCGTGCGCCCAGCTCTGTCGCAAAGAAGCGCACAAAATTTGGCTTTCTAGTTCAATACGATTTGGGCTTACACCCATTTCAACCATGCCGTATTTCCCTACGAATTATTTTCAATTTCAAAAGTTAGCTCAGTGTGTCCAACGCGGATTTTATCACCAGAAGACAATAGCTGTCTTTTTACTACCGGATGCCCATTTAATAGCGTGCCGTTGGTGGATCCTAAATCCTCAATCCAGAAATCGCCATCCTCGTATGTGATCCACGCGTGATGTCGAGAAGCATACGTGTCATCCTTAACAACCAGCTGATTAGAGGGATCCCGTCCAATCTTCATTTTCAGCCCTTTCAAAGGCATTCTATGCCCGCTCTTTTCAATCAATACTACTGAGCGTGGCACACCATCTTCGGCAGAATCCGCTTCCACTGTTCTCATTTGATCCAGTGGCAAATTGTCTAAATCCAGGTCAGTGAGCGTCGAGCAGTAGACACAACGTGTGCCAACCGGCGTCGGACGTCCACAACTTGGGCAGGGATCAATACTTGAGCTAATGGTGTCTGTCATGATAATGCCAAAAGTGCTGACTCTCGAAAGAACAAAAAAACCACAAAAAGAACTGACTGGCATTATTATACGAAATGAGTAATGCCTGGTTAGAATTCGGTCAGAAATTAACTCAGAACTTAAAGTCAGGACAATAAAATGCCATCCAGTACGATTTGGATATAGCCTGGATATGATTGTTGGTTGTTCAAACTACAACAATTTTCGCTTGTTCATCGGCTGGATTAATTTCTTCCGTTGGATTAATTTCTTCCGCAACCTTTTTCAAACGAAAACAAGCACTACAATATACCGGCCTGTAACCTTTCGGTTGAAATGGCACCCGGGTCGGTAGACCACATTCCGCACAATTAACTTCGGCGGTTTGTTTAGGATCTTCTCCGCTCCGTTGCACTCGCATTAGAATGCGACAATTTCCACATCGCTTTGGTTCATTAACAAGTCCCTTGGCGCTAAAGAATTCTTGTTCGCCAGCCGAAAAGACAAATGTTTTTTGACAATCACGGCAAACAAGGTTTTTATCCTGAAATGACATGTCTAGAATTTACTTCAGCCCACAAGATCACTACCGTGGTATTCCAATTTACCTCACAGATCCTGCGGTCTAAGAAGCCTCCCTGTGCTAAACCTGTATATTGCCCAGAAAAATTATCAGGACCTGCCTGATTCCCCAACTAATCGGTAAATCCTAGCATGTAAAAGAAATTCTAAACAGATTATCTGTGATTATATAGTCCACATGCACCGCAAATGCAGTCAGGCCCCTTCCGTACACCTTTTAGCTATGCATACCTGGCTCTTGGTTTCGTAGTTATAGAACTATCCTACTATGGCTTTCCGACTCAGTTTGGCGCGTGAATATGCAATTAATTCAGCAATTTGCGTTTCGCTCCCTGCCCCCTCTATTTTTTCAGACTGCTGAAAATAGGCAGCTGAAGCCACCATCGCTGCGTTATCAGTACAAAATTCCGGCCGTGGAATAATTACCGGCACCGGTGACAATGACAATAATCTCTTTCGTAAATCGGAATTTGCGGCCACACCACCAGCTAGAACAATCTGAGGACTGCCAGTAATTTTCTGCGCTTGCAAAGTCTTATTTACTAACGTCAATACTACTGTTTCTTGAAAGGATGCTGCCAGATCGCTTATTGGCAATGGCTGCTCTAGCTTCTGCAAACAACGTAAAACCGCCGTTTTAAGACCACTGAAACTAAAATTCAATCCATCCACATTAGCTTGTGGAAAAATAAATCTTGTCCGATTACCTGTTGCTGCCAGGCGGTCAATCGCCGGTCCGCCAGGATAACCAAGACCGAGAAGTCGAGCCACTTTATCATAGGCTTCGCCTACTGCATCATCTATTGTTTGTCCAATAATTTCCCCTCGAGCAAAATCAGTAAAATACATAAGCTGAGTATGTCCACCACTAACCAGCAGTGCTAGAAACGGTGGATTTATATTGTTTTCAAGATAGTTGGCACAGACATGGGCGATTAAATGATCAACACCCACTAGTGGCAAATCCCAGGCAAATGCCAGGGTTTTGGCAGCCGCTAAGCCAACCAGCAAAGTGCCAATCAAACCGGGTCCTACTGTGCAAGCAATACCGTCGAGATCTGAGGGCTTGATTGCCGCTTGTTTCATCGCTAGCGCAATTAAATCATTGACACTTTCAAGATGCTCACGAGCGGCAATTTCTGGCACCACACCACCAAATTTCTTGTGTAAGTCGATCTGAGAAAGCACGCAATTGGACATGATGCGTCGTCCGTCAGCTACTACTGCTGCCGCGGTTTCATCACAACTTGTTTCTATACCAAGATAAATTGCCATATCCGCTTTACCAATTGCTCACCGACCTTTCCCAACCAGCACAAGCCCTCCTACAGAGAACAGATTAAGCCTGACAATCAAGGCTGTTTGATATTAACAGACAATTGCCCCTATATGCCTGGCAGCAAGGGATCCAGGGATCAGATTCTATATTAAAATCTTATTGACAAGCTTAAATGGCGGGAGTAGGATCCTCGCACGAGGTAAGACCGAGTTCAGAACACAATTAATCTAGACCAGCAAACCCAGCAAATTTAATCTGGGGATTGGTTCAACATTAATCGATTTGTTCTCTCCTTTATCAGTCCATTTTTCAATTACTAGTCTTTATTCAGGAATATCAATCAGGCACTCCACATATGAGTTTGAAATATCGTCATTCTTTATCCTTGCGCCAAGCATTTACCGGTGTCTTATTTTGTCAAATAATCACCGCTCATCCATGCTTAGCTTATGACCTTTCAGATCCCTATAGCCAACCTTCTCTTTCAGGTGGGGGAGGAGCTGGACTTGGCGGCGCTGCCGGAAAAGGCAATGCCAATGTTTCATTCACACCCTCAAATTTTGGCAAATTTTCGTCTAATCCCAATAGCAAAATAAATGCTCCTTTCGATGAACTTCCCATTGAACGAGAGCAATATGCAGCCAATGGACAACAGATTTATGACCGGGATTCCACCAACATTTATCAATCCAACAATGCCACCGGTTCAGGGCCTCATCCAGTGGTCGAGAGCGGTACAAGCTGGAGTCAAGCCCCAATCAGTCGAGGAGGGTTGGCTCAAACTTCTACTACGCTGTTATCAGGACCAGCAACTGAAATTCCACACAATAAAAAACTGACCTATGGTTTTCCGACCGGTTACGCTACAACGTATACGGGACTCAACTATTCAAATGGCTCTAATCCGCAGAACGGCGGCTTTCTGCCACCCACATCTTTGGGTTCTGTGGATCTAAATATTGTCAACAATAGACGTATCATCCCTAAATCTGAAGTTAGTACTCCACCATCTATGCCCTGATCATCAGTATTTAAAGGACTTTATCTCGTTCTTATGAAAAGCCAATTACCAAAATTCAATATGCCAACTCTAATAGTGATCTCTGCCACTATAAGCCTTGCTCTAAGCACAGCTGCTTATGCTCAATGGGGATCATTGGGCAATGATGCAATGTCCTCTGGCGGCGCTGGTAATCAATCAGGTGGCAATTCGCAAAAATCTAGTCCATATGCAGAATCAAGCGCTATCATGCCTAATCAAATTCCTCCCACTCCTTATGCTCCATCAGCTCCCGGCATCCCAAATTCAAGTTTTATGCCTTATGTCTCACCTACGGTTCCCAATGGTGGTTTTGCTTCCTACGCTCCATTAGCGCCAGTCCCTAAGGGTATTAAAGTCAATGCCCAAGGCTTACCACCTACTACGCTCGATAGTTTTGTTGCCGAATCTGGATTCGATGGCTCTATATATGGCGACGAGGGAATAGGACTTTTTGGACCTCCACCTGCTAACGGCTTGAGCGAAGCTAACGCTATCAATGCAGGTATTCGTAATGCAAACAATAGAGGATTGACAACCGGTCACGGTAGCTATATGCCGGACGCATCAGGGGTCGGCTGGAGTATGTCTGGTTCACATGAACGACGTGCTCGACGCATAGAAAATCCTAGGCATGTTTCCCCAACGCCAGTAGAACCGAGTCCTGTGGAACCTTCTCCTGTGGAACCGAGTCCTGTAACACCCGCTCCGACCCCCACACCTCCGGCTCCGGTAAGCCCCATCAGTACTCCCCTTCCCCCCAGTGTTCCCATTCCACCAGGCACTCCGATCAGTCTTCCGCCTGGACTCCCCCCTATAGGAACTCCAGTTGGGCCGCCAATTTCTTACCCCGGAGAACCTTCTTACTAAAAAGCACTCGGTCCTCTCTTCTTACATACCAGTCTCACAAAACCGTGTTGTAGATTGACAACTAAAGGTTGCTTGCGAAAGCTTTTTGCACTTGCCGCAATCTAGTAAAATCTATTGGGTATACTCATCAAGTCCTTAAAGAATTATTGCCCGAGCTTGCTTTGACGTACGTGAAATTCTTACTATAGACGGAGCTTATATGATTCAAACAGTAGCTACTGATAAGGCGCCCAAAGCTCTGGGTCCATATTCACAGGCCATTGTCGCTAATGGCTTTGTTTTTCTCTCTGGGCAATTAGCGATAGATCCGCAATCAAATCAATTTATTGGTGGCTCCATTGAAGAACAAACCAAACAGGTCTTAAATAATCTCGGCAATGTTCTACAATCTGTCGGTACCAGCTTGGATAAGGCTGTCAAAACTACAGTGTTTCTAAAGGATCTGGCTGATTTTGAAGCAATGAATAAAGTCTATGCCGAATTTTTTCCAACCCACAAGCCGGCACGATCTACAATACAGGCAGCTGCATTGCCAAAAGGCGCCGCAATAGAAATAGATATGATTGCCACAATTTAAAAATGCAACTAAGACAAAATAAAAACTTATATAAGATAAAAAAATGGCTATAGATCTAATTTTCCTCAATCATGCATTATTGCTCATTGTCATCGTTATAGCCACAATAATAGACTGGCGAACAACGAAAATCCCCAATTTGCTCACATTTCCTGCCGCCATATGTGGTATCATTCTCAATTTTCTAACAGGCGGTTGGCATGGTGCCTTAATGTCCGCTTTCGGCTGGCTATTAGCAGCGATACTTGCTGTGGTGCTGGGCAATTTACCCATCGGTTCTTCTTCCTCCGGCGGCATAGGCATGGGCGACGCAAAATTACTTGCTGCAGTTGGAGCTTTTTTGGGTCCCAAAAGCGCGATTATGTCTGTCTTTTATTTTTGTTTATTTTTTGGTTTGCAATCTTGTTTAGCACTGGCAATAAAACTGCCCTGGAAACAAATGGGAATATTAGTTTCTGCAGCAATTTTTGAGGGTGATGTAAGCGGTGTTAAACTGGATTTAGCAAAATTTAGCGAACAACGCAAATCACCCATTCCAGCCAGCGTAGCTATCTTGGCTGCTGTCATTGTAACCATCTTATTCAGAGAAGAGACTTTGCGCTTGGCTGGGCTGCATTAAATATGGGCGTTGCATTGCAATTTTTTTCCGTCGCGTCCGAAGACCATCAAGCAATGATCAATTGATCTCCCAGTGCCACACCATTGTCTATAATAGTACCTGCGGGTAATTCCAGACAGCTGTGTGCCCGCCAGTAAATAGCCGAAAACTGCCATGGCTTGAGGTTTTCCGATAGTCCAACTACTATTTGCTTCTTATCTAAAAAAACTGCATCTATCGCATAACTCATACCCATACAGTGGATCGACTGGCAAGGAACAATAAGTAGTCCCTGTCCAGTTTTCAACGGCGAACTGAACAACAATCCTCTCAGTCGTGAAAAAAAACTTTTTGCTTGACGCACCTGTCCAGCCAGCATTCGCCCACGGGTCTTATTCATTACCTGGCAATACATATAGCGCTGCCTACTCCGCGCCTAAGGTCCATCTAGCCAAGGCATTCACCTCGCCTGGCTTTGCGATACGCATTCTATTTCATCCCAGTAGAAATCATCGGCCCAAGAGCTTGGATAATGGTAATTACAGCTGGTCCAAGCATTGGGCACATAATTAGTGGCATAACAAATATCATAATTACTGGAATCATCTTTACCGGCACTTTGGCCGCTTCTTCTTCCTTCTTGCGTTTTAGCCGATCACGCAATGCCTCGGCTTGTTGTTTGAGTGGATAGCTTATGTCCGCTCCCTTTGATTCAGCAGCAATTAAGGCACTGGCCATACTAATCAATTCATCCACACCACAACGCTCTCCCATTTCTCTCATAGCTATCGGCACAGACTTGGCAAAAATCTTCACGTCATTTATTAATTGCTCTAATTCTATTGCCAGAGTGGGACACGATTCTTTTGACTCTTTGGAAACTTTGTCCACAGCCATTAAAAGACCAAGCCCTGCCTGGGCACAAACAATAAGCAAGTCAATAATTGAAGGCAACTCTTTAAGGATTAGATTCTGCCTTTTTTTCACACGTCCGCCTAGAAAGAAATTAGGCAAATACCAGCCAAAACCAGCCGCCGGTATACACATCAACAGCATCATTGGGCTACCGGATGCAGATAGAACACCCAAGCATACGACTCCACAAACGAATGTTGTTTTGATACCCATGTATATAGCCAAGTGAGCAGGGGTACGATAATTCGCTTCCATCAAGAGTTGGGTGGTGCGTCGATCAGCTAGTGCAGGCATAACGCTCAGCACCAGTTCACCAATAGTCTTCATCAAAGCAAGCAACGCTGAATTTTGCGGCTTTTCTGCTGCACTATCTTGGGATACCTTACGTGGACGAACCCTCACAGCATAAGAATCCACATACTGCGCAAACACCGGGCGCATCAATAATAGTCCGGCACCAGCCACACCTAAAAACGTTAACAAGCCAACAAAAAATGATGAACCCAAGTTATCTACACCTCAAAAGTAGTCATTTTCATTAGAATCCAGGCTCCAATAGCCTCCCAAATAACCATTAAAAACATGACTATACGAGCTATGGGATGATTGAGGAACGGAATAATGTATCCAGGTGAAATAAAGTAAGTAACTAGCGTAATTCCATATGGCAATGAGCCAATAAATATCGCTGTAACTTTTCCCTGGGCTGTCAGAGCGTTCATATAATCCCGCAATTTAAAGCGTTCTCTTATAGCGTCAGCGATAGTGGCCACCACCTCAGCCAAGTTGCCGCCTACGTCCTGACTGATAAAAATAGCCTGGGACAACAACTTAAAATCAGGAGTATGAATACGAGTAGACATTTCAGTCATCACTTCCCGAAATGGTTTTCCCAGCTGCAATGAAACTAGTCCCCGCTTAAACTCAGATCGAATTGGATCTACCGCCGTATCTGCCAGCACTTTAAAAACTTCGATAACTGGCGAGCCAGCTCTTAGCGAACTCACCATAGTTTCAAGAACTTGCGGCAATTGCTCCATAATCTTGTCCTGCCGCTGCTTTGCCAGATAACTAATATAGCCAACAAACCCGCCACCACCAAGCAAAGCACCAAAAATAAATCCCACAATTGCCAGCTCCGGAAGATTCATATAGGCGATAATAGCGACCACTATCCCAGTCACCACAGCGGTTCCTACCCATTGTATTTTCATCTGCTGGTATTTCGCTTCCAAACCAGCTTGGGCTAATTTCGTCGATAAATAATCAGTCCTTTGAGTAAGAAATATATTGATCTCTTGCTCTTCGTTATTTTTTAACTTCATTTTCTTTTTGTGCTGACCCAGACGAATTAACTCATCTGTCCATGGGCGACGAGCTAGTATAAGCCCGACAATGCCCAGCAAAAGAAACGTGACGAAAATCGATATTGCGACAGTATCCATATTTTTAGCCCGATTTCAAATGTTGTCCGAAATTTCCACTAGCCTATCTGAGCCACTCGAGTTTGAACGGAACAGACTCTTGCTCAAGCTGTTCAAGGAATTTCGGCGGCAAACCAGAACCAACGTGGCGACATTTGAAAAATCCTCGCGCATCTCTTCCTTCTCTTTCCAAATGGAATAAAGAACTGATAGCGATGGTATCTCCTTCCATACCCGTTATCTCACAGATTTCCGTAACTCTTCTTGTACCATCTTCCAAACGGCGAATTTGCACAATTACCTGAATTGCCGAAGCAATTAGTTCTCGCGCAGCTTTAGCCGGCATATCCATACCACACATAAGAATCATGTTTTCTAAACGCTTTGTACAGTCCCGCGGCGTGTTGGCGTGAATCGTAGTCATTGAGCCAGAGTGACCGGTATTCATGGCCTGCAACATATCAAAAGCCTCTTCTCCCCGGCATTCTCCAAGAATGATTCTGTCCGGTCTCATCCGCAAAGTATTAACAACCAACATGCGTTGGGTAATCTGTCCTTTGCCTTCTGTATTTGCCGGTCTTGTTTCCATTCTCACCCAGTGATCGTGTTGCAATCTCAGTTCAGCCGCATCTTCAATGGTAATAATGCGTTCACGCGGATTAATGTGAGCAGAGAGAGCATTAAGTAATGTCGTTTTACCCGAACCTGTACCACCGGAGATAATTAAGTTGATCCGTCCTTTAACGCAAGACTTCAGTACTTCAGCCATTTGGACAGACATGGCTCCCTTTTCCACCAATTGTCCGAGCGACATAGCATTGGCACCGAAACAACGAATTGTAATTGTCGGTCCGTCAATTGTAACCGGCGGAATAGTAGCATTAACACGTGAACCATTCGGTAAGCGAGCATCAACCATTGGTGAATTGTCGTCCAATCTTCTGCCTAGCGGTTGAATGATTTTGTCAATTGTCTGACGCAAATGTCTTTCATTTTCAAAAGCGACAGAAGTTTTTTCCAGCCGACCATGACGCTCTACATAGATATTATTCACGCCATTAACACAAATATCACCAACGCTTGGATCGCTAAGCAATGGTCCTAATGGCCCAAATCCAAATACTTCATCAAGCACATTTTGCAGAAGTATGCCTTTCTCCATCATGGTTAAAGGCGCTGGATCTGAATTAACAATTTCACGAATACGAGCCCGCACTTGAGCTTGCGTATCTTCAGAAATATTGGTTAATCGCGATGTGTCTAATTCACGCCTCAACTGATCGATAATAAACTTTTCGCGCTCTCTAATTAGTCCCTGATTGGCCGAAAACTTAGCCCCCAAATCCCCACCGACAGCAGCATTTTCTGATGCGCCGCCGTGCCCGTAGCCAGCATCGTCTTTGGCATCAATGCGCTCGATATCAGCTCGACTAGGACCACTGGCAGTATCCAGTCCCGATCCAGGACGAGTACCGGCTACACCAGTTGCTGTACCACCAGGACGCTGCATACCACTTTGCCCAGGCGGTGGAGCGGAGGTTTTGCCACCTACACCCGTAGAACCTTGCTGCCCAGATAATCCGGTTGTTTGCTGTTGCGCTGGAACGACGTCAGCACCTTGCCTTTGCTTTACTAACTGTCCCATCAGTGAAGAGGCTGGACGAGCCGGAAGATTTTGATCTTTTCTTTCATCACCCATAAACTAACTCACCACCTTAAACTCTATTTTACCTCTAGCACTCAACGCTTGAAAAATGCCGGTAACTTAAATCCTACTGCCTTCTCACTATCCTTTTGTGTAATCAGGAACTGTTCGCCGCCGCCTAGCCTTCTCGCGAGAGAATCAAGTGATTTTCCTAACGCCGACTGCGGCGGAGCAATTTGCCCTTGGTTATTCGCCCATTTTGCTGTTTTTGGATCATTAACGATTTCGTGAAAAATTGGATAATTTAAGCTTGCCCGACATTCACTTAAGACATCTTGTGGCTGCCATTCCGACCTGTTAATAATCAAAAGCAATTTTTCTTGGTTGTAATGCGCCTTAAATGTGTCCAGGCATTTGCGGGCATTAACAATTGCCGCCCAATTGTATTCCGTAACCACTAGCACCTGGTCGGCAAGGTCTAACGTAGCAATAGCCCGCTCATCTAATAAATTCTTAGGCAAATCAACAAGAGTAAAGCGAAATTCCTGCTTGGCGGTATACAGAATCTCCTGCACCTGCGCAGCATAAATATCACCAATGTCCTCCAGATCTGGCGGCGCAGCAAGAATACTTAGCTTTTCATCATATCTGGTCATCAAATTGCGCAAATAGGTTGCATCAAAATTGGTATGCGAAAAGTCGATAGTACTAAAGCTAAACGATGGTTCTAGATTTAAATATTGAGCAATCATGCCAAATTGCAGATCCAAATCCACAATACATGCTTCGCCATACTTACCCAAATAACCAGCTAAATTAGTGCAAATGGTTGTCGCACCAATACCGCCAGTAGGGCTAAAAATGGCAATCACTTTACCCGCGGCTGTCGATATAGACTCACTTTGATGCTTAAGTTGAATACTTTGCACCGCAGCGGGCAAATCTGTTCGCCAGCGCTCAGCATCAAGAAAATCGGACGCCCCTAGGCGATAAGCAGTTCTAATTAACTCCGGATCAGGCACTTCATAACTGACAAAGAAATAAACATCAGGAAAGGTTTCTCGTAGCTCCGCTAGTAATGACAAACCACGTACAGGAGCCGGGCTGAGTTCAATCCAAACCAGTTTAGGGTGTAAACTGCCAATTTGTTCCCGCGCCATGCTACCAGATACAGTACTAACCAGCGCCAAGGAGGGTTGACTATGAATCAAATCCTCAATAGTCTGGCGTTTATCCAAACCAGCATCACAAACCAGAAGTGTGGTCAGTTTCATACTTTAAAGCCTTCTTTTCCTCCAACTATTACCTTATGATGTACCCGGTATAGGCAGCAGAACAATCCCGGGCTCAATTAATGCCTCATTTCTGCTGCCTAATTGCTTTAACCGCTGGGTACGGATATAACATCTTTGTTGCCGCCTCTCCAGATTTCTATTTCATGCATTGGTGGAGGCGGTGGAGCTGCTGGAGCCATTGCTCCGGGCATTCCGCTATTATCAGGTGCGCCTGGTAGTGGAGGAGGTGGCAATGCACCTGGCGGGGGCAATTGGGCCAAATCATCCTTCCCCGATGGCGTTCCATTAAACATAGACGTAACGTCCACAGTAGCGACCGGAGTATGATCCTTATCATTTCTCAAGGTCAAATAGAGCTTACTGGCGCTAATAGCTTTGATCAGTTTATTAGCATCTTCTGGCGTTACACAAACAGTTATAGAACTTGAAGGAATCGCCGTAGACTGCCCAGCTGCCTTCTGAAAGATCTGTCCAACAGCAATCACTTCTACATCAGATAGTATCGGCGCCGCTTTGGTATCTGCGCCCGATCCGACCATGGCAATGATATCTACTCGGCTGTCTGGATTAACAAAGCCGGCAACACCGGAATTATTATCAATCCCAAATGTCACAGCGCGCATTCCTTCTTTAAGCTTAGATTCAAAACCTAACGAAATTCCTTGGGGTGCTAAGTCATGCTGAGAGACAATTTGTCCAGCCAAAATACCGTATTTTGCAATGCGGCCAGTAGCAAGGCTGGCTGAAGTAATTGCATCTTGCGGAATTTTACTTTGTTCAATTTCCCGCTCCTCAAGAGAGTCGCTAGGAATTGGCTGTCCTTCGGCAATATCTTTAACTGTATAAACGACCTTGCCTTTGGCATTGGCTTTTTGTTCAATTTCAGCTTTACGTGCTTCGTAGGTCCGTTGCGATTCCGAAATAATTCCGGTCACACCCCAGGCAATTACACCGGCTATCACGATAATAATCACCAAAAGCAATGCAATCGGTATCCTGGAAAGCTGCAATATTAGAGCTTGTAATGGATTCATTCCCCTTCTCCCTTTTTAAACTTAATCCTAAGTATCTAATGATTTCCCCGAACCAACAAACTACTTATACTGTTCCCGCCCATACTAAATATTTCACATACTACTAATCTCAGGCTAAAGTCCAAGGGGCGCTTGACAGCCATTTGACTACAATTACTTTCTGCCACGCCATCCTTATTTTTATTCTCAATCATTATTTCATAGAGCTTAATAAATGGTTTAGGGAAGGTTGCCCTTCCCTAAACCATTCTCGCCATAACTAACCTGTAAATCAGGCTGATAAATTAAGACGATGCATTAGCCACTAAGTTACTAAGTTCCGAAGCAACCATTGAAAATGCGGATGAAATAGCAGTTTTCAAAACACCATTCAATAGCGAAAGAACCAACCCAACTAGTACGGCAATGAACGCCAGGATGGCACCGTACTCTGTAATGCCTTGCCCTGATTCATCAACCAAGAACTGTTTTAGTAAATTGTTAGACATAAGAACCTCCTGCGAAACCCAAACCCAACTGATTGTTGAAATCACTATTCCCACTCCCACACCCAGCAAAAGCCTAAATATATAATCAAGAACTTTTATTATGTGAAGGTACGAATTATAAGTTAAATAGTAAATGTTAGATAACTGAAGACAAACATTAATTGCTGTCACAAACTAAATTTTTGAACTTTACTTTAAAACTCCTTCGCCAAAGATATTGGCCTATGTTTTTGCTCAAAAACCCTACTTCTATCCTACCCTCTGGGGGGATAATCGCCAAGTAAGCAGATCCAATTTTAATTTTCGGCAACCCATATAGTAATGGATGGGGTCGGATCATTACAAACCGGGTCAGCGTTTGTGCAAAGAAGCCAGATAACGTCTGAAATGAATAAAAAAAGCGCTTAACATATCAAAATTGCCCAGTCGAACCAAAGCCCTTATCTGCCCGCCAGAGACTTATTTTACAATTTTAAACATTACTTAATATACTTCGCTGGTCCTTTCCCTTGTCTGCGCCCGTTTCAAAGGGGATAACCCATTTTTGCCCTTGAACACCACTAGTCAGTTTGGCGGTCAACTAATAACATATTATTAGGACTTAAATATTTGGTATTTGGTCGTTCAAACAAGACATGGAGTAAATTATTAAATAGCACTGATCAATTTTGAACATTCACTTACTACCTTGACGTTCTTAAGCTCAGTACAAAATGCAATTAAATACTGGGGTTTTACAAGTTTAGCCTTCAATCATTTGGCTCCTCTGGTTCCATCCCCAGGAGGTCTGTACTTTGACTACCTTATTAAAACATTTCCTAAATGATGAATCTGGACAAGGCATTACAGAATATGGTGCCGTGTTGTCTTTCATTGCTGTGCTTGCCGGTGTGGTTCTAGTCTTGATTAATAGCTCATTGAAAACTTCAATAAACCAGGCTTTTTCACTGGTAGGCTCTCAATTGAGCAACTTGATGGCCAATTCTGCTAGTTAGAGAATCATCAGATAACGGCTAGTCCCGCCGTGATGGATAAACCATCAAGCACCCACGCCTAGTATTTTTTTGGTCTATCTTACCTCCATAAGAACATCAGCGATTATCAGACCATTCTTCACCCTCATTAGCTATAGCCAGCTTGGCCAGTATTTAATAACATCGAATTATTGAATAAATTTATTCATTTTATCCATACTGCAAATACAAAAAATTCTGATGGCCATAAAAATACTAGATAATTTCACTGCGGTTGAATCGGGGCAAGGCATTACAGAGTACGGTGCCATCTTAGCTTTCATCGCCGTACTAATTGGCTTAGTCCTCTCACTACCAAATGGTAGTCTCCAAACTGCCCTTTCATCTGCATTTTCGATGGTTGCCTCGCAGCTAAGCGCGTTAGTTTCATCAGTAAATCTACCTACCCCCGGCAACGGCGGCTAATAAAATCTATTATTACTGACGGATTCTATATAATTATCTTGTCTTAAAGTAGACTTACTAAGTTCCGTGTAGATAGGCTAAATCACGCGCATGATGGCACCAGGACAAGCTAGAGATAATAGATTTGCCCAACAGCTAATTTTTCAGACAATTTTCTTTATATATTTGCTGTTGCTATTTTTCTTCGGCATGACCGTATGCGGGTTTTGTCTGCGCGCACACGACATATGCTTTCTTTTAGCTATGGGACGTTTTATTGTGGAGCACAACAGCTTGCCAATCAGCGATCCTTTCTCCTGGACCTACGCCGTTTATCCTAATAATTATCCCTTTGTTGTTCATCAGTGGTTAACCGACATTTTGTTCTATCTGGCGGTAAAGGCTTTTTCTGCCAGTTCCCTGGTGTTAATTACTGCCATTGCTGTTTGCCTAGCTTTCCTGGTTATCCCTCTAAAAATAATGTCCCAACTGCGCCTAAATTACATACAAAGCTTTGTTCTTGTATGCATTTCTCTGCTCGCTGCTTGTTCACACTTACAAGCTCGGCCGGAAATTTTTTCATATATTTTTATTTCTCTTTATTACTTGATCATGATCAAAGCGGATCAAAATTCAAACCTCAGTTATTGGGATTTGATTTTTCTTTTTGCGGCGATGATTCTGTGGTGCAATTTGCACAGCGGATTTGTGGCTGGAATAGCCATGCTTTGTTTTTGGTTACTATTTTCGATTATTGATCAAATTCTATTTAAAAAAAATACGACAATTTCCCGCTATCTCGCTGCGGTAATTCTTTGCTTTGTCGCTACTTTAATTAATCCATTTGGTTTTAAATTATGGCAGTATCTTCCGTCCTTATATTGTTCACCAATTAGCCACTATATATGCGAGTGGCGCCATTTTGACCTGGACTTCTTTCGCTATGCAATATTCTATCCTTTACTTTTTTTGATTATCATATTTATTTTCCTAGCTTATAAAATTACGAAAAAGGGCGCCTTAAAAAAATCGGGACTAAAGCCGTTAGCCTTAGGTTTTGTGTCAATTATTGGTGGTTTATGGGCTTCTCGCTTTATGAATATCGCATCCCTATCACTAATCATTGCTATAGGAATGCTTTTGTCTAGTTTGAAAGAACAGACCAATAGCCAGAATAAATTCTTAGCTGTGTCCTTTATTAATCCACACAGCTTATTATTTGGTTTCTTCAGCACGGTACTGGTTGTTGCTAGTGCTGCCTTTTTTACCGCTGAAGTAATGCCTGCCGAAATACCGGAAGGCTTTGGTGATCCAATACCATCAGCAGCAATTGAATATTTAAAGGGTAAGCCTCAGAGCGGCAGATTACTAAATGATCCACAGTATGGGGACGTCATGGTCTGGCGCTTATACCCCAGTCCGAAAATTTTTATTGATTCACGCTTTGATTTGTACGACCCATCTATGGTCGATAAATATTTCAAATTAGTCGACTGCAAACCAGGCTGGCAACCTTACTTGCGGTCTTTTAACATTGATTGGCTCTTTCTTCCGATCAATTGCCGGTTAGTGCGCAATTTGCACCAGCAACCTGAATGGGTCACTTTATATGCAGATCAAGCAGCTGTAATCATGCGCAAAAGAAACTAATTATAGGCGCTGCTTCAGCTTCGCTCCGCTCGCTTCAACGCGCGTTCCCACGCTCCCGCTCCGGACGGCTCCTCGCCGCCCTCCGCCTCCGCTGAAACTCATTCCCATATTACTTTTAGGCGCTGCTTCAGCTTCGCTCCGCTCGCTTCAACGCGCGTTCCCACGCTCCCGCTCCGGACGGCTCCTCGCCGCCCTCCGCCTCCGCTGAAACTCATTCCCATATTACTTTTAGGCGCTGCTTCAGCTTCGCTCCGCTCGCTTCAACGCGCGTTCCCACGCTCCCGCTCCGGACGGCTCCTCGCCGCCCTCCGCCTCCGCTGAAACTCATTCCCATATTACTTTTAGGCGCTGCTTCAGCTTCGCTCCGCTCGCTTCAACGCGCGTTCCCACGCTCCCGCTCCGGACGGCTCCTGAGCTTCAGCGGCAAGCCGTCCTTACAGCGGGCGGAGCAAGCCCCGCCCCTACGCTTCATTCCCATTCAATAGTGGCGGGGGGTTTGGAGGTGATGTCGTAAACGACACGATTGATACCGGCTACTTCATTGACAATACGCGATGATATTACTTCCAGCAAATCAAAAGGCAGGCGTGCCCAGTCTGCTGTCATACCGTCTTCAGAAGTAACCGCTCTGATAACAATTTGATTTTGATAAGTGCGCTGATCGCCCATTACACCCACTGATTTAGTAGGCAATAGAACACCAAATATTTGCCAGACTTTTCTATATAAGTCCATGAGCTTTAATTTCTTCACGAATAATCCAGTCCGCTTCACGCAAAACTTTCAGCCTTTCTTTGGTCACTTCACCCAGCACACGAATAGCTAAGCCTGGTCCAGGGAAAGGATGTCTGGCAGCGAATGCCTTCCGGTACATCCAGCTCTTCTGCCACCCGGCGCACTTCGTCTTTAAATAATTTCGCAAAAGGCTCAACTAGTTTAAATTTCAAATCTTCCGGCAACCCGCCGACATTGTGATGAGATTTGATTTTTACTGCCACCCGTTCACCTGTTTTAGGATCTATTTGTGTGCCTGCTGATTCAATCACATCAGGATAAAGTGTGCCTTGAGCAAGATAATCAAATGGTCCAAGTCTTTTTGACTCTTCTTCAAAAACACGAATAAATTCAGCGCCAATATTTTTTCTTTTTTCTTCCGGATCGGTTACTCCAACCAGTTTGGCAAGAAACCGATCTCTAGCTTTAACATAATGGACATGGATTTTAAAGTCGCGTTCAAATGTTTCCACCAACCATTCAGGCTCGTTTTTCCGCATAAAGCCTTGATCAATGAACATACAGGTCAGTTGATCGCCCAATTGCTTTGTGCAATAAAAAGGCCAACGTTGAGCTATCCACCCCACCAGAAAGAGCCAGTAAGTACACGCTTTTCGCCTACCTTCTGGCGCACTTCTTCGATGGTTTGATCAATAAATTCTTTCATTGTCCAATTTTGCCGGCTGCCACAGATATCGACAACAAAATTGCGAATTATTTTCAACCCGCCTTGGGTATGAGCAACTTCGGGGTGAAATTGCACGCCATAAAAATTCCGCTCTTCATCAGCAATTGCAGCCACTGGCGTAGCGGTAGTGCTGCCAATCACACCGAAAGCCGGGGGGCAAATTAGATACACTGTCGCCATGGCTCATCCAACTTTGCGATGCTTGCTTCCAGTCCAGCAAATAATTTTCCATGATGCACTACTGTCAAAAGCGCCTTGCCATATTCGCGCACCTGAGCAGGTTCTACTTGTCCAGTCAAATCTCTAGCCATTAACTGCATGCCATAGCATATGCCCAGTACCGGCACACCAAGTTTCCATATTTCAGGATCACATTGCGGGGCGCCAGGATCATAAACACTATTGGGTCCGCCAGAAAAAATTATGCCCTTTTACCTTCAGTTCGCGCAGTTTTTTTGCTGTTGTGTTATAAGGTAAAAGCTCAGAATAAGTATTAACTTCTCTTACTCGTCTAGCAATAAGCTGTGAATACTGAGCACCAAAATCAAGAATTGCTATAGTGTCAGCCGTCACTGTCTGAGGAGAAATTTACCCAGACAATTTATTTTCTTGTTTGATCATATATCTGTTTCCTGATTTACTGTCTGAAACATTTCTGGGTCAGCTGGGCCCTGATTTCAGGTAGTTTCAGATAGTTATAGTTAATTGACGAGCAAAAAAGGTCTTGCGTAACGCATAATTGCTAAAGAATTAAACACAATTAGCCCGAAACCAGGGAAAAAGGATATGCGTCCTCAAATTTTATTGCTAGTGACAACAATTCTTTTGGCTGGTTGCGTGGGTAAAAATATACCCTCTTCGCTTGACCAGCCGGATAGCGATTCTCTGCGCCACCTGCCACCTCAACTACAGGTTGGACATATGTCTTTTGACAAACTATTGGGAACTTATGACTTACTTAATAATCAACAAAAGCTTATCGCCCTGCAATATTTCCTGCTGCGCGAAAAGCCGGGGAAAAGAGAAAAATCCGAGGCTTCCTATATGCTCGGTCGCCTATGTCAGCAATCCAGCGATCCTAATCAACCGCCTTACTCCTCTGGTCCAATATCGGCTGAGCAAACCATAGCCCTCTTTGATCAGGCTCAAGCATACTCTCCTTTAAAACTGAGGTCCTTGTGGCATAAAAGTGAGGTTGCCGCTAGTCTAGGCAAAGAAAAGCTAGTGCGCCAGTCACTAGGTGACATCTTGGCTGAAGTCAAAGATCAAGCAAGCATAGCCGCCGCCCAATACGGCCTGGCGCAATCATTTTTGAGAGCAAATGAGTTGGAACGCGCTGCCAGCCAGTTCAAGCAAATAAGAGTTGAATTCCCTCATACAGATTATGCTTTCGGCTCGGGTTATTATCTTGGTACGCTGGCTTATACCAGGCTAAAAAAAGAAATAGCCATGGGACAATCCTGGAATCCTGTTTTATATCGAACAACCTGCATTTATTATTTTGAATATTTGCAAGCAAGCCCTTCCGGACATTTTGCTAAAGATATTCTTTCTGTACTTGAACATTCCACTGGACACGCTGAACATCACTGGTCCCCAAATAGCAGTCAGCTGGCGGTCCTCGCCAACGCCTATTTTACAAACGGCCAGTATAAACAGGCTCTTTTTTGCTGGCACAAAGCAGGACAGGAAAAGCATCTACTACCCATAGCGCTGTGCCTAATCAGGCTAGGACAAATTTCCAGTGCTCGGGAAATGCTTTTGAAAGCCTTAGAAAAAAAGCCGAATTATTCTGATTACCTGGCGTTGGCCAATCAATTATCCCTACATTTAAGTAAGCCGGAGAGGCCTTTAAATTTTGGCAAAAACTCCAGCAGCTTAAATTTCCTGCTCGAGATGAAGTGCTCTGGCAAATGGCTGCAAGATCTAGTCCGGCTCAAGCTTTGACTTACTATCAGCAGATCCTCGCTCATTATCCGAATTCTACTCACGCTCCGCAGTCCCAGTGGTGGATATTCTGGCATAACGTCACCTTAAATCAGAACAGGTCTCAACTAGCTCGCCAATGCCGCGCGGCAGCGAATAAATACAATCATTCAAAGCTTGCTGCGCGGTTTTTATTTTGGACCGCTAAAATTTTCGAAGCCATGCCAGACAAGCAGAATGCTCTGCTATATTATCAACAGGCAGCTAAATTATTCCCTTATGATTATTATGGTCTAAGGGCTAGTTCCCGCTGTCTAGCTTTGCAAAATATGGCCGAGGATAAAAGTTTTAATTCCCAGGAGCAAGAATTTTCCTCTCAGAACTGGGATTGGCCGGTGCCAGAAGCAGCAATAAATGAATTAAATAATCAAGACCAGTCCGCTGCTTTCGAATTAATTTATCTCAAACAATATGCGGAAGCCCTTAGCCTGAATCAAAAGAATGATTTTAAACCTGAGTTATTTTCCTGGCTAACAGGAAAGGCTGGTCAACCCTGGTTAGCCATTAACAGCGCCTTCCAATCTCTGCAAGAGGAATCATCGCCAGCACCGGCAGAAACACTGCTGCAGCGATATTCTTATCCCCTGATCTACAATAAACAAATTTCTGATTATTGCCGAAGCACCAATGCCGTTGATCCTTTACTTGCCCATGCTCTCATTCGAGAAGAGTCTCGCTATAATCCAAGTGCTATAAGCCAGGCGAAGGCAATTGGGCTGTGTCAACTTATGCCTGCCACCGCCAGTGGTGTAGCGAAAAATCTAGGAATTAAATTCACCAGCGCAAAACAGCTCTATCAAGCTGATCTTAATCTCCAATTGGGCATCGCTTATCTATCTTCGCTGCTCAGTACTTTTCACGGCAATAAACTCCTAGCCATTGCCAGCTATAATGCTGGTGTGAATGCCGTCAAGAACCATCTATCCAGCCAACACGATAATCTGATCGATGATCCAGATCGCTTCCTGGAAGATTTTCCTTTCCGGGAAACAAGAGATTATATTCGCAACGTTTTTGCCAGTTATTGGTCTTACCGGCAAATATACAAACAAAATTAGACGATACTTAACTGAGAACAGGCTTTTCCTGAGTAGAGTCAACTTTTTCCGTAGCCCGCGCAGTCAGCTCCCATTTGAACAACTTTGACCAGAAACCATAAGAACGTGCCGGGCGCCGGCCTTCGTCGACTTCGGTGTCAGTATCAGTGTCAATGTTCTGTGAATGGGGTATTTTATAACCGCAGGTTGGACATAAATGCTTGGTAGCAATCATTCTGAATTTGCAGCGTGGGCAAAACTGGTATTGCATATCCTTTTACTACAAACCTTCGTCCGCATCAATTTTCTCAACCTTAATTCGAGTATAGCATAGGTGTAAATCTCAGACAGCAAGTATCAATGACACCCTTGGATTTCGCAGCAACCCGGATCGTTCCACACACTCAGATCAACTTGTTTAGAACAAATTCCCAACTATTAATTTAATCGATGCCTTATTTTGTAATTTAATAACCTATCCTGTTATCTTATGTTCTCATTCATCGTCTGATGCATTAATCCTTCAGATGTTTTGCCCCTTGAGATAGATCAGCCCTTACAGGAGGTAGTTATGTCCGGTGTCTATAAAATGACTGAAATTGTCGGTTCCTCGCCGAAAAGCTTTGATGAAGCAACCCAGGAAGGCGTTAAACGTGCGGCCAAAACTATCCGCAATTTAGGCTGGTTCGAAGTAGTGGAACAGCGTGGTTTGATTAAAGATGGGCAGGTGGCGGAATTCCAAGTAACAATTAAGGTTGGATTTAAGCTGGAAGACTAAACCGGGAATCCTTATTATTTAGCTTCCAGTCGCATAATGCATCCTTGACATGGTCATTGGTTCGAAAATCAACCGCCAATCCTAGACAAATTCTGCCTATATTTACTTCCTTTAAAGTAAATTGCAACAACTAGCGCAGCTGCGCTAGTTGTTGTATAAATGAATAATCAAACTTTTAGGAATGGCAACCAATTCAATGGATCTAATCTCTATCAACTCAGTTGCCAACAGGCTTGGGCTTTCCGTTCACCAACTGAGACGCTGGGAACTTATGTTTGCCCTGGAAATTAGACGTGGTCGCGGTCAGCAAAGGCAATACAGACCGGAAGATGTGTCTGTTTTGGAGCGCATAAAGGAGCTGGTCGAACAGGGCTGGCCAACCACTCAAATAAGACCGCAGTTGGAAGCAGAAGGTTTGCTCACGCCCAAATTGATCGGCATGCCCTCTCAAGTTGGCGAGCAAGAGATTTTAGTCGAATCAGTAATTGGACTGCGCAATTTTGTAGAGCGTAGATTTATCGAGCTTTCTAATCAGATAGAAGAACTTAGACAGTTGTTTATTACCATCACCTTGAAACAAGAATTGGAAGGCGAATTAGACTCTCCCTGGCAACCACTTTCAAAGGAGTTGGCAAGCGAAATGCGCCAAAGCGAAGCAGAAGAAATTGCAATTGGACAATCTGTCCCTGCCACAAGTGAGAAAGTGGAGGTTGTCACAGCACGCTCACCTCACACCACACCAATGGGACTGGGAGAAATTACTGATCAGAACTATTTAACTGTTCTTGGTCGTGCTCTCGATTTGGTAGCCTGGACAGATGAACAAGCTGACGATTATTCGGCCAAACATTTCAGCGTCCCTCACTGGGATGAATTAGGACGTAGTCAGGCTGAGCATCTCATTAATCACCTGGCTGGTCTTTTTGAAGACAAAACTGCTTGATTACGGCTCATGTCTGAAAAAGAAGCAAGCCGAATACTATCCCCGCAAGAATTGGCAAAAGAAGTAGCCAGTTGCCGTCAGCAAGGCAAGACCATTGTTACTACCAATGGCTGCTTTGATGTCTTGCATACTGGACATTTACACTTGCTCAACAGCGCTAAGGCTCTCGGCGACATATTAATTGTAGCCATCAATAGTGATCGCTCTGTCAGTCAACTTAAAGGGTCCATGCGCCCGTTGGTCACCCAACAGGAAAGGGCTGAAATCCTGGCTAATTTGAGACCAGTGGACTTTGTGACAATATTCGATGAAGCAACACCAGTCGAGCTGCTAACGATCATCAAGCCCAATATTCATGTCAAAGGCGGCGATTATAATTTGAACAATTTACCGGAAGCATCAGTAGTCACCGCTCATGGTGGAACAATTAAATTTATAGATCTGGTTTCCGGCAAAAGTAGTACAGGGCTATTGGACAAACTCAAATCCTTATAAACGCGGGCGGACTCGCGCCCGCCCCTACGATTCCAACCGTCCAGTATCAATTCAAATGGCTGGATCAATTGATTTGCAAACCAAGATTATCAACAAGGACAATTTCTATTTCTTGTCCCGGTGCCAAATCAACATTATCACCGGATCTGAAAAGAGCTATGGCTGAGCCACCAATAGCCGTAGCAATTGTCGGCACGCCTAGAGTGGCAACATTGGCCGCTACAAGGGCCCCCTTCGCTGCACCATGGGCATCCGCACCGGACACTGCTCTTATTCCAGATCCAACTCTGGTACCAAAACTAGTACCAGGATCAAGCTGCCCTTTTTCATTCGCTACACCTTTTTGAAATTCCAGTGCCGCATCCAATGGCACCACTTCTCCTGTCGGTGTGACAATTTGGTCTAGCTTTAGTCCAATTCGTCCCGCACGACTGATGATCTTTGGTTTATTAACCAGAGCTATACGTCCTCGGATTAGGGAACCGCGTGGCAACAACAAACTAGTACCTACAAAAAGATCATCGCGTACATGAGCTTCAAATATGTCACCCGGCCGACTTGTTTTAGCGTCCACTCCGGTTTCCAAAACAAGTTTCATACGGGTCTTCAAAGGCAAAGTAGTGGACGCAGCCTCAGCGCGCAAAGTCGTTGCCGTTCCAGCATTGCCGGATATGTGCCTATTCGCTTTATTATCTGCGCCCTCAACCGACAAGCCTGCGCCAAGATTCTTAATCGTCGGAAAATCAGGAACGTTCTTCGGTTCCATCGATTGTGGTTGCATATTATCCTGAGCTATTGGTGGCGCCAATCTGGGTAAAGAAATTTGCCCAGCATTTTGCGCCTGCGCCGAATAATTAATAACCAGCTGCATAATAATCATCGGCTGAATTAACCAAAAAGGCCAAACATTTTTTTGTCAGCTTTTCCGTCAAAAATCCCCCTTGATAATAAAATATTGGCGTGCCTGTAATTATAAGCGATGAACGGGAATTACGGGCGGACTCGCGCCCGCCCCTACAACTTTAACGGGCGCCTGTCGGTCCCAACGGCCAGAGCACAAATTCAACAGGCGAATATCGGTCACCTTCCACCAGTTATTGCATTTGTCTGTAGACAATTTTGGACAAACCCGGTATTTCCGCATACTTGCCTAATATGGCAAATATAAAACCGTAAATCATCAATAAATAAGCCACCCAGTTGATTGCAGACAAAACCCAATCAATACCAAGATTTAGTGTTCCTAAAAGTGCTGGTGCAGGAGCAAATAGCCCGAAAATTAAGCCCAGCATGCCTGAAACTATTTGTCTGATTGCAGTCTCAGTCCAAGCCAGTAAGCAGCTGAAAATACCCAAAATGATTGATTGTAAGAAATGAAAGTAAAAGAAGGGTGCTCGGGCATGCTTTCCCGAAAACAATATATAAATGAGCCCAATCAACCCGCAACTTAAATAGCACAGGGCGGCCATGGCTCTTTCAATCAATTCAGGCTGTGCATTGTATGAATAACGCATTTTCTAAGTTTAACCGCTTGATTAATTAAGGGGGTAAGGCGACAAATATACTGGCTTATCCTAGACTAGCTCCACAAAATCTGCACAAAAGTTGCAATAGAATTAGATTTATATGCAAAGTGGCAAGAAATAAATAGGTAAAGGCGTTTAATTTGCTAATTTAAGAATATTAGGGCCTATGTTACTAGATATGATTATTACTAATTCTTTGAATATGAAACAGCGATTCCATTATAAGCGTACTCGTTCGAATTCGGCATCCGCTCTGAGCGAAGTGCCACCAGCTCTTTTTTTGCTTTTCTTTTTCGCTGTTTTTCCGATGCTCAATCTCATTTTTCTTGGATTGACCTATAGCTCGTGTGCCTTGCTCAACAAATTAGAGCTGCGCATTGCCGCCCAAACACCAAGCTCTGAACTACAACCAGCTCTTGCCGCAATACAACAAAAATGGCAATCAACTGGTATTGGCCAATTCGCCGGCGTAACTTCTCCACCTGCATGCAATGTGACTTATAGCAATATTGGCACAGATATTTACGTAAACGTCGCCACCACTTTTACCGTCAAGTCTTTTGTTTCTATTCCCTTTTTTGCCGGCATCCCTGGTCTGGGAGCGCCCTGGAGTTACACGATCGCCGGCAAAAGAGTATTGGAGAATCCTAGTTATGCCTCTAGTTAAACCACTATTTCGGCAAGCAATGCGGACACATTCCTTAAGCTGTGTCCATAAAAATTATTTGCCATCCTCCAAACAAACTAAGGTGCGCAGTCGTAGATGTGGGCAAAGCTTAATTGAAACTCTGGCCGGCTTTATGTTGCTCATTCCGCTCGGGCTCTTTTCTTATGATTTGACCTATATTTTGGCGGCCAATCAAAATAATGAGAACCTGGCTGAAAATGCCGCTAGAGCAGCCGCCAATCATGGTGATCTGGCCAGCGCCAAGCAGGCAGCACAACTTGCGGTTGACGATTTTAAAAAGTCTTCCACCTTCAATAATATAAATCTGACAAACTTTTCTTACAATCTTGGCAGCGGGGAAATAAACCTGACCACTGAAATGGTAGTTACTCTGCCGGTTCCTTTTGCCTCGTGGACCACAATGACTATCAATGCCCAATCATTACAGACAATTGTTGGCACACCAGCAGCACTTTAAATGGGAGAACATATACCAGCTCCGGAGTCCATGAGGAGATAAAGCCATGAAACGTACACAAATACAAATCGGATCGGTCCTGATTAAGTTAAGGACAAATACCAAACGCACAAATAAAGGTGCCTCCCTGGCTCTGGTTGCGGTTTGCGCTTGCTTGCTTGTTGTTTGCCTGGTAGCTTGCTTCCAATTGGCACTAATTCTAGGCGGCGCTCAGGAATTGAATTACACTGCTGATGCTGGCGCACTCAGTATTGCCAAACGGTCAGTAGAAATGGAGACCAGTCCTGGTGGACTCTATGAAGATTGCACTAATTCGCGCGGTGGCATTGGTCTGGCTAATATAAATCGAGTGGCCGGCAAGAATTATCTAATTAACGCCAACGTGGAAGAAATGACCGCCGATCAGGAAATAACCGAAGAAGCTACCAAATCAGGCGACTATGCTTATGACCTTGCCCAATATATCAATGATGATTTATATAAGAAGCTCACTCATCATTCATTTCTCAATTCTTTATTCGATCAAATTGCCGGACGGCGCCTGCACAGAATGCTAGGCAATATGCACGTGGGCTCATCGTCTACAGCTGATTGGTCGACGGCATTAGCTTTCCGGGGCGACGAGAGTAATCTTGCTTTTACTGCCAATCAAGTTCCTGAACCAACCGAACCAGCCGCAGTTGGCAAAGGCGGCCAAACCTTTTTGCAAGGTTATAGGCCAATGCAAGCAAACAATAAATATTTTTATTTTGTTGCTTTCCATATTGGCGAAATTCCACATCTTATTTCACCTGAATATTTCCACGCCAACATTGACACTGCCGAAAGCCTTCCTCACATAAAAAATCCCATACCAAACGCATTTTCTGCCTATGGCACATCAGAAAATTCAATGGGCGCTGAGGCTTTTGCTATAGCCAATCCATTAAGAGAATACAAATTGTCTATTCCTCATTCTTTTGTGTCCATCCATTTGAGAAATATCGCTCATTGGTTTGTAAATGACAAAAACGTCAATACTACGACTTATGGCTCCACGCCTGAAACTCAATGGGGCGCACGTCAGATCCCAGTTGGACAAAATGGGGACTATCTCGACGGTTATGCTTCTTTAGGCAATGAATTTCGTGGCAGTAATTTGATGGGGGCGTTGCAATCGATGGGTGACGGCTCTGAAGAAGCGTTGGACAAACTGGTGCAAAGATTGCAAGAGATCAAGCCAGAATTTACCCTGGGGGATTTGCAACAGCTTTTGCAAAAACAAATTCTTCTGCCGGATGTTGATCACTATGTCATTTATCCCTATTACGCAAGCAAGGACAACACAGATCCAACAATCAAAATCGCTCCGGTCTATAGCCCTAAAAAAGATAATAATAAACAGCAAGCTGGAAATCTATTTAACGGTGCCGGCTCGCCCGGCAGTATTGCTACAATCGCGCAAGCAAATGGAAGCAATAATTTACCTTCCTGGCTGCATGTCCACGCAATTTTCAATCCTCTAGCCAATGAAGGATCGCCAACAACATTGACCAAGCAGGATCAAGAACAGAACAGTCCTAATTACAACTGGGAAACGGTCTCGGGCAGCCATTATACTGCTGGGAAGCACTGGGCTACGGAAGAAGGTGAAATAAACTGGCGCCCCGGAACTGGGGTGCGCCAAACCTTAGGACAGCTAACGATAATTCACCAGACTTATCTCTACTTTACTGCCCAGCCGAATCAATAATTAAATTATCAATCGTTCGGGAATCACTAATGTCAATCTCCAGGATGATTCTGTTATGAGCGCCTGCTTGCACTCGCTGCTTCAATTAGCACCCAAACCATGACATAATGTCCTTTATAAATTAAACATGGAGTTAAAACATGAGCTTAATTGATGACTTAATGCAAGGAATTAGCAAAGAAGTGAGCAAAGTGCAGGTTCGCTCACAAGAGATGCTAAGGTCTTACAATCTTTCTCAGGAGATTCGTGAATTGGAACGAAAAAAAACTGCCAAGTTTATTGAAATTGGCCATTTGATTTATGATAAATTCGAACGCAATGCAAGCATCGCTGATGAATTGCTTAAAGAACATGTCCGCGAAATAGCCAGTCTGGAAACGGATATTGCTCATCTGCAAACAGAACTTGATAGCCTGAAAGTACAAAGTGATCCAGATACCCCAGCGTCACAAAGAGCGGATGCTAAAGCCGGCTTTAATCCAACCCCGGGTTTTGAATGCCCAAGCTGTCATGCTCCCGCCAGCCGTGATAAATCTTTTTGTCCCATTTGTGGACATTCTCTCAAAAGTAGCGACGACGTAATAGATGTAGACCCCAAACCGTAACAGCCAATGGCCAGTCCTTCTTTTAAAAACAAATTACTGCCGGTGTTACCGGTCCTGGTCGCTCTGGTCCTCTGGCAGTCATATGTGCAGATCACACGCTGTGAATTACTGCCAGGACCTTTATCGTCTTTCCAGGCATTGCTGGATCTGGCGACAAGCCACATTCTATTTGATGATTGCATCTCCAGCTTAAAGCGTGTGTTTATTGGCTTTTGTTTCGCCGCACTTTCAGGCATCATCCTTGGTCTGGCACTGGGATTATTTTCGCGCTTGCGCCACTCTCTGGCACCAATCATTGAATTATTACGACCAATTCCCCCCTTAGCCTGGATTCCTATCGCCATCACTTTTTTTGGTGTTGGTGATCCATCTTCTTGTTTTGTTATTTTCATCGGCGCTTTTTATCCAATTTTCACCAATACGTTGCTTGGCGTGAAAGAAGTTCCCGGCAATTATATTGATGCAGCAAAAATGTTGGGTGCTTCTCGATGGCGCATATGCAAACAAGTGATCATTCCTTCAGCCCTGCCCAGCATCTTTGCCGGGCTGAGGATTGGACTTGGTACTGCCTGGGCCTGTGTCGTAGCAGCAGAAATGATTGCCGCTCGTAGTGGCTTAGGCTACGAAATTCAATTGAATAGACAATTATTACAACTCGATCGCGTTGTTGCCGGCATGGCAGTAATTGGCTTGATTGGCGTGACCATGAATACATTTATGGTCTGGCTGGAATCAATCTGTCTGCCCTGGAAAAAAGCTGAACGTGCTCAAGAATCCGCTGAAGAGTCGCAGGCAAATGTAGCCAAAGCCGAAAATCTCTCCCTTCTCAAATCCAGTCATTTAACCGGCGCCTCTTTATCTTTAGACAAGGTAACATTTGGCTACGGACAAACATCTAATCTAATCAACAACATAAGCCTCTCTGTAAAAGCTGGCGAATTCTTTTGTCTGCTTGGTCCCAGTGGCTGCGGCAAAACGTCACTACTTCGTCTAATGGCCGCACTTAATACACCACAATCCGGACAAATTACGTTTGACGGCGGCGAGCTTAATGAACATAAATCCGAAATAACCATCGTTTTCCAAAACGGCGCTTTATTTCCCTGGTTAAGTGCCCTGGAAAATGTTTCTTTTGCCTTTCAATCACGCGGCTTGTCAAAAATTGAGGCTATCGATCAATCACGCTCAGTCCTGGATATTGTCGGTCTTGCTAATCGTGCCGCCAATTACCCGGCCCAGTTATCTGGCGGGCAACAACAACGCGTAGCCTTAGCCAGAGCATTAGCTTATCAGCCACGTTTGATTTTACTAGATGAACCATTTTCCGCTCTCGATAGTCAAACGCGTGAATCACTGCAACAAGAAGTTTCTCTTCTTTTGTCTCGGATGGGAATTACGATCATTCTTGTCACTCACGATATCCGTGAGGCTGTTTTTATGTCGGATAGAATAGCGGTAATGTCGCGCCAGGGCGGACAAATCTTAACCGAACTAGCAATCAAAGCTGCCCGTCCAAGGGAAGAATCTTTCCGCTACAGCCCAGAGTTTAGTCAGGCGCGCGCCAGACTGTGGGACATCTTGCATGAGAAAAAAACAGACGATCAAAATAATCCAGCAAAAATACCGCCTCTATAATTACTACAAATGCTAACTAATTCCAGCAAAATAAAATCTCTTCTCTGCCTGATAGGCTTGCTTTCCCTCTGTTGTTCAAGTTGCACCATTAATTCTAGTTCTTTGAGCTCACTTAACGATCAAATAAATGACCAGATTACCGTTGGCTGGCAAACTGTCTGGGCACCTTCCGGCCAGATTGCTCAATCGCTCATTCATACAAATATTGCCCAAAATTTAAATTTGGATCTTCACTTCACTGCATTTTTATTTGGACCGGAAATAAATGAAGCGGCCATTACTCATAATATTAATTGTCTGAATACTGGTGCTGTCCCCGCTATTAGCCTTCTGTCCAAAAGTAAGGACTGGCTAATTATAGCTAGACTAATTAGACAACCGCTAGCGATGGTGGCAGCGTTTGACGCAGGAATAAATAGCCCAAAGGATCTAAAAGGAAAAATAATTGCCGTTCCCTTTGGCGGTGGTCCGCATCCTTATTTGCTTAATCTTCTTGAAAAAAATCATCTCTGGGACGAGCATTCAGAGCCCCTGGTTCATCTGGAAAATCTTTCGCCAAGCGAACAGGTAACCGCCTTGCAGCAAAAAGCGGTGCAGGCCATTGCTACCTGGGAACCACAAACAAGTATTGCCACGCAAAAAAAATTGGGCAAAATAATTGACCAGGAAACAAGCCTCGGTGTAATTATTATTGAAAAGAAATTTGCTCTTGCCCATCCTGATCTGGTAACCAGACTTTTAGAAGCCTATCTGCTAGCCAATTTTTATACTGCCACCCATAAAAATTTAACTGATTCTTGGTTTGCTAGAGAATCACGCTTCAGCAAAGAATTGATCAATAAAATAACTATCGTAGAACCAAATCTCATGCAGACTGACCCACACAATATTGATTTAAACATCACCGACGCCGATCTCAAAGAAGCACAAACACTAGCTGATGTAATGTTTAAAGCCGGGTTAATCAAAGAACCTGTGATTCTAAAAGATCGTATCGATCTGTCCTATTTAGAAAAAGCCCAAGCTGAATGGCGACAAACTCTTCCCAATTTGGCCGATATTAAGATTATCCAGCCCTAATATATAATTCAATTGTTTTTTCATCCGTGTCCACGACCAGGCTTATAATGGGTATTAAAGCAAAGAGAAAATAACCAAGCCTATATTAATTTCCAAGGAGAAGAGGCAACGTGAAAAAAAATGGTCGCAAACATAGCGATCAAAAAAATAGCCATCATATTCAGATCTTTGACACCACCCTCAGGGATGGTCAGCAATGTCCTGGCGCCGGCATGAGTTTTGATAACAATATTGAATATGCTCGCTTAGCTTGCGATTTAAAGATAGACGTCCTTGAAGCCGGCTTCCCTTCAGCCAGTCATTTGGATTTTAATATTGTTAGAACAATTGCTGAAGAAATAACTCATTTAGACCATCAACCAATAGTTGCCGGCTTATGCCAATTGCGCGAAGAACAAGTGGCTCGCACAATTGAATCCCTTGCCCCTCTCATTCCTTTTCATCGTGCCCGCGTGCATATATATTTACCTGTTGATCCCGAATTGATGCCGGTATCATTAGGCGCACGCAGCGAAAATAAAGAGCAAATTGTTCGTGATCTTTTCAACGCCACCAAATTAGCTGTTGATGCTGGTTGCGAAGTTGAATTCAGCCCGGAAGGATATTCACGCATGCGTGAAAATTTCGATTTCACAACCGAATTAATTCGCGCCACTGTGCAAGCCGGCGCCAGAGTAATTAATTGCCCGGATACTATCGGTGGCGCTTGTCACATTCAAGGTAAAGAATATTTTGTCGAGCGAATGAAAGAACACGCCGCAATTATTCAACGAGAATTTCCCGACCACACAATCATCTGGTCAGCGCATTGCCACAACGATCTTGGTTTAGCTGTACAAAATACAATTAATGCTGTTTTTCATGGGCCCGCCAGACAAATTGAAGGCTGCATTAACGGTATTGGCGAGCGCGCCGGAAATGCCTCTCTTGAACAATGCATTATGCTTATCAAACAATTTGGCGCCAGTGTAGACAAAGAAAATCCATTTTATACAACAGTAGACACCGAAAAATTGCAAACAATTTCTGATTTCGTCAGCAAAAATATGCTGCCCAGACAGCCGCAGTGGCCAGTGACAGGCGACAATGCCGCCAAACATTCATCCGGCGGTCATACGAACGCTATTCTCAAAAATCCTCTTGCCTATCAACCCTTCAATCCGTCCGAAATAGGCAAAGAAATTAGCTTTGTTTTTGGTCCTTTCAGTGGCAGCAATCATGCTCAGTCAATCATTGAAAGCTTTGGTTGCCTCTGCTACAGACGCTGAGAAAGCTGAAATTACTCAATTTATCAAAGACCGCTATTCAGAGCGGCGCAAAGGGATTACAGATGAAGAGCTAATGCAAGCTTATTTTGAATACCGCGCCCCAATTAAAATAGATAGAATTGATTATTCTAAAAGCGCTGATACCGCCGTGGTACAAATGCATGGCAAATTTTTCGATACGGTTGGTGTTGTTGGGGAAGCAAACAGCGGCAAAGATTCTGCTTTAAGCGCAGTCAAGAGCTTGATCGAGAAGAAATTTGGACCAATTCAGATTCTTCACCATGAAAGTCGATCTGAATCTGCCGGCCACGATGCTTGCAGCATTTCGCGCATTTCAATTATCGATAAAGAAAATCTCCAGCATGAGGGCATCGGCAAGGACCAGGACATAAAAATTTCTGCTATTCGGGCTCTTATTGACGCTGTCAACCGGGCCTATATAGATAAATGTTTTTCAATGATCGCCAAGAAAGATAGAGCGCTGGGTGCGAAAAGAGCTCCAAGAAACCCCCATTTGTTTCATGATGTTAAAAGTCGTCAAGATAAAACAAGAAATATATTGACGACATATCTCCTTCCTGTATTCTAAATTAAACCCGATAAGCGAGTACGCTACTTAAGCGTCGCTTTCAAATTTTCGGCTGATAATACTATCAAAGAAGCAAATGAATTTTAACCTGCTGCAAATCATCAACCTCGTCGTACTGGTAATTATTTTACAGTCCAGGTGTGGGTGGCTTGCCTAGTTAGATAAACAAGCATAGTCATTATGACCCCCGCACCGAAACGATAAAGGAGCGGGGGTTTGTTTTTGCCGGAATTTTAGGAGTTTTCAATGTACAGCGACACAATAAAAAAAGGACTGCATAGAGCACCAGCAAGAGCCATGCTCAAGGCCACCGGGCTTACGGATGCTGACTTGCAAAAACCACTGATTGGTGTGGCCAACACCTGGATAGAGGCCGGTCCGTGCAATTATCATTTGCGCACATTAGCCGATAAGGTAAAAGAAGGCATTAGGGCTGCCGGCGGCACCCCATTTGAGTTTAATACGATAGTTGTTTCTGACGGGATTTCAATGGGCACTGAAGCCATGAAAGCTTCCTTAGTATCGCGTGAAGTAATAGCCGATTCAATTGAATTGTGCGTACGTGGTCATATGTTTGACGCTGTGGTCGCGCTTTCCGGTTGCGACAAAACTATCCCCGGCACCATCATGGCCTTATCCAGACTCAATCTGCCAGGCTTGATGCTTTATGGCGGCTCAATTATGCCAGGACACTTTCAAGGCAAAGATGTAACTTTGCAAGATGTTTTTGAAGGCGTGGGTGCTTGCATGACGGGAAAGATGACCCAGGCAGAGCTTTCTCAATTAGAAGACTCCGCTTGTCCCGGAGCTGGAGCTTGCGGCGGCCAATTCACCGCCAATACTATGTCCACCGTGGCTACTTTCCTTGGCATTTCGCCAATGGGAGTTAATGATATTCCAGCTCTGGATCCGCGCAAATTGGAAGTTGCATATTTTTGCGGCACTTTGATCCTGGAATTATTGAAAAAAGATATTCGCCCATCGCAAATTATCACCAGGCGGGCATTAGAAAATGCCATTGTGTCTGTAGCTGCCACAGGCGGTTCAACTAATGCTGTTCTTCATTTGCTGGCAATCGCCAGAGAATCTGGTATAGCGCTAGATCTTGAAGACTTCAATCCAATTTGTGCACGCACACCCACAATTGTTGATCTTAAACCCGGTGGCCGCTTCGTCGCCTCCGATTTGGAAAGAGCAGGCGGCTTACGCTTGGTAGCTAAGCTTCTAATGGACGGTAATTATATCGCTGACTCTCCCACTGTCACAGGCAAAACACTTTTTGCTGAGGCTAAAACGGCAGTCGAAACCCCCGGGCAACAAGTTGTCCGTCCTCTCGACAATCCACTTAAAAAAACAGGCGGCATTGCTATTCTCAAAGGCAATCTTGCTCCCGAAGGATGTGTAATCAAACTTTCCGGACATAAACGCCTGAGCATGAGCGGTCCTGCTCGTGTTTTTGATTCCGAAGAAGACACCTTCCAGGCAATCGAGAACAAACAAATTAAATCGGGTGATGTAATAGTCATTCGTTATGTCGGACCGAAAGGCGCTCCCGGTATGCCTGAAATGCTTGTAATTACTGGCGCTCTTGTTGGTTGTGGATTGGCTGATTCTGTGGCTTTAATTACTGATGGACGCTTCAGCGGCGGATCGCACGGATTCATAATCGGTCATGTGGCTCCTGAGGCAGCTGTCGGTGGCCCCATTGCTCATATTCATGATGGTGATTTGATCACCATTGACGTGGAGAAAAAATCAATTGATGTGCAAGCGCCAATTGCCACTAGAGCAAAATCCTGGCAGCCTCCCGCAGCTCACTATAAAAAAGGTGTTTTCGCCAAATATGCTCAATTAGTTTCTTCTGCGTCTGAGGGAGCTGTCACCGGACAATTTCCCGTCCTCGAGCCCGTAGGGGCGGGGCTTGCACCGCCCGCTTGCATCGGCTCGTTAATGTAATGGGCGGACTTGCGCCCGCCCCTACAATTAACCCGCACAAACCACTGACACAATCCACCCCCGCCCCAAATTCAAAAGGAGATTATTATGACCAGCAAAATGTATTGGCAAAATGATGCCGACATCAATACTCTGAACGGCCAAACAATCGCTGTGCTTGGCTATGGTAGCCAGGGCAGAGCGCATGCTAATAATTTGCGAGATAGCGGCTTGAATGTTGTCCTTGGTTTGCGGTCTGGTGGCACAACCTGGCAGCAAGCGATAACTGATGGCTGGCAACCAATGGAACCTGCTCAAGCCGTTAAGGCCGCCGAATTCGTGGCCATCCTTACTCCGGATATGGCCCAGCCAGAATTATACGCTACAGCAGTAGCTCCCAATCTTAAACCGGGACACACAGTATTATTTGCTCATGGCTTTAACGTTCATTATGGACAAATCAAGCCCAGCAAAGATATTGATGTCGTAATGATCGCTCCTAAGGGACCAGGTGCGCTTGTCCGCAGACAATACGAAGAGGGCAAAGGAGTACCTTGTCTTGTTGCCGTTTATCAAAACGCCTCAGGTAAAGCATTAGAACGAGCCCTTGCTTATGGACAGGCAATCGGTGGCACCCGCGGTGGCATCATAGAAACTACTTTTGCCGAAGAAACCGAAACTGATCTTTTCGGTGAACAGGCAGTGCTATGTGGCGGCGCTACTGAGCTAATTACAGCCGGTTGGGAAACACTGGTTGAAGCAGGCTATCAGCCTGAAGTGGCCTATTTTGAATGCCTGCACGAACTCAAATTAATCGTTGATCTTATATATGAAGGTGGGATCAGCAAAATGCTTGAATTTGTCAGCGAAACGGCAAAATACGGCGATCTGACTCGTGGTCCACGTGTAGTAGATGCCAGCACAAGAGCAAAAATGCAAGCCATACTGAATGAGATCCGCGATGGTACTTTCGCCCGTGAATGGGTAGAAGAACACAAAACAGGCAGGGCCAAATATACCGCCTTGCTCAATAAAGATCTCAACCATCCAATCGAAGAGCTGGGCAAAAAGCTGCGCGCTAATATGTCCTGGCTTAACGAAAAAGCCGCTCCCTCAAAAGCCGACGTAAGGGTATGTTCTGACCACTCGAATCGATCCAAGCCCGTCGAATTCGTAGGGGCGAGGAGCGAAGCGACGAGTCCGTTTGAACCGGCGACACTCGTTAGAACGGGCGGATGCAATCCGCCCCTACAAACCTAACAATCAACATCATCACAAACGAGAAAAGCACGCACACACATGAAAGGTTCTGATATCTTAATCAAAGCATTAATCGCCGAAGGGGTCGATACCATATTTGGTTACCCAGGCGGAGCGATCATGCCTGTTTACGATGCATTGGTTGATTCGCCGCTCAAACACATCCTGGTGCGTCATGAGCAAGCCGCTGCTATGGCCGCCGATGGTTACGCCAGGGCCACAGGCAAAGCTGGTGTTTGCCTGACCACATCCGGACCTGGGGCAACTAATTTAATCACTGGGCTTGCTAACGCCTATGCTGATTCTGTACCCATTGTTGCCATTACTGGTCAGGTGGCTACAAGTCTCATGGGCACGGACGCTTTTCAGGAAGTAGATATCTACGGCATTTCTATGCCCGTGGTCAAGCATAGCTTTATCTTGCGCGAAATTCGTGATATTCCAAAAATAGTGCGACAAGCATTTGATATTGCCTGCAGCGGCAGACCAGGACCAGTGTTAATAGATTTGCCCAAAGATATAGTGGCGGGCGAAGTCGAAGACATCGAGTTCCCCAATGCAAAACCCATTACTCTGCCCGGTTTTGAAGCCGAGCAAATTCAACAAGCTCGTGAATTAATTGTCGCCAGCCAAAAGCCGGTAATTTATGCCGGCGGTGGCGTGCGCATTGCTAGAGCAAGCGATCAGCTTCGTGCCTTTGCAGAATTCGCCGGTATTCCGGTTGTAACCACTCTGCAAGGACTTGGCTCTGTCGAAGGGGATCATCGCCTCAATCTAGGTATGTTGGGCATGCACGGCACAAGAGCGGCAAATATGGCCATACAGGAAAGCGATTTGCTAATCGCCGTTGGCGTACGCTTTGATGATCGAGCAACCGGTAAACTTTCTGAATTTGCTCCGCACGCCAAAGTGATACATCTTGACGCCGATCCAGCTGAAGTTGGCAAATTGCGTGCTGTGCAGTGCGCCATAATGGGTGATATCAAATCCGCTCTTAATTTTCTTCGCGTCAAACTAGCAATTGATCCCTGGCGCGAAAAATGCCTGGCGCGTAAAGAAGAGTTTGCCTGGCGGTATGACGCTCCTATTGAAGGCATTTATGCGCCGAAATTTCTCAAGATGCTCAGCGATCGCGCACCTGCTGACACCTTTATCACTTGCGATGTTGGACAACATCAAATGTGGGTAGCCCAGCACTATCAATTCAAGAAACCGGAAAATCATCTCACCAGTGGTGGACTTGGTGCCATGGGCTACGGCCTGCCGGCAGCAATGGGTGCTCAATTTGCTTGTCCCTCTTCAAAAGTGATAGTCATCAGTGGTGACGGTTCAATCATGATGAATATTCAAGAATTAGCTACCCTCAATCGCTACAACATTCCTGTCAAAGTAGTGGTTTTTGATAATCAATCACTAGGTATGGTGCGCCAATGGCAGGAGCTTTTTTTTGCTGAGCGTTATAGCGAAGTGGATCTTTCGGATAATCCAGATTTCGTTAAGGTAGCACAAGCCTTTGGCATACCCGCTTTCAGAGTAGAAAGAGATGAAGACATTCTACCTGCCATAGATCGACTTCTCACTGAAGAAGGACCTCTATTTGTGCACATGATAATTGACCCCAAAGAAAATGTATGGCCCTTGGTTCCCCCTGGTAAATCTAATTCGCATATGATGGAGGTAATTCGTTAATGAAATTCATACTTGAAATGCGCATGGCCAATTCGGAGGGAGTTCTTGA
The DNA here is from genome assembly GCA_963767815.1 of Candidatus Melainabacteria bacterium. Taxonomy (GTDB): domain Bacteria; phylum Cyanobacteriota; class Vampirovibrionia; order Obscuribacterales; family Obscuribacteraceae; genus CAVYFJ01. The sequence continues at coordinate 330,312 of CAVYFJ010000001.1, read as the reverse complement.
AAGAATTCTTGGCCGTTTGCGTCAGCGAAACATAAGCTTCAGCTCTTTTGCTGCCAGTTGCTCTTACGATCAAGCGGCAATAAATGCCACAATCACTATCGATAGCACAAAGTCCTCTGAGTCGGTGTTGAAACAATTGGGCAAACTATATGACGTTCAACAAATGAAGGTCTATTTTGAGCCAACAGCTCGAGTCCTAGCAAATAACTATCACGAAAGGGAACAAAATGAAGTCTGTTTACCTGTATGACACAACTCTGCGAGACGGTTCTCAGCGCAAAGGCCTGAGCTTTTCTCTGCAGGATAAAATAAAAATTACTGGTCTGCTTGATGCAATTGGTGTCGCCTACATTGAAGGCGGTTGGCCAGGTTCCAACCCAAAAGACATTGAATACTTCAGACATCTGCGCGCCGCTCCACCAAAAAATGCAAAATTAGTGGCCTTTGGCAGCACCCGCCGCGTTGGCATAAAAGCGCAGGACGACTTAAATCTCAGGGCCCTTCTTGATACGGGAACCCCCGCAGTCACTCTGGTAGGAAAGTCCTGGCCCCTACATGTCACACATGTCCTACAAACGGATCTGGATGAAAACCTGCGCATGATCTCCGAAAGCGTGTCTTTTATGAAGTGTCATGGCAAAGAAGTAATTTTTGACGCTGAACATTTTTTTGATGGCTTTAAGAATGATCCCCAATACGCGTTAAGTGCAGTACTCTCTGCTAAAGATGCTGGTGCTGATTGGATTGTGCTTTGCGATACAAACGGTAGTTGCTTGCCCAATCAGATAACGGCAGCCGTTGAACGCGTTTATTCAGAAATATCTAACCAGATTGGCATTCATTGCCACAACGACAGTGAGCTGGCTGTGGCAAATTCACTAGCCGCTGTTAGCGCCGGCGCTCGACAAATTCAATGCACCATTAATGGCTACGGTGAACGGTGCGGCAACGCCAACGCCATTTCTCTTATCCCTAATCTGCAATTAAAAATGGGCTATCAATGCCTTCCACCGGAGAATCTTCGCCAATTAACCGAGCTATCAAGAACAGTGAGTGAAATAGCCAACCTGGCTCCAGATCCTAACGCTCCTTATGTTGGTTCCTCGGCTTTTGCTCATAAAGGCGGTTTGCATGTCGCCGCCGTAGAAAAACTGACCTCCAGCTATGAACATATAGAACCGGATCTGGTTGGCAATACACGTCAAATCGTAGTCTCTGAACTGTCTGGCCGCGGCAATCTGCGCATGCTAGCAGGGCAACTCAATCTTAATGTCGGTGGACAAGAGCATACGGTACTTCAACAAATCAAAGAAATGGAAAGCATAGGCTATCAATTTGAAAATGCAGAAGGGACTGTGGAATTATTACTGCGCCGCAGTAGCAAATCCTACCAAGCGCCGTTTGAACTACTCAATATGTCCGTTATTGTCAATGACCGCGCCGGTGCCGGTATGTCTGCAGAAGCAATTGTTAAAATAAAAGTTAATGGACAAATCTCTCATACCGCTGCCGAAGGTAACGGTCCAATACATGCCCTTGATATAGCCCTGAGAAAAGCCCTTTTGCCTGCTTATCCAGGTTTAGAAGCTGTACGCCTGGCAGACTATAAAGTAAGAATACTAGAACCGGATTTGGCTACGGGTGCTACGGCCCGTGTAATTATCGAAGCCACTTGCGCCGACGAAAGATGGTCAACTGTCGGTTGTTCAGAAAATATTATAGAAGCTAGTTATCAGGCATTGGCAGATAGTCTTGAGCTTTATCTGCTAAGACAACAAGAAAGCACAGATAAACTGCATAAACAAAAACAAGAAGTTGTTGTAGCCTGAATCCTAAGCCGTAAATCAGTATTATAATAACAATATAGAAACGCAAAAGAAATAACCAATGTCTACCAGTGATCCAAAAAACATCATCGAAAAAATCTGGGATGCCCACAGTGTTAAACAATTACCCGGCCACCCCGTAGTATTTGCCGTGGATCTAATGCTCATCCATGAGGTAACATCAGCGCAAGCATTTCAGACGCTCTCTGCAAAACACCTGAAAGTTTTTGATCCCAGCCGTCTTGTAGCCACTGTTGATCACAGTACCCCCACAGACGCCAATCGTCAACAGATAAAAGACGAAGCTGCACGCGCTCAAGTTAATATGCTACGCACGAATTGTGAGCTTCACGGCATACCACTACTCGATTTCGATCGGGGTCAAGGTATTGTTCATGTCATTGGACCAGAACTAGGACTTACTCAACCGGGCATGACAATTGTTTGCGGTGATTCACACACCGCCACACATGGAGCCTTTGGCGCGCTTGCTTTTGGCATCGGCACATCCGAAGTAGGGCATGTACTTGCCACCGGCTGCTTACTACAAGAAAAACCAAAATCAATGAAAGTGGAATTTCGCGGCCATTTTCGCAAAGGCGTTTTTGCCAAAGACGCTATTTTGGCTTTAATCAGCAAAATTGGCATTGGCGGCGGCAATGGTCATATCATCGAATACACCGGCGAAGCAATTAGCAAAATGAGTATGGAAGAGCGCATGACCATATGCAATATGAGCATCGAATGTGGTGCCCGCGCCGGTTTAATTGCTCCAGATCAAACAACATTCAATTATCTCCAAGGCCGTCCTCATTCACCATCTGCAGCTAATTGGGATTCGGCTATTAAATACTGGCAAACGCTTCCAAGCGATCCTGAAGCCAAATACGATCGCCAGATCGTCATTGATCTAAATGACTTGCATCCTATGGTCACCTGGGGTACAAATCCTAGCCAGGCTATTAAGATCAATGAACGTATCCCACGTCTTTTTGAGCTGCCTGAATCAGAACGCCAGGTCGCCAAATCAGCTCTCACCTATACACATCTCAGCGAAGGAACAGCTATTAGCAGGCACACCTGTTGATTGGGCATTTGTCGGCTCATGTACCAATGGCCGCATTGAAGATTTGCGCATTGCTGCCAAGCTACTCTCCGGCAAACATGTTCATCCGCAAGTAACAATGTATATTGTGCCCGGTTCAGAAGCAGTGCTCGAACAAGTAAAACGCGAAAAGCTTGATCAAGTTTTCGTCGCTGCCGGTGCTCAATTGCGTATGCCCGGTTGTTCAATGTGCATTGCCATGAATGACGATAAGGTTCCTCCCGGTAAGCGTTGTATTAGTTCGTCCAATCGCAATTTTCAGGGAAGGCAAGGACCAGACAGCATCACACATCTAGCTTCTCCTGCTACCGTAGCGGCAAGCGCCATTGCAGGAAAGATTACCTCGCCGGAACAATATTTCTAAGTCCTTATCTAACGGATCCCTCACCGCACAGGATATCTATTTCAGATGGAAAAATTTAAATCAATTACCGCTAAAGTCATGCCTTTGCCCATGAAAGACGTGGACACTGATATGATTATTCCCGCCCAGTTTTTAACAAGCATAAGTCGAGAGGGCTATGGACAAAATCTTTTTCGGCGCCTGCGTGATAGAGATCCACAATTTCCACTCAATCAAGAAAAATATAAAGACTCTGGGATATTAGTCGCTGATAGCAATTTCGGTTGCGGCTCTTCTCGTGAACATGCCGTCTGGGCAATTCTTGACGCCGGCTTTCGTGTGGTGATCGCCAAATCATTTGCTGATATTTTTTATAACAATAGCGCCAAAAATGGACTCATCTTGGTCACCCTACCGTCTGAACTTGTTGAAGATTTGCTCTCCAAAGCAATTTCTGGTCAACTCTCTCTCACAGTCGATCTCGAATCACAAAAAGTCAGCACTTCTGATAGCCGTACAGTTTCATTTGATTATGATCCCTTCAGGCGTCATTGCATTTTAAATGGCCTCGATGATATAGACTATATCTTATCCATGAAAGAAGATATTGCTCAATTTCGAAAAAAACAATCGACGGTGCCCACCATGTCCACGCTTGTGACTAACAATTAGTCTTTCTGTTTAAAGGACAGCCGATCGATAAAGGATCTAGCTAATGAAAAAGCACATAGCCGTTCTACCGGGGGATGGCATCGGCGAAGAAGTTATGACGCAAGCATTGCGTGTACTCGATGCCATTGCTAAACATTTCGGACATGAATTTGTAACCAATAAAGGACTGGTCGGCGGAATCGCGTACGACAAAACAGGGTATCATTTACCAGAAGATACGCTCTCTCTTTGTCAATCAAGCGATGCCATTTTATTTGGATCCGTGGGCGGACCTGTTTCAGAACAAAATCTCGATAAATGGAAAAATTGCGAGATAAATTCGATATTGGCCCTGCGCAAAATCTTTAAATTCAATGCCAACATTAGACCAGTAAGTATCTTACCTGAATTAGCAGACATTTCTCCTCTCAAAACTGAGATAATCCAAAAAGGAGTCGATATGGTGATCCTCAGAGAGTTACTCGGTGATTGTTATTTTGGTGAGCATAAATCAATCACCACTAGCGATACCAGAATCGCCTCTGATTTAAGCACTTATTCCGAAGATCAAATTTCTTCTATCGCCCATACGGCTTTTAAATTAGCCAAAGCACGCCGCCGCAAAGTCACATCAGTTGATAAAGCAAATGTGCTTACCGCTTCTAAGCTATGGCGAACGGTTGTGCAGGAAGTGAGCAAAGAATATCCAGACATTCAGCTTGAGAATATGCTTGTCGACAATTGTGCCATGCAATTGATCGTCAACCCTTCTCAATTTGATGTCTTAGTGACCACAAATATGTTCGGCGATATTCTTTCTGATGCTGCTGCCGTGCTACCCGGCTCACTAGGATTGCTGTCATCTGCCAGCCTTAACGCCGATGGCTTTGGCTTATATGAACCACCAGGCGGCTCAGCTCCTGATATTGCGGGTAAGGGTATTGCTAATCCAATTGCTCAAATAAATAGTGTCGCTTTAATGCTACGACTTTCATTTTCTCTAGAAAAAGAAGCAAAAGCAATAGAAGACGCGGTAAATTCAACCCTTAAAAATGGCTATAGAACGAGGGATATTTATCGAGAGGGTACGCAGAAAACAACTCTAGTTATCTGCCAACAAATGACAGATCAGATTATTTCTAGGCTAATTACGAATGATACCGATTATTAGCACAATCAAAAGAAAATTGTGCTGAGGCGAATCGGTTGATCCACCTCAGCAATTTAGTTGATATAGCGACGCAGATCGCGATTCTATTCATTCAAGAGGCTTTGGTAAACCTCTAGGTATTCCTGGGTCATTCGATCGACATTGAAACGTCGCTCGAATTCCGTTCTACACGTCTGGCGATGAATCTCCGGAATCCTTTCTAAAGATTTAACAGCCGAATCGATGTCCGTACAGACAAAACCGGTCAATCCGTGTTGAATCACCTCTGGGATCGAACCATTACCAAAGGCAACAACCGGCGTGCCACAGGCAAGCGCCTCGATTAGGACTAGACCAAACGGCTCCGGGAAGCGAACGGGGTGAACAAGGGCGTAGGCATTGCCAAATAACTCGTTCTTTTGCTCATCGGTCGCCTCGCCCACATATTCAGCGTCTGAATAGTCCCTGAGCAATGGTTCGATCACCTCCTCGTAATAGGCTCTTTCAACCTCGCCAATTTTTGCCACCATCTTTAGCGGCATTCCGAATCGGCGAGCAATGGCAATCGCAAGGTCTGGTCCCTTAGCCGGTGACATCCGTCCGACGAAAAGCAAGTATTCACCTCGCTTTTCATGAAGGGAATAAAGTCCTGTGGGCATTCCGTGATAGATGGTTCTGAGCCATGACACCCCCGGAATCTGACGGCGCTGGGAGTCCGAGATAGACACAAAACGTTCCTGCGGAAATCTGGATAGCCATCACTCCACGGAGGTGGACCTGAAATTATCCTGCTAGCTGGCCCTATGATGGTTTGATGGAACTTCCTTGTTCTATACGAATATCGAAACGCCTAACCCTGCCATTTTGATAGCAGGCAAATCAAGCTCGCATTTCAAAACCATTATTTACATCTTGGCTTGTCCGAAATGCACACGCCCTCTGCGATACCACCTCGCAATGTTGAAACGAATCCCTCGAAGCTTAAGAGTCAATTGCATATCTTTTATATTAGGACTTTCCAAGATTGAGCTTTACTGCTAGCGCAGCTCGCGCTAACAAGCTTTGTCAAGAAGCGCAATATCAAGGACAAATTGCCTTCGCATTTAGGGATGCGGTTCGCTACAGGGGTGGCAAGAAGATCATTGGATTAACTGCAAAATGTGCCGCAAGCCTCTTAGCCGCGTGTTTGCTCAGATTGCGTTTACCTGCCAGAAAAGCAGAAATATTTGACTCATATTCACCAGAAATTTTGGCGATTGCTGCTTGAGTCAGAGCATGATCATCCATAAATGACCGCAACATTTCTTGCGCTGCAACTTTTTCGACCTTGAAATGCTCTTCTTCATAATTACCAACAAGCAGACTCAATACCTGGAAATATTGCTGCTCACCTCTAGTCATCCCATCATCCTTAATGGCCAATTCCTTCATAATTTTCATCATACGCTTATACTGAATTTCATCCTCAATGACACTCAGCGGCATGCATTTAACGAGTTCAATATAATCTCTTTGTACAGGTAGCACCTTCATTATGGTCTCCATTTATCATATTGAGGATGGGTCAGAATTTTGTCTATGAATACCGTTTTTTCAGCAAAACTAACAATCGCAATGATCCGAAACTTGTTACCACCAACGTCAAAGATACAAAAAGGAGCAACGTAATCCGTCGCACTGAACGTCTTTTTAATATCCGCGAATGTGCTCCATTGTGCTGCCATCACCTTTCTGCTCCATTCTGTCAGCACCTTGCGTGAATGAGGGTATTTTGTTTTGAACTTAACGATAATTCCTCTATCGAATAAATTCATGCGAACACCATTAAATCTTATCATTTTTGATAAGTAGGGTCAAGCGCCTGTAATACATTGCGATCGACAAATCCAATACCGGGATTTAGTCGATCAACAATATCTACGTTTAAGCACCAAAAAAGTTCATTTAATGGGGCAAAATCATCCGTATACGCTTAACAAACATTACACTCGAGCATTCTTGCCACAATCCGGACAAAAGAAAAATGAAGGGCTGATTTTGCTGCTGCAGTGCGGGCAGGTTCTTAAATTCGTACCTGTATCTTCCGTTGGATAGCGTCCTTCCATAATTTCTTTGAATTGTTTTCCTTGTGCCCAGGCATTAATTTCTTTGGCACGAAAAACCGGTATTGGATGTGTTAGCCATAATTCCTGAACAAATTTATAGACTTTATTTAAAGTACTATGATCAAGTTCCTCATAAGCACTAGCTTGGCGCAAAAATTCTTGATGATCAGTTTGAGCATAAATAGATTTGGATCCACCAGCCAGCTTCATATGCAAGCGCAAACAGACATCAAGATCTTGCACCACCAGTAGTTCGGCGCGATCTGCGGTCAATTCCGACTTGCGCGACCAATCATAAAGCGACACCACCAGTCCCATGGATGCCAGCCCGCCCAGTCCAAATATGCGCGCAGCCAGATGAGTAATAAAATAAGCAATACTGCGATAAAGCGCATGTCCAGCTTTCACATGACCAAGCTCATGAGCCAGCACCGCCATTAATTCGTCTTCTTCGAGCAAATCAACAAGTGCGGAGTGAATAACAATAAAAGGCCGCTCAGCCCCAAAAGTAAAAGCATTAATAGTCGGGTGAGACACTAAAAATAAGTCCGGTTCATGCATATCCAAAATATCTGCCGCCTCTTTAAATAGGCGATAAATTTTTGGACATTGTTTGGGCGTTACATGAATCGCTTGCCCCATTAATTGGATACGCATAATGCGCTCCAATCCCAATTCAAGAAAGCGTCTAAAGACTTTGTCTATAATCGGTATTCTTTTTACCACCTCAAGGGCTGCCTTGTCCGCCGGGTGTTCAAATGCGCTTGAAGTCAACCGTGGAAATCGGCGGCGTGTGGCAGTTGAGGTTGCTGAGCTTGCAGTCATAGTTTTTCTCCTACCCCTTAACCTAAATACCCTTTATCTTCTTTTTCTAACCACCGTATTATTAACTGGAAAAACTAAAAATTTCAAAGCCTCGCCCGCTGACAATAGCCAGATTATCGGTGAGGGTAACAGACGAGGCTGATTCAAGCACTGACTTAACCGAAACAATTTTTGGGCTGGCCGGATCGCTCAAGTCAATCGTAGCTAATAAATTTCGTCCATTGATGTCTTGCCCCACAGTGAAAGCGCGTTTTTCCTTTACAGCTAAGGACACCCCATCGTGAGGAATTTTTATCGATTCCAGCAAATTAATTTCTTCACCGTTAAATGACATTGTCAGAAAAAATCCATTGGCGTTATGGTCTACTGCGGTGGCAAAAATATTTTCGTCTCTTAGAATAATCTCTCGCCAGGCTAGATCTTTAAATTCTCGCTTACAAATTAATTCAACATCTTGATCAGGTTTGTATAAAGAAAGTCCGTTTAAACTGCCAATTAATACGTATCCAGCATAAGCGCTGCTGCAATAAGCCTCATCGGCTATGTTAAACAATTTACCAGGCTCAATATTATTGCTATATACATTTACTTGTAAAAGCTGCGTGGATTGATGTTGATCATTATCTCGTTTGTCTGCGTCCTTAATTAAATAAGCCTTCTTCGTTTGCATATCAAATGATAATTGCTTAGCGCTGATTTTTAAATTAGCCAGAATTTCTTGTGGGTCTTCCGCCTTGCGCAAAGTAACACCATTTTTATCAAGACAAAGAATATAACTACCGGCCAGCACCATTTCCTTAAGAGTACTCGGCAAGATAGAAACGTTCAACAATTTAGGCTGTTCCGGACGGCTTAAATCATAAAGCCTCAAATCAGTACCGGCAAGAATTAAATAATTGGACCAGGCAACCAGCCCAGCCACAGGTAATTTTGGCACGCTAAAGCGCGCTGAAGCAGACCAGGCACCGGAGCGGCTAACGGATAAAACTTGTACTCCATCCCAACCAGAGCTGACAAAGGCATTATTCTTACCAAGCACAAGTTTATCTGCCATTTCTTCACTATCTATCTGTCTGCCCAGACCGATTTTTTTTCGCTCCGAAAGCCTATGATTACTGTCAATAGCAAAAGGTATAACCGCACTTTCATCTTTAGAATTTCCCAGAACCATTAGAATTTGCTCGTTCATGGCCATGGAGTCTATACTCTGCAAGGCATCGACGTGGGTTGTGCATAATGCTTCGGGGAAGGCTTTAACTTCGCCTATTTTTACAGCGCAGCTTGATTCTTCCGATTGCGACAAAGCAAAATGGTTGCCATAACAGATTAATTGGTTATCTTCACCAGGCACTTCAACCGTGCGCACAATTTGCGGATGCCAAACATTGCTTAGATCAACCAAACTTACTTTACAAGTCGGCGTATCATGCATGATCAGTAAATTTTTTTCAGCCATCACTATATCTTTAATTGGTGCACTGGCCCTAAATGAAGACAATATTTCTAACTGTGGCTTTCTTCCATCTTTGAACCTGTAAATAGAGACTTTGTCTTTTCCATTAGCATCAATGCCCCCAAGACAGATAAAAGAACGATCTAAAGCAAAAGTATGCAATTCCGAATAATCGGGCAGACTAATTGTCGATACTATATGTGGTGCAGTTGCCGAGGACAGATTTACTACGGTCAGCCCAAATTGCCCTTCCTGAGGGGCAGTCTCTTCCCCGGTCTCTGTTGCATTAATGGGTTTGTGTACTCGAGCACGCCTATGCAAGCGGGCGGGGCTTGCCCCGCCCCTACGATTCTGTTCGGCAATAGGATTATCTACTGGTCCACCGGTTTGATTCCAAACCAGCGCCACAGCCAATCGTGGCAAAACCTGAAAGTCGAATACCTTACTCCCTAAATTATCAACTCGTCCCAAAATAGGAAAAACTCTTGACCGCAAAGCAGTCGGTAAAATATTTGCCGTCACCAGGCGACCAAATTCATCGAGAATACAGCAAAGATCACCGTCAAACACGCCTATAAAATCACCGGCAATAGCAGGTGACCAGTATTCGCCTACTACTAAATTAGGTTCACTGTGCCTGGAGAAGATTCTTTGCCGGCGGCTCAAAGCAACTGCATCTTGAGATAGATTAGCCCAAAGACTTAACCCGGATAATGTTGAAAAAATAAATTCTCTACGGGACCACATCAGTGTTTCAGAACTGTCCGATTAATTGTTTAATCCCGGAAGAGACAACTTGCAAGACAATCATGGCTACCATTGGTGAAAAATCAATATTTGCTACTGGAGGAATAAGGCGTCTGAATGGAGCAATTATTGGTTGCACAATTTGATCTAAAGTCTTGAATGGTTGGTCGTACCACCTGACATTGGGAAACCAGCTAAGTAAACACCACAAAAGCACCAACATGTTCACAAGCTGCACTAATCCACTTAAAATCAATATAATTGATGTCATGATCCACTTCGATTGTCGATACCGTTCTCGGCAGGCCTCTGTCTATTAACTTTTGCATTCTAGCATTTCACTCTGCGCCCAATTCTTGCTCTAGGCGAGGACAAATATGTTTAACTGAGAATATATGTTTGAATTTAGCGCAGTGCTTGCCCTTTCCGGGCTGCCAAGAGAATAATCATTTACTCTGAATAAGTATGCATTTCTTAAATCAAGAACAAAAGGCGATTTCTAAAATTGCAGGATTGCTGGGGTCCAGCGCTAAATTCATTGGCGATGATTGTGCGGTCTTGCCGCATAAAATGCTCCTAACAATCGATGCTCTGATAGAGCAAACACATTTTCAACTCCACACTATCAGCCTTGAAGATCTTGGCTGGAAAGCACTAGCCGTCAATTTAAGCGATATCGCTGCTATGGCTGGAAAGCCTCAATATGCCGTCGTTGCTCTTAGCGCACCGCAGGATTTCTATGCCGGCAATAAAGTTATTTCTCTCTACAAAGGACTGATCGCTTGCGCCAAAAAATATAATGTGGCCATTGTTGGCGGCAATATCAGCCGCGGTCCATATCTTTCGATCACTATTTCTATTATTGGCCACACGCACCAGGCAGGCATCCTCAAGCGAACAGGTGCTAAGCCCAAAGATGTAATTTTAGTTACTGGTGATTTTGGTGCTAGTTCTGCTGGGTTACGCCTATTGACCGACAAGTCCAATTCTCGGGCGTTCAATCATTGTCTCAACAAACATATACACCCTGCGCCCAGATTAATCGAGTCCTGGCAATTAGTGGAGAGGATTCATAACCGCGGAGCACTAATGGACACAAGCGATGGCTTGGCCGATGCTCTATCTCAGATTGCCCAGTCAAGCCGTGTGGGTATGCGCATTAACTTAGCGGCCATACCCATTCACAATCAGACTCTCAAATTTGCCGCGGCCAATAATCTTGATCCTTACAAATTAGCGCTCTATGGTGGCGAAGATTACGAGCTGGTGTCTTGCCTATCAGAAAAAACATGGAAAGATTGGCAAGCAGAGGATAAAAAAATAAAGACTATATTCAAACAAATCGGTGTTATTGACCGATCAAAAAATATTCAATTGATGTTTGGTAATGAAACTAGCCTACAAGCTTGACCTGAAGCAGGTTTTCCAGCATATTTCTTCAGGTGAGGAAAACCAATGAGTAAGCAATCCCTGAGCAATGCCACTATAATTCTTGAAGGCGCTCCAGTAGCCAAATCTATTCTTGATCAACTGGCTACTAAAATAAAAAACTATATTGCCAAAGGGAAAAGACAGCCCTCTCTTGCGGTGATGCTGATTGGCGACGATCCGGCCAGTGAAGTTTATGTAAAAAATAAGGTTCTCGCTTGCGAAGCCATTGGCATAAAGAGCTGCCTCAAACGCTACAGCCAGGATGTCGGCACTAATGAAGTACTGGCAGGACTGGCGGAACTAAACGGTGATGATACTATAGATGGTATCTTAATCCAATTGCCTCTGCCTTCTCAATTGCCTACTGATGACATATTGGGCGGGATTGAACCCAGTAAAGATGTTGATGGGTTACATCCTTACAATTTGGGACTTTTGTTTGCCGGTAGAAATGGCTTGCAGCCGTGCACACCAAAAGGCATTATTGCCTTACTCAAACATTATCAAATTCCCATTCAAGGGAAAGCCGCCGTAGTCATCGGTCGTTCCAATCTTGTTGGCAAACCAGTCGCCGCGCTACTCTTGCATGAAAACGCTACGGTAACTATTTGTCATAGCCGCACAAACAATCTCCAGGCAATTTCTAAAGAAGCAGACATTCTTATTGTCGCGGCCGGGAAACCAGAAATGATTGACAAGAACTGGGTGAAGCCTGGTGCTTGTGTAATTGATGTTGGCATCCATCGCCAACTACAAACTGAAGGAAAGGCCAAAATTGTTGGCGACGTACTCTTTGATCAGGTCAAATCAGTAGCTGGTTATATCACTCCTGTTCCAGGTGGAGTAGGAAAAATGACTGTAGCAATGTTAATGGCTAATACCGTTTTTGCCTACGAACAGCACTTATTATTCTCCCGGTCAGGTAAGATAGACCCAGATATTGTCTAACAGATTGATTAGTAATTTCTATTTATTGAGAGGGTTGCCATGACCGAAACAGCGCACAAAGATCCAAGCAGTGGTTGGTTAATATTTTTCTTTGTTTGCTTTGCTCTGGTCCTACTAGGTATCGTTGCTTTTTTTGCTCGAGACATTAATAGTGAGCCAGAAGTCAAGCCTGCCTCCGGTGGAGCACATGGCGGTATGCTTTTGCCTCAGGATGGTCAATATGCGCCACACATTCAATGGCATAGAACCGTCTAATTTCTCATCGCACCATACGTGATCCAATTGGCAATCTAATCCATAAGCGCAGTAGGCACAACCACAGGTTTCTATGGCCACAGCTGAAATACTGTCTATCGGTACCGAACTCTTATTAGGACATGTTCTTGATACTAACTCGCAATATCTCTGCCAAGAATTAGCCAGCCTGGGCATCGACTGTTTCTTCCGCAGCACAGTGGGCGACAATAAAGCTCGAATTAAAGAAGCAGCCCACGCTGCGCTGTCCCGAGCAGATATTTTAATCACTACTGGCGGACTTGGGCCAACAGCTGATGATCTAACCACTGAATGCTTGGCCGAATTATTCAATGTTCCCCTTGACTTTAACGAGAAAATTTTTAGTCAAATTGAGAACCTTTTTAAGGCATCCGGCTGCGCCAATGCCTGCTAGCAATCGCAAGCAGGCACTCATCCCTCACGGAGCTACAATTTTGCCTAATAGTCTTGGCACCGCTCCCGGTATCATTTGGCAACTCGATCAAATGCTGCTTTCAAAGATCGGACTGACCCCATCTTCCTCGGCAAAACTTATTCTTACTTTCCCAGGAGTACCCCGAGAACTCCACGCCATGTGGAAAGAAACTGCCCGCCCATATCTGATCAATTCATACAGTAATCAAGCAATTTGGTCGTGTCAGCTAAAGCATTATGGTATTGGTGAGTCGGCGCTGGCAGAAAAATATGCTCATTTGCTTGATCTTTCTAATCCGACCGTGGCACCATATGCGGGCCCCGGTGAATGTCGCTTGACGGTCACAGCAAAAGCAGAAACTCAAGAAAAAGCAAAGGCCATCGCTCTACCGATTATAAATGCGATTTTAAAAGACAGTGCTAGTCTGTGCTATGGCATTGACAATCAGACACTTGAATCGGTCGCTGGTAATTTGTTAATTGCCAGACAAAAAACTCTAGCTGTAGCTGAATCCTGCACTGGGGGCTTGGTGAGTAAAAGACTGACTGACATACCAGGCAGCTCTGCCTACATCAAATTAAACGTGGTCACATATAGTAATGAGGCAAAGATGAAAATTCTGCAGGTACCCGAAGATGTTTTATCGAAACACGGTGCAGTTAGTGCTGAATGCGCCGAATTTATGGCTAAAGGAATAATGCAATTAGCCGATGCCGACATAGGGCTAAGTGTTACCGGCGTCGCCGGACCGGATGGCGGCAACCCCGAAAAACCAGTGGGGCTAGTTTATATTGGTCTTGCCACTAACAATCAATCTAAAACAGAAAGGCTTTCCCTGCCGCCACATTTTTCAAGGACAGAAATCCGTGAGCGCAGTACCAGCATGGCACTAAATATGGTGCGCTTGCATTTGCTCGAAGGTTACCTTACTCATAGGATCATCATCGCATCGCCATAGCTATAAAAGCGATATTTGTGATCAATTGCCGCCTCATACGCACGCATCAATTCATCTCGCCCGATCAAAGCTGCCACAAGCAACAGCAGGCTTGATTTGCTCAAGTGAAAATTTGTCACTAACCCATCTATTATTTTAAACTGGTAGCCGGGCTTTATAAACATGGATGTATACGAGCCTTCTGTCGGCACAACCTCGCCATTGATGCAAGCACTCTCCAGCGCTCTGCAAGTCGTCGTTCCAACGGCGATAACACGCCGTCCTTCTCGCTTCGCCGCATTAATCATGTCAGTCGTTGCAATAGAGATGGCAAACCATTCAGGCTCCATAATATGCCCGTCAATATTTTCTGCAATTGGTTTAAAGGTACCAGGTCCAACATGCAATGTGACTTCGCAGACCTTTATTCCTTGCTTTTGCAAATCAGCCAGAAGTTCAGGTGAAAAATGCAAAGCCGCTGTGGGAGCAGCTATTGCGCCTGGCTCTTTGGCAAAGATTGTTTGATATCTCTCCAGATCTTTATTTATCTGCGCCTTAGAGGCGGCTTCGGGTTCCTCTTTCCGCTCATGCACTATATACGGTGGTATAGGCGCCATACCGGCATCATGCAAAATCTCAAAACTGTGATCTTCTCCATCTGGCTTACCAAGCCTAATTAATAGCCGCTTTTGTCCATTAGCAGCTATATTGACTCCTTCAATAGCAATCTCATGAACTGCCTTCTTACCTGCAACCTTGATCACTTCCCCAACTTTCAATTTTCTTAAGCGCTCAGCCAAAGCCTGCCAAATCCCACCGTTATCAATCTCCTTTTTGACAAGCAAAAGTTCGACAATGCCACCACTTTCTCGCTTGCCAATTAAGCGGGCCGGAATTACTTTTGTATTGTTTACGACCAGCACGTCGCCTGATTGCAAAACTCTGTCTATTTGCCGAAAAACAAGATGATTGAGCGCAGCTTGCCGCTTGTCATAGTAAAGCAAGCGTGACTGATCTCGCACCACGCTTGGTTGCTTGGCAATCAACTCTGGCGATAATTGATAAGCAAAATCTTCTAAGTCAACTTCGTTCTGGCTTTCTTGTTCTTTGTTCAATCTCACAAAGCTGTTAATACCATCAACCGCGTTCAAATTGACTAGGCCGTTTCTTGTAAATGAGCCTCAACAAACCAAAGCTTCTGATCAATTGCTCGGGCGATTTCAATATACAAATCGTTAGTTGCCTGATCATCAAGCTGATCAGTTTTAGCAATTCCTTCGCGAATATGCTTCACATAAGCCGCTAATCGCTCAGCCACAGCTTGAATGTGTTCCTTTTCACTTATCGGCAAACTTGGATATTCAGGCAAAAATGAATTTTGTGCCGATTGTCGAGCAGTCCCCTGAGCAAATCCGGCTAAGGCTGTTATGCGCTCTGCGATTTCATCGATAAATTCATAGGTAGTTGTTGCCAACTCATCAAACAATAAGTGCAATTGATAGAAATTTTGCCCCTTGACGTTCCAATGAGCTTGCTTTAATTGTGTCCACAAATCAAGAGTGGCTGCTAAGCTAATATTCAGTAGCTGGCAACAGGCAGTTCGTGTTGTCCGGGGAATATCGCTGCGGGTGCTTACACTACTGACCGCTTGCTCCAGATGTTTTGTCGGCATAAAATTACCTCGATAATTTCTTAGATTAACTGTTTACCACGAAATTTCGCTCTTAATCACAAATGTATCATCCCACGATAAATTTCGAACAAAGCTATTCTTAAGGTAGATTTTGCAAGTTTTGCCTTTTCGATGATTTAAGGGACTAAACCTGAAGCTACCGCCACTCATCATGCAGCTTGTTTTGCAATAAGTGCGTTGATTATTTTCATCGTGCGCCAGTACAGCCAACTTAATACTAATAATAGAACTAACGGTTGAGCAAATTGGGCATTGACGAACATGCGCACGATAAAGTAAAGGTCAATAAATAACCAATTTATAAATAATCCTCGCCTCATATCGCCATCAGCCTGAAAGATTGGTAACTGATAAATAAGCATGGCTGCCAGAGCAAATACGCTCAGGTCATAGAAAAGAAAATGAGGAGAAGTCAAAGGTAATAGAAAAATTCCTAGAACAAAAATTACCGGCAAGACTTCCAAGTAATTGCTGCGCGCTGCTTTAATTAAAGAACGAGATTTATTTAGAGCATGAAGAAAAACTACGCCGGCAAATAAATAGAGCAGTAATTTGGTCACCTGTCTAAATTGCAGTGGCAAAAGCTGTAAGATCGCCGCCGGCCACGCTGCCACTAGCTGCTGTGGGTATTTGTATAATGAACTTGAAAAAATAGCATCGCTGAGCGCTAAGGCGTGCAGCCAATTTCTGGTAATGTCCGGACCGAAATAAATTATAGTGCCAATAGAAACCACTCCTACTCCCAGTAAAAACCAGAGGAGACATTCCGTCTCGCCAATTAGTGCCAGAGCGCCAATAGGCAAAAATACCACTGGCAAGAACTGCGGCTTTAGAACTAGAAGCGACCAAATCAGCCCCGATAGAATAGTTCTTTTTTGCATCAGACACCAAAAACCTAGGCTCAGCGGCAACAGGCCCAGAACTATGCCCAATTGCCCAGTCCACATGGTCTCCAAAATGGGAAAAAATAGCTGACAGTTCCAAAAATAATTAATCCATTGCTTGCCAGAAAGCCCGGTTAGCAACATTGCACAAAAGGCCAAAGCAAGAATAGAAAGCACCTGCCACGTCAATAGTGCCACTGGCGGTGACAAATAACCACACCAGCTAAATAGTAAAGCGGTCGCGGGAGAATACATAAAAGCGGGTACGATTACGGTGGGCAGTTTGTTTAACATTTGGTGAGCATAGACGCTAAATGGCGTATCAATTAACGATGTACTTTGGGGTTCCGGATACAGCCGGCTGGCTTTTCCATCACATACCATATGCCCTGCGATATAGAATGAGCTGACAAAGTCAGTACGTTGCATTTGCTCTGGAATCAGGATCGTAGTCAACAAAGGTATTAATAGCAAAGCAGCACTGGCAAACCGCAAACAAAAGAGTTTGCCAGAAAAGCTCCAGGAGCGAGTTTCAACAGTAGATCGTTTAGAGAGGGACAATCTCAGGACCCAAAGATCAGGATCAGAATTTGACCGAAATCAAGTATATTTTGTACAGGGTACTGGGTCAAGTTTAGCTAAGGCCCAAGTCTGTGCTGGGATGACCACCTTTTATGGTAAGCTCTCAAACAGGATAATCGCTCTCCGTCTATAGAGACAATCAAAAATGAATGAACCTATAGAAATTTCCCTTATAATTCCCTGCTATCAAGAAGAGCAGCGCCTCGGCCATACCTTAAAGGAATTGATCTATTATCTGGAACAGAATTATTCCGCCTCAGAAATAATTGTCGTATGTGATGGTTGTACGGATAAAACAGCTCAGATTGCTCGCAATTCGCCTGTGTCCTCAACTTGCAAGCTGAAAGTGCTTGAGCTTTCTAAGAACCTGGGTAAAGGTGGAGCAGTAAGAGAAGGCATGCTGGCTGCCGATGGAAAATATCTTTTTTTTTACCGACGCAGATTTATCCTTTGCCCCCCAAATCATTGTCCAGTTTGTTCAAAAATTAGCCGAAGGCGCTGATTTAGTGATTGCTCAACGTCAAAAGTCTGCTGGCTATGCAAACATTGGCAGGCGAATATTGGGGGTTCTTTCAAGAACGATCATCGGCAATATTCTCCTTCCTGGAATCAGAGATACGCAGGCCGGCTTTAAAGCTTTTCAACACCAAGTAGCAAAATTTCTTTTTGCAGAGCTTAGAACATGCGGCTATTTATTTGACTTTGAACTACTCTTAAAGGCGCGGCGAAAGGGTTATCGCATTGAAAAGGTTTATGTAGACTGGTTTGATCGCCCCGGCTCCAAAGTTCGCTTATGGAGAGACACTCTTTGTGCAGCAAAAGATTTAATTATTATCTCTGTCCGCGAATTCTTTGCCAGATAAGAGGCTGCGGTTTTCAAGATTCTAAACGTTTGCCGATTAATCCTGGCAAAAACTCAGTTTGAGGGTGAATAATCTGCTCAATAGGTGGGAAAATAGTATTAGTCACTTAGTAGCCTGAAATAGCAAAGATGCCTGACAATTCACAAGTCAAAAATTTTACTAAAAAACTTCAATCTTCAATTAAATTGGAGATTCCATCAGCCCAGGAATTGAAGATTAAGATTTTCGCTGACGGTGCCGATGAACAGACCATGCTCCGCTATTATCAGGACCCGCTTATTGCTGGATTCACTACCAACCCAACTCTAATGCGCAAAGCGGGTGTAGTGGATTATCAAGCATTTGCAAAGCGCATTTTAGGTGTTATTCAGGATCGACCGATATCATTTGAGGTCTTTTCCGACGATTTTGTTGAGATGGAAAGACAGGCCCACACAATTGCCGGCTGGGGTAGCAACACTTACGTAAAAATTCCGATCACTAACACAAAAGGTCAGCCCAGTACTCCGCTCATTAAGCGTCTTTCTAGTGCCGGTATTAAATTAAACATTACCGCCATGACTCTATATGAACAAGTGGCTGAAGTGGCTCCGGCTCTTGCTCCAGGAGGCAACAATATTGTTTCGGTTTTCGCAGGACGAATCGCTGATGCTGGTTGCGATCCACTACCAATCATGGAAAAGTGCCTAAAATTTCTGCGTGATTACCCTAAAGTTGAGCTGCTCTGGGCTAGTCCACGCCAACTCTATAATCTCTTACAAGCAGAAATGATTGGCTGTCACATCATTACAGTAACTGAAGATATTTTGAAAAAATTGCCTTTACTGGGCACAGACTTAAAGCAGGTCTCTTTAGATACTGTGCGCATGTTTTACAACGATGCTCAAGCCGCCGGCTATGAAATTAAATCCACCTTGCCGCTGAAATCGTAAGGGCGAGGAATACAGCGACGAATTCGTGTTCTGCGCACCCACTATTGCAAAGCTGGCTAACTATTGTCCCTTAGGTGCTTTGCGTTCGCGCGTCTCAATAAAATCAACTGCAGCAAACCCATAAAAAATAATGTCCAAAAGAACGGATTAATAGAAGAATTTCTAAGAATATAGTAGTAGTGAACAAAGACATACACGGGCAGAACAAATAAAAATACGGCAAAAATATTCAAATAGTTTAGACAGTTGGCATAAAGCCCAGCAGTTTTGGAAAATTTAAATACCTTGGCCGCCCTTGCCGCATTTGCTGCCAAGAGCAAGATATCATAGTTATGCAAGTGCGGTACTAAGCATAGGGTCCAGGGAAGAATTACACCAAACAAATAATCAAACGATTCTCGATGGTCTTTTAGTGTTCTTCCAGCATAGAAACTGGCAAATAAAAAACTTAGATAAACAATCCAGGAAATATTAATTGCCCACTGAGATGGAACAAGTAATTTGATTAACTGCCCTTGAAGCGTAGGCTGAGCGGCTGGTATCACCCAGATTTGCATAGCACTAATTAAGTGAACATATTTGTAAAGCAGATCTGTCCCGCCTAACACTAATGTAAAAGTCAATCCTGCCAGGGCAATCAAGCACGTCCTTAAGGGTACGGCAAAAGACTTGCTGCCAATTTCAAAGGCCAAGAACGGCAGCAACAGATGGGGTTTCAACCATAAAATTGATTGGCCAATAACAGTTAACCAGGGTTTTTTACGTTTCATGCCATAGGCCAAAAGTGAAAGACCTAAAAGCAAAAAACAACTCAATTGACCAAGGCGCAAAGCTTCGCTCAGAGGACCAAAAAAACCAATTATTAAAGCGAGCCATAGTCGTTGCATTCGACTGAGAGAAAATGCATTGCTGAGCATCACAAAAGAAGCTATCAATGCCAAGTAAGATAAAATGGTGCATACTATGAAAGCAGACTTATACGGAACCAGCGCAAATGGACAAAAAACCCAGGCAAAAGCTGGAAATGTTATAAACACATTTGCACGACCGCTCAGCTCTGGTACCAGCTGACTAATCAGGCGGTTGATTGCGTTGAAATCATAAATTGAACTGGCTTGCCCTTGAAGTATCAATTTTGCTGCCGCATAAAAAAAGGGGAAATCGGCAGTATGAGCAAGTATACGCCAGGGTATTAATACTAAAGAGGGGATAATTAGACAAAATAAGTTGACTAGTAAAACAACTCCATCCAAAAATCTATGTTCTAATAAACGTAAGTGCAAATCTTTATACGTCATCTTGATAATTTCATTTCATTGATTGTCTCTTATAAAATTACAGTATTATGCACCAAGCAATTTTAAAAGCACAAGAAGGTCCTCTAATTGTACCTGGGTTGGACTCCTCTCTTGATAATATTTGGTTTTCGCTGGTAGTACCAACCTATAATGAAAAACCGAATTTACCAGTGTTATTGTCTCAGATAACCAATATTCTTGATGCCCACTACCCTTTAAAATATGAAGTGATTATCGTTGACGATCGCAGTCCAGACGGAACAGCTAAGACCGCATTAGAGCTAGCAAATAGTTATAGTCAGTTAAGGGTAATGTCTAGAGAAAATGAAAGTGGCCTAGCTTCAGCAGTAATTCGTGGTTGGCAAAGCGCACGGGGAGTAGTGTTAGGTGTAATGGATGGCGACCTGCAACATCCAAGTTCAGTATTAGTCGAACTTTTACAGGCCATCGAAAACGGTGCCGATCTTGCCCTGGCCAGTCGTCACACTCAGGGCGGTAGCGTAGGGCGCTGGGGTATGCTACGCCGCAGCTTATCTGGTGGAGCAAAGTGGCTGGGAAAAGCAATTTTGCCGGAAGCTCTGGGTCAAGTAAATGATCCAATGAGTGGATATTTTGTTCTCAAAAGGCAGATTATTGCTGGATTAGTACTTAATCCACATGGTTATAAGATCCTGCTGGAGGTAATAGTGCGGGGACAGCCCGAACATATTACCGAAATTCCTTTTCAGTTTGGATTGAGGCAGTATGGCCAAACTAAAGTGACCGTGACAACAGTACTGGCAATATATTGTGCATCTATTTACTCTACGTTGTGTTCTTTGGCAACGTTTATTGAAAAAGCGAATTTAAGCTCATTATGACGCATCAGCAAACTTATCTCAAAGTCATATTACCAATTGCCCAGATCTGGGCACTGATAGTTTTCATTTTAATTGTCTATTGTGATTTTAAAATGCCGGCGCTAATGGAAAATTCGGACTACCTTTCTTGCCTATACACTGGAGCCAGGCTCTATGCTACACAACGCTGGGATGAAATTTATACTCCAGATGGCGCTACTTCTTTTGCTCATCAGCCATGCGATATCGCTGCCCATCAATATCTACCTAATTTTAGCAAGAGTCTTATCTCAGAGTTCAATTACAGCCCTTTAACGGCTTGGTTATTATCGCCACTTTCTTATCTGCCGGCTAACTATTCGCTGCTCATTTTCCAGCTATTTTCGGTACTAGCATTAACAGCATCAATCTGGCTTCTGGTGGAGGAGTCTTCAAAGCGCATCCCTATTTTATGGATCAGCATGCTTTTCTTGCCCATACCGATTACCCTCTGGATTGGACAGGTCGATTTCATTTTTGGTTTTTTGCCTTTTGCGCTTGGTTATTATTTCATGCGCCAACAAAAGCCGGCCATTGCCGGTTTCTTCTTTGCCTTTGCTAGTTTGAAACCACAATTTATAATTCTGCCCGCTCCTTCTTGGCTTAGTCCTGTTATTTCGCAGAAAATGGCATTTTTTATTTGGATTAATTATAGGTCTATTATTGATCATCACTTTAAATATAACGGTGAGTTCGGTCGAGTTATGTTACCATTGGTTGCGGGCCCTTAAATTATGCGAAAACGTTTTTACCGATCCTACAACTGGCTTTGCTCGACATTTAATGGTCAGCCTGCCAGGATCCTTTGTTTCATTTCTTCCGATCAATCAATTTCCCTGGAGTAAGCCTGTGGCTTATGGGGTATCCGCGTTAATGGGGCTAGTCGCCGCTTGGACCAGTACTCGCTTCTATATAATAGCTCAAGAAAAATCTTGGCTCCCGTATAGCACTGTTCTTGGCCTGTTACTCATACCCTTAATCGTACCGAGCTTTTTCTTCTATGACTTATCTCTTTTTTTTATTGGCGCGGCGATCTATCTAAATCCTCGAATCTTACAATAATAGCCGCTCGCCAATTTTTACTTTTTTCCTTATCAGTGGACTGGCGATCAATATCTATTTAATTGCCATGCTCACTGTTCACTTTGTCGAGTCTATATATTTAGTCATTCTCGTCCTAACAATGTTTATTTTCTGGTCTAGCCATTCAAGACTAAGTAATCTTCCACCAGCTCAATTGCCTACCCTTAAAAAAGCAAACGGCTGAAGCTAGATAAAATCCTGCTGCTACAAGATCAAGACTTTTAATACCCCAATAATTAGAAAGATATTCGAGCAAGCCACCAACTACAGCACCAAAGAGATTGAATGCAATTGCTTGCGAAACATTCGGCAGATCTTTAAAAGCTGTGGCAAAAATAATTGCTGCTATGCCAAGGGGCAATACTGTAATAGCCAGTCATTATTACATAAATAAGCCATTGAATGGATTGCGTCCTGCATGAGCAAGGCTTCGGAAGGCAGAAAATAGCTTATCTAAAATTGACAAAAATAAGCACAGATAAACAAGCGGCATAGCTTTAGCAAGTTGCTGTCCAAATTGATAGACAAAAGCATTAGCAATTAAAATCATAGCCAGAATACTATTTATAACAATAGCTGCAGTAATCCAGGTTGAGCCATAGAGCAGAGACAAAAAAGAAATAGCATGCAATTCAAGGAGCATAAAAGCAGCTCCCATGAAAAACATGTGCCAGGATGAGAGATCATTTTTTACAAAAAGGAAACGGTGCGCAGCAAACAGACCCAGCAAAATCATTTCCAACACAACTATAAGATAAGTCCAATCAATGACATTGGGCTGCACATATAAATATGGCCAATCGTCGGTTAATTCGCGAACAGTGCTATTTGCCGCCGGAATAAGATTGATTCGCTTATATTCGGGCGGCAATTTCAACTGACCCGTTTTGACTGGCAATCCTAAAATATAAATAGTGCCAATTAGGCGCCCCTGCACGGCTACAGGCGGATAGCCAGCCGCATCAGTAAGCGTTTTGTATAAACGTTCGGCCAGCGCAGGCACCGCTTGCGTAGCAAACCATACTTGCAGAATTCCATCCTTTTTTAGCAAGTTAAGGGCCCTAGCAAAATTCTCCTTAGTGTAAACGTAATTGTCTATGCGCACTGACGAACCAAGCCCCGCTACTGTATGCGAGTCCAGTAAAGAAAAATCTATCACATCATATTTGTTTTTTGTCTGATAGATATAGTGGCGTGCATCATCACAAATTAAATGAACTTGAGATGATGAATAATCAGGATTATACTTGCGCCCAATGTCCAAAATCACCGGATCTATTTCTACTGCATCAACATGTTCTGCCTTCGCCTTTAATGCCGCAGAAACATTTAGCCCCGCGCCGGAGCCGACAATTAATACTTCTTTTGGACTATTCAGGCTAAATGGCAAACTATAATCCTTGCGCATCGCATCCATAAAGGAAGAATGTCCGATGGGTGTATCCTCCTTGGTATTGAAATAAAAGGAAAAAAAGGCTCGATTGGCGGATATTTGCAAACCAAACGGCACCGCTTGCTTTTTCGCCTGCTCTCCAAAAAGTGTCGAATCAAGGCGTTGATATGGTGACCATTGTGTGCTCGGCTCACCCAGCTTATAAGCCTCTAACAGTGGACGCAAAGGTTGTGCGGGCGAATTAGGAAATAACAGTACCGCTAGAGGTATTAAAATCAAAGGCGCAATATAACCAGGCTGTATTTTCTTCTCCTTAAAAATAAGATTAATGACCACTAACACCGTTGGTATTAATGAAAGTTGCCATGGTGCCAATCGTAAAGCAGAAAGAACCTGAAACAAAACACTTCCAGATATTGCCCCGGCAACATTTAGCGAATACGCCGCTAACGGTTTAAAATTGGAAAAAAGAACGCCTAATCTTGAGCCAATGGCAACACACATAGCAAATGGAAAAGCCAAATACCAAACAATCAACAGCATAAAAGCAATCAAAAATTGTATCAACAATGCTTTATGCGGCAATAAAATAAACGGCAGTTCGTTAAATTGAGATGTACCGACACTGGGAAATGCCAAAAACCACAGACCAAGCGAATCAGCAAGCTTAATGGTTATAGCAAAGCAAAGCATCATTAAAGGAAACCAGCGGTAATAAGAATCCTTGCCAATGGCAAACCCAACACCAAGTCCGACAAAGCAAGTAATGAGGGGAAAGGTACGAAATACTGTAAACGCACGTATGTCCGCACACAACCAGCGAATGACCAGAAGTTCCACATACAGAGAGATGGCGCTTAATAGGAAAAGTTCAAGAGCGTTATTTCGTTTCATTCCAGATTCTATTCAGCTAGACTATTGAACAAATTCTACCAGCAAATCTTCCACCAACTCATCTGTCTACCTCTAAAGAAGCAAACGGCTGAAGCTAGATAAAATCCTGCTGCTACAAGATCAAGACTTTTAATGCCCCAATAATTAGAAAGATATTCGAGCAAACCACCAACTACTGCACCAAAGAGATTAAAGGCAATTGCTTGCGAAACATTGGGCACACCATTGAAGGCTGTGGCAAACACAATCGCCGCTATTCCCATAGGTAATACGGTAATCACGGTCATTAATGTATAGATAAGCAATTGGTTGGATTGTGACTGTATAAGCAGTGCTTCGGTCGGCAGCCAATAACTAATTAAAATAGACAAAAATAAGCACAGATAAACAAGCGGCATGGCTTTAGTAAGCTGCTTAGCAAATTGATAAACAAAGGCGTTAGCAACTAAAATCATTGCCAGAATACTATTTATAACAATAGCTGCAGTCACCCAGGTAGAGCCATAGAGCAGAGATAAAAAGGAAATGGCATGCAATTCAAGCAGCATAAAAGCTGCTCCCATGAAGAACATATGCCAAGATGAGAGATCGTTCTTAGCAAAGAGATAGCGATGTGCCGCAAAAATGCTCAGCAAAATTATTTCCAGCAAGACCGCAAGATAGGGCCAGTCGATTACACCAGGTTGCACATATAAATATGGCCAGTTGTCGGTCAGTTGTCGCACAGAATTATTCGCAGTGAGATTGATTTGCTTATACCCATCCGGCAGCTTCAATTTCCCAGTTTTTACTGCTGAGCCCAGTATATAAACACTGCTGCCAGTCATGCTCCCCTGCAAAACTATCGGAGGGTAACCAGCGGCGATAGTCAGCGTCTTATATAGGCGGTCTGCTAATTCAGGAATAGCATCGGTGGCAAATCCAAACCATAGCTGCATAATGCCATCATCTTTCAGCAAGCTTAGGGCTTTGGCAATATTCTCCTTAGTATAAACATAATTATCGATGCGCACTGACGAGCCAAGCCCCGCTACCGTATGCGAGTCTAGCAAAGAAAAATTTATCACGTCATACTTATTTTTGCTTTGCGAAATAAAATGTCTAGCATCATCACAAATTAGATTAACCCGAGATGAGGAATAATCAGGATTGTATTTTCGACCAATATCCAGAACGACTGGATCTATCTCAACCGCATCAATATGTTCTGCTTTGGCCTTTAGAGCCGCAGAAACATTTAACCCTGTGCCGGCTCCGACAATTAAAACGTCTCTTGGCGTATTTAAGCCAAATGGCAAATGATAATCTTTGCGCAATAAATTCATCCACTGTGAACGCCCTAGTGGTGTATCTTCTTTTGTATCAAAATAAAATTGAGAAAAAGCCCGGTTAGCGGATAATTGCAGGCCAAACGGCTCCGGAGGCTTTTTTGTCGCATCAGCAAAGAGAGTCAAATCAATGCGTTGATACGGCGACCATATGGTGGTTGAATCACCCAACCGGTAAGATTCTAACAGAGGAAGCAAAGGTTGTCCGTGCGGATTGGGAAGGAGCAGCGCCGCCAGTGGTATCAAAATAAGCGGTGCTATATAGTTGGGATTGAATTTCTTTTCTTTTAAAATGAGATCAAGGGCCACTAAAGCAATGGGTATTAACGATAGTTGCCATGGAGCCAAACGCAAAGCGGATAAACCGAGAAATAAAACGCTGCCCGCTATTGCTCCGGCAACATTCAGGGAATACGCTGACAGCGGTTTGAAACTAGAAAATAGAACGCCCAATCTTGAGCCGATAGATACACACATGGCAAAGGGAAAGGCTAAATACAAAATGATCAGCAGCATAAAGGCAATTGAAAACTGTATAAATAGCGCCTTCTGCGGAAGAAG
This sequence comes from Candidatus Melainabacteria bacterium, assembly GCA_963767815.1. GTDB lineage: Bacteria > Cyanobacteriota > Vampirovibrionia > Obscuribacterales > Obscuribacteraceae > CAVYFJ01. The sequence goes on along the minus strand of CAVYFJ010000001.1, from coordinate 303,711 downwards.
AAGAAATGGCAGCAAATTGGCTTGATATGTTCCTACACTAGGAAACGCCAAAAACCAGATGCCAAGGTACTCAACTAGCTTGATGATCATAGCAAAGCACAGCGTCATTAACGGGAAAAAGCGATAATAGGAATCTTTGCCGATGGCGAAGCCAACACCGAGTCCAACAAAACAACTTATTAGAGGGAAGGTGCGAAATACTGTGAAGGCCCGAATATCTGCGCACATCCAGCGAATGATTAGTAACTCAACGTATAAAGAAATGGCACTTAGCAAAAAGAGTTCAAGGATATTATTTCGTCTCATCTTGCATCCAAAGTGTTCGATTACCAATCAGGAAATTCTAACAGCAAATTTCCATTGTGATTAACCTTGACATGCAAAGCTCAGGCTCAACCCAGAGCAAAACTAGCCGTGATAAAATTGAGCGTTCAATCCCAAGAACCCAAACGCGAGCTATGAAAGCCTAAGCTTAAATGAATAATAAACATGATCGCAGGCTCTACTTTGAACTCTTCTATCTAAGTGTCCTTTCTCTTTATCTGGAACTTTTTGCCATACGTTGGCTCTCTGTTGATGTCAGAGCATTCACAATATTCCGCACTTTTCCACTTGTGGCATGTTTTGTTGGCTTAGGACTGGGATATGCAAGAGGAAATGCTAAGAGCGTAAGACTAGCAGCACCGGCGTTGTTTTTATTTGCCATGGTCATAACGATCACGGATAAACTGCAAATGACCTCTCTGCCATTTTTGTCCGACAGCGTATTTCAGTGGACAAACATTATGGTGAATAGACCAGGTGGTCTTCTTGCTCACCTTGCTTATTTGGCTTCTTTTACCGCCATTTTACTCATATTGCTTGCTGGCCCCTTCTTTTATTCTATGTTTATTGGCTCCCGGTTGGGCGCACTTTTTAACCAACTATCTCCACTACCAGCATATGCTCTTAATTTATTAGGAGCGAGTATCGGTAGTATTGTATTCACCATCATCTGCTTTTACTTAGGAGCATCTCCTCTAGCGCTGATCTGTTTCCCAATCGCTATTTTACTTTGCTGTATGATCAGTGAAAAAAGATATAGTGAAGTGGTGATTCTTTTAGCGATACCCATTGTAATCTCGCTTTGCGGCACAAGTGGCGATATAGAATCTGATCAAAAGCTAGAAGCAAATTTCAAAGTCACAGGTAAAACATTTTGGTCGCCTTACCAGCGTTTGCAATTAAATACTTTCCAACTTAAAAACGCTTCTGCTGCAGATAATTCAATCGTGGGGCTCAATCTTGTCAGCAACCGACTTTTTTATCAGGCCTTTTTCGACGAGGATCTTGACCGCTCCAAGTTGCCGCCAGCGGTCACAAATATTCTCGACCAACGGCACCGCCACTATAATATGCCTTACAAAATTAAGCAGAATGCAAAAGATATATTAATCGTAGGCGCTGGCATAGGCCAAAATGTGCAAGCAGCAGTTAAAAACCAGGCGACTGACATCGATGCTGTTGAAATAGATCCGCTAATTTTAAGGCTAGGTGCCAAATTCAATCCATATTACGCTCGTCACGAAGTACACCCGATTTGCGATGACGCTCGCCATTTTTTTAACACCTGCAAAAAAAAATACGATCTGATAATTTTTGCCTTGATTGATTCTCATACTGTTACTGGCATGGGGTCTTCTGTACGTCTTGATGCCTATGTTTTCACAAAAGAAAGTTTTTGCAGAGCGTTAAGCCTCCTCAAACCAAACGGCGTTTTATTTCTTTCATTTGCCGGTTCGCAACCCTGGATTGCCACCCGTTTATATCAAACCTTACAGTCTGCATACCAAGGCAATATCTTGGCGCTTAGCTACGACTCTCCTTATTTTTTGGGTGGACACTGTTTCATATGCGGCGTGCCCCAAGATCTTATTCAGCATCTGGGAAATATGTTACCCGGTGAATGGAAAATTCTATCCTCGCTACAGGATAATACATTAGCTCGTCCAGTACTAACCGATGATTGGCCTTATCTTTATGTTAAACCTGATGTGATTGATTATCCTTACTTGATAGTGGTCGCATCAATTTTATTGCTTAGTGTGTTCTTGTCCAGAAAAACTATATTTGATCGCTCAGTCAGCAGTATTTACTGGCAGTCCTTTTTCCTAGGCGCCGGTTTCCTTCTCTTAGAATTGCAAGCAATTGCCAGACTATCATTAGTATTTGGATCCACCTGGCTAACTTCAGCCATCGTCATTAATGCCGTTCTTTTATTAATTCTCGCAGCAAATATGCTGGTTATCAAAATACAAAAGATGATCGCTAAACTACTTGTTGCAATCTATTTTCTTTTATTTCTGGCCTTATGCCTTAGCTTTTGCCTGCCAATGAATGAATTATTTCCGATTACGTCTCGCCTGGGCATCTATGGATACTTACTAATTATCACCGCAACTATTTTACCTGTATTTTTTGCCGGTCTAATATTCCCGAGCATCTTTGCCAAAGTGAATTCACCTTCCAGGGCTTTGACGTTCAATGTATTAGGGGCAGTAGCAGGCGGTTTGCTCGAATACGCATCATATTACATTGGCAATAATGGGCTGATTATGATTAGTGCTTTCCTCTATTTATGCTCATTCATCTGTTATCTTCGCTACACCAAAACAAAGGCTGCTTGAAAATGTCGAAACCTACATTGATGCTTTTCCTTTTGCAGCTAAGTATTCACTAAGTTCTTTCAATCCTTGTGGCGACCCAGCTTCATAAAAACGTTCTTTTACTTCATAAGCAGCCAGCAAATTCTTTTTGATCAAATCTTGAAAAACATCTCCCAGATCAAAAGCTTCATCGATAGGAAAATTTTTAAAGGACTGCGGGTTAAATACTGACAGTCCGTAGTCAATATGTTTCATTGCTTCAGTCGGTTCAGCTTTATTGTAATCAATAATAGATCCTGCTAAATATAAAATATTGGAAGGAATCAGGCAATTATTATTTCTGTATACAGTCATTAAAGCTGATTTGTTTGACCGCCGAAACGCTTCAAATATCGGCTCAAAAGATACATCTAGGTAAGAGTCTCCATACAACACCGCAAATGAAACATTGAGCTCTTGGCTTGCTTTGCGTATCGCTCCACCCGTGCCAAGTAATTTCTCACCATCATATGAGTAATGTACGCAGACGCCAAAAGCTTCACCGGATCCAACATACTCAACCAATGGATCATAACGATAACCTACACACAAAATCACGTTGCGCACCCTTTCTCGAGCAAGCAGTCTTAGTTGATGAGCAATAAGCGGCTTCCCATTAATTGGTATCATCGCTTTGGGTATGTCCGGATAAAGCGAGCTCATTCTTGTGCCCAGCCCTCCAGATAAAATAAGGACTGGCGAAGAATCAACCATGTCGCAAACAGTCCTTAAATGCCACCTGTTACCGCCGTCTCGCTCATTCGTTTGAGCATTTCATCTATTGACCTTTCTATGGCTTGAGCACTATTGTGCTGGCAATGCCAGCCAAGGCTGCGAATTTTATCAGTATTCAATCTGACCACTGGCACATCTCCTTTCCAACCACGATCACCACCTGTAAAAATAAATTTTACTTTGCTTGGGTCTCCAACTATTTTATTGATCGCAATTCTTGCTATTTCAGTTACAGTAATATAGTCACCGGTAGCCACATTGAAGGCAGCAAACTCATCTTCCACTTTTTCATTAGCTAACCACACAGCATCAATAATATCGCTAATGTGCACATATGACTTACTCTGTTGCCCATCTCCCAATATCGTTAATTGATGCGGGTTCTCTTTCAATTTGCGGATAAAATCCAACCCCACTCCATGAGTTTGTCTGGGACCAACCACGTTACCAAAGCGAAAAACCAATCCCGACAAATCAAACATATGGGCATAGGCTGAAATCAAAGCTTCACCGGCTAGTTTACTTGCACCATATGTGGAAATGGGTGTGAGTGGACCATGATTTTCAGAAACCTCCAGCGCACCAACATCACCATAAATACCACTACCGGAAGCATAAATAATGCGAGAAGCTCCACTAGTACGCATGGACTCGAGAACATTATGCGTCAGCCTCGTGCCTTGCTCAAAATCAATCGCCGGCTCGACAGCTGCCGCAGCGATATCCGGATTAGAGGCTAAATGAATGACAGTGTCATGACCAGCCATAGCTTCTTGTAAGGATTTCAGTTGAGAGATTTCTCCCTTAACTGAATGAAACCGCTCATTATTTATATGTTTAGCAAGGTGCCATTTTTGTCCGGATGAAAAATTATCGTAAACAGTTACTTTCTTTATAGCCGGTTGTGCCAATAAATGATCTACAAAATGACTGCCAATAAAACCGGCACCACCAACAATAAATATTTCAGCCGCTTTACTTTTTTTTCTGTCCATTTGCACCGGAATTATTATTTATGCGATTGGCGACCGTCTTGGCTGAGCGTATGACAGCGTCTGAATTATAATAGACAAATTCGCTAAATCTTCCGCATAATTCAATACCTTGTTGTTTACAGTATTCATATATAATATCGAGATTTTTTTCTCGGTTGAGATCATAGATTACATAAGCATATTTCGTCCGCTGCACATCGGTAGTGACAACATCTTTCTTGTTAATAAAACCTTCTCTCACCAATCCATCGATGACCTGCTCCGTAATTTTCTCATTAGACATCGACCATATACCATCGTTTTCTTTAGCAGTTATTTCTGCCATTATCGACGAACATCCTTCCGGAACGTAGTTCAAGCCAAAATAATCAAAAAAGACCAGACGATGAAAGAGTAGATCCGGTTGTGGACAATAAACCGCTTGTTGATCATGAGTCCTTGGTTTTCCCAAACCAATTAACACCACTATCAAAGAATTATATTTTAGATCGTCCACCGCCTGTCGAACCCTGGTTGGCACGTCCTCTCCTAGAGCATTCATAAAATCAAATATGGGCATAGTATTGATAATGCTTTCATATTCGCGCTCACCGTTATCACCGGTGACTGCCCAACCTTTACTCGTTCTTTTAATTCGATTGACTGGAAATTGTCTGACAATACGATCATTTACGTGCTCTTCAAATGTGCGCGGCAAAGTTTGAAAGCCTCCCGTTTTGGGATAGTAAAAATGCAGTTGATGTGTATAGCCCTCCGTTTCAATGCCTAACGCAGATTTTATAATATCCTCAGGCGGTGGCTTAGGAATTCGCTCAACCCACATCGTGCCCATCTCTTTAGCCGGGGTCTTCCAAATTTTTTCGTTGTAGGGAATAAGATAATGTTCTGCCAATCCCTTACCAAAGGTGTTATAAATCCAATCTTCAAAATTATTTTGCGGTCTGGGCGGATTTTCCAAATAGTGATAGAGACAGTCAAAAATATCTTCTTTATCTAAAACAGAAAGGCCATTTTCAAAAGGGTATTTTACAAAGCGGCCTTTAAACCAGACGGAGTTTCGGCGATATAACTGATTAAGTTTACCTTTAAGAAGATCTATTTCGAAATCAAGGATTTCTTTGTCTTTAGAAAAAATGATGTGTCCACCAAGATCGTAAGTAAAACCATTCTTGCTAAAACTGCGGCACAGCCCACCACACTCCTCCGATTTTTCCAAGACCTCCGTATCTTCGCCCAAAAAATAAGACAAGCTCAGTCCCGCTACACCTCCACCCAATATGCCAACCCGTTTCACGTTTCAATCCTCATTAATTGTCTATTGATCAGACTAGACTATGATTCTTGTTCCCTCGAAATCAAAGCGAAATCGCAATTCTTGCAAGCCGGCCTCTCTCATTTTTTCACGCAAGCGTCTTTTACTCTCCGTATAAAAGAGCAGGAATCCACCACCACCTGCACCAACCAGTTTACCGCCTACAGCACCATTTTTCCTTGCCAATTCATAATAGTCATCTATAACATTATTGCTCATTGATTTTGATCTTTTTTTCTTATGCAGCCAATGTTCATGCATCAGCTCACCAAACTGCTGCAATTGGCCTTTTTCCAAAGCTTCCTTTATTCGAATGCCCAGATCTTTCACATAATGTAAATTCTCCAGCATCTCAGCATTTTGCTCCTTACTTTTTTGATCTTGTTCTTTCAGCAATAATGATGAAGCTCGGGAGTAGCCGGTAAAAAACATGACCAGATTATCCTCAAGACTAAAAAGTGTTTGTTGCGAAAGCTGAGCTGGATACGCTTTGACAAAGCCTGATTTATCAATATCAAAACAGGTAACACCGCCATAGGCAGCAATATATTGATCTTGTTTGCCTACTGGTTCTTTAAGAATATTCATTTCAATATTACAAGCCTGCTCGGCAAGCTCGTGCGGAGTAACAATAACATTCTTATTTTTATTATGGACATGAAGTACTTTAAGCAACGCGGTTGTAAAACTTCCCGAAGATCCAAGTCCAGTACCAGCAGGAATATCAGCCACACTCACTAGTTCAATATTTGGCCTAACTTGCATTGAAGATAGTGTCGCTTTAAAAATGGGGTGTTGAATCTCATCAACGGTACGCGTCCGCTCAATGCTCGAATACTTTAGAATATACTCATCGCTCCAGGATTGATTGATCGTCATATACATATACTTATCAATGGCCGCAGCAAGCACAAATCCACCAAAATGCTCATAGTAAGATGGCAAATCAGTACCACCACCACCTAAGGATATGCGCATTGGGCTACGGGCTATAATCATCGCTTTAACCCCAGGCCTTCCCATTTAGCCGGGTTAACTTGCAGGCGTGGATGAGAAACCAACAAATGCCAAATTACGGACTGCAATCCCTCAGTAATAGCTGTAACAGAATCAGGAAAAAGATTAGGAATTATAATCGCCACATCAGCTGTTTTACCCACATACCCCCCATCTTTGCCTACGACTCCAATTACAGAAGCCTTATTTTCCTTGGCCAATCGCGCCGCATTTACAAGATTCATACTGACATTTTTTTCTGCGCTGCCGCCGCCAACCGAAAATACCAAAACACCATCTTTATGGTTCAATCGACTAACTTGCAACCAGTTAACTAAGGTTGTTTCCCAACCATCGTCATTAACCCGAGCAGTAAGTTCAGAAACATTATCATATGGAGCATAGGCCTCTATAGCACACATTTTTCTGAAATCGCACGTTGCATGAGATGCATGTCCGGCACCGCCGCCAGAGCCAATTACAAATACGCGTCCACCCTGATTGCGAATTTTGAGCAATTCATCAACAGCCTTTTCCAATGCCGCTGTATCAAGCTTGCCAATAACCGAAGCACAATGCTCAAGAAAAGAGTGCTGTATTTAAGCGCTTCGGACACCTAGCCTCCTCGCCTTACCCTGGATTACATACTTCAGTCCGGCCAATGATCTTCAGCATATCACCAAGCTCATTAATCACAAAATCTGGATTACAGCGCGGTCTTGGATTGTAATTCTGCTTAAAATAGACCGTTTTTATGCCCGCCGCTTGTCCGGCAAGCATATCCTTTTCGCTATCTCCGATCATAATAGCCGTATTTGTTGTCAACCCATATTTAGCCAGTAAATCGTTAATCATGCCCGGCTTTGGTTTCCGGCATAAACAATTATCAGCGTTATCATGCAAGCAATAAACAATTTCTTTAAAAGAAAATCCCGCTTGCAAACGATTATGCATTTCCTCAAGTACTTGTATCGGCAGCAAGCCCCTTGCTATATCGGGCTGATTAGAAACAACGAATAAATTAAGAGAGGGCGGCAGGCTGCGGTATAAAGAAGAAAACTCTTCCCGAATATGAAACTCATTAATGTCTCTTGGGGCGGACAGCACACCGCCACGCAAAACAACATCATTAATCACACCATCACGGTCAAAAAAAATTGTTTCTATTGTCATGAGAAACACTTATTAACTAGTCTGCCCGATCGTAAATATGCCCATAGTTTGAGCAATTAATCCTAATCTGCAACAGCATTCCCTACAATAGCTAATTATTTGAGAGATTTCGACATTTGAGTGCGTTATTCTAATATGGCAATATGGTTAATAACTCCTTACCAGAATATGTCATTGTAACCGGTGCCGGACGAGGCATTGGCAAGGCAATTGCCATATCCCTGGCCGCCGAAAACTGCCAAATCCTTTGTCTATCTAAAACGAATTCTTGCCAAACTACAGCAGATGAAATTATCGCCAGCGGTGGTCAAGCGTCAGCACTGGTGCTTGATATTGGCGACTACAATCTCGCTCAGGTTAAGGTTTTAGACTGGATCAACGACAACAAGGCCTCTCGAATAGGAGTTGTGACAGCAGCAGGTATATTCAGGACCCAGCGGATCATTGACGCAAACTTCACTCCTGGAGTGGGAGAAGACTCTCAAAGTTAACCTCCTCGGTAATCTAGCAGTTATTAAAGCCACTTTGCCAACAATGGAACAAGAACACTTTGGCCGCATTGTTATGTTTGCTGGCGGTGGCGCCGCTTATGCCAACCCAACTTTTCCCGCCTATGCCTGCACCAAAACAGCCATAGTTAGAGAGGTAGAAAATATTGCCGAGGATTTAAAGGAAAAGGGGATATCGCCATTACCTGCATAGCTCCCGGGGCCATAGAAACAGATATGCTGGCAGCTGTTCGTCAGCACGGCGGCGAAGTACGAACCACCGGTAAAATGTCAGACGTAATTACCTGTTTAAAAGCCCTGTTAGGACATCGAGCAAAAATTCTCTCCGGCTGTTTTATCCACGTGCGCGATAATTGGACTACCAAACTTGAAGAAAAAGTTCCGACTTTGACAGACGACCATTGGAAATTGCGGCGTATTCAATGAGACGAATTGGTATAGCATGAAGCGAATTGGCATTGTTGGCTTGGGATTAATCGGCAAAGAGCGCTTGCGGGCAGTCGAAGTACTACAGCAACGGAATCTGCCAATTTCTGTCACCGCTGTTTATGATCCAGGGCAAAAGGATATAAATACTCTAGCCAGCAAATGTAAAGCTATTGTCTGCTCAAGTATTGAAGAAATGATCACCCAGAATCCCGATCTGGTTATTGTCGCTGTTCCACATGATGTGGCCATTGAAATTACGTCGAAATTTCTGGGTGCCGGACTAACTGTATTATTAGAAAAACCAATGGGCAGATCTTTGCCGGAGGGCCTATCAGCTTGCTCAATCTTGTTTACGACCATCTCAACTGACCATTGCCCATAACTACCGATTCTTTGCCGGAGTAGCCGCCCTTCTTCAAGATATAAAAACTAACAAGTTTGGACAACCAATAGGATTCAGCTTATTACTTGGACATGGCGGTGCTCCAGAAGATCGCCTAAGTTGGAAATTGAATAAAGAAAAGGCCGGCGGCGGCGCTTTGATAGATCCTGGCATTCATCTTATTGATCTATGTAATCTAGTGGCAAAGAATTTAGACTTTCTCGCCGGCAAATCCTGGAACGGCTTCTGGAAAACCGGCATCGAGGAAGAATGCCGCTTGCTGTTAACTAGTGAGAACATCCCCATGCTTGATTTGACTGTATCGGTAGTTCGCTGGCGCAGTACATTTCGCCTTGAGTTCTTCGGCGAGGATGGGTATGGAATTGTCGAAGGACGGGGCAGAAGCTATGGTCCTCAACAATATCGCCGAGGTAAGCGCTGGGGGTGGCAGTCTGGAAAATCTCAGGCAGATTCTGAAGAGCTGGTGTTAACTTCACCCTGCGATGAAGTATTTGCTGACGAGTTGAATTCACTTCTCTGGGAGTCAGCTGCCAATTCGCATATTCACCTATGTACCGCAGCAGAGGCAATTGAAAATATGAAGGTATTGGAGAAATGTCGCTCGCCATTGGAACTAAATTAACAGCTGATTGTGCAATTATTGAGTCCGTGGCTTAAAAAGCTTAATCTCCGATGAGTCATAAACTACTTGCCATTTCTTTGAAAAATCGGCCGGCAATGTAGGCTTCTCGTTATACCATTTACCAATTAATTCGATCACTACATCCGGTTTTTTATCCGTTTCAAATATTTTTGACTGATTTTCAACATTAATATAATAGATACGGCGCTCAGGAATGCCTTCGGTGAATATCCATAATGGATATTCAACTCCATCCCAAAAACTTATTAATCCGATGTTTTTGTAATTCCCTGCTTGCAAAAAATTGCCCACTAGCCTGTATGGTTGTTCTTGTCCAGGAGTACCCTTTTGGCGGCCGAAGACCGCCCAATGGATCGACAAACAATTGATGAATACGCGGTTGTTTGATAACGCTATTATCGCCTAACAAGGGTCGTAGATCGTTTAACAGCGCATAAGGAATCGCAGTGATTATAAGAACTGTGCCCAAAGTGCCAAGGTTTATCCGCTTTGAATTCCTGAGCCAACAAATTATCAATGGAATACTCATAAAAAAGAATGCTAGATGATAACGGCAAGAAAACGGGCCCCAGCGCAGGAAGAAACACATCAGAAAATAAATACCAATAAGGCACCATGCCAACATGGGTTGTAGGCGATCTTTATTGAGGTTGCGCAAGGCGTAGATTATAGCTAACCAGCTTAGTATGGTTTGCAGCGGGCAGCCTGCATAGACTTCATGAAATCGTGAAGCCAGATAAGCCGGGAAATGAAATACTGGAACCAGGTAACCAGGTGCTCCAGGATCAATCCGAAGAATGGCGAAAATCAAAAGTACCACGAACCACATGATTTTATTTATAGCTAAAAATGGAAAGTGCATGTCATCAGTCAAGAAGCGCAGTACATTTGCAAATATATTCCCTGGTGTTATTGCTCTCATGTCACAAAATGCGGTTGTCGAAGCGTCAGCATAAGTAGCATTAATAGACATTGGCGAGTGATACATCTGAAAAACGCTGAACCAATGTGCACCGTTAATAATCAAAATTAAAGCCAGGACGACCAATAAACTATCTATCGCTCTAAGAATGTATCTTTTGTCCAGGCTTATAAATAGCCAAACGAACAGCGCAGCCACTGCAAAATATGTAGAGGCCTTTTGTAGCTATGGCTAATGAAATGCTCAGTCCAAACCAAATGAGGCTCACAAAAGAAAAATTCACCTGTTGGATAATGCGAATTAGAAAATATAATGCACATACGACCCAATAAGCAGCTCCCAAATCATTCAATGTACTGGCAGATTGTAGTAATGCAACCGGATTCGTCACTGCAATAAGAGCGCAGAAAATTTGTCCCTTTCGATCCGCTCCAAACTGTTTGGCCAACATCGAGACAGCAATACATACACCGGCTAAATAGAAGCATTGAACTAGATTAGCGAATCTGTCATTCTCTAAAAGCGCCTGAAATTGCAGAATAATATATTCGCTTAATGGCGGCATAATTAATTGCCGCATTACCGACGTGGGATAAGGGTCCACCGATTTGTTCTGCAACCAGTGCATAACTCTCGACATATGATATGCCAGCGAGTCACGGCTATTCGGTGGACTCAGAATAGCGACAACAACCGTGGTTACCATAAAAGCAATTATAGTTAACAGCCAAATCTTCTCCACCTTCTCCAGTGAATGCCAAATCTTCACCTGTGGCATTGAAAAAGGTTTAACGCAAAAAATACGACTGAGTGTGATCAGTATTAAAATAATAAATATGCCAAACCACGCCGCGGCAATGCCACTATCTGTCACGTAGTGCAAACTACTTAAGCACCCCGTCACAATCAGAGCAAGTGCGGCCCAAACTATGCTGCTTATTAAGAATGACTCGCGCACTGACTTTCCAGCCTGCGCTATGATTGAGAAACACAGGAAAAAATCGATTATCGGCAAAATACTAAACATTTATCTGCTCGGCTACTATTTCTGCCTATTCTATTCCATTTGCAAATCTTACATTACAAATTTGGGATGCTTAGCTTGGATATAAAATGAAGATGCCCATCAAATAAAAAAGTAAACGGAATGGGATAAAGATTGAGCCGGGAAAGCCGTTGTTGGGATTTTACTCCAACCTTATGATATAAGAATTGCCATTGTTCATCCGATAAATAATTATAGGGCAAACTAACACCGTGGGCTCGATTGCCAATCCAATCCATAAAACGCAACAAATATTTGTCTAATACAGAATTACAAATATGATCTTTAATCAGGATAAACTGTTGACTTACTCTTATTGCCTCAGCTAATACCTTCTCCGGGTCTTCTGTATGATGCAATACGTCTATGAGCATAGCAAATTGAAAGTATTTGTCGGGAAAGGGTATTGCCTGGCCATCATACTGAATCATTTCGATTGCACAACTCGGTCGACTCAATGTATCAATGCCAATAAACCGAAGATCCTTCCTCTGGTGCTGCATCTTGCTGGCTACGGTGCCAGGACCACAACCAATATCCAAACCACGCAAGGGCACCATCTCTGGAAGAAAAGTAAGAAGGTGATTAGTTAGTATATCAACGCGTCTATCTGCTACTAATGAAGAATGCACTGGCTTAACAGATATTTTTGCCAAAAGTTCAAAAATATTTGGCGCCAAATTTAGCCTCCTTCGCAAGAATTGTTCGTTTAACTTGAGGATTTGTAATCATCTCGAAATCGGCAGATTGCGTGCATAAGCAAGGTCGAGGTAAAGTTGATAAAACTAAGAACTATGAAAACAATTCCAGTAATGGCAAGATGTCCCGAGACTGGGTTACCGTGCGGAAACTGAAACTTGTTCGCAATATACTCATTTAGAAACGGTACCACAGCCATAAAACCCAGAATAACGAGAACGATACTCAAAATCATTGAACGGTTATAGGCAAAGATCCTAATCCACATTTGTGTAACTTCACCCTTGTAATCATAAAGCAGGCGGGCTATTACTCCTGAATAAAAAAGATGCGCGCCAAGCACAGACAAAAAAGCACCTAGTAATTGCCAGTACAGAGAAAATCCGAGTCCATCTAAGACTTGTGCACCAGCCGAAAGAAGCAATACAATCGACATCCCCATAAACAAGCAGATAATGCCGGGAGCAAACAGGAAAAAATCCGCCTTGTGCATAAACAGCGCTTTCATAGTAATCCATCCTGCTCCCCAGGGTGATAGAATGCCTTGACGTTTGAAATGACTGACTCTACCATTTCTATCTTTAAAAAAGCTAATAGGTATTTCAGTGGTTTTCAGTCCCATATATACCGATTTAAGGATCATTTCCGAAGCATATTCCCACGACTGTGATTTCAGTTTCATTCGCCGCAATGCATCTAAAGTAATGCCACGCATACCACAATGAATATCCGTAAATCTTTGCCCGTAAATAGCATTTAAGAAATGTGTCGTAAGCGGACTGCCAAAATATCTATGCAATAAGGGCATTGCGCCTGGCTCAATATGCCCGGCAAAACGAGATCCCATTATGAACTCAAAACCTTGTTTGAATTTGTCGACGAAAGGCTGCAGTTCACGAAAATCATATGTACAATCACAATCACCCATCAAAACATACTTTCCTCTAATATACGGCACAGCATCGATATAAGCGCGCCCAAGTCCTCTTAGCGGCGTTTTCAATACACGAGCTCCTTGAGCCAATGCAATTTCTGCGGTGCGATCGCTGGAGCTGTCCACTATGAGAATTTCGGTCGCCAAATCTATATTCCGTATACCTGTAAAACACCATTCAATAAAAAGTCCTATCGTGGCGTCTTCGTTTAAAGCAGGTATAACGATCGACAGCCTAGGATCGATTATATCGTTCACTGGTACCAATAGTTTGCAGCCTGGGTCTAAAATGCTTATTTGCCCTTCGACCATAGATTATTCCTCTGAATTTTTCGTCAAATTATCTTTAAATCGCCGCCATTTCCATATGCGCTTAAATGTTCCAATCGTGCCGGCTATCGGTTGTAGCTTGCTCACCCCTATTCTTTCAGTGTAGTCGATAAAAATTTCTGTACATCTGTAGCCGGACCTCGCCGGACCTAAATATAATTCAACAGCTAAAGCCATACTGTCCGGCTCATAGGGAAAGCTTTGCAGCACCTCCTTACGGTAAGCCCTCATGCCGGTGTGCACATCAGTTGTTTTCACACCACAAACCCAAAAGGCCGACCAGGCAAATACATAATTAGCCAAATAATTAGCAAAAGGCATTTGCGCTGGGCGTTTTTGTAGACGAGACCCGCTCACTACATCAAACCCTTCCTGAATTTTTTTGACGAAAACAGGAATGCTTTCTACAGGATAGGTGTCATCACAATCAAGAGTAATAATGATATCACCAGTAGCAATGCGAAATCCCTCATGATAGGCATTCCCGTAGCCTCTGGGTGGTATTTGTTTAATAACCTTACAGCCAAGACTTTTGGCAATCTCTGCTGTACGATCTGTGCTGCTATCAACGATGATTATTTCCGAATCACCAAGCACTTTGCGCACATCAGAAACGACTTTAGCAACCGCCGCTTCCTCATTCAGTGTAATCGTGACAATCGAAACAGAGGATAGAGGATTAGAAGTTGGGACCAAGCTCATGATAATGAATATTCCTCTCCTACCTCAAATTCCGCTGCTTTAGCCAATTCAATTACACTCTAACAAATCCCAGGTCTAATAATTAGGTATGTAGAGACACAACCCAGCTGTCAAGCTATTGAAAAATTGCTCGCTTGCTAACCAGCACGCATATACAAAACGTTAGCAAAGGTTGATTGACCGATAATAGAATAATAGCTTACTACAGGTCATGAACTCCACTACTCTACTCAGTCAGTAAATGAGACGCTGCCTGCATTTCCTGAGAAAGTTGTGCAGATCTTTAGCAGTGTCAATAGTTTTCCAGAAGCCTGAATACTTATACGCCTTTAGCTTATGCTCTTGAGCGAGTCTCGGGAAAAGTGTCTCTTCATGATCACCTTTGTCCGGGAATTCAGGCAACAGCTTCTGGCTAATTAAGTAAATGCCGGCATTAATCCAGTAAGGAAGTTCCGGCTTTTCTACAAAGTGAGTGACATAGTTGCCATAATCACACTGAACAATGCCGTACGGGCTCCGCAACTTTACTATTACCATTGTCGCCGCTGCACCGGAACTAAAATGGTAGCCAAATAAGTCCGTCAATGGCAAATCCGTAAGCGTATCCCCATTCATCACCAGAACAGGTTCCTTAACATTAGTCAAGGACTGTCCAGCCAGCTTAATACCCCCCCCGCGGCCAAGAGGATTATCCTCTACTGAGTAGACCACCTCAACTCCAACCTTCTGCCCATCTTGAAAATATTCGCGGATAACTTCATGATGATAGCCACAAGATATGGACACTCTTTTAATACCGAATTTCTTTAACCAACGGATATTATGGTAGAGCAAGGGGTAGCCTGCCACTTCAATCATTGGCTTGGGGCGATCGCTGGTCAAAGGACGCAGCCTTTCACCTAGCCCCCCAGCTAATATAATAGCGTTTTCTATACTCATAGAACACCAATCACCTGCATATCGTCCTTAAGCCCAATTGGCAAAAGTACTTGCTTGGCTTGGTGCCATATTATTGGATATCAGAAAGATTGGCAATAATTGCCTTCAGCTGCCACCGGCTGTCGGCTTCTTTTGTTGATTAATCATCTCAGTAAGAGAATCAATAATTACTTGATCCGTTCGGTGCTGCCAATCTAGAGCAGTGAGCAGATCAGCGCGTGACATAATTCCCTTGGAAAGAATTAGCTCGCCCAACGGCATGCCGGATTTCTCCTGCCCGCTGATTAAATCTTCAAGCTGAGTCAATGTTAACTTGCCTTGTTTTAAGAGAATTTCGCCCAGCTTTTCCGGTCTGGTGAGAACGTCCCATTTCTCTTCATCCGTCAGTGGAATATGCTTTGACTCTGCATTCATACTGCAATGATTTCCTTAATTAGCTCACCCGACAGTCATTTCCCGGCTTAAAAACCCGTATCAAAACTTCTCTATTCTCTTGATCCTTGTTCGCCTGTTCCAGCTAACATTTTATATGACTTGGCAGCGAAAACATAGTTAAGTAATGAAGCTTAGCCAACCGATCTGGAAAATCACCGTGTGCAGGCTAGCTAAATGGGTCGGTTGGCAGGCGGAGGCAGTCCCGGTCCATACAATGGACCGCTACAATCTTACACTGGCATATGTCTAACTAGCCCCCCAACTAGGCTTCTCTCATTTAATGTTCGTCCGTTGTAGCTCTAATACACGGTTAAAGGGACCGCTTAGCCTGCAAATATGTCCGATTCGTTGATTAAAAGAGCTATACTGGGGTTAGGAATTAGCAATATTAATGGCATAACTTATATAAGAATTTAGAAATTGACAAGACTGGATTGCCTTCATTACTAAATAATCGTTCGATTGCTAAGAGTAATCATGATGTCAGCTGGATCATCAGTCCTTCCCTTAGGAAGCTCAATAAAGTTTAACTGGTTGTTTAATAAGAGAACCGATCTACTATTCTTTTATTCTTCCATTTTTCTTGGAGTGCTTTGCTATTGTCTGCTGCAAAACACTCAAGTTAGCAATTCTCTTTTATCAATGGTTCTCATTAGCAATGCTTTTGGTGCGGGCCCTTTTCATTTTGGTGCCACCTGGTTCCCCTATTTTGATCGACAGAACTTTCAGCACTTTTGGCAAGACCCTCTAAAGAGAAAAGTGTTTTTCTGGGCACCGCCAGCTATTCTTGCCATAAGCATAGGCGCCTTTTTCATTTGCGTACCGCTCATTACTTTTATCTGGCTAGTATGGACGATCCAGCATATAGTGCAACAAAATGTTGGTATCCTCCTTCTTTATCATCGTTATCAGGAAGGAGAGGCGATGGTTGACCGAGGAATAGAGGTGCGCAGTCAACAATTGTCTGCTGTATTTTTTTCGTTGATGTTTTTTCATCGTATTATGATGAACGGCCTGCTTTCTCCGTTGATGAATATCCTAGAATTAATTGCCTTAATCGCCGCCGTACTGGCCATCCGCTTATATATAGTCTCTCTTTGTAAGCAATTGCAATCCGGCTGTAGTTTGAATTTATCTGCGTTTAGCTTCTGGTTATTCTCTGTCTTTTGCATGGCTCCAGCAGCGTTTATTGGCAAAGACTATGCTCAAGCCTTCATAATTCCACTTACTGTGCACTGGTTTCAATATCTGGCCATCAATTATGTTTTAGTCAATCGCAAATATAGTCACCAGTCCAATTTGTCTCAAAATCTTCCTGTTTCACATCCGCTTCTTCTTTTTCTGGCTGTTTGCGGAATAACTTTGGCAGTGGTTTTCATAGTAACGGTCATTAGTCATCAATGCTCCCCAGGTACAATAATGTATAATTTATTCGGTGGTTTTGTGATGGCCATTGGGCTTATTCACTACTTCCTGGACGCTTTCTTGTGGCGCTTTCGTGATCCATTCTTGCGACAAACTGTGTTACCATTCCTCAAAATTCCAACTGCGGCTTGAATTTGATCATTATTAGTATGGCTGTAATAGTTCTGTGGAGCTTCTGACAGAACCAATGAATAATTTCATGGTTGCCGACATCAGCAGTATTCTTTGGTCTCTAGTCTGTTGGTTATTATATTCATCAGCCCAAGGTTATTGTATTGGCTATTTTAGCAACATCCTCTCTTTCCGCACTGCCAGTCTGGAAAAGCAGTTCTGCTTATCTGCAATCTTAGCCCTATCCGTCATGCCAGTACTCAGTTATTTCGCTGTAAGAGCAGGCGGAATAGCTGCTGGAGCAGTTTTGACAATTATACTCAGTATCCTGTCCGTGGTCATCTGTTGTATCCGCTGGAAATCGGCATTGCGAAAGGTGCGCTGGCTGGTAAAACACTTCCCTCAGCGGAAGTATCTAGTGATTTCCTTTCTTGCCTGGGTATTATTTGCTTTATTAATGCTCATCGATCTGCAATGGCACAAAAATCTATATCTCTCTGTGCTTAATATGGATTATGCAAAACATGTTGCCGTAGCCAACGCCATCTGCCGTGATGGTATTCCTGCGGCCAATCCTTTTTTCATCCCGGCCGGTTTATATCAATCGGTTATTATTATTTTTGGCACTTACTCGCCGCCATTATGAGTACTCTGGCTGGTTCAAAGTATGACGCGCGGGCAGCCGTGATGGCCGGCACCATTTGGACAGGTGTAGTGCTGCTAGCAACTATATTTATTTGCAGCAGGTATTTTGACCATGGCAAAAGACCTCTTCGCCAGCTAATCAAAATTTCCTTCTTCCTGTTGCCTGTCGGCAATATTTACATTATTCCAGCTATACCTTATTTAATTGCTGCCTGGATTAAGCGTTACCCGCTGGGCAGCATAAACTGGTGGAGTTATGACAATATAGTCCAACCTCTTATTGCTATGCTCTGGGTGCCTCAGCATATAGCAAGTCTTATTGCCGGCTTATTGGCTTCCATTTGTATTCTCGAATTAAGTAATGAGCAAAAATCATCCCGGATTGCGTGGCTAATTATCCTGACTGGCACAGCTATGTCTAGCTGTATCGGTTGTTCCATATATGTTGCGGCGGGATTTATCTTTACCTGGTTTGCCTGGACAATATTGCTTCTGCTAAAGAGAAAGCGCGAAATTTTTTATATGTTTCTCGCTTGTCTCATTGGCCTATTTTTATCCTTACCATTTTTGCTCGAACTTAGGCAGGGCCATCCTGGCAGCCTTCCTCTTATTTTTGCTATCAGACGATTTGACTGGCTCGAGGTATTCCTGCCTACTACTGCGCCAATTGCTCTTCGCTCTACTTTGCATTTTGCTCTCCTGCCTGTGAGTTACCTGTTGGGCTTTGGTGCTCTTTTTGTTACTACCTTAATTTATTTACGAAAAAACTCCTGGCGCAAAATGCCGCCTAAAGAAATGTTCCTAATGATTATGTTTATAGTCAGCATCCTGCTTGGCACTTTCATTCGCTCCAATATTCGTGCTAATGACTTTGGCTGGAGAGTACTGCTGATTGGACAATTCGTGGCCATTATCTGGTCGGCTAGAATAATTTATGACATCTATACTAATAATCGGAAAAAACAGTTCCTGGTCGGCTTGTTGAATAGTCTGTTCCTATTAGGCATTATTTCAATTGGTGTTGATTGTGTTCTTTGCCGAACAATAGGTCTGCTCTTCGATGGAAAACAAAACTATCAAATGCGCTCCATTTATAATTATCTTAATCGGGTAATTTCTCGCCAATCAATTATCCAACATAATCCAGTAGCATCTTTTTGGGAATTGGAACCATTTTTTGCCTTATACTCCAGGCATCAAGTGGTGGCCTCTGATGATACAAGCGGACGAGTAATGCAACCTTATAAACAAGAATATGTCATTGTCAGTCGAAAGGTCAAAGATTTATTCGAAAATATTCCAGACAAAGAGGCTACGGCGATCTGTCGCCAATATCAGATCAGTATACTTATAGTGAAGTCGAGTGATCCGGACTGGCATGACAAATCCGCCTGGCTGTGGAAATACCCAATTATTGCCAAAGACAGTGATGTAGCGGCTATAGAGGTTAATCCATATCTACTCGAAACAGAATCTCGTCCACATATCACCATCTAAGCAGGAGTTTTTATCGTGGACAATCGGGTGGAAGAAACAATTGTTGCCGGCAACGTACTAACCGTCGTGATGCCTACTTATAATGAAGAGAAATTGATTGAATTGGCTGTACAAGATGTTCAAGAAAACATTTTGGACAGGATATCGGGGTCCCGACTAATTGTCGTAGATGGGGGCAGCACAGATCGCAGCCTCGCAATTCTCAATAGTCTCACACAAAAGGACAGGCGTATTGAACTAATCTATCAGCCTAGATGTAAACACGGTCCTTCACTCATTTTAGGTATAAGTAAGGCATCTGGGGAATATATATTTATTCTGGACAGTGACAGACAAATTCCCATCGAATGTTTTTCGCAATTATGGCAACTGAAAGACAGTTACGATGCTATTTTGGCAGTGCGTACAAATAGACAAGATCCTACACTACGTTTGATTATATCCTTTATCGCTGCATCTTTAATCAAGATCATTTTCTCAGTAAATGTCCCTGATGCTAACGCCCCGTACAAATTATTTAAACGCTCTATCTGGCAGGATATGGTCAGCAGGCTAGGCGCTGAGAATCTCCCCGTTCCTTCCATGTTTTTTTCTATCTATGCCAGAACGCGTAAGCACAAAGTCATTGATGTTCCGGTACAACATCAAGCCCGCAATGCTGGTCAGTCGATTAAACTAGATCGTATACTCTTGTCTTGCCTGGCAGTATTGATCACTATGCTTAAATATAGAAACAAATTTTATAATGGCCCACTAGAGTAATAGATCATTTATGCTCAGGCAGTTTTTGCCTGCGGTTGTCCTTTTAATTCCCGCCAATAAACCAGCAAACAGCTGGCATTAAATATTGACGAATACGTACCGGACGCAATGCCAATCAACATAGCCAAAACAAAGTCTTTTGTCGTAGAGCCGCCCAAAAGAAAAAGCGACAATAAGGTAATCAATACAGTCAAAGAAGTATAAATAGATCTCGCTAGAGTCTGATTGACACTTTCATTAGCGATATCGGCAAAAGTCAGCTTATATTCTTTCTTTGTAGCAGGATCAATCTTTTTGCTGCCCACATATTTGGTATTTTCACGTATGCGATCAAAAACAACAATCGTATCGTGAACAGAAAATCCTATTACAGTTAAAATGGCGCTGATAAAAAGACTATCCACCTCTGTACCATTAACCAGTCCCAGCAAGGCAAAGATGCCGCACAGAGCAAGCGCGTCATGAAAAAGGGCGATTATCGCGCAAACAGCATAATCCAACTTAAAGCGATAGGAAATATAAATGATCATCGCTACAAAAGTGATCAATAGCGAAACAATACCGCTAGTCAACAATTCCGGACCAATCGTAGCGCTTACCTTGTCCACCGATAGCATTTTGAAAGTACCCAGCTTCTCTTTCAACTGAGTATCTATTTTTTGCTTGACCGACTCGTTCTCAATTGCTTTTGTGCGCATGATCACTACGTCCTGGCCAGACACTTTTGCCATTTGAACTTGAGAGCCGGGGAAACCACATTCATCTAGAATCTTTCGCACCTGCTCTGGATTTATGCGCTTATCAAATTGGTATTGAAGAATAGAACCGCCGGTAAAATCAATGCCTGGACGCAAGGGCGCATGATATTGGCAAAGACAAATTATAATGCCAATAAAACCAGGGATAAGAATAGCCAGGGATATGCCGAACCAGAGCCAGCGAAAACGAACTAGATCTATCTTTGCCGACAGATTCATACAGCCTCCTTCTGCTTCAACTCAGGAGCAACTGCTTTTGTTTTTTGTCCAAATAGTCCATCATACTTTGGCACCAGGTGCAATAAAGTGCGTGTAGCTGTAATCGCCGTAAACATCGATACTAAAACACCAATGGCCAGCGTAACAGCAAAACCCTTTACTATGGCCGTGCCAAATAATATCAAAACACTACAAGCGATTAAGCTATTGATATTGCTATCAAAAATGGAAGAGAATGCTCGGCTAAATCCATTTTCTATAGCCATATAAAGTGATTTGCCTGATTTTAATTCTTCTTTGGTCCGTTCGAAAATCAAAATATTCGCATCAACGGCCATGCCCACGGAAAGGATAAAACCAGCAATGCCCGCTAAAGTAAGTGTTACCGGAACAGTTTTAAATATGGCTAAAGTGGTCAATGTATAAAGTACCAAAGCACAGTCAGCCACCAGTCCAGGTAATCCATAAATTAAGACCATAAAGAGCATAACCAATCCAATGCCCACTACTCCGGCAATCAGACTCTTGGCTATCGAATCCTGCCCCAGCGTTGCCCCCACCGAACGCTCTTCAATAATTTTTATAGGTACAGGCAAAGCCCCGGCATTCAGCTTCAAGGCTAGATCCACCGCCTGATCGCGATCAAAATTACCGGTGATTTCACCACTGCCGGCCAATATGGGCTCCCGCACCGTCACACCTCTATATCTTTCTACGGGCATCGGCGTACCGTCCGGCATACGATCCACCGGTTGTCCATCTAGAAAAATACCAATTGGCTTACCAACCAGACGTTTGGTCAACTCAGCAAATTTCTTCGCACCTTCTGGCTTGAATTCGAAAGTCACTCGCCAGACACCGCCAGCTACTGTCGGTACAGCCTGGGCATGCTTAAATTCAGCGCCCGTCAAACCAACGCCTTTCCAAGCCGGCTTATAATCAGCCCCCCGATATGCTTCTTTAAATTCAAGCAGTGCCGTAGTACCAATTCTATCTTTAGCCTGCTGAGGATCTTTAATGCCTGGCAACTCAACAATTAATCTGTCTTTGCCCGTTCTTTGTACAAGTGTCTCAGAAACGCCAAGACTGTTAATGCGATTATCTATTACTGTTTGCACACCTTGCATTACTTCGGGCGTAATTTCCGGCACCATGGGTGGTGCGGGCAACGCCTGCAACAATAATTGACTACCGCCCCTTAGATCGAGCCCTAATCGCAAAGAAGTATATAAGGCCCATCTGTGATTGTGCCATAACACCTGTATACTGCTGGCAGACTGAGCCTTATCCAGCATTTGTTTGTAAAGCTCTTCCCTTTCATACTTATCCATTTTGTCCCAATGGGGCAGTTTTTGCACTTTTTCCCAAACTTCGCGCTTTAGTCCCAGCACAGGCAAGGCACCAATTCTTCTCCATTCAGCAATATTGCTCTGTTTGTCTATTTGCAACAGAGTGAATATCGACCAGAAAAAAACCACAATCACAGCCATGGCCTTCCAATCGCTGAATAAAATTTTCCAGCTAAAGGCCTTATTGGTCGTTTTTTTAGCAAATGTCTTGGAAATCAAAATTAAACCGCACTATTTCAAAGATTGTCCATTTTAACGGAAATACAATCAATTGTCAGCAATATAAACCTGTTTGCCAGTCAGATCCCGCAGGATGAAGTATTCATTGAATGGATGATCATCTGTGACTATAAGAGCCTTATCCGGCACTAGAACTTGACTAACAGGACGTTGCGTCGACAAAACTTGACTTATTACATGTTTTGCATCTTGAAGAGAATTAAGCGACCGAAATTCTTCTCCTAAATCAGCCCGGGCCGGCGCCGGCATGCGCGCCAAGAATTTATCAGCGGTGGGCACCGCGATTGGCCGCTCAGAAGCTAGGAAAAAATAGCCAAAGCCTTTGCTGTCAGCCGAACCGAAAATTTTTACATAGGGAAATGACTGGGACAATGAGCGAGCGAGTGCTTGGAAAACGAGTTTATCTGAGGCCGGGAAATACCATTCTTGAAGAATTCCTCCAGTGCTCAAGTGTTTTTTAAGCAATTGAAAAAACTCTGTTGAATAAAGCAAACTAGAGCTTGCAGCACCAATTGGCGGCGGCGGATCTATAGTGATCACATCAAATTTCTCACTCGAACGTCGCAAAAAGCGTCTGCCATCGTCAATAATTATCTGTCCGTTTGGGTTAGCCAGTACTTGCTGAGCGTCGCTATAAAAATAACCAAAAGCATCTCTTACACCAGGAACCAGCTCTACCGCAGTAACCCTTACCGGCCAGGTTAGCGCCGATCGAAATGTACTACCCATACCAAAACAAATTACAAGTACAGATTTTGCTGGCTTTTCAAGCAAAGCCAAAGGCAAATGAGCCATTAATTTAACAACATAGCTCAAGCCGGTCATTGATGATCCATTAACAATAAGCCCCTTCTGTCCTTTTCTTGTCATTGCAATTGTTGTTGCCGCATAGTCTCTATAAATCTCGAACTTTTCTAGTCCTCCCGCTTGCCAAGCTCCACCTTCCTCCCAAGTTGGGTAGAGACAGGAAGTTAAGAAAATTGCCACTGTCGCAGTTGCCATTGCTGCTTTTATCCTGGCACTTATTCTTAGACCACCGATACGATTACCAATAAATACCAGCACTAATAAAGGAATGGTCAAAAGAATCAATGCCGTTCGGTCACCGAACCTGGGCAGAAGGAAATAACCACTAAACAGTGGTCCCAAAATACAGCCCAGTATATTGATGGCATAAGCGCGCCCCGCCTCCACTGGAAACCCCTTGGTGATGTCATCGATCAGCAATGGGGTTAGATAACCCAGAATAATGGAAAACATACCAACCGATATAACCAGCAAGATTGCCCACGCAAAAGCAGTTCCCAGATAATGACCAACAAAACTGCAAAACTGATAATTGGCGGTGAGCAAAGGAAAACAGGAGCTGATTGCCATAGCGACAATCAGCAGTGTTTTCGATTTAACTTGATTGTGTGCCAGATTCAGCCGATATAAGAAAGCACCAAACCAATTACTGAGCAAGTAAATCACCAGCAATGTGGCAAATGAATAAACTAGTGAGCCAAGGAATGGCGCGAACGCCCGCACCCAAACAATTTCCATAGCCATTGAACAAAAGCCGGTAGTAAAAAGAATGCCAATGCCAAATTGCTTGCCGGCGATATCACTGACGCCTGCAGTTGACGAACCGGTTGCTGGTGCTTCAACAGAGGGACCTAGCTTGATTGCTTGACTGACACTGCTGTGTCGACTGCCCCACAAAATAGCAAATAGACCAATTAAGAAATTAATTCCAGCAGCAACCAGTAAAGTTCTTCTGAAGCCAAGTATTTCAACGAACACAAAAACCGTAAGCAAGACCCCCATTACAGCTCCTGCAGTATTAGCAGCATAGAGTCGCCCAAACTGCCTCTCATCCTTGTCATCAAATTCGCGCAGAAACTCAAGAACTGCCGGATAAGTGACTCCCATGGCAAACGCCCATGGCAAAATAGACAAGCTTATGCCTAGCGCCGAACTGAGCAAATACATCCAGGAATCCATATCGCCACAAGTTAATAACCAAGCCGCTGCTTGTTTAAATAACCAGGGAACAAGCAGAGCTCCCAGCCCTATAAATATTTCTATAGCACCATAGATGGTGATTGCACTTACTTTAACCCTTTCTTTAACTTGGGCAATATATTTACCACCAAGCCAAGACCCTAGCCCCAGTCCAGCCATAAAGACTGACACGACAATAGAAATCACCGGTGCGATCACACCAAACTGGGCAAAGGCAAGGCGCAGCCAGACTGTCTCATACAAAAGACCACATAATCCTGAAAAGAAAAACAGCAAGCAAAGAGAAGAATTTCGCCTGAAAATTATACGTTTATTCATTGTCCCTACACCCAATGGCCAATATCAAGGAGCTGCTATTTTATTGCCGCCTTCAGCCATTGCTTTGGACAACGCCGCAAATGCATTATTGATTAGATCCTCAACGTTCTGCCCGTGTTTTGGAAAGGCAGCCAGTCCGACACTGGCCGAAACACTTACAGTTTGGAAAGTAAGATTGACAGGTTGATTGATCATCCGCTGCCGGATTCGTTCAGCTACTACCAGGGCGCCAGCATTATTCGTCTCTGGCAAAATTATGGCAAACTGTTCTGCTTGAACGCGAGAGGCAATATCCACTTCTCGCAATAAACTTCTCAACAAGCCGGCGGTATATTTTAAAAGCATCTCACAACCTATCGGACCATACTGTTCCTTGATTTCTTCAAAACGATCAATACTGAGAACACAAATACTAAGTGGTCTCTGGTAACGCTGAGCTCTGGCCACCTCTTCCTTCAATTCACGCAAGAACGTATGAGCATTGTACAATCCTGTCAATTGATCAAAGAAAGCCAATTTTTCGAGTAACTCTATCTGATCAAGCTGACTACTGCCCGGATTTGCTGGTGCCAGCAGGTCGTGTAGATCTAAATCTTTTGTTGGTAAAAGAACATTTTCATCCATGAATGGTTGATCTGGTTCTTCATGCATGATATTTATCGACCCCCTATCGATACTTTATCACTATTAACTCATAATAATTTCTCTTCCGTCAACAAATACTGCCTTTATTTTGCTTGGACCGCGAATCAGTAATTCATAAGGATCAGCATTAATTTCAGACCTGGATCCATTCTGAGCGAGAGAAAATATCGCCAGGTCAGCATATTTGCCCGGCTCAATTGAACCGAGCTTACTCTGCAAATTGAGACATTGCGCGCCCTTTATTGTCAAATATTCAATCATTTGTTTGGCTCCTATTTCCGAACAAGGTTCACCCCCTTGATGCAAATCAATGGCAAACCGAGACTCGCTAAGTAAATCCAGATCGTCATTAGAAGCAATACTGTCCGTTCCCAATCCAATTCTTAGCTTGGTTTTCAACATTTTCTTCAACGGCGCTTTTCCGCATTGCAATTTAATATTACTGCGCGGACAGTGGGCAATAGCGACGGAATAAGATTCCAATAAGGCGATGTCTCGATCATTTACGTGCACTGCATGGGCCGCCAATAAATTATCAGTCAACAATCCATGTTTATATAAATGTTCAACGGGGGTGCGACTACCTTTCTTCCAGGCTGTTTTTGTTTCATACAAACTGGCGAAACCCGGCTCCTTTTTGCCAAAAGCATTAATCAAAAAATCTCTTAGTATTCCTTCGTTGGAGGTAAACCAATGGTGCTCCGCTTCCGACTCGGCTAAGTGTGTTGTTAGCATAAGACCATTCATCTGTGCCCAAACGCTTGCCTGGCGCCAGAGAGCGGGACACACTGTATATGGTGCGTGCGGTGCCGCAGTAATGGCAAGGCGCCCATCCTTAACGGCTTGCCTTGTGTAATGATCATCTAAAATTTGCGCTAGGCGATTCGTCCACTCTTGCCAATTTTTATCAGCCGCCTGCTCATCAACACCAAATATTTCCAACCCTACTAATGCTCTTAATCCGGATTGAGCCAGAGGGGCAGCCGAAGCACCGCCATAAGAATAATCAACGACAAATGTTGTACCCGCAGTAATAATCTCCTTGATTCCTTGTAGCACTGAATCATGTCGGTCTTGATCCGACCAACTGGCGGTTGCCTGCATAAGTCTGGGTAGCCACGCAAAAAGCTCGACTTCAGCAGCCAGATGCCGCAAGGCTGTGTACTCAAGATGAGCATGCAGATTAATAAATCCAGGGCTAATGATGGACTGACCATAGTCATATTCAATATAATCTCGCCCAGCAATACTTACTTCTAATTCATGTTCTTGAACAATTTTCTCTATTCGATTGCCTGAAATTAGAACACAGGCATTGGCAATCGGGGCACCGGTGATAGGTAAAACCCAGGATGCTTTGAGAACCGACAGAGCGACTGCAGATCTATGGCTCACTGCTATGCTATTCTCTTTGCTGTCAAGAGCCATTTGGTCATTCCTTATTCTTTGGGCAACATCCTATATATTCAATTATCAAATATCAAAAATGGACAACAAATTGAAAATAAGCTTAGAAGACTTACGGGCTTTGCCCGAGCAAAAGATTCACCTGCAATTTAATCAACCTCTGCCAGGAGTGGGAATGGTAAAACCCGTTCTTGCTCATATTAGTCTACATTCGACCACCACCGCGGTTAAACTGTCTGGGCGCATTCAAACCATTGTCCAGTTACAGTGTCATACTTGTCTTAATCAGTTTTTTCAATCTTTGGACCTTGCCCTTGATGAAGAATTTGTATATGAGGATTATCTAAACGTAGAAGCATTAAGCTTACGGGAAAGAGAGTTACAGAAACATGATTTTTTTGAGACTGTCCCCTATTATGGGACTATTGATGTGTCTGATGTAATATCTCAGGCCATAGTTCTGGCTATGCCCAATTACTGCTCTTGTGGTCCACAATGTGCCGGTCCACCAATTTACAAGGGGTCAGCCAATAAGCATACAGAAAACGATAAGTCCAAATCTGGACAAACAGATTCCGAAAACTGGGAAGATCCCCGCTGGCACAAGCTAAAGACAATCTTGCCAAACAATAAAAAACGAACAAAATAAGAGATAATAGCCCGATTAATAACCTTCAGGAGAGATCAAAGTCATGGCTGTCCCTAAGAAAAAGACATCCCACCAAAAACAACAGCAAAGGCGTGCACACTGGAAAGCGACCCCAGTAGCTCTAGTAAAATGTGCTAATTGCGGATCACCTGCCAGACCGCATCAAGTTTGTATTACTTGCGGCTTTTATCGCGGACCGCCCAGCCCGCTTGCGCGATAGTCTAATTGGTGAAATTGGTTAGGTTAAGCACAAAATGGTTCGCATAGCTGTCGATGCCATGGGGGGAGATTACGCACCGCGCGAAATCGTCTATGGTTCTGTTCTGGCAGCTCGTGAATTAGGAGTTTCTGTTCAGCTTGTCGGTCCACCTGATATCGTAGAAAAAGAATTGCAACGCCATAATGCTGGCGGCTTAAATATTTCAATCGTTCCCGCCTCAGAAGTAGTGGCTATGGATGAAAAGCCAGGCCGGGCAATTGTCAGAAAGAAAGACTCATCTATCGTAGTGACCACCAAACAGGTCTCCAGCGGAGAGGCTGATGGCATGGTGGCTGCCGGCTCAACTGGAGCAGCGGCGGTTGCCGCACAAATGGAATTAGGACGCATTGCTAATGTTTCAAGACCGGCTATCGCCTGCTCAATGCCCACTGCCACCGACAGGCCTGTATTGCTCATGGACGTGGGGGCTAACGCCGAATGCGATGCTCATCAATTGTTGCAATTCGGACAGATGGGCTCCATTGTCTACACGGGCATCTATAACATGGAACGCCCGCGAGTAGGCATTCTAAATCTGGGCTCCGAAGAAACTAAAGGCAATCAATTAGTCCAAGACGCTTATAAACTGATGAGTGCTCAATCTGATTTAAACTTCATTGGTTTTATCGAAGGACGAGACTTCCCTATGGGCAAAGTAGAAATTGTCATTACTGACGGTTTTGTTGGTAATGTCACTCTTAAAACAGCCGAAGGGATTGCCAAAATGATCAAGCTCATGCTCAAGCAAGAGCTCTCCGCCTCCTGGCGAGGAAAACTGGGTGCCATTATTGCCAAACCAAATTTTCAAGCTGTTGAAAAGCGCATTGATTATAATCAATCGGGTGGGGCCTTGCTGGTTGGCGTCAAAGGCGTATGCGTCATTGCCCATGGTGGCTCTACGCATACAGCGATAAAAAATGCTATTCGCGTTGCTGCGAACATGGTATCGGCAAGGATAGTGCAAAAGATTGAAAAAACTTTTACCTTGGCTACAGCAGGGAGCGCGTCGTGAAATTTTCAGCAGGAGCCAAGTTACTTGGCGTCGGCGCAGCAGTGCCTGCAACTGTAATTACTAATGCGGATCTAGAAAAACTTGTTGACACATCTGACGAATGGATTACCTCTCGCACTGGTATTCGCCAACGTAGAATTGTTACAAACGAAACCGCTTCCAGCCTGGCGACTGACGCAGCAAAAGATGCTATTGGCTTTGCCGGCATTGATCCCCAATCAATCGATCTAATTATTGTCGCCACCTCCACCCCCGATTTTCTTTATCCGTCTACTGCTTGTCTGGTACAAGCAGCAATTGGCGCCAAGCATGCCGCTGCCTTTGATATTGAAGCTGCCTGCACTGGTATCATATACGCTTTAGCCATTGCCCAACAATTTATTGGTTCAGGCACTTTTAAAACTGCTCTGGTTATCGGCGTAGATATTCATTCTCGCTTTCTAAATTGGAAAGATCGCAATACCTGCATATTATTTGGTGATGGCGCTGGCGCATTTATTGTTCAGGCTGGCGACACCAGTGACAATGAGATTCTGGGCATGTATTTGCGTGCTGATGGCAGCGGCGCACATCTGCTTACCATCCCTAATATTGGCAGCAGTTATCCGCATAAAAACACACAACCGCCAGATCACAGCGATGCCGTTGTCCATATGAATGGCCGCCCAATTTACGAATTCGCTGTCAAAGCAGTACCAGAAGCTGTCATTACCACTGCCGCTCAAGCGGGCATAACTGTTGATGATCTTGATTATCTTATTCCCCATCAAGCAAACAGCCGCATAATTTACGCCGCTGCCGAAAGGCTGGGCATGGACAAAAAGAAAGTAGTGATCAATTTAGACGAAATGGGCAACACATCAGCAGCTTCAATACCATTAGCCCTCTGCCAGGCACTCAAGCGCAAAGAAATGAATTTGCCGGCTATGTGTGCTCTGGTTGGCTTTGGTGCCGGTTTAACCTGGGCGGCAGCAATTGTGCGTTGGACAGCAAAAGACAAACGGTAACATAAATGAAAATCTCATGTCTATTTCCCGGTCAGGGATCACAATCAGCGGGCATGGGTCTGGATCTCTATCAACAATCCCCCTCTGCGAAAAAAATATTTGAGCAAATTGATAAAATTGCCGGCCGCTCTTTAAGCGATCTTTGTTTTCATGGCGCAGCTGATGATTTAAAAAAAACTATTAATACCCAACCAGCCATCCTCGCTGCTTCGCTAGCCGCTTGGACTTGTTACCGTGAAGCAGGCGGTCCGGAACCTGCCTATGTCGCCGGACACAGCCTGGGCGAATTCTCCGCTCTTTATGCCGCTCAAGTACTCACCCTTGAATCGGTAGTTTCACTAGTGGAAAAACGGGCCCAGCTTATGGAAGCCTGTCCACCCGGAGCCATGTCCGCTATCTTAGGCATGAAATATGATCGACTTAAAGAACTGTGTCAAAACATATCGCAAGGCCCGCCGCCACCACCAGCTCCTGGCACTGCCTGCGGTGCCACCAAAATTCCAGATAAAGTGGTAATAATCGCCAATTTCAACACCGAAGAACAGCTTGTAATATCAGGCGACCCCGAGTCAGTGGCAGCCGTCAGCACCGAAGCAAAATCGGACGGAGCAAAAGTAATTCCATTAGCTGTTGGTGGTGCTTTTCATTCCCCTCTAATGGCACCGGCGGCAGAAGAATTCTGCAATTATCTTGATCAATTTAAATTTGCTGATGCCCAGTATCCAGTCGTGCAAAATGTCACTGCTCTGGCTCAAAGCAACGGCACAATTATCAAAAACACTTTGGCCCAACAAATGACCAATTCTGTACTCTGGTACACCACCATAAAATTCATGATTGATCAAGGCATCACTCATTTTGTCGAAATCGGACCAGGCAAAGCACTCTCCGGAATGATCAAACGTATCGATAAAACGGTCCATTCTTATAACATAGAAGACACTGTTTCTTTAAATGCCACAATTAATGCTCTAAAAAATCTCAACCTCGTTAACAGTGCACACGCTGGCAATGCTTCAAACTAGGCGGCAAAAAAACCTAGCGCAGCTGCGCTAGTCTGCAAAGTCGCATTTAATCTGCCAAATCGCCTAAAAATTTCCTAACTAATTGAGCCAGTTTCTTGGCTATGAAAGTGTCAATCACACAAAGAGCCATATATCCGCGACTTATACAATCAGTCACATCTTGATAACACACCTCTTGATTTTACTTAGCTCAATCAATTAGCAGTTAAGTAAGGTCTATTCAGTCGTCATTCGGAATTCTCAATCGGTCACATTGCATCAGGGTTTTTGCAGAACTATTTCCACACGTGTTGTGTGGCGATGAAGTTTAGCCCTGCATTGCATACACACTTTGCCGGAGACTATTTCCATGCGTTCACCGATACCAATCATTGTGATCCTGGCTTTCGTTGGGGTGATGATTCTTACCAGCAACACCAACCCCTGGATGGCCGTGCAGGAATTTCCCGCCAACTGCCTAGCGTTCGTCTCCCAGCACTTACTCTTGCTGCTAATGATTGCCGGGATCGTGATCATTGTCCCGATAATCATAGCGGTCCTAAAGGCGATCAGGTACGACCGTCTCGATCCCGAATTTAAGCAAGCCCTTGCCAAAGGAGAACAGGCGCACAAGGACGAGCAAGCTGCAGCCAGACGCTGGGAGGATAACAAAAAACGAGAGCAAGAAGAACTTTGGGCTGCCAACGCCCAGCGGTTCTATGACCTACTGCCCAGCATGATCGAAAGGGCTAAGGCAGCCGGACAATATCCCTTGGTTCTGGGCGGCCCAGCGGGTGGGGAAGTTTTTGTCGGCGACGAATTTACGGGCTACGGACTGCCCATACTTGCCGATAACTGGGACACGTCAAGGCGCAAAGCTAGGGAAATAGCCAAACGCCGGGGACTGAAAGCCAGAATCATCAACCGACCTGGCAGTTCCTACCGCGGTTACGGGGGCGGCGAAGAATTGCGCATCTGGTGCTAATTTCCCAGCGGGAAGACTAATCTCATGCAGGGCGATCACCTAACTATTTCAGCGCATGCGGTGCGCGGTTGGTGTTTGGCCCTGCATCGCACACATACATTTTGCTGGAGACCCAAACCATGCATAATCGCATCCGCAAGTTCGGCAGGCTGACCATCATCTTCGTGTTCCTGTCCACAATCATCGCCAACCGCATCTCCGCACAGGTAACCGAAGCTTCTCCCAGCACCAGTAATCTAACTGCAAGAGCTGCCCAAAAAGGGGCTGTGCTCGTAGAAGAACCATCCGTTGGTAAGAGACCGCCAAGGACAACCGAAAGAATCGTCATCCTCTGGTATAAGAATCCTACCCAGGAGAATAATCAATTATTGTCCAGCCACGGATTGGCATGGCAGGCAGCCAGTCACGCACGAATCAGATTAGTCGAATGGAACGTGCACGGCGAAGTAACCGATCCATGGAACCCGCGACTTTCAAGCGCTGATGGCCGCTTCGCGCCGTTTCTCAGCGGCTTGAAGCAAAAAGGACAAGCACTGCAAACCGCGGCAACCTCAATTCTCGATGACCAGGGAAACTTAGCTTCACCTGCTCTTCTGCTGCAAGTGGCGCAAGTGACCTACAGTGGCCCGTCGGGTGATCCAGGAGTTCGTGGTCAATCCACTGACCACGGCTATCCCGGTTAACACATGGGAAGCTGCGGCTTTTGAGAAATACTTCCAGGAGGTGCGCACGGGAGAAATTGTTGACGGAAAGCTAGTCAACACATTATCTAGCGCCCAGATAGAGAACCATTTGCCCCCCAGCGTGCCTGACGGAGCAAGCCGGGTCATGATCCTCTTCTATGACAAAAAGGCCGGTCCTGGCCAACAGAAGGACATGATATTGCGTATAAACCAGTTTGACGCAGCGCTCACCACAGAGCAAAGGGGCGCTCGCCGGTTTAAACTGTTCCGGTGGGATATTTCTGAACTCAACGCTGAGCTCGAAGGCGATCAGCCTTTACTATTTACTGTGAGCGTGCAGGAACAAGCTCAAGAAGAGCATGATCGATTGCTGCGAAATCATAAACGAACGGAGTCTCAAGATCGGGACGTTCTCTTCGTAGTGATATGGGAAGTATCCTCAACAAACGGACAGGTGGCGAAAGGCGGAATGAAGGGGCTGACAACGATTCAGATCGAACCCGACCACCCACCAGACGCGTCTGCCTTCCAGGACTGGGCGACGGCGGATTTCGTTTACGGAAAGCTTGTATCCCATCAGGAGGCATATGAGAGACAACTGGATCATATGATCTGGTCCGCGCTGCCCGGTCTCTGGAACTGGTTTGCAGCGTTGGGTTGGCTCACGCAGTTGATACTGGTCTTCCTGGCAGTGGTCTTGTTTCTGATCAGCCAAGCTGTCCTCAAAGCGATCAGATATAAGCGCCTCAGTCCGGCCATGAGGACCGCTCTGCTGGAGGGAGAAGCGTCAGAAGGGGTATTGTCCGAGCGGGAAGGCCAACGGCACAACGAACTAGAAAGGCGAAAGCAGAAAGAGTGGGATGAACGCAAAGCTGCATTCCCGGCCCGGCTAGCCGAGATCGTCAAGCAGAAAAGGGCACAGAAGTCCAACGGCGCTACTTTCGTTTGTCCCGACGAGGTAATTCATTCCGACCATTGCGTCCTACCATTTATGGCGGCTACCTTCGACGAGACGATGCATATTGCCGCCAAGATCGCCATAGAGGAGGGCTTGCAAGCCAGGATCGTGACCGTGCCCGCGCACAATCGAAGTTGGAATGAGTTGGAGATCTGGTGGTAATTTCTCCGCCAGCAGACTGTCCCCTCGCTCCATCTAACACTCTTGCCTGGAGTCACATTGCCAGCGACTCCAGGCACTTTTGCTTTTTTATTTTTGTATTTTCAATGAATTTTATGCTTTCAAAGTCAGGGCGCGGTCATGAGCTTGAAGTTCTAAATGATCATCGAGAGCATCTAGTTTTATTTCACCATAACGCCTTGCTAATGCCTCACTAATTAATTGATCGGCAAACTGCGGATTTTTCGGTAATAAAGATCCATGCAAATAAGTGCCATAAATATTTTTATAGTGCGCACCTTCAAATTTGTCCTCGCCATTATTGCCATTGCCTTTTATGATCTTGCCTAAAGGAGCCAGCCCTTCGCCTAAAAATGTTTTGCCGCTATGATTTTCAAAACCGACTAAAGTAGAATTGTCTGGCAATTGCACCGTGACATTACCAATCATTCGCCTGTTGCCAGCCACGGTATAGGCATCCATTAAAGAAATGCCCTTTAGCTCCGGTCCTTGATGTGGCTTATAATAATGGCCAAGCAATTGATAGCCGCCGCACACGGCTAAGATTACTGCACCACTTTCGCTCGCTTGCCTTAGATTATCAGCATGATTTTGCAAATCATCGGCAATGGCAATTTGCTGTTTGTCCTGACCGCCGCCAATAAAATAAATATCGGCCCAATCGGGATCAATTGTTTCGCCAATTGCCGGCATTTTTATTTCAACGGATATTCCCCGCCAAGCTGCTCGTTGCTGAGAGTAATAATATTGCCCCGATCACCATAAATATTCAGTAATCGTGCATAGAGATGGCAAATGCGCAGTTCGAGCAATTCGTTCCTGTATTAGACGATTATCGATCCTGCTAATTTCATATTACCAGCCTGATCAATCATCAAACCATAAGACTTCATTCTTCATCCAGCTTTAATCAATCTTGCTAGCACCACATGTATAAACCATAGCCATCATGAAAACTATTCACTCTCAAAATTAATCAATAGTTGCCATGAACTTCGAGCAGCCAACCAGTCCCGCTAAAGACCTTTGTTAAATACGTTAAGCTTATTTAAGTGTCTCTTTTTTGCCTTCTCTGGCGGGTTTAGCTGCCTGAATTCAATCTAGCAAATTTTTCTTGGTTTCAATTCTAAATAAGTTTGGCAATATTTAAGTTATGATGCTGATCGTTTGAGATCAGGTTTGCTATTATGGCTTAGGACTTTTTGTTGTAAGGAGAATTTACTATATGAAAAGGGGTTTGCAACCTTACTTACTGCAGCTGTTGCCGTAGGTGCGAGCACCTTAATAAACACCTCTGCGGCTAACGCCCAAGGTGCTAGCAATGTCAGTGATTTAACTGATGTTGTTGGGAATGAGTGGGCTTATAACGCACTCAAGGAGCTTGTCAATAATCCATGTCACATTCTGGTTGGTTATCCAGACAGAACATATAGAGGACAAAAATCAGCTACTCGTTTTGAATTAGCTGCTGCTCTCTATAAGTACGAACAATGTATCGCTGAGCGCCTTGCTCTTAAAGCAGACAAAGCAGACTTGGAAAAGTTTGCCGCTTTGCTAGAAGAGTTTCGCGGCGAACTCAATCAACTGAAAGCACGTGTTGATGATTTAGAAAGACGTATGAAACTTGTTGAAGACAAAAACGTCGAACAAGATATGCGCCTTGCTTATGCTGAGCGTCAAAAAGGATTTCTTTATGAACGCTTGGTCAAAGGTACTTTC
Organism: Candidatus Melainabacteria bacterium; assembly: GCA_963767815.1. Classification (GTDB taxonomy): domain Bacteria; phylum Cyanobacteriota; class Vampirovibrionia; order Obscuribacterales; family Obscuribacteraceae; genus CAVYFJ01. The sequence continues at coordinate 267,987 of CAVYFJ010000001.1, read as the reverse complement.
ATTGATGGTCGTGATGTGACTGTTGGTGTTTACCGTGGTTTGCGTGGAATTTATTCAGCTCTTGTTTTAAACAGAAAACTAATCAGTCCAGATCCTGCCACATAAGGCAGACCTGATTATTAAAAGAGCTCCTGCCTGTAATGGTAGAAGCTCTTTCTTTTGTTTTCAAGTACAGGTGGGAGTAAGTCCAGTCCCTACACAGAGAACGGGTATGTCTTCTTATTCAAACGAATTATCTTTAGCTCTTAGTGTCATGCAAAAAAGCAGGAGAGATTGCTCTTAAGTACTGGCTGCCAATTGCCGATGCGTCCGGTCAATCTCAATCAGGTGCACAAAAGCTGAAAATAGATTACAAAGCCGATGGCACTGAAGTTACTCAAGCTGACAAAGAATGTGAGCGCATGCTCAGAGAAGAAATTGCTAAAGTTCTATCCTGATGATGGTTTTCTTGGCGAAGAAGAAGGCGAAAGCAAACCCGCAAAGCTGGGCAAGCGTCGCTGGATTATTGACCCTATCGATGGCACTTTTAATTATTCAAGAGGATTGCCAATTTTTTCCACTCTGCTCGCTCTTGAAAATAATGGCGAAATCGTTCTAGGGGTCGTTCATGCTCCAGCTATGAAAGAAACCTTATGGGCTGAAAAAGGTCAGGGTGCTTTTAAAAATGGGAAAAAAATACTTGTCTCTCAATGCAACCAACTATCTCAAAGCACTTTTTACTGATTGGTGGATTGAATAGAATTTTAGAGCTTGGCTATTGGCCGGTTTTACTGAGCTTGTCAATAAGACCTATAGACAAAAAGCTCCTGGAGATTATGTAAGTTTTGCCCTTGTTTTTGAAGGTAAAGCGGATTTGGTATTGGAAATGGGACTTAAACCCTGGGATTTAGCACCAATGAAAATATTAGCTCAAGAAAGCTGGTGGCAAATATTTCGACTTAGCCGGCGGTGATTCTATCTATACAGGTAATTGTTTGATTACAAATCCCTATCTTTATGATCAAGCCGTTTGCCATTTTCAGCAAAGTCCCAGCCCCAACCCAGAAGTAAATAATCGGCTGAGCAATGGACTGAAGATTGCCGAAGAAACCTGTAAGTTAAAAACATCGCTACCAGCCATTATCTGAGTTAAAATTAGAATTTGTAAACCAAATTGTGATACCACTTGGATACCAGGCTTGGCAAAGGTAGCCGATATTGACTGAACAATTGCCAGAACTCCCACAAAATCTGGCCAAAAGTCAGCAATTAAATTCGAATCAAATGGAGCAACTGAAACTGCGCCTGAGGAAGTGCCGTGGTTTAAATCGATGCGGGCCCGACTTAACTCTATTAATGTCCATCTCCAGCCTTGCTGCCGATCATCATTTTTCATCTGCTTGCTATCCAGATGTAATAGGGCAACCTATAATGACTGCATCTGGTACTTTGTTTTTATACCGCTATTAGTTGGTATCAATTGGGTTTTAGCTGGTTTTATTGTTCAGCCATTGAAAGAATCTATTGCAATCCACCACCAAACTGCCAGCATGGATTTGAGAAAACGTCTGGAGATTACTACCTAATGAACCTGCAGAAACATTTGCCTTGCGCCAGTCATTTAATCGTCTTCTTGATCGCCTGGAAGAATCACTGAATATTCAATGTCAATTTGTCGCTGATGCCAGCCATGAATTAAGAACCCCTTTAACATCGATTCAAGGCTATACAAAATTGCTATTGCGACGCGGCGGCACCATCGACACTAATCTGCTTGGGGAAGCCTTGCAAACAATCTCTGATGAATCAGGAAGACTCATTCGCCTAGTCAGTGATCTTTTGCAATTGGCGAGGGCGGATGCTGGACAGCCAATTATTGACCAATAAGAATTAATCGATTTGCGTGAAGTAGTTACTAGTGTTGAAGATACAGTAAGCGTCATTGCACCGGAACAATTGGAGATTCATTTTATTAGCCCTTCAATGCCCGTATTGGTCTTCGCTGACGGCGACAAGCTTAAACAAGTACTGCTCAATCTAACTAATAATGCCATCAAAGCTACACATGCCGGCGGCAAAGTGACAGTCACATTGCGCGCAGTAGATGATGAGGCGGTCCTGAAAGTAATTGATACCGGTATTGGTATCGCACCAGCTGATCAACAACGCATTTTTGATCGCTTTTATCGTGTGGAGAGATCACGCACGCGTACCCGTCACTATGGCGGCGGCACAGGACTTGGACTGGCTATCGCCATGACAATCATCAAAGCCCACGGTGGCACAATTGAGTTGGAAAGCGAATTAAATAAAGGCTCTACCTTCACCGTTCGCTTCCGCTGGCCATGCAAGACTGGCCATATAGCATAGACATCCCCCCTGACAAACCATTGCTTAAGTCAGGCGATAAATCTTCCAGCTTGCCGGAATAAAAACGGAAAGAACAAAACAGCACTCGTGCTATTTGTCCTTTTCCTTTTCCTTTTCTTTCCCTTTGCCCTTTTCGGCCGCAGCAGCTTGTTCGCCACCGGCAGCTGGAGCGCCACCTGCTGGAGCAGCGGCTCCTTCGGCGGTGACTTCTCCCTCTACTGCACCTTCTTCGGCTGGCTTTTCTGGTTCTTCTTCTATAATCTCGCGGATCTCTGTTGCCTTGGCCACCACATCATCATGTGCATTTAAAATCTTGATTTTATCTGAGACTTGTAATTCACCAAAGTGAATAGCATCATCTATTTCCTTTAACTTGGAGAGATCTACTTCAATGAAGTCGGGAATATCATTAGGCAAGCACTCAATTTCTACTTCGTCATGCGCGTGTATAACCTGTCCGCCTTTAATTGTCACTGCTTCAGCAACACCAACAAATTGTAGTGGCACAACCACTGTAATCTCTTGATCCAGTCTCACTTTGTAAAATTCTACGTTAAGCACCTTGCTGGTGGTTGATTGACGCTGTACATGCCTAATTAAGGCGCTTGCTGATTTGCCAGCCACATCCAGCTCTATCACATGCGAAAAAGCCGCTGCCGGCAGGCGTGAGAATTCTCTTTCATCAATTTGTATGCTTGTTGATATTTCGCCACCACCATAAATTGTCGCTGGAATTTTTGCCTCCCGCCGCAATTGATTTGGTGTTTTGCTTTCTCTGTCTTTAACGCTTAGTTTAATCTTTTCCATATTTTTTGGATCCGTTCTTCCTGCCTACCCGCTATTTTGTCGTCTCGTTGGGCGGACTGGCGCCCGCCCCTACAATTCCTGCCTGTGTCGTCTGTCTTCTTCTACCTGCGGGCGAAGTAAGCCCCGCCCCTACGATTTCTTCCAATACCTTCGGCTGTTCGTACCAGCCGGCGGATGGATACAACCCGCCCCTATAACCAGCTGGGGCGCAAGGATTCGAACCTCGGAATGGCTGGACCAAAACCAGCTGCCTTACCACTTGGCGACGCCCCAATCGCACGGGAGAATAAGCATTCTATTGAAAAAATGGCTTCTCTGTCAATGTCAGTTAAGGCTTTCCCTCAATAGTTGCTCGCTCTTATCCTTGCTGATTGATGAGCGACTGGGCAAAATTCAGGGCCACTGCCTCATTGTCTTGCCCACTGACCATAGCTGCCAAAACTTTTAGTCTCTCTTCACCTTCTAAAGTCTTGATCGTTACAATGGTTGTTTCTTTACCATGCTGCTTTTCAACAAACAAATGATTGCTGGCTGCTGCAGCAATGATCGGCTGATGAGTTATACATAAAATTTGTCGCGATTTTGCCAGCCTAGCTAATTTGTCGCGCACTGCTTGCAATATGCGCCCACTGAGACCAGTATCTATTTCATCAAAAATAACTGTCGGCGCGTCATCCAGCCCAGCCACTATAGACTTAATCGCCAGCATAATCCTCGACAACTCACCACCGGAAGCAATTTTTGCCAGGGGTAAAAGCGGCTGACCTGGATTCGGTGCAATCATCAATTCAATACGGTCAAAGCCCGATGGTCCAATTTCAGGCTGCTTCTCAAAGGCTACTTCAAACTGGCAACGCTCCATACCCAGCTGCGATAATTCTTCTTTTACTGTTTTGGCAAATCTTTTGGCTAATGTCTTTCTAGTCTTGCTTATTTCCGCGGCAAATTTCTCTAGCCTTTCGCTAATCGCCAGCAATTCTGCCTCTATCTCACTCGCTTGTTCTTGCGCACTTTCCAGTTTGTTTATTTCTTCCTGCAAAACATCGATGCGCCCTATAGCGTCATTAAGCGCAGGACCATATTTGCGTTTAATTGTTGCCAATTGGGCAATTCTTTCCTCAATTTGCTGCAAGGCTTCTGGATCAATTTCTAATTTGCCTTGATAGCGCCGCACATTATCCTTTGCCTCTTCCAACCCAGCCAATGCATTATTGAGACTATCAACTATTGGCGTTAGTTCGCCATCTAATTGACTGGCCCGCTCAAGATTGCTAAGCGCAGTCTGCAAAGCATCAATAGCTCCGATACCAATCTCCAATTCTCCCGCAGTTGTGCCACCATCAGCGCTACCAGCCAAAGCTTGATATGCACTACTTGCCGTTAAATCAAGTTGGGCCACATTGGCGAGCACATTTTTTCGCTTCACCAATTGATCGTCTTCATCCGGTTCATTAAGATTACCTGCCTGCAGTTCTTCTAGCTGAAAACGAGCAAAATCAAGCCGCCGCAAACGCTCCTCTTCTGATATTTGGATCGCGTCCAGCTCCAATTGCAGATCCATTTTTTTTGCATACAACGTGCGTAAATTATCTAATAACTTATGATGTCCATCTTCCGCTAGGGCATCCAGAATATTCAATTGTGCCTGAGCAGAAAGCAATGTGCGCGCCTCATGCTGCGCATGCACATGCATCAGCAATTGCTTTAACTCATTCATACTCGCTTGATTAACAACCACACCGTTGATGCGAAAGCGTGAGCCGCCCTTCGTAATTTCTCTTGCTGTTACTAGAGTCTCACTATCGGAACTTTCATCAATCAACTCTTTCTCTTTCAGCCAACTATTTACTTGTGGCCTCGTGGCAAATGTTCCTTCAATAAGTGCCTTTTCTGCCCCAACGCGAATAAACCCAGGACCGGCCTTGTCACCCAAAAGTATATTCAAAGCATCAATAAGTATTGACTTACCTGCACCAGTTTCGCCTGTGAGCACGTTTAGCCCAGCCTGGCAGGACATTTCCAGATCTTCAATCAAAGCGAAATTTTTAATAAGCAAAGTTTGGAGCATAGAGTGCTATCTCGCCCATAAATGATTGCCGATATTATATCGCGCCGTTACCAATAAATAACTTCATTAAAAACAGGCAGAAATTGAACTTTTTTGCTGATTTTGCGTCTTTTAAAGCAGGCGGTTAGCTAAAGATAAGGCTCTCAGCGTCTAGACATATTGTATATGCAGAAGGTATAATGAACTTCGAATGGGATGAACAAAAGAAAAATCAAAACATAGTTAAGCATGGCTTTGGCTTTTCCATAGCTGAAGAGTTCTTTAACGGAAAGACTTTTGAGCAAATCGACAACCGAAAGAACTATGGTGAGAAAAGGCTGATTGCTTTTGGAGAAATTGCTGGAAAAATATTGACCGTAGTTTATACAATTCGGAGTTACGATACCTACCGAATTATCTCAATAAGAAGGGCTAGTAAAAATGAGCAAAGAACATATCGTACGCTACAAAAAGGGCATGAAAGATGATACTGATTGGGCGAGAGTCAACGCCATGACCGATGAGGACATTGACTTTTCAGACAATCCAGAGACAGATGAGGCTTTCTGGGCAAATGCCAGACTCGTTCTGCCGGAACCAAAAAAATCCATTGGCATTCGCCTCGATCCAGACATTATAAAATGGTTTAAAAAACAGGGCGCTGGCTATCAGACAAGAATCAACGCTGTTTTGCGAACTTATATGCAAAATCAAAATTCTTCAAGTAAGCGACGCAAACAGAAGCATGCTTAATGTGTCAAGGAGATAGATTCAGTGCGAAACCGGTTCCGCTTGAGCTGTTAACGCATGAATACTTGCTTGAGCAGCTAATTGCTTGGCAATGGCAAAAAATGCCTGCGAAACAGGGTGGTCCGCATCAGCTACCACTATAGGTTTACCGTCGTCACCGCCCTGGCGAACAGCTTGATCTAGCGGCACTTCGCCCAAGAATGGCACCGCGCATTCTTCTGCTAATCGCTTGCCGCCACCATGACCAAAAATATCAATGCGTTGAGCCGGATCAGTTGTTCCTGGCGGTTGGAAATAACTCATATTTTCCACAAAACCAAAAACAGGCACACTCATTTGTTTAAACATCGCCATGCCTTTGCGTCCATCTAAAACAGCAACGGCTTGCGGGGTGGTAACAATTATGCCACCGGCCATTTGTGTAGCCTGCACCATAGTCAATTGAGCGTCGCCTGTACCTGGCGGCATATCTACAATCAAATAATCTAATTCACCCCAATCAACATCACGCAAAAATTGACGAATTGCTTTATCTAACATTGGACCGCGCCAGATAATTGGCGTGTCTTTAGCAACAAAAAACGCCATCGAAATACATTTAACGCCATAATTTTCTACCGGTGTAATGCGATTGTCTTTTGCCTGTGGTTGCATATCATCCACACCAAGCATCAGAGGCACATTTGGCCCAGTAATATCTGCATCCAGTAAACCTACTTTTGAACCCAGCTTAGCCAATGCCACGGCAATATTGACCGCCACTGTAGTTTTGCCCACACCACCTTTGCCGGAAGTAACAGCAATAATATTTTTTATGCCTGGCACTGTTTCTTTGCCAGACGGCTGTTTGCGCTGATTAGCTACAGATGCGGTTGATTCCATCGTCACTTCAGTCACACCCGGCAAAGCATTCAAAGCTTGCTTGCAATCACCTTCAATTTTTTCTTTCAGTGGACAGGCTGGTGTGGTCAAAGTCAATTTGAAATGGACTTTGCCACCGTCTCCTATTTTTATATCAGAGACCATGCCCAGGCTAACAATGTCTTGATGCAAATCAGGATCAATGACTTGTTTTAAAGCCTCAAGTACTTGCTCATTAGTCAATTCTTTTTTCTTAGTACCGAATATCATCAAAAAATACCTAACTGCATTTTTGCATCTTCGCTAGCCATTTGTCTGGGATCCCAGCGCGGCGTCCAGACTAATTCTACTTTTGGTTCAGTCACCCAGGGCAATTTCTTTAAAGCCTGATGCACTTGTCCTTGAATCACTGCTCCCAGTGGGCAAGCAGGGCTGGTCAAAGTCATCTTTACCGTCACCTTCCCCTCGTTGATATCAACGCCATAAACCAGGCCAAGATCAACAATGTTCACACCCAATTCAGGATCGACAACTGTTTTTAAGTTTTCTTTTACTACATCTTCTTGCAAAGTAGACACGACAAACATTCTCCCGATAACCATACCCCATTTCAGGACCTAAACGCTTCGAAGCTGATTTTGCCACAAATATGCCATAAATTGCCATTAAACTGGCCAACTGTAGTGAATAATTAACTTCATCGGTATCCTAATTACAGTCGAGCAAGAAGCAGCTCCAGCGACTCATATCTGTCTAGTTTAGTAGACACTTATGTGGTAAACTAAACATGAAGGCAAGAAAAATACTCCAGATTTTACGAGAATACGGTTGTATAGAAATGCGTCAAAAAGGTTCACATATAAGAATCAAGTGCAAGCATTGCTTTTCCACAGTTCCAAACCATGGTTCAGAAGATTTAAAACTTGGTACCCTCAAACAAATTCAGAAAGATTTGCAGTCCTGTCTGGGCAAGGGATGGTTAAAAATATGAACAGTTACACTATAAAATATAAACGAATCGAAGATGGCTGGTGGCTTGCTACGGTCGAGGGTGTGCATGGTTGTCTGACTCAGGGTCGTACTATTAATCAAACTCGTGAGCGCATTAGAGAGGCGCTATCTCTATTTGTTGACGATACAGACTCCGCCAATTTAATTGACAATATTCAATTGTCCGCTAAAGTGCAAAGAGCATTGAATCAATTTAAAGTTGTGCGCAAGCAGGCGAACGAAGAAATCGCCAAGTTGCAAGATTCAGCTACTGAAACCGCAATACTGCTGATAGAAGGTGTGGGTATGAGCATGCGTGATGCAGGAGAATTGTTGGGGTTATCGCATCAGCGAGTTCACCAAATCCTTCATAGAGCTGAGGCTCCAAAAGCCAAAGCTAATCGCTTAAGAAAAATGTAGCATTTTCACCGCAAAAGATGCGCTAGAATTTAGATCTGGAGCATAATCAAGGAGCTGCCATTGATGAACGGTTTTCGCAAATTACTCGGTTCAAAAATTCATCGTGCAACGGTCACTCACGCAGATTTGCAATATGAAGGCAGCGTCACCCTTTCACCCGAGTTAATCAAAGCAGCCAATTTTTTGCCTCATGAAGCTGTGCAAATTTGGAATGCCACGTCTGGCACACGGCTAGAAACTTATGTAATTGAAGGAAAGTCAGGCTCAACAGATATTTCTATAAATGGCGCTGCTGCTCATCTAGTTAAGCCTGGTGATATCGTCATAATTGCTAGATTCATCTATCTTCCAGAAGAAGATTGTCGCGATTTTGAACCAGTTGTGGTGTTTGTAGACGAGCATAATCGCATCATTACGTCGAGAAAAGAAATTGCCGGACCGACAAAATCGTCGCCAATATGTTGCAGCTAATCTATAAAAATAAACGTTGCAAAGTACAAACCTAGCGGAGCTGCGCGAGCTGCAAAGCTTGATTTAATGCAAGAAATTAGATAAGAAAACGATAATTGATCGCCATCAACTGCGCGGTTGTGTCCAAATTAACAGCCCCATTTTCGCCGTGAATACCCTTGTTTATCAGCCCATTCAGCGGCTGATGCAAGCTTGCATGATTGTAAAGTCCTGGCTTGATTCTCCTCTTATAAAAATGACAGGGTTAAACGTAACGTTCTCATTCCCTCATAAGAGCTTCATCATCCCCAGTAACCGCAATTACGCCTCGCAAAAACAATTCTGTTCGCCCGGTTTGGCACAGATGAGTTGAGCTTGGCTAACGTTCTACGTCTCTAATCACGGAGTTAGTTACAGATGGACAGAACGATCCCAATGACACAACAGTCCGAGCAACTGGGCCTGGGCCGCCTTGAGGACCTGGATTACACAACATTTGGACCTACGGGTCAGGACATCCATGACTTCCATCACACGCTGTGGCAAGTGGCTGGCGCACTATGGGAGAAGGCAAGACAGCTTCTGGGTTACCCGCCGCTCGAATTAGCACTACAGCAGTGCTTCGGACCATCAGGCATTTGGTTCCACACACTGGCAATTATGGTGCAATTAGGCACCATTTCCGCAGAAGAGCTATTCCGGTTCTGGAACAACGAGTTCCGCTGGATTTTTAACCCGCCGCTTCACTCAGCACAGGAAGTGGTTGATAAAGATTTATTGACGCAACAAAGTCACCTAGTGCAACTCCTGAGCTTCGTCAATAAATCCATGCGCAAGTTTCCCCGCTGGGAGCGGTTGAGCGATGCATCCTTCAGCTTCGTTTCTGAGAGGGAGATCATGTATCTGCTCAAAAAGCACCACAATATCGTTGATCTGGGCTGCGGGGCTGGGCTACTGGTCTTCGAGCATTGGCGCCGCGGGGGAAACGCCTGGGGTATAGACAACAATCTTCTTGGTCGATCCTGCGCCAATAAGAAACCTTGGACCGACACGCTCTTGCAGAAAGGCCGACTGATAGTGGACGTAGATACGATCAGTCGCCTCAGAAGATTTACCAAGCCCGACGTAACGCTTGTAATTGCCCGTCCGAAGGCAGGCACGGATTCGGCCTCCTAAAGCGCTTGAGGCATTTGCCGATGGCGGTGGCGTGCACTTCATGTTGCAACTCTGGGGAGACTTTCCCACTGGACTCGGCGACCAAGAGCGCAAAGTCCTGGGCGAGAATATATTCGGGTTTTTCCGGCAGTTATGTCGCTGGCGGGAAAGCACAGACCCGGACAAGCCGCCGTTTAACCACTGGGCTCTTCCCCACCATACCTGGTTCTTTGACCTGAAACAAAACTCGTAGCGCGTACGTGCCACCTTTTCCAGGGCTGGTGTCACACGGAGTGGTCCATGTGACACCAGCTGAGCAGAAAGGAAATCGTCATGGTTGTCCGTCCTGCAGTATCAGAAGATCAATCCAGCATAATCGACTTACTCGCCTCCATGGACCCGACAACACAAGTGTATGACCCGGATTATACGCCGATAACTATACGTCGGCTTCTTGAGACAGACGACAGATATGGCTACGTTGCCGAAGATAAGGGGATGATAATTGGCTGCGTATTTATAACGGAAGATTTGCTCTTCTGCATAGATCTCGGTGGACTGCGGTCGGTAGGTATTGCTTCACTGGCAGTAGCTGAAGATTACCGCGGCCAAGAGACTGGCCCTAAACTGGTGCAGACAATTCTGGCTCACCACTTCCACCACAGAGAGATTCGCCAAGCATGGGCAATGGTCGTAGCCACCAACGAACGGTCCCGGAAATGCTTTGAGCACTTTGCGCAAGCGACTCCATTAGGGAACCGGTTTTGGTTTAGTTGGCAACTCAAGGACCAGCCATGGCTCAAAGAGGCAGAGCCATAGCTGCTCGAATCTGACCTGCACACGATTTGATTCAATCAGCCCAGCGTGGGGATCTCCCATCACAAACCCCTGGGCTTTTTTATTTTTTATTTTTCTGAAGTGATCTTGGCCTCAGTGGTACCAACTCACAAATTTCTCACAAATTTCGCACAATAAACTCACACTTATTGCTTAAGATTATGGAGCAGAGAATTAATTGCCGCCTGTCACCTGGCAATGCTTAATTTATGAACAGCAGAAAAGATTCAGAATAAAATGAATGATTACCTAGAACACTCACAAGCGAATAATGAGCCTGATCAGGATACCGACTCTCTGGTATTGGCAGGACTCGACGCTTTTTCAGAAGGTCAGCCACCTTTAGCTCTATCGACTGATCTATCCGCCTTTGATGGCCCAAGTCCAATCACTGTTGGCGCGCAGGAAAAGCCGGCGAAAAATATTACCGGACAAACAACAGACGAGAAAGCAACTCAATTGTCCGCCCATTTTAAGGCTTTGCAAACAGCCGCAAGTTTACCAGATAAAGACGACAAAAAAATATTATCCTGTGTCAGCGATTGCCTGGATGTGATAAAAAAATCGCCGGCAAATCATTACAGCTGACCATACTCTCCTTGTCAAACAGCTTAACGATATTGCCAAAGTTGCAGAAAAGACATACGGGCAAAATGATCAACGCCTGCTGCCTGTATTGCAAAAAATCGCTCAAGTATCTGCAACCGATCCTCAAGTACCATCGCGTATTAAATCGAAGTACACTATCAGCGTGCTTGAAAAAATACTGCCTTTGCAAAAAGGAACAGATGATCGCGCCGATACATTGGCGCAGCTCGCTTATGAGTATTATACAAGCAATGACAAAACCACAGCCTCGACTATCGTAGATAAAATGCTCAAAGAAACGGAGGCCGCTTATGGTAAGAACGATCCGCGTATGATCCCGGCTTTGTCACAATTGGCTCGCTTATTTTACTCTATGTCAGACTATCCTCAGTCTCTCAAATTCCGGGAAAGGGTGCGTGAATTACAATCGGCTCCAGGTTCAAAAGAAACCGTGGATGAACGTATTGACACACTGCTGCGCCTGTCTCAGCTATATGGATATGCGGGGAAAAGAGACGAGTCCCACAGTCGCCTCGAAGAGGCAATTATACTGGCCAAAAAAACTATCCCAAAAACGATGAGCGTTATGAAGCATTTTTACAAAAAGCCGCCAGCCAATGCGGCTATGGCTTGCATAAAGAGGGTGCTTCTCTACTGGAGAAATTATATGATTTACACACCGTTCAAAATAGAAGTGTTGAAGGACGTCTAAAAATACTGCAGAGACTTAGCACTCTATATATTCAAGCCAATGATTATGAAAAAGGCGCCAAGGTATATGCTCAAATTATAGACATCGCTAAAAATGATAAAGCCTTATTTTCTTTCTTACAATTGCCTAATTCGTTGGATTACTTTACGCGCATGATACCCCAAAAAGCCCTCCCAGCCGATCAGGCTAAGATTATCGAAGGCTTATATGCATTGGGCGGTACACTTAAAAAAGCAGGAAATATACTGGCTGCTCATGACAAACACAACGCGGCCCTACAAAATTACCAGGCAGCTGCAAATTGTTTTGACGATTGCTTAGACAGAGGTGTAGACCTTAAAACAGATAAGTTAGCTAATATGCTTAGCTTAGGCGATCTGGAAATAAAGTCTGAGCCAATTGCTGAGAACGAAAATGCACATCAAAGACACAGGCGCGATGAGGATCATAGACAAAGAGAGCAATTTAAATGGGACATAAAGAAGCTATATCGTAAGGCTGCCGAACTGGTCGGTAAAGAAACGAACAATCAAGATCCACATTTTCTTGATGCTTTGGATAAACTCTCCGCCTTTCATCGGGGTCAGAATGAGGACAATAAAGCGCTACCACTGTTTACACAGGCCTTGGCATTAGCAAAAACGCTGAAACGATCGCTACCGGAAATCGGTCAAAGAACAATAAATTTATCTATTGCCCAGGCTGCTACAGGAGACAGGGCGGCTGCTATTAATACCTGCGAAGAATTACGTCGCAATGCTCTGGCTGTTCCCGACGGCAAGCCCACTGCTCTACTTGCTCTAAAACACCTTTCTCGGCATTTTGAAGATGCAAGCTGGCAAGCGGCAGCGGATGAGAAAAACAATTATCTTAATGACGCATTGAAGGCTAAACAGCGGCAATTGCTCATGGCAAAAGCATCAGGGTTGCCTGATACTGAGAAAGCCAAAATAATAGACGAAAAAGCTCAATTACAACTTAAGTTAGAAGATAAACAAGCTGCGCTGACCAGTATGGAAGCCGCTCTCAAGCTAGATAGTAACCTGGTACGAAGCCATGAGTTCATTGAGCGAATGGCAAAAATTTATGGCGAAAACAATCAGTTGGAGCAGATGGAAGCACTACTGCGCCAATCAATAGCAGCGAACAAGAAAAATAATGTTGCCAGCCTACCTATCTCAAGCTGCGTGGCATTCGCCAATTTACTGACAAAACAGGGCAATCCAGCAAAATTAAAAGACGCTGCCCAAATGTTGGAAGAAGTAAATTCAAGCACCGAAACATTTTTAGAAAACGGGGTTCTTGAGCAAACAGCTAGATGGCTCGATAGAGAATTGGCCGGCTCCCTTCAATGGCTAGCGCCATATTATGAACAGCAAAAAGATTTTCGCAAAGCTGAAGACGCCTACTTGCGCTGGGACAATAGAGCGCGCTTACTCAGCGATAACGAAATGCGGGTTTCCCATCGCAGGCAGGCTCTAAGTGGACTAGTGAGAATCTACACAGCACAGGGACTGAAGGACGCAGTCAAAGAGAAGGAACAAGAGCTGGATTTTCTTCTGAGATAAACCTCAGGTCACTTCCAGTTTACTGCTGCCACCGCTGGCGCCACTATTGATATCTTTGATCGCTTGCATAAGTGCATTCCAGGGCAGAAGGGCACATTTAATGCGCACCGGATATTTTTTTACTCCCTGCAATGCTTCTAATTCTTCCATACCTTCGGGCAATGAAACATTTTTTTCACGGCTTTCCAGCATCATATTCTTAAATGATTCAACTATCTCGCCGGCATGCTCAAGCGATTGGCCAAGCACGGCTTCGCTCATCATCGAGCCAGAGGCGGTGTTAATCGAACAACCTTTGGCATTAAGTTTTACATCCTTGATTTTGCCATTATCCGTTTGTACATAAAGCGTCAGCTCATCGCCACACAAAGGATTGATGCCTTCTACAGTGGCAGTGGCACCCTTTATCACACCACGATTGCGTGGATGATGATAATGATCGAGAATGGTTTCGCGATAAAGATCATCGGATAGCGACATGGCCTAATACCTTTCGTGCTTCTTTAAGCGCAGTAAATAACATATCCACTTCTTCTTTAGTATTATAAATATAAAAACTGGCTCTGGCTGTACCCTGAATGCCCAGATCAATCATCAATGGTTGGCAGCAATGGTGTCCGGCTCGTATAGCAACGCCTTGATCACTTAAAATTTGCCCGATATCATGCGGGTGAATATCACCCAGATTGAAGGCAAATACGGCACTGCGCTTGCTCATATCACGCGGTCCATAAAGTATGAGCTTATCTTCTTGTGCACTTTTTCCATTTGTATTTGCCGTAAACTTATCAAATTGCTCCAAGAAGTATTTACCGATTTCAATTTCATGCTGGCGCACAGCATCCATGCCTATTTTATTTAAATAATCAATTGCTGCACCGCTGGCAATCACATCGGCAATATTAGGTGTGCCTGCTTCAAATTTCCATGGCAATTCATTCGGTACAAAAGACTGGCGCTTGACGGAGCTAATCATAGAACCGCCACCAATAAAAGGCGGCATCGCTTCTAGAATCTCACGCTTGCCCCAGAGGACACCAACACCAGTTGGCCCGAGCATTTTGTGCAAAGAAAAAGCAAGAAAATCACATTTTAACTCTTTAACCGAAGTAGGCAAATGCGGCACGCCCTGCGCCCCATCTACCAGAATTAAAGCCCCTTGTGCGTGAGCGAGATCAGCCAGCTCAGCAATAGGATTGATTGTCCCCAGAACATTGGACATTTGAGTGATAGCTACCAGTTTTGTTTTCGGACCAATTACCGCTTTTGCTGATTGCATATCAAGTTGCCCATCAGCAGTCAGCTCGATATAAACCAGCTTGGCGCCGCGCTCGGCCGCCAACATTTGCCAGGGAATGAGATTAGAGTGATGCTCCATGGCAGAAAGAACAATTTCATCACCAGCACCAATATTCTTTCTGCCCCAGCTATAAGAAACTATATTTATAGCGGCGGTGGTATTAGGAGCGAAAACAATTTCCTTAACGTCGTCAGCCTGAATAAAATCTTTTACCTGCTCACGCACGCCTTCGTAAGCGGTTGTCGCTTCTTCGCCTAGGGTATGAATACTTCTATGCACACTGGCGTTATAGCGCTCATAATAGTCTACGATAGCCTCATCCACCTGGCGCGGCTTTTGAGAGGTAGCAGCACTATCAAGATATACGAGTCTATTTCCTCCCACCTCACGAGAAAGAATGGGAAAGTCCTGGCGAATATTCTCAATATTTATGTGCGTTTTCATCTATTTCTTATTCCGGAATGGCGATCCATAATTCTTCTCCCTTAACGTCTACACGGTAAGTAGGCTCGGCAGTAACAGCGGGCAAGCAGACGGCTTGTCCTGTTTTGACATCGAAACGCGCGCCGTGTTTGGGGCACTCTATTTGATCACCAATTAATTGTCCGCCATGCAATGAAACTTTAGCGTGCGTGCAAATATCGCCGATAGCATAAAAAGAATCATTCACCTTGCAAATGACTATTTTAAGACCTTCGACTTCCACACCCTTTATGCCGGTTTCGGATAAATCTGATTTTAATGCTGCTTTAACTAAATGTTCAGACATGTATCTTTCCTCTTCTTTAACGGGCGGATGCAATCCGCCCCTACAATTTCTTCCTGTGTCGTCAGTCTTCTTCTACTTGCGGGCGGAGCGAACCGCGCCCCTACGATTTCTTCCTTGGTTACCTTGATGTCGCTAAGGGCTGGTTGATTTTTGTGCGTCTTAGAATTGTGGGCATCGTCACTTATTTTGCTTGCCGCTAAAGAATCCAGCCAATCGCTTACACCGTCAATCTTGCAATCGGCTAGTAATTGATGAAAAAAGCCGCTGACTATCAATTCTTCGGCTTTATTAGCGCTTAACCCACGGCTCATTAAGTAAAATACTTGATTGCGATCAACCGGACCCACAGTTGCTCCATGTGAGCATTTAACATCATCAGCTAGAATTTCTAATTTCGGAATAGAGTCTGCATGTGTTTTCTCACTCAGCAATAGATTCTTATTGCTTTGGAAAGCTTCGGTTTTCTGGGCTGTCTTGGCCACTTTGATTATGCCTTGGTACATAGACTGGGCTTCGTCCTTTAAGGCCACACGAAAATCAATGCTCGATTTCGTATCTGGAGCATCATGATCATCTATCGTATTGAAATTAAAACACTCGCTCTTATTGCCCAGAACGACACCATTAAGCTTGCTTTCTGCTCCACGATCTTTAAGCACGGTGCGGATTTCTCCCTTAAGTTGTCCAGCGCCAAAGGCGACAATTAAAGCATTTAAAGAACTGTCCCTTTCCAATTGATAATCGCTATGAATAACTGCAAAAGTCTTAGAATCAAAGTTTTGCACTTCGGCATAGTCAAGCCGGGCTCCGGCTTGTAAGTGCGCCTGCAAAAGATGATTGATCACTGACAATTGTTTATTGTTGCCTGTTACAGGACCTTCTTCGCCAGAAGTGAGAACATTGATCACTTGTAATTGAGCATGCTTGCCCAGCAACAGCAAAAGCCTGGCATTAGTAAGAGACGAATCACTGTGGCTAAATGAATTGAGATAAACCAAGGGCCTGTTCACTACTATGCCTTCGGGTATAAAAATAACCATTCCTGTTGAATGCAAAGCCTGATTTAGCAGCGAAAATTTGCCTTCTTGATCATCTTCAGACTGGACAAGATAGGGTTGTATGACGTCAGCATGTTTTGTCACTGCTTGAGCCAATGTTGTGAAAATCACACCGTTCTTAGTCAGTTGTTGATCAAGTTGACACCAAATCCCCGCCGGTGTTTCAATAATAATGCCCGCTGTCTCTTTAATAAATTCATTTATTTGCTGATACCAATGCAGGCAATCATTGCTGCGCAGCTCAATACCTTCACTTAAATTGCGCTCCAGTTCTTTAATGTCCCCGGATTTGCCGGCGAAACAGGGTACATTCTCCAGCTTATCTAAATTGATCGCGCTTGGATCAAGCAGCCGCCAGCCTTCTTCGGCTTCAGAGGGCATCGGCAATGCGGAAAATTTTTCCCATGCTGAGGCGCGCTTTTCTTTGAGCCATTGCGGCTCATGTTCACATTTAGCCAGGTGTTTTGCAAAATCTATCATTTTATAAGCGCTGCTTCGCTTTCACTCTGTTCGGCCGGATCACAATCGCGTAACTCATACGCGATTGACCGTGCGCGTATCCGCGTCCGTTCGTCGTCGCCGCACATGTCGCCTCCTCCTCTCTCGTCCTACCGTTCTTCTTTAAGCACTCGAGCTTTAACCAACAGAACCTTCCATCTCCAACTGAATCAAACGATTCAATTCAACAGCATACTCAAGGGGCAATTCTTTAGTGAATGGCTCAAAGAATCCATTGACGATCATGGCTGTTGCCTCATTTTGGCTTAAACCTCTGCTCATCAAATAAAATAACTGCTCTTCGCCCACCTTAGACACAGTGGCTTCATGCTCAATTGTTGCTTCTTTCTCACCAATTTCCATAGTCGGGTAAGTATCCGAGCGCGACTTTTCATCAAGCAACAAAGCGTCGCATCGCACGCTCGATTTGACATTGGTTGCGCCTGGATAAACTTTAACCAGACCGCGATATGAAGTGCGTCCACCATGTTTAGAAATAGATTTAGACACAATAATAGAAGTGGTGTCAGGCGCAGCATGAACCATCTTCGCGCCGGCATCTTGATGCTGATCTTCACCAGCAAAGGCAATAGACAATACTTCTCCATGCGCCCTTGGTCCCATAAGATAAATAGATGGGTACTTCATCGTCAACTTAGAGCCGAGATTACCATCTATCCATTCCACTCTGGCATCTTCATGGGCAACCGCTCTTTTGGTCACCAGGTTATAAACATTCTTCGACCAATTTTGAATAGTCGTATAACGAATATGCGCCCCTGGCTTAGCAATTAACTCCACTACAGCAGAGTGCAATGAATCAGTTGAATAAGTAGGAGCTGTGCAACCTTCAATATAATGGACAAAGCTGCCAGGCTCAGCAATAATCAAAGTGCGTTCAAATTGCCCCATATTTTCGGCATTGATGCGGAAATATGCTTGCAGCGGAATTTCCACTTTGACACCCGGCGGCACCCAGATGAAGCTACCACCAGACCAAACGGCTGAATTCAAAGCAGAAAATTTATTGTCAGCTGCAGGAATTACTGTGGCGAAATGCTTGCGCACAATTTCTTCGTGTTCACGCAATGCCAGAGTCCATGTCCAGAAAGATAACACCTTGTTTGGTTAAGTCTTCACGAATAGAGTGATAAACAACTTCTGATTCATACTGAGCTGTTACACCAGCTAAAAACTTGCGCTCCGCTTCAGGAATACCCAGGCGATCAAAAGTTTGTTTGATACCTTCTGGTACTTCATTCCAATCCGTACGCCCTTTTCGGACGGCTTGATATAGTAAAAAATATTTTGAAAATCAATGTCCTCGAGCAATTTCACGTTGCCGAATTTGGGCATCGGCTTTTTGCGGAAAATATCGAGCGCCTTCAGCCTGAAATCAAGCATCCATTGCGGTTCGTTTTTGGTTTTAGAAATATAAGTGACTATTTCAGTGGTCAAACCACGACCGGATTTGAAAATATAATCTTCTTTGTCGCGAAATCCATACTTATAATCAGTACCGATTTCACGTACATCAAGGGTTGATTTTGCTAATTCTGCTGACATTTTTTACTCCAGGTCGATCACATTTATCGCTTTTTCAAGCACTGTTATTTACGCCGCTCCGGCTGCACTGACTACAGGCAGCTTGTCTTTGGTTAGCACATCATAGCCTTTAGCTTCCAGTTCTTTGGCTAATTCACTGCCGCCCGAGGCAATTATGCGTCCATCTTGAAAAATATGCACAAAATCCGGTTTGACATAATCCAAAATTCTTTGATAGTGAGTAATAAGCAAGATAGCCGTATCCGGCTTAACAAGCGCCTTTACACCACCTGCCACTGTTTTTAAAGCATCAATATCAAGCCCTGAATCGGTTTCATCAAGCACAGCAAGTGTCGGTGCATCAAAAGCATTTGCAAAATTTCCAGGCGCTTTTTCTCGCCGCCCGAAAAACCATCATTCACATAACGTGACAAGAAACTCGTCTTTCACGCCCAGCTCTTGCATTTTCGTTTTCAGTTCTTGTCTGAATTCTTTAATTGGCAATTCTTTGCCTCGTACAGCTCTCAAAGCGGCACGCAAGAAATTGACCACCGAAACTCCCGGAATGGACATTGGATATTGAAAAGCCAGCGCCAGACCGAGTTTTGCTCGCTCATCCGGTTTTAGCGAATCGATATCTTGACCCTTAAACAAGACTTTGCCCTGGGTGACTTTATAACGCGGATGTCCCATGAGCGTGTAAGAAAGCGTCGATTTGCCAGAGCCGTTGCGTCCCATCAAGGCATGTACTTCACCTGGATAAACTTTCAGGTTCACTCCGCGCAGGATTTCTTTATCCTCCACTTTCACATGAAGATTGATAATTTCTAAAATAGGCGCCTTGGCTTGCATAATTAATTGATTTCCCCAGGGGTTAACAATCTTAATTTGTTCCATTTAATGGACTTTACAGATATAATAGTATCAAAAATCAAGAGGGCATTCCACACTTTAACAATCCTTTCCTCTAAAGTTAACTTCTTGTTTCGTATTGCTTTGAAATTGTTATGTTTAGCGCAAAAATAGACGCCAATCCAGAAACCACTCAAGAAGCATTGCTTCTTCATTTGAAGAAAGCGGGCGAAATGACCGTCGCCCAGCTCTCCGCATTGCTTGGCGTGACAGAAATGGCTGTGCGCAGACATCTGTCCCATTTGCAAAGTAAGGGACTTGGTCGAATCACGACTCGTCAAGCAGGGGCGCGGCAGGCCCAATTATCTCTATCGCCTGGGGGCACAAGCCGATTCGCTCTTTCCTACTGGTTTCCACAATTTGGCTAAAGATCTTTTACAACTGGTCCAGGAACAATCTGGTCCTCAAGGCGTTACCGCTTTACTGAAGAAACGCAACCAGATGCTGGCTGCCAAATTGAAAGACCGCCTGGTTAATAAGGATTTATCGGGGCGTGTAGCTGAAGTAGCTAAATTCTTTTGTGACGATGGTTATATGACCGAATGGCAAAAATTACCAGATGGTAATTTTATTATTTATCAAAGAAATTGTGCGTTGCATGATCTAGCCTCTGAATTTCGCCAGGTTTGTGCGTTGGAACCACAATTAATTGAAGAATTACTTGGCGCTAAAGTGACGCGCAAGCAACATATTCTTAATAATGATCCAGTCTGCGGTTATCTAGTCACCAATCCTGGCTAACTCGTTGCAGTGCAGTGCCCAGATTATTTATCAGACCGTCCACATTGTCCAAACCAATTGAAAGGCGCAGTACACTTTCCGAAGCGTTTTCCTCTAATTGAATTTGCTGCGATATCTTTGCATGGGCAATTGTGGTTCTGAGATCCTGACGCATTTCTCTAATCAATGCAGTTGCCGCCTCAGTACCGCTCTTTAGTTCAAAAGATACAACTGTACCAAAACCTGACATTTGCTGTTTGGCTAGCTCATGCTGTGGATGCCCAGGCAGTCCCGGATAGTGAACTATTTTCACTTCGGGTTGCTCAGCCAAAAAATTAGCTACTTTCTTTGCATTTTCTTCATGTTTTTGCATGCGAACAGTCAGTGTCTTTATTCCTTTCATTATGCGGAAACAGTCATATGGCTCTGGAATATTACCCGAGACATGGCGCTGAAATGCCAAATCTTTAAATAGATCGCTGCGATTAGTAATTATAGCACCGCCGATGATATCACTATCACCGCTTAAATATTTGCTGCTGCTGTGCAAAACAATATCTGCACCGAGATCCAGCGGCTTTTGAAAACATGGAGTGGCAAACGTATTATCTACCACAGTAATTACTTTGTGCTTTTTTGCCAATCTGGTTAAGGCAACAATGTCCGCCAGTCTGAGCAAGGGATTGCTTGGGCTTTCCAGCCATAGTAATTTTGTTCTTTTATTAATTGCCTGTTCTACGCTGGAGAAATCACAGGTGTTCACATAACTCACTTCCACCTGTCTGCTAGAATTGCCTCCTGCAAACAAATAATGCGCTCCGCCATAGACATCCTCGCCAGCTAATAGATGCTCCCCCTGACGCAACAATTTAGTAATGGCGTTGCATGCAGACAAGCCAGATGAAAACGTCAGCGCATACTGTCCATCTTCCAGAATAGCCAGACTTTTTTCCAGGGCAATTCTAGTTGGATCTTCTTGCCCAACATATTTAAAATACTTACGCTTTTAAAATCGGATTCTTGGTCACTTTCTCTTTTCAATGGATACATATTTTTTTCTCCCCCATAAAAAATCCCCTCCTTCGCTAACGAAGAAGGGGATTGATAAATCTGCGTATTTATTGATTACTCAATATTCATTCTTTCAATAAGAATCACCATATGCAGTCAACCGCCTTCCCCTCAAGGAAAGCATCAGCATTTGTTGATTTGTGCACATAGAATGAATTTGCATGCTCGTATTATGTATGCGTACAAAGAAATTATCAACCCTTTACTGCACAATGTCCTCATCATTTTTCATTCATCAAGCCAAAACCTAGTGCTAGCCGCGCCAAGCAGATTGTCAAATTTCATAAAATGATACTAGCGCTAGCTGCGCTAGACGACAACGCAATTTTAATGTGCATGCTTGGCATTAAGTTTCATTCAGGTCTTGTGCTTGTTCAACTCCAGAATCCCGGCACCGGCTGTTATTGATTTCTTTTACTCTTTTTAGCTTTACTAATATCAGTTTGACGCTTTTTAGCTGACTACTTTGCGCATCCATATATGCTCGCAATAAGGCATTGATACGGGTTTGATAACCGCTTCCTTGCTTTTTGAACCAAGCAAGCACATCAGGATCAATCCTCAAAGTAACAACCACCTTAGTTCTAGGCATAACCACAATAGCTTCTTTGAACCAATCTTCATCCAATTCAGGAATCTCTGAATAATCAATTTCATCGTCCTTGATTGCATCTACTCGCTTCCAATCGGTCCGCGATTTCATCTTTTTTATTTCTTGTATCGATTTTCTGACAATCACGTCTATTTATCCTCTAATCGTACTTTCATAGAATTTCTGTTCTCGCTTATTCGCCTTTCTGAACGAGATTATTCGAATAACATCTCTCTCTCGTTCTGTATAAACAACTGCCATCAGTCTACCCTTTATCATTCCAAGACTTACGTATCGTGGCTCTCCGTAATCTGCGCGCCTATCAATTCTAGTAACTTGCTGTTGCTCAAATATTTCGTTAGCATCAGCAAAGTCCAATCCTCGCTCAAGAATATTTGCTTCTCGCTTCTTTTCGTCCCATTCCAAGCGTATTGACCTCAATTCAAGCTCGCGCGAGCTCCGCTAAGTACCAAGACGATTTTAATGTGCATTTTTTCGATTATATTTCGTTTAACCTGAGTGTTCCGGCAATGGAAAATCCCAGAGCAGTTGTGTTTGCAACACAACTGCTCTGGCTAAATCAGAAACAAAGGGTATTGATTTAGTCCACGCATTTTAGCTAAGGTCAAATCGTAAATGGAGTTTCACATGAGCGAGAGCAATACACAAAGCAATAACCCAAGGATGCGAGTCACAGCAGTATTTTTGTTGTGGCACTTTGTGCTCCATTTTGATCCCAATTTTCACAGGCGGTAATTACACGCCTCTTCTTGTCGATGCCCTGCAGCATTCTCGTTGGATGCGGCATGACTTTCTTCAATAATCTCTTCATCACATTCGAAAGGATGTAACATGCCACGCTTTGGCGGTCGGCGCCTGCAGCAATTGCAATTACAAAAAGCGGGAGAACGCTATGTGCTTGAGCCCCTGGAAAAGGTAAAGAATGCCTGGCAAGACCTCTGGCGACTACATCGCCATCTGCATCGAGTCGGCACAGAGTTGGGTCATCAGCTTTCCTTCAGTAACACAGGCGCTGTCGCCAACTTCGAACGCTTGCCTGACTTTCTGCTCAGTGAGCACAGTCTTGCTGAAGATAAGCGTGCCGCACAACTTCAGAGAATGTTTGTAGCTCCTCCTGAGTTACAATGGGGACATGGCCGGTTCGTGGTCCCGTATATGCTATCCGATTGGGGACAAGCCGGCAGACGCCACTATTGTCTCAGCGACGCGCTGAATGCCATCCTGCGAACCGCTTCTTTGAAGGAAGTTAAATTGGCAGATATCCGCCTGCCGCTTCCCAGCTTCTCTTTGAAGATCAGCAGGCCGATCCCCACCCCGGAGGGTGGCAGCTTAGACTTCTTCGTCGTCAGCGGAGATATGGAAGAATCCAGCTCTATCGGCGTAATGGCACTCGATATCAGCCGTGATCAATACCAGCCTCTGTCAGGAAGACAGATAAAAGAAATGGAGGAGTATCAATTGCGGCGTGATTGGCCCGGTTTGCACCACCTCATTACCCACCACATCGCCACGCATTTTGCTCGCGGTAAACCAGGTATGAAGCTTGCCCTGGGCGGCACTTCATTGATCCTCGACGAACAGAATTGGGGAAAGGAGTTGGTGCCTCAAATCGCTAATGAGATTTCTCTGATGGAAATGGACTATGAGGGCAAGGAAGCAGGATGGCGAGAGGTCTTCAACCAGATATTACAGTTGGTATGCGGATTTGCACTATATATGAGTGCGCTGCATCCCGATAACCAGAAGAAGCACGTGCAGGATGCGAAGAGAGCACCTGATCGCAGCGGAGAACCGGATCGAAAAGGATTAGCGAAGGAGCACAAGTCTCCATGGTTTCCTCTATCTGGCAACTCACTCGGGCAGGACAAAAGAGTTCTTTGATCAGCTTGAGGGACGTCGCCAGGGTGCCCGACGAGAAATGCCTTGGCACGTGCGCGTAAGACACAAACGACGTCGGTCCGGTTACGGCGGCGATGAGGATGCCTGGAATCACCCTGAATTGGTCCTGAAGATTCCCCCCACCTTCGTTCGTCCTGATCGCAAGACAGATCCAGGCGCCCCTGGTGGTGCCGCGCATATAGTCTAACAGTGCGTTCCAGTCAACCATCACAACACCACATTTTCTCCCCAAGGAGTCAACCGATGAGAGTCGTCTTTGCAGTACCGCCGGACATCGACACGTTCGAAATTCCAGTGACAACAGGAATTGTCCTTGGTGGGCAATGTTGCCGGAGCGCCACCACACAAAAAGCATACCCTGTGGGTACAGTGGTGGTTTTCCTGGAACTCGAGCCCTTACCCCCAGGTGCTGAGGAGCATTGGTTGCTGCATCGCCTTGTTCCTCCGCTACAGGAAGTGCCTCACGATTGGATGACAGTAGAGAACGAGTGACACGAGCTTGTTTTCAGAGTCGTGCCGGTGCAAGAGAATTGAACGAGTGGAATCCTGTTCCGTGTACGGCAAACCCAAAACGGCGGACTAACTGAGGTATTAGTCCGCCGTCACTTTCATTTTTTTCATTCGATTTTTTTATTTGTATTCGATTGCTCCCGTTGGAATTGTAGGGGCGGGATTGCATCCGTCCGCTTATATAATGGGCGGACGCATGCCGCGCCCCTACGAATTTCAATGCTTCATCAGCGCCCACGCATGGGCTCTTGACTAGCAATAGCTCGCGCGAGCGGCGCTAATCGTATCGTTGATTTTAATGTTATTTAACTGATTATAATTGGCTTAGCTATATTGCTTATATCTACAGATAATCTAGCCAAGCGCCGCCCAATCATTGATTTCAATAGCATGTTCAAGGTGCAATGTCCTCTTGATTTGACACGCAACTAAATTGGCAAGATAAGGGCGTATTTTTCCAGCCATCTCAGGAGTCATCAGCAAGTCCTCAACCAATTTATTCACCACATCAGCGCAATTCTTTTTATCGTCACGCGATGCGGTTGGTATTTGGCTCCTGAAGGATTCATAACTGGCTTACGCCACGATACATTAGGTTCAGTCGCCCAGGAGCGTTTCCTGAGGTGTTATTTGATGTCGACCTCTCATGAGGTCACACGGGATGCGCTTATCGTCAATCCCCACTAACCAGATTGGAGACTCCAGTGAGAAGTGTCACATTGAAAGGCACCGCCAAGGCTTCCCAGATCTTCGAAATCGAACAGAGCGAAGCTCTGAGCAGTGCAAAACGCAAATACGTTATCGTAGCAAATAGGCCTGTACAAACGGCCGCTATCCATCAGGGCAGCGGGGATGATCCACTCATACTGATCGTTGTCTTCGACCCGGACAGCGATCCATCCCCGCATCGAGCAGCCCAGCGATACCAATTGTGCTTTACCCTGATAGGGCACGGGATTCCAAACAGCAATATCAAGGCCGGCAGATGTGCAGCGGTCAATGTATCCGTGTTTGGATCCTTGAAACCCCTGGGCGCCGTACGTAACCGCCAGCGAAAGACATCGCGCAAAGCAAACGACTGACCTTCAGTCTTCAGTCGCGCAAGCCCCATAACCATGCTCGTACTCAGCATGATCGATTACTTTCAGCGTGGATCCCCGCTTCCCTCCTCGAGCCAGTGTGACTGACTCTATTACTTTCCGGAGTCACAACCATGTCCGATACCGATCCCCCGAAAGTCGAGAAACGGGTCACGCAAGATACTCCCCTTCTGGACTAGAATGGAAATCCAACCAATACGAGAGATATTCACCGGCACCATTGTCGAAGTGCTGCCCGCACCCGCGGAACCTGCCCTCCGGGAATGGCCCCGCTGATCAACAAACACGACCCCCAATATCATACGAAAATCGAATTCGGTGGTGTCGTCTTCTGGATTGCCACCAATACTCTGGGAGGCAACACCGAACAGCCACAGTCCGAGGGCGGAGCAGTGGATCCAACCACTGCCGGCACGGACAACGCGGAGCAGTCGGAAGCAACCGCCACGACGCAACCGAGGCCGTCAAGCGAAAGGCTCTCTCAGGCGGAGATCGCCGCTCAGTTTTTGGATAGCCTAACATGTAGGGATCAATCTCTGGTTCTATGCTGGAGATCGGCTACCCTTCGGGTGGGAGCCTGACCATTGCTTTCGGTTACATCGGCCCTGAACAATCGACGGCCGACGATTCGTCGGTGCCCGAGAAGTTTGAATGTCCGTTCGGTCACGGTCTCTGCATCCAGTCCGGTGACTGCCGCTTTAATGAGGTGCGGGCCGCGGCGCGCGCGAAGCCGACAGCGGAAGCTGCACCGGCAGACGTAAAGCCAGAGACGGAACAACCGGAGAGTCAATCATGAATCGACGGCCAAAAAAATCGGGCAGCCAAACGAGCTCGGTCCCACGGTAAAGCGGTGGGCCAGAAGCCAGTCAGCGCAACCGCAGATGCGCCCAAGTCTTCTGAAGAAGATCGCGCAGAGCTCATTGGTTACCTCCGTTCTCAAGGCGCCGTCTGCGGTACGATCAACACCTCTAAAGGTGGAAGTTTAGCCTCAGCCTTCGAGGGACTGCCGCCCGAACTGAGCAAACTAATTACCGGCAAACGCACAGTTCGGCGCGGAAGCACAGTCAGAAGGGCAAGTCATGAATCGACGGTTGGGTAGGCGACGCTGCCTCCCCGACCATTTACCCTTTGTTTCTTTTTTATTTTTATCGGCGGCCTGAACTTCGCTTTTACTCTCGTAGACCGCTAAATATTTTCAGGAGCGAGGATTTCCACCAATCTTAGACAGCTTAACGAAATTAGCTGGACCACGAGCAGAAATCGGCAGTCCACCGGTAATGACAATATTGTCACCAGCCTGCAGCAAGCCCTTTTGAAAAAGCACATCTTCAACCATAGCTAGAGTTGATTCTGAATCACTAACTTCGGTCAACATAATTGGCATCACACCCCAGAGCAAAGAAAGTTGTCTGTATACATGTATATGCTGAGTGAGAGCAATAATTGGTTGCGGTGGCCGAAATTGAGAAATCAATTGCGCCGTCGCCCCTGTAGCTGTAAAAGTAACAATCAATTTTACTTTCATATCAATAGCCATGCTGCAGGCAGCATGGGCAATAGCGTGAGCAGATGTAGGCAATGCATGTATGTGTAGTTGCCCAAACTTAAAGCTTGCTTCGGCTTGTATTGCAATGCGCTCCATCATGCGTACAGCATCTATTGGATAAAGCCCTGCTGCTGTTTCCTCAGAAAGCATAACAGCATCAGTGCCATCATAAATGGCATTAGCCACATCTGATGCCTCGGCTCGAGTCGGCCTGGGTGAGTAACCATAGACTCCAGCATCTGCGTAGCAGTGATCACCGGCCTGCCTTTAGAATTTGCTTTTTCGATAATCAATTTTTGTATCGGTGGCACCATTTCCGGTGCCAATTCTACGCCAAGATCACCGCGAGCAATCATCACCGCATCAGCAGATTGTAGAATAGCGTCCAGATTTTCAATTGCCTCCGGCATTTCCAGCTTGGCTACAATTGGCACCGGTGGCTGATCGCAGCTTACTTCGCTGAGCAGTGTCTTGATCAGACGCTCGCAATTCTTCAATATCTTTGGCGTCACGCACGAATGAAAGCGCAACAAAATCAACCCCCTGCGCCAGCCCAAAAGCGAGATCAGTTTTATCTTTATCGGTCAAAGCAGGAATCGATAGACGCACACCAGGTACGTTTATTCCCTTGTGGTCCTTCAATAAGCCGCCATTGATGATTTCACACTCGGCATCCGTTTGATCTGTCTTAAGCACTCTCAGTTCAATCAAACCATCGTCAAGCAAAATCCTGTCACCAGGTTTTACATCGGCAGCCAGATGATCATAACTAGTGCTCACCAGAGATGGTGACCCTTCAACATCACGACTGGTCAAGGTAATCCTTTTGCCTGTTTTTAGTTCAAGAGGCTCACCTTTAATATGTCTGGTGCGCAATTTGGGACCACAGAGATCCAGCAATATCCCCACTGGCTGATCCATTCGCGCGCTTGCTTGTCTGACGCGAGCAACTGTGGTCTCAATAAATTCATGATTGGCATGCGAGCAATTAATGCGGGCAATATCCATGCCTGCCTTAATTAATTCCTCTATCAATTCGGCACTAGCACAGGAGGGTCCAATAGTAGCAATGATTTTTGTACGTGTCAGGGGTCCAACTCCTTTAGTCGCCTTTGTGTTCAGATCAAGTTTATTTTTAATTTCAGTACTTATATTTCGCAAAATCCTACAATCACCATACCTATTTTATTTTCACAAGGGGATACCAAATAAGTTAGTTCGCTAACTAACCACCACCATTAGACGAAAAATCTTCTGGTTTTAGATCAGGAAAACAATTGTCGGTAGCCTCTATGTCGGCTATGGTTGCCTCCTCCAATTGACCTGATTCGAGCATATGCGTAAGAGCTTTAAAACGATCGCTATGCGCATTAAACCGTTCAATAGCGTATTGTTTAGCCTGTCCTGTGGTCACTAAAAATGGCCAGTCGCTTGATTCGAGCAGCAATAACTCGCGTCCGGCTTGTTTTAGTGCTCGAGTAGACAAGTTATTGCCATTGCCGCCCTTTTTACCGCGCAGAAGCCCTTCCATGGTTCGCTCAGCATCATGAATAATCGGCCACATCCATTGGGTGTCATTATTGAGCCACACCTGCCAATGGCCGCCAGAACCCCAGGAAGATTCGGGCAAATCAATTGCCTGCTTCGGCGGAAATTGAATTAAATAATCGCCTGCTGTTTGCATGGTTACAGCTGTGTATGTTTTTAATTTGCGAATAACTTCTTTGATCCAGATAATACCTTCAAACCACCAGTGTCCAAAAAGCTCGGTGTCAAAACTAACCATAACCAAACCCGGATTACCAGCCACTTTTAAATGATCGGTCAAATGTTGTTGTAAAAACCCCACATAATGATCAGAATTTTCATGAATGCGGTTCAAAGCCGCCTCTGGATTATAGGGCTGTTTATTCCCCAAGTCTGTCTGTTTAGAGGTCAGCCTCCAATAGTGCAAGCCTGAAACATCATCTTTCTTGTGAAATTCTCTATAATTGCCATCTCCAGGATAACCCTGATCTGCAGACCAAACCTGATAACCTGCTTCTTCATGGCGTCCGAGCACTGCCACTGGATAATCTTTCAACCAATAGGCTTCAAATGTATCCAGCCCAGTTTCCTCGCGGCCGGACACCGGCAAATATTCAATGCTGCCGTATGGTCCAAAAACTCGCCTGGCTTCCGCTGTTTGCCCACCTTTAATTACAAATGATTCTGTAAAAAAGTACTTGATACCTACTTCATAGAGCCAGCGCTCCACTCCAGGGCGCGACTTAGTACCGGGACGATAAGCGCATTCCGGCAACCAGAAACCTTGTGGCTGCCTGCCAAAATGTCGCTTGTATGATTCAACACCTATCTTAAACTGAGCTTTGAGAGAACTGTCTGTTTCTAATAACGGCGAAAAACAGTGAGTGGCTGCAGAGGTCGTAATTTCGATCAATCCCTGGTCTTGAAAACAGCGAAAGCTGCCAATAATATCTGATTTCCAACGCTCAAGATAATCAGACTTAATTTGCGAAAACCATTGAACATAAAAGCGTGCCTGCGGTAAAAAATCCGCATTAGCCCGTTCGCTACGTCCACTAAACCGTTTCTCGTCGCCACGCGCTGCTTCCAGACGGTCATTGAGAAATTTTAGAAAACCCTCGTTTATGTGTTGATCGGCCAATTGCTCAGCCAGAACTGGTGTAATACCAATAGTTAAATTAGCCTTGATGCCTTCCTGCCACAACTCATCGATGATATTGAGCAACGGAATATAGGTTTCTGCCATGCACTCATAAATACTTTCTTCGCCAAAGGGCCACATGCCGGCCTTCCGATAATAAGGCAAGTGACTGTGTAACATCAAAACGAAAGAACCTACACCCACTCTGGCTACCTCTAGCTAAAATATCGATGCCCATGATTAATCATTTGATCAAAGCCTGCCAATCAGCCTTTTCATTGCTTGCTATTGCTGAGCATGATTGACATTCGGGGATTCAATGGGGTCGCTGCTTGAGACAATATCATGCTCTAATTTGATCCATGTGTGTCGAAATATAGCAATTGCTTATGCCTTTTACCAGTTTCTTGGGCGTAAACGTAACTATTTCTTCAGGACAATATGTCTTCTTGTTATTCTGATCTTAAAATGCACCTATGGAAAACATTGATATGGACAAGGACAAACCAAGCAAGGTTTCAGGAAAAGAAATTTCTGAGCAAGTACCGGTAAATCGGGTCGTCAAGTTCTTAGAAAAGAACCCACTTGGAATGACCTTACCGGAGATGGCCGGCGGTCCCAGACAAATTAAGAAATTGCGTACTTTAAGGCCAATGCTCGCTCAGGCTATTCGCGAGGGAGTGGTCATGCCAGTCAGCCAGCGCGCGGGGCGTACGGTATATAAGCTGGTCAAATATTTAGCCAATCGTTGAAACTCGGGATATAATCAAACTTACCTGGAGGACAGCCGATGGCAACAATCAACATAGGGACGATTAAAGTCGGATCCGGCCAGCCATTTTTGGTCATAGCTGGACCATGTGTCATTGAGTCCTGGGAAACAACTTACAATACTGCTCAATTTCTTCGCGATCTGGCTTCTGAGCTTAGCTTTTCTCTAGTTTTTAAATCTTCCTTTGACAAGGCTAACCGTACTTCTCTTAATTCTTTCCGCGGACCAGGGATTAACGAGGGGTTAAGAATTCTGGGCGAAATTAAATCAAAGCTTGGTCTCCATTTGCTCAGTGATGTTCATGAAACCGCCCAATGCGCCCCAGCAGGTAAAGTTTTGGATGTACTGCAAATCCCGGCCTTTCTTTGCCGCCAGACAGATTTAATTCTTGCCGCCTCTGAAACCGCCAAAACTGTAAATATCAAAAAGGGACAATTTGTCTCACCAGCTGAAATGGAAAACAGCATCAAGAAAGTGCAAGACAGCGGTAATGACAACGTGTTTATTACCGAGCGTGGCACCACATTTGGTTACAATAACCTTGTTGTCGATTTCCGCAGTATTCCAATAATGCAAAGTTTCGGCGTGCCGGTCATATTTGACGCCACTCACAGCGTCCAGCTTCCCGGCGGCAGCGGGCAGGTGTCCGGCGGTCAACGTCAATATGTACCTACATTGGCCAAAGCCGCCGTAGCAGCTGGTTGCGATGGCATTTTTATGGAAGTACATCCTAATCCTGACGAGGCAAAAAGCGATGGGCCAACTCAGGTTCCTCTCAATTATGTAAAAGAGCTCATTTCTCAGTGTTTAAAATTGCATCAATTAAATTGTTCATTGCCCGAAATCAAACTGCCCACTGCAGGCCAATGCCGGCAGACAATTCACTCGCGATAATTAAGTTGTGTCCCGCGTGTTGAAATATCATCCAATTTATAAGTTAACAACATCTATTTCTATTATCCTGGCTTGTCTTTGTTTTCAATATCTGACAAGTTCTGGTTGTATGGCAGCTCAGCATAACTCGGCTGACTTCGACAATGAAACTAGTCGCGACAACAGTCAAAATAATACTTCTACCTATAGCGAGGGTCCGGGAAATAATCAGCTTGAGCCAATTCTGGAAAAAGCTCTTGAGGCTTATGGTGACAAGCTAAATCTTTCCCGTTTTGCCGACAGTGCTCAATTCACCGGCGTAATTTATAAAGAAGAAGATCATTGGCGCAAGCAAGCTTATAAATATGTGCGCAAGATGCCGGCGTGGCGAACCGACGTTGAAGAGGGCACTAGCACCATATTTGATGGCACCGATTATTGGCAGATCACCCAGGCGCCCGTAGGGGAGGGGCTCAGTGGCCGTGAGGCGTATGAGTTACGCCGAACGGGTGCCGCTGAATCCAAAAACATAAATGCTCCTCCCGCTGGATTTGCGGGGCTTGCTACTCCCGCGAGTCCGCCCGCTGGCGAGGAGAATCCCAAAGAAGAGGACGGCATGCCCCCTCTTGCTCCCGTCATTAAAAAACCCGCCGGTCCAGTAATCAAACGCCTGTCTCCCGAACAATCGCAATGGTTGTCTGATCAGGCCCAGCGCCAGCCCTTTTTATTAGCATACTGGCAAACCCCCGCCTATCATTTTAAATTACTTGGCGAAACCTCATACAAACAAATTCCCGTCTATGCTATCGAAATAACGGAGAAAAATAATACTCCCACATTAATCTATCTAGATCGCAGCAATTATCTTGTTGTTGCTATAACATTTCAGTCCTGGCAATCAGGAGAAACTGATCAACCCAAGAAAGTCACCGTCACGAAAGAATATTCGGAGAATCGTCCAGCTCTGGAAAGTATCTGGCCATTCAAAGAAACTTTGCTTGTCGACGGCAAAGCAGCGGCTGTATTTTCCCTTGCCAGTATAGGTCCGGCCAATGATATTAGTCCAGATTATTTCAAACCGCCTTCCCAGGAAAGTCAGGGCTATGCTGCCCATCAGCTAAGACTGCCTCGCTCCGTCACAGTGCCGTTTGAATACTGTCAAAGCGAAATAGTTTGCCGGGGTAAAATCGAAAATTATGACCCTCTCTGGTTTCTAATTGACACGGGCACCAGCGACACTATCATTGATCGCTCGATTGCCGCACAATGTTTGCTAACAAGGGGCAATGATTTTCGCTTCTCCTCTTTTCGTGGTTCCATTCCAGCACAAACAACCCGTTTAGATAGACTGGAGCTTGGCAAATTGATTATCAATAATATCGACGCTCAAATTACCGACCTGTCTCCACAATCAAAACAAATTGGTCGTCCGATTGCCGGCATCATTGGTATGAATGTACTTTCTAATTATTTAATCACAATCGATTATGCCAAACCAAGCTTACTCTTTGCTGATTCCTATACTGGTAGCCGCCCGGCAGAATTCGTGAGCGTTGGCTTTGTGCAAGCCGCCGACCATACCGACGCAAGTAATAGTCCGCCAGTACCGAAAATAAAAATAACTTTGCCCGGGGCTGATTCTCAAACAATGCTAATGGATACAGGTGCAGCCTTTAATCATCTTTCTGCCAACATCGCCACTCGTCATCTGAAGGACAATTTGAGTAATACCAGTCACACTCTTGAAGGTACTGGCCTTGATGGGCGTCCGGTACAACTCGCTTTGCTTACTCTCGATCCTGTGATCATCGGCTCTTACAAAGTGCACCGCGTCACTTTCACTTATCCTAAAGACGATGCTGACAAAACAGGATCCAAAATACAGCCAGCCGTCCCGACAAAAGATCTTCTCCATAATGAACTTAACGTCGCCGGCATTCTCGGCAATCCTTTTTTTTGAACATTTTCTGGTGACAATTGATTGCCCGTTTCACAGAATATTGCTTAAAGCCAATCCCCAATTTGAAACCAGCTATCAGTTTGAGGAAGCATTAACCGTAGGAGACACGGCGCTGTTCACGAGACGTAATTTTCGCCAGGCTGAATTTGCCTATCAAAAAGCTTTAGCTCTAGCGAACAACGGCCATAATATTTGCTATCAGGCTCTGTCCATAGCCAGATTAGGTAATTTACGCCGTCTTATGGCTCATGATTTGCGCAGACCGGAGCACGCTCAGGTGTCTTATCAATACTTTAAAAAAGCGGATCAATTAGTTAATCAAGCTGATTGCAAGGATGCGCAAGGAAGAATACTCGCTGATTGGAGCTTACTCTACAGTGACAATGGCCAAACGACCGAAGCCAAAGAAACCATTGCCAAAGCAATAACGCTTGCTCCTAAAGATCCCTTTGTCAACGTAGATTATGTCGTCAATCTTTTAGAGAGCATGAATATGCCGAAGCGGAACAATATACTGAGAAGGCTCTATTCTTTGATCCAGCAAACTGGCAAGCTCTCTGGTATCAAGTCAAACTAAATGAAATGTTCAATGATTATCCTAAACAAAGAGCAGCTCTAAAAGAAATTTTGCAATATTATCCCTGGTCAAAAGTTGCCCAAACAAAACTTACCGCAGTAGAAAAAGAAATGGGCATCGGCCAACCAACAATAGAAAAAGAAAAAGCAAAGCCAAATGAATAAGAAAACCCTTCCCGCGCAGGTGGTACCCGGCGCAAGAAGGGTGCACTCATGTTCTCGACGATGCCCTACAGCATAGCGGTTCCGGAAACCATCCAGTCAGCAATCCAGTAAACATCGCCCTTGCGGACCATGATCAGGACGGATAACTCGGATGGATCTGGATCCTTTGCGGTTACCGCCGGACTTGCATTCAGCATCGCCTTGCGGATGGCTGCACCACCGTCCGAGTAGACAAACAAAGGATCTGCTTGGATTAAATCCACCTCCTCGTATATCTTCTGCAACTCCGCTATCTTCTTCCGAAGATCTGGTCGAATCTTTCCACGGAATGTCGTGGTGATGGTGAAGTTAGACTGCATATTCTCACGTTCCTCTCGCCTGGCCGAAACCTGGCAATCATATTCCTCTTTCCGTTTCCTCCATGCTTTTCTTGGCGCGCTTCGCGTGCGTACTTGGCTTTGTCAACGATCATACCCCCTATGCGACTTCCAACCAGGAGCCCTAGAATTGCCACAGCACCGATCATCAGCGGGGGAAGAAATTCATATTTCGCTGCCCGGAGATAGCAGTGGACAACGAAGAGTCCCCCACAGGACAAAGCAATCAGCCAGCAAATCCCAGTGTAAAACCCTCGGTCACTGCTGTATCGATCAACTGACTCCCCCATAGCCCAGTGGCTAACAACTAGCGCATACAACACGATATTTCCGGTGATGAACAAAACGATTATCCACCACACCAAAGCCTGGAAGCCGTATTGTATGCTGCCTCCTATCCCGTCGAGGGTTGTGGAAATTGACGCCGAGGAAAGCCATTGGGCTATCCAGCTCAAACCATAGCCAATTGACCCCCCCAGTCCGGCTGCGAGGATAAAGCACAACATGGCGCCGATTGCCGCCACACCATCCTCAGTCTGCGGCTCGTTCCACTTTCCCGTCGGATATTCCGGCTCGTCTCCCGAAAGCGCCCGCCCCTGCCCGTACTTGTGACAGAACGAAAACCAGGACCTATACAGAGGATGATCATCAGCAGATGTCCGAACTTCCTGTTTCAGATCATCCAGACAGAAGGGAATTGAACATTCACTCACCTTTCCTGGTCTAAACACCGAAAATTGAGGTTCCTGAGGATAATCCCTCTTCGAGACACCGAGGAATGTGCCTGGAGCTGTGCGGTTGAGTTTCTCATCCACAACAAATCGATTCCCCGCTATATCCGTCAGCATCAATTCCTCTAGTCTGGCAATTTCACTCCGCATTTCTTCCAGAGCACTTTGCTCTAATCCCAGACCTTTCGCCTCCCTGCACTCTCGCTTCAGGTATGCTAGACGAACCAGCGCATTCTTTGTGCTGGGGGATTTCTCCTTCCACGTACAGCGATCAACGATGTCCCACAGTGTCCGTGGTGAATCGTCTTGCTTCGGTGCCTCCTTCTGCGGCGCGTTCTTGACTTTAGTAGTCTTCGCGTCGCGCGGTGCTTTCCGGACCTGAAAAGCCGGCTCACTTCAGGAGCTTCTTGATCTGGAGATGCTTCCACTGTTTCGGCAGCCTTATCTTCTCGAGCGACTGGCTGGCCTTGAACGCCTTCATTTTGTCCCTGCGAGCTTTCTGAAGTCACCAGATCTCTCAGTCGCTGCAGGCGCTTCAGTGCTTCCAGAAGCATTGGATCGTCAAGCCGTGACAGTCCCTTGACTCCTTCCGCACTCGTGCGTCTTTGCAAATGCCGAACCAAGTCCTCTATTCCTGTAAACAATGCCACTGGTACTATCACTTTGCCTGACTTACCGTCTATGGCAGGAATAAAGGCCAATTCGTCTGGCAGCACTCTTGAATCGCCTGGCTGGCCTTCCAAGTCCCTGTTCGCGCAGAATCTCTAGCTCGGGCAGCGCCCACGCACTTCCAAATTGATCAGCATCATCCAGATTGCCTAGATCTCCAGGATCGCCAGCAGGCTGCCGATTCCCTAGAGCTGCCAAATACAACTCAAGTAAATCCGCAATGGCGCCAGGATCCTTCTCATTCGTCGGACCGCTGCGCGGCTGTTCGCTGTGAATGATCCTTGCTCCACCGACATTACCCAGGATTGACGGATCCTGCAGATTATCATCCTCGCGCACTCTGGGAATTCTCGGCATACCAGAAGTTTTCTGGCTTTCGCTCGGCGCTGGTTGATTGCCGGTGTTCGGTAGCTTCCGCAGACTGCGATTTTCCTTCGAATCTCGCTGCGATCCCATTGTAGTAATCCTCGGCCATGATTGAATAGCACTGTATCCGGCCCGAATACAGTGCTTCCTGGATCAAACACTTCCAGGCGTGTGAGAAAATAATGTCGCTCTGCAAGAGCAAGAAACACCTTCCCGTCAGGCCTCTCTCCGAACGGGAAGGTGCCGGGTCCGTAGCCAGGCAAAGATCCTCACCAACCGATAGCCGCCCAGTAACGTCGCGCCTTGCGCACAATTACTAGGCAAACAAGCGTCGGCAAAGGATCGTCGTTTGGTTCGCCGGTCCTTACCTGCAGATCCAGGCTCAACGACAACTTCCGCGTAGACGTTCCAGTGCCGGCTGCTGGCATCGGCGTCGGTGCCGGCGAGAATCCAGCGATGCGGACTGCTCGTCCACCATCCGAGTACACCCAGGTGGGCTTGGCTTGGATCAGGTGGACAGCATCAAATTGCTCTTGCAACTCAACGATTACTTTCCTAATCCCTGGCGGAATTCTTCCCCGGAATTTAGCGGTCAAAAGAAATGTCTCTAGCCCTATTCCTAGGTAGAAATCGAGCGCACGTCCAGCGACTGCTCCAACGATACCGAATGCAGTGACTATATAGAACAGCCTCTCTGGATTGGCAGCGAATACACCCAAGATAAGCGCAACCACCAATCCAATGAGTAGACCGGTCCAAGTTTGTCCGACGGCTACGCCCCCATCAGGATTTCTGGCTGGCTCGCCCCAGTGCTTAGGATCAAACTCGTGGGAAGGCCACCAAAACAGTCCGGCAGTAAAGAGTACTGTCGCAAGCATGAGGAGAAGATTCAGTATCCACTTCCCAGCCCAGGCAATCCAATTCCCCGTAAGCCACTCCATGAACCGATCTAATGACGTTGGTTCCTGCATGTGGATGTGCAAGGCGATTTTCCCTGCGCCCAGCCCAATCAGTCCACCAAGGAAAGCTCCTGCAATAACCAACGCTATGAACGCCAGAGAAATGCCCAATCCATGTTTGTGTCGCATGTTGAAGTACTGGGCGAGCAAACTTGGATAGGATTTCTGCTGTACAAATTTCGGCCATCCCGCAGGTATTTAACCTCGCAATCCTCGTTGTCCGCTGTATAGCATGCAAACTGGGGTTCTTGGGGATATCCAAGTTTGCACACACCAAGGAATTGCTTCGGAGCGATGCGCAAGAACTTATCGTCCACTACATAAGGGTTGCCGTCTAATCCCGTGACCATCAATCCTTTAAGACGCTCGATCTCATCAAGCATCTGCCTTTTCGCTACGCCTTCCACGCGGAGCGTCTGTTCGCTTTCTCGCTCCAAGATTGCCAGTAGCCTAAGTGCCGTTTTAGTATCAGGCGAATTAGCCTGCCAGGTGCAATTCAACAGCACTTCGGCCAACGAATAAAAGAGGGGAGTTTTCTTCTTCTCCTTCTGCCCTCGGGAGCCAGCTCGCTCATCCTGCGTGTTGCGTTTTTCTTGTCTGTTGTACTCTTCCTCTTTCCGTGCAGCCTCAATCAATTCCGGTCCGACCAAGAAGAGCGGATTTTTTCTCTCGGGCATCGTAGTAATCCTCGGCCTTGATTGCATTGCACTGTATCCGGCCCGAATACAATGCCTTCTGGATCAAACACTTCCAGGTGTGTAAAAGAAACAATCTTACGTTGTATGATTTCAGCGCGCAGATAATCAAGTTTGAACCCTGCCTCACTCAGGCAGAAACAATTCAATTAAACCTTTATCTTGCTGCTATTACTTGATGAACTCTAAACTCAACCCAACGACACCCCAAGCTAATTTATTGGTGGTGGCAATAGCAAGCCCAGCGTTTCCAAGAACTCAAATATGCATGCCGCCCGATAGCGTATATCCGTTTGCCATGCGCGACAATTAGCCGAATCAGCCTTGCTTCGCTCTGTCGGCAATGAGCAAATATTTAAGTGATTTTCCAAATTAAATAACGATTTACAGCTAGCGCAGCTCTGCTAGCTTTCGGATGAATCTAATGCTGAATCGAGTAGCGATGTCACAGGTGTGTCACGTTGACCAGCTTATTATCTGCGGTGATGCATGTTTTTGTTTACGCATATTCCCAATTAAGCACAGTAAAAAATGATTGAACCTGGAAAAGAATTAAGTGATGAAGCGCTTTTGAGAGCCTTTAGAGTGACGAAGGAAAGTGATTATTTCAAATCACTTATCGCCCGTTATCAGAATCGACTATACAATACGGCCTTAGAATAGTAGGCAATGCCTGGGAAGCAGAAGAGATTGTGCAGGAAACATTTCTCAAAGCCCTGCACAACGTCAATAATTTCAGAACCAATGCATCGTTTTCCGCCTGGGTATATGCAATTACGCACAACTTATGCGTGGATGCTTTACGCCTGCGGCAAAAGACAAAATCCTTCCCAGTCCAAGTCCTTTAATCCTCAATCACTTGCTGTCCGCCGGAAGATATCGCCACCTACAACAAATATACAGTAACCCAAGCTAGCGACCGCTTACCTGGACCCGCCGAACAATTGGAGCTTACTGAGCAAAGAACGCTGATCACTCATTCCCTCAATTATGTTCCAGAACATCAACGCACGGTAATTGTCTTGCGCGATATTGAAGGATTTTCTTACAAGGACATAGCCACCATCACTGGTATCAATATCGGCACTGTTCGCTCAAGACTGCATTACGGCCGAGAAAAGTTAAAAGAGCTTTTGCAAGAATACTCTTCTCGCCAAGGTATCGCAAATTATACCCCAGACACATCCCCCTCTCCAAATAGTATAGAGAAGAATTATGACATCTGAAGACTCTATGTTTTGCCCCTCTGTACAAGAAATTCTCGGCTCCTATCTGGATGGTGAGTGCTCATATCTTGAGTATTCACAGGTTTTGTTGCATCTGCCGAAATGCTCTCTATGTTCCGAACATCTGCGTCAAACAAATTTATTAGTCCAGCAATTAAGTAATTTGCCTGAGCTAAAAATAACCTGCAATCTGACAAAGAACAATTGGCAATCAATAATCGATCAAGAATGCAAGCCAAGCCGCTCAACAAACTCCGAACTCGGTTCCTTGAGAAATCAGCAACAGTTTGCCCAACCAAATATAATTTTCACAGCAAATTTTATCATCCACCACCTAGCTCAATACGCTCTCTTTGCCGCCCCAGTGCTAGTTCTACTAGTTACAATTGCCCTACTGTGTATCACAAGACCATTATGAGGCCAGAATTATTTCTTGACTGACTTTTTCTTTCCTGCCCATTCAAGAAGAAAATCAGGATCAACATCTGATGGTGCGCGTTTTTGCGCCTGAATCGCTTGTGACGGTTTGGCTTCCCCTGACTGTTTCTCACTTGCCTTTTCGCCAGTACTTTCCGATTGTTTAGCTTTTTCCTTAGTACCCTTTGGTTTACCACCACCAGTGATATTTTCTAATTTCATACTGCCTGTTATAGCCTTCAGCCCAGCCTGCATGCCCGCAAAGCTTGGCAATTGAATTGGTGGCGGGGGCGGTACCAACGCCGCTGATTTAGCCCTTCCCTTGCGCGATCTTGCGGGCTTGGCTTTTGCCGGCGAAGGAATCTGCTTTGCCCTGAAAGTTTTTGTCTTATTACTGCCTGTTCTCAGCTGCTTGCTCTTTAGTTGTTGGGGCGTTTTTGCCTTTTCCGAAATTGCGCTCTTGCTGGACTCTTTGGCAACACTTGTTGATTGACCAGATCCAGGAGCTTTAGCTGCCTGGACCGTACCAGGCTTCTCCTCTTTAGCAGCACCATTACCCGTGCTGGGACTGGGCTGAATTTGCTCTATCGGTTTCTCCTGACGCTCAAAGCCAGGTATCTTGTTCAAGGTGTCATTCTGTAAACAATTGATAATGAAAGCCTGTTGCGTAGCAGCCTCTGGGTCTTTTTCCTGCAAGCAAAGCATTAAATCCCGGCGCGCCTCTTTAGAATCCCAGTGTTTCTTAAGCAAACGTTGGGCATACGCCACGGCTTCACCATCTCTATCTCTAAATCTCAATAAATGCACCAGCATCAACTGTGCAGTTTGGCTGTGCGGATTAATTTCTGTCGCTTTCTTAAAACATCGTTCAGCTAAATTGAATTTAGACAAACTGAGGGCGCGCACACCCATTTCGTAATATAAACTACCGGTCATTCTAGCGTTTTTGCCATATTGGCTTTCTGCTTGCACAATAGCTTTCTGATACAATGCAAGGGATTCCTCGCCATTTCCTGATAAATATTGCTTACAGGCTCGGGAGCATAAATCAGCAGGATTGTCAGCAACTGCAGTTACCGACCGCTGGGCCAGCGCCGGACCTGCCTGAAAGACTACAAACAGTCCCAGAAAGATAATCGTACTTAGTAAAAGAATATGTCTTGCTTTGCACATGTTCAGCGAACACAATAGTTATTTTCAATTTTAAGGGCAAAATTCTTCAAGCGCACAACAATATCCATTAATTATTCAATTGAGGCAAGCAAATATGCGACGTTCAAGACAACAGCGTTCTCGTTC
Source organism: Candidatus Melainabacteria bacterium (assembly GCA_963767815.1). Classification (GTDB taxonomy): domain Bacteria; phylum Cyanobacteriota; class Vampirovibrionia; order Obscuribacterales; family Obscuribacteraceae; genus CAVYFJ01. The sequence continues at coordinate 227,159 of CAVYFJ010000001.1, read as the reverse complement.
TAATCAATCAAGGCCAGGATCTGCAAACGCCGGAGGGCGCCAAGAATTCTCCGGCGATTCTTTTGCGTCACGTTCAGAGCATGGGCTTGATTTAAACACCAATCTTGGCGAAGGTTTTCGGCCAATACCGCATGGAGGGCGAATCTAATTTGCTTCCTTATGTCACCTCGGCAAATATAGCTTGCGGCGCACATGCCGGTGATCCCCTCCTAATGGAGTCCTCTCTGGAAGAAGTGCGCCGTTTTGGTTTGTCCCTTGGTGCTCATATTGGTTATCCAGATCTGGCTGGTTTTGGCAGAAGGGAAATTCACCTTTCGGCCACTGAAATACGGGCTTCTATTCTCTATCAACTGGGCGCATTATATGGCTTGGCAAAAACAGTAGGACTGGAAATCACTCAGGTTCGCCCACACGGATATCTGTACCGGCAAATGTTTAGTGATTTGCGCATAGCCACCATTGTCACAAAAGGCCGTGGCCGAGTTTGATTCCTGGTTGATTTTTATTGGACCTGCCGGCACAACTTTGCACACTGCCGGTGAACGAGCCGGCTTAAAAGTGGCTGGGGAAGCCTGGGTCGATCGCATCTACGACCCCAATGGACATCTACTACCGCACAATCACACCAAATCAAAAATCAGGTCACCACAAGATATTATTGCTCAAGCACAAAGCCTGATCAATCATGGCGAGGTGGTATCCGCTGATGGCTCAGTAATCAAACTAGATTTTCAAACCATCCATTTGCATCCCGGCTTGCCTAACGCCATAGGCACAGCCGAAGCCATTCGTGATTTGATTCCGCAGGCAAAATGTCTGCGCAGCGAGCCCTTCAGCATCGGTCCGCCGGAACAAACGGATCTTGCATATAGTTATTAAGCCAGTTGGATTGAGGCATCATCGATCGCTGGATCGACATATCATCATTGAAATCGTAGGGGCGGATTGCATCCGCCCATTAATAAACGGGCGCGCATGCCGCGCCCCTACAATCAACGACAAATTAGATCATAAAATTTCTACGGCAATCTCTTTTCTGGCGGCACGATTTCGTCGTACCAACTGCCGTAGTACTCGGGGTAGTCTTCGCCGGTGGTGGAGGTGACTGTTTTTTGCAAAGCCTTTTTCACAGCTCTGCGGCCGCCCCTTTTATATCTGCGCAACCATTCAAGTTCTACAGGATCAATGGGCACACCACCGTCCATCAATTCTTTTACAATTTGAATTTCATGCACAATTGCTTCTGTTTCTTCACTTAAACAACGATCAATAAATTCCTTGCGCCCCGTTTTACCAGGCACAGGATCATAAGTAGGTTTTATTAGAGCATGCACAAATTCATGAGCAATGCTGATTAGCTTATAGTTGCGCGGGCACCATCGTCCAATATAAATTGTTCGCTTCTTTCGATCATAATAAGCACGACACGGTCCATCAACCATACGAATGCGTACACCTTGGGCACGAATATGCTGAATATCTTCCAACAAAGTCGGCGACTTATAGACGGCTTCTACCAGCCGTCTACCAAACTGTCGCTTTAGGTTGCGCATTGTCATTTGTAAGTGCTGATCCTCGCTATATAAAGGTACGAAGTGCTTGGCAAGCAATAACGGTTTGTGAAGATATGTTAATTCTAGCACATCTTTTTTATACTTAAAAGGGTCTGAAAAGCCCATATTCTGGCGATTTGAGCATTCCTCAGGCTTCCCCGCCTTTAAGAATAATATTAACTTTCCCTAATTTATAGCCAGTTGCCCGTTTCGACGTTTATTGAACAATTCATTTATTACCAACCTCTTAACATCTTAATCTTTGCCGCCTTACTTTCCAACTACCGAGCAGAACGTTGTGCCTTATTAAATGCCCAATTATTTTTCAAAAGATTCGACCTTCGAATCAAACAAAAAGAGCTAGCGACGTTGCGCTAACTGTAAAGGCGAATTTAATTTGATAAATCACCAGAATTTTAAGTCTATCTATTCATATTTCCGCGCGTGTTTTAAATCTTTCAGGTTCGTAGTACCTGAACAGGACAGCGTATTGGATTACTTGGCGAAAATTGATCTCTTTGAATGCTCAAAACACTATGGCTTGATTCCACTCGCACTCGATCATCTAAATGTAGATACGGATTATTTTTCGCTTTCAGAGTATTCAAACGGTCACCCAAGACCAGGATTTAACTAGATTGTTTCCGCGCACAGGGCGTGGAAATGATTATTGTCTTGCAAACTCGAAGGAGACTGCGATGTCAGATCGTCACGTTGCAAAATCGGCAGATCCTGAGCTTCCGGAACTCGACGCTGACTTGAACTCAGAGAGCAGACGTCCCGCACGCCTTTCCCTCATGGATGTTGAGCGCTTCTGTACAAATACCGTCCCAAACGACCACGGTTACGGCGCCTTGCCGCCCGGCCGGCGTCGACAAATACCTGGAGATTGTCGACAAGACCTTTCTGCAGCAGTTCAGATGGCAAGGTGGGCGACTCTTACCGGAGTTCGCCATCTTTTCTTTCGACAGCCCCTACTGCTGGGTGCTCCTAACTTTGCGCCGATTTTTCGGCAAAGTGATCAACGAAAAGTGGCGCCAGGATCTCTCTCACGGACATTACAAATTCGGGTGGTTGCCGCCAATCAAGGACATTTTCAGTCTCGGCTTCGTGAAAGCGCTGATGATCATTAGCGTGATTCTTTGCGGCTTCGCGGGCAGCGGCGCCCTCTTAACGGTTCTGATAGCCCTCTATCCCAGAGCTACTATTGGCGCTGCTCCTTTAGCCCTGATCTTCATCTGGGCAAGCGCTGCGTTTATAGGCAACCGCCCTTGCTCTCATAAGGTCATTGGCATTACCTTCACTGTCTCCGCCGCAATCGCCATCGCCTTATGGGTCTCCACCTTCTGGTTAGATCCCGTCAGTCAGACATTCGAGCAGGCGACGAGCTCTACCGGCAGGCTTAGTTACGCTCTGTTTTACAGCATAGGCATCCTCACCATTGCCGGCATGATTAGCGGCCTTATGAGAGGATACGGTTACGGTCCCGCTAGCGCCACTGAAACCAAACCGACAAATGCCTATACCATCGCCTTCAGAGTTCCACTGAGAGAGCTCAGGATTCTTCGCCGTGGTCTAGTTGAGGCAGTGCTGGCTGCAGTTATCGGCACCATTGCCTGCTGGCTAGCGGTTTTGCTCGGATTCGCGCTTGGGGAGATTGGCAATTGGCTTAGCGCTTTCCTTGGCGAAAGTCCCTACCCTCGCGCCACAAAGGCCGCAGTCATCGGCACCATACTCGGTGCCTTAGGCTGCGTAATGTATTTCTGGAAAAGCGAGATTCTTCCCGCCCTCAAGCTCTGGTTTGTCCAGAGGGTCAAGAGCTTGGGTGCACAGTTTCCAGGCACGGTACCCATTTCGGTTAAGTCCGCTGCTGTAGCGAGCAGATCTGACTTTGATGAGCTCTTCTACATCGCCCGTCCAGATCGGTGGATAGAATGGGGCTTCTACCCTCAGTGGTACAATGACTTGATAATCCGGCGTTGTTTAGAAGCAGGAGGCAACTTTGAATATCAGCCAAACTCGCCGCCGAAGCATGGGTTCCTCGTCTGCGGGCGCAAGGGAGAAAAATGGTACTTGATTGCCACCGTGCCCTCCGCAAAGAAACCGCAGAAAGACCCTCTTCTCGAAGAGCTCTGACCAACACCCACAGCGTTGAATGGCTGCGATAATTCTCGTCAACCCGATTGCTTCGCGGGAACGTCGCGCCCGACGGCGCTTCGTTCCCCTTTTCTTTTTCTTTTTCAGAAAAAGTTCTTGTCTTACAACAATGCGCGCTTTTTAATATCTAAATAACTAGCTATCAGGCGGCTGCTTAACTGCTCAGGCGGTGCATTTAAAACCAGACATCCTTGGCGCTGCAAAACATCGAGAGCTAGTTGACGTTTGCCCAGTAAATCAGTGGCCACAGCACGTTCAAGAGTGGCTTCATAAGCTGGTTCTTGATCGGAATATAAACTGGGTTGAGCAATTTTCTGCAAACGTTCATCAGCTAAAACAACACAAAATGTAAGATGCTTTTTTCTCAAACTGGTCAATGCCGTAAGCAAAGAACGCGAGCCCCAGCTATCAATAAGATCAGTAAGTAAAAGCAAAAGTGTGCGCCCCTTCTGGCGGCTGGCAAAATAAGCAAGCATATTTAAATAATCAGGCTCAATTATTCGCGCCGATACTCCAGCTGATACATCAAGAAATTTTTGCAAATAACTTTTGCCCCTGCGAGGCGGTAAATACGCCAGAGGAGCATCGGCAAATATGCCCAGGCCAACTTGATCATTTAGAGAGAGGGCAGCCAGTCCAAGCGAAAGAGCTGCATTCAACGCATGATCAAATTTACTTAAGCCTGCTAATTCAGAAACCATCATTCTGCCAGCGTCAACCAAAATCAAAAGGCGCTGTTCTTCTTCGCGATCATATTCGCGAATAATCGGTCGCTGCGCTCTGGCTGTTGCTTTCCAATCAATTTTTTTGCTGTCCTTGCCAACAACATATTCAGTCAAGTGCGGCAAAATTTGTTCCCTGCCCTTTTTGTTGACGCTGAATTTCACCCAGAGCAGTTGTTGAACCAAGCTGCACATAAAGTTCGGCCAGCCCTTTAAGATCGCTATAAACTTTTATCTCTTCGCCTGCCGCAAACTGCTTTTGTCTTTCAAACAAACCAAGCCGGCTTTTGACCCGAACATAAATAGCACCAAAATGATAAACACCTTTACTGTACGGGGTAAGCCGATAAACTAGCTCCTTCTTTTCCCCCGGTGCCAGCGTAAAAGTAAAATCGCACTGCTTACAGATCATCTGTTGCGGATAATCATCTGTTAGCCGGCAATGCAAAGATTTCTTGGCTAAGCTTTCTACGCTTATCGCCACTGCATTCTCCCGTCCAATGGAAAAGCGCTTGTTGACCTGGCGCTGTACAGAAAGGGCGTTAATTCCTGTTCGAAAAGTAAGAGCAAAATCGAACAAAAAAAGCAAAGCAACAAAAAAATTCCCTGCCCAGAATAACTGGCCACTAGAAACTACTTGTGCTCCCCCCGGAACAATCTGCCAGACAAGCAAAATCACTATGACCAGCACAAGAGCAAAATATAGGCGGCGAGTTGGGATTATGTTCATGAGAGGCTTCAAAAGATTGATCCACATTCTTCGTTTATGATAGTACTCTACTCGGACGAATTTGAAAGTAGAACTTATATGCGAAAGAGTAAACAATTCAATCAATTTGATCCAAAGAGACCTGTCTCCGTCAACCTCGACGATAAAGAAGGATTGTCCGTCTCTAAAAGAATTCGTTCTTTAAGAGGCATATTGAAAACAACAAAAAGGAAAAAGAGCATAGTAGACGAATTTCTTGCCGAGCGCAGAAAATTAGAAAAACCATGAGGTCGAGGCGGCATATCTCTTCCGGATATGCTCGCACCTCGACCCCATTCGTTCGACTCTGACGCAAGTCAGAGCCTAGCTGTGATGGACCTTGAACTCGGCCGCATGTCGCGGTCGGGCGAAGAGACGATCGGGCGGAAGCGGGTGTCCGACATGTCCATGGTGCCCGTGCTTGCCATGGTGGGTAGACACCTGCGCGTGGCTAGTATCAGTCGTGGTGCCGAGCACCACAGGCTCCGTGGTCGACGTCGTAGGCGTGACCAACGTCGTCTGCGTGGCTGCAGGCGATGTAGTCACCGCCGCCGCGGCCGTAACCGGAGCGGGCGTAACCGTGGCGGGATCTTCGATCACGAAACCGTAGAGCGACAGTCCGCCCGGTTCCGGCCCGTTATAGGCCAGGATGTTGCCGCTCAGCATGAGCTGGGAGCCAGTGCTGGCAATCGGATCGTTACCGTTCTCGACATTGCCCATGAATTGAGTGTCGGTTACGGACCCGACGCTGTGGGTCCAAAGTAGACGACTCCTGCGCCAAAGGACGCGTTGCCCGAGATCGCCGAGGCGGTAATGTTGACGGTCGCGTTGACCGCATCAACGGCAATCGAGTTGTCCCGGAGCTGGCTCCCTCCGCTGATCGACAGCGTGCCGCCGGCGACGTAGACGGCATAATCTCCAACGGAACCGGAGATCATCGCACCGTTGATCGAGAGGCCGCCTCCGGTGCTGGTGAACGCAGAGCCCTCCTTGTACGGTCCATCGCACTCGAGGATTTGGCCGCCGTTGACGGTCACGACGCCGCCGTTGTTGACGATGTCCGTCGCCTCGTTCGCGAAGTCAAACGGATTATTGTCCGTGAAGTTGCCGCTGTTGAGCACACCCGAGGCGTCATTGTAAAGCGACGTCACTTTGGTGTTCACCAGAGCGCCGGTGTTGATCTCCCCGTTGTCGAAGTATTCAATCAGTCCCTCGCTGTAAGTCGCGATGCCATCGTTCTCGAAGGCAACCCCGTCGCCGGTGGATCCGGCGCCATGTCCGCGTCCGTAGAACGCGACGTTGGCCAGGGCAAGCTCTGAGCCAGCCTGGTTGACGACGTCCGTGGAGTTCAGCCCGGCGACGATTCTTAGATTATTCAAGGCCGACCCGCCGGTCGCGTTGGCGCTGTCGGTATTGAAGATGAAGGCACCAGTCGTGGAGTTTCGGGCGTCGACGATCGAGCCGCCTTCCTGGACATCGCCTTCCAACGTCACATCGTGCAGGTGGATCGCCTGCGAAACGAAGATCTCGCCGGTGTCGATCTCGATGGTTGCTCCAGCAGGAGCCGTCGCTGCCGCCGCAGCCAACTCATCGCCGTTCATGACCATAATCGGTGCCTGGGAACCCGAGCCGCTAAGAAGGGTTCGCTCTTCCAGCGTCTCAAGACGGAAACTTCGACTCTGACGGCGCTTGCTTTGCATTGCTCGCATGATCAAGGCTCCTCTGCCCAATAACCAACCGCCCCATCGGCGCGCGTCACAATACGCTCGCCTTGTTGCAATCACCTCTGACACAAGCCCATGGATCATCGGATCCACTCAGATGCCGACATTCTGGGCAGCTGACGTTGTTCGTCTTGGGGTGGTTGGTTTCCGGTTCTTCTTGAGTGTTTTGTGACTTGTACTAGAGGCACCCACTACCTAACAAATTGCCCCAATCAAAAGCAATAGCTATAGCTAAGTTATATCTAACAAATATCGTCAATTCCTTCTGGCTTATCGCCCCGCCAAATAAATCAAACCTATCCCCAGTCTGATAATTCAGTAATTGCAAACGAATCTCTCGGCAATTACTGAGCGAGTATTAAATTGTCAGTACTCACCTAGCGCGGCTGCGCTATCCTGACAACCGTCGAAGTATTCACGTAAGTATTCAGATGGCGGTGCGTATATGGATAGAAGACCATCGAAAAGATCGTAGGGGCGGGGCTTGCTCCGCCCGCTATAACCGGCGACATCCATTGGAGGGTAGACAGGGGCGGACTCGCGCCCGCCCCTACCGAAACGTAGAATCGTGGGCATTGTGAATTATCGACACACACCCATGACTGAATATTTACCCATTCACCTGGGCACGGCAACTTGCTTAAGCAAATTGCTGGTTACTTGCCCTGGAGTTAATCCCTCTAACTCAGCTTCAGCAGTAAGAATAAAACGATGGCTTAATACAGCTTCGGCAACATTTTTGATATTGTCCGGAGTGACAAAATCTTGTCCAGACAATGCTGCTTGCGCTCGCGCCGCAGCCAGCCAGTGTATGGCACAGCGCGGGCTTGCACCTAATTGCAGATCCGGCCAGGTCCTTGATCTGGTGACCAGCTCAAGCAAATAATCAAGCACGGACTGCTCCACTTTTACTTCTTTAAGGGCATTTTGACAGGTGAGAATTTCCGCAGCTTTTACAATCGGCTCTATCTCTGACAAATAGCCGATAAACCCGGGTCTTTCACCGGTACTATTTTCGTGGCTACCATGATTTTCGCTGTTGGCGGCATGTTGATGCGCATCATATTTTCCTGCTTGCCAGTTTTGCAGCATCAATCGTTCTGCTTCTTTATCCGGATAACTAATTTTTATTTTGAGCATAAAACGATCAAGCTGGGCTTCAGGCAATGGATATGTGCCCTCAAATTCAATTGAGTTTTGCGTGGCCACCACCAGAAAAATATCGGGCAGTTTATAGCTTTGCCCATCAAGAGTAACTTGCCTCTCCTCCATCGCTTCTAATAAGGCGGACTGTGTTTTGGGCGGCGTGCGATTTATTTCGTCAGCCAGAAGCAAGCTGGTAAATACCGGTCCTTTTTTTAGGGAGAATGTTCTGCTATTGAGGTCATAAACGTTTGTGCCCACTATATCGGCGGGCAGCATATCCGGCGTCAATTGCACTCGGGCAAATTCCAAATCGAGCAGAGCGGCCAGTGTTTTCACCAGCATTGTCTTGGCTAGTCCCGGTACTCCCTCCAAAAGCACATGTCCTCTTGCTAAAAGCGCAATCAAAATCAACTCAATCACTTGATCTTGACCAACTATAATTTCCGCTAATCTGGCGCGCAGCCTCTCCACAGTCGAGGTTATTTGGTCTAACGATTGCACAGTCAATAATTCACTCATCGATTTATTTACTCAACTTTCCTGTTACTTTTCTCTTCAACTCACTCATTTCTTGTTCAAGCGTATCGCATTGTTTAACTAAATAAACCAACCGTGCTTTACTCATACCACTTGCAGTAAGCACTTGTTCATAGTCTGCCAAAAAATCTTTTAGTTTACCTAACCATGCTGACGATGGGGCTCCCGCATTCTGCTCTACTGTATCATTAACCGCTTTTGCTCGCAGCATTATTTCATCGTTGCTTGCACGCGGTGATACACCAAGCCAGCGGCACAGTTTTGTTTTCCAAGCACTGACAATGATCTCAAGTGCAGCCAAATTTGCCTGCGCTCGTTTGTATACATTAGATAGCCCCGAAACATAAGCCAGATCCGATATTTTGCGGATGGGCTGAATAGCTATCAGCGATCCAAAAGGCATCATACTGCCCAGCACCGCCATAATAAGGATTAGCAAAATTTGTGCGCATACTAGACCCGGCACTCGGTTATTTAAATATACAAACACATTTCCTGTGCCTTTTAGCCCATGACAGTGCTCATCAAAAAGTATAGCACCATGGGCGGTGCGAAAACAATTGATCATAAATTGAAAATTATCATAATTGCTTGGACGATTGAGTCGCGAATTAACGCACAGTGTCGCCACTGTACCCAACAGTATCTTACCCGCCCCATAATTTACTTCTGTAATATAGGCGCCCCGCGTACCGCCTACAATAGGCTTGCCACCAATAAGTTTGCTCACCGGTCTAATGACCAATTTTTGCACGTGGGACATTTCCGGTTGCTGGTGATCATAAACAATAATTTGCTTATGCAGTTCTTTTTTTTCCTTTGCTTTAGCCGGTGCATAGTCGACATGCGCATCAGGACTATCCTTGGGAGCAATATTATCTATTACCTCAACCAGAATACCCAGCTTGCGCAGTAGAATATTGTCTTCAATCACTCTCATAATCCGGCAAGTTTTGCCCTCATTAACATCTGCATAGTGACAAAAGGCATCTAAGTAAACAAGTTGATTGCCTTGCTTAACCCAGTCAAGAATACTTTTTACTTCTGGTTCAGTCCATGCAAGCTTAGGCTCTACAACATACAAAAGTCCTTTAGTCTCCGGCAAGCGATTATATGGCAACGACCAAACCTGGCAGGGAATGCCACTTTGCTGGGTAATCGCCAACAAGGCACTCAGTCCGCTTTGTTTTTTATTGAGTACTGAACGGAAGGTTCCATATTCAGGCATCAGCCGACCAACCGATTCTTCAAACGATTGACCGACGATCACAGCAATTACGCTGACGATCAAAAGGAGTAAAAACTTTTCTTTTAACCCCCAGACATTTCCTTTTTTTTCCAATTGCAATTCTATTTGCGCCACCGATCTATTTTCTTTATGACCACGAGTTGATACTTCTCTTTCCTCAATTTTAAGCCCTGCCAGTAGATGTAAAACTTCTTGACTGTTAATATTCAGTCATGGGCACATATCTCTGATTATTAGTCGGGGTCCTCTAATAACAAGGATTTTAGGTTTCGCGTAGGGGCGGGCGCAAGTCCGCCCGCGTTCTATCACGAAGCTGGCCGGTTAAAGCGGGTGGAGCAAGCCCCACCCCTACGATCATTTCGATAACGCTTCGTCCACAGTTAGCGCAGTATGCGCAACTGAATACTTACTCTTGACTATAGACCTAGCGCAGCTGCGCTAACTTGCAGACGACAATTTAATATAGAAAACTGGTGGAATTCTAGTTAATCTATTGGCCTTTGTCCTTTATGGTGAAACGCGGCTGTCAAGCACCGGCCTTTGTTTTGCGCCAAAATAGTTACGGTAGGGAATAGTCTGCTTTTGTTAACCGACTTCTTGATCTTGCCTTTTCAATAATGACAGGGTAAGGGTGTTATTTTTCCATTCCCGGCACTATCCCAGAACTCAATACAACCATTTCGTTCAATCTCAAATCTGTCCCCAGAGTCGCAAATTAGCGATTTGATATGTGTCTTCCGCTCGTACCAGGAAAAGGAGGCAGCAATGGACAGCAAGTTTACCGTGACGGTGTATGTAGTCTCGGTAGTGCAAGGTGGCCAGTATTCCTGCTCAGTGTTCGTCGGCAGACGCCAGGCAACAGACTGCTTTGACCAGATCTTCGACACTGATGCTAATGTGGAGATGAATAAATGGACCCTCGGAGTAGATGGTGACAACCCTGTCGTTCTCAAGGTTGACGATCATACTTCCGGGCACGCCATCGTTCCTTATCCCCACTTAAATGGCGGCTGGTGCACCCTCAAGGTGCCGATCGGCAAACCTATGGGGACTGAGCCGTATACTTGGAAACGGTTGGTTTCTCGGCGCGTTGTCCAGCAAAGAAAGAAAGGAAAGCCGGTAGTTCGCTGGGAACAGTCGCCTGTTTTTAGCACCCCTCCGAAGGATGATTGGCTAGCAGCGCGGCAAACGCTGATCAACATCCTCCAATCTCATCGGCTACAGCTCACTGGTCCTAACACCACCGACCCAAAAATAATTGTGCCGCCAGGTACCCAATGCGAGGGGCCCTTCGACGTTCAACATCGTTGAACCAATTCAGACAATAAAACGTGTCAGGATCGAGTCCAGCAAAACAACGAAGGCGGAGGCAACAGAACAGATGACACAAGAGGAGGAATCTAATCCCTTCCAGCTCCATTACGAACCAATTCCAAAAAGACGGCGCTCCGCGCCAAAGCAACAACGCGCTACGCCAAAAAAACGGCGCTCTCCGCATAAAAGGAGTTAGCATCTCCCGGGCATGATGCCCTTTTCCTTTTTTGTTTTTTATTTTTGATCGAGTATTGCACCAGATATAATACCAGGCAATTTTTCCTCGATTTCCGCAAGTGATTTCAGACAAAATTGAAAATCGGCTTCAGTAGCTGGACGATTGCCAAAATAGATGCCATCCACCAGGTTGGAAAAGGATTGAAATAGCGGCTTTAGTCCTCTTAAAGAAGCTTTGGAAGATAAAGCCATGGCGTATTCATAATTGGACCGCGCCGCAGCAAATGCCAACACATGGGCCTCGTCTAGCAATTGCAAGCAGGCACGGTGCAATATTCGACAGGCATCAGCCAAATTTCCCTCGTCTTTGAGCAATAGAGCTTGCTGGCGCCATTGTGCTGCCGTGCGCAGTTGATCGAGATTCTCATTAGCAATGAGATCCGTCTTTGCTTTCCAGTAAATTGTCTTCCAGCGTTTATATTGCCAATACGCAAAGATTGCAAAACAAGCAAACAAAAAAATTGTTAGCCCGATGGCCAGAGCTTCGCCGGCTGAACTGGATTTCCTTATGGATTGTTCAAGCCACGACATAAACACCGACAACCAGTGCTTAAAAAACTGGCATATTTGTTGCCAAAGTCTGCTAAGCAAAGGCGGTAGGGTGATAATCTCTTTGTATTGATAGTCTTGTGCCACTGCACGAACAATTGAATGAATGTCCTCAAATTCGGCGCGCATTTATCCCGCCCCACTCAGCCGCGATTCAAGCTTGGCTTGTAAGTCCGAGGCTAAAAGCCGCTTTTTCAAATCTTGATAAAAGAGTGCCCAACCAAAATAAACTATCGGCCAGGTAACGATGTTCAACAAAGACTCCCAGACTTGCACGAAGACAAGTTTATAAAATGGCGCTTTAAGAGTATATAGAGCAATTTGCTCAGCAAAGTTACCGGAAGAAATTCCCTGATCGCCCTGCATAAACAGCTCTACCACCGAAAAAATCACTACCGGTATGCTCAGTGGCCAGGTCAACAAGCCAACCACCAGAGTCGATAAGCAAATAAAATATAAAACGCGCCAGAAATCGTGCAATGTCAAAGACCAGGACTGGGCAAGTACTTCATCTATGCTCTTATTTTCCAAAATCATTTGATATAGGGCAAACCAATAAATAATTGATATGGCGGCAATGCTTATAAACATGGCTATAAATTCAAGTATGATCAGACAGACTAGAAAACTGAGCGGGAATATATGCAGGCGCGCCAGAGCAGCAGAAACAATAATGATCACACTCCAACCCAACGCCCCGCCAACCGAAGCAATCGCACTCAGGCTAAACACACCTAGAATACGCCCTTGCATAGATTTAATAATTTGATAGCCTTGGCGAAAGTCTTCCTTCACTGTCCCATCACCAAAAAATATCCTCGCTAGAGCAAATTGACGCAACATCAGTATCCAAATTGAATAAAGCAAAACGCCAAAGCCGATAAAAAACATTAGTACACTGGGCGCAATGCCAATCACTTTATAAATTTGCCATGGCCAGTGCATAAAGATTTTGCCAAGCGTGCATCCGATTGCCGGCGCAAGCAAAACCTGTAAAATCATAAGAGCATTTTGCCAGTAATATCTGACCGACTGACCAACCAGGTCGCCCACGGAGAGAAATTCAATTGCCGCAACATCAGACTTATCCATCTAGCTCTCTTAAATTAACTTCTTTATCCAGTCTATCTGCTTTTTATACGCTGGCCTCGCCGTACAAGAAACACTTTACAGCAAGCGCTGTGATTATAGAGCAATCGCATATACTTCTGGTGCATCATCGGCGCATAGGTGCCTGGTTGCCGCCTGGTGGGCATATCGAAGAATGTGAGCTGCCGCACGAAACAGCAGTCAGAGAAGCAAAAGAGGAAACCGGAATTTCTGTGTCAATTGTAGGCGCTGATTTGCCGAATACAAAAAATGAAGACGCCTTTTCCTACCCAGCCCATTATGTTTCCATGCCGTTAAAGCCCAAGAACCAAAGGGTATCTTTTATCATATAGACTTAGCTTATCTTTGCCGGATTATTGACCCAACAGTAAACAAATTTGGCTCTTTACCTGAGATTATTACTAATGAAGAAATTCATGAGGCTCGTTGGGTAGAATTAGATAGTTTATCTTCCGTACCGCTAGCCAATAATGTGATTGAAATGGTCTTCTTGGCAAAGTCCAGGTTAAAGTAGAAATAACAAGAGGGATAGATTTTCAATGATTTCAACGCTGCTGGAAAAACTGGGCGACTTGAAAGACTTGAAGGGCATTTTGGAAACAACTGTCAATGAGTTGGGTCTGTCACTGGACAGCGCTGCTTGCCAAATTCTGCTTGCCAACCCGCTTGATCCTAATAGCGCTTTGATTTGCGAAAATATCATTACGCCTGATGCTAATCCAAGTGGCCCATCTCGAGTTCCTAATCTTACTTTGCCATTGGTACTGAATGGACGCAGTTTTGGATCATTGACTCTCAATCGTAGTACACCATGGCTTGCCTCGGAGATAGAATCCACACAAGTTTTAATAGTCAAGCTTAGCGAACTCATTCGGCAGGCCCAGCTTAATGACGTCATACAACGAGAGACTTTCCGGGATAATTTTTTAGTTGAGATAAATAATCTCATGACCTACTCCCAGGGAGTTGGTGATGCTCTTTTCATGGTGGTGAATATCCTGGGCAAAGTATTACGGGCAAGCCGCTGTTTGTTTGTATGCACAGACAATAAAAATGGCGGCTGGAAATGTTATGAGTTCTGGCAGCAGGACAAAGTAAAAAGCTGTCAGGAATGTCACTGGCCAACTAATGATTCTTCCTTGGTCGCCCAGGCCCTTCGCGCGCGCTCGCCCTTGAGGTTTTACGAGGGTCAAGAAAATTCTTATTTAACACCAGCTCAGGCAGAACTACAGTTTTCCAATACTCGCTCATTGCTTGCGCTGCCATTATTTTGCGAAGGAAATGTTTATGGGTGCGTGATTATCCAACAGTGTGATTATCGCCGCGATTGGACGCGCGACGAGGTTGACATGGTGCAGTTGGCGGCTGACAGAGTTGCCCAAGCATTGGCAAGTTTGCCCGAAGAGAAGCGCATTCACCAACCAATTATGCAACTACATCAACGGGTTGTTGATGCCAGCGATTCTGCAAGCAGTTCATCCGCCGGGTCTATGATTCAATCGTTGAAGGGCGCGTTTGGTCAACAATCTATCCCCAGCGCCAAAGATACATTGCTGGAATTGCCGGCTTTAAATGCTCATTCGCCGGAAGTATCTTTGAAATCAACTGTCGATAACATTCAAGCGACAACAATTCCACCCGGTTCTCCAGAATCTGCGTCCTTGTCTTCTACTCTTAAACCTACCAAAGTATCCAACACGGGGAATAAGCTGATAGCGGCAAAGAAGAAGGCCGGCAAAAGGAAGATGAACCACCGCCCATTCCCTCAGCCGGCGCACCATCCATAGTACCAGTTAAATCTAAGAGTAAGTCCAAGCAACAAATACCGGCACTCCCCGAAGAGGCAAAAGCAGATGTGAGCATGGAGAAGCCCGGTGGGCAGGACAGGGGCGCGCAGAACATGGGCGGACTTGCGCCCGCCCCTACGGTTGCAACTGGTGTCGATGCTAATGTCCCCAGTGCGCCATCACAATCGCAGCCGTCTGGCGTCGGGTCAATCGGACAGAGCGCGCCTGCAGCAGAGCAGCCCGCTGCCCCGGTGCAACCATGGGGTAATTTAGACGCCATACCAACGCCTTCTTCTGGGCCTGCTATGTCGGGATTAGGAGCTTCAATGATACCCAAAGTCAAGGCCCAGTCGGCAGCCACAGACAGCCCCCTTCGCTCATCTTTGTATAAGGAAAGATCCATTACCTCTCCCGAAGACACCAGCGCCCCTTTTACTCTTGCATCGCTTGATGCCGCTATTGTTGGCGAAAGTACCCCACCAGAAACTGATAGTCAGGCAAAAGAAGTAGTGGATCGCGCTCTGGCGTCCAAAGAATATGGCAAGCAAACCAGTGATTACATTTTCGCCATCGCTAACGTAGATCCAAGAACACTGGGCCGCATTGCCGGCTGGGTGGATGAAGTTGAAAAAAAGGATAAGTATCTTACTCCTCATGCTATCGCCGTTGCTGAATACGCTTGCGACATCGCCAAGGCCCTAAACTTATCACCCCGAGAAATTGACGATATCAGACTGTCCGCCTTGCTTCATGACATAGGCAAGCTGGGCACGTCAACTGAGATTCTGCAAAAGCGCGATGAAGATCTTGATGATACTGAGTTATTAACCATGATGCGCCACCCTTTAGACGGCGCTGAATTGCTGGAATCCTTTCCGGACTTAGCAGGCTTCGCGCCTGTGGTTCTTGCTCATCACGAAGAATTCGCTGGTACGGGTTATCCGCAGGGACTTAAGGGCGAAGAAATTCCCCTCCCAGCCCGCATTATCTTTTTGGCTAATAGTTATCATGGACTAATAAGCGACAAAAATTACGGCAAAGGAATGAGTGTAAAGCAGGCCAAGGAGCATCTGCAAGAGCAGTCGGGCAAACAGTCTGACCCGGCTCTGGTTGATGTTTTTCTGAGATGCCTTAAAGACGATACGCAGCATTAATAATATGCACGATCTGTGGCATTACATTTGGTGCATGCTCAAAACATCGCTCTTGATGTCCTTTTCCATGGCCTGGGAGATTTTCTGGGCACTCGTGCTCGGTTTCGCGCTTTCGGCAATTGTTCAGGCCATTGTTACCAAAAGAGAAATGAACAAATGGCTTGCCGACAACAGTTTTAAATCTTTAAGTATCGCCACTGTATGTGGTGCGGCGTCTTCGTCTTGCTCGTATGCTGCCGCTGCCATAGCCCGGGCGCTAGTCAAACAGGGTGCCGATTTTACCGCCGCTATGGTCTTTCAGTTTGCTTCTACCAATCTGGTTTTAGAGTTAAGCATTTTATTGTTCCTCTTGCTTGGCTGGCAATATACAGCTGGTCAATTTATTGGCGGCATAATAATGATCGCCCTGATGTCTTTGATTTTTCGTTTATTCTTACCTCAAACTCTTATTTCGTCCGCTGTTGATCAAGCGAGAAAAGATATTGCCGGACCCATGGAAGGTCATGCCTCCATGGATATGTCGCCCAGTGATCAAGATTGCTCATTAAACAACAAGACTATTGTTGATCGTATAATTTCCAGCCGGGGAAAGACAGCGATTAGCCATTATTTCTTTATGGATTGGGCTTCTCTATGGCCCGATATTGTTTTTGGTTTGCTCATTGCCGGCGCTCTATCAGTCTTAATTCCAGACTCCGCCTGGACCACTCTTCTGTGCAAAGATAATCCAACGCTGGCCCACTGGCTTAACCCATTGGTTGGACCTTTAATTGCCGTACTTTCTTTTGTCTGCTCAATTGGCAATGTGCCTATGGCGGCTGTATTGTGGCATGAAGGTATGACTTTTGGCGGCGTGCTTTCTTTTTTATTTGCCGACCTGATTGTTTTGCCTTTGCTTGATATATACCGCAAGTATTATGGTTTCAAAATGGCATCGTTTCTGGCAGTTTCCTTTTATCTCTCGATGGTGGCAGCCGCCTATTCTTGCTCCTGGCTTTTTGCTGCAATAGGCATATTACCTAACGCTCCTCAGACGATGCCTGGCGGAATTCAAACGATGATCACACCTGGCATCGCACTCAATTACACCACCGTATTCAATATAGTTGCCTTATTTTTGGTAATGATTCTGTTCAATCGATTTATCAAAACTGGTGGGCCAAAGATGCTCAATATGATGAGCGCGCACTCTAAAGGCCCAGATAAAACTCACTGTCATTAGCAGTTTAAAACAAAAAAGGGAAAGAAAAGAAAAAAAGTTGGAGGAACCGGCGGCGGTTCCCCCGATGTGACACGTACTTGCACGTTCACGAATCAGTCCCGAGAGGGGATCAGCATACTCCGGAGAACTCGCTCGACATCCCCGAGCGGGAATGGGGGCCAGTCTCGGGGAATGCATAGTTCATCAAGACGCCCGTTAAGAGCGTTGTAGATTTCTCGTCCCGGAGCCCTCGGTCCCCTGGTGATCGCCGTTCGTAACATCGCCATGGCGACAATCAGGATTTTCCTTTCGAGACCGGTTGTTTCGAACGTGTCGGTTTCACCGACGCTCTGCTCCACCAACTCCAGTAACACGCGCGCCCAGGACACGAGCTGACAATCCTGGAGCGTCGACCACATCTCATGGTCGCCAGGATCTGTTTGTTCGTGCTCCATGAGCGCATCAACGCGCACCAAGCAAGCTCTCACTTCTCCCACGGTCACAGGCTGTTCTTTCTCTGCCACGGCTACGGATTGTTCCGGCATGATCGCCTCCCTTGCAAACGGGCACTCATTGTGCGGGTTCACTGGCACTCGTCCAGTGCGGCAAGAACAATCTCGCCTTACCCGCTATTATTCGGCTTAACGGAGTTCACTGCTCCGATTGTTCGTCCCCTCCAAGAGTCGGCGTTCCTTCCTGAGACAAGAATCCCCAACGAGTGAGGACATCTTGATAGTCCGCGGACTCTGGATGAAGTTTCAACCGCGTGAGCAGTGCCTCAATGTCCTTGAGAAACCCAAGCAGTAGGTCACCCTCCGGTGAACTGTCCGGAGATTCGTCATTCCCATCTGCCTTGGCTTCCCTAGCTTCGGTTACTATCTCAACAGCACCTTTTGCCGTCGAGCACTGCTCAGACATAGTTGTAATGCAGGGTATGTCCATGTCCTCAATTAGTTGTCGCCCCAGTACCGCGCCAGGCCAAGAAAGGTCTACCACGGCAAAGGCGAACTCGGACCAGGAGACATCGATTGTTCCCCACCAACCCGGCTTGTTTGCCATATCGGGCACGCAGGTGACATGCGCACCCCTGCGTCCCTGAAGCGCGTAATGCACTTCATGCACCAAGATGGGCACGAAGCCTAGTTGGAGGAGAAGATCGCAAACGGGCATCCCCGTCTCATCGAATTCCTCAAAAACGAGGACCCGCTTCTCGGCTGGGACTATTGTCTCTCCACTCATTATTTCCTCCTTTGAGTGAAGCCTTTGCTGATATCAGTCAGTCATGGCGCCCACCATGTCATGCTCGGGCAGCCACGCTCCTTCGTAGGCATTGCGGATCCTCTGCAGCGCCTGGTCCTCAACCAGGGCCTCGTCGTCCGATGTTTGCACGATTCGGGACACCGGTTTCCGGTTCGACAATCCGAAACGGGACAACCCCCCCGGAAAATTGCCCGCCAATTCCGAGGCAATTGTGTTCAAGACACTGTCCAAGTTGCCCCCTTGCAGCCGGAGGAAAAGGACCTCGATGAACCGGAGTTCCCCTTTCTGTTCTTCGCTAAGAATTCCCCTCTCACGGAGGATTCGCGCCGCTTCGATCATTCCCTCTACCAGAAGCATCTTGTCATTCCGCGCTCCACGGGGTCCGTCTTGCACGCGTACCACGTGTGTCGACGTAACCAGGCTGCAACGGTGCGATCTGATTAATCGTATCGGGCTGGGCAGTACCGCAGCGGAGAAGTGAATTTTCGCCACTCCACGGCATGCCAAGGAAACCGCCAGTCCACCTGACCATAACCACGTTCGTCGAACCAATTCGCCTGCACTCATCTTCATCCTCCCCAACGAGTGAAGTTGTCCGATTCAGTTAGCTCACCCCGCTCCCGATTGCAGTTAAGTCAAGAGTAGCCCCGCTCCTCGGATAAAATAGGAAAAAATTCCTAATGATGGGGCTACTGCTTAAACCTGGTGATACGACTCCTGAACTGAATAACGGGAAAACTCGCCCTTACCTTGCCAGTTTTGTGATTGCAAAAGCAATGAGCGAGACGTTAATTGTGTTAAAGCGACAGGAGCATTTTTTATATACAATTGGCGACAAACCATAATTGCCCGCGTATTCAAAAGACCAAAACAGTCTAGCCATCGGCAAATCGACACATATATATGCCTAAAGAACGGCTTAAGCGCGCTTCAGATTTTTCCATATATAGAAAAAATCAGTTTTATTAATTGCCTCCATTACCGTTAGCACAGCTAGCGGAGCACTTATCAACCCTCGCCGTATTAGCTTGCCAATTGCATAACTAATCGCAAAGCACTTTCTATATGTGCCAAATCTTCAACGCTTATGTAACCCAGCTTTTCTTTCATGCGCCTGCTGGGAGCTATTGCTCGCACTTGTTCGCATTTGAAATAGCTAATCACAGATAATCCATTAGTCTTACTCGGCCGCACTTCGACAAGATTAAATGGTACTTTGCCTGTTCTTGGATGCTCACGTCGCTTGGAGGTGCAGGGCACCACTATTACAGCATCGAGAGGCAAGCTATTTATGTCATCGCTGGAAACAATCACTGCCGGACGTCGAAAAGCTTGCTCACCACCTTCGGGAACATCGGCAAACTGCACCATCCAGATTTCACCCCGGCGGTAAATCAATCAATACCGTCCGCGGAAGACATGTCAAAAAGTTGATTTTCATGTCTAATCTCTTTCAATTGCGCTTTTGATAAAGCCAAATAAGTTTCTCTTGCTTCAAGAAACATTTTCTCGCGCTTGAGCAATTCTACGGCATGGTGCAAAACTGCTGTTTGCGTTTCATGTCTTTCTTTTGCCAATTTTTTTATATATTTTTGATCGTCAGGTCGCAAGCGCACCGGACTGATCGTCCCATTTGTAGCGGCTTTCAATTCACACACTCCTATAATGTATACATATTAGTATACATTAAGAAATGGCAAAGGTAAAGTGCCACGAGCAAAATAAAAAAGAGAAACAGAAAGAAATCGATCGGGGGAGATCGAAAATCAACCGCCCCCGATCTGAACATTGGAATCAGTTTACCGACCCAGACTCAGTCTTGGTCCCAGTAGTTATCGGACACCTCCTCATATTCGCCGAGATTCGGCAACGCCAGTCCCCTGAAATCGGCAATCGTACGGTATCCCTTCCGCTTCATAAATTCCAGGAGCCAAGCGCTATATTCATCGATCACTTCCACGCCGCGGTCGTACACGTCGGTGAAGATTTGGCACCAGTCGACACCCAAGGCCAGGAACTCCGCCAGGTTGTAGCCGCTGGCAATGCCGCCCATTGCGTCGATGAGCTTGCCCTTACCCTTGTACTTGCGGTCCCTCAACTCACAGACGCCGGCCGCCATTTCGAGGGCCATACCGCGAATCATCTGCCCCGACCCTCCCCCACGTACGGATTTACCGCGCACGTTTGGTTGGGGAACCATGGCTTCAAGATCGACACCCATCAGCCACCGTTTCGTGTTGATCAGTGAGACTATGAGCGCTCCAGCGCCCCAGGCCGCATCAGCAGCCTCAATTATCTTCTCCGCGTTGGGGGTCATCTTCGAGGCCACCGGAATCTTCACCACATCAACCACCCACGAAGTGACTTCACCAACTTTTTCTGGCAACTGCCCCATCAGCATGCCCATCTTTCCCACTCCGTTGGGACAGCCGAAATTAAGCTCAATCCAGTCGGCGCCGAGGTCTTCCGCCTCCTTGGCGAGCACGAGCCAATCCGGTCGCTCAAGCGCCATGATCGAAATTCCGAGTGCCCGATTGGGAAATTCGGCTCTTATTCTTCTGATGCCAGGATAAATCTCATGGCGAGGTTTGGGGTGCACACGCTCGATGTTTTCTAGACCATAGAGGGGAGTCCCTTTGCCGCCCGGCTGCCAGCGTGCAATCCGCGGCTGCACATCTGGGGTCGGCGTCGGTGCAAATGTTTTCCAGACAATTCTGGGCCATCCCGCTAAGTAGGCATCGCGGGCCTGGGTTTCGTTAGTGATCACCGAGCCAGAGGCAATCGCAGAGCCACCTTTGTCCAGTTTCCTTCCAAGGAAGTCCACCTCCAACGTCGGATCCACAAGTAGAGGTCCGCCTGAAGGCAGGACGACCGACGGAAGAGAAATGTTCTGTGTCATCGTATCAGTCCTTTCGGGAGAAATTGCCGCCGGCGGTATGCGGGCGGCGGTTTTCAAAACGCGATCATAAAGACATGCCGGACCACGACGACGCGCCGTGGTCCGGCATCTAACATCAGATCAGAACCCAGGCAGAACGGTCGCGTCTGGACCGTAAGCCACCATCACCCCCACAGGTTGGGGAAAGATGATCAGCTGCTCGTTGCTCGGCTCCGGATAGCAATGGTGTCGCACAGCCCCGCGCGCCTGCGCGATGGCCGTAGTAGACCCCAGGCTCCGGACATCGTTTGCCACCAGGAAGTTGAGCAGGGACGCCCCTTCTTCCGAGGTGTCGTCGAACACATTAGTCACATCCAGGTCTGCCCAGAGCACTTCTCGGTCGAATCGAATGCCCGCTTCCCGGGCGAAGACTTCGATCATACCGAGGTGCGTGAGCTCACCAGATGGTGGCCATCCGTGTTCAGTGACCAACTCCAGATTGACCAAGGCCTTGGCCATGGGCATCTGGAGCGTCAAGACGGACACGCCATCCGCCTCGAGCAACTCATCGGTTAGCTTTCGGAAAGCGGAGCGCCGGTCTTCAGGATAGTAGAGAACCTGCGAACCGACCGTCAGTCCGAATCGTCGCGGCATCGTGCCCGTTGGTTGAAACTCTTCTAGCTTCGCGGAATCCAGGTGAAAGATGATATCGGGGTATCGGGCCCGCATCCTCTCCACCACGACTCTCAGCTCCTGGATATGACTCGCTTCGGGCTCGCTGAGAGTCACCGATGAGATTTTGACGCCACCCTCGATGAGAGACTCGATGAGCCTCACCTCCAGAGCCGCGCGCCCAACCCCGAACATCACAACAGCAATCGGATCACCCCGCCTCATAGTCGGGACAAACCGACGCTCCCACCAACGCGTCACCACATCGTGCTGGCGCTCTCGCATGGACTTTAGAAAGGCTTGAAATTCCTCCGGTTTGTACTTGTAGCACATCGAGCTACGCTCCCGCAGAGCGTAGCAGCAGGGCCCGCTGGCAGAACGACATCCTGTCCCTACGAGCGGCCCCTGGTGCCACAAAACATTATTTTGGAGCCGGCTCCATCCGGTCTCCCCCACTGACGAACTCTCTCCATGATCGGGACTATGTTCCCTTACGCGGCCGCTTGATAGGCAACCTCCCCGCCGACGCGCACCTCGTAGATATTGGAGCGATTGGCCAACATCTCAAGCGCGAAGAGGATAGCTCGAGGATCTTCCACACCTTCCAGACGATCCTTGAGCAGATTGTCATCCCGAAAGACAACGAGATCGGCGGGATTGCCGATACTGAAATTTCCCCCTTCCAGGTGGAGCGCCTGATGGGCACCCTGGGTGATCAACCACAACATCTCGGCCGCGGTTAACGGGTGATCGCGTGGGCCTCGGAGTCCGCCTTCCAAAGCCAGTTGTTGCAGACCATGAAGAGTCTTCAATTCCTCTATCATGCTCCCCGAGGTGCCTGCCCCAACATCAGAACCGGCGGCGATTCTCAATCCGCGATGTCGTGTGTAGCGGGAGAGGAGAGGAATCCTTCCCGCACCCAAAAACATGTTGCTGCTTGCGCAGAAGCAAATCGATGAGCCGTGTCCGAGCAACTCCAGCTCACGCTTCGTCAGATGCACGCAGTGGGCAAACATGGTCCTTAGGCCAATCAGTCCGTGGTTGGCGTAGGCATCGAGATAGCGCCGATGCCCATGGAGTTTCTTGACCAGGTCCACTTCACCCAGCATTTCTCGCAGATGGGTCGTGAAATAGACCCCTTGTCCCCTATACTTCTGCCACAGACGTCCCAGCTCTTTCAATTGCCGAAACGATGAGGAGGGGGCGAAGCGCGAATCAGCGAGACAAGGATTCGCCCGTCGTTGGCACCATGCCAGCGCTCAATGATCTCATGGTTTTGCAGGCGAGTCTGCCGCAACGAATGCCACATCTGCTGCGGTAACAGGGAATCGGCAACTGCCATACCGCTGATGATCTGTGGCGAAAGCTTCCCCAGCGCATCTGCGCTTTCCAGAAGCGCATCGGTGGCATCCTGGGAGTGAGTGCCGAAGGCCATCACCGCCGTTGTGCCCCCTTCAATCGTTCGACGCAGAAACTTCGCGGCGTGAATCCGAGCATAATCCTTGTCCTGGCAAACCCGGAGTTCGGCTGGAAACGTGTTCGTATCCAGCCAGTGAAGCAAGTTCCTGCATGGCGCCGCCTGTATCTCGTATTGGTATGCATGCGAGTGACAGTCGCCTAACCCGTGGGTAATCTTTTTGCCTCTATGATCGACCACTCGCAGTCCCGAAAACGACTTGGACAGCCTTCTGTAATCATCGAAGGCAGCAATCCTGCCATTCCTGACCACCATCAAGCCGTCTGCCACATAGCGCAGAGCTTGCTCGTCACCCACGTGAAAGGGATTGGCAACGGTGTCGAAGAATGTGCCGCGGATACCAAACGTCGCATCGCTGTCATCAACATTTCGCATCGTCTTCTCCCCACAGAAAACCAAACAGACCGTTTGTCAATCCGAGCCGATTCAGGTGTTCGTAAGCTCACACTGGTGAGCATGGCTTGGGGCGCAAAGGCTGGTCTGATTCTGGCTCTTCTCTGTTTTGGGTTTGAATTCCTGACTATCACTGAATGTCTTATTTATTGCAAATCGATATACAAAAAATCAATGGTTTTCAAGCACGTGATCATTTCCTAAGGATTCGTTTGAATATTGGCCGAGCAAGTAAATAGCTCTGCCTCGCTCGCTTTGTAGAATCGAAACTTGGCAACTATTAACAATACTTTAAGCAAACTCTATTCGTTAGGGATTTTTCACTCGCCTGATAGCTAGCGCTAGCGCTTTGCAGCCATCAAAAAGTTTCCCTCCCGAGATTCATCCACTCCACTTATGATCCTTTCCTTATTTTTTCGCCCTATACCCTTTCTATTTTGTAGATTGGTCTTGAGAGGGCTGCGCAAAAACTGCCCTGCTTTTTAATAGCTTTTACACAATTCAACCTATATGTGTGTATAAGTGGCATGATTATCCGATAGGACAGTTTGATATTTATTTTGTCGAAATTTTTGCAGTCAGGAGATAGAAAAAAGAAATGGGTAAGTCAGTAGGAATTGATCTTGGTACAACCAACTCAGTAGTAGCGGTGATGGAAGGCGGTAAGCCCACTGTTATTACCAATGCCGAAGGGTCGCGCATCAACCCCTTCTGTGGTTGGCTTTAACGCTAAGACTGGCGAACGCCTGGTTGGTCAATTGGCCCGCCGTCAGGCGGTAGTCAATCCGCAAAATACTGTTTATTCAATTAAGCGCTTTATTGGTCGCCGCTTTGAAGAAACGGCTTCTGAACGCCAGCTTGTCTCATACAAAGTTAAAGAAGGATCAAGACGGCGGCTGCAAAGTTTCAATTCAAGGCAAAGATTATTCCCCAGAAGAAATTTCAGCCATGATTTTGCGCAAACTGAAAGAAGATGCTGAAAAATATCTGGGCGAAAAAGTAACCAGTGCTGTTATTACTGTGCCTGCTTATTTTAATGACTCGCAACGTCAATCAACAAAAAATGCCGGCACCATTGCTGGGCTAGAAGTTCTGCGCATTATCAATGAGCCAACAGCAGCAGCTCTTGCTTACGGCATTGATAAAAAAGCACAATGAAACTATTCTTGTATTTCGACCTTGGGTGGCGGTACTTTTGACGTTTCCATTCTTGAAGTAGGCGATGGTGTTTTTGAAGTAAAATCTACTTCCGGCGATACCCACCTTGGTGGCGATGATTTTGACCATGTGGTTGTCGATTGGGCAGCTGATGAATTCAAAAAACTGGAAGGCATTGATTTGCGCAAAGATCCGCAAGCTTTGCAAAGACTTACTGAAGCTGCTGAAAAAGCCAAGATTGAGCTTTCTTCCGTTACTGAAACGAACATCTCTTTGCCGTTTATTACCGCTAATGAGACTGGTCCTAAACATTTGGATTTGCGCCTGACTCGCGCCAAATTTGATGAATTAACCAGACACTTAGTTGAGCGTTGCCGCGGACCAGTTGAACAAGCTTTGAAAGACGCCAAGCTCACTTATAATCAAATTGATGAAGTGGTTCTTGTCGGTGGTTCAACTCGTATTCCTGCTGTGCAAGATTTGGTAAAAAGCCTGACCGGCGGTAAAGACCCCAATCAAAGCGTAAACCCTGATGAAGTAGTCGCTGTTGGTGCTGCCATTCAAGCTGGTGTGCTTGGCGGTGAAGTGCGTGATGTGGTCTTGCTTGATGTTACGCCTTTTTCCTTAGGTATTGAAACCATGGGTGGTGTCTTCACCAAATTGGTAGAACGCAACACCACTATTCCCACCCATAAATCAGAAATCTTCTCTACTGCTGAAGACAATCAGCCTGGTGTAGACATTCAAGTCTATCAAGGCGAACGACCGATGGCTAAAGACAATAAGTTGCTGGGCAATTTCCGCCTTGATGGCATTCAAGCCTGCCCCGCGTGGCTTGCCACGCATTGAAGTCTCTTTCGATATCGATGCCAACGGCATTTTAAATGTTACCGCTCGCGATCAAGCTTCGGGCAAAGAACAAAAAATTGCCATTACTGCTTCTACCAACTTGCAAAAAGAAGATATCGAGCGCCTGGTGAAAGAAGCGGAAGCTCATTCTGCTCAAGACAAGCAAGTGCAAAGAAGCAGCTGATACCCGCAACGAAGCTGATAGCCTGTGCTATACAGTAGAGCGACAGGTCAAAGAGCTGGTGAAGGAGCGTCATCAACAAGCAAATCTCGAGCCGAAGCTCTAATAACCGAATTGCGACAAAAAATAGAGCAAAAAGCAGAAACAGAAGTGATTAAAAACCTGATGAATGACTTGCGTGGCGTATTGGTTACCTTGCAGCAAGAGGTCTCTGCCAAGCAGCAAGCAGCCCAAGCTGGTGCTGCATCAAGTGCCACAACAGGTGCCACGCCCAATGGTTCTGAGGGACCCAATGGTAGCTCAAGCCAAAGCGCCAGCGCCAGTGGTGAAGATGTCATTGATGCTGAAGTAAGCTCAAAAGAATAAAATCTAGGGGCCAATGCCCAGAGAAAATCCAAGCCTGCAATTGCTCATCCCGCCTCCGCAAGAAAAGCTGGACAGCTGGCTGGCAGAATTTTATGGCCGCCAGGTTACAATTGCTGGCCGAGAAGTCTTACGCCATCGCGATCTTTCTTATGTTGAGCGCCTGCATCTTGCGGACAGTTTGCCGCAGTCTTTGATTTATAAACTCGTTTTGCCACCTTGGGATATTGAGTTGGACTTAATTCAACGAGTGCTCACTCCGTCTGTTTCCAATTCGCCTCAGCTTTATTTAACTGCTCACCATGGGCCGCTTACTGCCTTATTTCTAGAAGATCTCGGACCAAATTCTCTATTGCAAGTCGGCAACGCTAAATTTGCCAGCCAATTAGGCAAAGACTTAGCTCGCATGCATCGTGCTTATATTTATCGAGTAGACGATCTAATTGAAACAGGTATTTTAAGATCATTGACTCCCATTGATTATCTTGAATTCAGCCGCAAGCTAACAGAGCGCCTCAAAGAATGGCAATTGGTCTCCAGTAAGAATATTGATGGGCTGCAAAAAGTGTCCTCTTTATTAGCCTCCGCTTTGGCCGCTGAGCCAATCTCTTTAGTACACGGAGATGTTTTTGCCGAAAATGTCATTCTGCATAATGATCGCCTTTTTCTTATTGATTGGTCCTGGTTCACTTTTATCGGCGTGCCACTTCTGGATCTGGCCACCATCACCATGCCCCATGCTAAAAATGGTGAGTTTGTTCGCTTCAAAGATGAATTAATTGAAGCCTATTGTTTCGAGTCAGCCAGACAAATAAGCGACGTAGAGAAACTCTTGCCTTATACTAGAATTCTAAGCCGCCTGCTATTCTTACATTGGTTAGTTGAACGAAAGTCAAACGGCATTGAAGGTACGACAGTTGGACCGGTGAATGACTTGATACTACAGGTGGTGCAAGAGGTTTGTCGGAAGTAATTTAGGGAGGAAAAACATGTTCAAATCTGAATCAGAGCATATAGTGCGCGCGGTCGTCGAGGAAACCAAAGCCCAGTTTACAGAAGAGCAGGTTCAGGCGCTCAGTCTATGCATAACTAAAATTGCCTCCCGAATTATAGAAGAGGCCTTTGCCACTTTCCGCCCCGGTTCTTCGGGTAAGCCCTCATTTTTTTCGTAGTTCTAATTTGTCATTTTCCGTAGGGGCGGGGCTCAGTGGCCGCGAGGCATATGAGATATACCGAGCGGGTAGCCGCTGAATCCAAAGCATAAATGCTCCGCCCGCGTATCAATGGGCGGTTATGGGGGCACTTGCGCACCCCCCTACAATTCCAATCGACAGCCTCGGTCCCAACGGACAGAGCACAATTCCAACGATCGCAATCATGGGATATTCGTACAAACATTGAAAGAAACAAAAAATACTGATCTTTACTGGATGGAAATGGCCATTGAAGAGGCGCGGTTGGCCGGAGAAGACGTGCCCGTCGGCTGTGTGATTGTGCGCGATGATCAAGTGTTGGCGCGCGGCCACAATCAAAAAGAAAAAACGCAAGATGTCACCGATCACGCTGAAATTATGGCCATCCGCCAGGCTTCAGCAGCTCTTAAAAGCTGGCGCCTTGATGGTACGGTTCTCTACACCACACTAGAGCCCTGCCCCATGTGCGCTGAGGCGATAATGCAAGCCCGCGTTTCTCGGCTTGTCTTTGGTGCTTATGATATAAATTCCGGCGCCGTCGGTTCTAAATTCAATTTATTTGTACCAGGGCGTCCGTACCCAATACCTGAGGTTACAGGCGGATTACTTCTAGAGCGGTGTCAATCGCTAATTGTCGATTTTTTTCGCCAGTGCCGCAAATAGACTTTTGTGTTTGCTCTAAAAAGATCGGAAAAACAAAAAAAGCCCCCGGGGCGGGCTAAGCCACCACGGGGGGGGGGGGGGGAGGACATTGGGACGAGCAAACCCCATTACACATTGCCAGTCAGTCGGTCGAAATCTCGACGGATTGCGTCGGCTGGCTCCTAACAATGGATAGGAGCAACTGTTCAATATTGTTCGCGGGGATGACACCCGGATCGACAAAGCGGTACTTGACCGCTCCATCTTCCGTAGCGCTTTCGCCCTTAACTGTCTTCGCCATAATATTCTTCACGACGACCGGTATGGTCGTATC
Organism: Candidatus Melainabacteria bacterium; assembly: GCA_963767815.1. GTDB lineage: Bacteria > Cyanobacteriota > Vampirovibrionia > Obscuribacterales > Obscuribacteraceae > CAVYFJ01. The sequence goes on along the minus strand of CAVYFJ010000001.1, from coordinate 198,571 downwards.
GCGTCGCATCAACCCAAGCGACACCAATACGTTGAGGTCATCGCCCCGTGGCCGGAGACGGTGCTGTCTTAACCAGCAGAACCCCATGAATTGATGGAATAGCCGCCAGTTAGAGTCGTGTAACTTGATCAGGTTGCCCACCGTGACCAAAAAACGCAGCCGCGGTACTTGGTGCCCGCCCATTAGGTGAATCATATCACCGTCCGGCACCAACTGCACACTTCCTCGGCGCCCCTGTAATTTGAGTCTCATGATACCCTATACCCTTTCTTGGTTGATGGATGAACTGAGATGAGTTGTCGGTAATCACTTCTTCCGGCATTTTCCAGCCAGATCGGCTGCTTGGGTCAGGTAATACAAAGCGCAGTCCTCGGCGTCTTCCCTGGTCAAACACGTGTTCCTTGGCTTCAGATTGAGCCAGCAGCGGGCATTCCGCAAACAACCCAGAATTTGGCAGACCACCCTGAGGTCGAGCGCCTGCGGACTGGGCCGGTACCGTTCGTAGGAAGCGGAGCTCGTAGTCCAGCCTGCGGATAAGCGGTCCAAGTATGCCACCGCGCGTCCTGACCACATCCATCCAACCATCCTCGTCGATCAGTCCCTCCATGATTCTGGATACGGGCGGGCGGCTGCGAATCAAAAACTGCTTAATACTGGACCAGATGAACCGGTCGGGAATCCGCACACCGGGCGGCAAGGACTCGATCAACTCCCTGACCCGCGGTTTGCCGGGCGTAGACTGAGTCCCTTTGCTTTGCGCAACAACCACATAAACACCATTTGACTTCGTTGTCTGACCGTTCGGCTGGAAAGTCATACTGACACGCTCCCTTCATGAATGACTTGAACATATCTTCCATTGGGAATTCGCCCGTGCACATCATGCACTCGTAGCACACTGCACTGCATCACTTCCACCAGACATCATCTGCCTTCTTGCTGGAATCAAGGTCAACACATCCACATCATTGCTTGTGGCGCTCGCTTGGAATTACAGCAAAAAATAGTTAGTTGTGTCTCGGGAAGGTCCTCAAAAGGAAAAATACAGGCATCGTCAAGACATAACCGAATTGACCAATCCAAATCAAGTGCTCTCTTAATAGTCGGTTCTAGCTAAGCAAAGCGATTTTCCCTTTGTTTCAGCCATTTTCATATCTTGATAACTTGCCGCGCTTCGTCTTTATGCCTATCTGAGTCTATTTTTATATATTAAATCGCTGTCTGCAGAATAGCGCAGCTCGCGCTAAGGACATGTCCGTGCTATAATTGTACAATTATCGGTACATGTACAAATATAGGTTCCCCAACCATGAATAGCATTTCTTACAGCTCTTGCCGCAAAAATCTGGCGAAGGTCATGGAACAAATTTGCGACGATTATGCTCCAATAATCGTTACTCGACAAAATGCCAAGCCAGTAGTAATAATGTCACTGGCCGAGTACGAATCAATAGAAGAAACTCTCTACCTTCTCCGCAGCCCCAAAAACGCTGCTCGCTTGGCACAATCTATTGCCGAAGCTGAGGCAGGTAAGGCAAAAAAGAGAAAATTGATCGATAAAGAGAGTTGATCTTTGGAACTGCGTTTTAGTGAAAAAGCCTGGGAAGACTATCTTCACTGGCAACAAACTGATCAACCGCTGCTTCGAAGAACCAACGAATTGATCAAAGACATTCAGCGTCAGCCATTCTCAGGCATTGGCAAACCAGAAGCGCTAAAATTTAGCCTGAAGGGATATTGGTCCAGACGAATAAACCAAGAACACCGTCTGGTCTATAAAATTGAAAACAAAATAGTTTATATTGTCCAATGCCGCTATCACTACTAGGGAGACCGAATGACCACCAGCACAAGTTTTAGTACCGCTCCGGCACGAGGTATGCGTGATTTCCTGCCCCGGGAAACCGCGCTGCGCGATTGGGCGATTGGCCGGCTGGTGAGCGTCTATCAACAATTCGGCTTCACGCGCATCGAAACACCAGCTGTGGAAAATATTGCCCAGCTCAAGCAATCTGAAGGCGGCGAGAATCTCAAGTTTGATTTTTGAAATTCTGAAACGGGGCGATAAATTAGAAAAAGCACTCGCCGATCCGAAAGCCAATCCTCAAGAACTGATCAATCAATTGAGTGATTTTGGTTTGCGCTTTGATCTTACTGTGCCTCTTGTGCGCTTCTTTGCCCATAATCAAGCTCAGTTCCTTATCCATTTAAATCGATTCAAATTGGTTCTGTCTGGCGCGCCGAAAGCCCGCAAGCCGGCCGCTATCGCCAGTTCACCCAGTGTGATATTGACACTTTTGGCGTTAAATCCGAAATTGCCGAAATGGAATTAATTCAAGCCACTGCCGAAGCTCTACTTGATCTGGGCTTTGATCAATTCACTGTGCGCATTAATGATCGCCGCATATTGACTGCACTTGCAGCCCATTGCGGCTTTAGTGAAGATCAATTCAATAATTTGTTTATTCAAATAGACAAGCTGGACAAAATTGGCTTGGATGGCGTGCAAAAAGAATTGCTTAATCATCAATATGATTCATCTGCTATACAAAAAGTCGTTTCGCTTTCTGGACGTCTGCCACTCGGGCCGGCTCCAATCAAGATTTGTCTTCGCTTGCCGCAATTAATTGTCCCGCAGCCGATTATTTCGGCTCTCAACCAATGTTCTGCAAGCGGTAACAAATGTTGCTGCTAATCGCTATTCAATTATTTTTGATCTTTCTCTCGTGCGCGGCATGGGTTATTACACAGGTCAAATTTTTGAAATTGTTTGCGCCGGACAGTCCCACTCCATAGCCGGCGGCGGGCGTTATGACAAAATGGTGGGCAAATATACCGGACGTGATGTGCCGGCAGTCGGCTTGTCTATCGGTTTTGAGCGCCTAATCACAATACTGATGGAAAAGGGCATCAAGCCGGCAACTCATGCAGACAAAATAGCTTTGATTTTTGATCAAGATCGTGATCCACCAGCAGATGTTTTCCTGGCAGCAAATAAATTACGCAAAAACGGCCAGCATGTTTCAGTACTGCCCAAGAAAAAGGAAATGCGCAAACAAATAGACAGTTTAATTGAGGAAGGCTTCTCTGCTTATGCTGTTTATCACGCCGATAAAGGAACACCCGAAGTCAAGCCGCTGGCAGCGGACGCATAACATAAAGACTACCGGCAAAGCGTCCATGAGGAGTAAAAGAGCCGCCGCTTTCAATTGTTCTCTCTTTAAGCTTGCCGGCACTCGAGCTATTGTCACAAACCATCACTCTATTTTCCGTCACCTGGCTGATAATGCCGATATGACCGTGGCTGCCTCTTACACCAAATACCACATCGCCCGGGCGAAATTGATTTTTGTCGCTAATTTTTATCCTCTGCCAGCCCAATGCACTTAATTGATCAACAACTCCATACACGCTTGCTGAACCGGAGATTTTCACGCCTGCATCTTGCAGCAATTCGCTCACCGTGGCTGCGCAACCCAAATAACCGCCCTCACACACAGAAGCAAATTTGGTGAAAGCCCAAACCGGCTACCTAAATTATCCCTTGCTTGGGCAATTAATCGACCGGCCAATTTGCCTGACCCCCAATCCTGCCACTTATTATCATTGGTCCAGTGCTGCCATTCTTTAGCCAAAGACCGCCCAGACTTTTCTGCCCTAGATAACCATGCTCGTGGTTTTGATGACCAATGACTAAAGCTTGAAGCCAAGTGATGAAAAGATAATCGCTCGTAATAGCCATAAATTGCGGCCATAAAAAGCATATCCATTAATACTCTGGCTTCCATTTCTCTTAACTGCGCTTGCTCAATGGAACCTGATTTGCGGGAAAAATTTCTGCAGACTTTTTCCAAACCATAGGCATCAGCAAACAATTTTTGTTCACTTGCAAGCAATTCCCAACCAAGATTCCTTTCCCTAGACATTGAACGAAACCCGTCAGAAAAATGACCAATATTATTAAAAGAGTCATTCACAGTTAGCGCAGCCACCATGGAAATTGCTTCAGCCAAACACGTCAGCTAAACACTGGCACACCGCAAGCGAATGATTAGTTCTGCCTCATTTTAGCTCCACGCTGTCCGGCTGGCAAGTAGCGGCATTTAAAATCCGCCCAGATCTAATATTAAATACTGACTTTACAATTGCGCTAGCTATGCATAGCTAGCGCAATTGCCGCTGGCTTACCGGCAAATTTAATGATCTTTGACTATCTTCCCTCTGGCGAAAAAATGGAAAAACAAAAAAAACAAATGAGCTGATGGTCAAAAAATAATATGGTCGCGGCACAGCCCAAATGCATGACACAAGCTGCGTCAGCAAATCGGGGCCATACCGCGACACTGGGAATAGATTACTACCGCGCTGTCCACCATCCCTGATTTCCAGGCGGTGTTAGGCGGGACCGTCTGTAACGGACGGCGAAAGGTGTGTGATCAACAATCAGAATCAGAGCCAGCATCTGGACCCAGTCTCCGTTTTCGCCGTTTCCCCGGTCTGGTCGGGCGGGTTCCTGGTGGAGTTCCAGAGGATGTCTTTCCCTCCGGGCGCACACGATTGGCTTCCGGGCCGGCGGCGCGTTTCTGCGCCTGTATGTCTTCGTAGACTTCTCTGCGATGAACGGTAACATGTTTCGGCGCCTCTATGCCGAGTCGGACCTTATCTCCCCGGATTTGCACTACTGAAATAACGATATCGTCGCCGATTACAATCTCCTCAAGCACCTTCCGTGAGAGTACCAGCATGGTACCCCTCCTTCTTTCGCTCATGGAGTCCATAGTTCCATGGTCCGCAGCAACGATCCAATCGTGCTATATCAATCGGACCATAGATCCCACCAAACCGGTAACAAGTGCTCGCTTCCGTGCAAATACTCTTCCTTTATCCTAGGAAGAGAGCTAATTACATAAGCGACCTCCAATAAAAAATGAGAAAAAAAGCACACAACATTTACCTATCCGAAATCACTGTCCTGAAACAAGATCTCTGGCCAATAAATATATATTGGATATCTCATTCGTTTATCCCGTCTATCCCCACCGAAAACGCCGTCCACGAGCGCTTTACATTATTTTTCTTCGTGCGATTCGTCGCAAAAAACTAGACAAAGTTAATCTAAATTGCATAATTAATCTGCTCGTTGCAATTGCGCTAACTCGCGCTAGCCTTTCGAAAATTCTCTGCCAGTTGGAATTGTAGGGGCGGGCGCGAGTCCGCCCCTGTTCACCGCCACAAAAATACCAACAAAAATAGAAAAGGGATAAAAGCCCATCGAGATAGCAAATGGTCACGGCACAGCTCGAGGCACAACCGCAAGCGATTATGCAAAACTGCACCGCAACCATCCGCTGAACCAGGAACCCTTGTCAATGGAATGGACAATCACAATTCACCACGCCGGTCATTGCTTGGAACGAATGCGTCGCTCTCGTCCCTGCTGACCAACTCCTTTCACGGAAGTGTGGCCGATGACGCGGCGCAGGTGCTCCGGCGACAAGCTGCCGTTACCGCCAGCCCCATTGTTTCCTCCGCCGTTGCGCGAAGGTGTCTTCCGTCCAACCCCGTTCCGGAGCGCCGTTTGGCCGAGCAAACTGCTCAGCCCATCCTTCGTAATTTCAGGAACTGGCTCAGCTCCTCCTCCCTCCGAGAATCGCGGTTGCCATCCTTGCGCTGGCTCGTTGCCCCAGCGAGAATCGAAACCCTTCGCCTCCGGACGGGAGTCCAACTTCTCAAGCTTACCCATGCGTTCCTCGACTTTCAAAATGAAATCACGTTGTGACCAGCCCCTACGCAGAGCAAGTCACTCCGCGAGCCTTCGTTCATTTCTTTAAGTGATTTGTACCGAGTGCCGTGGCAACGAACTATTCGCGCGCATCAGCCGGACCCGGCATTGGATTCAAACCATGGAACATCACAATTTGCCAGACGGGTTGACGGTTGTTAGCACCCCGCCAAACAGCCCAGGCAACCTGAGATTCGCCACCGAACTATGACGCAGCAAAGCCGCACTCGGCACTTTGCCGTACAGCCAGCCCAAAAACCGCTGACTGTCCGGAGGTAGTCTAGGCAATTTGGGAGGCGGACCAGTCACCCTCCGTCCATTTAGGGTGATGTAGCTTTCTGTCTTGGTTTCTGTCTTTATACTGAAACCACCGCCGCATCGCTCGATGATGTCGACGGTTGTCCGTCCGTCTTGCGTCACGGCAGTCACCCCGTCGCTTCTGAAGCTGTACGTCATAATGTGCGGCTGGCTCACCGGCATTGCCATCCCTGCACTCAGCGTCCAGAGCAACCATTTGGGTTCCGGGAATAATGGAATTGTCCCCGCAGGGCACATCAAAGAATCAGGGGCCGTCAACCTTTCCCCGTTTAGCTCGATTGCCGCTCCTTCTTGAACCTTTATGGTCAAGATGAATCCGCCGTCCACTTCCACCAGGATGATTCCCTGACATTCATCCTCACTGACAAGCCCTAGCGTCTTCATTCCCGTAGGATCTCTTGCTCTTCTCCAAAATCGCATGGCCGTCCTCCTTTCGCGAGGCGTTTAGTCCTTCGTTTGGGGCCCAATTCCAAGTTGGAGAAGAGCCAGCGCAGCATCATCCGACACGGGCACCTGCTCTGTCGCCACCGCCAGCAATGCGGGCATAAAGGCACCCCCGTTGAAGGAGACGGAAAATGGCTTGCCATCTTGGCAGGAGATGGCGAGATTTCCGTCCGGCTTCTCTTGCATGCACACCTCAATGCCGCCGGCAGTGGTAATCCGGACGCCCCTGTCATCGCATTGGATTTTCAATCCGCTTGCGCCTCTGATTATACTGACAATTTCCACTTCAGCCTCCTCAATTGCCTCAATGAAGTTTGGGACGAACCTTGCCGATCACACGGCTCAGGGTTTTCTGGGAAAGGCTCCAACCGGGGACGATCTTTGGATTCAGCCCTTTGCGGATGTCGCTTCGTTTTGTTTGACTCAACCCACCCGGTAAGCGACCGGTATTGATTGCCCCCAGCGTAGGTGCGGGGAATGCGCTAATCTCAGCGCTGGGCGGATCGACCTTAACGATCAGTTTCACCCGTCCGGACTTTTTTTCCGGCAGCCTGAGAAATTCGCAGTCCACGCTACCAAATGTAGCCGCGCAGGTCTTTCCTTCCCGTAGTTTGAGTTCTATCGTTCCAGTCGGGATTACCAAACAAGCCACTGTTTTCGGGATTGACCTTCGTCACTAAGACCAAGATCTTTGTACCGATCTTGTCTTTGATGCGTAGGCATCCCCCCTCAGACACCGAAATTTCTTTTCCTTTTCCGGTGATCGTGATCATCTTCGATGCCTCCAGAAGCCACCCCGATGTTCGATGCCGCGCTGCACACACGTTGTGCGAACTAAATGCGACACCAGAAACCCTGAAAAACCTCCTCTTTTATAGAAAAAGAAAAACCGTACAATAATCATTAACTAACCGAAAGCAATATGCTCAAACAAGATCTGCCGGCATGAAGCACTAACATAAATTTGCTTTGTAGCGATCTGTTTGAAATTCGCCAAGAACGGCTTAAATAGGAACTTATATTGATTTATTCGTGCACTCTGCTAACACAATTACTTACTAAAGTTAATGCAAAAATGAATGATTAATTTAGGGTGTGACAATTGCGCTAGTTAGCGCTAGCACTTACATGCGAAATCTGCCCTTCTTTGCAACTTTGATTTTCTGCGGCTAATGACTTTATCAGCAGGCGTCGATTACACTATGGTACAACCCCAAAATTGAGATAGCCGGCGTATATACGATGGCTATCCACGATAGTTTCACGCCCAAACTTTATGCCACGAATTTTTGTCTTGCCCGAACATATCGCTAGCCAGATTGCCGCCGGTGAAGTGGTTGAGCGTCCAGCGTCTGTTGTTAAAGAGTTGGTGGAAAATTCTATTGACGCTGGCGCCAGCCGCATCGTCATTGATGTCGCTGACAGCTGTCGCAGCATACGCGTTGCGGATAATGGCTGCGGCATGGAGCCCCATGATGCCACCCTCGCTTTTCAGCGGCATGCCACGTCTAAATTAACCGCCGCCGAAGACTTATCCACTTTGCACACGCTTGGTTTTCGTGGCGAAGCACTGCCCAGCATTGCCTCCATTTCGCGCCTCACTTGTTACACGCGCAGTGAAAATAATGAGATCGGCACAAAGCTAATTTGCCTCGACGGCAATATGACAGTAAACGAGTTTGGCTGCGCCAAAGGAACAATAATTGAAGTTGATGAGCTTTTTTATAATGTCCCAGCAAGACTCAAGTTTTTAAAGAAAGCAAGCACCGAATTTGCCAATATTCATGAGATTGTGCAAAGTCTGGCCATCACTTATCCCAATATATCTTTTCACTTATCGCTAGACGGCAACACTCGTTTAATTACCCATGGCTCAGGTAATTTAGATCAGGCATTATCCGAAAGCGGCTTTTTTAGTCAGGAACAAAATCTAATTACACTAGAAGCAAAAGATGGGGTGCTTGGCTTGCAACTGGAAGGCCGATTAGGCAGTGCCCTTCATTTTCGCGGCGATCGCAAAGGTATTTTGACGATCGTTAATTCGCGTCCGGTGCGCTGCCCGCTGACATATAGGGCGCTTGATTATGCTTATGCGGATTTGATTCCCCGCGGGCGCTATCCGCTTGCTGTTGTCCATTTAAAAGTTAATCCGGCTGAGCTTGATATTAATATCCACCCGACAAAAAAGAAATTCGCTATGCTCGAGGCAACGAAGTTTATTTATTCATGCAAAGACAAATTGCGCATGCTCTAAGAATCGCCCGCAATATTCATGCCGCTCAGTTCGTCACGGCCGATTTATCCCCGCCTGATAGTGCAACTATAAATTTTGCCCCTCCAGGCCAGTCTTTTCTTGAAGCAACGGCCAATATTGTTGCTGAGCAGGATTCGGTCTTTAATTATCTTCCTGCAGCCGGCAAGCAACTTTCTCTTGGAGATTCGGCCGATAGTGTATATGTTTCCTCTTATCTGGCAGACAATCCAATATCGCCACCTTTTGCCCTTTCGCCCGGACCTGCACCAGGCTATGCACCAAATAATTCCGGGTACACGTTGCCTGTACCAGGCTACGCATCATCCATACCAGGCGATCGACTGAATGCCGAGTCCAGATCCGGTTTACTTAAATACCTGCAAGCCGGCGAAGACAGCAAACAGTCAATTTTGCCATTAGATTGGCAATTGGCTGGCTATATCCGCAATACTTATATTCTTGTGGAAAACAAATCCGGTCTGTCAATCATCGAGCAACATATTGCTCATGAGCGGGTTTTGTATGAACGGTTCTTGGACTATAAGTCTGACTGCCGTCAAAATCTACTAATTTCATTACCGCTTGCGCTCACCGCCGAACAAAAATCTGTGTTAGGAGAAAACTTATCAGAATTATCCAATCAGGGATTTACTTTTGAAATCAACGACCAGGAGATCACATGCTCGCAAGTGCCTGTTGAATTAGCTCATAAAGACTATGCCGGTATTATTCAAACTATGCTACAGGCATTGGTCGAAAATAGCAGCGTAGATCCAAGACTGGAAATTATCAAATCACTTGCCTGCCAAACTGCAATTAAAAATGGGCAACCATTAGCCTCCGATCAAATCATCGAACTGCTCAATTTATGGTACAAAGCACCGCGCAACGAGACCTGCCCGCATGGCCGCCCCATTGAATTGGGTTTTTCATACGACAAACTATTCCAGCTTTTTCATCCCGATTAATCGACGACCTGGTTGGCTCCGGATTAATCGACGACCTCGAAAGAGATCGTAGGGGCGGGGCTTGCTCCGCCCCATATTGTAAAGGGCGGACTTGCGCCCGCCCCTACGATCTCAAAAATCAGACGTCTGATTTTTATTGTACTGGTACAGGCACCGAGCTTGGCGCGCTGGCTAGAGACATCGGTTGATCGAGTGCAAATTCCAAGCGAGTGCCGCTGGGGATTTTTACATCTTTGCCTTTGCGCCACAAGTTGCTTGCCAGACCTACACCACCACCGGTGGCAACACCGGCGATAGCACCAGCACCAACTGCACCACCAACGATCGGAGCAAAGCAAATGCCTAACAAAGTACCACCTGCCGTCCACAGTCCAGTTCTAATTATGCCGCTCTTCACTGTTGATGATCCGGTGCGTCCAGTCAGGTCGCCTTGCTTATTTTCATGAACATCTTTTGCCTGATTAGCTGTCACTTTGGCTGATAGTGGATAATGTATGCCATCTGGAGTAACCGCTCCAATAAGCCGCAAGCCCATTTTGCCGTTACTACCCGCTAGCCCAGCTTTATCGGCTGAAGTTATTTGTCCTTCCAAAGTGGTGCCATTTGGTAATACCAAATCACTGCCTAAATATAGAGGTGCATTTAGCTTCGCGCTAAAAAGATCTCCCGGTTTAGCAAGAGCACTATCAATTGGACTGGTTAATGTAGCATCAAGGGTGGTTCCAACCGGAGCATACACTACGCGCCCTTGAAGCTGCTGCGAAGTGGCGCTACCATTGTATCTTTGAGACATTGCCGGCAAGCTTTGACCTGCTATTAATAAGCTGATCATTGCTGCACTAATTGTTGTCTTGGACTTAAAACTAAGAGGTATACGGTTCATGATTGCTCCTTCTAGCTACCCCTATAACATCTTTGAAGAATAGCATATTATCTTCATTTGATAAATCTTTTAATTTTCTATATTATTAATTTCTTGTCCGCGCATTTTAAATATAAGGAACCCCTAATGGCACTGGTGGCAATAGATATCGGCAATACACTCATTAAGTGCGGTCGTTTTCGTCAAGGAATTCTTGAAGAAACCTGGCAATATGAAACAAAAGATGGTGTCGAAGATGGTGCCAGGGTAAGCAGTGAGCTTATTAGCCGGATTGCCGACGATCAACTAGCAATGGCCTCTGTAGTGCCCAAAGTAGCCGCCGCGCTTGAAAAAAATATCAAGCGGACCATATTTAAGGTTGCTTTCGACAATCAAAAATTCATTAAAGGTATTAACCCCACCTGTGGTGCCGACCGAATTGCCGACGCGGTTGCCGGCCGCCAGCTTTATGCTCCCGCACAAAACCTGGCGGTGCTAGCCATGGGCACTTGCACGGTCCTGACAACTGTCTCCAGTTCCGGCGTTTCAAGCGGTGGTTTCATCACGCTTGGTTTAGAGCAAATGATTGCCGGACTTAAAATAGCGGCCGGTTTAGTGTCTGATTTGTCTGAAATTGATCAGCGGCAATTTGCCCTCGATTTTGGTTTTAATACCCGAGATCAAATTGTTAACGGCACCGCTCTGGGACAAATTGGCATCATTGAGAATTGGCTTAAGCTCGCGCGTAGTAAATTAGGCGAGCCATTGATTACAGTTGCCACCGGCGGTAATGCCACCCTTTTATCGGGCAATAATAATGCTCTTGGGCGACTGATAGATCATATAGATCCGCATTTAACTTTAAAAGGCGTCGATATTATTGCCAGTGCTCAAAAAGCTTAATTCGTCTTTTGTCAGTTTAATCAATCCATTTAATTTCTGGCCGTGCAATTGCACAATAACGTGCTTGTCTGTTTGTTCAATCCACTCGTATGTGCCCTGATCAAAACGTTTGACGCTGCCACGCCCCTGCCCGACTGCCCCTTCATAATCAAGATACTTTAAGCGATGATTAAATGAAGCTTGGATCTTTATTGGCAAAAATGAGTCTGGACTGTCCAGAAGTTTCCAAGTGCGCAGATCTTCTTTCGCTTCCAGCATAAAATCCCAATGTAGACTTGGATAATCATGCTCAAGAACAACAAAACGCGGCAAAGTCCGTAACCTCAAACCACCGCAACGATTTCAATAGAATATACTGCGCCATATTGTAATGGCAAAAATCTTTTACGACAACGACGCCAATATCAGTGAGTTAAAAAGCCTCACTCTGGCTGTATTGGGTTATGGCAATCAGGGGCGAGCTCACGCCTTAAATTTAAGAGACAGCGGGCTCAAAGTACTCGTATCCGCGCGCCAGGATGGCACTGGCTACGAGCAGGCTATCCGGGATGGTTTTGTACCATGCGGATTGGCTGAAATTGTCGAGCGTTGTGAGCTTATTGCTTGCCTGCTGCCGGATGATGTCACTGCTGACGTTTTCAATTTGCATATTTTGCCCAACCTAAAGCGTCCAACGACATTTGTTTTTGCCCATGGGTTTTCTGTAAGAGAAAAACTAATCGCTCTGCCTGAAAACGCAGATATTTTATTGGTTGCTCCCACTGGACCTGGGCGTCTTCTGCGTTCCTTTTATCAGCAAGGAAAAGGCTTGCCTGCTTTAATTGCTATTGAACAAGACGCTTCCGGACACGCTTTTGCCCGCTGTCTGGCGTATGCGCGGGCCATTGGCTCCACAAGAGCAGGAGCCATTTTAACCACTTTTGCCGAAGAAACAATTACTGATTTATTTTGTGAGCAAGCAGTATTATGTGGCGGTTTGCCGGAACTTATAAAAGCTAGTTTTGACACCCTCGTTGCCGCCGGCTATCAGCCGGAATTGGCCTATATTTCTTGTCTGAAAGAAGTAAAACTAATTGCTGATTTGCTCTTTGACAGCGGCATGAGTGGTATGCGCAAAGCAATATCCAATACAGCGAAGTTTGGCGGCGCCAAAACAGGACCAAAGCTAATTGATGGACATGTCAAAGAAAAATTATCCCAAACGTTGACCAGGATTGAATCAGGACAATTCGCCAAAGAATATCTATCTCACGCAAAAAAAGATCTTAAATTCTTGCAGGATTTTCTAGCCGCTGAACGAAATTCTCCCTTGGGCAAAATCGAAAACAAGTTACAAAAAACCTTGCATTTTTAAACACGATCTAAAAGTGCTGATTTACTAATTATTAGATTATCGATCAGACGTACAGCTCCAAGCTTAGCTGCTGTCAGCAAAATGATTTTGTTTGTATGTTTAGTAATCACCAGCAGATCCTCAGCATCTCTGGCTTCCAAATATTGCAGCTCAAACTTATACTCGGCAAATTTCAACCTGTTCACTTGCAGGACTTGCTCCAATTCGATCTCCCGCCGGCATTGGACAATAGACTCAGCTGCCTTTTGCAAAAGAGCATAGATGCACGGAGCCACCACCCGTTCTTCTTTAGTCAAATAAGTATTTCTCGAACTGACGGCCAATCCATCCGGCTCGCGCACCGTCGGTGCATCATATATGGTGACAGGCAAATTTAAGTCTTTCACCATGCGACGCATTATTACAAGCTGTTGATAGTCTTTCTCGCCAAATATAGCCATATTAGGCTGCACTATATTAAAGAATTTGGACACGGCGGTAGACACACCGGTAAAAGTGCCAGGACGAAACTTGCCTTCCAAGATGTCCCCCAGAAAAGAGGGTGGCACTACCTTTGTGCAGCGATCTTTGCCTTCAGGATAAACTTCCCCTTCATTGGGACAAAATACCGTATTCACTGCTGCCTTCTCGCAAATAGACAAATCTTTTTCAAGATTGCGCGGATAAGTAGTCAGGTCTTCATTGGGCCCGAACTGCAAGGGATTTACGAAAATATAAACCACTACATGATCCGCCACTCCTTGCGCCTTTCTGATTAGTGACAAATGGCCAGCGTGCAATGCACCCATCGTCGGCACAAGGGCAAGAACGCCGCTTTGTCTCTTGCGCCAAACTGTAAAATCTCTGACCGTATCGAAAACACGCATGTTTAGTTATATCTGCATTTATCCTTTGTCGAGACAGCGGGCGGACTCGCGCCCGCCCCTACGATTTCTTCCATTGTTATCGGTTCCTCCCAAGCACAGCTGTATGATCCGGATTTGTCGTTTTATTGTAGGGGCGGGCGCTCAGTGGCTGTGAGGCATATTGGATATGCCGAGCGGGTGCCACTGAATCCAAAACATAAGTGCTCCGCCCCTGTTCTCCAGATCCACCACCACAATTTCTTCCAATATTCTATTCCTTCAAATCTAAATCTAAATCACAAGTAAGGCTTGGGTCGATGCTAGTGCCCGGTTTAGGAGTTAGTATTATTGTATCCTCTCTCATCCAACTATCGTAGGGGTGGGGCTTGCTCCGCCCGCTGGTCCGTTGGAAGGACGGCACCAGAAGGAACGTATTTTCGGACGCCAAGTGCATAACATTGACAGTATCGAGATCAGTGAAATGAATAATAAATTATTGTTCCGCTATTCATTCATCAGTGCGCTAATTATCTATTTCTTTACATTTCGCTGTCTCGTTACTTGCGGAGCTACTGACACTGTCAATATCAAAACCGAATCCTCGAGCCCTGCCGCCCAACAATTGGTAGCTGAGATTCTTGCCGCTTATGGGGGCGAAAAGAAGTTTAGACAAATATATGAGCAAGGCTGCCATGGTTTTGGCAAATACACACAAATTTCTTCCTTGTCCGGAGCAGCAAATAATTTTGACGTAGAAATTTTCAACAAGGGCGACAAGATTCGCGAAGAGATGAAAGTTCTGGGGGAACCCTTAATCGGGGGCTTTGATGGCAAGCGCTCCTGGTTGAAGCAGGGTGGCGAAGTAATTGAAGACAATCCGGGCAACCGCGATCAGACTCGCGAAGAAATTGAGCATGGTCTGCAGCTTTTACTTAAATTACCCGCAAAAACGACCCTTCTTGAGCTTAGAGAAAATAACAATCCGGCCCTCACCAATTGTCAGGCACTAGCGGTGAGAACAGCTGATGGCATCGCCACCCTTATCTATGCTGACAAAAAAACTCATTTAATCAGCTGCACTGAATTTATTGGACTAGATGAAGAGCAGGGCGTGCCGGTGACCAGATCTTTTCATTATGAAGACTATCGCCCATTCTCGGGCACCATGCTGCCCTACAAAACAGTCAACTATAGCGGCGACAAAAAGGTATCAGAAGTCAGATTATCCTCAATAATCAGAGAACCTTTGCCCGATATCATCTTTCAAGTACCCAAAGCACAACAAACGCTAATTGGCAAAAATGAATCCGTCTCCGTCCCATTTCAATATTTGGCGGGCGAAATACTGATTAACGTCACCGTAAACGGCAAACCAGATCTTCTTTTCGTCGTCGACACTGGCGCCACTCAAAGCGTCATTGACAGCACCGAGGCCCTCAAGCTGGGAAAAACCTTGCAGTCTGATTTATCAATCACCACTGGCGCCGGTAGCGTGCCCATGAGTTATATGAAATTAAAAACTCTTGTTCTGGGCAATCTCACCTTCAGGTCGATACCGGTGGTGGTGGCGGATCTTTCCAGCCTAAAACTGGGTCCGGGCAAAAAGCTTGCTGGAATGCTTGGCGCCAATATTTTGCGTCAATTCCTTATTACTTTTGATTTTCCTAATCAGGTAATCATTCTTTCCCACCCCGACAGCCGTCTGCCTGATAAGCATGCCACAATAGTGCCGGCCAATCCTTCTTTAGGTGGCTCAGCTCTTATGGTTGCCGGTGATCTAGACGGCAAAAAGCTTGATTTCCTCATCGACACTGGCGCTGCTTTTAGTCTCATTCCTTTTGAATTAGCCAGGCAATTTGCCGATAAGCCGCTTGCCAATGAAAGTATTGTCCATGGGCTTGATGGCAAACAAGTAAAAGTGTATTCCGGTCAATACAAGTCTTTAAAGCTGGGCGCCGTCACTATTGATCATCCTGCTTTTTTTATTGCCTCCGATAAGACCAAATCTATGGGCATGCTTGCTAACGGCTCTGTGGCCATTCTGGGCAACCCCATCTGGAAAAATTTTCGCGTCACGCTTGATTATAAAAAGCAAAGAATAATTTTGAGTCGTCCGGCTGAGGCTGTTCGTGGTGATTTGCCGACGAGGTAAGACGTCATGTCTTTTAAGATTCTCACTCCGGAAGACCTTAGTTTTTTGCAATGGGGACTAATCATTTTCTTCCTCCTTGTCTGCGCTCTTCTCTTTTGTAATTGGCTCGATATCATGTGGCCTTATTAAGTGAAAGTAGTAAAAAGCAAAAAAGCCCCCGAAAGTCGGCTGCCCGCGTGTCGTACACGCTGGCGACTCGGGGGTTTTGCGCACTGCCATAAACTCTCATCGCCTGTGCGGGAGGGTCGCTGTGATCCGGGCGCACAGGAACGCCAGAAGCAGCAGGCCAATTAGCCCCAACGTCCTGGACCACATCCAGATCATCCCCGAGGCGAGCGGAAGCACGTGGACGATGGTACTTTGGAGTACGATGAACCCCCCGCCCAGGAATGCCATTTTCACTTTTTCGCTTTGGGCGAGCTGTTCCCAATAATCCATGGCGAATAAGGCCGCGCCATAAGCGAAGACCTCCAGATAGACGATAGTCATGACTTGATCCGAGTAACTCCAGAATACCCGGACCGTCAACATCATGGACAGGGCTCCGATCATCAGCCCGACCGCCAACGCAAACATCTCCTTCTCTTGGTTGTCCTCTTTGCCCTTATTCATCCTTGTCCCCCTTCTTTTCCTTGTGCGCTGTGGGCGAATCGCTCCATGTTGCTCTCCACGCCATCACCGCGAATAATGGCGCTGCGGCACCAACATATTTCCATCCGTTCCAATTTCCACCGCTGGGGTTGTGGGTCCATACGTCTATCGGGAAGCGCACCAACAGCGCCAAACCCCAGCATATCAACCAGGGCACAAAATACTTGCCGATCGGTATATCAGCCAATGCGGCTGCCCCTAACATAAGCACTGCCTGCTGGACTGTCAAAGCCCAGGGGCAAGCTCCCGGGGTCCACTGCGGACCGGCAGCCATCAGCACTGTCAGAAAAACCGTCGCGTAGCGGACCATCGTTTCTCTGTCAAACTTGGGCCTCGGAATCATCTGATGTCTCCTTTGATTATTCATCGGGTCAATTCCCCGACGAAAGAACGAGTGCATCGGGATATCGCCTGCCGAGAGGATCATTCGCATACTGCTTGTCGAATGGATCTTCCCAGTCTGGTTTGCCGAAGGGATCTTCCGAGCATTTCTTCTCGAAAGGATCTTCCCAGCGTTGGCCGGTGAATACGTCTTCCGTTTCGTGGCTGGCGAATGGGGTTTCTGCCTGATCCACTTCTTCTTCTTGCTCCGTATCTTCCAGTGCCCATACTGGCCCGGCCAGCGGCAGCGGCGTAAGAGCGAGAAGGCAATTGGCCATCATTGCCACGATCACACACGCTAAGCTCTCCTGTTGCGCGCGACCAATCTCCGTCCCACTCAAGGCTATGTACAGTGGGAATATGGCCAGGGATGCAAAAATGCCTACTCGAATCAGAATGTGAAATGCCCTCATGCCCGGCAATCGCGCTGTTGCACCCAACAAGTAGATGCTGATGAACCCGCCGCCGATCCATGGCTTGAATGATAGCTCGCACAAATCCAGGTGGGCGACGAAGACTACAAGTACCCATCCTAGAAATACGGTCAGCAAATTTTCCCTTCGCATAAGTTCCTCCTTAGCAAAGTAAAAAGTCCCCCGAGGAGCGGGTGATCCGCGTCCCCGGGGTCGCCGAGCTTCAGGCCTTCTTCGGTTCGATCCGCGGCGGTTTGGGACTGCGATCGTTCGCTTCATCCCAATAATTCCCGAGCAGATCGGGCGGTAGGGTGGCCGCGTCACCAAACACACCACCAGTCGCCCCAGTTAGCGGTTTCCGCTCGATGGCACTTTGCCTGTCCACGTGCCGGCCCCAGAGTCCGGGGTATTTATCTGCCCATCGAACCCCTTCACGATCAGCCATAATACAGTTCCTCTCTAGTTGCGGACACAAGAAAGAGACGCCCAGCTCGCCCACGCGAGCGAGCCGGGCTCGGTTCAATCGGATCGCTCGACTCAGGAAACCGCTTTAAGAAAGATCTCAGCGGCCATTGCGAGGCTGTGGACCCGCGGTCCTTCGCGCGCGCGACGCTCTTCGATCTTCCGCGTCACCTCGCGGACATGCTGAGCGACTCCCCGCGGCGTGGTAAATCGCGTCATGTGCAGAAGCTGCAGATGCTTCTGCTTCAACAATCCGGCACGCCGGCTCAGCCTAAGGATGCTCGATCTCCGGCTGCCAGAAATCCGGACAAATCAGATGGATGGGAAACTTCACCTTATGCCCGAGTTGCGTGAACGTCGCTGCGCGAAACACCTCTGCCTTGGTACCGAAGCCGCCAGGCCAAAGGCAAGGTAATCGGACAACGACCACGCCACCGCCTCGCGCGGATCCAGAGAGCCAAACGTATAAACCGGAATGCCCGGTGCGACGCCCATCAGATCCCCACCGCGCGGGATCTCAATATCCAAGCAAACCGTCAGCGCTCCCGGACAGCGGCGAGCACCTCTAATCACCTCATACATGATGCTCTTGGGCGGAGTTCCGCCGGTCACCACAACGTAACCTTGCTTGGCGAGCTGGAAGCCCAACTCACCCATGATGCCTGCCCAGCGACGGGTCGGCAACGAGCGAAGGTTGAGTTTGATCTGGCTCGCGCCGCCGCCAACGAAGGCGATGCGCAGGTGCGCGTATTCACGGAGGAGCTTATAACCAGCGACGTAATCCATCGCCAGTTTCAAAACTTGCTCCCAGATAAGCGCTGGAATGTCGCTTATCTGATCTGACAGCCCGATCAGTCTCGCCAGGATGCTTGCGAACTCGGTCGTAAATTCAGTCGTCCGATTCTTGGTCTCTTCCATCGAATCCTCGCTCGTACTGGTGCATAAATCAAAACTTCCGGGTGCCCATTGCATTCCGGACTCTCTCCTCTTCTCTCTGGCGGGTCCTCGCCCACCATCCGTCTCCTCACGGAAACATACTTCGCCTGCGTTCCACAAACTGCGTTGTGGTCTCTCGCCGTGGATACGCAGGATCTCATTGTCGTAAATCACAGTCTGCCGGTGGGCCCGTGGTCCGCATGCGTTTCGGCAAATGTTCGTCCTTCCAGTCCAGGACTACGAGTGAAGAGTCCGTGGAGGTAGGCTTCACCATAGCCTCCCCGCCCCTCCACCTGCGTGTCCGCCCGAAATTGACAAAACCGTTTGCCGACAGTGAACTTCGCGCACCTGTCTGGCCACACGCTAAACACTTCGCCCGTCACCGTGCGTCCCTCTATCGTTCTCCCGATTTGTTTCATTCGTTCGTAGTCCACGTCGAAGAGACGCCGGAGTGGCCTGCGAAGCTTGGTGTTCCGTGCATTTTCAAAGCACGCGAATAGATCCGGGTCAGTGGGAAAGACCCCATCTCCATGCCCATTCTGAAGAAAACTGGCCGTGAGATGAACCCCAAGTCCACACCTTCCTCCGAGGGACACACCGCTGAAAGTACCACACAGGCCCCTGGCTTGCCGAAACAGCAGCCGCTCCATTGTTTCAACCAAGAGCAGCGTTCGCGGTGGAACCGTGACCGTCGCACCGAAGGGGTACACGACCTCCTTTCCGTACTTGCGGTACAACGCCGGAATGTCCTGCCTGTGCATGTGGATGTCGAAGCCTTGCGGCAACTTCAACTCCCGCACCTTTCCTCCCACTCGGAGCGTGTAGGACCCGTTATCATGTGGCCATTCCAGTTGTCCGAGCAGGGGGTCATTGCGATACTTCGGCAAGTACAGCGGAAAAATCCCCATCGTATCGTCTTCGATAGCCTCAAGCATCGCCTGGGAGCTAAGGGGTCCGCCGCGGGTGCGTCTGATGCGCGCGAGTAGCGCCTCCAGAATCAGGAGAAGCTGCGGGTTGTTCTCGATCCCGGCGCCGGCAACCACAGATGTGGCCACCTCAACCGAGATGCGGAACTCGTCAACCAAAAGCTGCACGAGGCCGCCGCTCCCCCCAGAAATTCCGGAGAGCAATTGCCGAGCGTCGCGGTTCAGCTCCGTCAGAACCCCGTGCGAAGCATGTTCGTTCGCCCCAGCGACCGGAAGCGATCCGTTCGTGCTTTTGCCATTTTGTTCGGACGACGTCGAAACGTTAACCGAAACTTTCCGCGCCGATTTCCGCGTTGCAGTAGTCATTCTGTGAAAACTCCGTCTGCGCTGTGTGAATGAAATGAGAAGTGAATTGTGCGATTGTCCAAGTGATGCCCAACTGGACGGAACGCGATGTTCCGCTGCCGGGCACCACCTCTGTTGATTTATCCGTCAGCGCCTCAAAGGGCTTCTAGCGGATGATTGACGAAACGGTAGAGCGCGCGCTCAGCCACCGACATCAGTCCCTGGTCAACCAGCCAGTCCAGGAACTCGCGCAGCATTGTCCAGAATCCGTCCACGTCAACGATCACTCGCTCGCCGGCGTGGGGATTGAACAACTCCCGAAATCCGCCAAGACCGGTTTTGAAATACAGGTTCAGCGCGTTGCGCAGAATAATTGCTGCTTCCCGCAACGCATAAACATGTACATAGGCCAGCCTGTGGTGGAAGTTGTTGATCGCTTGTTCTCGATTATTGATTTTCGAGCGAATCGCAATCGACGTGGTAAGACGATGGGCGACCATTGCCGCCAAGAGCATGATCCCCGAGAAGCCGCCGTGTCGCACAGGCAACGGCAGCTCTTTCAGTAGCTCTTCTAGCTGGCGGGTGACTACCGCCTTCAACGACTCCGGTAAGTCGATTGCGGCTGAGCCACATACGCCGATCGTCCGTTCGCCGTCGGGCAAAATCTGCCGAATCGCCTGCAGGTCACGCCGACACGCGACCAAATACTCTTCGACAGCACCCTCATGATTGAAGAGCCCTCTTTCACAGCGAAAAGGGTGCCGTCCGGCATGTTCATAGAGCTTCGTATTGATCTGTCTTGGATCATTGACCACTTCGAAGCGCCTAAGTTCGTGAGTGGGAATCATGCCGTGGCGCTCAGCATGCTTCAAGAATTGGGCATAACGGCGCCCCTGGTCACCGACCAGAAAGACTCTATGCCTGTCACGCGCGTCCGTCGGCAAGGTGCCGATCCGCATATCCATAAGTCGGTTGGCAACTGTGAACATACCGGATCCCGGCAGAACAACAGTGGCGCCCAGCCGCACAACCTGCTGGCCAGCATGTGCTGTCCCTCTTCAGATACGCAGGAAACGTGACGATAAAAGCCGTCCGCATTCGTGCGAAGAGCCTCATCCGACTTCTCGATGACTATAGCGCGCTTCCTTGCCGTCGCAGCCGCAAGACGAGCGAGATTCAACCCACTCTCCGGACCCGCGACCACGATATGCGCATTTAACCCGCGCGGGTTGGTCGCGCCCCGAACAAATTCTTCGACTCGCACGGCCAAAATCGGGTCGTAATCGATTGCCGCCGTTCCATGCACCTCAATGCAGTACGGGGGTTGTTCGTTTCCGAACAGCACATGCTCTGCATCACGAACACTCTCCAAATTCTGCCCCAGTGCCTCGATCCAACTGCTGCTGTTGCCGTTCATCGAAGACCTCTTTTCCCCTCGCCGAAATGATTCGGCGGACAAGCCAAGCCCACCTGATCGCAAGCAAACAATGCCTGCTGTGTCTAAGACGCTTTCCTTAAATCAAGGCGGACTATCAATTGGTCACGGAAGACCAGGCGAAAAAACTGAATGTTGTTGCACTGCTTGTTTTTGTTTCGCCTTAATCTCCCTAAAATTGACCAAAAGAATTCACCTTACTTTTAGAATTTCCTAGGTAGCTAAATCAACAAATGCAAAGTAAAAATTAAAATTGATTATATGGGCGAAAAGTAAGCTTGGAACGCCATATCGTGCCTCTAAAGGCTGTTCCTGACAACGTCCGGGACTCTACGGCTAACAAACAGTTCGGCAGACATTGAACAATAATAATCAAAAAATTTTTCTCGCAACAGTTAGCGCAGCTGCGCTAGCTATGCTTAACGGCAACTAAGCTAGCGAAAGGTCAGCATATTAATATCGTCTTTATATACATCAAGACCGTCACTTATTGTCGAAAAATATAAGACCCGCCTCCCTCGCTTCCATGTCCTTCGCTGCTAAAATTGACTTTCGTGACTAGGAAATTGAAAGCACCCTTTAAACGACAGTGCTTAAGCGCCTATCTAACGGGGTTGCTGCTGGCAAACTTGTTTGCCCCTTTCTCGGTCAATGCATTTGGTTTTATGGAGTCTGATATGCCAACATCCACAAAAGTAGCAACAGTAAAAAGAAAGTAGTGGCTAAAACAAGCAAAAAGGGGGCAAGCAAATCCACGCCGGCAAAAGCGCGCTCGCCCAAAGTCGCCAAGGACAATTGGCGCTTGCCAAGAAATGTGGTTCCGGATAATTACCGCATTTCACTCACCCCCAATTTGGAAAAGAAAACTTTTACTGGGGACGTGGAAATTGACATAAGAATTCTTGAACCTACGGACAAGATCATCCTCAATGCCGCTGATTTAAAAATTACCGAAGCTTTCGTGGTCAATACAAGCGACGTGGAGTCCAAAGCCAGTATTTCTCTTAATGCAGAAAAAGAATTTGCCATCTTATCATTTACCAAAAAGCTCAGCCGAGGCAGCTATAAACTAACCTGTCAATTTAAAGGCATACTCAATGACAAACTAAAAGGTTTTTACTATTCCAGCTGGACAGATGAGAAAGGCAAAAAACATCCCATGGCAGTCACTCAATTTGAGTCCACCGATGCGCGCCGCGCTTTCCCTTGTTTTGACGAGCCTGATTTTAAGGCCACTTATGAAGTCAGCCTCACTGTGCCCAAAGATCTCACCGCCATTTCCAACGGCCGCATAATCAGAGAAACCGAAGATACTCTCTCTGGCACAAAAACAGTGCGCTTCAAGAAGACTATGAAAATGTCTACTTATCTTCTTGCCTTTCTGGTGGGCGAATTTGTGCCCTCTGCACCAGTAACTGTAAACGGTATTGAAGTGCGTGCATGGACTGTGCCCGGGAAAAAACATCTGAGTAAATTTGCTTTGCGCGTTGCCGCTTTTACAATTGATTATTTTGAAAAATATTTCCGCGTGCGTTATCCAGATCCTGATAAATGCGATCTCGTAGCCATTCCTGATTTTGCTGCCGGCGCCATGGAAAACAAAGACTGCATTACTTTCCGCGAAACGGCTTTGTTGTTAGACGAAAAAACAGCCACCCAGGGAGAGTTTGAGCGCGTCGCCGAAGTAGTAATGCATGAATTAGCTCATATGTGGTTTGGTGATCTGGTCACCATGCGCTGGTGGAATGGGCTATGGCTGAATGAAGCCTTTGCCACTTTTATGGAAATGAAATGTCTTGATACTTACAAACCAGAATGGAAAGTCTGGGACAAATTCGGCATGAGCCGAGCTGCTGCCGCCAGAACTGATGCTCTCAAAAGCACACACCCTATAGAATGCCCTGTAAATAAACCTGATGAGGCGCGAGAATTATTTGATGTCATTTCTTATCAAAAAGGCTGTTCTGTCCTTTATCAAATTGAGCAATTTATTGGCGAATGAAACTTTCCGAGATGGCATCACTGATTATTTAAACAAGCATGCCTTTAAGAACACCGAGACTCATGATTTGTGGGACAGCCTGGAATTGGCTTGCAGTCAGGCGGGTGTGAGTATTCCTGTGCGCAAAATTATGGATGACTGGGTATTTAACCCCGGACACCCATTGGTTAGTGTCAGCGAAGGAAAAGCTCCCGGGACTATAGAAATAAGCCAGAAGCCTTTTATGTTTTTGCCGGATAAAACAAATAAGCGGTTATACGAAATACCAGTAACCCTGCGCATAAAACTGGCTGATGGTCAAACCAAAACTGAAAAATTCGTTCTTGCCGAAAAAGCAAAAACTATTACTGTAGGCAACGGCTTTCAATTTGTTGTAGTCAATGCTGGTGGCAGCGGTTTTTATCGCGTTAGTTATTCTCCAATGCTAGCCAAAAAATTACTTGCAGACGCTCAGGCTAATTTATCGGTGATTGAAAGATTCAATCTAATCAATGATAGCTGGGGCGCTGTGCGTGCTGGTTTTGTGCCGGTGACGGATTATTTAAATATGATCAAGCTCTTTGCCAATGAAACTGACTATAGTGTTTGGGCAGTAATTCTTGCTCTCTGCATGCCCTGAGATCGTTGACCAAGGGTCCGGCGCGTGAGGGCTTCAAACATTTTGTCTAAAATCTCTGCCAGACCAAGGCAAACGAACTTGGCTGGCAAGCAAAAGCAAATGAGCCTGTGCAAATCAAACAATTGCGCGGGTCTCTAATTGATGCCCTTGGCACGACGGCCGAAGATGAAAGCACATATGCCCAGGCGCAGAAGTCTTTTCAATCCTGGAAAAAAGACAAAACATCAATAGACAGCAATATTTTGCCGGCGATTGTACGCATTCTTGCTTATCATGGTGATAAGGAGCGCTATGAAGAATTCAAACAAATTTCTAAGCAGGCTAAAACCCCGCAAGAAACATTGCGCTTTTTATATGCCCTGGCTGATTTTCGCGTCGAAAAATTACTCGCTCAAACCATGTCCAGTTGTCTTAATGGCGAAGTGAAAACACAAGACGCACCTTTCCTTTTTGCCACGTTAGTAAATAACGAGATTTCCAATCTGGCTGCTTGGAAATTCATGCAAAAGAATTTTGCCAAAATGGTTGAGACTTATCCGGATACCGGCATGGTACGCCTGTGTTCGAGTGCCATTCCCGCGCTTGATACGCCTCCACTAGAAAAAGAAGCAAAAACATTCTTTGCCAAGCATAAAGTACAATCGGGCGATATGGCTATTTCTCAGGCTCTCGAGATGCTGCACGTAAATGTGCTTCTACGCGAACGCGAGACAAAAAAATTAGCCGCCTATCTGAAAAAATAAACGTCTTAAGGGTTGGCCTGCTTCAGCGACTTACACAATTCTTGCAATTCCGGCAAAAAGCCGGCAAGCGAAGCATATACTTTCAGCGCTTCATTCGTATCATAGGTGTGGGACATTTTGTTCCTTGCCTCCAGCATTTGCAGCCATATCTCCTCATTCTTTATCCAACCGTTGGCAAATGCCTCTCGTAAGCACGATTTTGGTGATAGGCAATCGGTGAGCCCTTGCTTTCGCGCCAGAACTTGTATTGACTTCCAGGCTAATTCAAAACAAAATTCAAAGTACTGTATACACCCAGCTTTAATTAAATCTTCACCGGCCGGCACCTTCATTGCACTTTCCAATTGTCGGAGAGATTTTTCAAAATCATTTAAAATTAGAGAATCATTCATATAGCGTCTCAACGTGCCTTAATGCCTGCTTTTGGAACTGTGCGCCAGTCCTATTTAAATCAACCAAATCGATTTTAAAGAGTGTTGGCAATTCTTCCATCATATCCTCTAGCTTATAAAATGCTGCCAATGGCAGTGGCTCTTTTCCCCAGATACCAATGTCGAAGTCTGAACGGGGTCTAGCGGTTCCTTGAACTCTTGAACCATACAAAAACACCTTATGTCCTTGCAAAAGCTTTTCTGCACCTTGCAGGCTGTGCTTTATCATAGCCTTAATTTCGTTTTCTCTATTACCTGTATGGTTCTCTAATTGCATATTACCCCGTGCCGGGTTCTTGCTACTAATCACTCACAATCAAAATAGATATTGGATTGATTATAAAACACTTGACATATAAATGCCCTCGGGTCCCAGCAGGTGCTTTTTGCCTTCAGTCTATAGTCTAAAAAATAGAAAAATAGAAAGGGCTTCCATGCCAGTATGGGGGCGAGGCATCGTGGGGTGTTGCGGAGAATACCTCTTTTCACGATGCTCGCGCCCGGTTCGATCCGAATTTCTTTTCACGCTTAGCATGAATGGAGTTGCCCGTAGGAACGGGGCTTCGCTCAGGCTAAGTAGGAGCCACACCCACTCAGGACAATAGCTCAGCGACGTTGACCCGGACGATCAGTCCATCACGCAAAAGTTGCGCTATGGCATGATCCGCTGCCGGAACATTGCCCGGGACAGAATCAAAATCGAGCTCGTCACCTTGCATCACCGGCTGCAGCCGTGTTACGGTTGCACGGTTTACTCCGACCAGCAACTTCCTCCTGGCGAAGTACGCCCACGTCACACCGGCTGTCTGCGATTCTCCGATCTGCGTGACCACAGGGTTGTTACCTGGCCGCCCCGTGCGTAGCACTGCCTCGGTAAATACCACCCTTCTGCCGTCGATCTTCGCCTTGAACTTCTGCGCGGCAAGAGCCTTGGGCATGCCGGCAGAGAAGATCACCCTGTCCTTCTGTCCAGTTGGCTTGATGCCGTATGGGGCCAGGAGCGACGTCAGTGTTGGCGTCGAGCCTGGAGGAGGAGGAGGCGGCGGCGGCGGTGGCGGCGGAGGAGGAGGTGGTGGTGGAGGCGGTGGTGGCGGTGGCGGTGGTGGCGGCGGCGGTGGTGGTGGTGGTGGTGTGGTTACCACTACTACCCCAGCCCCCTGGTACGCCCCCTCGTTCGGCTGGTTCGGCTCAGCCGGATCATGGGTGCCAAGCGAGGGGCTTCCCTGCTGGAGCGGCACCTGCTGATTCGACTGCAAGGTTCCGAACAAAGGATTCGCACTCTGCCGATTGGCCATCACAACCAACGTTGAACCGTTTCCAATCACCCCGATGTTGTCGAAATTCCCGGCAGTGATTTGTCCGGAGAAATCTGACGAATTCGTCCCGCCGAATTCTTGGTTGACCCAGAGAATGCAATTCTCCACGTCGGAGAGCGCCACTCCCTGAACTGAAAGCCCGTTGGCATTGCCGGTGATGCTGGCGGAGGTAATGACGAAGTTGCCTCCGCCGATGCCGTTGACAGCGAGCACGGGTACTGCTGTCGGTCCGTTGTTGTTGGCAATCGTGCAGAGGTTGAACGTCGCCGTGGTGCCCTGCTGCAACTGGACGGTCACCACACCGCCTGAAAGAACGGAGCTAACGGACCTTACAGTGTTGGTGTTCACCGAACAGTTGGTGAAGGTGACACCGTTGGCATTTGTACTCAGTTGGATGTCGAGCACCGAGCCGTCCGTTTCCTGGTTGTTATAGATAAAACAACCATTCCAGGTCGAAGAGCCGTTAAGCGTGACCTCTGAGCTTTCCGACGTGTTCACGTTGTTCACGACGTTCGTGCTCGTCGCATTCAACTGGCTGTTGGAGACGCCCGTATAGAAGATCGACCCCGCCGAGTTGTCCTGGAACACACACGTCGTGAAGCTGGCTGTAGAGGCGGATAGATTCCCCGTCCAGGCCATCGATGTGTTGTTCTCGAAAGTGACATTCGTAGCTGTGAAGTCGGTGCCGGGTCCCTGTTGGGTGTCATTAACCGGCGAGTTGTTCATCACCCCGATTTCCAGGAGCAACGTCCCGTTGTCGTTGGTTATTCCAC
The DNA here is from genome assembly GCA_963767815.1 of Candidatus Melainabacteria bacterium. GTDB lineage: Bacteria > Cyanobacteriota > Vampirovibrionia > Obscuribacterales > Obscuribacteraceae > CAVYFJ01. The sequence goes on along the minus strand of CAVYFJ010000001.1, from coordinate 171,256 downwards.
CGTTGAGTAGCGTGAAGTTCTCGAGCGTGAAGCTCACGCCAGGCTCAACAACGAATTCGGCCTTCGATGGTATCACCATTAGCATTGATGGTCATACTCTTGGTGATGTTGATCGGCCCGTAGATAAGGTCGATCGTGAGGCCTGCAGTAAGGTTTATCGTGGCGCCGGCCCCCGCATCCGCAACTGCCCCCCTCAACGAATCTTCCGGTGGCGGCGGAGTAGGCGGATAATCGTTGTCCACCGTCACGTTGATGACGGTGGGAGGTGGTGGTGGTGGCGGTGGAGGAGGAGGTGGCGGCGGTGGTGGTGGTGGCGGCGGCGGAACCGGCACCCCCTGCCCCTGATACGCCCCCTCGTTCGGCTGGCCAACGATCGGATCATTTGTACCAAGGCATGGACTGCCATCCTCCAATGGCAATTGCCCATTGGCCGTCAGCGCCGCGAACATGGGATCAGCGCTGCTCAAATTGCTCATCGAAACGATCGACGAGCCAAACGCGATAATCCCCATGTCGTCATCATTTCCCTCCGTAATTTCTCCAGAGAAATCCGCCGGCGTACTGGCGCCGCTCGGCTGATTACCCCAGAAGATGTCGTTCTCAACATTGGAACTCGCTACTCCTTTCACCGATACGCCGCTCGCGTTGTCGGCAACAGTGGTGGAGTAGAAGATGACATTCCCGTTGCCGGCAACGCCATTGATGTTGATGACCGGCAACGCCGCAGCCGCAGTGTTGTTGGCAACGGTGGTCAGATCAAACTCGATCGACGCATTTCCTGCCACCGTCCCGGTGATGATGCCCCCGTTCGACGAGGTTGGGCTGATGCTATTGGTGTTGATGGAGCAGGACTGCATCAGCACGCTACCGCCCACCACCGCATTGATCAGCCCAATATTGACCACCGTACCATTCAACGGCTCGGTATTACCGGAGACAACGCTGTTGAGCCAGTAGGATGACCCAGCCAACGTAATTTCCGGTGTCGTCGTGGCATTGGTATTGCCAACAACGGCGCTACCGCTGACGTTCAACTGACTGCTCACGCCCGTGTAGCTAATCGAGCCTGCTTTGTCACCAGTAAACACATCGCTGGTGAATGTGGCAACCGAGTTGTTGAGGTTCCCAATCCATGCCAGCGTCGTCGCGTTTACGAAGACGACATTGCTGGCGGAAAAGGTTGAGTTCGATCCCTGCTGGGACGTGCTCACCGGAGCGTTGTTCATTGTCCCGCCCTGCAGAACCAAGGTGCCATTGTTATTGGACACCTTGCCATTCATGAGGGTGAAAGATCCGGTGAACGTCACAGTCCCGCCCTGGGCAACGTCGATCATGTCGCCCCCGCTGCGAGAGCCGTCGATCGTGCCGCCCACAATCGTCACACCCGCTCCGCCTTGGGTGAACTGAACCGGCCCATCTTGCAAATTGACCGTTCCCAGCCCGTCGATAAATGTTATCTCATCCCCCGGCTGAGCGAGATTCGCCGCTCCTCGAAACGAATCGGCCGGTGCTGAAGCTGCTGGGAAATCAGCGGTGGTGTCGACGGTGTACACCGTCAGCAATACCTTTGCCTCGATTCGCTCCGCGCCGCCAGCTCCATCAAGATCAGGACGCAATGCCCAGTTTTTTCTTGTCTGTCGATTCCGCCAGCGCAGTAGCCGGCACAGAATCTCCTTCCGTCGCTGCCAATGTCCTGTCGTCCTCATGAACGGTCTCCTAAAACAATTGTTGGGACCCGTACGGAAACCAACCCCCTCGTCACTCTCTCCCTAATGCAAACTTATTGAGCGATGTGCTCAACCGCTCCACCTCTTCGGGTCGACTCGTTGGTCATCATTGATTGTTGGGGTATGGTTTGAGGTGCTTTCCGAAGCTGCATTTAGAGAACACTTGCTTCTAACAAAAACCTCTTGGCTAAAACAATAAATGTTGCAAAGCAGAAACACGGCAATAACGGGCGTCTGTGGCTGATAACCAAGTCTGGGCCTTGAGATCCATCATGTCAACATCAGTTAGAATTTTGCTAATCTTCTACATTAAATGCACATGACAAAGTTGGCGCAGCTCGCGCTAGCTTTTTTCATCGTCCAATTTTGATCAAAGATAGAGAATTGATATGTGATAAATATATCCAGTTTTTTGTCACAAACCGAATATTATTCGAGCAAATTTTTCCACGATCCTCACCTTTGAGCGTCCAGGATCCTGGAAAAGGTAATCTTTACGATATTAAATGGCGGGACCGACGGGGCTCGAACCCGCGACCTCCTGCGTGACAGGCAGATGGCAATTCGGTAGGTTCTTAAATGTTAGTTGGCTAGAATTTAAGCTGGGCTTGTGTTTCATGTTATAGTCAATTTTGATGGTTTTAGCTGCTACCTTATGTAAGCACTGTGTAAGCAGTTGAATTGCAAATTTTTCACACTGTATCTTTTGTTCCTTTCAAAACGTTCTGCGCCCATAATAATGTTTTTTCTGCTTTTGCCAAGGCATCGGAGTAGGCTTCGTCAGAGTTGGGCTCATAATCACCGGGGTAACGACCTACAGTAACATAAGGTGTCAAATCTTCAGCCGCCCTTATCTCTAAAGGGATATTAACATAAGCCTCTGCCCCATCCATGAGCAATTCAAGATTGTGTGTTCTCGGCACTGGTGCATTGAAATGCACAAGAACAGCTTTTATTGATTTCTCTACCACTTGCTCTGCATGAAAAATGAGCAACTCAATTGGGAATTTATTAAACGCTTGCGTCCGGGCTAGTTCAAGATCGCCTTCTGCATGCCAGAGCCACTGCGCTGCCGAACCAGGTTCTGGCAGCGAATCATGTAGCATAAACTGTTTTGCCTTCCTTTAAAATGTTCCTGTAAATCAAGCCAGGGTTGTCCTTATGCTTGGTCAGAACTTCTTGGTTAGCAACAACTACATCTACAGGTAATCCAAAGCCAGACAATTGCCGATGAATAGCCTGACAAGTATGAAATCGATGAATGCCCTTAGGTATAACTACCAAAACGTCAATATCACTGTCTGGTCCCATTAATCCGCGGGCAGCTGAACCAAAAGAATTACTTGTTCGGGCTCAACAACACGCTTAATGCGATTTATCAAATTATCAATAACTTCCTGGCTAATTTGCATAGGCTAAACCATAACATCTCATTATGGATAGATTATACCAATAACTGGCCAGCCCACTATTCAAAAGAAATATTTAAAGGCATTCCAACAAACCTGCCTCCTTCAAGATTGCACTGCCTGGCGGACTCAGCCGCTTGGATGAGTTTTTCAGAAATTGGTCCAACATGTGTACTTAACCAATCCAGACTACCAGCGAATTTTTTCCAACAGGAAACAGCGGCGCGACAATAGCTAACCGCTTCTTCAGGTGATCCACGCTCAACTCTATAGAACTTTTCTGAAGGCATTTTCCCTTTTCCCAATAGAAACACAGGCACAAATTTATTATGCTTAATTGAACGTAAAAGCGCATTGGTTGATTCACGGTTGGGTCCGTGTTTATGAAACAGCCAGAGCGCACAAGAATATTGTATAAATGCTGACGTATCCGCTTTATAGTCTTTGAAAAAAGGTCGGCGAATATATTCATCGTCGGGATTGAATTCAAGCAACCAGCTGGCAAGGTGAAATCTAAGACCCTGGCCATCCCCACGATTAATTTGAAGCAGCTCTTTCATAATATCAATCGCCTGTTTACGATCTCCACTTTCCCAAAGAGCCGTCGCCAACGCAGTTTTGCATCGCATGTATGGTCTTGTTTCCGGTCTTTCCCAGACGTAACCCGCAAATTCTAAAAATATTCCCGGAGGAAGAGTGGTTTCAGCTATCGCTATGCCTTGACGAAGCAAGGATATTTTTTCTGGCAGATTGCTTTCCTCCATCGCAAGAAGCAGATAAGCATGTGCGCATTGTGGAAAAGTTTGCAGTGCCTCGTTGGCCTTTGATATACGTACCAGCTTATTTGTTGTCTTGCAGGCTTCTATAATGAGTTCCTCAGCTACTTCACTAGCCGACTCGTCTGTTGGCATAAAGGGCATTAGGTTTTGCATAAATTCTGTTGCTTCTTGTTCTGAGCCCACTCAGTATTTTCCATAAAGTGGGCGCCCTTCAGCAATGATTGCTCCAACTCAAGGCCGTCCATTACCAAGGGATTTACGGTTATGGTTTTTTTTATTTGAGCTTCTGGATTAAACGCTATCAAATCGCGTAGAAGTTCGTGAAATGTATCTTGTGGCATAATTACCTCACGCAAGCCCAACACAAGCAAAAAGTATAGCTACCTAACTATCGGGAGACTTGCCCTCTAACAGTTATAAGAAAGACATCTACTAGCTTATTCAGCAATGGTTGAAAAGCGCGGGGCTAAACTTATACATTATTACGGATGAGATGGCTCAACTAAATTACCATTCATAAATAGTGCCTGCGAAGAGTGTATTCATCTGCATAAAGAGATTGCTCTTCTTAAAAAGAAATTGCATGTCTCAAAGAGCAATTGAACCTATTACAGACGAAAGAGAAGCCTGTCTCATACGAGGCAATCAACTACGCTCCTTCTCTCGTTAAAGAAGAAAATAGCGCTTACATTAGTTCGGTATCAGATCAGTCTATTAAAGACCCTCATGTCAAACTGTTCCGTGATTTATTTATCGGGCGAGAGGATGTGTATGCAGAGCGCTGGGAAAGCAAGGACGGTAGGTCTAATTATTCACCGGCCAAGGTTCACGACTGGAGTAAACATACTATTGATCCAAAAACGAAAGGAAAATTTGCAGTGAGTCATGCAAACTTTTGCCTGTGACAGATAAAGTTATTGCTGAACACTTAAGTGGAAAGCGAATAATTGGCACTTATCCGCTTATGCAAGATGATGGTTGTAGATTTTTGGCTATTGATTTTGATAAATCTAGTTGGAAAGAGGATTGTCTTGCTTTTTTAGATGCGTGTAATGAATTATCTGTACCTGCTTATTTAGAAAGATCACGATCTGGTGCCGGTGGACACATCTGGATTTTCTTTGATAATCCACTACCAGCGTCATTGGCTCGTAAACTTGGCACTTATATAATCACACGCACTAAAGAACGGCACTATCAACTCCGTTTCGATTCTTACGACAGGCTATTTCCTAATCAAGACACTATGCCTAAAGGTGGATTTGGTAATCTTATTGCCCTTCCGCTGCAAGCTAATTCTATGAAATTGGGTAATAGCGTTTTTGTTGATAAAAAATTTCAGCCATTTGACGATCAGTGGGCTTTATTAACATCAGCCACAAAAATGAATCAACATAAAATAGAAGAAATTATTCGCAACGCAGCAACGCAAGAAGCAATTATGCCAGTGCTGGAAGCATCTGATAGCGAAGAGGCAAAAACACCTTGGAAAATTCCACCTTCAGGAAAACCTCAGGATAATATTTTGAAAGGTCCATTACCTAAACAAGTTCAATTAGTAATCAGCAATATGCTTTATTTAGAGAAAGAAGGTTTTGGCGCAGCTGCGCTAAATCGAATAATAAGGCTAGCTGCATTCCAGAATCCTGAATTTTTTCGCGCCCAGGCTTTGCGTATGTCTACTCACAATAAGCCAAGGATAATTTGTTGCGCTGACTATCATTCAGAGCACATCGCCCTACCGCGTGGCTGTCTGTCTGCTTTACAAGAATTGCTTCAGACAAATAAATTAGCACTAAATATAAAAGAAGAAAGATTTCTCGGCAAGAAAATCAAAGCAAAATTTCTGGGTACTTTAAGGCCTGAACAACAAAAGGCTGCCAATGCTGTTTTGTCAGCTGACAATGGCGTCCTTTGCGCTGCAACTGCTTTTGGTAAAACAGTTGTTGCTGCTTATGCTATTTCTAAGCGCAAGGTTAACACGCTTGTTTTAGTACACCGGGCTCAGTTAATTGATCAATGGCATGAACAGCTGAAAAAATTTCTTGATCTTCCAGATAAAAATATTGGTCAATTGGGAGGCGGCAAGAAAAAGTTAACACGAATGGTGGATATCGCTACTATTCAATCGTTAAACAGAAGTGGTGTAGTAGCTGATTCTATTGCTGACTATGGGCAAATAATTATTGATGAATGTCATCATCTGCCTGCTTTTAGTTTTGAGCAGGTAGTTAATAAAGCAAAGGCTAAGTACATTCTTGGCTTAACTGCCACCCTTATTCGCAAAGACGGACATCATCCAATTATCATGATGCAATGTGGGCCAGTGGTTTATAGAAACACCGTTAATCAGAGCAAAGAAACCTCTACTAGAGAACATGTGGTTTTTGTTCGCAAAACAGATTTTGCGCCGCCGCCCATGCCAGATGGCATAAACTTCCAGCGGCTTTATGAGGATATAACCAATGATTCAAAAAGAAATCAATTGATTGTTGAAGACATAATCAAAGCTGTAGAAGCCGGGCGCTCGCCACTTGTTATCACAGAAAGAAAAGAGCATCTTCAAAGATTGGCTACCATGCTTAATGGACAGCCAAGAAATGTTTTTGTTCTACAGGGTGGCATGACTAAGAAGCAGCGATTGGCAATTTTCTCTGCTGTTAAAGCCACACCGAATGAAGAGCAACGAGTTATATTATCCACTGGCAAGTACATTGGCGAAGGCTTTGACGATTCACGGCTGGATACTTTATTTCTATTATTGCCGATTTCATGGAAAGGCACAGTAAGGCAATATGCCGGTAGGTTGCATAGAGAGCACGAAGGCAAGGACCTAGTACAAATTTATGATTATGTAGATTGGAATAGCACTATCCTAGCCAAAATGTATGAAAAGCGAGCAAAAGAGTATAAAGAAATGGGCTATGAAATTCGCAGTTGAATGATTTTTAGGCGGTTTCTCAGCTTTCTATCTTGCGTTAGACATTCAATCTGAACGGTTTTTACAGATTTTTCAACTAATTAACTTGAGGCAATTGTCAGGCAGGGTAAACTTATAGACAGGGGGCATGCTTATGGTCGAACGAGTAGAGGCAATCGCAAAACCTGAATTGTTAGCCTGGGCTCATAAGAGTGCTGGCTTGGATTTGCATTTGGCGGCAAAAAGAATAGGCTCTACCGAAGAACGTCTATTAAGCTCGAGAATGGCGAGCGCCGTCCTACAATCACTCAACTAAGGAAAATGGGTGAGGTTTATAAAAGACCAATAGCTGTATTTTATTTGCCTAAACCCCCAAAAGGTTTTGATCCAATAAAAGATTTTCGTCGAATATCTGAAAAGCATGCCCAAGAATATAGCCCTGCATTAGTGTATGAAATTAGACGCGCCTATAGTCGCCGAGACGCAGCAATAGAGTTACGTAAAGATTTAGATGGTACTTTGCCGCTGCCTGCACTACCAAAGTACATTGGCAATGATCCTGAAAAAATGGGGCATGTAATACGAGAATTTCTTGGCATAACTTATGAAAAGCAGTTGCACTGGGGTAATAATCGAGAGTCTTTCAATGGCTGGCGTGCTGCTATAGAGAATAAAAACATATTCGTTTTTCAAGCAAGTCGTATTCCTGTAGACGAAATGCGGGGCTTTTCAATTATCAAAACCCCGTTTCCTACTATCATGGTGAATATTCAAGATGCTTTAGCAGCTCGCACATTCACACTCTTACATGAACTAGCTCACGTAATTATGGGTAAAGAAGGCGTTTGCGATTTAGGTGGCCATTCTGATATCGAAGTTTCATGCAATGCAATAGCTGGTTCTGCTTTCGTGCCCGAAAAACTACTTTTAGCCGAGCCCGAATTTCAGAACAAAAAGCCCACATCCAAATGGACAGATGATGAAATCAAAGACCTTGCAGACCGATATAAGGTTAGCAGAGAAGTTATCTTACGTCGGTTGCACACCGTGGGTAGTATCTCTTTGGCCTTTTACAAAAGCAAGAGCACTGAGTACAAAGAAATGTGGATAAGACAGGCGAAAAAAGCAAAGCAAGAGAAAAAGGGATTTGCACCACCAGATAAAATGGTGGTCAGCTCTCTTGGTAGATTATTTTCCAGGCTGGTTTTGGATAGTTACCATCAGGAAAAAATAACTGCTTCCGACGTATCTGATCTCTTGTCAGTCAAGCTAAATTACTTGCCCAAAATTGAAATGGCTGTATTTCGTTAGATGTAAGCAATTAAAGTGAAATACAGCCTAGATACAAGCGCTTTAATAGACAGCTAGGTTAGGAACTACCCTATTGAAAATTTTCCTGGTGTTTCGGAAAAGCTGGCTGGATAAATCGAGAAGGGAGGTACTCGGGCAAATTAAGAAGTACGGCGTAAACTCGAAAAACAAGACGACAATTTGGCGGCTTGGTGCATAAACAGCAAAATTTATTTGTAGCAATTGACGATGAAATTCAAATTTAGGTAGCAGAAATATTACAAAATTATCCACGACTAGTTGAATCTGGCGGTCGCAGAATTTGGGGCTGACCCTTTTTCATTGCTTTGGCAAAAATCCACAAAAGTACAGTAGTCACTGCCGAGCAAAAGACCGATAATCCAATGGCCGCGTTCAGGATACCAGATGTGTGCCACTTTATGGATATTAAATATATAAACTTGCTTGGACTAATCAACGAACAACGCTGGATTTTTGGCTGACCCTCACAGGTATTTCGCCTTATTGCCGAAGGAATTCCAATATAGGCTGTTGCCCTATCCATGAATAAGTCATAGAAATTATATATTTAGGTACTAGTGCATTGAAATGCACAGAACAACCCTTATCGATTTCTATACCACTGTTTTGCGTGAAAAATCAGCAATTCAACTGGATCTGAGAATTCAAATTTAAATCAACCTATTGTCTTCAACGAAGGTCAGCTTTTGACATAAAAAGCTTTGCAGAGAATAGTTAAATCTACGCACAAATTTAGTTCCAGTATTAAGCATTAAGCTTTTCGGCAAACATAACCTCGTTAGGAGTGAGAGAAACAGTAGGGTTAGGTATGCCAGCAAAGCTAAGGCTGTTTTGACCTTCATGGCTTTCTGACGGCAAGATTTCCTCTTTTCTTATTTCTATGTCGATATGAAACTCGCGAAACACTCGGCCATCAACTTTGGCAATAACAGTCAGACGTGTGCCACCACCTTCTGCATTTTTTAAATGTTTTGCCCCTTGTTTTATCTCAAACGTAAAGTAATCATCCAGATCTTGTTGTAGTAAATCTTGCACATAGTCTCGAATAGCCTCTGCCTGCCTGTCTTTGTCTGCAATGAGAAGCTTTTCTTCCGTAATAGTGAGGTCCATATCTTTGGTCAGTCTGGCATCATTTAGGCGAAACTCAAGAGCATAACCACCTTTAAGGGTGGTTTTTAATGGGTTAAACCGGGCAAGACAGCGCTCAAAAGCTACAATGCGTGTGTGATCTTGATATTGTGTGCCCGGTTGAGCTCTCCAGGTTGCGCGCACTTTTCCTTCAAGCGCTTGCCTGAAGTCGCCCGCCGACTTGTATTTCTTTAACTCTGCCATAATTTATTTCCTTAAGAAGTTTAACAAGCAGCTCATGCTCTTGTGTTGATAGCTCTGCCTGAAGCAATTGACGGTGCGTAATAAGCCCTTGACTGAAAGCGTCTTCGATTGCAGAAACCAAATGATGTTTTGGCACATGACCAGCCACAAGCAGATCTACAATCGTTTTAAGCGGTGTTGTGAAAGGCACATGATGCATGATTTTGATGTCGGCTTTGTGCAGCTTGGCATAATAAAGCTCTATCGAATCCCAACCGCCAGGAGGCGGGGCGTTTCTTCTAAACCCCGGCGGCACTGTCATAGTATTTTTTTGCAGGGTCCAAGAGCCAAGATTATAAAGATCCAAAGCCATATCGTGTGAGATTACCCCTTGCGGCATGCCCTGTTTATTGCAGGTCCACAGGTAAAGAATCATAAGATCCGGGTAATCTGGACGGGGATAGTTGTTCAAACGATAAACACTGCGCCACTCGCGATCCCAATCACCGTTACGCACATGATAAGACTGGCTCTGTTGGGTATAGCCAGCCTCTATTGCTTGCTGATAGGTGAAATAGCCATCTTGGTTATAGGCTATGCTATAAAGCCTCTTGGCGGCTTCCTTCGCTGATGACATAACTGTTTTCCATAAATCTAAGTACAACACTGATTATAGCATAGATAACGCATATTTTTTGTTGTCTGTGCAATTAACCCAGGCAAACCTACATTGGGCAATTAACCCTACGGTCAATCGGGTACGGCAAAAACATCTTTACCGCACCTCCCATTTCTCAAACAGCTCTGGCGGGATTTCTGAAATAATATTTATTGTAACCGTCATTGGAGCCCTTTGGTGTGCAATGGCTTCATCAGACCAAAACATACCAGTTAGTTCATGATAAGCATTTTCCGGTGTTTCAGCCACATATAGGGCTGGTGGACCACCAATAGGTGTGAATCTTTGACCTGACTTGCTGGCACCAAGGTCATAGAGAGGCTGCATCGGCTCAATACTATTCAATGCCGAAAGTTCAACACATCGAAATACATTGCGTTTATATCGCCGCGGCTCAATGTGCATAAGCAAAGAAGCAAGATTGGCAGCGTCAAGCATTAGCCAGGATTACCTAATCGTGCATCATCTACCCAGTCAGCCAGCATCTCTACCTGCCCCAGTTTTATAACATCGAGAGGTGTATGGTTTTCAAACTCTGGATTGGGTGTATTCAGCCACATCTTCAAGCCCTTAATAGAACCCGTCATCTTTAATAAGCCTCCGGCTATACGCTCAAATTGATAAAGCCCTGGCTGACTGTTACTGAGTCCGGTGTTTTCTCAATGGTTTGGCGAACCCGGCCTAAGCATTTGGCAATAGCTGACATAGGCAAGTCAAACATTTTGCTTATTTTATTAGCATCCAGCCGTCCGCTTCTGCTATTTCTTAACTCTTCAATTGGGGCTACCCTAAGCGGTTTGGGCACCGGCTGCCGCCCTTCAAATAGTCTAGCTAAGTGATACTGCAATTTGCCAGCGGTAATGGGCTTTGGCATAAGCTCTATGCGAGAGCTTTTGGCTGCCTCCTCGTATAATTGTTCTGTTGGATTTTCATCTGTAAGTAATAAAGCAGGCATACTGGGCTTTTGTTTTCTTACTTTAGCAACTACCTCCAGACCACTTATGCCTTCAAACAACTCTGAGTGCAAAACAATTAAATCAGCCGCTTCTTCATCAACCGAGGCACAAAGCTGTTCGGCACTACTCGCCGTGGAGAGTGTTATGTTAGATATATGAGCTTTTTTCAAGTCTCGCTTTAGGCAAGTATCTGGGTCAAGGGCAAGTGCTCGATAAGTCATTAGTTTTATACTCCAAATTCAAGTCATCTGTTTAGTATTATAATAACAGATTAGGCAACCAAAAAGCAACTTATAGGCAGATAAAATGCGGCCAGCCGTACCATATATAAAATTAAGTAACGGTTAATATAGCCTCGCGTTGATCAGCCGATGCTAATAGTAAAAATGGCCATTAGTTAACCCTTATTAGCTCGAAATTTTTCTCATCTTTCATGACATCCCCCTGCAAAAAATCCTGTTATCAAGCAGCGGGTATATGTTTCGAGCAATGTTGTTGTGTTAGGTACGGGGCTTGATTTTACCCCCTCCAAATTTGTTAGGGTTAGATTGCAAGAGTTTTTCCGTAATCATCGAGAACGTTCATCAAGAAAGCCACACAAGAGTTCTAGTCAGGCAGACAACTTACCCAATGGATGGGGCGGGTTAGTTTACTGCTTGCTGTAAGCGAGATGATCTTGTGCCCCGAAATGAATGCGGAAGACCGGCCAATTGTGGATTTGAACAACCCATCAGTAGTGTTCTTGCAAGAATGGAGACCAATCCATGTTGCGCTTCAACTCGCGCAAGGATCGTCAGCGTCTGTTTTCAGCCCTCCTGCTTGCCCTGATCGCACTCAGCGGTCTGGCTTGCAGTTCCTGCAACAACCGGCAGAGGCGACCGCACGTCCGAAGCAGCCGCCAGTGCTGGTGAACAAGGCCGATGCGGTGGCGCGCGAACTGTTCAAGGAGCTGACCGTTCGACCGACCGAGGGTGGCGACTATCGTGTGCCCATTGGCGACAGGTTCTTCGTCCTCCATCTTCCCAAGGGATACGATGGAAACAAGCCAATGCCTTGCTTGGCCTTGGCACATGGCTCGGACGAGAGCAATCCGCTGGACTTCGGACCCAAGTACAGCGAAATGAACGCTCGTGCAGACTCGCATGAGGTCATCGTCGTGTATCCGATCGCTCAGCCCAAGAGGCCGCGGCACTCATACCTGGAACTCAAGCCTCGGCACCCTCATGCCGTTTGACTCGAAGCTCCAGGATGACGTGGACTATCTACGAGACGTCATCAAATGGACGCTGGCGCACACGACCGCCGACCCGGACAACCTCAACGTCGGCGGACTGTCCGATGGTGCGTTATTCATGGCAGGATTCGCCCAGGCTGGTTCCAAGGACGTCCATATCAACTGGCTGTTCTCAGCAGGTGGCACGATGCTGGAAGGACAACAGAATCGCCACCCAGGTGAGAACGCTCCGCGAAACGTGTTCATCCAACTGAACACGGAGAAGGTGATCTTGCCGCTCGACGTTGACGGTAAGGTGACCAAAGGCAGCCTCTACAGCCGAGCCGCTCTTCTTGGTGGCTTCCGCAATCTCGAACATTCAAGGCCATCACTGCAAGAGGAATACTGGCTGAAGGAGTTTCTCACCTCTGGCGGCAAGGACGGGAAGGAAATCTTCACAAAGCGCCAGGGTGAGGTGGCTGGTGTCATTCACTACATTAACCAGCCGGACGGCAAATTGCCAAGGAAGATCGTGGTCTACACCGTGCAAGGAGATCATGCCTGGCACGGTGCCAAGGAAGGGGGGGACGACTCCACGGGCATGAAGCCCAATATGAATTTCCCGCTCAGCGACATCATCGTCGCATTGATCACCGGCAAGCCGGAGCCGTGAATCAAGTCGCTAGACAACGATTGCAGTCAAACGTGCAATGGGCGGCCAATGGCTTCGTCCGGAGGCCGCTTCCTTGCCGTGACTCGGACTCCATCGTTTAGACATCGCTCGATGGCGCGGTAGATCGTGACGATTTGATTTTCTGGATGAAAGGAATTTGTCGATGGCACGTTACATCGACCCGCTGTACATTGTTCGGATGGTTGGCGTTGTTCGTGATCGCATTGGTGGCGGCACTGACATGGATTGTCTTAGCCCTCCTCCGCAAGAAGCGACCAAAGTGACCCGGATATCTGCTGATCATTGTTGTCCTACTCTTGCCCGTCTGGGCCTGTGTGTCCTGGGGCTGGATCATGTTGTACGCGCATGTCTGGGCAGCTCCACAAACACAGGCGTATGCTCCAGGCGTCGTCATCAAGCTGGATGCAAGCGGGCGTCCATTGCTTGATCACGGACAGCCAATACCTGTTGTAGGAGCCCCAAGGGAACCGGGCGCATATAGAGTATTCGGCTACAAGGGCCAGATACTTCGACATCTACCTTCCCGATACCTACCGGGCAGGAGCGCCGGTGCCATGCGGGTTTTTCCTCCACGGGGACAATGAATCCCAACCAGAAAAATTCCCCCACAATTTCACCGAGTTGGCCAAGAAAGCCAATCCGCAGGGGATGATTGCTGTGTTCTTGGTAGCCAGAGACTTTACACCATCTGGGGCGTGCCGCAATATGCCTGGAACGCGGTGGATTCATTGTCCGGCGTGGATGATCGGTTCGACGACGACATGGTGTACCTAGGCGCAAGTCGCGACTGGGTTCTAAGCAACCTCAACGTTGACTTCGACAAAATAGGCTTTGGGGGGCTTTCCGGGGGAGCCGTCATGGCCACGAGTTTCGCCTCCGGGTGGGCGCCAGCAAACTGGTTCTTCTCCTGCGGAGGAACTATGTTTGAGTGGCAGCTCAAACGGCAGCCCAGAGATCCTCCAAAGAATGTGCTTGTTGTTGTCGACGAGCTGGACACAACCACCCTGCCCATCGAGACGGCGGACGGGCAAGTCGCAAAGGGCTGGGAATATCTACCTTTAGCTGTGTATGGAGCCGGATTCTGCAACATCGCCCATTCGCGGATAACCTGCAAACAAAGTATTGGCTGGGGTATCTTATCGCCCAGGGCGGCGCGGGCAACCCAACCAATACGCTAACCCGGGTGGTCAGTGGAAGGCTGTAGTTCATGCTGTCACCATGCCGGGTAAGGACATAAGATACGTCGTCGAGTTCCGGTGCAAGGAGAGCACGCCTGACACGGTACGGCCGGCGGTGGAAGCCCAGAAGATGGTATCAAGCCCAACATGGCTTTCCCCCTGTCCGATATCGTCATTGCCCTCACAGCGGGTAAGGACATATCGCAAGTCATCGCAGCACTGGTGGCAAAGCGGTCCTTGTTCGAGTAGCACCCGTGGTGACCCACGACAAACAACCTGCAGGCGGCCAATGGCTTCAGCTAACGGCGGCTACCGCAATTTCGTGAAAAGGCCTTCCGGTCTAGTTCGGGATTGGCCCATATCGACGTATTTGCTTCCACGATTGCCCGCGGACAACGGTGCTTGGTGCGCTGCTATTACTGCGGGTATGACTTCTAACCTACGAGAGGAGGGACCAGTGATAGATGACTCTTGGGTTGACAACGGTGATTTTTCCATCGATCTCAGTTGGTGGAGCTGTGTTACTGACGCGACGGTTGCGAACCTACCTTTATCAGCCGTTCAACAGCTTGACCTCTACGGCGCCGACTTCACTGGCGAGGGACTGAGACTGGACATGCCTATCCTTCAGCGACTTAGGCTCGGCCAGACCAAGATCACCGATAAGGGGCTAGGCAATCTGAACATGCCAGTCATTCAGGAGCTTGAGCTGAGCTGGACCAGATTACCGGTGTCGGACTTCTGAATCGAGAATGGCCTTTCCTTCGAAGACTTGTTCTCTGGGGGACTAAGGTTACCGATGCCAAATTACGGGGCCTGAACATGCCAGCCCTTCAGGAGCTTAGGCTCACCTGGACGGAAGTTACGGATAAAGGGCTTGCAAGCGCTAATTTGCCGGCTCTTCGTCTGCTATATCTCGATTATCATTGGAACAATGGTGATTCGAATATGGCGCTAGTAAGGCGGTTTCCAGGCGTGAGGGTAGAGATCGGTTGAGGGAACGGTGATAGGCATGAGGCCGCAGAGATGACCAGAAGTGGGGGCGTGATCCCTACTTCTTGGTCGCTCTTGTTTTTCGCGCTGTTTTTCATTTTCGATACGCCAATAACTATGTTTCATTGGTTGGCTAAAGGCTGAGTCTATAGGGCTTTTGGTCTTTCTACTTTTTCTGCCGGTACGGTTTTCTTATTCTTGACGTCTTGTTCCAACAGATTTTGGGGCAGCTTACACTGGTTATCAAATTGTTCTTGTTTATACGCCAGAGTTGATACCGCAATGTTTGTTTATAGTAAGCCAATCCTGCCTGTGATTCTTTTAGCTTCTTGCGATGAAAAGGCAATGGCAATGTAAACTGTTGCCAGCATTTAAACAGAGTTTCAAATACGTACAATAGCTAGACGAAGACGACAATGACTAAACAGAGAGTTGTGGTAATAGGTGCAGGAATGGCAGGACTGGCGGCAGCCTACTCTCTACAGAAGCAAGGTCTGTCGGTAATCGTACTCGAATCTACGGATCGTGTCGGTGGACGTATTTGCACTGATGCTACCAGTAGTTTCACCATCGATACAGGTGCTCAATTTCTTTCAAGTGGCTACAAAAACATTCTTGCCTTAATTCAAGAAGTTGGCTTAGCATCTCAAGTTACCGAAGTAAGCCACTATTGCGCCGTTATTAAAAATGGACAGCCACGGAAATTACGATTTGATTCAACCGCTTACACTGCTAACCAGCGGCTTACTTAGTTTACCTGCATGGAGTAATTTTGTTTGGCGGAGTGCCATGATTTCGTTAGCAACAAGGCTTCTGCCACTTGATGATTATTCGGCTTGGCATAATTTTGATGACCAAAAACTCGCCGGATTTCTATAAGCGGCTATTCGGCGAAGATGTCTATAACTATATTATTGAACCAATGTTAGAAGGACTGTATTTTCAGTCACCTATTGATACTTCCCGGGCCTTACCAATTGCAATTTCTATGTTTCCAATCCGTCGGCATAAGATACTGACGCTGCTTGGGGGACTGGAAACCCTGCCTAAAGCATTAGCCAATTCACTGGACGTGCGACTGAACAGTCCGGTGCAAAAGATTGAAATAAAACAAGATAAGGTAGTAGTTTCTACAGAATCAGCTTGAGCTGGAAGCGCAGCAGGTAATTCTAGCTATTCCTGCACCAGCTGCCCGTGCCCTCTATAGAGACGCAGATGATCTGGAGTGCGCGATTATGGATACTGGTTACAGTGCCACTGTGAATATTGCCATTGGTAATCAAAAACCTATAAAAGTGCTTGGGCAAAAGAAGTATATGGCATCTTTATACCTGGAATTGAGCGTCAAGCAATTGCAGCTATAGCAATACAATCCAATAAATGCCAAAATCAAACACTACAAGGCGAACTGCTAAATGTAATGCTCTCTGATAAACACGGTGAAGAATATATAGACAAATCAGACGACCAAATCTTGGCTGCAATCACGCCAGAACTTGAATTGTATTTTCCTGGGCTATTGGATTCTATTGCCGTCACTCGTGTATATCGTTGGCATCAGGCTGAACCAAGATCTCCTATAGGCCGCAGCCAGGCTATTTATTCATACCGGATGAAAAACAGCGACAAGAGAGTCCTGCTTGCCGGTGATTATTTAAGTATGCCTTATACTGAGGGCGCAGCAGAATCAGGTCTGTGGGCAGCTCGCAAAATAACCGAGAAACTTCAATATGGCTCGCAAAGTTCAAGAGTGATTTGAGAATGATAGGGAGCGAAAACGGATCAAGATTATGCAATATCGTCAACTCGGAACCAGCAGCGTAGAAGTATCCACCATAATTTTCGGCGCCTGGGCAATTAGCGGCTGGATGTGGGCTAAAAGCGAAGAATCAGACGCAATCGAGGCTATTCACGCCAGCATTGATGGTGGTGCAACTTCAATTGATACTGCTGCCGTATATGGTTATGGGAAAAGCGAAGAAATAGTCGGCAGCGCGATTAAGAATAGAAGAGAAAAAGTGCAGCTTTTAACAAAATACGGATTGCGCTGGGACTCAGCAGAAGGCAAACATCATTTTGACTGGGAAGATGATGAGTTCGGCAAAAAAAATATCTACCGTAATGCCCGCAAAAAGAGCATCATCAAAGAGTGTGAAGATAGCTTGAGGCGTTTGCAAACAGATTATATAGACATTTACCAGTGCCATTATCGTGATTCCTCTACACCTCTTGAGGAAACGATGGAGGCTCTAAAGCAATTGATCAAAGAAGGCAAAGTCAAAGCTGCTGGCGTAAGTAATTTTACGAGGGAAGACATAGAAACTAGCAATAAATTTTGTCGAATTGTTTGCGTTCAACCACCATATAGTATGGTT
Source organism: Candidatus Melainabacteria bacterium (assembly GCA_963767815.1). GTDB lineage: Bacteria > Cyanobacteriota > Vampirovibrionia > Obscuribacterales > Obscuribacteraceae > CAVYFJ01. Next base: position 153,690 of record CAVYFJ010000001.1, on the reverse strand, counting down.
TTACGAGGCATAGAAAAAGATATTTTGCCATATTGTAGAACCCAAAACATCGGGGTCATTGTTTACAGTCCACTGCAACGAGGACTGCTTACTGGCAAATTCAAGCCTGACATTAAGTTCAAACCCGCAGACCATCGCGCTAGCCGACCATATTTTATGCCTGAAAACATCAAGAGAATCAATGCTTTTCTTGACAAAATCAAACCGATAGCAGCCGACCATGGCACCGTCACTTGCACCGCTGGTGCTAGCCTGGACAATAGCTCAGCCAGGAGTAACAGCCGCAATTGCTGGTGCACGAGACGCCGCTCAAGTAAGAGAGAATCTCAAAGCCCAGGAAATTAAGCTAACCACCGAGGAAATCGCTGAGATTAATAAACATCTTGATTCGCTAAAATTGGTAGATAGGGAAGCCACCATTTCCAAGTAGTAAAAGATTTCGCATTTAACAATAAGCCCTGCCTATCTTTAGAATGAATCCAGGCAAGTTAATCAATATGGGACATATCAATTTCTTTCCACCATAATCAGCCAGTCAGGTATTAAGGAATTTCAGGCATTCCTTCTACCAAATATAAGTCCTTTTCTGTTTGGGCAGACGTTGTACATAAAGAATTCCATTCAAGTGATCAATTTCATGCTGGAGCAACATAGCAAATTCATCTGCTGCCTTTATTGTGAATGGTAAGCCTTTCTCATCTAATGCATTGACAGTAACCGATTTATAGCGCGGCACATTGCCTCGATAATCAAAAAAACTCAAACAACCTTCCCGTATTGGACTTTTTCTGGTGAGTGTTCCGCAATTTCAGGGTTGATAAGAACATGCCTGGCTTCACCGTACTCCACAATATTTATTCTTACCAGATGGCCGATTTGCGGCGCTGCAACACCATGACCCCTTTTGAAATCATATAATTTTCTGATCTCTGCCAAAGTATCAGCCAAATCAGAAATAATTTCTCTCACTTGGTCAATACTGTCTACAGGTTTGCAGACTTTTCTAAAAGAGGATTTCCGCGCTTGATGATTGAACGCTGCATATTTAGCTCAATGTAAGCAAATCTTCAAAGAAGCCACCATACCGCTCCTGTGGATGAACAAGATGAATTTCCAGTATCCAATGATGTTTTTTGCCATCCTTTGCCAAAGTGTTCATAGCAACGTTATTTAACGGACTTATTCTATATTCTGGCAAATCTCCGTAGCTTTGCTTATGAGAGAATTCACCTACGATATGTCCTGCATGACTATTACCAAATTTCCAGCCACCTTGTTCTGTTAGTTCTATCACTTTATGCCAAAGCTCCGCCCCTGTCATGCTGGGTTGCTGTAAATAAAATTCCTTGCATATAGAAAAGATGCGTTCGAGATCCGCTATAAGTCTTTCCTTTTCAGAATCTTGTCCAAGCAAATAGGTTTTGCCTACATCACCTTCAAATTCGTCAAATACAGGACCAAGGTCCAGATAAACTAAATCCCCATCTTGCAAAACACGATCTGGCGGATTTGCATTATAAGCAAGAACAGTATTAACTCCCGCACGAACTATTCTTTTATGCCAATGCTTTTTGGTGCCAAATAAATCAAATGCTAATTGATAAATCTTTTCGGTAATCTCACTTTCGCAGACGCCAGCAGTAATGAAGTTTTTATTTTCGATGACAGCAAGAAGTTGTTTAGCCTTGTTTTGAGCATCCAATAATCCTTTGTCTAAATCAGAAATCATCACAGTTTCCATAATATTATTCATCCTTTGGTTGTTTGTAGAGATGATTCTTTTACTGGCAGTTGCATAAAATCATCCATCAATTTAAATAGAATTGGACGAACTGATGTTGCTTGTGAAAGATTGTCTTTTATTTGAGAAGCAGTTTGCACAAAGGGTTTAGGCAATTCAGGTGGATTATTTTCTATAAAACCAAGAATATCGTCCGCACTAACTTCAAAATGGAATTGTATGCCAAGTATATTAGATCCAATTGCAAATATTTGCTGTTCACAAGCCTCTGAGCGAAATAATTGATAAGCTCCATCAGGCAAATCAAAGGTCAACTCATGCCAATGAAATACACAAAAGGAATCAGGAAGACAATTAGTTAAAGATACATGGTTAGCATCAACCGTTTTTGTGACATTAAACCAACCGATTTCCTTATGCTTATTGGGATAAACTCTGGCACCAAGAACCGATGCTATTAATTGTGCCCCCAGACACATTCCTAGTACCTTTTTGTCAGCTTTTATTGCTTGCCGAATAAATGCTTTTTCTTTAGATAACCAGGGGTATTGTGCTTCATCATTTACACTCATCGGCCCACCCATAATTACAAGCAAATCAAAGTCTGACATTTCTGGTAATGTCCACTCTTTATCAAAGAATTTAGTTCTCGTAATAGGTAACTCATTTAGGTTAGCCCAGCTTTCTATTGTGCCCGGACCTAAAAAAGACGCATGCTGCAAAATATGTATTTTTTTGTTCATGAAAAACTATCTTATAGTATTTCCCACTTGTAAGCAAATACAGTCGTTTTGTCGATATTTTTATATAATTGTAGGTTTGTAAAGACTTGCAAGTGTGTAAGCAGGGGTGTCAATAAGTGGTTACAACAAGTGATGAAAGAAAACGGCTGGACTTATTGATAGATGCCGGCATTCCGGCGCTTCTACCCTTTGATGAATGCAATACTGCCGTATTGCATTTACTCAGAGCAGTCGAGCTTCATACCAATCTGATCGAAAATTCCCGAGCAGTGCGTGGCGATAGTGTTAGCGAGGTCGGTCAGGACATACTTCGCGAGGCTACACACCTTTGCTTGAGTTGGGTTTACGCAAAGATTCAATTTCGGCGGCCTTTAGATAAACCCTTAGTAACTACATTGCAAGATCTTGAGAAGTGCAGCGAGCTTTTGCGTATTGCGTCAGACTATGCTGAACTGTGTGACGTAATGGTAACCCTGTGGCTGGAGAAAATTGAATCGAAGCAAATTTCGGAGAACGAAATTGAGTTACTGTACACCCCAGAACAAATCCGTTACGAAGCGGCGCAATGGCTGTGGCGTATTCCGAAACAGCCAAGCATCCCTCCGCCCACAGCTTCGCTGGCCGCCTTACAAGATTGGGTTAAACCAAAATATGCTGATGAGATCGATGAGCACACTGTATTTACAGTAGACAGACAAATTCTAAAAAGCTTTCAAGACAACGTTGATCGATACGCAATACGATTATGGCAACTCCCCGGTCTTCTCGACCTCGGCATCTTCACTACTGATCAATTTAGACACTTTTGGGCGTCATTGATGACGATTGCTGCTGTTCAGAGAGTATTGTACCGGGCGGTCTCTAATGTCTCAGTTCAGTCTGCAGTTCCGGTTGCTCAACGAGAACAGTGGATAGACTTGCTATCTGAGCTGTCTGGACTAAGCCATTCGCTGGTTGCTAACATCGTGGATTTCTTGATCTATGAATTTGATACTACGCGAAAGGCAAAAAATCGCCATGCAGCAGAAGCGATATCACAGCCCTTCTTTCGTTTATCTTCTGATCAACTCGCGTTAAGCTGTTTTATGGTGTTGAGCTCGAGTGCTGAACGTAATCTCTTTGACCTGGCCTCCGCCAAACTTCAAAAATATGACGATCTTAAAAAGCTCAAAGAAGATCAATGGTCACGTGATTTAGCCGATCGTTTTAAAAAATTTGGCTTACATGCATTGGCGCAGATTGAGTATTCTAACGGCGAGAGTGGAGACATAGATTTGTTTGTAATCGATTGCTCGTCGAAAGTAGCACTGGTTGTTCAGCTCAAATGGCTTTTGATGGACCGGATAAAAAGTGGGCACATTGATGAAGCTAACACCGCATTCAACCAGGCGAAGCGTGCCATCAGATGGATAACTCAATATCCAGCTCATGCTGCACAAAAACTTCAAATCTCAGAGTCTGAAATCGCCAGTACCTCCTTTTACCCGTTAGCAGTAATGAAAGAAGGCATACTGAACGGTCTTGCTTCAGATCCCGAGGTTCCCATCCTTAGTGGCGACATGCTGGACCTGATCATAAATTCCACTCAAGGAGACATAAACAAGATCTGGAAGATAATTTCTGAGGAGTCATTCTTGCCACGCGAAGGACGTCATTATTCTATAGGCCGGTGACTCCTATTCCATCTCACGGACGACCATTCAATGGCGTGCGTTTTTTTCGAACACCGCTTCTGCCAGTATTGGGCGAAGAACAATGGCATCCAGGTAGAGATATCGATTTTTCTTAAGAAATGTCCTATCACTAGGGCTATGCCTGAAGTCGTCGTTAGCTGCTGTCCACACAACATTCTGTGACGGATTTTTGCTTATTGGCAATAACCCAACTTAAATTTTTGGACAACGATCAAGACATATTTATTATGGGACAATTATGGAACACTGCAAGATTGCTTCTAGCATTGCTGGACTGGAGTTGTCAGCGTCGCAGGATAAGTAGGTCCCCTCCTGCTTCAGTTCTTTTACCCTGACATGGCGTTGCCGATCTTTCTCTAACACCGGATCAGCGAAACGAAGAGACAGTCCTTTAATAGCCGAAAGTTTTGCAACCAGCACCTTGAACTCATCCGAACCTTCCACAACCACTGGCTTGCCGTTAAACCGTTCATCTGCCAATGACAAGGCCAACAATGTGGATGCTTCTGTTACTTCTGGCACCGCGATTGCAGTTGCCTCGTCAGAAACGACACCACCGTCCTGCGCTCGGTAAATAACTTTGCCATTTCTGAGAACGGTCGGCTTGAATTGTGTTTTTATAACATCCATAGCCTCCTCAAAGCTGTCAATGGTCAGTAAAGTCTGAGTAATCTCTCTTCTATAGTTCTTCCGTTTTCTGAAAATGCGCAATGCTTCGGCATCACCTTGTTCGGCGCGACTAGCCAGATATTCGTCCCACGTCTGAGCCCGAGATTTTTCTCGAATGGCCTTATTTTGTTGCCGTTCACGCTGTTTTAACTCGGCGAAGTCTAGTTTCATTTCCTGTGAAAGCTCGTGATAGATAATTCTCTTTGATTTCTTGTCCAAGTTGGTGTTTGTTTTAACCGAATTGCGCCTTTGACGATACCAGTCTTTGAGTTTGATTCGATACTCGGCATGCTCGGAGCGCAAGTCGGCTAAGGCTCTGCTCTCTCCCGGCGATTGGCTCCCTGATCTTTTTGATATTCCGTATACAGAGAGTTCATGCCAGCGGCTTATGCGAGCCGGGCTGATATTGCTTCATCTGTTTCCCATTGTTTTTAGGCGGCTGTACGCGCCAAAACGATCAGTCAACGATTTGAAAGATAGTCTCCTATCCAAAGAACTGGCCTTAATTCCAACTTTGCCGTCCAGTGTGGCTATTGCCAAACCAGCTCCTCTAGGCTTGATCACGGCACCATATGCAGTGAACAATTCATGAATATCTTGCCATCCCTGAGCTTTTTGCAGTGCTTCTTTCAGTTGGTCGCCCATGTTTTCATGCAACCAACGCAAAAAAGACTCTTCCTGCTGGTGCGCCTCTAGTTCGCCAACTTTGGCAAAACGTTTTCCCTGCCCAATTCGATTAGCCTGGTACAATCCGTGCTTAATTTCTAGAGCTTTCGCAGGCTATCTAGCTTGTAGTAAGGATAATACGGCTCGACACAACGAAATGTGTTCGGATGGATTTTGTTAATGGCAATATGCAAATGAAAATGATCTGTGTCTTCATGTACAGCACTCATTCGCTGATGTTCAGCAAATCCCAAACCGGCGCAAATCGTATCTTCGACATCTTCCGCTTGCTCTCGATTCAATTGTTCCCAATGCGGCAGGGAAACAACTAGATGATATGTTTTGTCTGATTTAGCTCGCTGATTTTCAGCCTGAGTAGCCAACACCTCGGCAATTGCAACTGCCGGCGAATCGGAATGACAGTTTGAGATTCGATACCAAGCAACCTTTTCACCGTCTGCCTTCTCATCTATGACGTATCGGGCATTCCGCGCAAACAAGATTGACTCGTTGTCTTTAACATTTAATATGTAACGCCCGAGCCGGTCAAAACTCGATTTTTCGCCTGTCTTGCGCTCTATGACTTTAATAATCATAAGCTCCGGGCCTGCTTCAGTACCAGTTTTGCAATAATGTTTGTAAGCTTTCAATTTCCTGTAACAGAGGTCCTACACTTTTTAGCGGCGAGCTGCCCTTTGCTTCGGATAGGCATTGTTCCAATAAACCTCCCAGTCGATCTTGATCAGCATGCAATTTCGCAAGCTCCTGATCGCCTCTTTATCAAAGGCACTTTTGGGCTCATAGCCCTTCCCAAGATTCCGCAGAAACTCGGAGTCGGATAGCTTGGTGTTTTGCATTCGCTTTGATTTTTGCAAATTCATCATCATCGCACCAAACTTCAATACGATTTTTTCGTGGGCGGGTTCCCCGAGTCATAAATCTAACTATTTCCCTCCCTGGTGTCAACAGATTTCTTTTTGCCAAGCGTAAAGCGCGTTGAGCAACGAAGTTGCGATATAAGCTGTGCCGCAATCGTGACCGGACTGGTAGCGACTTGTCGCGTACCGGTACATACACATCCTGCCTACAAAATCTTATTCATTCTTCTACAAATTCAACAATTTTCGGACATGCGGCAACATGCAGAAGCTGCTATGCACTGGTCTGCCGTAGATTGGCTGGAAGATTGCCTAGACCATTATGGACTAGTTGGTGGCACCGTGACTCTGGGATCCAGAATTCTGGAAACATTGCAAAAGATAGTAATAGACGGCAATAGCTTGCATATATTGGTGGCGGCGGTTTTGTAATAGTCAGCGTAAGTTTGCATGTGGTGGTAGTTTAACAGTAGGCGGAAGTCTGCACATGTTGCTGGCGCATTTGTACAGTGGCTCTGCATTAGGTGTGCAAGAGCCTGGATATGTTAGTGACAGCTTGCAATGCCTGATATCTTTTTCCTAAGTATTCATTGGTTACCAGAGAAAGATTTGTAACGGCGGCGGCACTTCTGCGTAAATCCGAATTGGCTTCTGAATGCTACGTTGAACCTATTGCTGGAACCTTCTTTTGCAAGTTTTGCGTATATTGTCAAATGTTCTAGGTGGGCAAGAACAAAAAGGCGCAGATCCCTGCCGAAAAGCTTTTGAAATTGGCCGTTTTTAGGCGGTTGAAATTTGCCACCTAATATAAATGCTTCCAAGCCACTCATGGAGTTTCTTGATCATGTCTATTTCTAATTCGGTAATTGAGCAGTACAAACTTATACTTGGTCAGGGCAAATTGCCACTAGCATGGTCAGAGCTTGAACTGGATCGCCTTGGGATTCGTTCAGTTCACTCATTACGGCGAGATAGAGTTGTTGGGGGAGGAATCCCCTTTATCAAAGACAAGGGTTCAATCAGGTATCCGGTGCTTGAAGTGCTTGAATGGATGCACAAGAATTTGAAGACTAGCAGCAGCCAGTAATTGTTCTTTTTTTACCTCAGCAGAATTAGGATCTTAAAACCACTAGCCTTGATTGCAAGCGCTCTTGCCCGAACACTAACTGCTCTCCATCCGGTTCAGCATCAACGAACTCGGTATCCGTTACTAGTGCTGACGGCCTGGGACTTGGCCGCTTAAGACCAGCTTCTCCCAAAATATACTCAGTAATCGCCTGCATCGGTTCCCTTAGGCGTTCCATCTCGGCAATAACATAGCCACCGGTAACATCGCTGCCAACTGAGTGGTTTACCAGTTTTTTGAGAGTATATTGTGATAGTCTCAACTCGTCGGCAATAGTTGCGAATGTCCTACGAAGATCATGAAGCATGAACGTGATGCCAGTATTGTTTCGTATCTTGTTCAGTGTCCTCTTTGGCTCCTTGAGATAAGTAACAGGATCTACCGGGCTTGGAAATACGTATGGCGATCCGGCCTTATTGGCGGCTCTTTGGCTTAGCATTTCACACAAGTAATCTGATAGCGGCAGGACATGTTCTTTATGGTTCTTCGTTCTGTTACCACCGATTCTTATATATTTTCCTTCTAAGTTCACTTCACTTCGGACCATGCGAGCATTAGCCCTTCATTTCGGCGCAAGCCGGTCAAGATAAGCAGTAATAGATAATCGCGTACAGTTATGTTATCTAAAGACATGACTGCTCGAAACCATGTGGCCAGTTGATGCCTTTCTATAATCCCTTGCCGCCTGACGTTCTTAGTCCAAACTCTATCGCGAGACAGATTACGAGTCGGATTGATTTCTAAAATTGGCTTGTTGTCTACCTCATATTGCTCTTGTGTAAAGTGGCTGATTGATCTAAGCAACCGATAACACTGAGCAGCTTGTGCTGTTCCCTGGCCACGTGGACCATTGGCAGTAGCTATAGTTTGCAGACGCTTTTCCACCATATCGCGAGTCAGGCTTACAATTGGCTTATTCTGCCAATCTGGAAGGCACCTCCGCATGATGTCATTGTATAAGGTTGTCGTCTTTTCCTTTAAAGTTCTAATTCTCTTATAGTCTTCGAAAACCTCTGCCAGAGTTATATTTTTCAACCTTTGCTCAAGTGTCTGCAGCTTAGGATCTTTACCGTGATTCATTTGCAGTAGTATTTCTTTAGCCTTAAGCCGTGCCTCTTCAGCAGTAAAAACTCCATGCTCACCTATGGTGCGTCTGATTTGTTTGCCTTGCACCCGGGACTGGACAACATAAGCCTTGCTACCACCAGCGGTGAGGCGCAGACCAAAGCCTTTTAATTCTAAGTCCCAGTAAAATTTTTGGCCCTTTTCAGGACACTCTACTTTGTCAACGAAAGCTTTATTGATTTTATTGTTTTCTCGATTATTCATGTAACCACTATGTAACCAGTTGGATTCCAAGAGGTGTTAATTCATTATCGATGCTTCATTATCAGAAGTCAACAGAAAATCAGCTGGAACCCTGTCCAGCTGACGCTTTTCACACTTATTCTCAATTTTTCTAAATGATTCTAAAAGGTAAATGGCGGGACCGACGGGGCTCGAACCCGCGACCTCCTGCGTGACAGGCAGGCGCTCTAACCAACTGAGCTACGATCCCACAAAATTTGCGCTTGTTTAGTATCAAGCATGGACATAAAGTATAGCATATGGACATACTGGCAACTGGTCGTCCATTCGCTCTGCATGATTCTTACCATTTATGCCATTCTTAATTCTACTGGCATAAGCAAGTACTTATAGTTTTCTCTATCCTTTTCTTTGACAATCATCGGCTGCAAGGAACCATTCATTTCACTGTCACTATCTCAGTTGAATTCACAGCAGCGCAAAACATCAAGAAAATAACGAACATTTACAACCATATCCAACACTTGTCCTTCAAATTTCATTGGCACTTCATCTTCTAGCTCGTCCAAAATCTGGTGTATTAGCTGTTATTTGCATCGTATCGCCTTCAAAATGAAGCCTGATTAAATGCTTTTTTTCATCAGCCATTACAGCGACTCTATCAAGAGTAGCCATTAGTTCTTGGCGATCAAAAGTAGCCATATATTTGCATTCACTGGGAAAAGTTCTTTAAAAGCCGGATATTCGCCACTTATTAGTCTTGTTGATAATTGTACTTGACTTCAGTTTGAAAAGAAATAACACCATTACTCATTGAAATACGAACATCAGGAGTTAGACTGTTTTCTCCGCCAGTTTGCGCCAGTCTTTTGGCTCTAGTGCTTTGAGGATCAATAGCATAAGTACTTCACTGCAGGCACGAGCAGGAATAATTGCTTTCATAGAAACAGGCTTTTCCAATGTAGCCACTAGATTTTTTCTCGGTTGTTCAGCTTTTTGCTCTGCTTCACTCGAACATCTGAGACTTAGCTTGGGCTTAACTGGAGACTAACATGATTGAGTAAATCATGCTCTGTAGGCAAGTCTATTGCCATCAGTAGCCACACATTCAAATTCACCATTATTAATTGACATGTAATACACCACCAATTACGCTACCAGTATCAAAGCTGGCAGCAGCAAAAGAAGTTTGTGCAATAGCTGTGCGCAATAAATCTGCCGGCACGAATAGCACTACCTTCTCGCTTTCTCCCATAACCGGAAAATCTTCAGCCATCATGCCAGACAGAGAAATCTTTGTTTTGTCCGCATTGAATTGATGTTTCTTGAGTTTCTTTATTGATCTCGAAAAGAAACTAAGATCTTCCGGGAATTTTGAGACTATTTCTAAAAGCTTTTTTCCTGGTAAAGCTATGGCACCAGGAGAGTAAACAACGGCATTGCTTTGCTTTCGATAAATAATATCTAAATCAGTAGCTTTAAATACAACACTTGACTTCATCAACCGATTGAATATCAATATGGCTCAATATTGGCTGAACGCTTCTGGCCGAAGGGCGCTGCTGACTTCTTTTAAAGACTGAACCAAAATTTCTTTTTGAATAGAAAAATGCATATAGTCTCTCTCGGCAGGTAACTAACTCTGCCAATCGCCTTGTGTGTATATCTTTACTCCGACAAAATAAAGCTTACCGTCTATTATACTTGTTTTTCAAGAGAAATTTTGCCATCAATTTTTAAAACTACTACTCTTGCTTTTTAGTATTTATAATTAAGTAGTAATAGTAGGCAAACCATTTTTCTGTAAAAAACACTTCAAATAGCAAACAGGTTTGATTTGCCTGTAAATTTCCTGTTTGTCATTTGTGATAAAGTTAAACAAAATTATGTTTTTCACAGATGGAGTTGAACAACATGAATTGACAGAATTTAAACAAGATATAGACCAGTTTTGCACAGCGTGGTAGGTATATAAAAAGTACGATTAACGTAGATAAGACAATAATGGAAGAAATTGTAGGGGCGGCTGAGTAGGGGGATGCGCAAGTGCCCCCGTAACCGCCCGTTTTGGAACGACATAATTAATTAAAGGGCGGAGCATTTATGTTTTGGATTCAGTGGCACCCGCGACGCACAGGACGACCGTTGGCGGCATATGATATATGCCGCTGAGTCCTGATGCCTGCCTTACAGCCACTGAGCCCCGCCCATACGATCCAAAAGGTCAATCCTCTGGTCAAATATACAGAGCATACTCTACGAGTTCAATTTGCGAGTGATTTGATTAATTGTTTCTGCTAAAGCTGGATCTTTGGATAATTGCTTCTTTTATTCTTGAATGAGCATATATAGCAGATGTGTGCTTGCGATTGGCAAAGGCCTGGCCAATTCGAGGAAAACTCAATTGTATTAAGATCATGAGCCATATACATAGCGATATGACGTGGCAAAGCAAGATCTTGCAGAACGTTTTGCTGAACGCATCTCACTTGGTTCAATGTGATAATGCTGAGCCACTGCCTCTATGATTCTATCAAGTGTGATATTTGTCATGCTATGCGACTGGAAATCCAGGCAATCCAGCCGGCGCCAAGAATACTAGCTAAAGATCTTACAGAAAGTTCTGTACCAGTCATATTGCTGTAGGCATGAGCTCTGATTAGTGCTCCTTCAAGTTCACGGATATTGGCTGTAAATAAAGTGGCGATATGAGCAATAACATCTTCTGGTACGTTGCATGTTTTCCACTTCGCACTTCTTGCGCAATATTGCTACTCTTGTTTCTAAATCAGGCGCTTGAATATCGGCAATCAAACCCCATTCAAAGCGGCTTGTCAGACGTTCTTCCAATAAAGATATAGCTTTTGGTGGTCTTCGCTTGATAAAACAATCTGTCTGCCGCTATCCTTTAGGGCATTAAATGTATGGAAAAATTCTTCCTGAGTAGATTCTTTGCCCTGAATAAATTGAATGTCATCCATGAGTAAGACATCTACTTGCCGATAGCGTTTGCGAAATTCAACCATACGGTCATCACGAATAGAATTAATTAATTCGTTAGTGAAACGCTCACAAGTAATATATCGCACAGATAAGTGTGGAGCGAGGCGCAAAACATCATGACCAATGGCTTGCATTATATGAGTTTTGCCCAAGCCAACACCACCATATAAAAACAGCGGATTATAAGAATGACCAGGATTCTCAGCTACAGCCAATGCTGCCGAATGACAAAAACGATTGTGCGAACCAACAACAAAAGTGTTGAATGTATACTTTGGATTCAGTCCAGATTTTTCCAGAATGACTTGTAGCCGAAAATCCAGCGCCTTGTTTTACAATACGAGCAACGTCATTTCTATGATTGGTATTATCCGCAGTATCAACCGCGTCGTCCTGAACGTCGCCTTTGCCGCCAGATATTGGCGCTTCGGGAAAAATAGAAATATTGGCTAGCCCAAGTTCTGATGGAGGAGCAGGCAAGCTGGGATCGATAATTACCCTTATTGATACATCATTGTTGCTATACTTGGGAAACGAGCTTCTGTAATTGCTTTTAAATAGTGATTAGTAATCATGCCGCGTACGAATTCATTTTTTACGGCTATCGCCAATTGATTATTTTCAAGATCGACCAGCTGTAAAGACTTGATCCAGCCTGCAAAACTACCGTGGCTAAGTTTCTTTCTAAGGATAGACTGTGCTTCCAGCCAAATTTGCTCGGTTGATTTGACTAGGCGAATTTCATCGTACATTAATTGCTCTCAGGGGCTAATAAATAGTAAAAACGAAGAAATAATTCAGAAGGAAGTCAATAAGAGAATGGATAAAACCGGGAAGACAATTGTGCATCCAATGAAGGGAAAACAATTGAATTTATAGAAAATTTTTAGGCGGCTAAGGTTCTGGAACGTAAATTTTTGAGCCGCATCAAAGCTGATGCGGGCTAAAGAGAGTGCTCGAGATGATAGCATAGCTGCTTATTTGCGCCAGCAAAGATATTTTATTTTGCATATTTGTTATTATGCTCTGTGGGAGTTAGTCGGTTTATGAAAAGGACTTTACGTGGTTCTAAAGCAAAGGCCAAGAAGGGCAGTGGCTTTCTTAGCCGCATGTCCAGCAAGGCTGGCAAAAGAGTAATTAAAGCTAGAAGGGCAAAAGGACGTTATCGGTTGTCTGTTTGATGAGACAATGTTGCCTTTAGCGGAAAGACTCAAGCGCTCGAATCTCTTTACAAAGGCTTATAGTGCCAGAAAATCAATTAGCACGCCCATATTTACTCTGTATGTCTTGCCACGACAGGGGGCATGTCAATTGTCAAGCTAATTCAAATAATAATCCAGAAGAGAATTTTGCCCATGACCGGCTTTGTGGTTTCGAAAAAAATTTGTAAAAGTGCTTGCCGGAGAAATAAAATGAAGCGCCGATTGAGAGAAGCTTATCGTAAACTATGCGATGCAGTCACTTACGTCAATGGTACGTCATGGTTCTAGTTATTAAAGAAAATGTGCTGAGTGCTTCATGGACTGACATTTGCAAGACATTGGAAAACGCATTTATGGAGGCCGCTCGCCGCTATGGGTACCGTTAAAATGGCAAAATGGTTTGTATTGATAGATTGTTAATTAGGGCTTATCAAATGACAAGATTTTTTGGCCGGCATGTTGTCGCTTTTATCCATCTTGCTCTGATTATTCTTCGCAAGCAATTGAGGGTCACGGACTGATAAATGGTTTGATTCTTACGATAAAGCGATTGACCAAATGCCATCCCTGGCACCCGGGGGGTATCGATTCAGTACCCGATCGTAGAAATCGTAGGGGCGCAGCACGCGCGCCCGTGTTCATGGGCATCAATGCCGCACGTTCTGGTACCAGAGCAATAGAGGTGACTTCGTGAATTTTGATATTGGCTATCAAATTATCTTGCCCGTCATGCAAAAAATTGCTGAGCTCACCCATAGTTATGGCTGGGCAATAATTTTACTTACCATCGCTTTTAGAATAGTGGTATCGCCGCTGGTGGCGCAGACAACGATTTCCATGCGCCGTATGAGCAAATTACAGCCGCAGATGAAGGCTTTGCAAGAGCGATATAAAGACAATCCAGAACAGCTGCAAAAAAAGCTGATGGAGTTTTACAGCAAAAACAAAATTAATCCTATGGGCGGTTGTTTGCCTACTTTAATACAATTGCCTTTGCTCTTTGCCCTTTATTGGACTTTTAATGGACCGCCTTTTACAGATAAAACTATCGACGTCAAAGTAGATGTTAAACCGCCAGCAAAGCCCAGATCTGTCACAAGGGCAGAAGTCTCTGGGTCTAACAGTATATATATATCGAAAAAGAGCGTAGCCGCCAAAGTGGTTATATTTCCCGGCAATTCAACGATTGTTGCCGGCAGTGATTTAACGTTTGCTCCCCGAGCAGCCGAAGGACAACTACCCCCCGATTTTTCACCGCACTGGCGCATGGTTTTGCCTACAAACCACGAAATAGTTGAAGCAACTCCGGTTGGTAATACCAAGCCCCATGGGGATGGTAATCAAGCGTGGATAGATAGTAGTGGTCATGCTTTTTTCCCACTGTCTTGCTCTGGTGAATATCATGTTCAAGCAGTTATTCCGGGCATTGCAAAAGATGATTCTTTTGCTTTTATTTCGGGGTTGGGAAAGATCGCCACCGGAGCTAATCTGCTTAAGCCGGCAAATTTTGACATTGTATTTCTTGTTCTGTTGTTTGGCGTAACTATGTATCTATCGCAAAAATTGACTGTGCCCGCTCCACAGTTGAAAGAGGGTCAAGAACTTGACGAGCAGCAAATCATTCAACAGCAAACAATGAAAACAATGCCGCTGATTACCACGGCAATGTTTTTTTTCTTTCCCATACCGGCAGGAGTATATTTGTACTTGGTTGTCTCGAACGTGATTCAAACATTGCAAACCTGGATGATTGCCCGCATGCCGGAACCTGACTTTAGCAATCCGGATGCCGAAGAACCAGTTAACACAAACCCCAAGAATTCATCGGGTTCAAAGAAAGAGGGCAGCCAGGACAAATCCACAGGCAAGCCAGACTCCAAAGAAGCGGATCGCAACAATGGTCGTGCCCAATCCAAGAACGGTAATATTGCCGATGATGTCACAAACGATCAGGAGAACAAAAAATCTAAACGGAAGAAGAAATAATTATGAGTTATTCAAATTTTACTGATAGTGCTAAATCATATTTAGAAAAAATGCTTGCTATTCTTGACATTGAAGCAGCTGTGCTAGAAGAAGAGCTTGACGAAAGTACCATCTGTTACCGCATTGAATGCAAGGTGGAAGATGCGCGAATTTTGATCGGACGTAACGGACAGACGCTTGAGGCTCTGCAATTTATCGTTCGACAAATGTGTAAAAGCGCCAGCAACGAACAAAAGCCATTCTTAATCGATATTCTTGACTATAGATCTAGACGGAAATCGAATCTTGAATCTCAGGCCAAGAAGGGCGCAGTGGCTGTTCTTAACGGTGATATAGAAAGAGCAGATCTTCAACCAATGAATGCCTATGAAAGGCGTATTGTGCATCAATATTTGCAAGAGAACTTTGCTGACCTTGTCTCGCAGAGTGAAGGCGACGGATTAGACAGGCATATTGTCATCACTTTCCGCGGCTTGCCAGATCAAGAAGGTGCCCATTCATCAAGTAGATCCAAAGATACTTCTGTAGATTCACAAGACATTCCGCCCGCCGAAGTACCCGATTCAACAGAAATTTCCGCATCGTAACCTTGCTGTGCGCACGACGAATCGAAAACGCCACTCAAAATTGTAGGGGCGGGGCTTGCTCCGCCCGCTCGTGTTACGTCGATATGGCGGGCGGACTTGCGCCCGCCCCTACAATGCCAATGATCGTGATCATAGAGAAGGCAGCGCTTATTATATTGGCCTGGCGAAGAAATACATCACAAGCAGCATAATAAGCATCGAGCTCGTTACGCCTAACCAGAAACCAGCCACCAAAATTTGCCAAACGATTAAGGCTTGCCTGTGTGTAAAGCTAACCATAATGCCCAGGCGGTTAATGATATAAAAAACCACAGCGCCGATAGTTAAAAATAATGGCAACAAGCGTACGCCTGTTGGCACTTGCATTGACACTGCGGCAAGCAAACTTAAAATGCAAAGAATGACAAGGGCAATAGTAATATAGTCTGAAAAACGCTGGCGGACATTTTCCGAAACCGACGCCTCGTTGATGCGTTTCAGGGCAACAAAAAAGTTGCTAAAAGGAGCTCTTTTGTATTGTCCTGGCGTGCCCTTTTCGACTGGATCGCCGGAGCCACCTTTTGCTGCCAGATTATCGCTGGGATTCTCAGTCACAAGCCTTCCTCCTGCCACATACCCCTAATACTAACAGCGTACCCAATTCTTGCTAATTAGAGATTAATTATTATGATCAACTAAGGCAAAGACATGCTGATAAAAAGGGAGCAGGTTTTTATCTGCCCCCTTTAGTCTGAACTTCAAGCACTTTCTTTAAGCGGAATAGCCAAATTAAACCACCTCTTCAATAAAAGAGGCGCCAAATTAACAAAATGCAGGCCGGTCCTTACTTGGTAGCAATTCCCTGAACGCTAGATTCTGGGGAAATTAATGGGCTACCCAAATGTTCTCTATACCAACGCAAAGCTTCTGCCTTTTTGTGCACAGCATGCTTGCGGGCTGAAGCAACCGAGTAAGAAGGTGGCTTTAGGTGAAAATAGCGACCTTCATCAGTAGCGGTTTGGGCTAAAGCTGGTAAGGAAACTGAAAATACTGATAAAACAATCAGAGTTGCTCTCATTTAAACGTCCTCTCCTTTGGAACTGAAGCGTCCATTGTGACGCTCGGGCAGTTTATCATGACAGAAGCAAAAGCTTAAGCCACTTGAAACATTATACTGTTTTATTGGGACATAGTATATTGTCAAGTTTCTATTTTGTTAACGGGCGGTAATTTGTTTTCTAGGGCGATTACTCTAAGGCAGTGCCACCAATGCCCGAAATTATTTAATTTAATGCCCGTCCTAACCAATGCTTAACAACTAATTCGTAAGCATAATTTTTTGCCCATACCCATCCCTGGGTAAGTAAATTATAGAGAAAGCTGACCGTATAGAAATAATGTAGGAAGAGGATCGAATTTGGCAAAAGCAGCCAAGGCAAAATCAAGAATTGAAAACGGAGCAATCGCTAGTGGAGATTGCCGGCAAGCAATTCACTGGTATACAAACTGGTTGGGCCAGCAAGCCAATAAAAGTGGAGGGGTAACGCCAACTCTGGCCTCTGGGCGTGGACTTTTCGCTTCGAATTTTGAAGAAGACGATCACTTGCTATTGGAGGCTGCCTTAGCCAATCTGGAGAGTCACGGTGTTAAATCACTGGTGATCAAAGGCGAGCAACTGTATCAGCAGGCAGAGCAAATATGGAAGCTGTCTCTTGAGCAGTCCAAGTATGGGCAACCAGCCGGAAGCCAGCTTGAAGCGGATATGAAGAACTGCCAGCTACTTGTTTTGAGTGATTTGTCCACACCGGTAACTGCTCAGCAACTTTGGTATTTCTATCATTATGTCCTTTATCCAAGAGCGGTGATGGGAAAGCCGGTTCTTTTCTCTACGCTTTTGGGTTTTGATGAATTTGTGATGTTTGGTGCAGGCTGTGATGATTTTGAATATGCCGGACGGCGACTGACGTGGGAAAAGGTTGTTTGGCTCTTAAATGCTACCGCTTTGAATTTACATCAAAGCAAGCTACTTCAAACAGAGGATCTGCCCGTAATGCTGCAACCCGAATACAGACTCCTAAGGGCTTTGCAAGAACGCCATTTAAATGCTGTTCCCCAGCAGGTGGTGGGTAAACATATGCTTGATTTGGCCATTTCGGATCAGTCGGCGCGAACAAAGATAAACATCGAGTGTGATCTTGTCCATACCTTCAGCCCTCAGCAAAAGGAAAGAGACACTGTCCTAATCAAAGAAGGCTGGCAGGTAATACGGTTTAGCCTTAAAGAAATTACTGGCGATCTTGAAGATTGCGCTGACGCTGTTGAAGAGCTATGTACGGGGAGTGCCAAGAAAAGCACAGCAGGTCGTTGCCAAAATTTGTCTATGTTATCTTACAAAGTTAATTTGCCTGTCAAAGACAAAGAACTACTAAGTGCCATTACTCATCCGGGGGGAGTAGCTGCCATTGCCGGCGGTGCTGGAACGGGAAAATCGACCTGTCTGGCGCAGCGCATTGCTTTTTTGGTCAGCCAAGGAGTTAGTCCGGAGCGCATTCTTATGATCAGCTATTCACCGGAAACGGTGCAGCTAATTAAAGGTGCTGCCGACAAATTAATTGCCGAACCATTAGTTGATAGGGTGAATTTCTATACCTGGCATGATCTTGGCTTGCGGATCATCAAGGAACACGTTTCAGCAATTAAAAGAAAGCTGCCTATAAAAATAGAAAGCAATCCACAAAAAGTCTTACAAAAATTGATAGCCAAACACAGCAAAGAACTTGATGCGACAGCCCTGGAGCTATGTGGTGAGCTTGATGAAGCTAAAGCAGCTTCGATGATCACACTCTATAAAGCTAATCTAGTCAGCCCCCAAATGGCCAAAGAGCAAGCCAAAAGTGAAGCAGAGAAATTGTTGGCCAGAGTTTTTGCTTCATATGAAGAGCAGTTGCAAAAATCGAACAAAATAGACAAAGATGACATGGTTTATCAGGCCGCTCAGCTATTGGGGCAAGACATTGAGTTACGAACCTATTATGAAGGACTATTTGAGCATGTAATGGTGGATGAATATCAAGATGCAACTGCCGCCTGTGACCTGCTCGCGCGGGTGCTTGCTTTCCCCAATGACAATTTAATTTTAGTGGGCAATGAAGACGAGGCAATGTTTGCCAGTTCAGGGGCGGCTCCAGGACTGCTTTCTGAGACATCGATTCGCTTGCCGGAGACAATTTGCTATACATTGCAAAAGAATTGGCGTTCACATCCCGAAATTACCAAACATGCCGAGCAATTCGCTGATTATATGGCGCAATTGTCGAACAATAGCCACCGTATCGAAAAGAAAACGATATCGGGCTGGGGTGCCACGACAGCGCCGGCAATAATTGGACCTTATACTTTTGCCGATCAAGCAGGCGAAGGAAATTGGATTGCTGGTCAAATTGCCAATCTTTTGGCTCAAGGGCGCAAACTGGATGATATTGCCGTGATTTGTCGCAGCGCCGAACAAATGTCCAGTCTGCAAGAAGCGTTTTCACAAGGAGGGTTAATCGTTAGTTCGGTGAGCCCGGACGCCCATCTAGTGCCTGATGAATCAGCCGACGTAGTTGCCTTTTTAAAACTAGTGGTTGATCCTGACGGCCCAAAGGCAAGAGAATATTTTGAGCGTATTTGTCAATTGCGTTCTAAGACTGTAGCGCCGAAATTATCGGCTACCATTGCTGGGTTTGCCGAGGCTAACAATCTTTCTTATTTAAAGGCAGTTGAAATTTATTCCGAGGCGGTGGCAGATCCTATTTGTCAGGATCTTGAACAACTTGTGAAAATTATTCGCGCTATGCATCAAAACAAGTTGCCACCAGCCCAGATTATCAATTTACTCAAACGCCCTCAATGGCTAGGAGGTCATTATCGGTCAATCAAAGTAATGCCCGGTGTCAAGTACGAACCGCTGCAAACAATTAGCGAGATGCACGATGAAGCACTAAGCTACAGAACGGTAGCTGATTTTCTCAAGAATTATTCTCCGCCCAAAAATTTGCATCGCCCGTTCGATGCGGATCAGTCCGTTCTCAATCTCATTTCACCGGCAGGGGCAAAAGGCCGTGAATTTCAAATAGTTTTTGTTCCTGGTCTTAGCGCAGGGCATAATTCCAGATCCCAAGGCTGCCGATCAGGAGGAAGAAAGGCACATATTTTATATCTGTATGACCAGGGCTCGTGAGCTGCTTTTTCTTTCCTGCCCGCTGATGATCAATGATCAAACGTCCGCACCCTCTTCATTTTTGAAAGAAGCAGGGCTAGCTGAAAAAAGTTATGCGGGCGTCGAAAATCGAGATCGGCCAACCAGGATTGTAGGGGCGGGGTTTACTCCGCCCGCCGATACGGAGAATCGAAAGCAGCAGACGGGGATCATAGAGGTCGATGCAATAGACCAGTCTCCTGTTGTGCCACCAATACCAACAGACGTGAATAATGCGTATTCGGATGCAGTCGCGCAGAACAGGGGCGGTTACGGGGGTACTTCCGCACCCCCCTACTCGCCTGCCCCTACGATCCCAACGGGCGCCGTCGGTGCAAATGAGGCGAAAGCACCCCCGTCCTTTGATGCCCCTGAATCCAAAAACATAAATGCTCCGCCCGTTGCCGCCCCAAAGAACTTTCGGCGAATGAAAGCAATAGTGAAATTATAGAAGAATTTATGGCTAGACCAGTTCAAGAAGTCAATCAGACTAATCTGCAGCTGGCGGTAGATAAAGTGCGGCAAGCCAAATTAGACCAGGCAAAAAGGAGCAAACAGATTCACTCCAGCTGCCCCCTCTTCAAAAAAAATCATCCGATGCCATAGAACCGACGAAACCCCCGGTGTTACCTGCGTCACTTGGACCAGCCGGACAAGTGCCTGTACCGAAAGTGCAAACGGCAAACAGTGTATCCAGACCACCGGTAAGAATAGAGCAAACAACACCACCGGCTCCAGCGGAGCTCTCGACGTCCCCAGGACCAACGCCAGTGCCGATATCAGCGGAGACAAACGCAGCACCGCCGGCACCACCACCCCTGCCTCCGGTTCAGCCGATTCCCTTGGCTGAGGCTCCCAGGAATGTACATAAATGCAACACTTGTCAGGCGCCACTAGATTCCGGCATTCGCTTTTGTGGTGAATGTGGGGCAGAGCAAGTGGTAGTTAAACTTGTTTGCCGATCATGCGGTACGCCGCTTGAAGATCTCTCAAAATTTTGTGGCGAGTGTGGTGCGGAACAATAATGTAAAATATTTCAATCATTTAACCTCTTATCATCTCGGACTCACAATTCCTGCACATATGCTTGTTAATGTCGCGAATGCTGAAATTGCAATTAGCGTTTTTTATGGTTTTGAAATTAAGGAGATTAATATGAGTCGTGTTATTTCTGGTCGGCAGACCGCTAGCGTGCTAGCCAGTTGCTTGGTTACCAGTCTGGTTATCGGTGTTAGCGGTGCTATTGCACAGAGCACATCAACAACTTCTACTGGTTCTACCACAACAACCACTACCACTACAAAGAAACATCATTGCCCCGGCGGCAGAATGAAGAAATGGTGCTCCAAACGTTTCCATAAGCATCATAAGTCCACAACAAGCCAGACACCAGCAGCTACGCCAACAACACCAGCCCAATAGGGTTAATGCTAGTTGAGCAGGAATCTGCCAAAAGGAGAGGTCTTCAAACCTCTCCTTTTATTTTCTATATTTCGATTTGTGATCTATAATTCAAGAGGAAGTAGTGCAGGCTGTCGCGTTAATATCTGTGTTTTTCACAGTTTATGATGAGGAAAGTCCGGGCACCACAGGGCTGGTTGCTGGGTAATGCCCAGTGCGCGTGAGCGTGAGGATAGTGCCACAGAAATGAAAACCGCCAGTAATGGTAAGGGTGCAACGGTGCGGTAAGAGCGCACCAGCGAAGTCGAGAGGCTTCGGCTAGGTAAACCCCGCTAAAGGTGCAAGGCTAAGGTATACTTTGAGGTCATGGTGGCCCGCCATCTTGAAGTGCTGAAGCTGCTAGAGGGTCCTGGGTAACCAGGTTCTCAGAGAGATGACAGTCTAAACAGAACCCGGCTTACGCACTACTTCTATCCTATCGGAACGAGAACACGGGCGCGACTTACGCCGCGCCCCTACGAATCAACGGGCATGTGTCGGTCCCAACGGACAGGGCACGAATCCAATGATCAACCCTGATTACATAAGGCTGCCGGATCGACGGATTGACAGCATCGGAAGAAATTGTAGGGGCGGGGCTCAGTGGCCGTGAGGCATATAGCTTATGCCGAGCGAGTGCCACTGAATCCAAAAACATAAATGCTCCGCCCGCCCAGACCGACGTCATTGGACGAAACTATGATCGAACTTTATCCGGAAATCGAGCCATACGAAAGCGGACGCCTGAAAGTCTCAGACATTCACGAGCTTTATTATGAGCAATGTGGAAATCCGGATGGTAAGCCCTTGTTATTTCTGCACGGCGGCCCGGGCGGCAGTTGTAATCCTTTTTACAGACGATATTTTAATCCGCAAAAATATCGCCTGATTAGATTTCACCAGCGTGGTGCCGGAGTGAGCACACCGCACGCGGAAATCAAAGAAAATACAACCCAACTTCTAATTGGCGACATTGAAAAATTACGCAATCTTTTAGGTGTCGAAAAATGGCTTGTGTATGGTGGTTCCTGGGGCAGTACTCTTGCTTTAGCATATGCACAAGAATTTCCGCAACATGTCACCGAAATGATTTTATGGGGAATTTTTCTGGGATCAAAAGAAGAAACTGCCTGGTTTTATCAAAAAGGAGCTAATGCCATATTTCCCGATCATTGGCAGGACTTTGTGTCCGTCATTGATCCGGCTCGAAGAGATGATATGGTTGCAGCCTATTATCGAATCTTCACTGAGTCCCCTATAGCCGAACAATTAAAGGCAGCCAGGGCCTGGAGTTTATGGGAAGCCAAACTGCTAACTTTGAATATCGACGAGGCTCTGATTAGTGAATTTAGTGCTGACGAATTTGCTATTGCCATAGCTCGTCTGGAATGTCATTACTTTATTAATGAGTGCTTTCTCAAACCAGGACAATTACTTTCTAACATAGATCGAATAAAACATATTCCGGCCATCATTGTCCATGGCCGATACGACATGGTTTGTCCGGTGGAAAACGCCTGGAAATTACATTGCGCGTGGCCTGGATCGCAGCTAAATATAATTCCAGCCGCTGGCCATTCGGGCAAAGAAATAGCTAATCAACAGGCTTTACTTAAAGCAATAGATCATTTCTCTCGCTGAACTTTTTTCCACAAATTACGTATTCATAGTAGAGGCCCTTACGGGTAATACTATGAAACAGCTAATCAATTACGAAACCAGAAAAAGTGTTTATAACAAGATCAGCAACTATATTCTTAACCCTGATCATAAAAAGGGCTGGGATAAGGGACGCTGGTTTATGCTCGCTTTAGGTTTTAATCCAGAGAATCCTGAGCATGTTAAAATGTTGGCCAAACAAATACATTTTGATGTTTCGCGCGCCATATTTAAGGGCACGACGATTCATGGAGAAAGATACAATATTTTTGTATCTTTCACAGGACCGAATGGCAGAACTATTAAAGACATTCAAACTGGATGGCAAATAGACAAAGGCAGCAGCTTTATTCGACTGTTAACCGTCTTGCCACCTAAGCGCAGGTGATTATATGCTAAAACCCAAATTTAAAATGTATCAGGAAGTAGTGTTGGTTCGCGGGGCAGTATACGATGATTTGTTTGGCGGGCCTGTAAAAATTAGAAAGGGACAGGAAGGTGTAGTTGTATTGATTAACATTACTGCAGGCGTTTCTTACGTTGGCTATGAAGTTGAATTTTTTGACAGTAAGGGTGAAACCATTGCTGTAAGTACTGTGAAAGAGACAGACCTTGCGATACTGCCAGGCGGGCACCCCGGAGTTGAAGAAGCCAAGCCAAGAAGAAACAGATCTCGATCACGGGCTGCATAAGCTCATAATCCATAAGCACGACTAATTATCGTGCGCGAGCGATTCACAAAGAGTCTGCCACTTGTGACTTCAGGTGTTTGATGAATTCCTGCTCTTCTTTTGTCAGTTCGACGGATTCCAGTAGATCCGGACGGCGTTGGTAAGTAATGCGCAAAGCCTCGTGGCGTCGCCATTTGGCTATGGCTTGATGATCGCCGTTGCGCAATACTTCAGGCACGAGCATCCCCCGAAATTCAGGCGGTTTAGTATATTGCGGTGCTTCCAAAATACCGTCGTATAATCCAGTAGGGGCGGGGCTTGCTCCGCCCGCTTGCATCGATCCGTGTTCTGCGCGCCCCTGTGTCGGAATAGCAAATGATTCATCTACTAAGGACGCCTCTTTTCCCAATACCCCTGGCAATAATCGGCCAACCGCATCGATGATTGTCAAAGCCGGCAATTCACCACCGGTCAAAACAAAATCACCGAGTGATATTTCATGAGTAGCACAACGTACTAATACGTTCATCCATGCCTTCATAGCGCCCACAAATAATTGTCAATTCTTGTTCTTTGATTTCTGCAAACTCATGAGCAAGCTTCTGTGTCAAAACTTGCCCGCGCGGGCTGGTGAGAATAACTGGGCTGTTAGGTTTTCTTTTTATTGTTTCAAAGGCAGCAAATATTGGCTCGGGCTTCATCACCATGCCAGCACCGCCGCCGTAAGGCGTATCGTCCACTCGACGATAATTGTCCGTGCAATAATCACGTGGATTATATAACTTAAGTTCTAGCGCTTCGCTTTTGCGCCCGCGACCAATAATGCTTGTCGAGCAGTAAGACTCAAACAAGTCTGGAAATAAACTAATAATGTGGAATCTAAACATGTATCGTAATATTTTCGGTAATCATGGTTCTGAGATATTCAATCTTTTAGAGCTTTTTCGTAAATGCGGACTCCTCGCTTCGCTCCACGCCCCTACAATTCTGGTCTGCCACCCTCGATTCTTAGCACTAGCGGGCGGACTTGCGCCCGCCCCTACAATTCCGACGGACACGCATCGATTCAAATGGTCAGGGCACGAATCCAACGATCGGGCAGCTTCGCAGATTCACCGCTTCTTACAAAGTAAGAGGCGAGGATTTTTTGAACCCTCGCCTCTTTGTGGATTGAAATGTACAGAACGGTGTTACCTAATCCAAATTGGTCGTTAAGAGATAATTGCTTATCTCTTTTTCTTTTTAACGGCCTTTTTAGCAGGCTTATGGGCCTTTTTTGCTGCTTTGTGAGCAGTTTTCTTAGCAGCTTTAGCTGGGGACTTGGGTTTAGCAAGCACCAACATTGGCTGTCTAGCACGTCCGTTGACGATGTCCTTAAGTTCCTTACCAGCGCGAAAAGCAGGTACTTTTGCTGCCGCAATTTTAAGCGGAGCCAAAGTTCTGGGATTACGACCGGTACGGGCTTTGCGATTACGGCGTTCGAAGGTACCAAAACCAACCAGGGTTACTTTGTCACCCTTGGCCAACGCGGCAGTGATTGTGTGAACTAAACCAGATAGTGAACGAGTCACTTCTGTTTTGGGTTGACCTGTGGCTTTTGCCACGGTTTCAACGAGCTCGGCTCGATTCATTCAATTTCCTCCTTTTGGAAATAATCACCCCAACCCACAGCGACGCATGATAACATCAGGCTTTCAAATAGACAAGTGTTTTCTTTGGATTTTCCAGAAAATTGTTTCCGGAGTGCTCTAGCGTCGAATGGTCTTGTGGCCTAAATTGTGCTCAAATTGCTTTGTATGACATCAATGGACGGCCTTTTTTGCTGCGCCATAATACGATATGTAGAACCAGAGAATATCAGCTTCGCCACAAATTGCTTATAGAGGATAATATTGACTGAAGAAGAGCAATCAGGAATAAAAACATCATGACAACAAGAGCTGGGGCTAATTTCATAGCATTCCTTTGTTTATTGTTCTTACCAGTTAGTTTTTGTTTTTTGGTTCAGGCGGAAGAAAAAGTGGCATTCTCTGCTGCTAAGGCCAAGTCCGATAAACATCCTGCTCCGGAAAAAAAACCTCCTCTTATTGGCGCAGCCAGTTTTGCTGATATTACCGCTTCTGAGTACGCAGGCTGTGTTAAGTCTTATGCTGATGGGTGGCGGACGTTTTTACAAAATCCCTGTCATACAGGAGTAGCTTCCGCTGCTCCAATGAGAATGCCCTCCGGCAAAAAGTTCTGGATTTTTCCAGCCCAAGGCGGCATCGATTCATCGCCGGCGAATTATCAGGGAGTAGTATATGTAGGTGCCGATGATCATTATGTATATGCACTTGATGAACACACGGGCAATAAGTTGTGGCAAACACAACTAGGCGACAGGGTGAAATCTTCACCAGCGATAGCGGGCGATAGTCTGATTATTGGTTGCGAAGACAAAAAGCTATACAAATTAGAGCGCCATACAGGCAAAATTATCTGGACCTTTGCTGCTGAAGAGAGTATTTCCGCCCCGCCGGTTACCTATGAGGACGCAGTTTATGTGGGCAGCTGGGACGGAAATTTATATAAAATAAACATTTCTAGCGGTCAATTAGTCTGGAAATTCAAAACAACGGGCCGAATAGTTTCCAATGCCGCTGCCGTTTTACCAAATATAGTTGTCGTAGCCTCATACGATGGCATTCTTTATGCTGTTGCGCCAAGTGATGGTCATGAACTGTGGCAATTTAAAACCGGCGGCCAAATTCATGGCTCGCCATTGATTCACGAAACAACCGCTTATATAGGTAGCTGGGACAAACATTTTTACGCTGTAGATTTAACAACCGGCAAAGCAAAATGGAGATTTACCGGCGGCGAATATTTTTCCATTACCGCTGCTTGTGATGGACCACACGTATACATCGGCAACGATGACAAAAAAATGTATTGCTTGAATTCTTCTACCGGCGCAGTTCTGTGGAAAACACCGCTCAACGGCAATTCGCCTTTGTTGGCATCATCTCCCGCTCTTAGTCAGGGCATGCTTTATGTGGGCAGTACTGATTACAATCTCTATGCGCTGGACACACGCAATGGTGCTGTGAAATGGAAATTCAAAACTCAAAGACCAATTGTTGGCTCGCCAGCCATCACTCGCACCGGAGTCTGTTTCGGTAGCCAGGATGGCAATTTGTATATGCTGAACTAGCTAGATTGAAGAAAAAATAAAACCTAGCGCAGCTGCGCTAATCATAAAGCGCACTTTTTTCGCCTTTAATTTTGCCTTAAGTTTCTATCTCTTTCGAACAGTCTTTTGTCTAGAAACCCGCTATCTAACAGGCGCGGGTATTTCCAATTGCCTGTCAGAGAGCCAAACATGGTTAACAAGAGTAAAGGATTATAGAAGCATAAATGCATTGCTTTAGGTCAGGCAAATTTGGGAGGGTTTATACGCTAGTTAGTAATTTTATTCACGGAAGAAGGAAGCAGTCGTCAGCTAAACAAGGAGGAAAAGGTGGGAAATCAACCTGGGTATACCAGGAAGTATTGACCCGCGCTAAGCCTGGCTGAACGATTGAACTCCAACCCTTCGCCGTATCACACGAGCGAAGTAGAAAGGACATCAGCAAGATGGTCCGACTTAAAACGCAATTCGACCCCGTGTCCTATCTCCTATCCCAGTCCCGCCGTCGTCGCACACGTCGTTATCGACGACACCGCCGAATCGGAGTTATGCCCATCTACTGTGAGTCGAGAACCAGGGTCCGACCCCCAATTCGCTGTCCGTACCGCAAGGCGCCGCCGTATCTCCTATTCCGACTCGGGACCCAGCAAATCCGACCGCGGCCCCAGCGTCGAGGTCGTCCGAAGAAGGTCTACTACGGACTCGTGAACATTACTGCCACTGCCGCCATCGGCACTGGAGGCTGCCACGAGTTCGTGCCGCGCGCGGCCTATCGGGATGTCATCAAGGCCGCTGCCGAGGTCTTGGAAGCGGACCCAAACACGGGCTGGCATCCACCGCTGATCCCATCCCGACCACGCCCGCGCCACAAACCGCCGCATAAGGCGTGCTTGCGAGCCCGGCGCTTCAGCGCGCTGCCCTTCTACCAGTTGCCCCCCGCTGAGCTGAAATGGACGTTCGGGCGGCTGAGCGCGTTCTTGGGTATCGATGGGAAGAACCTCGGTTTCAATTCCAACAATTGACCTGAAGAAAGGAAACTGAACTCATGTACGTACTACGCGTAGTGCGCGGGAGCCGCCCCTGTTATTGCTATTGCTGGTCCTGCTCCCCGGCGGCGGAGATTCATCCGCTATTATCGCCACACCGCGGAAGAGGTTGCTGCGGCAGTGGCGCGCCTCAACGAGATGCAACGCGCTTACCAGGCGCGTATGGAGGCACACCTCACCCGCCCCGGCGGCTGGGAGGCTTTCGTCAACGGCCTCGGCCAATACATGCCGCAACTCCAGTCGACATTAGCGGACTTCGGAATGAGGGATTGAACCGGCAACTGAAAGGAAGTAACGGAATGAGGGAAATAGAAGAGAGCAATCCGCCGCCGGACGTTCCCGACCCTGGGGACGGCACGGCAAATCGAAAACCGCTGGAGGTGGATCCTGCGTTCGGGTGCGCCCAACGCGGATTGTTTTTCTACCTCGCCTATGCGATGGGTATCCCAATCGTGTCGCATGGTCCTCTCCGGATCGAAGACCTGAAGCCGGAGAAGAAAATCGAGTGGTAACATTCATGTTCGCCAGCTAGGAGGAATCGATGAGGTCGGTGAACGAGGACGAGCGTTCGAGGCAAGCGCTCGTCCAGCTTAACGAAGCCTGCGCCGCTCGAGCGCAATTTGATGTGTCCTGCCGCTGCCTACTCGTCCTGGACGAGAGGACGGTCTGGTGCCCCTCGTATGAGGAGCTCAAGCAGAATGACCGCGATTCGCAGCGGATCCCCACGACCAAGTAGTTCCATGAGGTCCGCGGGATGTCCACGCGCCCTCTTTCTCAGCATCTGCGTAAAAGGAGATCGCAGCATGATTCGTCGCAACGAAGGTTCAGACGGTGGCTCCGTGGTTTTTTCCGACCGACCCATCGGCGAGGATGCGTCTGGAGTGTCCAGACGTACCGGCTCCGACGGCGGCATGGTGGTTTTCGCCGATCAGCAGCCGTCAAATCCTGGAACTTCCCAGTCCCACCAATCCCAGCTACCTGAGTTGCCCGACTCTCAGGACTGGGTGCATCTGGCAAGAATCCTCGCCTTGACGGCAAACGGTATCTTTCACGCCGAGGATGTAACACCGAGGGCTGCCGGCGAAGGTGCAATGGGAGGGTAACTGTCCCGCCACCACCGTCTGTCCCCATCCTCCCAGCCCGCCGCTTCGGATCCGTCATCTGGGGCGGTGGGTGCTACATAAACGATGTTCTCATTCGGTGAGCACAGGCGGTACACGCGCGTGCCCACACAACCCGAACTACAAAGGACTAGCAAATGCCCTGCAGTCGACATTTAGACGAGTCGACACCTTTCCCCTTCGAATCGCAGGCGGTCTCGCTGCCGATTTTGGTGGTCGATACGTCCGGGAACGGTCATCCACCTGTGCTGCTGACTGTGGATCTTCCCCCTCCCAACGGCGCTAACGCTCATTCGCGCGCCGCTGATCGAGCCGCGGACGAAGATCCCACCGGCGGCTGGCCGGAGTGCGACGGACCTCTCGCAAACGGGCAAGAGGCCGACGATTAACTGCGTCCCAATTCATCAATGCGAAAGGAGGTTCCGATGTCGTGGCGCTGGTTACGTCCGTTTGAAGGTGATTGCGGAGGTTACGGGCTGCTAACTGATGACCAGGACCTCCGTCCGGGCCCCTCATCAGGGAAGGTTTTTCGGGAAATGCCAGGATTGTCGATACAAGCCCTGGCAGAGGTGATTCTCTATAGTTCAGGGAAGAACTTTGACCCGAAATACGGCGAACGGACTCGCCTGATGGAGGACATTGCGCAAATCACCAAGCCGCGGATTGGACCGCTGACGGCAAAATCTTTTAAAATGCCGCCTGCGCAACTACCGCTGCTGCCCCGCCCACCTCGACACCAAAACCGATGAATCGGGCGGTTATTACCTTCACGTTCTAAGTGCCCTAGACTCCAACCGACAAGGAGAGAACACCGTGTTCGAGTGGTTGCGTAGAAAGAAAAGAACGGCTTCTAACAACGGGGCCTTGAGACGGACCGCTGCTACCGGCTCCGTTTCCTCAAAGAAACCCGAGAACGTGCCAGCCAGCGGGTCGCCTGCGGCAAAAACGGGCGCGACGAAAAAGAAGCATACCCTCACTGGTACCGATGAGCTTCTCGTTCGCATTGTGGGAGACAGGGCGGTTACCTCTCCAGCACCCCCGTCCGGCAACAAACCCGAAGAGAAGAAATGAGCGTCCCCGCGGCGCTCACCACGTCGTCGCAGACCGAAGAGGCAGAACAGCGCACCGGGTGTAAACTCGGACCGCGCTTTCTGCCCTTCGCTTCTTTTTAAAGTATTTTTGTTTTTATCTCCGCTTTCACAACTTCTTGTCTTCTTTTTGGTAGATTTATTCTTTGTCTCATTGAGGTCGGCCATGTCATTAGCCCTTGAGAAAATATCTTTTGCAGAGATTGAAGCACGGCTTGCCTCTCAAGAAAGAATCAACCGTCAGCAAGCTGCCTGGCTCTGGCACAATGCCACCGATGATCAGCTGATGCATTTAGCCTCGCTTATGCGCGCGCGCTATCATCAGCCGAATATGGCAACTTATTTGCTCATGCGCATTATCAATTACACCAATATTTGCGTAGCCAAATGTGATTATTGTTCTTTTTATCGCCTGCCGCTTGATAAAGAAGGCTATGTGCGCGACAAAGAATGGATATTTGCCAAAATTGATGAGTTAGTAAATATCGGCGGCGAGCTATTTGCCTTTAACGGTGGCTTTAATCCGCAACTAAAAATTGATTTCTATTTAGATCTATTCAGCTCTATCCGTAAACAATATGGCGACAAGATTGAATTTTATGCCTTGACCGTGGTGGAACTTATTTATATTGCTCGCCTGAGCAAACTATCCCTTCCCCAAGCACTGGCTTTACTCAAAGAAGCAGGGGTGCGCTGGATTACCGGTGGTGGTGCTGAAATATTGTCTGACAGTTTTCGCCAGCGTCACAGCCCGCTTAAATACACTGTGGCTGAATATATGCAGGCGCAAAAAGAAATTCTTGCTGCCGGGCTCAAGACAACCGCTACCATGGTTATTGGCTTTGATGAAAGTCTTGATGAGCGCCTTGATCATCTTGAGACAATACGCCAATTTCAAGACCAACATCCAGACGGACTGTTTAGCTTTCTTGCCTGGACTTACAAACCGTACAACAACGAATTGGGCGGCAAAGAAATCACCCCGAGCGAATATTTGCGCCATCTAGCCCTTTCTCGCATTTATCTGGACAACTTCAAGCATATTCGCGCTTCAGTACTTACGCAAAATGCGAATGCGCTGCGCGGCTTAAAATATGGAGCGGATGATTTTGACATTCCCTGGGAAGATGAAGTGACAGAAATGGCCGGCGCGGTTATCGAGCGCGATGTAGAGCGCGTTTTAGGCTATGCGCAAGCGGAAGGTTTTCAAACCAAAATTCGCCACGTGGCATTAGCAGGACGTACACCCCCAGTATCGTAGGGGCGGGCGCCAGTCCGCCCGCCGATATGAAATATATGAATGATCCACGGAACTGCAGAACACGCATCGATTACATCAACCCCATCAATATCCTGTCACTGACGATTACATAATTGAGATTCGCGGGACTGTGGACTGATAAGTCTTTCACGTGCTTCGGCAACCAGATATAGCGATCCGCATAGACAGATTACAACGTTATCAGGCACACTACGGGTAGCTTGTTCCAGTGCTTCCTCGATATTATCGGCACAAATAACTTTAGCCAACGAGTCACAGGCAAGAATACGATTACGAACTTCTTCAGGTGGAACCGATCGATAACTTTGCGATCGCGTAGCAATAGCCGCGCAAGCCACATCCTTTAGTTCCATCCAAATTTCTTCCAGATTTTTGTCTTGATTGACGCCAATGATAAACAGCGCTTGTCGATCAGGAAAAATTGACTGCAAAGTATTTGCTAAAGCTTTTGCCGAATCTCCGTTGTGCGCTCCGTCCAATACAATCGTTGCTCCAGGGGTGGAGAACCCGGGCGCGTATACTGCGCCCCTACGATTCCGCTTATGGCCGTCAGTTCCCCGATCCAATAGATCGTTTGAACCGATGCCAGAACGTTGAAATTGTAGGGGCGGATTGCATCCGCCCGCTTCAGAACAAATTATCTCGAAGCGCCCGGGCAAATAAGCCGTCGCCAGTCCCTCCGAAATCGCTGCTTGAGAAATAGAATATCCCTTCTTTGCCAATGCATCGGCTAGGGCAATTGCTGTCATAGCATTGTATATTTGATGCTCACCCAACAATTGAATCTGATAAGTTGAGTGATCTTCTCTATGAAAGGAATCCGACTGACCATTAAGGGAAAACTTTTGGCCTTCACCGCTATGTCCGTGATCCAACAGATGATAATGCTTTTCTACTTCTATTAATTGCGCTTGTTTTTGGGCGCATATTTTTTTTATCACTTTTACTACATCTGGATCCGGTTGCGGTGCCAATACAACCAGACAACCAGGCGTAATGATGCCAGCTTTGTTCTCGGCAATAGCAGATCTCGTGGAGCCCAAAATGGCCGTATGTTCAAGACTAATAGGCGTGATAATCACCGCTTCTTTGCTGTCAAAAACATTGGTGACATCGTCCTTGCCCCCCAATCCCACCTCCACCACCCGCCAGATGGGCTGCCCCTCCGAGTGGATTGCTGTTGCCCTTTGAATCGACGACGGATCCTTGGAATCGTGCTCTGTCCATTGGGACCGATGCTCAATCGTTGGATTCGTAGGGGCGGCCGTGTAGGGGGTGCGCAAGTGCCCCCGTAACCGCCCGCGTTCTCCGCATCCGCCCGCGTGCTCACCAGATGAAAAAACAAAGCGGTCAATACGCCAAATGTGGACATTGGCTGTCCCTGCGCATCAAAACGATCAATAAATGGCTTTAAATATTCAATGCCTTGAACAAACTCATCTTCACTGATTGGCTCAAGATCAAAGGCAATTCTTTCTTGATAAGAATGAATATGTGGGCTAGTGAAAAGTGCCGTCCTGAAACCCGCTGCTTTTAAAATTGCCGTGACAAAGGTAGCAGTGCTGCCCTTGCCCTTGGAGCCTGTAATGTGAACAGTCCTGGCGCCCATTTGCGGGTTGCCTAGTCCCTGCAGAAATTTTTTCATTGCCGCTAGGGGCATTTTTAAACTGCGCCCAGGCTTCGCGCCGGGTACTCCGCGCTCCGAATCAGGAAAAGATTGTATGTAAGCAATCGCCTGTTGATAATCCATAATCAATTCCAGGTTGTAAATGCGGGCATAAAGTTGACAGAGGACGTATTATTTTACTTAGAGAAGCACACAATAGATATAACTGGCTAAGCTATCCCAAACAAAATGCATGTAGAAATTAAAGATAATCAGATTGTAATCAAAATAAGTGAGGTGGAAAGCAATTTTCTCACGCAAAAGGCTTTGCAGGCGGGGCAGAAAGATGTTTGCAGCTATATCAAAGCGCAATTACTAGAAACACTTGGCCTGCAGAACTTTGAGGGCCGAGCTATGCTGCAACAATCAGGCGGATTTGATCTAACAATAATTAAGCAAGCCAGTGCCCACTTAAACAAGTTTCAGCCGTTGACCCCGGTAGATTTTCGCCCCGGCGAAAGCACTAAATCCAAGATTGATGATCATAATTTTCTAGTCGAAGAATCACCAATTATTGAAAGTGCGCATGTTGAAATTGAAGATACTCCAGAAATAGAACGCGCAGAAGTTGAGCTTGAGGAATCCCCGGAACCTATAAATGTTAAGCCTGAAGGAGATTTATTAGATGATTTGCTGGATAAAGACTTGCTGGAAGGGCGTATGCCCGTGCGAGACAATGTGACGGCAGAGACCGATACAAATAGTGAAGCGGATCTAAATAAATCTTCGGATCGCGCTAAAAGGGGCAAACCAGATAGCCCGTCTGGAGAGCCAAAAGCCGGAAACGCAGCCCAAAACAGAGTTAAAACCTTAAATTCTGTCGGCTTAGTGGGAATTCCCCCATGATTTAGGGTTGATCATATTGATAAGCCGCTCTAGGATCTAATCATCACAAGTTTATTTTGGCCTAGGTAATCTAGACTACAAAAACAAACAACACTACATTCCATATTATGTGGAATAACAAAAACAAAGAGGCGAAGGACAATGGCAGAAGGCGACGGACCAACAATTCAATCTGGTCAAACCGGAGACGGACAAGATAATGCACAACCGCAGAAAGGCGCTGAAGCACCAGTAAGCCCGAGTGTGCAAAGAGAATCAGCTGGCGTGCCTGTGCGCGCTAAAGAAGCGGTGGGAGTCAATTTACCCGAAGCAGCTGTGACCAAAGGCGCAAAGACAGATGTTACTACGGCTCGAACCGACAGAGTCACAGAATCTTCGAAGCTCACCGGAGTGACTCCGAAAGAAATGCAACTCGCTAAGCAAATGGAAGCAACTAGGCTAGAACTAGGGAAAATGCAAGAGGAATTGTTTAAAGCAAGAGAAGCTTTGATGAAAGTAGCGGAAAAGGTCGTTGGTAGAGATTTAAAAGGCTCGAACCCAGCGGACGTTATTGCTGAGATAGTGCAAAAAGTACAAAGTGGTAATGTTAGTCAGGGAATGATTAGTGCCGCCCGAGAAGTTTCAAGCTTAGTCACCCAGTATGCTCCTATGGCACAGAAGCATATTGAGACTATGAGTGGACTACTTGCTACTGCAGGTGATGCGAAAAGTACTGCTGAAGCAGCTCAGCCGCAGAAGGAACTTGCCAGACTACAAAAAGCAGTCAGCGGACGCGGCAGTATGGGCTCGGTCTAATCGTTATCTAAAACGATAAATAATATTCAGAAGCTGAAAAGGCATATGGTGTTTTCACCGTATGCCTTTTTGTTGGACTGTTAAATATAACCAATATTTTTCTGGCTGACGTTTGGCAGGCGGCAATATGCGCAGGCGGCGCATTGGTTCATCACCAACGCTGCGGCTGCTTAAATTAAAGCGTTCCACTAATTGATGTTGCAGGCGGCGAATATAAGAGCGCCGTGGTGAAAGTTCAATTGGCTCTTGTCTGTCCATAACATTGACAATTGCCTGGCGTGCTTCTTCAAGAGCTACTTCTGTTTCGTCAACATCGTTTTCAATATCCACGGCGCCAAATTCGGTATCCAGATGCAAGGCTTCTCGCAAAGCCTTTTGCAATTGAGGCATGCTATTGCTTTTAACCACATAAACTGGCAATTGTCGTGCTTCGGCCAGAGAAAATATTTTTGCTCCGGCGCGGGCATAACTGCGCAAGGCCAAAATAACATCGGCCTCATCAATTGTTTTTACTACTTCTACTGGCAATTGCATTGTTTTTACCACTCTTTCTAACAATCCTTTGCTGACGGCATATGGATAAATCTTTAGCTGAGTGCCTGTGGCTAGAAGCAGCGGCATGTCTGCCCAATCGGCACCTTGATGGCAACAGGTTCGCCCATCTTTGCTAGCTTGATGGCTTATCAGTTGATTGAACAACGGAGAATTTGCCAGTGCTGTCATCGCGCCGTCTAATTTCCGGATGGATTTTCCAGCCGCGCAATAATTGATCAACTGCTTCGCCAACATTGCGATGCACAGCCAGTGTTTGCCTGATCAATAATTTCAATGCAAATTTCAAAAGTTGGCTGACTGGCACGTTCCAAGTACTGTCTTTTGTGTGCCCCGGCGGCGCGCCTCATCGTCACCAAGAGTAACTGTTTGAATGCCGCCAACAAGATCAACAAGAACCGGATTTTTTAGTAAATTATCTAAGCGCATTGCCGTGCGCTGTGCCGATCAGCATCACGCCACGCTCATTAATTGTGCGCGCTGCGGCGGCTTCTTGCTCGGTGCCAATTTCATCAATGATTATTACTTCTGGAGTGTGATTTTCCACTGCTTCAATCATCACTGCGTGCTGTTCATCAGGATGGGAAACTTGCATTCGGCGTGCTCTGCCGATAGCTGGATGCGGCACATCGCCATCGCCAGCAATTTCATTTGAGGTGTCGATGACAATTACGCGTTTGCCTATCTCGTCAGCTAATACGCGAGCCATTTCGCGCAATTTGGTTGTTTTGCCAACCCCCGGCGGTCCTAGAAGCAAGATTGATTTGCCTGATTCAACCAAATCGCGAATGATATTAATTGTGCCCGAAACCGCCCGCCCTACGCGGCAAGTTAAGCCGATAATGCGCCCGGAGCGATTGCGAATGGCCGAAATTCGATGCAAAGTGCGTTCGATGCCCGCCCGATTATCGCCGCTGAAAGTACCAACTCGTTCTATAGAGTATTCTAATTGTGCTTCGGTAACCGGTTTGTCCGAAAGATAAACGACGCTGACGGTCCATATATCTTGCTTCCGGCAAGCGGCCTAAATCAAGCACTATTTCATATAAAGCATCAGTCTGCCCTTCCAAAGACTTGGCGAATATCAGCCGGCAAGCAGTCGAGAAAAGCTGTCAAATCATCGGGCGGCGGGCTGGTTTCCGCAGAATTGACCTTACTTGGTTTACTGACTTTGTTAGACCGATTATGTGCCATTGCTGTGAAATTACCTCAGACTATTTTGTTTGTTTGATTACCCGGATAGATTTTAAATTTATTTGCTCGAGAATTTCTTTATTGATGCGCTGTCCCGGCACCAGCAGAGGAAAGCAAGGTGGCGATGGGGCAAAAACCTGAGCGGAGATTTCACCAGCCGCTTTTTCCCTGGGCACCATATGCGATGGCATGGCAAAGACTTCTTTCGGAGTATAAATTTGTTCGACCGCCACGGGGCTTTTCCGTAGGGGCGGGGCTTGCTCCGCCCACTTGTATATTGGCCGCCGTTGCCGGGGCAAATTTGATCCAACACCCGTATTAAATAACCAACATCACTTTCCTGAGAACCAATGCCAAGCAGTAATAAAACCCCTGCCCCAAGAATGGTCTCCGGAAAAATACCCGCTTGTTGCAATAACTCATTGAGAGTTTCCGCTGCCAATTCTTTATGCTTAATCAATACATGCGTTGAAGTTGTACCAGGGTTTGATTGATACAAATCAAATTGGGCCCTCTCTTTTAAAGACTCTTTTAATTGAAGCCCCAGTTTATCCATCTTTTGTATTTCTTTTTGCGCGCGACCATCGCCGAGTGCACTTACTAGCTTGTCGATGGAGTTGAGCATCAAATAACTAGGGCTAGAACTTTGAATTAAATTTAGACAGGCACGCAGTTCTTCTGTAGAAAATCCGTATCGCTTTATTCCTTCTGCACAGAGATGGACGAGCCCGGTTTGGGTCAAGCAAGAAAGAGTTTTGTGTAATGAATGAATAACAATATCTGCCCCGGCAACTAAAGCGGATGGTTGATCGCTTGTTGTCCACGCTAGATGCTGACCATGCGCTTCATCAACCAGCAATGGAATTTCATATTTGTTGGCCAAACGAACAAACGGCTTAAGATCAGTCAAAGCTCCTGCATAAGTTGGACTAGTAATAAGCAGTCTGCGATCTTGATCTCATTATTGCCTTCAACCGTCGCCACATTCTCAATAATTTTTGCCAGCTTGTCTGTATCAACACTGCCCCATAATCCCCAATCGTCATGCCACACAGGCTCGAACCAGATGGGCTCCAATCCGCTTAGAGTGAGACCATTGATCACTGAGCGATGACAATTACGCGGCAGAAGAATATGCGTACCATATTTGGACAACATAAGCATGGCCGCGATAATGCCTGCCGAGGCACCATTGACTGAAATAATTGTTGACTGCGCGCCCCAGGCTCGTGCCGCCCGCTGTTCGAGATCAGAGAGAACACCTTCCGGATTTGACAATTCATCAAGCCCCGGCAATTCGGTCAAATCTTCTTGCGATCGCCAATCAGTGACAAAAGCACCATCTGCCTGCCAACTGTGTCCCTTGTGTCCTGGAGTATGAAATGAAACTCTTTCCTGCGCAAGATGCTCGGCGACAAGATCGCCCAGTGGTTGACCTACGCCCGCTTTTTCCTGTCCTGAGGTGGTGTTGTGCATATCGGAGCTAACACTACCCCCTAGACAAGGCAGATCTTGACTTACAGAAAAGAACAAAGATTTTAGTGATGATGGCAACTTGTTTTAAATGAAGCTTGGTCTGGCTATTCCAGCTATTAAAATTAAAATGTCCGCAGTCGCAATCAGAACTTTCAGCACCCAGTATAACATGTAAATGCCTGGCGCCATACGGCTTTAACATAGCGATTAGCTAAAATGGCGATATCTTTGTAATGCTGTTATTGCCCGCAAAGCCGCATATAGAAGAAATCTAAACGCATATTGCCATTTTTGTTTAATAAATTCTTGATACTGTTGGACAAGATTTTGGAGCGAAAATCAGCCTATAGATACTTGCAGGAATTGCTATAAACCAAAAACGGCAAACCCTTCGATTTGAGCAGCAGCCAGAAGATCAGTGTCAGCTGCAATAAAGGCGTGTTCCCGAGTATGATTATTGCACCACAGCATGGCCGCGGATAATTGTAGTGCATCGGCAGCGCGCAATTTATGCATGCGAATTAATTGCTCTGCTTGTTGTCTTAACTGATCGGCTGGTTGGACCTCATGCCACCGACTGCGCAGATAAGTTAGCCGGGTAAAGGACTGAGCGCTTTCTTGGGCTGAAAGATGCCCTTCTCGAACTAATCTTTGCAATGCGCTGATTGCTTCCACTGGCGTCACCCACCATACTACTTGCCGTCCATAAGTGCGCGCTAAATGTCTGGCTTTACTACTTGAGTTTTGAAAACAACATAATGGGACGATAGCGCTTGTATCCCAGAAAGCGGTTACTGTCGACTGTCGCTGCTTCTTTTGCTCAGGCATCTTCCCGCTCAGCGAACATGGCATCACGCAAAGCTTTTTCCGACACGCGCGGGGCTGGTAGTTGCCAGAAATGATCTTCGATTTGCCCACTGCCTAGAAGTATTTTTCCCTGTTTGGCTAATTCTAGAAGCTGATCATCTTGCTCGCCGTGCCAGGGAATTATTTTGGCTACTGGAATATCTCGATCTCGTACAAGGATCTCCTCTCCGGTGCGCACCCTTCTTAAGTACAAGCTTAGATTATTCTTCAGCTCGGCTATATTTATTGCTTTCATAAGAGAGATGTCCATAATAGCTATATTAATAAGGCTATTATAGCCCAATTAGGCTTTGATCGCAGCAAGATTTTATGATCTAAGCCGGAAAAAAGGCAAAAAGGAAAGAAATTCCGCCGGAAGGAGTAGTGCTACTCCTTCCGGCGTTCAGGCGGGGCTGCCTCGTGAGTGTTGTTGTCTAGACGGGTTGCGAGATGTTCGGCTGCCGCCCGGACGTAGGCATTCAACTTCTGTATAGCGGAAATCCGCGCGGGGGTACCTTTGTGTTTGTTCCATACTCCCAACTCGTCCATGAAAAGCCGGAAGGTGAGCGAGCCCGCAGCCTCCATGCCCAGGTAAACCAAAGGAGAAAGTCCTGGCTCTATTGACCGCTCCACCCGAATTAGCATTGAGGCTAGTTGCAACGGCAATATTTTTGCCGGAATTTTTTGATCGGCCCGTATTGCTTCCTCGGATTTTTTGAGCTTGCTTCCTGTCCATGGCTCCCAGTGATAGGAATCTGGAATTAACCCCAGAACCTGCTCAACTACCAAGTTTCTCCAGAGCAGGAACTTAAAATTGCGATCCTGCACCGGCTCCGCTTGTTGCTCGATGAATGCTCGGCGATACCTTTCCCGGGCACGCACCATTACCACCAGAAATCCGAAGTAGAATTCCCGAGCCTCGCTACTGTCAGGGTGAGGCGCCAACCGCTGGTGGGCTAGACGTAGCAATTCTGGATGTACCGCCAACTTGCATGCCCATTCAAGTTCCGTGCGTGTTAGTCGCATATTGAATCCCCTTACTTCTTGCGGGATAAAAAATTGTTGTTACTGATTGACTGACCGAAGCCCCACGCTCCTGCCGGTCGACTTGGATTTGTGTGTTGGATGAGATTGCGCCACAAGAGAGTGATGGTAAATTTCTTCCCCAGTGGTGCTCACCAGCAAGAGGCAATTGTTGATGTGGCATTATTGGTGAGTTTGAGTGGAAATACTCCATTGGGAAAGATAGGGTCAGACTCTTTCAAACTAATGGAAGACAAGCCCCAAAAACAAACTCTTGATAAGCAATCTTTATCTGCATTGCAGGCCCGAAGTTTTGTTGGATTTGAGTCTTAAGAGTAGCAACAGGCAAGCAAATCAAGAGATTGGAGAGGGACAGAGCGCGTGTCCAAACGCAAAAGGTTTAATGACAACTAATCAAAAATTTGTCATTAAATTGAATGCTAAGAGCTAGCGCAGCTGCGCTAGGTCCCTTTAGTAAGAAAAAATAATTGGCAAAAATCAGCATAAAGGTAAAACAAATTTACTGGCGCTTGAATAAAAAGCAGAAAAAACAGGGGAGCTTTTAGCTCCCACCTTCTCGGACACCAAAACGACTGCTGGTTCCAAATGCTCCCGAACCGGCATGAGCGGTCGCAACGGCCCATCAGTCCTTTGCGCTTCAGCGTAAGTGGCGTAAATCACGCCAGCGAGGATTAAACCGCCACCGATATAACCTCCCATTGTCGGGAATTGCGCCAGCCAGAACATTGGCCAGATGGCAGTACCAACCGGCTCTAGGGAAGTCGCTACCATTGCCCTCACTGGCGGCACCTTCCTGATGCTCCAGCAATAGCCTAAATTTGGCAATGCCCAAGGGATGATTCCCAGGGCGAGGAACCAATGGAGGTTCTTACTTATCTCCCACTTGTCTTGGTAAGTGAGAGACACCCCTACTAGACTGATGACAAGTGTGCAGATGTCACACGCCAGCAACATCTTCATCATCTCGCCTGATTTTGCGTCGACGGCGGACTGGCGCCAATAGTAGTGCATGGCAGCCAATGATAGGCCGCAAAGCACTCCTAAGGTATTTCCAAGCGCGCTGGTTCTTGGATCTGGCGTGCCAGCCATGAAACAGGCACCAATGAAAGCCAATCCGGCGCCTATGCAATCGCCTTTTGTCATGCGCCCGTTTTTGTGCAGACGTTTTTTACGGAACCAATATTCAGCTATTGGCAAGAACGCCAGTCCGCTGTAATGCAGGAGTCCGGCACTGGCTCCTGGACTGACTTGATAATTTACTGTGAGCAGCAAAGTGTTTGCCACCCAAAAGAATACCGCTAGCTGCTGAGACCATGTGTTTGGCCAGCGGAAGCGGATAAGACAATACCGAAGACATAGCCAAAGAATAGGTACAGCAACAGCTGCCCGCGCGCCAGCGAGGACAAAGGGATTACTTTTGAGACCGACAACGAATAGCCAGTTGACGCTCCATAGAATTCCAACGACGTAGAGCACACGCACCGGTCCGACAAACGCCTGACTGCTAATTCGTAGACGTGTGAACATGATCTTCTCCGGCGTTCCTCTGAAAAGTGTGTAATTCACGACGGCAAAATCATTTTTCCTGGACTGATTCCAGAACTATTTACAATGATGTCGGTTGATTCTTAGTTGTTTGGTAAATCTGTCCTGGGGAAAAATAGAGATACTTTTAAATTAGCG
This sequence comes from Candidatus Melainabacteria bacterium, assembly GCA_963767815.1. GTDB lineage: Bacteria > Cyanobacteriota > Vampirovibrionia > Obscuribacterales > Obscuribacteraceae > CAVYFJ01. The sequence goes on along the minus strand of CAVYFJ010000001.1, from coordinate 112,290 downwards.
AGATTGATAATTTAAAAAAATCTTGGCAATTGAGAATTAATTTCAACATGGCAAGCATAAGCATGATTGTGATCTCTGTCCGAGAGTGCCAATATCTCGAATAAAAGAGAAGCTTGGCAGCAGGACTATTGATACGTATGCGCAATCAATTTAAAGGAGACTTAATCGAAATACTTTTATTAAAGCGAACTATGCGAATTAGCGCAGCTGCGCTAGGTGCTTATCAAGCACAATTCGTGTACACCCGTTATTAACCCTAATCCCGATCTTTTCGATGGTCTTCTATCCGCTCAGGAGACAACCAACGGATTAGCCGACATATTGAAACTTGGAAATATATTCACTAGCGATTTTCTGGATATTGCCATATGGTTGTTTAAAACAAAACTGAGCACGTCGCGAAAATCAGTTGTTGCCGGCAGATCTCGCCCTTGATAAAGATTATTTTCGGCAAGATCCGCCCAGCGTCCGTAAACTTTGCCACCAGGGATAGTGCCGCCTAATAGCCATATCGCATTGCCATGTCCGTGGTCCGTGCCATTATTGCCATTCTCTCTCACAGTGCGCCCGAATTCAGACATAACTATTATTGTTGTCTTTTTGTACAATGGCCCAAGCCCATTGACTAATTCAGCTAATCCGGCGGCCAGTGGCTGCAAGCGATTGGCTAATTGACCTTTGCCCGAGCCTTGATTAACGTGCGTATCCCAGCCACCAAAATCAGTAAAAGCAACTTGAATTGAATTATCTCTGTCATTAATAAAGCTAGCTGGCTGCCAAAATTGTCATAGCTTTTTGGATAAGGAGCGCCGCGGCTAGCCGCTTTTTGTTCTTCAGCAAGAGCCGCTAAATTAGCGCTATTAGGCATATCCATAGACTCTTCAATTGTTTTATGCGCCGCCATGCCTTCAGCAAAAGCTTGTACCTAAATCTGTACTTTGATCGCTATATAGCTCAGAAAATAAATCGCCAATTACTGGTCTGTCCAAAACAATTTTATTGCCGCTTAAGATTGCGCGGTGCGCTACCTACTTCTGCTGGTCCCTGCAAAAATGCGTGGCAATACTGCACCTAAGCTTAAAGCTTGCACTGGTGATTTATTGGCCGGCATTTCTGCAACCAAGTCTATTTAGCCAGCCAGAAGTGACAATTTTTTTGCCGGGTACTCCAGTTTCCATATAATCTTGAGCATCAAAATGTGAGCGGGTAGGATCTGGCGAGCCGCTAGCATGCACAAAAGCCAGTGCTTTTGGCTTGCCAGAATGGCAAAAGCGGTTGCAAAGACAGGATGCATAGCCAAAGTAGCCATTGAGATCCAATAGCACCTGACTCACTGCCCTGGTTTGGCAATGGCGATTGTTGGTCGCAGTGAATAATATCGATTATCACCGTAAGGAACGACCACGCTTAAACCATCAATAGCTCCACGCAATAAAATAACTATTAGCTTATTATCCGTTGAATGCCGGGATTACCATTGCTGTATGCCCAACTGTGCGGTGCCGGGAAAAGTGCCGCTAGAGAAATTAAAGAAGCGTTTTGTAAAAATCTGACGACGATTTAAATAATCCATAATTCATCTCCTGGCTAGGGCTAATAGCGCATAAAATCCGGACTACCTAAAAGCAAAGCCAGTTTGAGCTTGCCGGGCGCTTTGATCAATTACTTGTTGCGTTTTTGTGGAAAGCTGTGCCACCGAATATAGTACTCAACTTGAGCTGTAATCGAGAGGTTGCGGACAGACTGTTTGCCATGCGTCCAGAAGCTATGCCGGTAGCAAAACCAATTCGTTTTAGCAATGTATCTGGATTAAGCCAGGCTTCCTTTGTGTTTTTATAACCATCCGGTGTTAGACATCCATACATAGGCATGCCTTGTTGACGCAGAAAACCAATAATTGGATCATAATTTACCGGCTGAGCACTTGTAGCCCGCAAAACTGAAACAGTATAACGAAAAGGATTTTTATATTTTGCTTGTCTGTATTGTGGATCCCAAAATTCATTGCTGGTAAATAAGTCTGCAAGCATCGCTTTTATATCGCCACCAGTTTGCATATAACGAGCAGTCAATTTACGCACCAGAGACTAGCCGGTGGTTTATCAGCAACAAAATATTGTGCTAATTGATAAGAGATATGACGGGCAGTAGCGGGATTGCTGGCGAGAATGTCTAAAGCCTGTTCAATTTCATTTTCACCCGATCCCCTAATTGGCTGACCAAGTAAAACCTTATCTGAAAAATCATGTCTTCTTTCGATCGAAATAATTACCCATTAGTTGTATCAATACCAGCAGCAAATGCTCGTCTGCCTTGTGGCGGCAGTCCTAAGTCCGGTTAGAATTTTTGCCAATTGAATAACATCTTGCTTGTGTGTAACCACCGTCAACACCTAGTGTATGCAATTCCATCAGTTCACGGGCATAGTTTTCGTTTAAACCGCTAAATTTGTTTGCCTTTGCTTATTGTTTGTACCGGTGCTGCCGAATTTTCCCAATTATCGAGATAAAAAAGCATGGCAGCGTGATGGCAGGTGGCGCCAAGTAAATCTCTAAATTTGCCTATAGCATAAGGGCGAATAGCTTTGTTTTCATAAGTGCCAACCCAAATGCGATCCAAGCCTTTATCAGCAGAAATATTGAAATGATTAAACCAAAAATCAGTCATTACTTCTTGCAATTGTTTTGGACTATATAAAGCACGCATAATGCGCAATTGTGCATTGTCTTGAAAAACCTCATGCGCTTAGCACGCACTGCTTTTTGCGCCTCTTTTTTATCTTGCGGATTATTATTGCTCACCGCCGCTTGCATGGCTGCCTTCACCGCCGGTGGGCCATAACGAATAAAAAGCTCAACAGGCGACATAGTGAGATCTTCATCGCTGCCTATAAAATCATTGACCATATTTGATTCGCCAATAGACTGCGGATTTAGCTGTTGATTAAGAAAATTACCAATGCCCATGGCTTTTACCGCTTCAATATCGCCCGGCCTGACGCCAAAGCTAATTCTATTGAGGAAATAGCATATTTCTTCATCGCTAGCCGAATGACTGATGGCTGCAGGCGGAGGATTGGCTGCATCGATTTGGGTTACTGATCCCTCGAGAGGTTTTTTGGCCAGATACAGTGGGCATAGTGGTAACCAATACAAAACCAGCAATAAGCACAGCGAAAATTTTATTTGTTTTCATTGCCTGGTACATAAAAATTACCCTTTAGCCCCCTATCCTTTATAAATGATCTATGAATGAATTTTGTGTAGATCGTGTGTGGATATTGATAATGTTAAGGTTTTTAAATAAAGAAGTTGTTTGGAAAAGACAGATCGTGTCGGACCGTATAAGAACGACGTATACCCCCGAAATTGTAGGGGCGGATTGCATCCACCCGTTATGATAAACGGGCGCGCATGCCGCGCCCCTACAATAATTTCAATTATCGTTGGGTTGTTCCAGGTTAAACTTATGATTTGCTGAAATAGATTATCGATCAGCCCCCGGGTCAATTGAATGCGACCAGCCAATACAGCCATAGAAAATAAAAAGCACGAAGATGCTTCCGATTTGCTTGTAAATAAGGCGGATCCAGGCACGGCTGATATATCTGTGGCTAAATTTGTCTCCGGATTGATCCTTATTCTTGTGCCTGGCGGCATTAGCCTATTCGTCTGTTGCTTTTCTGGGGCAAATTCAGCCGCGCGGAAGTATTTTTTGCTGAGTGCGCTCGCGAAATGATCCAGGCAGGCAACTATATTACGCCGCTCTATCATCACCAGCCCTTCTTTGACAAACCCATCTTTGTTTATTGGCTAATTATTGCCATGTTTAAGCAATTTGGCTTGAATCATTTTGCTGCCCGCCTGCCTTCGATAGTCGCGGCGCTAACTACAATTATATGTACGGCTTTTGCGGCAAAATATTCATCTGACCAATCCGGTCGGCGTATTGGGCTAATGGCTGCCAGTATGCTTGGCTCATCGTTCATGTTTTTATCCTTTAGTACCTTATGCATGTCTGACATGTTTCTGGTCTTATTTGACACAATGACTTTGATCTTGATTTATGCCGGAATTAAATTAGCCGAAAAGCGAACACTTTGCTGGTGGCTAGCGGCGGTAAGCATGGGATTGGCATTTCTTACCAAGGGACCAGTTGGCGTGGTATTACCGGCGATGGCATCTTTAATTTATCTTGCGGTGACCAAAAATCTTAGCCTGATCAAGCCGCTCCATATATTGCTTGCTCTAATCACCATTGGCATCATTGCTTCGCCCTGGTTCTATGCCGCCTATCTGGCTAATGGTACCGGCGCTTTAATTTACTTTTTTGTGCGGGAGAATTTTCAACGATTTGCCGGAGCAACTTATGATGCACATAAACCCTTCTGGTACACGATGACACTTTCTTTCTTGGCTTTGCTCCCTGGTCTGTCTTAACCCCAGTAGTATTTATCGCTTTTGGCGGACGTGGAAGAATATCGACAGAAAGGCTTTGCCTGTTCAAAGTAGTGCTGAAACTTTTTTGTGGTTGTGGATTTTTATGATTGTCGGTTTTTTTTGTTTTGTCTCGTGGCAAATGTGATTATTACACGATGCCAGCTTTTCCTGCCGCAGCCTTGCTAGCAGCAAATTATGTATAGTGCCTAAAAGTCAAAGTTCCAAGCTTGTGCCATTTTTAAAAGGAGCCAGCATATTTAGTTTTAATTGGTACGGTCTTTTCGCTACCCTGGTTTTACCCAAGATAAATCGCTTGGTGCCAGTTGAGAAATATGCTGCTCTAATAAAGGCATCGCCTGCAGATGTGCAAGTAGCAATAGATGAGAAGGCACGCTTCGTGGGTCGACGAAATTTTATTTCAATCTGGCAAAGATCCTCGTGTTGTGAGTAACGCCAAGCAAGCTCAGGCAATAATGGCAGAAAGCAAGCCCTTGATGTTAATCTTGCCAGAGGATAAGTATACGGCGCTAGCAGACAAAGATAGAGAAAGACTAGCGATAATAAGCCGTGACATCGTCTCGACTCATCCCTTGACACCAGGTTATCTAGTTGAACGACTAGGAAAAATCGCTGATAAGGCACCAATGGTGGTGGCAGCCAACTATAAGCTATTTAAGAAATAAAAATTGCCTATGTAAACTAAGACAAATTATCACTCAAATACCAATTTTAGATGAGATACGCACTGAATCACTCGCAAGGATCTGTCGTAGCTGGCTCCAATTTTTTCGCCAAAAGCTTTCCGGCAATAAAGTTCATTTCGCCAGCAGCTAAGCAATATCTCGAATCAGGTAAACCAATGCTATTGGCTCTTTATCATGGCCGTCTGATAGGCATGCTGCACGTTTTAGACGATAGATCAAAGTTGACGGGCTTAATTAGCCGTAGCCGTGACGGTGAATTTTTGGCCCGCATGGGTCAAAAAATGGGATATCGTATGGCTAGAGGCTCGCCAGCATATAAAGCGGTGGAAGGTGCTAAGCAGCTGATAGATGCTGCACGAGCAGGACAAAGTTTAGTAATTGCTGTGGATGGTCCTAGAGGACCAATCTATGAACCAAAAGAAGGCGTAATACGAATGGCAGAAATGACTGGCTTGCCATTAGTGCCTTTCGTTTGCAAAGGCACTAAAAATCATTTCTTTTGGGGGTGGGATAAAATGATGGGTTGTTATTATGGCTCGACCATAGCTTATATGATAGGCGATCCGATTTTTGTACCAGCAAAAATAACTGATGAGCAAATTGAAAATCATCGTTTGCAATTGGCTAAGTCTATGCAATGCCTGCGAGAACGCCTGGACGAATACTGCGCGACTGTTGTTGCCTGATCGATCTAAAAGAAAAGCGAAAAAGAAATAAAGAAGCAAAAAATGGGTGCTTCCATGCACCCCGAAACACGCAACCCGAGGCGCTCACTTGCCTTTGCTCTCAGCCAACACGGCAAGCTGCGTGAAGCACAGTCCGAGAAATGCAGCCGCCCCACTACTTTTTCGCTTCGCCGATAGCGCGCCTTTGGGCGGCCGTTAGCTTCCCGCCGGCAGCCGTACGGAAGCTGGCGAATTTTGCGTTGGCGGCGTCCCGACCGACCATTAGACCCCCGTCGACCATCATGTCTGCAGCGCAGTCGGGGATCTCGCGAGAACAAGCTTTAACCAGAAACCAGCCGTTGTGGGCCGAAGCCGTCGGACACCTTGATGCTATCGACCAGGTTTCGACCAAGCAAGGCCCGACACGAGCGCACAAGAAACGCTCCGCAGGCAGCTTGTGAAGTTCGATTTCCGGGGGGAGCACCGGAAATCAAGCATGGTTGCCCGGAGTGTGCGAACGGCGTGTTCGAAGGCGGGTTTCGGTGGCGTTAATATGATGGTTGCTCACCATATACTCCACGAGCCACAGAGTAAAGATCGTAAGGTGTATCCGCCCTCTGTCAGGCTCTTTCACAAAACCGGCTAGGATAGCCTCGACCAGCAGACCCTTGTCCATCTCCGCCGGCCCTTTTAATGAAACATCGGACCATCTCCCGAATTGATGGATGGATCTCCGTGGACCGCGGATCGTTTTCCAGGGACGGCGCAGACTAAGTTTCTTTGCCATGACGGCATCTCCGTTTCTGGGTGAGGAACTTGGGAATGCAAGAATCTCCGACCATCGTATTACAGTAACGATCGGTCGGCGACCTGTAGCGAAAGGAACTCAGTGAATCACGGGATACGTGTTGGACGGACCGCGCCCAACGCAGACGGGGTCCGAAACCGGGGCGGCAAACGCTGCCAGCCCGGACAAATGAGATCGCTCTACGGCTCGACCCGCCCGTTCGGTGGCATCGGTACGAGCAGCATCTCCAAGCAAAGGGCGAAGAAGCTCCGCCGAGCAGCATCGAAGGTCTTCTCGAGATGGGTAGACAGACCGAGAAGACGATGTCCGGCAAGTTTACTGTACATGGACCGTCGTTCCACAGTCATTTTTGATCCACTGACTCGCCCGGTTGCCCTGGAGATCATACTTCTCACACGGACTGGGTCGTCTAGCCGGCACGCGTCTACTGCGCACCAGGCTTGGAGCCGAAAGCCGGCGCACCCTGGGGAACCGCCAAAGCAGAGCGCCAACGCGCGCGGACAGCTCGGCTAGATCTCTGCCCGACCTGAGTCCCTCGACGGCGATCCGGAAAGCAGGCACCTCTTTGGGAAAGATGTAGTGACATTGAAGCAAATGCTCCAAGAGCGAAATCGCAAACGCTCGCAACCTCGACTTACCACCATCGGACTCACTGGAGTAGGTTTCGATCAGAGTCTAACCCACTGTTCTTTGTCCAGATCCTTTGGGGGCCTGTGAGACGAGATATATGGCGATGGGAATTACAGAGGGATCAATCTGTCCAACCCTAGAATCACTTGTGAATGGATCGAGCAAACGCGGCTTTTCACGACATTCATCCCCTTGTTTTCGCAGCTGGAACAGCGAACGGACAAGGCATCATAGCCAGCACTGGCCATTCAGTTCCAAGAGAAACACAACGCTTCGATGGTTTTCCGCAATCTGCCGAGCACCGAGATTGCGATTGAACCCCAGTCCCCGCGGATTATCTTTGGCGACGATTGATCTGACGCTCTCCTTCCCTGTGCGGCGATGATAATCGCGCAGTATCGCCCTGACTAATACAGTGGCGATACCTCGCTGCCGATGCGAGTGAAGGACGCCCAGATGATGGCGTATGCCGAGTCTGTCATTGACAAACACGCAGCCGACGATCGCCCCGCCTTCTTCCGCGACGTACCCCTGTCTTGGGCAATCCGCGATAAGAAATCCCAGGACTCTGGTGTCTCTCCTTCCAGGAAGACAACTGCCTCTGGTTCCATCGACGAAAGGAGATCGACAACTGCGGGAAGATCTTCAGGCTTAGCTGGGCGAACGCGGATTTCTTCGCTGTCCATAATCCGACTTTCTGCCACAATGGCGGTAAGATCATTCTGGTTGATTTTCCCCGATCGCCTCGATCGGCGCGATGAAGCGCTCCCGGCAGAGGTCGAAGAATTCTTGATACGTCCGGGTGCGCACCGTGTTGAGCTGCCTTCGAACCATCCGATCGGGAAATTTCTGGCCGGCAAATTTAGGTGCCAGCCTTTCCATCTCCAGTCGTTTTTCAGCCCAACTCGCCAAGGTAGCGGCCCTGCTGAACATGCTTTTGGCGAATTTGGGATCTTTTCGCAGGCACGCGTCGACCGCGCACCAGGAAAGTTGGGCCCCATTGGGATCGCCGCCGAGCATGTCTCCCAGGCGCTTAGCCAGGCCCTCCGTGGGCTCATTGCTTCGAATGCCGTGGATCGCCAAACTCATAGTCTCTCTGCCCTCGGCATTCATATGTCCTTCATATTGGAGGAGCAAATACTCCAATATCCCGACGACGATTGCGTCGAGGTGCAATTGTCCCCCATCAGCCTCCTGGCTGTAGATGCCGAGAACCGAATCGGACCAGGCGCTCTGCTCCGGGCCTTTTGGAATCCTCCATCCCAGCCATGCTGCGATCTCCAGCACCGGTGGGTAAATCCGTTCTGCCCTTGAGTCGCTCTTCAGGGCTGCCAGCAAACGCAATCTTTCTCGTTCAGCCATGATCGATCCCCTGTCTTGTGAAATTGTGGATGAACATCGTGAGCGCCAAACACTGACGCCGCTGTGACATTTCACTGGGTATTAGAGCTAATCCTGATTCCCCAGTTCCTGATAAAAGGTGATCATCCAGTGTCGGACGCTCCCTTCCAGCATGCCGAATTTCCTCCAGAAACCCAGCCCGGTTTCGTAATCGATTGAGACGATTGCCTCAATCCGAGTGTTCTTGGTGCGGCGCTGGTAGTCTAGGATGATCTCGTTCACCAAGCGTGTACCGATTCCGCGATAGCGATAGGTTGAGCTTACCCCAAAGCTATGCAGGACCTGCAATTCGTCGGTGACGAATACGCAGCCAACCAGGATGTTGTCCGCATCTTGATCCTCCGCCACAAATCCGCGTCCTCGATTATCGGTCATGAAATCGGTCAGAAAATCCAGGGTGCCACCTTCCCCTAAGAACACCGACGCAGCCGGCTCCATCTCCGACAGAAGCTCGACGATTCGGGGAATGTCTTCGAGTACCGCCGGACGAATCTCGATCTTCATACGCTGCCTTTCTACAAATAGTTTGTGATTGGTTGACTAAGGGGCAATCCGTTGCCCCGGGGCATAAAAGACGACTTCGATGTGTCCCGCACCAAACCGCGCTGGTCAGGCCGGTTCGGACGAATTCTCAATCAGCCCAACGAACGTCTTCAGGATAAAGCTTGCAAAATCGTTCCTGAAGTTCTGGTCTAGATTTCTGGCCAGTTGAACGATCGGATCCGGGTGCTGGTAGTTCGGTTGTTGCTCATGCCAGTTTGGTCCCGGTCTGATCAGATCCTGAATGGTACGGCTTTCAGGAAGTTCAATCGGAATTGTTTTGACTCTTTCTTCTAGCCGGTGTGAAGCCTGCAAATCCTGGGCGCTTCGAAGCATTGCTCGCGCGATAGCCGGGTCTTGTATCGCACAAGCATAGAGCGCGCAGCGACAGTTTTGAAGGTTTCTCCCCTCAGCGCTGGGGACTAATGCTCCAACACGCGCCACCAAGGCCCTCTTCTGCGTGCCAGTTTTGAGCCCGTCAATCGCGGCAGCGAACGCCTCTTTTTGTTCCCGGGGCACGCATTGGCGCGCCAGCAATTCCTCAAGAATTGCAGCGGCTAACGGATCGAGCCGTGATTCCCCTCCGTCCGCCAACTGCGAATAACCATCCAAAATGGTTTGTAACAGTTGGTAGGATGGATCAATTATCAGGGCGCTGCACAAATCGAAAACAGACATTTCCCAGTTAAGTGCCCAGAAGGGAAAACGGGTTTTTATCTGTTCCTTTGCCTTTCCGGGGTCAAGACCCGAAAGGGCATGCTTAAGCCATTGCCGCCTATTTGCTCCCGTCAATCCATGATTAGACAGATCGCTCATTAACGGCGCTGCCACAGATTCAGCGAGCGATCCCGCATCGCATAAGCTTTGAACTTCGCGTTGCAGGACGTCCAATCTGTCGAGGTCTGCCAGTTCGGTCCTATTGCTGCCTGCCTGGTTTAAGGCTTCCACAAGCGTGTCAAGTTCTGCCCGTCTTGAACTTTCCTCTGCCTCACCGTCAGGCAAATCTTGACGCAGTTGCAAGAGCCTTTGCTCAAGTTTGTGCCGGAGAGACAGGCGTTCGAACCATTGTCTCAAGGGTAAATCACTAACGAGCTGCAAAACACTGCGATGGATCTTGGAAGATCGAGTATCGTCCCGGATACTCTGATTGAGCCATAATATGTTCCACTGTCCCGTCATGGATTCAGCCATCGTAAGTCTCCTTGTCGTCATGCTACAGCCAGCCGCGCGGCTGGCTGGAATCAGGGCAGGAAATTCATTCCCCGTACCGGATCAAAGCCAATAACCACCCGCCCCTCAAAGAGAGACTGAAAAGGTAATTACTTAAGCAAAGAAATTAAAGCCTGTCTGGAAATACCTGAAAAGGGATGAAAACGAGAATCACCCTAACCCTGTCAAATTTATGGCGGCTAAATCAAGTCCTAGTGCACAAAGATTGCTTGCCTCTAAGTATTCCGTAACGGCACAGCTACTCACTTGATAACGCATCCTTTTATGCAAGAGACGGTTAATTTATGACCTATTTCTTATCAAAATCCGTAGATTAAATTGCACTTTGCAGCTTAGCGCAGCTCGCGCGAGGTCCTAATTTATCCAGGCAACCGCCAAATGTTTTTCGAATTAGCCCATTCTTATAAGGAGCATACTCCCGATAAGTGGGCTTTATGCGGCGCATTCTGTGGATAAGTTAGGACAAAAAATTATTCGGATGCATTATTTGCGGGGCACCTGAGCTGAACTTTTTGGCTTAATTTACGTATTTAACTAATAAGCAGGTGCATTCGACCTATAGAGGCAATGTAGTTATTGTATTGACAATTGCCCCCCAAGCAACTTATTATAGAAGAGAGCAATTATGCCTGGCAAATATCATAAATTGTCTAATGGTGGCTATGACTTTGTCTTTAAATACGATGAGCAAGAATCCGTCACTATTACATATTTATGCTAGGCACATGACCGACCCAAACATAGCTATACAAACATGGTTTGAGGGAGAAGAAGAGGTCTGGAATACCAGGTTTGAACGTTATGAAACCAGTTCTAAACTTCACACAGTTTATTGGTTCTGGTTGACGGAAAATAAAGCGATCATGATCATTTCCTGTTTTAAAAGGTGACTATTATGCTCCGCGGCAAATACAAAAAACAGAATACACGCGTGCTGGGGGATATTGAGCTAAATCCTAAATCAGATGCGCTTGTGCAAAAGAAAATTGCTGAGGCTGAAGAGGAATTAGCTAAAGAAGTGCGGGTCAATTTTCGTTGGCGCAGGGAACAATTGCAACTAGTACAACAAGCCGCAGAAAAGATCGGTATCCCTTACCAGACCTATGTTAAATATGTACTCTTTAAACAAGCAGTTGCAGATTTGCAAGAATCAGTATTGCTAACTCATCAAAAGAAAACCAACCGAGTAGCTGAACCGCGACATAAGGGGATATATAAATAATCACGCAAAAGAAGAGGGGGCAGATTTTGTCTGCCCCCTCCAGTAGTTAAAAAACAACCAAACAGCAATTACATGCTTGTTTGACCTTCCGACCAGGTGGCCAGCTTATGCCAGCACTTGGTGATTGTTTGTTCTGATGTTTGGGCATCACATTCCCGAGAGCAAAGAGATTGAATTTCTTCTCTAAGATCAGCAACTTCTTTTTCTCGGTTTGAGCCTGCTGTTTTGCTGTATTGCTCAAGGGCATCAGCCGCAGCTTGCAACTCGACCTTTGCTTGGGTAGGCTTGTTTTCTTTGAAAGCCTTTCTAGCTAAAAGCAAATTGGCCTGAGCCTTTTCCAGAGGTAGGTCGGCAACTATATACTCAAACACGATATCGCCTTCAATGTCTTTGAGTGCGGTTTCAGCATCATCGAATTTTTTGCTTGGCCAATGCCTTTTGCGCCTGCTCTAAGCCGGCAATTGCTGAATTAACATCAAGCTGGGCCTTTGAGTCGCGCAACTCGACGTCTGCTGTAGAACCCGGTTTTTGCAAGCCGACAGATTTTCTATAGGCCTGACGCTTAGCCATACGAATTGGCTTCAAGATTTCAACCGTGTTTAATTCTTCGTGCAAGGTCACTAGAGGAATTTGCACTTTCGCTTGATCTTCATATTGAAGATTCCGGCCTTAACTTCAGTTTTGATGTCGTAAGTAGGCAATACGGACTTGATGATTTGACCAAGCTTGATAGCTTTATCAACTTCGTCACTGGCGGCATCGGGCTTCTTCAATTTTAAATCGTCCCAGGCGCGGTCCACGTGAATAAGTAATTGGCCTGCTGACAGAGAAACGCTTTCTTTCTCTTGGCTTGTTAAAGTGGATTCCGGCTGCACATCCACTGTGGATGTGATTTTAGGATCAGCCATTGCTGCTGTGGTTGTGGCTAAAGCGATAACGGGCAGGAAAGTTAAAGTAGTAAACCTTCTCATTTATAATCCTCCGATTTGTATCTAATAGGCATAGTCATAAGTGAATACGATAGGACAGGTTTCGTAGGGGCGGATTGCATCCGCCCGTTGGGACCGGGCGCTTCGTTCAATGTATCCAGCTCCGGATATTAGCAGGCTAAAGCAAAGATTTGTTTAAGCATATCGCTTGGCTAGGGCTATGTTTATCGGACGATAGCAACTTTATTTGTTGTAATCGGTAAAAATAAGCAAATTCACCTTGTGGAAATCAAGAGCAGTTAGCTAAATTACTAGTCAATTGCATCGATCGAACGATTAGTTCGAATGGAGAGACAATGAAAATCTATGTAATTGGTACCGGTGGTGTCGGTGGCTATTATGGCGGCTTACTTGCCCACGCTGGAGTAGACGTAACTTTTGTTGCCCGCGGCGACCATTATCAAGCCATTGCCAAAGATGGACTGAAAGTAAATAGTGTGACTGGCAACTTTACTGTTCATCCGGCTAAGGTAATTTCTTCGATTGCCGAGATTAAAGCACCAGATGTGGTGCTAATCACGGTTAAAACATACGACACTGAAGATATTTGTAGACAATTGTCCCGCGTTGTTAATAAAGACACCGTGATCATTTCCTTGCAAAACGGTATTGATAACGATGAGCATATAAAAGGAAATAAGAAATGCCATTGTCATACCAGGCTGCGTTTATATAATTAGCGCCAGAACAGCGCCAGGCGTCATAGCGCAAATAGCTGGACCAAGAAAAATGTTTTTTGGCAGCCGGGACGGCAGCAATGAGAGCAGGCTGTTAGAGATTGAAAAGGTTATGCAAAGTGGCTGTGGCATTGATGTTAAATATTCAAAAAATATTGAAAAAGAATTATGGACCAAATTTCTTTTTATTGTTCCATTTTCTGGCATGACGTCAATCTTTCGCAGTTCAATTGGCCAATAGTCAGCGAGCCCGGAGGGTTTGCTGTTTACGAGCGCTGCTTATCTGAGGTGCTCCAAGTAGCGCAGAAATCAGGTATTGATGTGGGCAAAAATGAATACGACAAAATTATGCAGCGCTGCGAAGAATATAAACACAAAGACATGCAAGCAAAATCTTCCATGTTTGTAGACATTGAAAATGGCCGACAAACGGAGACAGAATCCTTGCAGGGTACTGTATGCAGATTGGCTGAAAAACTTGGCATAGATGTACCAATCAACCAGCTTATCTATCAATCAATCCGTTTATACAACAAACAATTTGTTTCAGAGCGTTCGAATTATAAAGACGACGTGATGGCAACCGACTCGAAGGACCGACAATGCTCGTTGAAATCGTAGGGGCGGGCGCAAGTCCGCCCGCTCGTGCCACGTCGATCCACTTCAGAACACGGGCGGAGCATTTATGCTTTGGATTCAGTGTCCGCTTGGCATATATCATATGCCTCACGGTCACTGAGCCCCGCCCCTACAATCGCGGGTAAGCGCGTCGTTCCAGCGTTGGCAGATATGATCAAACCACGAGATTCCGGGTTTCTACGCCAAACTTGGCTAATTGACTGCGCAAATTGTCGATGCCTTTAAAATGAATTGCATGCAAACCAACTTCTTTGGCGCCTTGCACATTGGGTTCCAAATCGTCGATGAAAAGACAATGCTGCGCTTCTAATCCACTGCGCTTCAAAACTTCGTGATATATTTCCGGTTCTGGTTTTACATAACCAACTTCGTGCGACAAAATCAATTCCTGAAAATGCCGCGAAACATTGAAATTGTCTTCGATGTAGCGGTAATGATAGTCATTTATATTGGACAGCAAATAAAGTGGGAAGCGCTGACGTAATTCTTGCAATAATTCAGCCATCTGCAAATCTTCCTCTAGAGAGGCGTTCCATAATCTAGCAAAGTCTTCCTCGGTTAAATTCAATCCCATGGCTTGATTTAAGCGACTAACTAATTCAGTTGTTGTTATTTGTCCTTTTTCATAATAGGGATTGTTGACTCGTCTAAGTGTTTCTCTGAATGATTCAGAGCTTACTCCTGCTGCTTGAGCAAAGCCCTGACAAACCACTTCCCATTCGAAACGAATAAATACACCGCCCATATCAAAAACAATTAGTCTTAGATCCGGTTTATTATTGCTCGAGTTATTTGCTAAATTACTCAAAGTATTTTTTATCCTTTCGCGCAATCCATTTAAAGTAAATTAGTCGGCGTTGCACTGCTTCTAGGCTTTTATAATGACAAAGACCTGGTAAAAAGTAAAGAAAGTCGCGAGATTTGCGAGCTTTCTTTAAGATACCCTCTTTAGACAATATTCATATCCATCCAAGTGTAGGGGCGAGCACAAGTCCGCCCGCTAGCAGGTAGAATCGAGAGAACATCAGTCTTGCTAGTGGTATCGAGAACAATACCATGCTTGCCAAAACAATGCTCAATTAATGAGCGGTATTTGCCAAAGCAAAGTTGTTGATCTACTTTGATCATGGCTTGCAACATGTTTTCAAACAGCACCTCCTTTCTTGGCAGTAGTGCTATAGACATCAATACCATTTGCGTGAAAAGTTTGATCTGATTTTCCATGTTACCTCCATCGATTATCACCATCTCCACCAGTAAATCGGCAAGCGCACCACCAATAATTAATCCGTCAGAATGAGGCTCTCCCCTTAAATCATTGGGCAGGCGCTTGCTATTTTTCAGGACCCTGATACCATACCGCAGGACATATGTGCCAAGGATACGCCGATCATTTTCTAAATCATTGGCTGTGAATGGCTGCCCAATTTGTTTTGCATACCAGATGCGTAGCAAATAATTCATTACTAATGCGCCAAGTACGTCGCCAATTGCTTCGTTCAATGCCGCTCCTTGTTTTCCAGCAAGATCTCCGTCCGGGGTTTGCAGGAAAACAGCAGCATGGCCAAATTCGTGGTGAATCACACCCAAATCAAAGGCGATCTGTTTGTTTAATCCGCCATGTTTAGCGCCAGAACCAATACCGATACGCATTTGGTAACGAAATGGGCTGAAATCAGCGTTATCTCGCACAAAGGGATAATTAACCACCACAGGCATTGATCGCTGCGGATGCCGCAAACCCAATTCAAGATAAAGCTCCATCTGTTTCATCAAGCTGATAAATACGGAGACGGCGGCAAATTCGGGTTCACGTGTGCCATAACAATAAGTACCATCAGGTTTTATGGTTACCGCTCTGGCGGTGGCACCCACAAGCATTTCAAAATAAGCATTTTTCAAAACTTGCGGATCGGGCAAATCGTGGATAAATACTTTCTTTGCTTGAGTGGATATTGGTATATTCGGGTCTGCCGTAATAAGTAAAGCTCGAGCCTTAATACCGGTTTGTGGGAAATTCGAACTTTCATTTTTCATAGTCTGCTCCTAATAAAAATGCCTGGCTGTTCTTTGTGAACAGCCAGGCTAGTGAATTAATAACAACCGTGCACACTTGCGCTAGCTCGTGTGAGTTAGCGCAAGTTATGCTAGATTGCGCTATCTATTAATCACTATACGAAGCAGGCAATATCCAATCATTCAGCAAACACCCGGCCTTGCCCGACTGGCACGCTGGCCAGAAATTAGATGTCTATTTATATTGGCTCTAGAATTTTTGCTTTCTTATTGCACTGCTCCACATAGAATTGCGGTAGATAGTGATTTGAGCCTAGACAAAATTGCTGAGCGAAAGCAACAGCATAAAAGCAAAAAGAGATTAAAAATGGCATTTAGGAGCAATTCACATATAGCGCAGCTGCGCTAGGTGGAAGTCTCGGCCTTTATTCCCCAAGTAATGCTGTTAGTTTTAACTTGAAGCGTTTGGATAATTTTTTAGCCTGCTCCAGGCTGAGTCCGCGTTTGCCGTGGAGAAATTCAGATATGCGACTAGCCGAGCCAAATTCAGGTAACAAATCATTTTGAGACAAATCGTTTTGTTCGATCAAATATTGAATAAGCTCACGCGGGGTCATCTCGGCAATTTCATCGTCCCAGCGCGATTCGTATTTAACTATGAGATCGGTTAATACTTCTAGATAATCTTGTTCGGCGCGAGAAAGCTTACCAATGCGATTTGTAAGTTCATCGCAAATTGCCGCCGCTTCATCATTTTCCTTCTCGTTATTAATCGGGCGTAGTGGAAAGTGCTTAATCAACTCATAATATGTATCTCGATCTTTACGATCCAATGTTGTGAGCATGGATAATTGTGTCCTATTTTTTCCACTTATTCTCGTCGTACTCTTCATGAGTTAATACCTGCCGGATATAAAGCTTTTGGTTTGTAAACGAACCAATGGCAATTAAGCGATAATGATTTCCTTTAATATTGAAAATGATATTTCCTTCTAGCCAATCAGCCGAGGCAAAAGTATTGCGAATGTCATCAAAGTTTTTCCAGTCAGCCTTCTGTACGGCCTGCCGCCATTGCTTCAAGGGACTTTCTGCCGGTGGATGTTTTCTGTAAAAGGCTCTTGCCCTACCCCAGTGAACGACTTGCATGAATAACGCCTCACTTACATCTTACCAAAATGGGAAATGGATGACAAATTAAATTTCCCGTTATGGGAAATGCTTTTATTCCAGTTTCTAATAGATTAAGACGAAATTTGAGCTAAAAAGTTCACCGAAAAGATAAAAATGCGAGCAAAAAATACAAAATGTATTGAAACCGGGCATCCGTGCCCTTGCAATGCTCATCTCACGTGTTGTGATCTGTTTTTTCTTCTTCTGCCAGTGGTGCGTTTCCGAGCAGTGTCAGAAGGATATTCGCCTGGCTGTTGATTGTAGCTTTCTTCAGCTGCTCCATTGCTCGGTTCCGATCAGTTATGCCCGTGGCATAGTTGTCTGCTAAAAAGTCGCACACTGCAGCTTGTAGAACATTCTGTGCGGCGGAGCGTGCGTAACCAACTATCCCCCGAGGATTACACGCCGCTTCTAAAGCAAAAACTGCAGCCTGCGCCTTTCCCATTTTTTTCCAAGCACGAGGTCGATTGCCGCTTCTCCTAGCTTGACTGTTCTCTGCTCCAGGGGCGACCCTGCTCCACAATCGTTCAGCTTTCGAACTAGTCTCTTGAGCTAAACGAATCTCGCGCTTTATTGTTCGAAACGCTTCATCTGCAGCCGTAGTACCAAAATCGGGATCCTCCCTGTGCAGAGTAATAAGCTCCTGAAGAATCTGTCGCTGATCATTCGTTTGGGCGTATTGGATTCGCCCTTGCGAATGCTCAAGCAACAAGGCGACGAATTCTGAGGGGATTGTCTCCAGGTTTGTACCCACGGCAATAGGCGAGAGGAAACGCGTATACCATTCCGCTGCATGAACAGATAGCTGCTCCTTGAACCAATCGCCTAAAAGCGCTACATCTAGGGGAATGCCCAGGTTGGTTTCCCAGCAGGAACAAGTGGTTGTTGTTGGATGATTGATGCCAACCGTAATGCACCAGAAGCGAGATTCAG
This sequence comes from Candidatus Melainabacteria bacterium, assembly GCA_963767815.1. Lineage (GTDB taxonomy): Bacteria > Cyanobacteriota > Vampirovibrionia > Obscuribacterales > Obscuribacteraceae > CAVYFJ01. Next base: position 94,227 of record CAVYFJ010000001.1, on the reverse strand, counting down.
GCTGACTCAGGCAGCTGTTCTTCAAACTGTTCAATCCTCGAAACGCCCTCATGGTTGTTGTCCTTTCTCACGAAATGAAAATCTACCTTCAGAAAGACATAAAGCATATAGGGCATCCGTGCCCGGTGCTCATTGTTCAAGCTGGGTCCGCCTTCGGAAGAAGCGCCTTGACGAGGCGATTGAGGAACATTGACACCTCAGCCTCCGGTTGATCGAATTGGCGAGCGAGCCTGTGCACCACATTGGTGAAGAGGCGGCCCTCGGTCAAGCTGGTGAGGGTTGCTAACGCTATTGCCTTTAGCAGTTCATGGTCTTGGTTAGCGGCGGCGGCACGCCTCATCATGTGTGCATACCAAGCGATGCGAGCCGCTTCGGTGGCCAAAAGGGCTTGGTATTCCGAAGCGCCTTCGCTTTGCAGTTGTTCAGCAAATCGTGGAAAGAGATCCACAAGACTCAAGGCGCCGCCAATGAGATCCATCCCTTCTCGAGCTGCACGCAGTACGGATGTCCCTTCCGTTTCAAATCCTCTGTATGCAGCTTCTGCCTGAATGATCAGTGCTTCCATATCCACAGCCATAGCCATTTCCCCTCTGGTTAAATAGACATGGGCGTCCGTGCCCAGAAACGCCCTTCCTTGGACGGCAATCGCACAGAAATTGGTCGCCGTTATCGATGCGTCAAGCTGCCGTCCATTGGTAAGAGCGAACGGCTTCGATCAGCGCATCCTGAGCAGCTGTACACGGCGGCGTGTTCTCCGACGCCAGAGCGTTTGTCGCGAACTCCCACTGCACGAACAGCCGGCCGAAGTAGCATATCGCCGCATATGGCGATCGGAAATTGACGTCGCTTCGGGCATCTGCCCACAGATCTGTTGTTGACTGTGGTTTGCAACGGCACGCTCTTATGACCGCCATATTAAAGAAAGCGTCCACCACGCCATCTGTCATATGCGTCGGAATAATACCCGGGTTGAAAGTTAATCTTGCGATGAAGTGTGCTGCGTCGCACAGTGCCGCCGGTTCCGTAGAGTACCAGGTCGGAAAGTAATCTGGAATGTAATCCTTTCCGTCCGCTCCCCTCGACTCGTAGTGCGCCCGTTTTTCCGGGGAGCAAATCCACACTCCGGACGCAATCTCGAATCTCAGCGCCGCCACTTGCGCCGTCCCCCCTTCTGCCCAAAAGGGAAAGCGCTCACTGCACTTGGCCATTAGACCGGTCAGCTCTTGGTCGCTAAATCGACTCATTTGTTCCTCAATTCTCGTTAGGGGTAGTGAAGGTAAACCCTGAATTTGGATTTGATCGACCGCTATTCTGCACTTCTTGGGCACTCGCGCAGAAGCGCCTGCACCAGCTGCCCCAGATACATCGACACCTCGAGTCCCGTGCGCCCAAATCGCTGCGCTAAGTCTTGCACCGCCAGCTCATAGAGTTTGCCTGTGGTCGCCGCTCTGGCAAGCTCCTCACACACCTGCGAAGCTTCTTCCAGAATGGATCCATCGCTTTCCAGGTGTTCCTCGATAAACAAATAATCGGAAGCCTGTATCTCGGCAGTTCTTGCGGCGATCCTCATCATGCCCCCCATCCAGGCCATTTGAGCCGCTTCGCCAGCCAGGGTGGCTTCGTATTCCGAAGCCCCTTCTGCTTGCAGTTGCTCAATGTATGTCTTCACGAGAGCGCTGATCTTTCGCCTGACATTCATCGGTCGTGATTTCTCTGTCACGAGCCTGATGAATCAGAGTAATCCCCTGTTCATAAAAGCGACGATGAATGGGCACAGCGATTTCGAGTAATGCGTCGGCGTCCATCACTCTGTCTCCTTAAGTTGAATCCTGGTTATAAGAGGCGCCACGATTATTTCGCGCTCCTTCTGTATATTGATTTTCCGACTCGGGGTTTTCGTTCTGATAGAAACCCGCGCGCCACATTGCAAAAGAACAGACAGTCAGCGTACTTACGCTTGCCATGCATTATCCGTGCATACTCCAAGCGGTAGCGCGCATGCCTTTTGTTGGAGTTGGATATGCGCGGGTCCTTCAGCTGTTGTTTCAGAGAGAACATGTAGAGTCGAATCAATGGCCGCCAGAAATATTCGATGATCGTTCCCAACGCAAGCAAGGCAAATGCAATCCAGACCCAATTTGGCAACATGGGTTGTCCTTTCTTGTGAAAAAAATTCCTGTATCTGGTTAAATGATTCCCCTGATCCTCTGGCTCCTGAAGCGTAAAAAACACTATCTTGACTTTGCTATTTTTGCGCTATCAAAGTCAAGTTTGTGAGGTTAATAACCAATTACATTTCCAGCAACCTCAATATGCGGAATCGAGCATTATTACTCGATTCCGCGCCTCCTAGCATCGTGAATGCAAGGCTATCCAAACTAGATATGATCAATATTTAGTATGATTTTTCGAAATTAAATGCTGCTTTACAGTTAGCGCAGGCGCGCTAGCCTGTAGTCAAGATGCGAAATCGATAAATGCCCAGTGATGGATTAACCGTTATGTATTGTCACCGATGCCGGTTCTTTATCACCCAATTTCACTCGCAGAGATTTGGCTGCGGCAACCATGTTTTTCAAAGCTGGAATTACTTCAGCCCAGCCTCTTGTTTTAAGCCCGCAGTCAGGATTAACCCATAGTTGCTTAGCGTCAATCACAGTCAAGTGCCTTTTCCAGAAGTTCGATCATTTCTGATTCTGGGGGCACACGAGGTGAGTGGATATCGAATACACCAGGGCCAATATCATTCGGGTATTTGAATTTGACGAAGGCATCTAATAAATCAAGATTGGAGCGTGCTGCTTCAATAGAAACAACATCAGCATCTAAGCGCTGCTACAGATTCAATGATGTCATTAAATTCGGAATAACACATATGGGTATGAATTTGGGTCTCATCTTTTACAGATGAGGATACCAGGCGAAAACATTGCACTGCCCAATTTAAATATTCTTGCCATTCAGCTTTTTTTAAGGGCAGCCCTTCGCGAATAGCCGGCTCATCTATTTGAATGATTTTTATACCATTGCGCTCCAAATCAAGAACTTCTTGCCTTAATGGCCCAGGCTAATTGTTTGCATGTCATCGAACGTGGCTGATCATTGCGCACGAAAGACCATTGCAACATTGTTACCGGACCAGTGAGCATGCCTTTCATTGGTTTTCTGCCCGGTAAGCTCATTGGCTCGTTCTTGAGCAAAAATTGACCAGGGGACAGTCATTGGTTGCTTGCGCTCAATATCGCCATAAATAATTGGCGGCTTCACGCAGCGAGAGCCATAACTTTGTACCCAGCCTTGTTCAGTAAAAAGATAGCCGTCAAGAAATTCGGCAAAATATTCAACCATATCATTGCGCTCAGCTTCGCCATGCACCAATACATCAAGACCAATATCGTTTTGCACGTCGATGGCATTTCTGATTTCTTGCTGCATTGCTTGCTTGTATTGCTCTTTGCTTATTTTGCTGGACTTTAAAATCAGCGCGCGCTTTGCGAATCTCTTTCGTTTGGGGAAAGGAACCAATTGTGGTGGTGGGCAAAAATGGCAGTTTAAGCGCTGCTTGCTGAATCTTTTTGCGTTGATCAAAAGGACTTTTGCGCTTGAACAATTCATGCAGCAAGACCAGATAACTGTGCTTTTAAGGCCGGTTTGTGCACGCGTGGGGATGAGCGATGATCAGCTAGCCGCTGGTTGTTCGCTTCAAATTCTTTACTTATTGAGCCCATTCCGTTATTTAAGGCGACCGTCAAAAGATTGATTTCATTCAATTTTTGTTTGGCAAAAGCAAGCCAGGAGCGTATTTGTTTATCCAGACGAGTCTCATCATCAAGATCCGGAGGTACATGCAATAATGAGCAAGAAGGAGCGACAATTAAATTTTCGCTGCCGACCAATTTTTGCAAATATTTGAGCAGCTCAAGTGTCAGGCATAAGTCATTGGACCAGACATTGCGGCCATCGATTACTCCCGCCGAAAGCATTTTATTCTTTGGCCAAATGGCTGCTATGGAGTCTACATCCTCACCACGTTCATGAGCAAAATCCAAATGAATACCGGCAGTAGGCAAGTTTAAGGCTAATGCTAGATTGTCACCCAGACGATTAAAATAAGTTGTTAATAGCAGTTTTAGGCTGGATTTGGACAAAAATTCATAAGCAGTTTTATAAGCTTGCTTGGCTGCAGTATCTAGATCTAAGAGCCAGACAAGGCTCATCTATTTGAATCCAATCAGCGCCAGCGTTAGCTAATAATTTAAATAATTCAAGATAAACAGGGAGCAGGTGCTCCAAAAGCAACCAGCGATTGCTGTTTGCGTCTGTCATTTTCGAAAGCATTAAAAATGAAACGGGCCGATAATTACTGGACGCGTGTGAATGCCAAGCGCTTTTGCTTCCAAAAAATCATCTACTGGTTTTCGTGATAACAGTTTAAATTCTTGCTTGCTTTAGAATTCCGGAACAATGTAATGATAATTAGTATCAAACCATTTAGTCATTTCCATAGCCGGCAGTTCAACACCGCCTCGTGCCAAATGAAAGTACTGTTGTAATCGCCCCTGTTCCTCAGAGATTACCTTCCCATCCCCGCCGGTAGGATCCTTTATTGAATACCGAGAGGGAATAGCACCAAATGTGATGGCAGCATCAAGAATATGATCGTAAAATGCAAAATCATTGGACGGTATGTGCGAAATGCCCGATCTTTCTGCAACTGCCAGTTCTTGGTTCGAATAGCCTTGCCTGTAGCCAGTAAATCTTGCGCGGAAATTTGTCCAGCCCAATATTTTTCGACCGCCTGTTTCAATTGCCGATGATAGCCCAGGCGCGGATAACCAAGATTAGATGCTATTGCCATGTGTTAATTACCATAAAAATTATTGTTGGTTGCCACTTTTTCTAAAATGATATCAGTGGGTGCATAATTTTCGCCATCAACAGCTGAAAGAAATGCCAGTTTTTGATGTACTATTTTTAAACCTAGATGATCGGCATAGCGTAATATTCCGCCGCGATAAGGTGGAAAACCAATACCGAAAATCAAGGCCAGATCAAGCTGTGAGGGCTCGTCATTACATTTTCAGCCAGGCAGCGTGTGGCTTCATTGAGCATAATTAAAAACAGGCGGTCTTGAATTTCACCCATATATTTTTTATTTGGTGGCGCTTTAATAGCTGCCAGAACATCCGGATTAAACTCACTGCGTTTGCCTTTTTCATCATAAAGATAAAATCCTTTGCCCCCTTTTCTGCCCAGCAATTTACTGACGGGCAAGATTGCATCGAGCAATGCCGGTGGGACAAGCCGTTCACCAAAAGCTTCATGAAGAACATGCATTACTTTGGCGCCAATATCCAGGCCGATTTCATCCAGGAAAGTCAAAGGACCCATGGGCATGCCAAAAGATGTAGCGGCGCGTTCAATTAATTCCGGCGACACACCTTGCTCAAGTAAAATCAATTGCTTCTCTTAAATAAGGAGTGAGTATCGATTGACTACAAAACCAGGTGCGTCGCCTGTAATAACCGTAGTTTTTCCAAGCTTAAGAGCAAATGCCTGAGCAGCAGCTAATGTTTCAGCATGATGTTTTTTCGCCCTTTAACTATTTCTACCAAGAGGCATTTTATGCACTGGATTGAAGAAATGTATGCCGACCACTCTTTCAGGGTGATTGCTTACTTGTGCTAATTGATTTACAGACAGAGAAGAAGTATTTGTGGCAGAAAATAAACGGCTTTTTGACCAGATGTTCGCAATGCGACAAAACCTCGCTTTTCACTTTCATATCTTCCAGCACTGCCTCAATGATCAAATCGCAATCTTGCAAGTCTTCATAATTAACCGTCCCTTTGATGGCAGCAAGCATTTTGTCTTTGTCTTCCGGCTTTATTTTATGGCGGCTGACCAAATTGTCGAAAAGCCGCCTGATTTTGCTTAATACCCGAGTCAACAAATTTTTGTTCTATGTCTTTTAAAATAACTTTGTAACCGGCATAGGCTGCCGCCTGAGCAATACCTGCTCCCATTATGCCAGCGCCAAGAACGCCAACTGTTTTTATTTCCGGCAATGCACCGACATGTAGCCGGCAATTTTTTTGATTCAGTTTGAGCAAAGAAAATATTGACTAAATTGCGAGAGATCGCCGATGTTGCCAGATGAGCAAAAACATTTGATTCTGCTTCATAAGCTTCAAGCTTCATGGTCGACCAAATTTTTTATGACCAACTTTAAGGCTTCAATATGAGCCGGATATTTACCCTTTGTTTCACGCATGACACTTTTATATGCGCTTTTATAAATTAAATGCTCGCCCAGGCGGAGTTTTTTCCAAAACGAAACGCAGAAGCTGTGTCACGAAGGTTTGTTTGATAACGTTTTGCTTCGCTACCGCGAATAATTTCTTTGGCGCGCTGCAGGAGTTTATCTTGATCAACACATTCATCGACTAGATTTAGCCTCCAGGCTTTTCGACCATCCACTTCTTTACTGCTCAGAATGAGCATGAGCGCTGATTGTAAACCAACTAGTTTTGGCAATTTGACTGTTGCCGCCCCAACCAGGGACGAAACCTAGTTTTACTTCGGGCAAAGATATAGAAGTGGCTGCCGCGCTTGTATGCTAAACGATAGCGGCAAGCATAGAATAAATTCAGTACCGCCGCCCATGCATTTACCATGTATAGCCGCCACAGTCGGCATAGCCAGGTCATGCAATTTTTCAAAAATTTCTTTGCCCTTTTGGGAGGCTTCATATAAGTTTTTCTGGTGACTCATTCTGTAAAGATTTTATTGTTTTGATATCAGCGCCGGCAATAAAATTATCTGTTTTAGCAGAAGTAAAAATAACGCCTTTGATATTTTTGTCGGCAGCAATACGATCAAGAACATCGTTTAATTCGATCAGCATTTGCTCTGAAAAAGATTGACCTTGCTGTCCGGCACATCGAATGTCACCGTAGCAATAGTTTGCTCTTGTTGGTGGTGATCAATGGTACGTTGCTCTTCGACTGAAGCGCTTCCACAACCCTGGTCTTCTGGGGGTCAGATATATCTGATTGAGTGAAGCGAATGTATGAATAATTCATGTCACATCTGCCCTCTCAATTAAGGTAGCAATGCCCATGCCGCCGCCAATACATAAAGAGGCGATGCCTCGCTTCAAGCCACGTTTTGCAATTCATAAGCAAGTGTGAGCAATAATCTGGCGCCGGACATACCAATCGGATGTCCGAGGGCTATAGCCCCACCATTGACATTTACTTTTTCGCGATCAAGTCCCATCAGCTTTTCACAAGCTAAATATTGGGCGGCAAAAGCCTCGTTTATTTCTAATCAAATCGATGTCGGCCAATGTTAGATTATTACGTTTGAGCAATTTGCTGATGGCCACTACTGGTCCAATGCCCATTTGCTCTGGATCCACCCCACCAACGCAAGCAATCAACCAATCTAGCTAATGGTTTGAACCCCAGCTCTTCTACTTTTTCACCCGAAGCAATAATAAGAGCGCAAGCACCATCATTGATACCAGAACTATTGCCGGCAGTAATATCTTTTGTTTTTAACACAGCCGGGCAGTGCCGTAAGCTTTTCCATGACTCGTTTTGCGTGGATGTTCATCAACGGCAAAATAGCCTTTACTGCCAATATAAATGGCGTCAATTTCTTTAGCAAACCGGCCGTTAGCAATTGCTCGTTGTGCCAGCTCTTGCGAGCGCAAAGAATATTCGTCAGCCTCTTGGCGCGTGATGCCATAAGTATCAGCCAGACGCTGTGCCGTGCCGGACATATAAATAGTCTTCATATCCCAGATTAATGCTGTCGGTGCCAGGCCATTATCGGCCATGGCAAACATAACTGGCCGCGGACCCAGACGAACAAGTTTAGGCAATCGCTTGGCGATAAATCCCTGCCAGCGCATGTTGCCCGGCAAAAGATAAGGGACAGTGGACATTGATTCGCAGCCGCCTGCCAGCACTATGTCTGATTTCCCCAGCATTATTTCCTGACAAGCTACACTGGCGGCTCCATACCCGAGCCGCATTGCCGCTGCACAGTCATGGCTGGAATGGAAGCTGGTAATTCGGCTTCTAAAGCTGATACCCGAGCAGTGTTTGGAGCATAAGTGCTTTGGTAACCATGCCCGAGGATTATTGAATCAATTTGATCGGATGTAATCCCGACGCGGCGAATTGTTTGTTGCATGGAATGAGCAGCCAGTGTTTTCACTGACAGATTTTTTAAACTGCGACCAAATGAGCCGATTGGTGTACGACTGCCGGCTACCAGCCATGTTGTTTTCATATCAGTCCGCCTCGACGGGGCGCCTTTTGATCGGTTAAACCGAAGTTCGAATCGTTGAAATTGTAGGGGCGGATTGCATCCGCCCGCTTCATCTACGGTGCGCGTACTTACTGCGCCCCTACAATTTCGATCGGTTTGTCCTGTCGTGCATTATGCCTTGCTGGCTGAAGCGGGTTTTTCTGTTGGGCGCTCGCCGCCATTTTTTTCAGATTTTTCGCCTTTCTCGGACTCTTCTGCTTTCTCTGTCTTGCTCGCCTTTTTCTTTGGCGTGCTTGTCAAATTTAATTTTTTCGCCGTCAAGAATTGCTTCAATAGTGTCGCCTTCTTTAAATCGCCTTGAAGACTTCTTCAGCCAGCGCATCTTCAAGCAAGCGTTGAATAGCTCGCCGCAACGGTCTGGCCCCATAAGTTGGGTTGTAACCATCTTTGGCAATCAGGTCTTTGCACTCGTCGCTGATGACAAGTTCCATGCCCTGAGATTTGATGCGGCTTTGCAAATCGGTGGACATAAGATCGACGATGCGCCTGATTTCTTCCTTGGTTAATTGTTGGAAAACAATGATTTCATCGATTCTATTTAAGAATTCAGGACGGAATGTTTTCTTCATGGCATCCATAACACAAGATCTTTTATCTTTTTATAACGCTCAGGATGATGCCCTTCATTTGTTGCATGTTGGAAGCCAACCGTGAGCGTGGATTTGTCTATAAATTGTGCTCCCACATTAGAGGTCATGATGATAATCGTGTTTTTGAAATCTACAGTTCTGCCCTTACTATCCGAAAGGCGTCCATCATCCAAAATTTGCAAAAGCACATTGAATACATCAGGGTGAGCTTTTTCAATTTCATCAAACAGAACAACACTATATGGCTTTCTTCTCACAGCCTCAGTAAGTTGACCACCTTCTTGATAGCCGACATAACCAGGTGGCGAGCCAATTAATTTAGAAGTGGTGTGATGCTCCATAAATTCAGACATATCTATACGAATGAGAGCTTCTTCTGATCCGAAGAAATATCCAGCCAATGCTTTGGCTAATTCTGTTTTACCAACACCAGTTGGTCCGGAGAAAATAAAACTGCCAATAGGACGGCTGGGATTTTTCAAGTCCAACCCGAGCGCGTCTGATTGCTTTGCAAACAGCATCCACCGCTTCATCTTGACCAATAACTCTTTGGTGCAAAACATCTGACATTTGCAATAGTTTTTCCGATTCGCCTTCAGTAAGTTTAAGCAAAGGAATACCTGTCCAGGAGCTGACCACATAAGCCACTTCTTCAGCGGTAACAATTGGTTTTTCTGATTCTTGTTTGGTTTTCCAGGCAGTTTGAATCTCGCGAATTTTTTCAGACAATTTAGCTTCTTGCTCGCGCAAAGTGGCCGCTTTGTCAAATTCTTGATTGCGAATGGCCATTTCTTTATCACGCCGCACTTTTCGCAATTCACGTTCCACTTCTTTACCTTCCGGCGGCAAAGAGCTTGCTCGCAAACGTACGCGCGAAGAAGCTTCATCAATCAAGTCAATGGCTTTATCAGGCAAATAACGATCGCTGATATAACGATCCGATAATTTGGCGGCTTGATCAATTGACTCATCATCAATGGTTAAACGATGGTGTTCTTCATATTTAGGACGCAAGCCGCGCAAAATTTCAATTGTTTCTTCCACCGAGGGCGGATCAATAATTACTGGTTGGAAGCGGCGCTCAAGAGCAGCATCTCTTTCAATATGTTTGCGGTATTCATCCATAGTGGTAGCGCCAATACATTGCAACTCACCACGAGCCAATGCCGGCTTTAAAATATTGGCAGCATCAATAGCTCCTTCAGCAGCACCAGCACCAATTAATGTATGCAATTCGTCAATGACCAGCATGACATTGCCGGCAGCGCGAATTTCATCCATGATTTTTTTCAGACGCTCTTCAAATTCGCCTCTATATTTAGTTCCGGCAACAAGAAGACCGATATCAAGCATGACAATTTTTCTGTCTGTCAAGATATCAGGCACATCGGAATTGGCAATGCGGATGGCTAAACCTTCGGCAATGGCTGTTTTACCTACACCAGGTTCACCAATGAGAACCGGATTATTTTTAGTACGTCGCCCCAATATTTGGATGACGCGCTCAATTTCTTTTTCACGTCCAACCACTGGATCAAGGCGATTTTCTACTGCTGCTTGGGTAAGATTCAAACCAAATTCATCAAGTGTTGGTGTTTTAGAGCGCCCAGTACTGGTGGCGTCGACCAGTGCCGCTGCTGTGGCGGCTCCTTGCTCACCCAGGGCCCGAATGACATGACTTCTTACTTTGGTTAAATCGACGCCTAGATTTTCTAAAACGCGCGCGGCAACACCTTCTCCTTCACGGATTAAACCTAAAAGAAGATGTTCAGTACCAATATAATTATGACCAAGTTGTCTGGCTTCATCCCAGGACAACTCCAGCACGCGCTTGGCACGAGGAGTAAAAGGGATTTCTACAGCAACAAAACCAGAACCGCGACCGATAATTTTCTCCACTTCCACCCGGGCATCTTTAAGATTAACGCCCATAGATTTAAGGGTTTTGGCAGCAATGCCTGTGCCTTCACCAATTAATCCAAGCAAAATCTGCTCGGTGCCGACAAAATTATGCCCCAGGCGACGGGCTTCCTCCTGGGCAAGCATGATTACTTTGATGGCTTTTTCGGTAAATCGTTCGAACATTATTTAAGCGCTCCGCTGCTATTCAAACTCATGATCATTAAATGTTCCCTAACCCCTAAGTTGGTTTAATGACATTCTAACACCATGCTTAGACCTAATTAGCCCAGATACTCAATTCCTTAAACGTTAGAACAGCCGGCTGTAGCTATTGGCAAGGCTCCAAATTCAATAATCTCCCCAGGTTGTCCAGAAAATGGTATTGGCAAGCAGGCGAGATGTTGTTCGTGTTGGTCGACTTTTTATGGAAAGTTGATTGGTTTTAGATCGCAAAAAGTAGCAAGAAAATTAAAATAAGATATCCAGCATACATAAGCACCGTATGTGGTGCGGCATGAATAAAAAATAAAAAGGGGTGGGATGCATACCTCCGCATGAGAGGTATCTGCATCCCCCGGTCGTTACTGGAGAGAGACTACGTCAGCAGACTGGCTCCTAGCCCACGTTCGCGAAGTGATACTCATGTTTCTCGCTGCTGTCGAACAGCGTTCGCACTGCGGACACACGGCGGTCCCCTTCGAAACGCCCGGGATCTGGTCGGGTCGTCGTCCGGCTTCTGGACGACCAACCGCGCAGCGGGGCGGCGAATCCTTCGCCATAGCCGCCGCCGTTTCCGTGAAAACCGTCGGCAACCAAGGAACCACTGGTCTCGGAGACCTCGGCTTGGTCGCCGTTGACGCCCATCGCGGGAATAGCGTAACCGCCCCGCAGTGGTCCACGCCGGAGAAGTGGCAGTGAGGTGGCGGCGGCGAGCGCGACGTGGCTGGTCGAATCGAACTCATCGGCCTCGTACTCTTTGTAACGCGAGACATAACCAGGTTGCGCAGCCAGTTGGAGTTCCTCCGCATAGCCGGCTAGCACAGCGCCCTGAATTTTTTCTCGGCACATCGAGTTGATCGGGTGGGCGATGTCAGCGTGCAGCTTGGCGCGCCCATCGGCGTCGCGGAGGGCTCGATTCTCGTCGAGTTTGCAGCCGCACTGATTGCAGAAGCGGCTGCGGAGGTGGTTTTTCGTGCTGCAATTGTGGCAGCGGTCAGTCCGCTTGCGTGAGGGCATTGCCACGAAGAATCCCTTCGCACCTTCGATAATCTTCAAGTCTCGGATGACGAACATGTCGTCGAAGGTGAGGCTGCAGAAGGCCTGCAGGCGTTCGTTGCTGCCCGAGTTGTCTTCCATCAGCTTGATGCGCACTTCGGTGATTTCCATCGGAAAGCTCCTCTGAACATGGTGAGTTTGCGAACGAAGGAACGAACGATTGGAACGGACTGAAACGAACTGACATGAACTCCAACTTAGGTACGACCAGAACTGGACGCACCGATTGTTGTTACTGGAGAGGAACCGGCGAGAAACATTCTCCTTTCTGTAGAAGTTTTGTCTTTTCAAATTCCCTTACCAATGCGGTTACCTCAATTCAATAACACTACCTCTCGCTCATAACGAGATGCTGGCAGCTGCTATAGACTGAGGCTTAAAGGTTAACTGGACCAACTAATGGGATTTGAAAGACATACCCCAACTTGCCATTTTTGGACTAGGGAAGTCAATCACATCCCAACCCATAGTATAAAGATATAGTTCTTTTTTATAGAGCGTCAAAAGGCACAGCCAATGGCAATCTTTGGCGTTAACGAACTTTCTTTGATCAAGCAAAAACCCAAATATGAAATACAATTCCTCATCTTTAGAATTTCTTTTCAATTAGCGCAGCTGCGCTAGCACCCAACAAGGAGTCACTTATCTAACGCAACCCATCGCTTGAACCATGTTTTCAATTAGCGTAGCTGCGCTAGGTATTAAGCAAGAAGCGACTTCATTGAAGCAATATATAAATTCCGCAGCCCTATACATATAGTAGCCGAACAAGATGAATCCCCATTAAAAAAGGAAAAAATTCCGGATGTCGAACCTCTTTATCCAAGGCCGACATCCGGGAGAAATTCTAACAAGGCAGGATTGCCGAAAGTTAATCAGGAGGCTTTTGTCCCGGACCCCACGTGGGCACAAGGCTCCAGCCATGGGGATTGGTAACGGGTGCAGCCGATGCGCGGGTGTCGCCTTCAGCCAATGGGACGCTATTGCTTTCGGGCAGCGGTAGCATCATGCGCTCGATCATCGTTAGGATGCGGTGTCCGGGGTGCAAAGACCCTTGCAGAGCTTTGTGTGCGGCAGGGAGCACGGCTTGCACCAGAATTTCTCTGAATGGGTTGCAAGTGGGGCAGGCGATATCTCGATGATACTTAAGCCGCTCGCCTTTTTTCCTCGCCGCGCCTTCGGATAAGGCTGCCTTGCACTGGCCGCAATATTTGGCTCGCAACGGATTCATCTTACCGCAGCGGCCATTTGTGCACTGATGCAGAATCTGACGATCCGGCATAGCAATCACCACGTTGTCCTGGTTCGAAAAGACTATGAGTTTTACTCCATCCACTCGAATAGTTCTGTTGAAGTGCACCGAGCAATCAGCGATATTTCCCTGTTCAACTCCTTTTAATGCGATATCCACTCCCGTAATCTCGATTGGCACAGCCGGTTCAAAGGGAAGATCGATATAGCCGCTTTCGGTGGCCGGTCTTCCCCTTGCGGTTTCGAATGCAGTGAGCAGACTATCGACCAGATACTGCTCATACGATGCATTAGTGGGGTGAAAAATTCGCTCGAAAAATCGTGGATCCCCAGGCGAGATTGATCCCACTTCAATCTGCGACAGAGCGCTCCTGCAATGAGTGCAGTAGCGCGACAGAGCGTCGCTCCATTTATGACAGGATCGACATAGAATCTTTTGCCGGCGATCCGGATAGTAGACCTTCGGACGACCCTGTTCCTGAACAATCTGAAAATCGTTGACGCTGAAGTTGTTGTCGAAATTCACTCCGACAACGGCCAGAGGTCGACCGTCACAGACAGTGTCTCCACTGTCTGTGTACTTTAAGTAGATCCCCGTGATTGTCGGCCCGAATTGCATTGACGCTAGCATCGCAGTGTACTCCGGAAAAAAGGTTGCCAACTGTCCTCTGAAACATCTGCGTAAGGCTGACTAGTCTGGACGGTATTGCTCCAGTACTTGATCACCTAGAAATGTCTGAAACGGAGTGCAGATGGGGTACGCTATGTCGCGGTAATAAACGGCGTGTCCGCATTTGTCTCGTGGGATATTGATCACCTCTCCAAGCATAACCCCGCAGGCTTGGCAGAACCTCGCTTTCAGGTGGTTGTTCTTATTACACCTGTGGCAGGGACGCACAAAAGGTGTGCTAGGCATGCGGACCACTGGCTTGTCCGGCTTCCGGATCAGCTTAAGCTCGTATATCTGGAATTGCCGGTTGAATACGACCGAAACAATAGCCAGTAGTCCGTTCTTCTCAGGAACACTTGTAAAATGGACGCGAGTAACCTCAATTGGCACACTGGCTGCCGACAATTGCGGGCGGTATTCTTTCAAACCAGGGTCTGCCAAAGTGGCCGCAAATCCCGCCCGAATTTCCTTGTCGATATAGGCTGCGAATTCAGGCGTAATTGCCGCGCAAATCGGCGAAAATAATCTGGGATTCCCCCTGATTTTTTCGCCCTCCGGGATCGTGATTTTTGGCATTAAAGTTTTGCAACCAGTGCAGTACGTGGACAGCACATTATTGTGCATTTTGCACGTCCCACAAGTACTTTGGAATTGTCTATCCGGCGGACGGACAGAGATTTGCCCCTCTTCTTGGACGATGAAGTAATCGCGCACAACGAACACATCATCCAACACGACGCGGCAAATGGCCAATGGACCGTCCCCATTGGGGGCGCGTACGTGCTCAACACGAATTGCTGTGATGGTCGGACCGAACGGTGTGGGTAGAGACATGATCTACTCTCCGTGTGAAAATTGACTGATGCGAAAATTGTGAAAGGACTTTCGGGTGAGTCTTGGCGCATGCCAAGACTCACCCGAGGCGGACTGTAGAAGACTACCGACTACTCGCTAACGCGGTGATATCCTGCTAAACGACCCCGCCGGAATTGGCAATCGAAAACACCCTCAGTTTGCACTTTGAACAGTTCATTGAGTGCCTGTGCCAAGGCTTGTTCGATCAAGAGTTGGTGTTCGGCGCTGACGAACTCGACTACCGGGTCATACAGCACTTTTTCAGATCGCTGCCGCTCCGCCAGCGGTTGTCCGCAGGCAGCACAAACTCTTGCTCGCTTGAGATTTCGATTGCCGCATTGATCATGGCGACGCTCTTGTTCAAGCCCGGGCAGAATCAGGGATATCTCCGAGGATCCCTGAGGACGCCTAATCACGCAATTTTTGATTGCCAACTCATCATCAAGGACCAACTTGCAAGACAATAGCGCATCGCCGTTTCTGCTGCGCCGAGGCTCTGCCCTGAGTAAAGCTCGAGTCAGTACCGGAGCTTGGGCGACGGATGATCCGGCGTCCGGGAATGAATATACAGACCAACCCGTCCTATAACCGGGTTCCTGGGATACATGCAACTCTTGATCGTATATTTTCGTCACTGAGTCCTCTATGTCGCTCCGTAATTGTGGATGAACGGGATGCACTAAATCAAAGCCGTGTTCTAAGCTCGCCGCAGGCTTCTGTGGTTCCCCGCACCACTGGCAATACTTTGCCCAAATGAAATTGCCGCCACCACAAACGCTGCAGGCACGTAAGGGCTTCATTGAGGGCATATGGACGTGCCCAGTGTTCTTAGCCAATCGACAACTGGCAATCCAGATGGCACCGAGGCAAATAGTAAAGAAGGCCTTGTTATTATGTCCTTTAGATCCATCGAGCAAGAGAATCTCAGCACTAGTGACGACCATGGCAGTCTCCTGTAATGATCTTGATTGGTTTGGTGACGGTGTCAATTCAATAATCAACTCTCTCGCCTAACGAGATAAAGTTATGACTGTAGAATTGGGCTATGAGTTGATTGGCACCAAGCTTAGATGTTGAAAAAGTACGCACTTGAACTTGACATTTTCTCCAAGACAAAATCAAGCATTGTGTGGAAGAAGCTATAAGTTATTGCGCCCATTTTAATTTCGTCCGAAAGGCTCGACCGCTAAGAATATCCTGCAAAAATACATAATGTTGAGACGCGGACCATGCCCAAAGATTAAGCATAATTCCCCCTTTTAGACATTCTTTTCAATTAGCGCAGCTGCGCTAGGGGTTAGTCAAGGGGGCGATTTCGACTGTTAGAGCTGAGCTAATAAATGCAGATCAAGATTGCCGCCACTGAGAACAATTACATTTCTTGCTGAGCGAGATGTCTTGTATTTGCCAGCCAATAGCCCGGCCAAACTTGCTGCACCCCCGGGCTCAACCACCAGTTTGCAGCGCTCAAATAAAAATTTCATTGCCTGCTTTATTTCCTCGTCGCTGACACAAATTACCTGATCAGTGTATCGACTTACCGCGGCATAATTTAATTCGCCCGCATAAGGTACTGCCAGCGCGTCGGCTATGGTGTTGAGCGAATCAAGTTTAACTGCGTGTTTTTCTTGCAGACTGCGATACATAGAATTGGCGCCTTCAGGTTCCACGCCAATGATTTTAGTGCCAGGAGACAATGTTTTAACAGCAATGGAAATCCCAGCCAGCAATCCGCCGCCCCCTACGGAAACAAATATGTTATCAATGTCTTTAACTTGTTCAAGCATTTCCAGAGCCACAGTGCCAGCTCCAGCCATCACCTGAAAATCATCATATGGATGAATAAGAGTAAGTTGCCGCTCCACACGCAAATGTTCTATTTGCATAAATGCTTCAATAGATGATTTGCCGTAAAGAATTACTTCGGCTCCGTAGCCTCTCGTAGCGGCTACTTTTACCGGTTGAGCAGTCTCAGGCATGACAATTGTTGCTGATAGACCACAAGTACGTGCAGCCCAGGCAACAGCCTGAGCATGATTGCCCAGCGACATGGCAATGACGCCTTTTGTTTTTTCTTGGTCCGAAAGATTGAGTATTTTATTGAGGGCGCCACGTGGCTTGAAAGAACCTGTCTTTTGAAAAATTTCTGCTTTTAAATAATTAGTGCTGCCCAGCATTTCATCTAAAGAACTGGATTGCAGAATAGGTGTGGCATGCAAGTACTGCGCAATTAAATGTCTTGCTTGTTTGATATGCGAAATTTCCGGCAAGTTCATGATAAAGCGTTATAAGGATGTAGATTCAGTGTAGCGCAGCGCGGCGAGGAGCCGTGCGGAGCGAAACGTCGATACGCGCGTCTGAACGAGCGGAGCGAAGTGAAGGCAGCGCTTACGCATGTATTTCTTTGCCCGTGGTTAATTCGGCAAAGCTGCATGTTTTGCTCGGGCAGGCAATTTGATCGCCCCGCTTCAATGTTTTATAAACAAGCATGCTGCCACACTCCGGACAAATATTGCCGCCTTTGGGACCACCAGAAATCAGGGGCGGATACCAGAAAGCAGTCTCACATTTTTTGCTGCCGTAATTGCTGCAACCATAAAATATTTTGCCCATGCGTGATTTTTTGTGGATGATCTGTCCGCCACAACCGGGCCTTGGGCAATCAACCCCAGTCAATTTGAGAATTGGCCGCTGTTCCTTGCAAGTTTCTGAGGAACAAGCCAAATAATCACCGTAGCGTCCATAGCGAATTAACATGGGCGAGCCGCAAGTGCGGCACTTTTCTTCGCTTGGCCTATCTCCAGGAACCGGCTGTCCTTCTTTAGTTAAGGCAATCTTGGTCTTGCATTCCGGATAACCGACACAACCCAAAAATTGGCCAAAACGCGATGAACGGATAGCCATTTGTTGCCCGCAAGTTGGACAATTATGCTCAGAAAGAATGAGCACTTTATCCATATTTTCTTGAGCTTTCTTTAGAGTTTCGCCAAAAGGTATATAAAACTCTTTGAGCATGCCATGCCAATCTACTTTGTCTTCTTCGATTTGATCCAATTTAGCTTCCATATCGGCAGTGAAGCCAACATTAACAATGGTGCCAAAATGTTCAACTAAAAGTAAATTGACAGCCTGACCTAATTTTGTTGGCACAAGCGCCTTGTTTATTTTTTCTACGTATTTGCGATCAACAATAGTATTCACAGTGGCCGCATATGTAGATGGACGGCCAATCCCCAGCTCTTCTAAAGTTTTGACCAGGCTGGCTTCATTAAATCTGGGCGGTGGTTGGGTAAAATGCTGATTTTTGTGCAATTCTTTAAGCTTAAGAGTATCGCCTTTAGTTATTCCATCCGGCAATGATTCAGCCGATGAATCGGCATCTGCACCACTGGCGGTATCGGACTCTTCTTGTCCGCCGTTTTTCTCAGCAGCTTCAGTCTCATCTGTTTGATGACGAATGGCCACTGTATAAACGATTGTGAAACCCGGAAAAGTGACGCTGGTAGCCGATGCTCGAAAAACAGCCGGACCAGCAGCAATTTCGGCTGAGCGCGTGCTCAGTTCGCAAGCTGACATCTGGCTGGCGACAAAGCGCTCCCAAATTAACTTATATATTTTAAACTGATCGCTCGATAAATGAGAGCGCAAACTTTCTGGTGTGCGATCTACGTAAGCTTGGTCTGATTGCTTCGTGGGCGTCTTGTGCGCCTTTAACTTTGCGCGCATAGATACGCGGTTTATCCGGGCAATAATTTTTGCCATAGCGATTTTTGATGAATGCCAGTGCTTCATCTTGAGCTTCAGGAGCAATGCGCGTTGAATCAGTACGCATATAAGTGATTAAACCAACCGGTCCTTGATTCCCTAGCTCAATTCCTTCATAAAGAGACTGCGCAACCTGCATAGTCTTCTTGACTGCATAGCCCAGGCGCGTAGAAGCTTCGCGTTGCAGGGTTGATGTAATGAAAGGCGGCTGCGGTTGCCTCTTGCCAGTCTTTTCAGTAAGCGTTGAGACAGTGAAGGTTTCTTTTTCCACAGCAGAAATAATTTCTTGTGCCTTTTCTTTGCTCTCCACAAAAAAGGCATTTGCCGATGGCTTATCTGAAGCGGTAATTACTCGTTTATCTTTAAATTTATATAAGGATGCCAGAAAAGTTTGTTTGGAATGTGCACGCGAAATCTCTGCTTTAATTGACCAGTATTCAACCGGTTTGAATTTTTGCACTTCTTCCTCGCGCTCGCAAATCAAGCGCACGGCAACGCTCTGCACGCGACCAGCCGAGCGGCCATTAACTTTACGCCACAATAACGGACTTATTTTGTAGCCAACCAGGCGATCAAGCACGCGGCGAGCCTGTTGCGCATCAACCAGGTGCTGGTCGATTTGTCTTGGCTTTTTCATTGCCTTAGTGACGGCATCCTTAGTGATTTCATTGAAAGCGACACGATGCAATTTCTTTTTTGGCAAATCGAGAATTTCAGATAAATGCCAGGCAATGGCTTCCCCTTCGCGATCAGGGTCTGGCGCCAGATAAACGTTATCTGCGGCTTTTGCCAATTGGCGCAGCTCTGCCACAACTTGTTCTTTTTCCCGCAATACTTCGTATTGCGGCTCAAAGTTTTTGCGCACATTGACGCCCAATTTATTGCGCGGTAAATCCCGCACATGCCCCACACTAGCTTTTACCTGGTAATCCTTACCAAGAATTTTACTAATGGTTTTTGCTTTAGCTGGCGACTCAACAATTACAAGTGATTTGGACATGAAATTTAAATACCCGGTTCAGAAAGACATATATAAGGAATAGCATTATGAAATATTTAATCTGGTCGGCGAGAGCGCCTGTCAAGGGATATGGATGCGCGATGAGTATAACATGTCCAAACTTAATTAATAAAAACTTTTTCTTCTCATAAGCTTTGCTTGGTTTTCATATGTCTTTTAATTTTGGGGGCTTTTGCCAGTGATGAACAGAGAAAGCGAAGCATTGTCAGCACTTATTTTTCCACAAGTAGTTCTTTTGACAATTTGCAA
Source organism: Candidatus Melainabacteria bacterium (assembly GCA_963767815.1). Taxonomy (GTDB): domain Bacteria; phylum Cyanobacteriota; class Vampirovibrionia; order Obscuribacterales; family Obscuribacteraceae; genus CAVYFJ01. Next base: position 74,306 of record CAVYFJ010000001.1, on the reverse strand, counting down.
AGATCATCAGCTAGGCTAAAAACATATTGATCTTTTTTGCCAATTGATTCCAATTTGACCAGACGCGCTTGATCATTATGCGGATCCACCGTCAGCTCGAGGCTTAGACAGCCATTTTCACTCAGTTTTCCCAAATCCTGACCAAACTGATTAGCGATTACATCGGCCCACTCAACGATCACCACAGCTTCTGTCTGCAATATTTCATCTAATTGGGCGTTGAGCAAGTCAAAAGTCACGCGTTGATTAGTCGGCAAATCCAGTAAGCGATAAAAGTCCAGATGGTAAAGAGGCAAGCGCCCGGAATGATATTCATTGATCATAACAAACGTCGGGCTGGTTACCAATTCGTTGATCTCTCAAACCTTTAGCGATCGCTTGGACCAAGGTAGTTTTACCACTGCCCAATTGTCCGCATAAGGCAATGAGAGTCTGGGCTTGGACGATTTGGCCGATATTTAATCCAAACCGCTCAGTCGATTTCAAATCGCCTAAATAAAATTGGCACTGCATAATTCTTACCGAACACGGGCGCGTATACTGCGCCCCTACGGAAATCGACAAATCCGGATCATATCGTCATGCCCATAATAATACGACGGCGCTGACCGAAATTAGGGCAGATTGCATCCGCCCGTTGTAAAAAGTTGTCCCGATCGAGGACTAAGCGAGTTTTGACCCGGAATTTCCAGGTGGGGGACCTCCTAACGCCTCACCGTTTCCTATTTCCTAAGTCAAACCGCTTAAAATAGATCACGCAAATTGCGGTAAGTCCTCTAAGTGGCATAGGTCTACGTCGTCGTTTCGAGCCGGAACCCCGTGTACTCAAAGTTGAAGGACAAAACTTTATAGGCTCTATCCCTGACCGAGACTAATTAAGATCATAGAAAACCGTTATGTCCGTGTCAATGATTTCTTGATTGGTTTAATGTTTAATATAGTAAAATTCCCGCACATTTATTTACTGCCGAAATGCCTGAGTTTATAAAGCCTAAAATGATAATTTCAGAATCGTCCGCTTTTTCAATAAGATTAGTAAGATGCTTTGCATGTGTAGTTGTTTTGATCACCAGCACCAAAATTAATGCAGTGCTTGCTCAAGATATACCGCAGCAAAAGGATATATTGCCGTCAGAGACTGTTATAGAGATCCCAACTCCGCCGGCGATTGCTCTGCCTGATAATGGGCACTCCGTAGAGATTACGCCCCCTTTAGCCTGGAGGCAAAGAGCCCTGGCGATGACTAATGAAATGCCCTTCAAAGAGAAAAACAGTCTATTATGGGCTTTGCCCCTTGCCTATGATCAAGCCCAAGCATTACTAAAAATGGCTATTCAACAAGTGGGATTGAAATTGACCGCTGCCTATCAGGATGCCGGACAATATTTAATATCAGATCTGCGTCCTCAATCAAACTCTGGGCAGATAATTATTGTTAGTCAGCCGGTGGATAAATCGAGAACTATATTCAGGCTTAGAATCTATAGTTATGAACAGTCAGCAACGGGTACAAAGGCTCGCAAAATCCCTGTGCTCATGAAAGAACTATTGGATAATCCAGGGCTCTGGCAATGAAAATAGATGACAATGAAGTAACTGTAATTGGTATCACTGGCACGATTGGATCCGGTAAATCGACAGTTGGACAAATTCTTCAAGAATCAGGCATTCCAGTGATCGATACTGACAAAGTCGTGCATGGACTGCTCGACTCAGATGCTGATACAAAGAAAATGATCAAAAAGCATTTTCCCAGTGCCATAAAAGCCACCGCATCCGGCGAACATGAGCAAATTGATCGCAAACAACTGGCAAAAATTATTTTCAAGGATCAAGAAGCAAAAACCACCCTTGAAATAATATTGCACCCCAGAGTAAGGCAGATTTGCCGTCAACGCGTGACAGAGCTGGCGGACAAAAATAAGATTATTGCTGTGCTTGTACCGCTGCTATTTGAAGCGAATTTGAAATCTCAATATGATCAAGTGTGGACGATAATTGTTGCTGAGCCAATATTACGCCAGCGCTTGATGAAGCGGGATGGATTTTCTCCGCAAGAAATCGATTTGCGATTGGCGGGACAGATGTCGCAGCAAGAGAAAGCCAATTTGGCGGACAAGGTACTTGATAATTCCGGAGACGAAAATCAATTGCGCCAGAAGGTGGGGCAATTACTAGACCAGCTGCAAGGCAAGTAGATCAGTGATTTTTCATGATTTTCTTAAATGATTCTAGAAAAGGGCTAGCACACAGCGCCAACCGGCGCTAATATATACTGCATAGTGGACTCCGCTTGGCAAAATAATCGCTAAATAAAATGGTGGAAATTAATACAGAGCTATCTACTGTCGAATTGATGAAACTAGCGGCAGATGATCATGCAAAAAAAATTGAACTCAGTCAAACTGAGCGCGATCGCTTGTTTGATTTACTGAAAGAGCGCGGGCGAGCCGAGTTTGAATATGGAGAAGAGCTGGAGATCGATACAGTTAAGTTAATTCGCCGTGTGACAGGAGCGGTGGTATTTACTTTGACTAAGCATAGACCGAAGGCCGATATATTCCCAGCGACGTAGACACTTTATTAGCCACGATGCTTTTCCCGCATAGCGTGGCTTTCGTTGTCAGTAATCCCGAGCGAAAAAGAAGCAATGACACTGATTATCCCTACAGGCAATCTTCAGACGTTCTTTATTTGAGTAATTTTCCAGAACCGCAATCAATCTTGATTTTGAGTAATCTGGACAAAAAAGCAGAATTTAGAATGATTGTCCGCCCCAGAGACAAGCAGCGGGAAATATGGACCGGCAGGCGCTTTGGTGTTGAAGGGGCAAAAGAAAATTTTCTGCTGACGAAGTATTTACGCTTGATCAATTTCCTCAAGTGGTTAAACATTTGTTGTCCAAGGCAGATAATGTCTATTATAAATTCGACGAACATGATGAATTCGATCAGCTCTTTGAACCTGTTTGGAAAAAATCATCTTGTTCTCTACATAATCCGGAAAGCATTACCCACGTCATGCGCATGGTCAAAAGTAAGGAAGAATTGGCAATTAATGCGCTCGGCAGCAAAAATATCAAGCGCAGCACATTGCTTAGCCATGCAAGTATGCCGACCGGGCATGATGGAATATGAAATCCAGGCGGAGTTGGAGCGAGTATTTAAAATCAAAGGCGCAAGTGGTCCAGCATATAACAGCATCGTTGCCGGTGGCAGCAATGCTGTGATTCTTCACTACGTAGAAAACAACTCTATGCTTAAGGCTGGCGAACTTTTGCTTATTGATGCTGCTTGTGAATTTAATGGTTATGCCTCGGACATTACGAGGACTTTTCCGATCAGCGGCAAATTCAATCAGGCACAAAAGGATATTTACAATCTAGTCCTTGACGCTCAACTGGCGGCCATTGCCATCGCTAAGCCAGGTGTGACATTGCTCAAATTACATGAAACTGCCTCGAGTGTATTGCGCAAGGGTCTAATTAAGCTAGGTATATTGTCTCCAGCAATGGTTAGTCTGAGTGCTGAAGAGAAGATATTAAATAAGCAAAGCAAAAATAACCACAAGTCAACCCCCGTTGTGCTCAGGGATTTGTTCATGCATGGTACAAGCCATTGGTTAGGTCTAGATGTGCATGATGTTGGCACGAGCGGTACGCGCAGTACACATGCCAAAAAAATAGCCATGAAACCAGGCATGGTCTTTACTGTCGAACCGGGGCTTTATTTTGATCCCGAAGACAAACGCTTACCGCAAAAATATAGAGGCATTGGTGTGCGCATCGAAGATGATGTAGTGATCACAACCAACGGCTGCGAAGTGCTGACGGATGCTGCACCAAAAGCAATTAAAGATATCGAAGCCCTTATGTCGAGTAAGATTCGAACGAAATCGTAGGGGCGGGCGCAAGTCCGCCCGTTATGTAGAGGGTGAATGCAAGCGGGCGGAGCAAGCCCCGCCCCTACGATATTAACGATTAACTCCCAATAAATAGGACGCAAAGCCACCAGGATCGATAAATCCGGACTATACCCCTATACTCAATTCCGGCTTACCCCGGTGGTCCGACTATTGACCACACGCATAAAGAAATGCCCATGAAAAAAAGAAAATAGCAAAAACCATTGCTGGTATGGCGGCTCTTTGTGAATCGAGAGACAGAATTAGAAATCTAATGCTGCCGGCCATAAATATTGCTCCAACAATAAACATCAAAATATTCTGGCAAATATTGAGCAATTAGTTTATATGCCTCGAAACCATAATCAAGCCGACACAGGTAAATAATAGCAAATGAGCCATGGTCAGGAAATAAATTTGCCAAGATGATCTAACCAGCTAGAGATATAATTTCCTTTGCCTGCTTTTCTCTCTTCCGTGGACTTCTCGCCAGCTTCTTCGGACTTAGCTGCAGATGCCTTGTTTGCTTTATCTGGGCGTTTTTTAGTGGAACCACCTGTTTGTATTGATTCCAACGCTTGCCTTAATTCCTGCGCCGACTGAAAGCGATTTTCTGGTTGTTTGCCAGAGCCCTAAAAACTATGGCCTCTGAGATCTTTTGGTAAGGTTTTTTCGTTGAGATATTGCGAAACTGGTGTAGGCAATTCGTTGACATGTTTATAGATAGTAGCCAACAAAGTTTCACCGACTAGAGGCGGCTCTCCGCACAAGACTTCATACATTACACAACCCAATGAATAAATGTCTGAACGAAGATCAGGCTTTTTGCCCTGGCATTGCTCGGGACTCATATAAAGTGGGCTGCCAAAAACCTGTCCAGGTTTTGTAATTGTTTTTTGCTCCGGCTTTTTTCTGGTAAATTTGGCAATACTAAAATCAATTACTTTGGCCAGCTCTTCACCTTTATAATCTTTGACCAGCATAATATTGCTTGGTTTAAGGTCGCGGTGGATTACGCCGTGATTGTGAGCGTATTCTAGGGCAACGCAGATCTGTTTAAAAATGGGTATGGCAGTTTGAAAATCAAGTTTTTTCTCTCTGACTAAAAGATCTGCCAGAGTCTCTCCCTCCAGATATTCCATCACCAGATAAAGTCCGCCATTGTCTAAAATACCAAAGTCATGCACGCTGATTATATTGGGGTGTTCCAGAGTAGCTGCTGCATGAGCTTCCCGCTGAAACCGCTCTCGTGACACTTCCTTAAGCGGCTCATCTGGTGCCAGGACCTTAATGGCAAAAACTTTGTCTAAAAGAATATGTCTGGCTTTATAAACCAGTCCCATATTGCCACGGCTTACTAATTCAATGATTTTATATTTTTGATCAATTATTTCATCAGGCAAAAGCTGCGGCAAAAGAATATTGAAATTAGAATCCATTTGCAACTTTTGGCTAGCAGTGCTTCCCAGGCGTTCCAGAATGTCCCTGCCACTATAGGTAATTGCACCAGGTCGCGCTTTGCGCCCGATAATTGGCCAGGTAATGTCCTGGTCGGAGATTGATCGCTTATCTTTAGATTCTGGCATATCAGGAAACCCGCCTTCCCTGTTAATAATTGGCCATATGCACCAATTACGAATGTAATGCCCTGAAAGGCTGAATATTAAGCCGGAAAAGGAATTTAGGTTAACAAAAATAACTAGTGATACCAAAAATACGCCCATATTTTAGGAACTAGCTGTTATATGATAAATTGGTGTTTTCTGAGCGAGGTTGGGTTTTGCAGGATTCTTGCCGCCGCCCCTGGGGCGAATTTCATATTTTGGCCGATAGCCCATACGTTAAGGTTAAACGCCTGATTATTAATCCGGGCCATCGTTTCAGTTTGCAAAGTCACAAATTGCGCGCCGAGCACTGGGTGGTGGTGCGTGGTATTGCCATGGTTACTCTTGGCGAAGAAGCAAAACAATTAACCTATGGCGATTATATTTTTGTGCCCATCGGTGCCAAACATCGCATTGCTTGTGTTGGTGATGATCCAGTAGAAATTATTGAAGTGCAAACGGGCGAAGCTTTCCCCGAAGAAGACATTATTAGATACGAAGACGATTATCAGCGGGTTTAATAAACTGTCACTTTGGTGAACAATGGTTCAAGCATGGAAGGGAATAAGTCTATGAAAAATAGAATAAATCTATTAGTGGCATGCCTAGCTATTGTAGGAATTGCAGGACCAATTGATGCTGAGATTACCAAGAATACTGAAAATACTTCGCCCAGCACAGCTTCAACAAGAGCAAAAGACTTAGAGTCCCTCTTGCGTGAGTCTGGATTGTGTAAGCAGTATCCTGTCGTCGTTAGAATTGTAAATAATAAGGTGGCTTTAGTGGCCACTTGTGGAGACAGGCAGCTTTCTGATCAGGAAACCAAACTTTTGGCTCTCAAGATAGCGCAGCTCATTTCCAGCAGCGCCAATCAAGTGGTAGAGGCGAAAGTAAGGATTTATGATCCAGCCAGCTCCAGGTTTTGGAAGGATATAACTCTAAATACTGCCCAAATACAGGATGGTTTAAAGTCAGCACCAGAACAAGAACAGACTCTTAACTCTATCAAATTAGTAAATAACTTTGGACTTGTGGATGGCCCAAACCTGGACGCCAGGGTTGACTTATACACGCACATTCTTAAACTGCGACGGGACGGAATTGATGTACAGTCATTCCTTTCGGAACTTACAGAAATTGAAGCAGCAGAAAAGCGAAGAAGAATATTAATACTCAATTGTCCAAGCTAAAAGCTTCCCTGATAGAGTCCAACCCTAGAGTTAAACCAATTTCTAGCGGCATGAGGACTAATGACTTAGTAATTCAATCAGAACAGCTATTACAAGCGGCACGCAATGACGAGGCAGCGGCTCTGAAAGCAGTGCAAGAAGCAAAGCAGGAGCAAGACGATCTGGCGCTGCCGGAGGCTCGTGATATGGATTCACAGGCCCGTTATCAAAATGATTACGAAGGACTGCAAAGAAGGATAGACGCGGCCCTTAAAACTTTGCAAGAAGCTCGTCGATACAGTGACCTAACTTATCAGCAGCTTATGCAAGCCAAGAAACACAATTAAGAGCTTGCATCAAGGGCAAATATGCCTTGCTAGCTGCGCTAATCGTAAAGAGTGAACCATAATTTCTATTACCGGACGCTGCGTTTTCAAATAAAAAAGGCAAAAAGCGCGCAAGGCACTGAGAATAGGAAGCGCCATCCATTTCGCTCCTATTCTCAGTCCAAGTCATGTTTCATGCAGATACCTCAATCTATCAGTGGCCGTTGTCGTGTTGCCCGGCGTTAACGCCATCTGTGCTCGTATTGCCTTGTCAGCTCTTTCCAGGCGGCAAGAGCCAATTCGTGGGCGGCAAAGGCACCGGGTTCAAGGACCTCCGCCTCAGGAAGGGTGCGATCAATGCACTTCGTCAGTTTGAAAACTGGATGCATGGTCGCTCCGTTCCCCCAACTGAGGCGACCGTGAAGCACCGGTCCGACAATATCCTCCATGTCCGCCCATACGTTCCGCCATGCCACTCTCCGTGAGGAGTTCGGCTTAACGAAGTACCATTCACCCCAGGGCGTCCAGAGGGAGCGAGGGCTCTCGTAGTAGGACCGGAGGAAGAGCCCTTTGGTCTGGTAGCGACCCGGGTTCGGTGGGCCACCGCGACAACTTTTGAAGGATGGGACACCATTTTTCTCCGCCCGCCAGCAGATTAGCCCTACGATGACATGGGCAGCGGCGCACAGTTCGAAATCATTGAGACGGGCATCAGTCTCAAACATGTTGTTCCCTTCTGAACAGGATTGTCGGATGTTTGAAATCGTCAGGCTTTAGCTGCGCTCCCTGGAACAGGGGATAGTGTGCTGGCAGCCGCAAGAGATAATCGCAGGATATCCAGAGCTCGGCTGCGGTTCGCCTTTTCTTCCGGCGAAAGATAGGGCAACACCTTCCCGGCAGGACTGGACCTGAATGCCCTCGCCAAGTAAGTGACCCTAGGCGCCATTTCTTCCGCAATGTTGCATGGCACCTCGTCAGGCAGATGATCGACGAAGCTGCCTCCCGCAGAACAGCGGTGGTCAATTCGAGTCCGAGGCAAGCTGCGGCGACATACTTGTCAGAGGCATCGTTCGAGACTGAAGCAGGAAGCCTCACCTTCATCAAACCTGCGTGTTGGTCGCTATGCTCGAGACGGGCTATCAGTTCTTGCAGATCCCACAGCTCTTCCCAGACAGCTGTGATACTTCCGAGGGTTCGTTCGTCAATAAACTGCTTCCAATCATCGAGTCGAAGGTAATCGCCCGCAGCGCGAGCCGAGAATACGACTCCATAGGCTGCTTCGCCGACAAGATCTTTCGTTCGTGGTGCCGGATGTCGACGGATGGCTTCAATCTTTTGCAGCACCATTGTGCTCTGTTCGGACATAGCAAATCGCCCCTTTCTCGCCACAGCGAGGACTTGAGAAATTTTCCTAGACGCGCACTTCTTCTAGAGACCTGTTTCAACCATATGAACCAACAAAACGAACGCTTCACCCTGACAAATTACCGGATGCAAAATCAAGCCCGGATCGTAACTGTTGCAACACTGCCCAAAAACCCTGCTCCGTACTTGACATAAGCTATTTTGCCTCATAAATAGATAGCCTTATAACTTATTTTTTATGCTATTTTTCAAATTAAATTCCTTACTTTACAACAGCGCTAGCTCGCGCTAGCTATTTCTCTTAAGCGCAGTTCATCCGTTTAAATCAATTCATTTTCGCAAAAGTTATGAGTTTTGCGAAAATGGTTTTCCTGCTGAAGACGTGTATCCATGACTCGCAAAAATCTCTTGCAAAAGTAAATTGTTTTGCAATATGTTTTTTGAACAGGAACTTTGCTCGGTCCGGATACAAATTGGCTGTGCTTGCAGTTTTTTAATGATACCTGCTGGAGAGTTTAAAAATTAGCCTGGAGATTAAATTTGGCGAAAAGGGTTTATTGCTTTTGCCGATTGTTTCTGAATTGGATTCAGTAGAAAAGTTGATAGCCTTTCAAAACAAATTAAAGACGGCTCAACGCATTGAAGAATTACAAGAGAGTGCAAAAAAGCACTAAGCACTGTAGCTGCGCTAATCGTAAAGCTTCGCTAGCTGCGCTAGATGTAAATGCCGCTTCCAGCTAGATTTAATCCTGACGCTAGCTAAATACGCTTGCTTTTGCCACGGCAATTTTTGTAAGAATAAATATCACTCGTTTGTAAATAGATTTAGCGGAGAACCAAATACAGATCTAAATAACTACCAATAGAACTAGTTACTAAAAGCGAGATTACATCAAAGGTTCTGGGCCGACGCCTGGGACCTTTTGCTTTGAAAATAAAAAGGAGAAAAATATGCTTGATCATTTAATACGTGGTGCCTTAATCCTGATCATTATGGTCTTTGGATTGCCGGTGCTGATTTCGTTAGCTTTGGGATTAATGAATAATAGCCGCACAAATTTGAAGGCCGCTTCTCACTTTGTCGCTACTGTTCTAAAGTCAGTGGTTTATGGAATTGCTGATCTAGCTGACGAAGTGGCGAAGGTAATAGTGAAACGCTATCCCGAACATCCTGATTGGCTGCAGCCAGCCATAAAAGCAGGGATTACTGCTGTCGTTATAGTGGCAGCGCTCTGTCTGCTATCAGCGCTCAACTAAAAAATAAAAGGAAAGCAAAAGACCCCTCCTATAAAGAGGGGCCTTTTTTGCTTTTTCTTTTTTCGATGAACTTTCTCGGTTCAACTAGCAGTTCAGGTTTAGTTTCCAGGTAAGTAAACCATGATCGCTTAATGATTTTCCAGCTAAACTGCGCCAGAAGTTGCGGATATTATAATTACCTGGTTTCATCTTTTCCGGCAGATTTTTATAAAGCAATCCATCCAATCGACCACCACAACTTTGAGTTGAAGTGTGATTGTGCGGATTATTCAATCTATAGCCGGCACTAAGCAATGCATCAAGATCATCGGACAGATCCATAAAGCAATTGAAATCACCAGCAATAATGGTAGGATTCTGATTGTCACCTAATGCTATTACTAGTTGTTCCAATTGCTTCTGTCGCACGCGCCCCGTAAAGGCTATTCCCCCACGCATTGACTTTAGATGCAGACTAATTATTGATAAAGGCAATTTAGATTGCTGATCAATAATGTCTAATCTTAAAGCCGGACGCAGATCGTGGATGCCATAAACCTGCATCAATTGTGGATATTCATAGACCGCATTTATAATGAACCGTGGATGAACTAAAAATCCTACTGCCTGTCCGCGACTGTTTTGCTGCGAACTAAAATAATTATATCCGCATGCTGTGCCTATGGTGGCTAGTCCGCGGGCAGTCGCTTCTTGAACGGCTAATATATGATGTCTAAGCACAATTTCTTTATAAACATCTAGATAATGTTTTGCTTTTGCTTGCCACATATATTCCATATTCCAGGAACCAAGTGCAATTTTTTGATCAATTGCGTCAACTAAAGGCAGACGGGCTAAGCGTTTTCTGACCACGGATAATACCGTTTGAGTATTCGACCAGGCGGATTTTATCTGGCGGTCCAAAACAAATATTGGTGGCGATTCTGTTATTACTAATGGTTCATATAATGAAAATTGAGAAATTGAATTCATGTTCCTCTCCTTACAAAGGGGCATCAGGATTTCTCCTGATGCCCGGGATATTACTTACCTGATTATCCGTCTTGCCTCTCTTGCTCAAAGCACGCGGGTATCCTCGCCCGTCGTTACTGGCGAGGTGCGGACGGTTTATTGTTGTGTATCCTGAGTTATGAGCTAAAAATCTTTCAAATAATGTTTTTGCTCTCCAATGGGATTTATGAAGATTCATCTTCACCCTAACAAAACTAACAGAAGCAAATAAAGGGGATTTTCGCTGATTTAATGTCTTTGTGGCTGTTTACATTTGCGCTAGCTGCGCTATCTCTCCCATACCTCGCGCGAGCCAGGCCAGTCGTAACGTGATCAATTAACATGCGCAAAGGCAGTGATCCGCTGTGACTATTTTGTGGGTGCTTAGTAGTTAGAAATAAAAAGTTCAGCGCCAATTTTACTTTTATGCCCCAGATTGCAATTGTTCATACCGTACTGCAATTCCCAGGTTTGCACATTTGCCCATTGATATAAATCGCGGATCTCAGGGCAATCGTCATACGTAATCAGAAATTTGTGAGCAGTATTTTTTAAAATGCTTGCTAGTCGTCTGTGATCAAAGTCATGGAGGCGACCGCCATGTCCATAGAGCTTATTGGCTGTGCAATAAGGCGGATCCAAAAATAAAAAAACCTCTTTCCCCGGTGCTTCAATTATTGTCTGAAAATCAAGACAGCTAATCTTTGTCTCTTTCAATGCTTCTGGCATAAGCTTCAGCCGTTGAATAGAAGAGGCAGTAAAACGGTGCAAGCTAGCGGCACTGGAGAAACCCCCTGCTTTAGTGGTGCCAGAAAAACTAACCCGATTAAAAAAGAAAAAAAGCAAAGCCTGGCGATACTTGTCCAGTTCTGTTTCCTGGCGAGCTATTTGAAAATATTTTTTTATTTCTTCTGCTGATGAAAAACCGGATCGCAATTTTTCCAATTCTTTCATTAGCTTCCTGCAGCCATCGGTATCCTGGACAGTTTGCCAGAATGAAATCAATTCCGCGAAGGCGTCGTTGATCCAATAATGCCTGGCAAACTCAATAGACTTAGCATGAAAATAAATACTGCCGCCGCCAACTAGTGGTTCTCGATACTCCGCAGCTGATAATGGCAATAGCCGAGCTATCGCGTTTACCGCTTTTTGTTTTCCACCCGGGTATCTAAGCGGTGAGCGATATTTTGCTGGCAAGAGCTGCTTTGTGGTTGTCATAAATAATAAATTTAGGCTGTGGGCAAGCTGGGCAACGGTCTAGAGAGATTAGATAATGTAAAACTTTTCGCACAATGCGTCTGATATTGATGCTTTAATCTAGCAGATCTGCCATACTGAGCTGGGCTTCATAGCATAATAGAGCCTCTGGCGGATTCCTTTGTTATTTTTCGCCAGTCACGCTGAAGAGAATACATGAACAATAAATTATTTGTTGGCAATCTTGCCTATAAAGTAACTGAAGAAGAACTACAAGAGTTATTTGCACAGTCAGGAGAAGTGGTTTCCACCACAATCGTGACAGACAGGCACACCGGGCAGAAGCGCGGTTTTGGCTTTGTGGAAATGTCCACACAAGCTGGTGCTGAGTCGGCAATCAAGACTCTAAATGGTTTTGAATTGCAAGGGCGCCAAATCGCAGTAAGCATTTCGCAACCCAAACCAAAGTCTAACTTTGGTCGGGGACGCTATTAACTTATAGGAAACCAATCAAATTTAAAAGGCATCAGGTAATTCACCTGATGCCTTTTCTTTTGGAGTGAAATAACAAATTTGGATCGATGTGCTGTGTTTGCGATAACCGCGTGCGCCGATTGGAATTGTAGAGGCACAACGGCGAAAAGGCATATAGGGGCTGGCGCGTAGAGGATGCGCAAGCGCCCCCGTGACCGCCCGTTACAATAATGGGCGGAGCCATTTATGTTTTGGATTCAGTGGCACCCGCGACGCATAGGACGACCGTTGGCGGCATATATCATATGCCGCTGAGTCCTGATGCCCGCCTCACAGCCACTGAGCCGCGCCCCTACTGATACAAGAGCATGAGAGTATCGATATCGCGCTGAGAAAGCTGCACATGCTCTACATTGGAGTCCGTGGCGCAAAACATAATGTCTTGAGCATTGTCGCTGTGGCCAGCTATGCCGAGGGCATGTCCAATTTCATGCAGACTAACTTGTTGCACTAGAGACATAGAAATTTTCTTGTTTGGTAATTCGGGCCGGCATGTGAGCATTGTGATTTCCACATGACTGATGTTGTTGATACTGCCATGAACCACTGCTTGTCCCGCTTCTGCTGCAAGAGACAGGTTATAGGCAGAATCTGCCCAGCCACATTCGATATTCGCCAGACGTGGATCATCCACTGGCATAAAGCGCACCAATCCGTGTGTGGCGTTCTGCCAGGCGAGGAATGAGCCGATCAAAATTTGTTGAAATTCTGGAGTAAAACCTTGATAACTTTGTCCAGGGGCAATATAAACCCTCAGCGGCATTGTCTGTGGTATCCAATGCTGTTTGCCTTTTGGAGTGACCAGATAAAGATAGTTGTCTGGAGCACCAGGTGGTGCCATAACCCCTTTTATATTTGCCCGGTGCTTTATCTCTTCTTTGACGGCAGTTACTTCATTAGCCATCACTGTGTGCACCTCGCCATGTGGGAAGCGCTTTAAATATTCTTGTCCGACTCGTAGGGCATCATCCATATGATTGGAGCCAATAGCTGCTCCCAAATAATTTGCGTAAGCCTTTTCTTCTTTTGGATCAAGCTTCAATGTCGTAGTACATTCGGACAGCGCTTCGTCGTAACGTTTCAAAGCAATTAGAGCTGCAGACATGTTCATGTGCGCGTCCAGATCGGAAGGGTCTATGGCCAGAGCTTGCTTTAGCAGATTGATCGCTTGTTCGTTATTGCCGGCCTGGGCTAAATCATATGCCTGATTCACCAGCACAGTGGCTCGATTATGAGCAGTGGGCTCGGCCCGGCCGGTAAGGCATAATTGGTTTGTGCGGTTGGTTGTTGGCTGCTAGCAGGCGCTGAGTAATTAGGACTTTGAAATGCTTGTGGATTATTCGGTACTGGGTAATCGAGCGGGTTTTGATATGGCTGGATGCTATTTTGTGCCTGGTAATTAGGATTTTGCTGGAACGGTTGGGGATTATTTTGTGGCTGGTAGCCAGGATTTGGTTGATATGGCTGGATGTTATTTTGTGCCTGGTAATTAGGATTTTGCTGAAATGGTTGAGGATTATTTTGCCGCGGATAAGCAGGATTTTGCTGGTATGGCTGTGCATTGCCCTGCGTTGGATAACTGGGCGGATTTTGCTGATATGGCTGTGCATTGCCCTGCATTGGATAACTGGGTGGATTTTGATATAGCTGCGGATTATTTTGTGGCGGATAATCAGGATTTTGCTGGTATGGCTGTGCATTGCCCTGCATTGGATAACCGAGTGGATTTTGATATGGCTGCGGATTATTTTGCGCCGGGTATCCAGGATTTTGATTGATGGTCGATTGCCCATTATCTGGCGCTGGATAATTGCTAGTTCCATATGTTTGTCTACTTGGTCCAAATGAATAATTGGGATCTTGATCCGGCTGCTGATAGCCGGCCTGTTGATAGCCCATATTTTCAAAAGGCTGGATAGTTCCGGGCGGCATAGAATTATTCATGCCCTGACCAAGAACTGGTAAGCCAACGCTGGTAACCACAAGCGAAAAAATGACAATATTGAAAGAGTGATTCTTAAACAGCATTCTTTTATTGTTCCCAGCCAAATCACTTATTAGTAATAAAATAAGCTAAAAATATATTTCCTAGATTAGCGCTTGCTGTTAGCATATCAGCAGGCATATTTTAAGCAGTCTACCGGGACCGCCGCTAATTTGTTTTTGGCCATAGATTAGCTGGTTGTAATACTGGAGGCATTAATGAACATAAACTCCGGCGATACGGCATGGGTATTGGTTTCATCCTCATTGGTCATGTTGATGACACCAGCCATAGGGCTTTTTTATGGCGGTATGGTGCAACAAAAAAATCTGCTTTCCACCATTATGCTTAGCTTTATTACTTTGCTTGTGGTCACCCTTCAATGGGTGTTATTTGGCTATTCGCTTTCTTTTGGTCCCGATATTGGGCATTTCATTGGCAATTTGGATTGGGCTTGTTGGGGATTTGGGCAGTTGCCACAGCGCTCACTGCCGCTTCAGCCTATGCGCCCACCATTCCGCATATGGCTTATATGCTATTTCAAATGAAATTTGCCGTAATTACGCCTGCACTAATCACGGGCGCTTTTGTGGAACGGGTTAAATTCCCCGCTTTTATTTTATTCACTCTTTTGTGGACTACTCTTGTTTATGATCCCATTGCTCATTGGGTTTGGGGTGATGGCGGCTGGTTAAAGGGATTAGGGGTGCTTGATTTTGCCGGTGGTACGGTTGTGCACGTATCCTCTGGGGTAGCCGCTTTAGCTATGTCCATTGCCTTGCGCCGCAAAAAACGTTTGATTGATGGCAGATTTACTCCTTTCAGTGTGCCCCTCACTTTATTTGGAGCAGTATTGCTGTGGTTTGGTTGGTTTGGCTTTAATGGTGGCAGTGCGCTTGCCGCAAATGGCATTGCTGTGCAAGCTCTGGTAACCACAAATGTTGCCGCTGCTGCTGCTGCTTTAACCTGGATGGTTTTAAGTGTCTACAAAGGACGCCCCAGTGCTGTAGGTACGGCAACTGGAGCAGTGGTTGGACTGGTAGCCATAACCCCGGCCTGCGGTTACGTGGATATTTTTTCTTCGATTATTATTGGTGCTGTTGGCGCCGCCGTTTCTTTCTTCTCCATAAAATTGGTCGAAAAACTGGGCATAGATGATTCGTTGGATGTGTGCGCTTGCCATGGTATGGCCGGCACATGGGGTGCCTTAGCCACTGGCATTTTTGCCAGCAAACTGGTCAACCCAGCTGGTGCTGATGGTTTATTGCATGGCAATCCGGGCTTGTTGTTTGCTCAAATGACATCAACAGCCGTTGTCTGGCTCTTTTCTTTTACTGCTACTTATGCCATTGCCAAATTTGTAGATTTTTGCGTCGGATTCACAGTTAGCCACGAAGAACAAAAATTAGGGTTGGACCTCTCTCATTATTGGCACGATGAAGTGGAAGGCGAAGCAGCTAATCTGATTAATGTCTGAAGTATTGATACCGCATATGGTGCCTTGCTTCGCAAAAAATAACGATTTCAGAAGAAAGAAAGTGGCGCCTCCATGCGCCGAGATCATTGGTTAAATCTGCCACCATGCTTTCGTTGACTGGGCTCCAGTAGTTGCTTCAATAAAATCTCCGCACCGGCATGATTGTTAATGCCACTCAATTCTGCCGCTTGTTTCTCGATGCCTGAGTCCGGACTGCCGTTGTTTCGGTTGCCCATCGCCTGCTCCTTGCACATGTTGTGTGCGAGAAATATCGGTTTGGCAAAAGTTGTATTAAGGACACAAGATTGCTCAGGACTAGTCTTATTTGCCCTGAGCAGTGCGGCATCGCGCCAGGCGGCTGCGCAATGTGTCTATCATCTCCAGTTTGCGATTAAGGACATTCTCAGTGAACTGCAAGGCTCGCTCCAAAATGGGCTCAGCCTGGGCGTGTTTGCCCTGTGCGCTCAGGCAGTCTGCAAGATCGATCATTGTCCGCACCGCAGTAATCGGGCTGTCGCCGTATATGCTGGGGACGCCGATCATCTGCATAGATTCTTGCCAATATGGCTCAGCCTCGGCGTACTTGCGCTGTCTGCTCAGGCAGACAGCTAATTGATTGATTGTCGTGGCGGTTATTATGTGGTTTCCGAGTAGTTTTCTGTTGAAATCCACGGCTGCTCGCCAGATCGCCTCTGCTTCAGCATACCGGCGCTGAAACATAAGACATTCGCCCAACATCCGCATAATCACGGAGCGACTCTCTTTGGAGGCTCTCTCACTTGGAATTTGATCACATGTCTGGAGAGCTTCTTGCAAGATCGCCACCGCCTCGAAATATTTGCGTTGAGCAACAAGACACTGACTGAGTTGGCTCAGTAAAGCCAGGGTTCTTCCGCAATTTCTTCTATCCACCTGCTGCAGTCCCCGTTCTAAGAGGGACTGAGCGCCATTTCGATTACCAGTGCGAAACATATGTTGAGCCTGGTTTATCAACTCCCAGACCGACGTTGGAATCTGGATATCATTGTCCACGTTATTCTCCTCAAAAGTGTCCCTCGAGAAATTCTCCATAAACCTGACTAGTTCTAATTCGCAAACGCATTGCCAAAGCAGACTGCATATTCCCTCAGGCAACCAGGCAACAGGTTGTCTTGGAACACGCTGACGTGGGAAAAGAGTCTTACTCGGCTATTTCAATGATTCTATGATTAGAACTAAACGTCTTTACTCTGCCATTTTCAAGAAGCAAAAATCAAGCCTTACCGTTGCCAAAATTAGCGCTTAAAATATTTGGCTAAAATTAGCTTGAAAAGCACTCCGCATCCCTTTGCAGCCTTTTCTGATATTTTGAGAGAAGGAGAAATTAAATAGAAATTCGTTAATTTGCGTCAATGTGCCAGATTAAATTCGACTTTGCAGGTTAGCGCAACCTAGCACATCTTGATAACAAATTTGATTAACCGCTGCATTTCCATTTCCAGCCCAGAGAACATTGTGCATATATTGACCTATAATCGGCTTTCTCTTCTATTCTGCTATTGTTAGTGATCATCAAGAGTACAAGCTAATTTCACGCAGTACCTCTGCTAAGTTATCTAATGACACCGCAATTGAACACACAAGTGCAGTTAAGTGCTTCTGAAATGCTGAGATATGACCGGCACTTGAGGCTGGCTGGTTTTGGCGCTCAGAAGCAGCTTAGACTTAAGCAATCAAAGGTATTGCTTGTTGGAGCAGGCGGACTGGGCTGCCCAATCGGTCTTTATCTGGCGGCATCTGGTGTGGGCACTCTGGGTATCGCCGATGGTGACAATGTTGAAGTTTCCAATTTGCAAAGACAGGTCGCCTTTTCACAGGACGAAATAGGTGAGAACAAAGCAATCGCTCTGGCGAAAACTTTATCTGCGCTCAATCCTCTTATTGAAATATCAAATTATTCGATAAGAATTAATGCCATGAATGTGGAGTCTTTGATTAAAAATTATCATCTCGTTATCGACGGCACTGATAATTTTGCTACACGATTTTTATTAGCTGATGCGTGTTATCTAAACAATATTAGTTATCTGCACGCTTCTGTTCATCAATATCAAGGACAAATCTCTCTCTTTGTGCCTGGTAAAACACCCTGCTTTCGCTGTCTCTTTCGCCAGCCGCCAACCTCTTCAGCACTGCCGGACTGCGCCGAGGCTGGCATTCTTGGTGTGGTTACCGGCTCTGTAGGATTGATTGCCGCAGTGGAAGCAGTTAAATACTTAGCTGAAATAGGAGCTTCTACTGGCGGACAGGTGATCATCTATGATGCTTTAAAACAAGAGCTAAAGAAAATGAAACTAGAATATGATCAAAACTGTCCTCTGTGCAGCGGCAAGGCCACCATAACCGAGATTGAAACCAGGGATGCAACTGGGCACGACCATGCTAGCTGTGCGGATCGACTAGCAATGCAAGAATATGTGATCACAATTGCCGACGCTGCAGAGTTGATGAAAGCCAAATCAAGCAGCAAGCATATGCTTTTATTGGATGTGCGAGAAGATTACGAATACGCACAAGGGCACTTAGCCGGGGCAATTTCCTGGCCATTATCAATTCTGCAATCAATTCCAGACTTGGCCGTAAAAGCCGAATTAAAATCGAAACTAAGTAGGGCAATTGACTTTAATGATCGCCAAGCGCAAACAATACTTTGTTATTGCCAGCGCGGCGTCCGCAGCTTGCAAGCCGTACAATTATTACACCAGGCAGGACTGACGAATGTATTTAGTCTGGAAGGCGGCTTAGAAGGCTGGCAAACATACAATTTGTCGCCAATTAATTTAATGACGAGCCAATGATTTTTTATCAGCGCCAATAAAGGTGGAGTGGTGGCTTGTTACACGCACACCGGTGCATGCCGTTGGCGAAACCGGATTGTGATGAGATGGCGGTAAGTCAATCTTGTCCAATCCCGGGCTTTTGAGAGTTTTAGTTTTTATTGTTTGTCTAGAAGGCGCATTAAGCCACTCAGTAATAATGGGCCAAAGTTTTGCGTATCGTGATTGAAAGAAATTACGATGGTCGAATTGCTTAATGCCGTGGCTTTGCGGACTAATTTCTATATGGTCGATTCGGGCGCTTCTAAACAGACTGTACATATCGTCAAGGCTTATTTGATGGCTGCTGGGATCATTGTCTGTGTGCAAAACAAGGATGGGCGAGTGAAATTCACTGTAAAAATAATTTTTGACTTCCAAGCCAAATGAATTGCGAATATGCCCGGGATTGAGACACCAATTAGCCCATTCTCGAGCTACGCCAGCAGGAATATCTTCTTGCCAGCCAAGAAACCTCATTGGTACATAGCCGAACCGGGATATGCAGAACGGCATATAATAACTGAAAAAAGTCTTGGTCATAAATCCGGTAAATCCCGGCGAATGCCGTACGTAGTCAATCGATCCGCCTAGCGAAACAACCCCGCTAATTAGTGAATGATTGGACATTAATCCCACTAATGTGCCGGCTATACCATGGGCTAAAACATGTAGGGGCATGTTTGGATGTTTTTCGCGAAGCAAAGACAGAGCAGCAGTCATGTCCAATTGTCCCCACCGATGGGCCTTTGCCCGATTATCCTTAACCGGTGTGCCAAATAGGCTGTCGCCTACGCCGCGGTAATCAAAAGTGAACACAGCAAAGCCTTGCTCATTTAACCATCGAGCAAAATCCGAATAAGAGCCTTGTGCCATACCTATTTCGGGGCAAATTAAAACTGCTGATGAACAATTAGGGCAAGGATAATATTTGCCGGCCAATTGAATATGGTCACTCGTCTCAAAAGTAATATCTTGCGCCTCAAGGCGCTTTATCGTGGCATTATTATTTATAGTCATTTATTTTTACCGGGGGTTAGTAATTTGTTGACTAATTGCTTTATACCAATGGCATATCAAAGCAGATTTATGGGAAACCTATAAAACTATCTATGAAAAACTGTATTTAATTTTGAAAGGTATGAATTTTTGTCAACTACTGGCGATTAACAGCTCTGTACCAAGCTTATTAATTTTGTAATTAGATTCTTGAAACTTAGTATATGTTTCAAGCCATGTTTTTGCCCTGACCAGTGGTTCTTTTGCTTGCAAGATATCACTAATTACAGCCGCACCGTCCACTCCAGTGCCAAGCACTTCAGGCAAGATTTGCAGAGTGATGCCGCCAATGGCCACCATAGGAAAAGGCAGCATATGTCGCCAACGCCTTAGAGATTGAATCCCTTGAGGGGCAAAGGGCACATTCTTTGTATTAGTTTGGTAAATTGGGCCAAAGGCTATATAGGATGGCTTAAGAGCAATGGCGCGGGCCATCTCCGCATAGCTGTGGGCACTTAAACCCAAACGTATTCCTGATTGGCAAAGTCTGGCAACATCCGCGCCAGTTAGTTTATCTAAATCTTCCTGGCCTAAATGAACACCGTATGCCCCATGATCAATCGCCAGTTGCCAGTGATCATTGATAAATAAGCGGCAGTTAAAACGTCTGGAAATCTCTACTGATTTGACAATCTGCTGTTCAATCTCCTTTGTTGCCCCAGTTTTAATGCGCAATTGCACGGTTGTAAACCCCAGGGGAAGGAGTTTTTCCAGCCAGATGTCACTATCAACAATTGGATAAACACCAAGGGGGATATTGCCACAGTCAGGAAATGCTTTTAGATTTTCTGTAAATAGCAAGTTGGATGTGGAGACAGTCGGCAGATCAGTAAATGATTCTGGCCAGCCGCCATGCGTCATCGGTCCAACGCCTTGTCCAACAATTTGTGCGGTGCGCAGCCCTTGGTTAACATAAGCTTTGGCGATTACTACAGCATCAGGTAAGGGATAGCCAAGCGCCAGACAGGCAGTGATTGCAGCAGACAATGTACAGCCTGTACCGTGAGTCGATTTGGTGTCTATGCGCTTGCTGGTTAACCAGGTGGAATAACCTTCTTCTTCGAAATAATCGAGACAATTGTCTCCCCGAGCGTGTCCGCCTTTGATCAATACTGCTTTTGCGCCCAGCGCGCGCAATCCGGCAGCTAATTCTTTAATATAAGATTGATTCTGCCATCCGCCTGTGTTCTTCACTGCCAATAGCGCCTCTGCCTCGGGCAAATTGGGGGTGAGCAAGTCCACGGTGGGCAATAAATCATCAATCAGAGTGCGCATTGCCTCTTCTTGAGAAATCAATGAATTGCCAGTGCTCGAGACCAGCACTGGATCGCATATCTTGAAAGCTTTTGTTTTGGCAAAAAAACGGGCGATCAGTTTGATAATCTCGCTGCTATAAAACATGCCCGTTTTCACCGCCAATGGTGGCAAGTCTTCCAATAGTATCTTCATCTGCGCTTCAATCATTGCCGGGCTTACTGATTCGATATCTAACACTTGCAGAGTATTTTGGGCGGTTAGGGCTGTGATCACCGAGCAGCCGTGCACACCCAGGGCATTGAAAGTTTTAATATCAGCCTGAATGCCGGCCCCGCCTCCACTATCAGAGCCACCGATTGTCCAGGCAATAGGTTTATGCTTGCTTTGAGAGTTTAGCGGCCTAAGTAAAGTATGGGGTTTTGGTGAAATAGGTATGTCGTTACTGTTTGCGTCAAAATATTTTTCTATTTTCAATTGACTGGGAGGATTAGCCTCATTATCAAGACTATTTTTGCCCGTCTGAACTACAACAAACGGTGTGCCAATAGTCGGTGTACTGGGAGAGGCCATTACCCGTTCTTCCATAAAGCCACTTTCATGACCGAGTTTGCCTGCCTCTATTGCCAGAGCAAAGGCGCGCGCCATTTCCACCGGCTGATTGGCCAAAGCAATAGCCGAATTGAGCAAAACGCCATCATAACCCATTTCCATTACTTGTGTGGCGTGCGAGGGTTTGCCAATGCCGGCATCAATAATCAATGTTATTTCCGGTAAGCGTGAGCGCAAAATCTTTAGTGAGCGAGGGTCATTTATACCCTGACCGGAGCCAATTGGTGCAGCCCAGGGCATTATAATTTTGCAACCGGCATCAGCCAGACGTTGAGCAACTATTAAATCGGATGTTGTATAGGGAAAACTTCAAAACCATCGGCAACGAGAGCCTTAGCCGCTTCTACTAGAGCAAAAGGATCCGGCTGCAATGTGTAATCATCACCATGGTACCTCAAGCTTTATCCAATTAGTATTGAAAAGCTCGCGTGCCATATGAGCGACGGTAATCGCTTCTTTGCTCGTTCGGCAACCGGCCGTATTAGGCAAAACGTGTACGTTGAAACTTTTAATTAATTCCCAGAAAGCAGATCCGCCATTAGTTTCTCGGTGCCTGACGGCGTAAAGCTACTGTTACCACTTGTACGCCGCTGGAAATGATTGCTTGTCGCATAATTTCCGGAGAGGGAAATAATGCTGTGCCGCAAATAAGACGGCTTCTAAAGTCTTATCTGCTAATTGCCACATATTTATCCACCTTGCATTGGCACTGAGAATTTCTAATTCTTCGCCATCTTGTAACTCTTGCTCAGCATATTTGCTGCGCGAGACAAAGGTGCCTGCAGAGCAACCGCAACCGAATCCGTTTCATAACCTAATTTAAGCAATAAATCTTTGATGCTTATTGTTTGTTTAGCATCAATTGTTTGCTTTTGGCCATTAATGACTAGTTGCAAGAGCGATTACTCCCATTATGAGCATCGAGTTCTTTAGTGAAGGACATTTCATTGGATAAATATCTCCGCATGAAATATCTGAGCATATTCTTTAGCAATGTGCTTGCCCAAATATAATTAAGCACCAATTGAGCAATTTTGGGAGAAGTTAAAAAGCCATGGCGATAAAGGCCGTTGACTCTAATCAAACCAGAGCTCTGAGCATAAAATAATAGCAGGCAAATTGTCAGGTAAGGCTGGTCGGCAATTTACTCTGCTTTCGACAATCGTTCCTTCAGCAAATTCAGGATGAACCGTGCATGCTGCCGAAAGTAATTCAAGGGATGATTGCACCGTTAGAGGACGCATGTCTTCGCTTTCAATTGTTGTGGCGCCAATAATAAAGCAATTGTTTTGGCGAGGGACTATGTAAATAGGGTGCCTGGGATGCATCAGTCTAATTGGTCGATTGATCTTACCGCCGGCGCTTCCACCACCAATAATTCCCCGCGCACGCCGCGCAATTGTTTTATATCCGGCTTGCCGCCTAAGCCGCGACAATCGATAATCAGATCGAAGCCCCGTTCCGTAGGTTCTCCATCGTTATTTATGTATTCAATTTTATAAGGAGCAATAGAAATTACATCTACCCCGGTTTGCCAGTCGACTGCAAATTGATCAAGAGCTTCTTCTAGAGCAATTAACAATTGCCTATTGTCGATCTGTCCTTCATCGGATAAATAAATGCCCTGGGTAAAAGTTGCCGGTAATTCCGGCTCAAGATCTGATATCTGCTCTCGATCACAGACCTTTAGAATTGCATTATGTCCAGTTGGACCGACACCCGATCGCTGAATTGGACCGATATCCGATCGTTGGAATTGTAGGGGCGGATTGCATCCGCCCGCTAATGTAACGGGCGCGCATGCTGCGCCCCTACGATCCGAATGATGTAATTCGTCCGCACGATCCGGATGATGTAATTCATCAACACGATTACTATCCTGATATGGAAAACTCTCCAATTTAAATTGGACGGCGCGTTGGAAGCGGGCTAAATCAGCATGATCTTGAGGGTGTGCCAGAACCAAAGAGCCATTTTGCTGGAAAAAAACATGCCGCGGCAATTTTTTCAATAATGCGGGCCACAAATGGAGTGATTCTATCCCCAAATCAGCAATTATCGGTTCAGTCGATTCAAGTTCCGTATAAGGTGCCAACATCCCTGCGCCGGCATAAGCGCAACTTAGCTGCCCGTCTTTTTTATCACGATCAAATAACGACACAGCCATACCGGCAAGCTGGCATTCGATGGCCAGTATTCTGCCGATTAATCCTGCTCCAATTATGGCAATGCGTTTGGCCATTTTTATAACCGAATAATGACAATTATTTGGCTGTATTTGGTTCCGCCATAGCTCTTACATCCTGAGTAATATTCATAGAACAAAACTTAGGACCGCACATTGAGCAAAAATGCGCTTCTTTAGCTGACTCGGCCGGTAGTGTCTCATCGTGAAATGAACGCGCCGTATCCGGATCAAGAGATAAATTAAATTGATCGTGCCAACGAAACTCAAAGCGTGCTTTGGATAAAGCATCATCTCGAGTTCTTGCCCCCGGATGTCCTTTTGCTAAATCGGCAGCATGGGCGGCAATTTTATAAGCAATGACGCCGGCTTTAACATCATCGCGATTAGGCAATCCTAGATGTTCTTTGGGGGTAACATAACAGAGCATTGCTGTGCCGTACCAACCAATCATAGCGGCACCAATAGCGCTGGTTATGATGATCATATCCAGGAGCGATATCGGTCGTTAAGGGCCCTAATGTATAAAATGGCGCTTCGTGGCAGACTGCCAGTTGCTTGGTCATATTTTCTTCAATCAAATGCATCGGCACATGTCCTGGCCCTTCAATCATCACTTGTACATCATTTTCCCAGGCAATCTTTGTCAATTCACCAAGTGTTTCCAGCTCGGCAAATTGAGCCGCATCATTAGCATCCGCAATGCTGCCCGG
Source organism: Candidatus Melainabacteria bacterium (assembly GCA_963767815.1). Classification (GTDB taxonomy): domain Bacteria; phylum Cyanobacteriota; class Vampirovibrionia; order Obscuribacterales; family Obscuribacteraceae; genus CAVYFJ01. The sequence goes on along the minus strand of CAVYFJ010000001.1, from coordinate 49,822 downwards.
GCGCAGACCATCACCAAGCGAAAAGCTTATGTCATAGGCTTTCATGATTTCACAAATTTCGCGGAAATTTGTATAAAGGAAACTTTCTTTATGATGAGCAAGACACCATTTGGCCATAATTGAGCCACCTCGGGAAACAATGCCAGTAACACGATTAACAGTCAATGGCACATAGCGCAATAAGTACACCAGCATGGATAGTGAAATAATCAACACCTTGCTCTGCTTGTTCAATGAGCGTATCGCGGAAAATCTCCCAAGTTAAATCTTCGGCCACGCCATCTACTTTTTCCAAAGCCTGATAAATAGGCACCGTACCAATTGGTACTGGTGAATTGCGCAGAATATACTCTCGTGTCAGATGAATGTCTTTGCCTGTGGATAAATCCATAACAGTATCTGCGCCCCAATGGGTTGACCAGACAAGTTTTTCAATTTCATCATCAATTGAAGAGCTGACCGCTGAATTGCCAATATTGGCGTTGATTTTGACCAAAAAATTGCGGCCAATAATTACTGGCTCAAGCTCAGGGTGATTGATATTAGCTGGAATAATTGCTCGCCCGCGTGCAACTTCCTGGCGCACAAATTCGGCTGTTATCTCGTCCGGCATCGCAGCACCAAATGAATTGCCTCTAAGCCTGAGATTGCGTTCGGCGACCACTGATGATTCTTTGCCCTTCGCACGCTGCAATTCTTGCCAGGCATTTTCGCGAATGGCCACAAATTCCATTTCTGGAGTAATTATTCCTTTGCGGGCGTAATGCATTTGCGAGACGTTACCACCGGCCATCGCACGCCGTGGTTTTTTTGCCGTACGGGACGCACGACTTTCAGTGACACTACTGGTGAGATGTTTGGCACTAAATTCTGTTGATGTGACTCGTCCTTCGTAAGATTCACTATCACCGCGCTTTTCAATCCACGATTGGCGGATAGGGGGTAAACCCTTCGCTGAATCAAAGGCAAAATCAGGATCCGTATAAGGTCCGGAAGTATCATAGATTAAGCAAGTGGCAGGCGTTGAGCCGTTTTCTGAATAGCCCAATGTCACTTCACGAAAGGGCACCCGAATATCGGCATGAGTTTTACCAGGCAAATAAATTTTCTTAGAGTTAGGAAACTCTCTTTGCTGGACGGTGCTGGTGTCGGATATGGTGGCAGACAAAGTGGTCATATTTCACTCCTGTTATGTGGGTACGCCTGAAGCCAATTCTTTTTGATACAAAGTTTTTGCATGAGCGCCATTCTCTCCAATAGCACAAATTGTCACTCTTTCGAAATTCCCTTTTAGTCCCTGCAAACATTTGAAAGCTTCCTGAATCTCTCTTTCGTCTGTAAGCGCTCGCCGGCTTTGTGTTCTACCAAAAGTGATATGAGGTCGATATGATTCGCCCAGTTGCGAATAACCATAATGCCGCTGATTTTCCGCTTCTAAAGCACTTAGTCCGATTATGTCTTGGCTGCTTACATCTTCCTCCAACACATACATATGCTTAAGTAGGTGTTGACAAGCAGATTCGTGTGCCTGGCGCAACATAGAATCGTCAGTTAAGGAGATGAAATAATATCCTGAGCGAAAATGCTTGAGACTATGTATTTCTAATGCCAACTTATCCTTTTGGTTGCTCAATTGCTCGTGCAGTAAATTTACCACCTCCAGCAAATTAGCGTCCGGCTTGAAGCGTCCTTGCAGTATTGTGATATGGGGTAAATTTGTTGTTAGTCCCAAAACCGGGCGCAATTGGCAAGATTCTATAACTTTCTCTTGCGCGCTCACAATTTGCTTTAAAGTGCCATTATCAGGCAGCATCGCTAAGCCTAGCTTAACCGGACCATTTGTCTGGTACATTTCTTCAAGCTCAGACATTTGTTTCATTTTCCTTAGCTTAGGAGAATAAGTATGGCGCACCGCAGCAGGTTAAGAGTATTCTGCATTACTGAATTACCGACCGGGGCAATTCACTTATGAGGATGATGAAGTAGTTAAGCATAACATAAGCAAGATTAGTGCTAAAGCATGCCCAAACCCATTAAATAAGATTGAAGCGCAAACAAATTGAATAATTTTATTCACCGCAACTTTTTATTTTTACTTATTGTTTGCTATTTGCTGGCGGCTTTTTTCCCGGGTTGGGGACTGAGTTTGCAGCATTTAGCCTTTGCGCAATTTACACTGCCTGTTCTAGGAGCTATTCCGATAACCGCGCCCTCGCTAATGCTTTCTATATTGCTTTTTAATTCTGGTATCGGTATCCAGAATAAAGAGTTGCACAATTTAATTGAAAAACCTAATGCGCTGCTCACTGGCTTATTTGCCAATATTCTAGTGCCAGTAGCCTTTGCCTTTGCCGTGTTTACCATTTTGCAGTTTTGGCACAGCAATGAAGAATTACAAAATATTCTTATGGGACTAGCTTTAATTGTGGCCATGCCTATTGCTGGATCAGCATCAGCCTGGACTCAAAATGCCAATGGCAATGTTAGTCTAAGCCTTGGCCTGATTGTTTGCTCGACTGTTCTAAGCCCATTGACCAGCCCCAAGATTGTTAGTTTTTTCTCTACAATTACCACCGGCGATTATTCGCGCGACATCCTTCAGTTAGCCAAACACGGTACTACCAGTTTTTTGACCACTGTGGTCGTAGCACCTGTACTTTTAGGCATGCTTGTTTACCGCTTGGCAGGAGAAGCGCGCCTGCAAAAATTAAGACCGCAAGTAAAGATTATAAATTTTATCGTTTTGCTGCTTCTTAATTATTGCAATGCGTCTCTTGTGTTGCCACAAGTTTTTCATGAGCATGACTTAGATCTAATTGCCGTTATTTGCTTAATTACTTTTGCACTATCAGCCACCTGTTTTGCCAGTGGCTGGTGGGTAGCTAAGCTATTGAAGCTCAATAAAGCAGACATGGCTTCGCTGATGTTTTCGCTTGGTATGAGCAATAATGGTACTGGTCTAGTATTGGCTTCTCTTGCTCTGCCCCAGCACTCAGCAGCCATGCTGCCGCTAATTGTTTGTATCTTGATGCAGCAAATCATTGCTGCACTAGTCGATCGTTTTATGTTTGCCAACGGTAAATAGCGATACGCATTGGCAGATTCAATGGAGAGTTTCTTCGCCTTGATCTGGTTTGATTGGCGGCCAGTCACCACCGGCATCGCGCACAAACGGTCTGCCGTCCACAGTCTTGCCTACGCAAAGAGTTTTCTCTTCATTCAGTGCTATGAGCTCACCATTTTCTAAATCCTGAGCCCGCAGAAGCAACCAACCACGCAAAGTGTCTTCTTCATCGTGATTGAGGATAATCGCGCCCGACTGCTTATCTTCCAAGACACTAAGCAATTCTTCCGTAGTGCTGGCGGCGGAAACAGATTTGCCATTTTGGGTGAGAATTCTAAGTTTTAGTGCCATGGCTCAAAAGCGAATATTGTTGGCCGAGGATAAGCGATCAATAAAGTTTTAAGACAAGAGCTATTGATAGCGCAACTGTTTCCAGTTTATCATGCGGATACTGCCAAGGAAGTAAGAAATATGACTATGGCCGGTGAGAAGACCGAAAATTTAATCAGCAAGCAGCCAACGCTCGCCCAAGCCGAGTTAAAAAGCATAGACGCCTGGTGGCGCGCGGCCAATTATCTTTCAGTTGGGCAAATTTATTTACTCGACAACCCCTTACTAAAAGAGCCATTAAAGCTTGAGCACATTAAGCCTAGATTGCTTGGTCATTGGGGAACAACACCAGGACTAAATTTGATTTATGTTCACCTCAATCGACTGATAAAGCGACATAAGTTAAACCTTATATTCATTTGTGGACCAGGTCATGGTGGACCAGGCATTGTTGCCAATACTTATCTTGAGGGAACCTATAGCGAGTTTTATTCAGCTATTGGCGAAGACGAAGAAGGACTAAAGCGGCTATTTAAACAATTTTCCTTTCCTGGCGGTATTCCAAGCCACTGCGCTCCGGAGACGCCAGGCTCGATTCATGAAGGTGGCGAATTGGGCTATGCCCTAGCGCACGCTTATGGAGCAGTGCTTGATAATCCCGATTTAATTGCCTGCTGTGTGGTTGGTGATGGTGAAGCAGAAACAGGACCTTTAGCTACCAGTTGGCATGCCAATAAATTTCTCAATCCGCAAACAGATGGCGTTGTGCTGCCTATTTTGCATCTTAATGGATATAAAATTGCTAATCCAACTATTCTGGCCCGCATTACCCAAAGAAGAATTGGAAAACCTTTTCCTCGGCTATGGCTACAAACCTTATTTTGTCGAGGGTGACGAACCTTTGGCTGTACACGAGGAAATGGCCACCACCCTTGATACCATTATTGCTCGAAATCAAACAAATCAAAAGCGATGCCAATGGTTCGTCAAAGATCGCCCACAGTGGCCGATGATTATTTTGCGTACTCCAAAAGGCTGGACAGGTCCTAAATTCGTTGATGGGCTGCCGATAGAAGGTACTTGGCGCTCCCATCAAGTACCATTGACTGACTTTTCCAGCAAACCAGATCATATAAAAATACTGGAAGACTGGATGCGCAGCTACAAACCAGAAGAACTATTTGATGAACAAGGCCAGCTGATGAAAGAATTGCGCCAATTGGCCCCTGAAGGTGAACAGCGCATGAGTGCCAATCCCCATGCTAATGGCGGGTTGTTGCTAAAAGATTTGCGCATGCCAGATTTTACTAATTATGCTATTGCTGTCCAATCACCAGGCAAAGTGGATGCTGAAGCAACAAGAATTGCCGGGTAATTTCATTCGCGATGTCATAAAAATGAACCCGCATAATTTTCGCCTTGTCGGTCCGGATGAAACAAATTCCAATCGTCTGGGCGCTGTGTTTGAAGTAACAAACCGTGTTTTCGAAGGCGAAATATATCCAACTGACGATCATATAAGTCATAAAGGTCGGGTGATGGAAGTTTTAAGCGAGCATCTTTGCCAAGGCTGGCTGGAGGGTTATTTGCTTACTGGCCGCCATGGGTTCTTCTCCTGCTATGAAGCTTTTATTCATATTGTTGATTCGATGTTTAATCAGCATGCTAAATGGCTAAAAGCCAGTAAAAAAATCACCTGGCGCCGACCCATTGCTTCTTTAAATTATTTGCTTACCTCGCATGTATGGCGGCAAGACCACAATGGATTCAGCCATCAAGACCCAGGCTTTATTGATCATGTGGTAAATAAAAAAGCCGATATAGTTAGAGTTTATTTGCCTCCGGATGCCAACACTTTGCTTTCGGTTATGGATCATTGTTTGCGCAGTCGCAACTATGTAAATGTAATTGTCGCCGGCAAACAACCAGCTCCCCAATGGCTAAATATGGATGCAGGCAATCAAGCATTGCACAGCCGGACTGGGCATCTGGGATTGGGCAAGTAATGATCAAGACAATGAGCCTGATGTAGTCATGGCTTGTGTGGTGATGTGCCCACTCTCGAAACGCTGGCTGCCGTTGATATATTACGCCAGCATGTGCCTGATTTAAAAATTCGGGTAGTTAATGTGGTCGATTTAATGACTCTGCAACCGCAAAGCGAACATCCACATGGATTGTCCGATAAAGATTTTGATGCCTTGTTCACCAAAGATAAGCCAATTATTTTTGCTTATCATGGCTATCCCTTGTTAATTCATCGGCTTACTTATAAGCGGACTAATCATGATAATTTACATGTGCGTGGCTACAAAGAAGAAGGCACAACCACAACTCCCTTTGATATGGTGGTTCTCAATGATCTGGATCGCTTTCATCTAGTATCAGATGTAATTGATCGCGTGCCCAAACTACAGTACATTGAGGCGCGTGTCAAACAATATGTGCGCGACAAACTGATCGATCATAAACACTACATCACCACATATGGCGACGACATGCCCGAAATAAAAAACTGGCGCTGGCCGTATTGATCGATTCCTAAGTCGAATCACCGGCAAGTACCAATTAATAACTCTAATAAAATAAAAATATAAAAAAGCAAGAACGGGCGGATCGCAACCTTAAGGTTGCGATCCGCCCGGGCGAAGTGTGAGCTGATCTCATTTCAATTCCTCAATCCCTGAAGGATCTCCCAATCTTTCCACCACTTCCTTTCGTCCTGATCAAGAGAGTCGAGAAACTGCAATCGTCCGCCGTAACCGGCTCCTGTTAAGAGAAGCTCTGTTGCCGGCTGAGCGGCTTTCGCTCCAAAGGAAGTTACTAGTGGTTGTCCGACATCACACACAAGCTTGAAGGCGTCTTCCCCCGTGTCGGGATAATATTCGCGCAGGCATTCTGTGGCACGCAAGCCCGCGGCTTTGAAGAAGAGTTGTGCGTGCAAGTTAGTCTCTCGAACGTACAATGCAAGGTGATTGCGCGAGTACCCTGACCGCTCATCTGTGAATTTGGCGATCATCTGCCGACCAATCCCTTGTCGGCGGAATTGAGGATGGGTAACGCAATCCAGGATGTGCACCCTTTTTCGAAAGAACTCATAGATCATGAAGCCGACGACGCGCTTTTCATGCAAGGCTACCATGCCCCAGCAAGTCCGCTTACGCAGAATGCGCCGAAATTCTTCTTCACACCATGGATAATCGAAACTTGCGTATTCCATTGCCAGTACTTCGGCAAAATGCTTGCGTGCCATGTCGTCGAAAGTGACGGCGATTGTGCCAGGACTTTTTAATTCTCCTTCGTCTGCTTGTTTTGGATTAGCTTCCATTACTTTCTCCTGATTTGACAATAGTTAAGGCGAGGACGCGCCCTCGCCTTAACTATTGCTCTCGACTGTTGGGCGAGACAGCAACCGAGCCCTAGGTATCGACGGGATCCTGGGCTCCGGAGTTGGCCTGTCCCTTCGCGGCAGCTTGTGCAATTGCCCGGTCCCACAGCGCTATCATTTTCTCGCTGTCGCTGCTGCCAAAAAACTGAGCCAACTGAGCCAACTGGTCATGAGTGGACGGCATCGCCACTGCCGTGAGCTCACTAGAGGGCAGGGCTCCCCACAAGGACAGTGCGAACTCCGGATCCAGGCTTGCACAGCGTAGGGCGACTGCTTTTTGATCCGCTACTACTACTACATTCCTCATACAACCGTTTGCCAGGATCATAGCCCAGTTCGGTTGCGAGGTTACTCGAGGTGCTGCCGCCGTAAAAAGTCTCTGGCAGATGACTTTCGGCAGCTTTGGATCAATGAGTAGTGCGCGAAGCGCTGCCACTCTCTGCCATGAGCTTTTCCAGGGCTGTTCTCTCAGTATTCTCGAGGCGTCGCCTGCTCTGAAATATTCGACTAGCCCCGCCTCATTGCTGCAAGCCACCGTTGAACCTATGGCGGCTGCGAACACCGGATCGTGCTCGACCAGCCAACAAGCCACGACTCCGATCCTCGCTCTTGAAGAGGCGCCTTGGCAAAGACAGATCATCACCTCAAGAAGTTCGATCGTCGTGATTCGAGGCGAAGGGCTGTCCCTTGGCTTCTTGCTGTCCTTGTCGGACGACCCCAGCGCTTGATGTGGGTGAGGGATGCCGTTGATTGGAGCATTTGTTGCTCCGCACTCTTCTGTTAACCGTGCGCTCTGCAATTCGATTTCCGGTTCGAGTTTCTGATTGCCTGTTGCCATCGGACGATTCCTTCCCGAAAAAATGCCCCGGCTTGCGCTACACAGCGTTTGCTTGGAGCGGCCTCTGATGGAAATACCCCGCGATTGTTCATCAGCCTTCATCTGAGGACTGATGTTCGAATACGGAAAGGTCTACCAGTAGCCCGAAAAAGGCGTCAGACAGATCATCCGAAGCCTCGGCGAAGAAGTCCGAATTCGCCCCGACGTCCGTAAAGGCTTTTCTCAGTGACTTGCTGAGCGGCAATAGATGACCGACCAGCGCACCGAGAAGTGCTTGTAACTCGCCGCTCCTACATGGCAGATCGTGCAGTGTCGCTAAAGCCAATACCCGCGCTTTTGACCGCTGCCTCGCCGTTCTCCGTGATAGGTTCCATGGGGCTTTGATGAATTGGGCAAGCATGGTTGCCATTTTTCGCTTCATCTGATGGCTGATCCTGAGCCCGGCGTTTTGCCCGACGTGAGCAATGGCATCAAAGAGATCGAAGTATCCTTGCTCCAAAGTCTGGCCATAACGCTGAAATATGGCTGTGTCCTTTTCCGTATGGAATTGAAGGACGGCAAATTGATTCCATACTAAGTATGCGAAGTCAATGGAAAGAATCATCGCATTTGCCATGATTAGTCCGGCTGCCGGGGCACATGCCCCTGAGACAATGTCGTTTGCACCAGCCACGCTTTGCAACGCTGCCATCCCCTTCAAGAATGCCGGTTCGGAGTTGTCGGCTACTTCGGCAATCTTTTGTAGTTGCTCTCTTTCTTCCCTGATCGCCTTGGAATGATTCGCGAGCACGCGCAGAAAATTGCAGGAAGACTTCCTGATTTGCCAACCATCTTTCACCCATCCCAGAGGTCTTGTGGTGAATATTCTCATATCGTCCATCTTCAAGCTCCTTTCGAGCGTGAGTCAGTTTGTGTATGGTGCATCATTTGGCTCCCGCCGCTAGCAGGTCAGCCCTTCAAGAGCTCTGCGGATCCCCTTGGACAGATCTTCCTTGGGAAGAGTCCTAAAGGCTTTTACCAGTAGCTTCGCCAGCGAAAATAATGGGGTGGCTGCTATCAGCAAAGCTTCTGTTGGTTTGGTCGCTTCTTGTATCGACAGAGCATTGCTGGACACCATCATTTCCCGCCATCGCTCCATAGCCTCAGCTACCTGAAGGTCGCGCCCCTCGTCGTCGGCATCGCAGGCGGGACGAAAATTATTTTCAATCAGCTGATCCGTCTGCGACAACATATCCTTGCTGATGGCAAGATCTACGTCCTTGTCTAGCCCTGCTAGCGCCTTGATCAGCTTGTCCATTAACTTGACCATTACTCTCTGATGCGAGCCGTAGCTGCCGCTAACCGAGTATAAGGTCAGAAACGTATCGTGAGGCTTGCTGAGCGAGATGACTATGAACCTGAGCCAGCTCATGTGGGCGATGCCCAGCGTGCTTAGCATGAAACGCGCTAGCCTAATGCCGTGCATCATTTTAACCGGGTCTGATGAATCATTCCTGGCCAGGTCGCTGACGACGGATGCCATCTCACTAAGAATTTGCACTTCTCGCCTGGACAAATAATCGGCAGCATAAGATATGTCTGCCGCGTGCTTGATGCCATACTCCTTGGGCAATTTCTCCAGACAGTTTTGGAGAACCAAAATTAGTTGGCGGCAAGCTTCCAATCGAGCCAGCTGATTCTCGGTAAACAAGTCAATGCCCAAGGCCTTTTTCTTCTTGGCCATTTCAAAGCTCCTTAGTAGTTTTTCTCAATCAATTCTGCGCAAGCTAAAATTTATCCCTACGCCGCTGCGCGCAAAAAGGATGATCAGAGCGAGTGATGGGGTTTGGCTTTGTCTGCGAATTCCTGAGTGAAAAAAAGAAGCATTTTATACTTGCGCTTTGCAAGGATCATAGTCAAGTGTTATGACAGGGCTGTAAACAGCGCAAAGCCCGATGAATGCAAAGAAGTTAAACAGGTTTTATAGTATTTGCTATATTAATTATGCACTGCGCACTTAGCGCAGCTGCGCTAGCAGCATTGCTATTGTGCTTGGCAACTACTGTCCATACGCGCCCATCAGGCATAAACTTATCAACGTACTAGCGGGCGGACTTGCGCCCGCCCCTACAAATCCAACCGGCGAGTGTTGAAGCCATCCAAGCCAGCGGATGGAGCAAGCCCCACCCCTACGAATAAGGAATTGATAGTGGAAAAAGAAACAGCCGCGAGCCCTGCCAAAAGCAAAAATATGAATGATCTGATTTCGCTTTGTAAGCGGCGCGGATTTATATTCCAAGGTTCAGACATTTATGGCGGATTGCAAGGCGTTTACGATTATGGTCCGCTTGGTGTTGAGCTGAAACAAAATTTGAAAACTGCTTGGTGGAGATCAATTGTTTACGAGCGCGATGATGTTGAAGGGCTTGACGCGGCGATTCTGACCAATAAATTAGTATTGCGCTATTCAGGACATGAAGCGACATTTGCTGATCCCATGGTTGATTGCCGTCAGTGCAAAAGCCGTTGGCGAGCCGACCATATAGTTAATGGGCGCTGCGAAAAATGTGGCTCTGCTGATTTAACTGAAGCGCGCCCTTTTAATATGATGTTTAAGACCACAATGGGTCCGGTGGTTGACGAAGAGTCTTATGCTTATCTTCGCCCGGAAACTGCTCAGGGTATTTTTACCAATTTTCGCAATGTGATGGATTCTACATCGCGCAAACTACCATTTGGTATTGCGCAAATAGGCAAGGCTTTCCGCAACGAAATTACACCGCGTAATTTTGTTTTTCGTGTGCGCGAATTTGAGCAGATGGAGCTAGAATTTTTTGTTGAGCCCGGCACCGATGACCAATGGCATGCCCAATGGGTGGAAGCCAGACTGCAATGGTGGAAGCAACAGGGTCTTTCCGAAGAAAATCTGGTTGCTTATCCTCAGAAAAAAGAAGAGCTTTCGCATTATTCCAAAGCTACAGTAGACATTCTCTATCGCTTTCCGCACGGACTGGAAGAATTAGAAGGCATCGCCAATCGTACTGATTTTGATCTTGGCTCACATAGCAAAAATCAAAGCGAGTTGAAATATAACCGCCCACGTGATGGAAAATGTTGACTCCACCGCCAAACTTACAGTGCGTGATAATGAAGGCAACAACGAAATTGTCCCTTTTGTTATCGAACCCTCTGCCGGTGTAGATCGCGGCGTGTTGGCGATAATTACTGAGGCTTACACTGAAGAAGCTTTAGAAAATGGCAGTACCAGAATTGTACTGAAGCTAAAGCCGCATTTAGCGCCAATTAAAGTAGCTGTCATTCCGCTAGCTCGTAATAATCGAGATCTGGTGGCTAAAGCAGAATCCATCAAAAAGTCTTTGCAGAAGTCTAGGGGTCGGTCGCATTCTCCTGGAGAACACAGGCAATATCGGCAAAAGCTATCGCCGCCATGATGAAATAGGCACACCGCTGTGTATCACTGTTGATTTTGAAACATTGTCCGGATCAGATTCTAATCCTGCTACTAAAGACACGGTTACCATCCGCCATCGCGATACTATGAAACAAGAACGTATCGCCATCTCGGATTTACCCCGATTGGTGCGCGAGTATTTTAGCGCTGTGTAAAATTATCTTAGATACAAGCGCAATGATTCTAGTTTTGTGCGTGAATCAAGAGCATTATTTTTAACTGTGTTTGATATCTCAGCTTTGCGTGATTTGCTTAGACTAGTAGGTAACACATAATTGGCATCAATCAATCCAATTGATTGTGCCCATGAGCGCATGTCAGGCTGACGAAGCGCATGTAGCAAGTCACTGTGGTAGTGGTTATTTACTGCTTGAAAAAAACCATTAGCAGAAGCCATTTCTTGCGCTGAAGCTAGCCCCGCTAACAAATGACGATCTGGGGCCGACCGGCGGATATTGGTAATTAAAAACATCATTGCCTGTTTGTTGATTGGCTGGCTGCTGGTTCCATGCCGGAACTGGATTTTGTCCGGGATTATAACTACCGAAAGGATAATTTGTTGACGGCGCGGGTGAATAACCATAAGCACCCGTAGCAGGATTATAATTATACGGATAATTATATAAACCGTTAAACGGCAAATACCGGTAAGCAGAATACGCAGAAGATCCAAGAGCCAGACTGCTTAAATAAGTAAGCCCATACAAACCCGAAGTGACACCATATGGACTGCCGTAAGAAGAATAAGACAGCGGGTACGCAAGCATCGACAGTGGATATAGCAAAGAAGTGCCCATGCCATAACCACCAAGCCCATAACCAAAGGGAAAATAATAAGCGCAAGCAGCATTGCCTTGCAAAAATATAACCAGGCATATTATTAAAGTGAAGAGTTGTCCAAAGCGGCTAATTAACAGAGTTCTGCTCATATGCCTCATTTATTGTATGATTTATTTCTTGCCGGCAGCAGCTTGCAGTGCCGCTTGCAGCGGCAGTTCTGAAAGCGTTTCATGTCCAAGTTTTTTCATAACCGCATCGACGCAGGCGATGGTCATAAGAATATCGCGTTCAAAAACATAGCCCATATGACCAATGCGAAAGATTTTGCCCTGCAAAGATTCTTGCCCATCAGCAACAATTATATTGAAATCTTCTTTCAATGCCTTTCTGATTTCAGCTACAGTAAGTTTTCCGGGCGGTAAAATAGCAGTGATTGTCGGTGACGCGCAATCCTCGCTGACAAAAAGATTTAAACCCATAGCGCGCAGCCCTGCTCGCAGCATTGCCTTCAGTTTGAAATGTCTCGCTTGTACTGCCCTAATGCCTTCTTCGTTAATTAATTCAAGTGATTTTTGTAAGGCACAAATGAAAGAGACATTGGGTGTAAAAGGGGTGGTATTGGCAGCAATTGATTTTTTATGACGCGCGAGATCTAGATAATATTTTGGTGATTTACATGTGGCTTGGGCAGCCCAGGCTCGTTCACCAAAAAATATAATCGAAAGTCCAGGTGGTAGCATCAATGCTTTCTGGCTGCCCGTGATCATCACATCTACCAGCCATTCATCCATTGGTATATCTACAGCGCCAAAACTAGTGACAGCGTCCACCAGCGTTATTGCCCCATGTTTTCTCACCAAATGAGCTATCTGTCTTAAATCATTAATCACGCCAGTTGAAGTTTCATTATGGGTTAGCGTAACTGCTTTAATTGATTTCTCTTTATCTGCAGCAAGACGACTGGCTAGCTCGCTGACATCAATTGCTGTGCCGGGAAGCGATTCTATTTTTTCCACTTGCGCGCCATACGCCGCAGCAATGCTGGCGAAACGTTCACCAAATACACCACTAACCAAAGAAAGAACTTTATGGCCCGGGCTAATAGTATTGCTAATTGCTGCTTCCATAGCGAATGTACCGGAGCCAGTTAAAACAAATGCATCAGCTTTTGTTTGAGCTAGAGTTTGCAAATCTTTGGTAACAGCACTCAAGACAGCAGAAAATTCGGTTGAGCGATGTCCAATGGGTGGCGCAGCTATAATTTCCAGAATGCTATCAGGTACAGGTGTTGGCCCGGGAATCATCAAAAACTGGGAAGGTTTAAGTTTGGTCATTCGGTCTTCGGTCTCCTTATTCTTCGTGGAGTGGACGGATCCACGAGTACCTAGAACACGGGTCGATGCAATCGACCCCTACGATTCCAACGGGCAGGTGTCGGTCCTTCGAACCTGCGGGCGGACTTGCGCCCGCCCCTACGATTTCAACGATCAGGTACCGCTTTCCGATCATTTAGCGATTGTGAATGGGCAACACGCGCATTTGTTTTATACCGCAACCGGCAGCTGCATCCATTACATAAACCACATATTTTTGCAAAGCATCCCCATCTGATGAGAGATTGAGCGGTATATCCTGTTTGCCTGCCTTTTCCTGTTCTTGCTTAATTACTTTTGCTACAGTAAGACCATCTGGCGGATTTACCAACTGTCCATTGATCAATATTGTGTTTTGCGCAGTGACGCTTACATTAAGCGTCGGGCCTTTATCCTGTTGTTTTTGCTGGCTAGATGGATTGCCTGGCGGGTCAACCTTGAGCACAGTTTGATTAACGAGAGGGGCAATCAAAATCATGATTACCAGCAGTACTAAAAAAACATCAGTAAGCGGAGTGACATTTATCTCAGTGAATATGTCTCCTGCTTTACCACCGACCATTGCCATAAAACGCGCAAGCCCCCATTAAGTCCAAAGCCACACAGCTATATTCTACTTGTTGATCATCGTTCTCGACCTGTTTTTGTGAAATTGTCGTTGAAACATTTGTCGAAGATCAAAGCCTCGGCATAGCGAGGATTTTCTGTAGGGGCGGGGCTTGCTCCGCCCGGGATACATTTATTTGCTTATGAACAGAAAAACTCCCCGCTTGTAAAGTGAAACCTTAGCGCTAGCCGCGCTAAGTGTGAAAGCATATAAGAATTATATAATTGATTAATTCAAACTGGCTAAACTGCTGCGTCTAATCGTTATCGAGCTTCCTTGGTGGCAGCAGTATTTGGTTTTCAGAACCATTACGCCCGTATCTCGAACTTCTACACAGGTCTTGACTATGCTATATGCAAATTGATAGCTTCTTGGCCTGTTGTTCAATACAACTTTAGAGATCGGATCGCCCATACAAAACAGATAGATAGTCACAAGCTCTCAAATCCCGATCCCACAGATGTGGTGCGGCGAAGAGCAGTGTTCTATCTTGTTTGTCCACTGCCGCGGGCGGTGGGGTGACCCGGTCTTGTCCTTCAGCAAATTGGAGTCCGCCGAAGCCGGCGGTTAAATCATGCTGCTATTGCCACAATCGAGGACCCAGAAGTCGACGGCAACGATTCTTACTGTCCTTGCAAAAATTAATGGAACAGATGCGCCAGCCATGGCAAGGGCGCAGCGGTTATTCAATCAACTAATTGGAACGCGCGGCACTGAATCATTAGTTCGTCTCCTGCAGGTCTTTCTTGATGCGAGGGGTTGGGGCGTATTTTGTCCTAAGTGCGACAAACCCTCTCGCGTTGTATGGAAGCCTAATAAGAAATTACGAGAAAAGGGGTTGTTGACGATCAAACATCCGGACAAGGGTGAAGAAGCGATTGGGCACAAATCTTTCACCAAGATACCTGGCTTGACTCTGATCGTCCTGCCGCTGCCGAAGCGCTACAGCGAAAAGTTGCCCAGTGAGCACGCCCAGGACGTTATGGATGCTCTGTCCAAGATTGGCGGCAGAGATGTTGCCGCCATGGCAATGGCACAGGATTTATTTGATCAATTGATTGGCGAGCGCTGCACGAAAGAGCTCGTTCAATTTCTGATCAAGTTTCTCCGAACACGTGGCTGGGGCATAACCTGCCTCACATGCGGCAAGCCCGCTGCTCCCTGCTGGATCCCGACTCACTGTCGGGCAGGTGGCTTGATGCGGCTTCGGCACGGTGGTGCGCCAGGCACGCAAGTTGCCCACAAGGCAGCGGCAAAAATGCCCAAACTGAAAATAGTCTTTCGTCCGCGCCGGCGACCTTTTAGGCCGCCGATTTAGCTTTAGTCCCACACTCTAAATATGGGAGCTCCGCCGTACCCGGCGGTTAAATCACAATGCTCGACCAACAGGATCAATTGCGCCGCGCTGCACTTAGTGAAAAAGCAGTGGGGGTTCTAGATCAGATGATCAAGGTCGAAGGCAGCGATGCTGCTGCCATGGCC
Organism: Candidatus Melainabacteria bacterium; assembly: GCA_963767815.1. Taxonomy (GTDB): domain Bacteria; phylum Cyanobacteriota; class Vampirovibrionia; order Obscuribacterales; family Obscuribacteraceae; genus CAVYFJ01. Next base: position 34,509 of record CAVYFJ010000001.1, on the reverse strand, counting down.
AATACACAGGTCCTAATCGCTCAGTTGGCAGGGGAGCGATGCACAGAAGAACTGATCACCGAATTGAAATCATTTCTCCGCAGCAAACACTGGCGGTGCGTTGTCGGTGTGGTGAATCAGCCAATCTCTTTTGGAGCAGAAGAGGCGCGGTGAGCTCAGCTATTCCCATTATACGCAGCGCCAGAGTTTTACCCACGGAAGGACAAAGCATTTGCCGAGCCTGAAGCTTGTCGAAGGTCTACCCACCAAGAAGGCACAACAAAGGCCGGCTGATCCAATCAGTGACTTGGTGATTGAATTACTTGCGCAGATGTCTACCATTACGCCCGCCGATGCTGCAGCTATGTCCCAAGCACAGTCTCTCCTCAGTCAATTGACAGGAGAGCCCTGCACTAACGTCCTGGTTTATCTGCTGCAGCTCTTGCTCGGACTATGGAATTGGCGTGTGCGCTGCCCCCGTAGTGGATGCGGTAAGTCGGCTGGTATTGAATGGGTACGAATACAGGAAGACCAATTCCAGGGCGCAATCCGTGTATTCCACCCTGAAAAGGGCCACAAACGATTCGTACATTTCTCGTCGGCCAAAATGCCGAACTTGGAGCTGACTCATTCTTTATTTCCAGCTTCCCGGACATCGAAGAGGAAGAGCGAGCCCCTATGCCGTAAGCGGGTAATGGTGACGCTGGCCGCCATGAGTAATGAGTTTCCCCAGTTTTAGTAGACAGTTGCGTGGGATAGATTGCTCAAGCTGCCTTTAGGACCGATTTTTCGAATTGTTCAGGGGATACGAAGTCTAAGAACGAATGTAGTCTTTTTCTGTTGTAAAAGATTTCTATGTAATCAAATATCTTGTCTATTGCTTCTTGTCGAGTTTTAAATTTTTCATGATTTACTAATTCTAGTTTGAGATTACTGAAAAAGCTTTCTGCAACGGCGTTATCCCAGCAGTCACCTTTACGACTCATGCTCTGAACGCAGTTGTATTTTTTTATTTCATCTCTGAATAGTTTGCTGGCGTATTGGCTGCCTCGGTCAGAATGAACCATTGGACTGACATTACGACCTCGTTTGGCGATTGCCATCTTAAATGCATCTACGACCAGATCTGCCGTCATTCTTGACGACATCGACCAGCCAACTATTCGTCTGGAAAAAATATCGATGAAAGTTGCCAAATACAGCCAGCCTTCTTCTGTCCAGCAATAGGTGATATCACTGACCCAGCACTGATTGGCTTGTGTAGCAGTAAAATCTCTGTTTAAAAAATTGTCTGCTACTGGCAGGTTGTGTTTTGAATTTGTTGTTGCTTTAAATTTTTTGCTTCTTTTCGCTTTTATATTTTCTGTTTTCATTATTTTCTCCACAGTTTTGCGATTGATTTTTATTCCGTCTTGTTTAAGCTCTTTGTGAATCTTAGGTGAGCCGTAATTGCCTCTAGAGGACTTATGAATAGCCTTGATTTTTTCACTCAACTGGCGGCGTTTTAAATGGCTTTTACTATCTTTGTGTTTCAGCCATTTGTAATAGCCGGCCCTGGATACTTTCAGAACACGGCACTGAATATTTATTGGATATTCAGTGCCGTGAGCCTGTACAAAGGCATACTTTACGGCAGGGCTTTTGCAAAATATGCCGTCGCTTTTTTTAGTATTTCGTTCTCCATCTCAAGCTGTTTTAGCCGTTTTTTTAATTCAGCATTTTCCTGAGCATGAGATTTGCCTGTTATTCGCTGGTGCTGGCTTTCTTTGCTTTTAACAGAACGAACCCAATCGCGCACTTTCCATTCCGGCAGACCAAGCTCCCTGGCCACCGCAGAAGCAGTTTTGCCATGTACTAGGACCTGTCGAGCTGTATTTTCTCGAAACTCTTGACTGTGTTGACTTGCTGACATATTTACCTCCAGTAGTTTGTATTTTCTCATCTGGAGCAATCTTTTCTTCGTTAGTGTCTACTTTTTCTGGGGAAATCCATAACTCTGCTCTCAGTGTCAGGATAAGAATGTTACTGGAACACTTAGAGAGTGCCCAAGGACCGTTTCTTTTCCAGATGAACCAACGAACCGAGCCTCCAATCAGCAAGAAGGCGGAGCGTATTCTTGCGGAAATGTCTGGAATTGAAGGAAACGATTCTGTTGCTAAAGAGCAAACACAAAGATTGCTCTGGCACTTAGCGGGAGAACTTTGCACAGAACGACTGACTATCAGTCTGAGGAGCGTCCTCAAGCGCAGAGGTTGGAAGGTTCGCTGTCCTCATGAGAGATGTGGTGTTCCAGCCTCTTTCACTTGGGCGCGCAGCCAAAAGTGTGTGGTAGGCGGGCGGTTGCAGATATACCATCAAGCTCCCGGAGAGAAGCAAATTAACCATGCGGCGGGGAAACTACCCAGACTTGATCTGGAATGACAGACTGTTTGAATGAATCAAACAACATGGGCAAGGAAGCCCGGCCTGCAATTTCCATACAACGTCTTCAATTTAGGAGTCCGTCGGAAACGGCGGTTGGATCATGCCGACAAAACAACTAGGAAGAAATCCGCTCAGCGGAAACGCATCGAGCGTCCTTGCAAAGCTGAACAGGATCGAAGGAGCTGATGCTGTCGCTATGTCTCGCGCACAAGCGTTGCTCACCCAGTTGGAGGGAGAACGCACTACGAGGGCACTTATTACCGGACTGAAGCTTTTCTTGAGACCCGGGAAAAGCAACCTGAGGTCATGGGGTTTCCGCTGTATATGTGGAGAGCCGGCGGCCCCAGTTTGGGCGAAAGGCAAGGAAGGTGCGGTGATGAGGTACACACATACTCTGGATGGACTGACAAAGGTACATAGTGGTCTGCATCGCTTGCCCAAACTGGAGCTTGTCGCCCGTCCGCTCAAGGGACAACCAGAACGCAAGCCGCGCAGGCAGCCGGCCCCGCTTTTGCTCAGCGGAAAGGCAGCGGGTATTGTCGTTGGCATGGGCGAGATCATGGGAACTGATTCTGCCGCCATGTCCAATGCACAGCCCTTGCTGCTGCAGCTGGAAGGGGAGTCTTGCACGGAATCGCTTACTTGCGCCATCAAGCTTTTCCTGAAAGCCAGGGGCTGGGGTGTGCGCTGTCGTTGTGGGAAACCCGCCGCTGCTGGCTGGGCGAGGATGCCGGGTTGGAAGCATGGTGGAAGGATGATTTTTTTCCATGCCAACGAGCGCGGAAGAATAGTTAAACATTGGTCGGCAGGTTCCGTGCCGAGACTGGAATTAGTCGACCGTCCGCGTAAACAATACCCTCGGCGCAGACGGCCGAAATCGGCCAAAGACCTTACAGCCCGCAAGCAACACAGCGAAACGCCAATGGCTCAAAAAGTAGCAGCCATTTTTGCTGCGATGGACAAGATTGAGAGCACCGATTCAGCGGCTATGCAACAGGCGCAATCCTTGTTGCAGCAATTAGAGGGGGAACTTTGCACAGAGCCGGCTATCCGCACTCTGAAACTCTTCCTAAGAGTTCGGCGCTGGGGTGTGCGCTGTCACTGTGGTCAACAGGCGGCCGTTGGCTGGAAATGGGTTGAGTCCAAGGGATACAGTGGTCGGATGATCATTATCCATTCCGACCATGCTCAAAAAACGGTGACTCATCAGAGTCTGGACATATTCCCTAAGCTGGAGCTTGTCGATCGTCCGCGCAAAAAGTTTAAACAGCGACAACGGATTGAGACTGTTTGAACGAGACAAGCAATGGGGCAAGGAAGCCCAGCCCGCAATTTCCATACAAGGTATTCAATACAATAGGAGGTCGCCGGAAACGGCGGTCAGATCATGGTGCGAATTGAACCCAGCACGCGTCCAGTGAGTGAGAAGGCGATGAACGCACTCGCTGCCATGCGAAGAATCCAAACCAAGGACGCGACCGCCATGGCCAATGCCCAGGAACTGCTCGATCAACTAGTCGGTGAGCGATGCACAGTAAATCTGGTGCGTGATTTGAAAGAAATTATTCAAGCCCATGGGTGGGGGGTTGCCTGTCCCTGTGGCTGTGGCCAGCCTGCAGTTATCGCTTGGATACGCCGGCTTGATTACCAGGAAGGCGGCGTGATGCGCGTTATGCATTACGGGAGAGGCCAGAAGATAGCCAAGGCAGCAACAATAATGCCCAATCTAACGTTGGCTATTCGCCAATACAGGGCGACGGTGCCAAGCGACAACCCCATCAGTGAGAAAGCGGCGGCAACTCTTGCTCGGATGGCCGAAATTGAGGGGAAAGACGCTTCTGCCCTGGCCCAAGCAGGGAAGCTGTTCGCCGAACTTGTTGGTGAACGTTGCACGATGCAGCTTGTAGCCGCAGTAAACGGCTTTTTGATTCCGCGCAGCTGGGGTGTGCAGTGCCCAGGCTGTGGTATACCGTCGCGCATTGAATGGGCCAATAACAAACAATATGCCGAAGGAGGCGGGATGCGGTTTCCGCATCGGAAGGACGATGGTAAGTGGACCATTCACGGAACACGGACTTTCATGCCTCAGCTGAAGCCGGTTGTTTACGCATACGGTGTCAGGAGGCGCAGCAAAGCCGAGCGCAAGAGCCCCGTCCCGATCAGCGAGCAGGCAGCGACAGTTCTTGCTGATATGGCAAAGATCGAAGGGACAGATAGTGCTGCGATGGCACAAGCACAAGTTCTCGTAAACAAGCTTGCCGGTGAGCATTGCACGAAAGAACTTGTGAGTGCCTTGAAGAGATTACTAAAAGCCCATAACTGGCGAGTGCGCTGCCCTAAATGTGGACGCGGAGCGCCCATTGGTTGGCATCCAGCATCACGCCGTCCGAACGGCGGCGCAATGCGATTCCGACACGCCGAGAATGGTAAGCCGGTGGTGCATGGGACGGAAACCTTTATGCCCGCCAATTAATACTGGTCATCTCGCTGTTAGCCCGCTGTCGATTCTCTTTAGCTGCTAAATGGTTCAAGGCGTAGCAAGGATGCCAGTCCTGAACCGATGAGTGCTCGGGAAGATCAAACGTGGGACATTCTTGAAACCCACACCAGTTTCCACACTCCATTCAGGAATCCGCGCAAAACGCGGCTAAGATCATGTCGAAATCAATGAGTGCCAAGATGGTTGCGGCGGGTAAAGCTGCAAGAACTCTTGCTGCTATGGCAAAGATCGAAGGAAAGAACGCCGCAGCCATGAGGCAAGCCCAAGTTCTCTTGAGGCGGCTTATCGACGAGCCTTGCACAAAAGACTTCGTGGATCAACTGCGGCAATATCTAAAAACGAAGAATTGGGGCATCACTTGCTCCCGATGCGGCAAGGCGGCGGGAGTAGGATGGATGAAGAATGAGGCTTGCAAGACGGGCGGACTGCTGTATCTTTCGCACGGTAACGAGGGCAAAACAGTTATTCATAAGACCATGACCACTATCCCCGACGGACTTACCCTGGTGCCTCGTCCCAGCCAGCGCAAAATGCGCAGCACACAAGCAATCAGCAAAGAGGCGGCAAAAATTCTTGCTGCTATGCAGGAAATCAAGGAAAAGACAAGCGCGGCAAAGGCGGAAGCACAAGCTCTGCTGGCTAAACTTGCTGGAGAGAATTGTACGTGGGAGTTAGTCACGGCGCTGAAGAAATTTCTCGAGGACCATGACTGGGGAGTTAGCTGCCCGACTTGCGGACAAGCCTCCAGCATTATGTGGACCCGACGCCCTGCCTGCGTGGACGGCGGCTCTCTCCATATCCGCCACAAGAATGAATTTGGCAGTTTCTCTGCGCACAAGACGACGACGAGCATGATCGCTCTTCGGTTAGTTTCTCGTAAATATCTGCGGAATGAACCGAGCAAAATTCAGATAACTGACAAGGCAGCACGGGTCCTGGCATCCTTAGCGACAATTGCGGGCACGGATGCTAATGCTATGACAAGAGCGCAGCGCCTGCTGCGTCAACTCGCTGGTGAGATTTGCACAGAATCTCTTGTCACTGCTATTAAGCAGTATCTGATTAGCAAAGGTTGGGGCACACGTTGTCCCGAATGCGGCATGCGGGCGCGATTTACGTGGGGTCGCTTGAAGCAGTGCTTGGAAGGGGGACTAGTGCAGTTCTGCCACAAGATGGAGGGTAAGTTCAGAGAGGTTGCTCATAAGTCCTTTAGCAAAATGCCACGCTTGACACTGAAGCGTTAATCTGAGGAACTGGGGCAAGGAAGCCCCGATTTTTATTTCACTTTTTTATTTGTTTATTTACTTGATTGGCAATCTGCGGCTTTATCTTTATGATTTTCTTACAAATGAAGTTGAGTGTAGATCGCTCTAAAATCTAAGTAAGAAAAGGCTTTCTGATGCAAAAAGGGTGGACAATAATACGACCGCGGGGTTTGTAATCGGTGTTATTCAACAGCTTCACTTATTTAGTCTTTCTACCATTTGTGGTTTTTCTGCATTGGGTAATGCCGCCTCGTTGGCGAAACTGGTTTTTATTAATCGCCAGTTATTTGTTTTATATGAATTGGTTGCCCGCCTATGGGCGATTAATTTTCTGTCTGACAGTAATCAATTATCATCTTGGGTTAGCGATTGCCGGAGCCGTAAAAAGACGGCGCCTAATTTTGATTCTCGGCTTATGCTTCAACATAGGCGCTCTTTGTTTTTATAAATATGCTGCCTTTCTTGTCGACAATGTCTGCTCCATGACACACCTCTCCAATAACTTTCTGCGAGGGATTTTCCCGCAAGTAAGTGCTATCAATTGGTCTGAGCCGACTGTAAATATTATTTTGCCTCTGGGGATTTCTTTTTTCACCTTTGAATTTATTCATTACATAGTCGATGTCTATAAAGGCTATGTTCCTATGCGCAATTTCAAAGACTTTGCTCTATTTGCCGCCTTTTTTCCGACGCAAATTGCCGGACCAATTAAAAGATATCAGGACTTTTGGAAACAACTCAAAGAACCGCATGTTCTCAATATCTTTGCTCCTAATCAAGTTGATTTTGGCGGCGGCATATTTTTGATCTTGCAAGGCTTATACAAAAAAATTGTATTGGGTGACAATTTAGCCGGACTGGTCAATTACGCTTTCAGTCACACCTCACAACTAGGGGCAATTGACGCCTGGATTGCCGCCGCTGGATTTACATTTCAAATTTTCTTTGATTTTTCAGGCTATACGGATATCGGACGCGGGTCAGCAATGCTGCTTGGCTATAAAGTACCCGAGAATTTTAACTGGCCATATTTAGCTGCTAATTTAACTGATTTCTGGCGACGCTGGCATATGTCCCTTTCTACATGGCTGAGAGATTATTTGTTTATTCCCCTGGGCGGATCCCGTGGCTCATCCTGGATGGTGAGGCGCAATTTGTTGATCACCATGATGCTGGGCGGACTATGGCATGGCGCTGCCTGGCATTATATTATTTGGGGCGCTTTCCATGGTTTGGGATTGATCATTTCCAAAGACTGGAGTGAATTTGTTTCTAAATATAATTTGCTCAGTAGCTGGCGAGCGACAAAAGTTTGGCATTGCTTTGGAGTGGTATATACAGTGCTTTTTATTTTTGTGGCCAGCATTTTATTCCGGGCTGACAATTTAAAAGATGTCTGGTTGGTTTGTCGCAGCATGATTGGCTTCTCGCCCGCTGCTAATCAACATGATCTCACCGAAATGTTCTGTCAATCAACAGTGCCTATTTCACTTTTCGCCTATTGTCTATTTTTAGGCTGGCGATTGTTGGTCCGGAAATTAACTGAGGCACAAATCGATCCAAGTGCCATAAATAACTATAGCCGCGTACTAACAAACCTGAAAATTTATTGGCAAAACTCTCTTTCGATGCGCCTGGCTGTCTGTGCCTCAATTGCCTTGATTATTCTTGGCTTTTCTCCCGGTAAAATTACTCCCTTTATTTATTTTCAATTTTAATCGCTAATACACAACATACATTATGGCTACTCCAGTTATTACTCGTCCACAAAAGATCCGCGCCCTGCAGTCCGTGCAATGGCGCCGGCCCTGGTGGCGGAGAATCGGGCAAGTGCTGGCCTCTTTGTTAATTACTCTTCCAGTCTCTATTCTGTTGCTCGAAGGATATTTCAGGCTGGCAGGTGTTGGCGGTCAGGAATTTCTGTGCCCTGATTTACAGATGGGCTGCCGGCATATAGCAGGTAAGCAAGTAATCTGGAGAATGGAGGGTTATTCGAACGATCGATTAAGCAGTGCCGGATTAAGGGACAGCGAGCATGCTTTGAAAAAAGAACCGGGTATTTATCGTATTGTACTGCTGGGGGACTCGGTGGTTGAAGCTTTGCAAGTTGGGCTCAATGATACATTCGGCAAAGTATTGGAATCGCTTTTAAATAAGCAATTGCATTTGCCTAAGTCATCCAAATTTAAGCGCTTTGAAGTAATCAATTTTGGTTGCTCCAGTTATTCAACTGGCCAGGAAGTTTTGCAATATGAAAAAGAGGCGAGCAAATTTCAGCCCGATGCAGTTGTGCTTCTTTATAATCGCGGTGATTCTATAGAGAATATCGTGACAAAGAAAGATCGCCGAAATGTTGAGCCACGACCATATTTTTATCTCGATCAATCAGGACAACTTCAACAAGATAACTCTATTCTTGCGGCCAATTTCAATAAATTAAAACCCCCGCCGATTATAGAATGGCTCAGAGGACATAGCACCATATATGGTGTATTGAATCAGGCGGATTTGGCGTTGACTATAAATGAGCCGAAATATCGCAAATTCAAAGGGTGGATGAACAGGATTGGGGAATGGGCTCTTGGGGGACCCTCATCCAAGCGGACGGACTCGCGCCCGCCCCTACCATTCCAACGATCAAATATCGGTTTAAATGAAGAAAGTGCTCTTATGCAGATCCAACCATCGCCTGCCGATATGAATTATCCGGATCAGAATAATATGGCCGTTATGAAAGCATTGATCCGGCGGTTAGCAAGTCAGACGGCGGCCCGGAAACAACCCCTTATCTTGATCACTTTTCCCAATGTGGCAACTAATGCGGAATTGAGCGAGCAAGCAAATGAGTTAAAAGCCATTGCTCAGGATAAGCAATTCATTTATCTTGATCTTACGCAGTCATTTCTTGCCGATCGACAGCCGGCCAACAGGTTTATTCAGTACCACTTTTCGAAAAACGGGCATCGATTGGTGGCTCAGGATTTATACCGAGCCTTCACAGACAAGAGCAATGCCCTATAGGGCAGACGCGCAGCTGGGCGGAATAACCGACAATGATTGTCCTAGCCCATTACATGCCCGGGAGTTAAAATCCGATCGGCATAGGCTACAGCTGTCGGAGAATAATCCTTACCATCTTGCATTAAGTTGGTATTTGACTGAAACAAAGCGACAGTAGGAAGTAATCCTTTAGCAGTGTTGTTGTCGGCAGACGACAGCATGGTTTTTGAATTGGAATACTCTTCATCGGGATCCAGAAGGGTGTCCCAGCCATAATTGACAGTGTCGTTTATTTGCTCACCTGTCGATTTGGGGACTTCTTGCTTACCTGCTGCAGCATTCCCTAAGGAAGCTAACGATAAACCAGGTAAAGCTTTTTCTAGTTCCGCTTGCCTTGTTGGTGATAATTGAAAAGCTTCAGCTCCTGTGTTATGGCTTAAACCAAAGCGATTAAAAACAGAAGGATTAGCCAGATCTTTGAGTGATTCATTTTGAAAAGCGCGATAGGAGTCTGCAGTCGACGTGCTTGCGCCGGCTAAACTACGATCATTATTGGTTGCGCCATGGAGCGCGGCTGAAACACTGTCTTCACCCCGGACATTTTCAGTTTCCGGTTGCTTTGTATATTCTTGTGCGTCTATGCCAAACATAATTAATGATTTAAACCTATAACGCTTTTACTTATGAGTTTTATGGGTCTATTAGACCACAATAAGGGCTATTGTCAAGTCTAGAGAATACCGCTAAATAAGCGGCATCTGCTCTTATATAGATGGAATTGATTAAATCGAAATTTAAGGCCATTTTTGGGGCAAAATTGGCAAAAAACATCAAAACACGGGCGGACTTGCGCCCGCCCCTACAATTTCGAGGGACTAACATCGATTCAAACGGACAGGGCACGATTGCCACCATCCGATTTAATCTTAAAATCCAACATCCAGCGGATCCGCTGGCGTATTGCTTTTAATAATTGGTGATTGATTGGCAGGCTGATTAATATTAATTCTCTCCCGTCCCTGCGACGCAACGGATGCACTGGGCGGACTATTTATGTTTTTGGATTCAGTGACACCCGTTCGGCGTAATTCATACGCCTGACTGCCACTGCGCCCCGCCCCTACAATTCCTTCCTGCATCGCCGGCTGGCCTACTTTTAGAGACTGCAGGCCTTTTAAGCATTCTTTGCGCAAATCATCATTATCCCCACATTTAGCCAAAGCAGTTCTATATTCATTAATTGATTCATTTAAGGAAGAAGTGGCTTCGTATGACTGGGCTAATTTGAAGTGTGCTTCCGCATCATCAGGATTAGACTTTAGATGCTCCTTTAATAATGTTTTTGCCTGATTATAATTTCCCAGCCGATAGTGTTCAAACGCAATTTTACGCCTGTATGCGGCAGCTTCTTGCATATCAGCTTGTGAAGGCAAACCGGGATTAACGCCTGCGTATTTAATTTTGATTTTGCCTATGTCTACCAGTCCATACAATTGATAGGTCGTCACTTGTGTATCTGGTCTGGTGACGTAAATATCAACTGATTGCCCCTGTTCATCAAATGAATGTTTACCCGTAACCCCAAGCGCTTGCTGCATGTCTTCTGGCTGCATATGAACCATTTGCGGAACGATGGCTATCAATTCAGCCATATAATTGGATTGTCCTTGCTGGCTGACTTCCAGTTTGTCCCATATATTCTGTCCGGTTTGTGGCTGCCACATTGTTTTTGTCGCTAGCCCTTGGGTGTAGCGCGACATGGCAGAGGGCTGCCTTTGTGATTGCGTTCTTGGACCAAAATAATAATCAAGATAATCAGCGTTAAGAAGCTCTGGATGCTGTGTGAGGCGCTTAATCAGATCCGAGGCCAGAATTGTGCTGTCAGGCTGTTTGTTTAGAGATACTTTTGCCTGTTCTTTGGTCTGAGCGAAGACATTTAAGTCAAAGCGAATAAGCGCCAAAACACAAAGAATAACTAGCGCTACGCTGCGGCATTTTATCATTTTCCATTTAGCTCGCCAGGGGCTGTTGATTCCTTTTTGTCTTTTGCCAACGTAGCCAATGTTTCCTGGATTATTTTCCCACAGTGTAGACACTGATGGCCTGCTGTAATGCATTGTTGAGCTCGCGTAGATGGCTTAAATCTATCGACTACACTAAAATATGCCTTTATTATGGCGTGATAGATGCTATTTTGCAGTGAAGACTGACCGACTCCTGTTGTCGCAGCAACTTTGCGCATCACCTTAATCTGTTCGGTAGAGATAGGGTCAATAAGTCCTGGGTCAGGTAATGGTTCCTCTGTATCGGGCAATGGTTGATCCTTAATGCCAAGGCTGATGCTAACCAAAGCTTGCAATTGATTAGCCGTTTCACCACCGACTGTAGAAAAGGGTCTTGCTCCGGGCTTTGGTTTTGGATCAACAACTGGAGGCGCCGAAGCCGGCTCCGCTTCGGGAGCATTCTGTTTAATAGCCTCCAGCACTCGGCGTGCTTCTTCTTGTCTACTAAGATTGTCTTCCATAAATTAAGTTTGCTGGCCGATCAGCCCTATTATGTACTGATAATTCATTCCCCGTTTTAGCGGGAAAGTATCTTCCTTATCTGTGAATAAATACCACCCGTCTGTGAATAAATGCTACCTGAAAGCTATGAACAGATTTGAATTTCACTTAAACTATATACGGCGTAAGTATAATTTAATTGCCGGGCAATTTTTTTCCAACAAACATAAGACAGAAAATAGATAAAGATGAAATCTAATTTCCAAGAAAATAAGCATAGATGTCGTCCACTGTTGCGCGGTGCTGTCCTGTGTATGAGTTTCTATTGGCTGACTGGCAGTATTTATGCTCAAAATCAAGTTGCGAACTCGGTTAGCCCGCACCAGCCAAAACGAGCGCCAATTAATAATTCTAAGAGTTATGCTGCTAAACCTAGTGCTGCAAAGGCGACAAGCCGGGCTGGTGCCAAGAAAGCCGTTTATTATACCCCTTCTTTTACTGGAGTAGGTCGCGGCTGGCGACCAAGAACCGCGGCTGGCAAACCAGCGCCTTATAAACCACCAAGTATGTCTCAATTTAATGGTGGTTCGACAATCATAAAACCGGGCGGAAAATCAGGACAAACGGGTGCTGCTTCTGGTAAAAAGCCGGCTTTAGCTCCAGGTATTGCAGCCAGTGCCGAAGGTGAGCAAATAACTTTGCAGTCAAGAGACCTTTCTTCCTACGGACCTTCCTGGCAAAGCTTCAGTGACTATTTAACCGTTGCTAAAGACTGGGGACAAATTCCTCTTTTTCTTTCTTTTGTCAACGGCGCTAATGGTAATCCACGCTTTCAAGATGTGCGCATCAGTCTTGCTGGTAAATCGTTGGCGACAATCAAAGACTTTAGCAAGCAATCAACATTAACTCGCAATTTAACGGGTGCTGTTGGTGTGGGGGACAGCTTGCTCAGTGTGCAAGTGTTTGGAAAAGCCGGATCTCAATTGACGTGGAAATTTACCACGCCCAAAGTGGTGGTGAGCAGTATAAGCCCCAAAGAAGTCGGTGTGAACGATAAGATCACGATTAATGGTAAGAACTTTAGTGATCATCCAACTGTTAATCAGGTCTACTTTGATAAAGCTAAAGCAGAGGTAATTTCAGCCAGACCCAATCAGCTTGTGGTGAAAGTGCCTTCTGTGCAAGGGGGCAAAGCCGACCTAACAGTGGCGGTTGGCCCCTCGCGCAGTACTCCTTTTAAAGTAACTCTCAAAGGATCTCCGGAAATTGATTCTGTTGATCATATCTCCACCGCTCCGGGTCAGCCATTAACTATTACTGGCAAGGGCTTCTCGCCTGTCGCTTCTGAGAATCAAGTCTTTTTTGGTAGCTTGCCGGCAGAAATTGTTTCTTGCTCTGCCAATTCCATTACCTGCATAGTTCCGGATCCGGGTAACTATCCCATGTGGGACATACCGATCACCATTAAAACTAGAGGCATGGAATCCAAAGACCCTGACAAGAAAGGGACAATCAATGTTCAGCTGCGGGTTTTTTAGTCCATGGTCATGCCCTTAAACGAATTGAAAAGGGAAATTGAACTTTTGCAGGAGCGCTTGGCGAAAGTCAGCGAATTTCTTTGAACCACATCGCCTGGAAAACGAACTGCAGGAACTAGAGTCTGAGACTCTTGAGCCTGATTTTTGGCAGGACCAAAGTCGCGCTCAGCAAATCACCCAAAAAATGAGTCGGCTTAAGCAGCCGCTTGAGCAGTACCGCCGGTGGTGCAGCGAATTAAGTGATATGTCCATATTGGTACAGGTTGGTCTTGAAGAAAATGATCTCTCTGTAGCAGCCGAAGTGGAAGCCTCTTGCAAACGCATGCAAGGAGAGCTGGAGCGTTTTGAATTTACCAAATTATTATCAGGCGAATACGACAATTCGGCGGCAATTGTCACTATTAACGCCGGTGCCGGTGGCACGGATGCTCAGGATTGGGCGGAAATGATGTTGCGCATGTATTTGCGCTGGTGCCAAACGCGCGGTTTTAAAACAGACATTATTGATCAATCTGCTGGTGAAGAAGCAGGCATCAAGAGTGTAACCTTTAAAGCAGATGGACCATATGCCTATGGCTATTTATCCTGTGAAAAGGGTGTGCACAGGCTGGTGCGCAAATCACCTTTTAAGCAAGGCAATGATTCTAGACAGACAAGCTTTGCAGCACTAGAGGTTAGCCCGATGCTTGGCGATCTTGATCACATAATTGAAATCAAAGACGACGACATTGAAATTGATACCATGCGGGCCGGTGGTGCCGGTGGACAAAATGTCAACAAAGTGGAAACCGCAGTGCGCATTTCGCACAAACCAAGCGGTATTGTCGTCAAATGTCAGCAAGAGCGCAGTCAACTGCAAAATAAAGCTTTGGCTATGGATCTTTTGCGCTCTAAACTTTTGGCTTTAAAACAAGCAGAACGCGAGGAAGAATTAGCAAGACTTAAAGGAGAAAATGTGCAAGCCACTTTTGGCAATGCCATTCGCTCATATGTACTTGATGATCGGATGGTCAAAGACAATCGCACTAAAACCGAAACTAGTAACGTAGAAGCGGTCTTAAATGGTGATCTTGATCCATTTATCGAATCTTATTTACGCCAGCGCGCCATCCGGAAATGAATGCTAGCGCTAGCGGCGCTAGTTGCAAAGTTGAAGTTAATTTGAAATAAGCCGGCTAAGAATCCGAAATTGATTTTAATCTATCGGGCTTGTTTTGCTATGCAAAGCATGTCTGTCAAGCGATAGGCTGCGGTTTTTGCTCAATGCGCATCTGGGCTACATAAAGCGAGCTACTGACAACCGGGGTGCTTGATTTTGCTAGCTCTAATTTGCCAAGGTAAGGGCATCTGTAACATGAGACCACTACCCGAATTTCCCAAGCAACAAGACTGATTTATCCACCACGATGACAAAAATTCCCTGCGCAAATGGCATGCGTAGAGTCACCGTGTTCATGTCGATTGAATTAGTCTCCAACCTCGCTCGAGCAAAGGGCACACAGATGACAGACACAAGAAAGCCGGATGGCAAAGACGATGCTCAAGCTGAGTCGTCAGGACCTCATCGTTCAGCAGACCATGTCCCGGCAGACAGGCAACCAGTCCGACGAGTGCGCTTTCAAGGTTTCGGTGAAAGGGGAAGAAAGGATCCTCTCCCGGAAATGTCCGCGTCGCCATTATGGGAACGGGTCCGCAAGGCAAGAGACCGGGAGGAGCGCAACCAACAGAACAATGCTTTATCGCAAGACAATGACAGTGGGTCGCAGGACACCGCAGAAGAACCTAGGTGGCCCAGCATCTCAGACGACCCTTCCGACCCTTCCCGTCAAGACAAAGCGGTGACCAAGAGACCGCCGGTACGCTCGGCAGAAAATCCGCAAAGGCGGCCGTCTTACGCAGGTTCTCGGCAATCCAGACCACGTGAAAATTATAGGCCGCGAGCCGGAGATATCCACCGCCGGCTACCTCTTATCTGGATGGCGGAGGAAGAGCCGGCTACGCTTGCGGAAGTAACCGGAGTTGTAGTCGCTTGTATCATTGGAGAAATTGTCGACTCCGTCGGGGAAGCGGAAGCAAAGGTGGAGATTACAAAGGTTCTGCAAATGATTCCCCAACCATTAGCCGAATCTGTTGCCACCGATGCCAATCTGCCTGAAGAGCCAGGCGAATTCATTGTTGCGGCAAGCGACGATGAAGCTGAGAAGCCTGGATGGGGATGGCCGAACTATTTCAGGAAAAGCATCCTGCTAGAAATCGAGCGGGTGCTTCGCCAGTTTCTTCCGCAGCTCTCGCGCTACCAGGAGCCTCACGCAACACTGATGAAGAGGCCATGGGACCAGCTTCCCAGTTACTACTGGGGACTGTTGGAGATTGAAAGGAGCCGCCTTTCCAGTCCCGCGCTTCAGTCCGAGAAGCGGGACACACCAGTTGAGAGCGGTGCAAAATCTACAACTCAGCCTAGTCCCGGGGGTGATGTCGAACTCACGCCAGGGGACAAACCTGAGTCCGAGCGGAAGGAACATACGGACAAGCGTAAAACCGCAGACCCCGCGACTTCCGGAGCGAGCAAGAAGCGTGAGTCCGTGCCGAAAAAGACTGTGAAAAAATCCCAGACGAGGCCCAAGGGCAAAGTCACGGGTTCGGCGAAGCCCAAAGCCAGCAAGAAGAATGCGCCTGCGCCGAAGAAGACCGGAAAGAAGCCCGAGTCCCAGCCGAAAGCGAAGGACTCTGGTTCGAAGAAGTCCAAAACGGGCGACAAGAAGAAGAGCGCGCCAGCGCAGAAGAAGCCCAAGGACGGCCGCAAACGCAAACAATCGTGATCATCATGCAGGCGCCCGATCGATCACCGGTCGAAAGGGCACCTGTACCTACAAGTTCAATCGGATTACTTACCTGACCTGCATCCTCTTAAGAAGGAGAATGTCGCATGCGACACGACCTCGCCTCAATCGATCGGTGGCTGAAGGGTTGTATCAAACGATGTTCCGGTAAGGAGGGAAAACGGGAGACGATTGTTACGGATGACGATGTGATCTGCGGCAGCGTCCTTGACAGCGTGGATACTACGAGCGTGGAGATCAGGATTGCAGTGATTGTCGGCATCCAGGCGTTCGCGTTTGATGACGTGGCCCCTGTAGAGACCTTGACCTTTGCTCAGATCAAACGAGTTCTCGCCGGTCTGTTCCTGATCGTGGAGATCTTTGACCGTGACTTCAGCATTCCTGGCGACGAGATTTCCACAGAGAAGCAAATCAAGGACCTTTGCCGAACGGCAGGAAGCCGAGCTTGGCTCATCAGCGGCGTCTGCGAGCGCATCCGGGATGAGTCGATTCCTAACACTGCCTTGGAAACGATTGGCACGCTGGCCGGCTGGATCAGCACGCTGGAGCTCGACTGGTGAGAAACACGGCAGCGGCGTCATGGCACCGCTGCCAATTGTCACTCGAACCAATCCCCCAACCTACGATTACGTTCTGATACTTAACCAATCCAACCACGGGCTGTGCAAGCCCAGGAGCTGAATGAATGGAACGACCGAGAACTCTCGCCGAACGAGTGAAGTATGCACTCGCTCATCAAGCTGCAAAACCGGTCGATCAACTGGTTGATGCGACGCCGCTGATCGACATCTGGCACCCTGCCCATGGGCTGGGTAGACTCGAGGCCAAATTTGCCAAGATCCTGGGCATCAAGGCGATCGACCTGTCCGAGCATCTCTTGTTCGACTGGAAGAACAGATCGCTTGCAGGACTCATCAAACTGCTCGAGATCGTCAACCGCGTCGCAAACGTGATCGTCGCTCAGACGAGCACCGTTCCAGGTACGCTGAAGAAGGACATTGGAACTGGTCAGGGACTGACCACGCACTGTTTTGATGTCACCGAGCTCCGGCCTCTCGTCAGGGGACTTCAGACGGAGTTCGGCATCCGCCGATTTCCCAAAGAGGTGCTTGATACGGTCGGCAGTGTGATTCGCTACGTCTTCAGGCGCCAGCAGGAGATGTTCGTCGAGTTGGTCGACATTCTCCAGCTCGTTTTGGATGACGACACCGTCGACTGGAGCAGCATTGCCGAAGCCACGAAGATTACAGGCTTGGGTACCGACGACATGAATACGGAGTGCAGCGTGCTAAGCGCTGGTGATACGAGGACGGTGTGCATCGTGCTCGCTACCGACGCCATGCTGGACTTCATCTTCCGCGCTGAGAGAAACTGGAAAGTTCGGCTCGACGGATCCCCGCATGAGTCGGCCGGAGACCGGCGAGATTTTGATCGGACAATTGATCGACAGAATTGAAGAACAGATCGGACTCAGACGTCAGCGCGCGGCAGTTGAGTCCGCGCGTTGTTCAGGCTCGGAGTGGGCGAAAACCACATCTCCAGAAGACGAAAGGAACGAGATATGAATGGCGAATTATTGGAGGTCGAGGGACTCGTGAGAAGCGCTATGTTTGCTGCTCTCAGTCCGAAGGTCCCCGGTCTGACTGGACCAAAAGGACTGGCCATGGACAAGCCGCTCGTTGAGATGGGGATGGAACTGCCTCAGCTCAGTATGCTCGCGGAAATCCTGCAGCAGGAAACCGGGGCTGTCCTCACAGTGGAGGACATCGAGCCGTCCGGCACCAGGGGGGAAGACGTGATCGTTCTGGTTAGGGGACTCCGCGAGCAAAAGCGCTCCCGGATCATGGACAACATCGCCGGGCTCCTCGGATATCACCACCCCGTAGACCAGGAGGCGGAGCTCGTCGAGCTCTTGGTCGAGAGTCAAAGCATCGCCGCTTTTGCCGCCAACTTGCGGGAACGATATCAGATCGAGATTCTCACCGAGATCTTTACGCATGATACGGTGGCGGAGTTACGCGAGTACCTTCTGCTCTGTCCAGAGATCGAGCCCGCCTCTACAAGATGAGCTGAAGCGAGGCGGGAATTCCAGTTTCTGATCCATTTGAACCAAGGGACCAAACCCGGAAGGGATTGCTATGACAAGGGAAGATCGCAACTTGGGGATCGCCGCAGCAGTCAGAGAGCTGCTGGCCAAAGAGTCAAAGCTGCCGGTGGAAAGTTTGACCGACGACCTGCCGCTGCGCAGGATCCGTGATCCGGCGCTTGGGCTGATCAACATTGAGAACCAGGTGTCGCGCACTATCGGCATCTGCCCGTCGGCATCGATGGGAATCTCGCTTTTTGATGCAAGCGGCTTTGACTGGGGGGACAACACCCTCAGTGGGTTGCTGCAGTTTGTCGAGCTCGTCGATCGAGTAGCTGATGTTCTGTGCGATCAGGCGAGGATGCACCGTGGGAGTATACGGGCTGACGACAGCCCTAGAGTATTCTTCACGGTGGTCACCATGGTGCCGTTTATCGCGGCTCTATGTGACAAGTTCGGAGTCGAAACATACTCGTCTGACGACCTCAGGACCGTCGGCAGTTTGATCCGTCATCTACATGGGCGTTTGCGACCTCGGAAAATCGCCTCCGAAGCAGCACCCGAGGAGCAACTTACTCGCCAGAACGTGAGGATTTGGGTTGCCCGAGTTCTGCTTCAGGAACGGGACGGTTTGCGGAACGATGAGCTCCCGGGACTGGACGTGAGCGAATTTCGATATGGACGCAACGGTCGAATCGATGAAAATCGATAGCATTGACCTTATCCGGGGCTACTTCCTTATCCGAGGACGCAACTCGAGATCCAGATCGAAGATTACGGCGGCTGATTACCGCAAAGATCTGACCGGCAACGAGCTGGTCGATCTCATCGCCGATCGAGCTGGACTGCCGCCCGATTCGGAACCTCCTCCGGATGCGAGTGCCTCGTTCGATCGCAAGCCCGCCGGAGAGAGCTACGAATAACGAGAACACGGGTCGACTTGCATTGACCCCTACGAATCCCGCGAGCGGGCGTCGATTCGAATGGATCGAACGCCGCCGAGCTAACAGGCGAACCCAAGCGCACAGGCAGGGATCCGGCAGTCGCCGCGCGCGACCAGCCACCGACCCTGCCTGTGCTCATTTTCTTTTTTTGCTTTTTTAAGTCCCGGTGGACAGATTCAACTTGCGGGAAAAGTGATATAAACTGTGGTGCCGAATTCGCACTCGGCCCAGATTTTAGCGCCGATGCGCTCGGCGTTATTGCGAGCCAAATAAAGAGAAAGGCGTGAGCCGTAGCTATCTTCATTATGTTTCCCAGGGATGAAACCGGCAAACATATCGACAATTTCTTCCTCTTCCAGGGGTGGTCCGGAGCTAGAAACGCTCAGCTGAATTTCTTTGCCTTTTAGGGAACTTTCCACGCGCACCTTGCCACCAGGGGTGGTGATGGAGATCAGTTTATCGACTACGGGTATTACTATGCTTTTAATCAAAGCGCGATTGCCGGTTAGATTGGGCAAGGCAGTTGAAATTTTATGATCCAATAGAAGTTGTCTTTCACGCGCTAGATTTGCCACTTCTTCCAGGCATTCTCCCACTAAGCGAGAAACAGGGAATGACTCAACTTTGGCTGTTTCGCCAGCTGGAAATAAACCACCCAGACCCTCCACCAGTTGCTGCCCCTCCGGCGCGGCTGAAGAAATTTGCTCTACTGATTGCCCATGTGCCGCTAGCAAGCTTTCCACAGATCTAATCAAATTTTGATAACGCGAGTGTAAATCAAGCAACATCTGCCAGCCCGACGGCGCAACTGTGCCAGCCGATCTGCGCTTCAATTCCTCGCCCAATTGTTGATTTAATTCTTTGTTCCATTCGTGCTGAATCTTGTCCAATTGTCCTGACTGCGCATCTTTGTTTCCCGCTGTCTGTAATTCTTGCTCAGGCTGCGCATCTACTGCTTGTTTGACAAAAAGCCGCGTGCTGTCGGCAAGCAAATGTTGCCATTCTTTCTCAGCCGAAACAAGTGGTCCGCGAACGGCCCGGGCAAGCATATTTACTATTTCCATTCTTAATCCGGCAATTTCACTGCGCAGCGACTTGTCTCGCACAACCAGAATATAGCCCTGTATATTGCTGTCGTGTCCGGCAACGGGCTGCAAATGCAACAAAACCTCTACAGGCTGTTTTGATTGAGCGTGATAAATTAATCCTTCCGGAAAAAATTGATCAATCAAACTAGCTGTGCCCGACTCATGTTTAACGAATGCTCTTCCCGCCTCGTGACTTTGCCCACTCCCGTTTTTATTTTGTCCCGGCTTTTGTACCAGATCAAAACAAAACCGACCGGCAATTTCTCCTTCGCTCATGCCCAACCAATTGAGAAAAATATTATTGGCGCTAATCACGTTGCCATAACGATCGAGAACTAGAAACCCTTCGGTAGTGCTCTGCAAAATCGCTTGCAATTCTTGCTGCAGAAACACAGCCTGTTGATTGGCATAATTAAGCTGGCTGGAAAACTCACTCAACTGCTTACTTTGATTAGCCAACTGGCGATTGAGATTGGCGAATTGATCATCCGTGCCTTGTTTTACCTCGGCCTTTTGACCGGCTTCCATGGATACCTTGTGCAAGTGTGCTTTGACCGCTTGTACTTCGTCCTGCCAGTTCAAAAGTGTCTGATCAATAAGTTGCGCTAATTCAGAACCAGCACCCACTAGTCCGCTAGGTGGAGGCAATGTTTTTTCACTTTGCCAGGTCTTTACGCGCCCAATCAGTGTTTGCAGTGGGCGATCGAAGTCTGTCATGCGGGCGCTTAAAACCAGTGCTAGTACAAAGGCGCACATGCCCAGAATGCAAGAAATAATCATAATAAATCCCGGCTTGATACCCGCCGCATGAATGGCTGTGGTAGCAAGAATTACACCAATTATTTCCAAGCCACCGCGGGGTGAACGCGCGTCCGCCCTTTGTTCGCCCGTGCCCGGTATCGGCCGCTGCCGCCAAATTAAGTGCTTGCCAATATTGCTTGTCTTTTATAAAACCGGCACTGTTGTTGCCTTTTTTGAATAAGTCATTTATCCAGGTCAATATACTGGATACTTGCCATGATCCACTTGATTCGGTTCCAGCCGGGCACGGAAGCCACACCGCGCTCGCTTAACTCTTGCACAAAAGGTAGCCTGTCTTTGACAAGCCCGGCGGTAAGATAAATTTGATTGCGATCTTTGCTGCTCAATAAAACAAAATCAACATCAGTTAAAGGCTCTGCGAGCAAGGCAAATTTCATAGCTTCACCGGTGAGAAATTCTTCGTCGATTGGCTCACTTACTGCCACTATTCCTGTGCACCGGCCTGCTTCACCCAGAACGGGTACCATGGCTGTAAGCATTATTGATTGAGCAGGCGTAAGGGCAACAGTCGGTCCAATAAAACTATCGCCACTGGATAGAACATAATCTACGCCGCCATTTTTGCCCCTCTGACTGTAGCCAAATTTGCCCGGTGTGTCTGAGCTGTAAACCGCTCGTCCATATTGATCAAAAATCGAAATGCAACCGGCAAAATTACGCGCCTCAATGGCGCTTTTTAATAAACCAATTATTGCCGGACGATCTTCTTTAGCAATTGCCTGGACTACGGCTTGATCTGGCCGCGAGTTTGATGGCCAAATCGCGGTTAGCCGTTTGCATGCGGGCAAAATCAGAATTTAATCTGCTCAGGGCGCCAGCAACTTTATGAGCAGCGGCGGCTTGCCCTTCTTGCTCTTGCCAGTAAAAAACATAAGCAGTCATTCCGCCAACCATAAATAAGATGACGATGCAGAATGAAAGAATTAATTTTGTATTGGAAGTCAAGCCCGTTATTAACCATCGCGAAAGCGAACAGCAGTCTTGCGGTAATCACTTTGCACTTGAATAGCCCGGATAAGTTGGTTGGGTGAGCAATAGCCTAATTCAAGCATAATTTGCCCCAGGGGCTTCTGTTCTTCCCCGGCTTTTGTATCCGTGCGCTGGATATGAAGGGCTTCATCCAGCTGATAAATTGTTATATATCCAAGTTCTACTAAAATCTGCCCCAACAGGGTGCGTATGTCTTGTTCAGCCACCGCCGCACCGGTTGATTTGGCAGTGTTTCCTGCCCTGGTAGATTTAGTCTTTTTAGGGGGTCTAGTTTTCATAAATAAACTGGTAAATCCACTAGTTTGGGTGTGCGTAACTTAGATTATCAATTCAATTAAACCACTTTCGTCCGGCAGGATAAAGTTGAAAATTAACCGCGCCAGGTTAACTTTACCAGTAATTTATAAAAATGGAGAATGAAAGGCAGACCACCAGGCACACCCGAGGGTTTTAACTTATGGCTGCTGGGTTTCCCCCCTGACCAGGTTCATCGACCTTCGCCGCACCCGGCGATCTGTTATAAGGCATTTTAGCGCATTAACCAGATGCCAGCAAGGGAAGTTGATAATGTGACACCAAGGGCGGTGCGGTTGGGCGCATTTGAACCGACACTTGCTCGTTAGAATTGTAGGGGCGCGGCATGCGCGCCCGGTTGGTATAACGGGCGGATGCAATCCGCCCCTACAATTTCTTCGAGCGCTCTTAGGGTAAAGCCCGACACAATAAATCGTTGGATGCAAAGCGCTAGCGGAGCTGCGCTAATTAATACATGCAGAATTAATATATTGAATATCGGTTAGGTTTGCTTAAGCTCATTGATTTTATGCTTATCAACGCCAGTTCTGTCGTTTGCCCCCTCTTGATTATTTATGATTCAAAACGGCAATATAGAAGTGATTTTTGAAAGATCCCCAAGGAACATTTCACACCCCGCTTAAACACCTCGCTTTGGTTGCACCCCTGACTGACGATGTTTTGACATTGAAGGGGAGACTACCGATCAATATTGAGGTTGTTTTTGCTGGGGCGGTGCTGGGAAGAGGCGCCGATGCGCCGCGTACGAAATGTCAGTTACGAACAACAAAAGTCCAAGTTGGACGAGGAGAATTCGATGGCGAATCCGAAACCGGATCCGATTCCGACACCGAACGTTCATGTTCGCTGTCTTATGAAGATGGCGGTTGCGGCCGTGGAGGACGAGCCTGAGCAAACAAAGTTGGCGATCGACCTGCTCCGGGCTGTCATCCAGTTGTACGACGGCTGGGATCCACCACCCCGCGCGTCCATGAAGGCTGCAGTGACTCCAATCACTACGCGCGAGAACGGATTCTCGCACCATGAAGAGCGATCATGGCCGCATCCATGATCAACAAACAACTTGAGGACGAACACAAGATTACTGGGGTGGTTCGCTGTCTGGTCGTGCCAGGCGGCGCACCACTCCGGAGGGAAATATGATGAGTGAATCGAAAAGAGTCGACCCACATCCTGAATCGCCAAGGCGGAGCCTCAGCGAGAAATTGGCCTTGTTAAAGCTCGTCCCGACCCCAGAAGAGGTGGAGAGAGCCAATGGGCTTGGGATAATCGAGGCACGGCAAGTTTCCCCGCGGTTTTTTCGGCTGCTGTATACGCTGATCGAAGCTTGCAAGGACGCGCTTCCAGCCGAGAGTGAGCTTGAACAAATTCTCGCCCAAACGAGATGGTACAGGGAACTTGACTCGCAGATGCGGTCAGTTGTTGCCGGCACCACGAGCTTTGTGGAGATCGCGATTGCTCAAATTTCGGCGTCCGAACTAGCGTCTGGAGATCAAGTGCGGGCGATCCGCCGCAGATTGAGGGAACTGCAGGACTTTCCTGTTCCGGACATTGTCACCACGCCTGCCATAGCCATGCATCATTTTGCCGGCGACTTCTTCGCCCTGCAAGAAGCAGTTGTTAGTAGCTGCAAAGGCGATGAGCCACTGCTCAACTATGACGAGATCAAGCACATCATGAGGCGAGTTGGGAAGCCGTGGCAGAGACATCTGCTCGGATTCATGAAAAAGATCAGCTGCGCCAAATGACGAGCTTCGTGCGCCAGGTGCTGGAACGGCTCCCGGCAGATCCACAACCGACACTAGTCTCTGACGATGGAGGGACGTAAAATGAATTGGCGACGTAAAGTAGGCGATGCCTTACGCCTGATCGATCGAACCTCGGGGTTCGAGGACGTGAAGCGGCGCCTAAACGATATGATTGGCCTGCCCTCTCCAGATCCAGAGAAACTGGACGGTCTATTAAAGGACCTCCGGGCTCGCCATCAGAATCTGCTTGTGGGGGCAGTAATTGACAAAGTGCAGGAGGCACTGGGCTTAGCGCGGGTGGCTCTCCTTGAGTCCGCCCCAGCCGGATCCGAACGTGCATGATGGATACCAACCACAAAGAAAGGAGCCGCAAGCGGGCGCGCGGAGTTGGGGTCGCAAGATCCCTTCTTCGCGCCAATTTTGCTTTTTATCTTTTTTTACGAGACGGGCGGACTCGCGCCCGCCCCTCAGTGGCCGTGAGGCATATGAGATATGCCGAACGGGTAGCCACTGAATCCAAAGCATAAATAATTCCAACGAACATTGTCGGCTGGAAGTTAGTCCTGGCCGCCGGCGGCAAAGTCCGGACCGGCTTCGCTGATATTCCAGCGCAACAATTCGCGCCGCCATTCTAAATCCGCCTGCGCTTCTTTAATCAAATCGGAGAGTCCCTGGAAATCAGCAAAAGATAAATCCACTGCCACACCCAATTCAAAAGTTAATTTCACTCGCTCGCAATTGGGTGTGCAAGCCATGCATACCATATGATCTGGACCGCAGATTTCAAATAATTCGCTTTCATCGGCTTGCAGCGGGTCTTTTTGCCAATTTAAATAATTGGCAAATTGCTCGTCCTCGGAGCTTTGCTGTAGCAGAATCACTAACGCCTGATATTGCCCATAACTTAAATAAATGGTGATTTCCTGGCGCCGCAAATCAAGCGCAAATTCACCGTTTTCTTTATCCAGATAAAGATCGGCAAAAGCATTGGCAAAATTAATTTGATTGCTTGAACTGGTCTTCATAGTAAATCTCTGTCTAACTTATGCCCATAATGTGAGAAAAATACCTGGAAAAAATAAAGCTTAGCGATTAAATCGATTTACGAATCAGCCTGGACTTTGAGCCAACCGGCAGTATCAGTTGCATGATAAGTAATAATCAAATTGGCACCCGCTCTGGCTATACCGGTCAGCGTTTCCAGCACCACGCGCTTTTCGTCAATCCAGCCTTTGCCGGCTGCTGCCTTAACCATGGCATATTCCCCGGATACATTATATGCGGCAATAGGCAATTTGGTAATCTCCCTAGCCTGATAAATGATATCAAGATAAGCTAAGGCTGGTTTAACCATCACTATATCCGCCCCTTGGGCAATGTCCAATTCAATTTCGCGCAGCGCCTCCAGCCTGTTAGCCGGGTCCATTTGATAAGTGCGCCGATCGCCAAATTGCGGCGTTGATTGCGCGGCCACGCGAAACGGTCCATAAAAAGCGGAGGCAAATTTGGCGCTATAAGCCATAATTGGCACATCGCTCAAACCGGCTTGATCAAGCTTTTGGCGAATTGCTGCCACTGTACCGTCCATCATGTCCGAAGGAGCAACCATATCCGCTCCTGCTTCAGCCTGAGCCAATGCTGCTTGAGCAAGCACAGCCGTACTGGGGTCATTTAAAATTTTGCCATCATCAACCAATCCGCAATGACCATGGTCCATATATTCGCACAAGCAAGTATCGGCAATAACAATTAATTCTGGGAAGCGTTGCTTAATTTCTCTAATTGCTTTTTGAATAACGCCATTTGTTTGCCAGGCCGCTGAGGCTTGTGCATCTTTATTATCTGGAATGCCGAATAACAAAATGGCTTTGATACCTGATGCAGCTGCTTTTTCTATTTCAAAAGAGCCTGATCAACACTCATTTGAAAAATCCCAGGCATTGGATCAATGGCTAATTTGCGCTTTGTGCCCTCAATAATAAAATAGGGCATGATTAAACTATCGACGTGCAAATGCGTTTCTTGCACCATTGATCTAAGCGCTGCCTGAGCACGCAATCGTCGAGGCCGGATCAATTGTGCCGGCGCAGGATTAGTACCGACGGTGGCCGCGCATTGCATACTTGAATCAAACGTGCCCGTTGAATCAAACGTATTCGTTGGAATTGTAGGGGCGGGCGCAAGTCCGCCCGCACGGGCGACGCGAGGTGTAGTTTTCGTAGGAGATTCTTCGATTGAAGTGCCTTTGATCATCGACATTGTCCTTTATAGTGCTCAATAAGAGCAGCAATCATGCCTTCGGCAGTAGATGGACTAGCTTCTATACTTTCTTTGCCCAAGTAGTTTAATGTACCCTCGCTAGTCTGCGGGCCAATTGTTACGATTAGCACATCCGCCAAAATGTCTTTAAGCTTCTCTGTGTGCTCTATCGGCGCAGATAAATCGGCAAATAAATTTCCTTCCTGGTAATCTGAATTCAGGCTAATAATTCGAGATAAGTTAATCGCTGTTTGTTTGCTGGTTAAAGTGATTGCGTCTAGTTTTTTGTTTGCTAACAGTTTATTTATGCTCTTAGATAATTCTTGCGCATTATCCGGCAATATAGTTTTATAAGCTGAAACAACATCCACTGTCGCGCCGGCTGCTTCTAATTTGTCGGCAATATAATTGCGGCCAATATTGGTCCTTGCAGAGAATATTTGTATGCCTAAGATCTGGATAACCAGGAAATTGAGCAATAAATTCTTCCGCCACATAATTATCCGGGCAATAATCTACCGGCAATCCATGCTCGTAAGCAGCATCAGCTGTGACTTTACCTATGACGGCGATTTTTGGAAATCCCGTTCTGGCATCAGGCAGAATGGGCAGCGAGGTGGGGACATTTGAATCGACGTCTGTTGGTTGAAATTGTAGGGGCGGGCGAGTAGGGGGGTGCGCAAGTGCCCCCGTAACCGCCTGTTTATTTGCGGGATTATGTAAGCGGGCGGAGCATTTATGCTTTGGATTTAGTGGTACCCGCTCGGCATAACCCATATGCCTCGCGGCCACTGAGCCCCCGCCCCTACAATCGGAATGATCGTGCACAGGTTTAGATGGACAGATCGCGTCGCCGTTTCCCGTCCGCAGACGTTTGGTGAAAGAGATAACCGCATTGGTGCTGGCAAAAATAATCCAGTTATATGACGTCAGATTTTCGATTGCTTGATCAAGCGCCTGCCACGAATCGGGTTCAACGATTTCGATCACTGGCATTGAGATTACTTGCGCCCCCGCTTCGTGAAGCCTGGCCGCAAGTGCTTTACCCTGCTCCTCAGGACGGGTGACTAAAATTTGTTTGCCCTGCAGATACGCATCTTCTATTATCGTCATGGCAGTGATATCGCCACTGGTGTCATTGCCCGCAGTTCTTCTACTATACTAAGACCACCCGCGTCAAGCAGATGGCAGGCCAGTTTGATTCCCAGCTCTTCGGCCTCGCTCGCTGGAGCGGACATTTTTCCTTTCACTACCCGTCTGCCGTCAAGCGAAATGATACAAGCGCTAAGCGTGAGCTCGCACAAGCGTGGATTGCTGGACAATCCGCCAAGCGTTGCCAATGCGCCAATGGGCATAGAACAGCCGCCGCCAACTTCGGCTAAGAATGCCCTCTCCGCGGTAATTTCAAATCTAGTTTGCGGATCATTCAATGATTCTAATTTAGCCAGCACTACTTTATCGTTTGCTCTGCACTCAATACCAAGCGCGCCTTGACCCGGTACCGGGAGTGATGTTTCCAAATCGAAATATTCAGCAATGCGATCTGTCAAATTCAATCGGATCATCCCTGCTGCGGCAAGAATAAGGGCGTCACAATAACCATCATCAAGTTTGTTCAATCTTGTCGGCACATTACCCCTGATGTCCATAAAAAGAAGATCTTGTCGTAATGCCTTTAATTGTGCTTCTCTTCTCCGGCTAGATGTGGCAATGCGGCTACCCTTGGGCAAAGCGGCGAAGGTCAAATTATCCCGGCTGATCAAAACATCGCGTGGGTCTTTGCGCTCGCAGACACATGCCAGAAGCAAATTAGAAGGCAGGGTGGTTGGCAAATCTTTTAAGCTATGGACGACCAAATCCACTTCGTCATTTAAAAGAGCTTCTTCTAGTTCTTTAATAAAAGCGCCTTGAATGCCTAATTCGGCGATTGGTCGTGCGTAGTCTCTTTCGCCACTGACTGTTATCGGGACGATATCGTATTCGGTGCCGGGAAATTTTGCTGCCAACATAGAAGCAAACAAATCTGTTTGCACGCGGGCCATCTTACTGCCTCGGGTGCCAATTCTTAGCCGGCGATTTTTTGCCGTGTTTGTCATTGTAGACACATACCTTCGCCTGATGGGAAAGAGCTATTTGGATGGAGTTAATGGATCAAGATCGAAGAGCGATCCTAGTGTTTCTATCTGTTTTTGCAAGTGATGATAATCTTGCGCTGCTTTCAACCGAGTGGTTGGCCGGTGGAGGATGCGATTAACAATTAATCTACTTACCCTGTCTAATTGTTTATTTGCGTGCTGGCGCGGGCCGCGGTGCAAATATGATTGGCGAATATTTTCTACCTTACCGCGCAACTGAGCAATTACTGGTACTACAGCCAGAGTGCGCTGCCAGTGAGTAAAGTCTTGCAAAGCTTCAAAAATCAAAACTTCCGCGTCTTTGGTAAGCTCTTCCCGCTCGGCCATGTTCTGTTTGACGATGGTTGATAAATGATCAAAGTTATATAAGTCGACGCTACTGAGCTCACCCAATTGCGGATCAACGGTTCTGGGCACACTCATGTCTATGACATGTAATGAGCCGCTTACCGGCTGGTCGATTTGTGGAGAGGCGTCCCGGTCATCCAATTCGACGTTTGCTGGTTGAAATTGTAGGGGCGGATTGCATCCGCCCGCTACATTATCGGGCGCGCATGCCGCGCCCCTACGATCCTGGGCGGCATTTACCAATCGAAATTCTTCCGTGGACCGGGCTGTTCGCAATTCTTCTTTGGTGAGCACAAATCCGTGAGCGCTCGTAGCTACTATCACTGCATCACATTGGGCGGCAATAATATGTCGCCGGCCAAAATCTTCCACCACACGCAGCCTATCGAGATGGCGCAAATTCGAAGCAAGCATAGCCTTGATTTTGCTTTCGCCTCTATTGGCTACATAAACAGTACATTGTGCATTGTCCGCCAATAACAACTTAATGCAAATCTGCCCCATACGCCCGGCGCCAATAACGCAGATGGAGCGATTATTTAAATCACCCAATAGTTTTCTTGTTAATTCAACTGCCGCTGAGCTGATGGAAACAGCGCGGCGGCCAAGACCAGTTTGTGAGCGCACTTTTTTACCGCAGGCTACGGCCGACGAAAAAGCGTGTTCAATACTGTCCCAGTAGTGCCAGCCTTAAGCGCTGCCTGATGCGCCGCTTTTACTTGAGACATGATTTGTCCTTCGCCCAAAACCATGCTGTCAAGTCCCGAGGCCACGCGAAAGAGATGCAAAGCCACATCATCACGCAGTAATTTAAAATCTGCTTTTAAGGCGGCATGATCCGCAATTTCTCGGGCTGATTGAAAAAAGGATTCCAATTCTTTGAAGCCGGCGGCAGTGTCGGTTACGACAGCATAGACTTCGGTACGATTGCACGTGGAAAGCACAACCGCTTCCCGAATGTGCGGCAATCGTTTCAGTCCAGCAAGCGCATGCTCTAAACAAGACTCAGGAATAGTAAAGCGCTCACGAATTGCCACCGGGCAAGAGTGATAATTTAAGCCATAAACGATTAGATCATTCATTGATGCCTAGGTTTTATAAATGAATCGTCGCTGATTATATCGGGCTGAGAGATGATGATCATGCGGCTATTTGCAGGTGCAACGATTCTTCATCCTCGCGCTAGCTAACGCTAGGTTAGCGCAAGTGTAAACGGCGCATTTAATATATACACCAGGACATTAATTTCTATACAACTTGGTCAAACAATTACCTGGTTGCCAATAGACTGGCGGCTTTGGCTGCTTACTGCTGTGTATTGCACTGCTCTTTAAAAATGCCTTTAATGACTTGATTTTTGGCTCTTGAATATTGGATGGTTAGGGTAAGCTCTCCCCCGTTTTTTAGAACAACCCGAAAACCCAATCCAGAACCGCCAGCCAGAGAACAAACCGCCACATTTATGTGCGCCGGAAAAATCTTGGCTGCGATTCCGCATTGTCTTACCGCGTGTTGCGGTAAACCACAGTGTGATTGGTCGGGGCAGACGCACCCCTAATGCCACTATCGACCGTGGCAGACGAGGACATCCATGGACGAGATCCAAATCATTGACTCTGCTCATCCTAGAGTTGTTGGAGCACCGGTCGTCTCTGTTTTAGTGACAAGTTTGGTTGATGCCGGCTTCAGTACTTGCTACACAAGTCTCCCGGGGGCAAGCCAGAACAACCCGCACACGCGAGTCAAGTTTGAATTGAGCATGTTTGATTTTGCCGCATCACTGCAAGTGCCCTTCGACTTGCTTTGGGGTTGGTTTGACATAACCCGATACTTCCTGCATGAAGAACGCCCCATTCGCCTTCGGGTGCCGGCAATACTGAGCGTGGCTCAAGCCTTGGACCATAAGCAGGGCGATTTGTTGCTATTATCCCGATCCAGACTCGATTTGGAAAGGCTCATGGACCAGGTCATGTTAGCCCATGGGCAGCTAGCCTGTCCCAAAATCATGCCTTTGCCGCATCCAAACGATCAAGAAAGGCAAATGCAGGAAGCCGAAGCGCTGCGTGTTCAGCAGGAGTGGTTTCTATTGTTCACCCAGTCTTTCCAGGATTTCTTCGGCCCGAGAAGTCACTGGTGGCGAAACAAATGCGAGATTGCGTCGCTCGCATCAAGTTTTATTTGATGACAACTGAAGAGCTCAAGAAGGCGGACATCTTGAGCAATGGGCCGAAACTGTTGCCGCCAATCCACACTGGCAAACCAACGACCGCCGTGCGGAAAACCTCCATGGATTGGTTGACGTATATACCAATCTGCTTCGAGATTATCATAACCAGAATCCAGATGACCTTACCGAACCAACGCCGCTGTCAGCGGTGGCAAAGGGGAGCGCGATGAGTAACACGCAAGGAAAAACGATTCAGGCAATTGCCATTCGCGTCGATTCGCTTGTGTTACTGAAGGGAAGAGTCAACGGTCACATCCTCAGTCAACGACGCGGTTGGGATACGGGTCGAAGGAAGAAGTTGGGAACGGTGTTGTTTTTTGAAGACGAGCGTCTGCCAAAGCGCTTTGAAATTGAAGCGGCTGCGCTGTGGCCGCAGTTCGGCAGCCAGCTCGTTTATAACTACGAGGGACAAAAGGTGTCTCTCTACGTGGCTGATGCTGAGGCTATGGCACTCGTTATAGAAAACACGCAGCCCCAGTACGATCCGGTCAATCGTATGGCGCAGTGGACGCAGTTGGCTCAGTTCATCAACCGTCTTATGATTGCGCAGGGGCTCCCGCCAATCATTCCCCAGCTCCCTGCTTGGGAGGACAAAGAATATTTGCTCAGGCGGGGACAAGCTTGGGTAACCTTTATGAGCAAGCTCGACGAATGCATCGAGTTTTTCGCAAGCTGCGACGAGCGCCTTCAGCAGCGGGTGATGCGCTACGTAAGAAGGCTTGTTGCCTCGATTCAGGTCGCCATCAGCGCGCAGCAGGAGATCAAGAAGCAACGCGATTAAGGGTGAGCGAGCTGACCGGACTGACCGTTACTCGAGAGCGCAACGAGCTGCTCATCAAGGTCGCCAGTGATGTTAGGACACTAAGACAAATGGAGGACGAGCTCAAGAAGCTGAAGGAATTTGAGGAACGGCACTTCTGGGAGGGCGGTTTCCTTCCCAATCTTCCCATCCGCCGCTTCCTGCCGCTGAATTTCCCAGGGCTCATGCAAAGGGAGCGCGGTGGTCCGCAAGGTCCGAATGGCCCCGAAGGTCCTCCTGGTCCGGTATGTCCTGGTCCAGAGGGTCCGGAAGGCCCAGGTGGTCCAGAAGGTCCGCAATTTCCTATCGTTCTCCACGGTCCTGACGAGGAGGACGCCTGGGCACGAATTGGTGAGATGGAGAAGATTGACCTTGAGAACCCGACTGTTCGTGCCATGCTCATGGCCAGCAACAGGAAGTTCCGCCTCTATCTACGAGTGTTTCGCTGCAAGGAGGCGTATACGCCTCTGGGGTCGTTCAAGCGGCATAAGTATTATCTCCTACTCATTAAGACCGAGCAGGGGATACCTGTTGCTTGCTTCGTCTGTCCAGAAAACGATCACGCCCTATTGGCTCATCGTTGACGAGAAATGCGCTACATATTCGACTCCATTCACCCGCGACATTGGGTGCGGGCGCATGCGGAGACATTCCGCATGCAACTCATCCATAAGCCTGGTTGGGTGAGAAAGGCGCTCGACTGGTATCGCAACCACAAAGAGCCTCCGCGCGACTGAGGATCGTACTCAGCCATCTCTAGCCAACCCACAAAGCCGAGCGGGACGCGCATGCGCTCCTCACTTTCTTTCCCGCGAGATTCAAACACATCGCGTTGGGCGGTCTGCTTTCGTGGCAGACCGCCCATATCCAACATAAGGAGCTCCCGCAGAGAGCGGGATCAAAAATGACTGAGATAATTGCAAAGAAAAGAGGTCGGCGGCCCGTGCCGATACGTAGGCTGAGATTGGAGGATGTTCAGGCTGTAGGGCGAAATCATAGTCTCGCTTTTAGTCCGACTGACAGCAAACTCCCGCATCGGTAGCTGACAAAGTCATGGGCTGGGTATGCAAGCACTGCTTGCAGCCATTACCCATGCCACTTTCCCTGCAGCAAATGGCAAGGATTTTCATTGTTGGCGGATTTTGCCCGACCTGTTATCCGATACCGCAAGGGCAGAAAGAAGCGCGGACGCAAGGACATGGGGATATTCGATCTGATTGAGGAAAGACGCCACATTGTCTGGCGGGGTGATAGAAGTGGGAAGATGCCGCGGTCCAATCGTCCAACCGGCTGGCATTGCCAGGAATGCGGGCTTGACTTCGAGCTGTCCTGGATAACGTCCTTCAACTTAGCGGCTGCCCGCAGTGTGGCTCGTCTTTTCTAAAATCGGGCCCATTATGAGCGAATTGGTCGAGCAGCCGGAATTGTTTTCCCTAAATCCACTCTGTTGTCGGCCAATGCAAAGCATGAGGTTGAGTGGGGATGTGCCGTGGATGAGGGACATCATATCAGGAGAAGTTACAATGATATTTTGATTTGATTACAAAGGGTCTTCGAATCTGCCGCGGCTGCCGGCCTGTGAATCGAGTAACTGTCGCGCAGTGGCTGGAGGGCGAAGGCGCATATCACTCTCTGGGGAGTGCATTCAATCTCCCCTGCTCCGGACCCTTTCCCGTTGACCCCCAGACCCCGACAAACTGCCGCTGCCCAGAGAATCATCTAACCGTGGCCTCATATAGAGAGATGTTTGGCAGAAAGGAACACGGTTATCCGTCCTGCTTTTGGTGTGCCGGTATTCTTTGCTCAGACGAGCCAAGCCCGGTTGAATCATCACCCGCTCAAGAAGAAGCCCAGCGACTTTGGGCAGAAACGAGAAGCATGGCGCAGGAGAGGGTAGACCAGGTTGCCCTGACCGCTGACGAAAGTCTGGTCATCCGAATGACGTTGGCCCTGGGACATGAAGCGCTGCCAAAGAGCCTCAAAGAAATTGCCGCTGTGCTGGGCTTTTCAAGAAACAAGATGGCGGTTAGCCGAATTGAAAAGCGAGCAATCAAAAAGATTGGACTAAGCACCGCAGGCTAAACATTCTGCGGCGCAAGAAAAACCGACCGAAGGCAAACCGGCGAAAGGGCCATCTGCCGCGCGCCTCAGAGCAAGCGGAGAGCCCGGATCAAGACCCGCCCTGATCCGGGCTTTTTCCATTTTGTTGTGAATAGAGACAACATTTTTTCTGAAACTTTCTATATTTCGGTACAAGATTCTTGCTTGCTAATCACAACTAAACTAATTAGCTTCACCATCTTTTTCATGATCTGGTTTATTGTCTTGCTTCAGCGCTTGTGCTAGATCAATCCCTGTTAAAGCTTTAACCATGGTCAAGCCTTGAGCAGCGACATTCATCACATCTCCTGTGATTTTGCTTGTGCCTGCTCCCTCGCCACCAGTTGATAGCACAGTCATCTGCCCGATTTTAGACAGAGGTGAAGCCGCCGCTTGCACTAATTCCGGCAATTTGTCCACGATCATGCCTGCCATTGCCGCTTGATTATATTGCTTAAAGGCTTCTGCTTTTTTGGTCATTGCCACTGCTTCCGCTTCACCTTTAGAGGCAATGACCGCTGCTTCGGACATACCTTTTGCTCTCAATGCCTCTGGCTTGAGCGAGGCCGGCTGACTTTGGCGGCCTCCGCTTCAGCGA